>CANLDL010000002.1 GCA_947489425.1 uncultured Pseudomonadales bacterium | reverse complement strand
GTACACGATAAATCATTTGTTACCATTACTCTTTCATGAACTTCTTGCACAGAATTCTCCTTGTGACTTTTAACGCCCACATAAAAGGCGGAGCGTCAGCGACGTCCAGCGTAACGTAGTGAAGCGTTTTTTGATGTTCTTGTTATGTGTTTTCATGAAATGCTTCATATGCGCATGCTTCTAACTCACCAGAACCAGACAGATCATTATTGTTTTCATCTTTCAAGTTATATGATATCTGATGTTGTGATATAGATGCACAGCCATCTAAACCTAACAAAACGGTATATAACGCATCAGTTAACTGTTCATCACAAATTTTTTTTACTAGTTCTATTTGGTTAGTACTTAAGCCACCAGATTTTAGTTCGTCTACTCTTGATATATCAGATGAAGAAGAAAAATAATCTTCCATTAATTCATCTTTTAGTTCTTTGAATTCTTGAACGAACTCTTCTGGTGTAATAGAAAAATTTTTGCTCATAAATTATCCGTACACATAACGCCGCCATAAACGGATGCCGAAGCAACGCGTAGGCAGTCCGGTGGAAGCCACGCTTTTTGTGGCTGGAACGAATTTAATGGCCTTGTTATGAATTCTCAACCTCAAGCCCAGATCTGCTTATATACTCATCTAAGTTGTTATGTGAATCATGAATTTGAGCAACTCTATAGTTATATATTTTTATTGTATTCGTTGAAAACTCTGGCGGAGGAAGCATTGCTTGAGCGCCATCAACGGCGACTAAAATAATACGATCTAAAAATGCTCCATCGTAGTAAAGATCGTACCAATAACCCCTAGCATTTCTATTAGGGTGGCAATTTGCCCACTCTTCTTTAAAGTCTTCACATTGAACTCCCTCTTCACCAAATTTTGCACGAAACCTTAACCGAGGATCCTCTTTAAGAAATCGTTCACTAGACCAATTTCTTGAAACCCCGTACCAATCTGATTTTGGGTCTGTGTTAGGAATAAAATCTAATATTTCATCAAAACTCATGTCTCTTATCGGTTTTCTATTTGGAATAAAGTAATTAGCTATAGACGGACTAGCAAAAAAAAGAGAACTCATTAAACCTAAGACAAAAGCAAGAGGTTCAATTTCCTTCCCGCTCATCCAGAACAAACCAGCAACAAGTGCTAGCACAAAAAATATACCACCGAATACACGCAGTACATGGGCATATTCTTTTATCCACAAGGCTATTTTATGTAAATGAGATTTAGATACTATTATATATTTATCCAACGATTTCATTTTTTACTCGATAATATCTAACATTCATAACGCCTTACTAAACAGCGCAGCTTTGCTGCGTCTGATGCCGAAGGCATGAATTTAAGTAACTTGTTATATGTAAACTTCACGGTAGAAACTCAATTACACTTAAAAGCAAACCTAAAGGTAATATTGCAAGAGGAACCCATAAAAATGCAAGCCTATCAGTCTTACCCAAGCACATTCTGTTTGGGTAAGCTTTAAATAGATGAAAGGCCAAGTACCCAACTAACAATAACCCGAGTATTAAGTTTCTTTCATATCCAGAATCTATGCCTGATGCCATGAAGAATGGGCCTAATAAAGATGCTAAGCACATAATAAATACATGAAGCGATCTATTGTAGGAGCTGTATAAATTTTTTGAATTCATATTTTTACATATAACGCCTGTGTATGTGGCGGCTGGAGCAACGCGAAAGCCGTCCCAGCACGCGTGTTTTTGCGTGCGAACATGACACACTTGTTAAGCATTTATTTAGATAAACCATTATTTTTTATACAATTGCTAGCATACTCTCTTATATTATTGGCTTTGAGTTCCCCCAAAGCATTTGTTATTTCTCTCGAAGTTACAGGCCCCAAACCAGAAGGACCTAAAAAAGGTGATTTTTTTGATTCCTCAGCGTCGAGACCATCTGCAATAAAAACTGAATATTTTGCCAACTTGCACCTGACCTCAGATTCAGGTGTTTTTTGTAGCTCAATAAAATAGCGTAAATCCGCTACTTCTGTATTAGTCATTAAGAGCTCTATTGCTCTTTCAGCAGAATCTGTTACAAGATGCCACACAATAGCACCCGATAAAGCCGCACTAGTTATAAAGGTAAAAATATACTTCATATTTTAAGATGCTTAACAGTTTATTCAATAGACCTATTCCACTTATCACCATTCTCTTGATCAAAATAAATAGCAGGTTGGGTTTAAGCATTTTTCTAATAAAAACAATTAGTTAGATAGAAGCTATCTAACTATGTATTTTATGATCAAGAGACTAGAGAAAATAAATAATACACAGCTTTCTCTTGATCAATATTATCTACCCTTATATTTCAAGGGCTTAGGCCATCATAAACTGATCAAGTGAACTGGTCTACTGATCTTGGACTTGCCATAGGATAATCTTTAGGAGAGAATACTGTTTTTATATACAGCATTTTTGGTGATTATTATGGATGATATTCGCGTCACTATCTCTCCCCGTTCGCCTAGGCTACTTGATCAAGTTCGGCTACATATGCGGCAAAATGGTTTAGCTTATCGAACAGAACAAACTTACATTCACTGGATAAAGCGATTTATCTACTTTCACAATAAACAGCACCCAAAGACTATGGGAGCAAAACATATCGAGAACTTTCTAGCAGACTTATCCAATACACGCTATTGTTCAGCAAACACACAACGCACTGCTTTAAATGCTCTCGTGTACTTATATAAACGCTTTATGAGTGTTGATGTAGGCGATTTGAATTACACACCCGCTAAATACCACCGTCGGCTGCCCGTTGTTTATAGCAGAGAAGAGATTGCTGCCATCGTACGGCAATTACACGGCGTTTATCGGCTACAGGTAGAGTTATTGTATGGATCCGGTTTACGTAAAGCGGAATTGTTATCGCTACGAATAAAGGATATTGATTTTAGTAGCAGAAATATTATTGTCCGTGCCGGAAAAGGTAATAAAGATCGCTCGACCTTACTACCTGAAAACCTAATTCCTCGCCTGCGTAATCAGGTTGATACCGTTGAGCGATTACATTATCAAGATCTTCAGGAAGGCTACGGAGAAGTTTATTTACCCAATGCACTTGCTCGGAAGTATCCCAATGCAGCAAAAGAAACTGGATGGCAATTTCTATTTCCTTCTAATAATATAAGCCAAGACCCTCGTTCTGGTGCCTTACGCCGCCATCATATGCACCCATCCAGTTTAGCCAAGCAACTTAAAAAAGCAGTATGTACTGCTAAAGTTAACAAGCCTGCTCGGTCCCACAGTTTTCGGCACAGTTTTGCTACACATCTACTTGAAGCTGGCTATGATTTGCGTACGATTCAAGAGTTACTAGGGCACTCTGACATTGCTACAACAGAAATTTATACGCATGTCATTAATCGAGGAGGTAAAGGAGTAAAGAGCCCTATCGATAATTTAACAACACAGTATTAGTCAGCTACTTTGAGAGTTCTTGCTGATTACTCTCAGTTGTGTACTCAACTGAATAATAAGCTAACTTGATAAAATTTAAATTATCCAGCCAACTCAATATAGCTAGCATGTATAACAATAAGGCGCTGCTTATACAAACTACCCAAGGCCCGTTTAAAATTCTTTTTACTGACTTTAAAGGCGGCAAAGATTTCTTCAGGTGAGCTTTTATCGGAGAGTTCGAGTTTGCCATCAGCATGTGTTAGGGCTTTAAGAATACGCATCTCTAATTGGTCGCGGGTCTTATCGTCTAGCATGTTAATGCTTAGATCTATTTTGCCATCGTCCCGTATGGCCTTAACCCAGGCTTTCATACGGGTGCCGAATTTCAGTGGCTGCGATAAATCGCTGTGATAAATTAAACCTAGCTGTTTGTTATTAATTACTGCTTTAAAACCCAAGTCAGATTTAGCAGCAATCATAATATCAACGGCATCGCCTTTTTTAAGGTGTAGTGCATCTTCTTCTAAATAGTGGTGCAACATTGTGCTGGCAATTAGGCGGTCACTATTATCAAGCAGAACATAGACTACATAGGATTGCCCTTCACGTACTGGGTAGGCTTGTTCTGAATGTGGCAATAATAAATCTTTTGGCATGCCCCACTCTAAAAATGCACCGTGATCGCCTGTAGAAACCACCTCTAAAAAAGCACATTCATTAATGTTCGCTTTAGCACTCGCATAAGTCGCTAAGATTTTATTGGTTTTATCGCGATACAAAAAGGCATCGACACTATCCCCTACTTTAAGACCGCCGCCCTCTTTTATGTCTTTAGGCGCATTACGCAAAAAGAGTTGACCGTATTCTTTGGCATCAACAAAAACGCCTTTATCGCTAAGCTCGATAACTTTGAGTTGATTTGTTTGTTCGAGTTTTATCATGCGCTGATGCCTGTTTTTGTAAATACATCGTTAATTATTTTTTGTGCCTCATCGATAACTCTCTGCAAATGCGCATCATCGATAAAACTCTCGGCATAAATTTTATAAACATCTTCGGTACCCGAAGGTCGCGCTGCAAACCACGCGTTTTCTGTCACGACTTTTAAACCGCTAATCGATGCATTATTGCCGGGGGCATGAGTCAACTTTTGGAGTATTTTTTCGCCCGCTAGATCGCTCGCAGTTACATCTTCTTGCGATAATTTTTTTAAGCAATTTTTTTGCGCGCTCGTGGCAGCGGCATCAATACGCTTATAAAAAGGCGCGCTGAATTGTTGTGTTAAATCCTTATAATATTCTCCAGGGTCTTTTTTGCTAACGGCAGTTATCTCTGCCGCCAATAAACCCAAAATAATGCCGTCTTTATCGGTAGACCAAACACTGCCATCGCGCCTTAAAAACGAAGCACCTGCACTTTCTTCGCCCGCAAAACCAATATTATTTTCGAATAAATCATTCACAAACCATTTAAAACCTACGGGCACTTCACAGACTTTTTTAGCAAGCTTTGCAGCTACACGGTCGATCATACTCGACGACACTAGAGTTTTGCCGATTGCTAATTTTTCTGACCACTCTGGTCGATTCTGATACAAGTAATCTATAGCAACGGCCAAAAAGTGATTCGGGTTCATTAAACCTTGGGAGCGAGTGACGATGCCGTGGCGATCGAAGTCGGGGTCGTTGGCAATGGCAATATCGTATTTATCTTTCAGGCTAATTAAACCTGACATCGCACAATGGCTTGAGCAATCCATGCGAATTTTTCCGTCTTTATCCAAAGGCATAAAGGCAAAGGTCGGGTCAATTTTTCGGTTAACAACATCTATGTTAATACCGTAGGTTTTTGCAATGCAGTCCCAATAGGCAAGGCCAGAGCCACCTAGTGGGTCGACACCAATATTAATGTTAGCTTTCGCTATTGCCTCCATATCAACAACAGAGTTTAGGTCATCGACATAAGGCTGTATAAAATCGTAGTCGATAACAAAGTCTGAATGCCATGCATCGCTAAAGGAAACCTCGCCTACCGCCTCGTTGCCCGCAATAATAATTTCGTTGGCGCGATTTTGTATTTGCGTTGTAATGTCAGTATCGGCGGGGCCACCATTAACACTGTTGTATTTAAAGCCACCATCCTGCGGTGGATTGTGAGATGGAGTAATAACAATGCCATCGGCTAAACCGTTTTTTGTTTTATCGGGCAGCGAATCTTTTAAGTATTGGCTATTTTTATTTTCACCTGCATTGTAGTTAAGAATAGCGTGAGAGATAACAGGTGTTGGCGTGTAAAGCCTTGCATCGTTATTTACTGACTGAAAAACTCGCCCCTCTTGCACAACGACATAAACACCGTTAGCGACTAACACCTGTATAGCGGTTGCAAATGCACACTCAGAAAGCGCATGAGTATCGATACCTAAAAAAAGCGGGCCGGTAATATTTTGTTGCTGACGATATTCAACGAGCGCCTGGCAAATGGCTTGAATGTGTATCTCGGTAAACGATGCATTAATAGATGAGCCGCGATGGCCCGATGTACCAAAACTCACAAGCGTGTCGCTCGCGGGCTGTTGCGTATAGTAGTCGCTAATCAAGCGAGGAACGTTGATTAAATCACTGTCTTGGGCTAATTGCCCTGCTCGCTTATGTTGGCTCATGCAATCAGTTTTCTCTCGTGTTTAAACAAATAAAGCGAGAAGATTCTCGCTTTATTATTTTTTTACTGGGCTTTAAAGGACTCTTTTATACACAAAAAGGATGTCGCAATACAATAGTTTCAACGCGATCCGGGCCTGTTGAGATAATATCAACAGGTGCGCCTACCAGTGCTTCGATACGTTTAATATAATTAACCGCAGCCTCTGGTAGCGCATCAAGACCTTGTGCACCAAAGGTGTTTTCTTGCCAACCAGGCATAGTCTCGTAAACAGGCACAATTTTGTCCCAACCATCGCTATCAAAAGGGACGCTTAAGTTGTTACCGGCTTGGTCTTTATAGCCCACACAAATATTTATTTCTTCAAGGCCATCTAGTACGTCAAGCTTGGTTAAACACAAACCCGAGATAGAGTTAATGCGAATCGCATGTTTAACAGCAACGGCATCAAACCAACCGGTGCGGCGTTTACGCCCTGTGGTTGCACCAAACTCGTGACCTTTTACACCTAAGTGCTGGCCAACATCGCAATCGAGTTCTGTTGGGAAAGGGCCAGAACCAACGCGCGTTGTATAGGCTTTGGTAATACCCAATACATAATCCAAATACATTGGCCCCATACCAGAGCCCGTTGCTACACCACCAGCGGTGGTATTAGATGAAGTAACAAATGGATAAGTGCCGTGGTCGATATCGAGTAGTGAACCCTGCGCGCCTTCAAACAAAATGCTCTCGCCAGATTCACGTGCAGTATGTAGGGTGTCGGTAATATCTTCTACTAATGGTTTTAATTGCTCGCCTTGGGCAAGTACGTCAGCAAGTACTTTATCAAAATCTAGCGCATCTACACCGTAGTATTGCGTTAACGCAAAGTTGTGATACTCCATGACTTCTTTTAATTTTTCGGCAAAGGATTGCTCGTCGAATAAATCACCTAAGCGTAGACCGCGACGCGCTACTTTATCTTCATAGGCGGGGCCAATACCACGGCCCGTTGTGCCAATTTTGGCATTGCCACGTTTAATTTCACGCGCTTGATCAAGTGCAACATGGTAGGGCAAAATTAATGGGCAAGCAGGTGATAAACGCAGTCGCTCACGAACAGGTACGCCATTAGCCTCTAGGCCGGCCATCTCTTTTAAGAGCGCATCGGGGGCAAGCACAACACCGTTACCGATCATGCACTTAACGCCTTCGCGCAAAATACCAGAGGGTATTAAATGCAAAACGGTTTTTTTGCCGTCAATAACTAAGGTGTGACCAGCATTGTGACCGCCCTGAAAACGCGCGACTAAAGATACTTGATCTGTTAGCAGGTCAACAATTTTACCTTTACCTTCATCACCCCATTGTGTGCCCAAGACGACTACATTTTTACCCATGATATTTTCTCAATAAAAATTAACGGTAACTGTATTTAAAGACTTAATTAACTAAGCACTAAAAAAACAGTCATTAATAATAAAAACCTAAACAATAAAAAAGCACTGAATAATTACAGTGCTTTTACAATATATTCGTTATCCACCAACACTAATTGGCGATCACAACGTAACTCTACAAAATCAGGCTCTTGTGATAAACCACTGACAACACGTTCACCTTGTGCACGCAACGCCTGTATGGCTTGCCATTGTGCAACATCGGTAGATGATGGCGCATAAATACCATTAGCTGGTTGCGCAAGCGAAAGCAGCGAAAGCACTGAGGTAAGATTTAAGCCAAAACCGGTGGCAGGTCGTGCGCGGCCAAAGGCTTCGCCAATATGGTCATAGCGACCGCCATTAGCAATCGCATCACCAAAACCCTCAGCAAAGGCAGCAAATACTAAGCCTGTGTGGTAGTGATAACCACGCAACTCACTTAAATCAAAATATACATTGATATTAGGATAGCGCTCGGCAACAACCTCCGACACTGCTCGCAACTCATCGATCGCCGCTTCAACTTCGGCAGGTGCATCATCAAGTTGCTCGCAAGCCTTGCTTAAAGTATCAATACCACCACATAAAGTAGGCAAGGTGGTCAACCAGTTTATGGTTTGTTTTGATTCAAAGTTTGAGGTGGCCCAACGTTTTATCTCGGCGACGTCTTTTGCTTCGAGTAGATCAAAAAATGTAGCTTCTTCCGTATCACTTAAATTTAATGACTCTAGCAACGCACGACAAATACCGACATGGCCAAGTGCAAGGGTCACCTTGGGTACATTAATTTGTTCGAGAGATGCAAGTAATAAAGTAATAACTTCTATATCAGCATCAAGGCTTGCCTCACCAAATAATTCAACGCCGGCCTGTAATGGTGTTCTTACCGCTAGTGGTGATTTAGGCTTAGCGTGCAATACGTGATCGGCATAGCAAAGGCGGCTTGGACCAGATTTTACGTAACTATGTGCGTCAATTCTGGCAGCCTGTGGGGTCATATCAGCACGTAAGCCCATGAGCTTACCCGAAAGCTGATCAGTGACTTTAACTGTCAATAAATTAAGGTCAGCACCGACACCGCTCAATAGCGAGTCAGTAAATTCTATCAATGGCGACATAATAAGCTCGTAACCCCAGCTTGCATAAAGATCAAGCAAGCGACGGCGAAGCTGTTCAACACTTTGCGCCTCGGCGGGCAAGACTTCTTCTACGCCGTCGGGTAACAGCCAACGATTAACATTCATGTTTTTCTCTTTAGGAGGTTAGACGTCCAGTTATTTATCACTAGCGAGTTAGATACAGTAAAACGATACCCGCTAACATACTCAACAAACCCATCATTCGTAGATGTTTGTCGGTTATTTGGCTTAGTGTTGCTACTAAATTGCGCCATTTAGCAGGGTATAAAAAGGGGATGATTCCCTCTAGCACTAACATAAGCGCAAAGGCCGTTAATAATGCTTCCCACATAGTTCTTGGTCTCGATAACCGATTACAAAGCGCAAAAAATAGCACACACAAAAAAACCGAGCCTGCCTAGACTCGGTTTGCGGGATTTTACCACTTTTAGTGGGTAGTTTGTAAATTACTCAATAAATCTTTGAGTAGGCTTTAATTAACTACTGCGCTGGCTGACCGTTTGGATTTTTCAAATAACGGAAGAAGTCACTTTTAGGGTCAACTAACATCACATCACCTTTGTTGTTAAAGGTGGTTTGATAAGCATTTAGGCTACGCACAAAGCTATAGAACTCTGGGTCCTTGTTGTAGGCTGATGCATAAATACCTGTCGCTAACGCATCGCCTTCACCACGAACCAGCTCTGACTCTTTATAGGCATCGGCTTCGATAACCACTTTTTGTCGATCAGCAAGTGCACGCTTTTGCTCGGCTTCTTTATTACCATTGGAGCGATACTCCTGAGCAGTTTCGTTACGCTCGGTTTCCATACGACCATAAACTGAGTCACGTACCTCAGCAGGCAATTCTATTTGCTTAACGCGAATGTCGGTTACTTCGATACCCAGCTCTTCGCCAACGGCATCGTTAATGGCTTTGGTTAAATCTGCCATTAGCTGGTCGCGCTCACCGGATACTGCTTCTTCTAGTGTACGCGCACCGAGTTGGTTAGCAAGCTCACGGTCGATACGATCCGATAAGCTGTTAGCCGCACGTCGCTCAGAGCCACCGGTTTTTACGTAATAAACGCCAACATCTTTAACGCGCCACTTAGCATAGGAGTCTACCTCTAGGCGCTTTTGCTGTCTTGTTAACAGGATTTTAGGCGGCGCATCCAGGGTAAGTACACGACCGTCAAAGCGAACAATTTCGTCAGCTAGTGGAAATTTAAAATTAATACCTGTAGTAGGGTAATCCGGCTTCAACTCACCAAAGTGCAAGACAACACCTTTTTGATACTCGGGTAATATATAAACCGTTGAGCGGATAACCACCAAGGCAACAATAACAATAATGCCAAAAAATAATGCTTTAGTACTCATTAGCGAAGCCCTCTTGTACGACTGTTACTATTCGCCTGACTACGTCTCACTTCTTCGGTGACGCGTTCGTTAATCCTACGTAATACGTCTGGCGATATTTCGTTATTTGCGTTTGAGCTAGATGACGCAGCGCTGTTTACAATTTTATCTAGCGGTAAAAACAACATATTGTTACCGCCTTCAACATCGACTAGCACTTTTGAGCTATTGCCCATCACCGACTCGATTGCATCGATGTATAGACGCTCACGAGTAACTTCTGGTGATTTTTGATATTCGGCATAAAGGCGGTTAAAGCGCTCGGCCTCACCCTCTGCTTTTGAAACGACTTGATCACGATAGCCGTTGGCCTCTTCGATAATACGTGCCGCACGACCTTCGGCCTCAGGTACTACCGCATTCGCATAACGTTGCGCTTCGTTAATCAAGCGCTCACGATCTTCCTTCGCTTTAACCACATCATCAAAGGCTGCCTGTACTTCGCGTGGCGGGTTACCCTGCTGCACGTTAACATTGACAATCTTGATACCTGTACCGTAATCATCGAGGTATTCTTGAAGGCGATCTTGCACCTCTACACCAATTGATTCACGCCCCTCTGAAAGTACACTATCTAAGATAGTCGAGCCCACAACATGGCGCATAGCACTTTCGGTGGCATGTTTTAGGCTGTTTTCTGGTGAACGTACATTCAGGACAAACTGCTTAACATCGCCGATGTTGTATTGAACGGTTACTGGTAGCTCAACGATACTGATGTCTTCGGTAATCATAAAACTCTTGGTGCTATAGTTGCGCTCTTCTCGTGTATTAACCACATAAACAGCATCAATAAGCCAAGGTCTAATATGTAGGCCTGGCCCAATAATGGTGTGGAATTTACCTAACCTAAGAACAACTGCTTCTTCCGTTGCATCAAGCTGAAAGACACTTTTACCCGCATAAAAAACACCAGCAACAATGAGTACTATGATGATAATCGCGCCTGAAAATGCGCCACCCCCAGAGGAAGAGCCATTATTATTGCCGTTATTACCACTACCTTTTTTATTGCCAAAGATATCGTGTACTTTGTTTTGAAATTTCTTTAAGGCTTCATCAAGGTCGGGTGGGCCATCATTTTTGTTACGTCCACCCCAAGGATCTTGATTATTCCCACCCGGTTCATTCCAGGCCATAGTGTTCTCCACGTAGTTGAATTGTTGAAATAATTATATGTAGTCAGAAAAATCTCTCTCGCACGATGTGTTAGTTACGAGAGAGTCGTTATATAGCCTTTATACGCTTTGCTTTTCACACGGTTTATACAAAGTTACCGCTTAAAAGTCTACACCCACATCAGTGCTGCCAATGTTCTAGCTGTTTACCTAACCTTGGGGCGACTCCTCGCCATTCCAAGTCTTTCGGCTCAATAGATTCTGCACTAATCAGTCGGCAGAATTCTACCTCGGTCATTGATATGGAAAGCTCATACTGGCCTTTTTCAGTAAAGGCTTCTTCGTCTACTACCGAGAGTTCGTAAAGCTTTGCTCGCAGGCGTCCCATTTGGCTATTCAACAATAACTGACCTGAGACCATTTTTTGCCCCAAACATTCACTTAAAGCCTGTAATAGTAAATCAAGCCCCAGCCCAGACTGAGCCGACAGCCAAACGGCTATTGGCTTACCTTCTTCGTCTCGATCTATACGAGGTTGCTGATCAGGCAATAAGTCGAGCTTGTTGTAAACTTTTAGCTGGGGTAATTCACCTGCATCAATTTCATCGAGCACTACCTCTACCTGTTCGATATTCATCTGGCGCTCGGGCGCGGCTGCATCAATCACGTGTAGTAGTAAATTTGAGTGTGCGGCTTCTTCCAACGTTGCTCTAAAAGCATCGACCAGACGATGGGGCAAGTGGCTAATAAAACCCACAGTATCAGCAAGTACTGCCGGGCCAACGTTGGCGAGCTCTATTCTACGCATGGTTGGATCGAGAGTTGCAAAGAGTTGGTCCTCTGCGTAAACATCGGCATTGGTTAGGCGATTAAACAGTGTCGACTTACCCGCATTGGTATAACCCACTAAAGAGACAGTAGGCGTTGATGCTCGCACACGCGAGCGACGACCTTGATCGCGCTGCTTACGGACCTTTTCGAGGCGCGCCTCAATCGATTTGATGCGCACACGCAATAAACGTCTATCGGTTTCTAGCTGGGTCTCACCTGGGCCACGCATACCAATACCACCCTTTTGGCGCTCCAAATGTGTCCAACCTCTAATAAGGCGTGTTGACATATGGTGTAACTGCGCGAGTTCGACTTGTAGCTTACCTTCGTGGGTCCGCGCACGCTGAGCAAAAATATCGAGAATTAAACCAGTTCTATCCAACACTCGACACTCTAACGTTTGTTCAAGATTACGCTCTTGGCTTGGGGAGAGTGTGTGATTGAATATAACTAGTTGCGCGCCATGCAGGCGAACAAGTTCTTGCAACTCTTCAACTTTACCTGTGCCCACAAAGTACTTGGCATCAGGACGCGCACGTTGACCAGTCACTAATTCAATAGGATCGCCCCCTGCAGATAATACGAGTTCTTCGAACTCACGGGGGTCGTCGGAGGTGTGGGAGTGTGATAAATCGAGGTGAACTAATATAGCTAGCTCACCTGACTCAGGACGATCAAAGAACAATCATTGACCTCATTGTAAACGTACGCCTATCTTTGAAGAAGAAACTACTCTTCATCAAAGTCTTCGTCATTATTAACTAGTGGCACTCTGACTGCACGTGATGGTACAACAGTAGAGATTGCATGTTTATAAACCATTTGGCTCACTGTATTTTTTAACAAAATAACAAACTGATCAAATGATTCCACTTGCCCTTGGAGTTTAATGCCATTAACTAAATAGATAGATACTGGAATACGTTCTTTACGTAACACATTTAGGTAAGGGTCTTGTAGATTTTGCCCTTTTGACATAATACTCTCCTCATTAAATGATTATATAAACAACTAAATGCACAGAAAGTTTAATAATATATGCACAAGCTGTTTTAATGTCTATCTATTATATGTAGCTTGGCGGCAAAAAGCTCAGAATTAATTCAACTTTTTTTCGCATAAGCGACTCATCATGGTTTTTATCGACAGATAAACGTATTAAATCAGGCCAATCGCGCAGCCAAGTTATTTGACGCTTGGCGAGCTGTCGAGTTGCCGCAACACCTTTTTCTCTCATGACATTATAGTCATACTCACCGTCGAGATATTGCCAAATTTGGCGATAGCCAACAGCGCGCATAGATGGAAGATCGAGGTGCAAATCTTTCCGCTTACGAAGTGCTATAACTTCCTCAATAAAACCGCCTTCCAACATCATGTCAAACCTTTTGTATATACGTTCGTGCAGCAGTGCACGATCATCGGGCAATAGGCCTAGACAAATAACAGTAAATTTATCCAAAAATTTAGGGCAGCTAGTGTCTTGCTGTCTTTGTCGATATTGCGTCATAGTTATACCGCTACCGCGATAAACCTCCAGAGCCCTGGAAATCCTTTGTGAGTGATTTGGATGCAGCTGCGCGGCATAATCTGGATCGACTAATTCCAGTTTGGCATGCAACGCAGGCCAGCCTTCTTGCTGTGCCTCCAACGCGATAGCTTGGCGAATAGCTGGATCTGTTGCAGGCATATCTGCAAGCCCATCAAGCAGAGACTTAAAATACATCATACTGCCACCGACCAATATAGGAATCCGCTTGGCATTTACGATGTTGTTGATCTCACGCTCGGCATCGCGACAAAAATTTGCAGCCGAATATGACTCGGCAGGGTCACAAATATCGATTAAGCGATGAGGAAATTGCTCTAGCTCTTCCCGTGAAGGTTTGGCCGAGCCAATATTCAACCCCTTATACACCAGGGTAGAATCGACACTGATAATATCAATGGGCAGTACCTTACTTAAGGCCATGGCGACATCAGTTTTGCCCGATGCAGTAGGCCCCATCAACATAATTAATAGGGGCTTTTGAGAATCTATCGACATATTAAAAACTGTACGCAGTGAGCGCTATTTGATGGCTATTGTTAGAACTGTAAAAATGAAAACAGTATACATCAGTCTTACACGCCAATTGCTGGCATTGATAGGTTGGCAACATTAAAAAATTAAGGGGTAACCTCTAAAAGAAAAGTCACAGGCCCATCATTAACTAAAGAGACCTGCATATCTGCACCAAAAATACCGCTGGCGACCTTGTTACGGTAACAGCTATTACCGCCATCAACAGCATTATCGCTCTCACTACCCTCTTTGCTTAAGAGACATGCACGATCTAGGCAATACTCATAAAGTGATTTGGCAATGCTTGGCTCAGCCGCCGACGAAAATCCAGGGCGCAGACCTTTTTTTGTATCTGCCGCTAAAGTAAATTGAGAAACAATGAGCAAGCCGCCACGAATATCTTTAACACTTAAGTTCATTTTACCTTGCTCGTCGCTAAATACTCGATAATTAAATATTTTATCGAGCAGCTTATTAGCAGCCTCTTCGGTATCACCTCGCTGAACACCTAAAAGAATGAGCAAGCCTTGGTCTATATCGCCAACGACTTTGCCATCAACGCTAACATCTGCGCGCAATACACGCTGTAGCAATGCACGCATACTAGGGCCTGTTACAGCTACGAATGGCATCTAGCGATACATTGGCATTGTTATAGTCGATGGGAATACCAACAAATTGTGTATCGACTTTCATAGCCAGACTAGGAAAGCCAGAAACACCTACATTTATTGCCAATTGCTGATATGCATACAGGTTTTGCTCGAATAGTTGTTGCACCTGATCACTCTTAAAGGTCTCTTCAAACTGGACTTTATCTAAGCCAATATCTCCAGCAAGCTCGATTAACGTAGAAGCATCTGATGGGTTTTTAGCCTGAAGGTAGTAGGCTTTTTGTATCGCCTCTATCATTTCAAACTCTAGCTCTGGGTTTAGCTCGCGTGCAGCAATGACTGCACGGCAGGAAGGGTAGGTTGAGCGCCGAGGTTGGCAATGCGTCCAAAAATCATAATTAAACTGTGTTCCAGGAATCACTCTCTCAATATTTTTCCAGTTTTGCTGGACATATTGCTTTGTCGCCTCAGGCATCGGCTCATCTGAGTCCGGCGCAAGCCCACCCAAGATAGTTTTTAGCTCGATAGACTCTGGTAATGCCTCTCTTATAGCTTGCAATGTAGGTTTAAAACCCCAACACCAGCTGCACATTGGATCATGGATGTAAAAAAGCGTTGCGCTCATACGAATTCCTAAAAGCTGTTAACAATAAACAAATTATTTAAAAGGCAATGGCCATTTCATCGGCTGCACGTATTAATGCATCGAGAATACCCGGATCGCGCGAAGAGTGTCCTGCATCTCGTACAATTTGCAATCTAGCATCTGGCCAAGCACGCTGCAGCGATACTGCATTGTCAAGAGAGCAGACCATATCGTAGCGGCCATGGATAATAACAGCCGGAATGCCATAGAGGCTTTTAATATTCTCTAATATTTGATTCTCTTTAATAAAGGAGTCATTGACGAAATAATGTGCCTCTATACGCGCAAGAGAGAGCGCTAAATGGATATTGGAAAAGGTATCAACAACATCGGCATTGGGCTTTAAGGTTGCACAGCGCCCTTCCCATATCGACCAGTGCTTGGCAGCGTTCATTTTAGCAAGCTCATTATCACCCGTTAATAACTGATAATATGCCCGAATCATATCGCCACGCTGATCGACCTCAATCGGGTCTATAAAATCTTCCCAATAATCAGGAAAGACTTGGCTTGCGCCATACTGATAGAACCAACTAAGGTCTTGCTTACGACATAGAAAAATACCGCGCAGAATCATTCCTAGCACATGATCTGGATGCTGCTGTGCGTATAAAAGTGACAATGTTGAGCCCCAAGAACCGCCAAACAAAACCCACTGATCAATGTTAAAATGCTCTCGGATACGCTCAATATCATCGATTAAATCTTGGGTAGTATTATTGGTCAACTCGGCATGGGGCGTTGAGCGGCCAGCACCACGCTGATCAAACAAAATAATGCGGTATTTCTCTGGATCAAAAAATCGACGATCCTCTGCAGAGCTTCCAGCACCTGGGCCGCCATGTATGAACAACACAGGCACTCCCTCTGGGTCACCCGACTGCTCTACATACAACACATGGCCATTACCAACGGGCAAATCCATGGTTTCATAAGGCTTGATGGACGGATACAAAGAATGCATGATCACTACTCCTTAATCATCAAGATAATACCTTAACGGGTAAAGGTTAAGGGTACAAGTTGGTTTAAGCTGCGCTAAGACCACATTAATATAAATAAGACAGTCGCTAAACTAATAGCGTCTAAAAACCACTGTAGGGAAGCCTTATGCAACAAGTAATTAATCGATGTGATTGGTGCCACGGCAGCGAGATATACCAGGATTATCATGACAATGAATGGGGTATTCCTGTACACGATGATCAAACACTTTTCGAGTTTTTACTGCTAGAAGGGGCGCAGGCAGGTTTATCCTGGATTACTATTTTAAAAAAGCGCGAAAATTATCGCTTAGCCTTCGATAACTTTGACCCACATAAAATGGCCAACTATTCGGAAGATAAACACCAAGAGCTTTTACAAAACCCCGGCATTATCCGCAATAAACTCAAAGTTAAGGCTTTTAGTAAAAATGCTAAGGCCTATTTAAAGATTGTCGATGAACACGGCAGCTTTAATGACTATATTTGGCAATTTGTTAATGGCAAAACCATACAAAACAAATGGATATCGATGAGCGAAATACCTGCAACATCAGCAGAATCGGAGGTTATGAGTAAAACCTTAAAGAAAGCAGGGTTTACTTTTGTCGGTCCGACCATTTGCTACGCCTTCATGCAAGCAACTGGTATGGTTAATGACCATTTAACTAGCTGTTTTTGTTATAAGAAATGTAAAAAACTAACAAATTCAGAAACATAGCGCTTATTAATAAACACTTTATTAAATAAATTATTGACCCTAGCTGCTAACAGTGTTGGAATAGATCAATATTTAATAAAATATGCACAAGCATTTCTTTTGCTGCCGGTTAAAGTTGGACGTGCAATATTGATCACAAGTATCGTGATATTTTTTTAGGTAGTAGCCAGCTGACCAACCTCATAAGAATTAATATAAGCGGTGGCCGGCATATAAAAACATAACTACGATACGAGATCTGCACAATGATAAGATTTACGTTTTATATTGGCTTATTGTTAGCCATATTTTCTGCAGCCAATATCGCTCACGCCCAGCAAACATATGAATTTGTAAGAATTAAAGGCCTGTCCGAGCAGATTGTTGGCGAACAACTACTCACTGAAATTTACAAACGCGCCAAGATTCCTATGAATGTTACGGCGATGACAGGTAGTCGCGCCTTAGAAGAAGCCTCTAGTGGCCGTAAAGACGGCGAGACACTGCGTGTTTACACCTTAGGCGATAAATTCCCAAGTCTACTTCGTGTACCCACTCCTATCTCAGACTTAACGACACAATCTTTCGGCATCAAAAAACCCGGGGTTGATATTGAGACCTCCGATGATCTTAGAAAATACTCTCTGGTTATCAATCGAGGGGTTAGACATACATTAAATATCACACAGGGCTTAAACAACGTTCACGTTTTGCCTTCGTCTAATTTATTTATCGAATTTCTAAGCCGTGGGCGTGCTGATTTAGGCCTAACAGGCCGCTTAAATGGCCTATCATTAATCAAGGCAAGTGGCATCGATAACATAGAGCTTATTGGCAAGCCACTAAAAGTGCTGCCACTTTATCACTATATACATGAAGACCATAAAGACCTCTTACCTACTATTAGTAAGGTCGTTAAAGAAATGGTTGATAGCGGTGAAATGGCCAAGCTTCGTGCGAAGTTTGAGCAAGAATATCTCGATGCAATCGAAACAAAGGGCTAAGCGATAATTTATCGCTAGTTTTAATCACAAAAATTTATTGATAACTTTTACCTAAACAATAAGGTGCAAAATGAACAACCTGAAAGACATTAAATGGTACGCAACCGTTAAAGTGAAAATGATTTCGTTACTGATTTTAACTATGACAATAGTTACGGTGATTATAGGTATTCTTTCTTATGACTACATTAAAACAGCTGAGGAGACTCGACTAAACCAGTTTGCTAATGTAACCGCCGATAGACTATCTAAAGGGCTTGAAACTCCCATATGGAATATCGACAGAGAGCAAGTTAGTGATATTTTAGAAACAGAATTAGGCGAATCTAGTATTGTCGGCATTGTTGTTAACGATCAAGGCGGTCAAGGTATTCTATCGGCCAAAGGGCGTGATCGAGGCAATCAGGTCATTGATTATAGCGGCCCGTTTGGTTCAAACGACATTCAAGTAACGCGCAATATTATTAGAGAGGGAAATAATATTGGTTCTCTAGATATTTATGTATCTCAAGAGCAACTTAAAAAGGATTTATCTGACTTTGCTACGGGTATTATCGTGCTGATCCTTGTATTGGCAATTGCTATCTTCGTACTAATGAACATCCTACTAAGTACCATCGTAATTAAGCCGTTACTTAAGCTAGCAAGTACAGCTGATGCCATCAGTTTGGGGCAGTTGGACGAGAACTTTGAAATTAAATCTGAAGACGAAATTGGGTTTTTGGCGAACTCCTTTAAGAAGATGCAGGTCAGCCTCCGTATTGCAATGAAGCGCATCTCCAAAAAATCTGAAGAGCCAGCACCTGCTGTAGCACCACAGCAAAAATCCACTTTTGATGCCGCTGTTATTCAAGGTTTTGTTCAGCAAATTAAAAGTGTAGGCAAGTTTCCTTCTCTACCAAGTATCTTTAAAATTGCCTCAAAGGCAAACACTGTTCCAGATGATTTAGTCGATGCCGCTTGGAAAGAATGGAAAAAACAAAACTAATTGAATTTACTATTATTGATAAAAAAGCCCTATTTATAGGGCTTTTTTATTGCTAATTGTTTATGCATTTAATGTTTTAATAACTAGCCGGCAGTCAGCAAGACTATATACTATAGCCAATGTCGCACATGATATTCAGCGTTTACCTACATATTTGCCAATAAAGCAAAGACACAATTATTAAGCAAATACTTACCTAGGAAAGGTATCAATATGAAATGGATTTTTATCAGCGATTGTATATTTGAAGAATCAAACACTCACTTTTGCATTCAGCTTGTGTCCGGCACATGGATAGAACCTTTAAGTATCAAAATTAAAACCCCAACAATAATGGCGCATCACGACCGAGAAAAATATTTACAACTCGGCCTGCTTCATGCAAAAGAGTTCATGCTAAACCGCCACAAATTTACCTCCGAGTACTCAGCTGCTTTATAATATAGCTCTTCTTACCGGCAACTGTTGAGTATTAGATGAAAACATCACTAGCTAAAAAATATATTCTAGTCATCAAAGCTATTGCCATCGCGCATATTGTCTTAGGTGTTTTGTTGCCGTTTTTGGCACAAATAGAAATGATTGAAAAACTTCTTGTTGATACGATGTTTAACAACATAGCGCTGTCGGGTGAGGCGCATTCTCAAGCGGCTTATGTTATTTCTCTTTTTGGCCCAACAGTTGCCAGCTGGGGAATGTTGTTATTTATACTAATTCAAAATTACTCTCAACAGCCAACGCAAAAAATCTGGTTAGGCTTAGTAGCTGCAATATTGGTTTGGTATATTGGAGACACGAGCTATTCGTTACTTAACAATGTTGGTGCCGCTTTTGTATTAAATACACTGGTTACCGCCTGCTTACTTATCCCTCTTTGGCAGATTCGTAGTCTAAACAATAAAAACTAAGTACTGTTAACAGTACTTAGTTTCGCGCTGCCAATAAAGTTTTGGCATTATTAACAGCAGCCATTACCTGCTCGGGCGCTGTACCACCAATGTGGTTTCTTGCTCCAACAGAACCCTCAAGCGTTAGTACATCAAACACATCTTGCTCTATCGCACTGGAGAATTGCTGCAGCTCTTCTAAAGTCATCTCCGACAAATCTTTATTTTGCTCAATCCCGTAAGCAACAGATTTACCGACAATTTCATGAGAATCACGAAAGGCAATGCCCCTACGTACAAGATAGTCAGCCAAGTCCGTTGCCGTCGAAAAGCCTTTTTTAGCCGCTTGGTACATACTCTCTTTTTTAGCCTTTATAGCAGGTACCATATCAGCAAAGGCACGCAAGCAATCGCGCACAGTATCAATGGTATCAAATAGCGGCTCTTTATCTTCTTGATTGTCTTTATTATAAGCCAATGGCTGTGACTTCATTAATGTGAGCAAGCTCGTTAAATTGCCATACACTCGGCCTGTTTTGCCACGTACTAACTCTGGCACATCGGGATTTTTCTTTTGCGGCATAATTGACGAACCCGTGCAAAAGCGATCAGGTAAATCGATAAAATCAAACTGAGCAGAGGTCCATAAAATTAACTCTTCGCTGGCACGCGAAAGATGCATTAATAACACGCTAGCTGCTGAACAAAACTCAATGGCAAAATCTCTATCACTAACAGAATCTAGCGAGTTAGCAGTTGGACGCTCAAAACCCAATAGCTCGGCAGTATAGTCGCGATCGATTGGATAGGTAGTACCCGCCAATGCAGCAGCACCAAGAGGCGATTGGTTTAGACGTTGCCTGCAATCCATAAAGCGATCAAAGTCACGGCTTAACATCTCAAACCATGCCATTAAGTGATGACCAAAAGTTACCGGCTGCGCGGTTTGCAGGTGGGTAAAGCCCGGCATAATAGTCGCAGCCTCGCGCTCAGCAACCAATAATAACCCCTCTTGCAGTCGCGTTAGCTCTTTGGCAATATCGTCGATCGCGCTGCGGACATATAAACGAATATCGGTTGCCACTTGGTCATTACGAGAGCGACCTGTATGTAGTTTTTTACCCGTAATGCCAATACGCTTAGTTAGCGCACTTTCGATATTCATGTGTACGTCTTCTAGCTCGATTGACCACTCAAATGTGCCCTGCTCTATCTCATCTCGTACCGCTTCAAGACCTGCATATATTTGCTGTTTTTCATCATCAGATAACACCCCAGCCTTTGCCAACATCGTCGCATGTGCAATAGAACCTTCGATGTCTTCTAAATACATGCGCTGGTCAAAATCGACCGAAGCTGTGAAACGTTGCACAAATACATCTGTCGCTTCACTAAAGCGCCCACCCCAAGCAGAAGAGGTAGCAGTTTTGTCAGTGTTAGCTTCATTAGTATTAGAAAGATCTTTAGTCATTGCTTATCCAGTATTAAAGGCATCTACAAAAATAGTAAGAACATGTGCCATAAGTATAAAGTGTGGCGCATTATAGCGGATATGGAAGTAAAGGCTATATCGTACTAACTACTAGAAAGTACACGCTATGATAAACTTAGGTTCAAGCGTGCATAATGACTAGCCCAATAACAAAATACGCAGCCCGGAAAATATATGAACGACGAGCAAAAACAGCCTCTGCCATTACTACCTTATCTATGTTCTCCCTCGGCTATTTTAGGCCTAGTACTGATCGGTGAGCTGCTCTCACTCGTCATTATGCTTGCCGATTATTCCTCTGGCTTCTCCTGGATATCGCTTGGCATTATCTCAATGCTAGTACAGTGGATCATACTTAGCTGCGCCTTAATACTATGCCAATTACGCCCGCTACTAAATCGCTTGTCACTAGTGTTGAGTGGCTGCTTAGCTTTTAGCCTGTGCCTAGTTATCTCTGCCACTATTTTGTGGCTAGCTCCTATAGTCATGGCAATTCCAAGTGATACGGAACAATGGGCAAGATCAACGGCGATAGCGGCAATATTTGCAGGTATTTTATTGCGTTACCTTTACCTACAACAGCAACTTAGCAATCAACAGCAAGCCGAATTAGAAGCCAGAATCCAATCGCTGCAATCACGTATAAGGCCACACTTTCTATTCAATAGCATGAATACCATTGCCAGCTTAATCAGTTTTGATGCAAAAGCCGCTGAAAAAGCTATTGAAGACTTAAGCGAGCTATTTCGCTCAAGCTTACAAAAACCGGGGCTGGTTGATTTGGTAGATGAAATAAAGCTGTGTAGGCGCTATATCGATATAGAAAAAACACGCTTAGATGAGCGCTTAAGGATGGATTGGAATATCGAGTCTCCCACGCCACAAGCTCTTGTACCCTCTTTATCCATACAGCCTTTACTCGAAAATGCGATTGGTCACGGCATACAACAATTGGTAGAAGGCGGTACCGTGACGCTATCGATTAGCCAAGAAAATGATACCCTTCATATAGTCATTACTAACCCAATACCAAAAGTTACCCACCAAGATAGAACTAATGGCAATAAAATAGCACTAAGCAATATTAAAAATAGATTACATTTACACTATGGCGATAAAGCCCAGCTAAAGGCTGAGTCAAACAATACTAACAATGAATTCATGGTTAGTATTGTATTACCCATAATGAAGAGTAAAAGCCTTATAGAGAGATAGTATATGGATGTCGTTATTGTCGATGACGAACCATTAGCCAGAAAGCGGCTACATAAAATGATAACCGAATGTGGCCATACCGTTATTGCTGAGGCAGCAAACGGCAATGAGGCGCTAGATGCAGTATCTACTCATGACCCTGCTATTATTTTATTGGATATAGAGATGCCAGGAGAAACGGGATTAGAGGCGGCAAAAAAAATTGCTGAGCTCGACTCACCACCTGCAATTATATTTACCACGGCTTATGATCAATACGCACTAGAAGCCTTTGAAACCTCAGCCAGTAGCTATTTATTAAAACCCGTACAACAAGATCAACTAAACGATGCACTAGAAAAAGCAAAAAGCATTACTAAACTACAGCTAGACTCTTTAAAAGATGAGGAGACTTCAAGCCAACGCCAACACATCACCTCTAAAGGGCATCGAGGCATTGAGTTAATCGCGCTGGAAGATATTCGCTATTTTATGGCTGACCAAAAATATGTCATGGTCATCGGTATTAATGAGCGAGTGCTAATTGACGAGACACTAAAAGAGCTAGAGAACGAATTCTCAAAACAGTTTATACGAGTGCACCGCAACTCTTTGGTATCTATTAAACATATCTTGGGCCTAAACCGAGATCGACAAGGCCACTACAGCTTACGTATTGCAGATATAGATGACACGCCAACCGTTAGCCGGCGCTACGCCAGCAAAATTAAAAGCTTATTAAAGATGCTGTAGTCTATTTATGTATAGAACACTAGTGGCGCTTTAAGGAGACTGTCACAGAGAACAACGCAACTGGTTCATCACCAAATTTATCTGGGCAGGTTGCGACAACCTCAAAGGGTAACTCCTCTCTCTCGCCCGATACGACCACTTTATTGACAAATTCTTTAAGCTCAGGGATATTATTGCAGGTAAAATAGGCATCACCTTCTACGCGCTTTAAAAATTTTGCCTCAAAGTGACTAAAAACCAGTGAGACTTTTTCGCCACTGTCCATAATTTCTTTCATTACCGCAATACCACCGGCGCATTCAGCAGCAATAGCAAGAGCACCAAAGTAAATGGAATTTAAATGATTTTTTACACGTCGCCTAAAAGCAATTTTTAAGACACACTGTTTATCGTCTAGGCGAATAATATTAGGCCTGATCGCAAAAATCAGCGGTATCTTTAAAAAGCCTAGCCCCTGCAGCATAACGGTATAGCGCAAAGGCGTAGGGATACGTAAGAGTATTTTTTGAATAATGCTCATATGTCTATTATTTTTTAATTAAAAGAATCGCTCGAATGTTATCTGGATACGATCATCATCATTTAATGCTGTAAGGGGATCATTAGTATCACCGCCATGAAAAAGCAAACCTTCAATAGAAATTGTCCAGCGGTCATTGATTCGCCTCGACGCTTCGATCAAAAAACTACGCGTGGAAGAATCGGCGTCGTAACTGCCACCAACTAACAGAGCAGAGTCGGCACTATCATTTAATGTTAAACGCGCACCGACAAAAATATCGTTTTGGAAAATCGCAGTACTATCTTCGCCACGCTCATCCCAACCGTATTCAAGCAAAACACCTATATCCGTTGCACTATTAGCGACGCCAAAAAAAGTATATTCAAAGCCTAGCTGAGTTGCAGAGTACTCTTCAAGATTACTCTTTTGATAAAGGCCCTCGAACTTCCAAAGCCAATTGCCAACGGTCGCTTGAATATCTGTACCAATTTGATCGATCTCTTCGTAAAAAGGCGTTAGCTGTAACGAACCGTTACTAAACGAGGCCTCAAGTATGGGCTCCCTGTCTGTACCTCTAAACCAGTAAGCACCCACATCAAAAACACCAAAAGAGTGGCTCCAGCGCAGAGCAAAGTCTATCGCATTCTCTTCTCTATCATCTTCAAAGCGAGCATTACTTTCATTAACAATAAACTCTCCTCGAAGCCGGCCATCTTCTCCGGCAAAGGTTCTTTCACGAAAGCCTGCCAGAATAAATGCATCAAAAATCCCCCAGTCGGTCACACGTGACAAAGAGATCAAGGGCTGACCAAGCTTCTCCTCTCCATCGAAAGACTCAACGCTATCGGTTTGATTAATAACATCGACAAGTTGATTAAACTCTGTCACACCCCAAAAAACTTTACGCACACCCACATGCAATTCCCAATTACCAAATACATGAAGAAAATCCAGCTCGCGAATATCTCCATGGGAACGCTCTTCATCGTTTTCATCAAAACGATAAAAAGGGGTAAAGACTATAGAACTGTCGCCATTATTCCAATCCCAAAAAAATTCAGGTGCTAACGCCACCGAAAAATTACTACGGTAATCTTGCCCGTCAAACTGCCCATCTCTGGCATAAGCAGTAACTTCAAACTGTGTGCTACCTGAAATCTCTACAGCGCTAGCAGTGCCAGCAATAAAAAAAATTCCCAACGCAAATAAAAGAGAGTATGCATAACTGCGTCGCGGCATTTTTATGAATAATGTTTTCATCATTGACAACTGCTACTTACTTAGCCCGTTTTAATGTATTTTTATTGAAATCCCTGTCGGTTAAGCCCGTCCTAAATTCGTATCCTTCAAAAACGAGATCCGTTGTTTTTTTAGACTGATGATTTGTCATATTGGTTGACGTTGGTCGCCAGTATTTATCGAGGTAGAGCTTAAAGTCTTCAACGGTCAATGTTTTCAACAAGCTGTTTCTACGATCGTAGAACTCTATTTTCCAATTACGAAACTCTGTAGTGTCAATCCAGCTAACCAGACGAGTATAGCCAGAGAATTTATCGACAGGATTTTGCTCAACAACAAAACAGGTGCCGCCTTTACAAGGCTCTTCGCGTAAAAATTTATAGGTATATTTTTCTACTTCGAATGAAGATAAATCTTCGTAAGAAAACTCTGACCCAACAAAGGGGCCCGACTTATTGCGTGACGCAATACGCTTAACACGCTTAAGTGCTGGCAAATATAACCACTGATCATCAGCACCAATCGGATGGGAGAAACTTAAAAAAGCTGTACCTTTAACATCACGAGGATGGTCAAAAATATTGAGCGCCTTATCGCCATCGCCTTGAACCTCTAAAGTCTTTGTGCGCAACTCACGTGTACTTGTTTGCCCTGCTGCATTTTTCAGTATCATCTTTAAGGTGGTTTCACTATCACCCCAACCAAGGTCACGCTCTTTGACTTTTTTTGCAATTTGCAGACCTTTTTCAATAGGGTCATCACTAAACTCTGCTTGGGCTTGAAAACTCAATAGAACAATTGCCGAGCTAATGCTTGCAATCATTATTTTTTTAACATTTTTCGTCAACATAATCAGTTACCTTTCAATTAAATCTGTTTATTCAATACTAGTTAATTAGAGCTAAGTGCAGCGGTACTATCAACTTGCTCTTCATTGGTTTTATTTGCTTTATCCTTGTCGATCAACATTAAAAGGGGCGGCAAAAATACAAAATCTACAATGAGTGCAACACCAATTGTTATTGCCGTTAACAGTCCCATATCGGCATTAAGCTTAAAGGTTGACTGAGCCAATACCATAAAGCCCGCAATTAAAACCAATGTCGTCACCCATAGTGCACGACCAACACTTGCGAATGCATAGCGTACCGCCTCTACGGTATCTTTATTTTTGACACGGCGTGCACGCAAATACTTACTCAAAAAATGTACAGTATCATCAACAACAATACCTAGAGTCATCCCTGTTACAACTGATAGCGCAAGGCCTATCTGTCCATCAATAAAGAACCAAAGACCAAAGCCTATTGCCGCTGGAATAAGATTAGGAATTAAACTAATAAATCCAAATTTTACCGAGCGAAGCGCAAAACCCAACAATAGAGAAATCAAAATTAATGCTGCTGTTGTACCTAATAGCATCGAGTAAATGTTACGTTGACCAATATGCGCAAACATCAGATTTGGGCTTGCTGTTGTTGCCGTATAGTTAGGGGCGTTGTCAACAAACCATTGATTAATTCTGTTTTCTAAATCAATGTTTTGTGTGCTCGTCAAATTTTTTGTCGTCACCATAATACGAGAGGCGGCTTTATCAACATCGATTTGATTATTGAGATCAAGTCCGTAGGGTAGCGACAGTTCATATAATAATAAGTATTGCGCAGCTAAATCCCGCTCAGAAGGCAGGTTATAATATTCCTCTGCATCTCCATGCATATTTTTATTTAAGCGCTTTATAATGTCTGACAGTACATTAATATTTTCGGTCTCTGGTTGCTCACGCATCCAATCGGTAAAATCTGCCAATACATTTAAGTACTCTGGGTTATTAATACCACCAGACTCTTTACTATCGACCTGAATTTCTTGTGTCATCAAACCCGATACGCGCTCTTCCATAAAATCTGTCGCCTGCCTAAATGGAACAGAGTCATCAAAGTATTTAACGAAATTATCGTTCAAAATATTTTGTGGTACAAAAGCTGATATACCAAGAATAACAACAATAGATGCAGGAAATAGCATTTTACGTTTTGCGATAACAAAGTCGGCAATCGTCGCCATAAAATCACTTTTACGCTCAGCCTCTGGTACAACCTTAAGAGGCAGTACCGCAAGCATTGCCGGAAACAAGGTGATAGAGAATAAGAACGCCAACATAACACCCATCGCGACAATATTGCCCAGGTCATTAAACGGCGGTGAATCCGAAAAATTCATACTTAAAAAGCCAATCGCCGTAGTGACGCTGGTAAGCAAAATAGGCTGAAAATTAACACGAAGGCTTTCTATAATTGCTTTTTTCTTTTCCATACCATGGCGCATTTCATAGAGTAGCGTTGTTAAAATGTGAATACAATCAGCTACAGCAAGCGTTACAATAATTGTTGGTGCAGAGGCAGAAGGCCCCGTCAGGAAAAAGCCCATCCAACCAGCAATACCCATTGCAGATGCAATAGAAAAGACAACGATAACCATTGTTGCAATACTGCCACTGATGGTTCTTAACAATAAGATCATCACTAGTGCGATCACACCAAACATAATGGGCACCAGTGTGGCATTATCGTTTAGCGATGATTCTGTAAATGCATTATTCATCATAATCATGCCGGAGAGCTGAATATCAAGCTCGGGGTATTTCTCGACAATTTGCGCTTGAATTTCGCGTACCTTACCAACCACTTCGGGTAATTCAGTAACAGGGTCTACACCAGGTAACTGAATAGTTGCACTCACGACGGTTACTGATGCATCTTCAGAAATTAGTTTTTTGCGCAGGACAGGCTCGGTTAATGTAATATTTTTGGTAGCCTCTAAATTAAGCTCGGGAATTAACTCGGGCTCTAACACTAAATCTGCAACAATCAGATCATCTTCTTCAGCAACTGTGTGTTGGTAATTAGTGATTGAGTCGACTCGGCTCGCGTAAGGGATTTGCCAAGACTCTGTTGTTAATGCGTATATGGCCGCTAAGGTGTCCTCTTTAAAAACCACCCTATCCTTCGGTGCCACAATAAATGCAACACCGTCATTTTTTGTGAAGGTTTTTTGCATTTGCTCAAAAGCTGTAAGCTGTGGGTTCTCGCTACCAAAAAAAACACGGTAATCCGATTTAAAGGTTAACTTACTTGCACCGAAAGCTGCGGCAAGCACAACAATAAGCAGTGCAGCAATCACTAAGAATGGGCGGCGAATAGTTAAATCAAATAAGGTTTCCATCATCTTATTCATATTTTTGTCTCTTAAAATTATATTTGTTAGCAGTGTATAAAAAGTTTGTGAATTTACAGCAATATTAAGCTGCTCTTAGGTAGATATCTTGTTGTTCGAGTGCATCGAGCTCCGCCGCAAAAATATCGGATTTTAATAGCCGTATAAACTCGGCTTGGTCACGATTACTCTGTGACCAGTTCCAACCATCCATAACTATATTACCGTTGGCTATCACTCTGTCTTCAAGCATTAAACCCGTTGTTGTACTGCAGGCTTTTTCACCATTGAGTAATAAACCAATAGTGCCGAAGGCCATCGACCACAAGGAGAAAGAAATTTTTTGTATATCTTCTGGAGAATTTAACGTGAGTTCACTATTTGAAACTGCCGATGCGATAATTCCGCAAATAACATTAAGCAGTTTTCCATCGATCTCCTCATGCTCTTCTTGCCTCTTGATGGATGCTGCATCAAATAATTCTGTTTTTGCATTCATCACCAAAGTAAAGTGTTGAGGGGAAAGCAGCACAGAGACCATATAGGCAAAGCCAATGGCCGTCATTTTTTCCCGCGCACTGCCTTCAATTTCTGCTGCACGTCCAAATAACTCCATTACACTTCTCATATTTCGGTTACATAAACCCGCCAACACATCCTCTTTTGACGAAAAATGCTTATAAACCGTACCTTTAGAGTAATTAACATTAGCGACTAACTTGTCCATCGTTAATGAAACAATACTGTTCTTAGAGATTATCTCTAAGGCTTTATCTAAAATTTCTTCTTCTCGATGAGCGAGTGCTGCATCGTCCATATAACGAGGTGCCATAACTACTACCTAACCAAAAAGCTTAAGAACAATCTAAAAACAAAGTAAATATCTAGAATGCGGGCCATTAAAAATTATTAATGACGATTCGTCAACATAAAAATGACGGATCGTCACTTTTATTATTATTTGTTGTAAATACTTCTCCTTTTATAACAGCTAGGCCGGCATTTATACTTATGCTTTGCTATCATGTCGTCTTTTTGCGGAATTCCTTCTATGTCATCATCAACACATACATTGCGCATAGCTACCCGAAAGAGCGCACTGGCACTTTGGCAAGCCGAATATGTTAAAGAGCGGCTAGAGTCTATCCACCCAGAGCTTAGGGTCGAACTTTTACCCATGAGTAGTCGTGGTGACAAAATTCTTGATGTACCTCTGGCTAAAGTAGGCGGCAAAGGTCTATTTGTTAAAGAGTTAGAGACAGCATTATTGGAGGATAAAGCCGATATTGCCGTGCACTCTATGAAAGATGTACCCATGGAGTTTCCCGAGGGTCTTGGCCTGTCGGTTATTTGCGAGCGAGAAGATCCTCGCGATGCCTTTGTTTCCAACCAATACAATCGTTTTGAAGAGCTACCTAAAGGAGCGGTCGTTGGGACATCGAGCCTACGCAGGCAATGCCAACTGCTCGCAATACGTCCCGACCTAGAGATTAAGTTTTTAAGAGGTAACGTCAATACACGTTTGGCGAAGCTCGATGCCGGCGAATACGATGCTATTATCCTTGCAAGCGCTGGGCTTATTCGGCTCAAAATGGCTGAGCGTATTAGCGAATATATTGCCCCAGAGCTTTGCCTACCCGCAGGTGGCCAAGGTGCAGTAGGCATTGAATGTAGAGTTAACGATACGACAACGCAAAGCTTACTTGCACCGCTTAACCATACTGTAACTGCCGAGGCTGTTAGCGCTGAGCGCGCCATGAACCGCCGCTTAGAGGGTGGTTGCCAAGTACCCATCGCCTGCTATGCGATCCATCAAGAAGATCAACTATGGCTTAGGGGCTTAGTAGGCGATCCTGATGGCTCAGAAATACTGGCTGACAATATAAGCGGCAACGCAAATGAAGCTGAGAAAATGGGCATCGAGCTTGCCGATAAGCTACTCAGCGCAGGCGCGGGTCGTATTTTGCGTGCCGTTTACGGTACTGGCTCATAAATACATATGACAACGAACGATATGTCGCAAAGGAGCCTTATGGGCTTACACGTGTTAATTACACGCCCGAGTGCACAAGCAAAGCCTTGGGCTTTGCAGCTACAAAAACTAGGCATCAAAACCAGCTCTCAGGCAATGCTAGAAATTTACCCACTTGTCGATAGCCAGGCCAAGCAGAGCGCAAAAAACACCGTGATGCGCCTCGATGAATACCAAAAAGTAATTTTTGTCAGTCAGAACGCCGTTAATTTTGGTGTGTCGGAAATCGACACTTACTGGCCTCAGTTACCAGCAGACCTTAGCTTTTTTGCTGTAGGTGCAAGTACCGCTACTCTGCTAGCGGACAAGCTCAGCGAGCTCGGAGGCAATATAAATTACCCAGAACAGGCTATGAATAGCGAGGCGCTATTGGCACTGCCAGCACTACAAAAGACTCTAGAAGGCGAAAAGGTACTGATTGTACGTGGCCGAGGTGGCCGTACACATTTGGGTAACTCACTTGAAGCCAGAGGCGCTTTAGTAGATTATTGTGAGATCTATGAGCGACGGGCACCAGAAAGAATTGACCCTGAGGCAATAGCAGTATTTAAAAATACGACGTTAACACCCGTTGTTAGTGTCCACAGTGGCGAGACCTTAGACAATTTATGCGATGCAATAGCAACACATGTCAATCAAGAAACTCTATACTGGCTAAAGGAAACGCCTTTACTATTACCCGGCGCGCGCGTTGCCCAAATTGCAAAAGATTTGGCATTTACACATATAATTGTTGCACAGAATGCAACTAACGAAAGCATGATAGAGGCACTCTATGACTGGCGATACCAATAAACCTAATGACAAATCCAATAGTGATGCTGACAACACTGCACCAACAGACGAAGCCATCAACGCTAGCCCTGAAGATTCTAATAAAGAGCAAACAAGCAAAGTAGAACAAGGCAAAGACACAGTGAAAGAAAAGAGCGTTAAAGAAGAAAAAACGGCCAAAAAAAGCAGCGAGAAAAAAGCAGACGCCAGCGATGATACAAAAAAGCCTGCTGTAGAGAAGAAGACAGAAGCCAATGTAAGGGCCGACAAAAGTAGTGACAAAAAAATAGAGTCAAAAACTGCTCCCCAAAGCGCACAAAAATCGTCAAAACTTACCGGGTTAATTTTAATCATTCTTTTGTTATTAATTGTAAGCTTAAGTGTCGGTGCTTTTTATGGCTTACAATTTTGGAAAGAGTATTCCGCTGTACAAGAAAAGCGGTTTTCTGAACTGGAATCAGTTAATAGCGAGCAATTAGAAAAAATAGACGCTATTAGTCGAGAGCAAAGAAACAAAAGCTCCGATCAGGCCAACTTGCTAAACACCATAAAACAAGAGCAAGATGCCTTACAAAAACAACTTAATCAGCGATTAGACAGCCACACTGAACGACTACGCTCGCTGGCTGGTACCAGCCGAAGCGACTGGCTACTTGCAGAAGCACGCTACTTGCTACGCCTAGCAAGCCAGCGCCTATTAGTAGAGAGCAGCACCGTAGGTGCACAGGCATTGCTACAATCAGCTGACAGTATTTTATTGTCCATCGACGACCCAGAATTATTACCTGTTCGCAGTGCCATAGCACAAGAAATAATCTCATTAAAACTCGCTAAAGATGTTGACCGCTCTGGTATTTATTTACAGTTATCAGCGCTTAAAGATCAAGTTCAAGTATTGCCATTAATTCCATTTCGCCAAGAGCCCCAGGCGACAGATATCACACCTGCCCCTGAAAATACTGACTCTAAAAAATGGTATACACCGATACAAGACAGCTTTAAAGGTGCACTAGCTAAACTGGAAGGTTTTATAAAGGTTCAGGACTATGACGGAACATCTAATCTATTGATTAGCAAACAAGAACAACTACAAATTATTAACAACTTAATGCTAATGCTAGAACAAGCTCAATATTCTTTATTGCATGAAGAAGAATTGATTTACCAAGAAAGCTTAAAAAAAGCTCAGCGATGGTGGAAAGATTATTACTCACATTACTCCGAATACGAAGTAATTAATCATGAAATTAATAAGCTGTTAAATAAAGAAATAGCACAGGAAATACCTAGCATTAATCGCTCTGCAAAATTATTAACAGATTATATTGATCGTTTTCATAAGATAAATGGCGACACTAGTAATAGTAGCCCTAGCAATGACTCACCCGTTGAGGCTGAGGAGAAGTCGCTATGATCCGTGGGCTATTATCATTTTGTATTTTTTTAGTTATTGGATCTATTGCCTATCAAGTTTTTGAAAAAGGCAGCAATAGCTATTTATTAATTGTATTCAATAAAACTAGCATTGAAATGAATTTAGGGTTTGCACTGCTAATTATATTTTCATTGCTATTTATCAAGTGGTTAGTCACTAAGTTTTTACGCGGCAGCTTCGATGGCGTTATATATACCAAGCAAAAGATTTTTGGTGTAGGTGACGAAAAAGCACAAGCAAAAACCGTCGATGGTCTAATCGACTTTATTGAAGAAAACTGGGCCTTAGCACGAAAAAAATTAACGCAATCTGCCAGCAAAGTTAAAGCACCCACTATTAACTACTTGGCTGCTGCACGTAGCGCCTACGAGCTTGATGATGAGCAAGGCGCACTTGAGCTATTACATAAAGCAGAGACCAGCACAGACAGGGGGGGTCTTGCCATTGCGCTTACCCAAGCACGTATGCAATTTGGCAATAAGCAATACGAACAAACCTTGGCAACACTCGAACGAGCATCCAACATTAGCTCTGAACACCCCGTTATACTTAATTTACGCCTAGAAGTTTATACGCAGCTAAAGGATTGGGTAAAGCTGAAAAAATTATTGCCCATACTTCAAAAAAACAATACGGTTTCTATAGAAAAACTACACGAGATCGAGCTAAATTTGCATCGCACACAACTTACAGAACAAATTGAAAAGCAAAAAGCATTATCGAGTGATGAGAAAAAGCAGACACTTAAAACTATCTGGTCGCAAATGCCTACACATATTCAACAGGAAGAATGTATTTTATCAGTATACTGTGCCGAGCTTATGGCTATCGGTGCACACGATAGTGCTGAAAAGTTATTAGCTACAGGGCTTGAGAAAAAATGGATTGGCCAATGGCTGGATTTATACGGTTTGCTATTATGCAGTGATGCCAAGCGCCCTTTACAAACAGCAGAAAAATGGCTAGGTAAACACAGCGATAGCGCACCTTTATTGCTAGCACTTGGCAGACTGTGCATCCAAAATCAACAATGGGGTCGTGCCGTTGATTTTTTTGAAAAGAGTATAGCGTTATATTCCCGCACAGAGGCCTACGCAGAGCTTGCACGACTATTGGATCATATGGGTGAGCATCAAAAAAGCCATGCTTATTATAAGCAAGGCTTAATGAAAAGCTCAAAAGTACTAATTGATAAAGGGTATTTTAAGTAACAATCACTTGTTACTATCGATATTCATATTTGCCAGCACCATCTTGTACCCTTCTCTAAAAGTTGGGTACAAAAATTTATAACCACTATCAAGCAGTTTTTTATTAGAGCAACGCTTGCTACTTCGTGGATTCCTAGCTAAAGGTTTAGAGCCTGGCTCATTATTATCATTTGTAATATTAAGTTGTTGCGCCAACCATGTTTTAACATCATATAAGGGCGACGGTTCACAATCTGTTGCCAAATAAAGCGGCTCTATTTTTTTGGCCTGCCTATGCTGATTAATAATATGCTGCAATACCCCAGCGCAGTCATCACTATGAATACGGTTGCTATATAAAACAGGCTGTTTCTCTGCACCATTACCTGCTTTTACTTGTTCAATCAAACGCTGCCTACCCGGCCCATAAATGCCAGAAAAGCGAACCACGCAGCTATTAAAACTACTCTGTGTCAATAGATTTTCAGCCTCTAATAAGCGCTTGCCACTGTAGTTATTGGGTAAGGTTTCTGAGCTTTCATCAATCCATTCATTATCACTTTGCCCATATACACTAGAGCTGGATACAAAAATAATTAATTCTGGATTTATATTATTGCTCTTCAAACTCGCCAATAAAGTTTGTGTAGTTTTAACATACGCTTGTTGATAACCCTCATCATTCATCTCACTAGGCGTCATCGTAATAACGATAAAGTCATAGTGACTCTCAGTAATCTTTTGCATCGACGCTTCATCACTGCAATCACCTTGAAGCATCTTTATATAGGGGTGACTTTCTATGCTCCGCCGAACGCCTGCCACCTCATAATCGTCGACAAGCTTATTAGCTAGGCGTTTAGCAATATCACCAAAGCCTAATAAAAGTAGCTTTTTCTTTTCAATATTTCTACTCATATTTTTTACTACCATTATTTTATAAACCCTCGACTAACTCATTAATTACGCTGCTAAACGCCTAACTAAATGCATATAAACACAACGCAACAAACCATAATCAAATTCTTCGTTCAATGCTTGGTAAATGGGCTTAAGCTGACCACCCATTTCCGTTAAACCATGTTCAATGAGACAGGACTCAATTATCTCTATCGTTTTTACATCGGCATCAACCACCTCTTCTAGCGTTAACTTTCCTTCCCTAATTAACTGGCTCGCATGGTTATAAATAGTTGTTTCGGTTAAGTCTCTTAATTGCGCGATATTGTCGATGGTTTTATTTTCTTTAAACAAACGATGTGTTTCCAATACCGTTTCGGTTAAGGATTTTTTACTGGTGTCGCTATATTTTTTTATAACCGCTAAAAAAGCCTCAGCATACTTTTCTTTTTTAGAGGCACCGACCCCGGTTAATCGACCAAAGTGTAACTGGGTTTGCGGCTGAAACTTCACCATTTCCATCAATGTGGTGTCATGAAAGATAATATAAGGGGCCACTTCCTGCTCGGCGGCAAGCTCGGTGCGACAAGCTTTTAACGCTTCCCATAGCTCTCCATGATATTTATTGGATGAGCTGCTATGCCGTAGTGCTGGTTTATCAATGGGGTCTTTTCGTAAAGCAATTGTCTCGCTACCTTTTAGTAGCGCTCGACAACGCTCATTTAATTTGACCGAATTGTAATTAGCAAAATCGACGGTTAAAAATCCACGGGCGATAAGCTGCCTGTATACTGAACGCCACTGCTGCGCGCTAAGATCACTACCAATACCATAGACACTGAGTGCTTTGTGATTAAACTGATTAATTCTTTCTGTTGAAGCACCTCGTAGTACATCCACTAGATGACTAACACCAAAGCGCTGATCCGTTCTGTAGGCACAACTAATGGCTTTTCGGGAAGCCTCAGTACCGTCCCAAGTTTCCGCAGGTTGCAAACACATATCGCAATTACCGCAGGTGTCCGGTGCATCATCACCAAAATAGTGAAGCAGTGCATGGCGACGACAAGAAGTAATTTCACAAAGCCCAAGCATCGCCTCAAGCTTTTGATTCTCGACGCGTTTATATTCAACATTAGTTTCGGTAACAGCGGTTTGAGAGAGCATTTCTCTCAGTTTTATAACGTCTTCAAGTCCATAAACCATCCATGCATCGGCTGCCTCGCCATCACGCCCGGCCCGGCCAGTCTCTTGATAATAAGCCTCGATACTTTTGGGTAAATCTAGATGTGCAACAAAACGTACGTCGGGTTTGTCGATACCCATACCAAAAGCGATAGTCGCGACAATAATAATATTATCTTCGCGTAAAAAACGCTTTTGATGGTATGCCCTCAAGTCACTCGACAAGCCTGCATGGTAGGGTAAGGCAGTAAAACCTTGCTCGCTTAGCCACTCGGCAATGGCCTCGGTTTTTTTGCGCGATAAACAATACACAATGCCCGAGCTCTTCGGGTGTTCATTAGATAAAAAGCGCAGTAGCTGTTGCTTAGGCTGGTTTTTTAAACCAATACGATAACAAATATTTGGCCTATCAAAATCTGCAATATATTTGTTAGCCTGATGCAATTGTAAACCCTCGCAAATTTCATGCTGGGTGCGCGCATCAGCCGTTGCTGTTAATGCAATACGTGGGATACTTGGAAAATACTCGGCAAGCAAGCCCAACTTTAAATAATCTGCACGAAAATCATGCCCCCACTGCGAAACACAATGTGCCTCATCGATGGCAAATAAAGCGATTTTACATTGCTGTAGTAACGCCATGGTCCTCGGCTGATTCAAACGCTCAGGTGCAATATAGAGTAAATCGAGTTCATTATTTTTTAAAGCACCCTCGATTTGATTGACCTGCTCAAAGGTCTGCGTCGAATTTAAGTAGTGACTGCGTACGCCCAATTCATTCAGGGCATCGACCTGATCTTGCATCAATGCAATCAGCGGCGAGACAATAATGCCGCAACCTTCACGCACGAGTGAGGGTATTTGATAGCAAAGAGACTTACCGCCACCGGTTGGCATGATCACTAGGGCATCTTGGCCCTCAATTAGCGAATCAACCACCGCCTGTTGCCGCCCACGAAAATCATCAAAACCAAAGGTTGTTTTTAAAATATTCAGGCTTGGGGACATAAAGGGCACTATGGTGTCTGAAAAGGGGACAAATATTGAATACCAAGAATTAATTATAAATCATTCGCACTTGAATATAGTGATAGAAAATAACAATGCTACTTATATAGTTTTTTTCTTAAATATAAGCCCTATAATCGGCGATGATACCCAATATACTTTACAAAAGGGCTGTCTTATTGGAAGATGAGCACTCAATTTGTAATTAATAAAAACTATCATACTAACGATAAAGAGATACTTATGACTCTAACGGAACTACGCTATATAGTGACGCTTTCCCAAGAAGAACATTTTGGGCGCGCGGCCGATCGCTGCAATGTTTCTCAACCGACACTAAGTGTTGCAGTTAAAAAGTTAGAGGATGAGCTGGATATCGCTCTATTTGAGCGTTCAAAAACACGCGTCAGCCCAACACCTATGGGCGAGCAAATTGTCGCTCAGGCTCAGAGAGTACTTGAGCAAGCCTCAGCGATTAAAGATATCGCTATTATTGGTAAAGACCAACTTGGCAGCCCACTTAAGGTCGGCGCTATTTTTACCATTGGTCCTTATCTTTTTCCTAAGTTTATTCCTCACCTGCAAGAGCTAGCTCCCGATATGCCACTCTACGTTGAAGAGGGTTACACTGCTACCTTGCGTCAACGCCTACGCAAAGGCGACTTAGATGTCATTATCGTCGCACTACCCTTTACCGAGGCCGATGTTGTTACGCAAAAACTCTACGAAGAACCGTTTGTAGTTTCTCTACCTGCCAAGCACCACTTAGCTGCACAAGAGAGTATCAGCTCTGCTGACCTTGCCAATGAAAACGTCATGCTATTAGGGCCTGGTCATTGTTTTCGTGACCAAATCATCGAAGCTTGCCCCAATATTCAGACGAAGTCAGCGGACGATGTTACGGCAACAGCAGAGGGTAGCTCGCTAGAGACACTAAGACATATGGTTGCCTCAGGCATTGGTATTACTGTACTGCCAGAATCTGCTGCTATTAGCCGTTACGAAGAAGATGCACTGGTAACTCGCCCCCTTGCTGATACCAATGCATCACGTACCGTTGCGCTTGCGTGGCGAGCGAGCTTTCCAAGGCATAAAGCGATTGATGCATTGCGCGAAGCCATTTTTAAAGGTCAAAAAGCCACATAACTTTGTTAGCTAATAAAGACTAGAAAACGTGGTAGAGAAAGCCCCCCTATTGCTCCACCAACATGAAGTAACTCGCCTAAAAGGCGTGGGCAAACAACTTGCCTTGCGTCTTGAAAAACTACATATTTTTAGCCTACAAGACCTTCTTTTTCACCTACCTTATCGCTACGTTGATAGAACGAGAATTACACCACTGGGCAGGCTACAAGCTAATCAAACAGCGGTGATTCAAGGAGAAGTTAGAAGTGCTAACGTCGTTTACGGTAAGCGACGCAGTCTATTGTGTAGAGTTCAAGACGATACAGGCTCCATTAACTTACGTTTTTACCATTTTTCAGCCTCCCAAAAAAATGCATTTATTAAAGGTTGCTCTATTCGCTGCTTTGGCGATGCACGTCCAGGCTCCTCCGGGCTTGAAATGTATCACCCCGAGTACCAGATATTTGGGGAAGCAATACCTCCACTTGAGCAAACATTAACACCGGCCTACCATACAACTGATGGCATTACGCAACCTCGATTACGCCAACTCATCGAACAAGCTTTTAGCATTGCCAAACCGCAAATGCTGCCCGATTTATCAACTGAATTAAGCCATCACAGCCATACAAAAGCCGACAACAAGCCCTTGTTAGAAAAGCTTTATTTTTTACACTTTCCCACTAACACAACCGATGTTGATGAGCTTATAGAGGGCGAACACCCCTACCAACAACAGCTTATTATCGAAGAACTAACCGCTTACCAATTGAGCTTGTTACGCCTGCGCGAGCAACGCTTGCAATATCAAGCGCAGCCCTTATTAGGTAGAGATGAGCATAAGAAAAAGTTTATTCAATCCCTTAGCTTTGAGTTAACCAATGCACAACAGCGAGTATGCCAAGAGATAGAGGGGGATTTATCGAGAAATACACCAATGATGCGGCTACTTCAGGGCGATGTGGGTGCAGGAAAAACCATTGTTGCTGCAGTCACCGCACTCAATGCCATCAGCGCCAATAAACAAGTTGCTCTCATGGCACCTACAGATATTTTAGCCGAGCAACATAGAGCATGCTTTGATGCTTGGTTTGCGCCATTGGGTATAAAAGTCGTCTCACTCAGCGGGAAACAAAAAGTCGCCCATCGACGTGAGCAAACCGCCGCTATTGAAGACGGCAGTGCTGCTATGGTGGTGGGCACTCATGCTTTATTTCAAGAAAGCGTTCGCTTTGATCGACTCGCATTAGTGATTATCGACGAGCAACATCGCTTTGGTGTACAACAACGCTTAGAGTTACGAGATAAAGGTTTAGACAATACATTCAAGCCTCATCAATTGATTATGACTGCCACCCCCATACCACGCACGCTGGCAATGAGTGCTTATGCTGATTTAGATTATTCAGTGATTGATGAGCTACCCAAAGGCCGCCAAGCTATAGAAACTGTTGTCATTAGCCAAAAGCGCAGGCCTGAAATCATCGAGAGAATACGCTACGCCTGCTCCGAGAACCGCCAAGCCTATTGGGTTTGCACTCTCATAGAACAATCAGAAACACTGTCGGCAGAGGCAGCAGAAGATACTGCCGAAAGCCTACAAGAACAGTTACCCGACCTGCGTGTTGGTTTAATTCATGGCCGTCTAAAGCCCGCCGAAAAAGAATCGATTATGGCGAGCTTTAAAAAGGGTGATACTCACCTACTTGTTGCCACAACAGTCATTGAAGTGGGGGTTGATGTACCTAATGCTAGCCTAATGATTATAGAAAACCCTGAACGCTTAGGACTTGCTCAGTTGCATCAGTTACGTGGTCGAGTCGGCCGAGGGAGCGTGGCTAGCCACTGCGTACTGCTTTACGGTGAGAGCTTGTCCAATAATGGCAAGGAGCGCTTGCAGGCCATGCGCGAGACTAATGATGGTTTTAAAATTGCCGAAATCGACTTAAAACTGAGAGGTCCTGGTGAAGTACTCGGTACACGCCAGACAGGTGATATCAGTTTTAAATTAGCTGATTTGCGACGTGACCAGTACCTAATACCTGCACTCAACCAACAGGCTAAATTATTAATTAATACCCACCCGCAAACATGCGAGCAATTAATCCAGCGTTGGATAGGTGTAAGTGAGCAATTTGCCGAAGCCTAGGCTAGCCACCTCAATAAAAATAACCACCGTAGCTATCCATTACAAGTCACCTTAACTGGCTAGTAATTAGCCATCATTAGCACTGCAGCAACAGCCATAGAAAAATCTACTTTTTCTTTTCTCACAGCCTGATTTTTTGAACTACACTAATATTAAGTGGTTGTTTGATAACTCTCTTCGACCCTATCAAATTATTAGTTGGTTTACCTTATCAAGGCGAACCGAGCTTAGGAGCTATTGTATTTATGCAGTCCAATATCGAACGTTTGCTTGCAGACTCTAATGTGCCTTATTCACTGACCAATAATACAGTGGGTAGAGATGCCAAGCCTCAACAGGATGTGGTCGAGTTGAGACCTTACAATGTGGTACGCGCCGTACTACTTAAGAATGAAAGCAACGATAAAGTTATCGCTATTAGCCGCAACGACACCCTTTTAGACATAGCGAAAATCGATGCTGTGTTTAACAGCAAACACGTAGCGCTAACGAGTGAAGAAATTAATAAGTATATGAAATCTGCTAGGCTAAGTGCTATACCCGCATTGCCTGGCCTCAATAATCTACCCACTATTGTGGATAAGAGTTTGCTTTCTTACGATACAATTTATCTGGATGTAGGCGTTAGCCAGCAGTACGTTCAACTTGAACAAGTCAATTTTCGAGAGCTTATTGGCGATGCAAAAATCAGTGTGATTGCTAGATCATTATCCCAGCTAGAAGCACCATTAAATCCCGAAGATGATAGAAAATCCATTGAGCATAGCGTGAACCTATTTACTGAATTGCGAATCAAGCAACGCTTGGAAGAGACACTTGAATTTCCTCCATTGCCAGCAACAGCACAAAAGATTATTACTCTACGCACCAACCCAGATGCCGATATTGGTGATCTAACCGATATTATAGAACTCGATGCCAGTCTTTCAGCACAGGTGGTTAGCTGGGCTGCATCACCTTACTACTCAGCACCAGGCTCTATTAAATCGATCCACGATGCCATTGTGCGAGTACTAGGCTTTGATATGGTACTCAACCTAGCTTTAGGTTTATCACTGGGCAATACCTTAAAGATGCCAAAAATTGGGCCTTACGGATGTATGCCATATTTTGAGCAATCGGTTTATGTTGCCGCCGCCGCGGAGGCCTTGGTGACCTGTATACCTCGCAAAAGCCGCCCTAATTTTGGTACAGCCTATCTCGCTGGTCTGCTCAACAATTTTGGCTATTTAGTGATCTCTGAAGTCTTTAATAGCCAATTTAAAACTATCTGCGAGCACATTGATGCCAACCCTCAATCGTCTTTTCAAGCGACAGAGAGACACATTGTTGGCGTTGATAGAAACCAACTGGCAAGTTGGTTAATGGGCTTTTGGAATATGCCCGATACTGTTTGTCATGCACTTCGCCATCAGAGTAACCCAGACTATGACGGCGAAAACTGGGAATATTCTTTGTTACTTTATTTAGCCACCAAACTACTACAAGAGCGTGGGTTAACGATGGGGACAAATAGTGACCCTCTTCCAGACTCTTTATTCGATAAACTACAAATAGATCGTAGCTCAGCAGAAGAAGCCATTACTAATTTAATGGATGCAAGCGAAGAGCTTAAAATTATTGCTAAACAAATGAGCGGCTAGCCGCGCAATCCTATAGAATAGCCTGTTCAAGATATTGTCGTTAAAAGCCACTTAGGTACATAAGAGTGGCTTTTTCATGTTTACTGAACAAGGTTTACTTTGATAAATACTTTCAAACAAGGCCATTCTCAATCAGAATGTCTTACAAATAACGACCCTGAAGCAGCGGCTACTATACAAGCCACTCCGTGCATACCCAATTACGGGGTCGGTCGCGGCCCAAAATGGCAACCAGCCTCCTTTAAGCATCGACAACTGTCGAGTGAGCTCAAGCAATGGTTATTTGACCCAGACTCATTAACTAAAAAGCTTATTGATTATTCAAACAATCAATTACGTGTTGAGGTGATTGATCAACGTATTAAACGTGCACGTTTCTCTGAATATAAAGCTTTAAAATTAAAACACCATCAATACGCTGTTGTTCGCGAAGTCATTCTTTATGGTGCTGAGACGCCTTTAGTCTATGCTCGCACAATCATGCCCCTATCAACTCTAAAAGGCCCTTTGCGTAGACTCTATTATCTAGGAAATCGTCCTTTAGGTGGTGCACTATTTGCCGATCCAACAATGCGCCGAGGCGAGCTAGAAGTGGCAATGATTGGAAGCAATTCTCTCCCTGCAAAAGCTGTACGCCCACCTGGAAAAATTAAATCAGTGAATAAAGCTGCACTCCAACAATGCTGGGGGCGTCGATCACTATTTTTCCTTCGAAATAAACCTCTACTGGTGTGCGAGATATTCTTACCAAATCTATATTGTTAATTAGAGGTTCCTTAAATACATTAGGTACAAACAAGCCTCAATAACTTTATTCAAGCTATGTATTTCGTAGTATGATCGCAATAGCTGTCTATACTCATACATTATTATATAAACCTATGCTACCACCTACATTTATAAAAGCCGCTAAGCCCTATTGGGAGTTAATGCGCTTTCATCGCCCTATTGGAACCCTACTATTGCTTTGGCCAACTTGGTGGGCATTATGGTTGGCAGCCGAGGGAATCCCAAACACTGGCTTATTCATCATATTTACTCTTGGGGTTATTGTCATGCGTGCTGCAGGGTGCGTTATCAATGATATTGCCGATCGCGATATCGACAGACATGTCGCCCGAACCAATACACGCCCATTAACCTCAGGTACCTTAACACTCACTCAAGCAAAGGTCACATTTCTAGCGTTACTGGTACTCGCTTTTGGGCTGGTATTGCTGACAAACCTACTAACGATTGGGCTATCCTTTATTGCTGTCTTACTCGCAAGCGCCTACCCCTTTATGAAACGCTACACACACCTGCCTCAGGTTGTTTTAGGTGCTGCATTTTCGATGAGTATCCCTATGGCATTTGCTGCCACTAACAATACCTTGGACCCTCTGGTTATCGTCATTTACTGCACAAATCTATTGTGGACGGTAGTTTACGATACCTTTTATGGCATGGTCGATCGCGAATTTGATAAGAGAATTGGCGTTAAATCAACGGCAATTTTATTTGAAGGCAATGAATTAATTATTACTGGGAGTTTGCAAGTACTCACTCTGCTTGGCTTTGTTTTAATAGGACAACGCTTTGAGCTCGGTGATATTTACTACCTCTGCGTGATGGGTGCAGCGGTATTAATGGTTTATCAACAAATACTGATCAGCCGTAAACAAACTCAACTTTTCTTTAAAGCATTTCTCAACAATAACTGGCTAGGAAGCGTTATCTTTTTGGGTATTGCAGCAAGCTATCTATTAATCAACGCATAAATTAAGAGTGTTATATTCTTCTGTCATATAATTGTCATACAATCGTTATTTAATAGTCATCATAAGCATTAGCGCTATGGACTGAGAAATGAATGTAGATAATAGTAATCAGAGTAAAACGATTTTAATTGTTGACGATGAAGCGCCTATTAGGGATATGTTGCGTGTAGCCTTAGAGATGGCGGATTATCGATGCCTCGAGGCGGAAGACGCCCAAAAAGCCCACTCAATTATCGTAGATGAAAAACCCAATCTAATCTTACTCGACTGGATGCTGCCCGTAACCAGCGGTATTGAGCTTGCCAGACGCCTAAAGAAAGACGAACTTACCCAATCTATACCCATCATTATGCTGACGGCAAAAGGCGAGGAAGACAATAAGATTCAGGGCCTTGAAGTCGGCGCAGACGATTATATTACTAAGCCATTTTCACCAAGAGAACTCGTTGCTCGACTAAAAGCTGTGCTTCGACGTACTAATACTGCGGGCATTGAAGAGCCAATAATGATCGAAGACTTATGCATGGACCCTATCAGCCATGTGGTTACCATTAACGATCAGGCAATCCAGATGGGGCCTACAGAATATCGCTTATTGGAGTTTTTTCTAACCCACCAAGATCGCGTCTATACGCGCAGCCAACTGCTAGACCATGTTTGGGGCGGCAACGTATATGTAGAAGAACGCACTGTTGATGTACACATTCGACGTTTGCGTAAAGTATTACAAATAGAAAACTACGATCGATTTATTCAAACAGTGCGAGGAACAGGTTATCGGTTCTCGACGAAACTAGCTATAAAAGCATAGAATACACCTTTACTGTACCTTAAATATAATTGCAAAGGGACTCGCCCTTGTCTCAACATGGTGTTAATTCAGAAATAAACCGGCTACTTGGTTTTTTGCTATTGTCTGTTGCTATAGGGCTATTGTTGGGGCAGGTTCTGCTTACCATCATTGCTGGTGCACTCCTCTACATTGCCTATCAATTGGCTAATATGCGTCGCTTACTTAAGTGGCTCAAGCATCACCGTCTCCAAGAAGTCCCCGATGCTAACGGCTTATGGGGAGAAATTTTTGATCTACTCAGCCGCCGTAAACGTCTCGAGATACGTGAAAAGAAACGTTTTAAAGCCACCATCGCTCGTATTACTGCAACTACCTCTGCATTAAGTGATGCCGTTATACTACTGAATTCAAGCTACGGTTTAAGCTGGTGGAACGAAGCAACAGAGGAACTACTCGACCTAAAACCTAGAGATATAGGCAGCTCGATTATTAATTTTGTACGCCACCCAGACTTCGTTAATTATCTGGAGTCAGGCAAATACGATATCCCTTTAACTCTGGCTTCACCAAGAAATATAGAAATAAGCTTAGAGTTTCAATTCACTCCGGTGGGTGATGGTGAAGCGCTACTTGTCATACGTGATATTACGCGTATCTATAAACTAGAAAAAATGCGTAAAGATTTTGTTGCCAACGTAACCCACGAGCTACGTACGCCACTCACAGTAATACGGGGATACTTAGAAGTACTTGAGGACAAGTTACCTGAACAATCACAAGACGAGCATTACCCCAAAGCACTAGAACAAATGCGTCAACAATCTCTACGTATGACAACGCTGATTAACGACCTCACCATGCTTTCCAAGCTAGAGACCGATAGCGTTAATAAAACTCAAGAGTATGTGCAGCTAAAGCCTTTGCTGGAGATGATCTGCGATGAAGCCCGTGCCATTAGTACACAGGGCCACGAAATCATATTAACTTGCGATAAAAACCTGTATTTACTCGCTAACGATAGAGAGCTGCATAGCGCTTTTTCTAACCTAGTGACTAATGCCGTTAAATACTCACCCGATGGTAAAGTCATTGAAGTTATGGCATCGATAAACCTTGCTAACAATTTACTCGTAGAAGTAAAAGACAGCGGCATTGGTATAGACCAGCAACATATCAGCCGTCTAACCGAGCGTTTTTATCGTGTCGATTCTAGCCGATCGATTCAAACAGGTGGTACAGGGCTAGGGTTAGCTATTGTTAAACACATACTATTACGCCATGATAGCCGCCTACAAATACGTAGTATTCACGGAGAAGGAAGCACATTTACCTGCGTTTTTCCTGAAAGGCGCGTAAAAGAGAGCGACAATATCTCTGAAACCAGTACAAACGTAAACTCTAAAGCAGTATAAAATGTAGAAATTATAACCAATCAGCCGTTCAATAACTAAACAGGTGTTTTATGAATCAGCCAATAAAAATAAAGTCTCTACTGAAAATAGCATTACTTAGCGCTCTGGTCGCAATCTCCTCAATCAGTGTCGCTGAAGATACCAAACAACAAAAAGCATCCATCGACTATCGTAAGTCAGCTTATAAAATGATTCTTTGGCATTTCAAGCCAATGGCGGGAATGGTCAAAGGTAAAATAGATTATGATGCCGATGCATTTACTCGTAACGCTAAAATTGTTGCCAAGCTAAGCCATTTACCCATTAACGGTTTTGAATTAAAAAGCCCATCGGAAAATTCTCGCTCTAAAGCAAGCATCTGGGATAACTACGCAGATTTTGAAAGCAAGATGAATGACTTTAGCGAAGCCTCTGAAAAATTAGCCAAGGTTGCTGAAGCAGGTGATTTAAGCAAAGCTAAACCTGCCTTTGCCGCTGTTGCTAAAACCTGTAAAGCCTGCCATAAAGAATATCGCCTCGATAAAAAATAAGCTGGTTTATTGATCATTGTTGACTGGAAGGAACAAAATCATGGGTCTTTTAGTCAACAATGACGTATATCTTTCAAATACAATACTCCAAGCATTACCTTCTCAAGTCACTGTTTGTTAATCCATCATTTATAGCCCGCCTCATCTATGCACTGCCAGTTTCTCTCAAGTATCAATGATATCGACTCAGCATCTTGGAATAAATTATCTGGCACCGACTATCCATTTTTACGCCATGAGTTTTTTGCAGCACTAGAGAACAGCGGCAGCACTGTACGTAAAACCGGCTGGCAACCCCATCACGCAGTTATTAAAGGTGGTGAAAAAATAATTGCTATCATGCCATTGTTTTTAAAATATCACTCCTATGGTGAATATGTTTTTGATTGGGCTTGGGCCGATGCCTTTCACCGCCACGGCCATGAATACTATCCAAAATTATTAAATGCTATACCTTTTACACCGGCGACTGGCCCTCGGTGGGCAATTGTCGATAATGACGATCAAAAACTAATAACGCAGTTTTTATTTGAATCTATTAATGCAGAGGCCGAAAGACTAAAAGCTTCATCGAGTCACTTTTTATTTACCACCAAAAAAGCCGAGCCTTTTTTTGATAAGGAAATTTATTTAAAACGCACAGGTTGCCAGTATCATTGGCTGAATAGAAATTACAAAGACTTTGATAATTTTCTCGAAAGCTTTACATCAAGAAAAAGAAAAAATTTAAAAAAGGAACGCAGCAAAGTTTACGAGCAAAATATTACCTTAGCGGTTAAAACAGGCACAGAAATTTCAGAGCAAGACTGGCAATATTTTTATCTGTTTTATCACCTCACCTACTATAAGCGCAGCGGGCGACAAGGTTACCTAACCAAAGACTTTTTCCCTTTACTATCAAAGAGTTTAAGTGAACACCTAGTAATGGTACAGGCAACAAGAGGCGATGATATTATTGCTGCCGCACTGTATTTTAAAGATAGCGATGTGTTATATGGGCGCTACTGGGGGTGTAAAGATGAATACGATCATCTACATTTTGAAGCTTGTTATTACCAAGGTATAGAATATGCCATTAAACACAATATCAAACGTTTTGACCCCGGTGCGCAGGGCGAGCATAAAATACAGAGAGGCTTTACACCAGTGCCAACCTATTCACATCACTCAATAGTAAACCCTGTATTTTACGATGCCATCAAACACTTTATAGAGACTGAAACCAAAGAGATATACGCCTATATAGAGCACGCAAGCGAGCGCCTGCCCTTTAAAGCAGATGTTAGCGATTAAATAAAATTCGGTTACTTTTTATTGAAAGCTTATGGTTTATTGTTGCTAAATAAAAAACGGGGTAGGGACAAACCCATAAAAATTGCAGCTATACGTAAGGCCAGTATTGCTAACATACCCAAGGCCACTGAAAAACCATCTGGAACACCCGCTAATTGTAAAATTAAAAATAACAGGCCTCCTGTAATAGCTGCCGACGCATAGATTTCTTTATGAAAAATAAGTGGTATATCATTGCACAATACATCTCGCAAAATACCACCAACAACACCGGTAAATATCCCCATAATTAAGCTAATTTCTGGCGAGAATCCAAGCAACTGTGCTTTTTGTATACCCGCAATGGTAAAAAAAGCGAGCCCAATAGCATCGCAAACTTCTAAAATACGCATGGGTAGTCGGTGATATTTAACAACAATAAAAGTAAATAGCCCAGCAGCGCAGCCCACCCAAAGATAATAAGTATTTTCTATCCAGATAATGGGATGAGCATTCAATAGTAAGTCTCTAACTGTACCGCCACCTAAACAGGTGATGAGAGCAACAACAAGTACACCAAATATATCGAGTTTTTTATAGCTTGCTGTCAATGCACCAGACACTGCAAAAATGGCAATACCGAAGAAATCTAAAAACTCAACGATAGTAAACGACATAATCTAACCTTCGTATCGCCAAACCAACAAGCGATTATTCGCAGGCATTGCATTATCTTCTATTAAAGAGAAACGGCGTTTTATGGCTTCATCGTTAACCCGTTCAAAGTCTCGAATACCTCGCCGAGAGTCAGCCTCTTTTAACCACTGATCAAAACCTGCATTACTTTCGCTGGTGAAAGCTCCACCATAGTTAAAAGGGCCATATACCACAAGCAGTCCATTGTTATTCAGAACTTGGGAGGACTTTTTAATACACTGAACCACAACATCCCAAGGCATTATGTGCAGTGTATTGGCCATAAAAATTGCATCGTATTTTTTAGTAAGCCCCTGTTCTTGTGTGACATCAAAAACAACCGGAGCCAATAAATTATCTAGACCCGCATCACCCACCCACATATTGATACCCGCATGATTATCAATCACATCGCTTGTCTGCCAAATAAGGTGGCTTAAATGGCGAGAAAAGTAAGTGGCATGCTGACCTGTACCACTACCAATTTCTAATACAGATTGAGTATTTATAAGAAGCCTGGAAAGCTCGCTTAAAATGGTAGCACTGTTTTTTTCGCAAGCAACTGAGAAGGGCTTTTCCATGGAAATATCTATTTAATTGAAGGTTCGCTAGATACTCTATAGGGCTGTTTTATTATTTGCAAATAAAACGCTAGGCATAAAAAAAGCCCTGTAAAAATACAGGGCTTTCAAGACTAATAGGATAGAGGGCTAATAACTTCTATTTCAATTCCTATTACTTAAAATCGCTTAGTTGCATTTCACGAAGAGACTTAGCATTAGCAGCAAACTCTTTGCGTAAGTCGTCAGATAGTGGAATCATACCACGCTCTGGAAGGTAACCATCTTCACCCCAAGTTGACTCTTTAGTGAACTCAGCAACATACTCTTCGATACCAGGTACAACACCTACGTGATTTTTCTTAACGTAGAAGTATAGTGGACGAGAGATTTTGTAGCTCTTCTCAGCGATTGTCTCAAACTCTGGAGCAACGCCTTCTACTAATGAACCTTGAACCTTTGAAGAGTTTTCTTCAAGGAAGCTGAAACCAAAAATACCTAGAGCATCTGGGTTCTTTTCAAGCTTCTGAACAACTAGGTTGTCATTTTCGCCTGCTTCAACATAAGCACCATCTTCACGGATTGTATGACAAACTGCTTTATAGGCTTGCTTGTCTTTCTTCTTCATTGCTTTGATGAATGGGAATTTCTTACAGCCACCTTCCATTGCCAGCTCTGCAAACGCATCACGAGTACCAGAAGTCGGTGGTGGGCCTAATACTTCAATAGCAATATTAGGTAGAGTTGGGTTAACCTCTTTCCAAGTTTTGTATGGGTTAGAGATAAGAGTCTCGCTACCACTTGGATTTGGCACTTCTTTCGCTAGCGCTAGGAATAAGTCTTTACGAGTAAGGCTTAACTGCTCTGATTTTTTAGAGTTAGCAACAACGATGCCGTCAAAACCTACAAGTACTTCAACAACTTTTACGCCATTAGCAGTACATTTTTCAAATTCAGACTGCTTCATACGACGAGAAGCATTGGTGATATCTGGGTGAGAAACGCCAACACCATTACAAAATAGCTTAGCACCACCACCAGAACCGGTAGATTCGATAGTTGGTGTCTTAAATGTCGTTGTTTTACCAAATTTCTCTGCAACGGTCGTCGCAAAAGGGAAAACAGTCGATGAACCAACGATGCTAATGTTGTCACGTGCAGCCTGTGCACCTGTACTGACTGTTAATACTGCAGCTGCAATGAAAGCAGCAGAACTTAGTTTTTTCATGGAAAGTCTCCAATTAACAATATTATTCAAATGTAGTAGTTAAATACAAGCTATGCATATTTATCGAATTCGGAGCTATAGTAATCAGCAATTGTGACACTAAGATGACAACCTTGTAATAATAGACACAATTCTATGCTTAGATATGCCCAAGAGAAGCCTAGGCACTTTACACCGTGTACTCAGATCATTACTATTGCCCAATTATTAATGATTTAATCCAAATAGTGTATTAGATAGCTATATTGCGCCAAAACACTATCATCATATGCTTATTAGCATCAGAGTTACTCAAATGATACGTACATTTACCTTAATATTATTGACCACATTGCTTGTTTCAGGCTGCTCTTATTTTTCACGCTCGCCTCAACCTCGACCAATGCCTGTTGATAATAAAGCACCGGAAATTATCAGTGAGATAGAGAACCCAAGAACAGGCGTAACAACGATCACAACCAAAAAAACAAAACGTTTTGTTGCCGATAAATCGAAGCCCGCATCATTTTCTGACTACAAAAAGTGGCGTCGTGAAAACGACCCTGGTGGTCAAGTTTATGCAGAGTTTAAGCAATGGGAAGCTGCCTTAAAGGCAAGACAATTAAGACAGCAGAAAAATAAGGCTAAATAGCAAGAAGAGGCTAACCCTGCTCCTCTCGTGTAAAGACCCAATTGTTACCTTCGCTCAAAGAAGCATTAAAAGAGTAACCTTCTAAATCAAATTTCTTTAATTGCGATGCCTTTGAGATATTATTTTTAATGGCATATGCACTCATTAGGCCCCGCGCCTTTTTTGCATAAAAGCTAATAATTTTGTACTGCCCATTTTTCTTATCTTTAAAAATAGGCGTAATTAGCTCCGCATTTAGCTCTTTAATCTTTACAGATTTAAAATACTCGTTTGATGCTAAATTAACAATTTCCTCACTTTTTAAGGATTTTAGCTGCTTATTGATGGCATCAGTAATGCGATTGCCCCAGAACTCATACAGGTTTTTACCTCGGCTATTGGCAAATTTAGTCCCCATCTCCAAGCGATAAGGCTGCATCAGGTCAAGCGGCCTTAACAGGCCATAAAGGCCTGACAAGATACGCAAATGCTTTTGAGCAAAGCTAAGCTCATCAGTATTTAAGGACTCAGCGTCTAAGCCTGTATAAACATCACCCTTAAATGCCAATACAGCTTGTTTAGCATTATCTTTACTAAAAGGCTGTGACCAAGTTTGATAACGGTCGTAATTTAGGGTGCCCAACTTATCGCTAATATGCATCAAGGTGGATATATCCTGTGGCGCTAGATCACGCAACTCATCTATTAGCACTTGCGAGTCATCGAGCATCGCCGGTTGGGTTGACTTTTTAGTCGTTGGTGGTGTTTCATAATCTAATGTTTTTGCGGGTGAAATAAGAATCAGCACAAGTTAAACCTCTTTTAAAGCAAATCATTATCAGTAAACATACATTTGTAGCTATTATACGTAATTAAGGACTGTTTATGCGCTTACTTCTATTATCTTCATTTATGCTGTTAATAGTGACAGCCTGTGGAACGAATCCTGTCACCGGCAAGCGGCAGATCACCTTTATGAGCCAAGCTCAGGAGATAAGTATAGGCCGCCAACAGTATGCCCCTAGCCAGCAGTCTCAGGGGGGTAGCTATGTTATCGACAAATCACTCAACGCTTATGTCAATAGTGTCGGGCAGCGATTGGCAAAACGTAGTGCCCAGCCCAATTTACCCTACGAATTTACTGTACTCAATAGCGATGTACCTAATGCATGGGCCCTGCCTGGCGGTAAAATAGCTATTAATCGAGGTTTACTGACTTTACTTGAAGATGAATCACAACTGGCCGCTGTGCTTGCTCACGAGGTTGTACACGCCGCCGCACGCCATGGTGCTGAACAACATGCGACCAATTTGGGTATTGGCTTGCTATCAACGATTGCACAAAGCCAAACCAGCAATGGTTTTTTGAGGCAAGGTGTCGGACTGGGATCAAGAGGTGCACAAGCATTTTATAGTCGCTCGAATGAGCTGGAATCAGATCATTATGGTATTAACTATATGGTTGCCGAGGGCTATGACCCCTATGGGGCAGTTGAGTTACAACAAACCCTACTTTCTTTATCTAAAGGCAGGACAGCAGATCGGTTCAGTGCCTTTTTTGCAAGCCACCCACCGTCCGAGGAACGTATTATAAAAAACCGGCAACGGGCACAAACCCTACCCAAAGGTAAGCGCAATAAAACAGCTTTTTTAAGGGCAACGAGACAGCTACGTAGAGATAAACCGGCTTACGATAAACATACCGCTGCTCTCAAGGCTGCCGGAGAAGAAAATTGGACGCAGGCTCTCAGCCTGGTTAATCAGGCAATCAAAAAGCAGCCTAGAGAAGCTCGCTTTCATATAACCAAGGGGAGGTTATTAAACCTTGAGAATAAAGACAAGCAAGCACTCAGCGCCTTTAATAAGGCGGTTAATTTAGAGCCTAAATATTTTCAAACGCATTTGCACAGAGGTATACTCTATAACGAAATGGGGCAATATCAAAAAGCCAAACAGGATTTATTGATAAGTCACGGGATATTACCTGTACAGGCCTCTAGTTTTTTTCTTGGCGAAATCGCCGAACATAATAATAATAGGCAGCGAGCTATTCAGTATTATCAACAAGCGGCAAGCGCAGGTGGAGAGATGGGCGAACGGGCAACAGCTCGTATGCAAAAACTAGGTGTCAAAGCACGGTAATTACTAGCTGCTTGATATTTAAGGTAAAAAGCCACAATAGTAACTATTGTGGCTTTCGGTAGACGATGGCTCTAGCACAATTTATTTTTCAGGACGAACTTCTTCTTCCATCTCAGAGATAGTTTTATGCCTAACATCCAAGCCTTTAACCAAATAGATAATATGCTCTGCAATATTTTCCGCATGATCGCCAATACGCTCTAGTGCACGCAAAGCCCAAGTGATGTTCATCGCGCGAGAAATATTACGTGGATTTTCCATCATGTAAGTAATGAGTACACGCATCGCGATATCGTACTCTTCATCAATCGCTTTATCTTCTTCGGCAATTTGCAATGCAGTATTAACATCATAACGCGCAAAGGCAGTTAAGGTATCACTAACAACTTGTTGCACACGGCGGCCAAGGTTTTTTAATTCGCCAAAACCGTCAAGCATCTCACCATTTTCACTAATCAATATAGCCATTTGTGCGATCTTTTTCGCCTCATCACCCATACGTTCAAGGTCACGAGTCGCTTTAGATATCGACATAACCAACCTTAGATCAGAAGCAGTCGGTTGACGTCTAGCAATAATTTGTACACACAAATCATCCAGTGCCATCTCGCGATCATCAACCTTACTCTCAATTGATAACACTTTTTCAGCGAGTTCAGTGTCTAGTTTTGTAATCGCTTTAACAGAATCAATGATTTGCTGTTCGACAATGCCTCCCATCTCTAGGAATTCTGTTTTCAAATCATCGAGTACCGCATTATATTGTTGCGAAATGTGTTGATCGATATTTAGTTTATCCACAAAAATCTCCAGCAAAATACATTATAAGTATTTGTAAACGTTCCATATGAGTTAACCAAAACGGCCCGTAATATATGCTTCCGTCAGGCTATGATCGGGGTTTGTAAATACTTTTTCAGTCTCATTAACTTCCACTAATTTACCTAAGTGAAAATAAGCTGTTCGATGAGAAACACGAGCAGCCTGCTGCATAGAATGCGTCACAATGGCGATAGTAAAGTTTTCACTCAGCTCATCGATTAGCTCTTCTATTTTAGCCGTGGCAATAGGGTCCAGTGCAGAGCAAGGCTCATCCATTAAAATCACTTCTGGGCTAACCGCAATGGTCCTCGCAATACATAGGCGCTGCTGCTGACCACCTGATAAACCCGTACCAGGTTGGTGCAGCCGGTCTTTAACCTCTTCCCATAGACCCGCTTTGCGCAAGCTAGTTTCTACAATTTCATCCATATCAGCGCGTCTAGCGGCTAATCCATGAATACGTGGGCCGTAAGCAACATTATCATAAATTGATTTTGGAAAGGGGTTAGGCTTTTGGAAAACCATGCCTACACGTGCCCTTAACGGTACAACATCAAGTTTAGGGTCATAAATATTTTGTCCTTCAAGATGAAGCTGGCCATTAACTTTACAAATCTCAATGGTGTCATTCATACGATTAAGGCAGCGTAAAAAGGTTGATTTACCACAACCCGATGGGCCAATCATTGCAATGACTTCATTCACACCTATGTCAAGATTAACACCAAAAATAGCCTGTTTTTCGCCATAAAATACATCGACATCACGCATCGACATTTTGGCATTCTCCACCAATGGGATACCAACAGTTTCTTTGATGTCATTTACATCGGTAATTGTATTATTTTCCACAATTGCTTCCTGTACATTCATTCACAATATTACCCTACACCACTTTATAATGCGCGGAGCTACTCTACCATCTGCGTTCTAATCTTGATCTCGCCCAAACAGCCAACGCATTCATCATCACCAAAAATATAATGAGTACTAAAATTGCCGCCGAAGCCTTTTCACTAAAACCTGCATCTGCGTTTCTAAACCATTGAAATATCTGCATGGGTAAAACTGTCGATGGGTCTGTCACACTTGTAGGAATATCAGGAATAAACGCCGCCATGCCTATCATTAATAAGGGTGCGCTCTCGCCTAGAGCTTGAGCCAAACCAATAATAGTACCGGTTAACATACCAGGCATCGCTAATGGAATTACGTGATGAATGGTTACCTGCATTTTAGATGCACCAATGCCATAGGCTGCCTCACGAATGGAAGGCGGCACGGCTTTAATCGCTGCACGACTCGATATAATAATGGTTGGCAATGTCATTAAAGTTAAGACAAAGCCACCTACCAACGGCGTTGACCGTGGAAACCCAAAAAATGCCAAGAACACTGCTAAACCCAGCAGACCAAAAATAATGGAGGGGACTGCTGCAAGATTATTGATATTAATCTCGATTAGGTCTGTCCATTTATTTTTGGGTGCATACTCTTCAAGGTAAACAGCCGTTGCAATACCAATGGGAAACGACAGGCAAAAAGTGACAAGCAATAAATATAGTGAGCCCATAAATGCACTCAAAATACCCGCTTCTTCAGACTGGGCCGAATCGCCCGAAGTAAAGAATGTTTTATTAAGACTTTTGGTAATGCCGCCTTCTTCTCTCTCAAGTAACTGACCAATAAGCAGTAGCTGTGCTTCATTAAAATACTCAGTACCGGGATCACCTTTTTCACCCAAACGCTTCAAGTAAAAGTCAACTTTATCATCAACCAAAGCATTAACAGTAATTGTCGTACCCAGCAATGCAGCGGCATTGGTTTTTAATAGAGCCTGTATTCTGTAGCCTGTGGCATCAATAGCTATAAGCTTACGTGCGTTTTTCTTTTCTTTGCGTTTTTTAGCTTCGAAGATTTCATAGACTCTTTTTTTAACAAGAGTCGAGTAATCTGCAGCTAAAATTTGATTGATATCGTTGGTATCTGTAATGCCTAAAATCTCAGCATCAAGATGAATCTCTATAGGTAAGTAATGGTAGAAAAACCCTCTCGTACCTTTGCTGATGATGTCGGTAAACAAAAAAACCAAGCACATCAAACCGAAACAAATTGACAGTATTCCATAAGCTTGGAAACGTTTTTCGGCTCGGTAGCGCTTTTTTAAATTTTTGTTGACGAGATCAATCGTACTTATTTTTTTATCAGTCATATTGCTCACGATATTTCTTAACAATGCGCAGTGCGAAAAAGTTTAGACCTAGGGTGATTACAAATAAAACAAGCCCAAGAGCGAATGCTGCTAGCGTCTTGGCACTATCAAATTCGTGATCACCGATAAGTAATGTTGTCATTTGAACGGTTACTGTCGTGACGGACTCCAGCGGATTTGCCGTCAATCGAGCAGCGGTACCCACTGCCATCACCACAATCATAGTCTCACCAATCGCACGCGAAACGGCCAATAAAATAGCGCCCACAATGCCCGGCAAAGCTGCAGGAAGGATAACCTTTTTAACTGTTTCTGATTGTGTTGAGCCAAGACCATAAGAGCCGTCTCTCAAGGACTGAGGCACAGCATTGATGACATCATCAGATAGGGACGACACAAAGGGAATGATCATCACCCCCATCACTAAGCCCGCAGCCAACGCACTCTCACCAGACACATCTAACGGGCCTATCGAAAAGCTTAAAATAGAGAGCTCTAATCCATGAAGCGCATCTTTAATCATCGGCGCTACGGTCAGCGCCGCAAAGAACCCATAAACGACCGTGGGGATACCCGCTAATACCTCTAGCATTGGTTTAACGATTGCCCTGATCTTATTATTGGCATATTCCGACAGGTAAATAGCAGTCATTAAACCCGTAGGCACTGCGATCACCATAGCAATAAAAGAGATAAGCATCGTACCGGTGAAAAGTGGGATTGCACCAAATGCACCCGAGCTACCGACCTGATCTGCGCGAATAGCTGTTTGAGGGCTCCACTGTGTACCCAATAAAAAATCAGTCAAAGGGATAATGTCGAAGAACCGGATCGACTCAAATAATACTGAAAAAACAATACCCACAGTGGTAAAAATTGCCAGAGTGGAACAAGCCAAGAGAAAGATCATAAACGTCTTCTCGACGCTGTTGCGCGCCCGGTACTCGGGCTTCACTTTGCTCCAACCTAAGGCACCTAGCAAAACCAAGCTACTCAGTACAATAGCGCTCAGTATAGTTGAGCTTAACTGCCGTAAACCAACAACACGATCTGCAATTGCTTGCATCTCAGGGCTTGCCTGCAAAGATGTCACTCCACCGGCTATATTTTCGATGGTATTAAGTAATAATGCTAATTCTTGAGAAGAGAGATTTTGCTTATCCTCAGGCAGGTACTGAATAGCAATTTGGCGAATAATACTATCGTCAAAGGCTACCCATAGGGCAAGCAAAGATAGGCAAGGGATTAAACACCAGAGAGCTGCTTGCGCACCATAATACAAAGGAAGGGAATGCAGGTGGCGGATTCCGCCTAGATTATTTGCTAATACTAAAGATCGACTACGTCCCAATACATAAATGACTGTAGCGCCCAGCATAATCAGGACAAAGAGAGCAGATAAACTCATAAATTTTCCAACGCGCCTTAAAACGTTTAAAAGTATTGGCAATCAATAACGATATGATAAGAGGCAAATATTAAATAATTTAACCCTTACGCTAGATAGTGATTAAATCGAATCTCTATGACATTAAACTCAATAGATACCGAGGCTTTCGTTACTAGATTATTATAAATAGCAATGATGACAGTTTTGTTACAGACAGCCAACAATAAAGCACCTATTTTAATAAAATAATAGAAAAATGTAATAAGCTATTTACTCATAAAGTATTCGGCAACTACAATAGCGCGCTAACTTGAGCTTGCAATGCAATTACTAATAATAGCTGCCAACAATAAAAACAAATAGAAGAAACAAATAGTGCCAGATACTTTAGATGATCACATCCCTACGCCAGAAGGCAAACTAGTCACTCGCCTGATTACCAACGGTGCCAATGTCAATGCTAACGGAAACATTGCAGCAGGCTGGCTAGTCGAGCATATGGACACCGCTGGCGCGCACATTGCCCAACAATATGCCAATGGCAGAGTCACTACTGTGGCAATGAGTAGCATGGCCTTTTTAAAACCTGTAACCGTTGGCAGAACCATTAGCTTTTATGCAAAATGTAATGAAATTGGGCGTTCTTCTATCCGTATCTGCGTCGAGGTTTGGATTTGCAAAGGCGATGAAACAGACATCAAAGTCACAGAGGGTGACTTTGTCTTTGTGGCTATTGATAATGAGGGGAGAACTCGATCCATAAATTCTTAGGGACTTATGGATGCTTTTACTAAATATTTAGGACTGATTGTAAGCGCTATTTATCTTACTTAAGATGAACTCAGCTTTCGTTTTCTTTTTTCAACTTTAAAAACTTTTGAAACTCCTGCCAATCTTTATATTCAGCAGAGCCTTCTTCTTGGGCTCGTCGCCATGCCTTAAAGCGCTCAAACTCTTCAAAGCTATCGAGATCGATTGCAGGCACATCAACGTCGGAGCCTGTAACTGTGATAAAGCGTCGTCTATCGCCATTGCGCCTTTCAGGGTTAAAGAAATCGTTAAATGAAAATGCACCTTTATCACCCGTAAAAAGACCACCGGGATTATACTGTTCTGGATTACTTTCATCATCCTCAGGCTCAACCAAAGGAGTAGTATTCGAGCAACCAACAACCAATAGTACGGCTAAAATATATACAGCTTTATTCATGCTACTACTCTTTAAAATCCTATCTATAAAAAAATGCGCTACCGGATGATAGCGCATTTTTCGTAAGGAAGTAACTAAGTTGTGATAATTAGAAAATAATTCTACCACCAAATAGGAAACCAGTACCGTCGTCGTCACCGTCAAGCGCAGAAGCTAAACTAGCTCCATCTGTCTCTACCTGACGAACAGAAGCGAAGAACTCAACACCTTTAGTTGGACGATATACATAGCTTAGACCAACTGTTTCAACTTCACCGCTACCAGAATCATCTTCATCTTGCTGATAATCGATTGCAAAGGCGTGATGACCTGTTCTGTAGCCAGCAATTAGACGTAAAAACTCGTGTCCATCTTGCTCAACACCTGCAGCATTATCAAAATCATCTCGTTCACCGTAAGAAGCGTGGATATTAAAACCACCACCAAGCTTAGCAGCAACAGATAAACCAAATCTATCGCCAATTTCAGCAGGGTTAGAAGGAGTATTAGTGTCTGCAGTGTTTTCATCAGCAGCACTGAAGAATGCACCAAATGCCCAACCTTTACCACCAGCATTAATTTCACCATTGAATGTTTCATTTTCATCAATAGAGAATGCTAAGCTAGCAACGCCACCAAGTTTATGGGTATCGTAACGAATACGATCAGTACGGCCACCATCTACTTGACGGATAAGACCAAAACGACCAGGAATATTACCGAAGGTCTCTAACTCAGAGTTAGTTGTAAAGTAAGTACCTGAGAAATCTTTCTCAGTTGCGCCGTCACCAGCTTCACTACCTAGACCTAGAGAGAATTTACCAAGAGAACCTTTAACCCAAAGCTCATTGAAGCGAAGGCCAATGTCATCACCAGAAGGGCGGCGACCACTACCTAGACCGAACTCTTCACGTATACCATATTTGATGCCATTTGCTTCGATGCTAGAAAGAATACGAAAACGAGAGCTCGCGTTAGTTTGCTCATCAACACTTAAACCTTCACCTTCGTTAAAGTCTTCTAAAAAACCAGCACGATAACTAACGAAACCAGATAATTTTGTGTCTGCCATTGCAGATACTGATGCAGCCGTAATAGCAACTGCTAATAAAGTTTTCTTCATGGATTTGCCCCCTAAATTTTTATTAATAAAAGATATGAAGAGCGCTTTTTATAAAGGGATGGAGTAAATAAGTCAAACTTTTTTTAAGAATGGTGCCTAAGGCCTTGATTTGAGACAAATTTAGATCAAAAAACAACCAATAAGATCAAAAAACAACCTGTTTTTGACAATTAAATTAGCTCGAAAAATAGACCCCCGAGATGCTCGGGGGGGTGCCATAGGGGGAGGCAAAATATAAAAGGGCAATTATATGATTCAAGATTAAATTAAAAGTTCACTAAAAATTGTATTTTTTTTAATTTTTTTAACAAAATATCAAAAAAAATTTAGAGATGGTGCTAAAAGTAAAATCAATACCACCATTCATCAATATTGCCAGAAAATAATTTCTATATATTAATAAATATCTTGCCAGCCGCTCTTAAAGTAATTTATTAAATAGTTAATGCGCTTCATCCCAATTATTACCTGCTGCAGCTTCTACCAACAAAGGCACTAATAATTTTGCTGCATTTTGCATTTTTTGACATAAAATAGGCATAAATTCAGCTACCTGCCCTTCGTCTACCTCAAAAACAAGCTCATCATGCACCTGCATAACAACATTAGCCTTGTAATTTGAGGACCGGATCCATTCATCCACCAGAATCATTGCCCGTTTTATAATATCGGCAGCTGTACCTTGCATAGGTGCATTAATAGCTGCACGCTCAGCAGCTTGTCGGCGCATACCATTACTAGCGTTAATTTCGGGCAAATACAGCCTACGACCAAACAGCGTCTCGACATAGCCATTTTCGGCAGCTACTTGACGAGTACTATCCATATAGTCTTGCACTCCCGGATAGCGCTCAAAGTAGCGATCTATATACTGTTGTGCATCTTTACGGCCAAGACCTAATTGTTTTGCCAAACCAAAAGCCGACATACCGTAGATCAAACCAAAGTTAATGGCCTTGGCACTGCGACGCTGGTCAGAAGTAACAGACTCAAGGGAAGTATCAAAGACTTCTGATGCTGTTGCTCTATGGACATCCAAACCTTTATTAAAGGCATCTAATAAGCCTTTGTCTCCCGACAAATGCGCCATGATACGTAGTTCGATTTGAGAATAGTCTGCTGCGACGACTTTATATCCCTCGCGCGCTATAAAAGCTTGCCGAATTCTGCGTCCCTCTGACGTACGAATAGGGATATTTTGCAAATTGGGATCCGATGAGGATAAACGCCCCGTTGCAGTCACTGCCTGATGATAAGAGGTATGAATACGACCAGTAGCAGGGTTAATCATTTGTGGAAGCTTATCGGTATAAGTCGATTTAAGCTTTGATAGACCACGATACTCAATAAGCACCTTGGGTAAGGGGTAGTCTAAGGCCAACTCCTGTAATACTTCCTCTGCTGTTGAGGGAGCCCCTTTGGGCGTCTTTTTACGTACAGGCAATTCGAGTTTTTCAAACAAGATAATACCTAGCTGTTTTGGCGAACCAAGGTTAAATGGCTCACCTGCTATTTCATGGGCCTGCTTTTCTAGCTCATCGAGCCTTTGCCCTAACTCTAGGCTTTGCTCACCGAGTAATTTTGCATCTACACCTGCGCCAAAGCGCTCTATATCGGACAATATCGACACTAATGGCATCTCTATAGACGCTAACACACTGCTAAGCCATGGCGTTTCAGATATTTGAGGCAGTAAAGTTTGGTGCAGCTGAAGAGTAATATCAGCATCTTCAGCTGCATAGGGCGCCGCCTGCTCTATGGGTATTTGATTGAATGTTAGTTGTTTAGCACCTTTACCTGCTATGTCTTCAAATTTAATGGTTTTTTTGGCGAGATAGTGCTTGGCGAGGCTATCCATATCATGCCTTGTCGCTGTTGCATTAAGTACATAAGACTCAAGCATTGTGTCGTATTTTATACCTCTAAGCTCAATACCATGATTCAAAAGCACACTACGGTCATACTTAAGGTTTTGGCCAACCTTGGCCTTTTGCTCATCTTCCAGCAAGGGCTTTAACTGCTCTAAAACCCACTCTAGCGGCAGCTGTTCTGGCACATCGATATAGTCATGATCGCAAGGTACATAGGCTGCTTCACCAGGAGAGATAGCAAAGGAAAGACCAACAACTTTAGCTTCCATATAGTTAAGGCTGGTTGTCTCCGTGTCGAAGGCAAATAAACTGGCATCTTTTAGGCGTGTTAACCACTGATTAAAATGCACCTTAGTCTGTATCGTTTGATAATCGCCTTCGCTGGCTTGCACGTCCTCAGAGGCTTCGGAGACATCTGAATCCAGTTCTTCCAAAAAGGATGTAAACTCATAATTTTCATAGAGCGAACGAAGAGCTTCGACATCAACCTCACTTTGTTTAATATCACTGACTCTAACATCCAATTCAACATCGACTTTAATAGTCGCTAAAAGATAAGAAAGGCGAGCCAACTCTTCGTTTTCGGCAAGCTTTTCGGGCATTTTTTTAGCCCCTCTAAACTCTAGTGTTCTTACTGCTTCTAAATTTTCGTAGATAGCATCGATGCTGCCTAAATTTTGCAAAAGTGCTAATGCTGTTTTTTCACCAACACCGGGCACACCAGGGATGTTATCGACTTTGTCCCCCATAAGAGCCAGAAAGTCGATAATGAGTGAGGGCGGTAAGCCAAATTTTTTCTGGACGCCTTCGATATCCATAACAGTTTCGGTCATGGTATTAACCAAGGTCACATGTTCATTAACGAGCTGTGCCATGTCTTTATCACCAGTGGATACTACGACATTGATACCTTGATCGGTTGCTTGATGACTCAGTGTCCCTATAACATCATCGGCTTCTACCCCTTCGACGACTAACAGCGGCAAACCCATTGCGCGAACAATTTGATGAATAGGCTCAACTTGTGATCGAAGATCATCGGGCATTGACGGGCGATTTGCCTTGTACTGGGTATAAATTTCATCTCTAAAAGTTTTACCTTTGGCATCAAAAATAACCGCTATGACACTGTTTGGATAGTCTTTCTGTAGGCGTCGCAGCATACTGGTCACGGTTCTAATCGCACCCGTTGGCTCCCCCCTTGAGTTACGTAAATCAGCCTTGAACATGGCATGAAAAGCCCTATAAAGGTAAGAAGATCCATCAACCAACACTAGTGGCGGGCTTATTACTTCACTCATATTTTGTATCTCATTGTGTATGTTGTTGAGTTTATTCAGTTTGGCGCTATTCGTTTATAGAAATAAGTATCAGATATAACGTATTACTATAACCGATTACGTATTCAAATAAGGCGTTTTGTTAAACACCTCTCAAAATATTTAGTATTTATTGAGCAAAAAAAATAACTTTATCTACACTTAATATAATTAAGTTAGATTATTAAAGGATTAAAATGAACCAGTTATTATTTTCTCAGGCTGCGCTTTATCAACTTCAACAACTCGTTAAAGCTGTACGAGCAAAAACAGGCGTAAGACATCGCCTTTCCCAACAAAAAGATGTTTTTTCTTTACTGCGCTATAGCTGCACATCGCCAGATACCAACATAGCAGATCACTACTCTATGTTTATTAACGAACTAGACGAAAACCAGAAAGATTATTTGCAAAGTAAAGGACTGTTATTATCCCGGACAAATCAATTTAATAGCAGTGACACAAAAACTATCGAGAGACGAGCCGCAATATAGCGTAAGTCTTTAGAGTTATTTTAAGCAAGCGCCTAGGTCATTGGTCAGCTTGCGAAGTAGGTCAACAATGCTCGAGTCATCTGCTAACTTAAGCCCTAGTGGATCTAAATAGCCAACACTCGCTTTAGAAAATGTTGCAATTTTTTCTATACGTTGATGATTTTGACCCACCTCACCAAAAACGCAACTCAGTTTATGTTTCCCTAATTTATAGAGATGTTTTGCACCAATAGGGCTCTCTGGATTAATACCAACATAGTCAATTTGGTGTAGTCCATAGCGCTCAACAAAATGTGTATAAGCTGGATGCAAGACAACAAAAGGCTTATCTGCTGACTTAAGTAGTTGTTCTTTTAAGTCCACATCTAAGTCCATTAGCCTTTTAACTAGAGCCTCTGCTTTTTTCTCATAGGCCTGACTATTTTCTGGTGATATCTGGCTTAACCGCTTAGCGATCTCTACCACCATAACCTGCAGGTTAATGGGGTTCAGCCATATATGCGGGTCACGACTATGACTATGGCCTCCATGATTGTGATTTTTATGGGCATTTTCAGGCCAATCGAGGTTTTGCAGCTCGCTCAATGTAGAAATTACCCCAGAACCAGATCGTCTGACCTGCTTAAGTGGCTTATCCAAAAATACTTCAAGCTCGGGCCCAATCCAAAAAATAATATCAGCTGATTGCATTAAGCGCCGATCCGATACCTTTAGCTGGTAATGATGCGCTGAGCTACTGTTTTTAACTAACTGAACAACCTTATCCGAAGGGAGTGCCAGCTCGTTTAGCAATAAAGTTAAGGGTTTAATACTGGTTACAATATTTTTTTCACTATCGGCACTAACAGCGGCAGCACTAGTAATGAGATGAAAAAAAAGAAAACTCCAAAAGATACGACCTACCAAAAACTGTCTCACAAAATACTACTGCCCTTCTACATCTATATTTACACAAAAGGCTTGCTAATATAGTAGCCTCTAGTGCCTAATTAATAACTTATCATTTAAAATCACATGTTATATTATAACATTATTAATTAAGGGAATTGTAATAGAATCTAACCTAAAACCATGCTGGTAGAAAATACTTATGTCAAATTGCCATAATCATCAACACTGTATTGATGATGCCTTAATAGCAGCCCAAAGCATTTGCAAACAACAAAACGCAAAGCTAACAGAGCTGCGAGAGCAAGTGCTTTTATTGATATGGAAAAACCACAAACCCTTGGGTGCCTATACTTTAATCGAGCAACTTTCGGAGCAAACCCAGCGCCGTATTGCACCACCAACGGTTTATCGCACACTAGAGTTTTTGCTCGATTTAGGTTTAATTCACCGTATTAATTCTCTTAATGCTTATATTGGCTGTACTCACCCCCACTCGCACCAAGGCAATAAAGTCCATCAGCACAATTACTTTTTAATCTGTAAAAAGTGCCACCATACCCAAGAGCTTATCGACAAAGACTTATCCAATAAAATTCAATCCCTCAGCCAAAATTTTAATTTTACCGCTCAGGATCAATGGCTAGAAATTACTGGTCTATGCCAGGAATGCAGCTAATATGAAGAGCAATGTACTGCTTCAAGCTGCCGAAGTCTCTCTAAGAGACGGTGATAAAGTATTACTAGATACTATTGACCTGTCTATTAAAAAGCGTGAGATAGTTACCATAATAGGCCCAAATGGGGCCGGAAAGACAACACTATTAAATCTTTTACTGGGCTTAAGAAAACCCAGTTCAGGACAAGTTCATAGGCATAATAATTGTCGCATTGGCTACATGCCACAAAAAATTCAACTCAATCCATTACTGCCACTCAATGTGGAGCACTTTTTATCGCTGGTAGATACCCGTTCTTCAACACTAAAAGCAGACATTAACACCGCATTAACAAGAACAGGCGTTGCCGATTTAATTAACACCGATATGACACGCCTTTCGGGCGGCGAGGTTCAACGTGTCCTACTGGCAAGAGCATTACTGCGAAAGCCCAACCTACTCGTTCTCGACGAACCCGTTCAAGGAGTCGACCTCAAAGGGCAAGATCAACTCTATAAACTTATCAGCGAGATTCGTGACGAATTGGGTTGCGGGGTACTAATGGTCTCTCACGATTTACACCTAGTGATGGCATCAACCGATAATGTTATTTGCTTAAACCAACATATTTGTTGTCACGGACACCCCGAAAGCGTCTCGAACCACCCTGCCTACATTGAATTGTTTGGCAACTCAATTAGCCATGTTGCGGCTTATACGCACCACCACGATCACGACCATAATTTACACGGTGAGGTTTGCGAGGCTACATTTGAGGAAAAAGAATGATAGATTTTTTATGGCTGGCGCTTATGGCCGGCACTGGTGTTGCCTTAGTTGCTGCGCCTTTGGGCTCTTTTGTTGTATGGCAACGCTTAGCCTATTTTGGTGATACCTTAGCCCACGCATCACTCTTGGGTATCGCCTTTAGTTTATTGCTAACGATTAATATTCAACTCGCAATTATCGTTAGCTGTTTGTGTGTAGCATTGATATTAGTGCTACTGCAAACTCAGCGACAACTACCCAGCGATACCCTGCTTGGTATTATCTCCCACTCATCACTTGCTCTAGGTTTAATCCTTGTTAGTGTCTTTGATACCGGCCGTCTTGATTTAACCCTTTATTTAATTGGCGATATTTTATCGACTTCGCAAAACGACGTAATAATGATATTAATCGTGTTAGCGATTGTGAGCTTGCTAACGTGGAAATTCTGGAAGCACTTGCTTGCTATAACGGTTAACGAGCAACTGGCTCAAGTTGAAGGAGTACCCGTTAAAAAGGTACGCTTTTTACTGTTATTTATGCTGGCTCTGGTTATTGCCGTTGCTATCAAAGTGGTTGGAGTACTACTCATAACCGCTCTACTTATCATCCCTGCTGCCGCTGCGAGGTATTTATCGAAGTCTCCAATACAAATGGTATTTATTGGTGGCTTATTGGGATGCCTATCGGTATACGCGGGCCTTGCAAGCTCATTTTATTGGGATACCCCCGCAGGGCCATCTATTGTTGCCAGTGCTAGTGGGCTATTTATGCTCTCTTTACTCATCAAGCGGTATTCAACTTAATCGGGTTGATTGTCGGCAAAAATTTCTGGATATTGTTGATATAAAATACCGCCGATAATTAAGCCTAAGCCAACAAGTGTTAATAGTTGAATAGGCTCGCCTAGTACGCTGTTAATAATAAAAAGGCTAAGCAATGGCGATAAAAAAATTAAGGTACTAATTTTACTTACCCGATCCGTATGATGCATGGCTAACTGCCAAAAGATAAAGGCAACACCCATCTCAAATAAACCTAGGTACAAGGTATATAGCCATGTACTAGCTACAGCATACTGAGCAAACCCATCGATAAAAAACGTCAGTAAAAACAAAATGGGTAGCGCTAATAAAAAGCTCTGAAAAAGTTTGATCAATGGCGGCCGTTTATCCCGCGCATTAAGCAACCAATAGCTTGCCCAGATAACCGTGCTTAGTAGCGCAAGAAAAATCCCAAATACATTGATGGCACCAGTAACACCTTTACCGCCAAAGGCAATGCACACAACACCAAGATAACCCAAGGCTATTGCGACTGCATCTCTAAAATTAAGCTTATGTTTTAAAATAGGCACCGAAAGCAATGTTAATGTAATTGCCCAAGTGTAATTAATTGACTGAGCTACTTGGGCGGGCAATAAATCATAGGCCTTTAGTAAAATAATGTAATACAAAATAGGATTTAGTAGCGCCAACAAAAAAATAGCGTTGGCATGCTGTGGAAAAGTAGTAAGCGCTATAGCAAACTCCCCGCGCAATAATAAACAGCCACTTAGAATCAGTAAGGAAAAAAGCGATGCCCCGGTCAATAGTTGCAGCAATGTCATTTGCTGTAGACCAAGCTTAAATGCCGTAGCAACCGTTGACCACATGGCCACTGCAATCAACGCATAAACGACGGCCTTATGATTTTTTTTCACAGAAGCTAGGGTCTGTTGACGTTTCATTATTGCTCCTGTTGGAGTTTAAAAAAGCGCTAATCAAAGCGTGAGGAGAGTGGTTTGGTGGTTCCAAATGAGCGACGAGCAATGCAGAGTAGCACTTTTTTAAGCCCAACCCAAAGGGCCATGACTATTTTTCCACCTGACTACGTTAGAGCTCGTTTATGTAGGCCCACTACACTGCTCTCGTTCTGCCTTGTCAGCTAAAAAAATAGCCGATGGCAGGAGTAATAATGAAACGTCAATAGACCCTAACGAACATTCGACAAAAATTTAGCGGTATGTTCGCTGGCCGGATGATTAATCAATTGCTCGGGGGTATTAATTTCTTCCATACGTCCTTGATGAAAAAAAGCAATTCTGTCGGATACGTCTCTGGCAAAATTAATTTCGTGAGTCACCAAAATCATTGTCATACCCTCTTTGGCGAGCATGCGCATAGTGTCTTCTACCTCACCAACTAACTCAGGGTCTAATGCGGAGGTTGCCTCGTCAAATAACATATAAGAAGGCTCCATCGCCAAGGCTCTCGCAATAGCCACCCGCTGTTGTTGCCCACCCGACAAGGCGCTAGGATAAGAATCCAACTTTTCACCAAGCCCTACATGCTCCAACTGCCTTGCCGCTAAATCCATGGCGTCTTTCTTTGACATTTTTTTCACTTTACGAGGCGCCAGTGCTACATTTTCTTGGGCGGTTAAATGCGGAAACATATTAAACTGTTGAAAAACCATACCTATTTTTTGGCGCAGTTTATTAACATCGGTTGCTTTATCGTGGACACTAGTTCCGTCAACTAATATAGAGCCCGAATCAATAGGCTCCAATGCATTAATACAGTAAAGCAATGTTGATTTACCAGAGCCAGAGGAGCCAATAACACTTAGCACCTCCCCATTATTAACGGTTAAATCAATACCTTTTAAAACTTGTAAGTCGTCAAAGGATTTTTTTAAATTTTTTATTTCAATCACTGATTCCACCTTCTTTCTATATAATCGCTGGCCTTAGAGATAGGGTAAGACAAAGCAAAGTAAAACAAGCCTGCTATCGTTAAGATAACAAAGGTATCTTGTGTTCGGGTAATGAGTATTTGCGACGCCTTCAATAACTCAACATAACCTATTACTGAAACTAACGCTGAATCTTTAACGACACTTAATGCCACACCAATCCACGATGGGAAAACCGCTCTCAAACCAACGGGCCATACAATGTAGCGTAGATCTTGCCAATAACTTAAACCCAATGAGCGCGATGCTTTACGCAAACTTGCTGGTACGGCTTCGACACCACCACGGGCAACATTGGCAACAAGTGCCGCCGTATAAACGGAAAGTACAATGGTACCCGAAACAAACGCAGGCAGAGGGTAGCCGGCAATAGAAATAAAGCTGTCAAAAAGAATCAACTGTATAATCAATGGCACGCTGCGAAAAATATCTAATATCGCATTAATAATAAAGGTGATGAAGCGATTACCTTCTGACATCATCCAGCCAAAAACAACACCAAAAACACTACCAATACCAATCGCCGTCAGAGAGATCTCCAGGGTTCTTAGGGCAGCTTCTCCAAGAAACAAGAGGTCTTTTGGTTGCAGTTCAGAAAAAACATCGATAGCCATATCCTACTGCCCCCTAAATAAACGCCAAGCAATCAGCCGAAATAACAGCAGCATTAACTTAGCAATACAATAATAAATAATGGCAGTGGCGGCAAAAAACTCAAAAGCTCGAAATGTTTTTGAATATAAAAACTGAGTTTCGCCCGACAGCTCTCGCAAACCCACCAACATACCTAGCGATGTTAATAACATCACCCAAATAAATTGATTCGTCATCGGGTGCCAAACGGCACGTAATACTTGAGGAATAACGACATAGCATTGGGATTGTACAAATGTCATCCCTAAGGACCTGGCGGAATTTAGTTGTGAGCTAGGAATCGCCTTAAACCCACCGCGAAATGTTTCTGCCATATAACCCGCTGTGTTGAATGCAAGCGCCATAACAACAGTAATATAAGAATCGATAATAATGCCAATAGCACCTAAACCGAATTTAAAAAAGAATAACTGAAACAAAGCGGGTGTATTTCTCGCGATTTCAATCCAAACGCCGGCAAAAAAACGCACAAGCCAAATTGTGGAGCTTCTCGCAAAAAATAAGAGCAGCCCAATGGTCAAACCTATTATCATCGAAATAATGGATACTTCGATTGTAACCAGTGCTGATTTCAATAGTTGCGGGAGCGATTGAAAAACTGGACGCCATAAAAATTCATAGTCCATAAAATATGCCCATCAAAATACGTAGACTTGAAAAATTATTAAGCTATGTTGTTATTATTATTGGTGTTGCACAACATAGCTTTCCAAGTAGTTAGCTGCAAGAGCAGCTATAACAACTAGTAATATACGCCTAGAGAAGAAAGGCTAGGAGCAGTACCACCAACATACTTAGAATATATTTCTTGATGGCGACCAGAGCGGACTTGACGATTAATAAAAATATTTAAGTAATTGATCCAACCAAACTCTTTTCGCTTGGTCATCATACCAACAATATCTGCGCCAAATGGTGCAACAGGCCCAAGGCTGATTTCACCAAATTTACCAGACTTAAGATTATTAGCAGCAACCGTGTCGGTTACAATAATTGCATCAACTTGACCTTGCTTAACGGCTAAAAATGATTCGTTTTCGCTTTGAAAAGAAACATATTTACCCTTACCACCAGCCCACTTTGATTTTTTATAATCTAAAAATTCACTCTCATAGGTTGTACCAACGGCTGCACCCACACGTAAGTCCTTCAGGTCTTCCCAACTATTTACGCTAACGCCTGGGGCCAATACTGCAACAAATTGGAAAACATTATAAGGAATAGTAAAACCAACGGTCTGCGCACGCTCAAGAGTATCGGAAGAAGAAGCAATGGCTACGTCTATTTTACCAGACACTAAAGCTGGGATACGTTCAGCCCAGGTTAGGCCAACAACTTTGTGCTTTATTTTCATGGCGGAGGCAAGGTCTTTACACATCTGTACATCAAAACCGTCTGGATTATTGTCACCATCTCGAAAACCCATCGGGGGAAAGTCCAAAACCACCCCGCAACGAACCACACCCTTTTGTAACACTTTATCTAGCTGATCAGCTTGTACAACACCTGAAAATACTAACAACCCTAAGGCTGCTGTGTATATCATTTTTGATATTGGATTACTGTTCTTCATTATCATCTTCTCCTAATTATTATTAACGATATATGTCAGTCGATTAAACACCATTCACCAAAAGATCACTTGTAAAAAGCTACGATTCAGTTGTGTTTTACTTTTATCCTCTTTTGACTGCTACATTAGCCACTATAAACAGTAAGCTTATACAGCATTGAGTAAATCAATATTGCCACCAATAGCTGCCACATTATTAGTGATGGTTTTTTCTGTAGCGAAGCGCAGTAAATAATGTGGCCCACCCGCCTTTGGCCCAGTACCAGAAAGGCCACAACCACCAAAAGGATTGACACCAACGACGGCCCCTACCTGATTGCGATTAATGTACACATTACCAACATTGATAGAATGAGCAAGCTTTTCATAGGCTGTTTTATTACGTGTATGAATACCCAAGGTCAACCCATAACCCTTGGCATTAATGTCATCGATAAGCTTATCGATATCCTGCGCTTTAAACCGCGCAAAGTGCAAAATAGGCCCAAATTGCTCCTCGCTCATCAAGCTTATAGAGTCGATCTCGAATAAAGTTGGCGCTATAAAGGCTCCTTGTTGGCAAGCCTCTGGTAATGGTACTTGGAACCATTGCTTGCTAGAAGACTTCATCTGTTCAATATAAGCTTGTAGCTTGTCTTGTGCTAAACGGTCAATCACGGGGCCTACATCGGTACGTAACAATTGCGGGTTGCCAATGGATAACTGCTCCATCATGCCCCGAATAAGCTCCAGTACACGCTCAGCTATATCCTCTTGCACATATAAAATTCGCAGCGCAGAACAACGCTGACCTGCCGCGCTAAAGGCCGAATCAACAACATCTCGAGCCACTTGCTCAGGCAGTGCAGTCGAGTCCACAATCATTGCATTAAGGCCACCTGTCTCGGCAACTAGTGTGGCAATTGCTGCATTGTCGTCACGGTTTATTAAGGCCTGATTAATTCGTCGCGCTGTTGCATTGGAGCCTGTGAAAGCAACGCCACTGACTCGGTTATCACTATGTAGGGCCGTACCCAATACAGCACCGGAGCCTGGTAAAAACTGTAAGGCCCCAAAAGGCAAGCCCGCCCCAAAAAGTAGCTCGACTGCTCGATGAGCAATCAAACTTGTTGTTTCTGCAGGTTTGGCAATAACCGTATTACCTGCAAGCAATGCCGCTGAGATTTGTCCGATAAAAATGGCCAGAGGGTAATTCCATGGGCTAATACAAACAAATACACCACGCCCCTTCAAAGACAATTCATTAGTCTCACCTGTGGGTCCTGGTAATATAATCGGCTCAATAAATTTTTCGCGCGCCTGCTCTGCGTAGTAGCGACAAAAATCGACGGCTTCGCGCACCTCATCTATTGCATCCTGAACCGTTTTACCTGCTTCGCGTTGGCAAAGCGCTACCAACTCAGCTTGATTGAGCTCTAGACTTGCCGCAAAGGACTCTAAAACTTGGCAACGAGCCTCAACGGATGTGCACTGCCAATCTCTCACCGCACTATGTGAAATATGCAAAGCCTGCAGCGCAAGGGTTTTATCGGCCTCGATATATTCACCAACAGCTTGGCTGTGATCATAAGGGCTAACAACTTTATTCACCTTACCCTTCATCACTGCTTGGCCATTGATAATTGGATTCGCTTGCCATTGCTTATTATTAAAATGCTCAACAGAATTCATAAAGGCAGTTCTCGTATGTAGCGTCGTTAAATTAATCCCTTTTGAATTTTTACGGCCAGTAAAAATATTAACGGGGTTTGGAATAACAGGCTTGGCTGTACGCTTTCGAATGAAATCTCGCTCTAGTGGCCGTTTAATTAATGCCTCGATCGACATTTTTGTATCCGATAGCTGATGAACAAAAGAAGAGTTAGCGCCATTTTCTAAAAGGCGGCGCACAAGGTAGGGTAGCAAGTCTTCATGACTGCCAACGGGCGCATAAATACGGATATGAGTATCTTCTGCTGTCGCAATCACACTGTCGTATAAGTCATCGCCCATACCGTGCAAGCGCTGAAATTCAAAGGCCCTTGATTTAGGTGCCATTACTTTAATGCTAGATACTGTATGTGCGTTGTGAGAAGCAAACTGTGGATAAATAGCACCACGCGTCGCATCGGATAATAAATAACGCGCACAGGCCAGATAAGAGGTATCGGTATATTCTTTGCGAGTAAAAACAGGGTAACCCGAAAACCCCAACACCTGAGCATATTGAACTTCACTATCCCAATAGGCCCCCTTAACAAGGCGAACCGGAATTTCATCTCCGTAGTTTTTTGAAAGCCTAGTCAACCAACATAAAACAGGTAAGGCACGCTTAGAGTAAGCTTGAACGACAATGCCAAAATTTTTCCAGCCGCGCACCAAAGGCTTGCTATAAATCGCCTCAAATAAAGCCATCGTTAATTCTAGTCTGTCGGCTTCTTCGGCATCGATGGTGATACCCACGTTATACTTAATACCTAAGGCAACTAAATTTTCTACACTAGCAACAAGCTCTGTAAGCACTCGGTCTCGGTGCGTTTCTTCAAACCTGGGATGTAGAGCAGATAGTTTTATCGATAAAGAGGGATGACGATTGGCATCCGATGAATTCGCCGCAATTTTTTCTATCCCTGCGCGATAACTTTCATAATAACGTGTCGCCTCACCAGAAGTAATCGCCGACTCGCCCAACATATCGTAGGAGTAGTCGTAGCCTTTTTTAATATAAGGCTTTGCATTTTTCATTGCCTCTTCTATCGTACGGCCCAATACAAAGTGCTGCCCCATAATACGCATGGCCTGATCGACGGCTTTTCTGATAATAGGTTTTGTTGAATTCTTAAAGAATTTAGCAACCGATGAATCATTTACATCAACCAGACGCCCCGTCATCATTAGGCCCCAAGTTGAGGCATTAACAAATAGCGTGTTGTCTTTACTAAAGTGGCGACTCCACTCTTTTCCGCTAAGCTTATCTTCTATGAGCGAGTCAACCGTAGCGGCATCAGGAATACGCAGCAGTGCTTCGGCTAAACACATTAGCGTCACACCATCTTCGTCATTTAAAGAGTATTCTTGCAGTAGCTCTTCAAGGTCAAAGAAGGGCGAGTTATCGCTAGACCTTACCTGTTCTATAATATTTTCTGCGGTTTCTTTTATCTTTAGTCGCTCACTTTCATCAAAAGCTAGATCATATAACTGCTCTATATAGGCGACTTCGTCAATGCAATAGTAATCAGATACAACTGAGGATAATTCCTGTAGAGAAAGACCTAAGCTATCTGCTTGCAGTATTTTTTTAATATCAAAATTAGCCATAGATGTTCTTCACCCTGAAAGATTCAAAACATTATGCGGCGAAAAAAAGGAATTAAATTGCAGAAAATTCTTAGCTATTTGCAAAAAATTATGATTTTAAGAAGCTCTGATTATTTATTGCGAGAAGCGGCCTTGCTACGAAACTCCGTAGGAGAGATGCCCATTTTTTTACGAAAAGAGTTGGTGAAGGCACTTTGACTCGAAAAACCCAAGGTAAAACAGATTTCTGTGATCGGTTTATCGGTGTCTTCAATCATCGTACATGCCGCTTTGATACGAGCATCGATAACATATTGATAAGGAGATACACCGATACTCTCACGAAATTTATGGTAAAAGTGACTTTCGCTCAAGTTACATAATCGAGCGAGATCAGCGGTATGTATTTTTCCGGTCAGGTTTCCGTAGATGTAGCGTTTAATGCGAGATAAGTCGATACGATCGCGTACATTGCTAACCTCTTCCACACTAATCTCGCTACGCAGGCGATGATACAAACTATGCAATAAGCATTGGCCGATCATGCTCGGAGCAGCATTGTCACCCGCCATCACATCTAACTCGCCCGATAGAGAAGCGATTAGAGTTTGCATACCTTGGTCGAATTGAAAATATTTGGGTGAATCTAAGATGTGATCTAATGTATTACTGGCAAATGCAGTCTCTAGCTCTAATAGCGGCAAGTTATTAGTAATATCCAATATAAGAATTTTATTTTCTTTATTGCCAAAGAAACTATGGTTATGCATAGAAGGCACGATACAACCAACGCCTCGCTGAATATATCCACTCTTGCCCGAAATTTCAAATTCTGCATGCCCCATTAAACCAAATATAGCTTGGTGATGGCTGTGGCTATGGGTATTGGATCTTTCAGATAGATGCACTACACGAGCAATAATATTACTTTTCTCTTGCATACATCACCCTCAAAAACCTCAAGTATAAATCCCCCTAGAACAAGGAGGCAGTGGCTAACTTAACATAAATTAACGGTGAGTGAATACAGAGGAATAGGTCAATACCATTTTATTGTTATCGAAAGGCGCCTTAAAATAGCCGCTTAATTTATTATTCTCATTGACGACAGCAATAATATCATCTCTATCTGGCAGTTGTTGCGAAAGCTTTGCTTTAATTTCATTATTTAGCAGTACAACATCAGTATTGCTCTTCATTGGATTCTTAAGGCTGCTTAATAAATCTGTTATCGCTTCTCGTTGACTCTCATCAATAATGACAATGGTCCATTTATCATTATCATAAGCGCCAAAAATATTTTCTGAATCTTTGCGGCTACCGTCCTTATTTGCATTTAATAATATATAGCCATTCACTTTTAACTCTATGCTCGACAAAAAGCGTGGCGTTGTTATCTTGTTAAGAAACAACCCCAAGATCGTCAACATAACCGCAACAAGAATAACAACAGTTTTAAGAATTTTTTTATCTTGCGTATTCATTAACTCAATCGTGCCCACTGATATAACAATCGGAAAAACAATAGATAACTTATAAGGCTGAACCGACGGGTAATAAATAGTGGTCTAGCAGCATAATGACGAATAAACACATCAGATAAATAATAGAATATTTAAAGGTTTCCATTGGCGCATCTTTTCTATCGCTAACGAGCATAACAATGCTCCAATATAAAAAGCCGCCACCCAGCACAACCGCACCCAATAAATACAACCAATTAAACATACCTGTTAGATAAGGCAAGAAGGTAACGATACATAAAATAATAGTGTATAGCAGAATATGTAATTTTGTATAACGCTCGCCATGCGTCACGGGCAACATCGGGATATCTGCTTTTGCGTAGTCGTCTTTACGGTGAACCGCCAGCGCCCAAAAATGAGGAGGTGTCCATGCAAAAATAATTAGTGCTAACAATAAACCATGACCATCGATACTATTGGTGACCGCAGTCCAACCTAATAGTGGTGGAGCCGCACCAGCGAGACCACCTATGACAATATTTTGTGGCGTGGCACGCTTTAAAAATAAGGTATAAATCAAGGCATAACCCAGCAGTGACGCTAGGGTTAACCAAGCAGTCAATGCGTTTACAAAAAGCAGCAAAATAGCCATACCAAGCGAACCTATCACAAAGGCAAAGATTAATGCTTGCTGCGGCTCAACACGCCCTTTGGCAATTGGCCGATTGTGGGTACGCATCATTTTTAAATCAATATGGCGGTCAACAAGATGGTTAATAGCCGCTGCACTACCCGCACACAAGGCAATACCTAAATTCCCAAGTACTAATATGTCTAACGGCACAAAGCTTGTTGTCGCTAGCAACATACCAATAACCGAGGTTAAGAGCATTAACAGAACGACTTTGGGCTTGCACAGTTCTAAGTAATCCCGCCATAGTGGGCGCTGAAGTTTAATATTTGATTCTGATAGTGTTGTTTTAGACATTTTTTTATCGTTATGTGTAGTCGTTATAGTAAAACTATTAATAGAGCAGTACTAATATATTAAAGCTAAGATGAGCCTATCTCGCTCGAACTTGCTATCGCTGTATATGCTCGATAAATAATCGATATTATAGTAATCAACAATACTGCACCTACTGCGTTATGTCCAACAGCAATCCATAAAGGCAGCGCAAAGATAATATTACTCACCCCGAGTAGTAATTGTAAAAATAAAACACCCCAAAGCGCATAGGCCCACCGGGAGATATCAGCTACCTTTAATCGTAGTAGCTTAATACCCAATATTAACAAGCTGACAAGTACAACAATTGCACCGATTCGGTGAGTTAGATGAATCGCGGTTCTCGCATGGTTATCTAGCTGGCCTCCCAAGTAATTGGGGCCTATATCTTGCCAAACATTAAAGCCTGTTTTGAAATCAGCAGGTGGTAACCATTGGTTCAAACACTGAGGAACATCAGGACATGCCAGGGCCGCATAGTTAGAACTTACCCAGCCACCTAGTGCTATTTGGCAGATAACTACAATCAAGCCAATTATCAACCATGGCTTAACCGCCTGTAGTCCATTTAGTTGACTTGCAGTTAATTGCCAACGGTACCCACCCAAGCGCTGCACTAACAGCCACAAAAAAGTCAGTGTTGCGAAGCCGCCTAATAAGTGTGCTGTCACTACCTTAGGCCATAGCTTTAAGGTCACGGTCCACATACCGAAGGCCGCCTGCAAAATAACAAGCGCTAATAAAAAGAGAGGAAGTCTAAGTGGTATTTTTTGTATAGATTGCGCTAGCTTCGCTTTTCTCTCCCGAATAGAAATAATAACGATGGATAAAATAAATAAGCCTAGAGTACCTGCAAAATAGCGGTGCACGACCTCAGGCCATGTTTTATCGTGCTCGACAGGCGCATCGGGAAACTTTGCCTCTGCAGCTGCAACCTCGTGTGCTTCATTGGGCCACAATAAATGGCCATAGCAACCAGGCCAATCTGGACAACCTAAACCCGCATCTACTAAGCGTGTAAATGCACCTAATACAATGACAAAAATAGCTAAGACAAAAGCCGAAAGTGCCAGTTTAAATAGTTTTTTATGTTCTATTTCTTTTCTAAAAAGCATGTCTATTTTATTGATTAATTATCATAGGTGAATTTCAATAGTTTTTTTACATCATCTAAAAGATCTTGACCCTTATGGCTAATATCGTAGCGCATCATAGCGAATCCAGACTGATCAATTAAGTAATAATAATTCTCGGCGGATAAAGGTAAGTTACTATCACTGAGCCATTGATTAAAAGCAGCCGGTGTAGTGTTAACCATAACGGTTTCTGGATGCTCTTTCTTTAAATTATCAATAGCATCATCTGACAATGTATCTAATAATAATAAAACCCTTTCAACTCTATAGGCTTTTTCGGCAAGCCTTATATGAACTTGGCGTGAAATATATAGATGGTTTTGACAAATCTCGTCGCACTCTTTAGTAACCGGGACAAGCATTCGCCAACGTTTTTTCTCATCGGAAATTAAACGAGCCAAGGTATTATCTTGATTATTTAAGGGCAGCTCCTCGATATCGCGAGCCGGTTGCAAAAGCGTACCTTTATTCGAGGTAGAGCTTGGGATACCCAAGCCGGTCTTAAACATAATATAAGCGATTAGCATTGGCAGTGTAATAATTGCGATAATTAAAAAGCCATTAAAACGATTACGTTTTTTTACTGGTTCAACTATTGATTCACTATTGTTGTCCATATTTTTCTCTAATATAAAAATGTAGCATGTAAAAAACTGATGATTCTAAGCGATTGCCTTTAGCTTATTGCTTCTTTGTCCTAAACAAAACCCATAAATATAATAATAGTAGCGCAAAGCCCATCGAGAACCATTGCACTGCGTAGCCATGATGCTTTTCTGGCTGCGTATTAATAACTGGCCACTGGGTTATAAAAGCACCTGTACTTTCCTCGTCGATCCTCAACATTAAAGGTTCAACAATTTCACTAAGTGCTTTTGATGCCGCCTCATTATCTAATTGTAAAACACGCTTTGGCCACTCAACCTTCAAGTCATTTTGGCTGTGTTTAATCACCGCATTAACTTGCAGGGGATACAAATAGCCTTCAATACTCACACTATTTTCGGGGGTATTGATTATGGGCAAAACTCGCCTGTCGGCATCGGCACTTACCCACCCTCGGTTAATCAACAATGTTTTTGTATTACCCGAGCTATCCGTAAATTTAAAAGGCATGATGATTTCATAACCTACTTTTCCACCCCTCGGTTGATTATCTAGCAACCAATAATGATCGGTGTCATACTTGCCTGTAACCGTAACATTTTGGTACTTAGCTTGGCTATTAGATATTAGATTAATTAAAGGTATAGGCGCCAGCGCACTTTGTTTTTCGTAAAAGGCCAGCAGCTGCTTTTTTTCTTCTGCACGATCCAATTGCCAAAAGCCGAGATTGATCAGTACCGGCAACAATAGTAAAACGACTATCGTTATTTTCCATTGTTCTCTTAATACACTTAAGAATATATTTAGCATAAGGATGGTACTGCCGTTTACTTAACCGAGGAATATTTTGATGGGCTTAATAATAAAAATAATTATCGTTGTGCTATTTATTGGCTTAGTTATTAGCCTAACCAGTAGTTTTGTTTTTTTAATAAAAGACGCTCAATCACAAAAAAAACGAACCCTTTACACACTAGGTATTAGGATAATACTAGCCTCTTTATTAATGGGTACTATATTTTATGGTCTAGCTACTGGTCACCTGGGTAGTAATGCGCCTTGGGATAAAAAAATAACTCGGGAGCAATTAAATCAGGCTACCGAAGCTGCTAATAAAATTACCAATGAAGCGGCCAATAAAGAAACCACTAACAAATAAGCCTCTAGCAGGCAAAAATAAAGCCATAGAATTATGGCTTTATTTTTTACTATAAATCGACTTCATTCTAGCCAAAGATATAAACAAATATAAATAGACCTACCCACACCACATCAACAAAATGCCAATACCAACTGGCCGCCTCGAAGCCAAAACAATCTTCATGGCTAAAATGGCCTTTTAGTACAGAGCGTAACCACATAACAAGTAACATAAAGGTACCCATTGTTACATGCAAACCATGGAAGCCCGTTAACATAAAGAAGGTTGTACCGTAAGCACCATGATGAATTTTTAAATTCTCTGCATAGGCATGAATATATTCAGCGGCTTGTAAGAATAAAAAGATAACACCTAAAGCGACAGTAATACCTAGCCAAAGATTAAAGCCTTTTTTGTTATTATTTTTAAGTGCAGTATGTGCAATATGCACTGTAATACTAGAGGTTAATAAAACTGCTGTATTCCAAAACGGTAGCCATGTAAAAATAGAGTCTGCCGTTGTGACACTCATATTAATATCGGGGCCAAGCACCTTTGCATCAGCACCATTAGTTGCCATATCTGGCGTTGTCATTAGCGGCCACACATTTTCAAAACCAGACCATAAAATTTGATTAGTTGTGTTGTCTCCTCCAAGTTCTGGCAATGCGATTTGACGCATATAATAGAGCGCACCAAAAAATGCAGCAAAAAACATCACTTCACTAAAAATAAACCATCCCATTGCCCAAACGTAAGAACGCTTTAACTGCGCATCATTAAGGCCCTGCAAGTTCTCTTTAATGACGATGCTAAACCAACTCCATAGCACCATAGCAAACATGATAAAACCAACAATAAACAATGTTGGGCCGCCACCATTTAACCAACCTGCTGCCCCAAAGACCGTTAAAAATAAACCGATTGATGCAAATATCGGTAATTTACTTTGCTCTGGAACGTAGTATGTACCTTCGCCCGACATAAATTTCTCCGTTTTTCTTTTTATATCATTTAAATATTTTTAATTTATTGAAACTAACTGGAGTACCTCTGGTACAACAGTATTTTGGCTTATCTTGTTTTCTTCCGAATTGCCAGTAATGTCAAATAATGTATAAGACAAAGTAATTGTTTTTACATATTTGGGGATATCGATATCAACAATAAAGCTTAAGCCAAGCTCAGCACTTTCTCCCGCTTGAAGCGGCTGTGAGTTAAAACAAAAACACTCTGTCTTATGAAAATAACCAGCAGCTTTATAAGGCACAACACTGGGTACTGCCTGCCCGATCATTGCTCTGTCTGTTGGGTTATGGGCATAATATTTTATGACTGTTGCTTCACCAGGATGAACGATTACCGTTTTATCAATGGGTTTAAATTCCCAAGGCATAGTTTCATTATTGGTCGCAATAAACTGCACTTTGATTTCGCGGCTAGTATCGACACCAAAGCTATCTACACCCTTTTTAGTCTCAATATTATACTGGCCACCCGTTTTACCATTGAGGCCAGTAATATCACAAAACAAGGTATATAAAGGCGGCATAATAAAGATAGCGAAAATAAACATACCAATAACCGTCGCGCCTAATTTGACGCAAAGCACTGGTGTTGAATTATCTTTCCAAAAGTTCTTTATCATCCTATTAACCTTCGTTTCGTCTCCTGTAATTGCAAAATAAGGTGGCTCAAGGCCACCCTAGAATGAATTACTTGATCGGTGGCGGTGTAGAAAAAGTATGATAAGGCGCCGGAGAAGGTACAGTCCACTCTAGGCCTTCTGGATCTTCCCATACTTCGTCGCTTGCTTTTTTACCGCTCACGATTGTGGAGATTACGTTGTACAACAACATAAGCTGCGCAGCACCAAACAAGAATGCCCCCATACTTGAGATCATATTAAAATCGGCGAAGAATTGATTGTAATCAGGCACCCGACGCTGCATACCGGCAAGGCCGACAAAATGCATTGGGAAGAAAGTGACATTAAGGCCAATAAACGCTAACCAAAATTGCACCTTACCCATTGTTTCGTTGTACATATTACCGCACCACTTAGGTAGCCAATAATACACACCTGCAGTAATGGAAAAGATAGCACCTGGTACAAGCACATAGTGGAAGTGAGCAACCACAAAGTAGGTATCATGGTACTGGAAATCGGCCGGAGCAATAGCAAGCATTAACCCTGAGAAACCACCAATAGTAAACAAGATAACAAAGGCGATAGAGAACAGCATTGGTGTCTCAAAGGTCATCGAACCTTTAAACATCGTCGTCACCCAGTTAAACACTTTCACACCTGTAGGTACTGCAATTAGCATGGTGGCGTACATAAAGAATAGCTCGCCTGCGATAGGCAAACCCACCGTAAACATATGGTGGGCCCAAACGATAAAGCTTAAAAAAGCAATAGAGGCGGTTGCGTACACCATAGAGGAGTAGCCAAATAATGGCTTACGCGCAAAGGTTGGAATAATCGCACTGACAATACCAAAGGCCGGTAGGATCATAATGTACACTTCAGGATGACCAAAGAACCAGAAAACGTGCTGGAAAAGCACTGGATCACCGCCACCGGCTGCATCAAAGAAGCTAGTACCAAAGTGAATATCCATTAGCATCATAGTAACCACGCCTGCAAGCACTGGCATTACTGCAATAAGCAAGTAGGCCGTAATTAACCATGTCCATACAAATAATGGCATCTTCATTAATGTCATGCCAGGGGCACGCATATTTAAGATGGTCGCAATGATATTAATCGAACCCATAATCGAGCTCGCACCCATAATATGCACAGCAAAAATAAAGAAGGTAACACTCGGTGGTGCATAGGTTGTCGATAATGGCGCGTAGAATGTCCAACCAAAGTTAGGACCACCACCTTCCATAAATAGTGTGGCAACCATCATCGCAAAGGCGAAGGGAAGTATCCAAAAACTCCAGTTATTCATACGCGGTAGCGCCATATCAGGTGCGCCAACCATCATCGGTATCATCCAGTTAGCCAAACCTACAAAGGCAGGCATAACCGCGCCAAATACCATAACCAAACCATGCATAGTGGTCATCTGGTTAAAAAAGCCAGGTTCAACAATTTGCAAACCCGGTTCAAATAGCTCTGCACGAATCACTAAGGCAAATACACCCCCAAGTAAAAACATTGCAAAACTAAACCAAAGATACATTGAACCAATATCTTTATGATTAGTGGTATATAACCACCGAGAAAAGCCTTTAGCAGGACCGTGAGCCATAATAATTCCCCTCTACTTGCCTTGCTTGAATTTAAGAATGTCGATGGGTTGCACCACATCGCCCTTATTATTACCAAACGCATTACGCTGGTAAGTGATCACTGCCGCCGTATCTACTTCTGATAGAGTTTCTTTATAAGCCGCCATCAATGGATTATTTTTACTACCATTAACAATAATATCGATATGTGCAGCGATATCGCCGGTGGCAATCGGGCTGCCGGCAATAGCTTTACCAACGCCACCCTCACCATTAACACCATGACAAGCAACACATGCCTTGTTATATACCTCTTCACCCTGTGCCATTAACTCTTCAAGGCTAAAGGTTTTCTTGGCAAGCTCTCTAATTTTTGCAGCCGCTTCACGACGCTCGGTAAGCCATGTGTCGTACTCATCTTGCTCGACGGCTTTAACAACAACGGGCATAAAACCATGATCTTTACCACAAAGCTCAGCACAGACACCTCGATAAGTACCCGGCTTTTCAACCCTTGCCCAAGACTCATTAATATAACCAGGAATAGCATCGCGCTTAACGGCAAGATCGGGCACCCACCAAGCGTGAATGACGTCATTAGAGGTAACAAGAAAACGTACTTTTTTATTGATAGGGATCACCAAAGGCTCATCAACTTCGAGTAGGTAGTTCTCACCCTTTGGTGCTTGGTTATAAATTTGCTCTTGGGGGGTACTTAGGCGACTAAAGAATTTAACATCTTGGTCAAGGTACTCATAACCCCAATACCACTGATAGCCCGTGATAACCACATCAACCTCGGACTCCGAGGTATCATAAAGTTTAACCAAGCTTGATGTAGCGGGAATCGCCATAATGATGAGAATTACAAAGGGGAGAACAGTCCAAGTAATTTCCAAGCCTAGGCTATCATGAAAATTAGATGCTTTTGCGCCATTCGATTTACGGTGCACAATCATCGAGTAGAACATTACGCCAAAAACAACAACGCCGATGGCAACGCACCACCAAAACATTGTCATATGCAGGCCATATACATCCTGACTAACAGGTGTCACACCTATTGGCATATTAATAGAGGATCGCTCAGCCTCTTGTGCTATTGCTTGAGCATTACTCAGCAGTAGCAGAGCAGGTGTGAATAACCAAGCCTTAAGCCGGTTGATAGTGATTAACATTGCCCCAAAGTCTCCCTATATTATTATTAAAGGTCAATTAATAACCAACAAGCAGATTACTAATTGTTTTAGCCATTTATTATTTTTACTATGGCCTAAATATTTTGGTACTTATTCTTATTTTTTATTACTTTATTACTAAGAAACCAAATTTAGTGTGATCTTCTTAAGCTAGCGACAAAAGTTTAGAAGACACTTATAACTTTATGTTGTGCAAGTGATGCCTTAGATAACGCAATACACTATAGAATAAATACTAAATTTCACAGTTGGCAGTATATTTTTGTAATATTATATTAAATACCGCAGACTAAAGTGATCGGATTATAGACAGCGCCCCAATAGTACCATCTACATGATAGAACATAAATATGGTCTATGCTTATATTTAGTCGTAAAAAGACATTTTTTACGACTAAAGTAATAATTTATCTCTATTAATTTAAAAATATGATCTATTTATGAACAATACGTTGCGTGACCTATACCAACATATAGAAACAATCACACAGGAAGAACAGGCAAAACATTCCCTAGTCGAGTATATCGACACGCATATGGGTAATTTGCATAAGGCGGTCACTATTAGTTCAGCTTCGCCTTCAACAGCTATTTTTGAATTTATTACGTCCTATATAAACTCGGCACCAGATTATTTAAGTGCTATTTATGCCCTCGCCTTAGAGTCAAAAACTTACAGTTACGTAAAGCCTTTTAGCAGTTTAGCTTGTATGTTTTTTATTAAGCCCCCCGAGATATTATTGGAATACCAAGGTTTACAGCGATTGCTCTATCAAGCGTATTTATCCAACCGTTTATTAGAAGAACTAAACGATCAAATCACAAGTTTTGGCCACCCTCTAAGCCCTCTAGACATAAGCATGGATAATATTATCTGCCATGCTTTAATTGGCGATAGACTCGCCAATCAGCTCGACCACTTAGTGCTACTCTCTTTAGAGACTACGGTATCGGATAGGTCTGTGTTTGATGAGCCAGAATCCATTAGAGCTCTTGAGCAAATGAGTAAAGATAACTGGCAGGATGTAAAAGATAAATGGCCTTGTTTTAGTAATGATTTGAGCATCAAATTACAGCTAGGTGCGTATTAAAAGTAACCATCGATTTATAAATTGTTATTATTTTTTAGAAAAATTACCCGGCTCCAAAGTTAAGACTTGAGTTTGATCTTTTTTAACGTCTTCCGGTGTGTTCACACGGGTTTGTAGCTCTTGTCGAGCATTAGTAAAACGCATTTCATCTTTAAAGTCACAACTCACACACTCGCGAAAAGTTTTACCTTCTTGCTTATACATTACCAACTTATCCATTTGAGAACATCTTGGACAAACTGCACCTGCGATAAAGCGCTTTTTACTTTTTTCTGACATTTTTTATACAGTGCTTATTAAAAAAATTAAAAGCTGGCTAACAAATATATGTAAACCAGCTACTAGTAAATGAATGCTGCGTTAAACAATACCACCATGGCGCAGTAATGCATCAGTTTTAGGCTCTCGACCACGAAACGCTTTAAACAACTCCATTGGTTCCTGAGAGCCACCATTAGATAAAATCGTATTTAAAAAGCTCTCTCCTGTTTTTTGGTCAAAAATTCCTTGCTCTTCAAACAGCGAAAAAGCATCAGCCGATAGCACCTCTGCCCATTTATAACTGTAGTAACCAGCAGCATAACCACCTGCAAAAATATGGCTAAAACTGTTTTGAAATTTATTAAAGGCTGGTGGCACCATGACGGCTACTTCTTTACGTACACTATCTAATATATCTTGAGGCTCAACTGGATTAGTATCGCTGTACTGCGCATGCAATAAAAAATCAAACAGCGAGAACTCAAGCTGCCTTACCATCTGCATACCCGACTGAAAGTTTTTCGCGGCTAGCATTTTATCTAATAGGTCATCGGGTAATGGCTCACCTGTTTTATAGTGCCCAGAGATCATCGGTATCACTTCTTTTTCCCAGCACCAGTTTTCTAAAAACTGACTAGGTAACTCGACAGCGTCCCAAGCAACGCCACTTATCCCACTTACAGCAGCTTCTGTCATTTGCGTTAACATATGGTGTAGGCCATGACCAAACTCATGAAACAGAGTCGTCACTTCTTGGTGCGTAAGTAGTGAGGGTTTATCGCCAACTGGGGGCGTAAAGTTACAAGTAAGATAAGCTACGGGCAATTGAATTTTATCATCACGTAAGCGGCGCGTTCTGCAATCTGCCATCCATGCGCCACCGCGCTTTTTATCTCGTGCATAGATATCAAAATAAAAATAAGCGCGAACGTCTCCATCTTTTTTAATAACAAAAAAGCGTACATCTTTGTGATAAACATCAACCTCATCGACACGCTCAATAGTAATACCAAAAAGCTTGCTAACAACCGAGAACATACCATCCATAACACGCTCAGCAGGAAAATAAGGTTTTAATTCTTCTTGCGAAACTGCGTAATCACGCTCGCGCAATTTTTCGCTGTAATAGGAAACATCCCATGCTTGCAGGTCATTCAAATTATACTTGCTCGCTGCAAAGTCTTTTAATTCTTGTAGATCTTTTTGTGCAACAGGCAAGGATTTTTCAGCTAGCAACCTTAAGAAACTCTCAACCTGCGCCACTGACTCTGCCATTTTTGTCGCTAATGACAAATCAGCATAGCTTTCAAAACCAAGTAGGCGAGCAAGCTCATAACGCAAGCTTAGAATCTCTTTTATAAGCGGTGTATTATCCCACTCTCCTGTTGTTGCTCTTGTCGCATAGGCCGTGTAAATCTTCTCACGTAATGCTCGATCGTCGGCATAGGTTATAACCGCCATATAAGATGGGATATCCAAGGTAATTACATAACCATCCAACTCTTTTTGCCCAGCCGCTTGCTGAGCACTCGCCAAGGCACCTTCGGGCAAGCCCTTTAAACTCTCTTGGTTTTCAAAATGCATAAACCAATCTTGGGTGGCATCGAGAACATTATTAGAAAAATTCATCGATAGCGTCGATAAGCGCTTTTGTAATTCCCCATAACGCCCTTTTTTATCATCATCAAGCGCAACACCGGCTAGGCGAAAATCTCGCAGCGCATCTTGAATAACTTTTTGCTTGGGGGCAGATAAAGCACTAAAGCCTTCGCTAGCTGCCAGTGACTTATATGCCTTAAATAAAGGCTGGTGTTGATCAATTGCCGTACCAAAATCCGTTAGCAGTTGTATGCAGTCGGTATAAACTTCGCGTAGCTCATCGCTGTTTTGTACGCCATTAAGGTGGCTAACCGGTGACCAGCTCTGGCTCAGTAAATCCGAGGCCTCTTCAAAGGGGGCGACAATATTCTCCCAAGATGCTGCCTCGCCTTGCTCAATAGTTGCAAGCTGCGTATTAAGTACCGACCATACCTGCTTAATTCGTGCCTCAATAGCGGGCTTTATATGTTTAATATCAATTGCATTGAATGGTGGTAGATGATGCTCTTCAAGTAATGGATTATTCATATCGCGGTCATAGGCCTTTTGCTTATTGATCTAAATGAGTTAAAAGTTGACAATATCATTAATACTAAACAAGTTATATGGATCGATTTACTATGTCTACAATAGATAACGACTATGCTAACACCCCTGCCGTACGGACCTTTAACGGTGTCACTCCAACACTTGGTGATAAAGTCTTTATAGATCACGCTGCAGTCGTGATTGGCGATATCCACTTAGGTGATGACACCTCTGTTTGGCCTTGTGCCGTTATTCGTGGCGATGTGAACCGCATTCGTATTGGTGCCAGAACCAGTGTTCAAGATGGCGCCGTACTCCACATTACACATGCCAATGAATCAAATGATGGCGGTTTTCCTCTCACGATTGGGGATGATGTTACTATTGGTCACTCGGTCAATTTACACGGTTGCACCATCGGTAATCGTGTATTAGTCGGTATAGGCTCGACGGTACTCGACGGCGCCGTTGTCGAGGATGAGGTTGTTATTGGTGCAGGAACATTAGTGCCACCAGGTAAAACGCTAAAAAGTGGCTTTATGTACATGGGTAGCCCTTGTAAAGAGATTCGCCCCCTAAAAGATGCTGAAAAAAGCTATTTTACCTACTCAGCACAACACTATGTGGACTTGAAAGACAGATACTTAAATCAATAACCGCTAAAACACACCAATAACTTATTTGCCCATATACAGGTAGCCCAAATATGCAGTATTTACATACTATGATCCGCATTAATAATATCGAAGAGTCTCTCGATTTTTATTGCAATAAGCTAGGCTTAGCCGAAGTTAGCCGTTACGATAATGAAAAGGGCCGATTCACCTTAATATTTCTTGCCGCTCCTGAAGATATCGAACGTGCCAAAGAAGATAAAGCACCGATGGTCGAAATGACCTATAACTGGGATACAGAAAACTACGATAGCGAGCGTAACTTTGGTCACCTTGCCTATCGAGTAGATGATATTTATGCAACTTGCCAAGCATTAGCTGATAAAGGTGTAACCATTAATAGGCCACCCCGCGATGGGCATATGGCGTTTATCCGTTCACCCGACGGCATCTCTATCGAATTATTACAAAAAGGTGATTCACTCAAACCCATGGAACCTTGGTCATCGATGGAAAATACAGGCAGTTGGTAAAAAATCACATACCTCGACAACACAGTTTCGCCCATCTTGCTTCGCTTGATAAAGCCCCTTATCAGCACGCTGAAAAAGCTTGTCTGCATCATCACCAGTTTTAACGGTTGTAAAACCAATGCTAACTGTTGTGTTATTAATGGACTCATCCACACTAACAAGATCACGGTACCGCTCCGCAATTTTGGGGGCTAAGTGTGCATCGGTATCAGGCAGAATTATGACAAACTCCTCACCACCATAACGGGCAATCAAATCAGTATTTCGGGCTACTTTTTGGAAAATAGACACAATATCAGTCAATATTCGGTCCCCTCTAAATGGCCAAATGTATCATTGAATTGCTTAAAGTGATCAATATCGATGATTAATAAAGAAAAGGGGACTGGATTTTCTTTAAATTTCTCCAGCATCCACTCAATACCCAGATTAAGCCCACGCCTGTTTAAAGCCCCTGTCAACTCATCCAACTTACTCAATTCTTTTAATTTACTGTTTTCTTGACGAGCTTGGTAATTAAGAAACTCCAGTTCTTGTCGTTGAGCCTCCAATAACAGATACGCTTTACGTAGATTAAACAGCGCTATTATCTGGCGCCCCAGCGCACACAATGTCTCAATTTGTGATGACGCCCAATTCCTCGGGACTAGGTCAATTACACATAAAGTACCCAATGCATAACCATTATCGTCAATCAAGGGAATACCTGCATATGCACGTACATGCGGTGGATCAGTAACCATCCCAATATCACAAAATATCTCGTGTTTTTTGGTATCAGGCACAACAAGGGGCGTTTCATCAAGGATAGTATAGCTGCAGATAGCTACAGAACGGGGAACTGAATCCTTATCGATACCGTATTTTGCTTTATGCCATTTCCGTGACTCATCCAATAACGCTATTGTCGAAATAGGGACATCACAAATGATCGCTGCAATTTTCGCTATATCGTTATACTCTCGCTCGGGTAGTGAGTCGAGCAATTTATAACTCTTTACTGCGGCCAGTCTAGCGACTTCATTGCGAGGCTCAGGATACAAAGTCATTGCATTCTCAATGGCAAAATATTTAACCTATCTTTCATTAACTCAAAGCTTTTTAAGAACAGCACTATAAAGGCAGTATGCATGTTATATGCTCAAACAGAGATAGCGCGATTTAAGGACTTACCGCCTCTATTGTTTATTATATAAACATAGCCTACTGCGTGATTAAAGCAATTAGCAGCCGAAAGGATACCGGTATACTCTATTGAGACACTAGGGTATAAGACGGAATATAGGGATATTTAGCTAAAGGGGCCACTAAACTTATTACTACTTATCATCTTTATTTAATAAAAGACGATAAGTAGTCATTTGCTTACTAACTAGGAGTTTTTTAAGTAAAAAAATACACTCAGTGGACAAGCTTATTTTTTAAATCATCTGCTGAAGAGGCTGTTTCAAGAGCTTCACGCACCCGATTAAATGCCTCCGCAGCAACGTCTGATCGAGATGCATAGGTCGTTAAAGCACCACCTGTCCACCCCGCCATTTTAAGAATATCTTTTTTAAATGTACCACCTGTGGCACCATCACCACCCATTTTTATTAGAGCTTCTTCTATTTTTAAGTGACTAGGCTTATCACCACCAATCTTCATGAAATCTTCTGGGCTTACTACTTCGAACACTCAGGATTCTCCTTACTTTTTTAATTGTAATTACACATAATTGTTGTGTGTGATAAAAAGTATAGTCAGAAGAACCCTCGAGGGTTAAGTTTTTTAAGATCTTATAACGAAAAGAAGAGAGTTTTTACAATAAGAAAGTTATAAGCCGCTTCAAAAGATATCCGCTCATGCTCTCTAGTTATAAAACCGTTATACCATTAAGCATAAATTGTTTATCGCTTACCCACTTAATTTAGCGCCTGAAACTGCCCTACCGTTAAATTTTTGGTCACGTTGTCATGAGGAAAGACACGGCCATTCATACTGATATAAATACCTGCCGGTAATAGTTGTACTGCTGATACCGCAAAACCTAGATTAAAGTTTGCATCACTGTAGCGCATTCTGGCAGGCTGCATCGCACCCACCAACACCACAGTTTTATTACCCAAGCTTTGCTTGGCTAACTGTTGGGCCGTGGAAACCATACCATCGGTGCCATGTGTTATAACAATCTTTTCACTAGCACAAGCAATAACGCTATCGCTTACTAATCGACGATCTTCGTCGGTCATATCGAGACTATCTTTTTTTAACAGCGATACAACATCGTATTCGATAGCAAGATTAGCTTCTTTCAATAGGGGGATAATCTGCGGATCGCCAACATGAAATTCACTTTTTGCATCAAAGTAGATTTTGTCGAAGGTACCACCTGTGCAAAAAAAAGTAATCATTATTAGTCTCTAAAGTCATTGATTTGTGAGTATATAGTCACTATTGACTAGTTATTGTCTGCCATTGCACTTAGTTGTTCATGCGTCCATATTTTGACATCTTCCATTAATGCTTTTGTATTCTTATCACCAATATCAATTGGCTTGCCAATAACAATTTTGATAACACCGGGACGCTTTAACAAACTCTTATTCAGCCAATACTCACCACCATTATGTACAACCGGTACTAAGTGAACGCCCGCTTGTTTCGCAATATCAGCACTACTGCGTTTATAATTACCAAGCTCGCCAACCGGCATTCTTGTACCTTCGGGAAATATCAAAATATTATTTCCAGCTTTGAGGCGATCAACACCATCGGTTTTAATTTGCTTAATGGCTTGAACAGGGTTGGCTCGATCAATAGCGATTGGCTGTGTAACTTTTAAACCCCAACCAAAAAAAGGAATAGACAGCAATTGCTTTTTTAACACCGCAGAAATTGGCCTAAAATACCATTGCAAAAACAGTGTTTCCCAAGGGCTCTGGTGATTGGCAACAATCACACAAGGCGTATCTAAAATATTTTCTTTTCCGGTTATTTCGTAGCGAATATTGCAACAGCAACGCAGTAAGAATAGCGCCGATGCATTCCAATAAACAATAATAGCCTGTCCAAATTTTTTGGGGCAAAGCAATAGCAACAGGCTTAATGTCCCAAAAAAAATGGTTAGTGGTGCATAAAACACATAAAAAATAATAGAGCGAAACAGCAACATAATAATTTTTGAAAAACTGTTATTGATTTAAATTAATTATTTTTAAGCAAGCACTTAACATGCATACTTAATGGGAGGTCATTTGTACATTCGTATATCGTACAACCTTTAGCATTACCTAGGTCTTTTTCAGCATTGCTTACACAAAAAAAAGCCGCTCGTGATGCATCGCAATCAAACTCCATTTCAACGGCATCAAGCAAGCCTGTTTCTGGTGGGCGACAGTGACAACGATCTTGCTCATCGTGCGGGCAATAAAAAAATGCAACGATCTCACCGCCTGCTTTTTCAACCTTAATAGTAATTTCACTATTAATCGCTTCTAGCTCATCAAGATCCAACAAGCCTCTGCTAATACCCGGCTGATGAGTTACAACAATTACTAAGTACCCCGCAGCAGTTAATTCCGCAATGGCACTAACACTATCGCTAATCAATTCGAGTTTAGTGCGGTGATTAACGCCCCCCGCAACTGCTTTATTAATAACACCATCACGGCCAAGTAGCGCAAGTTTCATAATAATACAGACCTAAAGTGAGCCACCTAAAACAACAAATAAAAATTTGCTATTCGCAACGATCATTTGGTTGCCGATAAATAAGAAATATCTGCAATCTCAAAAAATAAGCCTCTTAGTTGCAACAATAAGGCAAGACGATTGTTTTTAAGCGCCTCGTCATCTGCCATTACCATAACGTCTTCAAAGAAATTATCAACCACACCTCGAAGCGAAGCCAGTGAGCTTAGTGCTGCTTTGTAATCACGTGCCTCGAACAAAGGAGCAAGCTCTTTTTGCTTAGCACCAACAGCTTGTGCCAATGCTTTCTCAGCAGGCTCTTGTAAAAGTGTATCATCTATTGAGGATGCAATATCGCCACCCGCCTTCGATAATATATTTGCCACACGCTTATTAGCTGCCGATAGAGCAACAGACTCTTCTAGCAGGCGAAAATGGTTAACCGCCTGTACGCGCTGGTCAATATCTAGCGGATAACTTAATTCTTTAATACTAACGGCCTGAAAGACTTCTACGGGTATTTTTTGCTCTTCATACCAAGCACGAAAACGATCGAGCATATACTGCAATACCTGCTCAATAACCGCCTCGCCCTCTGGTAATGGTTTATCACCCCCAGAATATTGCGTAAAAGCTAATGCTAATAGCTCACGTAAATCTAAATTATACTTCTGCTCAACCAACAAGCGTAATACACCCACACTAGCTCGGCGTAGGGCAAATGGGTCTTTAGAGCCCGTTGGCTGCTCGCCAATGCCAAAAATACCTACTAAGGTGTCTAATCTATCAGCCAAAGCAACCGTAGCACCAATAGCTGATGTGGGTAAATTATCACCCGCAAAGCGTGGCATGTAGTGCTCATTCATTGCAAGCGCCACGTCTTTGTCTTCACCATCATGAATTGCATAGTGAAAGCCCGCAATACCTTGCATATCGGCAAATTCAAATACCATTTCACTCACAAGATCAGATTTGCACAACTGCCCGGCTCGCTCAGCTTGAGCTTCGTCAGCATTTATTTGCACTGCAATTGTTCTCGCCAAATTGGCGACTCGATTTGTTTTCTCAAAAATAGTGCCGAGCTTTGCCTGAAACACAATTTTTTTAAGTTGCTCACGCTTACCCTCAAGGGTCGTCTTTTTATCAGTCTCAAAAAAGAAAGCGGCATCGGCCAAGCGTGGGCGAATAACGCGCTCATTACCATCAATAACTTGTGCAGGATCTTTACTCTCGATATTTGATACCGTAATAAAATAGGGCAGCAGGTTTTGTTGTTGATCAACTAAATGAAAATACTTTTGATGCTCTTTCATCGAGGAGATAAGCGCCTCTGCTGGTACACTTAAAAAGCGCTCTTCGAAACGACCCATTAATGCCACTGGCCACTCGACTAAGGCCGTGACTTCCTGCAACAAGCCCTCATCAATTACAGCCTCGCCATCAACAGTTTTAGCCTCGGCTATTACTTGCTCACGAATACGCTCTTTGCGTGCATCGATATCGGCCATAACGTAGGCACTTTGTAACTGAGCCGCATACTCTTTGGGGTGGCTAATCGATATAACTTCATTGCAGTGGAAGCGATGTCCATGGGTGAGCCTATCTGCTTGCAGACCTAATATATTAGCATCAACAATATCGCTACCAAACAGCATAACTAACCAGTGCACAGGGCGCACAAAGTCATAACGATTTGCACCCCAACGCATACGTTTTGGAATAGGTAATTTAGCGAGAGATTGCTGCACTATGCCCTCTAAAAAACCAATTGCCGGCTCGCCACCTGCTTGGGTTCTAAAGACAAGCTTATCGGCTTTACCATCGTTCTCGGAGACTAGGTCCGCTGCTTCGATGTTATTTTTTTTGGCAAAGGCGAGAGCTGCCTTGGTTGGGTTACCTTCGCCATCAAAGGCTATTTTTGTCGGTGGCCCCCAATTAACCACATCACTAATGGCGGTTTGTTCAGCAAGGCCATTAACAACAACGGCTAAACGCCTTGGTGTTGCATAGGATTTAATGCTATCAAAACTTAAATCATTGTCTTTTAAGCCTTGCTCAATACCCTTTGTAAATGCATTAGATAAAGTTAATAAAGCCTTTGGTGGTAATTCTTCAACACCTAATTCAACTAAAAAATCCTGACTCATTACGCAGCTCCTTTTGATGTATTTTCATCATCACAGGCAAGCAACTCTTTGCGTAAGGGCTCTGGCGCCAAAGGGAATCCTAAATCTTTACGTGCATTATAGTAAGACTCTGCAACGGCTCGCGACAAAGTACGCACGCGCAAAATAAAACGCTGCCGCTCGGTTACTGAGATCGCGTGACGAGCATCTAACAGGTTAAAAGCATGGGACGCCTTCATCACTTGCTCGTAGGCAGGCAGAGGTAGCTTTGCCTCAATTAAGCGTTTGCTTTCCCGCTCGCAAATATCAAAGCTATGAAACAAAAACTCAACATCGGCATGCTCAAAATTATAGTGAGACATCTCCACTTCATTTTGATGAAATACATCGCCATAACTGACTTTATTACCCGCAGGGTCAATCGTCCATGTTAGGTCATAAATAGAGTCAACACCTTGTAGGTACATGGCAATGCGCTCAAGACCATAGGTGATTTCACCGGTCACTGGATAGCACTCCAAGCCTCCTACTTGCTGAAAATAGGTAAACTGGGTTACTTCCATACCGTTAAGCCATAATTCCCAACCCAAACCCCAAGCACCTAAGGTTGGCGACTCCCAGTTATCTTCAACAAAGCGGATATCGTGAATATCGGGGTTAATACCTAGTTCGCGTAATGAATCTAGGTAGAGCTCTTGAATATTATCGGGGGAAGGCTTTAAGGCTACTTGAAATTGATAATAATGCTGTAAGCGATTAGGGTTCTCACCATAGCGTCCGTCGGTTGGTCGTCGGCAAGGCTGTACGTAAGCACTACTCCAAGACTCTGGCCCAATAGCGCGCAAAAATGTTGCTGGGTGAAAAGTACCTGCACCCACTTCCATATCTAGCGGTTGGAGAATCACACAACCTTGTTTAGCCCAATATTGTTGTAGTACTAAAATAAGACCTTGAAATGTCTCCATCGCGGGGTTTGTATTGCTTGCACTCACGCCTATCTCCGGCCAGTATGAAATCAATGAAAATTAGAAGGCGCCGATTATAGCGGGGTATAGTGTGGATTGGTATTCGAAGCACTCTATAAGCGTACTTTTTCACTAATTTAACACGAGCTTTGCAGGCTTCTCATCAATAAGTACATATAAGTAAGCTATTTAAAACCTGTATCCATAACTTTTTGCAGTTGATCAACGAGGTTATCACTGTAAATAGGTGCTCCATGGCATGGCACTAAAAACTGAGGCAGGTCTGACAATAACTGTTCGGCAACCCAGGCCTGATATTCCGCTAGATTTTTAACTCCATAGCGCGGGAAGGTCTTTAATAGCTCTACTTGGTTTTCATATAGACCTGAATCGGGGGTAGAAGGCCCAGAGAATGCATCCACTACAAGCCATGCTGTTTTTGTATTATCGACAACTTTAAGCCATATCTCACCTGTTTTTAATCCTTCTGGGGAAAGCACTGAAACATTTTTAGGCAGATGTTTTATAAACACATCTAGATTAGAAAACTCGAGCCCTGTCATTTTGTTGAGCCTAGGAATCGCAAACTCTGGAGCACATAGCATTGCTTGTGGGAACTGCTCCACGTACTCAACAATAGCTGCATGATGATAGTGGTTAGGAGCTAGAATAAAACTAGGCTCGCCCAGAGCCTCAATACTAGCAAGCAGCTCATTATTTAGCCCTTTTACAGGGCTAAATAAACACAGCTTACTTTCTTTAAGTTTTATAATACTGCTACGTAAGTTTTTGCGCCTAGCAGAAAAGAGTGATGGCAATTCTTTTGCCAGCGACTGGTAAGAAAATGGCGTTTTTTTTGGCATCCAAAGCTCTTTATTTTTTATCTAAAAATATCACTTATATTGTAAACATTTTAGATTACAGGTAAAAGCTATAGCAGTAAGCGCTCTATTTTTTTGAGCAAGTACTTATATTAAATACACGGTATAGCGGGCAAAAGCTAATAAACGCCGTTACTATCAAAATTAAACCCACATAGCCAAATGCTGTTTGCGGGCCCCAAAAGACAAGGCTAAGGAGAACGAAGCCAATAACTATACGAAGGATACGATCTATGGAGTGAAGATTACTGATAAACATAAGGCCTCCCCTATTCATCATTGAGTTATATAAATGAGGGGTTATTTTGACATGTGACGCAAATTAAGCCTTGAGACTAAATCTCATACAAAGATAATTTTTTATATAAGTATTGCTTTGAGTTTTTGTAGATCAATAATTTTTATCTCCGAACGCTCTCTCATAATGATATGAGACTTTTCTAGCTCGATTAATTTTCTGCCAACGACTTCTCTGGCCGTACCTATTTCTCTCGCAAGCTCGGATTGCTTAATCGTTAATGTATCGGTCTCATCTTTGTTCTCAAATAAGAAGTTAGCTACATTGCTCAAAATATTATTAGAAGTAAGTCGATCAATTAACACAAAAAGAAGTGAGGCTTTTTTAGAATAGTCGGATAATACATATTGCATGAAGGAAGGATACTCTAGCAACACACTATTAAAGCTCGCGGTAGTTATTGCCAATGCGGTTACTTCTGTCTCGGTAATACCTTGCGCATAGTATTTTTCTGAATTAAGAAGTGCAGTCGTTGTTAGAACACAACTTTCGCCAGGGTTAATACGATACAAGGTAGTATCCCTACCTTGTCTCGCAGTCAGTTCAACACGCACACTACCCTCGAGCACAATAAGAAATAATCTACAATGATCACCCGGTTTAAATAATACTGTGTTTTTATCAAAAGTAACTTTTGATGCCTCAAATTTTTTGTTTGTTAAAAACTCGCTAGGCAAACCAATTTTTTCTAGTATATCTTTATCTTTCATTTATATAAGCATGTGTGTGAGTCGATACAGCCTTAGGTTAATATTTATTAACCTAAGTTTAATCCCAAAATCATAACACCTTTTCACTGGAAATAGTTGACCCTACCAGCCATTCTCGGCCTTTAAGCATTGCTTCCCAATATACTTTAGGTAGCAGTACTGCCTTTAACATCCAGGCAAATGAGGTTGCCGTTGTACCATCATTTATCCATTTTGGGAAAGTCGGTGCCACCACACCACCATAGGTAAATTCCGCCAGCACTATTTTCCCTTTCTCTACAGTTAGAGGACAAGAGCCATAACCATCATAGTATTCACGCGCCGATATATTCTCGGTCGCATTGACAATATTTTGGGCAACAACGGGGGCCTGTTTGCGAGCAGCAGCCATTGTTTTTGCATTAGTTGTATTCATCACATCACCCACACCCCAAATATTATTATATCTTTTGCTTTGTAGGGTCGCAGGGTCGACATCCAACCAACCCGCCTCATCACATAAATTGCTTTCGCGAATAAAATCCGGGGCTATTTGCGGGGGGCAAACATGCAGCATATCAAAACTATCTTCTGTGATATTACCTTCGCTATCTTTAAATGTTGCTATTTTATTTTCTCCATCTACTTTAACGAGTGTTTTCATAAAACATAATTCTGCATTATATTTTTTTACGTATTCCATTAATGCAGGGACATAGGCATCTACTCCAAATAAAACACCGCCTGAGTTATAAAACTTTATTTCAATATCCTTTAAGCAGCCTTGGTCAAACCACTCAGAGCCTGATAAATACATCGCTTTTTGTGGCGCGCCTGCACATTTAATTGGCATTGGCGGTTGTGTAAAAAGCGCTTTACCTTTTTTAAGATTACTCACAAGCTCCCAGGTATAAGGCGCGAGATCATAGCGATAATTCGAGGTGACACCGTTTTTTCCAAGCGCTTCTTCCAGGCCATCTATGCCAGCCCAATTTAATTTAAGCCCCGGTGCTACGACAAGGTGATCGAAGGCTATCTGTTCAGCGTCATCAAGCTGGATAAAATTATTTTCTGGGTTAATTCCCACCACGGACTTTTTTATCCATTCACAATTTAATGGGATCAAGTCTTTAGTTTTTCTACGAGTAGCCTCGGCATTGAATACGCCACCTCCAACCATTGTCCAACCCGGTTGATAAAAGTGATCTTCTGAGGGGTCTACAAGGGCTATGCGTAGCGCCGGATTACGCTTTTGTATGCTACTGGCTGTTGCGATCCCACCGGAGCCCGCACCAATAATCACCACATCAAATTTTTTATTGTTTTTAGTCATCATTTTTATTCTCCGTTTTTATTTTATTTATTAAGATTCAAGGACAGCTTGCAGGCCCGTCACGGGCACTTTTAGGTACACTTTCTCGTTGCTATCTGGCTTGGGGAAGTAGCCAGCACGCATATTAATTTGTAGCGAAGGTAATATTAATTTTGGCATTGCTAATGTCTTATCTCTTGCCTCTCGTAGCTTGACGAAAGCATCTTCACTCACGCTACCTGCTAGGTGTATATTTTTTGCTTTCTCTTCGCCAACGGTTGTCAGGTATTCCAGCTCTCGGCCATTAGGCTGGTAGTCGTGACACATAAAGAGCCTTGTCTCATCGGGTAGTCTCAATACCTTTTGAATAGATTGATACAAGACCCGCGCATCACCGCCTGGAAAATCAGCCCTTGCTGTACCACCGTCGGGCATAAATAAAGTGTCACCAACAAAAGCAACATCACCCATTAGGTGAGTCATACAAGCAGGCGTGTGCCCTGGTGTGGCTAATGCCTCGCACTTCAAATTGCCTAATGTGTAGCTTTGGTCATCTTCAAATAAAATATCGAACTGACTACCATCTCGCTGAAACTCCGTACCTTCGTTAAACAGGCGGCCAAATTCGTTTTGGACCGTGACAATATGTTTACTAATAGCAACCTTGCCACCTAAAACACTCTGAATATAAGGTGCAGCTGATAGATGATCGGCGTGGACATGTGTCTCAATAAGCAGCTCAAGGGTTAAGTTATGCGCCTTGATACACTCGATAATTTTATTAGCGCCTTCGTAAGCAATTTGACCTGCCGCATAGTCAAAATCTAAAACTGAATCAATCACCGCGCATGCTTGGCTGTTCGGGTCCTTGATAACGTAGGAAAAGGTATTGCTATTACTATCAAAAAAGGGAAACACATCTTTAACACTATTGTTGCTGTTCATATGCTGGTCTCTTAGCTTTTATTATTGTTTGGTGTATTGGGCAATTACTTATGTGCAATTAACATAGCGAGCTTTATGCCAACCCTGTAAAAACTGGCAAGCCTTTGATTTATAAGAATATTATTGAATAGATAAAATTTACGAGTGATTTCTTTTGACATATATGTCAGTATTAAATGTCATTTTTGACAATACCCCCTAAGCTTAGAGCAATGGAAAATCTATGAAAGAAGCTGCGAAATTAGGCCAGATGCTAGAGGCATATGAAGTCCCAGCGATCCTCGTCACATCGGATTATGAGATTATTGCCACCAATAAAAATTACGAAGATAAGTTTGGCAGTATTGATATCGCCTCTAAGCCCCACTGCTACCAAGTGTCCCATGGTTATAACAGGCCATGCGACCAAGCTGGTGAAGACTGCCCTCTGCGCGCAGCCAGAGAGTCCCAACAAAAAGAAAGCGTCTTGCATATTCATCAGACCCCTAATGGGCGCGAACATGTCGATGTAGAAATGATCCCTATACTTGACCAGGAAAAAAACCTTAGCTTTTTTGTCGAGCTACTAAAGCCAGTCCCACTTGCTAGCGGCACATCGGATAAACAGAAATTTATAGGTAATAGCCCCGCCTTTGAGAAGCTTATCAAGAGTGCAACCCGAGTTGCCAAAAGCGATGCCAATGTTCTGCTATTGGGTGAGTCGGGTACAGGTAAGGAGCTAGTCAGCCATATGATCCATTTGGCGAGCGAGCGTTGCGAATCTCCCATGGTGACATTGGAGTGTGCTGGATTAAGCGAGACACTAGTAGAGAGCGAACTCTTTGGTCACAAAAAAGGGGCCTTTACCGATGCCCATACCGATAAAATTGGACTGGTAGAACACGCCAATGGCGGCACATTATTTTTAGATGAAATCGGCGATATATCGCTAGAGACCCAAGTTAAATTATTACGCCTGATAGAATCAAAAACCTTTAGGCGTGTGGGTGGCACTAAGGTCAGGTCTTCCGATTTTAGGTTAATTTGCGCAACCCACCGAGATTTAAAGCAAATGATTAAGCGAGGGGAATTTCGCCTCGACCTTTATTACCGCATAAATGTATTTCCTATTGCCGTTCCCTCACTTACTGAAAGGCGTACAGATATACCAGCGCTTGCCAAACATATGATTAGCACACTCAGCGAAGATCACCATATAACCGAGGGTGGTATTAAGTTGCTTCAACAGCAAAGCTTTGAGGGTAATATTCGCGAGCTTCGCAATTTGATTCAGCGTGCAATTATTTTATGCGACACCAATGTCATAGATAAAAATACGATACAAGAAGCCCTACTATTGGAAAAAAATACATCCGATAAAAATATAAAAAAAGTCTCTGCAAAAACTACAACCTTAAAGCAGCTTGAGACTAGCTATCTACTAGATCTAATTGATTTACATGAAGGTGATAAACAAAAGGTTGCTGATCAAGCTGGGATTAGTTTGAGAACCTTATACAGAAAGCTAGATAATCTATGATTAAAGCCGCAGCTAAAAATCATTACTTTAACTTTTTCCTGAAAACTGCGTATAAAGCAATTGTTATAAAACACAACCAAAGCACAAAGCCTGTAGAGTAATCTGCAATAGAGCTACCGACTGGCAACACTAAAAGATCGATAAGTTTATCGGCACTCAAACCTGCTGCAAATACAATTTGGTTGGGTAGGTTAGACATAATCTGTTGATAGTAGGTATAGTGAATTTGTGGCGCGAGCGCGATTAAAAACAAACACAAAAAAACCGTTAATAAAGCATCGACTAAAAATATCCAAACGTAATTAATGTTGTGGGTAATTTTTGGTGCAAAATATTTATATAACTTTTCGGTTTTAATAAAGTTTATTGCATAGAGTACAACGGCCATTGTTGAAGAAATAATAACTAAGCCTACTATCTCTAATTGCGAAAGCTCAAAAAGAGAATCGCCTTTATTAGCAATTGGGTTTTGATTAAGAGAATTAGGGTGTACGATAAAAAAAATAATTATCGATGCAACTAGAGCAATAATTTTTTTGGCCATACCTTTAGCCATACTACTGCCGCCAGAATGCCGGGGTCAATAATACTAGTAATGTAAATACTTCCAATCGCCCTAACAGCATAGCAAAGCAAAGCACCCACTTAGCCACACTATTTAAGTCGCCATAGTGTGCAGCAACATCACCCATACCTGGGCCTAAGTTATTAATACATGCACCAATTGCCGAAAAAGCCGTTAAAAAATCCAAGCCTGTCGCCATCAGTATTAAAAACATAATCATAAAGCTGATAACATAGGCTGCAAAAAACCCCCAAACTGCTTCAATAACACGATCAGAAACAGGCTTATTACCTACCTTAACGGGAATAACGGCATTAGGGTGAATAAGTCGATAGATCTCACGAACACCTTGCTTGCAGATAAGCATCACTCGCATGACTTTTATCCCACCGGCTGTCGAGCCACCACAGCCACCCATAAGTGCAAACATAAATAACATAAAGGGTAAAAAAGTGGGCCACTGACTGTAATCAGCCACACCAAAACCCGTTGTCGTCAATATCGAGACAAGCTCAAAACTACCAAAGAGTAAGCTCTCATTAAATGAATATATGTTCTGGCTATATAGGTAAAGGACCGTAACCGTGACACCAAAGAGTACACACCATAAATAAAATTTACACTCGGGGTCTTTTAAAAAATGCATAACGCTTTTTGAGCGCCAAGCCACAAAATGTAGCGCAAAGTTAATGCCCGATAGCAGCATAAAAATGATGCCTATTATTAAAATAGCCGGGCTATCAAAAAATGCCATGCTAGCGTCATGAGTAGAAAAGCCACCAATAGCTACCGTCGAAAAGGCATGGCATATTGCATCGAATACCGTCATACCCGCCAACCAATAAGCAAAGGCACAAGCGATGGTTAAACTCACATAAATAAAAAATAATGCCTTAGCCGTTTGAGTAATTCGCGGGGTTAGTTTGGAATCTTTAACTGGGCCTGGGGTCTCCGCGCGATAAAGCTGCATACCACCAATGCCTAGCATGGGTAGAATAGCAACGGCAATAACAATAATACCAATACCACCCAACCACTGAAGTTGTTGCCTGTAAAAAAGAATAGACTGCGGTAGATCATCAAGGCCTGTTATCACCGTTGCACCTGTGGTTGTCAGGCCCGAGATAGATTCAAATACTGCATCGACAATACTTAGGTGAGTAGCATCATTTAAAATAAAAGGCAGTGAGCCCGCAAGGCCGAGTACAGCCCAAAATAATGCGGTTATTAAAAAGCCATCGCGTGTGCGCAAGTCTTGTTTGGTTTTATAAACAGGCAGCCAAGTAAAAAGGCCAGCGCCTAGTGTGATAAAGAAGGAAATAATAAAGGCATTAATTGCCCCATCGTTATAGATGACAGAAATTAATACTGGAGGTAATAAGGTGATGCTAAACAACATCAATAAGATTCCTAATATACGGAAAATAATTGAAGAGTGCATTTAGACCGCCTTGTTAAATTTTTATAGTAAAAACAATAGAAATAAAGAGTAATACTAAAAAGTACAGTCCATAAAAATTGACTGTTTTTTATTTTAGAAGAAAGAAAAACCAACTTGAAATAGCTTCTCTACATGTTTTGTATGGCGCTTATCAACCAAGAATACAATAACGTGATCTTCGTTTTTAATCACAGTGCTATCATGAGCAATGAGCACTTCTTTACCCTCTTCGGTTTGTCGCAAAATAGCACCTATACTAGCACCCTCGGGTAGGTCAACTTCTTCTACGGTTTTACCCACAACTTTAGAGCTATTTGCATCGCCATGAGCAATCACTTCGATCGCCTCGGCAGCACTACGACGCAGGGAGTGTACATTAACCATATCCGCGCTGCGCACGTGAGAAAGTAGGCTACCAACCGTTGCTTGCTGTGGAGATACTGCTATATCGATTTCCCCACCTTGAATAAGATCAACGTAGGCGGGGTTATTAATTAAGGCCATTACCTTTTTAGCACCGAGACGTTTAGCCAAAAGTGATGCCATAATATTTGCTTCGTCATCGTTAGTAACTGCGATAAAAATATCCGTCTCTTCGATGTTTTCTTCTAATAATAAATCCTGATCCGATGCACTACCTTGAAGTATGACACTGTAATCAAGCTCTTCGCTAAGTTCTTTACAACGCTCAGAACCTAACTCAAAGATTTTAATGGAATAGCGGCTTTCTATTTTTTTGGCAAGACGTAAGCCAATATTACCACCACCAGCAATCATAATACGCTTATAGGGTTTTTCTGAGCGACGCATCTCGCTCATGACTGCACGAATATTACTGCGCGCCGCGATAAAAAATACCTCGTCGTCAACCTCTACGACTGTATGCCCCTCGGGCATAATTGCCTGGCCACGTCGATAAATAGCAGCGACGCGAGTATCAACATTAGGCATATGCTGGCGCATAAAGCGTAACTCTCGACCAACAAGCGGACCACCATGATAAGCCTTAACGGCCACCAAGCGAATGGCACCCTCAGCAAAGTCGAGCACTTGCAGTGCGCCTGGGTTTTCTACCAAACTAAAAATATAATCAGAAACTAACTGCTCGGGGCTAATGATGACATCGACGGGTGAATGCTCATCACGAAATAACTTTTCTTTATAGTTTCCAAAAACGGGAGCGCGGATACGTGCAATTTTGGTTGGGGTTCTATATAAGCTGTAGGCGATCTGGCAAGCCACCATGTTGACTTCATCATTAGCAGTAACCGCAATCAGCAGGTCTGCATCTTCAATATTGGCCTGCTCTAATACATCGGGATGAGAAGCATGACCATTAACAACACGAATATCGAGCCGGTCGCGCAGTTCACGCAAGGTTTCTGTCGAGTTATCGACAACGGTTATATCATTTTGCTCGCGTGCGAGATGCTCGGCAATATTTGCACCTACCTGACCCGCACCAAGAATAATAATTTTCATGCTTTTTAGAGCCTTACTTTTTAATCTTTTTTAATCGGCAATAATAAAAACCATCATGATTTTGATTGCCCATATTATCAGCTTCAGACTTACCAATCAGTGGTAATAGCTGTCGCCCAAAAGGCTGTTCTATGCCAAATAAAGGCATACTATTACTTAGTGTTTGGTCATCTGTATTAAAAACCATCGGGTCGATAACAGCATCCGGTACACTACCTAAAAATTGCTCAATCACTTTTGTGTTCTCTTGGGGCAAGATCGAACAGGTTGCGTATAGCAGTATACCCCCATCTGCCAACAGAGGCCAAAGTGCCCACAATAAGCGATGCTGCAATTGTGTGAGTGCCTGTACATGCTCAGGTTCTCTAAGCAACTTGATGTCTGGCTGGCGCCTGATAATACCCGTTGCCGAACACGGTGCATCTAACAAAATACGATCAAAGGCTTGACCATCCCACCACTGCGCAGGCTCAGCCGCATCACCACAAATCACCTTGGCATTTATATTTAGGCGCTCAAGGTTTTCGTGCACGCGCTTTAGTCGGCGCTCCTCCAAATCCACTGCGAAGATGCTCGCAAGCTCTGGCTCTGTCTCGCCAATATGGCAGGTTTTACCACCAGGTGCACAACAAGCATCGAGCACTCGCTGCCCAGATTTTAATTGTAATAGTGAGGCCGCTAGCTGACCCGCCTCATCTTGGACACTAACAGCTCCCTCACTAAAATTTGGTAGTGAGGTAACAGGCACGGGGCTTTTTAGATAGAGGCCATTTTTACTAATGGGTGCCAAAGCAGCTTCAATACCGGCATCGACTAATAGCTGTTGGTATTGTTCCCGTGAATATTGCTGCTGATTGACTCGTAGAGTTAGAGGTGGTGATTGGTTATTGGCCGCAAAAATAGACTCTGCATAATCAGGCCACGATTTTTTGATCTCAGCTGCAAGCCACGCAGGATGATTTGTTTTGCTTTTCTTTTTGGCTTTGTCAAAAATGCTTCTTTGATCGCGTTGAAAATTGCGCAATACCGCATTAACCAATTTTTTTGCCCATGGCTTTTTAACCACAGCCACAGCGTTAACACTCTCGTTAATTGCTGCATAATCAGCGGTACGTAAAAATTCTAATTGATATAAGCCAAGCAACATAATGGCTTTTATATCTGCATCTTTTGCTTTTAGCTTTTGTCGCAAAAGCTGATTCAAGACCTCGTTTAAAGTAGGGTACCAACGGCAACAACCATAGCATAGCTCCTTAACAAAGCCCTGCTCCTGGCTCGATAACTCACTGGTATACTGCGGCAGTAGGCTTGCCAAGGAGCCTTGTTGCTTTAGCAGCTGGGTTAGGATTTGTAGGGCAATTATTCGAGGCGTTGTTTTTTTAGTCTGGGCCTTTGATTGGCCACCTTTGGCATTTTTTGTTGGCTTATTCAAAGCTGCTGCCTATTGAAAAGAAATCTTGATGGCCATTGATTAGCTCGGCCACCTGTATAGCTTTTTTACCCGGTAGTTGTAAGCTAGTTATTTGTAAGAGACCTTCGCCACAAGATATCATCAAGCCGCTTTCATCTAAACCTAGCACCTCTCCAGCCTTGGCTGCACCTTTAATATCTGGGCTTGTAATCTCTAGAGTTTTAGCATTAGGCGAACAAATATTGGCTGCGTAAATTTTTATTCGCTGCTCTTTAAAAAAGGTATAGGCAACGGGAAAGGGGTTATAGGCACGAATCCCTCGCTCTATATTATCAGCGGATAAGCTCCAATCAATTTGTGCCTCTTGCTTGGTAATTTTTTCGGCATAGTTTGCCAAATGCTCATTTTGCTTAATAGGCTTTAAGGTTTGAGAAGCTATTTGCTCTAAAACCTTAAATAAGGCATCACCACCTAAGCCCATAAGCTTATCATGTAGGCTTGCAGTGGTCTCCGTGGGTAAGATATCGCAGGTAGTTTTATGCAACATATCACCGGTATCTAGCCCAACATCCATTTGCATAATAGTGACGCCCGTTTGGGTATCGCCATTGGGAGTCGTTTCATCGCCTAAAATAGCCCGTTGTATAGGCGCTGCGCCACGCCAACGCGGCAATAGGGAGGCATGAACATTGATGCAGCCATAGGTTGGCGTCTCTAAAATAACTTTCGGTAGAATCAAACCATAAGCAACCACGATCATCAAATCAGCATTGAGGCTTTTTAACTCGACTTGAGCAAGCTCGTCTTTTAAGGATAGGGGCTGAAATACAGGCAAGTTATGCTCAAGAGCAAGCTTTTTAACAGTACTTGGGGTGAGCTTCTTTCCGCGACCAGCAGGACGATCTGGCTGTGTGTAAACACCTACTAACTCGTAATTGCAGGGTTTATCTTGTACCGCTTGCGAATCAATTAAGACCTGCAAGTGATGAGCTGCAAATTCAGGAGTACCAGCAAAGATGATTCGCAACGGTTTTAGCGGATTTGTCATTAACTATTAGGCCTGAGCGCGATGTTGTTTTTCTAGCTTTTTACGAATGCGATTGCGCTTGATGGGTGAGATATAATCAACAAATAGTTTACCATCGAGATGATCAATTTCGTGTTGAATACATACGGCTAATAAGCCCTCAGGTTCGATAGTAAAGCTCTCTCCGTTTTGATTTAAAGCTTCAACACGCACCTTTTTGGGGCGCTCAACAGTTTCGTAAAAACCGGGAACAGAGAGACAACCTTCATCATAGCTATCAGGTATATCATCAAGGATGGTTATTTGCGGGTTAATAAATACATGTTTCTCATCTTTTTCTTCTGAAATATCAATAACAATAATGCGCTGATGGATATTAACCTGTGTTGCTGCAAGACCAATACCCTTGGAGTCGTACATGGTCTCAAACATATCCTCAACGATTTGACGGATTTTATCGTCTACATCCGCAACAGGCTGTGCTTTTGTGCGAAGTCTTGGATCTGGAAATTCCAGTATTTCTAATCGAGCCATGGTTTAGTCTGTTTAGCCTTTGTTAAATAGGATTACTTATTACAACTGTCATTGATTGTGACTAACTTCTAGTAAAAAGCGAAGAATCACGTCTAAGACTATGATCATACAGGAATTAATGCTATAAATAGAGTGACTATATTTAATAATGCAAATAGTGTAAGTATATTAAGAGCAATAATAGAGTAAACCGTCTTATCGGGTGATATTACATTCGTGATTATAACGAAAGCTCGTGCCACATAAAACAGGATCGATCTAATGAAAATTAAAGTCTCCAGTATCATTATAGCTCTTCTTATGAGCTTAACCTATGTACTGGCAACACATGCCGATGACCTCCTAAAAAGCGACTATCCTGAACGCTATATCGTAAAAAAAGGCGATACTTTATGGGGTATTTCATCGAGTTTTCTAAATTCTCCTTGGTTATGGCCCGAAATCTGGCATGCCAATCCTCAAATAGATAATCCTCATCTTATTTTTCCTGGTGATGTTGTCAGCCTTATCTACATAGATGGCAAACCACGCCTTACCGTTAACCGTACTGTCAAACTCTCACCCAGTGGCACAGATAAACTTTCTCCTCAGATTCGTGTAACACCTATCGAGAGGGCTATTCCTGCTATACCACTTGATGAGATTAATAGCTGGCTATCGCGCAATCGTATCCTTGAACCTGGCGTTTTATCGGATGCACCTTACGTTGTAGCTGGCCAAGAGGGACGCTTAGTTTTAGGCGCTGGTGACCAGCTTTATGGTCGTGGAGAGTTTGCCGATAATATTCCTAATTATGGGATATACCGTAAAGGGATTGATTATATTGACCCGGATACAGGCGAGATATTGGGCATTCAAGCTCGTGATATAGGTAATATCAACATAGAGGCCTTAAAAGAAGATATTGGAACATTTAATGTGACTCGCTCAACAGGCGATATTCGCATTAGCGATCGCATATTACCTACCGAAGAGCGAGTAATAGAACCAACTTTCTTTCCATCGGCTCCTGAAGATGAAGTAGAAGGACTAATCATTAGCATTGAACAAGAAGGTGTTAATCAGGTTGGTCTATTAGATGTTGTCGCAATTAATCTTGGCGAAGAGGATAACCTTATCGCCGGTAATGTCCTATCCATATTTAAGCGTGGCATTGTGACCGTTGATCGCACTAAAAAAGGTAAAGCAGAGACAATCACTCTACCCGATGAGCGAGCGGGCATTTTAATGGTATTTAAGAGCTTTGATAAAATGAGCCTAGCGCTAGTCCTTAAAGCCGATCGCGGAATTAGAATAGGCGATTACGTGCGTATGCCGTAAATTTTCTGTAGTATAACTACTCAAGGACGAGTCAATATGAAAAACTCTGATTTTTACACATTGCTGCTTTCTCTACTTCCCGGCGTCGGACCAAGCCGTTACTGGTCTTGGATTGATATCCACCAAACACCGGAAAAAGCATTACTTGCCCCCTTTGACGAACTACCTAAAATAAGCCCTCCAGCTAAAAAGGTCTTGGGGGAGTTCCAAAAGCTTGGTGAAAAAAGCCCACTTGCTATAAGAGGCATACAGGCTTTGGAGTCTCTAGAGCAACAGAATGCTCATTTAATTACACATCAAAACATTAACTATCCAGGACTACTTGGGCAAATTGAGCGTCCGCCACCATTACTTTTTGTCAAAGGTAATATTGAGCTTTTATCACTTCCTCAAATTGCTATTATTGGTACACGCAACCCAACGGCCTCCGGTATAGAAAACACTCGCGCTTTTGCACGCTACCTCGCCCAGGGTGGCTTTACTATAACCAGTGGGCTTGCTCTTGGTGTTGATGGCTTTGCTCACGAGGCAACACTTAATGTTAGTGGCAAAACTATTGCCGTAATGGCCACAGGCATTGATAGAATTTACCCCTCTCGCCACCAGCGACTCGCAGATACTATCTTGGATAAAGGTGGCTTGCTAGTAACAGAGTTTGCTCCAGGTACAGCTCCTCACGCGGCACATTTTCCACAACGTAATCGTATTATTAGTGGCCTAAGTCTAGGTGTTTTAGTGATGGAAGCCGCTGTAAAAAGTGGCTCTTTAATCACTGCTCGCTATGCACTGGAACAAAATAGGGAGGTATTTGCTGTACCGGGTTCTATTCACAACCCCCAATCTAAAGGGTGCCATGCACTGATTAAACAGGGTGCACAATTAGTAGAAACCGGCGAAGACATTATTAAGCAGCTTGCTGGGCTTATTCATTATTTTGCAACCCAGCAAAATAATCCCAACATCAACGGGCCTCTACCGGCTAAAACAACTTTTAAACTATCTCTTAATGAGTTAGAACAAAGATTACTGAAGCATATTGGCTACGATACTATTGCAATCGAACAATTAATCGAGCGCTCGGGCTTATCTAGCTCAGAGGTCGCGACCACGCTTTTTAATTTAGAATTAAAAGGTGCGGTTAAACACTCCGATTGGGGTTATGAGGCAATCAACCAATAACGTATAATAAGATCAACTCCGTTGCCACTGCCCTACTCTATTCGATATGTCCAATTACCATATTAACTCTTCATTGATCCACGCCAGCCAAATAATGCATCAAGGCGGGGTTATTGCCTACCCTACAGAAGCGGTTTGGGGCTTGGGTTGCGACCCTTTCAATGAAGCCGCTGTTTATCGACTGCTATCGCTTAAAAAGCGCGCGCCCGAGAAGGGCGTTATTTTAATTGCAAGCCACATAAAACAATTTAATTTTATTCTTAAAGACCTCGACAAAGAACAGCTCAAAGCTCTTGAAGAATCTTGGCCAGGCCCTGTCTCTTGGGTAGTACCGGTTAACAACTCGATCCCCCGTTGGATATCGGGTAATCACCCAGGCGTTGCCTTACGCGTTAGTAATCACCCTGTTGTTAAAGCACTGTGTGATATTTATGGTGGGCCTATTGTTTCTACCTCGGCGAACACTCAAGGCCATATAGCTGCAAAGACATCGTGGCAAGTTCGCCGTTACTTTAAGGGCAATAAAAACCTAGATTTTATCACCCAAGGTATTGTGGGTAATCGCACTAAGCCTTCACAAATTTTTGATCTACTAACACAGGCTGTTATTCGCTAACTCCATTTAAGATTATTATTATGACCACAAACCAACAAGAAAATAACGCACCCAATAAAGAGGCTGTTAAAAGTTACTTATTATCTCTACAGGATACTATTTGTAAAAATTTAGAAACCCTAGAGCCTGAAAAGGAATTTCTAGAGGATTCATGGGTGCGAGAAGAAGGCGGTGGTGGGCGCTCACGAGTTTTAGTCGATGGCGACGTTATTGAAAAAGGTGGGGTTAATTTCTCCCATGTCTATGGTTCACAAATGCCCGCCTCGGCAACAGCGCATCGCCCAGAGCTCGCAGGTAGAAGTTTTGAGGCCATGGGTGTATCTCTTGTGATTCACCCCAACAACCCTTACGTACCAACAAGCCATATGAATGTACGATTCTTTATTGCAGAAAAAGAAGGCGAGGCCCCTGTCTGGTGGTTTGGTGGTGGTTACGACTTAACCCCCTATTACGGTAATAAAGCAGATTGTATTCACTGGCATCAAATGGCAAAAAATGCCTGCGATATTTTTGATGAGAATTACTATCCTCGATTTAAAAAATGGTGTGACGATTATTTTTATTTAAAACATCGAGATGAGGCACGTGGTATTGGTGGTTTATTTTTCGATGATTTTAACGAGCTAGGCTTTGAAAAGAGTTTTGCCTTTATGCAAAGCATCGGCAATAGTTATATTGATGCGTATCTACCCGTGGTTAAAAACCGCTATCAAGATACCTATACCGATAAAGAGCGACAGTTTCAATTGTATCGGCGCGGGCGCTATGTCGAATTTAATTTGGTATTTGATCGAGGCACACTATTTGGGCTTCAAACAGGAGGTCGCACAGAATCTATTCTGATGTCACTGCCACCCTTAGTACGCTGGGAATACGATTATAAACCTGAAAAAGGTAGCAAAGAAGCAGAGCTGGTTGATGTATTTTTACCTGCACAGGACTGGATAATCTAGTATGACAATTGATCTTTACGCTGTTTTTGGCAACCCTATTGCGCACTCAAAATCTCCACTACTGCACGCTGAATTTGCCAAGCAAACTAAGCAGGACCTATCCTATACAGCACAATGCATTGATATTGATAGCTTCTCTAAAGGCGCCGATGAATTTTTTAAGCAGGGAGGTAAGGGCCTAAATATTACTGTGCCATTCAAACATGATGCCTTTGACTTTGCAGCAGACTTAACCGAGCGTGCTAAACGTGCTGGTGCGGTTAATACATTATTTTTAGATAAAGATAATTTCATCATCGGCGATAATACCGATGGTATCGGCTTAGTCACAGATATTACTCAACATTTAAAGTGGACAATCAATAATAAAAATATTTTAATTCTCGGTGCGGGTGGTGCAGTCCGCGGTATAATCGAACCCTTTATTAAAGACTCTCCTAATTCCATTACCATTGTTAATCGTACCAAAGAAAAGGCCCAACAGCTCGCCGATGGTTTTTCCGATATATTTGCTATTGATGCCTGCTCCTATCCTGAGCTAGCCGAGCGAGATAACGCAATCGCTTTTGATATTATTATTAATGGATCATCTGCAAGTTTGAGTGGCGAGCTGCCACCACTTCCTAATAATATTATTAGTGAAAATACTTGCTGCTACGACATGATGTATGCAAAAGAATTAACACCTTTTTTAATGTGGGCCAAAGAGAACAAAGCTCTCTCCATTAGTGATGGCTTAGGTATGTTAGTTTGCCAAGGTGCAGAATCTTTTTCTATTTGGCGTGGTGTAAAACCAGAGACAGGCAGTGTTATTGAATATATTCGCTCAATACTTTAGTGATAAATTGAGCTTTTAAAATTTATCACTAAAGCCTACGAGATATTCTTTGGATTTTATTGACTAACAAATTCTGCGAATACTTCATTGTATTGATTTGATAAAAGCTGATAACGTTCATAGTATTTACTATCAGCCTCTATAGCACCAACATTGTCTAGACAAACTTTTGTATGCTCGTACATCTCTTTGTCTTTTCCTTCGCTTTCAGTCTTAGCTAAAATAACTTGGATCATATTTAAATTTACACCAATGTGCCTTGGGAACATGTTTCGTGCATCAGTAAATATTTTTAGCGATAAATCATAATCTTTATTTTGATAAGCTTCGATACCCTCATGAGTTAACTCTGCTGCACATTGTTTACCTGCGCGAGTAATTGGTTCATCGCTGATGCTATCTATTCTTTGTACTACTTTTTCATCGTCCTTTTTCTCTTTATAAATGGCATGCAACTCTTGATAAGCTTTTTTCTTATTATCAATCATCATATGTGATTGTGCGTAATCGAGTCTAACATCAATATCCTTTAAACTTAGCTTTTCAAATTCTTCCTCTGCTGCTTGTAAATTTGCTTTTGCTAAATCGAGTTTTCCTAAATTTGATAATAACTGAGCTTCTATAAATGCTGATTTAATTTCATTTTTTTTGCCTGGAAAGCGGCGCACCATACGCTCGAGCATTGCCAATGCTTTTTTAATTTTTTCCTTTGCTTTATCATTTTTTAACTCTCGAGTCAGGCTAACGGTTTTTCGTGCTAATGCAAGATAGTCTTCTGCCTGCGCGTAACAGGAGTTATGATTCCAACGAATAGCCTCCTCGTAAGCTTCGAGGCTAGTTTCTTCATCGTTATTTTTTTCTGCCATCTCAGCTAAACGACGATGGCGTAAAATAGATTTTGGCGATAATTGTGTTGCTACCTGTGTCGATTCTTGGGCTTTACGATATTCTCTTGTTTTCTCATAATATTCTGATAACAAATCATGTGCTTCGATATAGCGATGATCGTTTTCGATAATCTCCGCTAACAGTGCTTCTATGTCACTATAGTCTTCTTTCTTGAGCAACGTTCTGGCTAGTCCAATTTGGGCCCAAATTAATGTTTTATCTCTTAAGACAGATTCGTATATTTTTTTAGCTTCACTATAGTTGCCTATCAATAAAAATAGCTGCGCTTTGTATTGAATACAATCCCATGCATATTTACTTTTTAATCTTATTTTTTCATTACACTTTTCAATTGCCTTACCATAGTCTTTATCATCAATAGCAATTTTTATACTTAGCAATTCTTCATGTTTCAATAGCGCCCTATCGACACGTAGCCTCATTGTTTGTTGTGAAATAGGTTTAGTAATGTAGTCATCGGGCTGATTTTCTATGGCACCGAGTACCATTTCACGAGAAACTTCTGCCGTAATGATAATAAACAAAGTGGTATATTTAAGCAGACCTCTATGGCGTAGCTCCTCCAATACCTGCTGGCCATCCTTAGACTCTTCAAGGTTATAGTCACACAATATAAGCTCATATTGATTGGCCTCGCACTTTTGCATGGCCTCATCGCCACTAGCTGCCGTATCAATATGTTGCGCACCAAAGGATTTAAGCATCCTTTTATAGGATGCTCGAACCTCTGTTAAGTCATCTATAACTAAACAGCGCTTTTTCTCGTAAATCTTTATAATATCTATTTGTTGCATTTTTAACCAAGAGTTGAAGTTAAGGACCCACTTATTTAAGTATAATCAATAATTCTGGTTCCGCTAAAAACTAGGCACTTATAATTAAAAATCACAAAAATGATTGTTTTTTATACAGAAAAGCCAGCTTAAAGCTGGCTTTTTAATTTTTAAACTCAGGAATAGTTTTTCATCTAAACATCTAGATTCTCTACCGATAAAGCATTGCTCTCAATAAAGTCTCTACGAGGCTCAACCTGATCACCCATTAAAGTGGTGAAAATTTGATCAGCGGCTATTGCATCCTCAATACTTACTTTAAGCATACGACGTGTAGATGGATCCATCGTTGTCTCCCACAATTGATCAGGATTCATTTCTCCAAGACCTTTGTAGCGCTGAATATTGTATCCCTTGCGCGACTCTGTCATTAACCACTCTAAGGCTGCTTTAAAGCTATCTATCTGCTCTTGCTTTTCTCCTCGCTGAATATAAGCACCTGTTTCAATTAGCCCACTAATCTTTTTGCCAAGATCAACTATAGATTGATATTCCCCAGATATAAAAAAGTCGTGGCTAAAAGGGTATTCGTGGCTAAGGCCATGAGCAAGAACTTCTATTTGCGGTAAGAATAAACCTCTTTCTGTATCTTCTTTTACTGTTACTAAATAACGACTAGAACCACTTAATTGGCCTTCATCAAGTTTTTCACCTAATAAATCACACCAAGCTTTTACTTTGCCCTGCTCTTTTAAGTCATCAGAAGAGAGTGGCTCAATGTAAATCATTTGCTCTAGTGCGTTCTCAGGATATAACCTAGAGAGCCTAGTCACAATCGCCATTACTTGACGATAATCACTAACAAGTGCTTCCAAAGCTGTGCCTGTAATTGCAGGAGCATCTGGATTAGTAAATAACTGAGTGCCTTCTAATGCAGCATTAGTCAAAAACTCGGTTAACGCACCATCGTCTTTTAAGTATTGCTCTTGCTTACCTTTACTGATTTTATAAAGAGGGGGTTGAGCAATAAAGATATGCCCACGCTCAATAAGCTCTCGTGTCTGGCGAAAGAAAAAAGTCAATAATAAGGTACGAATATGCGACCCATCTACATCGGCATCAGTCATGATGATAATGCTGTGATAACGAAGCTTATCTGGGTTAAACTCTTCTTTGCCTATACCACAACCAAGCGCCGTAATAAGCGTACCTACCTCGGCACTCGATAGCATTTTATCAAAACGTGCTTTCTCGACGTTTAGAATTTTACCTTTTAGTGGCAAAATGGCCTGAGTTTTACGGTCTCTACCCTGCTTTGCTGAACCACCAGCAGAGTCACCCTCCACTAGGTATACCTCTGAAAGTGCGGGATCTTTTTCCTGACAATCTGCCAATTTACCAGGTAGGCCCGCAATATCTAGGGCACCTTTACGCCGTGTCATTTCACGCGCTTTACGTGCTGCTTCACGAGCTTTTGCTGCCTCCATCATTTTAGTGACGATAGATTTTGCATCCTGTGGGTTTTCAATTAAATATTCATTAAAAGCCTGACCCATCTGTTGCTCTACTGCAGTTTTGACCTCAGATGAAACTAATTTATCTTTTGTTTGTGAAGAAAATTTAGGATCAGGGACTTTTACAGAGATAATCGCCGTTAAACCTTCTCTAGCATCATCACCCGTTGTGCCAACTTTGTCCTTTTTAAACATGCCTTCTTTTTCAATATAGCTGTTTAACGTACGTGTTAGTGCGCCACGAAACCCGGCTAAGTGAGTGCCACCATCGCGCTGAGGGATATTGTTGGTATAGCACAATAAATTTTCTTGGAAACTATCGTTCCACTGTAGAGCAACCTCTACACCTATACCGTCTTCGCTGCCTTCTGTAGAAAAGTGTAAAATTTTATTGAGTGTACTCTTGTTAGTATTGAGGTAATCAACAAAAGCACTCAAACCACCTTCATATTCGTAGACTTCTTCTTTTGCTGTACGCTCATCTTTAAGCACAATACGAACACCTGAGTTTAGAAATGACAGCTCTCTTAGGCGTTTAGCTAGTTGGTCAAAATGGAACTCTATATTACTAAAGGTCTCTTCCGATGGCTTAAAATGAACTTGCGTACCACTTCTTTCTGTATCCCCAATAACTTTTAGAGGCTCCTGAGGCACACCATGGACATAGGTTTGCTCGTGTACACTTCCTGCTCTGCGTATTGTCAATGTTAATTCTTTCGATAGAGCATTAACAACAGAGACACCAACACCATGTAAGCCCCCTGAAACTTTATAGGAATTATCATCAAACTTACCGCCAGCATGTAGTACCGTCATAATAACTTCAGCAGCAGATACACCTTCTTCATGGATCTCTGTAGGTATACCCCGTCCATTATCAGAAACAGTAATTGATTCGTCAGTATGAATGACTATCTTAATCTCAGAACAATGCCCAGCAAGTGCCTCATCTATCGAATTATCAACGATTTCAAACACCATATGATGTAATCCAGTACCATCATCTGTGTCACCAATATACATACCTGGTCTTTTACGAACAGCATCAAGCCCTTTAAGCACTTTAATACTTGAGGAGTCATAACTACCGTTTGATGACTCTTCGTTATCGTTTATTTCTTCTGACATAATTATTCCTAGTCTCAACTAAACTAACAGTATTTTTATTGAACATTTCCATGTTCCACGTGAAACAGTTTGATATTTACATTTTCTGCTTCTTTACTATTTGGATTGTTCCAAATAGACAATAAATTATCTTTATATATACCAGTAACAAATACCTGGCTTTTAAGTTTAATCAACGCCCACGATAATTTTTTTGCATTATCAATATCTAGCTCAGCAAGTAAGTCATCAATAAGAAAAACACATTGCTTATGAGTCTTCTTTGAAAAAAGATAAGCTTGAGCAATATGTAAAGAACATATTAATGATTTCTCTTGCCCTCTACTCAACACATCCGAGGCTAATTGTAGGCCAACTTTAAACTTTAAATCTGCTCTATGCGGACCATAATTTGTATAACCAGAACGCACATCCTTTTCAAAACTAGATTTCAATATTCCCTCAAAATCTTCTTCTTCGTTCCAACCCGCTTTATAGCTAATATCTACATCAAAACCAAGATCACTTAAATTGTTATCACCATTATAAAAGCTATCTTTAAAATCAGTTAAAACATCTTTTCTTAACTGATTTATTATATTGCTAGTGGCTATAAATTCTTGATCCCAGAGTGCGATATCTGAATACTTTATTTTATCATGCTTAAGCGCACTATTCCGCTGTTTAATAACTCTCTGTAATCGCTTCCATGCACTGGCGAACTCTGGTTTCACGTGAAACACCATCCAATCTAAGAAGCGCTTTCTTTGAGAAGAGGAACCCTCTAAAAGCAAGAAAGCATCGGCATTAATTATTTGGAGAGGTAATTCTTGAGCTAAAGAAATAGCCGTTTGGACATTCTCACCATTAACTCGAATTATATTTTTCCCTGATCGAGCTCTCTGAATACCTATTGTTACTTTATCGCTTCCCTTAAGTAATTCACCAAAAACCGTCAAATCAGATTTTGTATGTTCGATAATTGTCCTAATTTTATGGCTACGAAATGAACGGCCTAGACCAAGCAAAGCAACCGCCTCTAACAGGCTTGTTTTACCACTACCGTTTTGGCCGTAAAAGATATTAATCGTTGGGGACAATGAGATTGAAACCTCATCGAGGTTTCGTAAGCTCGTAATCTGAAGCCGCTTGAGTAAGGACATAAAAGCGGCTAACGGGAAGTGTAAATACAAATAAAGACTATAATCAATTACAATCTCATTGGCATAACAACGTAAACAGAATCACCAGACTCAGGCTCCTCTATTAATGCACTACTATTGGCATCAGATAAGGTTAACTTAATATTGTCTGTAGAAATTACATTAGTGACATCTTGTAAGTAGCTAACATTAAAACCTATCTCAATTTTATCACCACTGTAATCAACAACAACCTGCTCTTCTGCTTCTTCTTGTTCTGGGTTATTAGCAACAATCGTTAACATACCGTCTGCAAGGGTTAATCTAACACCTCGGTATTTTTCGTTAGATAAAATAGCTGTGCGACCAAAGGCTTGTTTTAGCTCAGCTCTATCACCTAATAGTATATTACTTCCTCCTTTAGGAAGAACACGTTCATAATCAGGAAATTTACCATCAACTAACTTAGAGGTTAACGTATAGTCATTTGCTTCCACTCTAATATGGTGACCACTCAAGGTCACGTTAACTGTTGCGTCATCTTCTTTAAGTAACCGAGATAATTCAACCACACCTTTGCGAGGCAAAATGGCCTGGGTCTTATTAGGTACATCAATATCTATTTCTCGGGTACACATAGCCAAACGATGGCCATCTGTTGCAACACATCTTAAAATATTGTTCTCTGCTTCCCAAAGCATACCATTAAGATAATAACGAACATCCTGTTGAGCCATTGCAAATGATGTTCTATCAATAAGCCGTTTAATTAAAAACTGGGCACAGGAAAACTGAACATCACCTATTGTTGTTTCTGTAGAAGGGAAATCATTGGCCGGTAGCGTCGACAAAATAAAACGGCTGCGAGAGCTTTTAACTAAAAGCCGCTGATCTTCATCTAGCGTCATTTCTATTGTCGCATCATCTGGAAGAGAGCGACAAATATCTAGTAGCTTTCTAGCAGGAACCGTAATTTCACCAATATCAGTTACTGATTCAACATTAAGCCTACCGACAATTTCAACTTCTAAATCTGTACCCGTGAGTGATAGATTATCTTCCGTTAATACTAATAATATATTTGCTAATACCGGCAATGTTTGCCGTCTTTCAACTGCACCAGCAACTAATTGAAGAGGGCCCAATAAAGCATCACGCTTAACTGTAAATTTCATGTATTTTCTCTTATTTTATTAGACTCAATATACAGATACTTGTTACAGCTATTTGTATGCAAGTACTTACTTACAGATAACTATAACAAGTCTTAATTTCGTTGGATTATAACAGATTTGTTAGGCTTTTTATAAAGGGCTTTAGGTGGTTAGCAAGCGTTGTAGGTTTTTCCAGTCTTGCTGGATCTCGGCATCAATAGCACATAACTCTTTTACCTTACGACAAGCATGTAGAACCGTCGTGTGGTCTCTACCACCAAAGGCATCGCCTATTTCTGGAAGGCTGTGATTGGTTAGCTCTTTAGAAAGCGCCATCGCTACCTGGCGTGGACGAGCGACAGAGCGGCTTCGGCGTTTAGAGGTAAACTCTGCCACCTTAATTTTGTAATATTCACCAACAACACGTTGAATATTACTGATACTAACTTGCTTATCCTGTAGTGCCAATAAGTCTTTTAATGCCTCTTTAACAAGATCAACCGTAATAGGGCGGCGCGTAAATGATGCATTAGCAACTACTCGTTTTAAAGCTCCCTCTAGCTCACGGACATTAGAGCGTACACGCTGCGCAATAAAAAAGGCAGCTTCGTAGGGTAAATCTGTCTTTATCTCCTCTGCACGCTTAAGCAAAATAGCCGCCCGTGTTTCAAGCTCTGGTGGTTCAACCTCAACAGTTAAACCCCAACCAAAACGAGACTTAAGACGCTCCTCCAAGTTTGAAATAACTTTAGGGTAGCGATCACAAGTTAAAATTATCTGCTGATTCCCTTCTAATAGCGCATTAAAGGTATGAAAGAACTCTTCTTGAGATCGATCTTTACCTGCAAAGAACTGGATATCATCAATTAATAAAGCATCAACTGATCGGTAATAGCGTTTAAAATCATTGATTGCATTAAGCTGTAGCGCTTTCACCATATCAGCGACAAAGCGCTCTGAGTGAAGATAGACAACTTTGGCATTGGGGTTGCGTGATAACATGCCATTGCCAACAGCATGCATTAAATGTGTTTTACCTAAACCAACACCACCATAAATGAATAACGGGTTATATGACTCACCAGGGTTTTCAACAACTTGCTGAGCAGCAGCTAAGCCCATTTGGTTAGATTTACCCTCAACAAAACTCTCAAAGGTAAAGGATTTATTCAAACCTGTTCTATGCTGCAACCCACCCTGAACGGTAAGGTCAGAGAGAATTCTCTGTTTGTTTTCACCTACATCAGCATCTAAACCATAAGAAACAGGTTTTTCCACCCTAGAAATAGGCTCATTACTATTCTTTAGCTCTGGTCTATGAGTAGCATTCGAACTATTTGATTCCTCCACATCTTGATTGGATTTTTGCTCTGGTGTCTGCCTTATTGCCTCACCTTGGGCATTAGCATTAAAACCAGTTATTTGAGCAGTATCACTAACATTACTTATACTTTGCTGTACTCGAGGTGCGGCTTTTTCAAAGGCTGACTTAGAACGAGTAGCTACTTTTATAGATACTGAAACAGGCGGTGTAATCGCTGCGTTAGAAAAATAATGAAAAATAAGTTCATTAATACGTTGCTTAAATTTATCATTAACCCAATCAGCAATGAATCGATTAGGTGCCATCAAACAAAACTCGCCTGACGACTGATCGGATAGCGTAGTAAGGGGTCTAATCCATGTATTAAATTGCTGAGCGGATAACTCTTGTTCCAGCGAATTAACACACTGCTCCCAAATAGCGCCTGTCAACGACTTTTCTCCCATAAATACCAATATTATTATAATTAGAAAACAAGCTAACTTGTTGAAGTATCGACTCATTTAAAAAAGAGGAAGTGCATTTTACGCACCTAATAAAATTATAGCTACACTTATCCACAATTATTTTTGTTTTTATTGGATAAGTTATAATACATATTTTTTTTATATTAATATCAAACACTTAAAACTAAAATAACATTAAAAACAAGAAACAAGATATTGATCAAAAGAGAATCATTTGTTGATAAATATGTTAATAACCTGTTTTAAACAAGTTGATATGCAGTTAGTTAATAGCTTTTGTTTGCTATAATGGCAGTTTATATACTACAGGCTACCTTTGGTTTTAAGCCATCTACAAAAAGTCTGTCAGTTAAGTGCTTTTCTTGATTGCTTTTTAGTTAATAATTCTTTAGAATCGCGCCTCTTTTTTGTTCCGCTGCCTAAAATTATTTTTAGTCAGGGCTATCGATAGATTATCAGGTAGTATAGTGAGCAAATAGCCAATATTTTTACTGCATCATCAAAATATATAGTCACAGGACATTGTCATGAAAAGAACTTTTCAACCAAGCGTACTTAAACGCAAGCGTACACACGGTTTTCGTGCAAGAATGGCAACTAAGGCTGGGCGTAAAATTTTAGCCCGACGTCGCGCTAAGGGTCGTAAAGTTTTAGCGGCATAACACCTTTCTTTAATTGATCACTTATTCTTAAGAATAAGTGATCAATCGAAATACTTTTCTTGAATATAGATTCGCTTGATAAAAAAAGCAGTAACGCATCGTTACCTGTATCTTTCTGTCTGCCTAAAAAAAATAAACTCCTTAATCAAAAAGAGTTCTCTTGGGTTTTCGAAAGTGCAGATTATAAAGCCTCCCATAAATACTGCTTAATATTGGCTCGCGATAGCCAGATCGATAAACCAAGACTAGGTTTAGTCATCGCAAAAAAACACATTAAACTCGCTGTTCAACGAAACCGTATTAAGCGCATCATTCGTGAAAGTTTTCGCCACAATCAGCACCAACTTCCTTCAATAGATGCTATAGTGCTGTCCCGAAATGGGCTTGCAGACCTTGATAATCCAACTATCCATAAAATGCTTGATCAGCTATGGCAAAAAATTCAACGAAAAGCCTCAGTATAAGCAACTGTTTATCAGTTGCTGCTATTAAGTGCTTAAAAGCTTATCAGCTAGTACTGAGTCCTTGGATTGGAAATCAATGTCGATTTACACCCAGTTGCTCACATTATGCAATTGATGCTTATACCCACTTTGGCTTTATTAAGGCAACATGGCTAACAATAAAACGATTAGCAAAATGTAACCCATGGCATGAAGGCGGCATTGATGAAATACCACCTACCGCTAATAATAAAAATTAGATATAGCTTTTTATTAAATACACTAACAACTCAATATTGGTAACAAGAAGATGGATTGGCAAAAACCAGCCTATATAGGCGGAATATTAGTACTATCATTAATACTTCTTTTTGAATGGAATCAATTTCAAGATAATAAAGCACTGGCAACCGCTGAAAATAAAAGCTCTATTGTCTCAACTGTTGATACGCCACAAGGTGATATAACTAACAACAGTAGCACTATTGATGCGACTATTCCTGTAGCGCCTGTTGAGAACGCATCAGATGTTCCTACCGCTATAAGTAATAATAATACTCAAGCTGCTGATACACCTACTCTTGCAACAGCAACGAACACTAACAAAAGTGACTCTATTCGAGTTAAAACATCGACACTAGATATTGTTATTGACCGTAAAGGCGGTGACATTGTTCGCGCTATTTTGCCAGAACATAAAGTGACACTAAATGGTGAGGAAGGCTTCACTATTTTAGATAAAACCCTATCAACAACCTATATTGCACAAAGTGGACTTATTGGCCCCAATGGTACAGATACTCAAGCGGGTATCCGTCCTTTATTTGAATCTTCCAGTGCAAGCTATGAACTTAATGAAGGCGATGAATCTCTCAATGTTGATTTAACTCTTAATCAAAATGGGGTCAATATCACTAAGCGTTTTACCTTCTTTGCTGACAAAAATGACATTAAAGTTTCTTATTTAATTGATAACCAGTCAGACTCAGCTTGGAAAGCAAACCTATACGGCCAAATTAAAAGAGATAGTCACGAGCCAAGTGCAGCTGCAGACTCGGGTGTTGGTGTTAGTCCTTTTTATGGTGCGGCAACAACAACAAGTGAAGATAAATATCTAAAATTAACCTTTGGTGATCTAGAAGAAAAGAGTGAAGACTTCTCCATCAAAGGTGGCTGGGTCTCTATGGTACAGCACTACTTTACTGGTGCATGGATACCCAATCAAGAATCTACAAACCGTTTCTTCCTTAAAAAGCTAAAAAATCAAGATATGTACTTAATGGGTTTTGTTAGCCCAGAGACTGTCGTTGAGGCTGGTTCAAAGGGTGAAATCAGTGCCCAGTTTTATGTTGGGCCAAAAAATATCGACGATCTTGCAGCCATTGCCGAACATTTAGACCTTACTATCGACTTTGGGTTTTTATGGTGGATTGGTGAACCTATCTTCCATTTACTCGATTTCTTGCACAGCTACTTAGGTAACTGGGGTTGGTCAATTATTGTTTTGACAATTATTATTAAAGCAATCTTTTTCTACCCATCAGCCATGAGTTATCGCTCTATGGCTAAAATGCGCAAGCTCTCTCCAAAAATGAAAGAGCTAAAAGATCGTATCGGAGACGATAAGCAAAAAATGTCTCAAGAGATGATGAAGCTCTATAAAAAGGAAAAAGTAAATCCTATGGGCGGTTGTCTGCCCATATTGATACAAATGCCTGTATTTATTGCACTTTATTGGGTACTCATTGAAAGTGTTGAATTACGTCACGCACCCTTTGCTTTATGGATTACCGATTTATCAGTTATGGACCCTTATTTTATTTTTCCACTACTGATGGGCGCCACAATGTTTATCCAGCAGCAACTAAACCCAACGCCTCCTGACCCAATGCAGGCAAAAATTATGAAGTGGATGCCAGTTGGATTTACCTTATTATTTTTATGGTTCCCAGTTGGGCTAGTTATTTACTGGGTGACAAACAATACATTATCTATTATTCAGCAATATATTATTACCAAAAGAATAGAAGCCGACAGTAGCGAATAAAATAGTCTCATTGCATAGAGCATCTATTAATGAAAACGACTCAGGATACCATCGCCGCCATTGCAACTGCTCCAGGGCGAGGCAGCGTTGGTATCATTAGAGTATCGGGCCCTAAGGCACAAGAACTTTCAAAGTACATTACCCAGCAAGATCTCACACCTCGCTATGCACAACTAACAGATTTTTATCATCCTAATACTGATAATGCCATTGATCAGGGCTTAGCACTTTATTTTCCAAATCCACATTCGTTTACAGGAGAGGATGTCCTTGAGTTGCAAGGTCATGGTGGCCCAGTCGTTCTAGATCAACTACTCACTGCGGTTACCTCTATCGATGGTGTGCGCCTTGCCAAACCTGGTGAATTCTCTGAGAGAGCTTTTTTAAACGATAAGCTTGATTTGGCTCAGGCAGAAGCCATAGCTGATTTGATTAATGCCACGAGTGAACAAGCAGCACGCAATGCGGTTAAATCACTACAAGGGGTATTTTCTGAAAAGATCCATGAGCTTGTTGATAAAATCACTAAAATACGTATTTACATAGAAGCCGCTATCGATTTTCCAGAAGAGGAAATCGACTTCTTAAATGACCAGACACTTTTTAATGGCCTAGAAGATATACAAACAGCATTAGAAGCTATTTTCCTTGAAGCTAAGCAGGGTGTGTTAGTAAGAGAGGGAATGACCATCGTTATTGCTGGCCGCCCTAATGCTGGCAAATCAAGCCTATTAAATGCCTTAGCAGGCAAAGATTCCGCTATTGTTACCGATATAGAGGGAACCACTAGAGATATATTGCGCGAAGAAATACATCTAGATGGTATGCCTTTGCATATTATCGATACCGCAGGACTTCGTGAAGGCGGTGACGAAGTTGAAAAAATAGGTATGGAAAGGGCCTGGGATGAGATATCAAAAGCTGACCGGATACTGCTATTAGTAGATGCCAACAAAGTTGATCTCACCAAAAGCCTCGATGAGTTATTCCCTCAATTTGGACAAAATGGAAAGGATCACCGCATTGACTACTCGCGTGTGACCATTCTGTACAATAAAACCGACCTTATAAATAAAGAGACAAACTTAGTTGTAGAACAACAAGAATTTGCACATCTAAGCAGCATTCCTTCCATTGCTATATCAGCAAAAACTAAGCTCGGCTTACAAGAATTAAAAGACCACCTTAAGTCATGTATGGGTTATCAGCAGGTCACTGAGGGTAGCTTTACGGCAAGAAGGCGTCATTTAGACTCTCTAAGTAAAACGAGCGAGAGCATCCAATTTGCTATAGAACAATTAGCTGTTGGTGCAGGTGAGTTAGTAGCCGAAGATTTACGACAATCTCAGCAATATTTAGGAGAAATAACCGGTGAAGTAACTGCAGATGAATTATTAGGTAAAATATTTTCTAGTTTTTGTATCGGTAAATAAAAAATACACGCAAAAATATCAATTTGTAAGTAATAATTAAGCAACAATAATAAATATAAAAGAATACTTACCCTATATCTATCCTATAGTTATCCACAAAAGACACACATCAAATCGACAAGCTATTGACTTGATTTTAAGTTATTAACATTAATTCACAGCTTATTATATAAAGTTGCCAGTTTTTCCATGGTTATTCATTAAAAGAATTAACATTAATTTAAATAAATATTTCTCTGTGCATATCAAAGTTATAAACAATGAATAACTAGAGGATAGATTATTTCCAAATAAACCATCACTATTTATATTTACTTAACTACAAGCTTTACAAAGGTAATTACCCCATGTCTACATAGTATACTCTGGGGTTTATTATTCACATAAATTATTGATAAATATAGTAATTATAAACTTATTAACATATAAGCTTAGGCCTAATAATTACATTAATAATAAGTTATTAGTATTTAAATAAAACTATTTAATTTAATTATTTAGTTGTTAATAGTTTTAATATCCCTAATTTTTGTAAGAGTATTCTTGCGATAAACTTAATGCTATGCTGGATAAATATTAGCGGCTGCTGTGATTAGCCCTTTAACTTTTTTTATTTATGAAAAACAGATAAAGATTAAACGGTAAAATTGATTAAAATACACGTCATCAACCAATCTTGTCTTAATTTACAGTAAATACTCACTTGTTTTGATTAAAAACTGACCTTTAAATATAATGGCCAGCTTTAATTATTGTTTTATGTTCTCAAAACCAAAAAAGAGGTTTCCATGGATTATCCACATCAATACGATGTGATCGTGATTGGCGGTGGTCATGCTGGCACAGAGGCGTGTTTAGCAGCGGCACGTATGGGCTGTTCTACCCTATTGCTAACACACAATATCGAAACCTTGGGGCAAATGTCCTGTAATCCTGCTATCGGTGGCATTGGTAAAAGCCATTTAGTAAAAGAAATTGATGCAATGGGTGGTGCAATGGCCCATGCCACGGACAAAGGCGGCATTCAATTTCGCCTACTCAATGCGCGTAAAGGCCCTGCGGTTCGTGCAACCCGCGCACAAGCTGACCGCGTTCTCTACAAAGCTGCCATTCGAGAGATATTAGAAAACCAGCCCAATCTGGAAATATTTCAGCAATCCGTTAACGATCTTGCCGTCGTTGGGGATAGTGTTAGAGGTGTGGTGACAGAGATGGGGCTTAAATTTTATGCCCCGACAGTTATCCTGACCGTAGGGACCTTTTTGGGGGGTAAAATCCACATTGGTTTAGAGAATCACTCTGGGGGGCGTGCTGGTGATCCACCCTCCATTGCATTAGCTAACCGACTTCGAGAGCTGCCCTTTCGCGTTGATCGCCTAAAAACAGGCACACCTCCAAGAATAGACGCTAAAACCGTTGATTTCAGTGGCCTGCAGGAGCAATGGGGAGAAGAAGTAACCCCAATTATGTCTTATATGGGCAAGCCCGAGGATCACCCCGAACAAACCTGTTGTTGGATTACACACACCAACGAAAAAACCCACGATATTATTCGCGAAGGGCTTGATCGATCCCCCTTATATACCGGTGTTATCGAGGGCACAGGCCCGCGTTATTGTCCATCGGTAGAAGATAAGGTGCAGCGCTTTGGTGATAAAAACTCCCATCAAATTTTTATCGAGCCCGAGGGCTTAAAAACTCACGAGCTCTACCCTAATGGAATATCCACCAGCCTTCCCTTTGATATACAGCTAAAACTCGTGCGTTCGATCAAAGGTTTTGAAAATGCACATATTATGCGCCCTGGTTATGCTATTGAGTATGACTTTTTTAACCCGCAAGACTTAAAACCCAGTCTAGAAACGCGCTCCTTAAAGGGATTATTTTTTGCCGGACAAATTAACGGCACAACAGGCTACGAAGAAGCGGGTGCGCAGGGCTTGCTGGCGGGTGCTAATGCGGCGCTGCAAGTGCAAGAAAAAGAACCTTGGAGCCCAAGGCGCGATCAAGCGTATATGGGGGTTTTGGTTGATGACCTAATTACTATGGGCACACAAGAACCCTACCGCATGTTTACCAGTCGTGCAGAATATCGTCTACTGCTGCGCGAAGATAATGCGGATACGCGCTTAACGGATATTGCCAGAAACCTTGGCTTAATCGATGATGAGCGTTGGTCGGCCTTTAATAAAAAACGCGATGCGATAGCGCTTGAAGAACAGCGACTAAAAACAACTTGGGTTCAAGCTAAAAGCCCAGAAGCTGAGCTGCTTTCTCCAAAACTTAAATCTCCATTAACACGCGAGTACAATCTATACGAGCTACTCAAGCGCCCAGAGCTTAATTTTGAAGATCTAAATAGTATTAAAAACACAGACTCTAGCTTTGATGAACTCGGTGATATCTTGCTGTCACAAGTACAAGAGCAGGTTGAAATCAGTGCTAAATACTCGGGCTATATTGATCGACAGACCGAGGAGATCTCTCGCCTGCAACAACACGAACAAACCCCGCTGCCAGAAAATATGGATTACAGTCTGGTCGATGGTTTATCTAATGAGATTAAGCAAAAGCTCAGCGAGCAAAGACCACAAAACTTAGGTCGGGCCAGTCGTATTCCAGGAGTAACTCCTGCGGCTGTATCGCTGTTATTGGTTTATTTGAAAAAAAGAGGCCTATTAAAAAAGGTCAATATCAGTGCAGATCAGCAAGCGGTAAACTAATGGCTATTGACGAAACTGCCTGTCGTAAACTACTTAGGGATGGTTTAGATGAGCTTAATATTGACGTTAATGAAAATCAGCAAAACCTCCTAATAGAGTATTTAGAGGCTTTTCATAAATGGAACAAAGCCATCAATTTATCGGCCATTCGCGACCCTAAAGAGATGGTATCGCGCCATTTACTCGACAGTTTAGTATTATGTCCATATCTGCAAGACTATATAAATAATAAAAAAGGTAAGGCTGCTACCTACCCTTTACGTCTAATAGATGTGGGTACAGGAGGGGGGCTACCAGGGTTTCCATTGGCTATTTGCTTTCCCGATATTCAAGTGACACTGCTTGATAGTAATGGTAAAAAAACCCGCTTTTTATTTCAAACAGCATTAAAACTTAAACTTTCAAACATACAAGTTGAAAATAAACGTGTTGAAGGCTTTCATCCAGAAGAAAAATTCGACATAGTAACTAGCCGAGCATTTGCCAGCTTATCGGATATGGTGATAGGTGCTGAACACTTATTAGGATGTGATGGTCAGTATTGGGCGATGAAGGGGCAATATCCAGAATTAGAGTTAAAACAGTGCTCATCACGAGTTGAAATGATAGCCGCGCATAAATTGCAGGTGCCAAAGTGTAATGAAGAGCGTTATTTGATGGTGTTATCATCAGTCGCTAAACAGTAAAATACAATTAATGACAAGAATTACAATAAAAACAGGTGAAGAGTTGTGACACAGATATACGCAATTGCAAATCAAAAAGGTGGGGTTGGCAAAACCACGACTTGCGTCAATTTGGCCGCTTCTCTTGTTGCCATCAAGAAAAAAGTATTATTGATTGATCTTGATCCACAGGGTAATGCAACTATGGGCAGCGGTGTTAATAAACACGGTGTCCCTTTTAGCATTTATGATGTGTTAATTAATAATATTTCTGTTACGCAGGCAAAACAGCAATCCCCCAGTGGACGCTATGATGTATTGGCGTCAAATAGTGATTTAACAGCGGCAGAAGTACAGCTGTTAGAAAAAGACGACAAAGAATTTGCGCTACGTAATGCGCTTGAGCATATTAAGCATCAGTATCACTATATATTAATAGACTGTCCGCCTTCACTGAATATGCTAACGGTTAATGCTTTAGCTGCCAGTAATAGTGTATTGATACCTATGCAATGTGAGTATTATGCACTCGAGGGGCTGTCCTCATTAATGAACACTATTGAACAAATACAAATGCAAACTAACCCTGCACTAGATATTGCAGGTATTTTGCGCACTATGTACGACCCTAGAAGTAGCTTAACGCTAGAGGTATCGGAGCAATTAAGTACACACTTTGGTGAAAAACTCTATCAAGCTTGTATACCGAGAAATATCCGTTTAGCAGAGGCTCCGAGCTTTGGTCAACCTGCTCTGATTTATGATAGACAATCCAAAGGAGCTATGGCCTACCTTGCACTAGCGGGTGAATTTGTACGCCGTAGTGAACTATCAAAACAAGCAAGCTAGACAGTAATTATTCGATAGATCTATAGGAAACAACATGGCAGCAAAACGAAAAGGACTAGGCAAAGGCCTTGATGCACTACTAGGTGGGAGCTCCGCTAATGCGAATAAAGCGGCAGAGATGCCATTAGCTCCCACAGATAATGAAGTGCCACCAGAAAACGCTAATGAACAGCTTAAACATGTTGCAATAGATTTGATTCAGCGAGGTAAATATCAGCCAAGACGAGATATGCACCCGGAGGCACTCGAAGAGCTAGCTGAGTCAATAAAAGCGCAAGGTGTTATGCAACCAATTGTTATACGGCCTATTGGTAGCGGTAAATATGAAATTATTGCAGGTGAGCGCCGTTGGCGGGCGACTCAGCTTGCGGGCTTAGATAAAATTCCAGCGGTGATACGCGATGTGCCCGATGAAGCCGCTATTGCCATGGCACTTATCGAAAATATTCAGCGTGAGGATTTAAACCCTATAGAGGAAGCTGTTGCGCTAAAGCGCCTACAGGATGAATTTGAGCTAACCCATCAGCAAGTGGCTGAGGCTGTGGGTAAGTCCCGTACAGCAGTCACTAATCTGTTACGCTTGATTGCATTGGATAGTGAAGTAAAAAAATTGCTCGAAAATGGCGATATAGAAATGGGGCATGCTCGATCGGTATTAAGCTTAGAGCCTTTACAGCAAAGAGACATCGCCCAACAGGTTGTGAGTAAAAGTCTTTCTGTACGCCAAACAGAGACTTTGGTTAGGAGTTTGTTGGAAGGTAAAAACAAAACCAAGTTGAAGACCGCTTCTGTATCGGCAGACATAGAGAAGTTAGAAGAAGGGTTGGCCCAAAAAATTGGTGTCCCTGTTATTGTGCAGCATAGTGCTAAAGGTAAAGGGCGTCTGGTACTAAAGTATAATAGCTTGGATGAACTCGATGGAATTTTAAAGCATATGAATTATGAGGTTTAAAAATCCATATTTTTGAGACTTTTTTTATCACTAGCTATGTTTTTTGTTTGTTTTGTTGATTTGTTTTAGTAGTGCCAGAAATAATCCCTAAATAGCTAAAAACTCGCTCAAAATCTGATTTTAAAAAGATCGAATAAAACTCAAAATATATTTGAATAGTCAGTCTCGACCCCCTATAATCGCGCTCGTCTGTTAATAAGACACCAAAAAGCAATTAAATATTGCTAATTCTCCTCAAAAAAATAAAGAGTCAGAGAATTGAGTGTGAACATAAGTCTACTGGCTAAAAAAGTTTGGCTGAGACAATTTTTATTATTGTTCATCACTGTAGGTCTTATTACTGGGTTTGATTGGTTGCTAGGCAAATCGGTCCTGATTGGCGGTTTGTTATTTATATTGCCATCAATATATTTTGGTTTAATGGCTTTTCGCGCAGGTAGTGATAAGTTGCCAAAATTAGCACTTCACAATATGTATCGCGGTGAAGTAGGTAAATTTATGCTGACGTCTATAGGATTTGCCGTAGCGTTCGTAATATTTAAACCACTTGATGTTGTTGCTTTATTCTCATCTTTCATAGTAATGATGTTAATAAACCTAGTAATGTTAAGCCGTTTAGATGAATCTTAAGTTTCTTTTTACGGATAAGAAGTAAGAAGAAAGCTAAAGGAAGAAGTTTTGGTTTATTGCCTCCAGAATTTGAGAGCAGTAATTTTTGCAAAGAATTAAATTGGGTTAATTAAATGGCTGGCGGAGCAACATCCACAGAATATATTCAGCACCATTTACAAAATTGGACCTACGGCAAGTTGCCAGAGGGCTACACGCGTTACGATGGCACTGTCCTTGGTGAATCCACTTGGACATCGGCCCACAGTTACCAAGAAGCAAAAGACATGGGCTTTACTGCTGTTCATGTTGATACATTAGGTTGGTCAATCTTTCTCGGTGTTTTGTTCCTCTTTATTTTCTCTCGCGTTGCTAAAAAAGCAACCTCTGATACGCCAAAAGGCCTGCAGAGCTTTGTAGAGCTAATCGTTAGCTTTATCGACTCCACAGTAAAAGATACTTTTCATTATAAAAACCGCATGGTTGCCCCAATGGGTCTAACCATTTTTTGTTGGGTTTTCTTAATGAATTTTATGGATTTGATCCCGGTCGATTGGATCCCGACTCTAGCAGCAAATATTGCCGGTGGTGATCACTTCTTCTTTAAAGTCGTACCAACGACAGATCCAAATGCCACTTTGGGTATGGCGATTGGTGTCTTCTTATTAATGATTTTCTTTAGTGTTCAGCAAAAAGGCCTAATTGGGTTTATTAAAGAGCTGACCTTCCACCCTTTTGCACCACCCACTAAAGGTGCGGCTATCGTTCTTGCACCTTTAATGATTGCAATTAACTTTATTTTAGAATTTGTCTCTCTTATCGCTAAACCAATCTCACTAGGTCTTCGGTTATTCGGTAACCTATATGCGGGTGAGATGATCTTTATCTTGATTGCATTAATGTTTAGCGGCGGTTTGTTGTTTGGTTTGTTTGGTGGTTTATTACAATGGGCATGGGCGGTATTCCATATTCTCGTTATTACCTTGCAGGCTTTTGTATTTATGGTGTTAACCACGGTTTATATGGCAATGGCACACGATAACCACGACGAGAGTCACTAACTTTTAATACACTTTTTATTTTACTTTTTATTTTTACACGACAAGTCACTTTTGTAGGAGAAGATGATGGAAGCAGTTGGTTTAGTATATGTAGCAAGCGCACTTTTAATTGGTTTAGGTGCACTAGGTACAGCAATCGGTTTTGGTAGCTTAGGCGGTAAATTACTTGAAGGTGCTGCACGTCAACCAGAACAAGCACCTGCGCTACAAGGTAAAATGTTCCTTATGGCTGGTCTACTTGATGCGGTTCCAATGATCGGTGTTGGTATTGGTATGTATCTAATCTTTGTTGTTGCGCCTGGTTTAGTAGGTTAATAACAACCTAACCTGACAATAAAAGAGGTATTGGTGTGAATATTAACTTAACACTAATTGGTCAAACCCTTACATTTTTTGTATTTGTATGGTTCTGCGCCAAATTTGTTTGGCCTGCATTAATTGCAGTAATGGTTGAACGTGAAAAGAAAATTGCCGATGGCCTACAAGCTGCTGAGCGTGCTGATAAAGATCTTGAGTTAGCACAGAAAAAAGCAACTGAAGAGCTAAGCTCGGCGAAAGAACAAGCGGCAGCTATTGTTGATCAAGCGAATAAGCGTGCAACGCAAATCGTTGATGAAGCAAAAGAGCAAGCTAAAGTAGAAGGTGATCGTATCGTTACCGCTGCTAAAGCAGAAGTCGAGCAAGAGACCAACCGTGCTAAAGAAGCACTGCGTAGCCAAGTGGCAACACTGGCATTAGCAGGTGCTGAAAAAGTATTGGGTCAGGCGATCGACGCGAAAGCCCACAACGATTTGGTGAGCAAGCTTGCTGCAGATCTTTAATTTGTATTGAGCATTGAATAGTAAGCATAATTACTGGTTAGCATAAAAAATTAGGCATAAGAAATGGCGGAATTAACAACATTGGCAAGGCCCTATGCAAAAGCAGCATTTGAAGTTGCGCGTGGTGCTAAAGACCTCGGTAGCTGGTCATCGTCCTTAGCGTTAGCGGCTGTATTAACTCAGCAGCCCTCCGTTGCTAAATTGCTTGAGTCTCCTACCTTAACAGCTGAGCAAAAAGCGGCAGTTCTTACGGATTTATGCGGTGACGAAATCAATGCAAAAGTACAGTCGTTTATTGCGGTACTTGCTGAAAATAAGCGACTAGGTTTATTACCTTCCATTCAAGAGTTATTTGAGAACTTAAAAGCACAGCAAGAGAAATTCTCTGATGTGAAAGTGATCTCTGCTTTTGAACTCGACGACAGCGTCGAAAAATCACTAACAGAAAAACTAAAAACAGTATTGGAGAGCGATATTACGCTTAATACTGCTGTTGATAGCTCTTTGTTGGGTGGTGTAATTGTTCGCGCAGGCGATACAGTCATAGATGGCTCTATAAAAGGTCGTTTAAATAAATTGGCTGAAAGCTTCGCGCTATAAAATAGTTACAAAAAGTATTACTGGCTAATTGGTAGCCGATAAATTGTTAACACAATTTAATTTTTATTAATGAATAGCAATCCCAAATAGGGAATTGAGGAAGAGAGCATGCAACAGCTGAATCCTTCAGAAATTAGTGAAATTATCAAGAGTCGTATTGATTCTCTCGATGTTGGTAGTGAAGCACAAAACGAAGGTACTGTCGTTTCAGTAACGGACGGTATTATTCGCATACACGGTCTTGCCGACGTAATGTACGGTGAGATGATTGAGTTTGAAGGTGGTGTCTATGGTATGGCACTGAACCTTGAGCGCGATTCAGTGGGTGCGGTAATTTTAGGTGATTACAAGAGTGTGGCAGAAGGCCAAACTTGTAAATGTACCGGCCGTATTCTAGAAGTGCCAGTTGGCCCAGAACTACAAGGCCGTGTTGTTGATGCACTCGGTGTTCCCATTGATGGCAAAGGCCCTATTGAAACTAAGTTAACAGACCCTATTGAAAAAATTGCCCCAGGTGTAATTGCACGTCAATCTGTTGATCAGCCAGTACAACTCGGTTTAAAAGCCATTGATGCGATGGTTCCTGTTGGTCGTGGTCAGCGCGAGCTAATTATTGGTGACCGCCAGACGGGTAAAACAGCCATTGCCGTTGATGCAATTATCAACCAAAAAGGTAAAGGCGTTAAGTGTATTTATGTGGCTGTTGGTCAAAAAGCTGCATCGGTAAATGCCGTTGTACGTAAACTTGAAGAGCACGGCGCAATGGAGCACACCATTGTTGTTGCAGCGACAGCCTCAGACCCTGCTGCTATGCAATTCTTAGCACCATTTGCGGGTTGTTCAATGGGTGAATACTACCGTGACCGCGGTGAAGATGCCTTAATTATTTATGATGATTTGACTAAGCAAGCTTGGGCATATCGTCAAATTTCACTACTACTTCGCCGCCCACCTGGCCGTGAAGCTTACCCTGGTGATGTATTCTATTTGCATTCACGCTTACTTGAGCGTGCATCACGTGTTAATGCCAAGTATGTTGAAGATTTCACTAGCGGTGAAGTTAAAGGCCAAACAGGTTCATTAACAGCACTACCTGTTATTGAAACGCAAGCTGGTGATGTATCTGCATTCGTACCTACTAACGTAATTTCTATTACCGATGGTCAGATCTTCCTTGAGAGTGACTTGTTCAACTCGGGTATTCGCCCAGCGATGAACGCCGGTGTTTCTGTATCACGTGTGGGTGGTTCTGCGCAGACTAAAATCGTTAAAAAATTATCAGGTGGTATTCGTACAGCACTTGCCCAATATCGTGAATTGGCTGCTTTCTCTCAGTTCGCATCGGATCTTGATGATGCTACTAAAGCACAGCTAAATCATGGTGAGCGCGTAACCGAGCTAATGAAGCAAAAACAATACTCTCCTCTTTCTATTGCTGAAATGGGTGTTGTACTGTACGCAGCTAACGAAGGTTACTTACAAGATGTACCTGTTGCTAAGATTGGTTCTTTTGAGTCTGCTCTACTCTCTTATATGAGTTCTGAGCATGGCGATTTAATGAATAGCATCAGTGAATCAGGTAAGTACGATAAAGAAGTTGAAGAAACCTTTAAATCTGCACTAGACAAATTTAAAGCAACACAAACTTGGTAGCCTTTAATTCATAAGAACCGAGTTAATTAGCAAAAATAGTAAGCCAAACTAATAAGGTTTGGCATTCTTTTAGAAAAATACAGCGGACACGATAATGGCTGGCGGAAAAGAAATACGTACACAGATTTCGAGTATTAAAAGTACGCAAAAAATTACTAGCGCAATGGAAATGGTTGCTGCAAGTAAAATGCGTAAAGCTCAAGATCGTATGGAATTAGGCAAGCCCTACGCCCAACGTATACGAAACGTTGTCGGCCATATTGCCAATGCTAACCCAGAATACCATCACCTTTACCTGCAAGAGCGTGAAGTAAAGCGTGTAGGCTTTATTATTGTCTCTAGTGATCGTGGTTTATGTGGTGGCTTAAATACCAATACCTTTAAAGCTTCTATACAAAGCATGAAGGAATTTGCAGACCAAGAGATCGAAATAGATTTATGTTTGGTTGGTGCAAAAGCTATCGGCTTCTTTAATAGCTATGGCGGTAATATCGAAGCAGCGGTACGCGATATAGGCGAAGCGCCAACGGTTGAGCAGCTTATTGGTACAGTAAAAATAATGCTTGATGCTTACGCTGATGGCAAAATTGATCGCCTATTTTTAGTGGGCAACGAATTTGTTAACACAATGACACAAACACCATTTGTTAACCAATTACTGCCTTTAAAAGCCGGTGACGATGAAGATTTGCAAAAAAGCGCGTGGGATTATCTCTACGAGCCCGATGCAAAAGAAATTCTTGATGGCCTATTGATTCGTTATATTGAATCACAAGTCTACCAAGCCGTTGTTGAAAATATAGCGTGTGAACAATCAGCGCGTATGCTCGCAATGAAGAACGCAACAGATAACGCTGGCGATATTATTGAAGAGCTACAACTTGTTTATAACAAAGCAAGACAGGCAGCTATTACCCAAGAACTCTCTGAGATCGTAAGTGGTGCAGCGGCCGTTTAAAGCGGTAAAAATTAAAACCGTAATGGTTTACATCATTACGCAACATTAAATTATTAATTAAATTTAGCTTAAGTAAATTTAGAGGACTCACAAATGAGTAGCGGACGTATCGTACAAATCATTGGAGCCGTAATCGACGTGGAATTTCCACGTGATTCTGTGCCTAAGGTCTATGACGCCCTAACCGTTAGCGAAAAAGGTCTAACGCTAGAAGTGCAACAACAGTTAGGCGACGGTGTAGTTCGCGCCATTGCGATGGGTTCATCTGAAGGTGTTAAGCGCGGCCTTGAAGTAGAGAATACTAAGGCGCCCGTTTCTGTACCTGTAGGTACAGAAACACTAGGTCGTATTATGGACGTATTGGGGAACCCAATCGACGAGTGTGGTGATATCGGTGAGCAAGAGCGTATGCCAATCCACCGTAAAGCACCTGCCTATGACGAGCTTGCAGCATCTGATGAGTTACTAGAAACCGGTATTAAAGTTATCGATCTTGTCTGCCCATTTGCTAAGGGTGGTAAAGTTGGTCTGTTCGGTGGTGCCGGTGTTGGTAAAACCGTAAACATGATGGAATTAATTAACAACATCGCAACAGCACACAGTGGTTTGTCTGTATTTGCTGGTGTTGGTGAGCGTACTCGTGAAGGTAATGACTTCTATCACGAGATGCAAGAGGCTGGCGTTGTTAACGTTGAAGACTTTCCAAAATCTAAAGTTGCCATGGTTTACGGCCAGATGAATGAGCCACCAGGTAACCGCTTACGTGTTGCTCTAACAGGCTTAACCATGGCGGAAAAATTCCGTGATGAAGGTAAAGACGTATTGTTGTTTGTTGATAACATTTACCGTTACACCCTTGCGGGTACTGAGGTATCAGCACTGCTAGGTCGTATGCCATCTGCGGTTGGTTACCAGCCAACATTGGCAGAGGAAATGGGTGTACTGCAAGAGCGTATTACATCAACTAAGACAGGTTCGATTACGTCTATCCAAGCAGTTTATGTACCTGCCGATGACTTAACAGATCCATCACCAGCAACTACCTTTGCTCACTTGGACTCTACTGTTGTACTTTCTCGTGATATCGCCTCAAAAGGTATTTATCCTGCGGTTGATCCCTTAGACAGTACTTCACGTCAGCTTGATCCATTAATTATTGGTAACGAGCATTATGAAGTAGCGCGTGGTGTACAAACAGTTCTACAGCGTTATAAAGAGCTTAAAGATATTATTGCAATCTTGGGTATGGATGAATTATCTGAAGAAGATAAATTATCAGTAACTCGTGCGCGTAAGATCGAACGTTTCTTATCTCAACCTTTCCACGTAGCAGAAGTATTTACAGGCTCGCCCGGTAAGTATGTTTCTCTTAAAGAAACGATTCGTGGTTTCCAAGGCATTTTGAATGGTGAGTACGATAGCCTACCAGAACAAGCATTCTATATGGTTGGTACCATTGATGAAGCTATCGAAAAAGCGAACTCAATGAAGTAATTCTACGCTAACGTAGAACTGATAGAGAAATAGAGGAAATATTATGGCTATGACTGTACATTGCGACATCGTCAGCGCAGAACAGCAGATTTATTCTGGCCTTGTCAGTATGCTTGTTGCTGCGGGTAGTGAAGGTGATGTTGGTATATCATACGGTCATGCGCCATTATTAACTGGCTTAAAGCCTGGCCCTATCCGTATTGTTAAGCAAGACGGTGAAGAAGAGATCTACTACGTATCGGGCGGTTTCTTAGAAGTACAGCCCAATCATGTGACAGTACTTGCCGATACTGCACTACGCGAAGAAGATATGGACGAAGCCGCTGCCGTGAAGGCAAAAGAAGCTGCTGAGCAGAACATGACCAATCAAAGTGGTGATTTTGATTACTCAGCTGCGGCTATCCAATTAGCTGAAGCAACAGCACAGTTGAGAACGCTACAGGCTATTCGTAAAAAGACTGGCAGATAGTTGATGCGTAGTACAAAATCAGTCTCTACTGAATAAATATTAAAAGGCAGCATTAGCTGCCTTTTTTATTATATGGCATAACGTTTTTAGTACCTGTAACATTTCCCTTAATGACATTTTATAAAAAGATACCACTATGATATTAGATATTGTAATTTTAGCAGCCGGTAAAGGTACGCGAATGAAATCTAATTTACCCAAAGTTCTCCACAACATTGCTGGTAAATCGATGTTATCCCACGTTGTCGATACAGCCAATCAACTGGCTTGCGATAAGCTACATATAGTGACGGGTCATGGTAGTAAGGAAGTTATCAAAGCATTTTCCCATAATGACGTTAACTTTATCCAACAAGCGCAACAATTAGGTACCGGCCATGCGGTACAACAATGCCTCGAATATCTGAAAGATGATTCCATTACGTTAATTTTATATGGTGATGTACCCCTAATAAAAACAACAACATTACAAAATCTACTCAGTAATGTCAGCAATAAGAGTATGGGTTTATTAACTGTCGAGATGCAAAATCCAACGGGTTATGGCCGTATAGTAAGAGATGAAAAAGGTACGGTTCAAAATATTACCGAGCAAAAAGACGCCAATGAAAAAGAGCTTGCAATAAGAGAAGTGAATACTGGTATTCTCGCCGTTAAAACAGAACATTTACAAGAATGGCTACCCAAATTATCAAAGGATAATGCGCAGGGTGAATATTACCTAACCGATATAATAGCGATGGCCGTTGCAGATGATATCGAAGTCGTCACACAGCAGCCTGATAAGAGCTGGGAAGTTATTGGTGTGAATAATCGAGTTCAGCAAGCACAGCTAGAGCGTATCTATCAGCAGCAGCTCTCTGAAAAATTAATGGAGCAAGGTGTTAGCTTATTAGACCCCAACCGGTTTGATTGTCGCGGTGAATTAAGTTGTGGTAACGATGTTGTTATCGATATTAACTGTATTTTTGAAGGCACTAACCAACTAGGTAATGGCGTTGTTATTGGCCCCAATTGCACTATCAAAAATGCCACAATAGCCGATAATACTTGTGTACATGCCAATAGCGTTATTGAAGATACAATAGTTGGTAGCGATTGTTTGATAGGCCCCTTTGCAAGGCTACGTCCAGGTACAGTACTAAAAAACAGTGCAAAAATTGGTAATTTTGTTGAGACAAAAAAAGCACTAATAGGACAAGGCAGTAAAATTAATCACTTAAGCTATATTGGCGATGCACAATTAGGTGAGGATGTTAATGTTGGCGCAGGTACTATTACTTGTAATTATGATGGCGTTAACAAACATCAAACGACTATAGGTGATAATGTCTTTGTGGGTTCAAATTCATCATTAGTTGCACCATTAACAATAGGTAGTGGCGCAACCATAGGTGCAGGCTCAACGGTTAATAAAAATGTCGATGACAATGCATTAACACTTACTCGCTCCCCACAAAAAACCATTAAAACTTGGAAGCGACCTGTAAAAATTACTCAATAAACGAAAAAACTTACAAGCAATAGGAAAAATTATGTGTGGAATTGTTGGTGCTATCTCAAGCCGTAATGTCACAAATATACTATTAGAAGGTTTACGGCGCCTCGAATATAGAGGTTATGATTCCGCAGGCCTTGCCGTTGTACAGGAAAATAAACTTGAGATAAGAAAAGAGTCAGGCAAGGTTATTAACCTTGAAGATACGCTAAAAAAAATGCCAGCTAAAGCAACCATTGGTATCGCTCATACTCGTTGGGCAACACACGGCAAACCAACACAAATCAATGCGCACCCGCACCAATCAAGTAATATTGCTGTTGTACACAACGGTATTATCGAAAACCACGAGATCTTAAAAAAAGAATTAATAGAAAGTGGTTATGAGTTTATTAGCGATACCGATACAGAAGTCATTGCACATTTAGTCAATGATTTTATAAAAGCAGGTGAAAACTTATTTAACGCAGTCGCAAAAACGGTTGCACGTTGCGAAGGTGCTTACGCCCTTGCGGTCATCGATGCCAATGATCCTGAGCGAATTATTGTCACCAGAGAAGGCAGCCCCTTAGTCATTGGTGTGGGTATTGATGAAAACTTTATTGCCTCGGACCAGCTCGCCCTACGACAAGTGACCGATCGATTTATTTACCTAGAAGAAGGTGATATTGCTGAAATTACCACAGATAGTATTTCTATTGTTGATAAAAATCTTGAGAAAGTTGAGCGAGCCCAAGAAAAGCTCGTGGGTAATGAACAAACAGCGACTAGAGGTGAATACCGTCACTACATGCTCAAAGAAATTTATGAGCAGCCGCAAGTTATACAGCAAACTCTTCAAGGGAGATTGGGTAAAAACCAAGTACTAGAAGCTTGTTTTGGCGCGAGTGCCAAAGCAATATTTGATCAAGTTGAGCATGTACAAATTATTGCCTGTGGTACGAGCTATCATGCAGGCATGGTGGCAAAATACTGGCTAGAAAGCTGGGGTAATATCGCTTGCTCTATCGAAGTTGCCAGCGAATTTCGCTATAGAAAAGTCGTTGTCCCTAAAAACTCCCTAATTGTAACTATTTCTCAATCGGGCGAAACTGCCGATACTTTAGCGGCACTACGTAAAGCAAAGCTCGAAGGCTATTTGTCGTCGCTGACTATTTGTAATGTACCTAATAGTGCTCTAGTACGTGAGTCGGAGCTCAGCCTAATGACAGAGGCAGGCACTGAAATTGGTGTGGCTTCAACCAAGGCATTTACAACACAGCTAGTTGCGCTGCAATTATTAAGCATCGTATTGGGCCGCCGAAAAGGGCTAAGCCCTGAGCAAGAAGGAGATATGGTCGCAGCGCTTAAAAAATTACCTACTTTGTGCGAGCAAGTATTAACACTTGATAAAGAAATCGAATTATTAAGCGAAGTTTTTGTAGAAAAACATCATGCACTATTTTTAGGTAGGGGTATCCACTACCCTATTGCTCTAGAAGGCGCACTAAAACTTAAAGAGATCTCCTATATACACGCAGAGGCCTACCCCGCTGGTGAACTTAAACACGGCCCACTTGCACTAGTTGATAGCGACATGCCGGTTATTTCTGTTGCGCCCAATGATGAACTTATTGATAAATTGAAATCTAATTTAGAAGAAGTCCATGCACGAGGTGGGCAATTATTTGTCTTTGCCGATACCAATACAGACTTTAAAGAAACCAATGAATTTAGAGTCATACACCTACCTAAGGTACCTCATGGCCTAACAGCTATTGTATATACACTACCTCTACAGTTATTGTCTTATCATGTGGCTATACAAAAAGGTACAGACGTAGACCAACCAAGGAATTTAGCTAAATCGGTAACTGTTGAGTAATCAATAAATTCACTGGAGAGAGTTATCAAATTATTTTATAAGGTAAGTTCGATAGGATTTTTTTTATTTATCTCACTATTCACTCTAGCAGCTGCAGATAATGCAGTTACCGATAAAATAATAAAGCTCCCCAAATACTCTTTTAAATATTCCGTAAAAACCATGGCCAAGCAAGAGACGCTCTGGAGGTTATGGGCGGATGTAGAAAACTGGAAAAAGTTTGATACCCTATTACAGTATTCATACTTAAAAGATCCTAAGGTCTTTGAAAAGGGTGCTATTGGCTATGTTAAAGCCTCTGGTGCACCTAAAACTAAATTCAAAATAACGCGCTATAAAGAAGGTTATTATTTTACAGAGAAATTATACCTGCCCTTTTACAACTCCTTAGATCTACAGCGCTACTTTGAGAAGAGTGACATAGGTGAGACGATTTTTACCCACGAAGTTAATTTTAAAGGCCCATTAACGGGTATCTTATTTTTCTTTTTGAATAAATCATTTAAAAAAGAGCTGCCTCTAGTGATGAATCGCCTTAAGCAAGTCGCTGAAGATGAAGAAGCAGAGTTAAATTAATAGAAACTGCCTTATTCATTTAATCCCTGTTGATTTTCTGTCAACCACCATTTAGCTCATCATCAAAAATATCTTCACAGTAAAGCGTTTAATCTTTTATTAAGTGCTGTCTATTTCTGTAAATTTTACCCTAATATTTTAGCGCCAATGCTTGGGTCTATAGTCAATGTTTGGCTGGGGCTAATTACCTTTAAATTCTTTATTATAAGCTGTGAGGCAACAATTAAAACTAATTCAAAAAATAATAATAATGAGATTTATTATCTCATTTAGTGTTTTTTTTACTTTTAAGAGGCTGATTATGTTGTTAAAAAGTTTAGTCGCTGCAATTTATTTAACTTACACAGCGACTTCTATGGCTACTGATATTCCCATAGGAAGTACTATTAATATTTGTGGTGACGGATCTGGTTGGCCGCCTTATATTTATGAAACATCTGATAAACAGGTTCATGGTTATGATGTTGATGTACTTTCCAGAATACTATCGAAGAGCGAATTAAAATCTATATTTAAAATGCAGCCTTGGAAACGCTGCCTGCAGTCAGTTGATCGTGGAGAAGAATTTCATATAGCAACCAGCTCTTCGTACAGTAAAGAAAGAGACAGCAAATACTTATTGAGCCGAGACTACTACAGTATAACTCCCAGCTATTTTTACATTAAGAAAAACTTCCCCAATGGATTGAATATACGATCGACAGATGATTTAAAAAAATATTCGGTCTGTGGTTTGCTTGGATATAACTATAGTAATTTTGGCGTCGACATGGATCGAGTCGATATGGGAACAAGAAATTTTAGTCAGCTCGTTGAAAAAACCGATAGAAAACGCTGTGATTTATTTTTAGCACGCTATGAGGCATTCGTGAGCTTTTCGCACATAAGTACAAATTTTATTAAGGAGTATGGGTTAGGCTCTCAGCCCATTCCAGGTGTAGAGAAAGAAAAATTTTACCTGTTAATTTCACGTAGTTATAAATATGCATCAGCTCTAAAGAATATTATTGACAAAGAAGTTGATGTACTAGAATCTACCGGCGAGCTTAAAGCGATGATTGATCGCAGTATCGAAAAATTAAAAGCACAATCGACTAATTAAGTACGAGATCAATATTTTGTAAGGATGGCCTAGCTCGCTGGGCCTAATACCCTATCTACTCTCCTAAGAAAGGCCGAGAGCTGATACTTCTAGTATTTGCAGCTCTGTCTGCCTGGATCACAGTTTTTATATAAAAAGTGCTGAATAAATTTACAGTATTGATAGAATAAGCAGTCTATATTCTTCGATAGTTAGGCTTAACTTTAATGGATGTTTCTCAAATACTGGATGGGCTAAATGAAGCTCAACGTGAGGCAGTTACTGCAAAACCAAGTAATCAATTGATCTTGGCTGGTGCGGGTAGTGGTAAAACACGTGTGCTTGTACACCGCATTGCTTGGTTAATTCAAGTAGAGAATGTATCGCCCTACTCTATTATGGCGGTGACCTTTACCAATAAAGCTGCCAAAGAAATGCGCGCACGCCTAGAGGCACTACTTACGGGGACCTTTGTTGGTTCCACTCGCGCCATGTGGGTAGGCACTTTTCATGGCCTTGCCCACCGTCTATTAAAAACTCATTGGCAGGATGTTGGTCTCCCACAAGCCTTTCAAATACTCGATAGTGACGATCAGCTGCGTTTAATTAAGCGTATCTGCCAAAACCTACAGCTCGATGAAACCCGTTGGCCGCCAAGGCAAGCCCAGTGGTATATCAACCACCAAAAAGATGAAGGTATTCGCCCACAGTACATTCGCCCAAGTGCAGACCCTTACGAGACAACCATGCTTAGCGTTTATAGCGCTTATGAGGAGTTGTGTCGTCAATCGGGTTTAGTGGATTTTGGTGAGCTGTTATTGCGAGCCCACGAATTATTACTCAACAAGCCCGATATCCTTGCGCATTATCAACACCGGTTTCCCTTTTTGTTAGTCGACGAATTTCAAGATACCAATACCATCCAATATGCGTGGCTACGTGTATTGGCGGGTCAAACAGGTTTTGTATCCGCCGTGGGTGATGATGATCAATCTATCTATGGTTGGCGTGGTGCAAAAATAGAAAACATCCAGCGCTTTGAGGAGGATTTTAGCAAGCCACAAACCGTTCGCCTTGAGCAAAACTACCGATCTACAGGTTTAATACTAAAGGCTGCCAATGGTGTGATTACCAATAATCATGGCCGCCTCGGTAAAGAGCTGTGGACCGATGGTAAAGAAGGCGAGAAGATCAGTTTATATGCTGCCTTTAACGAGCAAGATGAAGCACGTTTTATTGTTAACAATATTGCAAGCTGGGTTAAAGAAGGCCGCCGCTATGATAGTTGCGCTATTGTTTACCGCTCCAATGCACAGTCGCGTGTTTTGGAGGAAGTATTACTGCGGGAAAATATCGCCTATCGTATTTATGGCGGTCAACGATTTTACGATCGCCTAGAGATTAAAAATGCTCTGTCTTATCTGCGCTTAATGGTCAACCGACATGACGATACCGCGCTTGAGCGTGTAATCAATACACCAACAAGAGGTATTGGTGGCAAAACTGTTGATAATATTCGCCTACATGCGCGTAGTGAGGGCTGCTCTCTCTGGCAAGCGGCACAAAAATTAATAGCCAATAAAGGCCTAACCGCCAGAGCGGCTAATGCTGTCGCTAGTTTTATTGAGCTTATCGATAACCTTGAAAAAAATAATACTGACAAGCCTTTAGATGAACAAGCCGACGGTGTACTTAAACAAACGGGTTTACTGGAGTTTCATCGCAACGAGAAAGGTGAAAAGGGGCAGGCGCGTGTAGAAAACTTAGAAGAACTCGTGAATGCCTGTAAGGTATTCAACCCTGCCGATGCTGCAACACCTTTGGATCAAAACGATTTAGGCGATGATGGGGATGAGCCATCTTTGCTAATGCAATTTTTAGACAGTGCATCACTCGATGCAGGCGACACCCAAGCTGATGAGTACGACGATGCTGTACAACTGATGACACTGCACTCGGCAAAGGGCTTGGAATTTCCTTGCGTGTTTATTGCGGGTATGGAAGAAAATTTATTCCCTCATAAAATGTCTATCGAAGATCCCGATCGCCTAGAAGAAGAACGCCGACTCTGTTACGTGGGCATTACTCGTGCGATGGAAAAGCTCACTATTAGTTATGCCGAAGCAAGGCGTATGCATGGTACAGAGACGTTTAATCGTGTCTCTCGCTTCGTTAAAGAAATACCCGAAGAGTGCCTGCACGAGATTCGCCTAAAAACCGAGGTGAAAAGGCCGGTAAATTATGGCGCAAGCTACTCTAAGCCCTCTTATAAAAGTATCGAGAAAAATGATAATCAAGAAGGGTTTTATTTAGGTCAGAGAGTGGCCCACAAAAAGTTTGGCGATGGCGTTATTATTCACTTCGAAGGCCAAGGTGGTGCTGCAAGAGTGCAGGTCAACTTTGATGACGACGGCAGTAAATGGCTAGTATTGCAGTATGCAAACTTGGTTGCGCTCTAAGCTTTCGATTAAGAACGAGAATATAAATACATAAAGAGCATATCAATTATGACCGATGCAATCATCTATACGGCCTGTTACGCAGGCTTATTGGCATTACTGTATATCTATTTATCCTTTCGTGTTATTGGCCAGCGCCGTAAACATAAAATTTCCTATGGCGATAAAAATAAAGAGGGGAAAACTATTAGGGAATTAGCACTTGCCATTACGGTACACAATAATGCAGGGCAGTATATTCCCGTCTTTTTACTACTTTTGTTTTTTGTGGAGTTTCAGCAGTTCAGCACTACGCTAGTTAATGGCGCCGGTGTTATTTTTGTTGTTGGCCGCCTTTTACATGCCTATGGTATGACAGTCACAAACTTTAAACTAAGGTTCATAGGCATGGTGTTAACTTTGTTGACTATTATCTTATTGGCTGTAATTAGCATTTTTTGGCCCATTTATGCCCTAGTTCTTTTTGCCTAGGGCACATTGAGTGTAATCTTGGTTTATAAATTATTTATAACTTTTTCTGGGTGAACTCTTCAGTAGTGTAATAACTCCAAGAATTAGCGCGGTAAGTGATACTAATAATACAAACACAACCAATATATCGCGATTTTTTCTGCCCATAAAAGGTGTTAGTAAATTCCATTTATGTAAAAAAGAAAACGAGTACCTCTCGTAGCGAGAGAATTTTTTTGTATGATCGACAATAATACCCGTTACAGGGTCAACAAAAACAATATCTTGAGCGTTGCTATTAAAACTTACTCTCCAAACAGGTAGTCGCTTGTTGCGAAAATCATAATCGGGCCCAAAGCGAGTCACAATTTTTGAGGATATTATATTGTCAGGGATTTGCTTTAGGTAGTTCATAGCGATGTCTTCAGAGACAGTTTTATCGTTTAACGATACGTTTAACCCATCTTTTGCTGAAAGGTAAAAAGAAGTTTTTTCAGTTGTAATCCCCTTATATCTTTTTGCATGATAGTCACCATTATGAGCAGTATGTTTTTTTCCTCTATGATGAGGCACCGATGCGCGGTAAAAAATCTCATCGTTATTACTAATAATAGATATTTGATTAAATACGGAAATATCCTTCCCTAAAAATGTATTAGCAATAGGCTCATCAAAACTATTAAAGTTGGCCTTATCAAGTACTAAGGGCTTTAGAGTTTTTATACCGCTATTGTTTTCGCCATAAGCCGATTGTAATAAGTGATAAAACCCACTTGTACTAAACCCCAATAAAGGTATCCATATAAGATAGGCAATGCGACGATGCCATCGCCTTGAAGGCGAAATAATTTTTCTGGATTTAAAGGTAAAGATCATACCAATGCCAGATAAAACGAATAAGAAAAGTGTCAGCATCATTAAAGCGACTAAGACGACACGAATATTATCGATAGAATCTAAAAAGTCCCATGTATGCAGTTTTTTAAAAATAAATTGGAGTAGATTTTTCCAGTCGTTACTAATACTGGCCAGTGCATTAAGTTCCGTATAAATATAAAGTACTTTATTATCCTCGCTGTCTACTTCTACTTTGTAGACAGGTAAAAGGCGATTAACCCAGGGGTAGTTATCATCAAACTCAGTTTGCAAACTAATAGACTTAATCTCCACAGCATTATCACCACTATAATATGAAGCAAGCCAGCGGGCTTGCTTCATATCATGGTCGGGCAATTCTCTATAACTGCTTAAATCAAAATAGCGCCGCGTTAAGTTTTCTTCTGTCACTTGCAATAAGGGCGAACCATCACTTGGTATAATTTTAACAACGGCAGCGGTTGATAAGTCATGCGAGGCAGCAATTTTTGGTATCGCTTTTAGGTGTTTAATATCCATAGCTGCTGTGGGTGGCCGAAAAGCTGCTGCTTTTGGTCCAGTCCAAGAAGCCAGTGGGTGTGTAATTGCAGAGATAAGATAAATACATAAAATAATGGCTCCACTCCAAGCCAAAAATTTATGCCAATGCATACTTGTTAAACGTATATTTTTAATAATAGACATAAGCCAACCATTTTTTTGAAGAAGAGGTTTTATTACCTCAACTCCCAGTTATTTGTAATCGTTAAAGTTTTGCGGAGATGCCGATATAAAACGCACGCCCCTGGCCCGGTGTAAATAAGTTTTGGCTAGCGTCACCTTCGAATACAGTGGATACATTCGAAATAAACTCTTCATCGGTAATATTTTCTATCGAAGAAAAAATACGCATCCCATTAGTAATATCCCAGCCGGCGGTTAAGCCAACGAGCGTATAGCCATCAACTTGTGTTGTATTTGCAAAATCAACATAAGGGCCTTCGGGTATATAGCGAAGATTAGTACCGATGTACCAATTATTAATGCTTTCAAGCACGAGCTCAGTCACATAAATATTTTCAGGAACACCCGCTAAAGTGTTATTGCCAAAGGTTGGGTTATTATCAAATTTAAAGTCGTTATAGGTATAGCTATTGCGCCAATCAAGAGAAAAACCAAACTCTTCCAGAGTATCGATAGTTGGATGTAAATTAAAACCAAGCTCTAAACCTGCATGAATAGTATCGCTCTCAGAATTTGTAGTAACAGTAACGCCAGGTCTGCCCACAGGGTTTTCGGTATCAATAAATTCGTTTTCAACTTTACTGTAGTATGCAGAGACATCCCAAGATAAATAACTTAGCTGACCACGACTGCCTATCTCAAAAGTTGTTGATTCCTGTGCATCCAGCGGATCGAAATCGTTAGCACCTCCTGCGGTCAAATCAGAAATACCGGGTACTTCAAAAGCGCGACTTATATTGGCGTAAATCTGTCTCGATTTATCTAAATTCCATAGTAGTCCAATGCTTGGACTAAACTGATTAAAAGATTCTCTGCCAACACCTTCTTCTTCGCGAAAAGCATAAGCGTATTGGCCAGCAACAATGAGAGAAAGTGAATCTTTGATAGGGTGGCTAATTTGGCTATAGAAGGTTAGGTTTTCAGCATTTTGTACTTCGTCAGATGTGAGCGCTCCGCGCTTACCAAAACTATTTTGAAAAACTCTGGCTTCATTCTCACTCTTGTTGGCAATAACACCAACTGCCCATTTAGTGTCACTCGCGTCGTTTTTATCGTTGTGCAAGCGCAAAGATAAACCTATTTCATCTTCGTCCTGATCAATAATTCCCACGAAGCGAGTGATGGCATGATCTAATTTACGATTGGAAAACCATAAACCGGTTTCTAATTGTAGATGGCCAAAATTAAAGCTTGTTTTATTTGATAGGCGATTAACTTTTAAATTACGGTCAAAGTCATCATCCTCGGCAGTAAAATTACCTGGCCCGCCCAAAGAAGCTGGGACAAAAGTACTATTGATTGCACTACTTGGGTCATCAAGTGCTTCTTGTTCAGAAACACTACCTGCCAACTCAAAGCGATCATCCACCGAGGTGAAGAAAAAACGTGTTTCAATATCGTCGCTGACCTTAAAGCCAATATTACCAAAGCCATAAAGGCTATCGACTTCGCTTTGGCGTCTAAAACCATCGCTTTCTAATCGAGTTAGCGATGCGTAATAGTCAATGTTTTTATTTTTACCGGCAGTGCTTAAGTTATAGCGCTGGGTATCAAAACTGCCCGCTTCTACGCGAATACTTGCACCCTGTTCAGTATTTTGTCCCGTAGGCGTTACAATATTAATTGCACCACCGAGTGATGCAGTGCCTAAGCTTAATGCATTGGCACCTTTGTAAATCTCTAGATACTTTATCGAGATGGGGTCAATTTCTTGAAACTCGGTGATGCCACTTGCACGCGTGATAGGAACATTATCGCGAAACACTGTAATTCCACGGCGCTCGAATGTTGAGTTTAAACCAGAACCTCGAATCGATATGCGGCTCTCACGCTGGGCCGAAGTATCGGCAAAAACGCCAGGCGTAAAAATTAATGTATCGCCAAGGCTTTGTGTAAAATTATCGCGGTAATCCTCCGCTTCGACGAAGCCAATCCCGCCAGATATCTTTTTTAATTTTTCTCTTGCCTGTTTTACCGTCGGCGATGTTGGTGATCCGGTTAGCTTCTCTTGCCTACTAGTAATAACTAGAGTGTCGAGTGTTTCTACGGAGTTTGCTTGACCAAGCCCCTGAGCATAAGTGTTAAACGACAAAAAATAAAAAGACAGCAAAGCCGCCAGGTAATAAATTTTCATAAATTAAACCCAATAAAAAAGCGTAGTAAACCTAACCTTTAACAAGGCGAGGCAAATAAAAGTAATCGTTTTTAAATTAGGTAAAAATGGGTGGCGCGCGAATGGCTCTAATGCAATTAAGGTAATTCTCAGAGAGAGTAAAGCTAATTAAGTCGGCTCGATGAGATTTTGTTGCACAGGGGTTAAGAGTAAGTGAAAGGGAAGAATTAAATAGAGCACCATCGATAAAATATTCATCAGAGGTGCAAAAAGGACAGTCATGGTGTGTGCTTATGGCGGGTATTTCTTCGGAGTCAGCTTCTAAACTAAGGCTGGCCAGTGTTACCCATTTAATACCTTCTGGAGTACAGAATAGAATACGCTCAGAGCTATCACCTGTAGCGTTCTTATTTAAGAGTGAGGTGGCCGAGGCCATCAAGCTCGTACTAAAAACTAATAGGCAAATGCTTAGGTAGGTAATGTATTTTAAGTTTTTTCTAATCATTATTATTATAAGGGCGCTATCAGGCGAACTATCTTAGTTAAAAATTAAAATTTAACAAGTAATAAATTATTAACAATTAGAAAATAAGGGATTGATTCAGCGTTACTCATCAAGTTTATATCAATAGACACAAATAAAAACGAATTCAACAAAAAGAGTGTATAAAGGCTCTTGATTGATTATATAAGGTTTATTGGCGCTAAGAATATAGGTATTAATAGATAGCTCTATGATTCTGGCCCGAGTGCATCTATGCCAACCATAAGCATATCATCGAGTACGCGAATGAGTTCTTTGACCCCTTCTTTTTTTAGTGAAGAAAATAATTGTACAGTGACAAGGTCGGTAATATTTGCCTCTTTTAAGCTCTTTTGTACTGCCAACAGTGTATTTTTAGCAGGGCCCTTCTTAAGTTTGTCGGATTTTGTCAGTAAAATATGTACGGGTAGTTCGCGCTCTATTGCCCAATTCAGCATCATGGTGTCAAACTCTTGCATGGGGTGGCGGCTATCCATTAACAGGATAAGTCCCTTAAGGGACTGCCGCTCATAGAGATAGGTCGATAAGTTCTTATTCCACTTCTTTTTAACTGCCATGGGAACCTTGGCGTAACCGTAACCCGGCAGATCAACAAGTGATCGCTGATCGTCGACTTTAAAGTAGTTGATAAGTTGGGTACGCCCAGGGGTTTTACTGGTTCGGGCCAGCTTCTTATTGGCGGTTAATGTATTGATAGCGCTAGATTTACCGGCATTTGAGCGGCCTGCAAAAGCGACTTCGGCACCACCTTCAGCAGGGCAGCGAGCCAGATCTGGCGCGCTGTGTAAAAATTCTGCATTTTGGTAGTTATTTGGGTGGGACATTATCAATCCTTTTTGCGCAAGCGTGTGTGTTTTTATCAGATTAGGTTATAATTAATCTTTTATAAGCCTTGTTATGTAGTGTATTGTACCTGCTAATTATTGCTCTAATGAATTTATCTGTTGTTCTGAGCTGCTATTGTTTAAATCGTCGGCAAAATTTGCTGATTATGTACTTAGCGTTCTATATGTATAGCCATAAATTCACTATTTATAACGACTTAAAATAGGTTAAAAAATGAATAATAGTAAGTTTCTATTAACAGCAGCCATAGTAGCTTTTTCCACCTTTTTGATGATGGGCAATGCATTTGCTGAAGATGAAGTTTATGTCGGTGACCCAGAAGAAGGTAAATCCATTGCTAACTCTGCCGGTTGTGCTGCTTGCCATGGTGCTGATGGTAATAGCCCTGCACCTAACTTTCCAAAAATAGCAGGTATTGGTTCTAAATATATAATCAAACAGTTACAAGATATTCGAGACGGTAAGCGTGTTGTTGTTGAAATGGACGGCTTAATAGACGACTACGACGATGAAGAGTTTAAGGATCTAGCGGCTTATTATAGTTCACAAACCCTACAGTTGGCGGGTGCTAAGCCTCTGGAGGTTAAAATCAATGCAGGTATTAAGGTTGATGGGCTTAAATTAGGCGCTCGTGTGTATCGTGCAGGTAACCAAGAGACTAACGTACCCTCTTGCACGGGTTGTCACTCACCACGTGGTCTTGGTAATGATCCCGCTGGTTTCCCGCGTATTGGTGGCCAATATTCGGAGTATATTGCTAAGCAATTACGTGCGTTCCGTGATGGTGAGCGTACAAATGATGGCGATGCGTCAATTATGCGCCAAGTGGCTAAAAATATGACGAATGCCGAGATCGATGCGGTTGCTAATTATATTGCAGGTTTAAATTAATCGATTGGTAAATAAAATACCTTATTTTGATTTCAGTATTGGTTCATAATCGTTAAGGTATCGTATAGATGTATAGAGGGTGACTAAGGTCGCCCTTTTTTATGGTAGTTCACAAAAACATAGCGATATTGGTGCTATAAAAGGAACTAACATTCAATCAATGGTCAAATCAAAGTTAAAGAATATAATTTTTTAGGAGGCAGTATGTTTAGGTGGTTAATCGTCGCATTTATTTCAGTATTATCACTGGGTTCAGTTGGCACAATGGCTCAAGACCAGTTTGTTGCGGGCCAACATTATGAAGTTATTAAGAAACCAGTAAGAACATCGAACCCCGATAAAATCGAGGTAACCGAAGTCTTTTGGTACGGTTGCCCACATTGTAACCGTTTCCGGCCAGTATTTGAGCAATGGAAACAACAGCAAGGCGACTCTGTCAATGTTGTACACTCTCCTGCTATGTGGAATAAAGGTATGGTTGTACATGCGCGCATTTTTTATACCGCTAAAACACTAGGTAAAGATAAAGTGATGCATAAAGAGATCTTTGATGCGATGCATATCAAACGCAAGCGTCTATTAAAAGAAAGTGAAATTTACACTTTGTTTGAAAAGCATGGTGTTAGTAAAGAAAAATTCAACAAAGTCTTTTCTTCCTTTGGTGTGAATTCTCAGGTGCAACAGGCCGAGTCACGTGCACGTAGTTACGGCATTACGGGCACCCCAGAAATTATTGTCAATGGTAAATACCGTACGTCTGGCCGTATAGCGGGCAATGCGAATGTATTCGATGTGGTCAACTTTTTAGTGCAAAAAGAAAAAGACGCTAAATCTTAAGATCTTATTCCCCCGCTAGACGTCTTCTAGCGGGTATTTCCCTCCCTAATTTCTGTTTCTCCCACTACCTTACGCGTATCTATAGATTTAACTCGTCGATTTAGAAAGCTCGTCTATACTTTATAAATACCCAATAGCCTATAAAGATGCTTTATGACAGAGCTAAATAACCCATGGCGTGAAAAATACCGCCGCAGCCTCGCCGAACAAGAGCGGTTAGAAAGTACGGTAGAGGCCCAAAAAACTATGCTGCTGCGAGCGGTACTTAATTTATCTGCTGCTGCCGATGGTAAAGATACGGCACTAGACGAGCGCTTACATGCCATTATTTCGAGTATAAAAGGTAACGATGTCGCCAGTTTTGACCGGATGCTTAAATCTCTACCTAGAGTGACGGAAGAGGCTGATAAAAGGCAGCAAGTCCATTGGAAAGACATTAAGAGCTTGTTAGCCGACGTTGCTGTTCAGATACAAAAACAAACACCGTCTATTAATCTTAAATCCCCTATTAATGGGTTTAAAAAGCAGTTACCTAAATCCTACCCGCCTGTTATTGGGGCTGCTTTTAAAAAGTATCTAGGTGAACTTAGCCATATGCAACAGGAGGCCATTAAGCATTCCCCAGAGTCCAAAACAGGACTATTTGGCAAGCTGTTTAAAGATAAGCCCACCGAGGAAGAAGTAAAGCCGACTATAGAAGAGCAACAAGAACAGCTGGAAAACCCAGATGATGAGACCAAAAATACTGTTATTCCCATCGTTGGAGACGAAAACTGGGAAGAGGTCGACGAAAGTGTTTTAGGTAATGAGGAAGTACATTCTGGTGAGGTAATTGTTAAAGAACCCGCAGAGGAAGATAAAGGGTATAAGAGAGAGCGTGCTATTCCAGAGGCGATATTGCGAGAAGAATATGGCCATAAAAAGACCTCGCCAGAGGTACCAAGCCGTGTATCAGTAATATTAGTTGAATTATTGGACCACTTTAAAACAGTGCCTGAGGCCGAGCAAAAAGCACGTAAAGCGCGTAAGCGTATCGAGCAAGGCTTGCGCTGGTTTGAGCTTGTGCCTACCCTCGAAGATATAAGAGATTTCGTTTTACAGGCTTATTTAGGCGCAGATAAAGAGTATCAGCAATATTTAGAGCACTTATATCAAGAACTTTCCGATATTTTAGATGCCTTAGGTATTTCGATCGAGACAGAAGAGCAAATGCGTCTAGCCGCTAATACACTACAAGATAACGTCAATGTGGGCATGAATAACATTACTGATGCCTTGAGTGACAATAATATTGATACGCTAAAGCAAGCGGTTGAGGGGCATGTACAGCAGTTGCAGTCGGCATTGACACAGTTTTCTGATATGAGCCCCAGTGAAGAGCGTGAAACGTTAACGAAACAACTGCATAGTCTTGCCGACAAAGTTAGGCAAATGGAAGAAAACGAAAAGTCTATACGCTCTAAACTAGAGCAAGAGAGAAAACGTGCAATCACCGATACTCTGACAGGCCTACCTAATAGAGAGGCTTATAACGAACGTATTTACCAAGAGGTACAACGCTGGCAACGCTACGGAAATCCATTAACACTTGCGGTTATCGATATTGATTTCTTTAAAAAAATTAATGATAACTATGGGCACCAAATTGGTGACAAAGTATTGAAAATTGTCGCGCAAACTGTGGGCAAGCTATTGCGTGAAGTTGATTTTATGGCGCGCTTTGGTGGAGAGGAGTTTGTTGCTCTGCTGCCAGAAACAGATGCTGACAGTGCTCTAATCCTACTCAATCGTATTCGCGAAAGCTTGGCTAAAAAGCCCCTTAAATATAAAGACGATAAAATTTCTTTAACGGTCTCTATTGGTATCTCTCAATTTGAAGGCGACGATACTAGTGATATAGCCTTTGGTAGGGCGGATGAAGCTCTTTACAAAGCAAAAGAAAGTGGTCGTAATCAATGTATAATTCTATAAGATATACAGCCTTTTATTTTTCTAAAGCTTGTATTTCTTCTAGTACTTTTTCAGCCTCTGCAGTAATCATAGAATAGCTTTTTATATCACCATTGCGTTGAAACTGCATTCCTTTAAAAAGTAGTTCTTCATACTTCTTTTGTAACTTTTTCTTGGGGTCAGCTTTTAAAAATCCAAACACAGTTTCACCTATTGTTAATACTTTGATTACTTATAGGTACTCTTACGTGTTTGCTGGATAAAAGTATTAAGCCTGCCACGCTTTTATGTGAGTTGCCAAATGGTCTCGCGTGCCGTGACTTTATCTTTTAGTTTTTCTGGCATCTGTTCGCTTGCGAGTAAAGTGACTTGGTAGTCACTTTGGTAGTGCTGTGCGACCTCTTCCCTATCGATAGAAAAGGGCGGTCCAGGTAAAAGAGTTTGATCGTATTCAAAACAGACCAATAGTTGAGGTGCTTTATTACTTATTTCTGCTAGGTGTGAGGTATATTTTGCACGCATAATAAAGGGTAAGGCCACGAGCGCTGCTCTGTCGTAAATAAGGTCGACAATACCAAGAGTTTTTTGAGACAGGTCAAAAATATCACCGACAAACACTTCAAGCTTATCGCTGATATAGTGTTTTATTTTACCCCTGCCCTCTATCGCCCATTTAATAGTAGGCTTAATGGATAGCTCGTCAAATAACTGCTCTATAGCTGACTCACTCAGCTCTATACCTACCACGCTATAGCCTTGGCCAAGTAGCCAAGCAATATCGAGGGTTTTACCGCACAGTGGCACAAATATACGGCTATTATCAATTAAGTCCATTCGGCCAAGATAGCTCGCTAGTAATCGATTAACTTCTGGTTGGTGAAAGCCAATTTCACCTCTATCCCACTTGCCATGCCAAAAATCGGGCTCCATTATTTTCCCCTAGAGTGTGACCTTTACGATTGCTTGGCTAGCAACTCTTGATAAAACTCTTCGCTTTGATCGCCGCTATTGGCCGGTGGTAGTTTCCAGCCTTGCAGGTTTTCTTGGATTAACTGAGTTAAGACTTCAATATGATTTTTAGAGTCGTTTAGGGCAGGAATATAATTATAGTGCTCGCCTCCGGCCTCTATAAAATACTCTCTGTTTTCTTCACCAATTTCTTCAATGGTCTCTAGACAATCGGCAGAAAAACCGGGGCAAACAATTTGCACAGATTTAACACCTTGGTTGGGTAGCGATTTTAATGTGGCATCGGTGTAGGGCTGTAGCCATTCTTCGCGACCAAAACGAGATTGAAAAGTGACCATATAGTCCTCTTTACTCAGACCTAGTTTTTCAGCAACTAAGCGAGAAGTTTTGTAGCATTCGCAGTGGTAAGGGTCCCCATTTTTTAAATAGCGTAGCGGTACACCATGGTAGGAAAACAATAATTTATCGGCGCTGCCATTTGCCTCTCGGTATTCCCTAATACTGTTAGCAACGGCGTCAATGTAGGGTTCGTAGTCGTGGTAGTGGCTAATAAAACGTAGATCTGGTAACCAACGACGTTTAGTAAAATCATGGGCAACGGCATCAAAGGTGGAGCCATTTGTCGCCGCTGAGTATTGTGGATAAAGTGGTAATACTAATAACTTATTCACGCCTGCCTGCTGAAACTCTTCAATGCGCTTTGTAGTAGAAGGCTCGCCATAACGCATGGAAAAGTCGACATGAATATTTTCACCGTAAATATCGCCTAGTGTTTTTTTAAGCGCATTGGCTTGGTTTTGGGTATGCACCATTAGGGGTGAGCCCTCGTCTGTCCATACAGTTTTATAGGCAGCGGCAGAACGGCTGGGGCGAATACGCAAGATAATGCCGTGTAGAATACACATCCAGACGAGCTTGGGTACTTCGACAACGCGAGGATCTGATAAAAACTCGGCCAAGTAGGTGCGCAGCGCTTTGGTTGTTGGCGCCTCGGGTGTACCTAAGTTGGTAATTAATACACCAATTTTAGGTTGTTGTTTATGCGAATAATTTGGCTGGCCTTTATATTTCATAATCTCATCAATGGAAAAATTACAGATAATAAACTCTAAAAAGAGTATTGTACGTTAAAAAAATTAAATGAGCTTAATAGATGTTAGAGCTGCAAAAAATACACTGCCCTTATTGTGGTGAGCTTATTGAGCTTGTCGTCGATCCAAGCGCGGGTGAATATCAGCAATATATCGAAGACTGTTTTGTCTGCTGTCGCCCTATTTCACTAACTATTACTACGGATTTTGATACAGGTGAGTCGAGTGTTTATGCCGCAAGTGAGAACGAATAGGCCTCTTAAGCTGATTCTAACTCACGTAGCACAATATTGGGTGGTATCGAGACCACCTTGCGGCAAGACAATAAACCAATAGCTGCAATAAGCGCGGCACCTAATAATGGCCCTGCAAGCCAAAGTTCATAGTGTGGTTTTATTTGCCCATCAAAAATTAAATATTGCAGCCCTAGTAATAAGGTCTCGGCACCAAATACCCCGATAATACCGGCAATAAACCCTAGCGTGGCAAACTCCGTTGTTAAGCTACGTAGTATTAATTGCTTACCACTGCCAAGGGCGCGTAATAGTCCCGTCTCCTGTAGTCGGCTGGCCATGCTGGCATTGACTGCCGCAATTAACACCAGCACTCCACCTAGCAACACAAGCCATAGCATTAGCTCGATACCTTTGCTGACTTGATCAATAATCGTTTTAATGCGCTTAATAATTTTTCCAACTTCAATGACTGTAATTGTAGGGTAAGCTTTTAATAGTGTGGCAATAAGCGCGCGTTTTTCGTTGGGGATAAATACGCTAGTTAAAAAATTAGCTGAGTAATCATCGAGCGCACCAGGACTAAATAGAAAGTAAAAATTAGGTGTTAAAGCATTCCAATCAACGGTACGAATACTGGCAATTTCAGCCTTCAATGGTAACCCACCCAAGCTAAAGCTGATGATATCCCCCACTTGTAGGCCTATTTCTACGGCCTCCTCTGCTTCGACAGAAACACCTGGTAGACCCGTTGAGCTTTGCCAGTTACCCCACCAGAGCCCATCAATAATTTTATTATCAGGTGCCAGTGTATCGGACCAGCTAAGATTTAATTCACGACGCATAGCGTTGGATTTTTGCTTATCTTTCTCTGTAAATACGATGTCATTTTTTGCCACCAAGCGGCCTAAAACCATAGGATATAGAGGGCTTGGGGATAAGTCTTGCTCTGTTATCAGGCGATTAACATCCGCTTTTTCTGACTCTGAAATATTCAGTAAAAAGTGGTTGGGTGCATTCTCTGGGATTTGTAGTTTCCATTCATCAATTAAGCTCGTGCGTACCGAGTAAAGAACCATGAGTAGCATCAGTGCGCAGGCAAACACTAAAATTTGTGTGACATTTTGCGTTTTATAACGCTGTAAATTTGATAGAGCTAAGCGCCAATAGCTGCCTGCATGAGAACCTAGTTGCCCAGAAGAGTGCAATAAGCCCCAAGCCAGTAATGCGCTAATCAGCACAATAACGATGAGGCTTGCCACAATGGTTAAAGTGATAGAGGTATCGCCGCTATATAGCCAAATTAGCAACACAATAGCAGCAAAGCCAATCAAGCCTTTTAACCAACTACCAATAGACTCGACGGATAACTCGCGGCGCAATACTTTGAGTGGCGAGACTTTGGGTAGGTGCCACAGGGGTGGTAGCGCAAAGCATATAATGCAAAGTAAGCCGGTCATTAAGCCAACGCTATAAGCGCTAAGAGATGCACCTACTAAGTTAATATTAAATAAAGAGCTAAGGCTTGCAGCGATAATGCGTTGCAGGACTTCGCCAATAGCAATACCAGCAGAAGAGGCTAGTATCCCCAATAAAAAGATCTGTACAAAATATAGTTGCCTGACCAAAAATGCGCTGGCTCCTAAGCTCTTTAAGAGCGCAACTTGATCAATATGTCGGTTAGAAAATTGCTGTGATGCAATGGAGATAGCTACACTGGCTAGTAGTACACCAATAATTGCCGCTAACATCAAAAACTGTGTACCACGTTCTAGCGCAGTGCTGATGTTTCTTTGAGAGTTTTTAATCGTTAAAAATTGGTAGTGGTCACCTAAACTCGGACGTAGCCATTGCTCAAAACCAATAAGATTGCTTTCATCTCCGGCGAGTAGCCACTTATAAGTGACACGACTACCTACTTGAATCACTTCTGTTGCGGCGAGATCAGTTTCATTGATAAGTACACGGGGGTTAAAAGCTGCAAAGCCTGTACCTGCATCGGGCTCGCTAATCACAATATTACTGACAATGAATTCCTTATTGCCAATGGCTAAGCTATCCCCAAGTTCAATACCCATCAAGGGTAATAGGCGTGAGTCAATCCATACCTCGCCTACCTTAGGGATAGTTGTAGCAATGCTTACTTCATCGTCAATGGCAAAAGGTTCTTTGCTAATGGCAACCTTACCGCGTAACGGGTACTGGTCGCCTACTGCTTTTATCGAGGCCAGCTGCATTTCGTCACCGGCAAATACCATGGAGCTAAATTCGGTCACCCGTGTTTGTTGTAGGGCGAATTCCTGGGGTTTATCTGTCCACTCGGTGGGTATATCAAAGCGGCTGGAAATAACGCGGTCTGCTGCGAGATAGGTATTGCTCTGTCGGCTAATAGATTGGTCAAGCCTGTCGGAGAAGATGGCGATAGCGCTAACAATAGCTACTGCAAGTGCGATGGCGGCTGCAAGAATTTTTAATTCGCCACTGCGCCAGTTGCGCAATAATAATTGCCAGGATAATAAAATGCGGAGTGATTTCATGACTATAAAGACGCAGCCTTAAGCAATTAATGAGTAAGCGTTGAGTGGCCCGCGTAGGTCTCGGGCGATGAGAAATCGGGTGTAGATGATGTGTCTGAGTCATTAATGATATGACCAGCCTCTAATACAATTTGGCGTCTACAGCGATCCGCTAAGCGTTGCTCATGGGTCACTAATACTAATGTTGTGTCTTGTGCTTGGTTTAGCTCGAACAATAAGTCAATAATCGTGGCGCCGGTACTTGCATCAAGGTTACCTGTAGGCTCATCGGCAAATAAAATAGAGGGTGTACTAGCAAAGGCACGCGCAATGGCAACGCGTTGTTGCTCACCACCGGAGAGCTGTTTAGGATAATGCTTGAGCCTGTGTTCAAGCCCTACTCGCTCGAGATAGGTCTGCGCTTTTTGTTGGGCATCACGGATACCATGCAACTCTAGTGGTAGCATGACATTTTCGAGGGCGTTGAGGCCGGGCAACAATTGAAACGACTGAAACACAAAACCCACATGCTGTGCTCGAATGGCCGCCCGTCCTTCTTCATCCATAGTGCTTATAGTATGGTTGGCGAGAGTAATATCACCTGTACTTGGAGTATCTAGCCCAGCCAAAATGCCCAGAAGCGTGGATTTACCTGAACCCGATGCACCGACAATGGCTAAGCTATCGCCTTTATCAACGCATAAATTGACCTTATCAAGAATTGTCAGTGCTCCCTCAGCGGTATGAACTGTTTTTGAGACGCCAGAAACTTTGATCATAAATAAATACCTGATAGTGAGGGCAACGTATTAGTCTAGTAATGATAACAGCGAAGATAAGTAGACACTAAGTCTATCCAATCATTCAATCACTGTTGAATGATTGGATAGATAAAACTATACGTTATATTGGTATATTTAGTTTGGCGGATGAAGCTTATGCCGAGCTGTGGATATTTAGGGTGAGCTGGCTGTCCAATTTTTGCAGTTAATATTATTTATTTTAAGGGTTGTTTAAATGTCACTATTTATAAAACGTTTGTCCATTAAAGCGATATTTATACTGTCCTGTGTTTTTAGCTATCAACTAGTGATGGCAGAAGATAATACCAATAAGCCCGTTATATTAGTGGTAGGTGATAGTATTAGTGCAGCCTATGGGATAAATATAAATACTGGCTGGGTGTCACTACTGGCAAAAAAGCTAGCGTCTGAAAATTATCCGTATCAAGTTGTTAATGCGAGTGTTAGTGGTAACACCAGTGCAGACGGACTCAGGCGCTTACCTAACCTGTTAAAAGAATATAAGCCTGCCATTGTCGTTATCGAGTTGGGTGGTAATGACGGGCTTAGGGGGCACCCTGTCAAATTAATGAAAAAAAACCTACAGGCAATGATTGATTTAAGCCAAGGTAGCCAAGCTAAGGTTTTATTGGCGGGTATTGAAATACCTCCTAACTATGGTTCTCGTTACACAAGCTTATTCAGAAAAGCCTTTCAGGAACTTAATAGAGATAATCCAAGTGTCCAGTATGACCCTTTTATTCTAGAGGCGGTTGCCACAAAACCTGAGCTTATGCAAAGCGATGGTATTCATCCAACTGCTGTTGCACAGCCACAATTGCTCGATAATATGTGGGATGACTTATTGCTTTTGCTCGATCGGTAAAGTCTATTTTAAAATATCAAGAGCGACTGCCTCGGCAACTTTAATTCCATCAATACCTGCCGATAAAATACCGCCGGCATACCCTGCTCCTTCTCCAGCGGGGTATAGGCCCTTGGTATTTATGTTTTGAAACCTTTTATCGCGTTTAATAGAAATAGGCGATGATGTGCGGGTCTCGACTCCCGTTAGGATTGCATCTTTAAAAGCAAAACCTTTTATCTTTTTTTCAAACGCAGGTATTGCCTCGCGGATAGCATCGATCGCAAAATCGGGTAAGGCTTTAGATAAATCACCTAAGGTAATGCCTGGCTTATAAGAAGGACTAACGCTGCCTAATTCTTTAGAGGGCTTATTTTGTAAAAAATCACCGACTAGCTGTGCAGGAGCATTATAATTTTCTCCTCCTAACTGATAGGCAAGGGATTCTAGCTCGCGCTGTAGATCAATACCTGCTAGTGGGTTTTGTGGATAATCTTCTTCGGGTGAAATGCCAACAACAATGGCTGCGTTTGCATTGCGTTCATTACGTGAATACTGTGACATGCCGTTGGTAACAACGCGGCCAGGTTCGGAAGTGGCTGCCACAACGGTACCGCCTGGGCACATACAAAAACTATAAACGCTGCGACCATTTTTACAATGATGCACTAATTTGTAGTCGGCAGCACCCAAAATGGGGTGGCCTGCTTCTTCACCAAAGCGTGCTCTATCGATAGAGGATTGGGGGTGCTCAATACGAAACCCAATAGAAAATGGTTTTGGCTCTATGTATATACCTTCATTAAATAGCATTTGGAAGGTATCGCGAGCGCTATGACCAATAGCTAAAATAATATGATCACTTTCTAAAATTTTTCCATCTTCCAGTACGACTCCTGTTACTCTTCCCTCGTAATGATTATTGCTAATTTTTTCACGCTGAATCCTTTTAACTTTTTGCCCAAAGCGAATTTCACCACCCAGGCGTGTAATTTCGGCCCGGATATTTTCGACCATTTTTACTAGTTTAAATGTGCCAATATGAGGTTTGCTGACATATAAAATCTCGCTAGGTGCGCCTGCTTTCACAAATTCTGTCAGTACTTTTCGGCCTAAGTGCTTTTTGTCTTTAACCTGGCTCCATAATTTACCATCAGAGAATGTGCCTGCGCCGCCCTCACCAAATTGCACATTAGATTCTGTATGCAAATTACGCTTTCGCCATAGATCCCAAGTATCTTTTGTGCGTTGTCTAACGTCTTGTCCGCGCTCCAATACAATGGGCTTTAAGCCCATCTGAGCAAGTACCAGTGCCGCTAAAATACCGCAGGGGCCAAAGCCAATAACAATTGGTCGATGCTGATTTTTTTGGGGGAAGCTATCGGGTGCTTTTGTAACAAATTTGTAAGAAGTATCTGGACTTTTTTTAATAAACGTATCTTGAGAGAATTTTTCTAAAATAAGTTGTTCAGCATTTCTAGTTAACTCAATATCTAACTGATAAATTAAAATAATATGGGCTTTTTTACGCGCATCATAACTACGCTTAAAAATGTTTATAGCCAACAAATCGGTTCGATTAACCTGTAAGTGCTCAATAACGGCAGAGGTTAAATCATCATCACTGTGATTAAGAGGTAATTTTATGTCATTGAGTCGTAGCATAAATAATATCTTTAAGGTTAAACAGCAATTCCAGCACTATAAGCCGAAGACCACGCCCATTGAAAATTATAGCCACCTAAATGGCCCGTTACATCGAGAACCTCACCAATAAAAAATAGGCCCTTTTTGTGTTTAACTTCCATCGTTTTAGAGCTAATATCATCGGTGTTAATGCCGCCCAAGGTTACCTCTGCTGTACGGTAGCCTTCGGTAGCCGAGGGTTTTATTTTCCAGCAATTAAGTTGCATTCCAATGTCGCTTAGTATTTTATCGGTTAACTCGGCAAGAGGCTTATCATTGAACTCTTGCCACCACAGGTTAATAATTTCTTTCACAAAGGCTTTGGGTAGCTGTTGTTGTAATAAGGACTTAAGTTTTGTGTGTCCCTCCTGATTTTTGCAGTCAATTAACCAATTGGTAGCATTAAGCTCCGATAATAAATCTATGGTAATAGTATCTCCCGGGCACCAGTAATTTGATATCTGTAATATTGCTGGTCCACTAATACCACGATGAGTAAAGAGCATACTTTCGTTAAAGCTAGGCATCTGTTGGTGAGGGCCTGGTTTAAAAAAGTGCTGGTCTTTATTTTTTGTGTTTTGTTCGCAACTTGCACGAACAGCAATCGATAAGCCCGACAGGCTTTCGCATAAATATTTTAGGCTGTCACTAAACATAAAAGGAACAAGCCCTGCTTGGCGGTTTGTTACCTCCAAGCCAAATTGGTTTGCTAGTGTATAGCCAAAATCACTGCCTCCTAGTGTGGGTATAGAGAGAGCCCCAGTGGCAATAACTAATGAGCTACAAGAATAGCTATACGGTTTTTCTTTATGAGTAAGTTCTAATAAATAAGTTGCTTCTGCAGTTGTTGTAACTTGGGTAATTTCACAGTGAGTTTTTATCGTCACCTTTGCATCATTACACTCTTTGAGCAACATATTTAATATATCTTTAGCTGAGTGCTTACAAAATAATTGCGTGTGTTTGCGTTCCTCGTATTCAATATTGTGTTGATTGACGAGCGCAATAAAATCCCATTGGCTATAGCGTTTAAGTGCTGCTTTAAAAAAATGCGGATTTGCAGAAATAAAATTTTCTGGCTCAATGGTATAGTTGGTAAAATTACAGCGGCCACCACCAGACATTAATATTTTTTTACCGACCTTATTACTTTTTTCGAGCACCAACACACGCTTGCCACGATTAGCCGCAGTGGCGGCACAAAATAAACCGGCTGCACCTGCACCTACTATAATAACGTCATAGTTGTTAAGTTGGTCTACATGTGCAGGCAATATGTTTTCCTAGTGGTTATTGTCGGTTTAAATTATGACGTTGCTTTGACAGATTGGCCGCGCCCTATTGCATAATAAGTAAAACCTTTTTCCTGCATGCGATCTGGGTTATACAAGTTACGCCCGTCAAAAATTGTGCTCGTTGTTAACTCGCTCTTTATCACATCAAAATCTGGTGCTTTAAAGTTTTGCCATTCAGTACAAATAACAAGTGCATCAGCCTTTTTAAGGGCAGCTTCTTTCGTGCCGACTAACTGCAGATCATCACGTAAGCCATAAATACGTTGGCATTCACCCATGGCTTCGGGGTCAAAAGCCTGTACTTTAGCGCCGTGGGCCCAGAGTGCCTCCATTAAAGTGCGGCTGGAGGCTTCGCGCATATCGTCGGTTTTTGGTTTAAAGGATAAGCCCCAAACTGCAAATGTTTTCCCTTTGAGGCTTTGTTTGTTAATTTTACAAAAGTGTCTTTCAATATGGCTAAATAGCTTTTGCTTTTGTTGATGATTAACTGCCTCAACGGCGTTTAAAATTTTTGAGTCGTAGCCTATCTGCTCGGAGGTTTTAATTAACCCCTGTACATCTTTAGGAAAACACGAGCCACCGTAACCACAGCCAGGGTAAATAAAGTGGTAGCCAATGCGCTCGTCAGAACCAATACCTTGGCGTACCATTTCTATATCAGCACCTAGCTCTTCTGCAAGGTTTGACATCTCATTCATAAAGCTGATTTTAGTGGCAAGCATACAGTTGGCGGCGTACTTGGTGAGCTCAGCGCTGCGTGTATCCATAAAAATAAGTCGATCGTGGTTGCGATTAAAAGGCTCATAAAGCTCTCGCATAACGATTCTTACACTCTCATCATCTGTACCAATAACAATACGGTCGGGCCTTAGGCAATCACTTACGGCTGCACCTTCTTTTAAGAACTCAGGGTTAGAGACAACGCGAAAGGTAAAGTTGGAGTTGCGAGCATCTAAAGTTTCTTTTATTTTTGCCTCTACTTTATCTGCTGTACCTACAGGTACGGTAGATTTATTAATAACAATGACTTCTCGGGCCATATGGTTTGCAATGGTTTCAGCAACGGCTAGTACATATGTTAGATCGGCTGACCCGTCTTCATCGGGCGGTGTGTCAACAGCGATAAAGTGGACATCGCCAAATTCAACACCTACTTTGGCATCGGTTGTAAAGTGGATGCGCCCAGCGGCATAATTCTCTTTAACTAGCGGCTCAAGGCCTGGTTCATAAATAGGTATATGCCCTTCTTTTAGCCGATCAACTTTGTCTTGATCGATATCGACACAGTAAACCTCATGACCTACATCGGATAGCACAGCAGCTTGCACAAGCCCAACATAGCCAATACCAAAAACTGTGACTTTCATTCTATGTTTCCTGTGTGTAATTTAAAATAAGATGGAAAAATCTAAACTCGGATATTAACATGGGGCCACTCAAAGCCCATAGCGGCAAAGCTTGGTTATCATGGGTTTGTTATAATTATTTGCTTTACGTTAATTAAAAAACACTACTTAGGCCTTATGACTATGTCACGACAGTATCCCGCAACGCGCTTGCGCCGTAACCGTTTTAATGATTTTTCTCGTTGTTTGGTGCGCGAGACTGAATTGAGCGCAAAGGATTTTATTTACCCAATGTTTATTGTCGAAGGAACAGGTCAGAGAGTCCCTATTGAGACTATGCCAGGGATTGAGCGTTATTCCGTTGATGAATTATTAAGAGCCGTAGAAGAGGTGGTCGCCCTAGGTATACCTGCTATAGCACTCTTCCCTAATGTTGATGACTCCGTTCGCTCTCTTGATGGGGCTGAGGCCTATAATCCAGATAGCCTAGTTTGCAGAGCGGTACGTGGACTTAAGAGGGCCTTTCCCGATCTAGGCGTGATTACTGATGCAGCACTTGATCCTTATACTACTCATGGCCAAGACGGCATTATCGATGACAAGGGTTATGTATTAAATGATATAACTGTCCAAGCTTTAACCAAACAGGCGGTTTGCTGCGCTGCTGCTGGTGCTGATGTTATTGCTCCTTCGGATATGATGGATGGTCGGGTGGGAGCTATTCGTGCAGCACTCGATGAAGCAGGCTTTATCAATGTACAAATCTTGGCCTACTCCGCCAAATATGCATCAGCTTATTACGGACCTTTTCGTGATGCTGTAGGCTCTGCAGGTATGTTGGGCAAAGGTAATAAAATGACTTACCAAATGGACCCTGCCAATAGCAATGAATCACTTCACGAAGTTGCTATGGATATCAATGAAGGTGCAGATATGGTGATGGTTAAGCCAGCTATGCCTTACCTCGATATTGTGCGCCGTGTAAAAGATGAATTTCAGGTGCCCACCTTTGCCTATCAAGTTAGTGGCGAGTACAGCATGCATAAAAATGCTATTAATCAGGGTATATTGAGCGATGCGGTTATTTTAGAATCCCTGCTTGCAATTAAACGTGCAGGCGCCGATGCTATTTTGACTTACTTTGCCATTGATGCAGCAAAGCGATTAGCGCAACAGTAATAGCTACTTGAATTGATAACTGGGCTTATATTTGCCTTATATCTGGCTTTGTAATCCTGATTATTGGCAATTATACTCGCGATTTCTTTTAATTATTAATGTGATATAAAAACTATGACAAATAAAGCGATTATTTCTACCGACAAAGCACCAGAAGCGATTGGTACTTATTCACAAGCAGTTAAAACGAATAATACTGTTTATATATCTGGCCAGATACCGTTAGAGCCTAGCTCTATGGCAATGGTTGATGGTGGTTTTGAGGCGCAAACGCACCAGGTATTTAAAAACTTGAAAGCAGTATGTGAAGCAGCAGATGGTAGTCTTGCTGATATCGTTAAACTTAATTTATTTTTAACTGACCTAAGCAATTTTGCAACAGTTAATGAAGTCATGGCGCAGTATTTCGAGGCTCCTTATCCAGCGCGTGCTGCGGTAGGTATCAACGAGTTGCCAAAAGGTGCGTTGATTGAAGCAGATGCAATTATGGTTCTGTAAATACAACTACTCTTTTAATACTTGTGTATGTAGTAAGCAGCGCTTTACTGCATACACATTTATTCTCGTATCTTCAGTGTATTATCTTCTTTTATAAATGGTTAAATAGTATACATAATAAATTTCGTTATACTTATTCCCGTTGCCGTAAAAGCGTTACAATATCTTTATTAAAATAACTGCATTCGCTTCATGGAGAAATCATGGATAAGAAAATTGGCCCACAAAATAAAACCAGCTCACGCACTACTAGTGAGAAGGCTTTACGGATTAACCTCGATGAAAAAAAATATGGCACCATTGTTGAAATAGGTGCAGGTCAAGAGGTTGCTCGTCAGTTTTTCCTAGCCGGTGCGGCGGCAGGCACCATTGCAAAAACAATGTCTGCCTACGACATGATATTTTCAGATGCAATTTATGGCGTACAAGAAGACAGACGTTATGTAAGTAAAGCACGTGTAACCGCAATGATGGAGCAAGAGTTTGATTTGGTGCTCGATCGCGTTGGTGATAGCCGCTCAAAATCCTCACGTTATTTTGCCTATGCGGCAACAGTTGCAGCAAAAAGCTTTAATCGCGATAACGAGTGTCATGCATGGTGCGGCATTCGTATACAGATGTACCCAGGTGCTGAACCTTCAGATATTATTGTGCACGTGCGTATGCGCGACGATAATGCCGAAGCACAACAACAGGCTTTGGGGGTTTTAGGGGTTAACCTAATTTATGCGGCGTATTATTATTTCGAAAACCCCAAATTAATGATTGACTCCTTAACCGATAGCATTAAAGAGAATCGTATTGAAATCGATTCGATTGATTTTCAAGGCCCTTATTTTGAAGATATTGATAATCGCGCTATTAATTTACACTTAATTCGTAGTTGGAAAACCCGCGGTATTATGTTTACGCCCGATGGTGGTGTTGCTGTTCCTGCAGATGTACTTTATAAAAAAAATGTACTAACCATTCGTGGTTCATTTAGGCCGGTCACTAACCTTAATGTTGATATGATTGAGCAGGCAAAAAAATCTTTTGCAGAACTTGAAAAAGTTGATTTAAAAAATACCATTGCGATTGCAGAGATTACCCTAAACGATTTAAAAGGTAATGATAATAATGTGCCTGAGGCTGATATTGTTCAGCGAATTCAGCTATTAAATTTATTGGGCTATACGGTAATGATCTCCGATTACACCCGTTACTTCTCCTTAAGAGCATATTTCCGCCAATATACAAAATTACAAATTGGTATTGTGGTTGGCATGATCAATATGAAACAAATCTTTGATGAGGACTCTTATCGTGGCGTTGAGGGTGGAATTCTCGAAGGCTTTGGAAAATTATTCCCTGATAATACTTGTTTATTTGTTTACCCAGAATTAGACGCAGATGGAGAAATCAGCGATTTTGACGATGTCAAAGTTCCCGATCATTTACGCTTTTTATATCGCCACTTAGTCGAGAATGGATTTATTTCAGGTATTGATTGTGGACATAAAGATCTATTGACAATTTATTCTCGAGAAATCCTCAAAAAGCTATCAAGTGGTCGAGGAGACTGGGAAAACTCTCTACCGGAAGGTGTAGCTGACGAAATTGTTAAAGATAAATTATTTGGATTTAAAGAAAAAAAATAGTACCTACTTAATTTATTTAAAAAGAGCTAAGAAAAAGTGGCTGAATTTGGCCACTTTTTATCACTGCTTTGAGTCAATACCTAACTCTTCCCAAATACTATCGACTTTTTCTTTAACCTCATCACTCATGACAATAGGCGTACCCCATTCTCTTGTGGTCTCTCCCTCCCACTTATTGGTTGCATCTAAACCCATTTTTGAGCCCAAGCCCGAGACTGGTGATGCAAAATCTAGATAGTCGATGGGGGTATTTTCTACTAGCGTAATATCACGTGCAGGGTCAGTGCGTGTAGTGATTGCCCAGATAACATCTTCCCAGTTACGGGCGTCGACATCATCATCGGTGACAATCACAAATTTGGTGTACATAAATTGTCGCAAAAAAGACCATACACCCAGCATCACGCGTTTAGCATGACCGGGGTACTGTTTTTTCATAGTAACTACCGCCATGCGGTAAGAACAACCTTCGGGTGGAAGATAAAAATCGACAATTTCTGGAAATTGCTTTTGTAATATAGGTACAAACACTTCGTTGAGTGCCACCCCTAAAATAGCAGGTTCATCGGGTGGGCGGCCAGTATAGGTGGAGTGGTAAATAGGGTTTTCGCGTTGTGTAATTCGCTCGACAGTAAATACAGGAAACTGGTCAACTTCATTATAGTAGCCAGTGTGATCACCAAAGGGCCCTTCGTCGGCCATATCATCTGGGTATAAATAGCCTTCTAAAATAATCTCTGCATTGGCCGGTACTTGTAAATCGTTATCAATACATTTAACGACTTGTGTTTTACTACCTCGCAGTAACCCAGCGAAGGCGTACTCGCTTAGTGTATCGGGTACCGGGGTCACTGCACCCAAAATCGTCGCAGGGTCGGCTCCTAGCGCAACGGCAACGGGGTAAGGTTTACCTGGATTTTGTTGTTGCCATTCGCGAAAATCAAGCGCGCCACCCCTGTGACTTAACCAGCGCATAATAAGCCGGTTTTTACCGATCACCTGCATGCGATAAATCCCTAAGTTTTGTCGCTCCTTATTAGGACCACGAGTAACGACTAGTGGCCAGGTTACCAATGGGCCTGCATCGCCAGGCCAGCAGGTTTGTACAGGGTAGTTAGCAAGGTCAATATCTTCGCCAGTAAACTGCTGTTGTTGGCAATCAGCTTTTTTTACCACCTTTGGCGACATATTTAGCACTTGTTTAAACAGCGGGATTTTACTCCAGGCATCTTTCATGCCTTTAGGCGGCTCGGGCTCTTTTAGCATGGCAAGTACTTTACCAATTTCGCGTAATGCCTCAACGGAGTCTGCACCCATGCCCATGGCAACGCGTTTAGGCGTGCCAAATAAGTTAGCAAGCACGGGTATATTGTGGCCCTTTGGGTTTTCAAAAAGTAATGCAGGTCCCTGCGCGCGAAGTGTGCGATCACAAATTTCTGTCATTTCAAGGTTCGGGTCAACGACTGCCTTAATACGTTTCAACTCGCCTTGGGTTTCGAGTTGATCAATAAAGTCGCGAAGATTTTTATATTTCATGTTTTTTTACTAGTTGTTTAAGAGCCGCTAGAGGGGAAAGTGTCGCTTTTTTAGGTCTCTTTCATAAAGTTATATGGTCTATTTTTATTGAAATTGAGTGTAGCAATTTGTTTTGGGCATTGTAAGGTTGACTCTACTTTAAATATAGTTATCATGATAACTATATTTAAAGTAGAGATTCCAAAAATGAATAAGCATAGATACATTTTTGCCAAAATAACGCCCAAAGCTGAATTTTTTAAGGTGGCTAAATCGGCAATAATAGAGATTATACCGCGCACCTTGGCCGAGCCTGGTTGCTTAACATTTACTCTTCACGAAGATGAAGGGGGTAGCTTGTATTTATACGAAGAATGGCTTAGCGATGACGCTTTGCAACGACATCATGATATGGCGTATACAAAAGAAGTATTCGAAGCCTATAAAAACTGGCTAGTAGTCACTCCTGAAATTATCAAGATGACTAAGCTAGCGTAAGGGGTAGGTATATGTTTTTTTTAAAAGAGTTACCTACACGTGCAATGCTAAATAAATATACTGGTCATTTGTCCGATAATGAAAAGTATTCAATCGCTGAAGCTTTGGCTGTTATGCGAAAAGCAAGTTTGTTGGTCAGGGGCATAGATACTTACTTTTCTGCTAATGACCTTTCACAACTAAAGTTTTTGATACTCATTGTTATTGATCGTGAACCCGATAGAGACAGTCTTTATGCACACGAGATAGCATCACGTTTGGATGTATCAAGGCCTGTATTAACCCGGGCGTTAAAAAAATTAATTGCTGACGAGTTATTAATATCAAACGATGATGAAACTGATAAGAGGGCAAAGAGAATAGCGTTAACCAAAAAGGGAGCAACATGTTTATCACAAGTGCTCCCCGGTTATTTCGATAAAATAAGCAGCCTAATGTCTGAGTAATATGTACGTAATACTATAGGCGGTAAATTATTTGCGTTTCATTGACAAGAAAAACTCATCGTTAGTGTTAAAGCCTTTGAGCTTATCGACTAGAAACTCAGTGGCGGCAACGTCTTCCATATCATTGAGTAATTTACGCATAATCCATACGCGTTGTAGTTCTTCTTCACTCATTAATAAGTCTTCGCGGCGAGTACCTGAGCGTCGGACATTAATAGCGGGATAAACACGTTTCTCTGCAACTTTACGATCAAGGTGTAGCTCAAGGTTACCCGTCCCTTTGAATTCTTCGTAGATAACCTCGTCCATTTTAGAGCCGGTATCAACAAGTGCTGTGGCGACAATCGATAGGCTGCCACCTTCTTCAATATTACGTGCTGCACCAAAAAAGCGCTTAGGGCGTTCAAGGGCATGAGCGTCTACACCACCAGTAAGTACCTTACCTGATGATGGAATAACAGTATTGTAAGCACGAGCAAGGCGTGTAATAGAATCGAGCAGAATCATCACGTCTTTTTTGTGTTCAACTAAACGCTTGGCTTTTTCGATCACCATTTCGGCAACTTGTACATGGCGTGATGGTGGCTCATCAAATGTTGAGGCAACAACTTCTCCGCGTACTGAACGTTGCATCTCTGTAACTTCCTCAGGTCGTTCATCGATGAGAAGCACAATTAAATGTGTTTCTGGGTTATTACGTGTAACGGCCTGTGCAATATTTTGCATCATGATAGTTTTACCGGCTTTAGGCGGCGCGACAATCAAGCCGCGTTGGCCTTTACCGATCGGAGAGATCATATCAATGATTCTGCCCGTTAAATCTTCTGTAGAACCATTACCGACTTCTAACTTTAAGCGATCATTAGGAAACAACGGCGTTAGGTTTTCAAACAAGATTTTACTACGAGAGCTTTCGGGCTTATCAAAGTTAATTTGATTAACTTTTAGTAGTGCAAAATAACGCTCACCCTCTTTGGGTGGGCGAATCTTACCGGCAATTGTATCGCCTGTGCGTAAATTGAAGCGGCGTATTTGACTCGGTGACACATAAATATCATCGGGGCCTGCAAGATATGAGCAGTCCGCTGAACGCAAAAAGCCAAAACCATCTTGAAGTATCTCAAGGACACCATCACCGTATATGTCCTCTCCGCTCTTAGCGTGGCGCTTTAAGATGTTAAAGATAACATCTTGCTTACGTGAGCGGGCCATGTTGTCGAGGTTCATCTCATGGGCAATAGTAATAAGTTCTTCAATAGGTTTTGTTTTTAGGTCGGTTAGATTCATAGGTAGTTTGGTATGAGGTTAGAAAAGAGGAAAGGTTAAATAGTTAGTATTCGTAAGGTCTATAATTGGGTATCAGTAAGATCTACGGGTAAATATTACTAATTAGGATTGACAATCACAGTCACAATAAGTGCCACACAATATTCTATGAATAGCTCCAACAGGAGGGGACAAAGAGTAAGTAAGATTATTGATGTACTGAGGCTTAACCCTTATATGCTTTTTTAGTTTAGGGATATTGTCGCTCAAATGATTTGCCTAGAGTATAACTAATATTTTGACTAGCGCAAGTTATAGGCTTACTTTTTTTAGTGAAATGCAACATTTTATGATAACAACACGTGTTTAAAGGCGTTGTTATCATATTTTGGTAATCAATGGCTTATAAGTTCTCTTTGATAAAGTTTTCAAGGTCAGGTTTTGACAGTGCACCAACAGTTTGAGCTTCCATACTGCCATTTTTGAAAATCATTAATGTAGGAATACCACGAATACCAAATTTTGCGGGCGTTTCTTTATTGCCATCGACATCCATTTTACAAATTTTCAATTTACCAGCATATTCACCCGCTAATTGATCAAGTACAGGGGCAATCATTTTACAGGGTCCGCACCACGCAGCCCAAAAATCTACTAATACAGGTCCATCGGCAGTGATAACGTCATCATTAAAGCTAGCATCTGTTACATGTGTGATCGCGTCACTCATAAAAAATCCTCAATTCAGGTATAAATAATCAACAACCACCAGAATAGCATAAATCGCTTTCTTCTGAATAGTTAACAAGAGCTATCGTTTTTATTAGCTAAAATTTAAAACTGTTAAAATTGCAGATAAAGCCCCATAGAATGGGTTATTGCGATAAATGCAAAGTATTACCTCCTAAGCCAATAATCGTAAATTGTCAGGTTTTGTGCCTTAATCATTATTAGTTGTAACTAAAATGCTCTAAAAACAATCTATGGTGATAGCTCTTTGCTTGTACAACTAAAGTAGCGAACCTTTATCGATAACATGGGTCTCATGGGCTACTCTGTTCTACTTAAGGACTGTTTTGAGAACTTAATTGCAGGGTAACCATAAATTGTTTAATGGAATTTTCTATGAAGAATACGAAACTACTCGTTTTAATTGTTGTTGCAGCGCTGGTTGGTGCATTCTTTTACTTTGATGGCGCACAGTATATTTCTATATCAAAATTTAGAGGCTGGGTTGATGAAAACGCGTTAACAGCGGCGCTTGCTTATCTTGGGTTATATATTTTGGTTGCAGCACTATCGCTTCCTGGTGCGGCAGGTATCACCTTACTCGGTGGTGCCGTTTTTGGCTTGTGGCTGGGTGTACTATTGGTATCTTTTGCGAGCAGTATTGGTGCAACTCTTGCCTTTTTACTCTCAAGAACACTCTTTGCGGATACAGTTAATGCAAAATTTGGTAGTTACCTCACCAAAATTAACGAAGGTGTAGCCAAAGAGGGAGCCTTCTACTTATTTACATTGAGATTAATTCCAGCAGTGCCTTTCTTTGTGGTTAACCTTGTATTTGGTTTAACTAAAATTAAGACGTGGACGTTCTACTGGGTCAGTCAATTGGGTATGTTTGCCGGTACGATTATTTTTGTTAATGCCGGTGCGCAATTGGGCGCAGTTGAAGAGCTTAGTGTGTCGGGTGTACTCACACCATCTATTTTAGGTGCCTTTATATTGCTAGCACTTTTCCCTTATATTGTTCGGGGTACGGTTAACTGGTTTAAGGCAAAGCAAGCGTATAAAGGTTATAGCAAGCCCAAAAAATTCGATACCAACTTAGTTGTTATTGGTGGAGGCAGTGCAGGCTTAGTCAGTGCTTACATTGCAGCAGCAGTAAAGGCTAAAGTAACGTTAATTGAAAAACACAAAATGGGTGGCGATTGTCTCAACACGGGTTGTGTTCCCAGTAAAGCACTGATTCGTGCTGCAAAGACAAATCATTTTATTGAGAAAGCGGATCAACTGGGTATCGAAAATGCGAGTGGTGTTGTTAACTTTCCTAAAGTGATGCAGCGTATTCATAAAGTAATTGATACCATCGAACCACACGATTCCATTGAGCGCTACACAAGCTTAGGGGTAGATTGTATCCAAGGTGAAGCCACTATCCTCTCCCCTTATGAAGTAGAAGTTAATGGCAAAGTGATTGCTACTAAAAATATTATTATCGCCAGTGGTGCGCGCCCCTTTGTACCACCTATCCCAGGCCTAGAGGATGTTGAGCCGCTAACGTCCGATAGTTTATGGTCGCTAGAGGAGCAGCCTAAAAAACTGCTAGTTATGGGGGCAGGCCCTATTGGCTGTGAGCTTGCACAATCCTTCCAGCGTTTAGGCTCAGAGGTTACCGTGGTTGATATGGCTGATCGTTTAATGCCCCGCGAAGACAAAGATGTGTCGGAATATATGTTAGATGTATTCCAGCAAGAAGGCGTTAATGTGGTGTTAGGCCAGCAGATTGTTGGTTTCAAAAAGGCAGAGGACGGCTATATTGCGCAATTAAAAGGTGAGCAAGGTGAGAGTGAAATTAGCTTTGATCGTGTCATGGTGGCAGTAGGTCGCAAAGCCAATACCGAAGGTATGGGCCTAGAAGAACTAGGTATTGAGACAGTGCGTCCAGGAACTATTATGGTGGATGAATACCTGCGTACAAAATTCCCTAATATCTATGCTTGCGGTGATGTTGCTGGCCCTTATCAATTTACTCACACGGCAGCGCATCAAGCATGGTATGCCAGTGTGAATGCCTTGTTTGGGAAGTTTAAAAAATTCAAAGTCGATTATCGTGTTATCCCCTGGGCTACCTTCAGTGATCCAGAGGTCGCACGTGTAGGGCTAAGTGAAGCAGAGGCAAAAGAAAAAGGCATTGAATACGACGTTACCAAGTACGGTATCGATGACCTTGATCGTGCCATTGCCGATAACGAAGCCAAGGGTTTTGTTAAAGTACTTACCGTAAAAGGCCGTGATAAAATTTTAGGCTGCACAATTGTCGGTGCCCATGGGGGTGAGTTAATTACCGAATACGTTTCTGCTATGAAGCACAATATTGGCCTCAATAAAATCTTAGGAACGATTCATATTTACCCAACCATGAGTGAGGCAAATAAGTTTGTAGCGGGTGAATGGAAGCGCAAAAATGTGTCTGAAAAAACCTTGGCTTGGCTTGAGAAATTCCATAATTGGACGCGTGGTTAGTTTTTAGCTGCTAGTAAAAACCAACAGCCAAGAAAAAAGCCGATCATTAATGATCGGCTTTTTTGTATTTGTCGATTATTAATTAGTTATAGTATTTATTTAGGGGTATTTTTCCATTTTAAAGCTGAGGTTTGCTTTAACTGCTGGCCACTCATTATCTATAATCGAAAAAACTACCGTGTCTCTATAACTACCGTTTGCCAATTTTTTATGATTTCTCAGTACGCCATCTTGTTTTGCACCTAAACGACTAATGGCGTTACGAGATGCGTAATTGTGCCAGTGAGTGCGAAATTCTATAGCGATTGCTGAGAGCTGTTCAAAGGCATAGCTCAACAAAAGATATTTACACTCGGTATTTACGGATGTTCTCTGATAACGCTTAGCATACCAAGTGTAGCCTATTTCGGCACGGTGATTAACGGTATCGGCATTGCAAAAACGCGTCGACCCAATAATTTCTTGTGTTGAATTGTCGATAACAACAAATGGTAAGGCAGTGCCTTTTTCTTGATCAGACAGTGCTGCTTCTATATAGGCGTTGATAGATTTTTTGTCAGGAATAGAGGTGTACCATAAATCCCATAGCTCTCCATCAGATGCCGCTTGAATAAGTGCCTGAGAGTGTTCTCTTTGAAGAGGGTACAAACTAATAACCTTACCTAGTAATGGCTTTTCAGCCAACCACTGGTTATTTTTCATTTAATTTCTCACCATATTAATAGCCTTCAGGTGTCAGCTCGAGAGTGAGTTCCGCTGCAGATATTTCTTTACAGCCCGTTGCATTTTGCCCGCACCAAAGTGATGAAAAATCGCTGGAGTTGTTGGCCTCGGCTGCTTGCTTGAGTACACCAACAGCCGTCGCTGCTAGCGGGAATTCAGGTGTCTCCGTACTTATTGGCCCCACTTCGCGAACTAAGCGATTAACAATACTACGTGCGGGCCTGCCAGAAAATACATTAGTAATCGCTGTATGTTGTGAGTCTTCGCTCTTAATTGCGGCTCTATGCAAAGAGGAGGTTTTTGTCTCGTTGCATAATAGGTAAGTAGTGCCTAGTTGCACAGCAATAGCACCCAGAGAAAGCGCTGCACTGACGGCTTTGGCATTGCTAAAACCACCGGCTGCAATCACCGGTATATTAACGGCGTCCACTATTTGAGGTAATAATGATAATGTCCCTACCTGCTTGGTTAAGTCTTTGGATAAGAACATCCCCCGATGACCGCCAGCTTCAAGGCCCTGTGCAATAACTGCATCAGCTCCATTTGCCTCTAACCAAAGAGCCTCTTTTACTGTAGTGGCCGATGCCATAATCAGGCCGCCCCACGTTTTTATTCGCTCAATCAGAGTAGGCTCGGGTAAGCCAAAATGAAAGCTGAGTACGGGTGGTTTGAATGGCTCGATAATATCGGCAATTTCGTGACTAAAAGGCTCGCGAGCAAAGCCAGCACCAGTATCACTACTATCTAGCTTATATTGGGTAAAAAAGGGCTGGAGTGCGCTTCTCCATTTGGCTTCTCTCTCGGCGCTAAGTGTTGGCGCTTGGTGACAAAAAAAGTTGAGATTAAAGGGGTTTGTCGTTGCCCCTGTAATAGTGGTGAGTTCATCATGTATTTGCTCTTTACTCAGCATGGCGCAAGGCAGCGAGCCTAAACCACCTGAGTTAGAAACAGCGATTGTCAGTTTGCTATCTTGTACCCCTGCCATGGGTGCTTGGATAATGGGTCGTTTTATGCCAAAGAATGAGTGTATATTTATCGTTTCGCTCATGGTCATTTCCTTTGTCGCTGATAATAAGCTAACACTTATGCTAACTAAGTAATGTTATGATATAAAGCTTACTGCAAATTAGCATTGGGTTAAAACTCTTTGTATTATTTATGATACTTAAAGAATCATTTATTGGTGAAAATAGTGATAAATCGTGTCTTGGATGAAATAATATCTCGTTTTGATGGTGAGCTTTCAGACTCTATCAGCGAGGCCAGTCGTTCACAATTAAAAGCAGTGATAGCCTCTTCATTACGCCATGTTGATTTAGTCCCGCGTGATGAGTTCGATGCACAGGCATCAGTCCTATTGCGTACGCGTGAGTTATTACAGAATTTAGAGTTACGTTTCGCAGAGTTAGAGGCAACTATTGAGCAAAATACCGCTACAAAAAATAAACAATAAGCCTCACGGTATTGGCTTTTTCCTACTTTAATTAAAGCATACATTCTGTATTTCATAATTTAGTTTTCATCTATCCTCCCTCCTCTTTTTATTTGTTCGCACTAAAATAGAGCTTCTCTTTGGTGCGCGACTCAAATTTTGCACCTATTTGGTGCAAAGCTCCTTGTTAGTTAATTCTTAACCTGTATTTCCAAACAAAAATACTATTAACTACTTGTTTTATAAGTACTTTTTAAATTTGGTATAAGCCTTGCTTTTAAGTGGCCATTCGTTGAGTTCTAAAGAATCGATGAAAAGAGCTTAAAAGATAAGGAATACTCGGTTGTCTGGCTTAATGGGTCAGCAATCACAAAAATACTTAAAAACGATGGAGTGTTCATTTAACGTTGTTGGGAGGCAAATTTATGAAGCTAGTAACTGCAATTATTAAACCCTTTAAGTTAGATACTGTGCGAGAAGCACTATCTGACATTGGTGTACAAGGTGTGACGGTGACGGAAGTAAAAGGTTTTGGTCGTCAAAAAGGTCACACAGAATTATACCGTGGTGCCGAATATGTAGTGGACTTTCTACCAAAAACTAAATTAGAAGTCGCCGTGAGTGATGATCAAGTTGATAGTGTTTTAGAAGCTATTACTAAAGCAGCACACAGCGGCAAAATTGGCGACGGCAAGATTTTTGTTAAGAGCCTTGAGCAAGTGATTCGTATTCGTACCGGTGAAACCGGCGACGATGCTATTTAATATCGAACAACACGATACCAATAATAATTTTTAATAGTTTAATTAACACAATGTAACCATTTGGAGAGTAGAAATGGAAAACCAAATTTTTGAGTTACAGTACGCCTTAGATACTTTTTATTTTCTAATTTGTGGCGCACTGGTTATGTGGATGGCGGCAGGTTTCGCCATGCTAGAGGCGGGTCTTGTTCGCGCTAAAAATACCACTGAAATTCTAACGAAAAATGTCGCGCTATTTGCGATTGCTTGCACTATGTACATGGTTTGCGGTTATGACCTAATGTATGACGGTGGCCTTTTCCTATCAGAAGTTGCAACAACGGGCGGTATTGATGTTGCTGCTGCACTAGCTGCTTCTGCCGAGAACGGTTTTGATGGCGATTCTGTGTATTCTCGTGCCTCTGACTTCTTCTTCCAAGTTGTCTTTGTTGCAACAGCGATGTCGATTGTATCGGGTGCGGTTGCTGAGCGTATGAAACTTTGGGCATTTTTAGCCTTTGCGGTTGTGATGACGGGTTTCATTTATCCACTTGAAGGTGGTTGGACTTGGGGTGGTAAGTCTGTTTTCGGTCTTTTTGAACTAGATTACAGTGACTATGCGGGTTCGGGTATCGTACATATGGCTGGTGCTGCAGCTGCACTTGCAGGTGTGTTAATCCTTGGTCCACGTAAAGGTAAATATGGAGCAAACGGGCAAGTAAACGCGATTCCTGGTGCTAATTTACCACTCGCTACCTTAGGTACATTCATTTTATGGATGGGTTGGTTTGGTTTTAACGGTGGTTCTACTCTTAAACTAGGTGGTATTGCTGTTTCTAACGAAGTGGCTAACGTGTTTATGAATACTAATGCTGCTGCATCGGGTGGCTTGATTGCTGCACTACTTGTTGCGCGTATTATTTTTGGTAAGGCGGATTTAACGATGGCACTTAACGGTGCGCTAGCAGGCCTAGTTGCAATTACCGCTGACCCTGCATCACAATCTGCGCTTGTTTCGACCATTATTGGTGCTATTGGTGGCGTATTGGTTGTATTTAGTATCCTTGCTCTTGATAAAATGAAGATTGATGATCCTGTTGGTGCAATCTCTGTACACGGAACGGTTGGTATCTTTGGTGTGCTTGCAGTAGCGATCTTCGGTGATGCGAGCTTCTCTGGTCAAATCGTTGGCCTATTGACTATCTTCGTTTGGGTATTTGTAACCAGCATAATTGTTTGGCTAATTATTAAAGCAATTATCGGTATCCGCGTTAGCGAAGAAGAAGAGTTCGACGGTGTTGATATCTCTGAGTGTGGTATGGAAGCTTACCCAGAATTCTCAAGCAAGTAATTGTAAGCATAATGGAGCAGTGCCAATAGATAGTTTGTTGGCACTTACTCTATTTTCAATAGAGTATTAATCGAAAAGGCTCTTTGTTTCATTGAGCCTTTTTTATTGGAGCACTGCTTAGTATCCCCAACAACTATGGGCATTATTTACGATTGCTGTTATGCTCGACATTAGTGATTCATATAATATAAAGAACAAAGGAACCCCCTATGAAGCTTGTTACAGCCGTTATTAAACCTTTTAAACTAGACGATGTTCGCACAGGGCTGTCTGACGTTGGTGTACAAGGTATGACCGTGACAGAAGTGAAAGGCTTTGGTCGTCAAAAAGGTCATACAGAACTTTATCGAGGTGCTGAATATGTCGTTGATTTTCTACCGAAAGTTAAACTAGAGCTAGTCATTGACGATACGATGGTCGATCAAGCAGTAGAGGCTATTACTAAGGCAGCTCATACCGGTAAAATTGGCGATGGTAAAATCTTTGTAACCGAAGTAAGCGATATTATCCGCATCCGTACAGGTGAAACTGGCCCAGACGCCGTTTAATCCTAGCTATCTAGTAAGCTCTATAAACATTGATGTTTATTTAAGCACAACGTTTTGTAGAGCTTTATTTCTGCGTAATAATTGTACGCACTATTGTTTGCATTTGAGCTTATTACTTAGAGTATTTAGCTTTTTCTCGCCGATAACAAAAAAAACTAAAAATAAACTTCAATTATCTCTCCTGCTGCCGTTATATAGACTATAACTAGTTAGCTATTGTTTGAATTGCAGATTGTGGAGTTAAACATGACAGAAGAAACTACTCTTAGTGACAACGTTGTTGATATCACTGCCAGTATGGATGCTGTGGAGTCAGCAACAGCACGTAAGCAGATGGAGCGCGATGCGCTAAATGCACAGATTGAGGCATTTTTGGATTCCGGTGGTCGCATTAGCCTAATTGATCAAAATGTAATGGCTGATCCTCCTCAAAAACCAACCAGTAATTACGGTAGCCAGCCTATCTAAAATAAGTTTATACAATATAAACGCTTAGCTTTTTATCAAAAAGGCTAAGTGTTTTTTTATGGGTGAGAGCTTTATTTAAAGAGATGCTAAGTGCTAATAAATGGAGGCATCGATAATTAATGTTTTAAGGCACTGCTAATACAGTGCAGTTACATAAGTCATCGCTTTCAAAGGCTGTTAAATCACCTGCTTTTAGGCCCGGTACGGGAAAAACACGTACGGTTAAAGGCTTGTTCAATCGATAAGCCATGGTGCCGGTATCTCTCATCAACCCAGCTATTTTGTTTAATGACGTGTCACCAGGAATTGGCACAGTATCTAAACCAATACCGCAAACAGCGCTATAGGTTAATAGCGATCGAATATCAAAGTGTGAATTTATACTGCCTTGTGCAAGGCCAGTATCTTCTGTCAGGGCAAGCATCAGTCCAGAGAATCCAACTAGCTCAATATCTTTGACTGACTTAAACACTCGGGTCAATAGTGATGAGGCTTCGACAGTGCCTGATGAGCCAAAATATTCAACCCCCATTTCTTCATAAATACTTGCCATACTCGTGCAGTCTTTTGAGGGCGCAGCAGAGCTATCTATTCCAGCAAAGACAAAGGTGCTATTGGTTGACGAATTTTTAATAATGTTGTTGATTTCGGCGGCATGGTAATTAAGTGCAGTAGACATTACATCATAGTAGGCACTATATTTTTCATTATGATTTTTATGGTCAAGTGTACGGTTAACACTTTGTAGTGCATTGAGTAATAAGTCGGGTGTTTCTAAACCAATAACAAATTGCCTACCTAGTTTGCTCTGATGATAGCTTGCAGGAAAATAAGGAATAAGCGGTTTGCAGTTAAAGTTAACTGTAAAGTTAAAATTACCTTCTCCGCGCTCAGTAATCCGGCTTATTTCTTTAACTGTACTCGCCGCAACGTTGATCATTTCATTATCTAAAATACCAAATTCGTCAGGCTCTATATTGACGCAGGCATTACATAGATCACCAAACTCTTTGATTAACAGTGGCAGTAATTGAATTTCTTTTTTTGTTTTGGCTTCACCAATAGCAAACCGAATACGTATGTCACTAGATTCTATCGCATCTAATAGCTGAGTGAGAAAAGTTAAATCTTCTCGGGCTGTATCAATGCTGTTGGTATTGAGGTATTCGCCAAAGCGGTTGGTTACGATGCGAATCGATTGGACAGTATATTTGTTTTTTTCAAATTGCTTTAAAAGCTCTATACAAAAAGTAGACGCTTCTTGTATATTTTTTTTCCAGTCGTTTTTGTTCGGAGTTAGAGATAAAAAAGTGGTAATTGTTCTTACTTTACATAATGCTTTATTTTTATAGTCCAACTTATGGTCCAAGGTCATTTCCTATAACTGTCTGATGCAACAAAAATATTATTTTTCTAAATAACCAAGTAGTAAGCGACTTAATATATCAGCAATATAATTTAAGAATAAAGTATTCATGCTAGAGCGATAAAAGTCAGGGTCTCTATTTGCAATAGCAATAGCACCGATAGTTTGGTTCTCAAAATATAGTGGCGCAATGGCTGTCGATCCTATCTCACTTGCCTTTGAACCAAAGATAAAGTCTTTTTCACTCTTATCAAGTTGTCCACAAATAGCTCGGCGGTTTTTTATAATTTTAGGTAGGTATTCATCAACTTGTGACTGCTCGACAAGGCGTGCTTGTTTGTTAGCTGGCACCGAAATATTTTGAGCCATTTCAGAAATAATAAGCACTTGTGAAAAGTGAATATCAAATTCATGCTGCAGCCCAAAGAAAAGTGCATCGAGGCAATCATCTAACTGTTGCGTACTTAGCAAGCTTAGTGTTAAGCGTTTTGTTTTTTCAAAAAGCACATCATTTTTACGAGCATTTTCAATAAGTTGGTTGAGCCTGTGGCGTACCTCGACGTTACGTTTTCGCAGCACTGCGACTTGTCGTTCAATCAATGATACAGTTTGCCCACCCGCATCATGGGGTAGTTTAATTTCGGCTAACAGCTCAAGCTTGTCACTCCAAAAATCGGGATGCGATCGTAGATACTCGCTGACTTGCTCATCGGTCAATGCGGTAAGTACGGGTATATTCGAGGGTTCACTTGGCTGAGTCATAGTTATATATGCTGTTTAATTTTTATTTATCGTTATTATATATGATTACTTATCGTTACCTGTCCATGAAACACTGAGGTCGCAGGCCCACTCATCATAACGGAATGCCCTTCTCCCGCCCACTCTATCGTTAATGCGCCGCCAGGTAAATTAACAACAACGTTACTGTCGAGTTGTTTTTGCAAGCGCCCAGCAACCACGGCAGCACAAGCCCCAGTGCCGCAAGCGAGTGTTTCGCCAACACCACGTTCATAAACACGTAAGTCTATTTCCTTTCGTGATTTAATCGCCATAAACCCCGCATTAACTTTATTAGGGAAGTCGCTATGGGCTTCTACCTCAGGACCTTGGGTCTCGACTTGTGCTGTGGAGACATCATCAACAACGGTAACGGCATGGGGGTTACCCATAGAGACTGCGCTTATATAAATAATACTATCGGACAGCTTGAGTGGGTATGTTGTCTGTCGCAGGCTAGCAATATAGGGGATATCGCTAGGGTTAAGTACGGGTATACCCATATCGACAGTGACTAGATTGTTTTTTTGTATGGTTAAACTCATACGCCCACAGAGTGTATCAACGACGATAGTTGATTTCCCGGTTAGTTGCCTATCACGTACAAACTTAGCAAAACAGCGCGCACCATTACCGCAGTTTTCGACCTCGGAACCATCATAGTTAAAAATACGGTAGTAAAAATCTGCATCTGGGTTTTTTGGGGCCTCGACAATTAACAATTGATCGCAACCTACGCCAAATCGGCGGTCAGACAGAGCTTGGATTTGCTCGGTCGATAAATTAACACGTTGGTTAATAGCATCGATAACAATAAAATCGTTGCCAAGCCCGTGCATTTTTGTAAAGCGAAGTCGCATAGTTTTTAGTCTATCAAAAAATATTAATCGAGGATTTTCTCGCCACGTAACAGATCATCAATCGTTTCGCGTTCTCGAATAACATGTATTTGGTCGCCATCGACCAGTAGCTCGATAGGTCGGGGGCGGCTATTGTAGTTAGAGCTCATGGTAAAACCATACGCGCCTGCCGACATGATCGCAATACGATCACCCGTCTCTAGTGCTAAAAGTCGATCTTTTGCCAAAAAATCACCCGTTTCGCAAACAGGGCCAACCAAATCCCAACTTAAAGCCCCAACATTTGTGTGTTCTCTTAATGGCAAGGCACGCTGCCAGGCTTGATAAAGCGATGGGCGGATATTGTCATTCATGCCAGCGTCTATAATGGCAAAATTTTTGTGGCGAGTGGGTTTTAAGTACTCAACGCTTGTGAGTAATATCCCAGCATTAGCAGCGATGGAGCGACCTGGCTCCAATGCCAAAGATAACGCCCTGCCGCCAATGCGCGTTTTAATTTCGTTTAAATAATCTGCAATAGCGGGGGGCTGTTCGTCATTATAGGTCACACCTAGGCCTCCGCCTAAGTCTAGGTGCTCGATAGTAATACCTAAATCAGCAAGGCGATCAATGAGTCGTAGCACGCGATCGAGGGCATCGAGAAAAGGGTCGATAGACGTTAACTGTGAGCCTATATGACAATCAACACCTTTAATATATAGGTTGGATAGGCCTGCGGCTTGTTGATAGACATTTATAGATTCTTCTATATCGATACCAAATTTATTTTCTTTTAGACCTGTTGATATATAGGGGTGCGTTTGTGCATCGACATCAGGGTTAACGCGCAGAGAGACATGAGCCATTGTATCCATTGATTTGGCGACCTCATTAAGTCGCTCAAGCTCTGGACTCGATTCTACATTAAAGCAGTAAACACCTGCTTCTAAAGCGCGCTTCATCTCGGCAGCTGTTTTAGCCACACCCGAAAAAACAGTACGTTTTGGGTCGCCACCTGCAGCTAGTACGCGCTCAAGTTCGCCTATTGATACGATGTCGAAACCTGCTCCAAGCTTTGCAAGTACATTAAGGATAGCAATATTAGAGTTAGCTTTAACCGCATAACAAATCATGCCAGGGTGATCGCCCAAGGCTTGCTGATACTCTAAAAAGTGGCGTGTAAAGGCAGCGCGGCTATAAACATAGGCCGGCGTGCCAAATTGATCAGCAATTTGAGTAAGAGAAACTTGCTCGCAGAACAGTTGGCTCTGCTGGTAGTGAAAATCAGTCATAGGAATTTAGCGATGGTGGTTATTAGCTGGATTTTTTGTCTTTATCTACGGATGTAGCGTCTTTTTTCTCCGAGGTGTTTTCTTCGGGTAGATAAAGAGGGCCCGTCTGACCACAAGCAGACAATACGATAAGACTTGTAAAAATTATAGCAATTACTTTTTTCATAATGAATTCAACCTGTTAAGCGTGCAGTATAACGGTTGGATTAATGAATAGCCAAGTTATTGCGCATCACTACGTTGAGTTGGTGATGCGCAAAAGCAGACTCTAGTTGGCCAGAGTATTACTCTTGGTGTCTCATTGCTATTTTGCCTTTACATTAATAACCAGATACACACCGCCAAGCACTAAAAATGCAGCGATAATTAGCGATAAGCTCAGTGACTCCGCTAGTAATAATACCCCGCCTACCCCGGCGATAATGGGTACTAGTAACTGTGAGGTGGCCGCTTGGGTGGTGGTTAAGTGTGGTAGTGCTGCGTACCAAATAGCATAGCCAATACCTGATGCGAGAGCGCCCGATGCAATGGCCACTAATACCCCTGCTGTGGTGATATGTAAGTCGGTAAAAAATAAAAACAGTAATACTGCTGGGATAGTAGCAATAGTAAAGTTAAGCCCAGTATCTATTAAAGGTTGCTTACTGCCCTTACCATTTAAGGTATAAAACCCCCAGCCTAGACCTGAAATAATCATTAAAATTAACCCAGACCAGGAGGGCTGAGTGACATGAGGTAAGGTTAAAATTAAAAAGCCAATACAAGCCAATGAAAACCCTATCCATTCCATTGTGCTGAGTTTGTGGCCTTTGATGAGTGAAGTACTAATCATAAGCAACTGTACAGTACCAAATAGAATCAGCGCTCCTGTTGCGGTGTCGAGTGATATATAGGCAAAGGAAAATGTCACAGCATAGATGAGCAAAAAGCTTGCGCCTAACCAATGTTGCTTTTGGGGGAGAGCAATTTTTTTCAGGTCTTTTTTAACACTAACTAGGCATAAAATTATTAAGGTAATAGCACCAGAGAGCAGGCGGATAAATGTAAAGCTTGCGGGGTCAATCCATCCTTGAGCAAGGCCATAGCGACATAAGATAGAATTGGCGGCAAAGGCTGTTAGTGCCAAACAAACGTAGATGAAGTGCTTAGCCATTGTTATTCCTTATTCTTTGGGTGGCCCTTAAGTCGAGGGCTAACCATAACATGACTAGTATGGTTTTGGGTGAACAGACATTATAATTGGCTAAGAATCGTGTTTAAAAAACGCTGCCCTAACTCCGTTGTTTTTATTCGTGTATCGAGTTGCTCGATTAAGCCCTGTTTGATTAAAGGATTTAACTGTTTTTCCATTGTGGCCAAGGGTAAGCCCGTATAGTGTTCAAAAAAAGTTTTAGGTACGCCATCATTTAGGCGCAAAGCATTCATTAAAAATTCTAAAGGCAACTCGGCTGTCTCAACTATGCTTTCCCTATAAGAGGGCACCTTAACAAGATTATTGCTATTCTGGCTTTCGGTATCCAGGGCGTTACGAGAATTCTTTAGGTAATCTTCTGGCTTGCGTGTTTTTTGCCTGCGCAAAATTTGAGAGTTTTGGGTATCGGTAAATTTTCCATGAGCACCTGCCCCAATACCAATATAGTCTCCAAAGGACCAGTAGTTTTTGTTGTGAATAGATTGCCTATTATTTTTCGAGAAGGCAGAGATTTCATATTGAAAATATTTATGTTGGCTCAATAGGCTCATACCTTCATCTTGAATGTCAGCTAAAGTTTCATCAACAGGTAATGGAGGTGGTTGCCTATAAAAAACGGTATTAGGCTCGATCGTTAATTGATACCAAGAAATATGTGATGGTCCTAAGTCTATTGCTTGGCGAATATCGTCACTTGCCTCCAATACTGTTTGCTCTGGAAGCCCATGCATTAAGTCAACATTGATATTATCAAAGCCCGCCTTACGAGCTATTCCAATAGAGTTTATCGCCTCACCACTCGAATGAATACGCCCGAGGGTTTTTAAGTGCATTGGGTTGAAACTTTGTATACCAATCGATAAGCGATTAGCACCGGATTTAAAAAAATCAGTAAATTTTTCTTGCTCAAAGGTGCCTGGGTTTGCTTCAAGTGTTATCTCGATGGTTTCTTCAAAGCCAATAAATTTTTCGGCAGCTTCGATAACTTTTCCGATAGATCTGGCCGAAAATAAGCTAGGTGTGCCACCACCAAAAAAAATGCTATGCAATTTACGCCCAGCTATCCAGTGCTGATCTTGCTGAAGGTCTTCTATTAATCGGTTGAGATAAGCCTCTTCGGGGATATCGTTGCTAGTGTGGGAGTTAAAGTCACAATAGGGACATTTTTTAATACACCAAGGAATATGTACATAGAGCGAGAGTGGCGGTAGATGTAAAAGCGGTTTATTCATTAATCATAAATTAACGGAATTGCAATTAAAAGACGCGGGGTATTTTTCTTTTAGTGCCGCAAGCAAAATTTGTAGCGCTTTACCTCGATGACTGATTTTATTTTTTAACTCTTTACTTAATTGCGCCGATGAACTCTGATATTCAGGTACATAAAACAAAGGGTCATAGCCAAAACCATTAGTTCCTGATTCCTTGGTCAAAATAAAGCCTTCCCAGCTCGCTTGGCAAATTAATGGTGTGGGGTCGCTTTCGTGACGCATATAGGCGAGTACGCATTGAAAGCGTGCGCTGCGTTGAGTGTGTGGTATCTCTTTCATTTTTTGTAGCACTAGCTGATTGTGGCCTTTATCATTGCCGTGCTCACCAGAATATCTTGCAGAGTAAATACCAGGTTCACCGTTTAATGCATCTATCTCTATACCAGAGTCATCGGCAATAGCCGGATGTTGTGTTATTTTTGCAGCATGCCTTGCTTTTATAATGGCGTTTTCGACAAAACTTAAGCCATCTTCAATAGCATCTTTTACGTTGAATTGGCTTTGAGGAACAATGTTAATTCCAGCATCTGAAAAAAGCTGGTTAAACTCGCGTAATTTCCCCGCGTTATTACTGGCTAATACAATTTTTGAGGGTAATAGGTTAGCTGACATAGATTGTCTTTCTTGATGTTCAAATAATAAATCAGTCTTGATAGAGTTTTTTGGTAATAGTAAATGATCCAGAATCTGTTTGATCCAAAGATTCGACAGAGATATCAATGTGTAATATTTCTTCGTTATTAAATCGAATGGGTGCTAAATAATAGGTTGCTGTCGGTTCTTTTATTTCAATAAATTCCAAATCAAATTTTTGTTGTAAAAGATTGCGATGGACTCCCAACATTTTTGCGGGTATACCATTGCCACCACTCTTTTTTACTAGTGCAACATTAACATAGACTGTATCGCGTGCACGTACGAGCTTATGAATTTTAGCAACTTCAGCTGGGATGATTGTGCTGTTGAATACATTGTAATAAACAATATGGTTTTCTAATTCGTAGGATGTATTTTTTTGAGCATAGCTACTTGTAGGTGCAGCAATAGCGAAAATCCCCCATAAAATGAGAAAAATAAGTTTTTTTGTATTGCTTTTTACTGCAAAGAATAATGGCATATCAATTTCGTGTTAAATGGTAAATGGCAGTTTCACTAAATAAATTAGGGTGATGCTTGCATAAAAAGGAGCTTATATTTTTTTCACTCACCATATCTTTATGGATAATAGAAATATTTTTTTCGATGCATAAAGCTTCAAAGTCTCTGACAGTACAAAAATGAATATTAGGCGTGTCATACCACTGGTAAGGCAGCAGGTCAGATACCGGCATCTTGCCATGCAACATTAAGTGCAGGCGTGCGCGCCAATGGCCAAAGTTTGGAAAAGTAATAATGCACTCTTTACCGATACGCAACATCTCATCAAGCACATGATCTGGTCGCTCCATCGCCTGCAAGGCGAGCGTCATAATAACGATGTCATAACTATTGCTATCAAATTGTTGCAAGCCTTTGTTTAAGTCAAATTCAACGACGGCAATGTTCTTTTCGATACATTCTGTGATTTTATCGTGATCGTTTTCAAGGCCGATGCCATTGCTATTTTTTTCATCGCGCAATAGCTTTAACAAAGTACCATCGCCACAGCCCAAATCCAATATGTCTTGGTTGTCTTTGATATAAGATGGAATGATGTCGAGGTCGATACGCATTAGCTCTCCCCTCTTTTAATATCGTGGGCAATATTCGCCATAAAACCACTAAAAACATCGTTGTAGCGTTTGTTGGGAACTAAGAAGGCGTCGTGGCCATAGCTGGATTCTATCTCGGCGTAGGTAACAGGTTTTTTTGCATGTAATAATGCCTGTACGATTTCCTTTGAGCGCTCTGGTGAGAATCGCCAATCCGTTGTAAATGAGATCACTAAAAATTTGCACGTGGCATGACTAAATGCTTCTACGGCATTGTGGTTGTATTCGCGTGCAAGGTCGAAATAATCCAGTGCACGTGTCATCAATATATAAGTGTTGGCATCGAATTGTGTTGAGAATTTAGTCCCTTGATAGCGTAGATAGCTTTCGATCTCAAACTCCAAGGGGTCATCGCACCCAAGCGAAAAGCTACCCGAGCGAAGCTCTCGACCAAATTTTTCGCCCATTCCGTCACCTGACAAATAGGTAATATGTCCAATCATACGTGCAACGGCAAGGCCGTCTTTGGGAATGGTATTGTGCTCGCTATATCTGCCTTCAAAAAAGTTTGGGTCTGCCATAATGGCTTGGCGGGCGGTTTCGTTAAAGGCGATATTTTGTGCCGTTAATTTAAGTGCAGAGGCAATGGCGATGCAATTTTTAACGCGATCGGGATACTCTAAAGACCAGCGCATTGCCTGCATGCCACCTAAACTACCCCCAACAATCGCTGCCCATCGTTTGATGCCGAGCAGATCGGCTAAGCGCTTTTGTGTCTCTACCCAGTCGCGAACACGTAATGTAGGGAAGTTTTCGCCCCATACTTTTCCTGTTTTAGGATTAATGCTTAGAGGCCCTGTTGAGCCATTGCAGCCACCGATATTGTTGAGTGAGAGCACAAAAAAATGATTGGTATCGATGGCTTTACCGGGCCCAATATAATGGTCCCACCAGCCGGGGCGTTTTTCGTCTTCACTGTAAAAACCAGCGGCGTGATGGTCACCCGATAGCGCATGACAAATCAATATAGCATTGCTCTTATCACTGTTGAGCTCGCCATAGGTTTCATAAATAATGTCGTACTCAGAGAGCACCCTTCCATTTGCTAGTGGAAGAGGCGTATCAAAGTGTTGAGTTTTAGCCTCGACAAGGCCAACACTGCCTTTAGGAAAACCATCCATCTTAAGTGTTTACGCGCTAATGATTAAAGAGGGTGCAGTCTAAGTGGCTACAGTGCTGATCGCAAGACCTTTGGCATAGAACGTAGATTATGTGAGGATTTTGGAGGATCTTCAGGCGGCTTGTTTTGCAATAGATTTATATTGTTGGCGAACAGATTTTGGCATTAGCAAAAGTAATGCAACTAAAAAATAAATAGTGCCTTGGATGAACTCAAGTGGATGAGGGTAGCCAATTTGTGATGTGTAAAAATGCAGAGAGATTGACGCTAAAATGCCTATAAAAGCAACTACCGATAATAGCCCAAGGATTAATCTAGCCCAGTTCTTGCCCAAATACGCCATCGAACATAAGAATAAAACTAGCGCCAGCCTAGGTATTACTGCGCTGATATTGATGTTGCCAAAGACATAGTAGCTATAAAGTATAGAACCTAACGCATTAACCGTAATAAGCGCGAGTGCAAGAACAATATAAAGTATAGGTGCCTTCATTTAGCACTCATCATTAAATGCTAGGCTCCAGCAATATTTTAAGAATAAGAATACCCAGTATGGCAATCATAATAGAAAAGTCGAATCCACCCATGGGAGGTAGAGCTTTGCGTATTGGGCGCAGTACAGGATCGGTTAAGCTATGGATAACAGAAATAGCAGGATTATGAGTATGTGGTGCAACCCAGCTGATAACCACCATGATAATGAATGACAAAACATAGATATTAAGCACCAAGCCGATCAGCTTTATTATTGAGTCAAAAACAAGCGGTATGATCGGATACATACCGCCGCCGCCCAATAAAAATAGTAATTGTAGCGCTACCATCTGTAGTATCAAGGCAAGTATGATGCTGGCTATATCAATGCCAAAAAGCCCTGGGATCGCTTTTCTAAGAGGTATGAGTACCGGGTTTGTTGCAGTGACAATAAATTGCGAGAGTTGGTTATAAAAGTCTGCTCGCACTAGTTGCAATAAAAAGCGCAATACCACAATTAAAATATAGGCATAAAAGAAAAAATTAATTAATAGCGCTGCAATGCTTGTTAACTTATCCATAAAAGCTCATTACCAATAAAAAGTTAGTTGCCTATAATAATAGAGGCTCGTTGCCAGATTTCACCTTTTTGGCAAGTTAATATTGTTTTATCTGACATCATCTCCGGTGATAACTACTCACCAAATTCTTCGCCCATCGACTTAGAGTGCTCAGCACAGGCAATAAGTGCATTATCAACCATTGTACGAAACCCAGCCTCTTCGAATGAGAGGATCGCTTGCTCTGTAGTTCCGCCAGGTGAGGTCACACGTCGGCGCAACTCGCTCACTCTAACATCACTCTTTTGAGCGAGCTTTGCCGCACCCAAGGCAGTTTGCAGTGTTAACTTACTTGCTTGATCGAGAGTTAAGCCTTGTTTGATGCCTGCATCTATCATTGCTTCCATCAATAGGAAAAAGTAAGCGGGTCCACTACCAGAGACCGCGGTGACGGCATCGATTAATTCTTCCGACTCGAGCCATGTCACACTGCCGATTGATTGCATTAGCTGCTCTGCAGATTCTTTGTGTTGCTCAGAGACATGCTCATTGGCATAAAGGCCAGTAGCCCCCTCTTGTACTAGAGCGGGTGTATTGGGCATGCAGCGAACAATCGCGGTTCTGCTACCTAGCCACTGTGTGAGTAGTTTCCCGTTAACACCCGCGGCAATAGAGATAACAAGAGGTTTGTTAGGGTTATTGCTAATGCTTAAGGCAAGTTCAAGAGCAACCTCTTTTAATATCTGTGGTTTAACTGCGAGCACGACAATGTCGGTATTGGCAACGGCTTTAGCGTTGTCGAGGCTGGTGTTAATGCCAAATTGTTCGCTAATGGCGCCAAGTGCAGCCTCATTAGGGTCGCAGGCTGTAATAGCTCGGGGTTGGTAGCCTTCGGCAATTAGGCCACCAATAATGCTAGTTGACATGTTTCCCGAGCCAATAAAAGTAATTGTTTGCATAGTATCTTTTCTTTGTTGATTTCTATTATTGATAGATGGAGGGATAAATTGTTTTTACAAGTTAATCCCATACAACTTTTTACATTGTTTTCTAGATATCTCTTTGCCCAAAAATAGCGGTGCCAACACGAACAATAGTAGTGCCTGCGGCAATAGCTGCTTCCATATCGCCAGACATACCCATCGATAAGGTGTCCATTTCAGGAGTCTTTTGCATGATATCGTGGACGCGCTTAAATGTCTCAAATTGTTCCTTAAAGGATTCTTTGGGTGCAGGAATTGCCATTAATCCACGTAGCTTTAAATTGGGCAATGCCATTATATTATTTGCCAGTTCTAATACTTGGTCAGGTGCTACACCCGCTTTGCTAGCTTCATTATCAATATTGACTTGTAGGCAAACATTGAGCGGTGGTAGGTGCGCTGGGCGTTGATCACTGAGTCGCTTTGCTACCTTTAAGCGGTCAACGCTATGTACCCAACTAAAGTTTGCACTGATATCGCGGGTTTTATTGGATTGTATGGGGCCTATAAAGTGCCACTCTATGCCAAGATCAAACAGTAGCTGTTGCTTATCAAGGGCTTCTTGCAGATAGTTCTCACCAAAGGCCTTTTGCCCTAGCTCAAACGCTAGTCTGATTTGCTCGGCGGGTTTTTTTTTACTCACTGCCAGCAAATGTACCTGTTTGGGTTGGCGATGACACTTGCTTGCCATCTGCCCAATAGTATCCTGAACCTTGTGAAGGTTATCTTTTAACTGCTCTTTGCTTAGGTTCATCATATTGTAAATAGCGTATTATAAATATAGAAAGTAAGCAGTGCCCTATCGAGATAAGTGCTTAATTATCTATAAAGTGTATTAAAACTGATAATTTTCGCTTATTTTGGGTCAAATAGCCCACAGAAACTTAATTTATTTGTAGGAGCTCGGTTTTAAGGCTTCAATAAACGCTATAGTTTGTATATGGTTAAGTAAAAAATACGTGAATCTTTGCTAAAGACTCGATACCCTCATGCTATGCGCTGTAAATTTTTACTTTATCGCAAGGCAATCATTAAAATAACGATTAATAATATTAAGATATAACTATGGATATTACAGAACTGCTCGCCTTTAGCGCCAAACAAGGTGCATCGGATTTACATATTTCTGGTGGCTTGCCGCCAATGATTCGTATCGATGGTGATATACGCCGCATTAATTTGCCAGCGATGGACCATAAAGCGGTGCATGCGCTTATCTATGAAATTATGAACGATAAGCAACGCAAAGATTATGAAGAGTTTTACGAGACAGATTTTTCCTTTGAGGTACCAGGTGTTGCACGTTTTAGGGTAAATGCCTTTAACCAAAATCGCGGTGCGGCGGCTGTCTTTCGTACTATTCCTTCAAAAGTATTGACAATGGAAGATCTAGGTCTTGGTCAAGTCTTCCGCGATATTATTTCTGTGCCTCGTGGTTTGGTGTTGGTTACTGGGCCTACTGGCTCGGGGAAATCGACTACCTTGGCGGCCATGGTTGACTATTTAAATGACACAAAATACGAGCATATTTTAACCATTGAAGACCCCATCGAATTCGTTCATGAAAGTAAAAAGTGCCTGATTAATCAGCGTGAGGTCCACCGAGATACTCATGGCTTCTCCGAAGCATTACGTTCGGCACTGCGTGAAGACCCCGATATTATCCTGGTTGGTGAGCTACGTGACCTTGAAACCATTCGTTTGGCGCTCACGGCAGCAGAAACCGGTCACTTAGTGCTCGGTACCTTGCACACTACATCAGCTGCTAAGACTATTGACCGTGTTATTGATGTATTCCCTGCGGCTGAAAAGGACATGGTCCGCTCCATGTTGGCGGAGTCTTTAGAGGCTGTTGTCTCACAAACATTGATGAAAAAAACCTCGGGTGGTCGAGTCGCCGCCCACGAAATCATGCGAGGAAGTCCTGCTATTCGAAACCTGATCCGTGAAGATAAAGTGGCACAAATGTATTCTGCTATTCAAACAGGCGGCGCTGTGGGCATGCAGACAATGGATCAGTGCTTGGGTGATTTAGTGGCTAGGCATATTGTTTCTCGCGATGTGGCTCGTGAAAAAGCTAAGATACCCGATAACTTTTAATATAAGTCTGTGTTAACAACTAAAATAGGTTAAGACTGCAAGTAGCCGGATATATTGTCTTGTTATATATAACAATTGAGGAAATGTGATGGAATTTGATCGATTATTAAAAACCATGGTTGATAAAGGTGCTTCGGACTTATTTATCACAGCAGGGCTCGCGCCATCGATCAAGTTACACGGACGTGTTATGCCTCTGATGAGTACGCCGCTAACGCCAGAAAAGTCTCGCGAGCTTGTACTTGGAGTGATGAACGAAGGGCAGCGTGTAGAGTTTTTAAAAAACAAAGAACTAAATTTTGCTATTAGTGCCCGCGGCATTGGGCGTTTTCGCTGTAGTGCGTTTTATCAGCGTAATCTTGCAGGTATGGTTTTACGTCGTATCGAGACTACAATTCCAACAGTTGATGGCCTTGGTTTGCCGGAGATCATTAAAGAGCTGGCGATGACTAAGCGTGGCTTGATTATATTTGTTGGTGCAACGGGTACAGGTAAATCTACCTCGCTCGCATCGATGGTTGGGCACAGGAATAAAAATAGTAAAGGGCATATTATTTCTATTGAGGACCCTATCGAATTTATTCATCAGCATCAGGGTTGTATTATTACTCAGCGCGAGGTGGGCCTTGATACAGAATCCTTTGAGACAGCACTAAAAAATACACTTAGGCAAGCGCCGGACGTGATTTTAATTGGTGAGGTGCGTAGCCGAGAAACTATGGAGCATGCTGTTGCCTTTGCTGAAACTGGCCACTTGTGCCTCTGTACGCTTCACGCTAACAATGCAAACCAAGCACTTGATCGTATTTTGCATTTTTTCCCCGCCGATAGACACCAACAATTATGGATGGATTTATCATTAAACCTTAAGGCAATGGTGGCCCAGCAACTTATTCCGACGCCCGATGGCAATGGGCGACGTGCTTGTATGGAGATCTTATTAAATACCCCACTCGCTGCTGATTTAATTCGCAAAGGCCAGGTAGGTGACCTCAAAGAGCTCATGAAAAAATCGACAGAGATTGGTATGCAAACCTTCGACCAGGCACTCTACGAGCTTTATGACTCCGGAGAAATCACCTATGAAGATGCGCTGGCTCATGCGGATTCTGCTAACGACCTTCGTCTATTGATTAAGCTTGCCTCAGAGTCGGATTCCGAGTACTTATCGAATGTTGCTGATGAGCTATCAATTGAAGCTGATGATGAAATTAAGGGTAATTTTTTAGGGCGCTAAAACCAGTGCCAGTCAATATCTTCATGACTTGATATCGTTTGTAAGCTCATGCCTGCGAGCTTCTAAACCAATCTTCTAAAATTAATTGTGCGGCATAAGAGTCGATAGGTTGTTTTTTATAATCACCTTTATGCCCGCGATCTTTGGCGTCTTGTTTAGCCGCAAAGCTGCTGAGACGCTCGTCCATAAGCTCAAGAGCAAACCCAAATGTATGGCCAAAGCGACCTTGTAGGCGGTTGCCAAATTTTCGTGCTCGCCGGCTTAGCTCACTTTCAGAGTCATCCATATTGAGTGGTAGGCCTACGACTAGCAAGCTAGGCTTCCACTCTTTAAGAAGGTTTTCGATGATTTGCCAGTCAGGAATGCCGTCTTTTGCTTTGATTGGTGGCAGTGGTGTTGCCGACCCCGTTAGCGATTGGCCATAAGCAATGCCAATGCTGCGTAAGCCAAAGTCAAAAGCGAGTGCTGTGTGTGTATTTGGGGGTGTTGGCATTTTGCTAGCCTATATACTTAAGCGTGACCCATTTGGTTGGAGATTAGATTAAGATCAATTCCCAATTTTTTGGCAGCCTTTATCCATTGTTCTTCATGGTTGGTTTCAAAAATAATCTCTTGGTCGGCGGGTACCGTTAACCAGTGATTAGCGGCAATTTCTGCCTCTAATTGTCCTGAATCCCATCCTGCATAGCCAAGCGCAATGATCGCGTTCTCTGGCCCTTTGTTGCTGGCGATATCGACCAGTATATCTTTAGAGCCAGTCAGATTAATGTTGTCACCAATATTAATTGTTGTTTCCCACTCTTTATCGCCAGAATGTAATATAAAACCGCGCTCTTTTTGTACGGGCCCGCCATTAAATAAAGCGCCTTCTGGCAAGCTCTCATCAATGTCGAGCTCAAGGTGAGTGAGTAGCTCTTTGAGTGTAAGGTCAACGGGTTGGTTAATCATAATACCCATTGCGCCGTTTTCATGATGCTCACATAAATAAGTCACACTTTTATGGAAACTTGGGTCGGCAAGTGTTGGCATTGCGACTAAGAAGTGATTCTTGAACGAGATATGAGACATAGCGGCAACTAATTGATAATGTACAGTTACAGTAATAAAAGCCCATTAGGGATGCAAGAACATTCGTTGGGCTTACTGTGAAGTAGATAGCCCATTAATTTCAAAATTCCAGGTTCGAATAATAGCCATCTGGTCAAATTCTTTGCGTAACTCGGGAGAAAAAGGCAAAAAAGGCGCTGCCCTGTGAATAATTTGTAGCGCTGCATCATCTAACAAGCGCTTGCCCGATGATTTGATTATCTCTGCCTCTATCAATGTTCCATCCCACTTAATGATGCTCTGTAGGCTTAGGCTACCGGTAATTTTATTTCTAACGGCCTCCGCAGGAAAGTTTTGATTACCTACTAACTCAACTTTCCGAGTCCATTCATTTAAGTAGGCTGCGTCTCGGGCTTTTTTAGTGGATACGGCGGTCAGTACTAGCTCTCTTGGACGTTTTGCAAATTCTTGACGTTGTTTATCCAGTTTAGCGTTAAGGCTGGCGATTTCTTGGCTTAGGCTTCGTATATCGCGCGAGTCGTTGCCTTCTTTATTTTCAGCCTGTTTAGTTGTTGACCTTGTTTTTTTGATGACAGTGGTGGCATTGGTGCTAGTAAGGGTATTGTTCTCCAGTGGTTTGGGGACTGTTGCGCGCCGTTCATTAATGGGGTCTACGTTTTCAATTGTTTGACTGCTAAAAGGTGAAAGTTTATCTGTTGTTATTTGTTGAGCCTCTTCTAGTGTGCCGCTGCCTAGCTGGTTATCTTGGGCCACAAAATCAGCTTTTTCAGGTATTTCGGTTGATTGGTTAGTCGATAATGTAACAGTAACACTCGGGGCACTCTCTGTTGGCTTGCTCAGCTCAAAAACAATACCAAAGATCAATAACCCATGAAGGACTATCGCTAAAAATACAGTGAAGCTAAGCCTATCGCTATGAGATGCGGCACTTTCTGGAATAGATGTTGATAATGTAGACATAATGATAATTATGCCTGTTGTTTCGCTATTAATTGTTGCTCTAATGCCAGCATTAGCTTTTCACCTATTTTTGTATCGTAGGCCTTATCAATTTCGCGTGCACAGGTGGGGCTGGTAACATTGATCTCGGTAAGATAGTCACCGATAACATCTAGTCCCACAAAGAAGAGGTTTTTTTCGATTAATGTTGGTGCCACTTGAGAGACTATCCATTGGTCTCGCTCGGTAAGTGCTTGTGGTTTGCCAGTGCCGCCTGCTGCAAGATTGCCGCGGGTTTCACCTTGGGAGGGAATGCGCGCAAGAGCGTATGGGATTGCTTCTCCGTTAACCACTAAAATACGCTTGTCTCCGTTTTTGATATCGGGGATAAATTTTTGGGCCATAATATATTGTTGGCTATTTTCCGTTAAGGTTTCAAAAATAACCCCCAAATTAGGGTCATCGGGTTTGCAGCGGAAAATACCGCTGCCACCCATGCCATCTAATGGCTTAAAGATGACATCTTGGTGTTCCTGGTGAAATTCACGTAATCGGTCGCTATTGTTACTCACTCTTAATGGTGGGCAGCACTGAGGAAATTGCGTTGCAAAGAGCTTTTCATTGCAGTCACGTAGACTTTTTGGGTCATTAACAACCAAGCAGCCTTGGTTAGCGGCTGCTTCAAGGATAAAAGTACTGTGTAAAAAAGCATTGTCAAAAGGTGGGTCTTTGCGCATCAATAAGAGGTCGAGGTCACCCAGTGGTGCTTGGCTTGATTCACCTAGCTCAAACCAGTGGTCATTGCTATCAAACACGTTTAAGTCACGCATATTACCCATTGCAGTATTCTGATCTAGATATAGGTCGCTCAGCTCTAAATACTTTAGTGACCACCCCGCTTTAGAGGCCGCCAACAGGAGTGCAAGTGTTGTATCCTTGTAGGCAGAAATTTTGCTAATTGGGTCCATGACAACACCAAGTGTGATCTTCATCTAAAAGCCCTATATTTAATTAAATAGTTTGTTGATACTCTTTGGTTAAAGTCTACAATAGATGGCAAGTTTTATCAGTTAATTGAGTAGCATAGCGTTCATTGTTAAAGAAATAGATAAAATATGAGCGCTCGTTATAGATAAAAGCTGGCGTCTGTGTTAAAAACTAATAGCTGCTGCCAGTATCATAAAGGTTAGCTATGGCTGTGCAAAAAACATCGCCAAGTGAATGTTTAAAAATAATAAAGTAAATGAAGCAATATGGGCTTCATTAGATAATTCTTAGAGGATATTTGTTATATGAGCGTAACTCTGGATAGCCTGAAAGTGATGGTAATCGATGATAGTAAAACCATCCGACGCACGGCAGAAACCTTGCTGACTAAAGCTGGTTGTGAGGTGGTTACGGCGACCGATGGATTTGATGCATTGGCCAAAATTGCTGACACAAGACCTAATATAATCTTTGTCGACATTATGATGCCTCGTTTGGATGGCTATCAGACTTGTGCTTTGATTAAAAATAATAGTGAATTTAAGAAGACGCCTGTTATCATGCTGTCTAGTAAAGATGGTTTGTTTGACAAAGCCAAGGGCCGCATTGTTGGCTCTGATCAGTATCTGACTAAGCCGTTTAGTAAAACGGAATTGTTGGGTTCAATTGAAACCTACTTATCTTAATAGCAATAGCTATTAAGTTGGGTTATAAATTATATAAATAAGCCAAGGCTTATACTACTTATTAGAAATTAGAAGGTGCTCCAAGAATTATGGTTAATGTTCTCATCATTGATGATTCTCCGACTGAAATATATAAATTAACGACGATTTTAGAAAAAAATAACTATGGTGTTCAAGTAGCTAATAGCGGAGAAGAGGGCTTAAAAATGGCTCAGGCTTCAACGCCAGATGTTATTTTAATGGATGTAGTTATGCCTGGTGTTAATGGTTTTCAGGCAACTCGTCAGTTAAGCCGTAATGACGCCACTAAAGATATTCCGGTTGTGATCGTATCGACTAAAGACCAAGATACCGATAAAGTATGGGGTATGCGCCAAGGCGCTCGCGCTTACCTTGTTAAGCCTGTTTCAGAAGCTCAGTTATTAAAGGCGGTTTCTGACGCTCTTGCAGGCTGAGTTTGCTAGTTAAATAATAAAAAATGGTTGTTTGATGGCCGAATATAAAACTGCATTTCAAAATTTAGCTGATTTAGCTCAAAAGAGTTTAAGTGCAGCACAACAGTTGCCTGCACAAGAGGATACAACGCCACAGTGGAGTGGTGTTGGCTTCTCAATGTTTGACAAGTATTTTGTTGTCTCGATGGGTGAGCTCAACGAAATGTTGGAAGTTCCCGCTTTTACTAAGCTGCCAGGCGTGAAGCCATGGGTTAAAGGCGTTGCTAATGTTCGTGGCCGCCTGTTGCCTATTTTTGATTTGGCTGCTTTCTTTGGTGAGATTCTCACAGGTAGTAAGAAGCAGCAGCGTCTACTCGTTATTGATCGCGATAAAACTTATGCGGGCCTTTGGGTTGATCAGGTCTTTGGTATGCAATATTTTGACGTGTCTTCAAAGAACACTCAATTGTTAGGTGATCTGCCCAGCTCGATAGGTGACTTTGTTGATGGCAGTTTTGAAGCCAATGGTATTACTTGGAGCATCTTCCATCCACTAGGTTTAATGGAGAGTGCTGACTTTATCGATGTGTCTAGCGGTTAGTTAAAAAAAAGCACTAATGGTTTAGACTATTGGGGCTCAATTGCAGCGTTGATCTAATTTTAAGAATATTTATATAAGCGATGTAAAGTCGCTTTTAGCTGGAGTAATGATATGAAGTTTAATAGTGGTATTTTTCGGGGCCGCTTTTGGTTGCCGGGGTTGATCATCGGTGCAGTATTTTTCTTATCTCTGGCGTTTTATCTTGGCTTCCAGCTTCAGAAAAATAACCAAGAAGATGCCAATAATCTTCAGGCTGCAAATGAGATTATCTCATCGACGACAAACGTTGAGTTCTTCTTGCAGGATGTTGTTACAGGTAACTCTTCAGGTATTGACCCATTAAATTTAACCCTTGTTAGAATTCAAGATAATCTAGATGTTTTGAATCAGGCTAGTGCTTACACCAAAGGTCAGCTGCTTGGTGAGTTTAGCCAGCTTGAGCGTTCTTGGCAGTCGATTGGTAGTGATGCTGAGATTGCTGCTGCTGCTGAAACGTCCATTAACCTTTTAAACTCAATGAATTCCTACCTTTCCGCTGGTTCCATTGAAGTGGAAGAGGCCGTAATAGATTCAGTTGCATTGCTGTCGGCTAAGAATGCTCCAAGGTATCAAATTGAATTAGTGAGTCGGCAAGGACTTTTGCTGCAAGAGATGTCCAGTAATCTAGGCGAGTTTGTTGATGAAGAATCGTCTACCCGGGCGAGTGTCGAAGCTTTTCAAAACAATTTGCAAGAATTTGAGGCAAATCACCTTTTGCTGACGCGCGGTGATGATGACAGACGTCCTATTACTGATGCTCAGGTGCTTAATAATTTGGAAAAGATCTTCAGTTATGAACAAGTTGTTGGCTCTCGTAATATTGGTAGCGCTAGACCCCTATTCCCTGCGATAGAAAAAATTCTTGCCACTAAAGAGGCTCGAGCAAGACTCTCTACCAATCTTGGTGCAATGCGTTCCTCGCTGAGTGAAATGGATATAACCATCAAAACCTTTAAAGGTAATCGTGGCGCCCGATGGATCCATATTTTTGCAGCGGCTTTTGGCTTTCTTGTTTCTATTTCTGGTCTGATTCTAATACAGCGGCTAAACGCAGGAGCTGCACTTGAACAACAACAAGAAGATAGTCAGAGAACACAGGAGGCTATTTTAAGGTTGCTAGATGAGCTAATTGACCTCGCTGATGGTGATTTAACAATCTCAGCAACGGTATCGGAGGATTTTACCGGTGCGATTGCTGACTCCATTAACTTTACGATTGATCAGCTCAGACAATTGGTATCGCGCATTAACTCGACGGCGGTACAGGTTTCTCACGCAGCTCAGGGTACGCAGCAAACAGCCTATCACTTGGCCGAGGCTTCTAATCACCAGGCGCAAGAAATTGCGGGTGCATCGGCTGCCATTAACGAAATGGCGGTCACCATTGACCAGGTATCTGCAAACGCATCGGAATCTGCTCTAGTTGCGGGTAAATCGGTATCGATTGCAAATAACGGCGCTAAATTGGTACAGAACACTATTCACGGAATGGATACTATTCGTGAGCAGATTCAGGATACGTCGAAGCGTATTAAACGACTCGGTGAATCTTCGCAGGAAATTGGTGATATCGTAAGCTTGATTAACGACATTGCTGACCAAACAAACATTCTGGCATTGAACGCGGCCATTCAGGCATCGATGGCTGGTGATGCTGGTCGAGGCTTCGCAGTGGTTGCGGATGAGGTACAGCGCCTTGCTGAGCGCTCTGCTGCTGCAACAAAACAGATCGAGACGCTGGTTAAAACGATTCAGTCAGATACCAACGAAGCGGTTATCTCGATGGAGCAAACCACCTCAGAGGTGGTGCGTGGTGCTCGCCTAGCACAGGATGCGGGTGTGGCACTTGAAGAAATTGAAGGGGTATCGGCAAATTTGGCTGAATTGATTCAAAACATCTCAAATGCTGCGAGACAGCAGGCTTCATCGGCAGGTCATATTTCCAATACGATGAATGTTATTCAAGAAATTACCTCGCAAACATCGGCAGGTACGAGTGAGACGGCTGACTCTATTGGTAACTTGGCTAACATGGCATCGGATCTACGTGAGTCTGTTGCCGGCTTTACCCTACCCGATGAAATGCTTGCTGACCTTGAGAGGCAGGAAATTTCTTCTACGCAAGCAGCGCCTATGCCTCCAGTACTTGACACTATGGCAACTCCATCGAACATTATGAATCAGGGAAGCTCGGATGTTGATAATATATTAGCTGACTTAGATTTTAGTGATGATGACAGTGCTCATAGTTTTAGCAGTGCATCGGAAGATGATGATCTGCTAGAAGAATTTGATCTTGATTTATCTGATATTGAGTTTCCTGATACCGGTAAGCAAAGCGCTAGTTAATTTTATCTTTAGTATAAGAATATTATGTCATGGTCACTGCAAAAACTTAGTGCGTTATCGGGCCAAGAATTCTCACTTTGGGAGAATTTATTAGAACAGCGGACGGGTATCCAGTTAACTCATTTGCAAAAAGTATTACTGCAAACACAAGTGGGTATTCGCATGAGGGAGTTGGAACTTACAGATCCAATTCGCTACTTTAACTATGTGAAGGATGACAAGAAAGGTGCTGCTGAGTGGCAGGTACTGGTTGATCGTTTAGTCATCAAGGAAACTAGTTTTTTTCGCCATCGTCCCTCACTTGAATTAGTGAGGGAATGTATTGATAACAAGCTCAGCAAAGGCCCTTTAAACGAAAGCTTCGAGATGTGGAGTGTTGGCTGTTCAACAGGTGAAGAGCCTTATGGTCTTGCCGCTGTTGCAGATGACTGCTTTCAGCGGGCAAAGGGCGATCATTATTATGGTGTGACCGCAGTTGATGTCAGCTTGCCAGCATTATCAATAGCCCGTGAAGGTATTTATGGGCAGAGAAGTTTAAATTTGCTAAAAGAGCATGAAAAAGGTAGATATTTTGAGCGACTTGAAGAAGATAAGTATCAAGTCGTTGAGAGAATAAGGCGCAGAGTGTGTTTCTCTCAACTCAATATTATGCATGTTAACAAGCGCACTATTCAGCCAATGGATATTATTTTTTGCCAAAATGTACTTATTTATTTTCGTCGTTGGCGACGTAGAGAAATTTTAAAAGAATTAGTTAAACATTTAAAACCCGGCGGCTTTTTAGTCATAGGACTTGGTGAAGTGACTGATTGGCGGTGCCCAGAATTAAGCCGTGTAATGAATGATGAAGTTCAAGCATACATGAAATGTAGTTAAGTTAACTGTGTAGATAAGCAATGAATTATTTAATCGCAGTTAAAATCATCGAGAGGCCCTATGGCAGATAATCGCCAATATACAGCTTTGGAATGGGTTGTAAAAGAAATCAACGAGACGTTGCAGGAGTCGCAACGTGTGTTGGAAAGTTATGCAAACGACCCTCAAGATGTAACGCAATTGAGATTCTGCCAGACGCTGATTCACCAAGTGTATGGTAGCTTGCGAATGGTTGGTTTTCATGGCGCAGCGATGCTTGCAGAAGAAGTTGAAGAGCTCTCACAAGCCCTGCTTGATAAAAAGATTGCTAAGCCTCGTGAGGGTATGGAAGTACTCATGCGAGCGATTTTACAACTTCCCGATTACCTCGAAAAAATCCAACGAACAAAACGTGATTACCCCGCCATCGTTTTGTCCCTACTCAATGACATTAGGTCTGTGAGAGGTGTTAACCTCTTAAGCGAGTCAACGCTATTTACGCCAAATATGGCTCACGCACAACTTATTTCTGGCAAGGCACTGCCCATAACGCGAGACCATAATCAGTTGAGCGCATTGGTTGGCAAACTCCGAAAAATGTATCAATACGCTGCTGCAGGCGTTGCTAATGACGTTAATATCGTCGAAAACTACGATTATTTACTAAAAGTTTCTGAGCGCCTGCGTAAATTGCTTGTGGGTACAAAACGCTATCAAGTTTGGGAGATAGCTTATGCGGCTATAGATGGCCTTTCTAAGAACTCTATTGAGTCCACTGCGGGTACACGGAACTTATTGCGTGAATTAGATGTTGAGCTAAAGCAATTGCAGCGTGGTGGCGTTAAAGCGTTAGAAGAGTTTAGTGACGAAAAATTAATTAAAAATTTACTCTACTACATAGCATCTGCTGAGCCTTCTACGTCAGTCATTGATTCTATCAAGTCGTCTTATGAACTTGATCAGATGCTACCACTACAGCAGGTTGCTAACGAGAAAGATGACTTAATTGGTATCGACTCAGGTACTTTAAGCGCAGTTGCTACAGCTATACGCGAAGAGTTCTACGATGTTAAGTTAAGGTTAGATCGCTGTATACAGGGTGACGATGGCAGTGAAAATTTATTGGCTGTTAAATCGGGTATGCAAAGAGTTAATGATACCTTAGCGATCCTCGGTGTTGGTGAATTGCGTCGAATGGTGAGTGATAGTGTTGACTCTGTTGATATCTTACTTGCACAGAGTGAGTCATTAACAACTGAACAATTAATGAGTTTTGCTCATCAGTTAGTCGATATTGAATCGAGCTTGGATGCATCACTGTCTAGTGCGGGAGCAACATCCAGTAATGCTTATCACTTGGATGAAGCGCAACAAACTGTTCTTGAAGAGTGCCGTAACGGTCTTGAAAAATCTAAAGATGCGATCGTTGATTATATTGCTACGCAATGGGATATAGAGCAACTAGAAGTTGTGCCTAAACATATGCGTGCAGTCAGAGGTAATCTATCGATGTTGTCTCTCGATAAGGCGGCGGATATTCTATCCTGCTGTATTTTATATATCGAGTCACAACTTATTGATCAAGGCGTTAGGCCGCAATGGCAACAGCTCGATAGCCTTGCTGATGTTATTGCTAGTGTTGATTACTATATTGAATTTATGTCCGCTGCTCGCGAGAATGATGAATCAATTCTTGATAAAGCGACTTCAGGTCTGTCTTTGCTCGGCGTAAATTTAGGTGATATTAAAGCTATTAATAGTGATAGTGTTGTTGAGCTTGATACTTCCAGAAATTCAGATGAGATAGCTAATGGTGAGACTTCAGAGGGGCTAGTTGGCGTCCAACCAGAAGTACCATCTTTCGATAGTGATACAACCACTCTATCTGTGGATGAAAGCATTAGTGCTGATAAGCTAGATAGTAGTAGTGATATTGAGACTGTACAAGAGACGGTTGCTGAACCTGAGATAGAAGCAACAGTTGCTGAGTCTGAAGAAGATTTTATTGACGATGAGCTAGTAGAGATATTTGTCGAAGAAGTCGATGAAATTCAAGGCACGTTGGATGAATTCTTTCCTCAGTGGTCTGAGGATTTTGCCAATGAAGAAGCTTTAGGTGAAGTTAGGCGAGCTTTCCATACGATAAAAGGCAGTGGCCGTATGGTTCAGGCCAATGATGTTGGTGAGCTTGGCTGGTCTGTTGAGAATATGCTCAATCGTATTATGGATAAAACCCTTGAGCCGAATGAGGTGCAAACGCTCCTGATTGCTAAGGTACGCGGGATTCTTCCTGATATGGTAACTGCGTATAAGAATCGCAGTGTCAACCCCCATAAAGAGCGCTCCGAACGCTATATGTCCTGGGCCGAGTCCTTGTCTAAAGGCGAGTCTGGTGATGACATATTAGAGGCTTTAAAGGCAGAAACTATTGAAACTGATGCCACTGTTATAAGTAGTCAGCCAGAGGTGGAGCACCTACTAGTAGAGCCTCAAGTAGAAGAAGATGCGGATGAAGAAATAGATGAACAATTGTGGGCAATATTCCGCGCAGAGGCTGAGGGCCACCTTGAGGTTGTGCAAGAATATATTCAGCGCATGGAAGATGCGCGCCCACTTTATGAGCCGCCAAGTGACTTAATGCAGCGTGCACTGCATACGCTAAAAGGCAGTGCTTATATGGCAGAGTTAACGCCAATAGCCACGATCATGGCGCCACTGGAAAAATTTGCCAAAGAGCTACGTAGTTACCAAGTAAATATTGATGATGATACGTTCCAGTTAATTAAAGATGGTGTTCTCTACACGCAAGAAGCACTGGTGCAGATCTCACAGTTAATTTACCCAACAATGCCTAAGTCTGAGCAATTTTTGGCTCGTATAGAAGAATTAAGAGAGCGATCAGTTGGTCCACTCATTAGGCAAAAAGAAGCAGAAAAAGCAGAGCAGAAAGTCGACCCTGCTGTTCTTGAAGTACTCATGGCCGAAGAGATGCATCTATTACTTGATGCTGACTTGATGATCGAAAAGTGGCAACAAGCACCTGCTACTGTTGAAGATTGGCAGCCATTACACAATGAGCTGGCAAATCTCTGTCACGGTGCCGAGCGTGCTAACCTTCAGTCTATGGCTAATTTAAGCCGCGTTTTACAAAATGTCTATGGGCAACTTATTAGTGGTGAAGTGGAGGCTAATTCGGATAATTACGAAACTTTATTACTCGGCCATAATGAGTTGATGGATATTGTCGACTCAATAGCCGCAGGGCAAGATTTACCTATACAAAATGAACAGCTATTAGTACAGCTTCAGTCTTTACCTAAAATTACACCATCAGAGAGTATCTCGTCGCTACTTAGTGAAGATCATGAGCAGATTGCTGACGAATCCGATGGTGCTGTCATTGATAGCGCTGAAACTAGTGCTCAAGATGGTATTAAAGAAAGCGATTCAGAGTCCGAAAGTTCAGCCTTAGAAAGCCTTGATACACCTCAAGAGCAAACAGCATCTGGTGAGAGTGAACAATTATCGCTCGAAGGCCTCGATGAAGATACGATTGAAATCTTTCTTGAAGAGGCCCGCGAATTATTAGAAGAGTTAGATGAATCTATTGCTGGTTGGCAAAATGGTGTTGTAGATCGCGCACGTAATGAGTTAATGCAGCGTACTTTACATACCTTTAAGGGCGGTGCGCGTCTGGCTGGTTTAACAGGCTTGGGTGATCTTTCGCATAATTATGAGACTTTCTTGATTGCTCGAATTAATGATGAGCAGAGTGACGTAACGTTACAAGAGGTTAATCAGTTTCAAGATCAACTAGTTAAGCAAGTCGATCAGGTCGAGAATTTATTTAATTCGTCAGGTAAACCTGTTGATGGCCCGATCCAAGGCGATGAGTCTGGAGATGGAAAAACTGCAGTAGATAATGCTTCTCCAAATAAGTTGGGTGTTGGCTTAAAAGAAGTTGTTAAAGATAATACCAATATTGTTCCTTTTACTAATAAAGAATCTCCATTAACTGTATTAAAAGATGTATCTACATCTCAAGTAGCCCAACCTACTATGAGTGGTGGACCAGCGGCAGCTAGACGTAACCAGCCTCAAGAAATGGTTAAGGTCTCTGCTGACTTGATGGAAGAGTTGGTTAACTTAGCTGGTGAGACCTCGATCAGTCGTGGTCGAATGGAGGAGCAAATCAGTGAGCTTGGCTACTCATTGGATGAAATGGGCTCCACGGTTCAGCGTTTACAAGAGCAAATCAGACGGTTAGATATTGAAACAGAAGCTCAGGTTATTTTCCGTCAAGAGCAAATGACAGAAACAGAAGATTTCGACCCGCTAGAAATGGATCGTTACTCTCAATTGCAGCAACTGTCTCGTTCGCTGATTGAATCGGCCTCGGATCTGATGGATTTAAAAGGCACGTTGTCCGATAAAACACGAGATGCAGAAACAGTACTGTTACAGCAGTCGCGTATTAATACCGATTTGCAAGAGGGTTTAATGCGTTCGCGAATGGTACCCTTTTCGCGTATTGTGCCGCGATTGCGTCGTATTGTTCGCCAAATATCAACAGAGTTGAACAAAAATGTTGACCTTGAATTAGGCAATATAGAGGGTGAATTAGATAGAAGTATGATGGAGCGTATGGTAGCTCCACTTGAGCATATGCTGCGTAATGCTATCGACCACGGCATCGAAGATGTCTCAACACGAGAGGCAGCGGGTAAAGTAGCTTCTGGCCGTATTGTGATTACCCTTGAGCGTGATGGCGGTGATGTACTTGTTCTGGTTGGCGATGACGGTGGTGGTATCGATATTAACCGTGTTCGCCAAAAAGCGATTGAGCGCAATTTAATCAATGATAATACTGAGCTAAGCGATCAGGAAATCTTACAGTTTATCCTGCATGCTGGTTTCTCGACCGCAGAGACGATCACGCAGATTTCTGGCCGTGGTGTAGGGATGGATGTGGTCAATAGTGAAATCCGGCTGATGGGCGGTAGTATTGCTATTAACTCCGAGCTTGGTCAAGGTACGGTCTTTACTATTCGCGTACCTTTTACTGTTTCAGTTAACCGAGCCTTAATGATTAACATGGGCGAAGATCGCTATGCTATTCCACTAAATACTATTGAGGGTATTGTTCGGGTCAGTCCTTTTGAACTTGAGCATTATTATGCTAACCCAGAAGAACTCTTTCAGTATGCCAATCAAGAATATCAGCTGCGTCACTTAAGTAATCTGCTCGATGAAAATGCACCGCCACCAAGAATGGATGGTCATAGCCTGCCCTTACCTGTCATTTTGGTACGCAGTACTGATCACTCGGTCGCGTTTCAGGTTGATAATTTACAAGGCAGCCGTGAAATTGTTGTAAAAAGTTTAGGGCCACAATTTAAGTCGGTATTAGGGGTGTCGGGTGCAACCATTATGGGTGATGGTCACGTGGTAGTCATTTTAGACCCGAATGCATTGATTCGCAGCAGCATGGCGCGCAATTTAATCGAGCATACCGATACAGATTTAGTAGCCCAAGAAAAACCCACAATAAAAAATCCACTGGTTATGGTAGTTGATGACTCAGTAACAGTAAGAAAGGTAACCACTCGACTACTCGAACGTGAAGGCTACGATGTGATCACAGCAAAAGATGGTGTTGATGCTATTGGTATTTTACAAGATCATCAACCCAACATTATGCTGCTAGATATCGAAATGCCCCGTATGGACGGTTTTGAAGTTGCCAAACGAGTGCGCTCTAGCCAGCAGCATCATGCCTTACCCATAATAATGATTACCTCAAGAACCGGTGAAAAACACCGTCAGAGAGGCTTAGAAGCAGGTGCAAACCTTTATATGGGTAAGCCTTATCAAGAAGAAAGGTTGTTAGAGAGCATTCGTGATCTAATTGACCATGAACAGCAACGCAATAGCTAATGTTATTTAAGCCGACAATGTCAAAAAGGATTAGTGCATATGCCTAGTTTTAATGTCGGCATCATTAGTGAATCTATTATACAGCAGCATCATCTACGACAAATTACTGAATCCTGTGGGTTTACCATTTTTGATGCATGGTTGGTTACGCAGGTTTTCGATAATTTCTTTTTGCTTGAAAAAAGTAATGAACATGTCGACTTTTGGTTGATAGATATCGATAGCTCGAATATTTCATTACCCGATAAGTTTAGTGTCTTTGAGCGTTGGTTATATGGATTAAAAGTCCCTGTCATTTTTGGTGAAGGCAGAGTTTACAATGTTAATGATCCGGGCTTCGCTTCATGGACTCGTCTACTGACTGATAAACTACTGAGTGTATCTGGCCAACTATCGGTGATCGAGTATCATTTAAAACCGGCAAAGCATGTCTGGGTGTTAGGTGCTTCTACCGGTGGCCCCGAAGTCGTTAAAGAGTTTTTAGATGCGCTACCTATTGGTCTTGAGCTCGCTTTAGTTTATGTGCAGCATATAGAATCAGAGCATAATGTCGTGTTGGCTAACAGTATTTCACGAAATAGTCAGTACCAGGGGCGTGTCGCTGGGCATGGTGATGTTTTATGTGTAGACACTGTAACCATTGTACCTTCAGATAAGCAGCTTGATATTCTTGCCGATGGTACTCTTGCTCTGCGGAATTACCCTTGGCGTGGGATTTATAAGCCGTCTATCGATCATGTAGTCGCAACGGTTGCTGATCGTTTTGGTGGGAGTGGCGGCGTCATTTACTTTTCGGGTATGGGTGATGACGGCATGGTAGGCGCGCGCCTAATGTCTCGTCGTGGTGGTAATGTATGGATTCAAAACCCTGCCCAATGTGCGGCGGATTCGATGCCAAACGCCATTAAAAATACCGGCTGCGTTAAAGTCATAGATTCAGTAAAAAATCTGGCAATACATTTACAACGACTGCAAAAAGAAAAAATACTGCCAACTGCAAATGTTTAAGAATAAAAATAGGATGCTCAAATGAGTTCAAATTCAACACCAGTAAGTAGTGATAGCGCTACAGAAATACCGAGTTTATTGGTGCCAATGGGTACTTATAAATTAGTGCTGCCAACGGTTAGTGTTGCTGAGATGGTTGCTTATCAGGCGCCACAGGTTAATCTTGAGTCATCTAGCGAAACGCCATCTTGGTTTTTAGGTAATTTCCTGTGGCGGGGTGTGCAAGTCCCTATGGTTTCTTATGAGGTACTTAATAGTGATAGTCTGCCGAATGTTAAAGCTGATAGTCAGTTGGTTGTTCTTAACTGTACGGGCGTTAATAGCCAGTTAAAATTTATTTGTATGCCTACGCAGGGTATTCCAAGATTAAGTCGTGTTGCAGCGAATGAAATATCGGAAAATACCCGAGTTAATGCTAAAGATTATGACCAAATGCAGGTATTTGTTGCTGGAGAACAAGCAGCTATACCTAATATAGAGAAAATAGAGCGAGAATGCGTAAGGTTATTAGGCCTGTAAGAAGTTATCGAGGACTAGCAGGCTAAAAAAGTAAAGCAGCCGTGGTTGCTTTACCAATTCTTGTGTACAAATATCTATTTATAACTCGTCTGGTTCTAGCTCGATATCATAATCGACAATAACAGGTAGATGAGAAGAAAAAGACTTACTTTTGTAAATCATCGCATAGTCGATTTTTTGGGTGAGCGATGAAGACACAATTTGTAAATCACTGCGCCAAGCGTCCCCTTCTCCTAATGTACCGCTAGGCCACCAAGAATATTCATCTTTATCACTATTGCCTTGGCGAAATGCATCGATATAGCCGATCTGTGGCAATTGTTTCATCCATTGCTGCTCTTCTGGTAAAAATCCAGATAATAGACGCTGCTCTGTTGGGTTAGATACATCATCTGACTTAGGTGCAATACCCCAGTCGCCACAAAAGATAAAGTCTCGACGCTTTCTACTTATTTTGCTTAGGTGTGCCTGCAAGTCATCAAAAAATTGCATTTTTACTTCTTGTGACTCTGCATTACTTGTAGCTGATGGTGCTAATAGCGAGCCGATACTGATATTGTCGAAGTCAACCTGCAAGTATCGGCCTTCCATATCGACACCACTCGAAAAACCAAAGCCATAAATGAGCGCTTTGGGTAGTGCACGCGTATAAATAGCGACGCCATTGTAATTTTTGACACCAGAGTCAAAAAAATAGGCATTATAGCCATCCATATGGTATATATCGTCGTCGGTCTCGTACTCAAGGCAACGTAAATCTTGAATGCAGATAATGTCCGCTTCTTGATCTGATAACCAGTCATATAGGCCTCGTGCAGCGGCTTGCTGTATGCCATCAACTTTGAGGCTAATAATACGCATAAAAAATCCTTTCTAGTAAAATTGTCGATACACAAAGACGGCTGTGAAAAAAAAGTTTAATATTTCTAAGGCAGGTGCCAGAAAATCTATTCACAGGTTATTATTATGTAAATTACAATAAGATGACCCACACATGAGCTAATAGCTTGTGACTGATGAGGGGCTTTTACTAAATATGGCTCCAGTTAAAGAAAATAACAAGGCTTTGGTCAATAAAGCCAGCTTTCTGGTGGCAATTATAGATCTCATTGTAAATCAAAGTTAAGCTAATGTTATATTAAAGTAGACTATTTATTGGAAAAATTAATGAAAGATTATCAAAAAGCCTTTATCGAGTTGGCAATTAAGCATAAAGCGCTTTGTTTTGGCGAGTTCACTTTAAAATCCGGCCGTGTGAGTCCGTATTTTTTTAATGCAGGGCGCTTCCAATCGGGCTCTGCTTTGGCAGCTTTGGGTAGTTTTTATGCACAAGCACTAATAGATTCAGGAGTCGAAGTTGATTTACTTTTTGGCCCTGCTTATAAGGGTATTCCTCTTGCATCCGTGACATCAGCAGCGCTATCTACAGAGCATGGGCTAGATTTTCCTATCTGCTATAATCGAAAAGAAGCAAAAGAGCATGGCGAAGGAGGCTTGCTTGTAGGCGCTCCCTTACAAGGTAAAGTTGCTGTTATTGATGATGTTATCACTGCAGGTACTGCTGTTAGAGAAGTCATTAGCCTTATTAACGAGCATGGAGCGCAGTTAGGAGCTGTACTTATTGGTCTCGACCGTCAAGAAAAAGGCCTAGGTGAGTTATCTGCTATACAAGAAGTGGAACAAGAGTATGATATTCCTGTCATTAGTATTGTTAAACTTGAACATATCCTACAATACATGCAAGGGCAGAATGAACCACACTTGGTCGAGGCGATAGAATCCTATCGTAAGGACTTTGGGGTTTAATTTTTATCGAGAAATACGATGAATATTCGTTATTTACTAGCAATAATCAGTACGACTGCAATAATCGCCTTGAGTGGGCATGTGCTTGCTCAAAATGCGATCTATTATAAGTACGTCAATAAAAAGGGAACAAATGTTATTAGCTCTCGGATTCCTTCCGAGTATGTTAAAAAAGGCTATGATATTGTCACCTTTGATGGTCAATTAATTAAGAGTGTACCGCCTGAGCTTTCGGAGGAAGAGAAAGCTAAACTAAAGGCTGAAAATGAACGCTTAAAACAATTAAAAGAGTGGGATACCCAGCTACTAAGACGCTATAGCCACCCTGATGATATAGAGGCGGCCAAACAGAGGAAGTTATCTCAAAACCAAAGTCGGATTGGTTTGATTGATCTCAATGTTGAAAAAATAAATGCTGAGATAGATTTGTTTCAGAGTTTAGCGGCTGAGGATGAGAGAGCGGGCCGGGAAGTTTCCGAAGAAACAATGGTATCAATAGAAAAATTTAAAAAAGATCGTGAGTTAGAGTTAGAGAAAAAGCGGCAAAAAATTGAAGAGTCTAATCGTATAATCGAAGAGCACGACAGAGATATTGCGCGCTTTAAAGTTATTCGGCCTAATCAAAAATAAGTAGGGTCTATCAGGCTAGTTTTATACGGCCACTTCAACAAAAAATTGTTCCATTACAGCCGACCATTGCTCTTGCCAATTCTCTGTTGGCTGCCGTTTAAATTCGCTTCTTACATACTGCGCTATACGACCTTCTGCTGTAGATAATAGAAAGTTTGCTGCAATGTTTGGGCTTAAGCAGGTTCTTTTGGATTCCCTTATTTCAGCTTCGCGTAAAATTTGTTTTAACTGCGTTTCTATTCGGTCAAAAAACTGTGCAACTCGTTGCCTAAGTCGAGTGGTCTCTCCCGTTAGTGCATCCCCTGTTAATAGGCGAGTAATGCCTGGGTTTCTTTCAGTAAAAGTTAGTAATAAGAATAAGATTTTTTCGCACTGTGATTGTGCACTTTGTTGTTCTTGAATAATTGTTTTAATGCGAGTAAAGATTGTCTCTTCTATAAATTCTATTAAGCCTTCAAACATTTTCGTTTTGCTGGGAAAGTGTCTATAGAGTGCAGCCTCAGATACACCTACTTTACTAGCGAGTGCAGCTGTTGTAATGCGTGCACCAGGCGACTCTTCGAGCATTTGTGCGAGGCATTCTAGTATTTGCTGGCGGCGTGATATCTTTTGTGTAGAAGTTTGATTCATTATTATAACTACTTGTTGTTGACTATTACCCTGTTATAAATCGGAAATTATTTCTATAGGGTGAAATAATCTTCTGTGCTGAACACCGTAGCGATTGGCATCTATTTTAAAGTCGCAAGTACGGAGTTGGTCAGATAACTTTATAAGGGTTAATTTTTATTTTTAACGATAAATGTATGTAACTATAGAGAGCTTAATCATCAACTATTCGGGTGTTTTATTCAACCTTTAAATTTTTAACTATTAAAAATTAAAGTTTACGATTAGTAATTAATGTACCCACACCTTCGTCGGTAAAGACTTCCAACAAAACAGCGTGAGCTACTCTTCCATCAATAATGTGTGCGCTTGCCACACCCGACTTGACCGCGTCTAAAGCACAGCCAATTTTAGGCAGCATGCCGCCATAAATAGTACCATCGTCGATAAGTTCATCGACTTGTTGGGTAGTTAGCCCTGTCAGCACCTCTCCTTTTTTGTCTTGTAGTCCGCTTACATTAGTCAGTAACATCAGTTTCTCTGCTTGTAGTACTTCGGCTATTTTTCCGGCGACTAAATCTGCATTAATATTATAAGACTTTCCGTCTTTGCCGACACCAATCGGTGCAATGACAGGTATGAAATCACTATTAATAAGCATGTCAATAACATTAACATTAATTTTATTAACTTCCCCAACGTGGCCAATATCAATTATTTCCGAGGCATTCATCTGCTCTGATGGAGTATGCTTTTTTAATAACTTTTTTGCTTGTATAAGCTGACCATCTTTGCCGGTTAAGCCAATAGCTTTACCACCATTATTGTTGATCAAATTAACAATCTGCTTGTTGACAGCACCACCTAAAACCATTTCGACAACATCCATTGTTGCGCTATCAGTAACACGCATGCCATCAACAAACCGAGACTGAATATTTAGTTTGTCGAGTAAAGCTCCTATCTGTGGTCCACCGCCATGAACAACAACCGGGTTCATGCCTACAAGTTTCATCAGCACGATATCTCTGGCAAAACTATTTTGCAGAGCTTCGTCGACCATGGCATTGCCACCAAACTTTACGACGATAGTTTTTTTAGTAAAACGTTGAATGTAAGGTAGTGCTTCGGTTAAAACATTGGCAACATTCATTGCATTGTCAATGGTAAGAGACATATTAAAAATCCAGCTTAATTGTTGAGTCTACGGCGGTAATTTCTTGCCTAAAAAGTGATTTTATCTGTTCAAGGTCCTCAACGCTATCTGCTTCAAAGCGAAGAGTAATAGCCGGGCTGGTATTGGATGCGCGTACAAGCCCCCAACCGTTGTCAAAGTCTACCCGAAGTCCATCGATTAATGTTTTTTCTCCAGAGCCAAAGTTGCTATTTTGAATAATATCATCGATCAAGGCGAATTTTTGTTCCTCAGGAATTGCTATTTTTATCTCTGGAGAAATAAACAAAGCGGGCATTGCCTCAATCATATTATCTAAGCTTTGGTCTCGCAGTGACATTATTTCCATTAAGCGAGCAGCGGCATAAAGACCATCGTCAAAACCAAACCAGCGCTCTTTAAAGAAAATATGACCTGAGAATTCTCCGGCTAATAAAGCATTGGTTTCACGCATTTTTGCTTTTATGTTGGAATGCCCCGTCTTCCACATAATAGGCCGGCCGCCATAGCTACTAATAACTTGGTTCAATCGGCGAGTTGACTTGATATCAAAGATAACATCACAGCCTGGATTGCGGGATACAACGTCTCGGGCAAAAATCATCAACAATTGGTCGGGCCAAATAATATTCCCAGATGATGTGACAACAACTAACCTATCGCCGTCACCATCAAGTGCGACACCTATATCTGCGGATTCACGTTTAACTGCTTCAATGAGAAGCGCTAAGTTCTCTGCTATTGAAGGGTCGGGGTTATGGTTAGGGAAGTCCCCATCAAATTCGCAGTGGAGTGGTGTTATTTTACATCCTAATTCCTCGAATAAAGCAGGTGCAATATTGCTACTTGCCCCATTGCCTGCATCGATAACAACATGTAGGTCTGAGTCAATGGCAATGTCGGCACTGACGGTATCGATATAATCTTCATTAAATGCTTCTTCTATTAACTGGCCCCTTTTCTCTGCAACGATAAAATCTCGCTCAAGGATGCTTTGGTAAAGTTTTTGTATATCGGGGCTCGTTAACGTTTCACCTTTTAAGATGATTTTAAAACCGTTATATTCTTTAGGATTGTGGCTTGCGGTAATAGAAATACCGCTATTTGTCTCGTTAAACGCAGTTGCTGCAAAATTGACTAGAGGTGTAGGTACTATACCCATATCGATCACATTACACCCAGTACTTAATACGCCCTGTACTAAATACTTAAATAAAACGGGTGAATGCGTTCGGGCATCTCGTCCTATTAGTATTGCTTTTTCATCTTTTTTAAGGGCTTCGCTTGCGACTGCTTTACCGACAAGTTGAGCGATAGCGGGTGATATATCTGTCTCTGCAATACCGCGAATATCATAGGCCCTAAATATATGCTTGGGAATTTCAACATTACTATCATCAAGTTCTGTGTCTGTTGAGTCGTCATCTGTAGCTTGATCGGATAAGTGAATGGGGCTATCTGTGTTGCTCTCCTTGCTTTCGCCATCCTCTTGATCGGCATTAGTATTTGTTGCTTGGGGAGTGGGGTTCGGTACAATAACTTGGTAGAGAGATGCCTCTTGTTTGATTTTTCGTTGAGCTAGCAAGTAAGCAAGAGATATGGTGATGATAAGTGCTAATAAGACGGCAATAATAAACAGAAGGGGTATCGCCGTTTTCTGGCTTTGAAAATCAGAAGAGGGTGACATCGCTATTTGCCAATAGCTTGATGGCACGTCAATTATTCGCACATTACTATTGGTGCCCTCACCGAGTAATATAAATGTGAGCTGTTTTTGTCGCCCAATATTTTGAATAAGCTTTGTTTGGGTAAGGCCAGGATCAGACTGAATTAACGTCTCAGATAAGCCATCTAGCGTTGTTGTCAGGTGCAAAACTGCAATAGGTTTTGATGAGTCTGTTGCTTCCCCTTTTGCTGTATCTGGTATGCCTACCACCCAGTGTATTTCCCAGCTTTTGCGATCGGCGGTTCTTGCTGCCTCTGGGTAGGATGTTTTATTCTTTTCGGCTTGATTGATCATGTTGAGCTCAACAAAGCGAATACCGCCGCCTGCATCTTTTTGTTTTTGTGCCTCCCTCGGTGCGTATATGCGCGCTATTTTACTGTGTTTGACAGCACGAGTGATATTTTTTTGTATTTTTAAAATCGACGGGTTTGTTTGAGAGAGAGTGCCATCAACAATATTGTTCTTAATTAAAGAGGCGTTTTTGTCATCGCGAGTAATTTCTGTGAGTTTTAATAAAACAGATTGCTGATAACTGCCAACAGCATCTTGCTGTACTTTAGCAAGTGCGCTTATATTTTTTTCAAACAGATTGTCGTTGTAGGGTAAAACAATATATTGCCACGATAGCAAAGCAGATAAAGTTACCAATACAATAGCCGCTATGATATTGGTAATAATCTGTTTTTTCTCAGGGTCTATATTTAAATTTTTATTATTAAAGACGGCCATAATATTATGGAAATTCCAGATGTTTTTTATTAATACTCAATACTTCTTTGTGAGATATGTAGCCACATAATCGATAATATCAGCTGCAATCTGTACTTTAGATTTTTCTGGCACCTCAGTAACGGCATCCTTTGTGATAATGGTAACGGCATTATCATCACTATTGAAGCCAATATTAGTTTTCGACACATCATTTGCTACTACTAAGTCTAGTTGCTTTTTGAGCAATTTGCTTTGAGCATTTTCAAGAACGTTTTGAGTCTCTGCTGCAAACCCAATCATTAGTGGTGAATCAGTTCGATTGGCAATGCTTGCTACAATATCAGGATTTTTGATCATTTTAAGCATCATTGTATCTTGATCAGTTTTTTTGATCTTTTGCTGAGCAATATCGACAGGACGATAGTCAGCTACAGCAGCAGAGGCGATGAAAATATCGCATGGAGTATGCGACTCATAAACCTGATTCATACAGGCCTCTAGCATCTCGTCAGCTGAGACAACACTAATGCACTCAACGTGCTCTGGGGTGGCAAGGTTTGTAGGCCCGCTAATTAGAATGGTGCGTGCACCCGCTTCCGCGGCTGCTTGTGCTAGCGCGTAACCCATTTTTCCAGAGCTATAGTTGCTGATATAGCGAACTGGGTCGATCGCCTCTCTGGTAGGGCCTGCTGTAATGACCACTTTTTTGCCTTCGAGTGTGCGTGTTTTAAATAACTGGCAAACTTCCTGTGCTAGCTCATTAGGTTCTGACATGCGCCCAAAACCTATATCCCCACAGGCTTGACCGCCTTTGTCCGGGCCAAATTGGTGGATGTTATGCTTTTGTAATGTAGCAAGGTTGTCCTGTGTTGAGCTGTTATGCCACATCGCTTGATTCATGGCTGGAGCAATAGCTAAAGGGCAACGCCTAGCGAGGCAGAGGGTTGTCAAAATGTCGTCTCCTGCCCCCTTTGCTAGCCGTGAAATAATATCCGCACTTGCAGGTGCAATTACTATAAGGTCAGCCCAGCGAGCGAGCTCTATATGACCCATAGCCGCTTCTGCTTCGGTATTGAGCAAATCTGTCGATACAGGTTTACCTGATAATGCTTGCAGCGTTAACGGTGTAATAAATTCCTGAGCAGCCTTGGTCATGGCAACTCTTACATCAGCCCCTAAATCTATTAAGCGCCGAACAAGCTCGGCGCTTTTATAGGCCGCAATGCCACCGGAAATACCGACTAAAATTCTTCTATTTGTTAACTTGCCGGCCATAGTGCAAGGGTTACCCATTTGATCTGACTATATTGAGAGAGTAAGATAGCATTTTTTATCGCATTTATAAAAAATAGTTATAAAAAAACCACTACGTTTAACCGTAGCTCTAAAAAGATAAGTTTTAGGCTACCTTCAATTGTAATTATGTGCTTAAGGAATAAGCATATTTTAATAAAAGGAGTTATTTATGGCGATTACAGATTGGCCTGTCGCAGAGCGCCCTCGTGAAAAACTACTAAAGTCGGGGCCACATAGTCTTTCGGATGCAGAATTGTTGGCAATTTTTCTACGCACAGGTTGTGTGGGTAAATCGGCCGTTGATCTCGCACGCGATTTGCTCAAGCAATTTAACGGGCTTAGGCCTTTATTAGAGGCTGATAAGCCGACATTTTGTCGTGCTCATGGTTTGGGTGATGCCAAATATGCTCAACTGCAAGCAGTACTGGAGATGGCGCGCCGTCATTTGGCCCAATCTTTAGGTAATAGGGAGTTGTTTGCTAATGCTGTTGAGGTTAAACAGTACCTGTTGGCAAAGTTAAGACACTGCAAGCGTGAGATTCTTAGTGTGTTATTTTTGGATAATCAGCATCGTTTAATCAAATATGAAGAATTATTTCAAGGCACTATAAATACTGCTCATGTTTATCCCCGCGAGATTATTAAGGCCGCGTTAGAACATAACGCTGCTGCTATTATCCTTGCCCATAACCACCCTTCTGGAATTGCTAAGCCTAGTCAGGCCGATCGGGAACTTACCCATGACATTGCTAAGATATTAAAGGCTCTAGATGTTCGCGTTCTAGATCATATGGTTGTAGGTGATCTTGAGGTAACTTCGCTGGCAGAAATGGGTTGGATGTAACTAATTTCGATTAAAAACATCAAAGCTACTATTGAGATCTTCCCCCAATAGTAGCTTTGATGTTTTATAGAGTAGTCGTTTAGGTTGCTGGCTTATTATTAGCAGGCTGTTGCTGCATAGCACTAAACATAACTACCATGATTACACCGGCACCCATTACCCAATAGTATATCGCTGTAATGCCCTCAAAGCCGAATATAAAGGGAGCGATAATAAAAAATACGGCAGCGGTAGAGTCCAAGACAATGTGAAGCCCAAAAGGTATTGCTTTAGCAATGCTGTATGCGTAATCGGTTATTAAGCTGTACATGATTAGGCCAATACCTGCTATTACCGATAGCCATAGCGCTAGCTGTTCTAAACCTAAGATAAATGGCGCAATGATAAGTGCTGATGCTGCCATATAATCAAGCATGCCATGTATAGTTGGGGTGATAAATTTCATAGCTATATCCTCTGTCAGTAAATGCAGGGACTATATTAGCGATGAGGATAATTTTGACTATGCCCGTTAATTCGGAATGCTTGCCCAGTCGTCCAGAATCAACAATAGGATGGTAAAGATGGATATATTAAGTGATGTGCTAAGTGCCTTAAAGCTAAAAGGCTGCTTATATTTTAATACGCGTTTTTACGGGCCGTGGGGTATTCGTGTCCCCAAATTAGGTAATGTTGCGCGATTTCATTTAGTGACCGACGGCCCTTGTGCGGTTCGTATTGGTCAATCGGAGACTGTCGTCAATTTGTCTAAGGGCGATATTATTATTATTCCTCATGGCAAGGCACATATCTTATCCGATAAAGCCGATAGTCCATCAGCTGCGCTCGACGATGCGCTTGCGGCGAGTAATTTTACAGGCCAAGGGCTATTTGAGTATGGTTCTTCGGATAGAGCCAGCGAAACACAGCTAATATGTGGTCATTTGGAGTTCGATGATGCTTTTTTGCATCCATTAATCAAGCAACTACCAGATTGTATGGTGGTTAAAGCCAAACAATTAGAGGAAATAGTTTGGCTTGGTCATGCAATACGTTCGCTCACAGAAATACAGTTGAGCGCGCAAATGGGCAATAATGCTATCGTACAAAAGCTATCAGAGATTATTTTTATTCATGTTATTAAGGTATGGCAGACGAGCCTAAACACAGAAGAAAACTTTCTCTATGCGATATCCGACCCCCATATTGGTAAAAGCCTACAGTGCTTCCATGCAAATCCACAGCAAAAATGGAGCCTACATGTACTGGCTTTAGAGGCGGGCCTCTCCAGGACCTTATTTGCTGAACGCTTTCGCTTACTTGTGGGTATGCCGCCTATGCAGTATATCAAGCAGTGGCGTGTGCAGCAGGCGCAGCTTTTGTTACGTGAAAGTAGCCAGTCAGTAGACCAAATTGCCCAGAGCGTCGGTTATGCGTCAGTTACCGCCTTTACACGTATTTTTAAAAAGCTGGTAGGTTTTGGCCCCGGTGCTTATCGCAAGCAAGGCAATAACAAAACCGTAAAGCAATAAAAACCATAGGTAGCTAAATTTGGCAATTAAATAAATCCATAATGGTTTTAGGGCAAAAACCAATATGTAATAGAAAAAGTTATCAAAGAGCCTTGCTTTGATGATATAGGCCTTATTTTTGATAAAATCGATTTAAAACCACTTATTTATTGCTATTTGATATTTATTTTGGTATAAAACGCGGCTCTTTTTTGAGGTCTGTCCTGTGGCTGTATTTGTTGGCTGCTCTATGAGAATTAAAGGGTTAGGGCGGTCTTATTTTTAACCTTGCTTTTAATTAAGCTAACTGAATTCAAGCTGTTGTTTATTGAGCGACGGCATCGTAACGTATATAGAGGCAAGTTATGTCTAAAGTCTGTCAAGTTACTGGTAAACGCCCTGTAACTGGAAATAATGTTTCTCATGCAAAAAACCACACAAAACGTCGTTTTTTGCCTAACCTACATAGCCATCGTTTCTGGGTAGAATCAGAAAAGCGCTTTGTTAAACTACGTGTATCAACTAAAGGTATGCGTATTATTGATAAGCTTGGTATCGACAAAGTACTTGTTGATATTCGCGCTCGTGGTGAGAAAGTTTAAGTCACCTTAGCGATTCGTTTAAACACAATATTAAGAAATTTGAGGATAGTTAAATGCGCGATAAAATTCGTCTTAATTCATCTGCAGGAACCGGCCATTTTTATACAACAGATAAAAATAAGCGCACGATGCCTGAAAAGATGGAAATCAAAAAGTATGACCCTGTTGTTCGCAAACATGTTATGTACAAAGAAGGCAAAATTAAGTAAATTTATTTAATTGCCCCCCCTATTTTTGAACCCGACACCTAGTCGGGTTTTTTATACCGGTAATTTGCTTTTTGCCGTCAGTTGAGCAATTGTCACTTTTACTCTGCTATTTTTTAATAATATGCCTGAATTGCCAGAAGTTGAAACAACTCGTCGAGGTATAAGCCCTCATATTAAGGGTAAGCAAGTGTCGAGCGTCACTATACGGCAGAGTTCTCTGCGCTGGCCTATACCTCAAACGTTGGAGCAGACATTACTGCGTCATAAGCTTGTTGATGTCCATCGCCGTGGTAAATACCTATTATTTGAATTTACGCATGGCCACCTACTCATTCATTTGGGGATGTCTGGTAGTTTGCGCATTGTTAATACCAAAGAATTACCCCAAAAGCATGATCATGTTGATATTGGTTTTGCAGATACCTACTTGCGTTACCATGACCCAAGGCGTTTTGGTGCTATCTTGTGGACGCAGGATGATATTGAGTCCCACAAGTTGTTAGCACACCTAGGACCTGAGCCGCTGACCGATGAGTTTTCTGGGGAGTACTTATTTAAGCAAAGCCGTAAGCGTACAAAAGACATTAAATCTTTTATTATGGATAGTCATATAGTGGTGGGTGTCGGTAATATCTATGCTAATGAGGCATTATTCTCATCAAAGATCAGACCAACAAAAGCAGCTGGGAAGGTAACAGCCAAGCAGTATTCGCTGCTAGTAGAGGAGATCAAAATCGTATTGCAGAGATCAATTACTCAGGGAGGTACAACCCTACGGGATTTTGTAGGTGGTGATGGCAAACCTGGTTATTTTGTGCAGCAGCTTAATGTTTATGGGCGCAAAGGCGAGCCCTGCGTCATTTGCGATAAACCCCTCAAAGAGATTCGTCAATCTCAGCGTTCTAGTGTGTATTGCACACAGTGCCAAAAATAGCATTTGCTCATCTATAGGCGCTCCCCAATAAGCTGTATCTGTGACATCTTATAACCTCTATTTTTATTTGTCTCACTTGTTAAAGCGAGTGATTATAAACCCTTTAGATCAAAGTAGTTCTTGCTAGAGGCTCTTTCTATGCCAGTAAATTCTATTGCTTGATTTTCATGTGTTTTATAAATCCTATGCTAAGCTCAAAAGACAAGCATAAATTTTAGATGTGAGAGTGAGATGAAGTTGTCTTTGAATTTAACGGTAATCCAGCGCATAGGCGCAGGCTTTAGCTTATTGGTTATATTAATGTTAATTATGAGCCTGTTTTCGTACACAGGCCTGAGCAAACTAAATGACAGAATGGTCGCCTCTAGTGAGCAGATCGTACCCATGCTGGTTAATAGTGGCACGATGGGAGTGTCATTATTGTCTGTTAACCGCGCAGCGATGCAGTTTTTATTTGCAAAAAATGCACAGCAGCTTGACGAATACCAGGCATCTTTTGACAAAGAATATCAAGCGTATTTATCCAGTCGAGACGCATTGCAAACACTGGCCGAAGTCGATTACCCTGGTGTTAATACACTATTGACGGAGACCTCTGGTCTTGCAGAAAATTATCTGGAGAGTGCAAAAAAAGCATTACTTATACACAGAGAATTCATTGGTGCAATTCCCGCTTATCAAACATCACAGCAAGCGTTACAAAAAACGATTAACTCATTTCAAACAGACCTAGATGACCTTGTTGCTTATGGTGATGGCCATAAGGAAATATCCGCAGCGACAACTATATCGGCGCAGTTGGCCATTGTTGTTGAGAATGTTGATAAATTACGCAGCGCTAATACCATGAAGGAAATGCAAGCGGCGACAACAAAAGCGCGAAGTATCTTCAAAGCGATGGTTGCCAGAAATGCTAAGCTAGCAACAAGTAATGCAGATACGGCAGGCGATATTAAAAAACAGCTGGATAAAATTAGTGCAGTACTCGATGGAAAAGTGGGCGTATTGGTTTTAGCTGAGCAGCAGTTTGAACGAACCCATCAAATAGAAAATTTACTGGTTGATTTAGCCACGTTGATTAACAGTGCAAGCCATAAAATTAATGATTTAATGGTTTTGGTTGAAGAGAAGGAAGGAGAAGCTCAAGTAAGCGCGGTTAAAACTTCTAGTGCCGGTCAAAAGACCAATATCGTTTTGAGCTTGTTATCGGTCATTATTGCAATCATTATTGGCGTTTCGGTATGCCGTAGCATAAGGAAGCCACTAAAAGAAATGATGGCAATGCTACGAGTAATGGCCGATGGTGATATGACGCAGCGTATCAAGGTGATTAGCCGTGATGAATTTGCCGACTTATCTAACTGGGTTAATCAGTTGGCAGAAAAACTCTTGAGCACAATTAAAGAGATTCACGAGGGTTGTAATCAGGTAACAAAAAGTACTGGCGACACTGCAAAGCTGAGTGCTCAAACCCAGAATCACATGTCGCAGCAAAGCCAGCAGGCGGCTAATGTGTCTACTTCTATGCAAGCGATGGTAAGCAGTGTTAAAGGCGTAGTCGAGAGTACTTTGGAGGCTCAGCAGGCGATTGCTGATATTGATAAAAGTGCTAATGAGAACCGTCGTGTAATGAATGATAATACCCGCATGATTCAAGAGTTGTCGGATAATATTGGTAATGCCACAGGTGTTGTTAACCGACTTAATGATGATTCTGATGCTATTGGCCATATTCTCGATGTAATTCGCGGCATTGCAGAACAGACAAATTTATTGGCACTTAATGCGGCTATTGAAGCGGCCAGAGCTGGCGAGCAAGGCCGCGGCTTTGCTGTGGTGGCCGATGAGGTAAGGACACTTGCAAGTCGTACCCAGGAATCTACAGAAGAAATTCAAACTATTATTCAGAAGCTACAGCAAGGTGCTTCGGAGGCTGTGAATATCATGAAGGATAGCTCCGAAGATGTTCAACAAAGTGTGATTGGCATCGATAAATCCTTTACGGCTCTCAATGAAATGGTTGATAGTTTAGGCCAGATTCGTTCAATGAGCGAAGATATTGGTAGCGCAGCTGGAGAGCAGAATAATACCTGTAATGAGGTATCCGATAGCATAGAAGTCATTGCCAAGATGTCAGCGGATTGCTCCGAAGATGCCTCTCAAATCGTTATTGATAGCAAAAAAATGGTAGAGCTTGCCAAACATCAGCAAGCGCTTGTGGAGCAATTTAAATTGCACTAACTGTTCGCTCGTATTAAACCAATTGAAAAATCTTTAAAAAGCCTTCTTTAAGGCTTTTTCTATGTTTGATTGTTATTGCCATGTTTTAAATTCATCTCTTCTCCCATTTATATTTTTCAAGGCTCCTAGAATGGGTGTTAGATAGCCATAAATCTTGTTAAAATTCGCGCTGTTATTGAGTTTTAAATCAATGGCTCTATCACCTACCCTATTTTTGTTCTTTTACTAAATTTTAGCCTTAGAGAGTTTATTTCTATGAGTATTGCCACCAGTGTTCTGGCTACAAATAACGATCTCCCAATCCGTACGCAGGAGCCTGTGCATAGTGGTAAGGTCAGATCGGTTTACTGGCTAACATCAGAAGACAGTAAACGATTGATTGAGCAAAAAGGCTATGATGTTGCGCCTGATGCACTGTTAGCGATTATGGTCATTAGTGACCGTATCTCGGCTTTTGATTGTATATGGCATGGTGAGGGAGGGCTGCAAGGCGTGCCTGGTAAAGGGGCTGCATTAAATGCAATTTCTAACCACTGGTTTTCTCTATTCAAAGAAAATGGGCTTGCTGATAGCCATATTCTTGATATACCTCATCCCTTTGTATGGATAGTGCAAAAAGCGAAGCCTGTAAAAATAGAGGCGATTTGTCGTCAATATATTACGGGCTCGATGTGGCGTGCTTACGACAAAGGCGAGCGTGAGTTTTGTGGCATACGACTAGAAGAGAATTTACAGAAAGATCAGCGTCTTAATCAATTGCTAATGACGCCGTCAACGAAAGGTATTTTAAAGGGCATCCCAGGTGTTCCCGAGGCCGATGATGTTAATATTACGCGAGAAAATATTGAGTCAAACTTTGCTGCGTTTAATTTCACGAGCCTAGACGATATTGATAAATATGAGCAGCTGCTTAAGCAGGGCTTTGATGTCATTAGCAAGGCACTTGCAGCAGTTGATCAGATCTTTGTCGATACTAAGTTCGAATTTGGTTATGTCGTAGATCGTGCAGGTCAAGAAAAATTAATTTATATGGATGAAGTCGGTACGCCCGATTCATCACGTATTTGGGATGGCCCATCGTTCAGAGACGGAAAAGTTATAGAGCAATCTAAAGAAGCTTTTCGTCAACAGCTATTAAGTTATTTTCCTGATCCAGATATTCTATTAAATAAAGATCGTATGGGGGAGCGTGAGGCTTTGGCGCGAGACAACGCGTTACCTACTGATATATTAATGGGCGTGTCTGATACTTATTTATCGATCGCAGAAAAAATAATCGATAAAAAACTATGCTTGCCTGAAAACCCCAGAGCAGAGATTATTGATGTGCTCAGCTCGTCTTATGGCCTTATTGTGTAAACTTTATTAGAGGCCAAGAAAGTCTCTACTCTATTTTTATCTCCTACGATTAGCGTTTGTCTATGTTCTAAGCGCTAATGCAAGCCTAATTGTTATATTTTATCTAGATAAACATATAACAACGAGTAATATGCATTGCTGCTATCTTTCATCAGAGCCTAGCTTTACTAGCGCTCTGAGTCCTCTGGTCTCATTTAATTTAAAAATATACGGTCTCAAATAATAGCGAAATCAAATAGCTTTTGGATATAAGGTTAGTCATTTTGATTCGTAGGATAATAATTTTTTGTGCGTATACTCTTTTACAAGGTTTAGGAATACCTAAGCTTTAATGACTTATAAACTATTGCAAAGAGGATAAAGACATGAGTGCAGCTGTATCACAACAAGCCACAACAAAAACTGCGAGCTATTCAGCAAGCAATATTAAAAAGCCTGTTCTTGTTAAGAGCGATAATATTGCCAAGCCAAAAGAAAAAAGCCAAAACAATACCTATACATTTGTTGGTATAGCGGGATAGTTAAAAATGAAACAAGTAATAAATGTGATCAAAAATAGACTGATGAATGCAAAAGATTTGGCGCTTATGCACTGTTGTTGCTGAACTGCGATGATTCGCTAATAGTTAAAATCAGCTGATAAATTACAGCGACTTAATTAGACCGATAATCGAAAGTAGTGACAAAACAACTAATATAAGTACTCGCAGCTTCCTCTCGTCCAAATGCTTAAATAATCTCATCCCTAGAATAATACCTAAAAACATAGGTAGGCACGCCAGTAAAAAGCTATTAAATACCTTCTCATTATAAACGTTAGTGAGCGTTGAGCTCGCTATAAATATAATTTCCATAATAAAAATAAAGACAACCATTGTTGCTCTAATATTTTTAACTGGAAAAGCGGCTGATGCTAAAAATGTAGCAGCGACAAGACCGCCAGCAGCAGCAACACCACCAAATATTCCAGCAATAATACCTGTGGTCATCAATACTGGCTTATTCAATGCGCCTTTATAGGTAAAGCCTGCCAATAAGATTGCCGTCATTACAAAAATAATACCAGAGACAATAAGCTCAAGAATACCTTGAGGAGAAAGTGACAGAACAGCTAATCCAATAGGAATGCCTATCAGTGAGCCTATGGTCATAAAGACTAAAAATTTCCATAGGGCATCTTTCCAAATGCTAAACAACATGTGAATACTGGCAACTATCTCCAATAACACTAAAAGGGGAACGACTAGCAGCGGGTTGACAAAAAGAGAGGTGCTGACAACAAGCAGAGCAGAAAACCCAAAACCGATACAACCACGAATAATTCCAGCAAGAAAGACGCATATCAAAAAAATAATAGTCTCTGTTTGTGTATCAGTAATGAGTTCTAAGGATGTCAAAAATACTGCCTTTTAATAGGGTAATTGCTTTGAAAAGCTAATTGGATACTAAATCGCCTTATTTTTGGCGGATTTGTTATTTCTCTACCATACTAATAAATAACATCGTATGTAAACATATTTGAATAAGAGGGGTTTATGAAATCATTTGTAGCTTTTTTATGCTTGGCTTGCTTTACACATTTGTCGCAAGCGGCTTCTGCTGTTGACGTCAGTATTACAGCGAGCCGTTGGCAAGCTGATTATTCAGGAGATATTGGCTCTAATGGGCAAACAGCCAGTTTAGGTGAATTAGGCTTTGATGATGAAAACCAAAATGTGATTGCATTGGAACTGAGGCACTCCCTGCCTATCTTGCCGAATATACTTATCCAGCATACGAGCCTTGATGATGAAGCCTCAGGAACTTTGGTACGCACCCTTGAGTTTGGTGGCACTACCTTTGTTTCCAACACTAATGTAAATACCGATCTCGATTTGTCACATACAGACATTACCTTCTTTTATTCGCCTATAGATACTTGGGTTACCCTTGATGTTGGCCTAACAACACGCTATTTCGGCAAGGATACTGTGGTCTCTAGCAGTCTTTTGGAATCCGACGTCAAGTTAGATCAGTTTATCCCTATGGCGTATTTAGGTGTTGGGGTTGAATTGCCACTAAAGGGGTTCTATATCGATGCTTCAATTAATGCAATTCACTATGAGGATAGTCGTTTCACAGATACTAAGCTACTGGTGGGTTACCAAGCGCCGGTAAGCAAAGCTGTCGACATTATCGCAGAGCTTGGTTATCGAGATTTATCCGTTGATATTGACGATATCGACGATTTTGATGGGGATATTCAAATAGATGGTGCTTACTTTTCTATAGGTTTATCTCTTTAGCTAACAAATATAATAAGGTGTTTTTCCAGTGGGAGATGCCAAGCCTAAAATAACAGCTAAATAGATTCTTTATAACTATATCTAACCTTATAGACAGCATTATTATAAGATAAGGCAATATCCTTATATAATGATATGGTTAAAACGCAAATTGCGTCACATTTTAAGGTTGATAGCGTTATACTTCGTTAATGGCAACAAAAATCTCTCATATTGGCGATAAGTCGGCATTAGATCTCGATAGACATCATTTAAATAATGTCTATCAGGCCTTCTTAAAGCTTAACCAAGCGCGCTTCGATTTGGGATACGATGGCCTTAAACAGTCCCAGCGCTTTATTCTAGATGTATTGCCATCCTTGTTGCATTTTAATCACCCAATGTTGCCTGGCTACATATCACGAGCAACGCCCCATGGAATTGATAATTTCGATGTTTCGGGTGAGCAGTTAAAAGAGTTAAAACGACTCACGCGCAGCTTTCATCCAGCCCAGACAGCCATTAAAAAATCAGATCTTTTGGCCCTATTCTCTATGGGTAGCTTTGGCTCTATCGCACAAAATATTCATAGCGATATTGATTTGTGGGTATGCTTTAGGCCAGATCTTGATGAGCAATCCATTATTCAGCTCGAAAAAAAGTGTAAAAAAATCAGTGAGTGGGCTAAGCGTCATGAACTAGATATCACTTTTTTCCTGATGAACCACGAAACCTTCCAATCAGAAAAAAAGCTGGCATTTAATCACGAAGGTAGTGGTAGTACACAACACTATTTATTATTAGATGAATTTTATCGAACTGCTATTCATTGGGCGGGACAGCTGCCTAGCTGGCTTTTTGTAAATACAGGCCAAGAATACGACTATAAAAGTCATGTTGTAGCAATTCAGCAGCAAGGTTTATTGCCCGATAGAAACTTTTTAGATTTTGGCAATATTAGTTCCATTCCCGCCGATGAGTGTATTAGCTCAGCTATTTGGCAGCTATATAAAGCGATAAATTCGCCCTATAAGTCCATTATTAAATTGTTGCTGCTAGAAATTTATTGTCAAGAGTCATTTGAGCCGCTAATACTCTCTAACTTATTTAAGCAGCAACTGCATGATGTAGATGATAAGCAAATTATTCATCATTGGGATGTCGATCCCTACTTGCAAACTTACTATTGCATTGAAGAATATCTGCAATCTACCAATCAATTAAACCGTTTGGAATTTTTGAGGCGTTGCTTTTATTTTAAATTAGGGCAGCCCTTATCTTATGGTTATGAAACATCGGCAAAGGCAAGTGTTTTGCATGAGATGACAAAGTTATGGTCGTGGGATGAATCCTATATAAGAAATTTGGATGACCATAAAAACTGGAATATTAAGGATACGCTAGAAGAACGGCGTCTAATTATTAACGAACTAAATCATAGCTATCATCATATTATGGATTTTTTTCGTGAACAAAAAATTAAAATTCAAGCGTCAAACAAAGAGCTAAATATTTTAGGCCGTAAATTGCACGCAGCCTTTTCCAGAAAATCTGGAAAAATAGAATGGATAAACCCCCTATCATCTAAAAGTCTTGGTGAAAATAAATTAATTTTTCAGAAAAAAGAAAGTACTCATCTATGGACTGTATTAGATCGATACAATAATGTCATTAATAAAAAAAATACCTTAGCAGAGCTAATTATATGGCTTCACTGTAATAGTATTTTATTGCCAAAAACTAAATTGTTTTTTGATAATAGTAATCTACGGTCTGGTTTGATTGAATCGCTAAGGAAAATTATTGTTGCGAATTTGCCATTACCTATAAAAACAGCAGAGCATAACTTTTTTGAAAGAGCTGTTCATCTAAAGAAATTGATCTTATTTGTAGATTACAGGCCAGAGCTGGTTGTCTCGTCAGACTCTAACCATAAGTCAGTTATGTTCAATTGCCATATTGACGTGTTCTCGGTTAATAGCTGGAACGAGATAATTTGTAATAGCAAAAAAGGGAAATTTTTAGAGGCAGCACTAGAAATATATATTAATGCTTTGATACAAGGTAGTGATATTAGAGAGACTGAAATAGTTGTTCATCATCCCGACTCCCAAAAGCAAACTAAGCTGCGCGAATGTTTAGCGATCATATTCGACAAGATCTATATCTTTTTTAAAAATAATATATCAGGTAGATATATTATGCAGATTGACAAAAAATATCTCGCTATTCATATTCATGAAAAAAAATATGAAATGCAATGGTTGGAATCCGATAGAGCGTTAAAAAAATACCTTATGTCACCCATGTTTTACTATAGCCCTATAGGCATGGATGAGATAACAATGAAGAATCACCCGCTTAAAAAATTTACCGAGTATAATTATAAGGAATCTATACAAGTCTTCTATTGCCCTAAAAATGGTATGGCCGATGTTACTTTGATTGACGAAATGGGTGCGTGGCATCAGTGCGTTGTTAATTATCAGCAAGGCATTGAGTCTATGCAATCACTGCATAGATTTTTGCGTGTTGTTCATGATCGATGTGATGACCAATCGGATATGGATATAGGGCCTTTAAATGTTTTTCCAATTACCTTTTATGAGGTTTTAGAAGGTAAGCAAGGTGCTCAAATTAAAAGGCGTTCGGTTAATTCTCGTATAGATGACTCAGGCATAAATACAATTTATGCAGTCGTTGACTATAAGGATAAGGATTTCAAATTTACGGTTTATGTCGATGATGTTATTTTGTCGGAGATGGACGATGAAGTACATTTTTATAAAGCGCTTGTTGATCTGATCGCACAAAGAAATCGCTTAGGTACCACCTACAATTATTATATTGCCGATATAGACCTGTCTCGCTGTCGCTTTAATTTATCTAAGTCAGGTGAATTGCACACCGTTCATTATTTAAAAATCAAAAAATTACTAGAAGATAAAATTAATAGGGCAGTTATCGAACACAGAGGCTCGAGATAATTTAGAGGTCTAAGGTGCTATAGCTGAGAGAAATCGAAGGCACTTGATGATTGCTCGCTGCAGGTGCGGCTTAGTAGTTGATTCAGGCTCTCATTCGTTTTAGTACAAATCCATTCGTCGCTTATATATTTGCAATGGAATCCGCCAGACTTTGCAGCTACCCATACTTCATGGCTTGCCTGTTGGCGAGAGATAATAACCTGTGTATCAGTATCTTCGCATAAAATAGTCATTACACCGCTATTATTTTCATAATCAAGAGCCGCGTCTTCATTTTCGATTAAGTCATCAATAAACTCTTCGATGCGGTTATAGAGAGCCTCTGTTAATTCGCGGTAGTGGGCATCGTTCATAGCATATCCAAAAAGGAGTTGGTGAATATATAAAAATACAACGGAGTGGAATAATACAGTAAGCTTTTGGAGAAGAGAATCATTATTCACTGGGTGACTGCTAGGTTCGTAAGCAGCTTACAATTGATTTGCTAGATGCTTTACTATAAGGTATATCGCCTAAGGATTACTAATTTTGCAGGATGCAAACATGTCACTCGCTATCGTTCATACGCGTGCCCGATTGGGTATTGATGCCCCAGCCGTTACGGTCGAAGTTCATCTTTCAAATGGTTTGCCCAGTTTATCTATTGTAGGCTTGCCAGAAACTGCTGTTAAAGAAAGTAAAGACCGTGTTCGTAGTGCGCTTATTAATAGCCAGTTCGAATTCCCAGCTAGAAGAATTACCATCAACCTTGCCCCAGCCGATTTGCCAAAAGATGGTAGTCGGTTTGACCTTGCTATTGCCATGGGTATTTTAGCGGCATCAGGGCAAGTTCCCGAAGCAAGTTTAAAAGAGGTAGAGTTTATCGGTGAACTTGCTTTAACGGGAGAGTTGCGAGGGGTTAATGGTGTGTTGCCGGCAGTTATTGCTTGTGGGAAATCTTCTCGCGCATTAATTGTTGCTAAAGATAACGCCAATGAGGCGGGTCTTTGTGAGAGCACAACAAGTTATAGTGCAAGTAGTTTATTGTCTGTTTGTGCGCATTTAAATAATAGTGCTAGATTACCCTTGGTCACATTTAGTGCGCCAAAAAATATTACTCTAGTACCGGATTTTAAAGAGGTTAATGGGCAGCTTCATGCAAAAAGAGCGTTAGAGATTGCTGCTGCAGGTTCACATAATATATTGTTATATGGCCCGCCAGGTACCGGTAAAACAATGCTCGCCAGTCGCCTGCCGAGTATTATGCCCCCTCTTTTACAAGAACAATCCGTAGAAGTGGCAAGTGTGCACTCCCTTTGTGGGCACAGCTATCAACAGTGGCAAACCCCACCCTTTAGAAGTCCGCACCATACAGCTTCATCGGTTGCACTAGTCGGGGGTGGTAGCCACCCCAAGCCTGGTGAAATCTCGCTTGCACACAATGGCGTATTATTCTTGGACGAGTTACCAGAGTTTCAACGCCAAGTTCTAGAGGTTTTACGCGAGCCGTTGGAGTCCGGTGTGATTCAAATATCACGCGCGACGGCTCAGTTAAGTTTTCCCGCACGCTTTCAGCTAGTGGCGGCAATGAATCCCTGCCCCTGTGGATATTTAAGCAGTCGTTCAGCACATAATCAACAGCGCTGTACGTGTACCCGTGAACAAGTGCAACGCTATCGCAAAAAAATCTCGGGTCCGTTACTCGATAGAATTGATTTGCATGTACCGGTTAATGCTTTATCAATAGATGAGTTAAATCAGCCTGCAAAAAAACTACAGGATAACGAATCATCCGAGCTTATCAGGTTACGCGTGATTGCTGCGCGTAAAATTCAGCACGAGAGGCAGGGTTGTAATAATGCTAACTTGTCCGTTAAACAGCTAGATAAATATTGCCAGCTAGGTGAACTCGAACGAGAGTTGCTTGGCCGAGCGATAGAGACTTTAGGGTTATCGGCACGTGCTTACCACCGCATTATTAAGGTTGCCCAAACAATTGCCGACTTGAGCGCTGCACCATCCATTGAGCAAGCACATATTGCAGAGGCGTTGAGTTTACGTAATTTTGATCGCTAATTTGTTTATTAAGTTTTGGTGAATATTTATATCACAAAGCATTTATAGCCAATGGTTTTCTGTACAATACAGGGCCAACAAATAGTTAGTTATTGCTGTGCCTCAACTCAATTCAAAACAAAGAGAAGCTGTTCGTTATATTGATGGCCCATGCCTCGTCTTGGCAGGTGCGGGCAGCGGTAAAACCAGTGTTATCACGCAAAAAATTGCCTATCTGATTACGCAGTGCAATATGCCTGCGCGTAATATTGCTGCACTTACTTTTACTAATAAAGCTGCACGCGAGATGAAGGAACGTGTGGGTGGGTTGGTCAAGCGTACAGAATCCCGAGGTTTAACGGTATCGACCTTTCATAACCTTGGCCTCTCTATCATTCGTCAGGAGCATAAGCTATTTGGTTTTAAGGCGGGCTTCTCTATCTTTGATTCAGAGGATGCCCGTGCCTTGCTAAAAGAGTTAATGCTAAAGGATGGCGACCTCGATACGGATCATCTCAATCGTGTACAGCAACAAATCTCTCTTTGGAAAAACGATCTAGTATTGCCACCAGAGGCATTATCAAAGGCTGAGAGCGCAGGGGAACAATTAATTGCGCTGGTGTACGAGCGTTATGTTAATGCACTAAAAGCCTACAACGCCGTTGATTTTGATGACCTTATTTTGCTGCCCGTGGAATTTTTATCCTCCAATGCTGAATTGTTAGCGCGCTGGCAAAAGCGTATTCGCTACTTATTAGTCGATGAATACCAAGATACTAATTCTAGCCAGTATCGCTTGATTCGATTGATTATGGGTGATCGAGGTGGCTTAACGGTTGTGGGTGACGATGACCAATCGATTTATGCATGGCGTGGTGCACGCCCCGAGAACTTATCGATTTTGCAGCAGGACTTTCCCTCGCTTAATTTGATTAAGCTCGAGCAAAACTATCGCTCAACCCAGCGAATACTAAAAACCGCCAACTATTTAATCGATCATAACCCTCATGAGTTTAATAAGGCGCTATGGAGTGATTTATCTTATGGCGAGCCTATCCGTATTATTCGCAATAACAACGAAGAGTTAGAGGCCGAGCGCGTCGCCACAGAGATAGTGACTCAAAGGCTAAATCGTAAAGGCCGCTTTAGCGATTTTGCAGTGCTGTACCGTAGTAACCATCAAGCACGATTAGTCGAGATGAAATTACAGCACTATCAAATCCCCTATGCAATCAGTGGCGGCACGTCATTTTTCTCAAGAACCGAGATCAAAGATATCATGGCGTATTTGCGTCTTATCGTTAATAGCGATGACGACAACGCTTTTTTGCGTATCATCAATACTCCAAGGCGACAAATAGGTACGAGTACTCTAGAAACTCTTAGCCTATATGCAACTGAGCGTGAGATTAGCTTGTTTGATGCCATACAAGAAGTGGGCTTGCGTGAACGTTTGCCTGAGGCAGCTTATAAGCGCGTGTTTGAGTTTGGCAGTTGGGTACAAAATCTTATTCGCCAGTGCGAAGAGGCAGAGCCCATCCCTGCTTTGCACGAAATGTTGGAGGATATCGACTACCTCGGTTGGCTGCATCAAAATGCAAGCTCACCGGCTGTGGCTGAAAAGCGTATGGAGAATATCTATTTTCTGATTGATTCGGTTAAAAATATTCTTAATCGTGCCATGGAAGAAAGCATAACTGAAGAATCAACGGTTACGCTCAAAGATGCCATTGCTAAATTATTACTGCTAGATCTACTTGAGCAGCAAGAAGAGGAAGACGATGGCGATAAAGTGCAGCTAATGACCTTGCATGCGGCCAAAGGGTTAGAATTCCCCCATGTATTTATATTGGGTATCGAAGAAGATATTTTGCCCCACAAAAATAGTATCGATGACGATAATATAGAAGAGGAGCGCCGCCTTGCCTACGTAGGCATTACGCGCGCAAAAAGGAGCTTAACGCTGACCATGGCTGCTAAAAGGAAGCAGTTTGGAGAGGTACAAGCAACTACACCGAGCCGCTTTATTGATGAGTTGCCAGAAGATGAAATAGAAAAAGAGGGCTTTGGAGAGCCTTCAAGCCCAGAAAAAAATGCATCAAAAGGCGCGGATACATTAAATAACTTACTTGGCTTATTTGATTAGCATATCTATTTTTATCTTACAGACTTTAATCTCTGATACTAAAAACCCCTAAAAATAATCAATTTTTAGGGGTTTAATAAGTAAGCTTACTTGGATTGTAACGCTAGGCTTACTGAGAGTTGACTACCATATGGTCAACAGCTGCTTTAATCTCGTCGTCAGAGCAATCACCACATAGGCCTTTAGCAGGCATACCATTAAAACCATTGATTGCATGGTTATATAGTGTGTCGTTACCTTTAGCAATGCGAGGTGCCCAAGCGGCTGCATCGCCAAGCTTTGGTGCGCCGGCAGCGCCTGAGGTATGGCAAGCTGCGCAAGTATTATAAACATCTGCACCGCTACGTGGGCCAGATGAAACAGCAACAGGCGCTGCTGCACAATCGTCACCACTCATGCAAAGACTGCCAGACGGAGCGATACGATCAGCGATATCATCGTTAACTGCTGCGGTACTAAAAGCTGATAAAACAATAGCCACAAATAATGCAGCAATACTTACGGTAATTTTAAAAGACACGCTAAACCCTCTTCCTATGTAACTATTAACCTTTATAGCCCATAAATTCTAAAGGCTATTGGTAGTAATGATGAATATTATCGTTATATTCCTACCATTATAGCTAGTTTGTACGAGGTACGGTAACTATTTAGGGTAACTTTTTATTGAGTTTATGCGGTTTATCGATAGTTTTTAGCGGCTTGCTCTAAAATATATCGATTATTGCGTCAGTGTTAGTTTGCCTGCCGCTGTAATAGCACCTATGGGTAGGCGCTGAGCAATGACTACCCATTCTTTAATTTTGGGGTTGCCTGCAATCTCTTTAGAAAGTGTTTTACTCTCGCCTTTCCAGCTACCAAGGTCAGATACATATTCGATTGGGTTGTGGTAGTGGAGCTTTTTACCGCCATTTTCACCGCGAGCGATAGGTAAAAAGTGTGAGCCCGACGTACCTATTAGCAATAGTTGCTGCTTTTGGTCGATATCGACTTTAGGTAGGTCAATTTTGATTTCATCGCTATTAATAGAGAGGTTAATACGCTGTAGTGGTGTATGTTCATTGGACACGTCTATTATGCGATTAACGCGCGACGCACGTGAGCCAACGGCCCCATAGCGACCACTGACCACCATTTGTGGTGTGTAAACACCTGGATTGCCTCGTAGATGTGCTTGGTAATTACGTTGGCGATTGTCACAAAACTGGTGTGAGAAAGTGTCTCTCCAACCAAGATAATTCCAGTAGGTAACATGGCATGATATAGCAATAGTATTTTTGTCATGCTTAAGCTCACCTAACAAATCATCGGCTGGTGGGCAGGAGTAACAGCCTTGGCTGGTGAATAGCTCAACCACAACTGGCGAGTCAGATTCGGCAAAGCTATTGCTTTGAAAGCAGGCAAGTAATATAAATAATAGAGCGCTGACAATACGATAATTCATAGAACCTTCTTTTTTATAGTGTTAGCTTATGGGGTAGTACGTTTAAAAACGTACTTTCAGATAACCCTGGAAATATTAGCTTTAGATACTTCCTTTCCTAAAAGAGTTCAATTGTTTATTATCGGGTTTTGATTGTAGAGTAATAATAATGAGAATAGTCGTATACCCTGGGACATTCGACCCTATCACCAACGGCCACATCGATTTAGTTGAGAGAGCTCTCAATTTATTTGATCATGTCATTATTGCCATTGCGACTAGTAATAAAAAAAATCCTCTATTTAGCCTAGAAGAGCGAGTAGGCCTTACCAACCAAGTGCTGAGCCATTTAGACAATATAGAAGTCTGTGGCTTTGATTGTTTGTTGGCGGATTTTGTTAAACAAAAGAATGCGACAGGGCTTATTCGTGGCCTTCGCGCAGTCTCGGATTTTGAGTACGAGTTTCAGTTGGCTAATATGAATAGAGCGCTTGCACCAGAGATGGAGAGTATATTTTTGACCCCTTCAGAAAAGTACTCTTATGTGTCGTCGTCGTTGATTAAAGAGATCGCATCACTGGGCGGGGATGTCAGTAAGTTTGTTAATAGTGTGGTTGAAGATGAGTTAAAAAAGAAATTTAAACGTTAATTATACGCGTTGCAAAAGTTAGCTACGTTCGCGGCTAATTTTTTCGACGGCACGTAAACCGCGAATACGTCGCATAATATCGGCGAGATGTACGCGGTTTTTAACCCCTAGAGTCATGCGTATCTGATTGCGGCTGGGGTCTTGTTCTTTGTATTGTATCTTTTCAATGTTAGCCCCCATCGCAGTAATACGGCTAGCAAGCTCTGCAAAAATACCACGGTTAGATTCAACAGAGATTAATAAATCAACAGGAAATTCTCCACTAACTTCGGGTGACCAACTAACTTCATTAATCTTTTCGCGTTGCTTTGAATCAATAATATTTTTGCAGGTATCTAGGTGAATAGTGAGCCCTTTGCCAGGCACAATCATACTAAGAATGGGATCGCCAGGAATGGGGTGGCAACAGCGTGCCAATGTGATCATAGTACCATCTGTGGAGTCGATTGTTAGTGGCGATTCAACGTGTGTGGCAACATCATGCGCGCGCTCTGGAACGAGTAATTTAGCAACAGAGTTGGACATGCGCCTACCTAGCCCAATTTCTGTTAATAACTGATCGAGGCTTTTACATTCTAGCTCGGCATAGGTTTTAGCAAATTGCTCGGGGCTAATGTCATCCAGAGAAATATCAATATGGGCTAGTGTACGTACCAACATGCGTCGCCCAAGGTCGATAGCGTCCTGTTGTTGATTGCTTTTAAGCGCATTATGAATAGCACTGCGTGCTTTACTGGTTTTAACAGTGTTTAACCAAATAGCCCTTGGTCGTGCATCTTCATGGGTAATGATATGTACGAGTTGGCCGTTTTCTAAGGGTTGCGAGAGTGATGCAAGGCGGTTATTAATGCGGCAAGAGACACAGCTATTACCTATCTCGGTGTGAATCGAGTAGGCAAAATCCACAGGTGTTGCGCCGCTAGGTAGCTCAATAATTTTACCCTTAGGCGAAAATACAAACACCTCATCAGAGAAAAAGTCGTTACGCACATGCTCGATAAACTCTAGCGAGTTACCTGCATTTTGTTGTAGCTCTAGCAGGTTGTTTACCCAGCGCCGCGCGCGTGACTGGCTGGTATGGTCTTCTTCAGATTTGTACAGCCAATGCGCGGCAATTCCAGAGCCTGCGATAGCATCCATCTCTTTAGTACGAATTTGCACTTCAATGGGGATATTTTCAACACCATGGAGTACCGTATGAATCGACTGATAGCCGTTGGCTTTAGGAATGGCAATATAATCTTTAAAGCGATCGGGAATCGGCTTATACAGCATGTGTGCTGCACCTAAGACTTTATAACAGGACTCTACATCATCGGTAATAATACGGAAGGCAAAAACATCGGTAATATCACGAAACTTCTTTTTGCCCTGTAGTTTTCTATAAATACTGTATAGGTGTTTTTCACGGCCTATTACCGTTGCCTCAATGCCCCAGCGTTGTAACTGATTCTCTAGGGATTCTTTGATATGTTTAACCAATTCCTTTTGCTTGTTGCGTACCATGCTAACGGCCGCACGTAGTCGCCTTGCTCTTAGCGGATATAGTGCCTCAAAGCCTCTATCCTCAAACTCTATGCGTAAATCCTGCATGCCAAGCCTGCCTGCAATACGAGCATAGATATCAAGGGTTTCGCGGGCAACGCGGCGGCGCTTAACCGGTTTTAAGGGGCCCAGTGTGCGCATGTTGTGTAGTCTATCGGCGAGCTTGACGATAATTACACGTATGTCTTTGGCCATGGCAAGCGCCATTTTTTCAAAGTTTTTAGCTTGCTTCTCTTCTTGGCTGGCAAATTCTATATGGGTAAGCTTACTGACACCGTCAACAAGTAAAGCAACGGTTTCGCCAAATTCTTCGGTGAGCTCCTCTTTACTGACACCAGTGTCCTCAATCACATCGTGCAACATAGCGGCCATCAAACTGTGATGGTCCATACGCATACCCGATAAAATACGAGCAACAGCTAGGGGGTGAGTAATATAGGGGTCGCCACTGGAACGCATCTGGCCTTCATGAGCACAGCGTGCTTTTTCGTAGGCGTGACGAACCTTGGTGACCTTATCGGTATCGAGATAGTCGGATAGCTCTTCGGCAAACAAATCCATAGCGGGCATATTGTTACCTATACCGATTACGGAGTGATTTGTGAAAATTAAATGAGGGTTTCAGCTGCTTAAGTAGCACCTGACAGCAAGTAAGTAATGTTTTGTTACAAATACTAGTGGCTTGCATGGCCCCTCATAATAAGAAGTGTAATAAATAAAGTTAAGTGTTTAGGCCCGCATCTGGAGCGTCTAATGGGCTGTCCATTAGTGGTGCTGATGTATCGATAACAAATTCTTCTTCGTAATCGGGCTCATCTTTTTCTAAAAGAATACTGGGTTTAACAAAGCCTTCTTCGATTTCGCGCAGGGCAATAACGGTTGGCTTGTCATTTTCTTCAGGAACCATTGGGTCTTTGCCACCGGTTGCTATTTGGCGGGCTCTTTTGGTGCCAACTAATACAAGCTCAAAACGGTTATCAACATGCTCAAGGCAATCTTCGACAGTAATACGTGCCATAAAAATTTATCCAAATTTAAACAAAAATAAAAGGGGAATAACGTAAGTACTAATATTGTAGGCAATTTAAGCGTTTAGGACAATAGATCGCTGAGTAATGATGCGTATTTTTGTTGTTGTAAGGGAGCTTTTAAGCGTTCGGCCACCAAAATGCTTTTAAGCTCGCCGAGTGCGTGTTCAAAATTATCGTTAATAATAATCCATTGGGCGTCAACATAGTGCGAGATTTCACTTTTTGCTTCTTGCATGCGCTGCGCAATAATCGCGTCATCGTCTTGGCCGCGGCCGCGAAGGCGCTCTTCTAAACAGGTGCGCGAAGGCGGTAAAATAAAAATGCCCTCGGTATCTGGCATTAGCTTGCGAATCTGTGCGGCGCCTTGCCAATCGATCTCTAGAATAACGTCTCTACCTTGGGCGAGAGTTTGCTCAACCCAAGCTTGTGATGTCCCATAAAAGTTAGTAAATACTTGCGCGTGTTCTAAGAATTCACCTTTAGCGAGCATATCGTCAAAATGTGCTTTATCGACGAAATGGTAGTCACGGCCATTCACTTCACCTGGACGCATAGCACGAGTGGTATGGGACACTGATACTTGAGTATTTTGGTCTTGTTCGAGTAGTGCTTTTACCAGGCTTGTCTTACCCGCACCGGAGGGAGCCGAAATAGTATAAAGCGTGCCGCGGTTAGCCATGAGTTAAGCCTTTTTGAGTCTTGGGTGTCGATAGTGCGTTATTAATTTCTTGAGTAATTATGATAGACAAAGATGCCAGAGGTCACTACTTTTTTCTTTATTCAATATTCTGAATTTGCTCACGCATTTGCTCGATTAATACCTTAAGTGAGACGGCGATCTGTGTCGTTGCACTATTGATCGATTTAGATGAGAGTGTATTCGCCTCACGATTAAGCTCCTGCATCATAAAATCGAGTCTGCGTCCTATCGCCCCTTTCTGGGTGAGAATATGGCGGACTTCGCCTAAATGGGTGTCGAGGCGATCTAGTTCTTCAGCGACATCGGCTTTGTTGGCAATAATGACAATTTCTTGCTCGACTCTATCTTCATCAAGATCTGCTTCGAGCTCGCTTAGTCGTTGTTTAAGCTTTTCTTTCTGAACCCGCAAAATAGCCGGCATTTTTTCGCGTACCTGAATCACCAAGCCAGCAATCTCGTTTAAGCGATCATTAATCAGTTGTTGTAGCTCTTCGCCTTCACGTGCTCGATGTTTTATTAGGCCTTTAAGCGTTTGTTCGAGAAGGCCTTTGGCGGTTGACACTATAAGGTCATTATCAATGTTGGATTGTGAAATGACACCTGGAAATTGTAGCAGGCGAACAGCGTCAACGGGTGCGGTATCTGTATGTAATTGTTTGACTTGGTCAACAGCACCTAATAGTGTTTTTAGTACCCCGCTATTAATGCTCATACTGTCGGGCGAATCATTATTGACTACAACCTGAAAACTAACGTCAACTTTACCACGGCTCAGTTGTTTGCGTAGTGCATCACGTATCGTAGGTTCGAACGATCGTAAGCACTCCGGTAGGCGAATGGCGGGTTCAAGATAGCGATGATTAACGCTACGAATCTCGCAGCTGATTTCGCCCCAGTGCTCCTGTGTATTGCTTCTGGCAAATCCTGTCATGCTATTGGGCATATTAATCGCTCTCTTTACGTGGTATCTATTAAATATGGCCGCGATATTAACACAGCCAAATGTTTATGTATGGGGCATGTGTTAATAGCCATATGTGTTTAATGTGTGATGCGTTAAACTGCGCGCTATTTTTGTTATTTAAGGAATTACTATGTCACGCCCAAGTGGTCGCAACCCCAATGAGTTACGCAACGTGCGCCTAAGCCGCAATTTTACCAAACATGCAGAAGGTTCTGTATTAGTTGAATTTGGCGATACCAAAGTTATTTGCAATGCCAGTATCGAGAGCGGCGTACCTGGGTTTTTGCGCGGTAAAGGGCAAGGCTGGATTACCGCAGAGTACGGTATGCTTCCACGCTCTACCAATACGCGTATGGGGCGAGAGGCCGCGCGTGGTAAGCAGTCTGGTCGTACGGTTGAGATACAACGCCTAATTGGCCGCTCGCTACGAGCTGCTGTTGATTTAAATGTATTGGGAGAAAACACTATTACAATCGACTGCGATGTGATTCAGGCGGATGGCGGCACACGCACTGCATCGATTACTGGTGCATCGGTTGCGTTGGCAGATGCGATTAATTCATTGATGTCATCAGGTAAATTAAAGGCAAACCCAATGAAGCGCATGATTGCTTCGGTATCTGTAGGTATTTACAACGGTGAGGCAGTGCTGGATTTAGATTATCCGGAGGACTCAGCCGCGGACACTGATATGAATATTATTATGGCCGATGATGGCGGTATTATCGAAATTCAAGGGACGGCAGAGGGAGAACCGTTTAGTGAAGACGAGTTTGCTGCGATGCTTACACTTGCTAAAAAAGGTATTAGTGAGTTAAATGGTTTGCAAAAGTCGGCGCTAAGCAACTAGATAAACAAAACTAAAAGCCCAGCGCAATACTGGGCTTTAATAATCACTTGCCAAAACCTCTCAATACATTCACACCAAGCCCCATCCACTTGGGGATTGCATAGCGTAGCTTGGGATTATTGCTTTCGGCTGCTGTAACCATTGCATCAATGACAGCACTAAAGTCATCGCTTTGCATGCCCATTACATATTTCTTTTCGGATTTTTCGATGTAATCCAGTTTGTCTTTATAAATAGAGTCATCACGCATCCAGTCAAATTTTTTGGCAAGGTTTTGTTCGTTAAAGCCGGTGCCAAATGGCCCAGGTTCAATCATCGATACATTAATACCAAAGGGTTTGAGTTCGACATCAAGTGCGGCTCCTGCACTTTCGAGAGCATACTTCGACATCGAATAAGGGCTTAAAAAAGGCAGCGGTACACGCCCACCAAGAGATGTGACAATAACAATTGTGCCCGATTTTCTCTCGACCATTTCAGGGACAACGGCTTGAATCATAGCCAGTGTACCAATAACATTGACTTCAAGATTTTCTCGAACGTGCTCTAGAGGTACTTCAGCAAGTGCCCCACCTTCACCGATGGCAGCATTATTAATGAGTACATCTATATTTTTGTTTTGTGCTTTTTTGCAATCCTCTGGGTTGGTAATATCAATTTTTTCTATGTCGATATCTACCTGTTTAGCTTTTACATATTCTTGTAAATCATCTGCTTGCGCTTGATTGTAAGTTGCTGCAATAACGCTGTGGCCTCGCTTTGCTAAGGCGACGGCTGTGTCTCGCCCAAAGCCTGTGCCGGCACCAGTGATAAGAATTTTTTTGCCTTGCATAAGTATTGTCCAACAATGTTTTTTAGCATTACGGGTAAAAAGTATAACGCTCTAATGTAACAAAATACTTATAAAAATTCTCAAGTTTTAGTTTTATAAAACATCCAGCTCTTTTAATTTACGCGTTAGCGTATTACGACCCCAACCCAGTAAATCAGCAGCGTCCTTTTTGCGACCGGACGTATGTTTAAGGGCAATATCAATTAAGGCACGCTCAAAAATAGGCACTGCCTCATTTAATATATTTTTGTTGCCGCGGGTTAATGATTGGTCAGCCCAGTTACGTAGCGACTTTTCCCAGCTTTCTTCGGCAGAGTTTGTTGTCGGGGTTTCTAGTAGCTCTGGTGGTAAATCGTCGATATGAATTTCGCGGCCAGCTGCCATCACTGTTATCCATCGACAGGTATTTTCCAGTTGGCGTACATTACCTTGCCAAGGTAAATTGCATAGGTAATCTTCGGCTTCGGGTAATAAAGTTTTGGGCTCAACCTCTAGGTCCTGCGCTACTTTTTTAAAAAAATACTGCGAAAGTTTTGGTATATCCTCACGCCTGTCGGCAAGCTTTGGAATATGTACGCGAATAACATTGAGTCGGTGAAATAAATCCTCTCGAAAGGTATTTTGTTCGACAAGAGTCTCTAGGTTTTGATGTGTCGCAGCAATAATACGGACATCAACTTTAACCGGTGTATGCCCACCTACCCTATAAAATTCACCATCAGCTAATACGCGCAGCAAGCGAGTCTGAGTATCGGCTGGCATGTCTCCTATTTCATCTAAGAATAGCGTGCCGCCATTGGCTTGCTCAAACCGCCCTTGGCGTTGGTTAGCTGCTCCCGTAAAAGCGCCCTTTTCGTGACCAAATAATTCAGACTCGATCAAATCTTTGGGTATTGCTGCCATATTAAGTGCAATAAAGCGTTCTTTTTTACGTGGACTATGTGTGTGTAAGGCTTGTGCAACAAGTTCTTTACCTGTGCCTGATTCACCGTTAATTAATACAGTGATATTCGATTGTGAAAGTCGGCCAATAGCTCTAAACACCTCTTGCATAGCGGGTGCTTCACCGATAATTTCATTGCTGGCATCCTCACTAGCGTCAACAGTGGTATTTTTTAAATTATGTTCTTGTGCAAAGGCCAGTGCCCGTCGTGTTACTGCAACAGCTTCATCAATATCAAAAGGTTTGGGTAAATATTCAAATGCCCCGCCCTCGTAGGCAGCGACAGCGCTCTCTAAATCCGAGTGGGCCGTCATAATAATAATGGGCAAATGGGGATGCTCTTCTTTGAGCTGTTTTAAAAGGTCAAGGCCATTAATACCGGGCATACGCACATCACTGACTACAGCAACGGGCGTTGAAGATTTTAATTGTTTGAGTGCTGTGTCGCCGCTCTCAAAAGTAGTAATATTCCAACCTTCTTTCGCTAGAGCCTTTTCGAGTACCCAGCGAATTGATCGGTCATCATCGATGATCCAAATATCTTTAACATTGTTATCAATAGAGTTGCTTGTTGTACTTGCCATCATTATTCGTGTCTCGTCTACCTTGTTGAGTCTAAGCATGTCTAAATCGGTTAAATTTTTGCCTGATTAATCAAGTGGTATATAAATTGAAAAATGTGTATCACCAGGTTCGCTTTCGCATTCGATTAAACCTTTATGTTGGTTAATTAACTGTTGTGAGATCGAAAGCCCAAGCCCAGTTCCCTCCGCACGCCCTGAAATCATCGGGTAAAAAATGTCCTCGATAATGTCAGAAGGTATGCCTGGACCATTGTCGCTAATAGTAATGCAGGCAACTAAGGGATAATGTTGGCGCCCTATAGTGAATTGCCGTTGAACACGTGTAGAAATAGTAATAGTTGGGCTCTCGTTAACGAGGTCTTTTTGACTGTTGAGTGCCTGTGTCGCATTACGAACGATATTCAAGAGTGCTTGAATAAGAAGTTCAAGATCACCTTTTATATCGGGGATGCTCGGGTCGTAGTTGCGCGTGAGAGTGATGCTACCTTTGGTTTCTGCATAAATGAGAGTAATAACGCGTTCTAGTATTTCATGAATATTTACATCAATAAAATCAATAGGCTGCCTTGGGCCGAGCATTCGGTCAACTAAGTTTCGCAGCCTGTCTGACTCGGCGATAATCACGTTAGTATAGTCTTTTAATCCAGGGTCATCGCTGATCTCTTCTAGCTCTTTTTCGAGTAATTGTGCGGAGCCACGAATGCCGCCTAAGGGATTTTTTACCTCGTGAGCGAGGCCACGCAATAAATTGCGAGTCGTGCTTTGTGAGGCAATGAGTGTTTCTTCGCGACTTATTTGCAATAGGCGATCTAGTGGCTGTATTTCAAAAAGAATCTGATTGCTATCAGTCAATGGTGTCACTGTGTAATCAACAGTAATGGTTTCGTTATTACCCAGACGCCAGCGTGCTTTTCGCTTAGTGTAGAGCGATCCATCCTTTAGGGTTTGTGCGGCTTTTTCTAGTGATGTGCCGTTCTCATTACTGTGAAGCTCGTGGTAGAAATGTTGCATAGGGCCGCCGAGCGAATGAGTAAAGCTAATTTTTAATAGTGCCTCGCAGGCTGGATTCATGTACACGAGACGTAATTGCTCATCAGCCACAATAACAGCAGTGGTCAGATTATCGAGTAATGTTTTGTAGTCTGGCAGCATATATGTGGTAACTATTTTATGTAACGGGTAGCTATTAAGTAGATAAAAGCAATTATCAGGCCATGCACTATATGCTTGGGTTTAGTGCGGCCTAGTGGGCATAGACATCAAGCTTAGGAATAGTATGCACTATTTTGGTGCAGCTGTATTGTGGCTAGTATTTTTTGGTGCATTGAGTATATTTTTATCCCTCAGCCAAGTATTTGATAATGGCAGCGGCTATTCCTATAGTAGTATTGAAAAAAGAGGAAGTGCTATGAGGAAGGTCGATTGTTATTTTGTAAAAAGACAGGCATAAAAAAACCCGCTTAAAAGCGGGTTTTTAATTTTAAGCAGCTATTAATTAGCAGCTGTAGTACATATCAAACTCGATTGGGTGAGTTGTCATGTTTAGTTTTTCTACTTCTTCACGCTTAAGCTCGATGTATGCATCGATCATATCGTTATCGAATACGCCGCCAGCAGTTAAGAAGTCACGATCTGCATCTAATGAATCTAATGCTTCCTCTAGGCTTGCACAAACTGTTGGGTACTCAGCGAGCTCTTCTGGAGGTAGGTCGTATAAATCTTTATCCGCTGAATCGCCAGGGTGAATTTTGTTTTTCACGCCGTCAAGGCCAGCCATTAGCAACGCAGAGAATGCTAGGTATGGGTTAGCTGTTGGATCAGGGAAACGAGTTTCAACACGCTTGCCTTTAGGTGAAGTCACATAAGGGATACGAATTGATGCAGAGCGGTTACGTGCAGAGTATGCCAAGATAACAGGCGCTTCGAAGCCTGGAACTAAACGCTTGTAAGAGTTAGTTGATGCATTACAAAAGGCGTTAAGCGCTTTAGCATGCTTGATGATACCGCCAATGTAGAATAATGCAGTTTCGCTAAGGCCCGCGTACGCATCGCCAGCAAACTGGTTAGTACCATCTTTAGAGTAAGACATATGCACGTGCATGCCGCTACCGTTGTCGCCAACGATTGGTTTAGGCATAAAGGTTGCTGTTTTACCGTAAGCGTGAGCAACATTGTGTACGCAGTACTTAAGAATTTGTACTTCGTCTGCTTTTTTGGTTAGTGTGTTTGCACCAACGCCGATTTCACACTGACCAGCAGTACCTACTTCGTGGTGATGTACTTCGATGTATAAGCCCATTGCTTCCATCGCGCCACACATTGCACCACGAATGTCGTGTAGTGAATCAACAGGTGGTACTGGGAAGTAGCCGCCTTTAACGCCAGGTCGGTGACCCATGTTGCCATCGGCGAAGCTTTCGCCTGAAGACCAAGCTGCTTCTTCTGAATTGATTTTGTAGTAAGAGCCTGACATGTCAGAGTTCCATTTTACGTCATCAAAGACAAAAAATTCTGGCTCAGGACCGAACATGGCAGAGTCGCCCATGCCAGTAGAGGCAAGGTATGCTTCAGCGCGTTGAGCGATAGAGCGTGGGTCGCGGTTGTAGCCTTCACCAGTAGATGGCTCAACAATGCTACAGCGAATAATAATAGTTGGCTCGTCGGTGAAAGGGTCCATAATGGCAGTGCTGTCATCTGGCATTAAAATCATGTCTGATTCGTTAATACCTTTCCAGCCAGCGATTGAAGAACCGTCGAACATTTTACCTTCTTCAAAGAAACCTTCGTCTACTTCCCCAACAGGAATGCTAACGTGTTGTTCTTTACCTTTGGTGTCTGTAAAGCGTAGGTCTACCCACTTTGCTTCGTTTTCTGTGATTAGGCCAAGAGTTTGTGCCGACATATGAGTCCTCCGAAATGGCTGTCGTTTATCAGTAATGTATGTAAATAGTTTGTTATTCTAACCTTAAATAAATAGCTATAGATCAGCTCGATATGGCCGAAAATGCAATACTCATACCACAGTGTATTATTTGCTCTAGGCCCATTAAATAGAGGCTTGGAGAAAATATGCACATATAAAGGTAAAAGATTTGCACCAATTGTGTGCGATCCCGCATATTAACGCGCCAATATGGTGCGATTTTTGTAGGAGCTGCTAGCTGCTTATGTAATGTTTTATTTTGGGGCGGGCTTTCCTGTTCTTTTTGGTGCTTTTATGGCAACAATACGCCCAACCCAAGTTTTTTCTCCGCGCGCCAGTTTACATGGTCTTTCCAAAAAGCGCGATGTGTTAATATGCCTCTTTTAATTTTTTACGTTGTTTTTGTTATGGAAAAGCTGGTACAGCCTATTATCTCCACTATTAGTGATGAAGATCGCAATAATGTAAAGGCCTTGTTAGGGCGTACACCGCGTGGCTTGGCCGCAATTAATGTACGCACAAAAGTGGGGCTTCCTGTGGTTACTCAGGTTGAATCAATGGTTAATAAAAAGCCTTTTCCAACCTTATTTTGGCTGGTAGACAAACAACTGAACTACGAGATTGATAAGTTAGAGGCCGGGGGGTTAATCGCACGGCTACAAAAACGTATTGACGAATCGCCAGAATTACAAAGCGCGATGCAGCAAGATCACCTGGATCATATTGAATTGCGTAATAAGCTCATGCTGCCTGAGCACAAGTTAGCGCTAGATCAGCTAGGCTTTTCTAGCGTATTTGAGACACGCGGCATAGGTGGTATAGAAAATTTTACACGTATTCGTTGCCTGCATACTTACTATGCATCTCACTTGGTCGTGCCTAATACTGTTGGCCGTTTGTTAGATGAATACTGGCAGGAGCGAGAAGTGAGTTTTGATTACCTTTAAAGAATCTATAGTTGTCTGAGATTAGTTAGAGATTCTTTAATTATTTTGGCAATATTTCGGCTAAATAATCGTTCTACATCTACACTTTTATAAAGAGTAATCCATAAGTAACGACAAAAGTGATAGATGGCTATGGCCAAGCAAGTAAAGAAAAAACTAAAAAACCAGCAGTCAGACCCAAAACAAAAGTTATTTTGGCAGATACTTATCATAGCACTGGTGGTGGTTGTGCTCATTACTATTGCGTTAACGGCCTTTCTTACGTCCGAGACAACCTTTCGCACCAATCTTACTTTTTCAGGTACTGGTAAAGCTAAGGGGTTGAGTTCCATGTTGGATGCCAAGCTTGTGTGTGATCAAAAAGTTAAAGATAAATACAATAAAGTCTTGCAGTCCTCGACACTTAATCACTTATCGAGTCGTTATGATGATGAATATGGTGGCTATAAGCTTTTTTATAATGTCAGTGTTTATCGCGATGAGAATCGCAAAAGTGGCACTAAAGATATAATGTATCGCTGCTATATCTATAACGATGGCGATGTCAGCGAAACAGGTATCATTCGATTAACGCCGCCGCCTGCTAAGGCAAGCCGAAAAACTGATGGTAATCCCTTTGGATTTAAGTAATGTTGGGTGTTTATTATCGCCTTTGTCATTAAAACAGCATAAAAGTACGCTAAATTAGGGCTTAGTTGCGCGAATAACCAAATAACAGTAGGAGTTAGGGTGTTTCCCCCGTATAATTCGCGCCTTTAAAAATCCACTCATCTCTAGTTGGGCCCTCCCTGTGATTGAAAAACTACGTAATATCGCCATTATCGCGCACGTTGACCACGGTAAAACTACCTTGGTTGATAAACTTTTAAGTCAATCAGGTACGCTTGATCGCAAAGATCAGGGTGCTGAGCGAGTAATGGACTCTAACGATCAAGAAAAAGAGCGCGGCATTACGATTCTTGCTAAAAACACTGCCATTGAGTGGAATGACTATCACATTAATATTGTAGACACACCGGGACACGCCGACTTTGGTGGTGAGGTTGAACGCGTATTATCAATGGTCGACTCCGTTCTACTGTTGGTCGATGCTGTGGACGGCCCGATGCCGCAAACGCGTTTTGTGACGTCTAAGGCTTTTGAACGTGGTTTAAAGCCCATTGTTGTTGTGAACAAGGTTGATCGTCCAGGTGCACGTCCTGACTGGGTTGTGGATCAGGTATTTGATCTATTCGACCGCCTTGGTGCCACTGACGAGCAATTGGACTTCCCTATTATCTTTGCTTCGGCGCTTAATGGTATTGCTGGCCTTGATGCCGACGACCTTGCCGAGGATATGTCGCCATTGTTTGAAATGATTACCGAAAAAGTGCCGGCACCAGAAGTTGACCCAAACGGTACCTTGCAAATGCAGATCTCGGCACTCGATTACGACAGCTATGTTGGTGTTATCGGTATTGGCCGTATCGTTCGAGGTCGTATGAAGCCCAATCAGCAGGTCATTATTCATTCCTCTGATGGTAAAGAGCGTAAAGGTAAAGTGCTTAATGTTAAAGGCTACCTTGGCCTTGATCGAGTTGACGTTGAAGAGGCCAAAGCCGGTGATATCGTCTGTATTAATGGCATCGATGGCCTGAGTATCTCGGATACATTATGCGACCCAGACCATGTTGAGGCGTTACCTGCTTTAACCGTTGATGAGCCAACCGTGAGCATGACTTTTAGTGTTAATGACTCTCCTTTTGCAGGTAAAGAAGGCAAATTTGTTACTTCGCGTAATATTCGTGAGCGCCTAGAGCAAGAATTGATTCACAATGTTGCGCTACGTGTTGCGACTGGTGATAGCCCTGATAAATTTAAAGTGTCTGGCCGTGGTGAGTTGCACCTTTCTGTACTGATCGAGACTATGCGTCGCGAAGGCTTTGAAATGGGTGTGTCGCGCCCTGAAGTGGTGCAACGCGAGGTTGATGGCGAAATTCACGAGCCTTTTGAGCAGGTAGTGATTGATGTTGAAGAGCAGCACCAAGGCTCGGTAATGGAAGAGTTTGGTTTGCGTAAAGCCGAGTTAACCAATATGGAGCCAGACGGTAAAGGTCGCGTTAAATTAGAGTTTATCGTGCCTTCTCGTGGTTTGATTGGTTTCCGTGGTTTGTTTATGACCATGACATCGGGCTCGGGTATTATGACTAGTGTGTTTGACCACTACGGCCCTGTTAAAGATGGCGAAGTTAAATCACGCCAAAACGGCGTACTTGTCAGTATGCTCAAAGGTAAAACCGCCGCTTATGCACTGTTTAACCTACAAAGCCGTGGTCGCTTGTTTTTAGGTCACGCGATCGATGTTTATGAAGGCCAAGTTATTGGTATTCACTCGCGCGATAATGACCTTGCAGTTAACCCCATTAAAGGTAAGCAGCTAACTAACGTCCGTGCATCGGGTACCGATGAGGCGTTAACATTGTCGCCACCTATTAAGCATACCCTTGAGCAAGCGCTTGAGTTTATCGAAGACGATGAGCTAGTTGAAGTGACGCCAGAGTCTATTCGTATTCGTAAAAAGCTATTGACTGAAAACGAGCGTAAACGCGCGAAAAAATAATTTCCCTCTTTTTAGTTTACCTATAAAGCCTCGCCATTGTGCGGGGCTTTTTTGTAGGGTTAAAGTTCCCAAGTTAAGTGATTAGCTGTTAATTTCGGCTTTATCAGCGCCCTTCTAGACTCGCATCCACTATCCTCACGACTTTGTATTTTCTTCTATCAAACTTTTTATTTAGAGTTGGCATCTATTTACTGATAATTCTTATTTTTTTCTGCTTTTCCGCGTTCCTTGGCTACACTTAAGGTATGCCAATTTTAAATGGGATTTTTGATGAAGATTAAAACCAAAATTTTAGCACTATCCATTACTACCGTGCTGGTCAGTGCAATTATATTAACAACGATGAGTGTTTTAGAGCTCACAGCTCACTCCGATAAAAATATTGAAGCAACCCGCGATAGCTTAATGCAAGCCAAAAAGAAGGAGTTAAAACACTACACGGACCTCGCCTATACGGGTGTTAAAGACCTGTTAGTCAGCGAACAGCCAACGGATAAAGTTATTGAGCGCCTAAATAACTTACGCTTTGGTGAAAACGGCTACTTCTTTGCCTACTCTGGTGATGGTGTTGTTACCTCTCATGCAAAGGCATCGCTCATAGGCAAAAACCTATGGGGTTTAAAGTCCAAAAACGGTATTCCATTTATTCAAGATTTGATTAAAGGGGCTAAAAACGGCGGAGACTACGTTATATATGATTGGCCAAAGCTGAATCAAGAAGGTCAATTCATGAAGCTCAGTTACTCGATTTGGATCCCTGAGCTAAAGTGGATGCTCGGTACCGGCTTTTATATCGATGATATTGATACCAGTATTGCTAAATTAGAGACAGAGCAATTAGAGCAGATAAAAGCCACGATTATTTCTACGATATTGGTTTCTGCTGTTATTGTGGCTATTTTAATTGCGCTGAGTTTGGCTCTAACAAACAGTATAACGAAGCCTTTACGCCATTTAACCGATCGATTGCATGATTTCGCCAATAAAGACGGTGACTTAACCCAGCGTTTAGATATGACGAGCAATGATGAACTTAGTGATTTAGCGAGAGGTTTTAATGCCTTTATCGAACAGATTCATACGCTAGTGAAGAAAACATCAGGTACCGTTGAGGCAGTTACTGTCTCTGCTGGGAGCAGTCACGAGTTATCGACACAAATTGCTAGCTCGGTAAGTGCGCAGCGAGGGCAAACAGATATGGTGACAACGGCTATGAATCAGATGTCTAGCTCTGCGCAAGAGGTTTCTGATAATGCGGTAGAGGCCGCTAATTCTGCCAATGAAGCGAATACCAGTTGCTCTAGTGCTAAAGAGGTTGTCTCTAAAGGCATCGAGTCTGTTAAGTTATTGGTGAGCGAAGTCGATAAAGCCTCCAGTGTCATTAATGATTTAAAAGGCAATGTCGGCGATATTGTTACGGTACTTGATGTTATTCGCAGCATAGCAGAGCAAACCAACTTGCTAGCGCTTAATGCAGCGATTGAGGCAGCTCGTGCTGGTGAGCAAGGGCGAGGCTTTGCAGTCGTTGCCGATGAGGTGCGTACCTTGGCTAGCCGCACGCAAGATAGTACCCAAGAAATTCAAGAGATGATCGAGCGCTTGCAAAAAGGCTCGGAAGAAGCCGTTAATGTCATGCTATCTAGTAAATCCGTTGGCGAAGAAACCGTTGGGCACTCTGTTAGTGCAGGTGACTGTTTGGATGATATTGCGACTGCAGTGAGTTCTATAAATACTATGAATGCACAAATTGCCAGCTCGGCAAAAGAGCAGAGTCAGGTTGGAGAAAACATTAATACAAACCTGACGCAGATTCTCGCCGAATCTGAAAAGGCAGCCGAGGCAACGGAAAAAAATAAAGAGACTGCATCATCTCTGGAGAGTCAAGCTAGCGAGCTAGTCCACTTGGTTCAACAATTCAGAGTGTAAGTTTTTTTAAGAAAGTGTTTTCTACAAAAAGCCAAACAGTCTATGTTTGGCTTTTTTATTTCGAGCTAAAAATTATATACAAAGCGATCAAGCTTTAGTGTGTACTAATTTTCTCGATATTTCTATCGGCAGCTTGGTCAATACGCAAAGACAAAATTGCAGCAACAAGAATAAAGCTACCAGAGATAAGCAGGCATATTTCGAGGCCGTATAATTGAAATGCCAAGCCAGAAAGCACAGTTCCTATTAAGCGCCCCATGGCATTAGCCATATAGTAAAAACCTACATCGAGCGCGACATCTTCTCTCGATGCATATTGCACAATAAGATAACTATGCAGAGCAGAGTTGATAGCAAATATAGCCCCAAAAATTAATAAGCCACCAACCACAGTTATAGCTAATGGCCAGTTGTAATACATGCCTAGAGCAATTAAAAAGGGTGTAGTTGCCAATGGTAATGCTGTTGCAAAGGCGGTACGGCCATTTGCCTTCGACTGATTTTTTTTGCCAATTAATTTAGGTGTTAGTGATTGAACAATACCGTATAAAATTACCCATACGGCAAAAAAACCGCCAACAAAAGTATGTGACCACTGCAACTGGCTGGAAAGAAATACGGGTAAGGCAACCACAAACCAGACATCGCGTGCGCCAAATAAAAACATTCTGGCGGCGGATAAATAATTGATGGATGAGCTTTTGGCAAAGATAGCTTTAAATTTTGGTTTGTTTTTGCTTTGTCCAAGGCTGCCTTTTAATTTAAGTAGACTGATTATCCAAACGATTAATAAGGCTAGCGCCATTATCAATATCGCACCACGAAAGCCAAAGCCCGATAACAGTAAACCACCTAAGAAAAACCCACAGCCTTTTAGCGCATTTTTAGAACCTGTTAAAAATGCAACCCACTTAAATAACTGGCTGTTTTGATTCGAGGGTACCAATAATTTAATAAAGCTTTTGGCGCTCATTTTATTAAGATCTTTGGCAATACCTGATAGCGCCTGTGCCGCCATAACCCATGGAATACTTAAAAAACTGGTAGGGACTAATAATAAAGCCAGTGCGATAATTTGCAGTAGTAGGCCAATATTCATAATCTTATTGAGGCCAAAGCGAGCGCCTAACCAACTGCCAATCAGGTTAGTAACAACGCCAAAGGCCTCGTAGAGTAAAAACAAAAAAGCGATAGCTAATGGGGTGTAACCCAGCTGATAGAAATACAGTACAACAAGCATGCGTAAAGCGCCATCGGTCAGAGTGAAAGACCAATAGTTACCCGTGATCAGCATATATTGGCGAATCTGGCGGCTTTGCTCTGCAGTATTTTTCATGGCTTTATAGGCCTTTGTTCACCAATAATTTTGCAAGCTCTGCTGTACGGTTTGAATAGCCCCATTCATTATCGTACCAAACATACAGTTTTAACTGGGTGTCGTTAATGACCATGGTTGATAGTGCATCGACTATGCCCGACCTAGGATCAGTTTTGTAATCAATGGAAACCAGTGGGCGCTCTTCGTAACCCAAAACCCCGTTGAGGTAAGTCTCCGATGCTTCTTGCAAATATTGGTTAACTTCTTCTACAGTTGTTGCGCGCTCAAGCTCAAAAACACAATCGGTAATTGATGCATTGGCGAGTGGTACGCGCACGGCATGGCCATTTAATTTTCCTTTTAGCTCGGGGAATATATGAGTAATAGCGGTGGCCGAGCCAGTTGTTGTGGGAATTAAACTCATGCCACAGGCACGCGCGCGGCGAAGGTCTTTATGAGGTGCATCGAGAATTGTTTGTGTGTTGGTAATGTCGTGAATCGTCGTCATGGAGCCGTGGCGAATACCGAATTTTTCGTGAATGACTTTAACTACAGGTGCAAGGCAGTTTGTTGTGCAAGAGGCTGCTGTAATAATACGGTGTTGCTCGGGCTCATATATCGATTCATTAACACCCATAACAATATTAGGTACACCGTCTTCTTTTATTGGTGCAGTGACAAGTACGCGTTTAACACCCTGATCAAAATATGTTTGCAGTGACTCTTTTGTTTTAAATTTTCCCGATGCTTCTATAACCAGATCGCAGTCTGACCAATCGGTCTGATCGATGCTGCTGTTTTGTGTAACGGCAATGGCGCTGTCATTGATAATTATATTATTTTCATCGTGCGTTGCATCGTGAGCCCAACGCCCATGGACCGAATCAAAGTTTAATAGGTGTGAAAGTGTTGCTGCATCGCCAGAAGGGTCATTAATTTTTATAAATTCAAAATCGCCCCAAGGATACGCAATTCGAAAACTCAAACGCCCTATGCGGCCAAAGCCATTAATGCCAATTTTTGTCGTCATTTTATTCACCTTTTAAAATCGCTTTTAAGTTATTAAGGCCTTGGTACATAGGCTAGGTTTTGATGCCAAAAATCAATTACGTAGTCGATGCGTACACGCAATAATTCTCTGTACTGTGGCAAATCACTTAAGTGTATCCAGCGGCACTCTATAATGCCTTCTTCAACTTGTGGTGCAGTATCGTCATCTTCTCCATCGTACTCCATAAGATACCAATGAGTTTTTTTAAGGTACTTGGTATTTTGATGCCGGGTGGTATGCCATGTGGGCACAAGTTCAGATTGTATTGTCAGTTTGTTTCTGTTCAGACCGGTTTCTTCTTGTACTTCACGCAGTGCAGATTCTGCTGGCCCTGTGTTCTCTTCTATGCGCCCTTTAGGCATATCCCACTTGCCGCGCTTAAACATTAATAAAATGTGATGATTTTTGTTGCAGACTAACCCTCCCGCCGACTCGATAATAGGCACATTTAAGGTCTGTTGCATGGTTGGGATTGGGTTTTTCTGCATAAATAAGCCTGCCTATGTGTTATCGTCTAGATCAATAAATTGATCTTCTTGCTCTTTAAGTTCTTCTAGTACGCACAGTTGTCTGTAGGTTAATCCTCTAAATTTTACCCCACCTACTTTAATGCTGTAAGTTTTAGTAATGTCTTCACCTGTGAGTGTTTCAAATTTTCCTCGCCCTAGCAAATTAACAACGTGTAACATAGCCGTTAGCCGTGCTTCTCTCTTTTTGTTGGCGTTAATAACAATCCATGGCGACTTTTCAGAAGAGGTGCGCTCCAACATTTGATCTTTAAATTGTGTGAAAACTTCCCACTTTTTGCGTGCATGTAAATCATTATTAGAAAATTTCCAATAAGTTAGCGGGTTGTCCAGGCGATCTTCAAAGCGCAGTAATTGTGTTTCTTGGTCGATAGATAAATAAAATTTTATGATTAGCGTGTCGTTATCAATATGATTTTGTTCCCACTTCAATACTTTTTTCATAAAGTATTTATACTGTTGCTGAGTGCAATAGCCCATTGTTGGCTCTATCATCGCACGCGTGTACCAGGACCGATCAAAGAAAACAATTTGCCCAGGTTTAGGAAAATGCTTTTGATAGCGCCTAAACCAATTTTTGGACTCGTTAGATGTAGGGATGCCCAAGGCAATAACTTTATGGCACGAGGGAATCATGTTTTCAGTAAAGCGCTTAATAGTTGAGCCCTTACCGGCAGCATCACGGCCTTCAAATACAACAACTAATTTTTTATCTTCTCGGTTGATGCGCTTTTGGATACGAAGTAATTCGATTTGCAGACGACGTTTTTCTATTTGGTAATCTTCATCGCTGATTCCGGTATAGGGTGTATCAATATTCCTGACTTTTTTAAATTTCATGGCTCTAGTCTTGGCAATATGCGGTTATTTCTTCTAAAGATAATCCACTACAAACCCTAATATATGACGCTCTTGTTAAACTTTTATGACAGAGTGGGTGTGTGCTAGGAGCAAAAGGAGGCGGAAGTATGCTGCTTGCACCTATCGTGCAATTAGATGATGCAGTATTTTATTTCGCTCAAGATCGTGACTCTATTGTAAGAGTTATTCTCGAATAACCGGCCTACCTTGACCTATATCAATTGAAAATTTAAAAAATCTCATACCATGCGGCACTGGATATGGATATGCTCAACGGTAGAGAGGGTTTATGGCAATAACAAAAGATAATGAAGCAACGGTGTTGTATGACCACGACGGACACCAGTGTATTTCTTTTAATCACTTAGTCGAGGGCTATGGCATTCAGGCTAATCAGTTTTTGATAATTGATAATGGGCGTGCAGGTCTTATTGATCCTGGTGGTGATCTAACTTATACCCCTCTTAATATTGAGATTGGTAAGCGTGTTAAGTTGTCGGAGTTAGATTACATTTTTGCCTCCCACCAAGATCCAGATATTATTGCATCGCTCCCACGTTGGATGATGCATACACAGTGTCACGTAGTAACTTCTAAGTTGTGGTCAAGGTTCTTGCCTCATTTGGCATCATCCTTTGTGACCAGTAAGTTTGGTGACAACTTGCAGGATCGTATTATTGGTTTGCCCGACGAGGGTGGAAGAATAGATTTTGGCCGCTCGTATATTGAGGCGGTGCCCGCGCATTTTTTGCATTCCGTAGGTAACTTTCAATTTTATGACCCTGTGAGCAAAATACTTTTTAGTGGCGATATGGGTGCCTCTTTAGTGGATGACGACGCCGATAAGCCTGTAGAGAACTTTCAAGAGCATGTTACGTATATGCGTGGTTTTCATCAGCGTTATATGGCATCAAATAAAGTGGGTCGTATTTGGGCAAATAGAGTCAGAAAGCTAGATGTAGAGATGTTGGTGCCGCAGCATGGTAGCCCTTTTGTTGGTAAAAAGATGATTGATGAGTTTCTCGATTGGATTAGCGAGTTACCCTGCGGTATTGATTTAATCAATGAATAAAGCATAAGTGGTTGCTGCCAATAACTGCAGCACGATTTCTCATTGCTGGACTTTGGTTTGCAGCAGCAAATTAGGACATGCCCTTAGGGAGGTGAAACAACCGGGGCTTTAGGGGGTGTTAAGCCTTTGGGCTCCGCCAGCTCTAGTAGGTTATTACTGCTTAGTTGCTAGGTAGTCTTAATCTTTGTGTCAGAGAATTCTACAGCGGTTCAGTAAAGTCACTATTTTCATGGTTTTCATCATCGCCGAAGCTGCCCTACAACGGAGGTTGAGGCAAAAATTCAAGAAGAAAGAATGATAAAGACAGTTCTGCTGCCCCTTAGGGGTGAAGGCCGTGGATGCATGAATTAATCGAACACAGTTCGATGTCGAGCCAATGAGCGCAAATGAAATACAAATATAAAAGTTTGAGGTGTTACAAAGAAAAATGGTGCCGGACTCGCTATACAACTAGTGTCTTAAGGTATTGATTTGTAATAAATTAATTTTTATTAATTAAGTTTATACCATCAGATATACCAACAAATATTTTTAATGCCCTAGTTTTAATAGCGAGTTATATAAGGTTTTGTACTAATTTAACCAATAAAGGTAAAGATAGTATGAATACACAAGAACAAGCAAAGCTTAAACAACAAGTAAAAGGTCTTTGGCAAGAACTAAATCAAAAGCTAAATGATGAAGAGTTATCGTTATTTTCCCAGATACTCGACAACCCTAAAGAAAGAGATCGACTGCTTGAGGCATTAGATAAGACCAATCCTAAACCATCTGTACCGAACCTGCCAAAGGGGAGCGACACATGAGCCATAAATCAGAAGAACATCAAGTTAATATGAAGGCGTTATGCCATGCGCTATATGAGTTACTGGAGCTTAATTGGTTTATAGCTGATACCAGTCGCTTATTGCAACAAGATGACATAATAGATAATGAGAGTATCGTTACTCCCGCCTACAGAGGCCAATTGGCCGCTACTATTGAGAGGGCAGCCAATAAATCGACTAGTCTTTATGAAGTAGTACAAAGGTCAATTAACGTAGACCTACAGACTCATAAACATAAGCCTAATATTGGTTTATTCGCAATGCCTGAGGATACCCCTTTTTATTATGGTAACGGAGATTACGGTAAAGGCGTATTAGGATAGATAGATTAAAAACTAGCGGTATAGCAGCTGTGTTATATGGGCTGCTTATACCGCTATAGAGCGTTTTTGAACAAAGGTTATGAAGGAGGTTAGCTATATTTATAAACACCTGAGAACGGCTAGAAAAATTAACCCCCCTCCCTAAAATTTTGTATTTCGTAAACAGAGGACTAAAGTGGTGGTCACCGCTCTATAACTCTATGAGGATTTATACCCCCCCTATTTAAACTCTATTGAAATTCATAGTCTTATAATATCTAGCGTCCGCGGTAGAATAGATCCATTTTTAATATTTTATTAATGCTATTAAAATCATCGTCAGTACTTTTATATAAAATGCGAACTTTTTTTGCTCTTTTGAGATTTTCTGTAATCTCATAAGACGGATCGGCTCCAAATGATCTATTACCTAATTGAAATTTTCTTTCACCTACTCTAAAGGTGGTACTGTGCCACTCTTCAAGAATGTATGTCATCTCACCTTCAATAGTTAAATGTTCTCCAGTTTTTAGTGACTGGACATGTTTGAAGTGAACAATAATATATGAAGCAGACGTGATTACATGAAAAAATAAAAGAACAGGTATAGCAGCATTTGCTAACGAATTAGCATGTCTTACAAGATATAAACTTATACTTAGAATTAGTATCCCCCAAAGAGAAACTAATATGGGGCCGTCAGTAAATAAAAGGCTTAAATCTGAAATATCAAAAGCAGTTAACCACATAATATTCTATATAGGATCCAATACAAGTAATCTATGCATCTCGAGTGCTACAAACCTTATTACATCATATTCATATGGGTTTTCCCATTTCATTTCGAGCCCTATAAAAATCTCTCTAGAGTGGTGGTGTCCGGTATCAGGCCTTATCATTTTTAAATACCCCCGCCTTTACCAAAGGAAGGAAGTACAAATACATTTCTTAGCTGTAGAGAAAGCACGCACGCACTCTTGCCCCGTAGATATGAATCCCTCAGAAGTACCTTAGCAATGCAACAGAAAACGGACCCCCCTCTAGAAATCTGCTCAGCTGTTAACAAACTGCGAGTTTCACACCCGTACACATATGTTATTCAGGAGTACCTTTTAGCTGTCTGCCAAAGTGCTAGGCTACCTACTTACTACGGCTAAAAAATGAATATATACCTTTTGGCTTTATTTTATACAAAGCTATAAATGTTCAGTCTAGTGTATAAATAAAGCGCAGATGAATGATAGTATCATGGGGACGGGGGAATACTGAGATAGGGTGTTTTTGCATTGATATAATTGATAATGTTGATATTCTCATGTAACTCTATGATTTATATAGAAAAATAAATATCAATTCTGGCAAAAAACGATATCAATTATCAACTTTGTAACTTAAAAATTAGTAAATGGATAGAAATAATATGGACATACCAAATACCGTAGATAAAGTAGTTACGGGAATCAAGCGAACCATTACAGCAAAAGCTATCATATCTACAGCATCACTAGGGCTACTTATTCCTTTTGTAAAACTTGTTTACTGGGTTTTTGATACTGCTTACCTAGGTGGGTTTGGCGTAAGCCCTGACATCTATAATCGCCCAGTTTTCTCAAGTGGGTTTGTTAGTATTTGGTTAATCGCAAAGTCAATTGGGATAATACTTACAGGCTGGACATTACTTGCGTTTATATTTTTTATAATTCTCACGAAAGTAAATATTGCGCCTGCTAAATACCATATCAAAAAAGAAGAAAAAAAAGAAAGTAGCGATAACGAGAATAGTGGAACAGACTCTAAGGAATTATCCTTAGCTGATAAATTGAAAGATAGGTTTTTAGATTTATTTATACGGATTATCGATTCTATAAGTAAGTCTATAGAATGGCCGTCAGCAATCTGGGGCGCTGGAGTATTACTTGTTATATTCCTTTCATTTAGTATTGCCTGGGCATCTAAGACGGGTCAAGATCTAGCTGAAGATCAAAGAAATGCATATCTCGAAAGTGGTTTTTGCTTAGACAAATTTAACTCTAATAATATAGGCTGTTTTAAAATCGATACGGTGGAAGGTGAGAACTATTTTATTATTGCCAATCCTAAAACTCACCTTATATACCTGAGTAGAGAATGTAAGTTATTCAAAAAAGGTAGCAAAATCTGCGAGCCAAGTATTAAGTTAAATATTCTAGAAAAATCTCTAAACGAACAATACTCAATAACACGAGATTTTGTTTTAAAAAGCAACAACCTAAAAGAATCTATTGAAGAATAAGATAGAAATTGAGAACAATCTTCAGCATAAACATACTGTTTTCGATAATTGAAGGAGTATGCTACGGAAAAAAGCGCCCGCTATTTTCCGCAGGCAACTTTTATTTTACAACGTTATATAAGTCTTGAAGTCAATTTAATCGAAAGGTCAAGTTTTCTAATTATTTTTCTTAAAGGCTCACAATCAATATAGGCGCCCAGTAGCATGGCTTTCAATTCCTGTAGCAGATCAATAACGCCTTTTGATGAATCAGCGCATGAAACAAACAGGTCATTTTTATCAGTATTTTCGTAATAAAAAAGACCAAAGTTATCGGTTACGCTTTTATCATACTCTGCAAAAAACCAATCCTCTAATTTACTCTTGATATCAGATAATTGCATATCAACAGCAAACGGCTTTGCCTTAGATTGTTGGGCTGCTTTTATCAGTTCTGCTGCAAGCTGGTGGGACTCAATAGACATAACAGCATTTGGTCGACGTTCATTGCGTGGTGCATCCCAGCTTCTCATAGGCAATGTCTTGCTACTTGCTTCCCTGTATATGGTGCCTTTAGCCACAGCTCTCTTTTTGTCTTGCAGTGTAACAGAGAGGGGACTGAAAAAAGTATCATGTCCTTTGGTAGATATACCCACCCAGTTACCTTCAGTTATTGAGTTAGGCAGGTTGTTAATTTTAGCCATTAAGTTTTTAAAGTTATATCCTGTCGATGCATCTGTAGCGACAAACAGGTTTGACATGCTTGGACAATACATTCCATGCCACTTTGAAGCTTGTAAATGCCAGTTATGCTTTTTGGCCCATGCAGCTCTTTCGCCATCTACTACTGGATCAAGGTAAGGCTCATCAATTAAGACGAATTGCCCTGTATCTGGGGCATACCAATAAGTTGAATGATCAGTTTTAGGAAGCTTGTTATTATGATCTCTTTTGGGGTAGGCTGCTTCGTAGTCTCTGCTAGGCTTTAAGCCAGTTGCTTCTATAAACCTTAACACCCTGACAGCTTTACAAATTTGCTTTCTTGCTTCTTCTTGCGAGTGGTTGACATGATCGCTTACGAAGTGGTCTGGCGAGGCAAGTCTAAACCATCCTAGACCATTAGAGCTTTTAAGTTCACTTTTGGTAGCTATTTCGAGCAAAGGCATCGAAAGCTCCACTTCAAGTACTTCTCTGCCAGCTTTATATTCTTTTCGATCATACCAATAGACCGTAAAAAATAATTGATAGCCTGATTTGATCACATTTGAATTTTGAAGCTTGTTGCGCGCATGTGCAAAATTTTCAAACGAAGCGCTTCGTGCAGCAATATCCAAAGCTTCATGATGAGGGATGCTATCCGCTTTTTTAAGCTGTTTAGCAAGACGTTTAATGCCACCAATTGTCGATGGCTGAACATGTAGATTCAACATTTTTAATCTCCCGGCTTGCTTAACAGCGTCGCTCGTCAACCGCTCAACAAACCCGAATAAAAATATTGAGTAAGTAATATTGTATGAAAGTAGTACTTCAAAAAGCTTTGCAACGACGAGCGGCAGGCTCCTACCAAGAGCACTGCTAGTTATACATCATAAGCTAAAAGAGCGCAACCTATGCCAAGAGTCAGAGTAACCGTCAGATAGATAGCAACAATTAGTCTTTAACGCAGGGGATCTGAATATCGAACTACCCCAATGTCTACCTTGAATCGAGCTTGGAGTTTTACAAGTAATCTCTATATATCAGAGAATCGTAGCTTGATAAAAGTTTAGGCTGCTTCATCTAATCCATTGTCTCCAAATAACTCCTGCAAAGCAGACATTTTAATTAAATACACATCTGTCTTTTTTTTACCTGCACCAGGTAACAAAGCTTGGTACAAAAACCCTCGTCCTTTGTGTGTCACCAATGCATCACGCTCTTTTAAAAGCTCGCATACTCTTCGATAAGGCAGCCCCTTACAGATCTCTTTTTTAAAGGCGGTTTTAAAGATATAAAACTCCTCTTCTGTGTATGAGCTTTTGCCGTATTCGTGTGACTCTGTGATTTTTCGATAACCTAATCTAACGGTGCTTCTTGGTTGATGGGTATCGACTTTGGGCTCGTCTTTATCCCATCGAGTAAAGTGGCTCTCTCCTTTTGTTTGCAACTCATGGATTACGTGCTCAATGATCGCTGTCGCTTCTGCATTGCCTTCACCGCCTCGATCACTCAGCCAATTTTTAAAGAGTAGTGATGCGGCCTGATTCGCTTCGCCTTTTTTCCAACCGGTAATCCCCCAATGAGTAGCTAGCTCGCCACAGCAACTTACTAAACCAAAAGCAGTACCCGCTCTTCTCGCTTGGCCACTGGCCTTATCGCTCAGGTTATCTTGTTTAAACGCTTCTATTTTTCGGCGTAGCGAACTAATTAGCTTTTGTTTTTCTGAGTCCGGCAGGTTTACTAAATACTCTATAAATACCTTAAGAGGGTATCCATGATTTTTAGCGACCTCTAACTTGAGGTGATCGGACAGTGATGCGCCATGAGCAAAGCTATGTAGCTCTTGATAGATGCCTTTTGAATCTCGCTCTGCTTGGGTTTTATTAAAATCCACATTGATATGTAGCATTCGCATTTCCATGCCTGCATCAACGTTTTTACCCGCCTCTGCCAGTAGATGCTTGAGTGTCTTCTCTCCATTACTTAACCAAACTAATCGCCACTCATGCTGTTTGCGCGTAGCGCTGCCAGTATCAGTGGCCCTACTCTTACCTTTCTGGTTGCCTAACTGATACACCGTTTTACCAATGGTAAAGGCATCGGCCTCTTTGATCTCGTCTAGTATGAGTAATGAATCACTATGCTCGGCAGCCATTGGCTCTAATGCTGCGGCTGTCGTATTCCATGTTTTAGGGTAATTTAAACCGCCACAAACAGAACCCGCTAATATAGCAATACTGGATTTCCCCAAGCTTGAGCTACCCATCATATGAAACCCAATCGTATTCATTTGGAGCAGCTCTAAAAGTGGTGCTGCAAAGGCAAGGCAAGCGGCAAACATCACAACGGGGTTACCTTGGCAGTAAACCGCTACATTGTTTTTCCAGCCCTCTAACGAGCCATTCACTGCGGAATTATTTAGCAGGTTGCGGCCAGACTGATAATGAATGGGCTCTTCGGGGTTACCAATAACCTCATAAGGCAATACGTAAGCCCCCAAAGACCAACCTAGCTTATGAACAAGCTTTACTCTTTTTTTGGGTTTTGAGCGTTGTAAATATTCTGATAAACGCTTTTTGCTATTACGGTGAGGGTCAATTTCTAATCCCGCTAAATAAAGCGGCTCAAGTAATCTCGATGTACTATCCGATGCAAATAAGCCCGCAGAAAGTAATAACTCGACAGGTCGGGAATCTCGATTTAAAAAACGAATCAACAACGACCATCCCTCATCGTCTTTAACGCGTGCCCACGCTAAAACATCTAGCCTGGCACACACTCTAAAACGTGCTTCGTCGCTATCTTCATCGGGGTTACTATAAAACACGCCCTCATCTGTTATCGAAAAGCCTGTTCCTTTTATCGTTACACTGGCTGATGTCTCGATATTACTAATTGGGGCCACTTGGTTTAAGGCTGCATTAATTTGAGTCGCAACAACAGGTAGCCCCTCACTAACATGCAAATCATTAAAGTCTGTCTGCTCTCCCTTGTTTTTAAAGGCAGGTAATACGATCAATGCTTTTGTTTTACTGGCTGCCTTTCTTGCTGATTCAACCCCCTTTTGGTTGCTGTCGTCATCGGCGGCAATAAGTAAAGCCTGTTGAGGGTAAGCCTTACGTAACACCTTAGTGACTTTAATAATATTACCCGCATCAAAGGCAATAGCGACTGGATAACCCGTTGCCATATGAATACTGGCAGCGGTGGCATATCCCTCGGCAATAACTAAAGAGCTTTCTGGCAATATCTCACCCATTAAATGAAACGCTTCGCTTTTAGCTGTTCCGGTTAAGAATTTTTTGTCACCACCGGCATAAATAAACTGTAGGCCAACTAACTTATCACTAGCATTTTTAAGGGGGATGACGACAGAGCCACGAGAAAAGCGCACACCAAAGCCTGCGACTTTTTTCTTCTTTAGGTATTCAGAATATCCATCGCTAGGTAAACCTTCCCAAATATCAGTAGCTCGCTTAGCAGCTTCCTCGGCTTTTAGTCGTCGCTCTTTCTCTGATGCTCTTTGTGCCTCTCTTTGCTTTTCTTGGATAGCTTTTTGCTCATCAGCAGATAGCGCCTCGCCTTCGTACTTAATCGTGAGCCCACCCTCAGGTATACCGGCATTCTTCCAATTGCCATAAGAGCCTACGTAATAGGTATTGCCCTTCTTGCTAATCACTGAGAATATCCGATACCAACCAGACAATTTTTTGCCGGTATCACCTTCGGCTTTACACCGAATAACTGAGTTCGTGTCATATTCAAAATTATCGATAATCAGCCCAATACTGCGTAGCTGATTGAGTACAGAATCATACATTTACTATTACTCCAAAACCCGTCACCCGTTTAATTAATAAACAAAATGCGGCCAAAATACATAACCTAAATTGATACTTGATATTGTTTTTGAGCAAGGTTGATATTTTATTGTTTAATAAAAACAAAGAGTTAAGTGCGAATATCAACTTTATCAATAATATCAATCACAAAAGAGCCTATCTCAGAACTTATTTTTTAAGAGACCTTTTTATGCTCATAACAAGGTCGCCCATCGGTTAAATCGAACAGATGAGAATTGCTATTTTTGCTTGCTCTATACCCTTGTTTTAATTGCTCAGGGAATGGCTTTTGATCAAGGGGCCAAGCATGAGTGCGTGCAAAATAAAGCATCCATTCGTCATCTCGCCAAATAATTAATTTGCAGTAAAACCACTTTGTCCGACAGTGCTTAAACTGATTATTTGCAAGCTGGTAATAATGTGAGCTTTCATAAATACGCACCTGCTTTAAGCATTCAGCATCTTCAAAGTAGCTTGGGTGTAAAATCGCTTTCTCGTCCATCGGTGTATTAAATAAATCTGGCATATTAGTTACCTCAAATCATAAATAAGTGATTCGTGGCTTGATGCATTTCTATAAGCAGTGGCCAACTGATTAGGAAATAATTGATTTAGCTCTATTGGTTGTGAGCTTTTAAAGAAGCAATACACACCATCAGGCCAACCAATTGCAATGACATGCTCGTTATTCTTATTAGAATCAAATAATGTGTTTTGTATGGAGTAATATTTATAGTTACTCTCGGTTAAGCCTTGAGCTTTTAATAACTCCAGAGTTATTGGGTAAGCGCTTGAGATAATCTTGTCAACCGTCATTAACTAACCTCCTTGCGAGAGGCTGCAACACGCTCTTGAATAAAATTATTTACCTCAGATAAAAGCCAGCCAACACTACGAGAAGAGATAGCGATACTTTGGGGGAAAGTACCCTCTTTCATTTTTTCGTATATGGCTGATTTGGATAAACCCGTAATCTCACAGACTTTTGGGAGTTTGATAAGTGGGTCGTAATTAGGTTCGTTGCTTGCTTGTGTTAGATTGGTTGTAACTGTCATTTGTATTCCTCATAACTTTGTCCAGCAGAAAGTGCTGGGACTTGCGAGGAATTAAAGCAATATTAAAATATAACCTCAAAGGATTAGAAAATACAAATTTACCGTTTTCAAATCCTATACACTTACTCTAAATCTTTTACACCCTCAAACTTTCTATAATCACGTTGTATATTATCTGTATCTTTAATATGCTCTGGGTTAAGATTGAAAAGTAAACTACAAACTGTAACCCAGTATTTTTCCTCTAAGTAAATGTAGGAAATTTCAGAAGGAACAGTTTTTTTATTCTTTTTAAATCTTACTTTTTTCCTGTTATCTTCTTCACATATACCCCCTATGTTTTCAAGTGAAAGAGAAATGAAGCGTCGATATGGCACCCTATATTTTGTAAATAAGCTAGATGCCGTAATCTCATCATTTAACTCAATAGAGACTTTTCTGAAATCGCTGTCCATATCATTTATCCAAGGAGCTTCTTTTTTCTTTAAATCATATACATTTTTAATAAGCCAACTAAAATCATCTCCTAATTCAGGGTCAATTAAATACTGATAGTAATTTTCAGGCCAACGTTGCTTAGTTAGCAACCTTAAAACATTCATAATAGGAAGCTCTATTTTTTCTACGGCTTCGAATAACTCACCAAAAAAACCTTCGTCAGCTCCATGTATCATTGCTTCCATCTCACCACTAGATAAAACTGCATAGGTTTGATGGAGGCTGCGAGATAAATTGTTTAATGTATGTATCATCATACGGGACCATTCTTTTTCTAATAACTCTCCCTTTTTTTTAATGACAGAATATGGATAGACAAAACCTTGAACCAATAAAACTCTCCACATATGATCTGATAATTTATACTGAGCCAGATATTTATATACTCCAACCATTTCATGAGAGTTTAAAAGAAGCGACAGAGCATTAAATTCAAGATTACCCCAACTATCAATAATATTGTCTAATTTTACCCGCTCTTCATCTGTACCATCAAAATTTCTGAATATTCTTTGAATGTACTCAGGCATAAAGTCTGCAACTATAAAATCAAAATTCATATAAACTCTCGAGATATTAATTGGGGCGAGATTAGCAGTTGCTACCATTAAAATTACCAGCAACTACATTACTAGTGATAGATTTTGCTTTCAGCTCATCCAAATAATCTGCCCAATGCTGCATCATATCTTTACGCTGCCTTAAATAAGTTGTGCGGTTATAGGCTCTACCATTGGCATCTTTAACAGCATGAGCGAGCTGGCATTCTATCCATTCAATGCGGTAGCCCAATTCCTCATCCAATAAGGTTCTAGCCATTGCTCTAAATCCATGAGGGGTCATTTTTTCTTTTGGTATACCCATTCTTCTCATAGCTGATAATAATGCGTTATCGCTCATTGGGCGTTTTGGGCTTCTTGCGCTGGGGAATACATATTGCCGGTGGCCCGTGATGTTTAAGAAGTTTTGTAGTATCTCCATGGCTTGCGAGCACAGAGGTACTATGTGGTCTTCTTTCACTTTCATTTTGTCGCCAGGTATACGCCATTCCTCTTTATCAAAGTGGATCTCCGACCATTCCATATATCGTAGCTCTTTGGGTCTACAAAAAAATAGAGGAGCGAGCTTTAAGGCGGTAGATACTTCTATCGTGCCTTGGTAGTCATCAATCATTAATAACAGTGGGCCCACTTCTTTAGGGTCGGTAATCGCGGCAAAGTGAGAGGCTTGTGTAGTTACTAAGGCACCTTTTAGGTCATGGCTAGGGTCTCGCTCGGCTCTACCGGTAGCAATAGCGTAACGAAATATTTGCCCTGCAATTCGTTTAGCTCTATGAGCTGTCTCGACGACTCCACGGGCTTCTATCTTCCGTAAGCAGGCAAGTAAGTCAGGTGGTGTTATTTCGCTAATAGGGCGGCTCCCTATTGCTGGGAATATATCTTTAGTGAGTAGGCGGGTAATTTTATGCGTATAGCTATCTGACCATTTGCCAGTCTCTTTGGCTATCCACTCTAAGGCGATGGCTTTAAAGCTATTCTCTTGTGATTGGTGTTGAGCGACCTTTTTAGCCCGTTGTATATCCGACGGGTCAAGGCCGTTGGCAATTAAGCTGCGAGCATCATCACGCTTGCCGCGAGCATCTGCTAGCGATATATCGGGGTAAACACCAAGGGCTAAGGTTTTTTGTTTGCCACCATAGCGGTAATTCATACGCCAATACTTAGAGCCGTTGGGATGAACGAGCAAAAACAGGCCTTTTTCGTCAGAGACTTTGTATTGTTTGTCGGTAGCTTTCTTGTTTTTAACTTCTTGGGCGGTTAGTGGCATGACTCTCTCCATGAAAGCCCGATATTTGCCCTATGTTGGTATATTGACTGAGGGTATAAATAATACCATCAGATATACCATCGAATAACACTGGATTTGTTGGTACACTATCGGACGTCTTTGGAGTAAGACTATAGGTTAACCCTATGTATTTCAAGGGCTGCAAGACTTTATGGGATGTTACTGGAAGTGTAAATGGTGCCCGGACTCGGAATCGAACCAAGGACACGAGGATTTTCAATCCTCTGCTCTACCAACTGAGCTATCCGGGCTTTATGAGGGTCTATAGGCCTTTTGGGCCGAGGCGCGTATTAAAGAGATTTTAGGCCGATGAGTCAAGTGTTTTAGTCATTGAATGGCAAATTCTACTATTTTTAGTGTATATACTAATGCCTCTTCAATTGTTTGATTCTTATTGTTAGCTCAAATCATGTTGAGAGGTATCGAATTTGGTACATTTCATACTGACTAATGTCGTAAATTTATGCATATTGCTGTTTTCGTAAAGCGTGTTTTTACAAAATGTCTCGTACTCAAAGATATCAGTCACATTTACGATTAGTACAAAATCTACCTCGCCGGTAACTTTATAGCATTGCTTAACTTCGGGCACTTTCGCAATTGTTTGAATAAACTCTTTATTCATAAGTTGATTATCGGATTTCATTTTCACTTCGACAATCATATTTAGTCGCCGGCTAATAGACTCTGTGGACACCATAGCCACTATACGATCTATAACCCCTTCATTTTTTAAACGCTGCACGCGTTTTAGGCAAGCAGGAGCAGATAGCCCTACTTTTTCTGCGAGAGCCAGATTCGTCTGATCTGCATTATTTTGCAGCTCGCGGAGTATTCGGATATCTATATTGTTGAGCTTCATTAATAATATTTCTTATTTTGGTTTAAATAAAAATAAAAGTTATCTTTTTTTTAAGAAAAAAGCACTAATTATTTCAAATAGCTTTATTCTATCCATCTTTGAATAAGACAAGAATAAGGCTGCCAAATGGAAAATAAGCGCGATTTGTTTAGTTTTAGTGCTCTAAAAGTAGTAACGATTAATTGGCTTTCTGAGGTTTGGATGATTTTCTGGATCTTGGTTAAGATTATGATTCCTATTTTACTGGTTGTCCGAGTGATCGAGGTGCTGGGTTGGATCCAACAATTGGGTGAATTGATTGAGCCGGTGATGGGAATAGTAGGCTTGCCGGGTGAGACGGGCCTCGTGTGGATGGCCAGTATGGTGGGTAATATCTATGCAGGTATGGCAGTATTTTATCAGTTAGGTTTGGCCGGTGAATTAACGGTAGCCCAGGTAAGTATACTAGGCACATTAATTTTGCTTGCGCATGGGCTCCCCGTTGAGGTGATTATTGCACGCGCAACGGGTGTGAGTGTCTGGTTTACTTTATTGCTACGTGTTGGTGGTGCCCTGTTGCTAGGTGTGTTGCTACATCTGACTTATTCTTCATTTGATTTACTACAGATGCCGTCTCCGATTTTATGGCAACCTGAAATAGCAAGCACTACGTGGTTTGATTGGCTTGTTACGCAGGCGCAAACCCTTGTCATTGCGTTTTTTATTATTGCGGGATTAACATTACTGATAAGAATTTTACGATTTATTGGTGTAGAAAAGGTCATACATGCCCTGCTCTCTCCAGTTTTGCGAGCGCTGGGGATTGGTGTCAAAGCAGTTAATATTATGATTGTAGGTTTAACGTTAGGCCTTTCTTTTGGAGGAGGTTTATTAATTAAAGAGGCACGTTCAGGTCAAATTGAGCCTAAAGATATCTTTTTGACTATGGCCTTTTTAAGTTTAAGCCACAGCTTAATAGAAGATACCTTACTTATTATGCTGCTAGGGGCAGATGTTTCCGCCGTACTTTGGGCGCGTTTGGCATTTACACTACTAGTGGCCGTTTTGTTAGCACGTTTTGCTAATTACTTATCGGAATCAAAGCAGCGTTGGTTTTATCGGGCGCCCAATTAGATATTGTCCAAGGTTTTTAATCCTTTAGTGGAGTTAAATAAGCAATGAAGTCAATTAATAAATATTGCCCGCGATCAGGTAAATCTGTTGAGTCAGATTCGCTGATAACTTATCGAGGCGTAGTCGTAGGTTTTTGTAATACAGGTTGTAGGGATGATTTTGCTGAAAATATTAACGATCGGCCAAATGATAGAAATTATTTTGATATTTTAATTAAAGAAAATGATATTAAGGGTAGCGAATAAAAAAATATTATTTTAATTGAAGGTTTACTGTAAGCAAACCTTCGCGAGTTGCCAGTATTTATTTTTGCTCAGGTACATACCCTTCTGCCTGATCAACCTCGTCACCGTCAAAAAACTTGTCCATCTGTTCGCTTAAATAAGCGCGAGTACCCAAGTCCATGAGGTTGAGTTGTTTTTCATTGATAATCAGTGTTTGGTGTTGCATCCATTCTCCCCAGGCTTGCTGAGAGACGGTTTCGAATAAGGCTTGACCTTTAGCGCCGGGTAACGGTGGCACAGCTAAGCCTTCCATTTCTTTTTTGTATTTTCTGCACATAACCATTCTAGACATAATATTACCTTATCAATATTGGGATAACTGTTTGCTTATGGCCGCATTATACAAGTAATGCGGCGGGATAGATGCCGTTAATTACGCTTTATAACAATGTCATAAAGCATCCAGTAGCTTCTTCACTGGGGCGGGTAGACCGTAGGTTTCCCATTGTTGGTGGGGTAGCCACTGTTGTTGATCATTGTCGGCAATAAACCTGTGGCTTTGCTCAATAGTAATGTATATGGGTGTTATATCGAGGTGATAGTGGCTGAACGTATGCCTAAAGTCAGGCTTTGCTGTGCACTCAATAATATCTCCAAAGTTCTTTTCGCAAAAACTATGGGTGTCCTCGCTGGCTGCTAATTCCGGAAAGCTCCACAAGCCTCCCCAGATCCCAACGGTTGGCCGTTGTTCTAACAAAACATGGCCAGCACTGTTTTGTAAAATCAAAAATTGAGTGTGCTTAACGGGCAGAGTCTTTTTAGGCTTTTTAGTGGGGTAGTTTGTGGGTGTGCCTAGTTCAAAGGCGGCGCAATGGCTTTGTAGTGGGCAGTCGCTGCATTTGGGCTTACTGCGTGTACAAACCGTAGCGCCCAAATCCATCATGGCCTGGGTATAATCGGCAGCTTGATTGTTGGGGGTGTATTTTTCGGCAATAGCCCATAACTGCTTATTAACGGATGTCTTGCCAGGCCAGCCCTCCACGGCATGGAAGCGGGCCAAAACACGTTTTACATTGCCGTCCAAAATAGCGGCGCGCTGCTTAAGTGCCAAGCTAATAATAGCACCTGCTGTAGAGCGGCCTATGCCCGGTAATTGCTCTAGTTCATCGACGCTTTTAGGAAAAACACCACTATATTGTGTGCTAATCATTTGTGCACATTTGTGTAAATTGCGGCCGCGAGCGTAATAGCCAAGCCCAGTCCATAGTTGCAGCACTTCATCTTGTGAGGCCCCAGCAAGGGACTCTACATCAGGGAAGCGCGACATAAACCGTTCATAATAGGGGATAACTGTAGCTACTTGGGTTTGCTGTAGCATGATTTCTGAGACCCAAACTCGATAGGGGGTTCTATCTGTCTGCCAAGGTAGGTGCTTACGACCGTGAATCTTAAACCATTTGAGTACTTGCTCTGAGAAGCTGTAGGAATCTCCAGTTTTTTGTTTTGGCATAGTTATCTTCATTCTTAAGCGATTTGGTGTTTGTAAGCATTTACTTACTTGTAGTGTGTTGAGAATTTAAGTTGCCTTTATAAGCGACTAAATTGACATAGAGCAAGATCAATAGGGCAACGTTACTCGATAATACGGCCAATTCTATAGGCTGGGTTTAAATTATACCCACACGCTATCAAAAGATTAGGATTAATAGAATTAATTGCTTAAATATCAATCATTTTCTCTTGTAAATCTAAATGATAATAATTATCATGCCGTGCGTTATTTTAAACCCTTTACTTACCTAATTGCCATTGCTTTATATTGGAATAAAAATGAAAAAAGTACACTCTATTTTGGCGATCAGCATCGCCAGCCTTGGTATGGCTGCTCAGGCTCATGAAAATGGCTCTAGTAACAAAAATGTCTACGCAAACTTTCCGGTTACCGTTAAGGGCTACGAAGGCGATAAGAAGACATCTGTAAGCTACAGTGGCCAGATTGCACGTCATGCGATACACAATTCGCTTAAAAAGCTAGTGTCAAAGGCAGACGGTACGAATAGCGAAGCCATTAAAGCAAAGATGATGGCTTACTTAGAAGGTAAAGCTGAGGGTAGAGCAATTATTGACCCTAAAACCAAAGGTGCTTTTGTTATTAAGCAAACCATGGTTGATGATATTTCTAAGGGTAAAAACTTATCGAGCAAGGCTTACAAAGGGGCTATCCCTGGGTGGCCAGGTAATATGACAGGGCCGGAGGTATTGGCCTTTATGGTTGATAAAGCGTCCAAGACTAACGGTGGTTACGATCCATTAACAGGTTATGACTACGCGCAATTGATTTCTAAATTTACGATGGGCGCTGTTTTTTATAATCAGGCCGTCGATAAGTATTTAGACGAGCTACTTGAGGCAGATAAAAAGCCCAACAATCAAGCCTATAAGCCCGGCAAACCTTATACCGGTAAAGAGCATGTATGGGATGAGGCCTTTGGTTATTTTGGTGCGCCTGCGCATACACTTAATTTAACGGCAAAAGATGTACATAGTATCAACAAGCAAAAAGAAGCTGCCTTTGCTAAGGCCGATGCCAATCATGACGGCGTGGTCGACCTAAAAACTGAAATGGCATACGCACATGCTTATTATGCAGCGGCTGCAGATAAAGGCGGCAAAACAAAATACCTGCATACGATTGCGCAAGCGTTTTACGATGGTCGTACGCTGATTAAAAAAGCAAAAGGTAAGGCGTTGAGTGATAAAAAGCGTGCAAAATTAAAGGGGTACGCCGATGTTATTGCCAAAAATTGGGAGCAAGTGATAGCTGAGGCCGTATTTAACTATGCGGGCCAGACTTATAAAGATCTTCAAAATTTAAGTGCAACAGTTAAAAATAATGGCGATGCCTCTGCAATATTTAGAAAGTACGCAAAGCATTGGGGTGAGCTAAAAGGTTTTTCCTTAGCACTACAAACGGGTAAGAATAATCTAGGTGAAACTGCGGTAAAGCTTAATCGTCTCATCGGATTTAGCCCTGTACTATTGGGCAATACTCAGGTGGCTAGCATTGATGCTAGTGGTAATTATGTGCAAGCATCTTCTGAGTCACTCGAAGAATATAAATTACATATGCTAAAAGTGCAGCAATTGATGGTTGATCAATTCAATGTCACTGCACGTGCACACGATGCTCTATCTAGTCTTGGCGGTTTAGCTGAAAAGTTAGGTTCTGGTACGAGCGCAGAAAACGACTAATTAATATTTAGTTCTTGGCGATAGCTTGGCCTCTGGCTGAGCTATCGCTTTTTTAGGTTTTTATAATCAAGAAAATGCAGATAGAAGTGATGTAATTACATGCTAGTTGATTATTGGAATGATATCGTAGCATCCTTTTTAGACCCTAAAAAAAGAGTGTTTTTAGGGTATCTGCTGTCGGCATTTGTTATTGCAGTACTGTGGCTGGTGTTCTCTAAAAAGTACCGCCTATCGAGTGCATTGGGCTTTGTTTTTTCTAAAAGAATTTGGCTATCTAACTCATCTAAAGCAGACTATAAATTATTTTTAATTAATAAAGTTTTTTTGCTGTTGTTTTCGCCGCTGTTTATTTCTCAAATTGCACTAGCGACAATTATTTTTTATTGGTTGCACGATGTTATACCAAGTTCTTCGCATATCTTTTCGGGATTATCCGATACATCTATCGCGCTTATTTTCACGTTCAGTTATTTTTTGCTAGACGACTTCACACGTTTTTATGTGCATAGAATGATGCATCGCTGGCCGTTGTTGTGGGCTTTCCATAAAGTGCATCACTCGGCACAAACCATGACACCAATGACAATATTTAGGGCGCATCCAGTAGAGACGATTATCTTTACATTGCGCAGCACACTAACCCAGGCTGTTGCTATTGGTGGTTTTGTTTATTTTATGGGTGATAGGGCAGACTTGCTTGTTGTCTTTGGTGCCAGCGTTATTGTGTTCTTGTTTAACGTTCTTGGCTCAAATCTTAGGCATTCTCATATTGGTATTGCCTATTGGCGCTGCCTTGAGAGAATACTTATTTCGCCTGCACAGCATCAGGTACATCACTCGGTTGAGCAACGCCATTGGGATAAAAACTATGGTGTTGTATTGGCTATTTGGGATGTGCTTTTTAAGAGTCATCACTATAGCGAGAAAGGCCAGCAATTAGAGTTTGGTCTAACTGAGGGAGAAGAAACTGCCTTAGGATTAAGTTCGAGTAAACATAATGTATATATTCTTCTATACCAACCGGTTGTTGAAGGCGTGGATATAGTTACAAAATATTTTTCAGCAAAAGCCTCAGTTTTGTTTAAGCACCATTATAAAAAATTCGATAAAAAAACCGAGCAAAAAATACCAAAAAACCTACGAGTGGAGTAGTACAGTGGCGTTAAAAACACAACCCCGAAATAAAATAGTCTCTAAAAGTTTGCAATCTATTGCGGGTGCAATACTTGTGAGTAGTTTAAGTTTGCCCGTATGGGCAGCAGAGCAGGTAAATATATATTCTGCACGTAAAGAGGCGTTAATTAAGCCAATACTTGATCGCTTTGAAGCGAGTACAAATATAAAGGTGAATTTGATTACGGGTAAAGCAGACGCTTTATTAACGCGGCTGCGTATAGAGGGCAAAGCAAGTCCTGCCGATGTTTTTATCACAGTAGATGCAGGTAGATTGCACCGTGCGAAAGAGGCCGGTGTATTGCAGCCAATAAAAAGTATGATATTGGAGGAAAAGGTACCGGCTAATCTACGCGATAGCGAGGCTTACTGGTTTGGTTTGTCTCAACGCGCGCGGCCAATTTTTTATGCGAAGGATCGAGTTAAGCCAGCAGAGTTATCGACTTATGAAGATCTTGCCAGTGATAAATGGCAGGGGCGAATTTGTATGCGCTCTTCGAGTAATATTTATAACCAGTCGTTGACGGCATCCATGATTTTTTCAGAAGGTGCTGAAAAAACTGAATCTTGGGCTAAAAAATTAGTCGATAATTTTGCCAAACCACCAGCTGGTGGCGATACAGATCAGTTAAAAGCGGTTAAGGCCGGTGTGTGCGATATTGCGATTGCAAACACTTATTACTTTGGGCGTATTGCTAATAGCGATAAAGCATCGGATCAAGCGCTTGCCAAGGAGCTTGCTATATTTTGGCCCAATCAAAATGACCGTGGTACTCACGTGAATGTTAGTGGTGCAGGCGTGACAGCCAATGCTAAAAACAAAGTCAATGCGATTAAGTTAATAGAGTTTTTAGTCTCTGATGAAGCACAGATATGGTACTCGGCAGTCAATAATGAATATCCAATTGTTGCGGGTACAAAAATCTCAGATACCTTAAAGGCATGGGGAGATTTTAAACAAGATGCAGTGCAACTTAATATACTGGGTGAGAATAACCGTGCTGCAGTAGAGTTAATGGATCGAGCGGGCTGGAAGTAGTTGTTGGCCTATAACGTTTAGCTTGCTTAAATTAGAGATTCCTTATGAATATTGTATTTAAAAAGTGGTTATCATAAGCTAGCTGATCTAATGTTTTGTAATAGAGCTATTCCTAAAAGCGCCTTTAAAGGCGCTTTTGTCATTCTTAAACGATGTTCTGAATAAGAAAAGCGGTATGTATCAGTAAATGAAGCAGATATTTGCTAACAGTTTGTTATCCAGTTTTCGACTTGGCCCTTTAGCGATGGTCGCATTGGTTGTCGCGTTGCTGATGCTATTACCTATGGCGGTTATCGTCGCGACTATCTTTACCGGTTCTTTCGATGTGTGGCGGCATTTGTTTGATACGCTGTTGTGGGATTATTTAAGTAATTCACTATTATTGATGATTGGCGTCGGCGTCGGCGTGTTAATTATCGGTGTGCCTGCAGCATGGCTAGTCAGTGTTTGCGACTTTCCTGGCCGCAAGTTTTTTACTTGGGCTTTGTTGTTGCCACTAGCAATGCCTGCCTACATTATTGCCTACACCTACACAGGGCTTTTGGATTTTGCGGGGCCAGTACAAACTTTGTTGCGAGACCTAACGGGATGGCAATACGGTGATTACTGGTTTTTTAATGTGCGCTCATTGGCCGGTGCGATGATCATGCTAACGCTGGTGTTGTATCCTTATGTGTATTTGTTGTCACGCGCAGCTTTTTTGGAGCAGTCGCCTAGTATTTTAGAAGTAGGGCGCACCATGGGCTATGGTAATCGTGCAGGTATGTTTCGCCTTGCGTTGCCAATGGCGAGGCCAGCGATTGTTACCGGTTTAACCCTTGCATTAATGGAGACGCTCGCTGACTTTGGCACGGTGCAATATTTTGGGGTAAGTACTTTTACCACCGGTATTTTTAGGACTTTCTATGGTTTTGGGGATGCTTCGGCAGCTGCACAACTTGCCTCAGTATTATTGGGTTTTGTGATTTTACTGATTGCACTTGAACGCTATTCGCGTAAGCAAGCGCAGTATCATACGGTTAAAGGTCGTAGTATTAAGCGCATTCGTCTAACAAAAGGTAAGGCCTTGCTTGCGGTTTGGGTGTGTGTATTTCCATTACTTTTTGGATTTTTTATACCCGCAGGGCAGTTGCTATATTGGACCTTATTTGAGGCTGTTATTGGCGATTCCTTTGCAAGCCTTGCCTGGAATTCGTTTTATTTGGCATCGGCTGCGGCCCTTATTGCTGTTGCTTGTGCTTTAGTCTTGGCTTATGCCAAGCGCTCTTATCACCGTAAAAAATTAGTCAAGCTCTCTGTAACCGTGGCAGGTACGGGCTATGCGTTGCCCGGCACGATTATCGCTATTGGGGTGTTAATTGCTTTCGCTGCTATTGATCATTATTTAATTGGGCTTATTAAACAGTGGTTTGACGTTGATATTGGTTTGTTATTGTCAGGTACTTTAGTGGCCTTATTATTTGCTTATACAGTGAGGTTTTTGGCAGTATCTCTTGGTGGAATAGAAAGCGGCTTACAAAAAATCAAACCTAATGTCGATCATGCCGCCCAGTTGTTAGGCTATAAGCCCTTTGAAGTACTTCGAAAAATTCATATGCCACTGCTAAAGGGTTCAGTACTGACAGCTTTTTTAATTGTATTTGTCGATGTATTAAAAGAGCTACCGGCAACCTTAATACTGCGCCCTTTTAATTTTAATACGCTAGCAGTACGCGCCTACGAGCTTGCCTCCGACGAGCGTTTAATTGATGCTGCCCCCGCGTCCTTATTGATTGTATTGGTGGGCTTAGTACCTGTTATATTATTAAGCCGCTCAATTACCGTGAGTAATAAACAAGTGGTAAATAAAGCCAACAAAAAATAGATCGATCAAGACTTATAAGGGTGACACATAGGGCAAGCAATGATAGAACGTGTTTCAAATAACAACCTTGATGAGGTTTTGCCATTAATCGAGCAATATCAAGCTTTTTATAAGGCGGTACCCATATCAGCCAGCGATAACAAGCAGTTTTTTGCTCAGTTTGGAGAAGACAGCACATTAGGTTGCCAATTTTTATATCGTAGCCAAAAAACTGCCGTGGGTTTTGCAACGGTTTATTTTACGTTTAATTCAACAATAGCGGCAAAGGTTGCAATTTTGAATGACTTGTACGTGTTGCCTGGGTGTCGTGGGCAGCAAATAGGCAAGCGGTTGATTGAGCATTGTCGAAGCTTTGCTTTGAAAAAAGGTGCAGCTAGGCTGCAATGGGTAACGGCACCTGATAATACAGCGGCGCAAAAGGTATATGACTCGCTTAATGTGAAAAAAAGTGAATGGCTTTTTTATACTTATTAAATAAACAAAGAATTGGGTTATGGAAAAATTAATTGCCAATCTAGAGCAGCTATTGCTAGAAAATGTCACCGTTGGTTACGATGGTATTGAGATAGTGCACGATGTGTCTCTGACATTGGGTAACGGGCAAATTGGTTGTCTATTGGGACCGAGTGGTTGTGGTAAATCAACTCTGTTGCGTGCGATTGCAGGGTTTGAGCCAATTATGCGCGGTAAAATTACCATGGAGCAGCAGTTGTTGTCGTCACCTACCTTTACCGAGGTGCCAGAGACGCGAAAAATTGGCATGGTGTTTCAAGACTTGGCGCTATTTCCACATTTAACTATTGCCGAAAATATTAGTTTTGGTTTGAGGACATTCACTAAGTTGCAAAAGGCGGCGCGTGTTAGTGAATTGCTGGAATTGGTGGGTTTGTCAGGGATGGAGCGTCGTTATCCGCATTCTTTATCAGGTGGTCAACAGCAACGCATTGCATTAGCGCGAGCGATGGCGCCAAAGCCTAAGGTGTTGTTGCTCGATGAGCCTTTTTCTGGTTTAGATGCCTCTATGCGTGAGCAGCTTGTACCTGAGGTACGCGAAATTCTATTACAAGAACAAATGGGCGCTTTGCTTGTCACACATGACCAGATGGAAGCATTTGCGATGGCCGATAAAGTGGCGGTTATAAATGATGGCAGTATTGTGCAGTGCGATACCGCCCATACAATTTACCATGAGCCGAATAATCATTTTGTTGCTAACTTCGTCGGTGAGGGTGATTTTTTAAGTGGTATTGTACTGAACGAGTATGATGTCCAATCGTCGTTAGGTGTGCTGAGTGCCACTGAGCCACACCAGTTTGCAGTGAGCCAGTCAGTTCGCATATTAGTAAGGCCTGATGACCTTTTGCATGATGATGATAGTGACACTAAGGCAAAAATTGTCTCTAAGCAGTTTAGGGGTTCGCACTTTTTGTACCGAGTTAAACTTGAATCGCAGCAGGAGCTGTATTGCTTTGCTTCGTCTCATCACGATCATGGGCTGGGTGAAGATATTGGTGTCAAGCTCGATCTTGATCACCTAGTGATGTTTGAGGAGCGTGAGCAGTAAGTATCAAATTTACGTGCATTACTTGTTGTTGTTTGATCTTAAGACAAGAATCGATAAAATGTCGTCCCTGTAAAATAGCGGTTTGATTTATACGTAGTCAGTTGCCACTGCCAAGTTGTATCTGAGCAACAATAGAATAATAGAGTTGGAGAGTAATAATGAGTGAAATTCGTAGCGAGTTAAAATATTTGTCGTCCCACGAGTGGGCGAGAGTAGAAGAAGACGGCACAGTAACCATCGGTATTTCGGATTATGCACAAGAAAGCCTTGGTGATGTTGTCTATGTTGAGTGCCCTGATGTAGGTGCAGCGATTGTAGCGGGTGAGCAAGTTGCTGTGGTTGAATCTGTTAAAGCGGCTTCCGATATTTATGCGCCAATTTCTGGCGAAGTGATTGAGGTTAACGAAGCTTTGGAAGACTCTCCTGAGACGGTTAATGATTCGCCATACGATGATGGCTGGTTTTTTAAAGTGCGCCCAGATGAATTAGAAGAGCTAGGCAATGCGCTTGATAGTGAAGCTTACGAAGAGCAGTTAGACGAATAATTTTAGTCGTTGCCTTTTTTAAAAAGGTCAAGATGATTGGTGGTGAGACTACTGGTTGTTTTGGCCTTTTTTAGTTTCTGATGTAAATATATGGTGTTTAAAATTACGCACGTCTCTGTCACTGTTAGCTGTTGGGAATACAATGAACGTTACATACAAACTTTATCGTAACTCTGGCTATCTGTTTTTTAATTCTTTCAGTGACAAAGAGAGATATTGGGCCTCTATATTGGCCGCTGCGAATGGAGGAGGAGCCATGTATGCTGAAATAACAGAACAAGAGTTTAATGAAGTATCTGAAGGAATATGTGAGGTGGGTGAATTTCTAAGTCGATTTAATAGGTCTTGGTATCCAGAGAAAGAAAAAGAAACCGAACAGACATTTAATATTGATGAAGCTATAGACATACATAACTTGCAACAGTATGCCTCAAAACCCAATAAAGATGGGGCCTATGCACCACCGAAAGACCCAATTAAATCAATCATCGCAGCAAACAAAGAGGTATAGTGGCCTTTTTGGGCTTGGCTCAGTTTCTAAGCACAGCATTATATCGATAGTGCTTTAGATAATTTACGCACCGCTGCAGTAGTATCTTCGATACTGGCTTCTTTTTTCTCGATCTCCTCTTCTAAGCTTTTTATCAAGGCTGATATATTATTTTTTTTATTCCCTATAAATAAAGCGTCAGATATTTTGATGCTATTAGTGTTTTTTTGATCGTCCTTTTGTTTGGAGTCGCTAACAGGATAAAGCAGTTTGATAGTGGTTAAATTAGAGTTTAAGGCAAATTTTATATTATTGTAAAAACGTTTAGTAAATACATTGTTTTTTTCAGACTTTTTATCCTTTAATTCATCGGTGCTATTTGTTGTCAATTCTTTTTGGTAGAAAGTAAAAAGTGTATTTATATGTTGTAGTGAGTGGCTGGTGCTGTTGCGAAACGCTTGTAGTTTTTCTAGTGTCGTCAATTCTTGAAAAGCCAGCGATAATGCACCGCTGGTTTGATATAAGCTAATCAGTGTCTGTATGTCATTAAGTAACAGCCTTATTTGTAGTGCAATGAGCGCTCGACGACGATTGTTGGGCAGTTCATTGATCAGTAGCCCGGCTTTTGCAAGGGGAGTAGGGAGCTTAGTTATATTCAAAAAGCGTTTGTGGTGAGTATTTTTGTTGCCTTTATGATCTCGATCACCAAATAGTAAATATTCGATAGTATATAGCCCAAGCGTCACTTCTTGATCGTCGGTGAGTAAGTGTTGCCCGCGCAAGGTATGGGCATCAATCGATAAATTTATGTCATTGACGATACCGCTATGAATGTGAGGGCCAAAACTATCGATATAACCAGGGTGTATTGGCCATGCCGCTATTCTGTTACGCCAGTGATGAATACTGCTAAGTGTATCCTTTATATCCGATTGCCCTTCTGGTTTTTTATTTTCAAGATACAGTAGTGGCGAAAGTTGTTGGTAAGCGGTCGCCGTTAGGCGCCACTCTTTTTGTGCAACTTGTAAGGATTTTTGGGTAGGCTTTTCTAATAATTTTTCAATGGCTTGTTGTAATGCTGTTGCTTTTGTCAGTGTGTTACTTAGTTCTTTTTGGGATTTTTTCCAAAGTGCGTCAGCTATTCTGTTTGCGGCTTCCTCGTTGATTTGCAGGTTTGGTGGCAGTTGTCCATTGTTTGGAATTGTATGCTTTTCTGTAGTATGGTTTTTATCGCAGGCAATACAGCCGATGGCTAATAAAAGTATGATTATATTTTTTTTGAATGTCATTAGCTTTAAAGCGTCCATTTTAAGTGTTAAAAAATACAGACATAAAATAAAAGTTAGCCACAGGGGTTATGCTTATAAGTGCGAGTTTCAGTTATCCCCAATTATAGTTTTAAAGGCTTGGTCTAACAATTAACTTCAGTAAAACCTTTTCACAAAAACTCGCTTTTTATGCATTGATTAATATCAGTCTCTAAGGCTAATGACTGGCCAGTGTTGGGCTATGGCGTGAGCACGTAAGGTATCATCAGGGTCGACGGCAACGGGTTTATCTGCGTACTCAAGTAAAGGTAAGTCATTAATCGAGTCGCTGTAAAAGGTCGTCTCGGTAGGGCTTTGTGTTTGTTGGGCTAGCCATTCTTGTAGGCGTGTAATTTTGCCTTCCTGAAAACAAGGTGTGCCGCTCAACTTTCCTGTGAATTGCCCATCAACGACTTCTGGCTCTGTTGCGATCACAGTATCAATGCCTAGCCAGTGGCCAACAGGAGCAGCAACAAAGCTATTGGTTGCGGTGATAATAATAATTTTATCACCGCTATCTTTGTGTTGTTGAATAAGCGCATCGGCTTTTGGGAGGCGTAAATCGGCAATCACGGTGTGCATAAATTCATCGTGCAGTGCCTGTTTTGTCTGCTGGTTTAGTTTCATAAGCGGAGCCAGTACAAAGGCTTGGTATTCATGTATATCGAGGGTTTTTTGTTGATACTGTAAATAAAAGTGATCGTTTTTCTTGGCGTGTTCAACAGGGTCCACTAATTCCTTTGAGATCAAAAACTCCCCCCAGGCATGGTCGCTATCACCGGCTATTAAGGTGTTGTCTAAATCAAAAATCGTTAATTTCACTATGCCGTCCTTTCAATACATCGAATGCTAAAAAGCGCTAATGATGCCACAGTTTTATCCTTAATCTCTTGTTTTATCGAACAAATTCCTCCTCCATTGCTAAATAATGAGTTTTCTATGGTAGAGTTGCAGAGATAATAATAGCTTAGTTAATACAATAGTGTGTGGAGATGTAAGGTGATAGATGCGGATGGTTTTAGGGCAAATGTCGGCATCATATTAAGCAATGCGAGAGGTCAAGTATTGTGGGCTCGCCGTATTGGCGGTATGGATGCATGGCAGTTTCCCCAAGGTGGTATTAATGAGGGAGAAACGCCCGAGCAGGCACTTTTTAGAGAGTTATATGAGGAAGTAGGCTTAAAACCTGATGATGTAGAGATCATTGACTCAACAAAAGGGTGGTTAAAATATAAATTGCCGCGTAATTTGATTCGAGAGAATCAGGTGCCTTTATGTATTGGTCAAAAACAAAAGTGGTTTTTGCTTAAATTGCTCAGTGATGACGCTGCGGTTAAGTTAAATTGCTGCGACGAGATTGAATTTGATCACTGGCGATGGGTGAGCTATTGGTATCCTCTTGACCAAGTCATTGCATTTAAGCGTGATGTTTATTGTCGCGCGCTCAAAATACTATCGCCTTCACACGCTCAAATTGAACGTAAATTTGAAAATAGCAAAGGTTAATTTGCTCGATAGAACAATAAAATTATCTCGATAAGTATTCGTTAATAATCACTATGCTGGATTTACTCCGAAACATCACCCAAGAAGTTAACGCTGCTCCTAGCCTGCAAGAGGCGATGGATTTGGTTGTATTGCGTGTGTGTGAGTCGATGTCGGTTAGAGTGTGCTCTTTGTATTTGAAGGACGAGGGTGAGAGTTTTGTCTTGCGGGCGACAAAAGGCTTAAAGAAAAATGCCATCGGCAAGGTGCGTATGACCCAAGATGAAGGCTTGGTGGGTTATGTCGCTAAGCGTGGTGAGGCGATTAACCTTGAAGACGCCGAGGTGCATTCGCGTTATTTATACTTTCCTGAGACAGGAGAAGAACGCTTCGCTTCTTTTTTAGGTGTGCCAGTTATTCACCAAAGAGTTGTATTAGGTGTACTTGCGGTACAGCAGAAGCAGCGGCGACGTTTTGATGAGAGTGAAGAGGCATTACTGCTCACCTTGTCGGCACAACTTTCAGGCATTATTGCGCATGCGCGGGCAACAGGGGATTTAGAGCAATATACCGAGTCCTCTGCCGATGCACGTTTTAAAGGTATGCCCGGTGTTTATGGTATTGCTATTGGACAGGCCGTTGTTTATTCACCCACGGCAGACCTTACTAGTGTGCCGTTTCAACGCATCGAAGATATCGACAAAGAGATTGCTTTCTTTCATGAGGCGCTTACGGTTACGCGCCAAGAGATAAAAGCCCTAGGCGATAAACTGCAAGACCGACTCACCACAAAAGAGCGGGCACTCTTTGATGTGTATTCGGCGATGCTCGATGACAGTTCAATGATTCGTGAAGTAAAGGCAATTATTCGCAAATCCATTGCTGCCCCCTATGCCTGGAGTCAGGTCATTCTCAAGCATGTGCAAACCTTTAGTACTATGCATGACCCCTATTTACGCGAACGCTCGGCAGATATGCGCGATTTAGGCCGTAGAGTCCTAAGTTATTTACAGCAGTCTGTTGAAAAAGAGCGGACTTACCCAGACAACACGATTCTTATTGGCGATGAATTAACCGCATCGGTACTCGGCGAGATACCTCAGAATAAATTAGTTGGGCTGGTGTCGGTTAAAGGCTCTGCTAATTCACATATGGCTATTCTTGCCAAAACTATGGGTATTCCCACGGTTATGGGGGCATCGGACTTACCTTTTACACAGCTTGATGGCAGCCCAACTATTGTCGATGGCTACCGTGGTACGGTTTATGTTAACCCCAATGATGATGTTGTCGCCGAATTTAAATCAGTGTTACGCGAAGACGAAGCCATTGTTAAAAGGTACGAGTCACTACGTGACCTACCCTGCGAAACCCTCGATAAACACCGTGTGCCACTTTGGGTAAATACTGGGCTAATGGCCGATGTTGCGCGCTCTATCCAGCGTGGTGCAGAGGGTGTTGGTCTTTATCGAACAGAGGTGCCTTTTTTATTGCGCGATAGCTTTCCAACCGAGAGCGAGCAAAGTGCTATTTATCGTGAACAATTAGCAGCTTTTGCCCCTCATGCGGTGACTATGCGTACGCTTGATATTGGTGGCGACAAACCACTGAGTTATTTCCCTATAAAAGAGGCTAACCCATTTTTGGGCTGGCGTGGTATACGCGTAACGCTCGATCACCCCGAGATATTTTTAGCACAAATACGTGCCATGATGCGCGCATCGGAAGGGCTAGATAACCTACGTATTATGTTACCGATGGTTTCGGCAATTTCTGAACTGGAAGAAGCTCAGCGGTTAATTTATCGCGCTTATAATGAATTAGTAGAAGAAGGTTTGTCGATAGAGATGCCGCCTGTTGGGGTAATGATCGAGGTGCCGGCTGCGGTGTACCAAGCGCGAGAGATTGCAGCGCGGTCAGATTTTTTATCGGTGGGCAGTAATGACTTAACGCAGTACTTATTGGCGGTAGACCGCAATAATTCGCAGGTTGCGGGGCTATTTAACTCTTATCATCCCGCGGTTTTACAGGCGCTAAAAGTGGTTGTTGCATCGGCCCATAGTCAAGATACACCCGTGAGTATTTGTGGCGAAATGGCCGGTGAGCCAGGTTCGGCCATATTATTAATGGCAATGGGGTTTGATGTGCTCTCGATGAACTCTACCAATTTACCAAAAATAAAATCAGTAATCCGAACTATTACGCTTGAGCAGGCAGAGATACTATTGGACGAAGTTTTATTGCTGCCCGATGCCGAATCGGTGAGTGAATGTGTTAACAATGCTCTAACTGAGTTCGGCTTTGCTTCTAGGCCCAAATCGTTAATGGTATAGAGTGGCTAATGGTCTGAGACCTTTGCAAGAATGACCTTTCGTATTCATTCTGCGTTAAAATTTACTCGCTCAGTTTTTATGGCTTATAAGTTCCCTCATTGTGTGCGATTTTGCCTTGTCTGAATATAGTATCTCTATTTGTGCAAAGATCTCGCTGCTCTAACTCACCTCAATACTATTGAATACTCCTTGTATTGATCTTCCCTATAGCTTTTTTCGCTAAAGTTTATTGTTCCATTTTGAATCGTGATTACCGTTGAGGCTCTCGTGCCATAGTGCGGTGTTTCTATAAAACTGGCCGAGAGTGCTTTTTCTTGCTCGTAGGTCACGCCGGTTTTAGGTAAGTCGCTATCCTCTGCAAGTTCTGGATCTTCAAGGAATGCTCTAATCGATTTGTGACTAAGTGTGTTTTGAGCAATGGTTTGGTCTAGGGCGTGTTTACTTTTAATCACTTTGGGCCAAGGCGTATCTAAGCGGTGATTACTCAAGCCGTAGGTGCCGTGCGCTAGCTGTTGAATATCCTGTTCTCGATTATTTAAGTAAAACAGTGATTGTCGATTACTGTTAAATTCGCCTACGAGTAGGTTAAATCCATCGTATTGTTGTAGCGAGTCTTTTATACCCTTTAGGTACTCGTATCCACTTTGCGTACCCGTTAAAAAGGCTTTGGTTAATTCACCCCTTGAGAGCCGGTTATCTACTTTAGGGCTGGGTTCACGAATGTTAGTCAGTGCGGCAAAGCGGCCCGATTGAGTGATACCTATCCAAGTGCCGCCAGAAACTTGATCACGCCCGGCTAAAATATGGGGAGCATCGGGCCAAAAATCGGCCGCGAGGGTTGGCCTCTCAAAATACTCATCCCTATTAGCACCTAGCACAAAGGGTATGAGGGTGTCTGGTTGATAAGAAAATAAAATAAGGCACATGCAGCAATGGTTATCAATTTGAGAGTTCTAGAGGCCTACAGTATGCAGAAGAGGTTTAGCCTGTACAAGCGAGGTGCTATGATGTGCCTATTTTATCTATTGTCTATTGGTATATAACAACTGCCTGTAGACGTTGCCATTACAGAGCGCTTTTATGCTGAACCACCCAGATATAGATCCCGTTGCCGTCTCGATTGGCCCGCTTAGCGTCCATTGGTATGGTCTTATGTACTTGTTTGCCTTTGCATCAGCATGGGCATTGGCCATGCATCGCAGTAAGCGCGCAGATTCGCCACTCAATGCCAAGCAAGTCGAAGACTTGATTGTCTATGGTGCTTTAGGCGTCGTCTTGGGTGGCCGCTTTGGCTACGTGATGTTTTATAATTTTGGTACTTGGTTAGAGGACCCGCTTTGGCTATTTAGAGTGTGGGAAGGCGGCATGTCTTTTCATGGGGGGCTTGTCGGTGTGATTGTTGCCATTATTTTTTATGGCCGCAAAATAGGTGTTAAGTTTCCAGAGCTAATTGACTTTACCATTGTATTGGTGCCGGCTGGGCTCGGTTTTGGTCGCATTGGTAATTTCATTGGACAAGAGTTATGGGGTAGAGCAAGCGATGTGCCTTGGGCGATGGTTTTCCCTAAAGACCCCCTTGGTTTAGCGCGCCATCCTTCGCAGTTATATCAAGCCTTTTTAGAAGGATTGGTACTCTTCGCGATTATTTATTGGTTTTCTCGCAAGCCGCGTCCGCGACTTGCTGTGAGCGCGTTGTTTTTAATTTTTTATGGCATATTCCGCTTTGGTGTAGAATTTGTGCGCGAACCCGATGCGCATATCCCCGAGTTAATTTTTGGCTGGATGACTCGCGGTCAGCTATTAACTATCCCAATGATTATCGCTGGTGTTGGTATTTTTATCTGGGCTTATAAAAAAGGTTTTGGTGAGACTCCAACAGCACAAAGTATTGAAGAGAAGCCTGCCAAGAAAGCGAGTGCTAAATAAAATAAGGATGCAGCCACAACAATGAAACAGTATTTAGAACTACTCGACGATATTTTAAATAAAGGTGTACAAAAAGGTGATCGTACCGGTACGGGCACAATCTCGGTATTTGCTCGGCAATACCGTCACGATTTAGCCGATGGTTTTCCGTTACTGACAACAAAAAAATTACACTTTAAAAGTATTGCTAACGAATTAATTTGGTTTTTAAAGGGCGATACTAATATAAAATGGCTTAAAGAAAATGGGGTTAGCATTTGGAACGAGTGGGCAACCGAAGCTGGTGATCTTGGCCCATTGTACGGCCACCAATGGACAGCATGGCCAACCAAGGAAGGCGACACTATTAACCAAATAGATTACGTTGTTAAGTGTTTAAAAGAAAATCCTAATAGCCGCCGGATTTTATTTCACGGTTGGAACGTCGAATACTTACCCGACGAAACTATGTCGCCTCAGGAGAATGTAAAACAAGGCCGAATGGCATTACCGCCTTGCCATTTGCTATACCAGTTTTATGTGGCTGACAATAAGCTATCGGCGCAATTATATATCCGTAGCTCGGATTCTTTTCTAGGGCTACCTTACAATACCGCAAGTCTTGCCTTGCTCGTACATATGCTCGCTCAACAGTGTGACTTGGGCTTAGGTGAAATTATTATCACCACAGGTGACTCGCATATTTACAATAATCATATCGAGCAGGTTAAAGAGCAGTTATCGCGCAGCCCCAAACCATTACCCAGTCTAAAAATAAAGCGTAAGCCAGAGTCGATTTACGATTATAAATTCGAAGACTTTGAAGTGGTAGATTATGATGCTTACCCTACAATAAAAGCGCCTATCTCGGTTTGATCTCTAGCGGCCCTTTACAATAAGGGCGAGCACTAAATATATTAAGGAACATAAATGGCATCACTCTCTATTATTGTTGCAATGGCAAACAATCGAGCCATAGGCAAAGATAACCAATTGCTATGGCACTTGCCCGAGGATTTAAAATACTTTAAGCGTGTCACTATGGGTAAGCCCATGATTATGGGGCGTAAAACCTTTGAATCTATTGGTAGGCCTTTACCGGGGCGTTTGAATATTGTGGTCACTCGTCAACAAAGTTGGCAACACGAAGGCGTTAAAGTTGTGCACTCCGTAGAAGATGCTAAAAAATTGGCTGAAGCTCAAGCCTATATTGATGGCGTTGATGAAATTATGCTAATTGGGGGTGCTGAACTTTACAATACGTCGATAGATCATGCGGATAAATTATACTTAACGCGCGTTGATGCTGATCTAGACGGTGATGCTTTTTTCCCTGACGTCGATAACAAAAAATGGCGTGAAGTGTCTCGCGAAGAATTTAAAGCGTCGGACTCAGCCCTTAAAACAAATCCCTATAATTATGCGTTTACGGTGCTTGTAAAAAAATAGCACTAAAAATAGCAAGTAAGCAGACTTAGCTATGGATGAAAATAAAGCGTGCGCTAAAAAACTGGATCATGAACAACGAAAAAAATTATTTATTCGTGGTGCTCTGGATACCTTTCCGCTAATTGTGGCTGCCATGCCCTTTGCGATTGTTTATGGTGCTTTGGCGCTTAATAGTGGCTTATCTTTTTTTGCAGCCTTTGGTATGTCGGTGTTTGTTTTTGCCGGGGCGTCGCAATTTGTCGCGGTTACCTTAGTTGCTGTTAGCGCGCCAGTGCTCATTATTATTGCCACGGTTTTTGTGGTTAATCTTCGTCACATGCTGTACTCCATCCGCTTTATGCCAACAATAAAATCTTTGCCAAAATGGCAGCGTATACCTATGAGCTTTTGGATGACTGATGAGAGTTTCTCGGTAGCGAGCCGTTTTATCGATCAAGACGCTCCAAGTGATAAACAATTGCATAGTTACTATTGGGGATCGGCTATTGCTATGTACTTCAATTGGGTACTGTTTACTTATATAGGTATGTTGTTGGGTAAATTTATTCCGGGTGTGACTGGCTGGGGGTTAGATATCGCCATGGTGCTCGCTTTTATTGCTATTGTTATTCCGTTATTAAAAACCAAAAGCCATATGTGCTGCGCGCTTGTTGCGGTTGTTAGTGCGGTTATTACTATGCATTGGCCTTATAAAATAGGTTTACTGTTTTCTTCTCTGTTAGCGATAGCCGTTGGCATCATTATTAATAAATATCACGGCATACAATTTGATACTGCTGTTAATACTGAACAAGATGTTCCCTTGAAAGGAGAGGAGAGCAACTTATGAATGAGTGGCTACTCATCATTGGTATGATGTTGGTGACGTTTATACCACGTTATCTACCGCTGGCTTTTGTGAATCATTTTAATTTGTCGCCCTTTTTTATACATTCATTAAGTTATATTCCGGTGGCGGTGTTAAGTGCTATCGTTGCTCAAAATATATTCTATATAGAAGGTGCACTGGCTATATCGATAGAAAATAATCGGCTGATTGTTGGGGTGCTTGCTGTGTTTATTGCGCTATATAAAAAAAGCTTATGGTGGACGGTAGGTGTTGGTCTCATCGCATTTGTGTTTTTAGAGCAGGTGCTTCCTGTTATTTTGTGAGTTAGATAAAGAAGAGGCGATTTCTTGAAACAACGATTACTCTGGCTCGATGCATTACGTGGTTTTGCCATTGTGCTGATGATTGTTTTTCATTTTTGTTACGACCTGCGCTACTTTGGTTGGGTTGATTGGAATGTTCCCAATGGCGATAAATGGTGGCAGTTTCGCTATGTCATTATTACTATTTTTTCTTTCACCATTGGTGTAAGTCTATCCCTCGCTCACGGTGCGCAATTTAAACGGCAGGCATTTTTAAAACGGTTTATTCAATTAATAGCCGGTGCGTTTGTGGTAACAGTGATGTCGCTGTTCTTATTCCCGAATTCGTGGATTTATTTTGGTATATTGCATTTTATTGCTGCTGGCTCTGTTATCTCGGCCCCTTTTATAAAGTACCCAAAAATAGCATTGGGTTTGGGCCTGTTGATTTTAATTAGCTACAATCTATCGCTAATAAACAGTGATATGCCCTTTGGCTGGATAGGCCTTGCACCCTGGGACGCCGAAGATTATGTACCTCTATTCCCGTGGTTGAGCGCTATTCTTATCGGAGTAGCTGTAGGCGGCCTATTACCTGTAAGGCAGTTTGATATACCGCAAAGTAAGGTAATTAATCTATTTGCCTTTATGGGTGGGCATGGTTTGATTATATATTTGATTCACCAGCCTTTGTTATTTGGTGGGCTGATATTGGTTCAGATGATATAAGGTATGTTTTGCATCCATAACGTATAGTAGAGTATTCATAATTTTAGGAACTGAATGATGATTCAACAAAAAGGTTCGGCCAAGCTGATTAAACTGGGTGTTATATTGGCTATTTGTGGTGTTATTGCTGTGGGTATTGCCTTATTGCCTAGAGGCTTTAAAGATGATCTCTCTGTCGTTGGGCAAGGTTTAGGGAGTGTTGTGCTAGCACACGATAAAGAATTGGTGGGTAGTGCGAGTATGATGGAGCTGCTTAATAAAGTGCGTAGTGATTATGAAGAGACTATTAATTTTTTGGCGGTCGACGTTAATACACCCATTGGCAGAGGTTATATGCAGCAGCAGCAAGTAGGCCCTGTTTCGTTGGTTATGTTTGATCCTAAAGGCGGCGTTAGTGCGATTTTCCCCAATGGCCTCAGTGAGAGTCAGCTACGCAAGGCTCTTGATAATATAGAGCCTTAAACTACTACAGTATTGATTATAATTTATGTGTATAGATCGTTGATGTATTGCCGCTAACTATGTTTAATAAGGTTTGTCGATCGTGGATTATTTGATCATAGCCTGTCGCAATCTGAGCTTATAAAATCATCATCTTCTGCTAAGGGAGATTTAATTTAGGGAGTTTTGAGTTTGAATAAATCTATCTTTTTAATAATTATCATTTTTTTCCTATCCTCTAATGTTATGGCCAAGCCAATAGTTTTAGAGGACCTCACTTATATTCCTGCATCCGTGAGTAAAAAATATCTGAGTTCCCTTAAGCGGGCAAAGTCAGACCCTGCAGCGCGCGTTAAAATCTACAGAGAAATATTTAGGGACTGGGTTGTAGATGTTAAGCTTTATGACTACATCGTAAGCGACGTTAATAAGCGCTATAACACTGAATTGTCTAAGGGCGAGGCCGATGAGTTGGCTTGGGCGGTTAAGGCAGTTGCGTCATCAGGTTTGGAACGCTATAAATCTTTTGTCGCTAATATTGCTGAAACTGCTCAGGATAAGCGTATTGCAAAACATGCAATAAAAATGAACGAAAGGTATCCATTGTTTCAATCTAATGCCCAAATTGTTCATGATGTTGCTGATTTACCCAATAAGTTTAGTTGGAAAGAAAAGCAGTTAACCAATATCCTTGCTGTTGACGATGCAAAGTTTAGAAAGCAAGCAGTCAGAGCAATTAGAAAAACTTTTCCAAAAAATAAGACCATGTTAAACCAATTGTCAGACATTCTTGTAGGAGAGTCACTGACTAGCACTACAGCTACAAATGACGATTTTTATGCGTGGTGTGCTCGCCTTTTAGGAGAGTCCGGATATAAGAAGTACTTGCCGGTACTAGAAAGAGTTCAAGAGGAAGCTCAATCTAGAAAAGTACGAAAGTTTGCTAAGAAATACGCTAAAGTTCTTAAAAAGTCTTAATCGCTACTTTTATTATTCTGACCATTATATATTTTTATATAATGGTCAGAATAATTTTGTCAATGTTTAGGATGGTATTGTTACTCAATATACACTCTAATCTTCACCTTATATGCATCGAATTATTCTACAAAGAGATTGAGAGCGAATATGAACATAGATCTAGCGCTTTACATACCTGAGTTAATATCCGTAAGTCTGATTGCCATTTTTATGTCGATAAGCCCAGGCGCTGATTTTGTGATGGTAACACGAAACAGTATTTTTTATGGGCGCTCGGCAGGTTTGTATTCTTCATTAGGAGTGGGCTTAGCTGTTTGGGTACATGTTGTTTATTCCATTGCTGGCCTTGCTCTAATTATTTCTAAATCGGTTATTTTGTTCTCCATCGTTAAATATCTTGGTGCGGCTTATTTGATTTATATAGGATGGAAGACGTTTCGTTCTAGCGCAGATATAAATATTGAGCAGCAAGGCAGTATTAAATCACTCTCTAATTTTTCTGCTTTTAAAGTAGGCTTTATATCCAATGTGCTAAATGTAAAAACAACAATCTTTTTTCTCAGTATCTTTACACAAGTCGTTAACCCCGAAACGCCTTTATGGATACAAATTATTTATGGTGCCATTATCTCGTTAGCACATATATTGTGGTTTAGTGCTGTAGCTATCTTTTTAAGCCATCCGGTATTGTTAAGAAAATTTCAGCAAGGTAAACACTATATCGAGAAAGTGGTTGGCGGTTTATTAGTGGGCTTTGGCCTTAAAGTAGCTATAACAGGAAATGGTTGATAACTGCTTAGGAGCTTTTCAAATATTACTTGGCGTATTTGCTAGGTTATAAAAGTAATGGATGGTATGTAAAACTCTTTAGTTTATCTATAATATTAAAAAGCGAAGAAACAGCTTGTTATCATTAATTCATAAAATGAAATTTTTAAAAGCAGCAGTATTATTATTATTTTTAACTTTTAATTTGGCCGCCTTTGCAGCACAAGTCTATAAATATAAAGACGAAAATGGAAAATGGGTATTTAGTGATAAAAAACCAAAAAAGGCTAAAGATCTTGAGACGGTTGAATATCAAGGTAGTAAAAAAGGCCCACTAGAGCCTAGGTTATATATAAAAGAAGTCGATGATGGTGGTTACGCTTTAGTTTTTCATAATCCCTACTTCGCACCTATCGAAGTAGAGATGACCTCTACTATTTTTGAAAGTGGAGTTGATAGGCAAGTCGTTGGTGCTAATTCTACTCAAATACTGTCTCAAAACCTGACTAAACGACCGCGCCTTAAGTATATATGGCGTATTGGTGAGCCAGGAATAAGACAAGATAATCATTTATACAGGCTTCCTGTTTCATCGAAGCAATCGCATATTATTAGTCAGTCGTTTAAGGGACGTTTTTCTCATTTTCGACGACCGAATATTTATTCGGTCGATATTGCATTGTCTGTGGGTACCTATATTAGCGCAGCAAGAAAAGGAACTGTTATCTGGGTTAAAGATAATTTTCATATAGGCGGTGCTAAAAGCTATTTTCTCGATAAGGCTAACTATATTAATGTACTTCATGAAGATGGGACCTATGCCGTTTATGCACATATTCTACACAGTAGTGCGTTAGTTAAGCCGGGCGATACAGTCAATGTTGGCGATAGGCTTGCACGAGCAGGCTCAACAGGGTACTCCACGGGACCGCATTTACATTTCGTTATACGTAAAAATAGTGGTTCGAATACAAGGTCGGTACCTTTTAGGTTTGCTGATAACAGCGGTAAAATATATACGCCTAGGCGAGGTATGAAGGTAGATGGTATTGATAAAGATTTTTAATAAAAAAGAGTGAAAAAATAAAGTAGGCTACGTTAAATAGACAGTCTAAAATATTGTTTTATCTAGTTGCTTGCTACACGAGTTTGTAATGGTGCTAGTGAGTAAGAGTTATATAACATATCTGATCGACTTATATCACGCAAAGCTTGGCGATAACTACTATCGATAAATGCTTTTACTAATGGGTAGCAGCTAATATGATCTATGGTGCCATTATCTTCTCGCTGGTTTTACTAGCTTATGGCCCACATCTGTGGGTTAAGTATGTATTGTGGCGTCACTCCAAAGATATCTCTGCGATGTCCGGTACGGGTGGTGAGTTGGCTGAGCATTTAATTGAGCGCTTTAAACTTGATGGTGTAAAAGTCGAAGAAGGTATAGAAGGCAATGACCACTATAGCCCTAGCGAAAAACTCGTCTCCCTAAGCCCCAGTGTTTATAACGGTAAGTCAATTACCGCTGTATCTATTGCTACCCATGAGGTGGGGCATGCCATACAATTTGTACGCGAAGAACCAGTGAGTCAGTTGCGTGATAAATATTTAGGTAAAGCGTTTATGATTAAAAAAATCGGTACGGCTATTTTATTTGCTATGCCGATAGTGACGCTTGTATTTAAAGTTCCTCATATTATCTTATTGGGTGCTGCTATTGGTATTGTGACTATGTTAGCTTCTGCCTTAATGTATGTTGCTATACTGCCAGAGGAATACGATGCCAGCTTTAATAAAGCACTACCTATACTAAAAGAAGGTTATGTATCTAATGATGATATCCCTGCCGTAAGGCAGGTGCTTAGAGCTGCTGCGCTGACTTACCTTGCTGCTGCGCTTGCAGATATTTTGCGTCTATGGTGGTGGTTGCGTGTACTTAGATAAAAGTAATCGTTTAAATACTATATTTAGTTTGGAGCCTAATAAATGAATAAAGGTTGCTGTCACTGCAATACTGTGCAGTTTGAAGTGATGTTACCAAATGGTTTTAACGATTTGAGCCGTTGCAATTGCTCTATGTGTTCAAAGCGTGGTTCAATTATGCAGCCAGTGCCACTAGATGCTTTAACTATTACTAAAGGTAGTGAAGCTTTAAGCCTTTATCAATTTAATACCAAAATAGCGGAGCATTATTTTTGCTCGCATTGTGGCATCTATACACATCACAAAATGCGCTCGAACCCCAATATGTATTCTATCAATATCGCGTGCCTCGAGGGTATTATCCCTAGTGATTTTGATGTGCCTACAACCGATGGTATGAATCATTCCTGCGATCGTAAATGATATATTGTTTAGACTTAAACACTACAGAGCAAGTTTACAAAAGGCATGCTAGCCCCGCGTTGTCTTTTAAGGTGAACGGTTCAAGATGAAGAGTAAGTTTTTAATACCTGTGGTAGGTTTTTTCTTGTCATTCGTATTTATTATTCGGATAATCGTTTTAGGTGTAAAACATTGCAATAAATAAGGGGGCTATGCGTGCCTTAGTCATTTTTTATATACGTACAGTAAAGGTTTTCTGGATAAAATATTTTTTAGGCAATTATGCGTCTGGCATGTTAAGGACTGTACAATAAAATGATAGGCATAAGGTCAGCAAGCTAAATGCTCTGTGTATGAAAAATTTTGGGTGAGCTTTTCTTTTGAAAAGAATAATATAACTTATCACTAATAATAAAAAGCTGATGCCATGCATCAATAAAGTAAACAGCCAAAACCAGAGCCAGTTTTCCCAAGCAGAGATACTCGCCGATAATTGCACCGTTGGATGACCATTATATATAGTAAAAGTGACGAGAGCGGTAAAAAGAGAAATAATTGGCGTTGCATTGGCAATGTAGGTAAACCCAAGAGCTATTTTATATTTTATCTCGCGACCACTTTGGCAGCCCCGGTGCTCGAAAAAAATAAAAACAAACAGTGAGAGACAGGCGAGTATATATAGCTGAGGCCATGGAAAATCTAATCTGCCTAGATACATAATTTATGCCTTGAGGAGATAATAAAATTTATGTATAAACTTGTTTGACGATTTTTTAGTTGCAATGTAGATAGATAAAAACAGCGAAAGGCGAGATGTTTTTAAAATGGATAATACTTGCGGATATTATTTATAATATCCGCAAGCTAATGAGGTAAGCTTATTTCAACAAAGATAAATCCCTAACGGCACCGGTATCGGCACTGGTAACAAATGCTGCATAGGCTTTAAGTGCAGTGGTTACTTTTCGTGGGCGTTCTTCTACGGGCTTCCAGCCTTTTTTGTCTTGCTCTTCACGACGTTTGGCAAGTTCCTCATCACTGACTAATACATTGATAGTGCGGTTAGGGATGTCGATTTTAATTTTATCACCATCGTTAATTAAACCAATAGCACCACCGCTTGCTGCCTCCGGTGAGACGTGACCGATAGATAAGCCCGAGGTGCCACCTGAAAAGCGCCCATCGGTTAATAGGGCGCAGGCTTTACCCAAACCTTTTGATTTAATGTAGCTGGTTGGGTAGAGCATCTCTTGCATACCCGGGCCGCCTTTGGGGCCTTCGTAGCGTACTACGACCACGTCGCCAGCTTTGACCTTGTCGGCCAAAATATTTTCCACGGCTTCATCTTGAGATTCAACTACGTGGGCTGTGCCTTCAAAAACTAGAATGTCTTCATCGACACCTGCGGTTTTAACGACGCAGCCATCGAGCGAGATGTTGCCATAAAGTACTGCAAGGCCACCTTCGGTGTTAAAGCAGTTTTCTAGTGAGCGGATACAGCCATTGGCGCGATCGGCATCGAGGCTAGGCCAGCGACAATCTTGGCTAAAGGCGGTTTGTGTAGGAATGCCTCCGGGTCCTGCCTTATAAAACTGCATCACCTCAGGGCTTGGGCTGCGCATAATGTCCCATTTATCAAGGGCTTCTTTTAATGTGCTGCTATGCACTGTGGGTAGTGATGTATCCAGCAGGCCGGCGCGGTCAAGTTCACCAAGAATAGCCATAATGCCACCAGCGCGGTGTACATCTTCGATGTGATATTCCGGCGTATTGGGTGCCACTTTGCAGAGCTGTGGCACTGTACGGCTGAGGTTGTCGATATCTTTCAAGCTAAAATCGACACCAGCTTCTTGTGCGGCGGCTAAAAAGTGCAAAATAGTATTGGTAGAGCCACCCATGGCAATGTCGAGACACATGGCATTTTTAAAAGCGTTGTAGCTCGCAACACTGCGCGGTAATACGCTGTAGTCGTCTTGTTCGTAGTGACGACGTGTGATCTCAACAATGCGTTGGCCTGCTTCTTTAAATAAGCGCTCACGATCGGCATGTGTGGCAAGGGTTGTACCATTACCAGGTAAGCTAAGGCCTAGTGCCTCGGTTAGACAGTTCATGGAGTTGGCGGTAAACATACCAGAGCATGAGCCACAGGTTGGGCAGGCACTGCGCTCGTATTCGGCGACTTTTTCGTCGCTGGCGTTATCGTCGGCGGCAATTACCATAGCATCAACGAGGTCGAGTTTTTGCTCGCTGAGCTTGGTTTTACCTGCTTCCATGGGCCCACCCGATACAAAAATAGCAGGAATATTTAAACGCATTGCAGCGTTGAGCATCCCTGGTGTAATTTTGTCGCAGTTAGAGATACAGACCATGGCATCGGCGCAGTGCGCGTTAACCATGTATTCGACGGAGTCAGAGATAATGTCACGCGAAGGCAAGCTGTAGAGCATACCGTCGTGGCCCATAGCAATACCATCGTCAACGGCGATAGTATTAAATTCTTTGGCGACGCCACCGGCCGCTTCGATTTCACGAGCTACCAGCTGGCCTAAATCTTTAAGGTGTACATGCCCAGGTACAAACTGGGTAAATGAGTTAACAACAGCAATAATAGGTTTTTGAAAGTCGTCATCTTTCATGCCTGTTGCACGCCATAGTGCACGAGCACCTGCCATATTGCGGCCGGCTGTTGTGGTTTTGGATCGATAAGTTGGCATAGTAAACCTCAAGTGCTGGGTAGAATTAATGGATCAAGATTATAAGGGATTCTTGATTGTTGCGTAAAATGAGATATTTGCAAGACTTTATTGCGTTAAAAGAAATATTTTTTTAGGAATTGATTGTGCAAGCGTTTATAGCAAGCCTGCTAACTTTTTATCCTGTATCAATATGCCTATCTCATTAGTTTCTATCAATGTTATGCCACGGTTTGCCATGGCAATGACTGTTTTTACGTCGTCGGCATTGTAAATCGCCCACTTCCATTGGCCCTGCCAGAGCTTTTCGTCGCCATTTTTTAAAAAATCAATATCGCAAAATGCAAAGTCGGGCTTGAGTTGCTCCAAACTGTTGCTGGCTTTTTTATCAAGGGCAGGTAATACCCAGCCTATCTGTAGGTGATGGCGCTTTCGCATGATCTCAATAATGCTTTTGTTATATGAAATCACAACGGCTTGCGCTTGCACATTACTTGTATCGATTTCATGATAAATGGCATTGATGACAGCTTCTATTCCAAAGTGGTCGATAGATTCTTGTTTGATTTCTATAAAGGTGGTGACATCACGGTGTTGTTGTAGCCACTGGCAGAATTGCTTAAGTGTTGTAAAGGTGTTGTCAGAAAATTTATTGCCGAAGGTTTTGGGGTAGCTCGCCTTGTAGTGTGTGAGCTGCTCTGAGGTGGTAGTACAAATACTACTGTCGATACCTGTCATACGTTTAAGGCTTAGGTCGTGATGTAATATGGGGACAAGGTCACTGCTTAGTTGAATGTCGAGTTCTACAAAGCGTGCGCCAAAATCATAAGCTGCTTGATAGGCAATGAGAGTGTTTTCGGGGTAGCTGGCAGAATAGCCGCGGTGTGCAATTAGGGTGAGTGTTTGTTTCATTTTTATCAATGCACTCTTAATAAAAGCTACTGTTTGCCTTTAAAGTTTTCGCTCACATAGGCTTTAATCATATCGGTATCTGCATCGGCATCCCCTGTGGGTTGCCATTGTTTACCGATCGTCATCACTTTTGTTGGATAGTCCCAGCCTACCAATACAATTGGTACTTGTGCCTCCCAAGCCATTCTCGCCGCGCCCGTTTTCCAGCGTTTTACTTTAGAGCGTGTGCCTTCAGGTGTAATAGCAACCCATACGCGCTCGTTGGTGTTAATCCAGTTTACTATTTGAGGGACAATATCCTCTGAGGATTTTCTGTCGACGGGGATGCCACCCATTAATAAAAATAATCCTTTAAATGGCCAAAAAAAAGCTTCTTTTTTCATGAGGTAAGACAGTTTGACGCCGCAGGCTAGGCTGCAAGCCATCGCAAGAATAAAGTCCCAATTAGAGGAATGAGGCGCACCAACTAACACGACTTTTGGCTGGTTAGGAATTTCACCTGTTAAGCGCCAACCCAATACATTGAGAAGAAGTCGGCCTAATGTACGTGTAAAACGGCCACCAAAAGGAGGCGGGCTTTCAGGGACACTCGGGATCGATGAAGTCATATTTTATAATTATTTTTAATTAAATTTCTTTAACGAAAATCTTAGAGTTTCGTTGATAGTTATAAAGCTTTAAGCGCTCTTGGGGCAGTATTTCGAGAGACGAGGGTATAAAACCTTGCTCTTGAAACCAATGCTCAGTTTGTGTGGTTAAGATAAATAACTGCCTCATTTTTAATTTAGAGGCTTGCTTTTCTATATGAGCAAGTAGTTTTGCTGCCCGGCCATTTTTTCGATACTCGGGGTGTGTAGCGACACAGGCAAGCTCCGCAGAGTCCTCGTGAATAAATGGATAAAGCGCCGCGCAGCCGATAATTGTCCCGTCTATTTCCATCACTGTAAAGTGTTCGATTTCTTGCTCTAGGCGCTCTCTTGAACGTTTAACGAGAATACCTTCTTGCTCAAGTGGTTCTATTAAATTAAGAATGCCGCCAACATCGTCGATACGAGCGCGTCGAATCAATTCGTAGCTGTCGCGATGCAACATGGTGCCAAAGCCATCGCGTGTGAATAGCTCTTTAATAAGTGCGCCGTCATTAGTGTAGCTGATTAACTGGGCACGATTAACGCCTCGGTCACAAGCGCTATAGCATGCCTTTAGCGAAAAGTGGCTGTCGGTTGTGTCTTTACGCAGCAATAGTTTTTCGCACTGCAATAATGTCAACTGTCGCTGTAGCACGCCATCGTCATCGAGCACGCCATTGTTTTTGGTAAAAGCAATGAGTTTATCAGCTTCAAGTGCTACCGCAATCTCGGTGGCCACTTCGGTATAAGTTAAGTTAAAAGTCTCGCCAGTAACCGAGTAGCCTATAGGTGATATCAGCGCAATCGAGCCATTAAAGAGCATCTCGTCAAGGCCATAGGCATCAATTTTACGTACCTTGCCGGTGTATTGAAGGTCGACACCATCGACAACTCCGCAGGGCATTGCAGTGACAATATTGCCGCTGCGTACTTGGATATCGGCATTGTGCATAGGGGAGTTAGGTAGGCCCGTCGACAGTGCCGATTCTATAGCAAAGCGAGTAGCCCCCACTGCATTAATAAAGCAGCCGAGTGCCGCAGCATCGGTAACTCGTTTACCTTGATGGATATCGGTTTGTATACTCTGTGTTGTGAGTTGCGCTTCTATTTGGGCGCGTGCGCCATGTACAAGTACAATGCGCACACCTAGATGGTTAAGTAATGCAATATCGTGAATAATGTTGGCAAAATTACTGTGGCCAATTGCTGCACCCGGCAACATAATCACAAAGGTTTTATTGCGATAGGCTTTTATATAAGGCGATGTTTGCCTAAAGGAGGAGACGTGGTCGGGTGTATTGTCCATGATGCTCATTTATAGTTAAAAATGCGATTAAAGCATACTCGCGGGTTTAGTGCATTATTAGTGCTTATGTTAATACTCTTTCTAATATCTTATAGGTATTCTCTTCAGAAATAGCCTCTACGGAAGCCTTATTTTGGCGAGCTAGCTCGTCTCTTAAATCTTTATCTAGTAACACCTTCTCCATCATGCCTGCCAGTGCCAGGGTGTCTTCGCCATCGTAAATGCACTCTTTAGATGTGCCTTCTAGCAGTTCGCTAGCACCCACCCATTGGTTAGTGATAACCGGTGTGCTACAGGCCATGGCCTCTGCAACCACACGACCAAATTCTTCTATGCGTGCAGGGAGCACGAACAAGTCTAAGGCATAAAAAAGTACAGAGACTTCATCGATAATAGGTATGTGCTTGATGAGATGCTTATATTTGTTTTTTTGCAACGAAGCAGCAGCCTCAGGGTAGACGGTATCTTTGCCTACAAAAATGAAATAGCATTTTTCTGCGAGTTCTTTTGGTAGTAAATCAATCGCATCAAAGTATTGCTTTAGGTTACGTTTTTTGAATGCCCCCGATGTCACTAATCCAACAAGTAGTAAGTCTTTGTCGATATCTAAATTGCTCTTTAACGTGTCGATCTGTATTTGTGTGGGTGTTGGAAACTCTTCTTTATTGACAGAGGGGTAAATAACTTCGACGATATTCTCATCGATATCAAATCGCTGACAAATGTCTTTTTTAACAATGTTGGAGTTGGCAATAATTTTTTTGTATTGCTTGTTTTTAAATATAGGTACGTGAGTTTGATACATTTCACTGTCTTGGCTTAATGCTATCCCGTGAATTCTCTCGCTCGCCAGACACACATTGTTGTGTGTAAAAAAATAGTCGGCACTGGGGTAATCTCCATGGCTTATGGTGATGTCCGGCTGAATTTTTTGAATGAATTTTTCTGCGCTACTACTATAGCGTAATCGCCTTCGTAGACGTTTTTGCCAAGGCCAATAGAATGTTTTAATAAAAGAGATTTTTTCGTTTTGTGTATCTAACACATCTTTTTTATTGAGTGTGTCGGCAACAACATAGATTTTATAGTTGGCGTTATAAAAAAAACGTATTTGTTCGTATATTGTTCTGGTTGCGCCAGAATACTTTTTTGACATGTTTTTATTGCAAATAACAACAGTTTTCATTGAGTATCCTTAGTGCTACTGCTTGAGATCTTGTTGTATTTCTATAATGAGTTCTTTGGCAAACTCACCAACAATAGGAATAAATTCTATTTGAGCTAAAAACGAGATAAGTAACGATACAACAATTGTTGCGCCAATAACGCTTCCTAAGCCAAAGGCAACTCCCTTAAAAAATTGGAACCACAGTAAACGGAAGCTCGAGTTATATATACGCACGAATTTATGCGCATTAAGTGTGTCGAGAGCTTTACGTATTTCTTTTAAGTCGCTTTTTCTTTCTGGTTCCATAATTTTTTAATAGCTATATTTTTATTATTTATTCAACACAAAATTTTTGTATTAATCCTTGTAGAGTTTTTACTGCAAACTCTATGTCTCCAAGATCGATAAATTCATTGGGTTGGTGAGCTTGATCGATGGAGCCTGGGCCCATGACCACAACGTCCATGCCCAGTTCTTGAAAATAAGGTGCTTCGGTTGCAAAGGCAACGCTTTGGGCCTGTTGTTGTGTGAGTGACTCTACCGCTTGTATTAATGGTGAGTCTGCCATTTGTTCAAAAGCATTCACGCCTGTAAATAAGCTTTGCCTCTCAATAATAATATTATTTTCACGTGCGATAGTGGCTATTTTCCTGTCGATATCTTCGCGCAAATTATCGAGCCTCATACCCGGTAGCGGTCTAATATCAAACTCTAACTCGCAGTGCCCACAAATTCTATTGGGGTTGTCGCCACCGTGAATACAGCCAAAGTTCATCGTGGGGATATCAATGCTAAAGCCTGCATTTTTGTATTGTTGCTGTAACTGTGCACGATAGGCCTTGAGCTCACTAATAACATCGTGCATTACATCCAGCGCATTATTACCAAGAGCTGGGTTGCTGGAATGCCCTGCACGGCCTTCGATGCGGATAGCTTCCATGGCCATGCCTTTGTGCATGCGGATAGGCTTCATGCCCGTTGGTTCGCCCACAACAGCAAAGCGTGCTTTGGGCTTATGCGCATGAACGAGAGCTTTAGCGCCACTCATGGAGGTCTCTTCATCGGCCGTGGCTAAAATAATAATAGGCTGCTTAAGAGGCTTGTTTAAAAAAGGTTGAATGGCCGCCATAACTGTTGGAAAGAAGCCCTTCATATCTGTAGCACCCAAACCAAAGGCGCGATTGTTGTCTATTTTTAGAGTAAAAGGGTCTTGCTGCCAGCGGTTTTCATCGAAGGGTACGGTATCACTGTGCCCGGCAAAGACGAGGCCGTTATCGCCACTACCTAACGTAGCGATTAAATTGGCTTTATTGTTAGCGCTATGGGTATCTTCAACGACTTGTATCTCTATGTTAAAGCCTAGCGGTTCTAGCCAGCTTGCAAGTAGGTCGATCACTCGACGATTACCCATATCGAGGTTTGCTTGGGTGCAGCTCACCGAGGGTGTTTCTATCAGCTGTGTTAGTTGATCAATGAAAAGTGTTTGGTCAATACTCATTCAATATTACTTCGGTTAGAGTGATAAAACGTGTTCTGCTAGGCGAATAAAGTGGCCGTGGATACGTTCTTTGACAATTGTCTGTTACTATATTTGACAAATAGATTTAGCAAAGACTAACTATATCATGAACCGTATGGACAGAGCTGATTTGCTATAGGTTTAGTGGCCCAATACTAAATGATAAAAATCATAAAAAGGTAAGGTGTGGATAGATTACTCGATATTCAAAATTTATTAGACGATTTGGTTGCAGATAAGCATTTGAAGGCAACAGAAGCCAATCATATAAAAGGCTCTAATCGCACTCGTGAGCAATCTATGCTCCACCCTCTTAACTATGTCGCTAGTCTCAACATCGATGATGAGCTTAAAGCAGGGCATAAATTAAGCGAGGATATGCTTTGTGATTGGTTGTCCGAGAAGAGTGGTTTACCTCTTTATAATATTGACCCTTTAAAAGTAAAAGTTAACGAAGTCACCGAGGTAATGTCTTTCGCTTTTGCCAAGCGGCACGGTATTCTCTGTGTCGAGGTTGCTCACGATGCGGTTATTATTGCTACTGCACAGCCTTTTGTGAATGGTTGGGAAGAGCAGATACAGCATGTGGCGCGTAAGCCTGTTAAAAAAGTTTTTGCCAACCCTGCAGATATTGAACGCTTTATTGTTGAGTTTTATAGCCTTTCTCACTCTGTTTTTGGCGCATCGGGCTCCGCTGCTAAGCAGTCGTTAGTCACTAACTTTGAGCAATTAGTCGACTTGGGTGACCTCAAAGATCCTGAGGCTAATGATCAGCATGTAATTAATATTGTTGATTGGCTATTGCAGTATGCCTTTGACCAGCGCGCTAGTGATATTCATATCGAGCCAAGACGGGATGTCTGTAAATTGCGCTTTCGCATTGATGGTCTTTTACACCAAGTTTACGAATTGCCTATATCTGTTGGTGTTGCGGTGACTTCTCGCCTAAAAATCTTAGGTCGTATGAACGTTGCCGAGAAACGTAAACCCCAAGATGGGCGTATTAAAACTAAGCGCCCTGACGGTAGTGAGGTTGAGCTCCGCCTGTCTACCTTGCCAACGGCTTTTGGCGAAAAGATGGTGTCACGTATTTTTGACCCCGATGTGTTGCTACGGAGCTTTACCCAGCTTGGTTTGCAAGGAGATGATGAGGCTCGTTGGAATTCAATGACATCGAAATCCCATGGCGTGGTACTGGTGACGGGTCCCACGGGGTCGGGTAAAACCACCACGCTTTATTCCACGATGAAATTATTGTCTACGCCTTCGGTGAATGTGAGTACAGTTGAAGACCCTATTGAAATGGTTGAGGAAACTTTTAATCAGACACAAGTTCATTCGGCCATTGGTTTGGATTTTGCCGCTGGTGTGCGTACACTTTTGCGGCAAGATCCTGACATTATTATGGTGGGCGAAATCCGCGATCACGAGACGGGTAATATGGCTGTGCAAGCAGCGCTTACAGGACATTTAGTGTTATCGACCCTGCATACCAACGATGCACCAACCACCATTACACGTTTGCTGGATCTAGGACTCCCCAGTTTTTTAATTAAATCAACCCTGCTGGGTGTTATGGCGCAGCGGCTTGTGCGTACCTTGTGCCCCCATTGTAAAGTCGAGGGCAGTATTAGCCAGGCCGAATGGGATGAATTGGTAAAACCCTGGAAAGCACCATTGCCAGAAAAAGTGTGTGAGCCTGTTGGTTGTATAGAGTGTCGCAATACAGGTTATTTAGGGCGTCAAGGTATTTATGAAATTATGCCGCTAACTGATAATTTAAAAACATTAATTACCAGTCAATGTGATTTTAATGCCTTGCGTAAAGCGGCAATGAAAGAAGGTATGCGTAGTTTACGATTATCCGGTGCGCAAAAAATTGCAGCAGGGTTAACAACCTTAGAAGAAATTTTGCGTGTGGCTCCCGCCGTTGAAATGTAATTTTTGTAAAAAATTTCTTGTTGATTGATAAGTATTTCCTTGCTGATAATATCATTTAGGTAAGCTCGGTAGTTGATAGCTGTTGGAGAGTAATAAGGCATTATCATATGAATGTTTTTGATCATTATTTTTCTGAGTTTATTCCTGATAATTTGCAAGAGTTTGCCAGGCAGGTAATATCTAAGTTATTGGGTTGTCTGGATGCCGCTCAAGTCGAGAGGCTACAAGCTATTTTAGATACAGATAACTCTTTGAGAGAACAGCTACTTAAAGCATTAATGGGTAGTGAATATGTTTTAGAATCCTGCCTTGCTGATCCAAATTTATTATTCCATCACCTTTTGTCTGATGCTCCTTTCTCGCCGATAACCCCGGTTAAAATCTTTGACGCTGTCGAAACTGCTTGCTCTGATAATTTGTCACCTGATGAATTCAACGTGCTATTGCGCCTATTGCGCCGCCGTTTTATGACATCACTTTATTGGCGAGATTTAAATAATCTTGCTGATTTTAATGAGGTTAGTGCTGCAATGACGGCATTGGCCGAGGTGTTTGTGCAGCAGGCATTGGATTTCAATTATAAACTACTGGTTGAAAAGCATGGCTATCCTATAGGCGCAGAGTCGAGTCAAATACAACCTATGTTAGTTGTAGGTATGGGTAAGCTAGGTGGCGAGGAATTAAATGTTTCGTCAGATATCGACTTAATATTTGCTTTTCCTGAGTCGGGTAAAACAGAAAAAAAATACAGTAGCAACCACTTGCCGATTAAGTCGATAGAAAATCAACAGTTTTTTATTTTTTTAGGCCAACGATTAATTAAGTCTCTAAATGAGACGACTCAACAAGGGTTTGTATTTCGCGTGGATATGCGCCTGCGCCCCTATGGCGATAGTGGCCCTTTGGTCAGTAATTTTGCGGCACTGGAAAACTATTATGAGACGCAGGGTAGAGATTGGGAACGTTTTGCCTCGGTTAAGGCAAGGGTTATTGCTCGTTCTACTATTGTTGTTAACGATCTTTCAGATGTAGTTGCAATCAATGATCAACACCTTTTTGAGAGGGAATCAGTTGATAATTTTTATGCGATTTTAAAACCCTTTGTGTATCGAAAATATATTGACTTTACAATGATCGAGTCTTTGAGAAAACTCAAGTCCATGATTGTGCAAGAAGTAAGGCGCAAGCGTTTGCAGAGTAATGTGAAGCTAGGTAGGGGTGGTATACGCGAAGTTGAATTTATTGTGCAATCATTTCAGTTGGTGCGTGGTGGTCGCGAGCAAGAATTACAGGCGCGTAATTTACTAACTATATTGGGCTACTTGGGTGATTGTAATTATTTAAATAAAGAGATCGTTGAGGAATTAGAAAATGCTTATGTTTTTCTAAGAAAAGTTGAACATAGCTTGCAGGCGGTTAACGACTCTCAGACTCAATGTTTGCCTGTTGACGATACTGCTTGTGAGAGTTTGGCATGGTTGTCTGGTTTTTCTGATTGGAATAGTTTTTTGGTGTGTTTAGACAAGCATCGCGATGTTGTTGCCACAGAGTTTGCGAGAGTTTTTGCTGATAAGGAAATCGGGCAAGAAAGCCCTGATAATGATTCTTCATGGGGGCTGTTGTGGACTTTTTTACGAGAGAGAGCCCCAGCTGAATTTGCTGTCGATGCTAATGATTCAGTAGGTAAGAATAGCCATGATGAAATATACGAATGGGTACGGACACACTTTGATGAAAGTGTTGCACTTCACGAGGATGTTTTGCATGCATTGATAGATCGTCTGCTTCTATTTAAGTCGAACCGTCGAGTTGTGGGTCTGTCGGAAAGCGCCCAAAAAAAACTCGACATGCTGATGCCAATATTACTCGCTGTATTGTTAAGTTATGACAATGAGCACGCGAATTCTCAGCGAGACCAGATAGGCAATAAACAAATCATAGAGTTAATTGCTCGCGTATTAAATTGGCTAGAATCCATTGTGATGCGCACTAGTTATCTTTCTCTACTTATTGAAAATCCTCAAATTATTAAGCATTTGGTAACTCTATTTAAGGCCAGCTCTTGGGTTGTTGAAACGCTGACACAAATCCCTGCATTGTTAGATGAGCTACTTAACCCTGAAACGTTATATTCCTTACCAGAAAAAAATGCTCTGCAAGATGAGCTTCGTCAGCGCTTATTGCGACTAGAACCTGATGATTTAGAAGGACAAATGGAAGTGTTGCGCTATTTTAAATTAGCACATTACCTGCATGTGGCTGCCTGCGAAATTACCGGTAGCTTGCCCTTAATGAAAGTGAGTGATTATTTAACTTTAATTGCAGAAGTAGCATTGGAACAGGTACTTAGCTTTTCGTGGCAGGCATTGGTTTCTCGCCATGGTTGCCCAGAAGGTACAGCAGAGGATGATACGCGATTCTTGGTGGTCGGCTACGGTAAGTTGGGCGGTATTGAGATGAGTTACAGCTCTGATTTAGATTTGGTCTTTATTTACGATGCGAACGCCCAAGGTGAGACCAATGGGCCACGGCCTTTGGATCATCAGACCTTTTATACTCGTTTGGGTCAAAAAATGATTCATATGATGAATACTCGATCTATGTCTGGTCAGCTCTACGAGATTGATATGCGCCTGCGACCCTCGGGTAATTCGGGAATGCTGGTTACATCGATTGCAGCCTTTGAGCGTTATCAAAAACAAGAGGCATGGGTGTGGGAGCATCAAGCACTGGTACGCGCACGTGCGGTTGCTGGCGATAGCGCGCTAGCTGTACGCTTTGCTGAGGTGCGTAGGGAGACTTTATGCCAACCGAGAGCGCGCAATGAGCTAAAGGCTGCTGTTATCGATATGCGCGAAAAAATGCGCCAACATTTAGGTGGTGAAGGCAAAGCAAATAACGGTGATAGGAAAAATAGCACGGAAGTAGATGAATTCCATTTGAAACAGGGTGCGGGTGGTATCGTTGATATTGAATTTATGGTTCAATACGCGGTTTTGGCGTGGAGCGCTAAAAAGCCCGAGCTTTGTCGGTGGACGGATAATATTCGTTTGCTGGAGAGCTTGCATAATTTGGGCTTATTAGATGCTGAACAGTCTCAGCAGTTAATTGATATTTATCAGCTATACCGCTTGCAAGGTCACCGTTTGGCGCTCCAGCAAAATCAATCGTCAGTTATCGGGGCTGCACCTTTTACAAAAGAGCGTGAGCAAATTCGACATCTATGGCATTATTTTTTTGATGGCGACTCGGACGATAAATAATAAAGCGCAGTTGCTTTTTACTCATTAAAATAATGCTTCGCCTACATCGATAGGTGAAAATACAGTAGGAGAGTTTTATGTCATTTTCTGATCGCGATGGGTTTATCTGGTTAGATGGTGAAATGGTACCTTGGCGCGATGCCAAAACACATGTGCTTACACATACACTGCACTATGGTATGGGTGTATTTGAGGGTGTTCGTGCCTATGAAACTGACCAAGGCCCTTCTATCTTTCGTCTAAATGAACATACAGACCGCCTATTTAACTCGGCTAAAATCCTCAATATGAAAATGCCTTACACTAAGGCACAGTTAAACGAGGCGCAAAAGCAGGCAGTTGCAGAAAACAACTTAAAAAGTGCCTACCTTCGTCCTATGTGCTTTTATGGATCGGAAGGCATGGGTTTACGTGCCGATGGCCTAAAAACTCACGTTATGATCGCAGCATGGGAATGGGGTGCTTATTTGGGTGATGATGGTATCAATAAAGGTATTCGTATTAAAACCTCATCTTACTCGCGACATCACGTTAATGTGAGTATGTGTAAAGCCAAGGCGAATGGTAATTACATGAACTCGATGCTGGCTCTACAAGAGGCGATGCAAGATGGCTATGATGAAGCAATGTTGCTCGATGTTGATGGTTTTGTTGCCGAAGGCAGTGGCGAGAATATCTTCCTTGTACGTGGTGGTAATATCTATACCCCAGATTTGACCTCGGCACTTGATGGCATTACTCGAAATACTATTTTTATCCTAGCTAAAGAGCTGGGTTACGAGATCATCGAAAAACGTATTACACGCGATGAAGTTTATATTGCCGATGAGGTCTTTTTTACCGGTACTGCGGCTGAAGTAACGCCGATTCGTGAGGTAGATAATCGTACTATTGGTGATGGTGGTCGTGGCCCAGTAACAGAGAAGCTGCAAACTATGTATTTTGATGTGGTACATGGCCGTAGTGCCCAACACAAAGACTGGTTAACGCCCTGTAAATAGAATGTGCAAAATATGTCAGCGCTATGAATTAATTTTATTAGTAAATTAATTCACTTAGATTAAGATTGGTCGCTATAGCTTACTAATCACTACTAAAGGTTTTCTCATTATGTCTAATCAATTTTTAACTGAACTAGAGGATCATCTCGCGGTTATGGGCATGGTGGGAGAGCTGGAGCCTGTTGTAAGGCAGGTGGGAGAGCAATGGATCAAAGCGTTGAATAGTGGCGGTAAGGTACTGTTAATGGGTAATGGTGGTAGCGCTGCCGACTCTCAACATATTGCCGCAGAGCTTGTTGGTCGCTACATGACCGAGCGTAAAGGCTTGGCCGCCATTGCACTGACGACCGATACGTCTATTTTAACGGCGGTAGGTAACGATTACGGTTACGATGCAGTGTTTTCTCGTCAGATAGAAGCCTTAGCAACCCCCAATGATGTAGTTGTTGCCTACTCGACCAGTGGCAACAGCAGTAATATATTAGCGGCTATTAGTGTTGCTAAAGAAATTGGTTGTTTTACTGCGGCACTCACCGGTGGTACAGGCGGTAAATTAAAAGATAGCGTTGATGCTTGTATTTGTGTGCCTTCAAACTCTACTCCCCGTATTCAGGAAGCCCATGCCTTTATTGGGCATATGTTGTGCGCGGCTGTTGATGCTGAATTTTCAACATAAGCTTTCGGCATAAGTTTTCTGCGTAAGTATCCAATAAGTTTTTGAATAAGCCTCTACATTCGTTTTTGCAATAGAAAGCCATTACAAGAGAGTAGTCATGTCTGTTAGCACGGTAAAAGTTGCCTTTTTAGATCGCGACGGTGTTATCAATAAAGATACAGGCTATACCCATAAGATTGAGGGTTTTGAATTTATTGATGGATGTATCGCTGCTTTAAAAACACTACAGGCAAGCGGCTATAAAATTATTGTCGCGACTAACCAGTCGGGTATTGGTCGTGGCTATTATAGTGAGGACAATTATCAACAATTAACCAATTGGTATCGCGCGCAGTTAGCACAGCAAGGGGTTAATATTACTGACGTATTCCATTGCCCCCATGCCCCTGAGGATAATTGTTCTTGCCGTAAACCTGCCGCGGGATTATTTTTACAGGCGGCTGAGCGATACAATATCGATTTTTCTGCATCCTTAATGGTGGGCGATAAACTCTCGGATTTACAGGCGGCGAAAAAGATGGATGTTTCTCGGCTGGTTCTATTAAATAAGCATCAAGTAGATGAAAGTGAAATCTTGAATGCAGGTTTGCCCAACACAGTAGAGCGATACCCTTCTCTTTTTGAATTCTCTAAAAACCTCTAGCTAGTTTCTCTTACGTCTTACTCTTTACTACGGTATTCCTTGTAGCCTGTTAGTAATTGCTGCCAGTTACTATCGCTAAAGCGTAGCTCGGTATTTTTTGTCTTTTCTTTATTAAATGAGCGCAATAATCGATCTAAATTATTTTGTTGCCAGCTATTTCCCTCTGCTTTCTTGCTCATGATTTTGCCTTTATCAAAATCAATCAAGTAAATCTCACCTCGCTGATCGATTAAAATATTATTGGCGTTAAGGTCGTCGTGATAAATATTGTGCCGATGAAATTGTGCGATAGCCTCACCAATATTACTCCAAAGGCTACTATCGACTCGATAATTGCTAGAAGAGCCAAGGAGCTCTACCAGTGATTGTGTGCCTTGTAGTGTCTCGGTAATAATATCTGCTCGGTAACCTAACCATGAATAACTAATTCGAGCAGCAATAGGTTTTGGTGCAGGTAAGCCTATTTGTTTGAGGGTATCTAGCAAGTTGAATTCTTGATAAGCGCGGGACTGCTGTAATTGTATTTGTTTACTTGTTAAGGGATTCCAAAAATAAAAATCTTTGTTAAATTTACCCACAAGCCCACCACGCCAAAAGTGCCTAAGCACACAATCTTGGTTTTCATGTTTAAAGAAATATGTCTGGCCGCGTCCAGTAGCTTGTTTATAGACTTTTTTATTATCCAGTAAGTAGCCGGCATCAAAGAATGAAGTGGCGTTTGTTATAAGGTCATTTATCAGGGCACTCTTTGTCTGATCGGGCTGATGATATATGATGTAGTGGTTATTTATATTTTTGGTTTTAATGGTCATTGTGTATGTCGTTGCCGCTGTCGAAAGCACCTGCTAATCTTTGTTTATTGCGCTTATCTGCTATTGGTGATGTTACCCATGCATTGCCTATAGTGCGTACCTTACAACACTATTGGCCAGAAACAAAAATCACTTGGATTATTGGTCGCCTAGAGCATCAATTAGTTAAAGATATCGAAGGTGTTGAGTTTATCGTCTTTGATAAATCTTTAGGTTTTAAAGCCTATCAAAATTTACGGCAGGCATTGCAAGGTAGGCACTTCGATGTGTTGTTGCATATGCAGGTCTCACTGCGCGCTAACATTGCCGGTCTGTGTGTGCCTGCATCTATTAGGCTTGGATTTGATAAAAAGCGTGCAAAGGATTTTCAGTGGTTGTTTACCAATGCTCGGATTAATGCAGTTAAGTGTCAGCATGTATTAGATGGCTTTTTTGAATTTTTAAAAGCACTGGGTTTGAGTGATCGTAAGCTAGAATGGGGTATTCCTATCCCGCTAGCCGATGAGCAGTGGGCAAATAGTATTGTCAGTGATAAAAGAGTATTGGTTATTAACCCCAGTAGTAGCCAGCGTGCCAATAACTGGCGCAATTGGAGTGCCGATAATTATGCTGAGCTAATTGCTTATGCCATCGAGCAATACGACTTGAAAGTTGTATTGACAGGAGGGCCTGCTGATAATGAAGTGGCTCTGGCAAAAGATATATTAAGCCATGGCCTTTTTACTGATAAAATCCATCTACTTAATAGCATTGATAATCTAGTTGGTAAAACCTCACTTAAACAACTTGCAGCTTTAATGACGAAAGCAGTAGCGGTTATTGCACCGGACACTGGCCCTGCACATATTGCTAATGCATTAGGGGTAGCTGTTATCGGTTTGTATGTTACTTCAAACCCAAGACGAACAGGCCCTTATGTTACTAATGCTCGTAATAGTAGCGGTGTCGATGGCTTAACCGTCAACAAATACCCCGAGGCATTGTTAAAGTACGAGGGCTTAAGTGAGGCTGATGCGCCTTGGGGTAAGCGGGTGAGAAACCCAGATGCATTAGCGCTAATTAGTCTTGCTGATGTAAAGGCAAAGTTAGATAAAGTCTGTGGCGCTGATTAGTCATTATCTACTAGTAATGTTTATCAATCGACTCTTATTAGTTGCTATATATTATTTGTTACTTGCGGACTGGGGACTTTTGGAGTGTGTAAACAAACAATGTACTTTATTTAAAGTACATTGTTTGAATTAGGGTTATATTCTGGATGATATATAGAGAATGACTGTGAAGTCCTTTCATCAAAACATAAGTAGCTATTCTAGGCTTTATTTTTCTTTCTAGCTTCCAGTTGTTCAGGCGTTTTTATTGTTTCTCTACCTTGATATAACCTAAGAGCTTGATGAATTTTCGCCAAACCTCGAGTAATTTGATGAAGAATACCATGTTGTTTTTTGACGAGCTTTGAGAGATAAGCTTCTTCTAAAAGTTGGCTTAGTTCTGGGTCTAGATTCGTACATTTGTACTTCGTTTTTTGTAAGTCTCTAGCTGCTCGTATGCCATATGCTAAGTTTGTCTTTGGAAAATGCTCAGCCTTTCCAAAATCAATAAAGCAAAGCTCTCCTTCTTCATTTATTAATATATTAGATAAGTGACAGTCCCCTGTTACTAGATGATGGTTATGAATTTTAGCTAATAACTCTCCTACTGGTGCGCATTGTTCTCTATTAAGGATGGTGTAGTCTAAATCTCCCAATGTATTTCCGCTTACCATTTCTCTAAATAAATAAACGTTTGTAAAGCCTTGGTATTTAAATTCAATGTACCCATGAGTTATGGGTGAACTGAGTTTTCCATCGAGTATATGTAAAGTTTTATGCTCTCGCTCCCACCAAAATACAGGAGGAGGTGCATCATCAGGAAAGCGAAATTGCTTGATAATATATTGATGATCAAGGTGAAAATTATGACAGTAGCAGCCTTGGCGTATAATGCCGTCAGCAATCGATACCCACGATTCTTTCTTAGATAAGATTTCTGTTACTGTCGGATTTAAAATATTCTCTATAATGGCCATAAATTAACTGTTGGTTCCTTGAGCTTTATTAATAATATTAGTGGTTGAGCAGCCTGGGATTAAATTAATGGTTAAAACTTCTCCGCCAGCTTGTGTCACTGTGTCGTAGCCGACAATATCTTCAACCTTGTAATCGCCGCCTTTGACTAGTTTGTCGGGTACGATTGAGTCGATGATATCGCTAGGTGTATCGGCATCAAATGACACTACCCAGTCAACGCAAGCGAGTGCATCGAGTACAAGCATCCGATTGTCGACGCTATTAATCGGGCGTTTGGGGCCTTTTAAGCGTTTGACTGAGTCGTCGCTATTGACTGCAATGATGAGCCTGTCACCTAGTTTACGCGCTTCATTAAGGTAATGCACATGGCCTGCGTGCAGGATATCAAAACAGCCGTTGGTCATTACAATAGTCTCGCCACGGTTGCGCGATAGCTTCGTTATTTTAAGTAGTTCATCAAGGCTTAAAATACCGTTTTGAGTAATTATATCGGAGTGCTGCTCATTGATAATAGCTGTTTGTAACTCTTCCATGGAGACAGTCGCAGTGCCCATTTTGCCAACGACAATGCCTGCGGCTAAGTTGGCTAGGGTGGTGGAGTCGTGCAGGCTATAGCTTGCACCCAATGCGGTAGCTAATGTTGCAATCACTGTATCGCCTGCGCCGGTTACATCATAAACCTCGCGTACTTTTGCCTCTAAATTAAAAGGCGTGATGTCGCTCTGAAACAATGACATGCCTTTTTCGCTACGAGTCACCAATAGGTTATCGATCTCGAAGGATTGCATCAGCGATTTTGCACGCTGCTGAAAATCGCTTTCGGTGGCGGGTTTACCAGCGACCATTTCAAACTCTGACATGTTAGGCGTGAGTAGAGTTGCCGATCGATAAATAGAGAAATCACTACCTTTGGGGTCGACCAATACAGGCAGATTGTGCTGCTTACAGTGAGCCAAAAAATCGGCGAGGATGGGCCGTAGAGTCCCCTTATTGTAATCCGATAAGATCACTGCGTTAACTTCACTCGTTGCCGCGATTGCTTGCTTGAGTAGCTCATTGTGATTAACGTGTCCAAATCCGTCTTCGGTATCTAGTCTAATAAGCTGCTGGTTGCGGCTCATAATGCGTAACTTGCTGATAGTTTTTGCTTTGGGCGAGCTAATGAGACGTGAGTCGACACCTTTACCTATCAATTCTTTATGTAATGCTTTACCTGTGTCGTCATCGCCCACTAAACCCATTAATATGGCTTTTGCACCTAGGGCACAGACATTAAGTGCAACATTAGCAGCACCGCCTGGGCGCTGATAGTTATCTTGAATATGCACAACCGGTACAGGTGCCTCTGGCGATATTCGCTGAGTGTTACCCGCTATGTAGCTGTCGAGCATAACATCACCAATAATAAGAACATTGGATGATGCGAGAGAGGATAAGTTAATGGTGCTTGTCATAGGGTTTGTATCAATCTTGTTTTGTATTGAGGGGGTGGTAAATGGCTCTAAATAATAGCGAGATGCGTCGTTATTATTTAAATACTCTTTATTGTGCGGATAATAACTCTTTTAGGACGCTAAATACATTTTGCGGGCTGATTTTGTTTAGGCAATCGAGATGCTGTAGCGGACATTCGCGCTTAAAACATGGGCCACAATCTAAGTTGAGGTGTAGGATCTTTGCTCGCTCCGTAAGCGGTGGCGTAAATTTGGGGCTAGATGAGCCGTAGATACCAACTACTGGGCAATTTGCGGCAGCCGCCACGTGCATTAGGCCTGAGTCATTGCTGACGGCACCTTTGCAGTAAGCAATTAAATCGATGACTTCGGCAATGGAAGTTTTGCCGCATAGGTTAATTACCCTGGCTGATTGCCCTCGGCTGATTTCTTCACCCGCCGGATGGTCTTTTTGAGAACCCATTACCCATACTTGAAAGCCCTCGCCTGCGAGCTTGCCTGCAAGTTCTTTAAAATAAGCTAGCGGCCATTGTTTGGCCGGGCCGTATTCGGCACCTGGGAATAAAGCAATAGCGGGTTTATTGCTACCTAGATCGAGCTTTTCTAGTGCTTGCCGTTGAGTGTCCTTATTAATACTTAATGCAGGATAATCAATGGCAAAATGTGTATTGGCGAGAGTTTGTGTAACGCCTAGGGCAACGAAGCGTTTAACGGTTTGGTTTAAATGGGCTTTGTCGAACTCGCGAATATCATTGATAAAGCCAAGCCGCATCTCACCTTTAAAACCCGTGCGTAGTGGTATTTTTGCAAAAAAAGGTACAAGTGCTGCCTTTAATGAGCGAGGCAATATGATAGCGCGTTGGTATTGGCCGCGTAGATTTTGGCCCAATTGATAACGTTTCTTTAGGCCTATCTCACCGTGGGCTGTGTTGAGCACAATGGCTTGTCTTATCTCCGGCATGCGCTCGAGTACAGGAACGGACCAAGCCGGTGCAATTACATCAATGCTGCTATTGGCGTTTTGCGCTTTTAATGTTTTGAATAGGCTTTGGGCCATGACCATATCGCCGACCCAAGAGGGGCCGACGACTAGGATATTTTCGTGGTTTGATGTCTCGTTACCGGTATTTATCACTTTTTGGGGCTTTATATTAGCCATTGTTTGCGTCTAACCATGTTAGATAAGCTTGAACACCCTCTTCAACGGTTTTGAAGGCTTTAGTGTACCCTGTTGAATGTAAGTGGTTTACATCAGCTTGGGTAAAGCTTTGATAGGCGCCTTTTAAATGATCAGGAAAGGGGATGTATTCTAGCGTGCCTTGTTTTTGATGTGTGTTTTTATTGTAATCAAGTACGGCATTAGCAACGTCATTGAAGCTTTGGGCGCGACCTGTACCGCAGTTAAAAATGCCAGACACTTGTGGGTTTTGCATTAGCCACAGGTTTAAATCGACCACATCATCAATATAGACAAAATCTCTGAGCTGCTCGCCATTGCTATAACCTTCGTGACCTGCAAATAGTTTAACGGTATCGCCTTGCTTTAATTGATTGTGTAGGTGGAAGGCCACGCTCGACATGGAGCCTTTGTGCTGCTCACGCGGACCATAAACATTAAAGTAGCGCAGGCCAACAATCTGTGTTTTGGGCTTGTTGAGATATTTTCTGACGTATTGATCAAATAAGAATTTGGAATAGCCATAAACGTTTAGAGGTTTTTCGTTCTGGCGTTGCTCGCTAAAGTCGCTTTGGCTTTGCTGGCCGCCACCATACACCGATGCCGATGATGCATAGATAAATTGTATTTTATTGTCGAGGCAATAGTGCAGAAGCGTTTTTGAGTATTCATAATTATTTTTCATCATAAATTGCCCGTCCCACTCGGTAGTGGTGGAGCAGGCACCTTCATGAAAAATACAGTCTATTTTGGGGAGCGAATTTGCTGCTATTTTCTCGAGCAAGTCATCTTTGTCGAGGTAGTCGGCAATTTCACAATCGGCAATATTGAGGAATTTTTTACCGTCTTGTAGTTCATCCACAATAATAATATCTTCGCGCCCAATATTGTTGAGCTGCTTAACAATATTGCTGCCGATAAAGCCGCAGCCGCCAGTGACTAGGATCATAATTAGCTCTTATTTGGTATATTGCTATGGTTGTTATGGGTATAATCGGATTCTAAACTTCGTAATATTTAGTCTATATATCAGTAGGGTATTTACTTAGTGGCCGGTATGTTTGCCACTACAGATTACCAATAATAAGTAAGCATTGTGGCATGTTTCGTAAAATTGTCCATATTGTGCTTTGTAATATTCACTTTAATGGAGGATATATGCCGGAGGTAAATTTAAATAGGCCAGCTTTGACCGCCATTATCCTAACTTTGGATAATGAGGACACTATTGAGGCTTGTATTAGAAGTGTTAGTTGGGCTGATGAGGTAATTGTATACGACTCGGGTTCATCCGATGAAACTATTATAATTTCAGAGTCACTTGATGCGAGGGTTGTAGTCGATTCGGAGTGGTTGGGTTTCGGTGCTCAGCGGCGAAAGGCGCAAGCTTTTGCGAATGGTGAGTGGTTGATGTGGGTCGACAGCGATGAGGTTATGACTGAATCATTGAGAGAGGGTGTCTTGCAATGTCTTAGTGCCACTGTGGATAAGAAATATGCTTATAGTTTCAATCGTGTAACGGATTTTTTTGGGCGCTTTATCCGTCATAGTGGTTGGTACCCTGATATGGTCGTAAGGTTATATGCAAAAGAGTCTTATCAGTATAGTGATGACATTGTACATGAAAAGGTTAACTGCCCAAATAATATGATAAAGGCTGTCGATGGAGATTTGTTACATTACACTAGTAATTCGTTTTCCGTATATATGTCTAAATCTCTACGCTATGCAAATGATTGGGCTCACGGGAAATACAAAAAAGGGAAAGAGGTTACTCTATTTGGTATTATTGTGCGGACTAAATTTGCCTTTCTGCGTAAGTATCTTTTACAAAAAGGGTTTTTAGATGGTCGCCATGGGTTTTTGTTGGCGATGCAGTCGAGCCATTATACCTTTAATAAATACTTTGCACTTTGGGTTTTGAATCAACAGAGTTCAAAGAAGTAATACTATGAATGCGTGTGCAATATTTTTTGTTCAGTTATTTTGAAAAAATGTAGAGTATGAAGCCGCAGCCGCCAGTAACTAAAATCATTATATTAATTTACCGTAGTTGGGGTATCTGTTGTAGTTAATTCTTTATAAGTATCCATATAGTATCGGCTTATAACCAATGGACTATATTGCTCTGAATCAGAGAGTCCTTGTTTAGCTAGTGATTTGGCCAATACTTTATCTTCTACTAAGGATAGTATTGAGCCTGCAATATCATTAGCACTTTTAGGATTGATTAAGATTCCATTTTTTTTATGTTGAATAACGTCTGGAATTCCGCCAACATTAGTAGCAATAATTGGTAGTTGTGCCTCCATTGCATCAAGCAGAGTTGACCCTAGCCCTTCTTCTAATGAAGGGAATAAAAAAATATCGAATGCTCTTAAATAATCTCCAACATTTTCTTTAAAACCTATAAAGCTAATATTGTTTAAGGCTTCTGCTTGCTGTTTTAATGCTGCTTCATCTTTGCCTTCACCCAACAGTAAAAAATGAATAGATGGGTGTGTTTGTTGAAGTGTCTTGGCTGCTTCAACGATATATTCTTGGCCTTTGTGTTTTGATACAAGCGCGCCGACATGCCCTACTATTATTTTTTTAGGTAATGACTTGCGTATTTTTTGAATGCTACCCTCATTGAAATCGAGTTTAGCTTTCATGTCAGGTATAACGCTTATGCTGGAGTTTGATGTGTATTTCTTAATGATTATTTGTATCGCCCAAGAAATGCAAACAATGTTTTTGCATTGTTGATAGACCTTTCGTGTGAACCAGTTATCTTTAGGTGCTCTGTCCATACGCCTAGTAATAATATAGGGAATATGACTAACCTTATTCAGAAAATATGCCAAGTGGCAGGCCTTTGCGTCGTGAGCATGAATTAAGGAATAGCTTTTCTTTGCTTTCGTTTTCAATACATAGCCCAAAAAGGGTTTGCCTATTTCGATGATATTGACATTACTCTTATATTCTAGAACATCAGGTAGGGAAGAGCCTTTTCTAACGAGTAGTGATTGTTTTAATGTAGGGTACTGCTTAGCTAGTCCGTCGATTAAAAGGCCTGTTTGTCTCTCGCCGCCCCTGAATCCTTTAGCTAGGTTAATATGAAGAATATGCATGGTTAAAATAGCCGATTATTTGTATTTAATAAGGCCGAAACCATCGAGGCTACCTTGATGAATAACGAGATTAGTAAAATGTAAAGCTATGCCTATTATACTATTCTCTGAGTCGTTATCAAATATGGTTCTCTTGGAAGACTATGTAAAGCTTTTAGGTATAGCGTAGGGTATCTTTTGTGATAATAACTGAGCTGATAGCATTAGTCATAAAGCCTTCGAGAATATAAGGAATAATAGGTTTTTTATCATAAGGCATTTTTGTGTTTGCTTGCAGTTATGGCTTGTATGTAGAATAAAATAGATTGTTCTCACTTTAAAGATAGGGCGGTCTAAAAAGTGTATCCAAATAAATATAATATTTAAAAGTAGGAATCAGCTGCTATTATTACAGGGGGTGATTTTTATGGTTGTATTAATTCGCCTTGTTGAGGCTTTGTTTTATGATAGGGCTTAGATGTTATCCCATAAATAATACCGCCAAATATTAGTAATAAGACGTAGCCTGTTCGAGAGCCAACATAGGATTCAAACATATTGATAATGCCAAAAAACATTATCCAGCTGACACTCCAAAAAAAGAACTCTGAACCAATATCGTTATTCCTATAAGACTTTATTACGCGATACAGTAAAAAGCCTAAAATAAAAATAAAAGTAAACGTAGCTCCTAAGCCATGTGCAACCCCTAACTCTAAATAGCTATTATGAAAATGACCAAAGTTTATAATCGCTCCCGGTGGCATATCGGATTTCTGGATAAGATATTTTGCACTTCCTCCCCCATGGCCGGATATAGGTCTTTCTTTAATTAAGTCAAGAGCCAGATTCCATTGGTGCAGGCGAATTCCCATTGATGTTGTAGGTATGTCTTTAAGCTCTAGCTGTGAGTAGTGTATAAAGCGGTCAGTAGTATATTTAACCTTTGAGTGTATCGTTGGGTTTAATGCGCCCAAAATAATTGCAGCGATCAGTGAGCCGGTAAGGAATATTGACAGTTTGAGCTTTATGAGTGAGCTCTTTTTACCGATAACTAAGATCGCCCAAGGCATAAAGGCTATACCAGTGACCATCAAAAGCCCCAACCATGTGGCGCGCGTTTGACTTGTTAGAGTAGCAATTAAGGCTATCGCTAACAATATGAGCGTTAGCGATACAGCAAAAGCTTTAAAGTGAAGGTTTTTAATCTTCAAAAGTATTGGGCTGAGTGATATGTATGCGATTAATAAGCTGCCGGAAAAAGCTGCCGTGTGCTGGGCGTTTGAAAATTCAAAGTCGAGGCGTGGCAGATTAGATAGTGATATTAGTGAGAGTTGACCACTAAAAATAACTCTAGAAGAAAAGGCTAGAGATAAGAAAGCGAGCAATAACCAAACTATTTTTGGTTGTTTGACAACCCACCATCCTACAAATACGAAAAATAACATCCGTACAAAATCCAGTGAATCTGAGCTATGCCTAACATCAAGGTCGGGGTAAATTGCAGTCGCGATGACGTTGCTTATAAAGATAAGAATTAAACTAACAACGATAAGTATGTATATCCATAGGCCCTTGTTTTCTTTCTCATAAGTACAAATAGGCTTTAGTGAAAACAAAATAGACAGAAGAAATAGTACCTCAACTGCTCGATTTAATCCTCGCGCAGAAAAGACAGTGATCGTAAATAATAAGAGGGCAAATAGACCAATATATCCAATCCATTTTTTTTGGGGTTTAAGAATACCTGTGTTCAATAGTGTGTCGCTCAATCTCTTTTGTTCTAAGTACTTTACTATGCTCTTAGAGGGTTCGAATATTTTGGGTATATGTTATTTTTGTTATTGCTTAAACTCAATATCGGCCTGAACTGATCGTTGCTGGCAATTTCCCAATGCTCATGGAGTCTAGGTGTGAGTTTTAACTGTATTTGGCCTGTAAGGAAGGTATAACATTGAGCTAAATATATCAAAGTGCTGTAATATTATCCACAATAACAAGGCGGGTAATTCAGTTGGATGCTTCTATTTAGTCATTTTTAATCAAAGATATGCCTTTATATCTCAGTCTATTGTAGCTGTTAAGATGGAGAGAGTTCGATAGCTCTGCGTAGTCAGGAGCATTCTGCAGCTAGAATGCTTAATTATAAGCCTCAAATGATAGCTATAAGTGTTCTTCTTGAGTAAATAGCTTGTATGGGCATACTATTATCCATTTAATTGTTATTATATGCATATAATTACTGGCCTTAGTAAGTCTTGATGTAAGCATCTCTTCACTGGCTCTTGGGATTTATTGTACTCTTGAATGATAGTGTGATGTAGGGATAAACCCCCTCTTTTTGTATACCAAGACCTGATTGATAATAGTGGCATATGTAAGGCTCATTTGGTGCCAGGCATGCTAGGCGACTTTTGCTTGTATAAAAACCGTTTAATAGATCAGTTCAATAATAAGTAGAACTTATGTCCTCAAAAAACTACACCAGCTCCTTAGTACTATATAAGCGCTTACTTGCCTATCTAAAATATTTCCGGGCGGTGTTCTTGCTGGGTGTGGCAGGCCTTGCTGTTTTTGCCTATAGCCAGACTCAGCTCGCAACGGTAATGGGTGAGCTGGTCGATGCGATTAATGCACAAGATAAGTCGGCAAGGATTGCAATCCCGTTGACCTTAATGATGATTTTTTGCTACCGGGGTATAGGTACATTTGTCGGAGACTATTGTTTTGCAAAGGTTGCCTTTGGTGTTGTGCATTTATTGCGTGTGGAGCTTTTCAATAAATTAATTGCAATGCCTAACCGTTATTTCGATGAAAATAACTCGGGCGAAATGATGTCCCGGATCACTTTTAATACCTTGCAAGTCACCCAAGCTGTTACCGATGCGATTAAAATTATTGTGCGAGAAGGCTTAACTGTTATTGCTTTAATGAGTTATTTGTTTTGGCTTAACTGGCAATTGACACTGATCTTTGTCGCTGTTGCGCCTTTCATTATTTTTATAGCTAATAAGGTCAGTAAGCGTTTGCGCAAATTAAGTGGCCGCGTGCAAGGTTCTATGGCTAGTATCTCGCATGTTTGCTCCGAAGTAATCAGTAACTACAAGGTGGTACGTATTTTTTCTGCGGAAGAATACGAAAAGGGACGTTTTAAGTCTGTTAGTGAAAATAGTTTGAAGCAAAACTTAAAATCAGTCTTAACGGCTTCAACAGGCACTCCCATTCTTCAGTTATTTGCTGCTATGGCCTTAGCCTTAATTATGTTTCTAGCGTTGACATTCTTTGAGGCGGGCTCAGCGGGTGCCCTTATTACTTATTTAACGGCGGCTAGTATTATTCCTAGGGCAGTTAAACAATTGGCTAATGTAATGAATAAGGTGCAAAAGGGTGTGGCTGCTGCTGATAGTATTTTTCAACTGTTAGATGATAAGCCTGAGCCCGATGATGGTACTTACTCGGCAAAGCGGGTCAATGGCCATATAGCGTTTAACGGTGTGAGTTTTTCTTATGATGAGAATAAAACAGTTCTCGATAATTTTAACTTAACAATAAATGCAGGGGAAACTGTTGCTTTTGTTGGTAGGTCAGGCAGTGGTAAAACAACATTGGTTGGCCTTTTGCCACGCTTTTATCCAGAATTTTCGGGCGATATTTTATTGGATGACATTTCTATAAAAGAACACACGCTGGCGAGCTTGCGAGCCCAGATTTCTTTTGTCGGCCAAAATGTTACATTGTTTAACGATACTATCGGAAATAATATTGCTTATGGTCATGATTCAGTAACTCGTGATCAAATTATTGATGTGGCTAAAAAGGCATCGGCATGGGAGTTTATCCAAGAGTTGCCCGATGGTATCGACACCCTGATCGGTGAAGATGGTACGCGTTTATCTGGTGGGCAGCGCCAACGTTTGGCGATTGCTAGAGCGCTACTCAAAGATGCGCCTATTTTAATTCTTGATGAAGCAACATCTGCGCTGGATAATGAATCTGAGCGTAGTATTCAGGCCGAGTTGGATGTTTTAATGCAGGGTAAAACCACGCTTGTTGTTGCACATCGCTTATCGACTATCGAAAATGCAGATAAAATTGTTGTGATGGATCATGGTAAAATTGTGGAGCAAGGCACGCATCAAGAATTACTAAATAATCAAGGATATTATTTTCAATTACATTCAAATGATTTTGAAGCTTAGATATGCCTTTAAACCATGTCATTAAGGATGGTAATAAAAATAACTGTAAGGGAAAATTATTATACTTTTTTTATAATGTACTCTGGCTTGTAATTTTACTTCCAGTTTCAATTCTTATTTTATGGCGCTACCGTAAGTACCCGGCGCATAATAAACGTTTTAGTGAGCGTTTAGGGCTTTCCTCTAGTAAAAAGTTAAGTAATAAAAATATATGGCTGCATACGGCTTCTGTCGGTGAGGTTAATGCGGCATTGCCTCTTTTGCATAAATTAATAAAGCAGTATTCTGCTGATTCTATCTTGGTTACGACAACAACTCCAACCGGTGAGCAGGTCTTAATAAATGCCTTTAATGGTAGTGTTGATCATTTATATTTGCCTTTCGATCAATGCTTTTTAATGAAGCGTTTTTTATCTAGAGTCAATCCTCATGTGGTTATTTTATTCGAGACCGAAGTTTGGCCTTCGCTAATTGTAGAGGCAAAAAATAATAATGCTGAAGTTGTTTTAGTTAATGCCAGAATGTCTGGAAAATCAAAAAATAAATACCTACAGTTTAAGCCATTTTCAAATTATATATTTAGTCGCTTATCATTAATTGTTGCACAAACAAAAGAAGATGCTCATCGTTTTTATGAGCTGGGTGTGCCCGATTGCCAAATTTCTGGCAGCCTTAAATACTCGATAGCGGTTGACGAAGAACTGCTAGAACACTCTAAAATAAAAAAGACTAAGTGGCTAGCAGCGACAGGCAATAAAAAAATTATTATTGCGGCAAGTACACATCCGGTAGAAGAGGATTTGATTTTAGACGCTTTTTTAAAAATAAAGGATGTGTATGAAGCCCTATTGATTTTAGTGCCGAGGCATGTGGAGAGGTCTGATGAAGTGAAAGCGTTATGCATCAAGCAGGGCTTTTCAATTGAACGGTTTGGTGACGAAAAGATACCTGCTGCTAATGTAGATATCGTCTTAGTTGACGTTGTTGGTAAGTTGTTTAATCTTTTTGGTCTGGCTGATGTGGCGATTATGGGGGGTACATTTATCTCTCGTGGTGGACATAATTTTCTAGAGCCTGCAGCCTGGGGTCTGCCCATTATTAGTGGCAAAAGTGACTATAATTTTTCCGAAATATCTCGAGGCTTAAAAGAGAGTAATGCGTTAACTCAAGTCAGCGATGCTCAATCGCTAGCAGATATTTTAGGTGAGTTATTGTCAAGTGATTTTCTTGCTAAAGAGCAGGGGGATAATGCAAAAAAATACAGTCAAAGAAATTCCGATGTGGTCAATAAAATGTTTTCTATCATCGAGCCTATTTTGCCTAAAAAAGCTAGCTAATAATTTTGAAAATATTTATTGCAACCAATAGTCTAGTTCTTGTAAGTGAGTTTCGTTGAGCGAGCCTGATGCTTGTTTTAATTCTAGTGTATTAATAATGTAATCATATATGGCGGTAAAGTAATCTCGCTCGGCTTGAAATAAATTACGCTGAGCATTAACGACATCAACAATGTCTCGCGTACCCGCATCGTATCCGGCTTGAGTTGCCTCTAAGGCGCTTTGGTTGGAAACAATTGCTTGCTTTCTGGCACGTATTTGAGCGATATCGTTATTGACTTGTAGAAATGTTGAGCGTGTTGTTTGTACGGTATTTCGCTTTGTTAGCAAAAACTGTTCGCGCGATAGTATTTGATTTTGTGCGGCTTGACGCTGGCGCGCACTTAAATTTCCACCACTATAAATGGGTATTGTTAAATCTATACTAAAGCTCGTGCGGTCAGTTTCTGTCTGTCTTGATGCTCCGCCAGATCTATCATCATCATTAAAGTTATAATTTATAGAGCCTGAAAGCTCAGGGTAGTGATCAGCCTTTGCTGTTTTTGCATCGAATACAGCAGCATCAGCATTCAGTTTGCTCACTTGCAGTAATAAATTATTTTTTTGTGCAGCGTCTATCCAATCTTGCTTATTGTTGGGTGCTGGAGCTATTGGCTCAAAGCTGTCCTTTAATACGGCCAGCTTATCATGGGGTCTGCCTGTGAGTATCGTTAGGGCTTCTAACTGAACCCCTACGCTTGTTTCGGCGCTTAAACGATTGGCAAAGGCGCTATCAAAAGCAGCCTGTGCTTCGTGTACATCGTTAATGGATATAAGGCCTACTTCGTAACGTTGGCGCGTCTGTTCAAGCTGTGTTTGTAGCGCTTTTTCTTCCGCTTGAGAGGATGTTAGTTGGTCAGTTGCGCTGAGCACATCAAAATAGGCTTGAGCAGTGCGTATGATTAATGCCTGCTTGTCTGCTGCTAATTGCACTTCGGCAGCGGCGGCCTGTATTTTACCACTACGGTAAGTATTAAGTGCGCTAAAATTAATGATTGCTTGTTGTAGCGAAACTGAATAGCTTAAAGTGTCCGTAGTAGCTTCTCCATCGGTAAATGCAGAAGTTACGCTCTGAGGTGTCGTTACTGACTCTGTTTTTACAGATCCATAGGATGCAGTACCTGTTATTTGCGGGAGCAATGCGCTACGGCTAATCGCTTTAATCTCTTTATTGGCATTAAATTGAGCGATATCTGATTGATATTGTCGGTCATTCCTTTTAGCTAATTCGTATATTTGCGTTAATGATTGAGCTTCTGCTGTGGAGTTATTAGATAAGCACAGTGCAGTAATAGTACAAAATAGCAAGTTAGATTTCATAGATAATTGTATAGTTGTGTATGTGTTTATAAGAGTGGCAAGAGCGGCTATCTATTAATATCGGTTGAGTTTATCGTTTTACGTAGTGGGCGTCGAGACTCGATGATAATTTTGCGACTTACTTTTAGGTTGTGTGCTCTTAAAAAGGTGTAAATTAAAAAATATGTCATCAAAAAAGATACAAGCAGCGTCTTTTGCAAACAAAGATGTAGAAGTTGTTGGTCGAGAGATTGTTTATCACGGCTTTTTTAAGATGGAGAAGGTTGAGTTACGTCATAGGTTATTTAAAGGTGGCTGGACGGAGAGCTTATCTCGGGAAATTTTTGTTCGTGGTCAAGCTGTTGCAGCTATTATGTATGATCCGGAGAACCATCTTGTTGGTCTTGTAGAGCAGTTTAGAGTAGGGGCGCTAGACATACTGCAAGGCAATCTAACAAGTAGCCCTTGGTTATACGAAGTCGTTGCGGGAATGACTGAGGTGGATGAATCTCCCAGAGAAGTGATCTTGCGAGAACTCGTCGAAGAGGCCGGTATGGTACCGGATAAATTGCTTCCCATTTGTGAATATTTTACAAGTCCTGGTGGGACTAACGAAACATTAGTGTTATTTTGTGCCTTGGGTAATTTAAGGCATGTGGGAGGTATACATGGCTTGCCCAGTGAGAATGAAGATATAAAAGTTATTGTATTGCCTGAGAAAGAGGTGTTTGATCAGCTTTATGAGGGGCGTTTTAGTAACGCCGCTACGCTAATTTGTTTACAGTGGCTGTTGATGAATCGAGAGGGCATTAGCAATGATGAAAATGATATGCAAAAACCTAGTGATGAATAATGAATTCCATTAAACCCCGCTATATTGTTGATTTACCTAAACATCTTGCAGACTGTGAATGTAATTATCATCGTTTGTTAAAATTAATGCCGAGCTTAAAAAGTGACACTGAGGTAATGCCCAATACCTCTGAGATCTTAGGTCACGCTTGCGTAGGTAATCAGTGGCGATATTCGGTTAGTGGTTTTGGTGCGGCTAACGCTGGCAGCTCTTTAGAGTTGAGTATTAGTGTCCGTGAAGTCGCAAAATATACCACGATGTTGGATATTTGTGTCTCTCCAGTGCGTAATCTCGTTACTGGGGTATCTGTTAATAAACCGGTAACTGTTGCTAATGTTAGTGATCTTTTATCTCTACTAACCTCTTATACTTTGAATGTGAGACTTTATCACGATGCACAATTGGCAGAAGTTGTTTCTTCGAAGGGCTGCCTTCAATTCAAAGCGCGTCATGAATACCCTAACAAAGAGATGCATCAACGTGATGAAAAGTCCCAGCTTAACCAGTTTTTGGGAGAGCTAATCGTTTTTTGTCTGATGCAAGGCCATGTCGCATATAATGTGGTGAGTGCATAAATCTACCAGTACCCTCTAAAACTCTGCTTAAACTGTTTATATTTAGAACTGATGCGTTTTATTGTGGCATTATTTGTTTTATCATTCGCGCAGAACCCTAGATATTACCTACTCTAAGGGTGATTTAAACCATTATATGGATTACCTATTAAGCATCACCGCTCCATATATTATGTTGATGTCACATAAAATAACGATTATTGGATATGATCAAGCTAATACAGATTACAGATAGCCATCTTGGCCTAAATGAAGGTGATACTCTGCTATCTATGAATCCTGATGATAGTCTACAGGATGTGCTCAACTTAATTAATCAGCAGCAACCATCAATTGATCTTTTGTTGGCCACGGGTGATATTGTTAATGATCACGGTGTGGATGTATATAAGCGATTCTTAGATGTCATCTCGGCCAATTTGCCTGTTCCCTCTATGGCTTGGCTGCCAGGTAATCATGACAATATGACTATGATGGAATCATTGATCAAAGAGTCTGCTAATCAGCTTATCATTAGGGATGATTGGGTTATTATTTTATTGGATTCCCATGTAATTGGTGAAATACATGGGAATTTTTCACAGCAGACTTTAGACTTTTTGCAAGCTTCTCTAGAGGCACATAAAGATAAGCATATATTGATTACCTTTCATCATCAGCCTGTACCTATTGGTAGTCGTTGGATGGATCGTTACATTGTGCAAAATGCCCATAGCTTTTGGCAGGTTATTAAAGACTTTCAAAATATTAAAGGTATCCTTTGGGGGCATGTCCATCAGGAGTTTGACGAGCTGTATAGCGGAATCCGCTTACTGTCTACGCCTTCCACTTGTATCCAATTTACACCAAATAATGACGATTTTGCTGTTGAAGATACAATGCCTGGATATCGATGGTTAGAGCTTTATAAAGACGGCACACTTAAAACAGGTGTTGAGCGTGTTGACTATAAAGATTACGGTATTGATTTTTCATCCAATGGTTATTAGCTTGTTTGTCCAGTTAAGCTTACTTATATGGTCATAGATTAGCTGTAGCTAATCCGTTGCAGCTTGGTTACAATTTCGCGGATGGCTTCACTTCTTTATATTCATGGCTTTTTAAGCTCTCCGTTATCGGCAAAAGCGCAGCAGGTTGAGCATTGGTTATTACTCAATCGCCCTGACATTGCCTATCACTGTCCGCAATTACCTCCTTATCCAGATCAGTGCGCCGATATTCTTGATGGTGTGATTAAGGATATTATTGCTAAAGATAATAGTGAAAAGCACAATATATATTTAATGGGTAGCTCGCTAGGTGGTTTTTGGGCAACATGGCTAGCTGAGCGTTACCAATTGAAAGCAGTGTTGATAAACCCTGCGGTCAATATCGAAACCCTAATGCCTGATTATATCGATATCGATCTAAAGAATTATCATCACAATGATATCTACCGCTTAAGTGAGCAGGATATTAAAGGTTTGTTTTCCTATCGAGTAGATAGGCTAACCACGTTAAACAATTATTGGTTGCTCACTCAAACGGGTGACGAAACACTCGATTATCGTTTGGCAGTAGAGCGCTACAAAGGTTGCCATCAGACTATAGAGGAAGGTGGTGATCATAGCTTTCAAAAGTTCGAGCGTTTTATACCGCAAGCGTTAAATTTTTTTGAAGGTAAGCCCTTTAGATAGCTGTTTTTAATAAATGCATAACTAACCCTATTATACAAATAACAAAAAAGATCGATGAGAAAATACCAGCAGGTTATTGATGAGTAATTATTCCGCAGAAGACATTGAAGTATTAACGGGGCTAGATCCCGTTAAAAAACGTCCGGGTATGTACACCGAGACAACTCGCCCCAACCACTTAGCGCAAGAGATTATCGACAATAGTGTCGATGAGGCATTGGCTGGTCATGCTAGAACTATTGATGTTATTTTACATAAAGACCAGTCGATTACGGTCAGTGATGATGGTCGTGGCATGCCTGTTGATATGCATCCCGAACAAAAAAAGCCGGGTGTCGAAGTAATACTTTCTACCTTGCATGCAGGCGGTAAGTTTTCTAATAAAAATTATGAGTTTTCTGGTGGCTTGCACGGTGTTGGTGTTAGTGTTGTTAATGCGCTATCCAAGCAGTTAACTGTGACTATTAAAAGAGATGGCAAGGTTTATGAGATCGCATTTGCCCACGGTGACGTTACACAAAAATTAAAGGAGATAGACACCTGTGGTAAGCGTAATACGGGTACAGCAGTGCACTTTATCCCCGAGCCTAGTTATTTTGATTCTCATAAGTTTTCGGTTGTACGCCTGCGACATGTTTTGCGAGCAAAGGCAGTGCTTTGCCCTGGCCTTAAAGTAGCATTTAAAGATGAAACTACTGGTGAGAGTGAGCAGTGGTTTTATGAAGATGGTTTAAAAGATTATTTAATGAGTGCGACACAGGGTTGGGAGTTACTGCCTAGTGACCCTTTCACCGGTACTTTTAAAGGTAGCTCAGAGGGTGTCGACTGGGCTTTGCAATGGCTACCCGAAGGTGGCGAGATAACCCAAGAGAGCTACGTTAATCTTATACCTACTGCGCAAGGTGGCACACATGTTAATGGCTTGCGTACAGGGCTCTTAGATGCTATACGCGAATACTGTGAGTTTAGAAATTTATTACCGCGTGGTATTAAGTTAGCGCCTGATGATATATGGACCAATTGTTGTTATATCTTAAGCTCTAAATTATCTGACCCACAATTTTCAGGTCAAACCAAAGAGCGTTTGTCTTCACGGGAGGCGGCAGCATTTGTCTCGGGTGTTGTCAAAGATGCCTTTAGTCTATGGCTTAACCAGCACACAGAGGAAGGTGATGCGCTTGCTGACTATTGTATTGGTAACGCTCAAAAACGTGTGCGTAGCAGTAAAAAAGTGGCCCGTAAAAAAATCACTCAGGGTCCGCAATTACCCGGTAAATTAGCCGATTGCTCCAGTGGGGAGCCCGAGCGCTCAGAGATTTTTCTTGTAGAGGGGGATTCAGCTGGTGGTTCGGCAAAGCAAGCGCGCAATCGTGAGTTTCAGGCAATTATGCCTCTGCGCGGAAAAATCCTAAATACTTGGGAGGTGGATAGTAGCGAGATTTTAGCCAGCCAAGAAGTGCACGATATTTCTGTTGCTTTAGGTATCGACCCCGCTGTTGATAATCTCGAAAAACTACGCTACCACAAAATTTGTATTTTGGCCGATGCTGATTCAGACGGTTTGCATATTGCTACACTACTGTGCGCATTATTTTTGCGTCACTTTCCGGCGCTTGTTAAAAATGGCCACGTATTTGTGGCTATGCCGCCGCTGTATCGTATCGACCTTGGCAATGATGTTTACTACGCATTGGATGATAGTGAAAAGCAAGGTGTGTTAGATCGCCTAGAGGCTGAAAAGAAAAAAGGTAAACCCAATGTGCAGCGCTTTAAGGGATTGGGTGAGATGAACCCTTTGCAGTTACGCGAGACGACAATGGACCCGGACACACGTCGCTTGGTTGCACTAACATTGGATGCTGATGACGGTGCTCATCAAGTGTTGGATATGCTGCTTGCTAAAAAGCGTGCGGCTGACCGAAAAGCCTGGCTTGAAACCAGTGGTAATTTAGCAGATATTAGCTAGTGTATATTGTTTAGGTTTTTGAGAGCAGCTTTAATGGCTGCTACTTATGCATGCCATTAATTGGGTTTCCCATTCTTCCTTTGTGACGTCAGCGCTAATAATTTCAACGCGACTCTCTACGCAGTCATCCAACTCGATGACGGTTATATTGCTGTCGCTTGCTAAGTTATATCCAAAAATTCCTTGTTCTGTGATAAAGACAGCTTTTATTCTCTCGGCCTTTATGCTGCTTAAAAATGAAGATAGGCTGTCATAATCAAATATGCGGCTAGGTGAAAATCGCCAGCCAATACTGTGAAAGTTTTCGCCTTGATTAATGGCCTTAATATACCCACATTTGGGAATAGGTGCTTCGGCTAGTGACGGCTTTTCTTCAGCTGAGTGGTGATGATTGTCGTGGTGAGTGTGATTGGTGAAAGACGTTTTTCCCGCTAAATGTTGAGTTGTGATTTCACCATGTTGGGTAAATATTATTTGAGCGTGCTTATTTCCGTATTCTTTTACGTAGTGCTCAAGCGCAGGTTTATCTTCGCTCTGGTATAGATCCAGTTTGTTGCCGACAACAACATCTGCAATGGAGATTTGCTGATTAAATATTTGGTGTTTTGTATAGCGTTCGTCTGATAGCTTGCGTGCATCAACTAAGGTCAGCACTTTTTGTAAATCCAGTATGTCTCGATAGTGTTGCCCCGAGAGCGTTTGTAGTACCTCTACCGGATGCCCAAGCCCCGTAGGTTCAATTAATAAGCGGTCAGGCTTGGCTCGAAGGAGTAACTGGTTTAATGCGATTTGCATCGGTAGGCCTGCGCTACAGCACATGCAGCCACCTGGAACTTCTCGAATAAAAACTCCTTGCTCACTACGATGATTGCCTTCAAACAAACTGCCATCTACACCAATTTCACCAAATTCATTAACCAATACAGCCCAGCGCTCATTAGCAGGTTTTTCTCTAAGTAAATGTAAAATAGCTGAGGTTTTTCCTACACCTAAAAAACCCGTAATTACATTGGTAGGAATGGCTAAAATGTCTGTCATCATATCGTCTTAGGCGGGGTGTGTTTCCCCTATTGGGGGCTTAGTTATTATCACTACAAGAGTGGTATTCATTCAAGCTTTTCAACGCATATGTTAGAGGGCTTGAAGGTTTTTCATAGTCGATGGCTTTCAAATCTATGCGATTACATAAGTTGGTTAAATTTTAACGCAGAGTTAGAACTGTTTTTTTATCTGTCATTTTTCGATTTATGTTATAACATTGTCCTATATTTAAAAAGGCTTGTCTGGGGTTTTCAAATATTGCAAGTCTAGCCTAAGGCATAGTAGAGTCGTGCCTTCCTTAATTTGAACCTCCAAATATCTAAGTATTTTGGCAATTGTTTTATCGGTTTATAGGCTCGGTGATAGCGAGTGGATACTAAAAATAGGCAGTGAAAAAATTATGAGTCCTTCTTTGTTAAGCGATAGTGATCAGCAAAACTACCAACGCTTTTTTGACGATGCAGTTCGCACCGGTTGTGTGTGGGGTTTGCAGAGTGATGATGGTTGGGCGCAGTGTGACTCAGAGAAGTATAAGAATACAACGGTCATCCCTTTTTGGTCCGAGCCAGAATTTGCCCAGGCCCATCAAGCCGATGAATGGCAAGATTATACAGTCGTTGCTATCTCTCTCGAAGAGTTCTTGGATGATTGGCTAACAGGTATGCATACAGATGTGCTATTAGTGGGTATTAATTGGGACGAGGAGCTAAATGGTTTGGATTATGAGCCATTGGACGTGTTGCACGATTTTGAAACCGCTCTTGCAGGTAATGGTTAACCTTGCAGCGATATTATTTGGATTGATATTTATTAGGCAGTAAGATTTACTGGAGAGTCAAAATAATGCTGGATAATATCAATTAAGTTATTGGTGGCATATTTCTCTAATAGGATTAATGAGTCAAAATCATCGGTAATGTCCCGTGCTACTTGCTCATAAGGCGTTTGCTTGATCTCTATTAAACGATATTTTTTGGGAGTGGCTGAGCCTTCATTAATACCAATGACGGCAAAGTCATACTGTGAGCACAAGCGAAATAGCTGAGGCAAATTACTGTTTTCATTAATAGTAATTTCTCTGGCATGCTTGGCAAGGTATGGCTTTCTCGTTGTAAAAAACATAATCTCGTTCAGGTTAATTGATTACTGCATTCGATAGGTTATCAAGGTTTGGCATTAATTTCTTGATTAGGTTCACGATTTTGCTTTTAATTGCGCTTTAAATAGTGGGCGATCAATAAAAGCATTATATCAAGCCTTTTTCTAATCACATATAGTTATGTCTTGTATAGGTTTCATGGAGTGTATAAAAAAGCCAATGTAAGCGCATTCATTATTACCCACTCTTTATTTTTATCGAAAAAGCCGCTCTCTAGCACTCAAAAGCTAAACTCTGCAAATATCCCAAGTGTATAAGCATCAATAGCCATATCTGCTTCGGTAATTTGGCTTATTGCCAAATTTGCTCCATACCATTGTTTGTGAACAGCCTTTAGAGCTATTACAGTAATAGCGAGATCATAGAGTTTGGGGGAGTATTTTATATGTGTTAGCAATGCATAAATTAATAGGCCATAAAAAATACCCGAAAACCCTACATAGCCTATTAATGATTTGCAAGCCGATACTGATGACTAAAGCACTATAAAATATAAGCACAATTATGTATCTATCAATAACTCATTCTTTAATAGCTGATTTTAATGTCACCAGGTTAGTGATATTGAAAAATAAATGCGGTCAATTGGAATGCGTAAATGACTGAGGGTCAGCTTCCAAAAAGTACTGAAGAAAATACTTGCCTACGTAGTTGGCTTTAATATTAGCCATTCGAGACTAATAGCGGATGGTGCGCACACAAGTATGGCGATGAATAAACTAGGTATTTATTTGTTGAAGTGTCGTGCGAATAAGTGCGTGTAAACTATCCATAACAAATGGTGTGAGAGTGGATGGCAATTCCCTTTTTTAATTTCTCCTCGCTAGTGAGTACGTCCATGCTAGGCCATAAGCCTGTTGTTAACGCATTTGCATAAGCGTCACTGAGTCCAGATTTCTGCATGGCTTGAGCGGCTTGTTTGTGGTTGTAGGTTAAAGCAAGGTTTTCTATTTTTACTGTAGAGTTCTTTTCGGGTGATAACACGCTAAACCAAGTGTTGCTTGTGCCATCATTAGCAGGCATTCCTATCGCTCCCGTATTGTGCCAAAGCTTATCGTTAATTTTTTTCGAAAAAGGAATGCCGGAATGGCCAGCAATAATAATATCAGCATTAGTTGCACGGGTTTGTTCTTCAAATAAGGTGTCACAGCTTGAAGAAAATAAAAACTGGTTAATAGAGGTTACGCTGCCATGTACGATATTTATTTTATTTCCCAAAAAATTAAAACTTAGTTTTTTGGGAAGATCGGCAAACCATTGACGTTGTTCATTAGATAAATTCTTATTGGCAAACTGATACCATTCAACGGATAGTAAATCGCAGCTTGTGCCACTATTAAAACCACAGCCGCAGTCATCAGCATTGGTAGCAAAGGATTCTTCACAGTTGCCCATGAGTACATGAATGCCCCATTTGCGTATTGCTTCTGTTGTTTCAAAGGGTTGTCCGCAGTAGGCAACTATATCGCCTGTACAGATAATATTGTGAGCTTTTATTGCGTGTTTGTCGGCGTATTGTTTTAGAGCAAGCAATGCATCAAGGTTTGAATAACTGCCACCGAAAAGCAGCATGGGTTCATCAAAGTTACCTAAATGCATAAATGATACTTGCTCAACGTTAAGCAGTAATTTCTTTTGTCTCTGTGGATTTTTGCCCAAGGAAGAACGCGCCACAACCAATCGCTAAAATACTTATACAAATAAATAAGAGTTTTGTGTATTTGTGAGTGTCACCCATTAGTGCAGTGTGGCCAGAGCTTTCGAGCATATACAAAGCGCCACCTACAATTGCAGCGATAAAAGCAACCACCAGTGACCATGTCTCTACACTACGATTTCCCCATATGGTAAAAAAGATAACCGGTGCTAAAAACATAGATACAGTTCCGCTTACTGCAACTGCGGCGTATAAGTCTTTGCTGTCGAGTAGTAAAAATGAGCCGCCACCAATTAAAAAAGCTAGCATTACTAAGCGTCCATTAGCGACAGTTGGCTTAACCAGTTTCATATCCACGGCAATTAATTTAGAGGCGCTTGAAAAAGTGGAGTCCAGTGTCGATGTAGCAGAGATGACTAGCGCAAAAACAAAAGCCATCATGTAAGGTTCGCCAAAAAGTCGCGATAGCGTTGCAATCATAGCCTCGCCTTCTAATTTAACTAATCCCGCAAAAACTCCTAACAGGGCAAATACTAAGATACAGATAATAGAAATAACCGCAGCAAAGTAAAATGACTTACGTGTAATGCTTCTGTCGGCTAAAAAGCCGCGATCCATCATTACAGGATCGTGTAATGGGTAGCTCCACACTTGCAAAAAAGCAACAGCCAATAACACCCATCCAGGGCTTGTAATATCTGGTGATGAGCTAAGCGCTGCACCCCAACTAAAGCCTGGATGAAACAGCATAAGAGTGAATAACATCACTAATGCAGCAATGACCAAAATGGCTTGTAAAACATCGGTACGAATGGATGCACGTAGGCCGCCAAAGGTTGAGTAGACAAGTGTAATGCAAGCAACGCCTGCCATCGCTAAAAGGTGAATGCTGGTACTATCAATACCAAACACTTCTTTCAGCAAAATAACAATAACTAATAAATTAGAAAATACTTCACTGAGTAGGCGTAATACGATGACTGAGTTGTAGCAATGGTTACCAGTGCTGCCAAATTGTTCTTGCATAAAACTCTGGATATTGCCTTTGCCGTGCTTAAAGCGTAGGTGGTCAATAATTTTGCCGCCTGTAATAAAGCTCGCATAGTAAGCAGCATAAGCGAGTGCGCCCGCTATGCCGTAGTAAAACCCCAAAATGGCGGCCGTGAGTAGTGAGCGTGCAAAAATCCATGTGGTCACCTGTGATAATACAAGTGTCCATAGCGAGGGGGCTGCCCCTGCATCTGAGAACCCTTTAAAAAAACCATCAGCTGTTTGTACGCGTGGAGAGAGTAAAAAGCAAGCCACGGTTGTCGCTGCCAGTATTATCAAAAGGTAGGTTGTCATATATATTCTTCTATCGTTTATTTTCTGAGTTAAGAGATGCGATAATATCTTTTCTTATAATTGGTGTACTCAAGTATAGATGCAGCTAATGCTTTTGTATCATCTATAAGCTCTACTATATTACAATAATAATTTAACTAAGTTGCATAATTTTGCGAATCGCGTTCGCTTAATTGTGTGTTTGTCTATTGTGGTGCATTGCTTGTATATACTGCTAGCTCCGTTCACACATATGAGTAAACCTCAATATGATCGTAAATTTTAATAGCATAAGTCCATCGAGCGGGTACCATTTGCTCACGCAGACGATTATTCCTCGACCTATCGCATGGATATTATCCGAAAATGATGACAAAACATTGAACTTGGCGCCGTTTTCGTTTTTTAATGCTGTTTGTGCCGACCCTCCTTTGCTAATGGTATCTATCGGTAAAAAGCCCAATGGAGAAATAAAAGATACGCGGCGTAATATGTTGAGTGGTCGCGACTTTGTGGTGCATATTGCCGATCTTGATCAAGCGCAGGCGCTCAGCCATAGCGCAGCCACGCTCGATTATGGCGATAGTGAGTTGGCTATTGATAATTTACCATTAGACGTTTTTGAGGGCTGCTCAATTCCTAGGTTAGCTAGTGTACCGATTGCTTATCATTGTAAATTTTATGATTCCCACCTGATTGGCCCTGCCGAGCAGGCGATACTGTATGCCGAGGTTATCCAGCTTTATGTGGATGATAGTGTTGTTGATAGTGTTGGTGAGCGCATAGTGATAGACCCTGATGGTGTTAATCCTCTTTCGCGCCTAGGAGGCGCCAATTACGGGGTTTTAAATAAAAGTTTTTCATTAGTTAGGCCTAAATAAGCCATTGTTTACTAAGTTTAGTCCTAAAAAAACCGTAAAAGATAACTGTGGTCATAAATAGAGCATGTAAGTATTGAAATGGTGCAGCGATTACAATATTATACGCGCCCCTCATTTTAGTTGGGGGTCTCGTGCATTGTTTATTAATGTGCTTATGAGTCATCAAGAGACTTAATTGCAATGTATCCTTGTCTCACCTTGTAATAGTTTATTGCCAAGGGAGACGTAACCCGTAAGGAACAAATTATATGCGTCATTACGAAATAGTATTTCTTGTTCACCCAGATCAAAGTGAACAAGTTTCAGGTATGGTTGAGCGTTATACCAAAGCGATCAATGATGATGGTGGCCAAGTTCACCGTCTAGAAGACTGGGGTCGCCGTCAACTTGCCTATTCAATTAACAAAATCCATAAAGCACATTACATTCTAATGAATGTTGAGTGTAGCGATACAGTTCTCGAAGAGTTAACCACTAACTTCCGTTACAACGATGCTGTTCTTCGTCATGTGGTATTGCGTGAAAATGCAGCAATCACTGAAGAATCTCCAATTATGAAAGCTGAAAAAGACAGCCGTGAGCGCCGCACGCGCCGCGATGATGATGATTCTCGTGCTCCTAAAGCGGCACCAGCACCTAGAGAAGAAGCGCCAGCTGCTAGTGCACAACAGGAGGAGAAATAATCATGTCTCGTTTTTTCCGTCGTCGTAAATATTGCCGTTTCACCGCCGAAGGCGTTGATCGTATCGATTATAAAGATTTAGAAACATTAAAAGCATATATTACCGAAACAGGTAAAATTGTACCTAGCCGTATTACAGGTACAAATGCTAAATATCAGCGTCAATTGGCAACTGCTATTAAGCGTGCACGTTTCTTATCATTATTACCTTATACAGATAATCACGACCGTTAAGGTTGTTAGCGACTACTGATGCGCGCACTAGCTGAATTCATTATGCGCGGGCGCTTACAGGCCTCGGTGGTTGTTTTATTTGGCGTAGCACTACCCATTTTGCCCTTGGCGGCAGTTGGGCTAGTTAGCTTACGCAAAGGCCCTCGTGAAGGGGCCTTTATGGTGATGATGGGTATAATGCCTGCACTAATTGCATGGCTTATAGGTAAACCAGCCAGTATTGTTTTATGGGGCACCTTGCTCGGTTTTATCGTAGTGTATGTCCCAGCCGTATTGCTACGGTTAACTGTATCGTTTGCACTAATGGTGCAGGCGCTGGTGGTAACAGCAATAGTCTGCGGTTTATTTACATTGGCTTTTGCACCAGGATTGTTGGAATCATTTGAGAAGATGACCGCGTTGTTTATTGCAACGATGGAAGGTAAATCACTTGATTCAGAATTGATAACGCCAAGTTCAGTGGCATTGTCTGGCTTTGTTGCCATGGCATTTGCACTCAACGCATTGGCCGGGCTGTTGTTAGCTCGATGGTGGCAATCTCTACTGTATAACCCCGATGGTTTTGGGGTTGAATTTAGAGAATTGCGATTACCCATTGGAGCTTCTGTTTTATGTGCTGTATTGGTTGTGTTGTTTCACTACTACGGCGTAGATTACAGCTTTTGGGCAACGACGTTGGCACTACCACTTATTTTGGTTGCCTTATCAATTGTGCATTCTATGGCTAAGCACCGTCAGTTAAGCAAGGCATGGTTGGCAATATTTTATTTATTTGTTGCTAGTTCCAGCATTTTATTGTTATTGCTAGCATTTGTTGGTTTTATAGATTCTTTGCTAAATATACGTGATCGTTTTTGGCGCAAAAATAAGTAAGTTAATCTTGCTTAGCCAAAAAGAAAGACAAGATCACACTTTATATTAATTAAAGTACAAAAAGAGGTTATACGAGATGGACGTTATTCTGCTCGATAAAGTAGGTAAATTAGGTAACGTTGGTGATAAAGTTACTGTAAATGCAGGTTTTGGCCGTAATTTTTTAATCCCCCAAGGGAAAGCACTGCCAGCAACAGCGGCAAACGTTGCTGATTTTGAAGAGCGTCGTGCTGAGCTTGAAGCAGCAGCAGCTGCAAAACTTAGCGATGCTGAAGCGCGCGCAACTAAACTTGCTGAACTAGCTGTTAAGCTAGTGACTAAAGCGGGTGATGAAGGCAAGCTATTTGGCTCTATTGGTACTCGTGATATCGCCGATGCGATCACTGCTGCTGGTGTAGAAGTGGCTAAAGCTGAAGTGCGTTTGCCAGAGGGTGCTTTACGTGAAGTGGGTGAATATGAGATTGATGTTCAGCTACACAGTGAAGTGACTCAAATTGTTAAGGTAACTATCGAAGCTGAATAAGCTTGGTAAGTGCTAATAGATAGCGCTACTTGTTAGTAAATTTTAGGCTTTTGGGATAAAGGCCTAAAATTATTAAAAAGCCCAGTTGTGCAAACTTCTGGGCTTTTTTGTATTTTTAAAAGTTAAATCAAGCCGGTATATTTGAGATAAATCAGATAGTCACTATTGGTGTGTGTCTGTTATTATCTGCTTTCTTGTTTCAATTAATTTCTCTGCCTTACGTTGACTATGCTACAACCGCAATCCTTACCTTTAGATGATATGCCTGATACGGTTTATGATGATGCCGAAACTTCGGGTCAATCACTACCGCACTCGCCAGAGGCTGAGCAGGCGGTATTGGGTGGGTTGATTCTGGCAAATCAAAGCTTTGATGCGGTTGCCGAAGTACTTCAGCCTGAGGATTTCTATAAAAATAGCCACCAATTAATCTTTACCACCATGTCGGTTTTATCCGAAGCCGATAAGCCCTTGGATATTATTACCCTAGCCGATGAGTTATCGCGTAATGATGCGCTTGAGCGTTTAGGTGGTATGGAATATTTGTCAACGATTACGGCCAATACACCTAGCTCTTCCAATACTGTTGCTTATGCACGCCTTGTGCGCGAACACGCAACGGTTCGACAGCTTATTACCGTTGCTAATGATATTTCTCGATCAAGCTATAACCCCTCTGGCTTAGATGCCGATGACCTCTTGCAGCTCGCCGAAAAGCGTTTGCTTGAGATTGCCGAGGGGCGCCCTAAAGAGGGTGGCCTTGAGGCAATGGATGGTTTACTCAAAAATACGATTGAGCGCATCGACGCACTATTTCGCTCTAAAGCTGATATTACAGGTATTAGTTGTGGGCTAACCGACCTCGATGTGCGTACCTCGGGTTGGCAAAATGGTGAGTTAATTATTTTGGCCGCAAGGCCTTCAATGGGTAAAACAGCCTTAGCGCTAAACTTTGTTGAGGCAGCGATGTTTACTCAAAAAAAACCCGTGTTGGTTTTTAGTATGGAGATGCCCTCAGAGTCATTGGTGATGAGGATGTTGTCATCTACGGGCCGTATTGATCAAGGTAAAATACGTAATGGTCAATTGACTGAGGAAGATTGGCCAAAATTAACCGCAGCGGTGCAAAAGCTCAAAGGTGCCCCGTTATTTATTGACGATACTGCAGGGTTGACGCCGCAAGATATGCGAGCGCGTATTCGTCGTACTGCTCGTGAGCATGGTGAGCCTGGCTTAATCATGGTGGACTATTTACAGCTGATGCAAACAGTCGGTAACAGTGATGGTCGAACTCAAGAAATCTCTGAGATCTCTCGATCGCTAAAAGCTATTGCAAAAGAATACAATTGTCCAGTTATTGCTCTATCTCAGCTCAATCGTGGTGTTGAGCAGCGTCCTAATAAGCGCCCAATGAACTCTGATTTGCGTGAATCTGGTGCCATCGAGCAGGATGCTGATGTTATCTTGTTTATTTATCGCGATGACTATTACAACGAAGATAGCCCTGAGAAGGGTATTGCTGAGTTGATTATTGGTAAGCAGCGTAATGGTGAGATTGGTACCTGTCGTGCTGCATTTGTGGGTAAGTACACGCGTTTTGAAAATTTAGCACCAGATTATATGGCAAACGAGTATTAAGTATTTTTGTGGCTTGTCTTTCTAATGTGCTACAACTAGGCATAATGTATTGGTCAATGTCTTTTTAATCCATTGACCAATATTGACTAAATGTAGAATATTGTCCGAAAAGGCTTATTCTGCGGCAGGCTCTTCCTCTGATGCGGCTTCTTCAGCAGCAGGTTCTTCTGGTTTTGGTGCAGGTGCAGCGCGTAGGCCTTCAGCTATCAATATAGCTACTTTGTCATCGCCATTGATAAACTTATTTTTAGCGCTTTTTACAGCATAACGACCATCAGAACGTTTCAGGATGGTGTACTCAGCGGTTTTCTTTTCTACTTTCATGTGCCTTTCCTTTATTGGTAATTGAATAAATGCATAGTGCTCAGTTAATGTGAGCAAGCCTTAGTGATTATACGACGATGTTTATTTTAAGCAAATAGCATTTTATTTATGTATAGGCTAGAGGTTTGTGGAATTCATAGTGATATGATTGTGCTGTGTTCGCAATTGTTTCGTTATAATACTTCTAATATGTCTTGTACTGCTCTTTCTCTAATGGATACCCACTGTCATTTTGACTTCTCTGTGTTTGATGAGGAGAGAGATAAGTTGTGGGCATTATGTCGAGCGAATAATATACATCACTTATTGATTCCTGGTGTGAGCCCTAAGCAGTGGCAGCTTAATTATGGGCTAACAAAATCATTAAAAGGTGTTGTCTGTGCCGCAGGTGTTCACCCTTGGTGGGTTGATAAGCTCGAAAAAGAGGATCGTTGCGATGATGGGCTTTCTCCAGTGCTTGTTCGGCACTTAGAATGCGCCCTTGTAAGAGAAGCTTGCGTAGCTGTCGGTGAATGCGGTTTGGATAAAATGATTGCTGCCGATTTTGAGTGTCAAAAAAGAGTTTTTGAGCAGCATATTTGTATGGCCTGCGAGCTTGAGTTACCGCTAATTATTCATGTGCGCAAAACTCATAATGAAACGCTACAATTATTGGCGCGCCACAAGCCTGCTAGTGGTGGTGTAATTCATGGTTTTACAGGTAGCCTAGAAATCGCTCAACAATATTGGGCGTTGGGTTTTTATTTGGGCGTTGGCGGTAGCATTACCTATCCGCGAGCGAATAAAACACGTAGCGCTATTGCGGAAATGCCACTGGAGTCATTATTGTTAGAAACCGATGCACCAGATATGCCACTTAATGGGTTTCAGGGTGAGCCCAATAGTCCATTAAAAGTCATTGATGTTGCGAAGTCTTTATCTGAATTAAGAGGTGATGATATAGATCGCATTGTAGAGATGACGACAAACAACGCGCATATATTATTTAATCTTCCGCAAACATAACTCCTTAAAATTATTATTCTAAACTAAAATATTATGTTTGATCCTATTCAGTTCAAAAGTAATTTCCCATTATTTTTCCAAAAAGAAAATCAATCACTCGTTTATTTAGATAATGCTGCCACCACACAAAAGCCGCAATGTGTGATTGATGCAGTCACTGATTTTTATATTACTAAAAATGCTAATGCTAATCGAGCCAGCCATCGCTTGGCACGATCGGCAACGAACTTGTTGGAGGGGGTGCGGCAGAAGTCGGCTGATTTTTTAGGTGCAAGGTATAAAGACGAAATTGTTTTTACAGCGGGTGCTACAGAATCGCTTAATTTTTTGGCTCAAGGTTTGTCTCACCAATTAAATAAAGGTGACGAAATTTTATTAAGTGTTTATGAGCATCATGCCAACTTGGTGCCTTGGCAAGTTATAGCTAAAGAGACGGGTGCAAAGTTAGTATTTATCAGTGGTGATTTTGAAAGTGTCGGTAACCAACTAACAAGTAAGACAAGGATAGTTTCATGTACTGCCGCGAGTAATGTTTTTGGAAAAATTAGCGATGTAGATTTTTTTAAAAATGTTAAAGATAAATTTCCGGGTGTTTTTTTTATCATTGATGCATCTCAAGTTATTGGAAAAATTCCTGTTAATGTCAAAGATAATTTTTGTGATTTTTTAGTTTGTTCGCCGCATAAATTTTATGGGCCAACGGGCATTGGTTTGTTATATGGAAGAAAAGATTGCCTTTCTCGTTTGAGAGTGAGTAAATTTGGCGGAGAGATGATTAAGAATGTAGATCTCCTCGATAGTAGTTATGTAGAACCACCGTATTCTTTTGAGGCAGGGACGTCTCCGTTGGCTAGTATTGCTGGGTTGGGTGCTTGTATTGATTTTGTAGAGCGTCAATATAAAAAAGGTATGCTGGAGTACGAAAAAAAATTAATTAATTATGTGCATGAAAAGCTATCTGTCTTGGTTAGTGATTTTCCAGAGGTAAACCTACTGACGAGTCCGAGAAATAATATAGGTATCGCTGCTATTAGTTCCGATAAATACTCTATGGCAGATATTGGTTTTTGGCTAGATGAACAGGATGTTGCTGTGCGTGTTGGTGACCATTGTGCACAGCCTTTGTTAAAGTCACTAAATTTAACCGCTGTGTTAAGGGTGTCGGTGGCTCCTTATAATACTTTTGAAGATATAGATGTATTGTTTTCTTGCCTATGTGATTTTTTTAACAGTAATAGTGAGTGCTTAGATGTCGCTTTAGCTACTGATAAAAAAGTAAGTAATTATAAAGATGAACTATCAGCTATTAATTATCACGATCTATTAACGATCAGGTCATGGGGAAATAGATACAAAAAAATTCTATCTCTGGGTAAGTTAGTTAACAAAAAACCATTTTTACATAATAATGAAAGTTTAGTTTCGGGTTGTGAGGCAAAGCTATGGATAAATACTATAGTGGATAAATCGCAGAACGGTACCGTATTTACCTTTGTGATTGATAGTGACTCCATGGTTGTCAAAGGTTTAGCGGCACTTATCTTGTGCCGAGTAAATGCTAAATCTGCAACACAGATTAAAAGCATCGATTTTGATGCTTATTTTTCTGAGTTAGGCTTAGAGAAGTATTTAAGCGAGTCGCGTTTTAGTGGTATGCAAGCGCTGCTTAAACATATATTTTTGACGATAAAATAGATAGCTTAATGAAGAATACATCATAGAAGAGTCTTGGCGATCTCCCCTATTTTTTCTACTGCGCCTCGAATGTCATCATTGGGCACTTGCGAATAATTTAGCCGCAGACAATGCTGGTATTTTTCCGATGCAGTAAATAAGACACCAGGTGCAATACTGATACTTTCTTTAGCTAGTTTTTCATTGAGTTCTATACTTTGAATGTTGTCAGGTAGTTCTACCCATAAAAGAAATCCACCTTGTGGATAAGACATTTTTGTGCCGCTCGGAAAGTATTTTTTTACCCAATCAATCATCGTATCTCTAGATTTTAAATATTGCGCGCGTGCTTTTCGAAGGTGGCGTTCATAGTGCCCCTGCGAAATAAAGTCTGCAATAGCTCGAGGTTGTAATACGGAGCCGCAAGCAGTAGAGACATATTTCATTTGTTTCACTTGTTGCATGTAACGCCCAGGCGCACACCACCCGGTTCTGTATGCAGGAGATATTGTTTTAGAGAAGGATGAGCAATAAATGACACGTCCTTCGGTATCGTAAGATTTGATACTGCGCGATCTAGGTTGTATGTAGGAGAGATCGCCATAGATATCGTCTTCAATAATGGCGATATCGTAGCGGTTGGCCAATACGATTAGGCGAGCTTTGTGCTCATTAGGCATGGTATAGCCCAAGGGATTGTTGCAGCTTGGAGTTAACTGGACAGCCTTAATAGACCACTGCTCAGCAGCTAATTCAAGTGCCTCTAAGCTAATGCCTGTCTCCGGGTGTGTGGGGATCTCTAATGCCTTAAGACCAATAGCTTGTATTGTTTGCATGGAACCATAAAAACTAGGTGAGTCGATGGCTACAATATCGCCTGCATCTGCCACAGAGCGCATGCTGCAAGATAGTGCCTCTTGGCAACCAGTGGTCACAAGAATTTCATCGGGATGTAGATTGCAGCCAGAGTCTATCATTAAACGGCTTATTTGATCTCGCAGGCGTCTAGAGCCTTGTAAAGAGTCATAAGTAAAATTGGTAATTTCCCTATGTGTGCTGATATTTGCGGTTATCTTTGATAGCGGTTTGAGTGTGTTGATACCTACGTCGGGAGTCCCTCGTCCTAAAACAATATCGTTATTTTGTTCATGGTTGTAGAGCATCTTAAGGATCAAATCCCATTGTGAGACTTCCAGTGGCTCTTTACTGGGGCGGCTAATACTTGGCATTGCTGGAGAGCTTTGCGGGCTTAAGACATAGTAGCCTGATTTTGGTCGAGCCTCGGCGACTTGCCTTGCCTCTAGCAAGCGATATGCCTCCTGTACTGTAGAAATACTGACTTGATGTTCGCTACTCATCTGTCTGATAGAGGGGAGCTTATCTCCGGGCTGAAAATACCCCTTTTCTATTTTATAGTTAATAAGCTGTGCTATTTCTTCGTAAAGTTTCATGGTTGTTTTTGCAAATAATAAGACTATTTTTATCAAATAGAGTAAATCAGTACAGTTTTTCTATTAGAAACCAGTACAGTATAAGATGAAATAATCTGTACTGCTATAAATAAATTAATTCTGAATCTGTAATGGTTTTTTGCCTTTATATATCATAACACCTATTGAGAATATTTAATTTAAAGCACTAATTTAGGAGTGTCACTATGCAACAAGATCTAGGCTTTATGGCCAACCAATACACGCTCTTATCAACTGATACCGTAGAGCCTTCTACACTGGGTTGGCATGATCAAATGGGCCAACGCATTGCCTTATATAGCAGTTGCTTTGGTAATCGTAAAAAATTGAGCCCATTAAGTGACTTACAATTACGCGATATTGGCGCTCCTGTTAATGCAGTAAAACCTGAGACTGCAAAGCGTTTTTGGTTATTTTAAAAGAGAACCTCTGTTGAACGGGGCTAAATATCTCTATTTAGTCCTGTTCCGTTTTTAAGCCCCCTTCCTTTTTGGCATATTCCTTTTGCCACATCACTAATGTACTTACTTCAATATTTTAATGAATATTCCGGGGCACTCCCTTGTTTATTAATAAGTGGTATTGACTTATGCGGCCATTTTGCCGGTTAAAACTCCAAAGTTGATGCTACTAAGTTGTGATACGAAGACCATACAAATTGGGTTAGTTGTGTTAAATTAAGCCAAGAAATGGGCCTTTGATACATCAATTAGAGACTATGAAGTTTTTCTAGGTTTCTTAGTAGTGAGTAGGGAACTAGTGGTCATTAAAAGAGATAACTTTTCTAACGCAGAGCTGTTTAATATTCTAAATGATGCCTATGTCGGCATGTGCATTTCAAATATTGCTGGTGAATTTGAATATGTCAATACAGCTATGATGAATATGCTCGGGTATAGCGAGAGCGAAATTTATCATCCGGATATTATTGTTACCCACCTAGACGATCGGATCTTAAATCAGCAGATACGTAATGCTCTTGTTAGCAATCCCAGTAAACCTATTATGATGGATAAGCGCTATCTACATAAAGATGGGCACACTGTTTATGGCTTCGTATCTGTAAGGCTATTGAGAAGTGATAGCGGCGAACCTGATAGATTTGTAAGTCAAATCATCGATATTGGTTATCGTAAAGAGGTAGAAAAATCCGCTGATTTGTTTCGCACAATGATGAATGCCTCTCGTGATGCTATGTTCATTGTTCACCCTGATACGGGCAAGATTCTTGATGTTAATGTTGAGGCGAGTAAAAGCCTTGGCTATACCTACGAAGAAGTCACTAGTCTAGAGATTAAAGATATTGCTCATTCCATGAACGGCACTTCTGGAATGCAGGCACGCTTAAAAGAAATCAAAGAAAAAAAGCACATGCTATTGACTGGAGAGCATATTACTAAAACTGGATATGTTTTTCCTGTAGAGGTGCGTCTTGATTATTTAGATCGAGGTGAGTCAGGCTATATTCTTGCCGTTGTGCGCGACATCACTGAGCGTAAAAAGTCAGAAGCACTCATGTGGCAGCAAGCTAACTACGATACGCTAACGAATTTACCTAATCGGAATATGTTACATGACCGATTAGAGCAAGCACTTAAAAAAGCACAAAGAGAGAAGCTTAAAGTAGCTGTGCTCAGTTTAGATTTAGATAAATTCAAGGAGGTGAACGATAGCTTTGGTCATGATATTGGCGATCAGTTATTGGTACAAGTTGGAGAGCGGATCCTCTCTTGTATTCGAGAAATAGATACGGTCTCTCGTCTGGGTGGAGATGAATTTTGTATTATTATAGAAAACGTCGATAAAGCAGTTAATATTAACCGTATTGCTAACAGTATCTTACAGGCGATTAGTCGACCATTTCTGTTAAGTGATCACAATGTTTTTGTGTCGACAAGTATCGGTATCGCATTTTACCCCGACGATACTATGGACATTGATGACCTATTAAAAAATTCTGATCAGGCAATGTACTTCGCCAAAAATAAGGGACGTAATTGCTTTCAGTATTACACCGATGAAATGCAAGAGCAGGCGCTATATAAAATGCATTTAAGTCGTGATTTACATAGTGCTATAGAACAAAATCAATTATTTATAGAATATCAGCCCATCATTAATCTTCATGATGGGCTTATTTATAAGGCTGAGGCGCTTTTGCGCTGGGATCATCCTCAGCATGGATTGGTTGATTCGAGTGAGTTTATTGCTCTTGCTGAAGAAAATGGCGCTATAACACCTATTGGCGAATGGGTGTTTTCTCAGGTGTTAGAAGCGCTTAAAATCTTGTCTCCTGTTTGTGATAGTGACTTTCAAATCAGTATTAATGCGTCGCCTTTGCAGTTTAGAGAGAGTGAGAACTATATTGACCAATGGCATCAAAAACTTACCAATGCAGGCTTGAATACAGATGCTATTTTAATAGAGATAGTCGAGAGCTTAGTAGTCGATGTTGATCAAGTGGTTATTGATAAACTGCTATTGTTTAGAGATCACGGTATCCCTGTTGCTCTTGATGATTTTGGCACGGGGTACTTTTCGCTTTTATCTCTACAAAAATTAGATATCGATTATTTGAAAATTGATAAGTCATTCGTTAAGGACTTGGAGTCAGAATCAAGTGAGGGCGTTCTTTGCCGGGCAATGATATTAATGGCGCATAGCTTGGGCTTAAAAGTCATTGCCGAAGGTGTTGAAAATCAATATCAGTATGATTTTTTGAAATCGATTAATTGTGACTACGCCCAGGGTTATTTCTTTTCTAAACCATTAGTGATCAGTCAATTTAAAAATATCTCCTACCTAAACTCCACTCATTTTTAGCAGTTGTGATAGTTGATTAGATAGTAATGTTTGATGGCTTTCTGAAAATCCTGTAATTTTTTGAAAGCTATGCTCGTTACTTTTTTCAAATACTACTTTCGCTTCTAAGGCTTCATCGTCCAATAAGCTACTGACAAATATGCTGTCTGGCTGATGAAGTTGCGAAAGTAGAGGAATGTCTGCTGATAAGGAGATATTGCGTTGATGACCATATAAAATCGCTGAGAGTTTGGTAAATAAGCGCTTTTCTTTTACGAGTTCTAATAATAAGTAAGCGGAGCACGTAGCGTCAAATAGCAATTTATTTTTATCTTCTCTAGAAAATTTCACAATAATAATATCCTCACTCAGTGCAATTCTTTCGCCAGAGTAAAGGGTTAACACGTGATTTAGTAAGGTATCTAGTGTTTTAAATTCCCTATTTCTCGCTTGTGCATTGAGTTGTTTATAGACTTTGTCTAATGTATGAATTTTTATTAATAGAAAACCGTCGATTAGCGGTGGAGGAATATCAGTTTCTGTATTATCTGCTTGAGCTGGACTTTTCTCATTGGCTATATTGATACTTTGCTCTTTAAAAAGTGAGTGGACAAGTAATAATAAGGGTAGTGCAGCCACTATAAGAATTACTAAAAATAGCCAACTTTTAGTCTGAAAGCGAACATTGATAGTCGTTGTTAGAGATCCTAGGTGAGAATTCTCTAATACAATAGGTGTCGTGAATGAATAATGAGATGCTAAGGGGCGAGGGTTAATCGTTCCAGATTGGACAATCACCGTGTTATTTATATCATAAATAACCGCATTAACAATGTTTTGTTGCTGGCCTAAATTTTGTAGCAGTGACTGCATACCAATTAGGTCGTTATTGGCCATTGCTGGAGCAAGTTGTTCAACCATGAGTTTGTTAACAAGTGCACCATGGTAGCTAATAAAACGCTTTTGTTGTTTGTTATTATCATAGCTAACTAACCACAGGCTCGTATAACAAACAAATAGGCAGGCAATAGCGCCTAAAAGCGAATATAAAATGCTTTTATTTTGCAAAAGAAAGGTTGCCGAGCGTAAGCCCTTTGGCAAAAGCGTCATAGGTTATCTCCAATAGCCCGCTATTTTAGCGTAATCATTACTATTGCGCATATGTGTTTTTATTGTTTACTTTTATCTGTAGGCTTATATGAGATATTGCTTTAGCTCTGGGAGTGATACTTGTTAAACTACCTCCTTTGTTAATAATATGTATCGTGAAGATGAATAACGAGTGCTTGACGCTAGCTGCTACCCCTTTGATGTCCTTATTTCTTTCCTTCTCTCAATCAGTGCCTCTTACCGAAGGCAATGATAATTCTATTGGCTCGACTAAATTACTATCACTAATTTTTGATAGCTTGTCCGTAAGTGATGTTGATGTCGTTGATATTCAAACATTAACCATCGATAAAGCGTGCGTAGTTCAAGTTTTGTTGAGCTATGCTAAAAAGCCGCTTAGTGATCAGGAGATTGACTCTTTAATTGAAGCAGCGGGGGAGAGTCTTTGTGATTCTGGCTGTAAAATACTGACGCATGCTATGAGTGTTGATGCAATACAATCGGCAGAACCCTTTGTTATTACTCTAATGGGTGAGCATATAACTGCTGACTTTACCTCGTCTGTTGTAGGTGTGATACACAATAATCATAGTTTGCTTTGCAGCATAGCATCGTTGAATGATGATATGGTTAAATCAACGCCAGTAAAAAATAATGAGCAAATGCCTTTTGCTTATGAGCTCTCAATTTTGTTGAGTGATAATAGCTATTTGAGAGATCTAAAATCCCAATTACTTGAATTGGCGGGACAGTACAGTATTGATTTGGCTATTCAGAAGGATTGTGTATTGCGTAAGCAAAAAAGGCTTGCTTGCTTTGACATGGATTCGACCTTGATTCAGGCAGAGGTTATCGACGAATTGGCAAAGGAGGCTGGTGTTGGCCAGCAAGTGGCAGAAATTACTGAATCTGCTATGCAGGGAAAGCTTAATTTTAATGAAAGTTTTATTAAGCGTATGTCTTTACTGGAGGGGCTCGATGAGTCGGTGCTAGAAAAAGTGGCTGAGCGTTTAGTGCTGTCTGATGGGGTAGAGGTATTATTTGCTACCTTAAATCGTTTGGGTTACAAAACAGCAATACTATCTGGTGGTTTTGATTACTTTGGACGCTTTTTGCAAAAAAAATTAGGTATCGATTATGTTTATGCCAATGAATTAGATATTGTAGAAGGTAAAGTAACGGGCAGGGTGACGAGTGAGATTGTTAATGGCGATAAAAAAGCTGCGCTGTTAAAAATGATTGCCCAAAACGAAAATATCGATCTAGAGCAAGTCATTGCTGTCGGTGATGGTGCTAATGATTTACCCATGTTGGCAACAGCAGGTCTTGGGGTTGCCTATAAAGCAAAGCCATTGGTTAAACAGTCTGCTGAGCATTCTATTAATTATGTGGGATTAGAAGGGATTTTATATATGTTGGGCTTAAGTACCCAGCAAATAGACGCGTTGACGGAGTAAAATGGTCGCCATATATTGGGTTAAATAAATAATATATGGCTCCTCATGCGACTTTCTATGCCCCTTCGGCTGAGAACTCGTAATCCATTGCAGCACTTGGGGGTTGTAAGTAGTAGCCTTGGATGCAGTGGGCACCCATTTGCCAGAGTTTAGAAATAATGCTGGCATTTTCAACGAGAGGGATGGTCGTCACTTTGTTCTGGCTGTGCAACTCTTTCAGCAGATTTTCTAAGGCTTCTTTATTTTCTGGGTTTTCCTGTAGCTCCATAGAGAAAGAACCGTCAATTTTTATATGATCAACATCAATATGTTCAAGCAATGATAAGGGCTCAAGTGCACAGCCAAATTGATTGATACATAGCTCTATACCCATTGAAGAGCAGTCCTCAAAGAATTTTTTAGCCGCGGTTAAGTGTTGGGTGATTTCAGCTTCTTGTAGCTGAAAGATAAGGGAAGCTGGATTAACTTTGGCGGCTTTAATGGCGACTCGCAACCAAGGAATAAAGGAATCGTCACACAGTGTTTGGTGGCTTAGTGTAGTTACTAGCTGTACCTTAGCGCCGTCACGATTGCTCAAATGTTTAATGGTTTCCAGTGTTACCCATCGATCAATTTTTGATATGGTATTCATACTTGCTGCAGCTTGCATAAAATTACTGGGCGAAACCTCGTTAGATTCCTCATCGATCATTCTTAGCAAGACTTCGTAGCGTTCAGTCTCGTCTCCACGCAAACTAATAATAGGCTGAAACAATAATTTAAATTTATTTTCTTTTAGGGCTTTTTGTAGTGAGCTGATCAGTACGGTTTGGTTATCTTCTTTTGGTTGGAAGAAGTTTGCACCGTTACCTAAGCCATCGTCTTTTTGCTTGCGCAGTGAATCAATAGCTTGGGTGGCTTCTTTAATAACTGATTGCGCATCCAGGCTGGTTTCGTTTATCAGTGTAATGCCGATGCTGGCTGTTAATTTGAGAGTTTTACTTTTAACTTCAAAGAAATGTTCGCAAATATGTTCAGCAATGACATTACCCGTGTTAAGTAATTTTTCTAAATGTACTTCGTTGCTAATGACAGCAAAAACCCCATCGCTAATCTTTGCGATATAGTCATTCTCGGTACAGTGCTGCTTAATAAATTCTGTGATAGTCGCTAAAACCTCATTGGCGCCATCAATACCAACGACTGATTCCACCTTCTCCTCGAATTTGTCGATATCAATATAGAAAAATGCGTGGATTTGTTCTTGCTCAGAACCGCGCTTTATAAGTTGTGTTAATTCGTTGTGCAGTTGGGTCTTAGTGAATAGCCCTGTCGCTTCATCAGTAGTATCCGCCGCGTCTGTTGTTGTGGATACTGCGGTGACATCAGAGCCAATGTTGTGCCCTGGAACAAATAATTTTATACAGGCTTCATCGTCAAATTGGCTGTGTTGCAGCTCCATATTTAGAGGTATGGTTTCCCCTTTGGGGCTATTTAAATGGCAGTTTAGAGTATTGTCGGATTTACAGTCACCCTTCAGAGAAAACTGTTTAAGTGTCTTTTTAATCTTGTCCTGATCGTCGGGGATGGCAATATCCATCAAAGGTACGCAGTCTAGGTCATCGGGCTTGTCATGACCGCACATATGACTAAAGGATTCGTTAGCATAAATAAACATGCCATCTTGCATAAATGCAATGCCGTCTTTGGAGCGATCCAGTAATTCTCGATTAAGTTGCTCAATTTCTCGAGCTTTACGTTCAGCGTTGCGCGTTTGCTTGCGTTGCTTTTTATTTTCTAGTTCCCTATTAACTACAAGTAGTAAATGTTGGTCGTCGTCTAGCTCAACAACATCACAAGCCCCTAGCTTTAACCCATCGATAACCGGCCGCTTTTGTTGGTCATCGCTGAGTAAGATAACGGGTAAATCGCTATTGTGGTTACGAATAACTCGAATGGCATCTACAGGGGGTAATGAATGGGTATTATTGTCGGCAATGACCAGATCCCAATTTTGTTCCGAAAGTGTCTTGCTAAAGGCTTCTTCAGTATTGATATGCTGGGCTCGGCATGGTTTTCCTGAGTTTTGGAACATGCTTGTCAGGCGCTGCGCCTCTTCTTGAGAGTCATTAATGATCAATAGGCGAAAAGGAACAATGGCAGAGCTCATAAGGTAATAATTCGTTAATTTTGGAGCGTCATATGATACCTAGTTAGTTCAACTGAAACTATATTGTGAACTAAAAGGCGTTTTTTTTATGACCTACATCACATTTATAGGTTCATAATTAACAGCATACCAGCCGCTGCTATAGAGCAAGCAAGGTATAGCTTAATTATAGCCTGTATTCAGGCGCCTTGTTCGACTTTTATGTACGATCTTAGTACTACATCTTTACACAGCAGTATAGATACGCAATTTAATTTACCTGGATGACATTTACTGTTTTTTTAGGATTATTCTTTAATAAAAAAGCGCTTTTTTATTTCTTAGGTAATACTACTGGCTGGTGTTTTTGAGGGCTTTCCCTCTATGTCTTTAACCAATTTTGGCACCAAGTAACCAGGTAGCTTACTACGTAGTTTATTATGTAGCTGTTTGGCCTCCGCAATGGGTAGGTCAAAATGTGCTCCACCGCTTACCGGGTCAAATAGATGTAGGTAATAAGGTAGTACGCCTGCCGAAAATAAATGTTCGCTCAAAGTTTTTAATGTCTCGATAGAATCGTTGATGCCCTTGAGTAAAACGGTTTGATTAAGCACAATAATGCCAGCTGCTCGTAGTCGCGTTATTGCACTAATAAGCGCTGTATCTATTTCATTAGCGTGATTGATATGTAACACGAAGGCAGTATCCATCTTATGATTGCTTAGCCACGACAGGCATTCATCGGTAATACGTTCAGGGATAACAACGGGGAATCGGCTATGGATACGTAGGCGCTTTATATGGGGTATTGCGGATACTTGCTCGGTTAGCCAAGACAATTGCTTATCATTTGAGGCTAGGGGATCCCCTCCGGAATATATGACTTCCTCAATGGTGCTATCTGAGGCGATGGATTTTAGTGCTTGCATCCACTCATTGCGATTAAGGCGATTATCGTCGTAGGGGAAGTGCCTTCTAAAGCAGTAACGGCAATTGACAGCGCAGTGACCATTCACTAACAAGAGTACGCGCCCAGGGTATTTTTGGATAAGCCCTTTTTGGGTATAGGCAAGCTCTTTGATTGGATCGGCAGAATACCCATTGGTACATATCAGTTCTTCTTGTAAGGGTAATACCTGCCGCAGTAGAGGGTCTTGGCTGTTACCAATTTGCATCCTATCAACAAATGCTTGCGGTACACGCAGTGGGAACTGTTTGGCGGCAAGGTAGGCTGCGGGCAATAATGATTCGTCTAATTTCAAATAATTAAGCAGGATTTTAGGGTCGCTAATAGCGTCCGTGAGCTGTTGCTGCCAACTCATTGTTGATTTGGTATGCAAAATAGAGTCTGTTCGAGGTATCATGGCGTTTTATAGCGGCCTTTTAATAGCCAGTTGTACAACTACATAAATTTAAATAGAGGAATCCATGGCTAATTATTCTACCAATGAATTGCGCAGTGGCATAAAAGTATTACTCGATGGCGATCCCTGCGCTATTTTGGATAATGACTATGTTAAGCCCGGTAAGGGGCAAGCATTTAACCGCGTAAAGTTACGCAACCTTAACACAGGTCGTGTTTGGGAGCGTACTTTTAAGTCGGGCGAGACAATAGAGGGCGCCGATGTGATGGATCGCGATTTAGAATATCTATACAGCGATGGTGAGTTTTGGCACTTTATGGAGCCCGAGAGCTACGAGCAGTTTCAGGCCGACGAAAAGGCTGTTGGCGACACCGTTAAGTGGCTAAAAGAGCAAGAGAAGTACACGGTGACTCTATACAATAATTCACCATTATTGGTGGACCCACCCAACCATATCGAGTTAGAAATTACCGAAACAGACCCCGGTGTAAAAGGTGATACGGCCAATGGCGGTACTAAACCGGCAACACTCGTCACCGGTGCTGTGGTTAAGGTCCCTTTATTTTTATCAGAGGGTGAGGTTATTCGCGTCGATACGCGCACTGCGGAATACTTGGGGCGTGGTGGTAAATAAGCTACAGTATAGAATCTACTTTGTTATTAAAGTGATGAAAAGGCTTGCCAATAATGGCGAGCCTTTTTTATTCGTATCGTAGGTTTACATTGTAGATGTAGGCAATAATGGGAAATAGTGATGAATAAAGATAATCTCTGGCAGCCCAATGCAGATCTCAATACGCTTAAAGTACGTGCGCGCCTCTATCGTTTTATTCGTGACTTCTTCTCCGAACGCGATGTGTTAGAGGTCGACACACCTATTATTAGCCCATTTGCAACGGTTGACCCTTTTATTGAAAGCTTAACGACAACAGTCGATAAGCAACTTTGTTATTTGCAAACATCCCCAGAGTTTTTTTTAAAACGTTTGCTGGCCAGTGGTAGTGGTGATGTTTATTGGTTAGGTAAAGCTTTTAGGCAGGGGGAGCGTGGCAAAAAACATAACCCTGAGTTCACTTTACTAGAGTGGTACCGCGTAGGTTGGGATGAGCATCAGTTAATAGCAGAGCTTGAAAACATTGTTACCTTATTGATGCCTGATATTGAGCCTGAAAAAACTAGCTACCGAGATTTGTACCTATGCTACCTTAATGTTGACCCTCACGCGATTTCATTAGATGGTTTAAAAAAAGTGGTTAAAGACAACATTGCTGTTGATTTTGAATTGGCCGATAAATCCACTTGTTTTGATTTGTTAATGACCCACATCATCGAGCCAAAGCTAGCCAATAAGTTTTTATGTGTATATGACTACCCTGTCGAGCAAGCAGCGCTCGCAAAGCTTGGAGAAAACGAGCAAGGTCAGCTTATCGCAAGGCGCTTTGAGGTGTACTTGCAGGGTATGGAATTAGCCAATGGCTATTTTGAATTAACCGATGCAGCCGAACAAAAAAAGCGCTTTGAAGATGATGTAGCCTACAGAGCAAAACATAATTTACCGGTAGTGCCCTATGATAAAAACCTAGTGGCTGCGCTTGATTTTGGAATGCCAGCATGTGCTGGTGTTGCACTAGGGATCGATCGCCTGCTAATGATACTGGAGCAAAAATCGGACATAAGCCAAGTGTTAAGTTTTACGGTATAGCAATTTTTAGTATCAAGAGAGCCAAGACCTAGTATTGAGTTATCAATGTTTGCAGCTTAAGTCTTGGCGCATATCTAATGCAGGTTGTTGTACTAATGCATCCCCAATAATACTCGCAGGTACTCCAGCAATTACTTTATGCGGTGGTATGTCTTTTAAGACGACACTACCAGAAATAATATGTACGCCTTCTCCAATTTCTATATTGCCCAAAATCTTTGAGCCTGCACCAATCAAAACACCCTTACGTATTTTAGGGTGGCGATCACCACTATCTTTACCGGTACCTCCTAAGGTAACTGATTGCATGATCGAGACGTTATCATCCACTACGGCTGTTTCGCCGATAACAATGCCCGAGCCATGATCGAGCATAATGCCCTTGCCAATTTTAGCGGCAGGATGGATATCAATACTAAATGCTGTAGAAATATGATTCTGTAAAAATAAAGCAATGTGATGACGCTTATCGTTCCATAACCAATTGGCCACACGATAAGCTTGTAATGCATGAAAACCTTTATAAAATAATAGTGGAGTCGATACGCAGTCGCAGGCAGAGTCACGTTCATAAGTCGCAATAATATCGGCTCTTACTGCCTCGCTAATTTGGCTCGAAGCATCCAGTGCCTCTTCGATCATTTCACGAATCAATAATGCGGGTGCTGCTGGGCTATCGAGCTTGTTTGCCAAATGAAAGCTCAGGGCATCTTCTAATGAGTTATGATTAAGTACCGTGGCATGTAGAAAGCTAGCAAGTATCGGCTCTTTTGCTGCTTGTTCCTCGGAGGTTTTTCTTATCATATCCCATACGTTGTCTTGGTTTGGCATTGTTGTTCTCGCTGTTTGCGTTTGACTCGATAAGGTTATTGTTCGATAACACGGACTTGTAGCTCACAGTATATTATCGTCCGCTTTAGTGTTGCCACTATTTTTGTTGCTGCTTAGCGATTGTTAGCTTGTTACCAGCTTCCGAATAATCGCGTATTCATAGCCACTTAATAACAGGCTCGTTTAGTGCGGCTAATTGCTCTCTCAAAGATAAGATATGTTCAGCCCAATAACGTTCAGTATTAAACCAAGGAAAATTATGTGGGAAGGCAAGGTCATCCCAGCGCCTCGCAAGCCAAGCGGCATAGTGAAGTAGGCGCATAGCACGTAATGGCTCAATGAGGTTAAGCTCGACTGGGTCAAAATCACAAAAATCCGTATAGCCCTCCAAAATATCGGCTATTTGCAAACACCGTTGTGAGTAATCTCCAGAGAGTAACATCCAAAGGTCTTGGATAGCTGGGCCGTTACGTGCATCGTCAAAGTCAACAAAATGTGCGTGATCGTCACGCCATAAAATATTGCCTGGGTGGCAATCGCCATGTAAGCCAATAGTTTTGTAAGCTGTTTTATCAAATACATCTTTTAAATGTTTGATAATGTCGCGTGTGATTGTCTCGTAGGCGGGGATTAAATCCCCTGGAATAAAGTTATTCTCCAACAAGAATTCACGACTGTCGATAGCATAGCTTTGGATGTCGACACTTGGGCGGTGTTTAAAGGGTTGGTACTGGCTAACATTATGAATTCTCCCAATAAACCGTCCAATGATTTCGAGGTGATCACCGTTATCTAGTTCGGGGGCATGTCCCCCTCGCCGTGGATACACCGAGAAACGATAGCCTTCGTAATCGAGTAGTGTTTTTTGTGCAAATTGAAGAGGAGGTACAACAGGTATATCTAAATCAAAGAGTTGTTGTGTAAATTGGTGCTCCTCTATAATTTGTTCATTACTCCAGCGATTTGGGCGATAAAACTTGGCAATAACAGGAGACAGCTTACCCGAGTTGTCTTTTGGTAGGTTGTGGTTCTCAAGGTTATCTGCTTTTACTGCTTCTATACCGATTTGATATACGCGATTTTCATAACTATTCAGTGCCAATATACGTGAGTCACTCCAATAGCCCGTGCTTTCAATGGCGTTGATGACAACATCTGGTGTAAGTTTCGTATAGTCTGTTTGCATGTTTAAAGGCTTGTAATAGTAGTTAGTCGCTACTATACAATGAAATACCAATGAGAAGTGGAGGTTTACTCTTTATTGCACATATCTAGGATAGCTGAGCCTGATTGATTCAGTTTAAGAAAGCTGACAAACTAGCCAAATAAGATATGCTTAGCTACGGCAAGATTTATCAAGATAACATCAAATAGGAATAAAAAATAAATTATGAGTCAGGCATTTAAATTATCTGGTGTACTTATACGTTTTATTGTATCGACATTTTTGGTTTTCGCGACATTTAACCCGTCGGGCTATTCGTATTATCACTGGGTAATTAATAGAGGCGACAGCAGCTTGCCATTGTTACTGATTGCTGGCATTGGGTTAACTATTGGCTGGTTGATATTTTTACGTGCGACCATGCGCTCGCTAGGAATTATAGGTGTGAGTTTAGTAACTTTGCTATTGGCTTGCTTTGTGTGGCTGGCAATTGATTTTAATCTTGTGAGCTTAGGTAGTCAGGTATTTGTTTATATTGTGCTTGTCATATGTGCTTTTGTTTTGGCTATTGGTATGTCTTGGTCCCACATCCGTCGTCGCATTTCTGGTCAGGCAGATGTGGATGATGTCGATCAATAACTTTATATATTTTTAGGGCTTAGAGCTTGTTGATCAAAGCTAATGCCGGCCCAACCATACTTTATAAATGAACGTATATTGGAGTGGTCATCGCCTTCTGGATTACTGAGTACATCATTGCGGTAAAAAGCACCAAAGCAAGCGAGGGTTGCTTCCTCAGAAAAATTATTTAGCTGAGAGAATGCAAATATTTTGCAGGAGCCTTCGTTACTGCCGGCTTCATTAATGACGGTATTCTCACCTTTACCATTGCTAAAGCGCGTGGGGGTGTAATTGTATAGTTCACCAATAAGCGCAATGACATCTGCAAACTCTATTGATGTTGGTTCTTGTTGTAATTGTAAATGTAAATCTTCTAGTGTCATATTTTACAAGCCTAATCAAAAAAGCAGCATTACAGGGCTAAAGCCCAGTAATGCCATAGTCGTTATTATTCGGAGCGGCTGGTAATCTCAAGTAGATGGTAGCCAAACTGGGTTTGAACAGGACCATGCACAGTATTTAGCGCATCGTTAAATACGACTTTATCAAACTCAGGTACCATTTGACCTTGACCAAACTCCCCTAATTCCCCTCCATTGGCGCCAGATGGGCAGCTAGAATGCTCTTTTGCTGCATCAGTAAAAGCTTTTCCATTTTCTATCTCTTGTTTAAGTGCCAAGCACTTCTCTTCTGTATCAACCAATATATGTCGTGCGCTTGCTCTAGGCATAGTGTTTTCCTGTGTAGGGGGGTATAAATTAGCTCATGATAAATGAGGCTATAATAGTCTAAAGAATCATTATAATTACTTGTCGCTATAAAAGAAATAAATGGATGCAGTCTGAATATCCATTCATTTTTCATGGATATTTTTGAGCTTGGCTATAAATGACAGAGTCGTTCAATCATCAATTCCCCCCTTTTTAGTTTATTGCATAATTATTGATCATCGTCTATTCTCAGGTAACGCCTGTACATTTATTAATAGCCTGAGCAGGCAATTTAGGAATAAAAATAAACACTAAGCTATTTTGCCGGGATTGTATCTCTCTAAATTAGTTAGGCTCTGCTGTATTTCTTATGGAACAAAACAGAACACTCATCAAACTTAAGCAATTTATCAAGCGTAGGTCTCGCCTGCATATTGAGGCTTTTATCATTATTGTTATCGCTTTGGGTACTGTTGTTGTAGCAGCTGAGGGCGATTTATTTGAAGTTATATATGAATTTAGCCGTACTCACGAAGAGTGGGAGCTAGATGAATTATTTACATTGCTTATCATTTCATCTGTGGCTCTCATTATTATTTTATTGCGTAATTTAAAATACTTAAAAATAGAAAACCATTTACGTCTAAAAGCCGAAGGTGAAATAAAAAAATTAGCATTTTATGATAGCCTAACAAACTTACCTAATAGAGACCTGCTATTAGATAGGCTAGAGAACACGTTATTTAATGCGAAAAGGCATAATAATATAGCGGCAGTATTGTTTATCGATGTCGACAATTTTAAGCCGGTTAATGACACCTATGGTCATCATGCTGGTGATCAATTGTTAATCGAGATCGCCAAGCGTTTGGCAACCACATTGCGCGGTGGCGATACCCTTGCTCGAATATCTGGTGATGAATTTATTGTTGTTGCTAGAACCCCCAAAAATGAAGACTGGGTGTGGGCATTAGCAGAGCGAATTACCATGGCAATGCAAGGCTCATTTTTAATTGCAAACAAGAATCTGCATGTCAGCGTGAGTGTTGGTGTGGCTATTTACCCCGTTGATGGAGTAGATAGTGAGCAGCTTATTAAAAATGCCGATACAGCGATGTATTTCGCTAAAAGCGAAGGCAAAAATAAGTTTAAATTCTTTTCTCCAGAGATTGACTCTAGCGCTAAAAATAAATCCTTTGTGCGCACTCATTTACGTAATGCGATGGATAACGGTGAGCTTTCATTGGTGTACCAGCCTATTATCGATATACAAACTCAAGAGGTAAAAGGTGCTGAGGCCTTGTTAAGGTGGAATAGCCTCGAAGTAGGAGATGTTGCACCAGGTGATTTTATCCCTATTGCCGAAGAGACGGGCCTAATTGAACCTATCGGTATGTGGGTTTTTCGTCAGGCATGTATGCAAATTAAGGCTTGGAGAGATGCTGGTTTTTGCCCTATCCCTTTGTCGATCAATATGTCGGCCGAGCAATTAAAAAAAGAAAATTTCACCGAAATGATTGCTTCTATTTTAAAGGAATTTGATATTTCTCCTCACCTTATTGAGCTCGAACTAACAGAAACCTCGATCATGACTGATGTAGAGTCATCAATAAAATCAATGCTAGAGCTTAATCGTTTGGGTATATCTTTGGCCATTGATGATTTTGGTACAGGTTATTCCTCTATTGGTTATCTGAGAAAGCTAAAGCTCAATAGGCTAAAAATAGATAAAAGTTTTGTAGAAAATATTCCAGATAATAGTGAAGATGTCCATATAACCAATAGCATTATTTCTCTCGCCAATAGCCTTCATCTACAGTTGACAGTTGAAGGTATAGAGACAAATCGTCAGTTTGAGCACTTTAAGGATACAAGCTGTGGTTTGGCTCAAGGCTATCTTTTTAGCTGTCCAGTTAAGCCTTTAGAGTTCGAAAGCTTCCTAATTAAAGCGCATTCCTCGTAAAATTTATTAAAAATATTTATTAATTACTCCGTTATGTACTCAATCGGTTTATAATAGACAGTGTAACCTTGTTCGTCTTTTAATCATCTAATAATAAGTAAAACGTGTTTAAAGCGTTATGAACAACCTCTCGTGCCGTATGTCTGAGGACATCGGGTAGTGGATTAGTGTAAAAAGATAATAGTGATTGGTGATATGGATTCCAGTTATTTTCAAGATCAAGACTGCAAAAAGCTTAAAATGCTACAAGATTGTAGCTCTTCATTAAAGGCAAGCGTCTATATTGAGCAATGCGAGCCAGATGGTCGTGAGGTCATTGTAAAGGATTTTAGCCACTCTCCGTTGATTTTACGTAAAACGCTCTGTCGTTTATTTTTAAATAGAGAAATCAAAGCACTTCAGCGTCTAAAAAATGTTGATGGTATTCCTCGGCTCCTCGGTCGCTATGGCGAAGATGGGTTTGTTATGGAATTGATTAACGGCCAACATCCAAGTAGGCAGCAATTTAGGGACTCAGAGATATTAGATACAAAATTACAAAAGCTATTAAATGATATGCATCAAGCAGGTGTTACTCATAACGATGTGAGAATGAAAAATATTATCATTTCTGATAATAATGAATTATTTATGATTGACTATGCTGCAGCTTTTATTGTTGGTGATAAATCTGATTTTCTGTACTATCTTAAATTGCCTATATATCATTTTTTAAAGCTTATTGATGAGTCAAAAATTGTAGACTTTACAATAGCTAATGATGATTATTCGGCTAACTCAAAAGATCGTAAGATCTTTCGCGTATTAAGAAAACTGCATATTGTTGTCGATAGTTGGAAATTTTTACTAAAAATAGTTAGAAGAAAATAACCTTACTCGGTTTTCTCAATCAGTAAATACCTAAAGATTTATAAAGACTAATGATACTCTCTGCCTGTGCCACTTCTGAGGTGACTAGTGCAGAGTCTGCTTCATTAACGGTGCGTTGCGCATCGAGTATATCTAGAAACGAGATTTCCCCCTCTCGATATAGATTTTGAGATAACTCTAGCGCCTTGTTTGCATTGTTGTAGGCGTTTTCTAAAGAAGCTCTTTGGGTATCGATATAAGTATAGTCATTCAATGCCGTTTCTACTTCAGTTATCGCCTCAATAATTGTGCGTTTATACTGTTCGTAAGCAATTTTTTCGCGAGCTTTTGCGGCATCGATGCGACCTTCTATGCGGCCAAAGTCGATTAGGTTAACGGCTGTACCTAGAGCAATATTCCAAACAGTCGTCGGTGATGTAAATGCCCCTTCAGTCTCGCCAAAAAAACCACTCAGTGTAAAACTAGGCCATAACTCGGCTGTTGCTGATTTAGTTAATGTGGTGTTGGCTAATAAATTGGCTGAGGCTGCTTGTATATCGGGCCTTATTGTTAATACTTGAGAAGGCGTCAATAGTAATGGTTTTACGGTAAGATAAGGAATGTCTTTTGGTATTGATAGTAGTGGTAGTAGATCTTTGGGTGACTCGCCGGTCAAAACACTTAATTGTAATCTTGCATTATTTGTCAGGCGCTTGAATTCGGGTATCGATGCCTTTGTTGTATTAACTAAGTTTTCTGCGCGCTCTGCATCCAAACTTGTCGCTTCACCCAAATCTTTTTGTGTGCGAATAAGATCTAAAGTCTGTTGTTGTGACTTTAGATTTTTTTGTGCAATAAGCGCTTGTTTGGCAGAACCTAGGTAGTCAATATAGGTGCGAGATATTTCAGCAATTAAGCTAACAGTAGTGTCGTAGTACTCATTTTGCAGGGCTAAAATACGTGAATCTTCTGCGCGTAAATTATTTCTATTTTTTCCAAAAATATCTATCTCAAAGGATGCGTCAAACCTTTTATCGGAAAAATTACCAGGGCCAACAAAGCCAAAATCTTGTCGGTTAATATCGGCGCTTGCCCCAAGCTGAGGGAATAAAAAAGATCGGGTACTTCTGCGTATGCCTCTTGCCTCTGCAATACGTGCCTCTGCAATATTTCGGTCAGGGCTATTTGCCAACATCTTTTCGATCAGTTTATCTAAAGTGGGATCTTCAAAGTGCGTCCACCACTGTTTTAGGTTTTCAGTATCTGTAAAAGTAATATTCGAATGTACGGGAGATACCCATTGCTCAGGTTTTTGAGGCTCAGATAATGGCTTGCTAGCAGTACAAGCAGTCAGTACTAGCAGAAAACTCGTTATAGCAAAAGGTTTCATACGGTGTGTTCCTGTGGTTTATTCCCTTTTAATGCAACTTCTATCTTGCGTAGTAATACATAAAAAACAGGGGTAAAGATTAAACCAAAAATAGTTACGCCGATCATTCCGTAAAACACTGCAATACCAATGGCTTGTCGCATTTCTGCTCCAGCACCTTGGCTGACAACTAAGGGTAATACACCCATAATAAACGCGATGGAGGTCATTAAGATTGGGCGTAATCTTAGGCGAGATGCCTCTATTGCTGCGGTGACAATATCTTTCCCTTGGCGCTCTAATTCACGCGCAAACTCGACAATTAAAATTGCATTCTTGGAGGCTAGACCCGCCAGTACAAATAAAGCAATTTGCGTAAATATATTATTGTTTTCTCCCGATACATATAAACCCAGCATCGCCGATAAAATTGCCATAGGTACAATCAGAATAACGGCTAAGGGTAGCGTTAGGCTTTCATATTGTGCAGCTAAAACTAAGAACACAAGAAATAAACATAATGGGAAAATAAAAATAGCCGTATCACCTGCCAGGATTTGCTGGTAAGTAAGCTCGGTCCATTCAAAGTCAATTCCTGGTGGCAGTGTATCTTTTAAAATTTTGGTGATTGCGTTTTGCGCCTGACCCGAAGAAAAACCAGGGGCAGCGTCGCCATTTAAGTCAGCTGAGCGATAGGCGTTGTATCGAGAGGCGATCTCTGGTCCAAAACTCTCTTCTACACTAACAGTAGAGCTTAATAGAACCATTTCTCCATTTAGACTACGTGTTTGTAGTGCTGAAATATCCGAAGGTTTTGCACGAAAAGCTTTGTCTGCTTGTGCAATTACTTGATAGGTTCGGCCAAATTGGTTGAAATCGTTAACGTACATAGAGCCCAAATAAATTTGCATGGTACGAAACAATTCGTCAATAGGAATACCTAGTTGCTCGGCTTTGGTTCTATCGACATCGGCAAATAACTGTGGGTAGCTAATATTGTAATTAGAAAAAACCCGAGTCAGCATAGGGTCGGCATTTGCTTTTGCCATCACTTCTTTAACAGCATTATCCAGCGCTTCAAAACCTTGATCGGTACGGTCCTGAATTTGTAATTTAAAGCCACCGACATTACCCAGACCGCGTACAGGTGGTGCCGGGAAGATAGCAATAAATGCTTTATCTATTTCGTTAAACTTCGCTTGTAAAGCTTGTGCAATAGCAAAACCATTTCGCTCAGGTGTTGTGCGTTTGTCAAAGTCATCCAATGTGACAAATACAATGCCCGATGCCGGTGCATTAACAAAGCCATTAATTGATAATCCAGGGAATTGCACAGCACCCGCAACACCATCTTGTTGTAGGGCGATGTCAGCCATTTCTCTCATGACTTCTTCAGTGCGTTCCAGTGTTGCCCCTGGTGGTAATTGTGCAAAGCTAACCAGATAGCCTTTGTCTTGTGCGGGCACAAAACCCTTGGGCACAATTTGAAAGCTGTAAGCAGTAAAGCCAACAAGAATAGCAAAGGCCCCCATCATAATAGCTCTTCGGCGAGTAAACACGCCGACTTTTTTGGCGTAGCCATTTTGGCCTTTGGCAAAGAGACGATTGAATAAACCAAAAAAGCGGCCAAACAAAAAGTCCATAACTTTACTTAGCCAATCATTTTGCTCGCTCTTGGGTTTCAGCAAAAGTGCTGCCATGGCAGGGCTTAGGGTTAGTGAGTTAAAGGTCGAAATAAACGTAGCAATGGCAATGGTTAGTGCGAATTGTTGATAAAATTGTCCAGTTAAGCCACTGACAAATGCAATCGGTATAAACACGCCTGCAAGTACAAGAGAGGTGGCAATAATAGGCCCGGTGACTTCCTTCATTGCTTGAATCGTTGCATTGCGTGGAGACTTACCTTGCTCCACATTGCGTTCAACATTTTCCACCACAACAATGGCATCGTCGACAACAATACCAATAGCTAAGATTAAGCCAAATAGTGAGAGCACATTAATCGAGAAGCCAAACAGCGACATGAAGGCAAAGGTACCAACGATGGAAACCGGAACCGCCAATAAAGGAATAATAGATGCGCGCCATGTTTGTAGAAAAATAATCACCACAAGAACAACGAGTGCAACGGCTTCAAACAATGTGGTAACAACAGTTTTAATTGAGTCTCTAACAAATACAGTAGGGTCATAGACAATGGAAAAATCTACGTCCTCCGGCATAGTTTCCTTAAGGCGTTTCATGGTTGCGCGAACGTCTCTGGAAATATTTAATGCATTGGCCCCAGGTGATGCAAAAATAGGTACGGCAACTGCCTGCTGGTTATTAAGCATTGATCTTAAGGCATAAGTTTGTGCGTCTAGCTCGACACGGGCGACATCAGATAGGCGCGTAATAACACCATTGCCGTCACGTTTAATAATTATATTTTCAAATTCTTCTTTACTTTGTAGCCGCCCTTTAACATTAATTGGCAGCTGTAGCTCTACGTCATTACCGTAAGGGGGGCCGCCAATAACTCCAGCAGCTACCTGAACATTTTGCCTGCGTATTGCGTTAACAACTTCCGATGGGTTGAGGTCTCTCTCCGCAACGCGATTTGGGTTTAGCCAAATACGCATGGCATAGTCGCCAGAGCCAAAAAGGCGAGCTTGGCCCACACCATTAATTTTAGCGAGTTCATCGCGTACATTTAATGTGGCGTAGTTGCGAAGGTAGAGCATATCGTAGGTGTTGTTGGGTGAGCGTAAGTGCACGACCATAGTTAAATCGGGAGCGCTTTTGGTAACGGTTACGCCCAAATTCCTTGTTAACTCAGGTAGTCGAGGTAGTGCTTGAGATACACGGTTTTGCACTAATTGCTGCGCGAGATCTGGATCGGTGCCAATGGCAAAAGTCGCACGCAACTGCATAGACCCATCAGAACTGGCAAGGGAGTTCATGTATAACATGTTCTCGGTACCGTTAATTTGCTCCTCTAAAGGTGTTGCGACTGTTTCTGCAATCACAGCAGGATTGGCACCCGGAAATTGTGCACTAACCACAATAGAGGGGGGCGACACCTCGGGGTACTCTGCAATTGGTAATGAGAACATTGCAAGACCGCCTGCCATAAAAACTAAAATGGATAGTACAGACGCGAAGATAGGTCTATCAATAAAATAATTAGAGATATTCATAGGACTTTTTTTGGGTTAATTTATTGTGTTTGGGTCACTTTAAGATTATCGCTTTGCGCAACAGTTGGCTTAACAAGTAGGCCTGGGCGCATACGTATTAAACCTTCGGTAATGACTGTGTCGCCATCTTTTAATCCCTTAGTAATAATCCGCTTTCCATGTAGGTTTTCACCTAAAGTCACCTCGCGGTATGCCACTTTGCTGTTGTCATCAACAATATAAACGAATTTACGGTCTTGATTGGTACCTATGGCTTTTTCGTCTACTAGGATATGTTCTTGCCTGATGGCACTACCTAATTGTAATTGACCAAACATGCCAGGTAACAAGGCGCTGTCTTCATTGCTAAAGTAGGCGCGTGCACGGATAGTGCCAGAGGCGGTATTAATGCGGTTGTCAAAGCTATGAATAAAACCTTCATAAAAGTATTTACCGCGACCTAATGAGAGTTTTACTGGAATCTTCTTTTCGTTTTTTTGGCTTTTAACAACAGAGCGTATATTGGTTAAATAGGTTTGCTCATCCACGTCAAAATCGGCATAAATGCCATCACTTGAAACAATAGATGTCAGTAGTGGGGCATTAGGGCCTGATTCAACTACGTTACCTGTGGTAATCTCGGCGCGACTTATGCGACCAGCAAAGGGGGCTTTGACAAATGCATGGTCGACATCAATCTGTGCGCGGATTAGACGAGCTTTTGCGGCTTCAACGCTTGTCTGAGCAATAATGGCAGCATTTTCACGTTCATCATAAATACGTGCAGAAATAGACTGTGTTTTAATTAGGCCTTTTGCACGCTGAAACTCTTTTTGGGTATGTCTGGCGTCATTTTCTGCAGCATTTAGCTCAGCTTTTGCTTGCTTGACTGCGGCTTCATAGGGCCTTGGGTCAATAACAAATAAAATATCGCCTTTACTAACGCTTTCCCCATCATTGAAGCGAACTTCGATAATTTTACCGCTAACTTGTGGACGGATTTCTGCAAAATCTACGGCTGCCATGCGTGCTGAAAACTCTTTCCATAATTGTATGGGAGCTGCCTTAACGACATTAGCAGTTACTGGCATTGCTTGAAGAGGTTTGGTTTCAGGTGTATCGGCATCAGCACGTTGCTGATTGATGTAAATGCCAGTGCTAGCAATTGCTAGTGCAATAAGCACGGCAGTTTTAATCACTATTTTTCTGTTACTTTTCACTGATGGCATTGCCTTATCCCGTTGCATATTGTGTATATGGCTATAGTTGACTAGTTGGTCAACTTTCAATCGAAAAAATAACTGCTCCCAGCAGTTTATATTGACAAAGTTACGATAATATTAAGTTAGCTAGATCAGCTTACTTTTAGATACTTGGTATCTATCCCTAGCAGGTTAAATAGACCTACTTTTAGATCTCGCTCTAGCGGCTCAAGCGAGTTTTGTACTCTTGCTATGGTCATTTGGCCGCAAATATAACTAGATATATTACCTGCCCTCGCCATAACATCTGTGTCTTCGGGTAGTAAACCCTCGGCTACCATATCCCTTAAGGTGCTTTCATAATAGCGTTGGTGACGGCGGAAAACCTTATCAGCTTTTTCGCGAATAAGGTCGTCTTGGCTGGCCATCTCTGAACCAATAGAGGCAAAGGGGCAGCCACACACGTGACCATAATCTACAAAAGCGTGCTTTTGGGTGCGTAAAGTGAGTTCAATGTACTTCTCAAAGCGCTCTAGCGGTGTATTGGCTGGAGAAAAAACATGATCGAACTCTATTTTTGCCTTTTGATAATGTTGCTCCATAGCAACTACGGCTAGCTCTGCTTTAGATTTAAAATAGTGGTAAAAGCTACCTTTACGTACATCTGCTGCTTTACAAATGTCATCCACACTGACAGAGCTATAACTGTTTTTCCATATCATCTCTATGGCGACTTCAACCAGTCGATCTCTTGTCTTTGTTGTTGCCATTTTAGTACTTCTCGTTTTATCTGGGAGTATAATAATTATAATTGACTGACTGGTCAACTTTTATTTTTGTGGTTTGATTACAATGATAATACAAGGGCTTTGAGAAGTGTGATTATCTTTACCTGCGACTGTATTTACATTAATTTACTGTATTTGATAATACAAAGGTGAATATGCGAATTTTAGCGCTACTAGGAGTGTTAATGGCTTCACTAACGGGGTATGCAGGTCAACCGACAGAGGCCGAATTTAAGCGCTTTATTAAGGGGTTGGAGTCAGCTGCAAGCGAAGGCAGTCGCAAGGTAATTGAGGAGATATACTCGGATCACTATATCGCTTCTGAGATATATCTGCATAAAACTCCCGATACTGACAAAACAGCACTTCGGGCCGAATATGCTCAGTGGTTTATTGATCACTATATAAATGACTCGGAGGTGTTAGAACATAAGGATGAGATCTTTACGCTTAAAGACGGAATCTATAAATGGTCTAGGCAAGCGATATATAAGAACTCAGAAAACGGGTGGAGTGATTGGAATTACTCTTTTGTAAGCACCGACCAGGGCTTTCAGGTCGAGCCACACGATACTCATCCATCGCCCACTCAGCTAGTAGAATTGGGTAAAATGAAAAATGTCTATGCGTTATATTTTTCTATGGGTAATGTTGCTACCTTTGATTTAATCGTTAATGGTAAAACCACCCATGATATTGAGCCTTTTTATCAAACAGTTCAGGCCCACGATTTAGTGTTAGGCGATAATGAATTTAGCCTTATATTTAAAAAAATAGATGCGGATAAACCTATAGAAGTTGCGGTCTCTCTTATTTTTATAGCGCGTGATGAGGCGGTTAAACGACCAAAAAACGATAGCATTATTCATTTGATAGGTAAGGCATTGGCGGTTAGCGATGTTTGGAATGAGCTAACCCCTACGGATGAAGCCCGGGTGGTATTCAATACTGAAAATTTTACTACTAGAGTTAAACTTGATTAAATGAAAAAAATAATTATGCCCTACTTCGCTCGATGTTATTCGAGCCATTTTGTGAAGTCATCAAAAAGAGCTTTATGGGCGCTTAAGCGAAGGCTTACAAATCAACCTCATCGGCTGGAGATATTCATTCGTGCCGATGACCCTTATAGTTATTTGTTGGTGCAAGTGCTTAAAGAGTTTTTGGGCCGATTTAAAGTAGAGGCCTCCTTTAAGACCGTATTGAATTTACAGGAGGAGATGTATTTAGAGCCAGAAAAATGGCTGGCGAATGCAATGCTGGATGTGAATCGTCTCGCTGACTTATACAAGTTAAATTCTATTAATAGTGAGAACCCTCCATCTGTCGATGCGATAAATAAAGCAACGATAAATTTATTAGAAGCAGAAAAGGGTGCTGATTATTTGGAGCGTGCTAAAGAAATTTTGTATAAGCTTTGGCATCATCAAAACATAGATAGCACTCAAGAATTATCACAATGTCAATCGCAACTTCTAGAAAATCAGCATCGCCTACAGTCGCTAGGGCATTACCTGTCGGCTAGTATATTTTATGAGGGCGAGTGGTACTGGGGTATCGATCGTCTCGATCACCTAGAAAAACGTTTAATGAGTTTGGAACTTGGGGATCAAGCAGACAATGTTGTATATTTTAATCGTACTTATTTCCCTTTTTGTTATGGCCAATTAAAAAAGGAATTTTTAGCAGGAAAAACCCTGGAGGTCTTTTGGTCTGCACGTAGCCCGTATTCTTATTTAGGTTTAATGCGAGTGCATCAATTGGCATCGCACTATCAAATCCCGCTGACTATTAAGCCGGTATTGCCAATGATGATGCGTAATATGAATGTGCCTGAGATGAAAAAGATGGCCATATTTCTAGATGCAAAGCGCGAGGCAGAAAAATTAGGTATTGATTATGGTTTTGTTGCAGATCCGCTGGGGCCAGCTGTTGAGGGGTGCTATGCATTGCTCGAATATGCACGGGAGAATAATAAGCTTGTTGAGTATTTGGTAAGCTTTGCAAAAGCCGTAAATGCAGAAGGCATAAGAGCAGATACTGATGTAGGTTTAAAGTTGATTGTCGAGCGTTGTGGGTTGGATTGGTCTGTGGCAAGCCCATTATTGGCTAATCAAGCATGGCAGCAAGAGGTGCAAGCAAATGTAGAAGAAATGCTTGCGCTAGGCTATTGGGGCGTACCTGTTTTTAAATTGGGTGATTTTGTTGTTTGGGGGCAAGATAGGTTAGTGTTGATTGAGAAGGAGCTTATAGCGTCTGTTTAATTGACTCAATGCAGAGTTAGGCTATCTATTACAAATTTAGATAAAATACTCTTTGAGCCTAAGTGGATTTATTTTTTGTCAGCCATTGATTAATCTCATCGGCTATAGATTCATGTCGTCCTAAGCTGGTTACTGTGGCAGTCATTGGAATTTTTCTATTTTTACAAACAAGTACGATTCTAGAGTTATTGTCGCCGCCATTCTCTAGGGTAGCTTCTGTGATCAGTTCAATAGAAATTTCTCCTGTTTTATTCGAGAAAAAATACTGGCTGCTGTAAGTGAGTTGTTTTTTTTCACCGCTAAAAATAAAATAGCTACGCAGTGAAAATGCCCTATAAAATAGTGCAATGGCTAATACAAGAACTAAGACGGCAACTAATCTATCGCCTCGTATATTTGTACTTACCAGCAACCATAGATAAGCTTCCTTGGATAAAAAGAGAAAGGCTAATATCCCTAAAATAACAAAAATAGGTTTGGTCCCAGTTGAAACAATAAGGTCGCCATTTTTAAGAGCTTCTATTTTCATGTATTACCGTTTAATACCTATTGTATTATCTCAGGGTTGGCCTCACGCACAGATATAAAGCGAATATAGTTGATGTGGTTCTGATGAGTTAATTAAATATCTCTGGGAGCTTTTAGTAAACGAAGTGTCAGCTTTATGCATTGTTTATTTATTCTCAAAAAATATAGAAAAAATATTGTCGCTTAATATTGATTTGGGTAATCTAGTAAATACCTCAGCGGATGTTCCTTGTTTATTATAGTGAAAACTCACTTTTGCTGGGCTGGAACCAGACCAAGAGCAGTAAGGTGGGCTTGCTTGCAACTCTGCAATTAATACCTTACCACCTCTGCAGGCTATCTCAGCAAGGCTTCCGTAATGATCAGGGCAGGCCTCTGTGGATACTTCTGAAAGAATTGCGCCAGCTTTAGAAAATACCGGTCTTGCTTGTCTTACATCATCCAAAGCGCGAAGCTCGGAGAGATGAGAATTAACTATACCCTTTAACATGTCATCACAAGATAGCCCTACTTGCCTAGCAGAAGCCACTGTGACGATCAATAAGAGTGTTGAGACGGCAAGTGTCAGGAATATTTTTTTCATAAGATTGAAATATCTCACATTTTTAATGGTTGCTATTAGAGTATAGCTTAATACTTAACTGCTCAGTTTTATGAGCGTTTGTCATTTACTGATTGCTTGGGTACTCTAGCGATGATTATTGAAAGAAGCGGTGATTAGTTTAACTTAATTCATCATTAATAATAAAATACATATGTACTCACTAACATTAACTCAATAAAAGTGTATGCGAGAGAGTGGCTACGATTTAACAGTATTGTTGTTTGGGGTCAGATAGCTCAGCTTTTTCAGGGGAAGAATTGTCGCTGCTGATTAAGAGTGTAAAGTGGTTCTGTAGCTATACCAATTTTTAAAGGATTAACATATCGGCTGAATCAATATAGATAAAGTCGATATGTTTTAATAAGTTACGGAAACTAGTTTCGTATAGAGTGATTGGCCATCGATTCTAGTGCTTTAATCATTGCGGAGTGATCCCATTCGTCTCCCCCCTGTGCCGAGCATGAATTGTATAATTCTTGTGCTGTGGCAGTGTTGGGTAAGCTTATGTTGAGTGAGCGCGCCCCATTTAATGCTAAATTTAAGTCTTTTTGATGCAGTTTGATTTTAAAACCAGGGTTAAAAGCCCCTTTCACCATACGCTCTCCGTGTACCTCTAAAACTTTTGAAGATGCAAAGCCACCCATTAATGCCTCGCGTACCTTTGCTGGGTTTGCACCCGCTTTGGATGCAAATAATAATGCTTCGCTCACTGCTTCGATATTAAGTGCCACAATAATTTGATTGGCAACTTTACAGGTTTGGCCTGCGCTGTTGTCACCAACCAAAGTAATATTGGTACCCATAATTTCAAATAAAGGAAGTGCGTTATCAAATGCAGATTGGGAGCCACCTACCATAATAGTCAGGCTACCAGCTTTAGCACCAACCTCTCCACCCGATACTGGTGCATCTAAAAACTCGGCACCACCTTGCTTAATTTCTTTAGCAATATCTTTGGTTGCAATAGGGCAAATAGAACTCATGTCGATCACTGTTTTACCTGATGACAAACCATGAATAACACCTTGCTCCCCCAGTAGTACCTCTTCTGCTTGTGGTGTATCCGGTACCATTGTAATAATAAAATCGGAGGCTTCCGCAACCTCTTTAGGTGTTTTGCAAACGGTAGTATTTTTACCTAGCAGATTGGCTGGCGGTACCTTGTAATGTTTAGATAGTACGAGGCTATGGCCAGCTGCTAATAAATTCTCAGCCATTGGCTGTCCCATTATTCCATAACCAATAAAGCCAATGCGACTCATAAATATCACCTTTTATTATATTAATTTAAATTTGATTATATGTTTTGAGCCAGCCCATACCTGCTTCTGTCGAGCTTAGAGGTGAGTGCTCACAACCAACCCAACCTTTATAGCCAGTATCATCGAGCCAGCTAAAAATAAAGTGATAGTTAAGCTCACCAGTACCCGGCTCATGACGGCCTGGATTATCGGCTAATTGTATATGCTGAATCGTATCGAGGTTGTTTTTGATAGTTCTGCAAACATCACCTTCCATAATTTGCATGTGATAAATATCGAATTGAAGTTTCACATTACTATGATTAATTTTTTTAAGTATTTGTAATGCTTGTACTGTTGTATTTAGGAAAAATCCAGGTATATCGATAGTGTTAATCATTTCTATAACGAGACTTATATTTTCTTTTTCTAACCTTGCGGCTGCATAACGAATATTTTCTATAAATATAGCTTCGACCCTTTCGTAAGAAACATTTTTTGGGATTTTTCCAGCAAGGCAGTTAAGTTGTGAGCATTTGAGTGCTTGAGCATAACTAATAGCTTGCTCAATGCCTCCGCGAAATTCTTCCTCTCTATCCGGAATGCATGCGATACCTCGTTCACCACCTGCAAAGTCTCCAGCAGGTAAATTAAACAGTACTTGCTTTAAGTCGTTGTCTGATAAAACTTTAGTTATATCATTAATATTAAAGTCGTAAGGAAATAAATATTCTACGCCCTTAAAGCCTGTGTCGGCCGCTGCTTTAAATCGATCAAGAAAGTCCATCTCTGTAAATAGCATAGATAAATTTGCTGCTAGTTTTGGCACATAAAGCTCCGAGAATAATATGAAGTGATTGCTAATATTTTATTTATTGGTTTTATTAAAAATTATAAGTGTAATACCAATGTATATATTTTTTTGAAATGTAAAAAATATACTACCGCATTTTATTGTGTAATAATTAAAATTTCTGGTAGGACCAGATAACTTTTTACTCACTTGTAATGAAGGCGAGTGAGTACTATCAATAACAGCTATATAATTGATATTGCAATAAAACTATTTGCAATTGTTAATTGTCAATTATCAATTGAAATAATGAAATAGCGGAGCAATTTATGACATCAGTCGCAGAAAAAGTTAGAGGTTCAATAGAAGAGCTCGTTCTTGATGGCACGCTATCACCAGGGAAAAAAGTTCCTTCCGAGCGCCAGCTCTCGGAAAAATTAGGTGTGTCGCGCTCTATGATTCGGGAGGCATTGCAAGAGCTAAGAGCAAAAAAAATAATTCACACGTATCAAGGCAAAGGTTCTTATGTCGCAGAGATGATAGAGCCTGTTGATCAGCAAGGCCCCTTATTAGGGCTTATACTGTCTCATCCAGAGTCTATTTTTGATGTACTTGATGTGAGAGAAACACTAGAAGCTCAAGCTTCGGCATTGGCTGCTGAAAACGGCACAGATCAAGATCACTATTGGATAACTAAAGCCTTTAAGGCTATGCAGCATGAGCCAAAGAAGAGTGTTGGGAGTGCAACCGATATAGATCAGGACCATGCATTCCATACAGCTATTTATAGTGCGTCAAATAACCCTGTGTTAATGCACCTATTACAGAGCTTGTCGGATCTTATGAAAAGCTCTGTAATGCAGTCTGTAAAGAATCTCTACCATTCTAAAAAATATAAAGCGTTAATTGATGCTGATCATGAAGCCATCTACACAGCTATTTTGCAACGAGAGAGCGAGGCTGCAAAAATTGCAGCAGCTACGCATATACAACATGTGCGCGAAGGCTTAAAGACGTTGCAAGGTGGGCTTAGTGATAATCCCTCGGATATTTAAATCTTAAAACCCTGTTTATAGGTTTATAACTGGCTTCGCTAGATTTTATGTATTGATGAGATTTGGAATGTAAGCGCAAAATTCAATGCTATCGATTGGGCCTTGGTATAAGGTTGTTGTATATTTATTAGTTCCAACCTTTGACGATTTTATCCAGCTCCACCCCTTCTTTTTCACTTTAATATTGAATTCATGAAGGTCACCACTGGCTGGCAAAGTTCCAGTAACGACTGATGGATTGGAAAAATAAACTAATATTAAAAAATCACCAGTTTTTGTTTGATAAAACCCCCCGCCACCTATAGCCCTTTGATAATCGGGATAGGAGTGAAAAGTACCCAGGCGTAAAATTTTTGTGTTAATGGGCTCGATAGATAAGCCTTGTTGAGTTAGCTCTGTTGCTTTGCCAGCCATGTCGGCGGGAAGTTTTAGCGAAAACTTTTGACTAGGGATGGCTGGAGTATAATGAAGTATGTCATTTGTTGGATTGCCCCAAACCCCCCCTGGTATAGATGGGAATAACAAAGTCATGGACTCATTTTTTCTATACCCTTCAAATGATCGATTGTCGTTAGTGCAATGGCTAGATGTTAGCTCATAGCTGACGGTTTTATTTTCCTGATCGATATTGGTGGTTGCACAAGAGGATAAAACTGTCACTATAATTAATAGCCTAAATACCTTTAGCATAGTTATCTTCCTTATTGTATTTGAGGTTGTAGTGCATAGCATGAATATTTTAATTGCTAAGCATTTAAAGGTTCTGTTAGAGGAGGGTGAGCTATAATATGTATGAATTGGTTTTTAAGCTGTTTTTGTTTTAGATGGTTTAACTGTTATCTAAGTATAATATAGCACAGACCCAATGCATTCTGCATTGAGCCTTATGTATAACCGCTATGCTGCTTTCGGGTTTGCGCCATACTCATTTTCGTCACGGCTATCTTGAACCAAAAATACGAGCAAAATAATAGCACCTATAAGTGGAACAAAAGATATAAGTTGCCACCAACCAGTTCTGCCAGTATCGTGCAGGCGTCTTGTAGCAACGCTAATAGCGGGTATTAAAAGCGCTAGTGAGTATACTAGTGTCAGTATTGGCAAGGTGCCAATGACAGAATCAAGTACAGCTGCAACGATATAAAAGATGATATAAAAAAGAACAAACATCCAATATTCTGAGCGTCTTGCTCTGCCGGTAAAATCTGCATATTTTTTTAATGCGCCAATAAAATGTCCCATGGTCTATCTCCTAACTATTTATTAATTAATATTATAATTGAAATCTAACGCCGCGATATGCGGTTTGTAAAAATTAAGGCGAAGCTGAGATTTTTAAAATACCGTTTTTTTGTTATCCATTAATTTCAATCTTCGATCTAGCTTTAAAAAGCCTCGCTATATCGGGATGTATTAATGGGGTAACAGGTTAACGGTTATAGCCTGACTACTCCCTAAGTCATACAGTTTAAATAATGGGTCCTCCTAGTTTAAATAGGAGGCCTATTTGCCGACGGTAAGGTTAAGTCGGGTGTGTGCATGATACTATACATTGGCCACAGTTTTACACCATAGATTAGCCATGTTTGTGATGTGTCTCTATAATTTATATCTGAGCCTACAAGCTGGCGATTATTGATTTAAGCTTTTTTAGGGGGCTAATTTTTCTCGTGTACTGTCGTTAATAAATGGCGAGGCTTACTTAGAGCTAACTCGGTTGTTAATTTAAATGGTATGGGCAAACACGTTAGCGGTTTACTGCACAATATCTCTTACTTTAGAGGCAACATCCTTGTTGGGTCTTCCTTGATAATCATCGTGCTCCAAACATACAGTGGTTACGCAAACTATTGACTCGTCAGCAATGGAATTAAAACTATTGTTACCCAATCTGTAGAAGCTAGGGTGACAATAAGCCTCTATTGTATTAGCTTTTTTAGGCCAAAATAAGGATTCGAACCTGCTACTCATCGATTCATTGTCGATTGAGCTATCCGTATGAGCTAAAAAAACCTATGCTTTTTGAGGGCATAGCTATTTAACATGTTATTGAATCGGTACACAGAGCATGAGGCATGACTGAGCCAGTCTGGCAATCAGAACCAGAGCCGCTGCTTCTCTAACATACAGTTAAACATCGGTATGAAACAAAGTGCCAAAAATAGCACTTAGCTCCAAATGCTTATGATCGAATATCGGAAACAACACTAAGGTGCTTGCCTTTTTCTTTGTCGTATTGGGCAATTTCCATTTCTCCATCAATTGGAGCTATTGTCACTAGGTGATCAATCCGTGAATACATATCTCCTCGGTAGGCTTTTAGCTCGCCTTTTCCATATTGATAAAGCTCTTTGCCCTGTTTGGTTCTGTCATCGTCGTATTTATTAATGATCCAGTACACTTGCTCCATTTTAAAAAAACCAGAAGTAAGTTGCCCAGATACAATGCTTTCAAAAATCGACTTAACAACCTGACCTTTAAACGACCATACGTCATCGTTCCCTTTTGTTGTTTCAATTTTGATCCATATTAATTCTTCCATTTTTAGACTCCAATTTCTTATAAACTAAAGCCAATACAGTTTGGTTTAGTTGTTCTTCCATTCTCGCTGACTAGAAAATTGCTTAGCCAGATAATCCATTTGATCGGCAATAATGTGTCGATTCGTTAAGTACAAATATTCAAAGGGGTTGGGTTCAAATGGAACCGCTAGTAATTCAATACCTGCTTGTTCCGGTGTACGATTACCCTTTGAATGATTGCAGCGCTTGCAGGCTGCGACCACATTTTTCCAGCTGTCTGCACCACCTTGTGCGCGAGGTACAATATGGTCGCGAGTTAATTCCTGTGAGCAAAACGAATTGCCGCAATATAAGCATAAATGGCCGTCACGTCGGAATAACATGCTATTGCTAAAGGATCGCACCTTGGCAGTTTTTCCGTGGCCTTTTGTTGCAATGACAGGAGCAATATCTAATATGGAGCGCTTGCCTTGGCGGTTATAACCTCCGCGCATTAAGGCACTTTGCTTGCCCATCTCCCATAGTACTAACTCTTTACTGTAAATAGTGGTGGCGGCTTCCAGTGATAGCCAATGTGTCGGCATACCTGATGGATTTAGTCGCAGTACTTTTCTCATTGTTTGGCATCCTTTTAATTTTTTTTAAAATCGGCATATAAGTTTTTGGGTGTTTCTTTAAAGTATCTAAAGAGTGCAGGGCAAAGCCAACCTTCTTTATCAAGTGCTGATGAGCGATACCAGTTGCCACTGCCGTCTTCTCGTTGCCAATTAAGTTCAAGTTTATGCCCTGGAAAAGGCTCATCTGAAAAAAACATTACAAAGCCTTCTTTGGCATTGGGTATGTCTTTAACCATTAAGTCGATAATTTCGTCTGCGCCTGCAATAAAAGGCTCTTGTATTAATCTGACTTTTTCATCATCAAAAACCCACAAGGTTAAATATTTATAGGGCTTTATCACGAACAGTGAATTCATTTTTTACTCCCTGATTATCAAGTATTAGCTTGTTTTAACTTCCAATATCAATGGTATTTTATAAAATTAATACCATCCGCCGAGCGGTAACTATTTGTCTCTAACAAGGTGATCATGGCTTGACGTTTTTGTGACTGTCTTTCTGTCACAACGACATAAAGCGGCATTAACTGTTGCCTAAAAGCCCAGGCAAGTAATTGATGCCCATTCTCGCGACCAACCAGATAGTGATCGACATATAGCTGTGTCACACTATGATTAAATAATTGTTGTTTTGCTTTTTTTGCATCATCACAGAAAACATCTGTGATACGATTTTGATTTTTACTGACTACTAAACGCATAAATCCTCTTGTGAGTTAATAAAAATACTTAGGGGTGATTGACGGGGCTATCCTAAGTACGCCCTGTACTTATCCTTTCAGGTGAAAGCAGATCAAAATGCTCCAGACATTTTGTCGAACCCGTTTGATCTTGAGCCACAATCAAGTGCATTACTGATTTTCCACGGCCACACCTAAATATTCTTGTGTTGATAAAATTGGCACCTGACACAGTGCTCGAACCTGCACCTCCCCGGTTGTTGCGTGTGTCCTACACGCAATCGCTTTACGACCACCCATAGGGGTGTTCAACTTTTGCTCCTGCAAAGTTGTCGTAGGCGGGTGCTCTAAATCCAATTGAGCTAATCAGGCATAATGGAAAAATTAAGATTTGAAAAAGAAAAGGCCAGAATCCCTTCTAACCTTTTACATTGACAATTTGACGAAGTGTATGAATAACCTCAACAAGATCAGTTTGATTGTCCATAACCATTTCAATTGGTTTATAAGCCATTGGAATCTCGTCTATAACTCCTTTGTCTTTACGGCATTCAATCCCTTCTGTTGCTGATACAAGATCGCTGACAGAATAAGTTTTTGCAGCCGCTGTTCGGCTTAGGCGACGTCCAGCACCATGAGAACAAGAACAAAACGATTCAGCTTCACCCTTACCACGAACGATAAAACTTTTATCGCCCATCGAGCCAGGAATAATACCTAGGTCATTTTCTCTTGCACGTATGGCGCCTTTGCGGGTTACCCAGACGTTTTTACCAAAGTGACTTTCCTTCTCCACATAGTTGTGATGACAATTAATTGCTTCTTGAGTAACGGTAAATGCTGGTAAATGTTTACGTAGTGTTAACATTACTGCATTCATCATATGCGTGCGATTTAGTGCCGCATAATCTTGTCCCCAAGAGACAGCTTCAATATAGTCATCATAATGATCTGACCCTTCAGCGAGATAAGCCAAATCTTTATCGGGCAGGTGAATCATCCATTTTTCCATCTCACGTTTCGCAATCTCGATAAAGTACATGCCGATTTTATTACCGATCCCACGGCTACCCGAATGCAACATGATCCAAACATCTTGATTTTCATCTAAACATAATTCGATAAAGTGATTACCAGAACCCAGAGTACCCAGTTGCCTGGAAAAGCTATCGTATCGAATACGCTTATTTAATTTGGGGTGCTTTTCAAAGATATTACTTAAACGCATTGAGATTTCGTGACCACCTGCAATTTTGGGGTCGCGATGTTTGCCGCCTGCACCTAGCGGTACGACTGATTCAATACCGTTACGAATAGCTTTTAAGTTGTCGGGCAAATCCTTTGCTTTAAGTGATAAGCGAACAGCATTCATACCACAACCGATATCGACACCAACGGCTGCAGGAATAATTGCTTTATCTGTCGCAATCACTGAGCCTATTGTTGCCCCTCTACCTAAATGCACATCTGGCATAGCTGCTACATGCTTATACACAAACGGTAAGTTTGCGACACGGCTAAGTTGTTGTTGTGTTTTAAAATCAATATCGTCTGTCCAAATTTTTACAGGCAAGCGCTGATCTTTATGCGTTGCCAATACTTTTTTAATGGCCATAATTAGCCTCCTTACACTAAGTAATTTTATTTTAATATGGTTGAGGGTATGGGGATCGAACCCATCTAGCCGGATTAAAAGTCCGGTGCTCAGCCACTAAGCCAACCCCCAATAAAATTTGTCGGAGCAGTAGGGTTTGAATCTGCGACTCCCTGGTCCCATAAAACATCAGGAATGTTTTGAACCTCGAAGAACCCGAAGGGGAAAATACAAGGATGTATTTTCGTTAAACCCGGTGCTCTGCCAGACTGAGCTATACTCCGAAAATTGGCAGCAGCGTCAGGGTTCGAACCTGAAATACCGAAGTCAAAGTCCGGTGTGTTACCGTTACACCACGCTGCTATTTTGGTACCCCACCCCAGAGTCGAACTGGGAACCTCCTGGGTCTAAGCCAGGCGCCTCTGCCAATTGGGCTAGTGGGGTGGCATTGGTGCTCCGAGCGAGATTCGAACTCGCAACAAACCGATTTTAAGTCGGCTATGTCTACCAATTGCATCACCGGAGCTTTGAACTGGCGGAAGCAGTGAGATTCGAACTCACGCAGCAACTTAGTCACTGTACTGATTAGCAATCAGCTGCCTTACCACTCGGCCATGCTTCCTAAAATATTGGTAGGCCATCCCAGAATTGAACTGGGGTCCTCGGCTTATGAGGCCGACGCACTCACCACTGTGCTAATGGCCCATCAAAAATCTGGTGCATCAGGTAGGAATGTTGTTTACGTCCTTGTAAACAATCTCTTCGAGAACATCTATTCAGATGTCAAACTTTTGCTCCTGCAAAGTTTTTGAACCTACACAGCAATTGCGTTGTGTTTACAGCACTGGGAGCTCACCACTTGCTCAACTGATGCGTAGTAACATTGGCTCCGGCGGCTGGGGTCGAACCAGCGAACTCCTGATTAACAGTCAGGCGCATTACCACTCTGCTTCACACCGGAATTAACTTGGTACAGTGACCTGGAATTTTTATACACGACCTTATGTATAATCACTCTGCGACCACCCATATGGGCGGCCAACGTTTGCTCCTACAAATTTCTCGAACCAGCATTCTCCTGATTTCTGTCAAGCCCTGGCCACCATAGAAGTTGAAAATGCAGGGTTTACAGAAGCAAAAATCTGCTTTCCAGTTGGAGCTATCACTGCGAAAAAGGACTGCTAGAAAGAGACTCGATGAATCTCTTTTTAATAGGCTTCTTTCATGACTCGGTTGTTATTTTTTATGGTATAACTTTCCTTGCTTTTTAAGGCGCGGCATATTCTCTGAGCGAACAAAGGATTGCCTTTAATCGCCAAATGACGATTGCGATATAAATGTCGTTTTTGTTTCATACATCACCTCCTAACTAAAATTTATATTGGCACGCCAGGAAGGAGTCGAACCCTCGTAGACCGGTTTTGGAGACCGGCGCATCGCCACTCTGCCACTGACGTAGTTTGGTGTCCCTAACCAGATTTGAACTGGTGATTCGAGATTGAAAGTCTCGCGTCTTAACCCCTTGACCATAGGGACACATAATTGGTCGGCATCAAAGTGACTAGATACCGAAAAAAGTTGGTCGCAAATTGTTAAAAAACAGATACCGTGTCTGTGGGTATCGCACAAATTTCGGGCATAAAAAAACCCGAAAGGGTTGGCCTTCCGGGTTTTCAAAATTTCTACTCACCGGGTGGCCGTAGCCACCCAATAAGGGTTGCTACTCAAAAAACTGTAAATCGATTAAATTGTTTATATTCTCTTGTACTAATATTGCATCACAGAGATTCGCTTTCTCTGTATGTAAACTACGGGCATGCCATAACAGGTTGCGTACTTCGCCTGCTGCTTGTTGCTCTGTTTGTTTAAAAGTAAAAGTCTTCATAGTTATTAAAAAATAGTTATGTAAATAAAATTTATATGTATTCGATCAAGTTGGCGTCACGATACCGATTAAAAAAAATCATGCAAGCCTTTAATTTTTTCTGAATTTATCATTATATATCAATAAGTTATAAGATGAATTTTTCGGTAGGGTGAGTTATACCCTTCTGCGATAATTTGCAAAATTTAGAGTAGGGGGTATTGTGTGTAGTGATTTTTGTATCGATCACTCACTTATCCAATAAAAATTCTTCATCGTTAATAATTAATTAATCTAAAAAAATATAACCTCAGTTGTTGTAAATGTTAGTTATTGCCTTGGTATGTGGTATATCTACGACATACAGTTAATTTCTAAGCACTAGAAAATTGCTCCTGCGTTTTCGATGTACCCTCCGTCCGTGGAGGGCATAAAAAAACCCGGAAGGTATTCGCCTTCCGGGTTTTAATGTTGATAAAACTGGAAGGTTTAACCTACCAGTCATATATCAGGTAAGTTAATTTAATACAAAGCGTATTTCCTGCGCATCATTTGAGCGCAGACGTAACGAATAACTTGTTCCGATAAATAATTGTTTCATAAATAATAGTCTGTTTATAAGTAATCTGGGATGCATTCTAATGTTGTTAGAATAAAATACAAGCAGATTTTGTTGTTTAACTGGTCGTACAATAACAATGTACTTTTTTAAAACGAATATTTATTAATAATTGTTTTTACTTTTTCAAGTGCACTACATAAAGAATCTATGTCTAATGATCCAAGGGCTAGTCGAAACGCATGTGGTGGGCTAATAGATGTTGCGAAGGGTTCTGCTGTCGAAACAGAAATATTTGCGTCCATTAATGCCATCGATACTTGGTCTGCGCGAGTTTCTTCTCCTAGAGGTAGCCAAATAAAATAAGAAGCAGGGTGACTAACATAATCTAGGTCTTTTAGTATTTCTCTGGCTTTGGCTTGCCTCAATTTAGCGTCGCGGCGTTTTTCTCTTTCTAGTGAATTGATTGTGCCATCCATAATCCAGTCGCAGGTAATGGCTGTCATTAGCGCAGGAGTATTCCATGTCGTTGCTCGAATAGAGCGCTCGATTGATGGTGACCATTGAGGAGGAGCTACAACAAAACCCACCCGTAAGCCTGTTGCGATATTTTTAGATAAGCCCGAGACGTAAATAGAGATGTCGGGTGCAAGTGCTGATAAAGGCGGTGGTGCGTCCTCTTCAAGAAAGGCATAGGCGCCGTCTTCAATAATAATTAAGTCGTATTTTCGAGCAATGGCTATTAATGCTTTACGTTCAGCTAAACTTGCCACCCAGCCTAATGGGTTGTGCAATGTTGGTATCGTATAAATTGCTTTTATGCGTCGTTTTTGGCAAAGCTGTTCTAAAGCTTCTAAATCGGGTCCTTGGCATTTAGCGGGAATAGGGGCAAGCTCTAAGTGCTGAGCCTCTGCCAAAACCTTAAAACCTGGGTAAGTCAAAGCATCAACAGCAACGGCATCTCCAGGTTGTAAAGTTGCCATAACGGATACAGCTAAGCCATGCTGTGCCCCGCTGACAATAGAGATTCGATCAGCTTCAGTAGATAGGCCACGAGATAGTAAATGGTGCGCAATAATTTCTCTTTCCTTCTTGCGACCAGCATGTGGTTGGTAACGTAAAAGTGACTCTAAGTCCCCTGATGAGGCCAGTTTACGGAGGGATGTTCGTAGCAGCTCTGTTTGATTGGGAAGAGATGGATAATTGAAGTTTAGGTCTATCATACCTTCTTCAACGGATTTTTGGTCTATCCCGTGCCCAACGGGCAGGTTTGTTTCTCTAACAAATGTGCCTCTACCAGTTTCTCCGCTGACTAAGCCCATTTTTTCAAGCTCGGCGTAAACTCTCGACGCTGTCACTAATGCAATGCCTTCGCTAGTGGCAAGTTTTCGATGTGTAGGTAAGCGTATGCCCGCGGGTAATTCACCCGATCTAATTTTTTGTACGAATATATCGACAATTTTTTTGTATTGCCCTTTAGCCATCATGCAAACCATAACAATAAAATAATTGTCATGAGTATATGGAATGTAATGATTGTTTACAACGGAATGACATCTTGCCTAGTTTGATAAGAGAGCTCGAAAACACCGCGAATATTTTGAGGATGAGGTGGTACGCTAAGTTACAAATACCTTGAATGTATGCATGACAATTATTTTATTGTTATGGTTTTGTTGAATATACTGGCTTCACTGCTTTACAAGTTTATGCCAAAAATATTCTTTGTATTGTAGAAATATCTTATTAATGTGTTCTAGCTTTGAGGATTAAATATGAACATCGCAATACTGACATTCGAAGGTTTTAACGAGTTAGATTCTTTTATAGCCTTGGGTATTCTAAATAGAATGAAAGGTTCAGGGTATAACGTTCAAATTACATGCCCAAGTGAGGAAGTGACCTCTATGAATGGCGTCACTATTAAAGCACAGCAACCTTTAGAATTTGCGAATACAGCGGATGTTGTTCTTTTTGGTAGTGGTATGCAAACACGCGAAGTAGGGAGCGACCCCTCTATTCTGGATAGATTAAAATTAAATAGCGCCACACAAATGATCTGTGCTCAGTGCTCAGGCACTTATTTATTGGCAAAGCTGGGGTTGTTGGGTGATGTTCCTGCATGTACTGATTTGTTATCTAAGCCTTGGGTAATAGAGGCTGGAGTCAATATTATTGAGGCGCCTTTTAGCGCAAGTGGGAATATAGCCACTGCTGGAGGTTGTTTGGCCTCAGAGTATCTCGCAACCTGGATAATTGCAAAAAAATCCGGAAAAGCAGCTGCTGAATCAGCTATTCATTATGTAGCTCCTGTTGGTGAAAAAGAAGTGACTGTAGAGCATGGTTTGTCTGTAGTTATGCCGTTTGTTTAGGAGGAATTAGTGGCAATTGTGTAGCCGCTTCGATTTAAACGGGGGGCTACCGATTGACCACTTTGTTAACTGCTAAATTTTCCAAGAGTAACCACCCCACAAACACATTTTGGCCATAGGTGTTTTTACTAGCTTATTACACTTATGGCAACGATTTAAGAATACTTCTTTTTCATTTTCTTTGAGTATTCGATTTCTAACTTTACTAAGGAACACATCAGAACCACAGGAAAGAGCGGCAACAACATCTGGGTTATTTTGACTTCCCCATTTTTCGCATAATTTTTTTGCCATATTTGGAGAATTGCTAGATTGCGCTTTTTTCTCAGCAAATACAGCTTTTTGCCCTAGGGATTCGAGAGGAGTCATAAGGTTGGGATAATACTCTAGAACGTATCGATCCAGCTCCTTTTCTTCATCATATACTTTTTCTTCCATAATTTAATCTCTAAGGGTAGCTAGCACTACGCTTTGCGGAAACCGAAGCAACGCGTAGGTTTTCCACAAGAGCTTTTTGTTATGAGTGAATTACGCATAAAACCAATCTGGATAATCTCTGTACGGTAGTTTTAAAAAAGATTCTGCCACTGCCCCCATTTTTTAGCTTCCTTCATATCTTTATACTCATCGCCAAATTTCCCTTCGTAAATTTCGACTATTCTTTTAATAGAATCATAACTCTTATCTTTTTTGAAAATATTAGCTATTGAATTTTTCTTGCTGGAGAAGATAAGTTTAATGATGTCCAAATTGCTCAACTAAAATATCGATAAACGCCCTTGCTCGCGCAGGAAGATACTCTCGATTAGGGTAGACGACATTGAGATCTGCGTTGCTATCAATACCTGTTAGTTCAAAGTCTTGAACGTAATTTTCAAGTAGAGGCACTAATTTTTTAGAGAGGATATCCTCTTTTATATCCCAATAAGACTTGAGAATGATCCCGAAGCCCGATAATGCCCATAGCCGTAACTGTGCACCATTATTAGATGCCAGCGCTGGGCTAATTGAGATGCTGGTTTCTTCATCTGATGATTTAAAGTGCCATTGAGTTAACCCCTCGCCCTTTCGTACCATTGTTAAGCAACGATGTTCGCTAAGGTCTCTTGGAGTCTTGGGTGTTCCGTACTTTTCTAGGTACTTCGGTGAAGCGCATAGAATGCGTCTATTGCTCGATAATTTACGGGCGACAATACGGTTATCTTTGAGTACCCCAAAACGTATTCCTATATCAAATCCGTCTTCGATCAAGTTGGCGACGCCATCCGTCAAGTTGAGCTGGACAGATAAGCCTGGGTTTTCTTCCGAAAATTTTGCTAATAGCGGAGCAATGTATTGTTGCCCGAGATCCACAGGCGCTGAAATTTTCAACGAACCACAAAGTGATTCTTTACCTGATACTAACTGCTCCTCGGCTTCTTCAACCTCGCTCAAGATATGTAGGCAACGCTCATAGAATTTTTTCCCTTCTTCTGTGAGAGCAATTCGACGCGTTGTACGATTTAACAATCGAACGCCATAGTGCTCTTCGAGACGATTTATTTTTATTGTCACGCTTGCTGGCGACATTCCTGCTACTCGAGCGGCAGCAGCGAAACCTTTGTTTTTTACGACCTTTACAAAAAGATCAATATCACCGAATTTATCCATATTGTTTAATATAGCTAAATAATGAATTCAATAAAAGCCTAATTGTTAAATTTAATATTCGGCGTATTGTGTCTGTATCAAATCAGATGCCTAGGTAATTAAAGCGAGAACGACCATGAATATTAACCACGTACTTATTCAAACAAGTGACTTATCGAGCATGACCAGATTTATCGAAGATGTAACGGACTTAAAGGTAGGTAGCAGGCCTCCATTTCCGTTCCCTGGCGCATGGATGTATAACGAAAGTAAGCCTGTTATTCATATCGTTGAAGCTTATGCGAATTCGTCGCAGGCGGATTACCTTGGTTCAAGACCAGTTGCTGCCGGCGGTGCCGTTGACCACGTTGCTTTTGAAGGCGATGACTACAAAAGTTTAATTGAACGCCTATCGCTAAACAGCATCGACTACATCGAAAGAACTGTTCCTCTATCTCAGGAGCATCAGGTTTTTGTTGATGGCCCCAATGGACTGAAACTGGAAATACTCTTTGATCAAAACAAAGCACCACTCAATTTTTCTTAGGATAATCATCATGACTAATTCAGCACTTTTTACCGCAAAAAATATCGGCTCTATATCCGCCAAAAATAGAATTGTAATGGCTCCTATGACGCGCTCTCGAAGTGCTTCAGGTGATGTGCCAACTGACTTAATGGCTGAGTACTATGGGCAGCGAGCTAGCGCCGGTTTTATTGTTACCGAAGCCACGCAAATTTCTCAACAAGGTAAGGGCTACTCATTTACGCCAGGTATGTACAGCGATGCGCAAGTCGAAGGCTGGAAAAAAGTAACTCAAACTGTGCACGACAAGGGCGGTGCTATTTTCTCTCAGCTTTGGCATGTAGGTCGTATGTCACACGAATCCTTTCACAAAGACGGAGTGCCCGTTGCTCCATCAGCACTTGCACCTGATGCTCGTGTTTGGGTGGTCGGTGATGATGGAGAAGGGCGTATGGTTGATTGCCCAACACCGCGTGCGCTTAGTAAAAAAGATATTCAAGATATCATAGAAGATTATCGAATTGCCGCACGAAATGCGATTGAAGCTGGTTTCGATGGTATCGAAATTCACGGTGGTAATGGTTACTTGATCGATCAGTTCTTGCGTCAATCTTCAAACAAGCGTGAAGATGAATATGGAGGTTCAACAGAGAATCGTCTGCGTTTTCCTATGGAAGTAGTTAAAGCGGTCAGCGAAGAAATTGGTGCTGATAAAGTTGGCATTAGGCTCGCCCCCTTTATTACCCAGCGCGGTATGAATGATCCAGACGTTATTCCACTTATTTTAGAAGCGGCTAAAATAATGAATGACATTGGTATTGCATACATTCATTTGTCTGAAGCCGATTGGGATGATGCACCAACAGTAAGCCCAGAGTTTCGTCAATCCTTACGAAAAATTTTTAGTGGTGCTATTGTTGTGGCCGGTAACTATACAGCCGAAACGGGCGCACAAATTATCGCAGATGGATTAGTAGACTTTATTGCTTATGGACGTAAATTTTTAGCTAACCCAGATTTGCCATCGCGTTTTGAAAATGGCTTTCCGTTAAATAATATTAGCGATATAGACACACTTTTTGGTGGTGATGAACGTGGTTATACTGACTACCCAACTTATTTGAATGCATAACACTGTAAATAGAGGCGCGGTGTTTTTCTGGCCATTTAAAAGTGGAAGCTAATCACGCGCTTTTTATAAAACAAGCGTGATTAGTGAAAACGGTGGGCCCGCCCCGACTTGAACGGGGGACCTGCTTGTCGACTAAAGAGTTGAGTCGGATGCTCTGTTTTTTTACTTTGGTTGTTTAAAATGGTGGGCCCGCCCCGACTTGAATTGGGGATCTGCTTGTCGACTAAAGAGTTGAGTCGGATGCTCTAATTTTTTGCTTTGAGTGTTTTAAATGGTGGGCCCGCCCCGACTTGAACGGGGGACCTGCCGATTATGAGTCGGATGCTCTAACCAACTGAGCTACGGGCCCTTAAACTTGCTTTTTTGTCTCCTAGCTGTGTCGCGTGCTCATACCGCTCAGTCATGTACTTAATGTACACTTCTTCGCTTTATTCCGCGGCTCCTTGCTAGTAAACAAAAAATCTGTGTTTACTAATTGTTCTTTTTCTTCGTGGCGGTGTCGCTGCGACCACCATGGATGGTGGAAGTGTAGTTATTGATTGGATCAAATAACTACCTCACTTCGCTCGGTCATGTACTTGATGTACACTCCCGCGCTATGTTCCGCGGCTCCTACCTACAAAGAAAAATCTCTGCGTTAAAACTTTCTTTTTGTCGATAGCACTTTGCTCTCAACAAAAATTTCGGTTTTAGCAATATTGCATTGCCAAGTACCGATCTGTATTTTTTGCTTCTAACCAAACACCTCTCTTGCGAGAGGTGCGTATGATACAGATTTTTATCTATTCGTCCAAGAAACTTCTTAAATGATCGGAGCGGCTTGGGTGGCGTAGTTTACGCAGTGCTTTTGCTTCGATCTGACGAATACGTTCACGTGTTACATCAAACTGTTTGCCGACTTCCTCAAGGGTGTGGTCGGTATTCATGTCGATACCAAAGCGCATACGTAGTACTTTTGCTTCGCGGGCGGTTAGGCCTGCTAGCACTTCGCGGGTAGATTCCATCAGGCCGATATCGGTAGTAGCTTCTACGGGCGATACGATGGTGCCGTCTTCGATAAAATCACCTAGGTGTGAGTCTTCGTCGTCGCCAATCGGTGTCTCCATCGAGATAGGCTCTTTGGCAATTTTAAGGACTTTACGTACTTTGTCTTCTGGCATTTCCATGCGCTCGCCTAATTCCTCAGGCGAAGGCTCGCGCCCCATTTCTTGTAGCATTTGGCGCGAGATACGGTTGAGTTTGTTGATGGTCTCAATCATATGTACCGGAATACGGATGGTTCTCGCTTGGTCGGCAATGGAGCGTGTAATCGCCTGTCGGATCCACCATGTTGCATAGGTCGAGAATTTGTAACCACGACGGTATTCGAATTTATCAACGGCTTTCATCAAGCCAATGTTACCTTCTTGAATAAGATCCAAGAATTGTAAGCCACGATTGGTGTATTTTTTTGCAATTGAAATAACCAAACGTAGGTTGGCTTCGACCATTTCTTTTTTGGCGCGGCGTGCACGGGCTTCACCAATGGACATGCGGCGGTTAATTTCTTTGATAGTACCAATGTCTAGACCGGTTTCTTCGACAGCTTGCATAAGTTTGCGCTGTGATCGTGCAATCTCTTCTTGGAAGTGACGTAATACATCGGAGTAATCGCGTTTCTTTTTAACAACATCAGGGATCCAGTCGAGGTTGATCTCGTTACCTGGGAACTCTTTAATAAAGGTTTTGCGTGGCATTTTAGCTTCGCGCACACATAACATCATTATCGTGCGTTCTTCTTTGCGAACGCGACGTAAAACGCTGCGGGCAGCGATATACATTGGCTCAAACTGACGTGGCGGTAGTTTAAAGAATTTTAAGCTATCACCTAATGCAGAAAGCTCTTTATCGGCTTGTTTGCTTTCGCGACCATGCTTGGCAATACATTTTTCGGTTTTAACCCATTGTTTTTTAAGGGCGCCAAAACGCTCTTTAACTTCTTCTGGGTCTAGGCCTGTATTAGCTTCTTCTTCATCGTCACTGTCGTCGTCATCATCACTATCGTCATCTTTTTTCTCTTCGGCTTTAGCGGCTTGAGCAGCAGGACCGGCAGCAGGTACGTGCTCGGTAGGGTCCAACCAACCAGAGATAATGTCGGGGATGCGACGCTCTTCTTTCTCAAGTAACTCGTACTCTTCGAGAAGGTTAGCGACGGTACCTGGCCAATAGGCCAATGCATGCATTAGGTCGCGCGTACCTTCTTCGATGCGTTTGGCAATGGCAATTTCGCCTTCGCGTGTAAGTAGCTCAACGGTACCCATTTCACGCATATACATACGCACAGGGTCAGTAGTACGGCCAGCTTCTGTTTCAACGGCAGCAAGTGCAGCAGCAGCTTCGGCAGCGGCAATTTCGTCGGCAGATGAATCGCCGTCGGTCATTAAAACATCTTCGGCATCGGGTGCGCTCTCGTAGACGCGGATACCCATGTCGTTAATCATCTGAATAATTTCTTCGATCTGATCTGGATCAGAAATATCGTCTGGCAGGTGATCGTTTACCTCGGCATAGGTGAGGTAACCTTGCTCTTTACCGCGCGTAATCAGTTCTTTGATTCGCGATTGTTGTGTTCCGGACATGTATGCTCCTGGATAAGGGTTTGGCCGCTACCGATGGTAAAGTTGTAGGTTGTCTATTAAGTCCGGCGTGCTCTGTTGTGTGTTTTTATCAGAGTTTTGGCCAATACCCGCTTGCCCTGAAGCTGTAGCTTCTGGCATTTTTCAAATGCAGGGGGAATTAATGATTCAAAGGCAAACCTAACGATGCTCAGTAGTGTGTGCAGATATTCTGCGCTAAACCAACCATTATAGTCGATTTAATTGTATTGATTCCAGCCTAAGATGGTGTTAAAGCAAGAAAAATCAAGAGGTAGACCTAATATTATTGTGTGTATTTGATGAATAGCCTTTTTAAGACAAATTAAGTCACTAATAATGTGGTTAATTTTGTTTAGATAACGCCTGGGTCGCGTTTTTATAAAGCTCTTTTTCAGCATCCGTCAGTGTGTGGAATGGCTTATTGTTGAGTTGTTCAACAATGCTCTGGCAGTCTTTACGTATTTGTTGCTGTGTTAATTGGGCAATGGTGTCTGTAAATTCCCGCTCGTAGTTAAAGGCATGTTCTTCTTTTTCGTGTTTTAAGTCTTCTAGGTGGTAATAGAGCTCGCCTTTTTCTAGATAGCCTTGTAATACTTGCCCTTGTTCTGGCCCATGGGTGCCTTGCCAGTGTGCCACGATCTGTCCCTGTTTGTACTCGGGTTGCTTGTGTAAAAATTCGATCACTTCTACCAACAGTTTGATGGTTAGGTCATTGCTGTGGCTCAGCGTTTCTGTGCTCTCGACGAGTTGGGCAAGCTTGGGTTTAAACAATAGTAAAGCTAGGGCTTTATCTGTGGTGGCATTGTGTTGTCTTACTGCCTGTTTTAGGGCAGTTTTATGGTCGCTGGGTAGGGTTGTTGGCTGGTATGCATACTCTGGCGGTATGGTGTCGTATTGTTCAGTATCTATAGGGGGCTTGTTGGCGCTCTTGGGTGAATAAGTCGCCGAGTAAGCTGTTGCATCATAATGCCGAGATTCGAGGTTCTCTGTTTGATGGTATGGTGTTTTAGGCTCATCAGGTGCCGGACTTTGTGTAGGCGGCAACTCGCTCAGCAACGTCATGATGGTATCGATATTCAGTTGGGTGCGATTAGCTAGTTGCTGAAACATCAATTCGCGGTAAATACCTCTTGGTAATTGGTCGAGCATGGGTGCGGTTAGTTTGCACAAGTGTGCACGGCCTTCCATTGTTTGGGTGTCGATCTCACTGCCCATTTCGTCAAATAAAAAGCTCTCCAGAGGTGTCGCGCCTTCGATAAGTTTGGTGAATTTGTCGGCCCCTATTTGGCGTATGAGTGTATCCGGGTCTTCTCCTTCGGGTAGATATAAAAACTTAACTTTTCTGCCGTCTTCCATTGCCGGCAGGGAGTTTTCGAGTGCCCGCCTCGCGGCTTTGCGGCCAGCGGTGTCGCCATCGAAACAAAAAACAATTTCATTGGTAAAGCGAAAGGCGCGCGCTAGGTGATCTTCTCCGCAGGCCGTGCCCAATGTTGCAACGCCGTAACGAATATCGAATTGAGCGAGTGCGACTACATCCATATAGCCTTCTACTACTAATAAGCGCGGCAGTTGTTTATGCGCTTGCCTTGCCTCGTAAAGGCCGTAAAGCTCTTTGCCTTTGGAAAATATAGGGGTTTCTGGGGAGTTTAAATATTTGGGTTTATCGTCCCCGAGCACGCGACCACCAAAGCCAATAACGCGACCACGAGTATCGCGAATAGGGAACATAATGCGATCGCGAAAACGGTCGTAAAGCCGGTCCTTTTCTTCGTTGTGGATTAGCATTCCAGCTTCTAGTAAGCGGTCTTGCTTATCGTTAGAGTTACCAATGCTTGAGGATAAATTATCCCAACCAGGAGGGGCGTAACCAATGCCAAAGTCTTTGGCTATTTGACCGCTTAAGCCTCTGTTTTTTAAGTAGCTAACCGGTTTTGCGCGGGTGTTACTTTCTCGCAATTGTTGTTGGTAGTAGTCGCTTGCAGACTCCATTAATGTATATAGCGTATTGCGTGCTTGCTCTTGAGCTTGTTGGCGCTCACGCTGTTTTGGGTCTGTTATTTGCTCGCGCGGAACTTCTAAGCCTGCGAGTTTGGCAAGATTCTCAACCGCATCAGGGAATGCAATACGCTCATATTCCATTAAAAAGCCAAGAGCATTTCCAGTAGCCCCGCAGCCAAAGCAATAGTAAAACTGTTTGTCGGGGCTTACGGTAAAGGAGGGGCTTTTCTCGTCGTGAAAAGGGCAGCAGGCTGAGTAATTTTTACCACTTTTTTTAAGCTTTACGCGATGGTCTATCACTTCGACAATATCGACGCGGTCGATTAAGTCATCGATAAATGCTCTAGGTATATTGCCGGCCATGATGTACTTACAATAGTGAGAGTGTTAGTGGATTTTTGGACTTAAATTGATGCAAATGCCGATAAATCAATAGCATCATTAAAACAGCTCTGCGAGTTAAATGCTTTGGTTAACAGCATTGCGCCTTCCATATTAGCAATTATTTGTAGCGCCATTTTTTGGGGTGTTTGTCCCTCAGGTATAGGAGCATTATGCTCTATTAATTGCTCCGTTAGCCATTTTTGATGAGATTGAAAAAACGCTTTTAACTCGCTGCTTACTGTGTCGGGTAAGATATCAATTTCGGCGGTAAATAGGCCGCATAGGCACATATTCCCTTTGGTTGTTGCAGCCTCGTAAAAAAGATTCGCATAGGCTTGTAGCTTACTATGTAGTGTTTGATTGTTAGTTTTTATCTCGCCCAGTAGTGACTCAAAATGTTTGGTATAACGTCTAGTAAGCTCGGTAGCGAGATCGGCTTTTGTCGGAAAGTGGTAGTGAATGCTGGCACTCTTAATGCCAATTTCTTTTGCGATTTCACGAAAGCTAAAACCATTGTAACCACCAATACGGGCTTGCTTTTCAGCGGAGGTTAAAATTCTTTCGACAGTATCAGATGGCATTGCGGTAACCCAGTATTCTTTTAAGGCAAAATAATAGCACAACTCAAGCTTTGAGGTTGAAAGATAAAAGGGTGTAGGAATCTCTGATTAATCTCGAATGGTTTCTGCGTGAGTCTAAAATGTGTTTAGGTGTGCTTTGCAGCTAAGGACTACGCCCTGTAGGCCAGAAGTTATCCGATGTTGATCAGAGATTCTCGTGGGTAGTCTGACCTAGGTTAGTTGGTCTTGTTTGAAGTGTTGAACACTATAAATACCAATGCCAATAAGTACTACTAGCAAACCTTGAAGTAATAGGTCATCTATAAATAGTAATGAAAGACCCCCAAAAACAACCATAGAGCTAATAGCAAAAAAGCGGGCTTTGGGTGGAATGCATCGATGGGTTTCCCAGTGTTTTAGAGATTCGCCAAATAGTGGGTTGTTAAGTAGGCGTTGATGCCACTTAGGTGATGATTTTGAAAAGCACCAAGCTGCCAGTATCACAAAACAGGTTGTAGGCATTACGGGCAAAAAGGCTCCAATAAAACCAAGGCTTAGTGATAGCAGGCCCAGCAATTTATACGATGTTGTTTTCATAGGTTTATTCTTTGATCTTGATCGCTATAAATTTAATCGTTCTTTTAACCTTAGCACTTGCGTGTTTATAAACAAGTTTTATCGTATTTACGCCAAGTAGATGAGTGCACTTACACGGATTTGTTGAGATGTAATGGCATAGTTTGTCTCCGTTTGTATGTTTTTTGGTATATATCACTTAATAACATCATATTTGTTGAGGATATAATACGAGCAAAATGTTTTTAGGTAAAAGTAATTGATTAAATCGATATGATTTGTTTTTTCTATTATTGTGAGTGTATATTGCGTCTCAGGAATAATGATAGAAATAGTTTGGATTGAGTATGAAGGGGCTTTTGCAAAAGCTTAAACAGGCATTGAGTGTTTTTAGCTATGGTTGGCAGGCGATTGGTTTGGTGTGGCAAACTTCCGCACGGTATACCATTTGCTTGGCATTGTTAACGTTGGTGGCGGGTATTTTGCCTGCCGGGATTGCCTATTTGGGCAAGTTAATTGTCGATGGTGTACTGGCTGCATCTAAGGCTTTTAGCGAGATAAGCTATGCAGAGACGACTAATGTTTTTCAGCAGTTTTTATCGCTGGAGTTGTCTTCACAATTAATACTATTTTTTCTCGCTGAGGCAATATTGGTTATTTTGCTGATGTTGTCCCAGCGCGGTATTTCAGTTATTCAGTCGCTGTTTAGAGGTTTGTTGGGCCATAAGGTCAATATGATGATCTTAGAGAAGGCGCAAACCTTGAGTCTTTCTCAGTTTGAGGACTCTGAGTTTTACGACAAGTTGGTTCGTGCGCGCCGTGAAGCCTCTACGCGTCCTTTGGGCCTTGTTAATAAAACCTTTGGTCTTTTGCAAAATGCTATTGGTCTCGCAGGTTTTGCCGTTTTGTTGGTGCAGTTTTCCCCTTGGATAATCATTCTTTTAATTATTGCTGCTTTGCCAGGTTTTATTGCCGAGACTGTTTTTTCTAATAAAGCCTTTGGCCTATTCCGTTGGCGATCACCCGAGGCGCGTCAGCAAAACTATCTAGAGACTCTAGTTGCACGCGAAGATAACGTAAAAGAGGTCAAGCTATTTGGACTGGAGAAGTTATTTACTAAGCGTTATACCACTATATTTAATAAGCTCTATCGCGAGGATCGCAAGCTGATTATTCGGCGCGATAGCTGGGGCTTGGTGATGGATACTTTTGCTAGTGTTGTATTTTATGGTGCTTTTGCTTGGGTGATTGTCTCTACCGTTGTGGGCCAGACGACCATTGGTGAAATGACGATGTATCTGCTGGTATTTAAGCAAGGGCAGGCAGCAATTAAAGCAAGTCTTAGTGCTATTAGTGGCATGTACGAAGATAATTTGTATTTATCTAACCTCTATGAGTTTATTGATCAACCAGGGCTAGAGAAAACAGGCTCCGTTCTTGTGGGTGCAGTGCCTAATGATGGTATTCGTTTTGAAAATGTCACGTTTTACTATGATATTTATCAAGGTAACGAGTTTGGTGAAGGCGGCACGCAAGCGAGTCGTTTGCCTGCGTTATCTAATGTCTCTTTTCATATTGCTCCCGGTGCAAGCCTTGCAATTGTTGGCGAAAATGGCTCGGGTAAAACGACGCTTATTAAGCTGTTAACGCGTTTGTATACGCCGACGAGTGGGCGTATTTTGTTAGATGGTACCGACTTGCAAGAGTGGGATAGTGCAGCCTTGCATCAACAGATGGGGGTGATATTTCAGGACTTTATTCGCTATCAGTTAACCGTTGGAGAGAACATAGGTGTTGGTCGTGTAGGTCAAATAGACAATGAGGCGCTTTGGCAAGAGGCTGCAGAAAAGGGCCGAGCCGAAAAATTTATTGATAGCTTGCCTACTGCGTATCAAACACAGTTAGGGCGTTGGTTTAAAAGTGGTATAGAGCTGTCGGGTGGGCAGTGGCAAAAAATGGCATTAGCGCGTGCCTTTATGCGTAAAGATGCGCGGATATTAATTTTAGACGAACCAACGGCCGCAATGGATGCGGGGGCAGAGGCAGAGATCTTTAACGAATTTAATGCCAATATGATCGATAAAATTACTATTTTAATCTCTCATCGATTTTCTACCGTGAGAACGGCAAACACGATTATAGTTATGGATAAGGGCTGTGTTTTAGAGATGGGTTCGCATCAGGAGTTGTTGGATGAGCGGGGTGTGTACGCACGCTTATTTGAGTTGCAAGCAAAGGGTTATCAGTAAGTTCTTAACAATTATTTTTGTGCAAGCTTAGTGCTTTTGCGTAGCTCATTAGGTGTGTAGCTGTAGTGGCGTTGGAAGGCCCTGTTTAGTGTTCGCGCCGAGCCAAACCCCACTGTCTCTGCGATGTGTTCCAAGTCGGTCTCGGTATATTTTATAAGGTTGTGTGCCTTTATCATGCGCCAATTGGTCAGGTATGCCATTGGTGCCATATGTAAATGTTTCTTAAAGTGGCGCGTCAATGTCGAGGTAGACATGCCAACTTCTTCGCTTAATGATTCTACGCTCCAGTCAAGCTGCGGGCGCTGGTGCATATGTGATAGTGCCAGGCTCACTCGTGAGTCATGTAGTGCGCCAATAAAGCCAATATTGTTGTTTTTACTGTTCAAATGGGTCGTAATCATTTTAATAAATAGGGCTTCGGTGAGGCGATCAATGATTTGATTGCTTGTTGTTTTTACCGCTCTTATTTCTTGGGCGATTAAGTTGACGAGAGCCAGTGTGGTGTCGTTGGGTTGGTGGTTGGTAAAGCTTAATATTTCCGAGAGCGAATCAAAAATTGGGTGCCCCATTTCCTGTTCATAATGCACGATGCCGCACATGATATCGTGGGTAATATCACCTTGTTTAAAAAAAGGATTGTTAAGTTTACAGGCGCTAACCATATCGTCAGATGGGGTTAGCTTTCTATCGGCTTTGTCTGCAATCCAGTGTTCTCCACCGGTAGGCAAGAGGGCGATACCATTTTGTGAAATATCGATGCAGTCTTCTTGGTTTGAGCCTACGACAAAGCTACCCGACAGTGCGATATGAAACCGCGGCAAGCCTATGGATGGGAATGAAACTCCCCACGGTGCGCTGAGTTCAGAGTGGAAAAAAATACTGCTGCGAAAGCGTAGTGTTTTTAAAATATCATCGATAATATCAAAAGAAATATCGCTATTGCTTGTTTCAGACACTTTTTTGATTCTCCTAGATATTTTATTTTTATAGGCGCAATTTATACTTTATGAGTGGCTGTGGTAGCTGATTTAGGAGCGACCGCTTATTCCGTAAAGCATAGATAATAAAGGGTGGTATTATAATGTTAAAGAGATCATACAAGAAAATAGTGTCGGCGGTGTCCTTTGCCGTATTGTTGGGTGCATCGGTTAATGCAGTCAGTATGACCGCAGGAGAGGGAAACTTTTCTCCCTATGTTGATAATAAAGGTAATATTAGTTTACCCAATGATTTTCGTGTAGGGATGGTTCATCTAGGTTCGTGGTTTGTGCCAGAGGGTGGTGCTAGCGGCTTTCATGATGTTTATACTGAAAGAGCATCTGCAGAAGCCTACCGTAAAACAGGCAAATTTCCAGATGGAGCAACACTTGTTAAAGAACTGCGTGGTGCGAAAGTGGGCGACTATACAACCGGTAAAGGCGTTAATCATGCCGTTAGCGGTGTTAAGCAATGGTTCGTGATGATTAAGGACGCCAAGGGTCGTTTTCCTGGCAATAAGATCTGGGGCGACGGTTGGGGTTGGGCGCTCTATAAGCCTGATGATAAATCCAAGCAGTTAGCAGTAGATTACAAGGTTGACTGCCTCAGCTGCCATCTACCGGCTAAAGATACTGACCTAGTATACGTTGAAGCGTATCCAACATTGACCAAATAAGGTTTTAGTTCTTGAATGTGAAAAAGCCAGAGCATACATGTTTATATGCTCTGGCTTTTTTGTATGTAGGTCTAGGAAAGTATGGGGGTTAGACAAGCTTCGCTTTTACCAAGCCGCTGACTTTACCAATATCGGCACGACCTTGGAGTTGTGGCTTGAGTATACCCATAACCTGCCCCATGGCTTGCATGCCAGTTGCCTCAACACTAGCGAGTGCTTTATCAATTAACTCACTAATTTCGTCGTCGCTAAGCGCTTTGGGTAAAAACTCACTAATAATACCTATTTCAAAAGTCTCTTGATCGGCAAGTTCTTGGCGACCTGCATCTTCATATTGTTTAACAGAATCGCGGCGTTGTTTGACCATTTTGTCCAAAACAGCCAGTACGCGGGCATCATCTAATTCGATGCGCTCATCAACTTCGATACGCTTGAATTCTGATTGTATTAAACGAATAACACCCAAGCGCTCTTTTGCGCGCGCTTTCATTGCTGCTTTCATTTCATCTTTGATGGTATTTTGAATGTCAGAGCTCATGAGCTTATCTTCGCTTTGTATAAATGACAGATGCAAAAAAGCCTTTGCATTTAGCAAAGGCGATTCAATAGTTTTGCGTTTGGGCTGTTACCAGTAATGGCTTTAGCGACCAAAAAGTAGCTTAGTACAGGCGATGAAACTTTTTAGATTCGCGTTGTACTTTTTTAGCGTGACGCTTAACAGCAGCGGCAGCTTTGCGCTTACGAACAGTAGTTGGTTTCTCATAATGCTCGCGACGACGAATTTCAGATAAAACGCCTGCTTTTTCGCAAGAACGTTTGAAACGGCGCAATGCGATATCGAATGGCTCGTTTTCTTTTAGTTTAACAAAGGGCATGGATCTTCCTGTGCGTAGTTAATCTTTTAAAATCAGTGTAAAGCCAATGTCTAATCACTATTCAATAGGCTTCTTCAAGGGGCGCAGATTCTACACATTCACGAAGGGGACTACAAGTGCTTTGGCAGCAGATCCGCCCTTTTTTGTGTTTTTGGGCCAATTGGCATTATTGTGACTATAAATGATGCTGTGCCCCTCAAGACTTTTAGATTCTTTTAAAGGGCTTCTGGTATTATGCCTGCGTATATTTGAGGTTCCTATAGTAAGGCTTCCATAAATAGGTATGCTGTAGGTTAGCCTAGCGATTTAAGCAGATAAAAGATTGGGTTTGTAATGATAATTTTGGGTATTGAGACATCCTGCGATGAGACAGGTATTGCCTTGTACGACAGTGAACATGGGCTTATTGGGCATGAGCTATATAGCCAGATAAAAGTACATAGCGAGTATGGTGGTGTTGTCCCTGAGCTTGCCTCACGTGACCACGTGCGTAAACTCTTGCCTTTGCTTGATGCCTTATTACTGCGCTGCCAGTTGAAAAAAACCGATATCGATGGTGTTGCCTATACTCAAGGCCCTGGCCTTGTTGGTGCTTTGATGGTTGGGGCTTGTACAGGACAGGCATTAGCTTTTAGTTTGGGGGTGCCCTCTATTGGTGTGCATCATATGGAGGGGCATTTGCTGGCGCCTATGCTAGAGGAGTCTTCACCCGAGTTTCCTTTTATCGCTCTTTTGGTTTCGGGTGGGCATACACAATTAGTGCGTGTTGATGGTATTGGCCATTATAAATTGTTGGGTGAATCACTAGATGATGCAGCAGGTGAGGCCTTTGATAAAGCGGCTAAAATGTTAGACCTCGACTATCCAGGTGGGCCAAATATCGCCCGTTATGCACTTAGAGGTACGCCTGGTCGTTTTAAGTTCCCGCGCCCTATGGTCGACCGGCCTGGGCTCGATTTTAGCTTTAGTGGTTTAAAAACCTATACGCTAAATACAGTGACTGAGCATGCGCAAGTCGCTAGTAATAAGCCAGAAACAGGCGCCAGTGATTCTTATAATATAGGCCTGCCTAATGAGCAGACCTGCGCTGATATTGCTTATGCCTTCCAAGATGCGGTTGTTGATACTCTGGTAATTAAGTGCCGCCGTGCGCTTGAGCAAGAAGGGCTATCACGTTTAATTATCGCTGGGGGTGTCTCTGCAAATGAGTGTTTGCGTGAGCGCCTTGAAACAGCGCTTGCTAAAATAGGCTCGTCCGTTTTTTATGCGCGTCACGAGTTTTGCACCGATAATGGTGCCATGATTGCCTATGCAGGTTGCCAACGCTTAGTCGCAGAGCAAGCCGATAGCTTGGGTGTTAAGGTAAAAGCGCGTTGGCCACTCGATGAGCTTGAAGCGCTGGAGGTTGCTCGTGGATAAAGTGATTGTAAAACAGCTTGAGTTGCAAACTATTATTGGCTTGTTTCCCTGGGAGCGTGAAGTTAGGCAGCGTGTATTGGTTGATATTGAGATGGCTGTTGATGTGGTCAAGGCCTCACAAACCGATGATCTTGAATTTGTTGTAAATTACGCCGAGGTCTGTGAGCGTGTAGCAGCACTGGCAGATGAGGGAAAATTCAAATTGCTAGAGACATTTGTTGAGCGTATAGCCGAAATGGTTTTGCGTGATTTTGATGTGAGTTGGATTAAAGTTGCCGTTAATAAAACCGATGTTATACCCCAAGTGGGTAGTGTGGGTGTGCAAATTGAGCGCTCTCGCTAATGCCTCAGGTTGTCATTGCTGTTGGTAGTAATATTAACCATAAAAAAAATATCCAGCAGGCGCTTAATAGTTTAAGTAATATTTTTGGTCGTGTTTTAGTTTCCCCTGTTTATAAAAGTGCCCCTTGTGACAAAGAAAGTGGCGACAAGTATTATCTTAATTTAGTGGCTGCAGTTGACTCAGAATTATCAGCAGAGGATTTTAAAGCATCTTTGCGGAGCATTGAGACTCAACAATTACGTGAACGTAATACAGGGGTGGTGACTATCGATTTGGATCTGCTACTTTATGGTGATTGGATCGGTGAACTCGATGGCAATAACGTACCACATGATGATATACAGCAGTGTGAATTTGTATTGTGTCCTTTAGCTGACTTATTGCCAAATGCCGTTCACCCTGTCATCGGTGAGTCCTATACGCGTTTATGGCAGGTGTTCAAACCGCGTCTGTCGCTAACACTCATAAGTATAGATTGATTGCCTTTTAGATAAATATACTTCTGCCACCATCAACGGCTAATATCTGACCAGTGATGTAGGGCGCTTTGGTGACAAAAAAGATGACAGTATCGGCAATGTCTCTGGTTGTACCTTCTCGTGCGAGTGGCACCTGATCGAGAATGCGTTGCTTCTCTTCATTGGTATGCTCAGCTTCATTTTCTGGCCAAACAATAACACCGGGTGATACTCCATTAACACGAACATCTGGTGCAAGTTCACGCGCTAGGGATTTGGTCAACATGGCGCTGCCTGCCTTTGCTATTGTGTAAGGGCTGTACTCGGGTAGAGGGTAGTCGGCGTGAATATCAACAATGTTGACGATAGAGCCCTGTTGTTTTTTTAATGTAGGTGCTAGGGCCTGCGATAAAAAGAAAGCGGCTTTGGTATTGCTATCGAGTAGGTCAACCCACTGCGCTTCACTCACCTCTAAAAAAGGGGTTGGGTAATAACTAGAGGCGTTATTAATGAGTGTGTCAATACGCCCCCAGTGTTTTAATGCATTATTTGCAAGTGTGCGTACCTGCTCAATATCGGTTAGGTCAGCACAAAAACTGACGGCGGAGCCTTTACGAATATCGTTGAGCCTTTCGGTAAGTTCTAAGGCTTCTTTTTTTGAGCTACGATAATGTAGTACCACATTAAAGTTATTAGCATGAAGTTGCTTGGCGGTTTCGGCACCAATGCGGCGACTACTGCCAGTAATAAGAGCGACGGGGTTTGTCATAATAAGTAATTACTGTTTGTTTAATGGTTCGAGACCCCTTCGCGAATGATTTTTTGTCTTGTCTAAGAACAAAATCTCTACCTGTAAAAAGGTCTTGGTTAATGATTGGCTAAATAACGCCTAATGTATTCCATAAGCTACTGCTAACTAAACTGCTCGGAGTTTACTGATTGCGGCTACTTATATTAGCCTAAAAGAAATATATGATTCTTCTTCGTTTTAACTCAGCGTATAGATGACGCACCTCAATAATTGTTTGGACCTCTCACACTTAAAAATAATGATTACTTCTTTGCGTGTTGTAGCAATATTGTTAATGATATTGGTTATTTCTTTATTCTCGTTTATTGTTTCTATAGTAGCATACACACTTGTGCATATAGGTTTGGTCTTTTGATGAATGCCAATTTGAATGCAGTTCTATAAGGGAACCACTGAGCTATGATCAATCTATTTGCCTACTTAACCTTGATTATTATTTGGTCGACTACGCCTTTGGCGATTAAATGGAGTGCGGCTGAGCTAAGTTTTGCCGGCGGTATATTTTGGAGAATACTGCTATCGGCAATACTGGTTTTTTGTATTTTATTGGTGCGCAAAGAGAGGCTATTTTTTAAGCCTGGAGTATGGCGTTTTTATCTTGTAGCGTCACTGGGTATCGGGCCCAACTTTTTGTTGGTTTATTGGGCATCGCTATCAATTCCATCGGGTTTAATTGCTGTTATGTTTAGTACAACGCCTTTTTGTATTGGGCTATTATCTTATTTTTGGCTTGGTAATAATGTTTTTACACTAAGGCGTGTAGCTGCTTTATGTATTGCAATAATAGGTCTTGTCGTTATTTTTTCTGATCAGTTAGTCGTTGTTGGTGAGGATGGTGTATACGGTATTGTTGCTATGCTTATCTCGATTTTGTCTTTTGCATTGAGTACAACCTGGATGCAAAAAGTGGGCGCAGATATTCCTATTTTGCAAACGACCGCCGGTGGGCTGATTTTTTCTGTCCCTTTATTGGCGATTTTTTGGTGGGTTTTTGATGGTACATCGCCACTCAATATTAGTCTTTTGGGTGGGTTATCGATTATTTATTTGGGTATTGTTGGCTCTGTTATTGGTTTTTTGTTGTATTATTTTCTATTGCACCGAATTACTGCATACCTAACATCAACAGTCGGTATGATTAGCCCTGTATTTGCTGTGACATTAGGGATTGTTGTGGCAGGTGAGGTGATTAGCCTCCAGCTATTAATTGGGGCGATGTTGGTGCTGCTTGGTGTTGCAATCTACCACATTAAATTCTCCTTTCGCTCAGGTGTGGGGCCACAATAGACTTTTAGAAAAGAGCACAAGGTGCAGTAATGAGCGTTTACTATTTAGTAAGCATTAAACACTCGCAGAGCTAATGGGTTAGCTTTGGGGGTTTTTAACGCAAAACATTGTTCTATCTTCCAGTCGCATTGCCGTCAGCTCGCCGCCCCAAACACAACCTGTATCGAGCGCAAAAATATTATCTTGATGAGTTTCCCCTTGTAATGCCGCCCAGTGTCCAAAGATAATATTTTCGCTTTTTGCTTTGCGATTGTTAATAGTAAACCAAGGGTAATATCCCGCTGGTGCATCATTAATGTGGGATTTTGTTTTAAGCTCAAGCTCTCCGCTCGGCGTGCAAAAGCGCATGCGTGTAAAATAGTTAGTGATTAACCGCAGTCGATCCATTCCTGTTAATGATTCATTCCAGCGGTTAGGCTCGTTGCCGTACATTACCTTTAAAAAAGAGTTAATGTTGTTGCCCGTTAACACTTGCTCTACTTCTTTTGCGTAACTCAGTGATTCATCAACGGACCACTGTGGTGGAATGCCGGCATGTACCATTGTATAGCCGAGTTTGCTGTCGTGATGAATAAGTGGTTGTTGCCTAAGCCAGTTGAGTAGTTCGTCGCGATCTGGTGCTTTAAGGATTTCGTCTAAGGTATCCGAGGGGGTTGGTTTTTTAAAACCGGCGGCAACGGCAAGTAGATGTAAGTCATGGTTGCCTAAAACAATATCAAGATTTTCTCGTATATCGTACAAAAACTGTAAGGTTTGTAGTGACTCTGGTCCGCGATTAATAAGATCACCCGCGATCCAAAGCCTATCTCTATTAATATCAAAGCTAAAGCTGTTGAGTAGTTGTTTTAGCGCTTGTAAGCAACCTTGTATATCGCCAATTGCATATGTTGCCACAATAACACCAGCCTGTTATTAAAGTTACGAGTTAAATTAATGAAGTGAGCGAGGCGTAGTTAGCATAAAGGTTGGAATTGCTACGTTAAAACCTTCCCCACTGTCGGTTTGCATTTGGTAGGAGCCTTCCATTGTACCGGCTTGTGTTTCTAAAATGGAGCCACTGCTATAAGTATAGCTTTCTCCTGGTGGTATACGAGGTTGCTCGCCAATAACTCCCATGCCTTTCACTTCTTGTACAGCATTGTTTGCATCGGTAATAATCCAATGACGGCTAATGAGCTGAGCTGCCTCGGTGCTTTTGTTCTCGATAGTAATTGTATAGCTGAAAGCAAAACGGTTATTTTCTGGCTCAGAGTGTTTTTCTAAATACGCAGTGGCTACTGAAATTTCTATCTCGTCTGCATTGGTTTGTAAGCTAGGCATAATATTGTATTCGAGTTTTATGTGGAGAGTATTTAATATGATATAAAATTAAATACGTTAAGGGTTTACGGTCAGATTTTAATCAGCGCTTCCTAACGTTATTATCTTAATACTTATTGTTCTGTATCACTAATTAGATTACTGATATTAACGTATTCTTCAAGTGTTATATTTTCTGGACGTAGGCCTGTGTCTACAGGTAATGCGTCTATTTGATCTTTTGATAATAGTTGCTTGAGGCTATTGCGCAGTGTTTTTCTGCGTTGTTGAAAGGCAATATTAACGAGCTTTTTAAATGTATTAAAATCTTTAGCGATAAAGGGTAGTGTTTTAAAGGGTGTTAACCGAACAATAGCCGAATCCACTTTTGGTTGGGGTGTAAAACTCTCGGGTGGTACGCCAAATAAATTTTCTACTTGGCAATAGTATTGCACCATGACGCTCAGACGACCATAGTTTTTTTCTCCTGCTGTCGCTGCAATACGCTCGACGACTTCTTTTTGTAACATAAAATGCATATCAACTATTTTATGCTGGAAGCTCAATAGATGAAAAATAATTGGCGTAGAAATATTGTAAGGCAGGTTGCCAACAATACGTAGCGGTTGTTCTTGTGCAAGTGTAGCAAAATCAAATTTCAGTGCGTCGACCTGATGTATTTTGAAGTCATCGTACTTAGCAAACTGTGCTAGCAGTATAGGGATCAGATGTTTATCAATTTCGATGACATTGAGTCTTGGGCAGAGGGATAATAATGGTGCTGTAATGGCGCCTTGCCCAGGCCCTATTTCGACAAGATTATCTTTGGCTGTAGGGGCAACACTGCGCACAATATTTTCAATAATGTCGGGGTTGTTTAAAAAGTTTTGCCCAAATCTTTTTTTAGCTTGATGAGTAAATGTGGAGTTTCTTTCAAATGAAGAGTGAGATGCCATGATGCTTGTTGCCTGTTCAGATGAAGTAGATAAAACCGTATTAAGCGTTTAACGAGTTGCTTGCCATTTGTTGTGCATAAGCAATGGCGGTGTTTAGGCTGCCGGCGTCAATCCCACTATTGTTGTCGTAAGGTTTGCCTGCAAGATCCAGCGCAGTCCCATGATCGACAGAGGTTCTAATGATGGGTAGGCCCAGTGTAATGTTAGCTGCATTGCCAAAGCCTTTGTATTTTAACACGGGTAGCCCTTGGTCGTGATACATGGCAAGTACGCAGTCGGCATTTTCAAGGTGCTTGGGTGTAAATAATGTGTCTGCAGGTAAAGGGCCTATACAGTGAATATTTTTTTGAGACAATTTTTTAAGTGTGGGAATAATAATATTTATCTCTTCCATACCTAAATGCCCGCCTTCCCCTGCGTGGGGGTTAAGCCCGCAGACTAAAATTTTAGGCTCTTTGATACCAAATTTATATTGTAGATCATGGTGCAATATCTCAGTCACTTCCGTGAGTGATTGTTCGTTAACCGCGTTGGCAACATCTTTTAAGGGTAGGTGTGTGGTGACAAGTGCCACTTTTAAGCCGGTTGTCGCAAGCATCATCACAACGCGATTACGCCCAGTTTTTTCGGCTAGGTATTCGGTGTGACCACTAAAACTAATGCCATCATCATTGATAACGCTTTTTTGAATAGGCCCTGTAACCATGGCCTGTGCTTGGTTTTTTTGGCAAGTGCTGATGGCAGTATCTAGGCAATTGAGTACATAGTGCGCATTGGCTTTATTTAGCTCGCCTGCAACAACAGGTGCAGCTGTGGGTATATGGATAATACCCAGCTCTTTTTCGCCAAGTTTTTGTGGGGCTTTGGCAAGCTCAATAGGTTTTAACGTAATAGGTAGTTTGAGTTGTTCGGCGCGAGCTTGTATAAGCTCGCTGTCCGCAATAGCGACTAGTTCGTAGTCGCTGGCTTGTTGTGCGTGAATAATAGCAAGGTCTGGACCAATGCCAGCGGGCTCACCAGGTGTGTATATTAAGCGCTTTGTCGGTGTTTTTTCGGGCACTAAATAAGTACTTCGATGTAGGCATTTTCACGCAATTCTTCGATCCATAGGCGCAGCTCATCTTGAGAGCGGCGTTGACGAAGAATGTCTACGACCTGATTGCGTTTGACGACATCAAACATATCTTCTACTCGTGAGTCATCGACTTTTAATATGTGCCAGCCAAATTGAGAGCGAAATGGTTTACTTATCTCGCCAATGGGTGTCGATTGCATAGTTTTTTCAAAGGCAGGTACAAACTGGCCAGGGTGGGACCAATCAAGATCGCCGCCTACCTGCTTGTTACTGATATCTTCAGAGTGTTTGCGTGCGAGCTCGATAAAATCGGCGCCATCGATTAGCTCCTGATAAATTTTATCGGCTTTGGCTTTGGCTTCTTTATCCGTAAATAGTACAGATGTTTTTATGAGAATATGGCGAGTTTTAAAGCGTTTAACCATAACAGGCTCGGCACCGCTGCGTTGTCTTAATTGCAGAATATGGATGCCCGCATTACTGCGAAATGGTTTGGTCAGTTGATTGGGTTTTAAGTTGTTGATTTGCTCAACAAACATAGTGGGTAGCTGTTCTTTAGCGCGCCAATCAAGGTCACCGCCTTTACTGGCATTAGGGCCTTTTGAATATTTGGCCGCAAGGCTGGCGAAGCTTTCTTTTCTTTCCTTAACGAGATCTATTATCTCTTGGGCTTTTTTGATGCTGGCGCTGTCGTCATTGCCTTCAAATGGTAGCAGTATGTGTGATAAACGGAATCTTACTTTCAGCCAATCTTGACCTGCAGAGGATGATAGGTACTCGTTAACTTCACGATCGGTAACTCTAATGCGACTGTTCACGTTACCTTTTTGGACGCGTTCTAGCACAAGGCTTTCTGTAATGGAGTCACGTAATTTCTTTTCTGTTAGGTTTTGACGTGCCAGGTATTCATCAAAACTAATACCTTCTGCTTGCGCGCGGGCTTTTACGCCATTAATTCGGTTTATAATGTCTGCATCAGGTATTTTTATATTGGCGCGTCTTGCAATACGTAGCTGTAACCTTTCGATAATGAGTTGGTCGAGGACTTTTCTTCTTGACTCATCACTCACTGCAATATTGGGTTGCTTGCTAGACAAGTGAGTAAGTCGATCTTCGAGCTCACTGCTCAGGATGACTTCATCTCCAACCACCGCGACAGTGCGGTCTAATAGCTGCATGCCTTGCGTGTTGATGGCACTGCCGATAACGGTAGCGGCTACAAAAATTTGTGTAAAGATTCTAAGGTAATGCATAATCTGTTTTATCTACTTCTCGTCAATCTATTGTTTATATATCTATCATTTCTGGCTATAAATAGCTTGCCAATCTTCGAAACCATTGATGTTTTCCAAAAATAGTGAATCAGTTTGTCCGCTGGTACCGCCAAGGCCTTTCAGCTGAAACTGAATAAACACTTGTTCATCAAAATCAAGATCTTCGTCTGCAACCACATTGACTAGTGCGGTATCGAGTTCGCGCCTAAAGCCGAATCGAATACTATAACAGCATCCATTATATTCGATTGCAGCTAATGTATCGAGTTCCCGGTCAAGCAGTGTGTCATAAGAGCTGTAGGCTAATAAGTGCCAGCGATTGTTACTATGTAGTGGTGCAATGAAAGAGGCATCTACCTGTCTTACAGTATCGTTTTCGTCTGCTGCACGAACAAAGCGGTAATTTACATTAAATACATGCTTGCTATCGCTTTTATAACGTACGCGAATATTGCCTAGGTCGGTTTCATTATTTTCATCGTCATAGAGGATGTCTGTACTGATCCGCCAGTTTTTAGTGGGGTTTGCTGATAATTGAGCAGCAATTGCTGAGCGATTATCGGTTTGTTCTACATTGGTTAATGTCACTTCTCGGTCGTCGAAGAAGTAAATTTGGCCCGCGCTGGCGCTAAATAACTCACGGCCAGAGGTGTTAGAGAAAAACCGTGTTGTTAAACCAAGGGATAATTGGTTGGCATCGTCAATGCGATCCCCGCCGGCAAAACGTGTGTCACGAAATAGTTGGTTAAAGTTAAATGTCAGCTCAGAGGTGTCAAAGTCAATGTCTTGTCCGTCGGTGGTAACATCAAACAAGTCGTCGTGATCTTCTGATGCACTGTAGAAGTAAAATAAGCGCGGCTCAAAGGTTTGTAAGTAGCTGCCTGCATCGCGTTCAAAAAATAAACCACCATCAATACTGGCTTGAGGGACGGTAATGCTGGGGGTTTGATCAGTGTCATCGGCGAAATTATCGGCATCGAGATTGTATTGTAAATGCCTAAGTGCAACAGAAGGCCTTAAAAACCCAGCTTCTGGTTCGTAGTTCCACGTAGCTTTATAGTCGATTCTAAACCTGTCGCCCGTTGGTCTATCATCATTTGTTGTATCGCTTGTCGTCAGGCCTGTTTCATCAAAGCGTGTCCACTCGTGATCGAGATTAACCGAGAAATAGCTATTATCTCTCTCAGCAAAGCGATAAGCCCCATCAGCTGATAGCGATGGCAATTGAGTAAAGGGCTGTATGATTGTGTCGTCTAGTATTTGATAGCTAATTACATCTAAGCCAAAACGCCAATTGGTCAGTTGGTAGCTAGTTAATAGGCGCTGATTTAAAAAGTTATCATCTTGTGGATTGGAGGTTTGGCTATCAAAATCTCTAAAGTAGTCGACATCGCTGACGCGAGTGTAGTCAATTCTCGTGGACCAGCGTTTGTTGGTTCCACCTGTTTGATCAAGATTGAATAGCCAGCGGTCTTCACCTGCAAAAGGTGCGGCTTCTTCTTCTGCAATAGTGCCATTGTCAATTAAGTCTTGGTCATCATCGTCGACATCGCTGTCGTCATCACTTAAAAAGGCGGCATTAACATTGGTTTGAAAGAGGGGGCTTAAGTGGCGAAAGTTACCTTCAAATAGCTCACCATGACCACTAACGATATGTGGTGTAAGTATCAAGTCATAGTTAGGTGCTAAATTAAAATAATAAGGGGTAGAGAGATTAAAGCCGTCGTCGCCAACACTGAAGGTTGGTGTCAAAAACCCAGATAAGCGTTTGTCACCAATTGGAAAGCGTAAATACGGGAAGTAAAAAACAGGTATCCCTTTAACATAAAGGCGCACATTGGTCGCTACCCCCTGTTGTGATTGGGGGTTCAGTGTAATCTGGCTACCTTTTAGCGACCAAGTGTTATTGCCTGGAGCACATTGTGTATAGGTCGCTGATTTTAATTTGAGTCTATCGTCGCTGGTTTTGTCAATACGCTCTGCGGTGCCTCGAACAGACTCATTTTGCAGTGCATAAGTTGCTTGATTGGCCGTGACGGTGTTTTCGTTTTGCTTAACAATCGCATCACTACCCAACACTAATAGGCCGGGCTCTCTTAATTCTAATTGGCCATCTACTACAAGAACGCCGCTTTCTTGGTCGAGCTGTGCTTGATCGGCTTTAATTTGTCGATAACCTTGGGTGACGATAACATCGCCGATTAAGATGATTTGTGTGGCGTCTTCTGCTGTGGAGCCTTCTTTTTCAAATACGCGTGAGCGATTAGCTCTTGCACGTATAGGAGAGCTTTCGGGGTCCAGTGTTGCATCATCGTCGGCGCGCAAAGGAGCAATATAGGCGCCACAGCTTCCTGGTGCTAACGCATCTCTCTGGGAGGGTGTTAGTTCTGATAATGGTACCCAGTCTAATGTTTGTGAGAGCAGTTCATAGGAGCGGTTTGATGAGCTGATAGGGTTGCCGGTGATTACGTCGTTATCGGCTGCCATGGCTAGGTGGCTGGTGGTTATGCCTCCGGCCATACTTACAGTAAGTGCGATGGCTTTCGCAAGGTTAGTAGAGCGTTTAGTCGTGAATGGGGTGTTACTGTAAGGAGAAATTTGCATGCAGCTATATAACCAGTGGATGAACAAGTATTAAGGTTGTTGTTCGCCCCGTTGCACCACTCTTCTTGTCATTATTATTTTAGCCAAGATTTATGATTGATAGTGGATGGGCGATTTTAAATAAGTAATTCTACTTCAAAACGTGACAAATGTGGTGAGGTTTGTCATTCTTCGCGCACATTAAAAATAATAGACTTCGCAAGAATTAGTATGGGGTGAGCAGTAGATGGATCAATCATTACAAGTATGGATTGCCCAAGAATTAAAAAAGCATAGCAATATTGCTGTGCATGAGCCTGTTCAATTGAATAAGTTAAATGGAGATGCGGGTTCAAGACAGTATTTTCGCGTTAATACGCAACCATCATTGCTCGCCGTATGCGCACCAGTTGATTCGGGTAACAGTGAGCAGGCTTGCTATTTTGCAAAAATATCGAAGGTGCTACACCAGCAAGGTGTGCCTACACCGCAAATTATTGCCTGTGATGACAAGCAAAACTTTCTGTTGATTGAAGACTTTGGCGATAGCGATTTTTTGTCGATGCTTAACGATGAGAGCGTTGATTTACTCTATAGCGAAGCATTGATGGTACTTTTGAGAATGCAGCAGATTCAGCCGGCATCGCTCCATGAGCTTGGTTTGGATCTGCCAAGCTATAGCCAGTCATTACTACGGGAAGAGATGGCATTGTTTAGCGAGTGGTTTGTTGAAAAGCTACTCGGTAAAGCCTTAACTAGTGATGAACATAAATTGATTGATGAGGCTTTTACTTTTTTGGAGGCTCAAGCCCAATCTCAGCCACAGGTGCTGGTTCACCGTGATTATCATTCCAGAAACATTATCTATCGCGAAGGCGAAGCCCCAGGGGTTATTGATTTTCAAGATGCTGTATGGGGGCCTATCACCTACGATTTGGTATCGCTACTAAGAGATTGTTATATCGAGTGGCCAGTAGAGCAAGTCAAAAAGTGGTTGCTGAGCTATGGTAACTTGGCCGATGAGCTCGGCTTGATAGATAACGTGGATGAGAGGCAGTGGCAGCTCTGGTTTGACACTATGGGTTTGCAGCGCCACATTAAGGTATTGGGTATTTTTGCGCGACTAGCCCTGCGAGACAATAAGCCGGGTTACTTGAAGGACCTTACTCTTACATGGCGCTATATGGTGTCGGTAGCAAAACAATACCCCGATATGAACGCTTTTGTGAGCTGGTGTGAGGCACAATTATTGCCATTGATAGAGCAGCAATCATGGCATCAGGTGGCAGATTTATCCAAGCGGATATCTAGTGAAAGCGGAGAGCCTGCTTGAAAGCGATGATTTTGGCAGCAGGGCGCGGAGAACGCATGCAGCCCTTAACCAATAAAACGCCAAAGCCCTTACTCAGAGTAGGTGGCCGCCCATTGATCGAATACCATTTACAACGTTTGCTGCAATCGGGTGTTCGGCAAGTGGTTATTAATATCGCCTATTTGGGTGAGCAAATTCGCGATTACCTCGGTGATTCTTTTACTGACGGGCCGCATCGCTTATCTATTGCTTACTCTGAGGAACCCGAACCCTTAGAGACCGCAGGGGCTATTTTACATGCATTGCCGCTTTTGGGTGATGAGCCTTTCTTATTGGTTAATGGTGATGTATGGACAGATTACCCCTTTGATACGTTGTTAGATAAACATGCTGATAGTCATGTTTGCCAACATCTAGCTCATGTTATTTTGGTGAGCAACCCCGAGCATAACCCCAAAGGTGACTTTTCGCTGAGCAGCGAGAATGAATCGAGTGATAAGGGGGTGGCGCTACTTTGTGAGCCTTCAGAAAAAAACTATACCTTCAGTGGTATTAGCGTAATCAGCCCTAAACTATTAACAGGCTATCCCAATAAACGCGAAAAGTTTCCCCTAGCGGAGGTGTTGCGCTTTGGTATAAAGCACAAACAAATAAGTGCAGAAGTGTATACAGGGCAGTGGCGAGATATTGGCACTGTTGAGCGCTTAAAATCCCTCGATAGTTATTTGAAAAATAACTGTGGTTAAATAATTTTTCAATATTAACTTTTCAGATTCTGCGAACTTAAAAGCAGCAATGATTTAGCTCCAAATCGTATTCAGTGTGTTTATATTTAGAGAGTTTTTTTAGTAATTTATCGGTCTGTTTGTTGATCTGTATCAACTTTTACTTAAATAGCCTTTGACGAAGCTGTTTGTCAGTTGATAGTGTAAGAGGCATATAAAAGATATCTTGCTTTAGCAAAAGCGAATAAAAAGTAACAAGGTAGTTTTTAAAAAGGAGGTGGCATTAGCGATGCCCCAAAGAGATAAGGATGTTATTCCTACAGATTAATCCATCCTCTCTCTTCTTGAATTATGCTTATGCTTTGCCTCAGCGTATGACAAAGCTTATTTGATCTAAAAATAATTATGATTAACACGGATTATGAAAAAAGGACAAGTTATGCGAATAATTACAAAAATTACAAAGCCTTTATGCATTGCTGCAATGAATCGCGATATAGATGATGGTTTGTTGTTTGATGAAATACAAGCAAGGAGTAATTAAAATATGAAAAGGAATCTTTTGCCTTTTTTTAATGTTAATAAAACTCAATTTATAAAGTATCAAACAACTGTTAGAGCGTTAATAATTGCTGTTTTGGTCTATTTATATACGGGTCATGCGTTATCTGTTACTTATCTCTCAGGAACACATCCTAGGCCATACGATTATTGCCCATTAGCCGGTTATGATGGCATTTGGTCTTATAATTCGGGAGCCTTACAATCTTGTAAACAAAGTTCACAAAATATTCGCACAAATTCTTACTGTGGAGTTGTCGTTTATGAGTACATTACTCCAGCCCCGAGCCCTAATCATATATATGATTTGACCTGTCATACAAGATCAGCTTGCCCAGATGGTTATGTTGGTGAATCGCCAAATTGTATTCGTGCCGGCTCAGGCAAAGAGTCGAATATCGGTGGAAGTTGTCTAAATACGAATCGCCCCATTAATATTCCTACAGGCAATAAATTTTTTCAGATAAGTGATTATAGGGATAATGATTTTTCATTTACGCGTTCTTATAATTCAATAGCGGGGCGTTGGGTCTTTGAGTACCAACAGCGTTTGATTATTCAGTCTGATTTAATCGTTGTCGAACGACCCGATGGCAAGCTAATTACTTTTTCAGTAAATGGTGGTGTCTTTTCTCCAAACTCTCAGCGTCGAGAACAATTGAGTGTTAATAACGGCATTTATACTTTAACGTTACCTAATAACCGTTATGAAACCTACGATACTGCGGGCCGTTTATTATCAATTGATACTTTGTACGATGATACGATTAGCCTTAGTTATGATACTAACAGTATTACGGTTAATAAAAATGATCAGCAAATTATTTTAACCACTAATAGCGCGAATCATATTACACAGGCAGTTTTTCCTGATGCTACAAGCGTGACTTACAGTTATGTAAATATTCTGAGTAGCCCTATGTTATCGTCTGCCACGCATTCTGATACTTCAATGCGGCGTTATTTTTACGAAGACACTCGTTTCCCTACTTACATTACCGGCATAGAAGACGAAAACGGCAATCGCATTTCCTCTGTTCAGTACGATGATGAAGGCCGAGCGATCAGTAGCGAAAGAGGCCCGTTAAATTCAGGTGTTGAACGCACACAAATTCAATATAACTCGGATGGCACACGAACTTTAACGAACGCTTTAGGCAAGCAAAGTACCTATCATTTTACGCAATTCAATGGTGAGTACAAAATGACACAAGTCGAAGGTCACCCCTCTGCTAATTGCGCAGGCGCCAATAAAAATTACACTTACGACACCAACGGTTTTATGGCCAGTAAAACGGATTGGAAAGGCAACGCCACCACTTACATCAATAATGATCGTGGCCAAGTGCTTTCTCGTACCGAAGCGAGTGGTACACCGCAAGCTAGAACCATTACTACCGAGTGGCATGCTGATTATAACCTACCCACAAAAATCACTGAGCCTTCACGTGTCACCGATATGACCTACGATGCGAATGGGCGCTTACTTTCACGTACAATCACGGATCGATAATAATGACTGACTCAAGATATTGCTTTGCTCATAATTTGACTAGAAGTCTGAATGTTTCTACTCTTTTAGTTTCTCTTGTTATATTTTTGCTTACTGTATTTAGCCATCAGGCATCAGCTGAATCCCCTTATGCTTATTGGGAAAAACGCTGCGCGGAACTTTTAACCTATTTTCCTCCTGCGACACACAAAGAGGTCAGAGCAAGCTTTCATAAAACTCTCTATCAGCATGATTACGGAACTTTCTCGGTATGTCACTTATATTATATTGATCATGGGCGACCAGAAAAGGAATGCCCAGAAGGACGATGCAAGGTAACTGCTAGGCGCATGGGGTTAGGTGGGCCAGTAGATCAAGACGACAACCATTGTCCGGTAGGTAATCCGATTAGTATTAGTAGTGGTCGTAAGCAGCAAAAAGAAACGTTGTTTGAATGGTCAGGGCCTTTTTCTTTTGACATTAGCTTAAACTATTTTAGCTCGCTTAATAAGTGGACGATGCCCCAAAGTTATCGATTGTTTATTAGTCAAGCTTGGCGTAACAATAGATGGGTTGTGCCTACGGAGTGGGAAGATAAGGGTAGAATACCTCTTGATCAGTATAAATTCCCTTCGCTGTCAGAAAATACTATTTTAGAAGAATATTCTGTTAATCTAGAAAGACCCAATGGTCGCTATCTTACCTTCCAATATGAAAGTGGTACTTGGGAAGAGGTTTACAATAAGAATGCCTCACTCACTCAGCGTTTTGATGCTAATGGTGAGTTTATTGGTTGGCAAATGGTGATGGATAATATCACGGAGTATTACAATTTTGATGGTTTGATTACATCGCGGGTATTTATTGGTAATTACATCATGAATTATACCTATGATGAACGGGTAACGACTATCTCCGATAACCAAGGACGACAGGCAACACTTCATAAAGATGTTGCTGATCAGATCACTAAAATCACTGATTTATCTGGCTCAGATTTCCACTTAGAGTATACGGTTTCTGGTTTGCTGCATCGCATAATTTACCCTGATGATACCCCTGATGATTTAAGTAATAACCCTAAGAAGACTTTTATCTATGATGATCGTCTAGGTTATAAGGGGCTGCTGATTGGTATAGAAGATGAAAATAACCATCGGTATGCCACTTGGGATTACGACAGTAGACGTCGAGCTATACTAAGTGAGCATAATAACGGTGCGGAGCGAGTTGAATTGTTCTACAGCAGTGATCGTCGTAATGGTAAACCCATTACGGTAGTGACAAATAGTTTGGGTAAAGAAACCACTTATTATTTTGATTCAATCAATAGCCAGAAAAAGCTTATTGGTGTTGAGGGTCATGCATCTACCAACTGTGCCGCAGCTAATAAAGCCTACACTTATGATGCTAACGGTTTTACGGCAAGTAAAACAGATTGGAAAGGCAATACCACCACTTACATCAATAATGATCGTGGCCAAGTGCTTTCTCGTACCGAAGCGAGTGGTACACCGCAAGCCAGAACCATTACTACCGAGTGGCATGCTGGTTATAACCTACCCACAAAAATCACTGAGCCTTCACGTATCATCACCATGACGTACGACACGAATGGTCGTTTGCTCTCACGCAATATCACGGAGCGATAATCATGAAACGTAAAAATACTACACAGACATTAAAAAATAAGAGTGGGTCAACAACAGGACTTGTTATGGATATATCATCGATCAATACAGTAAATAGAGTGAAGCCACTATCGTCATTTTTTTCTAAAACACTGTTAGCATTATCTTTAGCAGCAAGCATTAGCTTTGCACCATCTGTACTGGCTCAGCAATCCACATCTTATACCTATAACCCTCAAGGCTTAGTCTTAACTGAAGATGGCCCGCGTACCGATGTCGTGGATGTTACCACCTATACTTACGATACCTTTGGTAATCGTTCATCCATTACCAATGCTCTTGGTCATACGACACAACTGCTCGATTACAACGGTCGTGGCCAACCCGCCCGCGTGATCGATGCCAATGGCACCGAGACAGTGCTCACCTACCATGTTCGTGGCTGGCTCACCTCCGTCACGGTGGTCGACCCCAGTGGAGTCGCCGCCTCAAATAGCGTGACAAATTATACCTACGATAATGTGGGCCAGTTAATCGAGATCACCCAGCCCAATGGCGTAGTACTGACTTACACCTACGATGCAGCGCGCCGTTTAACACAAATCAGTAATAGTGTAGGCGAGAGTATCAACTACACCCTAGACAATGCCGGTAACCGCACTAGCGAGACCATTCAAACCAGTACGGGCACAATCACTTACACGGTTAATCGTGCATTTGATGAACTTAGCCGTGTGATGGATATTATTGGGGCCGAGAACCAAATCACCCACTTTGACTACGATGTTAACGACAACAACACGGCCGTGACGGACCCTAAAACGAATGTCACCAACCAGATCTACGACCCCTTAGATCGCCTACAGCAAAGCACTGATGCCGCCAACGGCACCACCCAGTTTGGTTACGATGACCAAGACCGCCTAACCAGCGTCACGGATGCCAATGGCAACACCACCACCTACAGCTACGATGGTTTTGACAACTTAACCCAAATCAGTAGCCCCGATACCGGCACAGCAACCTACACCTACGATCAAGCCAACAACCGCACCAGCATGACCGATGCGCGTGGTGTGGTAGTTAACTACAGCTACGATGCCCTTAACCGATTAACAGGTGTTACCTACCCAGCTACACCGGTAGAAAATATTGTTTATCAATACGATGGGGTGACGACTGGCAACAAAGGCATTGGCCGCTTAACTCAAATCACGGACCAAAGCGGCTCAACACACTACCACTATGATCATCGCGGTAACTTGCTCACTAAAACCACCGTCATTGACGGTCAAACACTCGTAACCAGTACCACTTATGATTTGGCTAATAATCCTATAGAGATGACTTATCCGAGTGGCCTAGTCGTTAACTACACCTATGATTCTCAAGGCAGAGTACAAGACATTACGGCGACACGCCCGACAGAAAATCCGATTAATATTATCAGTGACACCGAGTACTTAGCCTTTGGTCCTGTTAAGGGGATGACCTATGGCAATGGCTTAACACAAACACTCACCTACGATCAGGACTATCGCTTAAGTACACTCACCAGTGGTAGTGCCTTAACCACTGTTCTTGATCTCAGCTATGACTACGATGCCAATGGCAATATAACCACCATCGATCACCTCAATGAGCCCACCAACAATCAACTGTTTAGTTACGATGTATTAGATCGTCTATCAGGTAGTACGGGTGATTACGGTAGCCTCAGTTATCAATACGACCCTATTGGCAATCGCTTACAAAAAAGTACGACTGAAAATGCTCAAATAAATACTGAGGATTACAGCTATAACACAGGTAGTAATCAGCTAAACAGTGTAATAATCAATCCAGTGACGGATAACACTGTTAGCAATTACCAGTACGATAACAATGGTAACCCAACTCAGATCAGCGATACTGATACGGCTACAGAGAATCTAACCAGTACTTACAATGCTGCTAACCGCTTAGCCACTATCAGTAAATCAAGCCTAACCGCCAACTACACCTACAACGCTTTAGGGCAACGTACTACCAAACAGATTGTGGGTAATGCAACAACACACTATGCCTATAATGAGAGTGGGCAGTTGTTGGGTGAATACACAGCACAAGGCCAAGTGATTAAAGAGTACCTCTACTTTAATGGCCAGCCTTTGGCACAAGTCACAGCAAATAATATTTACACGTATCACAATGATCACCTAGGTACGCCAAGGGTATTAACCGATCAAAATAAAAACATTGTATGGCAATCAAGCTACACGCCCTTTGGAGAGGCCACAAAATCAGTAACAACGGTAGAAAACAACCTAAGATTCTCTGGCCAGTATTTTGATGAAGAGACGGAGTTACATTACAACTGGTTTAGGTACTATGATCCAGCAACGGGACGATATATCACCAGTGACAGGATTGGATTAGGTGATGGCCTCAATACTTATGCTTATGTTGGGGGAAATCCTCTTAAATATTTTGACCCAAATGGGTTAGCGAGAATTGAGAGTGGGCTGGATACCTCAGGTATGAGTTTTACGGAGGCGAATGCAGCAAGAAGAGCATATGCTAAAACGCGTGCAGGAAAAAGAGAAAATCTGCTTCGTCAGCTAAATCGTCAATTTAATAAGGATATTCTTGAGAAGTGTGACCCAGATAGCGCTATAGCTAAAGCTTTTGATAGGTGGACAATTAGGGTTAACCCTAACATCAACTCGGTAGCCCACCAGCTGTATAATGGAGCATATGCACGAACTACATTTGCTTCACAAAGTACTGATTTTAACTATGACTTCTTTAAACAGGAGACCCATCATTATTCAGTTTTTTTACATGAGTTTAGGCACATATCTCAGAAAAATTATGATTTGACGTTAGAAAACCGCTATAAAGGTGGTAGTGCTAAATCTCAATTATTTGAATCGGCTCCGTTGCCTAAATCTGAGCTTGATGCTAATCAATGGTCTAACGATTTTCGTGCAGGAAAATGTTCATGCAATCACTTTTAAAGTCTGTTTTATATATATTTTTACTGCTTATGGCTTTCTGTAACAAAGTGTATAGTGGTGAGTCATATTATCGGAGTATTCAATATCCAAATAAAACCTTCTCGATTTCAAAAAATGGAGACATGACTTTAATTGGCTTAGCCTATGATGCATCTACTTGTAATGAAGATAGTAAGTTCTTGTGTATAAATAGCTCTATTTTTAATTTCTATGTGCTTAAAAATATTGGAGAGCAGACTAGTTGGATAGTGGATGGAGTAAACTATAAAGTATTATCAAATGCTTTATACCCTGTTTTTGGTAACACTGAGAAAGATAATGTTTATTATATAAAAGGGACTAAAGGTCTAGCGGAAATAACTTATCTATTTTCAGAAGAGAGAGGGCTTTTAATGTTTTATAGTGAAACTGAGAATGGCTTGAGTATATATATATTATCTAATTTTTGTGGCTTTGGTGCTTTAAATAAATGTTGGGGAAAGGAAGAAAGGCAATTAAAATTAACAGAACATAAATCAATAGGGTCAGAGAAGAAAAAGTAGGTGTCAGAAAAATAAGGTGCCGGAAATCAAAGGGTCAGAGACGTTGATTTTAAAGCTTAGCCTTTTGTCGGTTAGGCTTTTTTATTCTGGGTTGTTGTTTTTTCTAAGATTGCATCATCTGGTGAGTGATGATCAACTCGACAGTTCCATCTATTCAGCAGAGCGTTGATAATAATTATTGGTTAAGCCAACAGGACGTTGGCGTAAGGCGAACTGTCACAGGACGTGATATAGAGCCGACCGATCATTATTAACATAAGCGAAGGTATCCAACGGGCTGAATAGTGGATGTGTTTTCTTTGGACACTTTCTTTACTCATATAAAGAAAGTGTCTCGCCGAGAGGCGAAACTAATATGAAATATAAAAGGAATATCACAATGATCACCTAGGTACGCCAAAGGTATTAACCGATCAAAACAAAAATATTATTTGGCAGGCTGAGTACACGCCTTTTGGTGAGGCAACAATCACTACGGAAGTCATTACCAACAATCTTAGGTTCCCAGGGCAGTTCTATGATAGTGAAACAGGTCTGCACTACAACTGGTTTAGGTATTACGACCCCAAATCGGGGAGGTATTTAAGATCTGACCCATTAGGCTTATACGATGGCCCTAATACTTATGCATATGTGAGTAGTAATCCTTTGCTATATGTCGATCCATTGGGTTTGGCAAGACAGTTTCAGTTTGGTATTTCGGGTACCATACAGTTCGGGTTTCCCCAGCTTTTGCTTTTAGGTGCGGGGTTTAGTGGGGGTACAACAGTAGGTATTAGTATTCCTGATGATTGGAAGAATTGGCGTTGTTATCAATTTTTTGCTAATGGGCAAGGTAATGTTTTGGTTGGTATAGGTATTTATGTGGGGGTAGGTGGTTCTGTTGGCTCCAGTACTTCAGATGGACCTCTTCCAAGTGGTTTTAGTAGCAATACTGGTATTTATCTTGAGGGGAATGCTGGCTGGGGGAAGTCAGGAGGGGTAAGTGCTTCTGGTGCTCCAGGAACTAGTGCATTGAGTTGGGAGGATTGGCTTGGTCCAATAGATACCCTTAATCTTACGCCTGATCCAAGGCTAGGGGCGGGTTACGGAGGGAATGTTGCTGTAGGGCAATATTTGAACTCAGGATATACAACTCCGACTCTTGGTGATCTTTTTGATTCAGGGGGTAATTGTGAGTGTAATTAATTTCAAAGCGTTAGAGCAGAGTTTTAAAAAGAAATACCCATCTTATTTTAAGAGTATGAAGCTTTACACTATTTTTTTTGTGTTAGGGCTGTTTTCTTTTTGTGTGCTGTCTATAGGCTTATTTTTTGAATTTAAAGCTTTAATTATTGTTGGTGCTGGGGGAATTTTTTTATCCATTTTGCTAGGTTTTTTTTGTTATCTTTTAATGATTATTTTCTTTATTAAAAATATTTTATTTAAGAATAAAAAATAAAAAAAGGGTAGATAAAATAAGGATCACTTAGGTACGCCAAAGGTATTAACCGATCAAAACAAAAATGTCGTTTGGCAGGCTGAGTACACACCCTTTGGTGAGGCCAATATCACCACAGCAACGATAGAAAATAATCTTAGATTCCCTGGTCAGTTGTATGATGAGGAGACGGAGTTACATTACAACTACTTCCGATATTACGACCCGCAAACGGGGCGTTATATTACGAGTGATAGAATTGGGTTGGGTGATGGGCCTAATACTTATGGATATGTGCACCAGAATCCGTTGATGTATTATGATCCAAATGGGTTGGATGCAAACCATATAGGACTTGGGATCAATATTCCATTTGTTGGTGGTGTTGAGTTTGGTGTAGTACTTTTTGATGGAACGTTTGCTGGGGCTACATCGAATGGTGGTAATTTTGATATTGGTGTATATGGGTCAGTTCTGAGTAACTACGGAGGCTATACATCGGGTAAAATTGCTATAAATCTTGGGCAAACATTAGGCTGTCGGTCAAACTTTGATGGCCTTGATGCTCAATCTACATTAGGCCTAGGTCCAGTAGGGATTTCACATTCTGGCATTAAAGATTACGATTGGACTAATGATGGTCTTTCTATAGATCTAGGTGTAACTATAGGGTATGAAGTTCAGACAACTTTGACAGGTTCTCTTACTATTGGTGATCTTGCTCGAAGTGTTGCTTCTATTTTCCATGATGGTGGCCCATGGCATGGAGATCCTAGCTGTGAGTGTAAAAAATGAGTATTTATAAAAGGTTTAATATATTCTTCTTAGGTTTGGCGATTGCTAGTGGTATACCTCTAGGCTTGTCTAGCTCGCAACTTCCCACTCCCCATGTAGTGCCTGAGTATTTAGGGTCAATTATAGGAGGCTCAATTTTTATTTTTATCGTTTGCTTTTTATTTTACGGAAAACAAAAAGATAAAATAGTTTTTAGCTTAGATATTAGTTTTTTTGATTTTAAAAATATGTACAACACATTAATTTTTTTGGGGCTGTCTATAATTATTGCTAGTTTTCTTTGTTTTTTAATATCTTATGTTTATGCTACCTCTGAATATGGGGTTTCTATGCATTTATTCAAAGTGGGGGCTGTAATGTTTTGTGGCTCGTTTTTATTTTTTAAGTACAAAAAATTAAAGGTAAGGCAGCAAAATAATTGACACCGAGAGATGCTAGTAAACATAAGGCTGGGTCTACAGGTACTACAGAAGCTATGTTCCTTATTTCTGGTTCTGGAGGATGGGCTATGGGAAAATTAAATACTTTAATACATTCTCCCGATGGAGATAACGATATTATCCCTGATCAGTTAGGCTCGGATCTTATTATCTTGAACCCTACAAACGAAAACACAGAGAATTATTGCCCCTATCCTTAATGTTGGAGTGGCGAAGTTAGATGATTAGCTCGACAGTTCCATCTATTCAGCAGAGCGTTGATAATAATTATTGGTTAAGCCAACAGGACGTTGGCGTAAGGCGAACTGTCACAGGACATGATATAGAGCCGACCGATCATTATTAACATAAGCGAAGGGACCCGAAGGGCTGAATAAGGGATGTGTTTTCTTTGGGTACTTTCTTTACTCATATAAAGAAAGTACCTCGTCGAGAGGCGAAACTAATATAAAAGGAATACCATAATGACCACTTGGGTACGCCGAGGGCATTAACCGATCAAAATAAAAACATTGTATGGCAATCAAGCTACACGCCCTTTGGAGAGGCCACAAAATCAGTAACAACGGTAGAAAACAACCTAAGATTCCCTGGCCAGTATTTTGATCGTGAGACAAAGTTACACTACAACTGGCATCGCTACTACGATCCGTTAACGGATCGATTTACCCAAAGCGATCCTACGGGATTATTTGATGGAACCAACACGTATATTTACGCTCATTCTAATCCCTTAAAGTATGCTGATCTTAATGGCTTATGGAGTGTAAGGGTTGGTTTTTACAGTGGAGGTCGAGGGGGTGCGCTTACTTTCGGAACCGCAAATGGAAGGCGTTTTTTTATAGTAGATGCCGGCATTGGTAAAGGCGTTGGGTTTAGTTATGATCCTGATGGTGACTTTCCTCGTCCTGAAGGAGTGTCAGTAGGGTGTGAACCAGAAGCTTGGATAGGTTTTCAAGCTTCAGCAGGTGCTAATGCTGGCCCGATTAATGTAGGTGCTGCTGGTTATACTGGTATGTATGCTGGTGATGGTAAACCTATCTTCGATGAAGGAGTAGGTCCATACACAACGGGTAGTAGAAGCTGGAGTTTTGGCGCGACTGCGAGTGCAGGAACTAGAGTTGGTTTTTCTTGGCAAGTAAGTCATTGAAAACACTCGTCTTTTTTGTGTTCATAGGATTAGTTTTTATCAATTCGGAGTTGGCTTGGAGGTTCATTGGTCTTGTTTTATTGCTGATAGGTGTATTTGCAATTTTAAAAAAGCAAGTTTCTTTTGATTTAGAAAACAATTCGTCTGCTTTTCAAATTAAAGGGTGGCGGGCTATTTTTATTGGTATGTTTATGTTTGTTATTGGTTTTTCTGTGTTAGTTAATCCAGATTATTTAAATACTATGTTTGGCCTATGTGACGGGTTATGTAATAAAACGTTGCGCTGAAAATATCCAAGCGATAGTCAATGCCCCAGTTAAAGCCCAAAAGAAGATTTGTTTTATTATAAGTAATATATAAGGGTTTTTATCTTTAAACCAGCTTAAATACATGAGTGGTAAAAAGCTGATTATGAAAACAAAAAGAGAGACTACCAGTGCTGAATAATTTACTTGTAGTTCTGGTTGTATATCTACACTGTTAGCTTTAGCTATGAATATTATAACCCCCATTGAAATGGTAGATGCTGATAGCAAAGTTACTAGGAATATTCGGTACCTTTTGATCCATAACATTAGATGATGAAAACCTCTTGTGTTTTTAGAGTTTAGAATTATACCACGACCCAAGGGGCCAGATTAAAAATACAGTAGTATGAGGCGCAAACTAATTAATTGGGGTCAGATAAGAATTTGTATAAAACCTAGCGATTATCGTTAGGCTTTTTTTAGATTGTTATTTTAAGCCCGTATCATCTGCTGGGTAATAATCAGTTTGGTGGTTAAATAAAAATATGGCATGGTTTTGTTATTTCTAATCAACCAACATCGATTAATTCAAAAGTAAAAAATGCTGCGAAAGGCGCAGGTTTCCCTGTGAAGTGAGTTATAAAGCTATGAGTAAAGATACAAAAATAAGTCCCGGTGATGTATATGAAGACTCTGCCTATCATCCATGTTTATGCATTGGTGTAGACTACGAAGATGATGAGATATGGGGGGTATCATTGATTGATGGGTCAGCTCCTCGTTCGTGCAGCTTGCTCAACTCTGGTATTCGAAAGCTAAGTGTAGATGAGGCATGGTTAATAAAAGAAAACTGGAGTGATAAGAGCTAACGAGTGGTCAATGGTTTAGAGGCGTTGATTTTATTGAAGCTTAGCCAAAGTGGTTAGGCTTTAGTGAATGTAGCTACGATGTTGCGTCAGACGCAATAGATTACAACTATTTCCGGTATTACGACCCCAAAACTGGGAGATACTTAAGAAGCGATCCTATAGGGTTAGGTGATGGGCCGAATACGTATCTTTATGGCCAAGCTAATCCATTAAAATATACTGACCCTACTGGGGAGAATGCTATTGCTGGGGGTGTTGGTGCTACTGTTGCAGCATTATGTATTCGATACCCTAGAGCTTGTCTAAGTGCTGCGGTAATAGTGATTGATTCGATCAACAACATTGCTCAGATCCTCTCAAGTACAGATACAAGAACGGGTAGTGAAGAAGATGATAATGACTGTGAATGTAAAGGTGACTACCCTTATGGTCCATTTCATCGCAAAGAATCGGGTTCTCCTGAAGTTGTTGATCAAATAGTGGCCTCGCAGCAACTTTGGGGTACAACTAGGCGTGACGGATTTGATCCAGCTGTAAAAGCTTGGGTCGGCCCATTACCAGTAGGTATCGCTGGAGTTGAGTTTTGTACCCGGGTGAGCCCTGAGCCGAACCAAGCTCCATGGCTAGCTACTTGGTATCAGGGATCTCCTGGTGTTTTTCCAGTTCCTAATAGGCCTGGCTTTGTCGGGATTGATGTTAGAACTACGAGGGCTCAGTAGTGACGATTACAGTACGAAAAATTAATAAGACTGAATGGAATGAGGTTGGCCATGCTGTACATTTAATGGTACTTCCTTATCATTATTCCGAGATTGAAAAAAAAATAAATATATCTTTTGATTCTGACTCAGTATCAGGGGATGAAAGTTTTTTTTGTTTTCTAGATATAGGGGGCAAGAAAGTTTTTTTAGAGTGGAGAGATTACCCTGAGGATCATAACGTATTGGTATCTATTTTAAGTTATGAGATAGAGTGGGATAAGATTAAAAATATATTATTGAATATGTTTTCAATTGAAATGAAAGATTTACTTTGGGTTCAACAGGAATTGAAGCCAGCTCAATATGTTGTAGAAACAAAAAGCCAACTTGGAACAACTGATGGTAAATTTTACTTTCCTAATGAAAGATTGGCTAATGCTTCATTGAACTACTTTAAAATTAATCAAATAGAAGTTATAGATGTTAGAAAAGTTCATAGGAAATAACAGGATCAGGTTGTGAGGTTGGAGCTATTTTTGGAAATATCAAGGTTCCAGAGACGTTGATTTTAAAGCCTAGCCATAACGGTTAGGCTTTTGTATTTTGTTATTATTTTAACTCCGCATCATCTGCTGGGTAATAATCAGCTCCGTGACCACATGCTCGCCTTGTTGTCTTAACCACTGCTGGTTAAGACACAAACCAAGGTGACAATCCCCACCATAGTTATCCCTGCCCAACAACTCAGGGTCAACCATTGAGCGTATGGCGTTATCATAAACTGATAACTCGCCAGCAACTGGTGAAGCCGATCCTCCACCTTCGTTAACTGCTCTTTAAGTAATTGTGTTTGTCGCAGGCATCGTGCTCAGCCATAATGGACTCCTTAAATATGACTGTGAATCAGATGCAATATGAAGATGTAAATGATGAAGCTGCTTTAGCTTTTTGGAGCAGTATTCTGAAACTCAATACCAATTTAGTTGATATAGAGTTTAATACTGAGACTGCGACAGTTATAGCTAGTGATGCTAATAGAAAAGAAAAAAATGATGTAGTTAAGCTAAATTTTTTTAGTATGATGATCAAATGGGATAAGTTATCCGATTCTTGGGTTTCAGATGATGACTATGAAAAGATTGTTTCCGAAGAAGCCAAAGCTGCCTTTGATATCATTAATAACCTAAAGCCAAAAACTATGACTATTAATAGTTTTAATATAGATTAGCGCGAATAAATTAATCATAATAAAAGGGGACGCAACTATTTAATTAAAGCCTAGCCGTAGAGATTAGGGTTTTTTATTTTTGGCTGTTGTTTTGTTTTAAGATTGCATTATCTGGTGAGTGAAATCCCGGATGCAGAAGAAGCAGGAGAAAATGCTGTTGACGAATTAGCTGATGATACTAGTTGTCCTGATGCAGATCCCGATGAGAATGGTGATAACTGTAGAGAAATTAGGTCGCATTGCAAAAATAAATGTATTGAGAAGTGGATTAGCAATGGTAGTGGTGGAGGAGCATGGATTGCAAAATGCGAGACTACTCGTTCAAGGGCTTTAGGTTGTAGTCCACACCCTTATTAGTAGGAGTTCAAATGAATAGAGATATTGCAGAGAAGTTAATGGGAGAGCTTTTAAAGTGTCATAAAGTACTGGATGATATTGAAATTCTCGCTAGAGAAATTGAAGATGAATCATCACGTACAGCACTGAGGGCGGCGATAATGTTTTCCTCATCTACATTGTACACTGAAGCAATGGGGAGAATAATCTCTCGATTTCCCGATCTTGAACCATTTCCGGTATCAAAAAAAGTTGAATAATTTGTGAAATTTAATCTATTAGTAAAGTATTGAGAAATACTCATGGTTAGTTAGAAAGTCTTTTGGATTAATTGGGGGTAGCGATACTGGTATTTATCTTGAGGGGAATGCTGGCTGGGGGAAGTCAGGAGGGGTAAGTGCTTCTGGTGCTCCAGGAACTAGTGCATTGAGTTGGGAGGATTGGCTTGGCCCAATAGATACCCTTAATCTTACGCCTGATCCAAGGCTAGGGGCGGGTTACGGAGGGAATGTTGCTGTAGGGCAATATTTGAACTCAGGATATACAACTCCGACTCTTGGTGATTTTTTTGATTCAGGGGGTAATTGTGAGTGTATTAATTTCAAAGCGTTAGAGCAGAGTTTTAAAAAGAAATACCCTTCTTATTTTAAGAGTATGAAGCTTTACACTATTTTTTTTGTGTTAGGGCTGTTTTCTTTTTGTGTGCTGTCTATAGGCTTATTTTTTGAATTTAAAGCTTTAATTATTGTTGGTGTTGGGGGAATTTTTTTATCTATTTTGCTAGGTTTTTTTTGTTATCTTTTAATGATTATTTTCTGTATTAAAAATATTTTATTTAAGAATAAAAAATAAAATAATGATCACTTAGGTACGCCAAAGGTATTAACCGATCAAAACAAAAATGTCGTTTGGCAGGCAGATTACACGCCTTTTGGTGAGGCAACGCAAACAATCACTACGGTAGAAAATAATCTACGGTTCCTGGGTCAATATTATGACCAAGAGACGGAGTTACATTACAACTACTTCCGGTATTGCGCCCCAAGACGGGGAGATACTTAAGAAGCGATCCTATAGGGTTAGGTGATGGGCCGAATACGTATCTTTATGGTCAAGCTAATCCTTTGATGTGCACAGACCCTTATGGCTTATTTAGCGCGACAGACTTACCAACATTGCCTCAAGGATTTGTTGATTTCTCAGCGGGGGCGGGTGATGTTATTACCTTTGGTATCGGAAAACAGATTAGGCGTTTGGATGGTATTGGTAGTGTAAATGTCTGTTCAAGTAATTATTCTAATGGAGAGTGGGCTGGTGTTGTAGCGAGTGCAGTGACAGGTTTTGTTGGTGGTACAAAGGCTGTTGCAAGAGCTGGAAGTACATATGATTGGCAAAACTTTTCTCATTCTCTGGTTGCGAATAGGACTTTGAAAAAAAGTACTAATCGTATTGCTAAATGGCTGAATAAAAGCGGTAATAGATTAAACGGCGATCATATAAACCCAGAGTTACACAGGTTAATTGATCCAGTTGCTAATGCTGTGGGTCGAACTCTTGCGGAGCGAAGAGCTAATCCCCCTTTTCCTGCTTGGAGAAGGGGGTTGAATAGAATTCCATATGCTCCAAGAGCAGCAGCTTATGGAACTAGCTCGAGGGCGTTAAATAGAGCTGCTAATTGTGAGGAGTGTGGTTGTCAATGAATAACTGGCTTAAGTCTATTTTGGGTATTTATCATCTAAATGATTTCGAGAAAGATATTTTTAGAACTCTAGAAAATTATCTTGATGGTGAAAATTTGGTAGTATGGAGAGATCAAGTTGGTAGGTTTAATCGAGTTGAGCGTGTACTAGTTGATGATGAGAGGATTTCGCATGGAAGTGTTTCATTCTATTGGATGAATGGAAGAAAGTCTCGGACTGATTTTCCTAGGCAATTTAAATACGAACTCGAGGAAGAAAAAATAGCTGAATTTGAAGTTAGAGGAAAGAATAACAGTATCCATATTGTATTATGGATGGTGGATGGGGTGTTCTTCACTATGCATTTATTCTCTGAAAATAAAATTTTCCAACCTGTAGGAAAATATGAAATTGTTTCTACTAAAATATATATCTAAAATTTAGCGCATTAAAGGAGACGGGCTAGTTAATTGAAATCTAGCTAAGTGGGTTGGGATGTTTTATTTTAGGTTGTTGTTTTAATGGCGCCCCATCTGTTAGTTGGCGTCAGGGGACTTTAGGTGTTTTTCCTGTGCTAAAAAGTAGGGCCAGCTACAATCAAACAGCTTGTGGGTAACATAACCACCTACTATACCTAATAAGCCAGGTTACGTTGGCATCGACATTAGAACTACAAAGGTGCAAAAGTAGATGAGCTTAAATATAGCTAAGATGAAAGAACAGGATTGGTCAGAAATTAGTTTTCCTGTCCAATTGATGGCCTTTGCTATTGATTTTTCTGTTGTGGAAGAGAGGTTGTGTTTACAGTTTGATACTGAAGAAGATGATGAGGAAGCTATGCACTTTTGTTTTGCTGAGATTGGCGATAAGAAAATTTTCTTTGAATCGAGAAGTGAGGGGCCAACTCAAGGTGTGCATACCTTAGTATCTGTTTTAAGCTATGAAACAGACTGGAAATTTATAATAGACTTTTTGCTGGAAAAGTTATCACTAAATAAAAGTGATTTAATGTGGTTGCAATCGAAACTCACTCCTTCTCGATGGGAGGTGGCTGTAAAAACTCATAAAGGAAGAGAAAAATACTTTTTTCCTGATGAATCTAGAGCAAGATCGTCAGCTGATTATTTTAAGAATAATGGTATTGAAGTATTAAATGTTTCTGAAATATAGTGAATCCAAAGGATGTGTATTTATTTAATTTACTCTCGGTCAGAGTAATGAGTGTTTAGTCCACCCCTCTGGCCCTTGTGAGGGCTCTGTCGGGGTTGATGTTAGAGCTGCGAGGGCTCAGTAGTGACGATTACAGTACGAAAAATTAATAAGACTGAATGGAATGAGGTTGGCCATGCTGTACATTTAATGGTGCTTCCTTATCATTATTCCGAGATTGAAAAAAAATAAATATATCTTTTGATTCTGACTCAGTATCAGGGGATGAAAGTTTTTTTTGTTTTCTAGATATAGGGGGCAAGAAAGTTTTTTTAGAGTGGAGAGATTACCCTGAGGATCATAACGTATTAGTATCTATTTTAAGTTATGAAATAGAGTGGGATAAGATTAAAAATATATTATTGAATATGTTTTCAATTGAAATGAAAGATTTACTTTGGGTTCAGCAGGAATTGAAGCCAGCTCAATATGTTGTAGAAACAAAAAGCCAACTTGGAACAACTGATGGTAAATTTTACTTTCCTAATGAAAGATTGGCTAATGCTTCATTGAACTACTTTAAAATTAATCAAATAGAAGTTATAGATGTTAGAAAGGTTCATAGGAAATAACAGGATCAGGTTGTGAGGTTGGAGCTATTTTTGGTGGCCCTATTGGTTGTGTTGTGGGTGCTGTACTTTCAACAGCGGGCCCTTCTCAACAAGAGCTGAATGATAATGCCCAAAGTTGCCCTGTACCTGGAACGCCAAATAAAAACGACAATGATTGTGAGAAAATTAATAAAGAAGTCCAAGATGCCAAAGCAGAAATTGATAGGAAGTTCAGAAATGTAGGTGCAGCTTGTCGCGCTGGAATGTCTAGATGGGCGTTACAGACACGCAAAGCAAGTTGGCTTAGGCTTGCTAGGGCGCGTTCAATAAGTATCCAGCGTTGCTAGCATGGTGGTGATGAAGGCTACCAAAGAGAGACTCGCGCTGCATGGACTCACGTACAAGCTTGTACTTCTTTGTTGGGTGGATAAAATTTAAATGGTTGATAAAGCTAGTTTGATTAAAGTCATACAAAAAGCGTTTAAAGGTGTTGTGCTTTCCGGTGGTATCGGTTTGTATGAGGCTGACTCAGTTGATCTACATGTAAGTGAAGCTGAGCGGCTTGACGCTAGAAAAAAAGATATATTTAGTGATTGGAAACGTATACCTGAAAATGTAATTGAGAAATGTTTTTCTAGTTTGTCTTTTATGGATGAACATGGTTTAAAGTTTGCTATTCCCGCCTTTATGGTATTTTCTGTCAAAAATTTTGATAGTTCGGCATCTGCTTCTATAGATTCAATTATAGGTGCTCTATCTATAAAAAGAGATTGGAGTTTTTTATCTAACGAGCAGAAAAAAGCTGTCGCTAGTTTTATTGAATTTATGATTTTGGAAGCTGACGTTTATTTAGATATGAGCCAAGCTTCTTTGGCTTATGAGGAAATTTGGTCTAAGTATGGTGATGAATAGGACGTAAACTACGTTTAAATAAAAATGAAGGGGCCAGAGATGTTGGTTTTAAAGCCTAGCCTTTTGTCGGTTAGGCTTTTTTATTTTTAGATGTTTTAGTGTGCAATAGTACCGATTGAGCTGCGCAGTGTGTTCCAGCAGCGTGAGCAATGTGGTGAAGTGCCTACAAACGTAAAGGGTAGTTACTTTTGAGTTAAGGTGATAGTTAGAATAGGGTTGTCTTGTATCAATGTATTTTTGTCGGCTATACGATATTCCTGTATTACGCTAGTATTATGCGGAGTGCTATTTCTATCTCAGTAAGAAATAGCATTTTTTAGCCCTTTTTTAATGACCAATAGCGAATAAATTAAGCGTGAACATAGTATTAATTATCGGTAGTTCTCCAGATGCATTGCGTGCTAAGGAATGGCCTAAGACCCCTTTTAGTTCTCTTGTTGCCATGAATAATGCTTGGAATATTCGCGATGATTGGGATTATCTTGTCTATCCAGAGGATTTTGCTGAAGAGCGCCGCCCGGTAACTATAAAGCCGGGCCAGCGTATTGTTGAGTACACCGATTATGTCCCTGCCCAAAATGTGTATGGCGGTGTGGTTTATATTGGCGGCACTATGGCGTTTACAACGGCTCATTGGGCTTTGCACCAATTAAAGCCTGATGTTCTCGCTTTTGTTGGCTGCGATATGGTTTATCCTACCAATACCGCTACGCACTTTTACGGACAAGGCACCGCCGACCCACTACGAGATGATATTACTTTACAAAGTTTAGAGGCCAAATCTATACGCTTGCAGGCCCATGCGTTGGAGCAAAATTGTTATTGCATCAATTTAAGCTCACTCAGCGAGTCCCGCCTTGTCTATCCGGTAATATCCGAAAAGCAATTTTTTAGCGGTGATCAAGCAAAGCTTATTGCCGTACTCGCCCAGCAAGTTGATAAGTGCTACAGCACTCGAAAAATGGCTCAAGTTAAAGCGCGAGAAGAAGTGCTCAATTATAAAATTGATAGTGGTGATTACTGGCGCTACCTCGATCGATTAGACGCCAAAAAATTGCATGAGCTTGACCAGCAATGGCTCTCTGTTTTGGGCTAAATACTACTGAGTTGTATCTTGTTTAAGATTTAATGGCTCGGTTTTAGTGGGTAATCGATCACTCGTTACAAAACTGCCGCTATAAATACTCCAATAATCCTGCCGAATGCTCAGCATTTGCTATAGTTATAAGAACTTTAGAATTTACCGCCTTTTCAAATAAAGGCTGTGATTGGTAACTATGTATTCAATGAGCCTATTTTTATGAGTTTGCAGCGCCGCTTAATTCTAGCTATCTCTTTATTACTGATTGGGCTGTTAGCTGCCAATATGGTGGTGAGTGTTTATAACGCACGACAAAATATTTATCAGCAATTAGAGGTGCATGCACAAGATACAGCCACTTCTTTGGGATTTAGTATCTCGCAGGCGGCTCTTGCTAAAGATACCGCACAAGTACGTTTGATGGTCGATGTGATTTTTGATCGTGGTTATTATCGCCGTATTGCTTATCATGATATTGAGGGTAATGAAATTATTGCTAAAGATGCACCTGACGATATTGCTAATGTGCCACAGTGGTTCACCGATTGGGTACATATACCAGCGCCCAGTGGTCGCGCGGTTGTGTCCTCGGGTTGGTTTCAATTAGGTGAGGTTGAAGTCGTTAGTCATCCAGGCTTTGCCTATCGCGATATTTGGCGCTCTTTTAAAGAGCAATTGTGGTTGTTTTTAGCGACTAGTGTACTTTGCTATGGCCTTTTGGGTATAGGTTTAAAATATATTCTACGGCCATTGAGACAAGTCGAGCAGCAAGCCGAGGCAATTTCTCGTCGAGAGTTTTTACAGTTTCCGTTACCCAAAATCCCCGAGCTTAAAAGTGTTGCGCTGGCGATGAATCGTATGACTGACAAGGTGAAAACGATGTTTAGCCACCAAGTTGAGTTAAACGACAGGCTGCATCAACAGCTACGCACCGATGAGGTTACTGGCCTTTCCAATAGGCACGATTTTGATGAGCGCCTACAGTCTTATATTAAATCTGAGCGTACCGCGAATGCAGGTGTGCTAATGCTTATGCAGGTGGGTGACCTGCAAGCCATTAATCGCCACGGTGGGCGTGAAGAAGGTGATGTTTATTTGCAAACGATCGCTTCTTATTTAAAAGAAAATATAGAAGGCTTCCCTGGAGCCATGTGCTCTAGGCACAGTGGTGCTGATTTTGCCGTTTTTATCCCCTCAATAACCACCGATGAAAGCAAGCATCTAATGGAGGAGTTTTACAACGACCTTCAAGCAATGGAGTGGAATGGCGAGCATATACAGTCGATTTATTTGGGGGTTATTTATGCTAGCGATCTCAGCGAACAAGTTGGCAAGCAGCAGCTTAATTTATTAATTGCTGCTGATACAGCACTTAATCAGGCGCGCAATGATCAGCAAGGTGGTTATCACTGGCAGCTGCTCGCTAATGCTGCCGATCAAGCAATGTTGAGTGCGAGCCAATGGTCAGTGTTGATCAAAGAAGCTTTATCGAGACAAGCTTTTGATTTTAAATACCAGCCCATATGGCAAGTGGAGTCGAGCAGCAGCGAAAAAACATTGATGTTCAATGAAATGCTGACGCACTTATCAATGGATGGCGAAGATTACTCGGCCAGTGTCTTTATGCCCATGGCAATGCGTCTACAGTTAATGCCAGAATTTGATCGGCAAGTTATTGATGCTGTCTTTAAGGCTGAAGATAAGCTTAAAGGTGATATTTGTATCAATATTTCAACGGCTGCCTTAGAGGACGAGGGCTTTGTTGAATCCGTTGAGCAGCATCTTTCGTCTAACCCTGATTTAGCCTCGAGATTAATATTTGAATTGCCAGCGAATAGCCTATCTTTTGTTGAGCAGGTAGTACGTGATTTTGCTGCAGTGGTTAAGCGTTATAACGCGAAGCTTTCGCTGCATCATTTTGGTCGTGGTACAGCAGAGTTTGCTTATATGCAGAGTTTGCCACTCGACTACTTAAAAATAGACCGCTGTTTTATTCAGACCGTTGTCGAGGACCTGGACGCTCAGTTTTTTGTACGCTCTCTTGTGACCATTGCCCAGGGGTGTGATGTGACAGTGTTGGCCGAAGGTGTAGAGACCGAAGAGCAGTGGCGCAAACTGATTGAGTTGGGTATTGAGGGTGGCCAAGGCTATTGGTTAGGCCGGCCGCAAAAAACCCCCGTTAGTGCTTAATCGCTCAGCTAAATACATACCGGTGTAGTATCAAGTCGTAGTTAACTTGGCGTTAAATAACAGGTAAACTACACACATCTATAATCTTTATCAATCAGATGCCCTGTTCCTCATGGGGAATTCTGTGACTACCTCGGATACGCACTTATGAACTTAGCCGCCATTAAAACGAAATTTTTTTCATTGTTTAAGCGTGGTAGTAAAAATATTGGTGCCAGTATCCCATCTGGCGCTAAAGATTACTATTCTGATTGGAAACAATCCATTGTTGAAGGCTCTGTCATTGTTCGTATCGCGATAGCTACTCTTGCTTTATATATCGTATTGGTTGTTTTTTTGGGTTTTTATTTTAGCCAAGAGCCCGATGTGCTTTTATGGCAAGATAATTTCGAGTCAACCACTGCATTAACATCACCTGTTGTCGAGGATGTAACCGGTAGTGTTACTACGGCAAGTTTAATTGTTGTTGCCGATACACTGCTAAGTAAGCCTGGTGGTTATTTGAGTAATGATATTCTGCCGCCGGGTATTTTTCTCGATAACATTCCAAACTGGGAATACGGCGTACTGGTTCAGGTACGCGATTTAAGTAAAGCATTTAGAGAAGTATTTAGCCGGTCACAGTCGCAATCAACAGAAGACCGTGATTTGGTGATTGCTGAGCCGCGTTTTAATTTTGATAGCGAAAGCTGGATTTTACCCTCAACAGAATCTGTTTACCGCGAAGGCATTAAAAAGTTAAATGACTATCATGCACGCCTAGTTGATCCGACACAGGCGGGAGCGCAATTTTATGCGCGCACAGATAATCTTGAGTTTTGGCTGGGTAGTGTCGAAAAGCGTTTGGGTAGTTTATCGCAACGCCTAAGTGCAAGTGTTGGCCAGCGTCGTCTCAATACAGACCTTGCAGGGCAGGCCGATGCTACACAGTCGACACCAACAGCAAAAGAGGTAGAGATTAAAACACCTTGGAGTGAAATCGACGATGTGTTTTATGAAGCACGTGGTACAACTTGGGCGCTGATTCATTTTTTGAAGGCTGTAGAAAAAGATTTCTCTGATGTGTTGATTAAAAAAAATGCGACAGTGAGTTTACAGCAAATTATTCGTGAGTTAGAAGCGACACAAGTGGGTGTGTTCAGTCCAGTAATTTTAAATGGTAGTGGCTTTGGTATGATGGCAAATCATTCGCTAGTCATGGCTTCTTATATCTCAAGAGCACATGCGGCCATTATTGATTTAAGAGAGTTGTTAACTCAGGGCTAATGCTTATGGGTTGATCTTATTTTTGCAGCTGCAATAAATCATATAAAGTGGGGTCGAGATTATTCCCTATAATATTTTTGCTCTATGAAAGGCTTTATTCTTACGCGTCAGCGCCGAGATGTTAACGGTGCTTGTGAACTAGAGCTGTGGCTTGCAAGTGATCAAGGGCCAGTCAAATTAATTGTTCCTGATCAGCACCCTGTGCTTTTTTTTCGGCAGAAAGACACGAAAAATGTCGATGCTATACTCACTGAATTCCCCACCGCTTATTACAAAACTGTTGAATTAAAAAATAATAACGATGAACCTGTTATGGCACTTTATTGTGCCGGCGAGCGGCAGCTACGGGAAATTGTTAAAGCGTTCTCTCGCTCAAGGCTGCTTTGTTGGGAAAAAGATATAAATGTAACGGACCGCTTTTTAATGGAACGGTTTATTACTGCTAGCCTTCAGTATGAAGAATCTTCTGAAGTTCTCGCCAAACCTCTCCAAACCTCATTTAAAAAAATCACCACTAATAAGCTGGCAAAGAGTTTTTATCGGCCTGATTTTACTGTTGTTTCTCTCGATATCGAAACATCAATGGATGCAAAGACCTTGTATTCGATTGCTATTTACAATGAGCAAAACTCGCTTGTTTTTATGGTTGATGAGAGCTGTGAGTCTATTGCTCGTAAGACGACGTCGTTAAAAAATGGAGGTGAGCTAACAATAGTATCGTGCTCTTCAGAGCGTTATTGTTTGCAGCAGTTTTTAAAAGCGTTTGCGAGTATCGACCCCGATATTATTATTGGCTGGCATGTAGTGCAGTTTGATTTATGGGTGCTAGAAAAAATATGTAATATCCAACAAGTGCATTTTTTACTAGGGCGTGGCGGCAAAAAAATTAACTGGCGTGAAGATAGCCAGCATGAGGGTAGGCATTATGCACTTGTGCCTGGGCGCGTGGTTTTAGATGGTATCGAATTACTGCGCACAGCGTTTTATAACTTTGAACGTTTTTCTCTTCAGTTTGTTGCAACAGAATTATTGGGCGAAGGTAAGTTGCTCGATGAAAATTCTCGTGGACAAGAGATCGGCGAGCTTTTTGTTAACGATAAAGAATCTTTGGCCGCGTATAATTTGCAAGATTGTAAATTAGTTTGGGATATATTTGAGAAGACAAAATTGCTCGACTTTGCTATTGAGCGTGCTCGCCTAACTGGATTACCGATGGATCGTATGGGCGGTTCGGTAGCCAGTTTTGATTATGCCTATTTGCCTAGGCTACACCGAGCGGGTTACATTGCCCCTAATTTGGGTGAGCTTCAGTCCGATGTGGTAAGCCCTGGCGGCTATGTGATGAACTCTAAGCCTGGTTTATATCGCCATGTTTTGGTGTTGGATTTTAAGAGCCTGTATCCGAGTATTATTCGCACTTTTAAAATAGACCCCTACGCTTTTTGGGTGGCCAATCATCAGCAATTAGGTGAAGCGTCGGTTGTTGAGGGTTTCAATGGGGCTAAATTTTCAGTAAAGGATAATCTATTACCCGATATCATTGGTGAGCTGTGGGTGTCTAGAGATGAGGCGAAAGCGGCAGGCAATAAGCCGTTATCTCAGGCTATAAAAATCATCATGAATTCATTTTACGGCGTGCTTGGCTCAACGGGTTGTCGTTTTTATGACCCAAGAGTGTGTAGCTCTATTACGTTGCGAGGGCACGAAATTATCCAAAGCACACGTGAGTGGATTATCGAGCAAGGCTATGATGTGATTTATGGCGATACCGATTCAGTATTCGTATGGCTTGGAAATGACATAAAAGAAGGCGATGCACAAGGTGCTGGTAAATTCTTGGCGAATGGGTTAAATAAATGGTGGAGCCATAAAATACAAACAGAATTTGGTGTAGAGAGTTATCTAGAGATCGAATTTGAAACCCATTACAGTGACTTTTTGATGCCAACCATACGCGGCTCTAATAAAGGCAGTAAAAAGCGTTATGCAGGTATTATCAGAAAACCATCCGCTAATGGAGAGCAGGTATCTGAGGAGTTAGTTTTTAAAGGCTTAGAGACCGTGCGTACCGATTGGACGGCGCTTGCTAAAGAGTTTCAGCAGGTACTCTATCTAAAGATATTTAAAGGGGAACCATACCAAGAGTATATTTGTCGAAAAGTCGATGATTTGATTGAGAGTCGCTGTAATGATCAGCTTATTTATCGAAAAAGATTGCAACGCAAACTCAGTGAGTACCAAAAAAGCACACCACCTCATGTCAAGGCTGCAAGAAAGCTATATGAGCGCAGTGGAGAGCTTTTAGGCCGAGGTGATACGATTTATTATATTATCACTATTAATGGGCCAGAGCCGGTGAGCCATCAATTAAGCGCGATTGATTATCAGCATTATATTGATAAACAGTTAAAGCCTGTGGCCGACAGCATTCTCAATTTTATTGATGATGATTTTGAGAGTATTATTGATCAACAGATGATGCTGCTATAAATAGCGGCTTTATATAACGACAGTCTTAACTTAAAACAACCCTAAATAAAGGCGATAACTATGAAAAAAATGATTGTATCTCTTCCATTAATTGCTTTTATTTTCCACCTTGTTATCGCTACTAATGTTCACGCACAATCAGAGCTTCAAGAGCGGCCAGTTATGAATAATGCGCGCCTCAACGAAATAATAAAGCGTGTTGATGAAAATGCTCAAGGGCAGCCTGGCTTTTGGTCGTTTATTGTCGAAAATGTTGAAGTACAAGTCATTACTGATGAACGATCTAATCGTATGCGTATTGTCTCGCCTATTTTAAAAACTAGCAGCTTAGATGAGAAGACGCTTTATCGTTTGATGCAAGCTAATTTTGATAGCGTCTTAGATGCACGTTATGCGATCGCTAACGGTATTTTATGGAGCACCTATATACACCCGCTTGAGCAATTAAGCGATGAAGATTTTTTGATAGGCTTGGGGCAAACTGTGAATTCTGTCGTCACCTATGGGTCGACTTATACCTCTGGCCTACTGAGTTTTCAAGGTGGTGATAGCCGGGGAATTATTCAGCGTGATTTAATTGATAGATTAAAGAAAAAAGGCCAAGAAATATAATCCCCCCTGTTGTATTTAAAAGACTAAAAAGCCGGCGGATGCCGGCTTTTTTATTGTAGTTTTTTGCAGCAATGCTTTACATGCTATTTAGATAATCTATCTAACGTTTTCTGTTAAAAGCTGTGCTCTTCTTTAGGAAATTCTCTCGACTTTATCTCGCGAGCAAAGCCTGCAAAGGCATCTTCGATACTTTTGTAAGTCGATAGAAAATCTTTTGAAAACTTAGGTGGTTTAGGGGTAATACCTAGCATATCGTTAGCCACTAAAACCTGCGAATGCGTATCGCTGCCTGCGCCAATACCAATAGTAATGATATCGACTTCCTCAGAAATTGTTTTGGCAAGGGCTGAGGGCACACATTCGAGCACGACTAAGTCAGCACCAGCTTTGGCAAGATCGCTCGCATCTTTAATGATTTGTGCAGCCTGTTCGTCGTCTCGCCCTTGCACACGGTAGCCGCCAAACTTATTAACCGATTGTGGCGTTAAACCTAAGTGCGCGCAAACAGGTAGGCCACGATCGCTTAACATACCAACGGTTTCAACAAGCCATTGTCCACCTTCTAACTTAACCATGTGCGCACCAGCTTGCATTAATAGGCCTGCATTGCTCATGGCTTGCTCAGGTGTTGCATAACTCATAAAGGGCATATCGCTAATAATAAATGATTTATTATTGCCGCGTGCAACCGCTGCTGTGTGATAAACCATATGCTCAATCGTTACCGGTAGTGTGCTGCCGTGCCCTTGTACCGTCATACCAAGGCTATCGCCCACGAGTACAATGTCTATACCGGCGCGCTCGGCAATAGCCGCCATAGGTGCATCGTAAAGTGCGATGCACGAGATCTTCTCATTGGCTTGTTTTTGGCGACGCAAGCTGTTGAGCGTGATAGATTTTTCAAGTGCTGGGTTGTGTGCGCTCATAGTGCTTGCTCATATGTGTTGAATAAATACTGTGTAAGGGGCTGGATTATAACAAGGTTGATGTCGGGTTGTAGTAGTGTCGACCTTGTTTGATTGTCAGAATGTAGTCGACTAGTTGCTGATAGGATTCTTCCCGATTGACCCAATCTATTTCGTTGGCATTAACAATCAGTAATGGCGAGTCATCATAAAAGTGAAAAAAGCGTGTGTAAGCATCGTTAAGTATTCCTAAATACTCAGCATCAATTGTACGTTCGGCATTGATGCCACGATGTTTAATGCGGCGTAGTAGTGTGTCGATAGAGGCTTGTAAGTAGATAACCAAATCTGGTTTGGGGGCATCAATAACAAGTTGATCATACACTTGTTGATAAATAGCCATTTCATCGTCGTCGAGAGTAGCTTTGGCAAACAGTGGGTCTTTATCGATTAAAAAATCAGAGACGCGTACAGGCTGAAATATGTCATCTTGTTTAACTTCGTGAATTTGTTGGGCGCGCTGAAACAGAAAAAACAACTGCGTAGGTAACGCATGGCGTGTTTTGTCTTCGTAAAAACGCTCTAAAAAAGGATTTTTTTCTGCTTCTTCGAGTAGTGTATCGTAGTTAAACGTGTTGGCTATTTTTTTTGCAAGCGTTGTTTTCCCAACGCCAATTGCACCTTCAATCGCGACAAATTTTGGGAGTCCTGTTGCAATAGTTGTGCTGCTTGTCTCTGTGGTTGTATCCACGGCTTTTCCTTAATATTCTTGCTGGGTTTTGTGAATCTTTTGTATTGGCTTATGCTTTTAGCGCAAAGTTATTGTGACTATTTTGTGGTTTATTGTGCAATGAAAACGTCTTTTAATAAACGCAGGTCACTGGTATCACAGGCCGCTAAATACTCTTTTACGCTGTGACCTTTAGGTAATGTTAGAGTGGGTGCGAGGTCAAATAATGGTTTTAATACAAAACCGCGCCAGTTCATTTCTGGGTGGGGTATTTCTAGCCTATTAGTGCTAATAACTTCCTCACCAAAGAGCAGTATGTCTAAATCGAGCGTGCGAGCACCCCAGCGAATATTTCGCTGTCGCCCATGCTTCTTTTCTATACTTTGTAACTGGTCGAGTAATTTCTCGGCGGCGAGTATTGTCTCCAGCTTTACAACGGTATTGATGTAATCGGGCTGATCGCCAGGACCTATTGCCTTACTGCTATACCAAGGGGCACATTGTAGTGCCCGCGATGAGGGTAGCTGGGCCAATTCGTTTAACGCGCTATTAATTTGTTCGGCAGGGTCACTCAGGTTACTGCCTAGGCCAATAAATACAGTAGTGAAATTATTCATGGTGGTTTTGTGCATTTGCCTTGTTTTTGGGTTTGCGTCGACGCCGTTTTTTGTTGGGCATAGGTGCAAGTTCGTTCACCATCTTCTCGCGTGCTTCTTCATCAGCGAATTGATATTGGTTCCACCAGCTGCCCAGCTCATCGAGTTGCTCGCCAGCTGCTTCGCGCATTAATAAAAAATCATAGCCCGCTCTAAATTTAGGGTGGTCTAGTAATCGTTGTGCACGCTTACCTTGGCGTTTAGGTAGACGCCATTGTAGCTCCCATATTTGTCGCATAGGAACCAAGAAGCGTTTAGGGATCATAATGCGTTGTAACTGCAAACTAATAGCGCGTTGAGAGGCCTGCCCAAAAGCATCAACCTCAGAGACGCCAGATTCTCTTAGCTTTAAAAATTCATCATGCATAGCAGGCCACATAAGAGCTGCATAAACAAAGGCAGGAGTAACTCGTTTATTGGTTCGAATGCGTTTGTCGGTGTTAGTGATCATCTCATCAATCAATGGTGCATAGCTAAAATGATTATCCAGCACGCGTGCGCTTTCGGGGAATAATTCGTCTAACAGTCCGTATTGTCGCAATAGTTCGTAAGTGGCAGTCGCGTAGCCACTCAAAAATAGTTTGAGTATTTCTTCAAATAGTCGTGCTGGAGGCACGTGCGATAGTAGGTGTGCTTGTTCATGAATAGGTGCTTGAGTATTTGCCTCGATATTAAAGCCTAATTTAGCCGAAAATCGAATCGCCCTTAGTAGTCTTACAGGGTCTTCTTTGTAGCGGGTGACGGGATCACCTATCATGGTTAATTGGCGGTTATTTAAGTCCTCAATCCCATTGGTATAGTCATAAATACACTGATCCTTAGCAGAGTAATACAGTGCATTCGCAGTAAAGTCACGACGTAGTGCGTCGCTTTCGAGATCACCATAGACGTTGTCGCGTAATAATTGGCCAGTATCAGATTCTATTTGTTGATTTGAGTCGCTGTTTTGTCCACGAAAAGTGGTGACTTCTATAATTTCTCGCCCAAAGCGTACGTGTACAATGCGAAAGCGCCTCCCAATAATACGAGAGTTACGAAACAGCTGCTTAACTTGCTCGGGGGTAGCATCCGTGGCGACATCAAAATCCTTGGGTGAGGCATTAAGTAATAAGTCTCTTACGCCACCGCCTACAAGGTAGCCTTCAAAACCTCCCTGATTGAGGCGGTTCATCACCTTTAGAGCACTTTGGCTGATATCGCTCTCGCAAATGCCATGACTATCTTGTTGGATGACGGTAGGGTCTATTCTTTTAGGGGCCTTTTTGGTGGCCATGCCTTGTTTGGGCGTTTTGCTAGTGGTTGATAATCGTTTGAGTAGGCGTTTAATCATAAATATTACTTCAATGCCCTATATAGCATGTAGGTACGCACTTTGCGGCGTATTAAAAATGGATTCTACCATGTTGTGTGAGATCTTGTGGGCAGAGCGGGTTATTTGCAATATCAGACGAAGAATTAGTTTGTTAGCAATGTCTACTAGGAATAATTGGGTGTGAGGTGAGTTTTTCAATAGGCCAGATAGCAAAACGGGAAAGCACTTTAAAAAGTCTCTCCCGTCGTTGTGAACAAATATAGTCACTGAGTCATTTATTCTTATTTTATGGGCTTCCTTGCTGGCCTTGGCAATTGCCAAAACTGCTCCCCTGTTTATTAGTCAAAAGTCTTTCTTATTATTATTTATTGTTTTTATGTAATGTTATTTATTTTTATTGTTTATTGTTCTTATTATGAATCTGTATATAGCATTCACCGTGCCAGCTTTTTAAAACCCTTAAAAATCAATGGCTTACTGTTTTTTGGCATTTTTTATTACAAAAGTGAATAAAGAGTTTGTTACCTTTTGTTACTCTCAGGTAACGTTTGTCGGGTTTAGGTAACGAAATACTCTTCTGGATGTCTTATGAATAATGGTTAGAAGTTTACAATTTTTAATTTCTTTCAGTTTTGGTTCAGTTTCTATCCCATAGAATAGAGCCTATCTTGATAAATAACGTATATTTTAGTGTCGGAGGTCAGTATATGAACAACTTAACGAAGTTTGCACGTAGTGTTAGCGGAGCCTTTGCCCCTGTGTTGGCTTTTTTGGCACTAAGTACTGCTGGTGTTGCCGATGCTAGGGGTTTTGATGATCATGGCTTTGGTTTTCAGAAGGTTTACCACAACAGCTACAAACAGCATAAACATAAGCATCATGGCCACAAGTCGCATAAACAACAGAGCTATAAGCAAGGGTATGGCAAAAAGTACCAAAACTATAAGAAGCACCATCAAAAAAATTATTACCCAAACAAGTATCAGCACAATAAGCACTATGCCAATAAGTATTATTACCCGCCGGGTTATGGAAAACATCAATTTAAAAAGAAGCACCATCACGGTCATTTTAAAAAAAAGTATCATTACAATGATCAATATCAGTACAAGCACAAATCACATAAGGGCCATTTAAGTTTTAAAAATCGTAATATCAGTTTTAAGAAAACTTATTGGAGAGCGCATAAGCGCCATGGATATGAGCATAAGCGTGTTAATAGGCAGCATTATTACTACAATGACAAAGGCTTTTATTTCCCTAGTTTTGGCTTTATAGAGCATGGCCATGAGCACCATGAAGATTGTGAACACTGGCATTTTAGCCCGCGTGTGGCGACATCACTCTTGTCATCTATCTATCACAAGTAGTGTTTAGGAGTTGCAGTTGGGGTAGTTTATTTAAGATGGCTTAAAGCAAAATGCTGTTATTTTTTAACAGCATTTTTTTTGCGTGGGATCCCTAGTTTTTGGCGGCGTTCCCAAAGGCATTTACGACTGACGCCAAGCTTTTTAGCGAGGTCTGTTTCACTCATTGATTCTTGATTCTCTATCACAAACCGCTGGAAATAATCTTCTAGTGATACATCCTCATCGCAATCTATTTCATGTATGGATGCGCTGTGGCTATCACTACGTGTGATATCACGTACTATCTTGTCTAACTCGTTGTTTTGCTCCGAATTAAAACTCATGATATCGACATTTAACGATAATAATTCATGATCAATGGTGCTTGTGCTCTCACATAAGATAACCGCGCGTTGAATGGCGTTTTCTAGCTCGCGGACATTACCTGGCCAATCGTAGTTGCTGATGACCGTCATGGAATCTTGGGAAAGCGTCAGCAGTGGTTTGTCGTAAGTCTCGCAATAATGGCCAACTAGCGCCTCTGCAAGCATAATAATATCGTGGTCACGATCACGTAGTGGCGGTATTTGTAGCTGAATAACGTTTAATCGAAAGTATAAATCTTCTCGAAACAATCCTTCTCGGCAGCGTTTATTAAGGTCTCTATGGGTTGCCGCAATGAGGCGTACATTCACCTTTTGGGTTTGTGTGGAGCCAACCGGCCTGACCTCTCCCTCTTGTAAAACGCGCAGCAATCTAGCTTGCGCTTCCATGGGCAGTTCGCCAATCTCATCTAAAAACAGCGTGCCTTGATCGGCGGCAACAATAAGGCCTTCGCGGCTGCTAGCTGCGCCAGTAAATGCGCCTTTTTCATGACCAAATAACTCAGATTCGATCAGTGTCTCTGGAATTGCCGCACAATTAATACAAATTAGGGCATTGTCGCGACGCTTGCTGGATTGATGAACAGCCCTTGCCGTTAATTCTTTGCCAGTACCTGTTTCACCATGAATCAGTACCGTGGCATCAGTGGGTGACACTTGAGTTATGCGCCGGTAAAGCTCTTGCATGACTGCGCTATCACCAATCATGCCATTATCGCTGTCGTCATCCTGTGAGAGCTGAGGCTTAATATCTATGCTGGGTGCATCGGTAAGAATACGTCTAACCGTAGTTAGCATCTCGTCGTGGTCAAAGGGTTTTGCTATATAGTCGACAGCACCCATACGCATAGCATCAACGGCAGAGCGCAAGCTAGCATAGCTTGTCATTATTAATACGGGTGTATTAACTGCAATAGTAATTAGGGAGGTACCAAGCTCGCCGGGAAGGCGGAGGTCACTAATAATAAGGTCGTAGTTCTCGGGTCTGTGCTTTGTTGTTGCTTCTTTAACGGAACCAGCTTCACGAACATCATAGCCGTTGCGCTCAAGTAGTTTTCTCAAAGCCATGCGGATAATGGCTTCGTCTTCAACAATTAAGATTTTACTCATAGAGTATACGTCTAACCTTACAAAGGGTAATTTACTGCGGGCGATGCTACAACACCATTCTACATAGCTTAACCCAAATTGTCTTTTGCTTGCATTGCTCTTTCGTCTAGTTTGTTACGCTAGAGGCTCGTCTTCACGAGTTGTTGAGTCAGTATTTGATTCAATCTTGTTGAAAAGAGGCAACTGCAGTGTAAAACAAGTCCCTTTGCCCTGAGCGACCGGACTGGTAACCAACATATCGCCGCCGTGCTCTTTGATGATGCTATAAACAATGGATAAGCCGAGTCCTGTGCCTTTACCGGTTTCTTTCGTGGTAAAGAAGGGATCCATAATTTGTGTTAAATATTCTTCGGGTATACCAGAGCCTTCGTCAATAATGTCTATTTCGCAGTGATCTTGATGTAAGCGGCTGTTAAGCGTTATAGAGCTAAAGTCGGGGCTGGCATCATTGGCATTGCCTAAAAGGTTAAGAAATATTTGTATAAATCGTTGTGCATCGCCCCAAATAAAAATGTTCTTGTCGATATTATTACGGTACTCGATAGGCTTGCGATCAGTTTGTAGCGACAATAGATGTATCGCTTCGTTTGCGCATTCTTGTAAGTTAACCTTGTGAAAATCGCCAGTTGATGGTCTGCCTGTGTGCGCAAAAGTGACCAAGGATTGGACGATACGGCTAATACGGTCGGTTTGTGAAACAATGGCGTCTGCTGTTTCAACGCGAGCTTCCTCTTCCTCGTCGTAGCGTAGGTTTTGCGCGAGACAGGCGATGCCGGTAACGGGGTTGCCGATCTCGTGCGCAACGCCTGCTGCAAGTCGGCCAATAGATGCGAGCCTTGTGTTATGAACCAGCTCTTGCTCCAGTAGTTGCATCTCTGTGATGTCTTCTATGAGGATCACTTGTCCTTCGGTGCGTTCTTGCGTCACTTCTTGTATGGATGATTTATGCAATCTAAACCAGTGGGTGTCTCCCTGCTGATCAATCGATTGTTTATTGGTGTGTGTTTGTGTGTCATTGGCAAAGTCAGAAATCAATTCGCCCCATGGCTCTGGTAAGTTGTTTAACTTGGATCCGGTTACCTGGTTAGCTGGGACGTGGGTAATCGCTGCCATCGCATCATTCCATAGCAGTATTTCATCATCAAAACCTAAGGAGCAAATAGCAATAGGTAAAGTTTGTAAGGTATTACGGTGATGCAATCTTAATCGATTTACATCGGCGGGTAATCCGTGCAGCTTTTTACCAATACGATCCAGTCTACTCTCCATTAAATTGATATCAATGGCCTCTGCGGCTTCGCTAGAGGATGGAGATTGATAAGGAAAGTGCTCTTCAATAATCTCTGAAGCCATAGTGTGGCCAAGCAGGCCCGATAGGTTTGTGCGTATGCGTGTACGCAGGCGTCTTAATGAATAAGGGCGGGTCTCACTTTCTTTTAATCCAAGAATTTTTAACGCTCGATTTACTTCTTTATCGGCGGCGTCTTTACCAATACTGAGCGCCAACTTATCTTTAAATTCGTCGGTTGATTTGACAGTTAATATGCGCCTAAAAGGCGAGCTTAATTCATCCTCGGCACAAATGTCTGCGTGGTACTGCTCTTCTTTTGAGGTGGGTGTTATGTAGGACACGACAACGAACATAAAGATATTAACGCCAAGAGAGAGTAAAGTGATTGCCTCCCAAAGTGGCGTATTGCTCGGTAAATATGGGCTAATAGCCAGCAATAGCACCTCGGTAAAATCCATAAACATGAGGGGAATAACTAAGCCGAGTAGACAAATAAGCGAGCCGGTAATCAGCCCTGCATAAAAGCCATAGCGGTTAGCACCGGGCCAATAGTTAATAGCAATAATGCCGGGTACAAATTGTAAGGCTTGTATTGCCGCCAAAATAGCCAGCTTTGTCAGAGAATGCTCGTGATCGAGTGCGAGATAAAAAAAGTAGCTGGCAAGTGTAATACCAATAATAATTAAACGGCGTAACCAGCGTAATTGAGCATAAATATCGGTTTGGTTTTTAAGGCTAAGCAACGGCAATAACCATTGATTTAAAACCATAGTTGATAGCGATAATATCGATACAATTAATGCACCCGATGCGGCAGATAGGCCACCTATCCAACTAATTAATGTGATAACAGGTGCATCGGCATATTGCGGTACGGCCAATGTAAAATAAGTGGGTGTTAGTGGTACGTCTAGCTTAAATCCTGCCCATAAAATAGGAAAAACAGGTATGGCCATTAACAATAAGAATAGCGGGAATGCCCAGGTCACTGTGCGTGCAATTTGATTAACGGATTTACCCGTTTGACTCATATAAAACACATGGGGCATTAAAACCCCGGTACCAATAAAAGCGAGTAACAAAGTATGGGTTGATGAGCTGCTCTCGGGATTATATAGCTTAATTAAAAATTCACTATTATTAAGTAGCCAAAGGTCAAGTTGATCGAGGCCACCAAAAACGCCATACAAAGCGAAGCCACCAACAATCAATAAAGCAATAAGTTTGATCAATGAGTCGAAAGCCATCGTGGTAATAAGGGATTTGTGATGGCTGTAGCTGGCGCCAAAAGTAATGCAAAAGGCGATAATAATCAGGCAATAAATTAAGGCAAAAGTATCGCGTTGTTTATTCCAATTGAGCCCTTCTTCTAAAGTTCTTGGTAGTGGTTGAGTAACCAATAAAATAGTGTCGGCAACGGCCTGAATTTGAATGATTAATAGCGGTATTACCGACAGCAAAATAAATAGCGTAGCGATATTGCCGACGAGTTGGCTGTTGTATCGAAATACGAGCAAGTCAGCGATAGAGTGCAACTGAAAGCGTCGACAGAGATCAGCAAGAGGCGCTTGTATAATGGGAGCAAATAGAAAAAAAGTACCAATACCTAAATAATAAGCGAGTGCGCCATAGCCAAATTGGTTGGCAAGGTCGATAACGCCGTAGTAGGACCACGCACTAAAAAAGATACCTAAAGAGATAATATAAGTGGCGGGGTGGTGAGTAATTTTTTTAGGAATCCAGCCGTTATTTACCGCGTGCGCAATAATAAATAGTATGAATAAATAAGAGAAGCCGAGAAGCGCTATAAAACTTAGGTCGAATGTCATGAGGGTTTTTGTGACCGTTGAAAAAGGTAAGCGCCAATAATAATAAATATCCAAAGAATAAAAGGTTTGTACCAAGAGCCTTCGGGGGCAATTAGCCAGCTAAATAAAGTTGGTGTAAAAATATATCCGATCAATAAAATAAAAAAGATAAAGCGCTGATTATTCATATTATTAACGTTTTCGTTGTTCGCTTAAATGGCTCGCTTAATTGCACGTGTTCAAATACTACAACTATTGATGTTACGCATCTGTTAAACCCTCTGCAACTGATGAATGTTTTGGGACTTTATGGCGGTGCCAATGTGCACATGCCCATTGTAAAATCTCGCTGCATAGTAGCTGGTCTTGCTTATTCCCTTCTATTTTAGTCACTAATTCTATTGGCGGTGGATGCCCTAAAAAAGCGAGTGCCGCAGCAAGATTGCTTGCTGCATAAGTATTGTTAATGGTCGGTGATTTCGCCTGCTTACTCAGCTTATGCCCATCTTTGCCAAGTGCAAGTGGTGTATGTCCATAAATTGGTAATTTTTGTGTTGCCGGCTTGCTATTGCGAGTAAGCAATAGTGCTAAATAACGTTGCCAGTGAGTCGATTCGAGTAAATCTTGCCCACGGATAATATGGTTAATACCTTGAAATAAATCATCGACAACAACCGCAAGCTGATAAGAAAATAAGGTATCTTTACGCTTGATAATACAGTCACCTAGTTCTAAAAAAGTATGAAATTGTCGACCCAAAAAAATATCACTAAAGCGTTCACACTGTGGGTGCAGCTCGGGGTACTTGGCTGTATTTAGCCGCCATGCAACCATGGCCTCTGCGTGGGTCTCCTTGTCTCTGCAATAGCCATCATAGCGGCCACCAAGGGCTACAATACGTTTACGAATACAGTCGCAAGGGTAAATAGTCTCTTTTAGTTTCTCAAAGGCTTGTTGATAAGCTTCTAAGCGCGAACTTTGATAAAGAATATTGCCATCCCATAGTAAGCCATGGGCCTCTAAGGATTCGATAATGTTGGTACTGGCACCGGCTTCTTCACGTGGTGGGTCAATATCTTCGATACGTACTAACCATTTGCCCTTATGTGCTTTGGCATCACAAAAGCTTGCTACCGCCGAGATCAGCGATCCAAAATGCAGTTTGCCCGAAGGGGATGGAGCAAAGCGACCAATATAGGGAGCATCGTCAATTACTTTGCTGGGCATGTCATTGTTGTCATTCATGAGGGATGCACACAATTCTGTGCCCTATGCTTGCGAATCTAGGTCGATTATAAGCAAAATATAGGTTAGGGGATAACATCACTAGCGCTTCTTACGTCTGTCGTTGCCAGCGTAAGAAGCGTAAAAGCAGCTATATGTATATAGCAGGCTCAACTTTTGGATAAGTTAGGCGCCGATTTGTTTCTCTTTGATCTCTGCTAGCGTTTTACAGTCAACACATTGTGTCGCTGTTGGGCGTGCTTCGAGGCGTCGAATACCAATTTCTACGCCACATGCATCGCAAAACCCATAGTCATCGGCATCGATTTGCTCGATGGTTTTATCAATTTTTTTAATAAGCTTGCGCTCACGATCACGAGTACGTAACTCCAAGCTAAATTCTTCTTCTTGGCTGGCGCGATCTGCAGGATCAGGAAAGTTAGCAGCTTCGTCACGCATATAACTCATGGTGCGATCTACTTCTTCCATTAATTCCGTCTTCCACGTAAACAGTAGGTTTTTAAAGTGCTCCCGCTGCTTAGCGTTCATGTATTCCTCGCCTTTCTTTTCCTTGTAAGGCTCAAATCCATGTAAAGTCAGCGTTGCGTTGGTATTTGGCATATGCTGTATCTCTCGTTAATACTTTTATTGGCTATAAGTTGCGATTTAACTAGCCGGCGTCATATTTTAACCGGCGCGCAACTTACCAGATTTTAAGCCTAAGTGCTAGTTATTTCATATTCGTCGTACAAATAACATACGCAATTAGATGTTGCTTATTCTTGTATAGTTCACTCATTATTTAATCAATTCTGTTATAGATAATGGGTCGTTATAGCTAATTGGTGATGGCTAGCTCAAATACAATATCCAGTTGAGAATAAAACGTTATAAATAAACCCCACCCCCTATCGTTTTTTGTAATAATAAAGATATGATCTTTTCTCCTTCTCTCAAGCAAGCCACCTTTTTGCGTCGCTATAAGCGTTTTTTAGCCGATATTGAGCTTGCCAATGGAGAAATTATCACAATTTATTGCCCTAATACCGGTGCAATGACCAACTGTATGGTGGAAGGTAGTCCTTGTTGGTACTCAAGCTCTGATAATGCCAAGCGCAAATATAAACATACTTTGGAGCTAGTTACTGCAAGTACAGGTCATTTAGCCTGCATTCATGCAGCAAAAGCCAATGACTTAGTAAGAGAGGCTATTGAACAGGGTAGCATTAAAGAGCTTTTGGGGTATCAGAGCCTAGAAGCTGAAGTGAAATATGGCACTGAAAATAGCCGTATTGATTTTTTATTGTCCGACTCTTTGGAGTCTGGTGCAGTAAGGTCTCTGCCTCAAAAAGCAAACTGCTATGTCGAGGTGAAAAGTGTCACGCTTGGGCTAGAAGGTGGGCAAGGATTGTTTCCTGATGCCGTCAGTGCGCGTGGAACTAAACATTTGCGTGAATTGATCGCTATGGTTAAAAACCAGTATCGTGCGGTGATTATTTTTTGTGTTCAGCACGAGGGTATCGAGTATTTTTCTGCTGCGAAGGAAATAGATCCACTATATAGCCATACATTAAAAGAAGCGATCGACATAGGCGTTGAAGTGTTGGTTTACAAAGCTAAGATATCGAGTAAAGAGATTGTCTTGGTCGAATCAATACCGTGCCATTTATAACGCATTTTTTTAGATTTATATTTGATTTTTTAAATATTATTAATGTTAAAAGGATAGGAAATGGACCCCTTAACGCAAGGTGTTATCGGTAGTGTTGCATCGCAACAGTATGCTAAAAAGCAGTATTTTATAATAGCAAGCGTACTTGGCTTTTTGTCAGGTATGGCTCCAGATCTAGATATTTTAATTCGCTCAGATACCGACCCGCTACTATATTTGGAGTATCACCGTCACTTTACACACTCCTTAATTTTTATTCCCTTTGGTGGTCTGCTCTGTGCTTTGTTTTTTTACTATACAGTCACCAAACGTATCAATTTTGGTTTTAAGCGCACCTGGTTATTTTGTACTTTAGGCTATGCAACCCATGCATTGTTAGATGCATGTACTGCCTATGGTACACAATTACTTTGGCCTTTTTTCAATACACGTTTTGCTTGGAATACTATATCCATTATCGACCCTTTATTCACGTTACCGCTTCTTGGGTTAATTATTACTGCAGCAGTTAAAAGGAGTCGCTTTGTTGCCAGGCTCGCTTTGGTGTGGGCTATTTTTTATATCTTACTTGGAATTGTGCAACGCGAGCGAGCAGAAGCGGTTGGCTGGCAGTTGGCTGAGTCGCGAGGGCATAAACCTACGGCGCTTCAGGCAAAGCCAAGTTTTGCCAATTTGTTTGTTTGGAAAATTGTTTATACCGTTGAGCAAGGTTATTATGTCGATGCAGTAAAGGTAGGCGTTTCACATAAAATTTACGAAGGCGATTATATAAAAAAATTAGATGTCCAAGAGGCTTTTCCTTGGCTTGATCTTAATTCGCAACAAGCAAAAGATATCGAGCGGTTTCGATGGTTTTCTAATGGTTATATCGCGCTATCGCCTAATCATGCTAATAGAGTCATCGATATACGCTACTCGTTAATTCCCAACGAAATTAATGCGCTTTGGGGCGTGCAGTTAGATCCGTCTAAATCAGGTAGCGATCACGTTGAGTATATCGTTGATCGCAAAAGCGACAGGGTAACTGTGAACAAATTGTGGTCAATGATTACTGACTAGCACCACCGGAAAAACTATCGTTATGACATCAACAAGAGAAAGCATCGATGAATATAGCGGATAAAATAAATGATCTGTATTCGCGCTTTGGTCGTCTGCCAGGCATCACTATTGAATGTCATAAAGACTTAGTGGCTATTGGTGTGAGTAATTCTGCCGCTAGTGCTGAAATTTTTTTGCAAGGCGCGCAGATTTCTCGTTTTCAGCGTAAAGGTGGATCTCCGGTTTTATTTTTAAGTAAGCAGTGTATTTATAAAGAAGGGCAAGCGCTGCGAGGTGGGGTGCCTATTTGTTGGCCTTGGTTTGGTGTTTTAGAAAAAAATAACGAGCTAATTACAGCGCAATATAAAAATGTCGATACCGCATCGATTATGAATCATGGCTTTGTAAGGCTCATGGAATGGCAGCTCGATAATATTGAGATATCAAATAATAATTTAACAGTGCTAGAATTTAGCTTAGATCTCAATGACGATAATAATAATTTGGCCCCAGTTTTTTACAAAAAATATTGGCCTTTTACTACAAAGTTAAGTTATCGGGTTGAAATAGGTAAAAGCCTAACAGCAAGTTTTGTGGTGTCCAATAAAGGGTCAGAGCCTTTTTCTTATACATCGGCTTTGCATAGCTATTTTGCGGTCGATCACATTAAAAATGCCATCATTAGTGGTTTTTCAAAAGCTGATTATGTCGATGCGCTAGACGAGTGGAAGCAAAAAACTCAACTCGAAGATATTGCCTTTAATAAGGAAGTTGACAGAATATACAAAAGTTCACCTCATAAAATCATCTTAAGCGATCGCAATCGATTTATCATGCTCGCAAGTCAAGGCAGTGAGAGTACGGTTATTTGGAACCCGTGGGTTGATAAATCTCGCCAGCTTTCTCAGTTTGATGATGATGAATACCAATCTATGGTCTGTATAGAAACAGCTAATGCGTTAGATGATGCTGTCACGTTAGCTACAGGTGAAGAACACCGGCTGATGCTCACAATTTCTTAATCAGGAGTTCCTTTATTTTTAATATCAATTTTGTTGATCAGTGATACCAAAACAAAGCTTAATAGCATCAGTAAATACCAAGAACTTAACTTAGCAAAAGAGACTAATTGCCACTCATCGGTTTGGTTGGGGTATATCCAAATATTGGTGAATGTTGCTATATTCTCTGCAAACCAAATAAACAATGCTACTAAAAACCAGCCAAGTAATAATGGCATATGGTGATGTGTTTTAATGACCTTAAAATAGATGTTTGTTCGGTAAAATAGCACGGCGGTGGCTAATAATAATCCCCAGCGTAAATCCCAAATGTAGTGATGGGTGAAAAAATTTAAATAGATGAGTACTACCAATAAAATAGTGGCAGCTTTGTTGGGGTAGTAGGAGTATTTAAACTCAAATATTCGCCACACACGAGCAATATAGCTCCCTACTGCGCTATACATAAACCCGGTAAATAAAGGTACATTGCCAATACCAAAAAAATATTCCTCGGGGTATGTCCAAGACCCAATGGCATCGGAGGTTTTAAATAGCTCCATTACCGTCGCCACTAAATGGAAAATAATAATAACTGCGCATTCGCGCAGTGTTTCTAATTTGAAAGCGACGAGAAAAACTTGAAAAGCAATAGCTGCGAGAAAAATAAAGTCGTATCGATGCAGGCCCTCAATGGGATACCAAAAATTGGTAATAATCATTACCGCTAATAAAAAGCCACCAAATACACAAGCGTAGGCTTGCTTAAGACCAAACATCCAAAACTCATAAATAAATTGTTTAATAGGCATGTTTAGGTTTAGCTCTCGATTTTTTGGCTTAATTGCTGGTCATTAAGTGAATAGCTCTTGATGCTGCAAGCAGCCCAAAGCTTGCGGTAATCATTGTGCTGGCACCATAGCCGCTACCACAATCGAGTTTCTCACCAGCTTCAATAAATGCTTTGCTATTGGAGGTCTCTCCGTCTTTGCCGGGGTAGGTCATCGGCTCGCTTGAATATATGGCTTCAACATCGAAGGCTTGTTTAGTGTCGCGACTAAATCCATGTTTACGGCGTAAATTATTTCGTATCTTTAGAAACATAGGGTCGCCGGGTGTTTTTGTTAAATCACCATATGCAATTTTTGAAGGGTCTTTTTTGCCACCGGAGGAGCCGATGGTAATAATGGGGTAATTATTTTTTTTACAATAAGCAATAACTTCTGTCTTATCGATAGCATTATCAATGGCGTCGATTACCAAAGAAAATTCTGCACTAATATATTCTGCTATATTATCTTTGCTTAAAAAATCCTCTATGCAGTTGGCGACAAGCTCAGGATTAATATCTTTTAAGCGCTTGGCCATCACGGATGTTTTTGAATGGCCAATAGTTTCGCTATTTGTGTGTACTTGCCGGTTAGTATTGGTTACACAAATTTCATCCAAGTCCATTAGTGTAATTTTACCAATGCCAGAGCGTGCCAGAGCTTCTGCGATCCAAGAGCCTACACCACCAATACCAATAATAAGAACATGGCTGTGCAATAACTTATGGCATGTCTGTGTACCATATAATCGAATGAGTCCACCAAAACGATGTTGATAACTTTGGCTAAACGATAAGTTTACAGAAGCATTAACGGAGTTATTAGGTGAGGACATAATATTGGGATAGGCATGAAAGCTGTATTAATAATTATTTTTATAGAGATAAATCGATGTAAAAGGTAAGCGGGATAGCCATAGAACCATCCCGCTTAACAGATTATTTACATAGCAGTTCGCATAAATGGGCGGTAATCAGGCTCCCAAAAGTTTTCTGCAATAGCGGCCTCAATCGCTTCATCGCTAACATCCGGGCTCAGACCATCCTCGATGGCTTGTTTGTAAACGAGTTTGGCAATAAATTTACTCACATTGCGAATGTCGTTTAAATCGGGTAGTAAGTCATCTGCACTTTTATTGTGTGTGGCTGCATATTCAGCAAGTGCGTAACTCGATGCCATCAGCATTTTGTCGGTAACGCGGCTTGCCCTACTGGCAACAACACCAAGGCCAACACCTGGGAATATATAGCTATTATTACACTGAGATATTGGATAGGTTTTACCGTTTAACTCAACAGGGTCAAAGGGGCTACCTGTTGCAACAATAGCATTACCGTTTGTCCATTTTAAAATGTCTTCAGGAAAGGCCTCTACTTTAGAAGTTGGGTTCGAAAGCGGAAGCACAATTGGCTTGTCTGTATTGTCTTGCATCTGCTCAATAATTTCTTGAGTAAAGAGCCCAGAAACCGTTGAGACCCCAATAATAACCGTAGATTTAGAATGTGTAACGGTTTCTAGTAGGGTGGCGGTATCACCGGTAACGCCCCACTCGGTTAAGCGCTCATCAGATTGACATAAGCGTAGTTGGAAGTCTTTAAGGCCGCTCATACTACCAATGACTAGGCCGCGGCTGTTCATCATAAAGATGCGTTTACGCGCTTGCATGTCGCTTAGGCCTTCGGACACCATTTGTGCAACAATTTGCTCGGCGATACCACAACCAGCAGAACCTGCACCACAAAAAGTAATCACTTGGTCTTTAAGTTCTTCGCCCTTGGTTTTACAGGCAGCGAGCAGTGTGCCCACGGTAACCGCGGCAGTACCTTGGATGTCGTCATTAAAGCAGCAGGCTTTATGGCGGTAGCGATCGAGTAGACGATTAGCATTGTGGCCGGCAAAATCTTCAAATTGAATCAGTGCATCGGGCCAGCGTTTTTGAACGCCACGAATAAATAACTCGACAAACTCATCATAGGCCTCACCGGTAATGCGAGGGTGTTTGGCACCCATATACATAGGATCATCGATAAGCTCTTGGTTATTTGTACCTACGTCCAGTGTGATAGGCAATGTGTAAGCAGGGCTAATACCGCCACAGGCCGAGTAGAGAGCAAGTTTACCAATAGGAATGCCCATGCCACCGAGGCCTTGGTCCCCCAAGCCTAAAATACGCTCGCCATCGGTAACAACAATGACTTTAATATTTTGTTTGGTGGCATTGCGTAATATGCGACGAATTTGATCTTTCTCTTCATGGCAAATAAACAAGCCTCTATGGCGGCGATAAATCTGAGAAAAACGCTGGCAAGCTTCACCCACGGTTGGGGTGTATATAAGAGGCATAATCTCTTCGAGGTGTTCTGTTACTAACTTGTAGTAAAGTGTTTCGTTGGTATCTTGTATCGCACGTAGGTAAATATGCTTATCCATATTACTGGTAAAGTCATTGAGCTGGCGGTACGCACGATCTACTTGTTCATCAATGGTTTCTATAATACCGGGTATTAAACCTTGTAGATTAAAATCCCGCCGCTCTTCTATGGTAAATGCATTACCTTTGTTAAGCAGTGGTGTTTCTAGTAAGGTCGGACCTGCAAGAGGGATATAAAGAGGATCTTCATTATTCATTGACATAATAGTATTTGATTACCAGTTTGAGTGTAGGCGGAGATGCCGATCATTTCTCGCTTGATTTGATCTTATGCATTAACTTTAACAATATAGCTTTAGAGCCGTTTATTAGAACAGTTAGAACTATCCATGTCCTACTAGTTTAGTTAAAACAAGCACAAGTAAGAAATGAATGGTGGGTAAAATATATGTCTAAAAAGCAGAAAGCTTCTTTGCCGTTTGTCTAAAAAGCCAATTGTACAGTATCGAGGGGACAATTTTAAGATACCTATGGTTATCTGTTCCCTAATGATCTTGGAGTAGCGAGAAAACTGTGCGCTTATGCAGCAAAACGGGCAGCAAAGGCTATACTAAGTGATAATTGTTATTGCCGATGTTAGATAAGGAACTATCACTGGTAGTCGGTCTCTAACTACATCACTAATTATGCTTGAGATCATTTAATGCCCACATATAATAAAAAATCCACAGAATTTAACATCGGCCTTACGGAAAACGATGTGACCGATGAAGGTCTATTTTTAAAGCGTCGTCAATTTATTAAGGCGGGTATGTCCTTGTCTGCAATGGCTTATTTCCCCCAGCTGGCAATGGCTGCTGCACAAGGCGATGCTAAATATTCTGGCCTTAAACGTACCGTGGATCTTGATCTCGAACCACATAGCTACAAAGATATCACCAGCTACAACAATTTCTATGAGTTGGGTTATGGTAAAAGTGACCCAATCCGCAACGCGGCTGCCTTAAAGACAGATCCTTGGAGTGTCACTATTGAGGGCGAGTGCGAAAAGCCTGGCACCTACACACTAGAAGACATCCTGAAACCTCATGGTTTTGAGGAGCGTATTTATCGCTTTAGATGTGTGGAGGCATGGTCGATGGTGATTCCTTGGGCAGGATTTCCACTAGCTGCGTTATTAAAGCGTTTTAATCCGACATCAAAGGCAAAATACGTCGCCTTTGAGACTATTTATGATAAAGAAAATCCTTTGCCTGGTCAGCGTCGCAAGGTGCTCGATTGGCCCTATCGCGAAGGTCTGCGCATGGATGAGGCAATGAATCCGCTGAGTTTTATGGCAACGGGAATTTATGGCAAACCATTGCCTAATCAAAATGGTGCGCCACTGCGTTTGGTTGTGCCATGGAAATATGGCTTTAAAAGTATTAAATCTATCGTAAAGATCCGCTTCACCGAGACACAACCAGAGACAAGCTGGAATTTGTCAGGTCCACAAGAATATGGTTTTTATTCTAATGTGAACCCAGAGGTAAACCACCCACGTTGGAGCCAAAAGCGTGAGCGTGTTATTGGTAAATTATTTAAACAACCGACGTTAAAATTTAATGGCTATGGCGATCAAGTGGCATCTCTATACACAGGGATGGATTTGCGTAAAAACTATTAATCGATAAGTGTCTGTATTTTCAGGAGTTGAAATCATTCACGACGTGTTCAAAAGTCTTTAAACAATTGATTTATTATTGAATGAGTGTGGGTTCTATTCCTTTGGTACAGACAAGTTTTTACAAAAAGTATAAGGCAGGCATTATAACCGGGGCTAAACTATTAATAAGCCTAGGCTGCCTGTTACACATCGCTTATTTCACTACTGCACTTTTTTGCTGCATTGATTTTGCTAACCCTGTCGAAGAGCTATCTCACGCCACTGGCGAATGGGGCTTACACTTTTTATTGCTAAGCTTGCTTATTACGCCGCTAAGGCGTCATTTTAAATGGAATGATCTATTAAAATTTCGGCGCTTTTTAGGGCTCTGGAGTTTTTTCTATATTTTTATTCACTTCTTTGGTTTTATCTTTTTTGATCACTTCTTTAACATCGCATCAATTATCGAAGACATTATTGATAGGCCTTATATCGCCGTTGGCTTTGCTGGTTTTGTCTTGCTTGTGCCACTAGCAGTGACTTCCTTTAAACGCTTACAAAAAAAATTAGGCAAACGTTGGTTTAGTTTACATAAATTAGTGTATGTTATTGCGATACTGGGAGTTGTACATTATTGGTGGCTGGTTAAGGCAGATATCTTTTGGCCAATTATTTATGGTCTGATTACTGTTGTACTGCTTGGTGATCGATTATATTTTTATGTTGAAAAAAAGAACGCTAAAGATGCTGCTAAAAAAACTCGCCCAATACCACCACCTAAACGTATCGCCTAAAAAAGATACGATAAGACAAGCAAGCGTCGCTTCAAAACGTTAGCTTGCCAATAAATACAATAAAGAGATTATTATCTATGGAGAATGAGCCATCCCCTTTCGAGCGATTTTGCTTGGTGCTTGGACAGTTGCCAGAGGGGCGAGTATGCAGTTACGGGCGTTTAGCCGAGCTTGCCAGCCTAGGTAATGCACGTCAAACCTGTCGCTGGTTGCGTGAACTACCTAAAGATTCGCGCCTACCTTGGTATCGTGTTGTCAGTGCTCAGGGTAAGTTGGCTGACTTCTCCAATGCTGCAAAACAACGGCGCTTATTGGAGGCTGAAGGCATAATATTTACCGATAAAGGCCGCCTACCTAAGCACTATTATATTTGACGATACATTTACTGCCTTCATTTACAACTGATTGTGACGCTGTTACTCACACCTTCGCCCCTAATTGCCTGAAAATACACACACTAATAATGTGTTGCTGAGGGTCTCTAGCTATTGTTTAATAGATCTTTAATACAGAGGTATTTATTGTGCAGCAATGAATAAGTCTCTGTCTAATCTATAAAGCTTTGATAGTACATTGGGTAGGCAATGGAAATAATTACACCAATAGATTTAGTCGAGCAATCTCGGGCTCGCGATCAAGTTCGCCATTATATTGAGTTGGCATCGAGCCTTTATGGGCAGCAGTTTCCAGAGATTAACGTAGAGTTTAATTTGCGTGGTAAAGCGGCTGGCATGTATCGTTGCTATCAACCCCCTAAGCAGCGGGGGTTGGTGCTGGCGAATAACTCGATAAATAGGGAAATCCGTTTTAACCCATGGCTATTCGCTAAATACCCTGAGGATAGTTATGATAATACGATACCCCATGAGGTTGCTCACTACCTTAGCGACTGTCTGTATGGCCTAAATAGAATCAAGCCTCACGGACATGAATGGAAAGGTATTATGCGCGATTTGGGTGCGGAGCCTAAGGTTCATGGTAGTTATACCTTAGAGGGCATTCCTGTACGTAAGGTTAAACGTTACGATTATGCTTGTGCTTGTCGTGAGGTAAAATTAACCAGTTATCGTCATATAAAGCTTCAAAAAGGTATTCAGCAATACCGTTGTCGTGACTGTCATCAAATGCTAATGCCTATTTCGAAAAAGCAGCAGATAAGCTAAGTAAAAAATTATATAAAATCGTCTCACTATAAAAAGAGACCGTCATTTGTATTTAATAATTGCAAAATAAAAAAGAGAAGAGTCGTGCTTAAATTTATTTTTGTCGTAGTTTTTGGTTTTGTTGTTGGTGCCGTCGTTGTCGAAAACAAACAATACTTTACCGATACCGTTGCTATTCCTGTTTCGTTTTTGCCAGATGGGGGTGAATATGATGGTGAATTGCTAAAGGGAGAGCTAAGCGGAAAAGGGCGAATTATTTGGCCCAATGGTGACAGCTATGAAGGCGAATTTAAAAAAGGTTTGTTTCACGGCCAAGGGCGTTATGAGACAGTCAACAATATATATACGGGTGAGTTTGTAAAAGGCGTTGCCCGAGGGGTGGGTACCATTGCTTATCCCGATGGCAGTGTTTACGAAGGCGATGTCGATTTTGGCGAGGCAAATGGCTCTGGTTCCCTTCGCTTTGCAAATAAAAAATACACAGGTGAGTTTAAAGATAATTTATTTAGCGGCCAGGGTAAATTACTCGATAGTAATGGCGATATTTATGAAGGCCAATTTGCTAATAATTTGTTTAATGGCGAGGGTTTATTTACCTCGTCGGATGGCAAAATTTATCAGGGTAAATTTGTTGATGGCGAATTAACCGGGCAGGGTGATTATAGAGATGGCGAGGTTATCTATACCGGTGGCTTTAAAAACTGGATGTTTGATGGCAAGGGGCGTTTTCAGTACAAAAAAAGTATTTATGTAGGTGATTTTGTTAATGGGCAGTTCGAAGGTGTTGGCCACCAAACTCTTGGTGACGAAGTAAGCTACGAAGGTGAATTTGTTGCAGGGCAGTACAGTGGTCTTGGCACTTTAGTGCGAGATGACGAGCGTTACGAAGGACAGTTTCAGTGGGGCAGAAAGCACGGTAAAGGCATATTAACTTACGCTAAACCCATTGATGGTATTTTAAAAATAGAAGGCGTTTGGGAATATGGCAAATTGGTGGAAGCAGATAACAATTTAGCAGAATACAACAACGAGGTTGTCGTCGAAGAAGTGCTTTATAGTCAAACAGCGCTTATAGATGCGCAGCTTGACGCGTTGGATGAGCAAGACCCCAATGCAATAGAAATGTATTTTGTCGGTATTGCCGGTGACGGTGGGCAAGGTGTTTTTCGTCGAGAAGTGAATATCATTAAAAATATATTCGACGAAGATTATGATACTGCAAATAAATCCACTTTATTGATTAACAGTAATGTCACCTATCAAGATATACCTTTAGCAACACCAACCAGTATAGAGAAAGTGTTACAGGGTGTGGCAGCAAAAATGGATGCGCAGAATGATATATTATTTCTCTATATGACCAGCCATGGCTCTAAAGATTTTAATTTTCAGCTCTCTATGGATGGCTTAAATGTAATGAATTTAAGTGCCAAGCGTATGGGAGATATTGTTCGTAGCTTGCCCGTTAAGTTTAAGGTGGTAGTTGTCTCTTCTTGCTATGCCGGTGGTTATCTTGAAACAGTAAAGGACGATAACACATTAGTTGTTGTTGCTTCTTCAGCCGATAAAACCTCTTTTGGTTGTACCAATAATGCCGAGATGACCTATTTTGGTGAGGCATTTTTTAAAGATGCCTTGCCAAATTCTTCGAACTTTATCGATGCTTTTGATCGTTCGCGTGATATTGTTCGTGGCCGTGAAGCCAAAGAGAATTTTGAATATTCCGAGCCTCTAATATTTAAGCCCAAAGCAATCAGAGAGCATTTGTTAGTTTGGCGAGAAGAATTAGCTGATAGAATTAGGCAGCGTAATATTGCCATCGAATAACAGGGTTATTCGATTTGATTTTAGGTTAAATTCTTTTCAGGAGTGCTGTCTTGGCGTCACTAGCCTTGTACCAATACGGATTAATTGCGTTAATTTTTATGTGGAGCGGCATTGTGCGTTCTGCATTAGGTTTTGGTGGGGTTGTTCTGGCTTTACCATTTTTACTAATCATTGATGATCGTCCGCAAGTTTATTTACCAATACTAGCCGCTCATTTATTGGTTTTTTCATCCCTTACTGTCGTCAAAAGCCATCGTCGGGCTAAAAAAGGATTTGCTGAGCCAACGGTAGCATGGCCTTTTTTAGGTAAGGCGCTGCTAATTATGATCATCCCTAAGTGTATAGGGGTGTTTGGTTTGATCACGTTGCCAGCCCAGATTATGAATACGATTATCTTTACTATCGTTGGGCTATATTCAATTTCCTATGTGCTTAATTACCATATTGAGAGTAAACATAAACTTGCCGACCTGCTCTTTTTAATTGTGGGTGGTTATATTAGTGGTACATCGCTTATTGGTGCACCATTGATTGTGGCTGTTTTTTCAAAGTATGTTGCTCGCGCTCAACTACGCGACACACTATTCGCCCTATGGTTTGTGCTCGTTCTTATTAAAGTTGGGTCATTCGTCATAGCAGATATTGATTTACAGCTAATACACCACTTATGGCTACTGCCTTGTGCAGCACTAGGGCATATATTGGGGTCTCGTATACATCAGCATCTATTAGCTACAGATAGTGTTAAATTTTATAGAATGCTAGGTGCCGCTTTATTAGTGACGAGTGGTTTTGGTTTGATTAAGGCTTGGACTTAGGTACTGCTTGGAAATTCTTTTTTACCATTAATGGGTATAACTTTTGTTATTGTCGCCCTGGCGGGTGGATTTTTAAATAGAGCCTTAATTATTTGTTTGAGCCAACAACTTCTTCAATCATATAAATTAGCTTTTATTGAGACTTTTAGTTTTAAAAATTAACATTTTAATTAGGGTTATAACTAAAAGAATAAAAAACTCGGCTGTGTGCCATATCGTATCAAATTGAATTTACGGAATAAAAATATATTTTTTTAATGCCTATTTGTTATATGTATTTGCTGTTCATCATAGATTGATGGCATTATGATTACCTACGGCTTTGAGCAATTACGGTTGCTCCAAACGATAAAAATAAATCTATTAGTGGCCGTAGAAAGTAGATGATTAGCATCAAATTTATCTTTGGTCTTTTAATAGGCGCTTATTAGGCTCAACTTACTAGATTAAAGATACATAATAATAGTTAACTAATTTCTATCTCGTTTGAGACAAAAATATAAATACAACTAGGAGAAACTCATGATTAAAATTTCATCCCTTGTAGCTGGCGGTTTAGCGCTTGGCCTAACCCTAGGTGCGCAAGCAGCGACCCTAGACGACGTTAAAAAACGTGGTGTCTTATCTTGTGGTGTGAGTACCGGTCTTGCTGGTTTCTCTCAGAAAGATGAAAAAGGTAATTGGAGCGGTCTAGACGTTGACGTTTGTCGCGCAGTGGCAGCAGCAGTTTTAGGCGACGCAAGCAAAGTACAGTACAAGCCTTTAACCGCTAAAGAGCGCTTTACTGCACTTCAATCTGGCGAAATCGATGTATTATCTCGTAATACGACATGGACTCACACCCGCGATACTTCTCTTGGTTTAAACTTCGCAGGTACTGTTTACTATGATGGTACAGGTTTTATGGTTAGCAAAAAGCTAGGCGTTAAATCAGCTAAAGAGCTAGACGGTGCTAACGCATGTATTCAAGCGGGTACTTCCACCGAGCTTGCAATCTCTGACTACTTCCGTGAAAACAATATCAAGTACAAGCCTGTTACTTTTGATACTTCTGACCAAACGCGTTCAGGTTTTGAATCAGGTCGTTGCGACTTCTTAACTTCTGACCAATCTCAGCTTTATGCATTACGTATTGGTTTAAAAAATCCAGCAGGCGCTATCGTACTACCAGAGGTTATTTCTAAAGAGCCTTTAGGTCCTGTTGTTCGTCAAGGTGATGACCAATGGTTCAATATCGTTAAGTGGTCACTTAATGCAATGATCGAAGGTGAAGAGCAAGGTGTTACTTCTGCCAACGCTGCCGATAAAGCGAAAAACGGTAAGCCAGGTAACAAGCGCTTATTAGGTACTGAAGGTGAGCTAGGTAAAAACTTAGGTCTAAATGCTGATTGGGCACTTCAGGTAATTAAGCAAGTAGGCAACTACTCTGAATCTTTCGAGCGTAACGTCGGTTCAGGTTCTCAGCTTAAAATCTCTCGTGGTCTTAACGCATTGTGGAAAGACGGCGGTATCTTGTACTCGCCAGCTATGCGCTAATGTAAAGCGATTATGAAAGTGACACGAAAGTGTCACTTTCTCGTTTCGCTCTAGCTTTTTACACCTTTGTATTTATCCCTGAGTTTTAAACTCTCATCTCTGTAAGTATTGCTTTATGTTTAAACAAAAAACAACAGAACAAATTAAAGCAGCCACCCGTAAGACAGATTCAGGTTCGCATGCTTTTTATAATAATCCAAAATATCGGGCTGTTATTTATCAAACACTGCTAATTGCAGGTTTGGCTTATTTCTTTTACACCATCATTAGTAACACATTAGGTAACCTTGAGGCCGCAGGTATTAAAAGTGGTTTTGGCTTTTTAGATAACGCTGCCGGTTACGATGTGCTAATGTCATTGATTTCCTTTGACTCGACAGACACTTATCTGCGTGTATTTGTTGTGGGTTTCCTCAACACGATTTTAGTATCCATTATGGGCATAATCCTTGCGACCATACTGGGCTTTATCTTTGGCGTGATGTACTTCTCCAGAAACTGGTTGATTAAAAAAGTCTCCGTTGTCTATGTTGAAACATTTCGCAACATTCCACTCTTATTACAAATTCTTTTTTGGTATTCCGCGGTATTAGCCACACTCCCTGGTGTTCGCGATAGCTTGAGTTTGGGTGAGGCCATATTTTTAAATGTGCGTGGTTTGTTTATTCCGCAACTTGTTGGGCAAGCCGGCTCTACACTGGTTTACATTGCTATTGCCGTTGCCATAGTTGCAATCTTTGTTATGAGGTCTTGGGCAAAAAAACGTCAAGATGCTACGGGTGAGCAGTTCCCAGTTTTTTATGCGAGCTTAGGCCTCTTTTTTGGCCTGCCACTATTAGCGACTTTAATAACGGGTATTCCGTTTACCGTCGACTACCCTGTGCTACAAGGGTTTGGTTTTCGTGGCGGTATTACCGTTATTCCTGAGCTGATGGCATTAACGATTGCCTTATCGGTATATACCGGTGCCTTTATTGCTGAGGCTGTGCGTGCAGGTATACAAGCGGTACCCCATGGGCAAACTGAGGCTGCTAGAAGTATCGGCCTTCGCGAAGGCAAAATTATGTCACTCATTATTGTGCCGCAAGCAATGCGTGTGATTGTGCCTTTGCTTAACTCTGAGTATCAAAGCTTGGTAAAAAATTCTACGCTGGCAGCGGCCATTGCTTATCCAGACTTATTTAATGTCTTTGTAGGTACAGCCTTGAACCAAACTGGTCAGGCGATTGAAACCATCTTTATGGCAATTATCGTGTACTTCGCGTTGAACATGTTCATCTCCTTTGTGATGAACCGTTTTAATAATAATGTTGAATTGGTGGGGCGTTAATCATGGCGAATACATTTAAAAGTGATCCTATCGAATTTAAGCCAGCAGAGGCTAAACCCGCACCAGACTCTACCGTAGGTATTGTTGCATGGATGCGAGGTAATTTATTTTCGTCTATCCCAAATGCTGCGTTTACCATTTTAATTATGTTGGGTTTAGCAAATGTCATCCCAGATATTATTGATTGGATGTTTATTTCATCTACCTGGAGTGGTGCCAATCAAGACGCCTGTGTAGGCGATGGTGCTTGTTGGGTATTTGTAAAAGCGTGGTCACAGCAGTTTTTTTACGGTAGTTATACTACTGATCAAATTTGGCGTGTAAATCTCTCGTTGATATTACTCTTTGTTGTGATTGTAATGTCGTTTACTTTGCCCGCAAGCTATCGCTTAAAAGTCAGTGTGCCTTTATTTCTAGTATTGCCTTTTTTATGTATCGCAATACTAGATGGTCGCTTAGTGGGTTTAGAGCATGTCAATACTGATTTTTGGGGTGGTTTTTCACTTAATGTCCTAATGGCAGCCGCAGCAATTATTGTTGCGTTTCCCTTTAGTTTTTTATGGGCTTTGGGTAGGCGCTCAGACATGCCGTTGGCGCGATCAATTAGTGTTGTGTTTATCGAATTTTTCCGTGGTGTACCCGTACTTGCATTGTTCTTTATGGGCTCTGTAATGCTGCCACTATTCTTTGCCGAAGGTACGAATGTCGATAAATTGGTACGAGTTTGGATTGTGCTTATCTTTTTTATGTCGGGTTATATGGCTGAGGTATTTCGCGGTGGTTTTCAGGCAATTCCATCGGGCCAATACGAAGCAGCGGATTCAATTGGTTTAGGTTATTGGCAAAAAACACTGCTGATTATTTTGCCACAGGTAATCAAAGTCTCTATGCCAAATATTTTGGCAACCTTTGTGATGCTGTTTAAAAATACTGTGTTCTTGCTAATTATTGGTATTCCAGAAGTACTTCAAACATTGTTGACTGCATTGAGTAACTCTAATTGGTTGGGTGGTCACGCCATCGAAGGGTATGTGTTTGTTGGTGTGATTTTCTGGCTTTGCTGTTTTGGTATGTCTATGTTGGCTAGCAATATTGAGAAAAAATTAGATACTAGCCACAGAAATTAATTTGCCGGATTAACCAGTAAAAAATAAAAATAGAAATAGATAAATTATAAAGGTTTACTATGAGTACAGAATCAAAAGTTGCAGATAGTGTAGAAGATACCATTATCATTAAAGACCTGAATAAATGGTATGGCGATTTTCACGTATTAAAAGATATCAACCTAACCGTTAAAAAAGGCGAAAAGATTGTTATTTGTGGGCCATCGGGTTCAGGTAAGTCGACAACTATTCGTTGTATTAACCGCCTTGAAGAATTTCAACGTGGCTCGTTAATTGTGAACGGCGTCGAGATGGTCGAAGATGTAAAAAATATCGAAGCCATTCGCCGTGAAGTGGGTATGGTGTTTCAGCACTTCAACTTGTTCCCACATTTAACTATTCTAGAGAACTTAACGCTTGGGCCAATTTGGGTACAGAAAAAACCAAAAGCAGAAGCCGAAGAAATTGCTATGAAATATCTAGAGCGTGTGAAGATTCCTGAGCAGGCTGATAAATTTCCAGGGCAGTTATCCGGTGGTCAACAGCAACGTGTAGCAATTGCGCGTTCACTTTGTATGTCGCCACAAATTATGTTGTTTGATGAGCCAACCTCAGCGCTTGATCCAGAGATGATTAAAGAAGTACTTGATGTAATGGTCGAGCTTGCAGACGAAGGTATGACAATGCTTTGTGTGACTCACGAAATGGGCTTTGCGAAAAAAGTCGCTGATCGCGTTATCTTTATGGACGCGGGCGAAATTGTTGAGCAAAATACACCAGAAGAATTATTTAATAATCCGCAAACTGACCGCCTGCAATTATTCTTGAGCCAAATCCTCGATCACTAATCGAGAGCTTAGAACTACGTAGTGTAGGTTCATATTGTAGTTAATAACTACCTAAAAAGGCTGCATTATCGCTATAATGCAGCCTTTTTTATTGCCAATTTAATCATTGCTTATGAGTTTTACTCCCGCAAAAGTTATCGACTCTCCACAAGAGGGTATTCATAAAGACTTACAAAAAACTGTAAGTAAGCACTTAGAGAGCGAATTTAAGCGTCCGATAGTGGCTTATAATCAAGAGGCGTTCGATCAGTTTTTGGAGCGTAAAAGTGAGCTAGGTGACCCTAAGATAATACTCGATAGTGCCTGCGGTACAGGTGAGAGTACACGGTTTTTTGCGAACAAATACCCTAACTACCTGGTAGTGGGATTGGATCAATCGGCTAAGCGCTTGGCCAATAATGAGAATAAAAAACTTGCTGATAATGGCCTCTTGCTGCGCTGCGATTGTACAGATTTTTGGCGACTTATGGAGCAAGAAAGTATCAAGGCAGACAAGCACTTTTTACTCTACCCCAACCCTTGGCCTAAAACCCAGCACTTGCAAAGACGCTGGCATGGCCACCCCACCTTTAAAAATCTTTTATCCGTTAGCGAATCTATCGAACTGCGCACAAACTGGCGTATTTATGCGCAGGAATTTAATGCCGCCTTAGATGTTGCTAAACGATGCTCGGCAATAGACGAATATAAAAGCGACATCGATATTACTGCCTTTGAGAGAAAATACCGTTTGAGCGGTCATGCATTGTGGCAAGTTTGCACTATTGTAGAAGGTGCTTAAATAAGATGGAATGGTAAAGCTATATGCGCTATCTAAAAATATTTTGGCCGCCCATTATATATACTATTGGTTTTAGTTTTTATACATTACTCTTACAAAATGCCTATGTAAAAGGTATTGGTCATGAGTTGCAAAATAGTTTGATAGAGAACGCGCTTTTACTGTGTTACTGCTTGGTTTTTTTAGGACTTGCCCAATTGATATATGGGCTTTTTAATTTTATCAAGAATAAAAAACAGCACTTTCTATTGCATGTGATATCAGCATGCTTAGTGTTTTTTATATTTGGCTTGCTGATATGTTCGTTCTCTTTGGGTAACTTTCCGTATGCCTGATATGCCTTTATGTCATAGTTATGCTTTTCTTAACAAATCTTTTATTGCAATTTGTAGCTCGCTAACTACAACGGGCTTATGCAGTAGCGTGGCGTCGTATTCTTGCGCCTCGCGTAGGCGGTCTGCTGCTGTATCTCCGGTAACAATGACAGCTGGTACTTTTTTATTAAAGTGTTTGCGCAAGGCAATAATAGCCTCTCCACCGGTTTTATTCTCGCGTAGCCGATAATCGACGATAAGTACATCGGGTACAGTGTTATTGTTTTCTTTTAAGAAAAGTGCATGGTCGAGTGACTCGGCAGTAGTGCAATAGCTTCCCCAAGAATTAAGTAGGCTTTTCATGGCTGCACGAATACTTTCATCGTCATCTATAAATAAAAAATGTAAACCTATAAAATCTTTTTCGTCAATGGTACTGAGAGCATCGCTGATAATAGGCTCGTTCGATAAAGGCAGCACTATTTTAAACGTAGAGCCCTTACCCAAGCGGCTATTTAATATAAGCTCTGCACCTAATGTTTCGCAAAGCCCTTTGACAATGGCAAGCCCAAGGCCAAAGCCTTTTTGTCTATCACGCTCTGGGTTGCCGAGTTGGTGAAACTCCTTAAAAATATTGCCTTGTTCGGTATCTGGTATGCCTATGCCGGTATCCCATACTTCTATACTTGCGTAATTGTCGCGTCGTCTGCAAGAGACTAACAGCCCGCCAGTTTTGGTATAGCGTATAGCGTTACTAATAATATTGCGTAAAATTAATTCGAGTAAAGCAGGGTCGGTGTGAGCGACTAAATTTGTCTCGCGTGACCGATAAAACAATTGTTTGCCGTCAGCTGTTGCCCCGAGTTCTTGCTCTAATTTTGCAAGTAGGTTTTGTAAATCTACCGCTTCAAAGGTTGGCTCTATTACCCCGGCATCGAGTTTTGAAAAATTTAGCAAGGTATTGAGCATGTCGCGTGTGGCATCGCTGGCTAAATTAATATGCTTTAAGACATTAGTTTGTTGTTGATTTAAGTCGAGCTGCCCCATAGTTTCAATAAACAGGCCCATAGCATGTAGTGGTTGGCGTAAATCGTGACTTGCCGATGCTAAGAAAACCGATTTATCTCGGTTGGCTTTCTCGGCACTCCCAACAGCACTTTGCAATTTATCAATAAGATCGACATTGGCAAAGCGTAACTCGATAGAGTGCTTAACTGTACGCTCCATATTGTAGCCGCAGTAATACAATACCAATATATAAATAACAATGGCTGCAACAATACCGTAGTAGACGCCGCCAAGAATCAAAAAACCTACAAATGGCCCAGGCATAGACGAGAGTAAAAAAGCGGTATAAACAGGCAAGCAAGGAGCCTGCATCACCAAAGCACCTGCGGCAGCGCCAGCACTTAACATAATAATATAAGCAAGTAATACTGGGTCTGAATCTGGCTTGATATAAATGATAGATAGCAAGCCAAACAAGCTGCCCATCACGAATAAAATCCCCGTCTGATATCGTGCTTCGGCAAGTGGGTTAAAGTTTTTTGCAAGGCGAAAGTAATGCAATAACGAATAAACTGTAATAGCAGAGGTACCCGTAAGCCAAATAAAGATTGTGAGGTCATTAGAAAATAAATACACAACAATACTGGCGATAAGACTCGTTAACCAGTAGGCAATAACAGCCACTACATAATTATTATGTATTAGCCGAATCTGTTCTCTAAGAATATTCTCTTTGCGAAAAATAGGTAACCAGTACTGTACTCTTCTTATTACATTCATAAATAATGGTTAGTAGTGGTTAAAAAGTGGTGTGATCAAGGTGTTAATTTAATAAGAAATAATCCCTTGTTTTTGCGCCACCATAATGGCTTCGCTTCGGCGCGATACACCTAGACAACTTAGCACAGAGGAGACATGGCCGCGAACCGTATTCTCCGATACATTGAGTTCCCGTGCAATTAATTTATTCGATTTTCCTTCGCAAATAAGTGCAAGTACTTCTAGTTGGCGCGCCGTTAATTTTTTATCACTTTCATCACCGATCATACTTGATGATTGTCGGTGTTTATTATTTAACGTGTTCTCTTGTTTGGACAAGTGATTATCGTCTACCAAGTTGCCTGTTAAAACCTGTTTGATCACTCTATGAATTTCTTCGGCTGTTGCTGCTTTATTTAAAAAAGCAGCAGCGCCTTGCGCGAGTGCTAATTGCTTATCCTGTGGTTTATCACTAGAGGAGAGCATAATAATAGGCGTCATCGGGAATCTATCTTTAAGAATAGTAATACCTTCTATTCCCGTAAGCCCTGGCATTTGAATATCAAGCAGTAATAGATTAGGTAGGTCTAGCGTTAAATTTTTTGCCTCAAGCACCGAGCCTGCCTCAATGACCTCAGCAACGCTCTCGTCTTGTTGCAAAATCATACTCAAGCCTGTTCTAAACAGCGCATGGTCATCGACAATCAAAAAGCGTTGGGCACTCATTTTATAATCTCATCTAGCAAGTGACTTATAGATATGTATTCTATGCGCAAAAAGGGCGGAACACACTAGTCCAAAAGGACTAGTTAATGAAGTCTAAGTTTAAAAACAGTCCAAAAGGACTATTTACGCTAAAAACCTCTCTCGATATTATTTTCTTGCTTTTAATTGAGATGGAAAAATAATAAGGAGATAGTATATGAATATGTTAAATATGAAAGAAGTCACTGCACGAGCGCTACCTGCCCCAGGCTATATGGGCCTTAAAGATGCCCACCACGTTTATTTAACGGAATCACAAAATCACCAGACGAGTTGGGGATGCTTTGGTCGTAGTTACATGCCTAGTGAACCAGGTTCTAATCTTGGAACGTTTAAAATATACTTGCATTGGGCAACAGTATTTGTTGCACCCAATGCCGAGCCCCAGCCGCAATATCAAGGGGGTATTTATAATACAGTTAATGGTACTTGCCATACGATAGCTAATAGAATTCTAGCGTTATCTGATAATAATCAGGCTAATGTGAGTGCATCAGTAGATGATAAATATTCGGTGGTTGTTTTTGGAAAATATGGCGCTGGTACAGAGCCATTTGTTCAACTACTTCGCGATAGTGCAGCACAAGCTTCGATCCCCGACACTACTTTAGAAAGTATCATCGCAAGAGTAAAAAAACCCGAAGAGGATGAGTTAACTGCCTGGGCAGAAATAATACAAAGTCTATTGAATATCGACATAAAAGCATGGCTTGATGGAAACCCTGCGATTAAAAACGCAGCATTAATTGAGATGCGATCCTGGTGTGATGAGCGTGATACTATTTATCAAAACAATATTCCCTATCCGCAAATGCCTCTGCCGCTATCTGCTGTTGAAAAGTATCGGCAAGCATTACTCCGCGCAGCGATACAAAAAATCACAAACATTCTTGAGCATTTTCAAAGCCTGCCTTCTATGGAGTGGGTAGAGAGGCAATTGCAAGAGAAAGCCAAGCAAGTTATCAACGGGGTAAAAAAGCAAAGTGAGGTTATGCCACCAGTAGGGGCGCGTGATGCGGCCATCGCTGAGTATTGATCGTGTTTAGCGCTAAAAACAGTCCTTTTGGACTATATACAGCTATCGTTGGTATTCTTAACATATTGATATCTTAGGCCATATTTTAAATTCAAAGGGTGAAGAGTCTGATGGGCTTGTGTGTGCATTTAAAAGATAGATTAATGGATGTAATCAATGCTATGCGCACTCCCTTTTTTTATGTGATGGTGTTTGCCCTATTGTTAACAGCCTGTGGTGGCGGTAGTGGCAGTAACTCAAATCCTGATTTTACCTCTGAACCTGATCAGAGTAACAATGGTGTCGGTTTTGCGGCGGCGGTGTTAAATAACGGCTCCAGCGTGATCAGTGCCAGTGGGGCTAGTCAAAATATTCGCCTGCTCGACGGTATAAACAACACTTGGGAGGTGATGGTTGGAGGGTTCGACAATTTCGAATGCGTGGTAAGTGGCGATTGCCTGAATCTCGACTTGCAAGCTATCAGTTCAATGGCCGTCTTAGAGCAAGCAAGCGCTATTTCAACCAATGCCTATAACGCCATTATTGGGCGCTTTCAAACAAATGCATCCCTTGAATATGAAGGTACTCCTTACACCATTAACGATTATTTTCATTTCGCCTTTTCGCAGGATGCAACAGAAGACATCTCCACGGTAGAGCCTATAGCAGTAACATATGATGTAGTGGGAAATGGCAGCCGTGTTACCAACCCTACGGATCAAAACGGTGTGTCTGGCAGTATTGATGCACTTACTATAGACGTCGATTTTTTCAATCAGCAAATTACTGCTTTTACTCTTGAAGCAGGCAATGATGCAGGTGCAGGCACTGGTGGTTTTAGTATGACTGCATCGCTGCCTGCCCCAATAGCGCTGGGTGGCTCAAGTGTTCGCTCCTTTGGCCTTGTAGGCGTGGTGACCGACGATGATAGTGGCTGTAGCTCAAGTTGCTTGAATGATACAGCAACGGGCATTGTGAATATGGTGTTTTTAGGCGCTCAGGCACAGGCTGTATTAGTGTCTTATAATCTGAGAGCCGATACGCTCGATGCGCAATTGGCTGGTGTTTTTTTATTGAAGCGTCCATTACTGTTTGATCGCAGTACTAACCCACTGCCACTGATCAATCGCCCAAGTTCTATTGCGGCGGTTGCCAATATTGTTGACGATAGTGGCACGTTTGAATCCTATGCTGGGTTAGCTTCTAACTCTGTAGTAGGGAGTTCGATAGAGCAGGTGATATTCGATAATACCCATGTTTACGTAACCGCCTATCAAACAAGTAATGATTTTTCTAGCTCTGTAGAGCGCGGTACACCGGTTGCTGTTGGCGCAATCACAGACCTTGGCCCTAATGACGATGTTGAGGCCTTTTGGGGGCTTTGGAATGCGGAGCAAACCTTTACTGACGACGGAGTGAGTTTGGATGTAATCAATTGGCTTCCCTACGCTTATTCGGATCAGGCAACCAGTTTAATACCTAGTGCTGGCTTGGTAGATTATCAACTCCGCGGCGGTGCCGCCGTGAATGAGCAGGGCCAAGTGGTTAATCTAAATACGCTCACAATCACGATTAATTTCCTAAGCCAGCAAATTGTTGGCGTTAATCTTAGTGCTTCTTTTTCCGATGCGTCAGCCTCCATCAATTATACTGCGGCTAATGATGGTGCTGTTAGCCTAAGCGGGGCCGGTGCGTCTGAGATTTTGATTCCGCTGGTGGGTGGATGCACAGGCTGCGGGACAGGAGGCAGCACAAACTTCGATATGCGGGGTTCTATATCCTTGTCATTAATTGGTGATAATGCTGAGGCAGCGATTGGTTCATTGCAATTAAATAGCCTGGCCAGTACAGACGGCAGCCATAGTGGTAGCCCCAATGGCTTGTACAGTTTGGCTGGCGCGTATGTCTTAGAGCAGCCCAGTGTTCCTAGTAATGTGGTTGCCTTGACGGCAACGATTCTGGATGCAGGTACAGGGTCATCCATCGCAAGTATTTTGGCAGGCACCGGCAAGGATGCAGTATCTTTGAGTGGGGTTGCCCGCACAGACAGTATTCGACTGATTACCCACAATAACGGGGCGGGAGCCTTAACGTCCAATACTCTAGTAGGCGGCGTGGTGAGTAGTGAGATGAGCAATTTTGATCAGATTCTACTGGGTAGCGACCCCATTGATTGCACCAATTGTTTCACTATAGATTTAATGCCAGACCAGAATGATTTATCTGATACAGTAGAACATGTTGGAGCAAACTATGCCGCGAATTGGGGACGATGGAGTGATCAGCAAGTCATCATTAACCAAGGAGCGGGGGATGAAAATTACAATGCGGCAGATCTTTTTTATGCTTATTCAGTCGACGCCACCCCCGATATAAGTGCAGCAGCGTTAGGTAATACAAGCGTTACTTATAGCAGGGTTCTAGGCAGCAACCCGATTGACCAAGATGGCGTCAGCGGCGCCTTGGGCGCGGTCAGCGTAGATATTAATTTTGGTTCTCAACAAATTACAGATTTTACTATTAACTTAACCACCGCTGATGGTGATTGGAATGCACATATCCCTTATGTGACAGGGACAACCACACAAGATCCTGTGGCATTACCCGGTGCGGTTAATAGCTTTACCATAGAGGGTTTGGCAGCAGATCCCACGGGCGGAATCACCGCAGCCGGTACCAGTACTCGCTATGATATTTATGGCGATGTGCAGTTTGTTATTCTTGGTCCTAATGCCGATGCAATATTAGGTATTTATAATCTCTCTGTGCTTGATACCTTAGGCGCCCCCCAAGATGCCGAAGCCATTGGGGTATTTTTATTAGAGCAGAGCCCTCCTTAAATAAAAAATAAACCTAGTTTAAAAGCCCTGATATTTCAGGGCTTTTTTTACCTCTCTTTTCGGCGCATTATGTGCACTTCCTCATTGTTTATCACTTATCAAAACAGTTAAAAAAGATTATATGCTGCCCCATTCCAGTCGCGGTATTATTTTTTTGTTATAAAACAAGTATGGTTTTAATTATTAATTCACGTATCTTACACTAAGGTGAAGACTGCTTACCGAATTATAGTATTTCGTTAAAAAATGGGAGCATAGCCTGAATATTTTTAACAAGGTGTTCTGAGAACAGTGACGATATTAATACGTTCATTAGTGCGGATGTGTGATATATATAACTTTAATTGCTGCTTAAGTAGCTGTGTGCATTTAAGTTTGGTGTCTGCTTTTTGATTGTCCTTTATTTCCATCTTTATCTGTTTTTTTAGTGATATTTCTTTTGGCATAGTATTTATTTTAATGTAACTAATTTATTTTATTCAGCTTATCTATGTGCATTTAGTGTTACACTTCTTCAATAAGTAATAAAATTAAAAATAATAATAATTGTTATTCTTTTGAGTTACAGGGATTGCATTTTTTATGCATAAAGATTCTAAATACTATCGTATTTTATTTGAAGAAGCTGTTATTGGTTTAGCGCTTTGTAGAATGAATGGTAAGCTTGTTGATGTTAATAAAGCGTATGCAGATATTATTGGCTTAACGATTAAGCAAACATTGAAGTTGAGTTATTGGGATATCACACCTGAAAAATATAAAGATGAAGAGCTTGACCTTTTAGAAAATTTAGAGAAAACAGGGAAATACGGGCCTTTTGAGAAAGAATATATCCATAAGGATGGGCGTCTGATACCTGTTAGGTTGTCAGGGCAGGTGGTTACTATAGAGGGTGGGCAATATATTTGGTCAAGCGTCGAAGATATCACAGCCAGTAAAAAATCTGAAAGAAGGCTTGAGCGTTTATACAAAAAACTAGAACTATTGTCGTTTAAAGATGGCTTAACCAATATCGCCAACCGACGTATGTTTGACATGACGCTCGAAAAAGAATGGCAGAGAGCACAAAGGAAACAAACACCATTGTCGCTCATTATGATTGATATTGATTTTTTTAAGCAATATAACGACTTCTATGGGCATCAACAAGGTGATGAGTGCCTTAAGATTATTGCTAAGCTTTTAAGGAAGGTATCTAAGCGCTCAATGGATTTAGCCAGTCGCTATGGTGGCGAGGAATTTGTGTTGTTGCTGCCCGAAGTTAGCCAAGAAAAAGTTGCCCTACTTGCTGAGAAATGTTTGAGTGTTGTTCGTGAAGAAAAAATTCCCCATGAAAAATCTAGAATTTCCGATGTGGTGACTGTAAGCGCTGGGGTATGCACTGTCATTCCAGCGATCGATTCTCCCTCTTCGCAACTTATCGAATGTGCAGATGAGTTACTTTATAAAGCTAAAAAATCTGGCCGTAACCGTTTTATTGCTAAGTAGAGAATATCCTCTGATAAATCTATACGGCCTATCTATTTTATTATTAACATTTATTTAATGATTAGTTTTTTGCTAGTTTGATGGCCCCTATTATGAACAATATTGGAATAGCGTTAATCACCGGTGCATCGGGCGGTATTGGTTTAGAGCTTGCTAGGATTCATGCAAAAAAAGGTGGCGACCTTGTGCTCGTTGCCCGTTCGAAAGATAAGCTGGAAGCACTTAAGATTGAATTGGAGCGTGAGTATCAAGTTGCAGTCACGGTAATTATTGAAGATTTATCGCTAGTGGAGTCTGCGCGTAAGGTTTTTGAAAAAACACAAGCGCTTGGTTTACAGATCGATGTGCTTATTAATAATGCGGCTTTTGGTGGGCATGGTTTTTTTATGAGCGCAATTTACAAGATGAGCAAGCCATGATGCAATTGAATATGATCACGCTCTCAAGCCTCACTCATTATTATTTGTCAGGCATGGTTGAACGTAAGCGTGGTAAAGTACTAAATATTTCGTCGACGGCATCGTTTTTACCCGGTCCTTTGCAGGCAGTTTATTATGCAACAAAAGCGTACGTGACTTCTTTTAGTCAAGCGGTAGCCGAAGAGGTCGCCGAGTATAATGTTACGGTGACAGCACTTTGCCCGGGCCCTGTTGCTACCGGGTTTATTGAGGCAGCCAATCTAGAGGGTGTTGAAGTTTTTGATAAAGCAAAAACGCCAGAGTCGGTAGCACTTTGTGGTTATAAAGCAATGGAGCGTGGCCAGCTCATCGCATTTAATGAGCTGGCTTTAGGATTTATGCTTAACTGGATAGTGCCATTTTTGCCACGTAAAATTGTGCTAAAAATTTCTCGTAAAACGATGGAGAAAAAGTAGTCTCGTAAAGAGACTATTCTTGGTAGTCAGTTATACTCGGGCAAGAGCATAGTAAATTTTTATCACCATACACATTATCTACTCGTCCAACGGGTGGCCAATATTTGGCGCTTCTATCGGCTTGCTCGTCGGGATACACCGCCTGCTCGCGCGAGTAACTGATATCGCTATCGCTCCTTAATAAAAACTCTGCAGTATGCGGTGCATTGGATAGAGGGTTGTTGTCTTTAGGTAGTTCGCCATTTTTTATTTGCATACACTCTTTATGAATAATGCTCATTGCGCGACAAAAGCGATTTATCTCGTCGAGACTTTCGCTCTCGGTGGGTTCTATCATTAATGTCCCTGCGACCGGAAAACTCATCGTTGGTGCATGAAACCCAAAGTCAATTAAGCGCTTGGCAATATCGTCAACGCTAATATCAAATTCTTTTAGCGGGCGTGTATCAATAATACATTCGTGTGCGACTAAGCCATTGTTGCCGGTAAATAAAATGGGGAATTTATCGCTGAGTTCTTTGGCAATAAAATTCGCGTTTAAAATAGCCACTTGTGTTGCACGACGTAATCCGTTCGCACCCATCATACGCATATACATCCACGATATTGGCAAAATAGATGCACTGCCAAAAGGTGCTGCGCTAACCGCGGCGCCTTGACGATTTGCATTAATATTATCTTTGGGTAAAAAAGGCTCTAGGTGTTTGCCAACGCCAATGGGGCCAACGCCGGGGCCGCCGCCGCCATGCGGAATACAAAATGTTTTGTGCAAATTTAAATGAGAAACATCGCCACCAAATTTGCCGGGCTTGGCGACACCAACGAGCGCATTTAAGTTAGCACCATCGATATACACTTGGCCGCCTGCTTTGTGAATCAACTCGCACACGTCGGTTACGTCATCTTCAAACACGCCGTGGGTTGAAGGGTAGGTAATCATAATTGCGGCGATTTTATTGGGGTAGGCAGCAATTTTTTCTTTAAGATCATTAATGTCGACATCACCTTCATCGAGGCAATCGACGACGACGACTTTCATATTGGCCATCTGCGCACTAGCCGGGTTAGTACCATGTGCAGAGCTGGGTATTAAACAAATATCGCGCTCAAAATCACCACGTGATTCATGGTAAGCCTTGATAGCAAGTAGGCCTGCGTATTCACCCTGTGAGCCTGCATTGGGCTGTAGCGATAAGGCATCGTAACCTGTGGCAGCACACAACATCTCTTCGAGCTGCTTGATCATAATTTGATAGCCACGGGTTTGTGAGTTGGGTGCAAAAGGATGAATATTGGCAAACTCAGGCCAAGTGACGGGTTCCATTTCACTTGCGGCATTGAGCTTCATTGTGCATGAGCCTAAAGGAATCATGGAACGATCAAGGGCAATATCTTTATCGGACAAGCGGCGCAAGTAGCGCATCATTTCGGTTTCGCTGTGATGGCTATTAAAAGCTTCTTGGCTTAAAAAGTTATCGCTGCGTAAAAAATTATCGGGTAAATAGGCATCGGTCGCTAGCGCGTTATAAATATCGGTGAGTTCGTCTTCTGTCAGTGAAATATCAAACCAAGAGAGAATCGTTTGTACCTCGGCGAGGGTATTGGTCTCGTCGAGAGACAGTGTAATGCTGTTGTCTTTTGCATTAATGTTGTATACGTCGTTCTGCGCTTTTCGCACAATACCCTCAACATTATTAACGGCAATATGTAGCGTGTCGAAGTGAGTTGCGTTTAGCAAAGTTATGTTGTTGTTTGTTAACACCTGTGCAAGTGTGCTTGTTAATCCGTGCACACGTTTTGCAATAGTTTTTAAACCCGATGGCCCGTGGTAGCAGGCGTAAAAAGTGGCCATCATCGCAAGTAAGGCTTGCGCGGTACAAATGTTAGATGTCGCTTTTTCGCGGCGTATATGTTGCTCGCGTGTTTGTAAGGTTAAGCGGTAAGCAGGCTTGTTGTCGGCATCGATAGATTGCCCGACCAAGCGCCCGGGCATAGAACGTTGGTGTTTTTTTGTGGTGGCAAAAAATGCAGCATGTGGGCCACCAAAACCCATGGGTACGCCAAAGCGTTGTGTATTGCCAATAACGATATCGGCACCGAGTTGCGAGGGTGGTGTAAGTAGTGTGAGCGCGAGTAAGTCTGCTGCGAATACCATCATGGCTTTGTGTTCATGTGCGGCTTTGCTGAGTGCTGTTAAATCAAATACATCGCCATAAGTGCTTGGGTATTGCACGAGTAAACCAAAGACGTCATCCCAGTCTTGAATGTCTTGAGTTTCGTCAAATTCTACGAGCTTAATATGCAGCGGTGCTGCGCGAGTTTCTAAAATCGTTTTTGTTTGTGGATGGCAAAAGCGCGAGACTAAAAATGTATTTTTTTTCCCGCGCCCTGCGCGATGACAAAGTGCCATTGCCTCGGCTGCTGCTGTGCCTTCATCGAGTAATGAGGCGTTGGCGATATCCATGCCAGTAAGTTCGGTGACCATAGTTTGGAAATAAAATAGTGCTTCCAGACGGCCTTGCGAGATCTCTGGTTGGTAAGGTGTATAGGCTGTATACCAAGCTGGGTTTCTTAGTACATTGCGTTGAATAACTGCGGGCGTGTAGGTGCCATAGTAGCCCTGGCCAATGAGTGAGGTGAATATTTTATTTTGTCTGGCAATGCCGTGTAATTCTTTAAGTGCTTGCTCTTCTGTTAGCGCTTTATTGAGCTCTAGTGGTAAATTGTCGGCAATAGCTGTGGGGACGATTGCCTTTGTTAGCTCGTCTAAATCACTATAACCCAAACTTTGCAACATGCTATCAATATCGTCTTGTTGAGGGCCAATGTGGCGATATTGAAATTGATTAGTTTGCTGATTGTTCATGGAAATTCTCTGTAAGTTTTTAAAAGTTAGTTGCAGTTTCATAGGTTAAATAAAAGGGTATTTAACAATGCGAGCTTCGACTTGGTTTTTTCTGATTTGTACATGGAGTGTCGAGTCTATGGAGAGCTCGCAGTTGCTTCTAATGCGAGCAATTGCGATAGATTTTTGTAGTGTCGGTGAGAAGGTTCCGCTAGTGATTTCACCTACTTCTTCACTATTGTTTAATAATTTTTGGTGGCCACGTAAAACCCCTTTGCCTTCTAGTATTAGCCCTATCATTTTGTAGCGAGAATTACTTGCGAGCGCCGTAGCTCCAATAAAGTCGCGTGGAATTTTGTTTTTATCATTGAGTGCAACAGACCAAGACAGGCCAGATTCAATGGGTGTGTGTTCTTCGTCGAGGTCGGCACCGTAAAGTGCCATGCCTGCTTCTAGCCTTAAAGTATCTCGTGCGCCTAGGCCGCAAGGTTGAATATTATTGTCGATACATTGCTGCCAAATTTGCTCTGCCTTGTTGGCAGGTAGAATAATTTCTACGCCGTCTTCGCCGGTGTAACCAGTGCGACCAATAAAAATATTATCGGCAGAGTTTTCGGTAAATGTACCTTGAAAACGATTGAGGTTTTTGGTGCTGCTGGCAATGTCGTCGCTAAATTTTGTTTGAATAATGTCGAGTGCCTTTGGTCCTTGAATAGCGATTAGTGCGAGATCTGATTTTTCGGTGACACTCACATTGCTAAATGATGCAGCTTGCTTGGCGAGCCATGCCATGTCCTTTTGGTTGGTGGCGGCATTGGTTACGACTCTGCAGTACTCGTCTGTTAGGTAATAAACAATCAGGTCATCAATAACACCGCCGCTCTCATTGAGCATGCAGCTATAAAGTGCTTTGCCTGGTAGTGATGAGACTTTGTAAATATCGTTAGCCAGTAGTTTGGACAAAAACGGCAGTGTATCGCTACCAGTGATATCGGATACCGTCATATGTGATACGTCAAAAACACCGGCGTTGTTGCGAACAGCATTGTGTTCTTCAACTTGCGACGAATAGTTAACCGGTAGTGCCCAACCACCAAAATCGACAATGCGTGCGCCGAGATTTTGGTGTTGTTCGTAAAGTGGAGTTTTTAATAAGTCTGACATGCTTAAGCCTTTACTTAATCGGTTATAGATTCAAGGTATTGTTCTTTATTCATATAGCCACTGGCATCTAGTGGGGCGGCTAGGCGAATTTTTATGAACCATCCGTCGCTTTCAGGAGACTCGTTAACCAATTCGGGAGAGTCTTCCAAATCAGTATTTACGGCTATTACTTCACCATCAAGCGGTGCGTAGATATCGCTAGCAGCTTTAACGGACTCAACAACGGCTATTGGCTCGCCTTTTTGGCAAGCAGTACCTATCTCTGGCGCTTCTACATAAACTATTTCGCCTAAGGCTTCTTGCGCATGATCGGTAATGCCTAGTGTGGCAATGTCATTGTCGATGATGAGCCATTCGTGATCTTTGGTGTAGTAGGTTATTGTCATCAATTTGATTCCGCTTTTTGCCTCGATAATATAGGGCAATGAGTTTTTGTGTTTTGGGTTATTTGCAACAGATAGGCAGTATTATTCATATTGTTTATCGATATGTAAAATGAATAATTTAAATTTCTGGATTTGTATTTTAAATGGAAGGTTTTGAGCTGTTCGATGGTTGTAGGGTGGGTGTAGTTAAAAGGTGTAGCGGTAGGAGGTTTTACTGTAGATGTTCTCTGATGTGGTTGGCGAGCACTCGGCAGGCCTCGCTCATTTTTTTATCAGCAGAAAGGAGTGCTATGCCCATAGTGCCAAGCTCTTTTGATGCTCTTGGTGGCGGTATGGCAATGAGTGAGTCGGGCACTGCGCGCTCCGCTAATACCGTAATGCCTAGCCCTTCTTCGAGAGCTGCTTGCATACCCGATAGGTCCATTATGGTATAAATAATCTGCCAGGGGATGTTGCTCTCGTTAAGGTGTTTTATGGCTCTTTTCCTATAAATACACCCTTCTGGAGCAACAATAAGACGAATGGGTTCGCCCTCTTTATTTTGGTAATTAGCTGATGATACCCAAACAAGCTTATCGTCTTTACTAAAGTGCTTGTGTTGGCTCACGTTACTGGGCTTGGGTTTGTTGTAGGGGTGGTTTTCATCTAGCAGTGATAAAATAAGGTCGTATTTGTCGCGTTTAATATCATCGTTTAGGTGGCGGCTTAAATCACACATCACCTCTAATGCTACTTGAGGGTTTTCGCGTGCAAAGCTGGCGACAATTTTAGGTAGTAATACTATGGCAAATTCGCTGGGGATGCCAAGGCGTACTTTACCAACGATGGCTTTGCTATCGAGCTCGCCAAAGGCACTATCGTTGAGTTGTAGTATTTGCGTTGCATACTTCTTTAACGTTTTACCCGATGGTGTTAGCTCAAAATTGTGCCCCTTGCGATAAAACAAGGGTTGCTCTAGTAGTGACTCTAGTTTTTTTATTTGTAAGCTAATCGCTGATTGTGAGCGTGCTAGCTGCTCTCCTGCCTGAGTAAAGCTGCCAAGTTCTGCAATTTTTATAAATGAGCGTAATGCATCAATGGGCATGTTTTTATTCATGAGGGGCAGCTCTTTTAACTATTAACTGATCGGCTCTACTATTAGTATAGTTCCGTCTATTTTCACAATACGACAAGGCTCTCCTTGCTTTATAAGGGCTTCGCTATTTAATGGGTTTAATCGAGCTTGCCAATCAACTCCTGAATGACGAACAACTCCTTCGGCACGATTTATGTCTGCTTTGCAAGTGACTTCACGCCCTATTAAGTCGCTACTGCTGTCAACTGGAATTTCTTTTGATTGAAAGCGTTTTAGCGGTTTCCATAAAAGCAGTGCAGATATGCAACTAATTGCACCGACACTGAATGCTTCGCTTTCCCAGCTAGTTAAGATACCGGCATAAGTCAGTAGGCCAGTTAAGAAACATCCGATAGCAAAAAATAACACAAAGCCACTTAAACCCATGACGGCCAGCTCGATGATAAAGGCGATACCTGCCAGCAAAAATAATAAGCTGGCATGGTTGTCTGAAAAGTACTGAATAATATCCACTCTAGTTATCCTATTTAATTTGCTATACCGCGCCTTTTAATGCGCCTGAGACCGCAATCGCCTGAGCAACGGTGTTAGATATATTATCACTTGTTTTACCATCGGTAAGTACAACCGTGCTTTGAGCGGCGATCGCTTGGTGGGCTGCAATTGCGTCTTGTGCCAGTGTTAATGTTACCGCTTTTGCACCTTCGTTAGTTGATGCTGTTTTACCGATAGTTTCAAGAGCAAGTGCATCGGCTTCGGCTACTAGAGAAATTGCGGCCGCTTTACCTTCTGCTTCTAGAATCTGAGACTCTTTAGATGCTTGGGCTGCGAGAACTTGCTCTGCTTTAGCAGCCTCTGCATCTAAAACACGCGCTTGTTTTAGTCCTTCGGCTTCGGTGATTGCAGAGGTTTTAACTCCTTCAGCGGTTAAGATTACAGAGCGCTTTTCTCTCTCTGCGGTCATTTGCTTTTCCATATCTTCACGAATTGTTTGTGGTGGCTCAATGTCCTTAATTTCGTAGCGCGTGACCATGACACCCCAAGGTTGAGTTGCTTCAGTCATTGCTGCAAGTATTTTGGCATTGATAGCATCTCGGTTTTGGAAGCAGTCGTCTAGCTCTAGAGAACCAATAGCATTACGCATAGTTGTCATGGCTAACTGAGTAACCGACAGTTTGTAATCTGTAATATTGTTGGTTGCCGCCGCGGCATCGACAACTTTCATGAATAAAATGCCATCAATATTTAAGGTAATATTATCTTTGGTGATTGCCGATTGAGATGTAATATTTAATGATTGTTCTTTAAGGTTTCTGTCGGCTACCACTGACTGTACAAAAGGAATAATAAAGTTAACGCCGGCAGAGAGGGTTTGGCTGTATTTTCCCATGGTATAAACAACAAACCCTCGGTTTTGTGGCACAAAGTAAATCGATTTTTTTATGGCATATAATCCGACGATTGCAAGCCAGACTAAAGGGCTTGTTACAAAATTAAGTACAGTTTGTTCCATGATGTGCTTTCCTATGTTTTAGTGTTATGGTTTTTTAATGGGTTTGGGCTGGTTTTACCAATTTAAAGCGTCAACAGTATCGGTTGTTGATTAGACTGTCGATATTTATATTTCTTGTTTTTGCTTATTGCTGTGCTCTCTTACGATTAGTTGTTTTCTGTGGGTTCAGGAATGGCGATCATTTCGGTATCTTTAACTTCTTCCATCACCATATATGAACGCGATGAATTTACATGGGGGAGTGCAAGTAATGTCTCGCCTAACAGTTTTCGGTAGGCGTGCATATCTTTTACGCGTGCCTTTAATAAATAATCATAATCTCCCGATACTAAGTGGCACTCCATGACTTCAGGTAACTTCCGTACCACTGTACGAAAGTTACTAAAGACGTTGCGTGATGTTCTATCGAGCCGCAGTTCCACATAGGCCAGTAGTTTGGCGTCGACAAAGTCTGGGTTAATTTTGATGGTGTAGTGTTCAATACAGCCTATTTTTTCGAGTCGTTTGACTCTATTTAAGCATGGCGTTGCACTTAGGCCTACTTTTCTTGCAAGTTCAACATTGGCAATACGGCTATTGAGCTGTAGCTCACGTAGTATTTTACGGTCTATTTTGTCTAAATTAGAGTTGTTTTTATCAGGCATGGCTGTCTCAATAAACTAATTAATCGTATATTTTAGTCTAATTGACTTAATTTTTTAACTGTTAAAGCATAAAACACTACAGTTGATTGAATAAAAGATAAATCGACTTTTAATCCTCATTATAATATCGGCAATATTGATTTGACTATATTGGTCGTTATTTGTGTGGCCTAAGCCGCATTATTGAGGAGTATAAAAATGAAGATTGGTGTACCTAAAGAAATAAAAAATCATGAATATCGCGTAGGCATGGTGCCTGCATCGGTTAAAGAGTTAACTCGTCGAAGTCACGAAGTACTTGTACAAGCAGGTGCAGGTGTGGGTATTGGTTTTAGTGATGAAGACTACATTGCTGTAGGTGCAACGATTGCCGCCGACGCAGATCAAGTATTTGCCGAGGCAGATATGATTGTTAAGGTGAAAGAGCCGCTAGCTGAAGAGCGTGCTAAGTTACGTTCTGGCCAAGTATTGTTTACCTATTTACATTTGGCTCCGGACCCAGAGCAAACCAAAGACTTGGTTAACAGTGATGCTATCTGTATTGCTTACGAAACCGTTACCTCAGATTCTGGTATGTTGCCATTATTGGCACCAATGTCAGAGGTAGCTGGTAGGATGTCAATTCAAGCAGGTGCTCATTCGCTTGAAAAAGCACAAGGCGGCCGTGGTGTTTTATTAGCTGGCGTACCCGGAGTAGCACCCGCTAAAGTTGCAATTATTGGTGGTGGTGTTGTGGGTAGTAATGCTGCACAAATGGCCATTGGTATGGGTGCACAGGTGACAATTTTAGATAACAACATCAATTCACTTCGCCGTTTAGATGCACAGTTTGGTGCATCTGCACAAATGGTTTACTCAACGGGTGAATCGTTAAAAGAGTATGTTGCTGCCGCTGACCTTGTTATTGGTGCGGTATTGGTACCAGGTGCTGCTGCACCTAAATTGGTTACCAAAAAGATGATCGATAACATGAAACCAGGTGCTGTTGTGGTTGATGTTGCTATTGATCAAGGTGGTTGTTTTGAAACATCAAAAGCGACAACTCATCAAGATCCTACTTATATGGTGGGTGATGTTGTTCACTATTGTGTGGCGAATATGCCTGGCGGTGTTGCGAGAACCTCTTCTTTTGCGTTGAATAATGCAACTTTGCCATACATTATTGCACTTGCTGAGAAAGGCTGGAAGCAAGCTTGTGCCGACGATAAGCATTTATTAAATGGCTTAAATGTACATCGCGGTCAGGTCACTAACGGGCCAGTGGCGACTAACCTTGGCTACGACTTTGTGAGCCCGCAATCGATTGTTGCGTAAACATCTGGGCTAAGTGATGGCAGAAAAGGGAAGTGCTACTGCTAGTCAGAAGGCGACCATGCCTTAATTATCATTTTTAGGGTATGGTCAATAGGCCTTTGTGGCAATCAAATCAGATAAAGTGGATCTATTTTATTGCTCTATTATGAGTACACTACGGTAGGCAGCTGTTGCGTAAACAGCTGCCTATTTACGTTTTAAATCAATAAAAAATAATAAAGGTGTGTGTCAATGACCATCAGTACTTTTGATCTTTTTAAAATTGGCATAGGCCCGTCGAGTTCTCACACCGTTGGTCCTATGGTAGCTGCCGAGCAGTTTGCTGCTAAGCTCTCTAAAACCAATAAGCTTAACGATATTGTTCGTATAAAAGCCGAAATGTTTGGTTCACTAGGACTTACGGGTAATGGCCATGGTACGCCTAAAGCGGTCATTCTTGGCTTAATGGGTGAGAGACCAAGCACAGTAGATGTTGATAAAGTCGATGATATTATTGCCGATGTGACAGCGAATAATCACCTATATCTACTAGGGGGGCAAACAGGTAAAACCATTAAGTTTTCCATTGAAAAAGATATTGTTTTACATCGTCGAAAAACACTGCCATTTCATGCTAATGGTATGCGCTTTACTGCTTACGATAGTACTGGCGAAGTCATTGATGCCTGTGCCTATTACTCAGTGGGTGGTGGCTTTATTCTGGATGAAAGTGAGGCGGAGAACGGCGTCATTATGGAAGATGACCGCAAAGAGCCTTACCCCTTTGATTCGGGTGCTGAGTTATTAGCACTTTGTAAGGAGCATAATTTTACCATTGCTGAATTAATGATGGAAAATGAGCTTGCCAACGATAGCCTTGAAAATGTGCGGGCCAAACTCGATGAGCTTTGGGAGGTTATGAAGGCTTGTGTTATTCGTGGCTGTGGGCAAGAGGGTATATTGCCCGGTGGTCTAAAGGTAAAACGCCGTGCCTCGGGCTTATATAATGAGCTAAAAGGTCGTTATGCGGAGGCAACTGATCCACTGGCGGTTCTCGATTGGGTAACACTTTATGCGCTTGCAGTGAATGAAGAAAATGCTGCTGGTGGTCGTATGGTAACGGCGCCTACTAATGGTGCTGCAGGCATTATTCCGGCAGTGATGCACTATTATATGGACTTTATTGATGGTGCTGATCAGGTTGGTGTGCGTGACTTTTTATTAACAGCTGCTGCTGTGGGTATGTTGTATAAAAAGAATGCCTCTATTAGTGGTGCGGAAGTAGGTTGCCAAGGGGAGGTAGGTTCTGCTTGTTCGATGGCGGCGGCTGGTTTAACAGCAGTGTTGGGAGGTACACCTAATCAAATCGAGAATGCTGCTGAGATTGCAATGGAGCACCACTTGGGCTTAACTTGCGATCCAGTGGGTGGGCTTGTACAGGTGCCTTGCATCGAGCGTAACGCTGTTGCCTCGGTTAAAGCAATCCATGCTGCACGTATGGCGCTGCAACGAGATGGTTCTTCTCATGTTGTATCACTTGATAAAGTGATCAAAACAATGAAGGAGACGGGACGTGATATGAAAACCAAGTATAAAGAGACTTCTCGCGGTGGTCTTGCTGTGAATGTGATTGAAGTCCCAATCAATATCATTGAGTGTTAATTTAGCTGCTCTATGCCTAAACCTTTTGGGTTTGGGCTTTCTTTCTATGTTAAGATTTTCACTTTGTTGCTGTTTATTGATAATAAGTTATTGCTAGCAAGGTGAAATTTTTAGTGTCTCGCTTTATTCTATTTTTACTCTTTTTCAATGGCTTTGTACTTTTGCAAGTGCCGGTCACTATTGCTCAGGATGATATCGATGTCGAAGTGATTGAATTGACATTTGAGCAAAAATTACTAGGTCTATATAAAATACTGGACGAAAAAGAGAAGGAGAAAAAAAGCCTCAGTCAGCGTTTAAAAATAGAACAAGATCAGTTAACACAAGACCAATTAACGCAAGAGTTAGAAGCAGTAAATGATATTATTGTTGGCGTTAGAGGTGAAATTGTCGACCTGTCTACCAATGGCGTTACTTTATTTACAGAACCTCCTGCTGATAAAAAAGATTTTGACTGGCGTAAAGATTTGGAGCTTATTTTTGAGCCACTTCTCGAGCAGTTGCGAGATATTAGCGAGCGTCCCCGCTTAATAGAAAAGCTCGAAGCTGATATTAGCTACTGGGAAAAACGAGAAAAAGAATTAGGTAAAGCGGTTGATAATCTAACAGCTAATCTCGAACAGGTATCTAGGGCGGCATTAAAAAAAGAAGTCAAAGAGCTGCTTGATTCTGCTACTTCGAGAAGGAATACTGCGCGGCAAAAATTATCTCTATTAAATAAAGATTTAGAAAGCCTAAAAGAATCTAAAAACCCGATTTGGACAACCTTGGGGGAGATTTTTACAGGGATTATTGTTGGCATACTGCTGCATTTTATTGTTGCAATTGCAGCCGCTTTTTTTGTTTATCAATGTATTCGGCTATTGTCGTTGATCCCGATTCGTCTGCTGCGCAGGAAAAACCCTGACGACACTGTATTTGTTGAGCGAGCTATTGTTATTGGTCGTGTCGTTCTAGGTGTAATGTTGATGGTGCTTACCTATTTTGTTGTGCTTTACACCTTTGGTGAATGGCTACTGTTAGTTATATCACTACTGATTATTGCGGGCATTATTTTGGCGCTTAAAGATACTGTGCCAGATTATATTATTGAGATAAAAGCATTGCTGAATATGGGCTCTATTCGCCAAGGAGAGCGAATAATCTTTAGAGGTTTGCCTTGGCGTATTAGTAAACTCAATGTGCATACACGCTTGAGTAATCCGTTATTAGGTAGTAGCCTGAGAGTTCCTCTGACCGAAATTGTTAACCTAAGCTCTCGAGTTTCTCATGCTGATGAGTCTTGGTTCCCTACGAGTATTGGCAATATTGTATTGCTTGAGGATGGAGTTTTTGGTGAAGTTGTTCGACAAACAGCTGATGTGGTTGAGTTAGATTTCGGCGGATCTATTTTTACCTATCAGACTCTCGATTTTTTAGCTAGGCGCCCACAAAATTTATCGAAGGGTAGTTTTTCTATTTACGAGATTTTTGGTCTGGACTATCAGTACCAAAATATTATTACCGATGAAGTGCTAAAGGTATATAAAGAAGAGTTGGCGATGGTAATGCGAGACTCAAGCTATAATGAATTTAATACGTTTTTAACCGTCGAATTTAGCTTAGCTGCCGCCTCATCATTGGATTTTCGTATTATCGCAACCTTTAAGAGTGATTTGGCCTCTGACTATTACAGATTGAAACGTTTTATTCAAAAGAGTTCAGTTGAAATTGCTAATAAACATGGATGGATAATTCCATTTCAACAAGTTACAGTGCATCACCTGCCAGCGCAGTAGCACATACCAATTTTATAAGTTAAACACGAGGAACGATTCGCAATGAAAAAAATTATAGCCATTTTTGTATGGAGCTTATTCTTAATTAGCCCTGCCTATGCAGAGAAACTATTGTTAGAGTTAAAAGATGGTATGGTCGAGATTGAATTGCTGCCTGAGAAAGCGCCTAAGCATGTTGCTCGTATTAAGGAATTGGCTGAAGAAGGATTTTATGATGGTATTGTGTTTCACCGTGTTATCGAAGGTTTTATGGCGCAAACTGGTGACCCAACTGGTACTGGCCGAGGTGGTTCTGGCAAAAAGCTAAAGGCTGAATTTAATAGCGAGAGACATACGCGCGGTGCTGTTTCTATGGCGCGCTCTTCTCGGCCCAACTCTGCTGACAGCCAATTTTTTATTGTGTTTAAAGATGCTTCATTTTTAGATAATAAATATACTGTGTGGGGTCGTGTTGTTAGTGGAATGGAGTTTGTCGATAAGATTAAGCGTGGTGAGCCGCCAAGAAACCCCGATAAAATTATTTCTATGCGCGTTGCTAAGTGATTTTATCTTACAGACGTAAGTGTATTTTATTGGTAAATTATTTCTCCTCTAAAGGGTGCTACTCTCGCTAGTACCCGATTTCTTTCTCTGTGAGTTAGTCCTGCTGTTCTCATTGCGTTAATAAGCAAGTCGACTATTCGGTTAAAGTCACCTTCGGTAATATTCATTCCTCGATGTACTTCTTTTAGATCATCGCCTTCATATTTGCAGGGCCCATCGATTAGAGAGCACAGATGAATTTTGAATGATTGATGAAATCTATCCACATTTGATTTTTCAAAATAGGCCACGATTATTTCATCATTGCCAATTTCATCGACAAAGTGAGTTGCTATTCTCTCTATGGTTTGTTCTCCCCCGATTTTGTTATATAAGTTACTAGGTTGGCTGGCGCAGCTAATCAGTAATGTTAATGCTAAGAGAATGATGAGTTTCATGACTTTTACCTTATGTATCCTTTTTTGGCCAAGTGATATTAGACTAGAAGTGCCCTGTCAGTGATAAATAAATACCGTCTTGGTTATCAACCCCTGCGATTGAGCCTAATCTAAGCCAAGCAGCTGTTAAGCTGATGGATTTATTGGGAGAATAACTGATAAATAAATTTTTCCAATCGTCTTCGCTTGTATCTAGGTTGTCAGGCTTTTCCCTATAGTCGATGCCAATCGCTAAATGGCGGCTTAATAAAACGGCTGCCGAGGCTTCTAGTACAATTTCACGATTGTCATTAGTGCCACCAAATCCAAGTAAGCCCAATTGGTTGGCATTTGTGTAGCGAAATGTGGTGTTCCATAAAGCATTGAACCCGAATACTGCACCAAGGTGTACCTTAGTTAGTGATAAATAAACATCAGTGCCGCGATCACTATTGTTGGCACCTAGTGCGTCGGCTACTGCAGAATCTTTAAGAATCTTGTGCTGGACTCCTGCGCTAATTTGGGGCCAGGGACTGTAAACTACATCTCCATATAATCTTACTTTGGCTCCAATAATGTCTTGCTCTATTTTGTCGCCAGTAGCATCAATAGTAAATTTTTGTTGTGCTAGGCTAACTTCGACCCTATCGTAAAAACTGGCCGATAGGCCAATAATATCTAGTTCGTAGTCATCGACGTTAGCTCTGGAGATAAATGCATTGGCCGATATTTGTTCTCGGCTATCATAGCCAGATAATGTTGCCCATGGCACAATTCCGCTACCCCCAGTACCTTCTACCTGCGTAACGCCTGTTGTTGATATTAATTTTCCATCTGCTGCATGCACTGCTTCAGTAAATACTAAATGACTGAGTAAGCTCATAGTAATAATTGCTAGATAGTAGCTAGCAATTACTTTATTAATAAAATATTTAACCATATTGCTTTTCTTCTTGGTGTAAGAAATCCAAAAAGTCATCGGCGTGTAGAGGTTTACTAATGTAATAACCTTGTATCCAGTCACAGCCCCATGCATTTAATAATTCTAGAGATTCACTGTTTTCAACACCCTCGGCTACAACTTGTAGGTCAAACATTTTTGCTAGAGATATAATCGTTTGAACAATGTTTCTATCTTCAGGGTTTTTGTCTACTTTTAAAATAAAACTTTTGTCAATTTTTAATTCGTTGATGGGCATGTTTTTAAGGTAGGATAGTGATGAGTGGCCAGTGCCGAAATCATCAATGGATAAAGAGAATCCAGCATTCCTATATTCGCACAGATTCTTCGCTGCTTGTTTTGGGTCGTCCATCAAGTCACTTTCAGTTATTTCAAATGAAATACAATTGGTCGTTATTTGATACTCTTCCAATTGATTTTTGATAAAAGCAAGTAATTCTGTGTCTTTAATATCGTGTACGGATAAATTGATGGCTATCTGGTAGTTTTTGCCTTTTTTTTGCCATTTGGTTATTTGTGAAAATACTTTTTTAATCACCATCTTAGTGATCATTTGAATTAGCCCTGCTTGTTCCGCCATAGGGATAAAAACTTCTGGGGAGACAAAGCCAATAGTTGGGTTGTTCCATCGTAGCAGTGCTTCTGCTTTACTTATGGTATTGCTGCCTACGTGTAGCTTTGGCTGATAGGCTATTGAAAATTCATCTGGATTATCATGTAGTGCACTTTTTAGTAAGTTTAAAATATTTAATCGTGTCAGATATTCTTCTTCGATCGCATTGCTGTAATGAATAATGTTATCTGGCTCTGATACCGCTTTGTCTAATGTCATTGTGACTCTGCGAAATAAGTTTTCTTTTGTATCGATGTTGTCACATAATACCGACCCCAGTGCTAAGTTGGGGCGTATTTCAATACCATCGACTAAAATATCTCGACGTAAGGACTCTTGTATATTTTTTTCCGTATCTTTATCAATACAGCCTGTTATAAACAATAATATTTCATTGGTACTTATTTTGGCGGCAATGTTTGTGATTTTTAGTACACGGTTTGATAAAGTTTTAATGTACTCGTCGCCACTGCTATAACCAAATGTGTCTCTAATATTACGGTAATCATTTATCCGTATGCCAATAATAGAGAAATCTGGCTGCGAGCTGCTTCGTTTGTTAATGATTTCTTGCATGCCAAAACGATTAAGCAATCCTGTTAGTCGGTCATGATTTGACTGATAAAGGATTTTTGCTTCTCTGTTATGTATCTTTGTTTGCATCGTCTTAAAAGAGCTAAGCAGTTCATCAATCTCTCTTGAGTTGGCTTTTATATCGATTTGGTTGTCGTATTGGCCATCGGCTATGCGGTGAGTTTTTTTTGCCAGTATAGAAAGCGGTAGGGTTAGGTGCTTGGAGAATACAGCGACAGCTAACAGTGAAATTGTAAGAGCAATTAGTGTGGTAATAATAATTTTGTATTGCAGATCGTGAAACTCAGAGAATAATTTATCTATATTTTCGGCTAATAAAATAGAAATACTAAGCTCTTTGGTGTCGAGTAGGCTAAATTTTTTCGATATAAAATGGTCTCGCTGAATTATAGATGCTAAATCTATATTCATGCTATTGTCATTAGTGGCTGATATTCTCTGGGTCTCTTCTTTGTTTAGTGAACTAATAAAGAGAGGATTGCTGTCTGTTTTTGCAGACTCAACAATAATATCTAATTTGGTTAAATCTTTTAGGCTGTTAATAAGCTCTTTGTCGACTTCAAATCCTAGTTGAGCGATAGCAATTGGCTCTGGTGCATCGACTGTGAGTAAAATTATTTGATATAAAGTTTGATTGAATTGTAAGAATGATATTGCACCGCCATCTCTTATGGCAGCGTCGATAAGCTCTTTATTCGGGAATGTTTTTTTAGCTAAAAATGAGTTCGAAGTACTGGAAATTATGTTGCCATCCAAATCGATAGCCGTCATTAAATCGGCTGATATACGCTCGCTGTGGTTCTTTAAAACACTGGCTATCGTGTTCTTATCTTTTGTGGCAATGGATTGTTTGAAGCCGAAGTCATCAGTTAGTACAAGCGCAGAATTGTAGAGCTGATCTTCTCTGCTTTTAAAAATGCGTTTAAAAATCTCTTCTGCGATATCTAATTCACGTTCTAATTGAGTTTCAGCATGTTTAGATGTGGCAAACCACACAAAAAGTATAATAATAAATGACGTAAGGCAAAGCAGGCCTGTCACTAGTATGAGTATTTTGTTGTTAAGTGTTGTTAATTTCACTTATTTATATCTTGCTTTAAATGTATTTGATTTTTTTGGGGCACGCTGTAGTAGTTCTATTTCTGCTTGCCAGTTATATTGATCGATTTGTGTTAGCTTGTAGCGACTTTTATTGTTTGTCGCTTTGGCATCAAAATGCCAAATAGTTGCTGATTTCTGAGGTGCATTAGTGAAGTGTGCCATACCTTTTTTGTTGGTAAGGCCTGTGCGCTCTTTTCCTTGTACATAGATATATCCAACCATATCATCGTGGATGTTGCAGCCCAAAACGATAAGCCCTGGTTTGTCGAAGGTAATAGGTGTTTGGGGGGTACCACTGTATAGCTTAATTTCGAAGGGTTTTGCCTCTGAAAAGCTGTAGACATGGTGGCGTGTGTTATCGCTATTAGGGAATATAACTTGTTGATTTTGCTCGATAACTAGTACTTTCGGTGAGAATTGCTGCGCTAATTGATCCATTACTGCTAGTTGAACTTGTTTGCTAGCATCTTGAGATGGCGCTACAAAGCTGACGACGGCATCATTTACCGGCTTTTTGTTTTGATCTACAACGGTAATTGTATATTTAGCAATGGCAGGTTGTGATAACCCTGCAAAGATTGTAATTATTAGTAATAATTGACTGAAATTCTTCAAAATAAGCACCTCTCATAAGAGTATAGAAAAGATTACTTATTTTGCTATTTATTAGAGTAAGGATTTGTAGGAAACCTATCTCGTTTTAATAACGATATCACTGGGGTCAAAAGTAGGTGGTTCTATTGCTGCTGGAGCAATTGCTCAAGTGTGTCTCGGTCGATGGCGGTTGAATAGAAATGGCCTTGTGCGTACTGGCAGCCAAGCTTTTTGAGGTGGGCTGCTTGGTCGCTATTCTCGACTCCTTCTGCAATGACCTCTAAGCTGTATATTTTAGCAATAGATACCATAATTTCGATCATTTGCATGTAGTTAGAGTGCTGATTGTTAATTTCATTGACAAAGCTTTTGTCAATTTTTATATAAGAGCCAGGGAAATTGATGAGTTGTGCAAAGCCAGTATAGCCCGTGCCAAAATCATCTAGTGTTAGATGGAAATTAAGTTCCCTTAATTGGTTAAGCCGGTTAATAATGATGTTCTCATAGGGGACTAATTTAGTTTCTGTGATTTCTAAATGTATACTGTGAGGATCTATCGAATAAAGTGTTAACAACTGTTGTATTTTTTCAATGAAGTTGGCGTCAAGTAATTCAGTCGACGATATATTAATAGCATGCCAAATATTTGGTAGAGTCTCTTTGCTTTTGTCTATTGTTTGGAATGTTTTTTCTAATACCCATAAATCGATTTCTTTAATTTGTCCACTAGATTCTGCAACCGCAATGAATTTTTCGGGCCCAATCTTTTCTAAATAGGCTTCTTTACAACGTATTAGTGTTTCCACCCCCACGATTTTTTCGCTATTTTGTAGGTCATAAATCGGCATGTATTCGAGCGTGAATAAGCCATTCTCAAGTGCGTTATCAATATGAGACTCGATATCTTTTCTGCGCTGAAGCTCGCTAATAATGCTGTCGTCATAAAGATGAAAGCTATTCTTGCCATTTTTTTTCGCCTCGTACATTGCAGTATCTGCATTATGTATCAGCATTTCGGCACTCATATTGTTTTCGGAGTACATAACACCAATACTCATATAAATTGATGTGCTGAAGCCTTTTAGATCAAATGGCTGTGTTGCGCTATCAATAAGGCGCTGAGCAATTTTTTTAGCAGACTTTATATCTTCTATATCTACAATAGCGATAATAAATTCATCTCCCGCCAATCGAGCAAAATTTACTATTTTGTCAGTGCCGATGATTAGTTCGTTCTGGCGTATTAATGCCAAAATACGTTGGCTAAAAGCTTTGAGCAATTCGTCACCTGCGATGTGCCCAAGTGAATCATTAATTTTCTTAAAGTCATCAATATCTATATAGAAGATTGCAATATGCTTTTTATCTTTTTGGTTTTTTGTAATGGTGTCATGTAGCCAGTCATTAAAGTATCGGCGATTGGTAATGCCTGTTAATGAGTCTTCATGGGCATCTTTTTCCAGCATTAATTGCTGCTTATTAACAATGTGTGAATAACTGGCTGAAAATAAAATAGAAAAATAGAGCCCAATAGAAAAGCGTAAAACAACATCTATCTCGGTCGATTGCATCGCTGCAGCTAGGCACAAAGTAGTCAAGACGAGCGATATTGTCAGTGCTTTTTTAAATGTAGAGAAATAAAATAAGCAACCAATAAAGGGAAATAAGAAGACTAGCCCACGATAGTGGTGATAGTAGCTCGTTATCAGCAGATCAAGGCAAATTAAAAAGGCAAAAATAGACAGATGGGTGTCAGTTGTTTTTTTTGCAAAGTAACGAGCTAGAGAGTGCCCTGCGACGATTGAGCCACTGAGTAAACAGATAGCGATGATCAGTGTTTCGTTGAATAAATGATGTAGTCCATAACTGAGCGTCACTACAATAGCTGCAATATGTAGGGCTACGACAATAGCAGGGTTGACCAGTTTAAAGCTGTGAGGGGTACTGTTGGCCAATTTATGTATACCACTGCGGGTTGTCTTTAACACGGTATTCTGTGTTTATAAGGTATTGTGTCTGAATAGGTGTTCTATTCATTTTTCTTGAAATCATAACAGTTCTTCAGGCTGGTTTATTTAGCATGTTAATTTATAATAGCTCAATTTCCGTAGTTAGAGATGTTTTATGAGTCAGTCGAATATCTTCCCGCATGCTTTATACACGGCTGATGACACACGCTGCTTAGAGGCAGCCATGCTATCGGGCTCTAAATCTGGCCTCTATCTTATGCATCGTGCGGCCAATTGCGCGCTCGAGGCTTTGGGTGAATATTGGCCAAATGTGAAACAGCTACATATCTTTTGTGGTGGTGGTAATAATGGTGGCGATGGCTACACAATGGCTGCGCTTGCTGCCAAACGTGGCTTACAAGTAACTGCGTGGCAACTTAGTACAAATAACCCCGAAGAGCCTTATCACTATGCTTTGCAAGAAGGCGTTGATATAAAGCCTTTTTCTACAGAGGCTTGGTGTTCGGTGTTAGCAAAAGATGAGGGTTTATTGTCTACGGTCATTGTCGATGCCTTACTGGGTATTGGCAGCCGTGGTGTTTTGAAGAGCCCGATTAAACAAGCTGTGCAGCAGATTAATACTGCAAACTATCCTGTGTTTTCTATTGATATCCCAACGGGTATCAATCCCGATACTGGGGCTTTTCTTGGTTTGGATGATCCAGCCGACGGGCAAGCAGTGCAGGCCAGTGCCACGATCAGTTTCATTGTTCCTAAAATAGGTGCATTTGTTGGTGAGGGCCGTAAGCACACGGGTAAATTGTTTTTTAATGATCTAATGGTGGCTGGAGAGCAACAGCTAAATAATAGTCAGGCCTCTTCTGTAAAGCCTATTGCTCATATCATTGATCATAAGGATTTTTTAGCATTGTTACCTAGTCGTGCAATCGATGCACATAAAGGCAGTTCTGGGCATGTCTTAGTCATTGGTGGGGATCTAGGCTTTGGTGGTGCTCCTTTAATGGCGGCAGAAATGGCTGCTCGTACAGGTGCAGGTTTAGTTGGGGTAGCAACTCAACGCGTCAATGTCTCTGCGGTTATTGCTCGTCAGCCAGAGTTGATGGCTGTAGGCGTTGAGTCTGGGCAAATGTTTCTGCCATTATTAAATAAGCCAACAGTACTTGTTGTAGGTCCGGGCCTTGGGCAATCTGCTTGGTCGGAGCAATTGCTATATCACGCCCTAAGCGAACTAGAGCAAGGCAAAAAATTAGTTATTGATGCCGATGCACTTAACCTTTTGGCCTCAGGTAGGCTTTGCCTTCCTAAGCCTCAATCTACTTATAGCAATAATTGGGTGCTGACGCCACACCCAGGCGAAGCTGCACGCCTACTAAATACCAGTATTGCGGCAATTCAAGCCGATAGAATTACAGCAATTAATGCCTTGCATGCTAAATATGGTGGTACTATTGTACTGAAAGGTGCTGGTACGTTGGTGCTCACTAACGATAGGCGACTATATGTTTGTGATGCAGGTAATGCTGGTATGGCAACTGGTGGCATGGGGGATGTTCTCAGCGGCCTAATAGGTAGTTTGGTTGGCCAAGGTCTAACTACCCCCGATGCAGCGTGTCTTGGTGTGGTATTACATGCAATGGCTGGCGACCTCGCTGCAGCACAATCTGGTATGAGAGGTTTATTAGCGACGGATCTGATACCTTATGTGCGTGCTCTTTTAGATGAGGTGCAGGCTTAATAAATGTTTAAAGAAAAGTGTTTGTACCTTGCTGATGAGCGGCAAACTGTTGAGATAGGTCGTCGAATTGGCAAGCAGTTAGCGGGTGGCTTGACGATATTTTTGGAAGGGCAGTTGGGTGCAGGTAAAACCACATTAACGCGTGGAATATTGCAGTCGTTTGGTCATTCAGGTTCGGTTAAGAGTCCGACCTATACACTGGTTGAACCCTATGAGCACTTTGAGACACCGGTTTACCATTTTGATCTTTATCGCCTGGGGGACCCCGAAGAATTAGAATATATGGGGATAAGAGAATATTTTGACGAGGGCTCTATTTGTTTGGTTGAATGGCCTGAGCGAGGTTTGGAGTATTTACCCGAGCCTGATGTTGTTTTAGAGTTAAATCCTAAAAAGTCTGATACAGGAGAGGTTGGTCGCCAACTGACAATAACAACAATAACCGAAAATGGTGATGGCGTTTTAACGCATTGGAATGATTAATTGAAATGACAAAAAATACTGGTATAGCTATAGCGATATTTTTGAATCACGGCATTATTAAATCCCGTATTTCATACCGCGACCTATTGAGTATTGTTTTGTTAGTAAGCTCACTACTTGTATCATCATTTGCTGTCGCAGCGAGTTCTGTCAATGGTGTTCGGGTGTGGCGTGCCCCAGATCACACTCGTGTTGTCTTTGATTTAAGCAATGCGGTGTCGCATAAAGTATTTTCTCTCAAAAGCCCTTCTCGCTTGGTTATTGATATTGATGATGCGAGTAATAATGCGGCGTTGGCACCGGTGGATCTCTCCAAAACACCGATTAAGCGCATACGCAGCGCCAAGCGTGATAAGAGCCATTTACGCTTTGTGCTCGATTTAAAGGATGATGTTAACCCGCGCAGTTTTGTCCTAAAAAAACACGCAGGTAAACCAAATCGGCTAGTTGTTGATTTATACGATAAAAATACGGTAACCCAAAAGACGGTCGAGAAAGTGGCCGCTGCTGCGTCGGTATCGAGTAGGCGTGATATTTTAGTCGTTATTGATGCGGGCCATGGCGGTGAAGACCCAGGTGCAATAGGGCCTCGCAGGATTAAAGAAAAAACGGTAGTGCTTGATATTGCAAAAAGGCTTGCTAAAAAGGTCAACGGGACTCAAGGGTATAAAGCCAAACTGACTCGTACAAATGATTACTATGTTTCACTAAAAAAACGCCGTGATTTTGCCCGTAAACACCGGGCTGATTTATTTGTTTCTATTCATGCAGATGCGTTTAAAACGCCGCACGCTAAAGGTGCATCTGTATTCGCCTTATCTCGCCGTGGAGCAACCTCAGAAACCGCACGCTTTTTGGCTCGCAGAGAAAATAATACTGACTTAATTGGTGGTGTTGGTGATGTTAGTCTAAAAGATAAAGATCAAGTTTTGAAAGGCGTGTTAGTTGATTTATCCATGAGTGCAACACTCAGCTCAAGCCTCGATGCGGGCAAGCATATTCTGAATAGAATGGGCGGTATTGCCCATTTACATAAAAAGCACGTGGAGCAAGCGGGCTTTTTAGTCCTCAAATCACCTGATGTCCCTTCGATTTTGGTTGAGACAGGGTTTATTTCTAATCCGGGTGAGGCCAAAAAGCTCTCTTCTGCTAATTATCGGCAAAAAATGGCCAATTCAATTTATACAGGTATACGCGAATTCTTTGAGAAAAATCCACCTGGAGGCACCTATTTGGCCTGGAAACAAAGCGGTGGTAAAGAGGTCGCCAGTAGTAATGCTAACGCTGGTGGAACACGTGTTTATAAAGTCTCCCGCGGTGATACCTTGTCGGGTATTTCAGCCCGCTTTGGGCTCTCTGTCAGCGCACTTAAAAAGATAAATGGCTTAAAAAGTAATTCTATTGGTATTGGTCAAAAACTCATTGTTAGCCAATCTGCACCAAGCAAACCTGTTAAGCCATCAAGGCGTATTCATCGAGTCGCGGGTGGTGAAACGCTCTCGGGTATTGCATTGCGTTACCAAAGTAGCGTTGCAGCTATTCGTAGACAAAATAAGCTTCGGGGTAATGCAATTCGTATTGGTCAGCGTTTAGTTATCCCCACTGGCTAGCTCCCAGTTTTGGTGAGCTTTCTCCTTTCCTACCGTTATATAAAAAAGCATCTATACTCATAGTAACTAGTTGGAAATTTGTCCAGCGTGATGGCTCATTTACAAGCCATCAAAATACAAGTTTTACTACAGAGTTAGCCAATGCTTAAACGTTTAATGAATAAATTATCAGATGATAGTAAGCAGCGTATGCCAAAATCATCTCCCTCTGTTGATCTAAAGAGGATGGCTCCGTTATCGGAATTTACTCCTTTTGTTGATTTACGGCAGGACTCTCAAATTTTAATGGTTAATTTCTCAGAAACAATAACTCTTAAAAAGGGAGCGCTATTATTTAATGAGGGTGATGAGGATAATCGCGATTACTTTCTGATATCGGGGAAAATCTCGGTGCTTAATAGTGATGGCCGCGAAAAAGCCTTAGAAGGCGGTTCTCCAGAGGCTAATCGACCTTTAAGCTTTTTGAGACCAAGACAATTTACAGCAAAAGTGGCCTCGGCTACGGCGACCTTTTATCAATTGCCGCACCACGTAGTAACACTTGCTGAGGAGCGCGCAAGAAAAGTCAATCATGTGAATAGAGATTTTTCTGTAGAGGAAGATTTTTATAAGAAAACGCTATTGCAACGTATAGAAAAAGAGGTCAGTAACGGCAAGCTATCGCTAGTCTCTCTTCCCGAAGTTGCCATGAAAGTTAAAAATACGTGTAATCGGCCGGATGCGAGCCTTGATGATATCGCAGATATTGTCGTGCGAGATGGCTCGATGAGTATAAAAATAGTGCAGGCTGCTAATAGCCCTTTATACCGTGGGGCGACAGAAATAAAAACAGTGAATGATGCTGTTACTCGTTTGGGTAAAGAGCTAATCCAAAAACTGGTGATATATTTTGCAACAAAAGAGTTGTTTAAGGCACCGAGTAGAGCATTGGATGAAGTGTTTAGACAAGCTTGGGATAATTCGGTTAAGCGGGCAATTATGGCGCAAACCGTTGCCAAACGATCAGGGTTTGATGCCGATATTGCCTTTCTTTGTGGCCTGTTTTTTCGCATTGGCGATTTATTAATTTTACAATATGTCTCCAAAAATAAAGAAAATGTTAATGAACATAACAAGCTTAAAGGGATTTCGGAAAAAGACTCGGCGGCAAATAGTAAGTTAGTGGTTGAAGCATGGAATCTGCCTGAAGAAGTTATTGATGTTTTGTCTCATGGTGGTGATTGGATGTATGATTCCAATGAAAAAGGCGACACTAGTAATGCCCAGCCCGATTATAGCGACTTAATGGTAGTGACCAATGTGTTGTTGAGGGTCATGGACGGTGATTCGGAAAGCCTTCCTGCTTTGGATACAATTCCAGCGGCTAAAAAAATAATTGACGACAAATTTAAAGCAGATACTAGTGTGATAGTAGAATACCGTAAAGCACATAAAGCATTTGGCGTTATATGATTTTTTCACAAGCGAGTTGCTTGTGGAATTTACGAGACGTAGATTTTATTGCTCGTAAGATCTATAAAGTCTATAAGTTGTAAACTGTATAGGCGGCTCTAACAATTTCCCCATGTCGTCTAGCAAGTGCTTTGCGATCATCGTCGTAGCCTCCTCCTATAACCGTAGCAACTGGGATGTTATTCTCTTTACATAGGCTGAGAACGCTCTCTTCCCGCTCTCTGATACCGTTATTCGAGATAGACAGTAGGCCTAACGGATCGCCTGTGAATATATCAACACCTGCATCATAGAGTATCAAATCAGGTTTTTGTTGAGCGATAAGGCTTGTTAATGTTTCAGAGACTGTTGCTAAGTAGTCCCTTTCGCTAATTTCAGGTGGTAGTTCTACATCTAAATCGCTTTGTGCTTTACGGACCGGAAAGTTCTTCTTACAGTGAATAGAGCAGGTGAATATATCAGACTCATCGGCCAGTATAGAGGCTGTTCCATCGCCTTGATGAACATCGCAATCAAAAATAAGAACTCTCTTTACTTTGCCTTGCCTAAGCAGCGCTTTAGCGGTAATCGCCAAATCATTTAAAATACAAAAGCCAGAGGCAAAGTCAAAGTGTGCATGGTGAGTGCCTCCTGCAAGGTGGCAGGCAATACCATATTGCAATGCAAGTTGTGCTGAAAGGAAGGTGCCATTAGGCGAAATCAGGCTTCTTCTAACAAGCCCGTCACTCCAAGGTAAGCCCATACGCCGTTGTTCTTTTGCACTTTGTTGGTTATTGATAAAGCGATTAATATAGTGGCTACAGTGTGCTGTTTCTAGCAAGTCTTTGCGAGCTTTGCCTGGGCGAAATACATTACTGCCACAAAGAAATCCTTTCTCTTGGCAATACTTGGCCAGTAAATCAAACTTTTCCATAGGAAAGCGATGTTTACCTGGAAAAGGGTAGCTATAAAAAGGATGTGTTACTAAAGGGATTGTCATTGGCAGCGTAGAATATAAGGAGTGTTTAGTTCATAATTATCTTTTAATTTTACGCAAAAAATACCTCATATGCCTACAATAGAACGCCTAAGTCCACGTCTTGCTAACCAAATTGCAGCTGGTGAAGTTGTCGAGCGCCCCGCATCTGTTATTAAAGAAGTATTAGAGAATAGTTTAGATGCTGGTGCTACACGCATTGACATCGATGTGGAAGATGGTGGTGTTAAATTAATGCGTGTCCGTGATAACGGTAACGGTATTGATAAGCAAGATTTGTCTCTAGCGCTTGCGCGTCATGCTACCAGTAAAATTAAATTACTTGATGATCTTGAGGCAGTTGCGACCTTGGGGTTTCGTGGAGAAGCGCTCGCAAGTATTAGTTCTGTCTCTAGACTATTATTGACGAGCAACAATAGTGATTCTCACAATGGCTGGGTGGCCAAAACCGAAGGTCGCGACATGGTAGCTGAGGTCTCTCCTGCGCCACACCCCAGAGGCACAACGGTGGAGGTGCGCGATTTATTTTTTAATACACCTGCTCGCCGTAAGTTTTTGCGTACAGAAAAAACAGAGTTTTCGCGTATTGATGATGTGGTGAAGCAACTGGCGCTAGCGCATTTTGATGTGAGCTTTGAGCTACGCCATAATCAACGTGCAATACGTAGTTTTCGAGCAAGTGCTGGCGAGGCAGATCGCGCCCGTCGCGTTGCGCAAATTTGTGGTCCTGCATTTATGGATAGCGCGCTCGAGATCGATATTGAGCGTCATGGCCTACGTTTGTGGGGGTGGGTAGCTCTACCTACATTTTCTCGCAGTCAGGCAGATTTGCAGCATTTTTATGTTAATGGTCGTTCGATTAAAGATAGGCTGGTTAGCCATGCAGTGAAAAAAGCTTACAGTGATGTGTTGTTTCATGGTCGCCACCCTGCCTTTGTTTTATTTTTAGAGGTTGATCCTGCAAGTGTCGATGTTAATGTACATCCGACTAAACATGAAGTGCGTTTTCGAGATCACCGATCGGTGCATGACTTTATTTTTAGTGGCTTACATCACGCACTCGCTGATGTAAGACCTGAACGACAAGTGCAGGTTGAGCCGGCTGAAAATATTCTTAATAGAATACATAATGCCAGCGGTATAGGTGATATAGAAGCATCACCCACACAGCAAAAAGCCATGCCGCTTGTCTCAAGCGCTCCTGCTTTTGCTGATATGAATAAGGCTGGTTCGGTGGCGAGCCCTCAACTTTCAAGATCGGGTCTCTTTCCCGAGCAAGACCAATCTCCCCAGCTTCGAGAGTCTTTGCAGTTTTATCAAGCCACTGCTGAGAGTGCTCAAGTTAAAGCCGATAACAATGAAGGTGATCATTCAGAGATCCCACCACTGGGCTTTGCTATTGCGCAACTCAAAGGTATTTATATTTTGGCAGAAAATGCCGAAGGTCTAATCATGGTTGATATGCATGCGGCCCACGAGCGTGTGACCTATGAACGTATGAAAATAGAGTTTACCGAGAATGCTATTCAGCCTCAGCCGCTATTGGTACCGATTACTATTGCGATGAGTGAAAAAGAAATCACCAGTGCCGAGGCGAATGTCGATATTTTTACTCGTTTGGGTTTTGTGGTTGAAAGTGCAGGACCAGAAAGTTTGTTGATCAGGCAAATTCCGGTTGCGTTGCAAAAAGCGGATGTTGAGCAATTAGTTCGAGATGTATTGTCTGACGTGATTGAATACGGCTCAAGCGATCGCATTCAGTTACATATTAATGAATTATTATCGACTATGGCCTGTCATGGATCGGTAAGAGCTAACCGTAAATTAACCATTCCTGAGATGAACGCATTGCTACGTGATATGGAAATCACTGAGCGAAGCGGGCAATGCAATCATGGACGTCCTACCTTTATGCAGTTTTCCCTCAATGAGATTGATAAGTGGTTTATGCGCGGGCAGTAGCAATGATTGGCGATGAGGAGCTATTGTGGTTGCTCTTCTAACTTCTGATCAATTAGTGCTTTAATCCAATTCTTATCGCGTTCTTGAAATCCTAAATGGCGGTAAAAAACTTCTCCTTTTCTATCGATCAAAAATGCAGTGGGTAAACCACGTACATTATAAGCGCTTGGCATGCGACCTTGTGGATCTAACAAAATAGGGTAATCAACAGGGAAGTCTTTTAAAAAAGCCAGTGCTTCGGTGATATCAACATCGAGGTTAATAGCAATGACTTCAACGCCTTTTTCTTTGTAGTCGTTACGCAGTTTATTTAGAAAAGGAAATGACTGCCTACAAGGCCCGCACCAGGATGCCCAAAAATCCAAGTAAATAATTTTACCTTTGTGATCTGTTAGCCCTGATGATTTACCGGCGATGCTACCTATAAGTTGTGGTAACGGAATGTCGATCGCCTTATCTTTAGCATCTAGTGCATGGGTTTGATTTGCGAAAATTATTAATGAGGCGAGTAAAAAATATTTCTTCATCTAGTGTTATTTCTTTGTAAGTGTTTTTAATTTAAGGCATCGAGCAGCGGCTAAGCATGGTAATGTTAAATTCGTTAAGTTCTGGCATTAGTTTGGCGACATTTTTATCTAATAGATATTGGCGCTGAGTTTCGTAAGCGAGTTTTTCTGATTGTTGTGAACATTGAAAAGTATCTACTAACCCGCTGATATTTTGATAGTGGTGAACTAATTCGTGCAATACAACAGAGGCCCCTATGGGGGTGTCAATATCAATGTTTTCAGATAAATAAATAACTTTTTCTTGCCGGTTATAAACTGCATGCATTGTCCAGTTATATTTTTTTTGTAATGCTTTATGGGTCATAACAACTACTTTAGGTGGCTGTTCTATAACCATTGACGTATTTGTGTGTAACCACTGGATAAGAACAATTAATAGCATTTCCATTATTGGCCTCCACCTCTATTCCAGACTATTGCTGTAACAATTAAGTGATACGACAGATTTCTTGGATAGGTTTTATATCTCTATAGTTCATTCTATAGCAATTATTTTTAAAAATTGAAGGGTATATGCTTGTGCTTATGGAGGTGAATGCGGATAAAAGTAGGTAACGAGAGTGGGGTGGCAGCTATTGTAAGTACAGGCTAGGTACGGCTGATGTACTATATTTTTAGATAAACCCGCCTTGCAGCGGGTTTATCTGCACGAAAGACTACGCTTTAATGGGCTTGTAACGCATACGTTCAGGTCTGGCTTTATCACCTTTGCGAGCAATTAAGTCTTCGTGGTATTCGGTATAATTACCTTCAAAAAAGACCACTTCACTGTCACCTTCGTAGGCTAATATATGTGTTGCTATACGGTCAAGAAACCAGCGGTCATGCGAGATAACGAGTGCGCACCCTGGAAAATTCAGTAGTGCATCTTCAAGTGCACGCAGTGTTTCTACATCGAGATCATTCGAGGGCTCATCCAGTAGCAATACATTGGCCCCTTGTTTAAGGGTATTGGCTAAATGTAGGCGGCCGCGTTCACCACCGGATAAATCACCCACACGTTTTTGTTGATCTGAGCCTTTAAAATTAAAGCGCCCCACATAAGAACGCGATTGCACCTCATAGTTGCCAATAGTAATAATATCAGCGCCGCCAGAGATTGCCTCCCAAACACTTTGATTGTCGTCGAGGTTCTCACGGCCTTGTTCTACGTAGGCAATTTTTACGGTGTCGCCAAAGACTATTTCACCGCTATCGGGTTTTTCGTCGCCATTGATCATGCGAAACAGTGTCGATTTACCTGCACCATTACCGCCAACAATGCCTACAATGGCACCTTTGGGAATATTGAAATTTAAGTTATCGAGTAGCAAGCGGTCGTTGTAGCTTTTGCAAACATTATGAAATTCAATAACCTTATCGCCTAGGCGCTCACCAGGTGGGATATAGATCTCATTGGTTTCATTACGTGTTTGAAAATCTTGTGATTGCATTTCATCAAAGCGTGCTAAGCGTGCTTTGTTTTTAGCCTGTCTACCTTTAGGGTTTTGACGTACCCATTCGAGCTCTGCTTTGATTGCTTTTTGGCGAGAGGCCTCTGTGCGAGACTCTTGAGCAAGGCGTGCTTCTTTATTTTCGAGCCATGTTGAGTAATTCCCCTCGTAAGGGATCCCATGGCCGCGGTCTAGTTCAAGAATCCAGCCTGCCGCGTTATCGAGAAAATAGCGATCATGGGTAATAGCAACCACAGTCCCGTTAAAATCTTGTAAGAACTGCTCAAGCCAAAAGACTGATTCGGCGTCCAAGTGGTTAGTCGGCTCGTCGAGCAGAAGCATGTCTGGCTTAGAGAGTAGTAGTCTGCAAAGTGCTACGCGGCGCTTTTCGCCCCCCGATAGCTTGCTGACATCAGCATCCCATGGCGGTAAGCGTAAAGAATCGGCTGCTTGTTCTAGTTTATTGTCGAGATTGTGTGCATCCCATGCTTGAATAACATCTTCAAAACGACCTTGCTTCTTAGCCAGCTCGTCAAAGTCGGCATCAGGTTCTGCGTAGTCAACATAGACTTGTTCAAGCCCTGCGAGCGCATCTAGGGCCTCGCGTACGCCATCTTCTACATTACCTCGTACATCTTTTGCTTCATCAAGTTGTGGCTCCTGAGCAAGGTAGCCCACCTTGATATCAGGCATCGGGCGAGCTTCACCGTTATAGTCTGTATCAATGCCTGCCATGATGCGCAGCAGAGTAGACTTCCCCGAGCCATTAAGCCCAAGTACGCCAATTTTGGCACCTGGGAAGAACGAGAGAGAGATGTTTTTAAGGATTTCGCGTTTGGGTGGAACAACCTTGCCAACGCGATTCATTGTGTAGACGTATTGAGCCATAAAAATTAACTGCCTTATATTAATAAGAGAGGGTTCGCGTAACTATTAATCGAGTTAATTAATGTCACAGCTTGAGAGATTTTAAAGGATAAGATTATACGCGAAAGTGGTTATTTTCCTTATAAATTAGGGTTTTTATTCTTTTTTTCTTTATATGAAATAATTGCTGTAAATTTCATATAGGTTTTGTGTTGTCCTTGGTGTAGAATCCGAGCAGTTTTTCATACTAGCCAAATGATAGCCACATTTCGGTTTCATGAAGGCAAATTCACTATCAGCACTCTTACTATTTTTGAGAGAGCGTAATAAGAGAGTAATAAAACTTATGTTTGATAAATCACAAACTATTGAATCATATGATCCTGAATTATCATCTTCTATTAAATCAGAAGAGCGTCGCCAGGAAGAACATATCGAATTGATTGCCTCTGAGAATTACACCAGTCCTATGGTCATGGAAGCTCAAGGCACTAAGCTGACTAACAAATATGCCGAAGGTTACCCAGGTAAGCGCTACTACGGCGGTTGTGAATATGTCGATAAAGCCGAAACCCTTGCTATTGATCGTGCTAAAGCGCTTTTTGGTGCCGATTACGCCAATGTGCAGCCACACTCGGGTTCGCAAGCTAACTCGGCCGTATTTTTAGCGCTATGCGAGCCAGGCGATACTGTGCTTGGCTTTAGTCTTGCTCATGGTGGTCACTTAACTCATGGCTCGCACGTAAGCTTCTCGGGTAAGTTATATAACGCTGTGCAGTATGGTCTAAACCCAGAAACTGGCGAAATCGATTATGAAGAAGTTGAGCGTTTAGCGCTTGAGCATAAGCCAAAAATGATTATTGCAGGTTTCTCCGCTTACTCACAGATTATGGATTGGCAGCGTTTTCGCGATATCGCTGACAAAGTTGGTGCTTATCTACTTGTTGATATGGCTCACGTTGCAGGCCTAGTCGCTGCAGGCGTTTACCCAAGCCCAGTACAAATTGCTGATGTGACTACTTCTACTACCCACAAGACACTACGTGGCCCACGTGGCGGCATTATCTTAGCCAAAGCAAACCCAGAGATCGAGAAAAAGCTGAATTCGGCGGTATTCCCTGGTGGCCAAGGTGGCCCATTAATGCACATCATTGCTGCAAAAGCCGTTAGCTTTAAAGAGGCGATGAGCGATGAATTTAAAGCCTACCAAAAGCAAGTCGTTGTTAATGCAAAAGCCGTTGCTAAAACCTTTATGGAGCGCGGTATTAAGATTGTCTCTAACGGTACCGAGAATCACCTCATGCTGGTTGATCTAATTGGCAAAGAGTATTCAGGTAAAGATGCCGATGCAGCACTAGGTGCGGCTAATATCACAGTCAATAAAAACTCTGTACCTAATGATCCTCGTTCACCTTTTGTGACTTCTGGCCTGCGTATTGGTACGCCAGCAGTGACTACTCGTGGCTTTAACGAGGATGATTGTATTGCATTGACTCATTGGATGTGTGACGTGCTGGAGTCTTTAGAAAACGGTAATTCAGAGACCGTTATCGAAGAAGTTAAAGCAAAAGTACTAGAAATATGTGCTAAATACCCTGTTTATGCATAATCCTTTAAACGACTAAATAGTTTGTTTGTCTTACGGATGTTAGGCAACGATTACGATCAGATTACTGGTCGCAATCGTTGCCACCTTCCTCTTCTTTCACCTCTCCTTCTGTATATTCTTAGCAAGCAGTCCTTGTTATTGTAAATTAGACTTATCTCTGTACACTTTTTGTTAAATATATGTCTATACTTAGATAGATTTATCTTATATTTTACTTTGTATGCTTTGCATAAGTGATCATTTTTCATAGGAGATAACGTGGTTAGTGTCTTATTTTCTAGTTAATGACGCCTCTATGATAAAAGAGTGTGCAAAAAGGACTGTTTTATTTGCAACTATATAGAGCTAATAGCCGCCAAAAAAATATAAAGTGGAGCCGAAAGGGTTCTCGACGTGCTCTGGGTGGGGGTAAGGGTTTTATTGTGCCTGCTGCTGAGAGTCGATTTCACCAGTTGATGAATACAAGTGCGCAAGGCGTGCTTATTCAATCTTATGACTCCTCTCCTTTGTTTGTTAATCAAGCATTCGCAGACGCTGTAGGTTATGGCGTTGATGATTTGATGAATGTTGGCTCTCTAAGCTACCTATACAGTATTAACGAATTTGCAAAACTGCAGGCATTTTTTAAAAGAGCAGTTTTTAATTATGTGCCCAAAAAGTCTTCAGACTTTTGTGAGATTGAAGTTAAACACAGGCTCGGCTTCGATATTATTCTTCACTATTCTATAAGCCATGTAAAATGGTTGGGTAGGCCAGCATTATTAATATTTGCTACAGATGTCACGGAAAAAAACTTATCTCGACAAGCGTTATCTCTGAGTGAAGAGCGCTTTCGTGACTTCGCAGAAAGTGCAACGGATTGGTGTTGGGAGTTAGATAATCGGCTTCGTGTTGTTTTTCTCTCAGATAACTTCGAAAGGATTACTGGCCTTAAAAAAAGAGCATTTCTAGGAAAAACATACATAGAGTTTATCAAGTCTAATTTTCCAGATGCCAGGTTCAGTGAAGAACAAATAACTTGGTCTGATAATTTTAAGTCAATATTACTTAGGTGTGAGAAGTTTACAAACTTTGAGTATTTTTGGTTTGCTCCTGACGGTAATATTTTGGATGTTCGCTGCAGTGGTAAGCCTATTTTCGATAAAGCAGGTAATTTTAAAGGCTACCGTGGTGTGGTTTGTGATATTAGTGAAGAAAAGAATTTGTCTGCACAGCTAAATTTTCATGCAACATATGATTCGCTAACACATTTAGCCAATAGGCGACATTTCGATTCCAAGCTAAGCCTCGCGATTGATGAGGCCATTATTGATAACCATGAACATGTTTTGGTGTTTATGGATTTAGATCATTTTAAAATCGTCAATGATGCCTGTGGCCATGCTGCTGGCGATGAGCTTTTGCAGCAAATTGCAAATATGTTGTGCGAAGTTTTTGGTGAAAGAGAGTTTATAGGCCGCCTTGGTGGTGATGAATTTGCCGCGCTTATACGGCACAGTAGCATTGATGAGGCGCTTAGGATAACGTCAAGCTTGCATGAAAAAATTAGCCAATTTAAATTTATGTGGGAAGGTAAAGCATTTGTTGTTGGTGTTAGCGTTGGTGTGATTAGCGTTAATCGAGAGACCGAAAGCGTATCATCGCTGTTACAAAATGTGGACAGTGCTTGTTACATCGCTAAAGAAACGGGCCGTAATAAAACGCATGTTTTTTCAGAAGAAGATGATGATTTATTAAAGCGTAGAGGTGAGATGCATTGGGCGGGGCGTATCACGCAGGCCCTCGAAAGAGATGATTTTACTTTGCATGCTCAGCAGATTTCATCGATTAACAACTATGAATTCCCATCCTATGAGTTATTGATTCGTATGAAGGAAGGTAGTGAGTTAGTAACGCCTAATTTGTTTTTACCTGCCGCAGAGCGCTTTGACTTATCTATTAATGTCGATAAATGGGTCGTGAGAACAGCATTTAAATGGTTTTCTTCCCATCCCAGTATCTTATCAAATCTTCATAGTATTTTTATTAATCTTTCGGGTAAAACAGTCGGGCAAAAAATATTCCTAGACTATGTGATTAATATGTTCAATGAATATAAGATTCCACCAGAAAAAATATGTTTTGAAATTACCGAAACCACGGCAATCTCTAACTTATCTGAGGCGGTTAATTTTATTAACGACTTAAAAAGTATTGGCTGCTATTTTGCAATTGACGATTTTGGCAGTGGTGTTGCTTCTTTTTCCTATCTTAAAAACTTACCTGTTGACTACCTAAAAATTGATGGCACTTTTATTCGTGATATTTGCTCAAATGAAGTCAACTTGGCAATGGTTAAATCTATTAATGATATTAGCCATGTCATGGGTAAAAAAACTATTGCTGAGTTTGTAGAAGATGATGCCACCTTTGCCATGTTGAGGGGGATGGGTGTTGATTATGCGCAAGGTTATGCGCTTGGGCGGCCGTATCCACTAGAAGATATGGAGGCTGCCCCTCCTTTTGCTAAATCCAATGTTTAATTGCGTATATTGCTAGTTTTACTATCTTTATTAATACTATAACTTGTCTTATTCTGTCGCTATATACAGCCTATTTTCATTGATAATATGGTAATATGCGCGTTTTATTTTGCGAGTTAATGTATGCATTGTCCTTTCTGTGGTGATGAAGATACCAAAGTCATCGATTCTCGTTTGGTTGCTGAAGGTAATCAGGTGCGAAGGCGTCGAGAGTGTATTGCTTGTCATGAGCGTTACACTACTTATGAAATCGCAGAGTTATTAATGCCTCGCGTTATTAAACAAGATGGCTCACGTGAACCCTTCGATGAAAATAAGCTCCGGGCTGGTTTTAACCGAGCACTGGAAAAGCGCCCAGTGAGCACCGAAGCGGTTGAATCTGCGCTCGATCAAATTAAGCATTTTTTACAAAGCACTGGTGAGAGGGAAATACTCGCCCGCGTTATCGGCGAAAAAGTCATGGCCCAATTGCAGCAGTTGGATGAGGTTGCTTTTGTACGGTTCGCATCGGTCTACCGTCGATTTACAGATATTAGCGAGTTTAAAGATGAGATAGATCGATTGCAGCAGCAATTGCCTGATCAGCACGATTAATTTTTATTATATTTGTAATATATCCGGCATTTTTCCATTCACATTATTATCTTTAACAAAATTAACCTCTTGGCCCAGATATGAACGACAGTAAATGGATGTCTCGTGCTTTACAGCTAGCACAAAAGGGCCGCTATACAGCAAGGCCTAATCCTTGTGTTGGATGCGTATTAGTTGCAGTAAAAGATGGTGTTGAGAGCGTGATTGGCGAAGGTTGGCATTATCGTGCAGGTGAGCCTCACGCGGAGGTTAATGCGATTGGCGATGCGCAATTAAAACAACATAGCACACAGGGAAGTACTGCTTACGTTACTTTGGAGCCCTGCAATCATATAGGTAAAACCGGCCCCTGTTCTAAGGCGCTGGTCGCGGCAGGTGTGGGCCGAGTGGTTTACGGTATGAAAGATCCCAACCCGCTGGTGGCAGGAAGTGGCTTAGAGACTTTGCTTGGTGAAGGCATTAAGGTGGATGGCCCTGTGTTTGAGGAGCAAGCTCGTGCTCTTAATCAAGGTTTCATTTCTCGGATGCTAAACAACAGGCCGCGAGTGACATGTAAAATTGCAGCAAGCCTTGATGGTCGTACGGCAATGGCAAATGGTGAAAGTCAATGGATTACAGGCCCTGAGGCTCGTGGCGACGTACAAAAATTGCGGGCAGCAAGCTGCGCTATTGTGAGTGGTATTGGCTCTGTTTTACAAGATGACAGCCGTTTAACGTTAAGAGAGAGTGAGCTAAAGTTATCTAATGTTCGGGATGTCATACAGAATCCGCCACTAAGAGTATTACTGGACGCCTCATTGAAAATACCACTTGATGCAGCCATATTGAGTGCCGACGCCAAAACACTAGTCGTCGTCTCTGAACAAACCTATCATAGTGAGCACAATAAAATAGCTAAGCTGCTCGCAGTAGGTGATCATGTTTCACTGGTGAGTGTGGCAATTGATGAAAATAGTAAATTGTCTTTAGAGGGTGTTCTTAAGGTATTGGCAGACCGAGGCTGTAATGAAGTACTGATTGAATCGGGTTCGAAGCTTGCGGGTGCATTTGTGCAACAAAATTTAGTGGACGAATTGGTTGTTTATCAAGCGCCAGTTTTTTTAGGGCATGCTGCGCGACAAATGTTTGATTTACCCTTAGAGCATATGTCTCAAAAAAAAGAGTTAGACGTTATTGATCGTCGTCAATTTGGGCAGGATACAAGAGTTATTGTCCGCTTGAAATCTAAAGGTAAGTAATAGCTTTTAGGGCTAATGTATCAAAAAATTAATTAAAAGGTGGTTTGTGTTTACAGGTATTATCGAAGCAATGGGGGCAGTCAGTGTATTAGAGCCACGGGGTGGTGACTTGCGTGTCCAAATAGATACTAATCAATTAGATTTTAGTGACGTCAATATTGGTGATTCTATATCGACTAATGGTGTTTGCTTAACTGTTGTGGAGCTGCCTTGCGATGACTTGGGGAATATCGCAGGCTATTGTGCTGATGTGTCTGTCGAATCGTTAAACCTCACAACGATTAAGCATTGGAAAGTCGGCCAAAATGTCAATTTGGAAAAAGCCTTAACACCACAAACTCGTTTGGGTGGCCATTTGGTCAGCGGTCATGTCGATGGTATTGGTGAGGTGATTAGCCGCCATAGCGATGCACGTGCTGAACGATTTGTATTGCAGGTACCAAGGGATTTTGCAAAGTACATCGCCCATAAAGGGTCGATCACGGTTGATGGCACTAGCCTTACAGTAAATGCAGTGAATGGCTGTGAATTTGAGCTCGCAATAGTTCCGCACACGTTAGATAAAACGATTATGGGGTCTTATCAAAGTGGAACAGCGGTCAACTTAGAAGTAGATCTTATTGCCCGTTATCTAGAGCGTTTATTGTTAGGCGATAAGGCGGCTGATAAAGCGTAGGGTTGGGTCTTTTGTGACGCAATAAAATAGAAGGTTAAGATTAAGTGTTTTGGAATAAATAAATAAATGAATACAATTGAAGAGTTAATTGCTGACTTGCGTCAGGGAAAAATGATTATCCTTATGGATGATGAGGACCGAGAAAACGAAGGTGACCTTATTATGGTTGCTGAACATGTGCGTCCCGAAGATATTAATTTTATGGTCACCCATGCACGGGGACTTATATGTTTGACGCTGACAGAGAGTCGCTGTCGAACATTAGAATTGCCATTGATGGTTAATAATAATCAGGCTCAACACTCGACAAATTTTACGTTGTCTATCGAAGCTGCTGAAGGTGTTAGTACAGGTATTTCTGCTGCCGATCGGGCGCATACTATTCGGGCTGCGGTTAATCGCGGAGCAACCGCTGATAGTATTGTTCAACCTGGGCATATTTTCCCATTAATGGCCCAACCTGGTGGTGTATTGAGTCGTGCAGGGCATACGGAAGCAGGTTGCGATTTAGCGCGATTGGCGGGTTTTGAACCTGCTGCCGCTATTATCGAAATTATGAATGAAGATGGTACTATGGCGCGCCTTGATGATTTAAAAAAGTTCGCCGTTGAGCACGATTTAAAAATAGGTACTATTGCTGATTTGATTCACTATCGCTCGGTCAAAGAAAAAACCATTGAAAAAACAAGCCAAAAACAAGTTAAGACACGCTATGGACGTTTTGAGTTAAGTACTTTTAAGGATTTAGCTAGTGGTGATATTCATTTTGCACTACACAAAGGTGATATTGCTGAAGATGATATTGCGCTTGTGCGTGTTCATGTCTTGGATGCGGTTAAAGACGTGTTGACTTTACAACCTGATAGTGATGATTTTACGCCGTGGACTTTTCATGATGCGTTGGCACTGGTTGAAAAAGAAGAGCAAGGAGTTGTAGTCTTGATGTGTTACAACCAAACCAATACTGATATGGAAGAGTCGATAGACTTAATGCTTGCAGGAAAAACCAAAAAAGCGACATCGGATAATGTTTATCGCCAAGTAGGTACTGGTGCTCAAATTTTACGAGAGTTGGGCGTTAAGAAAATGCGCTTAATGTCAGCCCCGTTTAAATTCTCTGCAATTTCAGGTTTTGATCTAGAGGTTGTTGATTTGATCGAAAGCCCTGATGGTGATTTGTAAGTTTATCTTCGGATTTATTATTACCTATTAATTGCTTAATAGATTGATTGTTGCTCAGTAAATCATCTAAACAACTTTAGAAAAAGCTAGGATATATATTATGGCTGGTTATTTGCCTAAGCCTATTGAAGAGTTCCATAAAATCCCCAATACGCGCGTCGCAATTATTGCTGCAATGTGGCACAAGGAATGTGTAGATTCTATGATTGCTAGGGCTAAAAAAGAGCTTGTTACATTAGATGTAAAGCCCGACGATATTTCGGTTCATAAAATCCCTGGTTCACTTGAATTACCCTATGCGGCACGGTGTTTGTTTGAGGCAGACGATAGCCTTGATGCGGTGATTGCCTTTGGAGTTGTGCTTAAGGGTAGTACAACTCATGATGATTCAGTTATTCAAACCGTTGTCGATGGTTTTAGTCGAGTGTCTGACCGTTTTCATAAACCGGTTATCAATGAAGTGATTGGTGTTAATACAATTGCTGATGCTAGAGATCGATCAGACGACTCTCTGGCTAATAAAGGTGTTGAGGCTGTTTTTGCGCTCTCTGAGTTATTGCACTGGAAGCGATCATTATAGAGCCCTCTTGAAAGAATTTTTGTCAGTTATATGGCAGTAAAAATATTATTTGGAAGTTATTATGAAAGTGTCACCTGCAACTCGTCGTAAAGCCAGACACTATGGAATGCAAGCATTGTATCAATGGCAAATGACACAAACCGCCCCACATATTATTGAGGCAGAATTTAAAACCGATAATGATATGACTCATGTAGATACAGATTATTTACATGAATTAGTGCAAAAAATACCCGAGTGCGCCCAAGAGTTAGATGAGCAATACCAAGAGTTCTTGCAGGATCGAGATTTGACTGAGCTGGACGCGATTACTCAATCATTGTTAAGAATGGCTGCTTATGAGTTTTCTTATAGGCCTGATGTTCCTTATAAAGTTGTGATTAATGAGGCAGTGTCTTTGGGTAAAAAATTTGGCGCCGTTGATAGCTTTAAGTTTATCAATGGTGTGTTGGATCAGCTGGCGGTAAAATTGAGAGCAATCGAAGTGCAGGCTGAAAAAAGTTCACGTAAATAGTGTTGTATAAACATTATTATCTATTCTTTGTGTAATTACGATTCTTAATGGTGTCACTGTTTTGAAAGAGTTCGATATCATCAATCAGTTTTTTAAAAAGCCAAATTTATTAGGTGCAGGCTCTTCCTTGATAGAATCTGCTCTTAAAGGTTCGGTAGTAAAAAGTATTGGTGATGATTGCGCGATATTATCGGTCCCTGATGAGCATCATCTTGTATTATCAATGGATACTTTGGTTTGTGGTAGGCATTTCCCAAATGATGCACTACCAGAGCAAATAGCTACGCGTGCTTTTTGTACCTGCTTGAGTGATTTGGCAGCAATGGGAGCTACACCTTATTGGTTTACGTTGGGCTTAACAATGCCTGAGGCAAATATCGAATGGATTGCCTCTTTTAGTAAGTCACTGCTCAATATTGCCGAAGAGTATCAATGCGAGTTGATTGGTGGTGATACTACTCAAGGCCCATTAACGATTACCTTGCAAGTTCATGGTGTTGTTGAAAAGGGTAAAGCACTGAGACGCGATCTAGCAAGAGTAGGCGATCGTGTTTTTATAACAGGTTATCTCGGTGATGGTGCAGCAGCTCTAGCATTAATCAGTGATGGAGCACTTGATAAAGTTATTGAGCAGATTGATAAAGAGTATCTAGTAGAACGCTTTTATTGTCCGCAGCCGCAAATTCAATCGGCGTTAAAAATAGTGAACTATTCGCGCTGTGCGATTGATATCTCCGATGGCCTTCTAGCAGATTTGCAGCATGTTGCAATGGCGAGTGAAGTTGATATCGATATTGATATCGATAAATTGCCTATTTCATCTGCTTGTAAAAACCTCGTGTCCGATGCTACCTCATTAAACTTTGCCCTAAGCGGTGGCGATGATTATCAGATTGCTTTTACTGTGCCTGAAAACTCTCTTTCTGAAATAAGGCAGTTAATCAAAGACGGTGTTGTTGTGGCAACGGAAATTGGCCGAATTGTTAACGCTGATACAAAAAGTGATGATTATTGTGTGCGTTGTTTTGAGCAGGGTAAAGCAGTACAAATTGATGACTTATTGACAAATAATAAGGGGTATCAACATTTTGCTTCCTAGCTTTTTCTCATTACTCAAAAAACCTGTGCCGCTACTAGCTTTGGGCTTTGGCAGTGGCTTGGCACCCAAAGCGCCAGGTACTTTTGGTACCTTGGCGGCGATACCTCCTTATCTATTATTTTCTTCTGTTGCAATTGAATGGCAATTATTTATTGTTGTCGTTGGATTTTTAGCAGGAGTGTATTTTTGTGAAGCGACAGCGAGATATCTGGGTGTGCATGATCATCCTGCCATTGTTTGGGATGAGTTTGTGGGTTTTTGGCTGACTATGATAGCCTTGCCTTTATTCAGCACAGAGTTGGATTGGTTCCTGTTAGCGCTAGGCTTTGTACTTTTCCGTTTTTTTGATATTGTGAAACCATGGCCTATTCGTTGGGTAGATAAAAAGATTCACGGTGGCTTTGGCATTATGTTCGACGATGTCTTGGCGGGAATTTATGCTGGCTTATTGTTGTCTGTAGTTATCTACTATTTATACTGATTGTTTAGGGAGGCAGTATCCATGCTTGCATTCTATCGACTGTTCACGTTTATTACATTAGCCTGCTTTTCGACTTTTACCCTAAGCGCAGATAGCATTACTGTAAAAGGCCTATTTGGTGGTGCTGCACTATTAATCATTGATGGCCAGCAGGTCTTACTCAAAAAAGGTAAGGAGAAGTTTGGGGTTAAATTAATTAGTGCAACCAGTAAAGACGCCGTGCTGGAGATTAATGGGCAGAGGCAGACTGTAGGGCTATCAAAGCAGGTTGGTGCTCAATATAAGCCCCCTTCCAAAAGCATTGTTAGGCTAAATAGTAAACTGGGTGGCCATTATTGGACTCAAGGGCGAGTCAATGGGCGTAGCGTTAAGTTTTTGGTGGATACGGGAGCAAGCCTCATTGCCATGAATCTCTCGACAGCAAAGCGTTTGGGTATCGATTATGAAAAGGGCGAGCGCGGAGCTGTTAGCACTGCCAATGGAGTTGTAGAAACCCGTGTAGTTAATTTGAAGAAAGTCACGATTGGCGGTATTACGCAATACAATGTTTCCGCTTCCGTTAGTCTCAATGATGCTCTTGCAGTCACTTTATTGGGTAATAGTTTTTTAAGTCGTGTCAATCTGCGTACAGATAATGGCGTGCTAGTGATGGAAGCTAAATAATTGTTTGAGCATGATCTTACTCTAGAAAACGCGATTCGATTTTCGCGGTTTGATGAAACTAGCTTTTTATCAACGATTTCTGTGCATCCTTTTGAGCTGGAAGATTACCGCTGGCCAACGGCTGAGCATTATTATCAGGCTCATAAATTTGAAGGGATGAGCTATGTTCAAGAAGTGCTGGCAACTACGACGGGGCAGGAAGCCTTTAAGTGTGGCAATAAGCGCTTTAAACGTAAAGTGGCAGGTTGGAAGGATAAGCGTCGAGTCTGGATGACGCGCGCACTTTATCGAATTACAGCGGAATACCCGGAGATTAAGCAATCATTATTAGATACCAACGATGCTTTATTGATAGAAACCTCCTTGTATGATCATTACTGGGGTGTTGGTCGAGATCAGCGGGGTGAAAATACCTTGGGTAAAGTGTGGATGGATATTCGCCAAAAAGTCCAGTCGGCTTAGTTTGTTTTTCAATTTCTCATTTGATCCTTGTTTGATGTCTCGCCATCTAAGTAAACCTAGGAATAACATAGCTCAATACTAAGGGTAGTGTGATTAAGGTAAGTACATTACCAATAATGACAATTGAGGCCACTTTATCTGGCTCTTGGTTATAGCGTTCTGCAAACATAAAATTAAGAATAGCGGGTGGCAATGCACCAAATAAAAATAATGCGCCAACTTCCATTTTGGTGAGTGTTATTTGTAAGTAGTCAAAAATGGGCAATATCATCACGACTAAAATGATCCCTGTCGTTGGGCAACCCAATCCCCCAATAATGCCTATTTTTAGTGTTTTGAATGACGAGCTAGCAAGTCGTACGCCTAGGCTAAACAACATAAGCGGTATAACGATTTGACCTAGCATATCGATAGGTAGCAGTAGTGTTTGATTAATTGTAATGTTGCTAGCACCTAGGGCAATAGCAATAAATGTGGCCACTGTCAGAGGTGATATCATCGAGCGTAAATTGCTGTGTCCACTATTGTTAAGCCATGCGCTGCCAAAGGTAAAATGTATGGTGTTTTCCACCAAAAACAGAATCATCGCAATAGGCAGAGCGGCCTCTCCAAATGTGAGTGCCATTAACGGTAACGCCATGTTACCTGCATTGTTAAACATCATTGGTGGGGCTAGTGTTTTCATTTGTATGTGAAATATTTTGGCCACGGGCCAAATTAAAATACCTGAGCCAATAACAATAAATAAGGCTGCACTTATCAGTGGTATGTAGTCTCTAACATCTACCGACTGACCGACCAGCACTGAAAAAATCAACGCCGGTACGAAAACGTCCATATTTAACTGGTTGGCAACTTTCATATCGGGTTTGAATTGTTTGCCGCATATCAGGCCTAGAGCAACAATGCTGAAGATAGGAAATGTAATCTCAATAATGCGTAAGAATATATCCATTAAACTGATGATCTTCTTTGTTCTGGTTAATTAATGTTATGGGTTTAGTAAGGGAGGGAGTGTGACAGATCTATATAAAGAAGTATTGCTGGTATGACCATTAGTGAGAATGCTTATGGTGAATTTTGCCCCTAGCAAGTACAATGGCGCTCCATTTTTAATGAGAAGCTTTTGTATCATGCCTGAGTCTATTGCCGAATTGAAAAATGACCGTTTTTTACGTGCCTTGCAGCGTGAACCTGTTGATAGAACTCCGGTTTGGATGATGCGTCAAGCAGGGCGTTATTTGCCCGAATATAGGGCAACCCGAGCTAAAGCTGGTGACTTTATGAGCCTTTGTAGTAATCCAGAGCTTGCTTGTGAGGTTACTTTACAGCCACTTGAGCGTTACCCTGAAATTGATGCTGCTATTTTGTTTTCAGATATTCTAACTATTCCCGATGCGATGGGCTTAGGTTTGTATTTTGAGACAGGTGAGGGCCCTCGCTTCAAAAAGACTATTGCTAATGCTGCTGATATAGAAGCGCTACCGGTTGTGAATACAGCTAAGGATTTACCGTATGTAACTGATGCGGTGTCACTTATTAGGCGTGAACTCAATGGTAGAATTCCTCTTATTGGCTTTTCTGGTAGCCCATGGACCTTGGCCACCTATATGGTTGAAGGTGGTTCGAGTAAAGATTATGCTCGCACTAAGACGCTGATGTACCAACAGCCTGAGGTTTTTCAGTTATTAATTGATAAGCTTGTTGCTTCGATTATTGATTATCTTAATGCGCAGATCAAAGTAGGGGCACAAGTTGTACAGTTGTTTGATTCTTGGGGTGGCGCATTATCCTACAATGCCTATCAGGCTTATTCACTATTACCTATGCAGAGGATTATTGATGGTTTAATAAAAGAGCATGAAGGGCGTCGCATTCCTGTTATTTTATTTACCAAAGGTGGCGGCCAATGGCTAGAATTAATGGCTAATACTGGGGCTGATTGTCTGGGGTTAGACTGGAGTACCGATATAGCGCAAGCGCGCGCGCGCGTTGGTGAAAAGGTGGCATTACAGGGTAATATGGATCCGGCTATACTTTACACTAGCCCTGCTAGAATACGAGAAGAGGTCGCTGGTATACTTAAAGCCTACGGCGAGGGAAGTGGCCATATTTTTAACTTGGGACATGGTGTTACACCACAGGCAACCCCTGAAAATGTTGCTGCATTTTTTAGTGCTGTGGCAGAATTGTCGCTCTAGCGATGGTCCACTAAAAGAGTTATAGTGGATCGAATAATAAATAAAAGGTAGTTTTAATGGCCTATTGGTGTAGTAGCTAGTGATTGGCCTTATTCGTTGATTTTGATCTAGAGCTTATGGATAAAAGATTTGGCCTTAGATCTTAGGCTTATTCCTGCGACCTTAATGTTGGTACCAATAAAAACTAATTATTTAAAAATACGCTAATGCTGGCTACAGGGTTTAAGTAAAAAGTATTTAATAAATTTAAAAGCTTATAAACCAAAATAAGTAATAATAGTAACCTTACAAGAGTTTATCGGTTTTAGCTCGACTACCGAAGGAAATGAGTGTGGGTGTTAAACAAATAAAAGTTGATGTGGCAGAGGTAAGAATCGGTATGTATGTATCGGGCCTCGATCGCCCCTGGGGTCAAACTCCCTTTCCTATACAGGGCTTCTATGTCCGCGATCTTGATGAAATTAAACAGCTAAAGACTCACTGTAATCATGTCTATATCGACGTTACCAAAGGTGCAGGACCTGCAACGGCCAATTTGCGAACTTTGGCTCCTAGAGAAAAGAATCGTAGTTCTAAGCAGAAGATAAAACCGCCATCGTCTTCTTCGATGGCGCCTATCAAGGTTAATTCCCGTACCTACGAGCAAAAAGAGCCTTTAGAGAAGGAGGCAAAGCGTGCACGCCAATTGCATCAGCGTGTTTTTAGTGCTGTGAGTGAGGTTATGGTGCAGATCGGTAGTGGCAATATGACCTCTGTGCATGAAACTAAGCGTGTTGCAGGCTCGATGGTTGATAGTATATTGCGCAATCCTGATGCTTTTACGTGGCTGTCACGTATTCGTGATACCGATGAGCATACCTATGGTCATGCAGTGCGCTCTGCTGTTTGGGCTATTTTATTTGGGCGGCATATCGGTTTGGCAAAGGCCGAGCTGGATACCCTTGCTCTTGGTGTATTAATAAAGGATGTGGGTAAGACGCATATCCGTCGAGAGTTATTGTTGGATGATGATCGAACGACTCAAGAACAGGCTGAATATGAAGAGTTTGTTGATAAGGGCGTGGGTATCCTTAAAAAAATACCCGGTGTTGAGCCGCGTGTTATTGCCATTGTTAAAACTCATTGTGAAAGGATTAATGGTAGTGGTTTCCCGCAGCATTTAAAAGGCGATAGCATCCCTCTTCTTGCCAAAATTGCAGGTATTGTTACGTTTTATGATGAAGTGACGAACCCTCGTGGTGCCAGTAATCCTATAGCTCCATCTCAAGCAGTCTCGCATTTGTACGAGGTGCGTGGAGTTGAGTTTCAAGAGGATCTAGTCGTCGAATTTATTCGTGCAATAGGGCTTTATCCAACAGGAACTCTTGTTGAATTAACCACTGGGCAAGTGGGTGTTGTTGTAGAGCAAAATTTTGAGCGGCGTTTAAAGCCTAAGATTTTGTTATTGCTGAACGAATTTAAACAACCATTAAAGAAGAAAAAAGTATTAGACCTTGCCAAAGATGATATGAATAAGCAAGCCTTGATCGATTCGGGTAAAAAGCGCTTGGATGAGGTCGAGAAAATTGAAATTGCCCAAGATTTAGAACCGGGTAGTTATGATATTGATATCAATGAAATCCGCGACAAATACTTACTAAAAGGTTTTAAAAAGAGCTTATTTTCTTTTTTTAAAAAATAGCGATATCTCCCATAGTATTTTTGACCATTAAATATACTGCATTTTTTATAGAGCGGCCTGCTCTAACTTAGTAGCACTGCTAGCCATATCCCTACTGCGAGTATTGCACTTAGCATAACAGCAGCAGAACCTATATCTTTAGCTCTCCCCGATAATTCGTGTTGTTCCATACTAATTCGATCTATTGCAGCTTCAATTGCACTATTGATCATCTCTACGATCATTACAAAAACCCAGCTACCGATAAGCAAACAATATTCTAAAGGCTTATCGCCTATCCAGAGAGCAAGAGGGATAACAATGAGAAGGATGTAGCACTCTAATCTAAAGGCTTGTTCATGTTTAAATGCAGATTTAAGCCCCTTAATCGAATATCCTGTTGCCTTATATAGGCGTGTAAGGTGGCTGGTGCCTTGATTATATTCGGACATAAATACTGTCTCAAAGATGAGTGTTAGATCATAATAAGCTTAATTTATTTTAGATATATTAATATCTTTCATTCATTTTTCTATTAAGGGAAAAATTGAATGACACTGGTGTGTGGGTCACGATGTTTTTCTTGAGCCTTTAACTCTTCAAGGTAGCTATCCCACATGCTTTGTTGATTTTGGCACATTTCGACTAGATAGCCCCAGGAATAGATACCTGAATCATGTCCATCGTCAAAAACGATTTGCAGGCCATAATTACCAATGGCTTTCATGCTCTCTATGCCGACATGTATTTTCCCGTCAACGAGCACTTCTTGGCCAGGACCATGGCCAGTTACTTCGGCTGATTTTGAGTGAACCCTTAAAAACTCAGCAGGTAATTGATAATTTAGCTTATCAATTACCAATTCTAGTGTTTTTGACTCTTTATGTAGGTGCACCTTGCTTGGTTTGGGTATGATCATAGAATAAACCGACTTAAATCTTCATCTTTGGCGAGCTCACCTAGGTGCTGCTCAACATAGTTTGCATCAATAGTAATTGTTGATTCGTTATTTAAACCATTGTTAAAGGAGATGTCTTCCATGAGTCTTTCCATTACAGTGTGTAGGCGTCGTGCGCCGATATTTTCGGTGCGCTCATTGACTTCCCAGGCTGTCTCTGCAATTTTTTCAATGCCGTCATCGGTAAAAATAATATTAATGTCTTCTGTTTTCATTAATGCAATTTGCTGCTTGGTCAGCGATGCATAAGGCTCGGTTAGAATTCGTTTGAAATCTTGTGATGATAAAGTTTCTAGCTCAACGCGAATGGGTAGGCGCCCTTGTAATTCAGGAATCAAGTCCGAGGGCTTTGCTACATGAAATGCACCTGATGTAATAAATAAAATATGATCAGTCTTAATCATACCGTGCTTAGTGCTTACAGTGGAGCCTTCAATGAGTGGTAATAAATCACGCTGGACACCTTCTCGAGAGACGTCACCTCCAGTGCTTTCGCTACGTTTAGCGACTTTATCTATTTCATCGATAAAAACAATACCGTTTTGTTCGGCATTCTCAATCCCTTTTGTTTTGATTTCTTCTTGGTTGACAAGTTTAGCGGCTTCTTCGTCGCACAATTGTTTGTATGCTTGTTTAATTGGCAGCTTGATAGTTTTAGTTTTTTCATTGCCTATTGATGAAAACATATTTTGCAATTGGCTGGTCATATCTTCCATGCCAGGAGGTGCCATGATTTCTATGCCTACTTTACTTGCGGTAACTTCTATTTCGATCTCTTTATCATCGAGTTCACCCTCGCGTAACTTTTTTCTAAACAGTTGTCGGGTGCTATTTGTTGCATCGCCACTTTCTTCTGTAGCGCTATCACTGCGAGCTGGTCGTAATAGAGCGTCAAGTATTCTATCTTCGGCGCTGTCTTCAGCCCGGCGCTTTACCTTTTCTACTTCTTGCTCTCGACACATTTTTATAGACATATCAACAAGATCACGGATGATAGATTCAACATCGCGACCTACATAACCTACCTCAGTAAATTTTGTTGCCTCTACTTTTATAAAGGGCGCATTTGCTAATTTCGCAAGGCGTCGTGCGATCTCAGTTTTACCAACACCGGTAGGTCCAATCATTAAAATATTTTTTGGGGTGATCTCGTTGCGCAATTCATTGCTTACTTGCATTCGCCGCCAGCGATTACGCAGAGCAATTGCAACCGCACGCTTAGCATTGTTTTGTCCAATTATATGATGATCAAGTTCGTGAACAATTTCACGGGGAGTCATTGTTGACATGTAAAATCTCTGTAATTATTAAGCGGGTAATAGATTGTCCTAAGCGTGTTATTTTCCAATTACAAGCTCTTCGATAGTATGGTTATGATTTGTATAGACACAGATATCACCAGCAATTGTCAGTGCTTTTGTGGTGATGGTTGTTGCATCTAGCTCTGTATTTTCGAGCAGTGCACGCGCTGCTGATTGGGCATATGGGCCGCCAGAGCCAATGGCAATGAGATCATCCTCTGGCTGAATAACGTCCCCGTTGCCGGTGACTATTAAGGACGCCTCTTCATTAGCAACAGCTAATAATGCTTCTAGCTTTCTCAAGGCCCTATCGCTACGCCATTCTTTAGCAAGCTCTACAGCGGCTCTAGTAAGTTGACCATTATAGCTGTGTAACTTGGCTTCAAATCGTTCAAAAAGAGTGAAAGCATCGGCTGTGCCACCGGCAAAACCTGCGATGACTTTATCGTCATAGAGGCGCCTTACTTTACGGGCGTTGCCTTTCATCACAGTACTGCCCATTGATACTTGTCCATCGCCACCGATAACGACTTTGCCTCCACGGCGAACCGATACGATGGTGGTACCTCTATATTGTTCCAAAATTAATTCCTATTCTCAATTTACAATAATTTGTATGATTTATTTGTGTTAATACAGGCGTAATTAATGGGGCTTTTTTGTAAAAAAACAAGCATAGAGTGGCCCTTAGTTATATTGGGTTTACTGCTTTTTACGTTTTAGAAGTAAGGGGCTCATGCCTCTAGATGCAAGTACACTTCTTGCTTTTGCCATTTTTGAGCGTGTTGTAAATGGGCCTGTGATAACGCGATGCCAAGTTTGGCCATTTCTGGTGTTGGATTCAATATGCGCTTGCATATTGTTAAGCAGTAATTCTGCTCTTAGTTTATCGGCTTCTAAATTGCTTTTGAATGAGCCTGCCTGTAAAAAATAGTCAATATCGTCAGGGACGGAGGCCTCTATTTCTGCCGATCGATCAGGGACTGTTATTTCTCGCTCTTTGAGGATTTCGTAAAAATCGAAACGTGGCTGCGGTGGTGTGATTTCCTCTTCTTTTGTCTGGGAAACAGGCTGGGGTTGGGAGGTGTTGGGCCTGTTAGATAAGTAGAGTAGTAATGTTATGAGTGCTGCTACCAATAGGCCAATGACAATCCATGCCCATAGTGGTGCACGATTAGTTTCTTTTGTTCGCCGGCGGTTATTGCGAGGCTTATTTGCCGCTTTTTTACGTCGGGGGCTCGTTTTTTTGGCTGTTGTATTTTTTGTCATTGTTTGTTGAGAGAGGAGTCTAGTCAGTTTTTATAAGCGCGTGATTCTACGTTGATGGCTATAAATTATAAAGGTTTTTAAGGTTTTGTCTGTCAATAGATAGCCCCTAAAACTCAAGTGGGTCAACATCTACCAGCCAGTGTAAGCCGTGAGGTTGTTTGCTTGATTCTAAATATCGACATAGATGCTGTAGTAGTAACTGCCTTTGGTTTCTAGAAGATGTTTTTATCTGCAATAAAAAGTGATATCGGTTGTTACGTTTCGCTATAGCAGCGGGTATTGGACCGAGGTATTGTAAGCTCGGAGATGGTGCAATGGTATCCTCTGCTTGCCTGCGAGCCTGTCGTAAAAACTGTTCTGCAATAGCAGGGCTTTGGGCATGGCAGCGAATAATAGTAATAAATTCATAAGGTGGCATTGCTGTCAATTGGCGCTCACTCAGCAAAGTGCGTGCAAAGCTATGGTAGTTTTGTGCAAGCAACTGTTGTAATAAGGGGTGATCTGTAAATTGTGTCTGAATAATGACTTGGGCAATATTGCTAGCCCCTTTGTTCTCTCGCCCAATTCTTCCTGATACCTGTGTGAGTAGTTGCCCCATTCGCTCAGGGCCTCTAAAGTCACTGCTGAAAAAGCTTTGATCTAGTCCTAAGATAATACCCAAGCCTAGGTTTGCAAAGTGATGCCCTTTAGCGAGCATTTGTGTACCAATAATAATGCAAGGTTCGCCTGTGTTTATCTGCTTGAACATGCTGTCGAGACTGCCTTTGCGTGTTGTGCTGTCTCTATCAATACGCAAAATAGGTGTGTCGCAGAAGAGTTTTTCTAGTTCTTGTTCTTCTCTTTGTGTACCAGTGCCTAAGGCGTGTAGATACGAGCTGTGGCAATTTGGGCAATGTTTAGGTGTTGGTGTTCTATGATCGCATCGGTGGCAGTGTAAGTATTCTTTTCTGCTAAGGTTTGTCTGGTATTTATGTAACGTCATTGGGTTGTCGCATTGATCGCACTGACTGATCCATTTGCAGTCTTGGCAAATAAGAGTGGGTGAGAATCCTCGACGGTTAATAAATACTAGCACCTGCTGTTGTTTTTTGATGGTTTCTCTTATTGCGGTAATTGCCTCTTCTGCAAGCCCGTGCTTTGCTGTCTCTACACATTTAATTGTTGGTAGTGTTTGATTGGTCGCACGTTTGCGAAGGGTTAGATGTTGGTAGCGTGCCTCTATAGCGTTGTGTAGCGTTTCTAGTGCAGGAGTAGCGCTACCAAGAATCAATGGTATATCGAGTTTGTGCGCGCGCACTACAGCAATATCACGGGCGTTGTATCTAACCCCTTCTTGTTGTTTGTAGGAGGTGTCATGTTCTTCATCGACAACAATTAAACCGAGATTGTTAAGTGGTGAAAATATACTGGAGCGTGTGCCGATAACAATGGGATATTGGTCATGCCTTATCGATTGCCAAATATTGAAACGCTGCTTATCGCTTAAATTCGAGTGTACGGTTGCTATGGGTACATTAAACCGTTGTTTAAATCGGCTAACGGTTTGTGGTGTTAATCCAATTTCTGGAACCAGAATGAGCACTTGTTTATTTTGTGCAAGTACCTTGTGTATAGCCTGCAGATAAACTTCTGTTTTGCCGCTACCAGTAACACCATCGAGTAGGTAGGTGTTAAATTTATTATAGATAATAGACTTTAAAGCCTGATTTTGTTCCTCGTTTAGTGTTAAAGGCTCCTCCTTGAGTATAGGGCTCGCTTGCACTAGCGCAGAAAAAGACGCTGTACTCGTACGCTTTTCAATAAGCCCTTTTTCGCAAAGCGCTTTAAGTGTGGCGGTGCTTATCTTATATTCTTTGAGTTGTTCTTTATTAATAGCTTTAAATTTATTGAACAGACTGAGGGCTTCTTGCTGTTTAGGTGCGCGCTTGAAGGCTTCTTGGTTAGTGGGGTTTATTTCAATGATGTGCCACTTTGATATTTTTTCTTGAGGGATAGCAACCGGTTTGCGCATAAGTGTGGGTAGAGCCAATTGGCAAATATCACCTAAGGGGTAGTGATAATAGTTTGCGCACCATTGGCATAAAGTCAGTAATTCTGAATTTAGTACGGGATTGTTATCGATGACTTCGTTGATGTTGCGCAATTTATGCTTTGTTTGTGTTGTGGCATTGCCATCATTAAGTGTGTTCTCAATAACAATGCCGACAATCGCTTTTTGATGACCAAAAGGTACTGATACTCGCGTTCCTGGTGCGATAGTATTGAGTTGATCTGATGTGTAATCAAATAGTCTACGTAGAGGAGAAGAGACCGCTATTTTGATTAAGTTTTTGATATTGTGTTCTCAATTATTTGTTTGGTGGTCGATATTGTGTGTACTAATCTCTCGGCGATTATAAATATTTATAGCTGCTATATGCTAATGCTTTTGTTTATTATGTGATAATGCTTGAGTTGTTAATAAGATCTGATAGAATCACGCTCCCTTAAAACTACTCGCCGTGCTTGGCACGCTTTAGGCCATTTAGAGATCAGGTGGCGGCGACATAATAGTGAGAATACGATTATGAAAACTGATATACATCCAAATTATGGTGAGATGACGGCAACTTGTAGTTGCGGTAATGTTATCAAAACAGCATCAACAATGGCGAAGGATATACACCTTGATGTTTGCTCTTCTTGCCACCCTTTTTATACTGGTAAGCAGAAAAAAGCGGATACTGGTGGTCGAGTGGATCGCTTTAATAAACGTTTTGCAGGTCGTACTACTAAGAAGTAAAGCTAGTGAATCTTATTTTAAAGCCGAGATAAATAGTTGTTTGTCTCGGCTTTTTTATATCCTGCTATTTTGTCTTAGAGTGGGTTAAAACAAATCTTCAGGTGCGACAGTGTTGTCATCAATTGTGATGTTCTCTACATCTTGTAGTTCAGCTGGTGCATTCTCTTCTAGAAATAATTCATAAATTCCATTGGGGTCCGAAAGTCGCGCGCGCTCACCTGTTTCGGCATTAACTCTAATTGTGACAATTCCATTGGGTTGTGGGCGGATGGTGTCTGGTACATCTTCTAATGCTACTTTCATATAATCTATCCAGATGGGTAGTGCAGAAATGCCACCATACTCTCCACGACCGAGTTTTCGGTTATCATCAAAGCCAACCCAGGTAGTTGTAACAGCGCTATCGTTAAAGCCAGAAAACCATGCATCAATAGGTCCATTTGTTGTACCTGTTTTTCCGGCGAGATCTTTACGTTTTAGCACTTGTGCGCGACGCCCGGTACCACGCTTAACAACATCTCGCATAACCGAGTTCATAATATAGGCAATTCTTTCATCAATCACTCGTTGAGCAGCTTTGCTTTCAAGTTCTATAACGATGGCTTCTGGTTGTTTGGTTGTGGCTAGCTCTTCATTGCTGGTCGTAGTTTGTGTCTCGTTAGTGTTTGTAGTTGGCTCTGTATTTGATTCTAAAGCTTTGTCGTTTGAGGGTTCTATATTGGCCTTAAATGCCAAGGGTTTCTTATTGGCTACAACGTAAGGGTTGGCTTTGTAGAGGACCTTATCATGTCGGTCGCGAATATGGTGGACCAAATAAGGCTCTATTTTGAAACCCCCATTGGCAAAAACACTGTAACCGGTAGCTACTTCAAGTGGTGACATTACGTAGCTACCGAGTGCCATAGATAGGTTGCGAGGTATTGCTTTTGTGTCCATGCCAAAGCGTCCCAGTGATTCAATAGTTTTTTCTATACCAAGGGTGCGTAGCAGCCTGATAGAGATGAGGTTTCGTGATAAATATAAGGCTTTTCTGAGTCGCGTGGGGCCATAAAATTTGCCGCTAGAGTTTTCTGGTCGCCAAGCGCCCTCTAAGCCTTTATCTTCTATAACGATAGGGGCATCATTAATTGTGCTTGCAGGCGACAAGCCGTTTTCAAATCCAGTGGCGTAGATGAAAGGCTTAAAATTAGAGCCTGGTTGACGTTTTGCTTGTGTGACGCGGTTAAAGCGGCTACGAGAAAAGTCAAAGCCACCAGAAAGTGCATTAATAGAACCATCATTAGGGTTGATTGAGACCATGGCAGCTTCTATTTCGGGAGTTTGGCTAAGATGCCATTGCTGGTCCTTATCTTGATAGGTTCGTATAACGTCGCCAATTGCAACAACGTCAGAAGCAGTTTTAGGGGCCTTGCCGATGACGTTTTCATTGATAAAAGGTTTGGCGTCACTTAGGCCATTTTCCCACTTTATATCGATATTTGTTCCTAGAGCGGTAAGTGCTGATATTTCTTTTTCATTAATTCGAATAACTACAGCAGGCTCTAAACCACCATAAATCGACATCTGCTTAAGCTTTTCTAGCCATGGAATAAGGTTAAGATTTTCAAGTGTGTTGGTGCTTACTTCGGTTATATCTTCGGATTCCTTGAGGGGTTCTAGAAATGTTGGGTCCCATTGATCTTCTGGCCCTCTATACCCGTGTCTTTTGTCATAATTTAGTAGGCCTGTAACAATAGACTTTTGGGAGGTGCGTTGAAGTTTACTATTTACTGTTGTGTATATCTTATAGCCGCTTGTATAAGCTTCTTCTCCAAATAACTCGAGGGCGTATTCTCGGGCAGCTTCAGCAATATATGGAGCATCTAAATCCAGATTCTGGCCGTGGTAACGTGCAGTAACAGGCTCGTTGACCGCGGCTTCCAGTTGCTCCGGGCTAATTTTTCTGAGAGATGCCATGCGCTTGAGAATCCAGTTTCTGCGTATTAAGGCACGGCTCGGATTGATAATGGGGTTGTAAGTTGAAGGCGCTTTAGGCAGTCCTGCTATCATGGCGGTTTGTGCTAGAGTTAACTGATCGAGTGGTAGTCCGTAATAGACTTGTGCAGCGGCTTTGACGCCATAGGCGCGATTGCCGAGATATATTTTATTAAGGTAAAGCTCTAAAACTTCGGGCTTGGATAAGTAGCGTTCTATTTTTAGCGCAAGTAGTATTTCATTGAATTTACGTGAAAAGGTTTGCTCGCGAGATAGAAAAAAGTTTCTTGCGACTTGCATGGTAATTGTGCTGCCACCACTTTGTATTTCCCCTGAAAGCAGTAGCTGAGAGATAGCTCGCAATAGGCCTTTTATGTCTACGCCGTTATGTCGATAAAAGCCATCATCCTCAGCTGATAAGATAGCATCGATCAATGCTTGTGGTGAATCATCTATAGAGACTGGGTCTCTTCTTTTTTCACCGAATTCACCTATGAGCTGATTATCGATAGAGTAGACACGCAAAGGGGCTTGTAATTCGACTTCTCTGAGAGAGTTAATTTCAGGCAAATTAGGGCTAAGTAATAGATAAATGCCGGAAAAACCCGCAATTAGGCCCATAAATACCAATAAAAATGACCAAATTGTAAATTTAAGTAATTTTTTATTAATTGTAAATTTCTCCATAATAATTAATAGCTTAGAGACTTATTGCGCTAAGTATATCGATTATACGACATTTTCATAGCTCATATGTGAACTGTGTTGTTGCAAGAATAAGTTAAAGTGCTATAACATAAAGATCACCTAAGTTGCGGAAATAGATAGAAAAAGACCTTATGAGTTTCTTTAAACGCAAAGCAAAAGCCCTAGTTGGCCTTGATATTAGTTCTACCAGTGTGAAGTTATTAGAGCTTTCTCGTCATGGTAATGGTTATCGAGTCGAAAGTTACGGCGTGAAAGCGCTACCGATTGGATCCGTCGTGGAAAAAAACATTAGCGACGAAGGCGCTGTTGCAGAGGCCATTCGCCAAGTTGTTTCTCAGTCAAAATGTAAGCTAAAAGATGCCGCTGTTGCTGTTGCTGGCTCCTCTGTTATTACCAAGGTTATTGATATGCCTGCGGGCATGGACGATGATGCCCTAGAATCTCAAATTACTATTGAGGCGGATCAATACATTCCTTTCCCTCTCGATGAAGTTTCTATTGATTTTGAGGTTCAAGGAGCTGTTGATGATGACTCTGAGCAAGTCAAAGTTTTATTGGCTGCTTGTCGGCGTGAAAATGTTGAGCTAAGAGCGAGTGTGCTTGAAAGTTCTGGTCTTCATCCTAAGGTTGTGGATGTAGAGGCTTACACTATTGAGCGTGCCTACCCTCTTATTGCCCAAGAGTGGATCGATCAAGAAAACTCACTAATTGCTATTGTTGATATTGGTGCAACAATGATGACTTTAAGTGTCTTGCTTAATGGCGCCACAATTTATACGCGTGAGCAATTGTTTGGCGGTAAGCATTTGACCGAAGAAATTCAACGTCGTTATGGACTCTCCTTTACTGAAGCAGGGCTTGCTAAAAAGCAAGGTGGATTGCCCGAGGATTATGAAGATGAGGTGCTATCACCTTTTAAAGATTCGGTTGTGCAACAAGTTACTCGATCATTGCAATTTTTCTTTGCTGGTGGTCAGTACAACAAGGTTGATCAAATTGTATTGGCAGGTGGCGTCGCTTCCATTGAAGGGCTTGCACAAGTAATTGAAGAGCGCTTAGATACAAAAACTTCGGTGGCTAACCCCTTTGCTGGAATGTCCGTTGCTTCTAGAGTTAATGCCTCAGCACTATCTAATGATGCTCCTTCAATGATGATTGCTACGGGTTTGGCCCTAAGGAGTTTTAGTTAATGTCAAATATTAATTTATTGCCTTGGCGTGATGAGTATCGTCAGGAAAAAAAGCGTGAATTTTTTTCTATCTTGGTTTTGTTGGCAATTGTTGCGGGTCTAGTTGTATTTTTGTGGTTTACTTATACTAATTCTCAAATAGATGGACAGAAAGAAAGAAATAGCTTACTTCAGGCTGAGATTGCTCAGTTGGAGAGCCAAGTGAGGGAAATTGAGATGTTGCGAAAAAGGCGTGAACAGCTAGAGGCGCGTATTAACATTATCCAAGATCTCCAATTTAAACGTCCATTAATTGTCCGCTACTTTGACGAATTTGTACGTGCTGTACCAGAAGGGCTCTATTTTAGCTCGCTTGATAGGAAAGGTGATAAATTCTCAATCAAAGGTGTTACTGAGTCAAATAATAGAGTATCGACTCTAATGCGAAATCTGGATCGCTCCGACTGGTTTGAAGCACCTAATCTTAAAAATGTCATTGCAGATAAATTTGATCTCTCGGTTGATGCTGTGTCACCTAGCAACGAGGGGGGTAAGTAATATCATGGCTTTACAAGATACGATAGAGCAGCTCAATAATCTTGATATTAATGAAATTGATTGGTCCCGTATTGGTGTGTGGCCCTTGGCTGGACGTATGTTCGTTTGGCTACTGGTTATTGTTGCTATTCTTGCCGGTGCTTATTTTGGTTTAATTAAAGACAAATATAAGAGTCTTGATTCGCAGGTTGCTCAAGAAGCTACGCTAAAGAGAACTTTTCAGCAAAGAGCATTAGAAGCGGCAAAGCTTGAGCAGTACAAAAACCTTATGGCTCGAATGGAGAAAGATTTTGAGTTTTTAGTGTCTCAGTTGCCTGAAAAAACAGAGGTGCCTGGGCTTTTGGATGATATCGATGAAAGAGGGCGTAATAGTGGCCTGAATATTGTCAGTATCAAGCTTCAGCCTGAGGTGGTTAGTGATGTCTATGTCGAACTTCCAATTGAAGTCATTGTAACGGGTACCTACCACAATTTTGGCACTTTTATTAGTAGTATTGCAGGAATGTCTCGTATCGTTACATTGCATGATTATGTAATTAATGGTGGAGATCAGTCAACTTTACAGATGACGGTTAAGGCTAAAACATACCGTTATTTATCTTTTGATGAGGGTGGTCAATAACTATGTTTAAGGTTTTACTTATAGTTTTGTCAATCGTCGTAGTTGGCTGTAGTTCTTCTAATCAAAACCAAGATTTAAAAGACTTTATCGCGGAAAATAAACGTAGGCCACCTGGTAAAGTTGAGGCTGCGCCCAAGATACAAGTCTATGAGTCTTATACTTATGATGTTTATAGTTTGCGTGGCCCTTTTGATCGCCCTGTTAATGTTGATGTTACTCCGCGATCTGTTGCGGCCTCAAGTGATGTGAAGCCTGATCTTGCGAGACAAAAAGAGCGTCTAGAGCAATTTGATTTGGCGACGCTTTCAATGGTTGGAACTGTGACCAAAAGTGGTTCAGTTTGGGCGTTGGTCAAAGATCCCAATGGTTCGATTGAAAGAATTAAAACGGGTAATTTTATGGGCTTGAATCATGGCAAGATTACGAATCTTTCAGAATCTAAAATCGAACTGGTTGAGATTGTCGCTAGTGGTGAGGGTTGGTTAGAGAGGCCAAATATTCTAGAGCTACAAACAGTAGAAAAATAATTAATGGTTTTATCAATAATAACAAACAGAGTATTTCGAAGGGTTAATTTTATGGCTAATATGCGTACGGCTATCATCATGCTGGGATTGTTTTTAGGGGCTAATAGCTTTGCTGCTACTCTAAAAGATCTGCAGTTTACCGAATTGCCTGGTGACCGCATTGAGGTGCGGGCTATTTTTTCCGAACCGCCATCTCTGCCTAAAGGTTATGCCATTGAGCAGCCTGCACGAATAGTGTTAGATTTTGATAATGTGGATAGCGGCTTGCCTCAAAAAAAATACCCCTTGTCTTTTGATAATGCTCAAAGTGCAGTTGTATTGGAGGCGGGTGATAAGACACGTTTTATTATGAATTTATCCTCTCCTTCGACCTACTCAACTTCCATAGAAGGTAATACTCTAATTGCAGTTATTGAAGGTGCTTCGGGCAATGAAACTTATTTGAATAAGCCGAGTAGGCCTGTAGGTACACAGCCTTTCTCTGATGATGCCGAACGTCGCATCACCAAGGTGGATTTTCGTAGAACAGAAAATGGTGGCGGTACAGTGCTATTAAATATATCCAACCCTAAGGTAGAGGTGGATATTGAAGAAGGTGCATCTGGTATTGTTGTCAATTTTTCTGATACGGATATTCCGGCTAATCTACAACGCCGTTTAGATGTGTTGGATTTTGCAACACCGGTTAAAACCATTGAGTCAGTCGACGAAGGTAATGATACAACGATCTCTATTGATGTGGTTGGTGAGTATGATTATTTAGCTTATCAGGCAGATAATCAGTATGTGATTACAGTTAATCCGTTAACGCCAGAAGAGGCTGCTGCAAGGAAAGATCGATTCCAGTTTGTTGGTGAGAAGCTATCATTGAACTTCCAAGATATTCAGGTGCGTGCTGTACTTGAGATCATTGCCGATGTAACGGGGTTAAATCTTGTGGCCAGTGATACGGTGCAAGGTAATATTACTTTGCGCCTCGATAATGTGCCTTGGGATCAAGCGCTTGATTTAGTGTTAAAGTCTAAAAGTTTAGATAAGCGTCAAGTAGGTAATGTTCTTCTTGTGGCGCCGGCTGCAGAGATAGCTGAGCGTGAGCGCCAGGAGATCGAGACACGTAAGCAGCTGGAGGAGTTGGCTCCATTACGTACAGAGTTCATTCAAATCCGTTATGCCAATGCAGAGGCTTTTTTAAATATATTTGGTGGTGAAAGTGGTGGTGATGGTTCAGGCGATAGCGACGGAGACGGTTCAGATAATTCTATAAATATACTTTCACCTCGCGGTAGGGTTATTGTCGATCCTCGCACAAACTCTATAATTTTAACTGATACCGAAGCTAAAATTGCTGAGTTTTTAGCCTTGGTTGAAAAAGTTGATGTCCCTATTCGTCAGGTGTTGATTGAGTCAAGAATCGTAGTGGCCAACAGTGACTTCAGTAAAGAGCTTGGTGTGAGGTGGGGTGCGCTTGCTTCTAGTAATAATGGAGGGAGAATAACATCAGCAGGCGGTTCTTTAGATTCTTTGGATGGTGGAGATCCTTCTGCTGAATTCGATGGTACCGCTAATCTTGTAGAAAATAATATTGTTGATTTGGCAGCTCCTAATGCGGGTGCTGGGACTTTTGCATTAAGTTTTTTGAATAGTAAAGTGTTACTGAATCTTGAGTTATCAGCCTTTGAAAGTAATGGTGCGGCGGAAGTGATATCCCAGCCGAAAGTGATCACGGGTGATAAACAGCAAGCACGAATAGAATCAGGGCAGAATATCCCGTTTCAGACCTCTGACGATGGTGATGTATCAATACAGTTTGAAGAAGCAGTTTTGAGTCTTGATGTTACGCCTCAAATTACTCCAGATAATCGCATAATTATGGATTTGGTTATCACACAGGATGCGGTGAGTGGTGAAGTAGTCGTATCTAATACATCATCTGTTCCGATTATCGATACAACAGAGTTGACCACACAGGTGCTGGTTGCAGATGGTCAAACAATTGTATTGGGTGGTATTTATCAGCAAACAACATCGCATACCGTTGATAAAGTCCCTTTCTTTGGTGATCTCCCTTATGTTGGTCGTTTATTCAAACGTAAGACCAGTAACGATGAAAAGCAAGAGTTGTTAATCTTTATTACTCCAAGAATTTTATCTGATAGCCTTATTACTAATTAATATCACGTAGGCTAATGATATCTCCTCGTAAAATTGTACTTGTTGGTCCCATGGGGGCTGGCAAGTCTACTATTGGGCGCTTGCTAGCAAGGCAGCTGTCCCTACCTTTCAAAGACAGTGATGCAGAAATCGAAGCGCGCTGTGGTGCGGATATTCCTTGGATTTTTGATGTTGAAGGCGAAGACGGTTTTCGACAACGCGAAACCGCTGTGCTGGAATCTCTAATTAATGAGTCATCATTGATATTGGCAACAGGTGGCGGCATTGTTCTTAAAGAAGAGAATAGAGCGCTAATTTCTAAGGCAGATATTGTTATCTACTTAGTAGCTGATATTGATCAGTTAGTTAAGAGAACCGAAAAGGATAAAAAGCGCCCTTTATTACAAGTTGCTAATCCTGAGCAAAAAATTCGTGAACTCATTGAGCAGAGAGATGCTCTCTATCGAGAAGTGGCTACTCGTATAGTCATGACTGACTCTAGAAGCCCAAAAGTTCTAGCAAAACAAATAGCCGCAAATATATTATCTTGATAAGATAATTACGACTTGGTAGCTATTTATATTTGCTACGTATATTTCCCTTTTCTTCATAGCGATACAACTTTATGCAAAAACTAACTGTTGAATTAGGTGATAAAAGAAGTTATCCCATCTATATAGGGGATAACTTATTGTCTAATCAGAGTTATTTCGTTCCCCACATTCATGGTCATCAGGTTTGTATCGTTACTAATACAACTATTGCACCGCTGTACCTTGATGCTATTCACACATTACTTTCAGATAAATACCAAGTTGACGTTGTTATATTGCCCGATGGGGAGCAGTATAAACAGGTGGACACAGTTGCCCAAATTTATGATTGCTTGCTTAAAAATAAGCATAATCGCACAACAACACTGATCGCTCTTGGCGGTGGGGTTGTTGGTGATATGACGGGCTTTGCTGCAGCAACTTATCAGCGCGGCGTGAATTTTATTCAGATACCGACAACGTTACTTGCACAAGTTGACTCTTCCGTTGGTGGGAAAACAGGCGTTAATCACCCTTTGGGTAAAAATATGATTGGTGCTTTTCATCAGCCGCAAGCAGTTATTATCGATACCGATGTATTGCAAACACTGCCTGCTCGTGAGCTTTCGGCGGGCGTTGCAGAGATTATTAAGTATGGCCTTATTAGTGATGCTCCGTTTTATGATTGGCTAGAGGAAAATATTGCACCGATAATGTCGCTAAAACAAAGTGTACTTGTCGAAGCTATTTTAAAGTCCTGTCAAAATAAGGCTGATGTAGTCAGCGCCGATGAAAGAGAAGGTGGCATCCGTGCTATTTTAAATTTTGGTCACACCTTTGGGCATGCCATTGAGGCGGCGCAGGGTTATGGTAATTGGCTTCACGGAGAAGCAGTTGCAACAGGTATGCTGATCGCGCTGAATTTGTCATCACGTATGGGCTGGGTTGACAACAATGAAGTCTCTCGCTTGAAATCCTTGTTGAATAGTTCTAATTTGCCTGTTACGGCTCCAACTGACATGTCTGATCAGCAATTCCTCGATATTATGGCCGTTGACAAAAAAGTGCTAAGGGGTAAATTGAGACTAGTTTTATTAAAAAGTATTGGTGATGCTATCGTAACAGAAGAGGCCCCTGTAGAGAAAATTGCAGAGTCTATACAAGCTTGCCGTTAATTTATTTGAGTTTCTTTAAGTAATCGTTTTGTGGTTTTTGTACTAATTGTCTAGCAATTAAAAATATAATGGGTGATCGTTATGTCCGACGATATCGTTCAAAATGTTACTGAAAAACAGAACTTTGCTTCAAAAAAAATTGATTCCAGTATAGACAGCTACACTATGCAAACTTTTGTCGATCCTTTTGCAGACACCATTGAGCCAGCTTTTTTTGCTACGGCTGATATACGCTCCAAGCTTGATGAGGTGGTCCACCTTTGTCAATTTGGTGGTAATGTTGTTGCATTGCTTGGTGATAAAGGTGTTGGTAAAACGGCTTTTTTATCCGAAGCTCGTAAAGAGCTGGCTGATACTTCCTTTTGCTGCGTAGTTGATGCGGCATTAATGGTGAGCGCCGAAGACGTTTTTAAGCAAATGATCTCCCAGTTGGAATTGCCGGTGGAGCCTTCCTCTACTATTGGCGAAATGTTAGCTGCCTTGCGACAGGTAATGTCCGATACTAGCTTTCACCGTGTAGTCATTATTATCGATGATGCTGATTTCTTAAATGAATCTATCGTCTCAGGTTTATTAAGTTTGTTTCAAGGGGCGCAGGGCGGTCAGTTCCATCTTCTTTTAAGCGGTAATAACAATCTAATTGAGAGGCTCGATAGTCTAGATATTGTTGATGTATTAATTTACGACGTCAGTCTCGACCCATTTACTCACGAAGATGTAACGGAATATATCGACTTTAAATTTAGTCGAGTAGGAAAAGATAGCGCTGATTATTTTAATCAGGGTGAAATAGATGCTATCTATAAACAATCCAGAGGTTTTCCGGCTGAGATAAACTCAGCAGCTCAAAGACTGCTACTAAGTAATACAGGTGCTGATGACTTGGACGCCGTTGATGTTGAGCGAAAAACGGGGTTGCCTTTACTGCATATGGGCTTGCTGATTGTCTTATTGGCGGCTCTGATAATGCTGCTTCTTTATGTAGGTGATGATGATTTGCCAGATGAGGCGAGCCCAGTATCAGTTGAAATACTGCAACCACCTATTGCTAAAGAAGCCGAGCCGGATGCTATTGATCTAGCGATAGCAAAATTGGATGCAGAGGCTCAAAGCCAAGCTGAAGCGAAAGAAGTAGAAAAACCTTCAGTAGGTGATTCGGTAGCACCGTTAGAAAAAACTGATGAGGCTAAACAGCCCTCGCCAGCAGATGCTGTAGATCAAGCGTCACAGCAAAATCAGATTGTTCCGGAAGATGCTAAACAGCCTGTTGTCAGTGAGTCTGATATTAAAAAGGAATTAAAAGAAGAGCTTGAGCGCGAGTCTGAGCGACTAAAAGCACAGGCAGGCACAGACAAAGCTGAGCCTAAATCGGCAGTTGCCGATGATAATAAGCAATTTAGCGCTGGTGAGCAGGCCGTTTTAGGCTGGTCTGATACCGCTTTTACATTACAGCTTATAGGGGCAGGGCAAAAAGAGAGTGTAGAGCGTTATATTGCCTCTCAGCCTAATGCGTCTAAATTAGTCTTGGTTTCATTACTTCGTAATGGTAAACCTTGGTATGTTGTTATCACGGGAGTTTATGAAAATGCTCAGCTAGCCCGTCGAGCGGTGCAGTCTTTGCCCCAAAATCAAGTAAATGGTGGCCCATGGCCTAAAAAAGTGTCAGATTTAAAAAGAGATATGAGGTCATTTCGCGGAAATTAGCGACATTTGTCAACAAGATAACTTTTTTTATAGCCATTCATTGAAAAAGTCTCCCTGAAAAGGTAATATTCGTTCCATCAAAAAAGCCCCTGTCACTAGGGGCTTTTTTATCTGGGAACCTTTTATAGTAAAAAACTGTAAGAGGGTCGTCACTGCTACAGCCTGCTTGTCAAAACTCGGCTATATCAACAGACTAGGTTAATCCTTGTTCAGTATACATGCTGGATAATATTCCCTTGGATGTACATCTGACGCTAACGGTAACGTTATTCAGGGTACTTACGAAAATTGTTAAGATCTTAAAGATCATTATTGAGAGACCGTATATGAACAAAGGCCTCTATAGCTTAGACGAATTTAAAGATAACTGTGGCTTCGGTTTAATTGCTCAATTGAAGGGTAAGCCAGCACACAGTTTATTAGAAAAAGCCATCGAGTCATTAACCTGTATGACTCACCGTGGTGGTATCGCCTCGGATGGTAAAACGGGAGATGGTTGTGGTTTGCTATTGCAAAAGCCAGATCGCTTCTTTCGTAATATTGTTTTATCCGAATCGGGTGTTGAGCTTGCCAAACACTATGGCGTTGGTGTCATTATGTTTGGCCAAGACGAGCAAGAGGCCAATAAGGCAAAAGGTATTTTTGAAGAAGCCATGGCAAAAGAGGGTATTCCCGTTGTTGCATGGCGCGATGTGCCTACCAATAATGATTGCTTGGGGCCTATTGCACTAGCCAGTGTTCCGCAGTTTAAACAAGTCTTTATCAATCAGCCAGAGCATTTATCTGAAGAAGAGTTCTCGGCGAAGTTGTTGATTGCAAGACGTGATGCCAATAAGCAATTGCGTAACGACGATCTATTTTATGTGGCAAGCCTAAGCCCCAAAATCGTTTCTTATAAAGGTCTGATGATGCCGGTTGATTTGCCGCGCTTTTTTCCAGACCTCGCTAACCCTGAAGTAGAGACCGCTATTTGTGTGTTTCACCAGCGTTTTTCGACCAACACAATGCCGCGTTGGCCCCTAGCCCAACCATTTCGTATGTTGGCGCATAATGGTGAGATTAATACGGTCCAAGGTAATCGAAATTGGGCCACGGCTCGCACTTCAAAGTTCGTTTGTGATTTATTGCCCAATCCAGAAATACTCGCCCCCATGGTTAATCGTTCTGGCTCGGATTCTTCGAGTTTGGATAATATGCTTGAGTTATTGCAAGTGGGTGGTATGGATTTACACCGTGCTATTCGCATGTTGGTACCGCCTGCTTGGCAAAATATTTCAACTATCGACGATGATCTGCGTGCATTTTATGAATACAACTCGATGCACATCGAGCCTTGGGATGGCCCCGCTGGCCTTGTAATTACTGATGGTCGCTATGCCGTTTGTACGCTAGACCGAAACGGCCTACGCCCATCTCGTTGGGTCATTACTAATGACGACGTAATTACCGTAGCATCCGAGATCGGTGTGCATGGCTATAAGCCCGATGAAGTCGTCGCTAAAGGTCGCCTCGGGCCGGGTCAAATACTCTCGGTAGATACTGAAACCGGCGAATTATTTCATACAGCCGATATTGATGAGCAATTAAAATCCAGTAGGCCCTATAAAAAGTGGCTCGAAGAAAACGCTAAAATTCTTCACGTAGAAGAGTCTGCTATCGAAGGTATTCAGGGTGATTTACTCAATACCTACATGAAACAATATCAGGTCTCTACAGAAGAGCGCACTCAAGTATTGCGCCCATTGGTCGAGTCTGCTCAAGAAGCTGTAGGCTCTATGGGTGACGATACGCCAATGGCAGTATTGTCTCAAAAGCAGCGTTCAATTTTTGACTACTTTAGGCAGCAGTTTGCACAGGTGACTAATCCACCTATTGATCCACTGCGTGAAGCTATTGTTATGTCCTTAGAGACTTGCATGGGGCGCGAGCTGTCGGTTTATACTGAGACTCCAGAGCATGCAAACCGTATTATTTTGGATTCGCCTATCCTAACGCCTGCCACCTTTGCTGAGCTAGTGGGTGATCATGCACGTTATCCAAAGCGTGAGCTGAGCCTTAATTACTCAGCCGATAGCCTAGCACTCGAACAAGCCATTGTTAGCATCGTTGACTCTGCTATTGCAGCTGTGCGCTCGGGTACCGTACTGTTAGTATTGAGTGATAAAAACCTTACACAGGGTCAATTGCCTATTCCTGCTTTACTTGCCGTTGGTGCCGTGCATCATCGCTTGATCGAAGAGGGTATGCGTTGCGATATGAATATAATTGTCGAGACCGCAACTGCTCGCGACTCTCATCATATGTCGACCTTAATTGGTTTTGGTGCGACTGCTGTTTATCCGTATCTTGCATACAGTCTGATCAACGATATGATCGCAACTGATGAGATAGTCATGGATAAAGTCCAAGCCTATCAAAAGTACAACAAAGGTATTGATAAAGGCATTTTGAAAATCCTCTCTAAAATGGGTATTTCAACCATCGCCTCATACCGTGGTGCCCAGTTATTCGAGTCTATTGGTCTCGACGACAGCATTATTAAACTGTGCTTTCCTGGCACCAGCAACCGTATTCAAGGTGCAACGTTTGCCGATCTTGAACAAGATCAAAAAATCCTTGCCAGTGAAGCTTGGAAGAAGCGTAAAGCTATTTCTCCTGGTGGCATACTCAAGTATGTTCATGGCCAGGAGTATCATGCCTACAACCCCGATGTTGTTCAGGGTATGCACAAAGCTGTACGTACAGGCGACTTTAAGGATTGGTTGGAAGTTGCTGATCTCATAAATACGCGCCCCATTGCTACACTTCGAGACATGCTAAAACTCTCGGATAATGTCACGCCCATCGAGCTTGATGAAGTGGAGCCAATGGAAGCCATCGTTAAGCGTTTTGACTCTGCCGGAATGTCGCTGGGTGCTTTATCTCCCGAGGCTCACGAAGCCTTAGCCGAGGCGCAAAACCGCTTGGGTGGCCGCTCTAACAGTGGTGAAGGTGGCGAAGATCCTGAGCGTTATGGCACTGTTCGTACCTCAAAAATCAAGCAAGTGGCCTCTGGTCGTTTTGGTGTTACACCACATTATTTAGTCAATGCTGAGGTCATCCAAATTAAGGTTGCCCAAGGTGCTAAGCCGGGCGAAGGTGGTCAGTTGCCGGGTGGTAAAGTTAATAGCCTCATTGCACGCCTGCGTTATTCTGTGCCGGGTGTTACGCTAATTTCGCCACCGCCGCATCACGATATTTATTCTATCGAAGATTTAGCGCAGCTTATTTTTGACTTAAAACAAGTTAATCCGAATGCGCTTATCTCGGTTAAACTTGTTTCGCGTCCGGGCGTGGGAACAATTGCAGCGGGTGTAGCAAAAGCCTATGCCGATTTGATTACTATCTCTGGTTACGATGGTGGTACCGCGGCAAGTCCATTAACCTCTATTCGTTATGCAGGCTCTCCTTGGGAGCTTGGTTTAAGCGAAACACACCAAACATTATGCGCAAATGACCTCCGTCATAAAGTTCGCGTACAAGCCGATGGCGGTTTAAAAACTGGCCTCGATGTCATCAAGGCTGCCATCTTGGGTGCAGAGAGCTTCGGCTTTGGTACTGGCCCAATGATTGTTTTAGGTTGTAAGTACTTACGTATCTGCCACCTCAATAACTGTGCAACAGGTGTGGCTACTCAGCGAGAAGACTTACGCTCAGAGCACTATAAAGGCACCGTCGAGATGGCGATGAACTTCTTCCGCTTTATTGCCGAAGAAACACGCCAATGGCTAGCTAATTTAGGTGTTCGCTCACTAGAAGAATTAATTGGCCGTGTCGACTTACTTGAGCAGATCGAAGGTGTTACTGCTAAGCAGCAACAATTAAACCTCGATCCAATAATTCATACCGATGAATTATTGCAGTCTAAGCCACAGTTTTGCCAGGTTGAGCAAAATGATCCTTATGATAAGGGTGATATGGCAGAGCGCATGGTGGCCGATATGCTGCCAGCAATTACAGCAAAAACCGGTGGGGAATACAGCTATACCCTCACAAACTGTGACCGCTCTATTGGCGCTCGCTTATCCGGTGAGATCGCTCAACTCTATGGTAATGATGGCATGGTAGCTAAGCCGCTAACCGTTAACCTAAACGGCATCGCAGGCCAAAGCTTTGGTGTATGGAATGCCGGCGGACTTAACCTGTATCTCGATGGTGATGCCAACGATTACGTGGGTAAAGGTATGGCTGGCGGTAAAATTGTTATTAGGCCGCCAGCGGGTTCTAGCTTTGCAAGCCAAGAAACCAGCATTATGGGTAATACTTGTTTATATGGTGCGACGGGCGGGCAATTATTTGCAGCAGGTCGTGCAGGTGAGCGCTTTGGTGTACGTAATTCAGGCGCACATGTTGTTGTTGAAGGTAGTGGTGATCACTGTTGTGAATACATGACGGGTGGTTGTGTCACTATTTTGGGCGATACAGGTGTTAACTTTGGTGCCGGTATGACCGGTGGTTTTGCCTATGTTTACGATCAAAGTAACAGCTTTAGCAAAAAATATAATCCAGAGCTAATCGATACACAGCGCATCGATGGTGACTCTGCACATGCACAACAACTACAGCGAATCATAGAAAACTTTGTCGCAGAGACAAAAAGTCGTTGGGGGCAGTATTTGCTCGATAACTTCGAGAGCACTGTTAAGCAATTTTGGTTGGTCAAGCCTAAAGCAGTATCAGTAGAGCAGTTGCTTGAAAATACTAAGGTAGAAGAAGCCGTCGCCTAAGATAGAAGTGAAATATCTTAGAGTGCTAAGCAAATAGATAGGTGATGTGATGACACAACGATTAAATAATGATTTTCAATTTTTAGATGTACAGAGGCAAGATCCTGCTAAAAAGGATATGGACTCGCGTACCCATCAATTTGTTGAAATCTATAATCCATTTACAACGGACGAAGTTCAAGATCAATCTCATCGTTGTCTTGATTGCGGTAACCCTTATTGTGAGTGGAAGTGCCCAGTACATAATTTAATTCCTAACTGGCTTAAATTGATTTCTGAGGGCAATATCTTTGAGGCGGCTGAGCTTAGCCACCAAACTAATTCATTGCCCGAGGTTTGTGGTCGAGTATGTCCACAAGATAGACTTTGTGAAGGTGCATGTACTCTAAACGATGGTTTTGGTGCAGTGACTATTGGTAATGCCGAAAAATACATTACCGATACGGCCTTTGCCATGGGCTGGAAGCCCGACATGTCGAGTGTGACTTGGACCGATAAAAAAGTCGCTATTATTGGTGCCGGGCCTGCAGGTATTGGTTGTGCTGATGTGCTCGTGCGCAATGGTGTTAAGCCTGTTGTATTTGATAAATATCCAGAGATTGGTGGTTTGCTTACCTTTGGTATCCCTGAATTTAAATTAGAAAAGTCAGTCATGTCGCGCCGCCGCGAAATCTTTACCGAAATGGGCATCGAGTTTCGTCTAAATACTGAGATAGGCAAAGACATCTCAATGGCAGAGCTACTTGAAGAATACGACGCTGTCTTTATGGGTATGGGTGCTTATAAATACCTTAAGGGTGGCTTCCCGGGAGAAGACTTACCCGGCGTTTACGATGCATTGCCATTTTTAGTTGCCAACGTTAATCGCAACCTAGGTTTTGAAAAAGACCCTGCAGATTTTATTAGTGTAGAAGGTAAAAAAGTGATTGTTCTTGGTGGTGGTGATACAGCCATGGATTGCAACCGCACGTCTATTCGCCAAGGTGCTGCGAGTGTAACTTGTGCATATCGTCGCGACGAAGAAAACATGCCAGGCTCTCGCCGCGAAGTTGTAAACGCGCGCGAGGAAGGCGTTGAGTTTTTATTTAATCGCCAACCTATCGAAATCGTCGGTAATGGTAAAGTTGAAGGTATTAAAGTGATTACAACTAAGCTGGGTGAAGCCGACGAAAACGGTCGCCGTAGGCCAGAGCCTATTGCCGGTAGTGAAGAAATTATTCCAGCTGATGTCGTATTGGTTGCCTTTGGTTTTAATCCAAGTCCTGAGCAATGGTTTAGTGATCACAATGTAGAGATCAATAACTGGGGTGGCGTTGTTGCACCAGAATCTCAAGAATATAAATTCCAAACTACCAACCCCAAAGTGTTTGCTGGTGGTGATATGGTGCGTGGTTCTGACCTTGTGGTGACAGCCATTTGGGAAGGACGAGAAGCCGCCGATGGTATTTTGGATTATTTAGATATTTAAGGTTTTTAAAAGCCGCTTTGAACAGAAACTAAAAAAGGCCTTGTGGCCTTTTTTAGTTTCTATTCGGCCATTTATTAATAACTTTATCATCCCTTAATTATATTCCATCACTCACTGGTTTTTATGTATATCGACCTAAGTGGCTGACATATAGCAGTTTAACTTGTAGAGACCTAATACGATCATTTACTATTGCTAACTTTAATTGCCGCCTATGGGATCTTATCAATGTCATTAAGAAAAATGCGTGAATTAAGTGTGCTGAGAAAGTTCGATCTTACACCTAATATGCTTAGAGTAATTTTGACGGGAGATGACTTAAAAGATTTTCCAGAAGGGCAAGAAAGCGGTTACGTTAAGTTGTTGTTTGTATCGGGCGAAGACAAGCCCATTATGCGCACTTACACCATTAGGCAGTTCGATGCAGCTAGTTCAGAGCTGACCCTAGACTTTGTCGTTCATGGCGTTAATACCAACCCTATTGTGCAAGACGAACAATTTGGTCCGGCAATTAGTTGGGCCAACAATGTTGAGATAGGAGAGAGTATTACAATTGATGGGCCAGGGCCTACAAAGCTAGTTGATCGCAGTGGCGATTGGTTCTTTTTTGCAGGCGATATGACGGCTATTCCTGCGATTAGCGCTAATCTAGAAAGCTTACCCGAAGACGCTAAAGGCTGTGCGGTATTGGAAATACTTAGCGAGGCAGATAAATACCCCGTTAGCGCGCCTAAAGCTATAGAAATCCGTTGGGTCATTAATAGTGAGCCTAACCAGCCGAATACAGTATTGCTTGATGCGGTTAAAGACGTTGAGTGGCTTGCAGGAGCGCCTCATGTTTGGGTGGCGAGCGAATTCGATGCGATGCGCAGCCTGCGCCGATATTTTAAAGAGACCTTTGCAGAAAAAGGTTTAACCATTAACCGTGGCCAAGTATATGCAAGTAGCTATTGGAAAATGGGCGAAACAGACGAAGGTAATAAAGCGGCTAAAAAGCGCGATAACGAAGGTTTGTAGAAATGACCAAACCACACTCCTCACGCCTTGATTGGCACATTTTTGGTCACAACAGTGGGCATTCAATTAGTGTCAACAGGCCCTAGCAATATTAAAGTCTCTAGTAATAAAAATTTTTCAAAAATAGAGTGCTTAAGCGCGGTAGTAAGAAACTCAATGGAGTGAGGTTGTCAATGTAGTCTAAAATATAGGCTATTTAGCGGTTTTCTCTCCTCGCCACAATAAGTTTTCTGCTCAAATTTTGAGCTAGCAAAAAGTTGCCCAGCTTTTTGTTGAATAATTTCAATAAAATCAATGTGTTATAAGCTGCGAGCAAGATCTTGCTCGATCTGGGCAAGATCTTGCTCGATTTAACGTAAAGCATACTCCTTGTATTCTTATTTTTCGTCTAACTCCTTGAAAATAATAGCTTTTTTAATATTGGTATAGCTTGTGCTGTATAGGCTCTATCTTCCTCACTCAACAATCGATGGGGTGATACTAATAAATTTAAACTATTTACTTTTCATTAATTTCAGGAGCATACAATGCCAACTCCCGCTTATATTTCTATCGAAGGGGCTACACAAGGAAACATCACTCAAGGTTCATTTACTGCCGAGTCAGTGGGCAATGTTTTTGTTGAAGGTCACGAAGACGAAATCTTAGTACAAGAAATTGATCACACCGTGACCGTACCGACTGACCCACAAAGTGGCCAGCCAGCGGGTCAACGTGTTCACAAAGCGTTTCAATTTACTTGCGCGCTTAACAAATCTGTACCACTTATGTACAACGCATTAACCTCGGGCGAAATGCTGCCAAATATCGAAGTAAAATGGTATCGCACCTCTACCGAAGGCAAGCAAGAGCACTTCTTCTCGACCATCTTGGAAGACGCGACCATTGTTGATATCAACACCTTATTGCCACATGCACAAGATCCGAGTAACTCTGACTTTACACAAAAAATCCGTGTGTCATTGGCCTATCGCAAAATTACTTGGGAGCATACCGTTGCTGGTACCTCAGGTTCTGATGACTGGCGCGCACCACTAGAGGCATAATTGCCGATAGTGCATTAAAGAGTACAGGTCGTTGTTCGCAGCGGCCTGTTTTTGTTATCTTGTATAGCTGGATATATTGTTACACTGCAAAGGGAGCCTAAGTCATGGCAAGCCAATCTGATTATCGAGTTACTGCCACTCTTGGCGGTATAAAGGCCGACATTCTGCATCTGGATTTAGACGAGCAATTGTCACAGCTTTTTACGCTGTCACTCGATGTCGTTGAACCTATATATGCCTCCCCCTCACTGAGCGAAACACCCCTCATCGATCGAGAAGCGGATATCATTCTGTGGGATGGTACTGAGATTAAGCGCCACCTACACGGTGTGATTGACTCCGTAATCGAGGCCGACAGTGGCCCACGCTACCGCAGCTACACCATTCGCATACGACCAGCCTTGCAACGCTTAGAGCATGTAGCTAATTGCCGTGTATTTCAGCTTAAACGCGTCGATGAAATCATTACCGAGATTTTGCAGCAGCACGGTATTATCCATTTTGAGTTTGATCTAGATAGCCCCAAAGAAACCCGCGAGTACTGCGTACAGTACAACGAAACCGACTTACATTTTATCTCCCGCCTTGCGGCAGAAGAAGGTCTAATATTTTGGTTTATTCATACCAAAGACAATCACAAACTTTATATTGTTGACCGTATTAGCAAAATCGAACGCCTACCAGGCAGTTATGAAGTGCGCGACAACAGCGCCAATAAAAATGAGGCCTCGGTGTGGTCCTTCCGCTACCAAGAGCAGCGCGTCACGGCGCGCAGTGCCGAGCGCGACTACACCTTTAAAAACCCACGCTACAGCCTTGACCACAAATACGAAGGGCTTAATCTGGGTGTACAACAAACTCACTACGAGCATTACGACTACCACGGGCGCTATAAAAGAGATGCGCAAGGTAAACCCTTTGTGCAATACCGCCAAGAGCATCGCCAAAGTGCCCAACACATAGCGACGATCCAAAACGACCACCTGCACTTTAGTACGGGCCAAGGCATCGAGCTTAAAGGCGTGAGCGAGCAGCACGACCATGTGTGGGTAAGCATTGCTAACCACTTGAGTATTTACCAGCCTCAAGCGCTAAAAGAAGATGCCGTTGACCATACCGGAGCACAAGAGTCGCAACCCAAAACCACCCTAACCACCACCTGTATACCTTGGAACCAGCCTTGGCGTGCTGAGCCCTTCGAGAAGCCTGTAGTCGATGGCCCGCAAATGGCCCATGTGGTTGGCCCTGTCGGTGAAGAGATATTTTGCGATGAATTTGGTCGTGTACGTATACAATTTCCGTGGGACCGTTACGGCAAAAGCGACGAGTACTCTAGCTGTTGGATACGCGTTGCTCAAGGTTGGGCGGGCAATCAATACGGTAGTATTGCAATCCCACGTATTGGCCACGAGGTAATTGTCGACTTTTTGGAAGGCGACCCCGACCAACCGATTGTCATGGGCCGCACTTATCATCAGGATAATATGCCGCCCTATAAACTACCGGCCAATAAAACGCGGATGAGTATTAAATCTAAAACCCATAAGGGTGAAGGGTATAACGAATTACGTTTTGAAGATGCTAAAGACAAAGAGCAGGTTTATATACACGCTCAAAAAGACCAAGACCTTATTATAGAAAACGACCGCAGGGAACATATTCGCCACGACAGAGACTTGCGCGTCGATAACGACAGAACTGAAGATATCGGTAACGATAGCCACTCCAAAGTAGAGCGCGATCGCAACGAAGCTACCGGCCGTAAATACAGCCTAACCGTCGGCGAAGAACACGCCCATCAAGTGGGTACACATTACCACCTCAGTGCTGGCGATACCGAATGCTTTAAAGCCGGTAAGCACATCGTACTAGAGAGTGGACAAGAGCTGACTCTACAATCCTCCGGCGGTTTTATTAAAATTGACAGTAGCGGTATTACCATACAGGGTAAAGCCGTCAATATTAACCAGGGCGGCTCGCCGAGTATTGGCACACCCGTGCAGGCCAATATAGCAACGGCTGCGAGGCTCGCCACCGATAAAGGCGTGCAAGCCGTTAAAACCTCCGAGGCACCGGTTAATTCTCCGGTGGATACAACAAGAGCGGCGACACCGGGCATGGCACCACGGTCGCCACAGCCTCTGGTTGACAAGCTAAAAAATGCAGCGCAACATAATCGGGCTTCGGTGGTGTTGGAGAGTGCACAAAAAGATGAGGATGCGGAGAGAGAAAGTTGGCTTCAGAAAACAAGGCATTTAGAAATTGATAGAAGACACCATGCTTATAGACTAGAAACAATAGTATGCGGAGGTGGCGAGCCATTATGTTCAATTGACGTTGTTGCTGAAGGGTTACTGAGGCATCCAGCTCCAGGTACTTCGGGGCTTGCCCCAGTTAAAACTGGTGATGAAACTCATATTAAAGACTTCGGTACTGTTGTTCATAAAGTGGATGAGGATGGTCTCGGTGTATGGAATATTACAAAAGATGATCATACCTTGCACTCCGGTTGGGTTCATAGAAGGATTGTTTCAGAAGGAGATGTGATAAAAATTGTTACTTATGGTGAAGGAGAGGGAAATTTAGCTTGGATCAATGAAAATATGGACTGGATGGTTTGGGGTAATCCAGATAATAAGATTTGGACTTATATTCACTATCCTAATTATCATCCATCGAGTCGTCAAAAATGAAAGTTATATTAGCACTTATATTGGCAAGTATTTCTTATTTGTATTTATCCCCTTCGTGGAATATTTCATTCACAGCTATTGTAATATGCTTTGTTATTCTGTCTTTTTTTACATTTATTTTAGGTTTTCCTACCTTATTATTTATACGTTCAAAAATAGTAGGAGAAAAGTTGTGGGAATTTTCTTTACTTACTTTTGTATGTATACAGGTGTCTTTTTTAGTACCTTTAGCGACATTTAGAGCTTTTCAGATATCGATAGCAAAAAATAAAAATCTGAGTCAATGGGGTGATAATGCTCTTTTTATGTCAGGGATGCTTACAGAGTATGGTTCTAAGTGGATGATTAGTGATTTCAGCGCTATGTTTGTTAGCGGACTTTTAGCTATATCGTTGATAGTAACTATTAAATGTTTTCAAAACAAAAAATAGAAAGCAATTTGAGAGCTATGTTTATTTGTAGTGTTCTAAGTTGATTAGAGTCCCCTATCCACCCAAAATCACCGTCACGCGCGCAGGCCTGCGCGGGTATTTGGCGGCCTTTGACAGCGAGAGTGAGACAATTGTGGTCGCTAACCGCCTAGTCGATCGAGTGTTAAAAGACGACACCGAAAAACAACGGCCCCATCAACTACTCTATGCGGCCCTGTTTGAAGAACACGGCCACTACATTGATCACATACTACGTAACCGCTATAGCAGCGTTGGCGGCGATGCCGCTGGCGACGAAGGCGCCGTTTTTGCTTGGCGCATGGACTTTTTTAAGGTCACAAAAGACCCTTACCTTATGTACGCCATTGCTGATGGGCAAACGCTAGCGCTGGACTTTAGCGCCGCACATGCGGGCATACAGCAATACAGCAACCCCGATCATCAACAAGACGATGACCAATGGGAGAATTTGGAATTTTTTGGTGCAGGCTACGGCAATAGGCAAAACCCGCGCTCCCACGCCCACCGCTCCATCGAACGCGTACTCGTCGACTCGGGTTTTGGTCTCGATGACGACCTGCCGGTGATTTACTTTGGCAACTGGCTGCGCGACTACTCGCAGGTGGTCGACGCCAAAATTGTACGCCCGGAGCCTGCCGACCTTGCCAATGCCCAAGCTCACTACCCACAATCACCGGGAGAAAAAAAGCCCGAGCTAGACTCATTACGATTCTCGCGCGAGGCACTCACCCAAATGGTGGGCTTTGTCGCCGCGGCGGATTTTTCCAAAGAGAAAAACAAGCAATTACCTCTGGACTTTAAGCAGCGCCTACTGACTGAAAATGGCGACCCCATGTATGGCACTCAGCTACTGGGCTGCTACCGCCCCGAAGAGCATATCGACAACCCCATGCCTGGGCCACTAGCCGATATTGCCCAATGGGAAGATACCAGCCAAACCGTTAACCCAATGTTTGCCCCGCCACCCACGGCGCTACAACTGGACATTGACCCCAAAACCGGGTTAAAAAACTATATTAATACACCGACGGCGGGGCAGGCTTTCCCCACCGCCGTGCAGTATATGAGCAGCCAACTGCAAGCGGCCATGGATAAAGGCCACACCAGCGAGGGCTTAATTCACTTTGGCCAAGCGCTACACGTATTGGAGGACTACTTTGCCCACTCCAACTTTGTCGAAGTAGCCCTAATTAAACACGGCTACACCAAAGTATACCCCTGGGTCGAGTATGAAAAAGGCGCCAAGCGTATACCCATTACCACAGGGCTATTTGGCAGCACCGATGTCCTCGGTAGCCTCGCGCCCAAACTGCTCAAGCTGTTACAGCACTCGCATATCGAAGATTTTAAACAGGCAAAGCCCGGTGAACGTACCTTGATAGATTACATTGCAGTGACCACACTCGGAGACCTCGCCAAAGCACAACAGGCCGATACCACGGTGAAAAACCCCGCTTGGCAGGGCTACAAAGACCCCACCAAGCTGCTCGATAACTATAACTACTATTTATCCCTGCGCGACCAAGTTGCCGCAGGCAAGGCCGACCCCAAAGCCGAAATACTCCTTAAAGGCGCACACTACAGCGTTGAGATCGTGCTCTTATTAAGCAGTGCGGTCAGTTATAATATACTCGAGCCCATCAGCCACGGCATCGATGACTACCAAACCCTAACGGCAAAAGCTCCCCTAGACACTAACCCCAGTCATAGCCAATTGGCTAAAGACCACGATCACCACCATTTTCATGACTTGGCGGCAAAATTGGCTCAAATTGCCGTGCGAAAGGTTGGTAATAAAATGTTTAAACATATGAAAAAGAGAGATCCTAGTGCTGATCCTATTGCGGTAGCAAAGTCTTATATTGTGCATCCGCTAGATACCACAGATTCAGAGATCGATAAAGAAATTGTCAAATGGGCCAAGGCCAACCCAGTGCAGATGCTACGGGGGCAGTCCACTAATATTCTTGGGCATGCGCATAAACAAACCGAGAATTTTTGGCAAAAACATATGCGCAAAAAGAAAGAAGAAAAAGGGCCACTTATATTTAGTAAACCCTTTCGGCAGCTCTATCAACAAGGAGAATCTAATGATAAAAATCCATAAGGCGATTGTAATTTTTTTGTTGGCTTTTTTTTGTACGCTGAACCTTCAGCTAATTAAAGCCCATGCAAATGAACTTGAGAAAGAAAAAAACCTTGCTACAGACCCGCTGACAGAGTGGAATGAGTTGCGAGAGTCGAGAAATTTCCGTCCTCTTTTTTCATTAAAAGAATGCTCATTGACCATTTTTTCGTTTATAGAGTTGCGTTTCAATCATTCTGTTGAAGAATTAGTAAAAACATTTGGCCGTTATGATCGTAAAGTCTCCCTAGTTAATGATATCTATGTATGGGATGACTATGGAATGTCGGTATATTCTAAAAAAGATAAAGCCATTATTACTAGTGTTGAATTTCATCTTAATAGGCCAGAGCAGAGGTTCAGCGATCAGGAAGAAATGAAGTTTGCTTTTAATAGCGGTGATATGAATCGTGTAGAAATAACGAAAAATATAATATTGGCCAAGCCCAGAAAGCTTTTTGCAGGTGATTTTTCACTAGGTATCCTATTTATGGATGAGTATTTTGAGATGCACAAAGCTAATGCCGCATTGCGCGAAAGCTATAAGTTGTCAGCTGATCCCGATATAGAGGCCATTTATAAAAAGTTTTTTCCAAATACGAGTGAAAATTATTTTGTAAAAAGTAACGGTAGCCATGATTATATCTATGATCAGCCCTGCCCTAAAGACAATTCGGTTACGAGATTGCGTATACAGCCGCTTAATAAGGATTCAAATAAAATCCAGATGATATCACTTAGCTCTTTTAATGATGATTCAAATACAGAAGAAAGCTATAAGGCTTCAACAACAAAAATTTTTCAGGAAATATTTGATAATGATCTTGATCGCTGGAATCGTAGTCGCGAAGATATTAATAAACCACTGTTTTCATTGCAGCAGTGTCGGCTAGAATATAAAGGACAGCCTTTACCATTCAATGCATTGGTGGAGCAGTGGGTCGATATACTTGGCCCCTATGATAGTAAAGTAAAAACAAGAAGTCATGATGTTTATCTATGGGATCGCTTTGGTATAGGAGCCTACGCTGCTAATTGGAATGAAGGTACAATTGACAGGGCTGGATTCTACTTTAATCGTAGGAAAAAAGATGATTATCCAAAACAGTTGTTTAAGGGCCCGTTATTACTGGATGGTTTGCTATTGGATGAAAATTTTGAGTTGAATAAAGCAAATAAGGCGTTAGATCAATATTATCGAGATATAGCTGATGAACAAAAATCGGTTAAGGATAAATCGTATTTTTACCCTAGTACAAAAAAACTAGGCCTTCATCATTATGTTGATGCTTGCATTGAAAGTGAACAAAAAATAGCTTTGAGTTTAATAATGTTCAAAGAAAAACCAAATAAAATTTGGCAGATTACTATGGATGTTGCAGGGTATGATTTGAAAGAGGATAAAAAATTAAAAGCGGAAGAAGTAGAAAAAGAGAAAGCGCTTAAAAGAAAAATAGATGAGACTAATAAACTCATTCAAGAATACTATGAAGAAAATGGGAAGCATATCTGGGATGAATAAAAAATGTGCTTCTGTAATGCAGGCATTCCCTACATCTACATAGGTCAAAAGTAGCTCGCCGACAGGCGAAACTGTTTTAAGAGTTTACATATAGATTAAGACCAACCTTACAAGGATCGCTACGAGCAAAAGGATACAATGCTAACCATTAATAAATCTGTGCTACCTGTGGCATTAATAGCCGCACTGATACTCGTAATCAACGTACCATTGGCCCAAGCGGATTGGCTAGATAAAGCCGCCAGCCTATTTGAGGATGACCTAGTTAGCTGGAATAAAACCCGCGCGCCTAAGCTCGAAAATACAGAGCCAAACCCAGCGCTAAACCGAGAGCCAGGCTTTGTGGTCGAGCAATGCGTCTTTACTTACCAAGGTAAGCCCCTATTGTTTAACCAACCTGTGGAGGAGTGGGTAAAGGTACTTGGCCCCTACGACCGTAAAGTGCCTTTTGCCGGCGGTATCTACGTTTGGGATCGCCTTGGTATGCGAGGCTACTCCAGCCGCGAAGAGGAGAGTATAAAAAGACTGGACTTTTATTTTAATCGACCGGAGCCACTCTCTAGCGACGAAAGAAGATTAGAGAATGCGTTACAGCGTGGTAATAAAATTAGTATAGAAGCCACAAAAAATAGAATACTGGCTAAACCCAAACAGCTCTTTAAAGGACCATTATTGCTCGAGGGTATCTGGTTTAACGAGTACTTTAAGATCAATCCAGCCAATGCGGCCCTTAACCAGTACTACAAAAATACCGATACTGGCAGTAAGCCTGATATTGATGTTGGTTATTTTGAAGTAGGCTTTCGTGGTGCTGGCTATAGCTACAACCTTACCTGTTTAGAAAGTGACTTGGTTTTGACCCTTGGTGTAGAACCCCATGAAGAGGATTGGAGCAAAATTAGCAAGGTAGTTATTTATATCGACGACTATGATGCAGAACTCGAGGCGAAATTTGAAGCGCAGTACAGCGCCATGAAAAAAGAACTGGCCAAGACTTTATATGAAGAGATTAAGTACATCGGTAAAGAGCTGCTTAATAGGAATAAAGATAGCGAGACGGCCAGTAGTGAAGAGTAAACAATAAACAATCGTCACACCGCACTAGCGCTGAAAATCAAGAAACAAAGTAACCAAAAACTTTCTATTGAAACCTAAATGATATCCCTATTTTAGCTCGATAGTATGAACAAACTACCATTAATGGAGTATTAACTATATATGTCATATTCGACAGAATTATTTGAAAATATTAATTGGGATTCCGCTTGGAATATTCTTAGGGATATTGTTATTCCAAATTCAGGAACATTAATATTCAGTACGATTTTATTTGTTCTCCTAGGATTTGTGGTGGCGCTTATATACTGCATTGTGTTGTGGCGAAAAGGGGTTATGAAAAGGCGTTCTAAGTATTACAACTGGGCGGTAAAACTCTATATTCCATTGTTGTTTATTGGTATCACTTATATTTTTGGGCAGTGGGGGTTTGTAAAAGGTATATACAAGATATTGGATAGCGAAAAAGCGGTTATTGTGCAGCAAGTTTATAAAGAGTCAATGTCGCAACTATTTGCATCGGAAGAGGCCAAAAATAATTTTGTTGAATCAGTCCAGGAAATAGCCATTGAGGCTAGATCCAGTTCTGATAATTATGCTGTTTTTCTAGAAAATTATTTTAAAAACTATAGCTCCGATAATGCTTTTATTGATGAGAAAAAAAATGATTTAGCAAAGTATATTATCTCCCATTATAAGGATGATTTATACACTTTAGCTGTATATTCGCTGATCAATTATGCCAGTGAGCGGGTAGATGTATCTGGATCAATATCTTATGAGGAGTTTAGTGTGATTATGGATTTCTTATTAGATGCAGGGTATGAAGATATTGAAAAAGTTATTGTCCTTAAATTAGAAAGCTGGCTCGGCTCCGTGATTACTTCTCAATACGATGGAATAGTTCGGTCATTATGGATACTGTTGTTGTTTGTTTTTGCCTTTCCATTGTTGGAATATCTTTTTTACAAAAAATGGATTCTACCGCGAAGGATAATGGAGTGAGTAATAATAAGGTAGGGGTGATGCTAGCCCTAAGCCTGGTTATCAGCAGCGCACCACAAAAATGATAACGGTATAGTCGATTATGGAGAGTAAAGAATGAGTAATATCAATAAGGTAATAGAACCTGGAAGCCTAATGGATGCTCTATTCCTTTTTGCTCGGAGGTGTATGAATAATTAGGGGGCTGCTTTTTGATTGTTCTTATTAAAGGGTATATTCTCTTTTTTATTCAAGAGTGTTACGCGTTTTTGGATACGGGTTTCGATACCTTTGGAATCAAGCCCAATAGCTGCAAGAATTTTCTCACGCTTACCGTGGTCGATGTAGCGGTCGGGTAGCCCTAAATGAAGTATAGGAAGCGTTATCCCTTGTTCTGCTAGATATTCAGCAACGCCGCTACCGGCACCACCGGCAATACTATTTTCTTCGAGAGTAACTAAGAGCTGATGTGAATTTGCCAATTGCTCGATAAGCTCATGATCAAGGGGTTTGGCCCAACGCATATCGCAAACAGTGGCATTTAGTGACTCTGCTGCACTTACGGCAGCGGGCAGTAATGTACCAAAGTTAATGATGGCTATATCTTTACCTTCGCGCACTTTAAGCCCTTTGCCGATGGCTAAGGCTTGCATCTGCTCTTCTATATTTACGCCTGTACCTTTGCCTCGCGGGTAGCGTACTGCTGCTGGGCCTTCAAATTGATAGGCGCTGTATAGTAGCTGGCGACACTCGTTTTCGTCACTGGGGGTGGCGATAATCATATTGGGTATGCAGCGCAAAAAGCTGATATCAAAACTACCTGCATGGGTTGGGCCGTCTTCGCCAACAATACCGGCGCGATCAATGCCAAAGGTGACATCGAGATTTTGTAGTGCAACATCGTGCACGAGTTGGTCGTAGGCGCGTTGTAAAAAAGTTGAGTAAATGGCTACAACGGGTTTTTGTGACTCGCAAGCAACACCTGCTGCCAGTGTTACCGCGTGTTGCTCGGCAATGGCAACATCGTGGTAGCGCGCAGGATATTGCTCGGCAAAATTAACCATACCAGAGCCTTCGCACATAGCTGGTGTAATACCTACCAATCTCTCATCTTGAGCGGCCATATCACAGAGCCATTGGCCAAAGACATCTTGGTATTTGGGGGCGGCTTTTGCTTTTTGGCTGGTGTTTACAGAAGTCACTGGTGGTTTTGGCTCTAATTTATTGAGCGCATGGTAGCCAACGGGGTCTGCCTCAGCAGGTGCAAAGCCTTTACCTTTTTGGGTAATAATATGCAGTAGTTTTGGCCCTTTAATTTTTTGCAGCTTATTTAAATAGCTCACCAGCGTGGGCAAATCATGGCCATCTATCAGGCCAACATAGTTAAAGCCCATTTCTTCAAATAAGGTACCCGGCGAGACTAAGCCTTTTACGTGTTCTTCTGTGCGACGAGCAGCTTCCCATGCATGGGGTATTTTGGTGAGTACGCGCTTACTGCCCTCTCTAAGGCCGTTATAAAATTCGCTAGCCCATATTTTAGAAAAATACGTCGCAAGGCCACCTACATTAGGCGATATCGACATGCTATTGTCGTTAAGAATAACCAGTAAATCCTCGCCAGTATGTGCAGCATGGTTAAGTGCCTCAAATGCCATGCCCGCGGTCATCGCGCCATCGCCAATCACAGCCACATGCTTATTACTTTTGCCAGCAACTTTGTCACCGAGGGCCATGCCTAGAGCAGCGCTAATTGAGGTGCTTGAATGGCCAACACCAAAGGTATCAAAGCCGCTCTCTGCGCGCTTAGGAAACCCAGATAAACCTTGGTACTGTCGAATAGACAACATTTGCTCGCGCCTGCCCGTAAGTACTTTGTGAGGGTAGGTTTGGTGGCCTACATCCCAAACGAGTTTATCTTCGGGCGTGTTGTAGGTGTAATGCAAGGCAAGGGTTAACTCAACTACACCGAGACCGGCGCCAAAATGGCCGCCTGTTTGGCCAATACAATAGAGTAGATACTCACGTAGCTCGAGGGCAACTTGGGGTAGCTGCTGCTCGTCAAGCACACGCAAATCTGCCGGACTATCAATGGTGTCCAGTAGCGGTGTACTTGGTCTAACTCGTGGTATTTCGCTTAACATGGTGTTGACTAGCCGTGAATCTAAAGTAAGGCCCAACATAGGGCAAGGTAGTGCATGAGAAATTATTATTAATGACTACTATTGTAGGGTTTTGTTTAATAAATGCCTAGGGCTTGTTAATACTAATTAAAAACCCTGATTGGATTAATGATCTACTATCTAGGGTGTTTTTTATACCGTTAAAAGTCTCGTTTAATAATATACGCAGCTAAGTGGCGTAGGTGATCTGCGTTGTTATCAAAATCTGTTAGCGCTGTTAAGGCATTGTCGTAAAGCTCATTTGCCTTTCTTTTTGCTGCCTCTAGCCCAAGCAGTGAGACAAAGGTGGGTTTGTTATTGGCAATGTCGGCGCCTTGTTGTTTGCCGAGAGTGTGGGTATCTGACGTGACATCAAGAATGTCGTCTTGCACCTGAAAGGCCAACCCAATGGCTTTGGCATAGTGTGTTAATGCAATTAATTGTGTATCACTCGCATTGCAGGTAGAAACAGCACCTAGTTGTATACTTGCTGTAATCAATGCGCCTGTTTTTAAATTGTGCATTTGGGTTAGCTGGTCAAGGCTGAGTCTCTGGTTAATAGCGGCGAGATCAATGGCTTGGCCGGCAACCATGCCCGCATTACCACTTGCTTTTGAGAGTATCTGTACGCATTGCAGCTGTGCGGCTGTGGTATCGGCGTTGCCGGTTAAGGTCTCACTCAGCCAGTCAAAGGCGATAGTTTGCAGTGCATCGCCGGCCAAAATAGCCGTTGCCTCATCAAATTTAATATGGCAAGTCGGCTGGCCTCGGCGTAAGTCATCATCGTCCATGGCAGGTAGGTCATCGTGGATCAGGCTATAAGCATGGATAGATTCCACGGCGGCTGCGGCTGTATCTGTTAGTGAGGTGCATTTGCCAATAGCCAAAGCCGCAGCATAAACCAGCAACGGGCGTACACGCTTGCCGCCACCCAGTAAGCTATAGCTCATTGCCTCGCCTAGTCGCGATTCGTAGTGCTCGCTCTGCTTAAGTTTTTCGCCCAAGGTGTAGTTAACGCGCTCGCGATAGGTTTGGCTAAATTGGTTAAAAGGTGTCATGGGTGTATTAGGCGGGTATCTAGTTATTTTCGTTTGTATCAAAGTCGACTAATTGTAAGTTGTCATCTTCGCCTACCAGCATAGATACCTTTTTTTGTGCATTACTTAGGTGTTGTTGGCACTGCTTGGTTAAGTTGATGCCTTTTTCGAAGGCCGCTAATGACTCTTCTAAAGACAGTTCACCGCTCTCTAACTTATTAACTAAGCCATCTAGGGTATTTATAGACTCTTCAAATGATAAGTTATCGGGCTCTTTTGATGTATCTTTTGGCATAGTAGCAGCGACTTTTTATAATAATGAGTAATACTTTGGTTAACCAGAGGTTCTCCAAAGCAATCTTTTCAATATTAACATGAAGCTAGCTGATTTTACCCATGTGAAATACAAAATAACGTCTAAACTGAAATAAAGGCTCAGTTTTTGGGTGTTTATTATTATTTGATCTTGTGAGGTAAATTGTGGATTTAGCATCGCTGATTGGTATTTTGGGTGCCATCGGGCTTATTGTCGTTACTATGCTGCTAAGTGGCGACCTATCTATGTTTGTTAATGTGCCATCCTTGGTAATTGTTATCGGTGGTACCTTTTGTGCCGTAATGGCGCAATATAATCTTGGTCAATACCTTTCCTTTGCAAAAATAGCCGGTAAGGGGTTTAAAAATGGCTTGCCTGATACCGGGGAGCTTATCGATGAAATTGTGGCGCTTGCAGACGAGGCGCGCAAAGGTGGGTTGTTGTCATTAGAAGGTAAAGAAGTCAGTAGTGACTTCTTACAAAAGGGCATCCAGTTACTCGTGGATGGGCATGACCCCGATGTGGTTAAAAGCCTACTCTCCAAAGAAAAAGGCGAAGCCGAAAAGCGCCATGCGTTAGGCGCGTCTATTTTTTCCTCTATGGGTGTGATGGCGCCCGCCATGGGTATGATCGGTACGTTGATTGGTCTGGTTGCGATGCTTGCCAATATGTCTGACCCAAAATCAATTGGCCCTGCGATGGCTGTTGCACTACTCACTACACTTTACGGTGCGATTGTTGCCAATGGTTTTTGCGACCCAATAGCCGCTAAGCTCACTCAAAAAGCATCGGAAGATGCCATGATTAAAAACCTTGTCATCGATGCATTACTTGCTATTCAAAATGGGCAAAACCCTCGCGTGATCGACAGCATGCTGCGTAACTATTTGCCTGAGGGCAAGCGCGAAGTTGAAGAAGCATAATTTTTTAAAGATAAATAGAGATTTTTTAAATGAGTGCTGTTGAAGAAGAACATGAATGCGACTGTCCCGACGGTCTCCCTGCATGGCTTGCTACCTTTGCTGATCTTATGTCATTGCTAATGTGCTTTTTTGTTTTGTTGCTTTCTTTTTCTGAAATGGATGCCATCAAGTTTAAGCGCTTAGCGGGCTCTATGGCCGAGGCTTTTGGTATTCAAAATAAACTCAATGTATCTGATGTGCCAAAGGGTACCAGTATTATTGCGCAGGAGTTTAGTCCAGGTATACCAGACCCAACACCCATTAATGAAATTTGGCAAAAGACCGAAGACATCACCGAGATGAGTCTCGAGGTTAAAGAAAATAACGAATACGATGTTGAAGCCGGTGATATTAATCAAGAGGCGGGTATTAAAGCTCAAATAAAAGAGCGGCTAGAAGAGTTGATTGAAGAGACAAAACAAGATGCTCAGCAATTGGCCAATGCCCTGCACAAAGAAATTGTCGCTGGTGAAATAGAGATAGAAACTGAGGGGCGAAAAATTATTATTCGGATTCGTGAAAAAGGTTCGTTTAAATCAGGGTCACACGAGTTAGCCGATGACTACTACGATGTGCTCGATGAAGTGCGCGGCGTATTGATGGAGCGCCCAGGTAAAATACAAGTGCAAGGGCATACGGACAATATTCCTATCCGTGGTTCAGCACGCTATCGTTCTAATTGGGAGTTGTCTTCTTCTAGAGCGGTGTCGGTGGCTGAGCAGTTGTTAAAAAATGGTGATATTAACCCCAAGCGTTTTGAAGTATCTGGCATGGCCGATACACAGCCGCTTGTTGATAATAGTACGAGTGCAAATCGTGCACGTAATCGACGCGTAGAAATTATTGTTAGGCAAGGTTTAGGCGAGGAAATATCTGAAGAAGAAAAAGATATATTGAAAGCTGATGGCGAAGATATTTTACGTGAACTTGATTTAGAGCCTGATTATTTATTTAACCTTAGACCAGAAGAAGTATTTTAATGAGTGATGACAAAGCAAAAAACCGCCGGCGATTTTTTCGGATTACCGATGCGATACATGTTGCCTATGAAGTTATTGATGAAGAGGCGACGCTTGAGTCTCTTGAGGTTGAGCATAATGAGGTGATGATCGATGCGGTTGCTGTAATTCAACAGCATAATGAAGATATTAGCCACACCCTCTCTGAGCTTGGCGAAAGTTCACCTATTGCAGCAAAAGCAATTACCGCTATCAATGACAAATTAGACACCTTATTAAATTTGCTTGAGCTTGATAATGTTATTATTCAGAAAAAATTACAGCGGGTAGAATCTGCCAGTGTGAGTGCCTGTGGTATCGCGTTTCCTATTGGTGAGATGTTAAAGACTGGTCAGCGATTAAAACTAATGATGCGTTTAGAGCCTTCTGATACAAGGCTTAATGTGATTGGCTGTGTTGTCGATTGCAATGAGCTAGGTGAAGAATATTATTTACGTGCTGAATTTACTGATATGGACGACACTGATAGAGAGCATTTGATACAGCATATTGTACAGCGCCAGAGCGCACTATTAAAAACCTTGCGTGAGCAGGTTGATGAAAACTCTAAGGATAATGATTCGAGTGTTGACGAGTAATATGTTATTGAGAAATAGATTTAACCTCTTCGTAAGCTAGCTGAAGAATGCGCGCATCGTTACTGGCACGGTGACGATCGAGTTTTAATTTTTGAGCTATCTGAGGTTTCTTCTGGTTTAAATTCTCGTATTGTTCTTCATTAACTACGTACATGATGTCCAGTAATTTAAAATCTTGATAAGCCTTTGCTTGATGGAATAATTTAAGCAGCCAGGGGCTGTCTAAGCTCCAGCAGTCACAATAAACAGTCCCTCGGTTTAATAGCTGATTAAGGTGTTGCGTAACTTCGCTAATAGGTTTGCCGTATTGTTGTAGGTCACTCCTACTGATGCCATGAATTTTTTCAGCGCTTTTATCCCAGTGTTGCCAACTGTTATCGGGTTTTATAAGGCTGCACCAAGACTCTCCGTTTTTTAATACGATACCAATCTCAATAGGGTAACTCTCTGGGTGTATACCGGAGGCTTCAATATCTAAGGTGTTTATTTTAAGGCTATTCACGGTGTTAGCAAAAATGTCATCGAAATTGGTCTCTGTATTATAGGTTTTCTTCTGCAAACTCTGCTAAGCGACTACGCTCGATGCCATTAATATGCATGATGCCTGCGTGCTGATAAGGTTTGCTCTTCTCTACCAAATAAGTTAAGCCAGATGTGAGTGGTGTAATATATTTATTATCTATCTGTGCTAGGTTGCCCAATACCACAATCTTGGAGTTAGTGCCGACGCGCGTAATAATTGATTTTAGTTGAAATTGCGTCAATCCTTGGCTTTCGTCGATAATAATATAGGCATTGTTAAAGGAGCGCCCGCGCATAAAATTAAGCGATTTAAATTGGATGTTGGCTTTTTCTTTAACGTAACTAATGCTACTGACACTGTGTTCATCGCCATTATGTAAGGTCTCAAGGTTGTCATCGAAGGCTGCAAGCCACGGAGCCATTTTCTCCTCTTCTGTTCCGGGTAAAAAGCCAATGTCCTCGGCAATTGGTGGGGTATTTCTTGCAACAATTAATTTGCTAAAGCGCTTTTCCTCGATAATGGCATGCAAGCCATAGGCGAGCGCAAGTAGTGTTTTACCAGAGCCGGCAGGCCCTGTCATAACTGTCATATCTATGTCGCTATTGTCGAGAACAAATAAGCTCATGGCTTGTTCTATATTGCGAGGCTGTATGCCCCAGTACTTTTTGTTTAGTAGTGTATGTCTATTAAGGTCGAGTATGTGGACATTTTCTTTATCAATTTTTAAAACAAAACCAACAAAGTCGGTATCGTCTAGTATAAACATTTTGGGGTAGGCTTGTTCAAAGTTGTTCTTGCTGACTATATGAATAGTTTTTGTTCCTTGTCTTTCTGTGCGAACATTTTTAATGCCATTCCAAAAGCCATCTTCAAAGAATTCATAGCCCTTCGATAATAGATCGACGTCATCAATAACTTTGTCGTTGCGATAGTCTTCAACTTGCTCTAATCCAGACCCTTTTGCCTTTAGGCGCATGTTAATGTCTTTAGTTACAAGGCAAACAAAGGCATCGGTATTTGCATTTTGCAGGTTTAAAGCAACATTGATTATTCGGTTATCGTTGGCGTGTTGTTGTGTGGAGTTCAGGTAAGGAATGTTTTCGTCTCCCTGAATTTTTTGATCCTGAAAGACAGACAAGGTGCCCTTCGCTTGCTGTAATAATTCGTTGTGTATTTTTATGCCTTTTTGTATTTCTTTGGGGCTGGCACTGTCGACAATCTTGTCGATATTGTTAATCGCTATTCTCGCCTCTCTACTTACATCTTTATCTTTTCTGTCTTTGATAATATCGAGTTCTTCTAACACGGTCATGGGTATAACAACGCGATGTTCTGCAAATGAGTGAATAGCCATTGGATCGTGTAGTAGTACATTGGTATCTAGTACATAAATTTTTTCCATAGGGTTATCCTCGATGGTAAATAGATAGATAATAAATAGATGCGTTGGGAGTAAAAGAAATTAATTAATAGGGTAAGCAGGTGTAAGGTCGTATTGCAGTTGATCTGTAATCTAATGCAAAGTCTCAATAGAGGTGTAAGTGAAATTGCTACGAAATAATTTAAGAGCTTAGTTAAATGTAAAAAGGCAAAGAAATAAAATAGTAGTGATGCAGTAAACCGGTTAGGGGGATGTTTTAGATGAAGGCTGCCGGGCATTATTTATTTCTTCCTTTTTTTAGAAAAAAATAAATCGTAACGATAGCTAGGTTTGCTAGTCTACTTGTTAGCGCCAAGATACAGCCTTTCCTCTTTTAAATAAAAGGTCAAGTAAAGAGTTAAAATATTCTTAATGCTTGATATAAGATTACGTCTTTTGCTTGTGCTTGGTCAAGTATATTTTTAATAAAAATGCCGATTAATTCGACTTGCTTTTTAATGCTTGCAAATATTTTTATCGGCGCTTAGTATTACTTCTCTTGCTATTCTTTTTGCTGCTGTTTTTTCGATTATCCCACTGTCCACCACGAGCTTTATTGTATTGCCCTTTATTTGACCTTTGGCCTTGCTTATCGTCGGTTGGGATCAAATGCTCTGGTCCATTACCAATCAAATCAGCACGGTTCATCTTAATGAGCGACTCGCGAAGGTGCGCCCAGTTTTTGGGGTCGTGGTAGCGCAGGTAGGCTTTTTGCAAACGGCGCTGGTCAATTTTTGTTGCCACAAATAATTTTTTGCTTTTGTAGCTCAGCTTTTTGAGAGGGTTACGCTTGCTGTGGTACATGGCGGTAGCCAGTGCCATAGGCGAGGGGTAAAAAGTTTGTACTTGATCAACGCGGAATTTGTTTTTCTTTAGCCACAGAGCAAGGTTTAGCATCTCTGTATTGTCGGTACCTGGATGCGCTGCAATAAAATAGGGGATTAAGTATTGTTTTTTGCCGGCTTCCTTTGAGTATTTTTCAAACATGTCTTTGAATTTATCATAAGTTCCCATGCCGGGTTTCATCATCATCGACAGCGTGCTTTTTTCTGTATGTTCGGGTGCTATTTTTAAGTAGCCGCCAACGTGATGTGTGACTAATTCTTTAACATATTCTGGGTCTTCTACTGCAAGGTCGTAACGTAGGCCCGATGCAATGGCAATGCGTTTAATACCCGATATTTTCCGTGCACGTCTATAAAGATTAGTTGTGCGACTGTGGTCGGTATTGAGGTTTTTGCAGATGGTTGGGTATACACAGGAGAGCCGCCTACAATTTGCTTGTATACGATCATCTTTACAGTTTAAAAAATACATATTGGCCGTGGGGCCGCCAAGGTCAGAGATTGTACCTTTAAAGTCGGGGACTTGATCGCGAATTTTTTCAATCTCGTTAAGTACAGATTCCTCTGAGCGACTTTGAATAATACGGCCTTCATGCTCGGTAATGGAGCAAAAGGTGCAACCACCAAAACAACCACGCATGATATTAACCGACGTTTTAATCATCTCGTAGGCAGGAATATTTGCGTCACCATAAGAGGGGTGTGGCCTGCGCTGATAAGGTAGGTCAAATACGCCGTCCATTTCTTCGGTTTTTAAGGGGATCGGTGGTGGGTTTACCCAAATTTCTTTATTGCCGTGTTTTTGGGCCAGTGGCCTTGCATTATGCGGGTTGGCTTCTTGGTGCAATACGCGCGAGGCGTGGGCATAAAGTGCCGAGTCGTTACGGACTTTCTCAAAAGATGGTAGACGAATATAGGTTTTATCTTCGTCCAATACATCTTTAAGTTCGCCCCTGCGTTGTAATGGCATAGGGATAATGCGAATCGGTTCAAATTCGGCTTCTGGACTTTTCTCTTCAGTACTTTTTTTGTTTGGGTCTTTATCTAGGCCAAGTTTGGTTTCAGTGTCTTTTATGTCGCAGTTACTGGGAGATTGATCATACTCGTAGGGGTTGGTATAGGCTTCCGATAATTGGCTGACATCACCGGGCCAATCGATACGTGTGGAGTCGATTTCTGCCCAACCACTAGGGGGTGCTTGCCTTATTATGGTAGTCCCACGAATGGTTAGTAGTTCATCAATATTGCGGCCGTGAGCGAGTTGATGGGCAACCTCTGCAATAGCGCGTTCGGCATTGCCGTACAAAAGAATATCAGCTGTAGAGTCTACAAGTACCGAGCGGCGTACCTCGTCGCTCCAGTAGTCATATTGGGCGATGCGCCTAAGGCTTGCCTCGATGCCGCCTATCACCACAGGGATTTTAGAGTAAGCCTCTTTGCAGCGTTGACTATACACCGTGACAGCACGGTCGGGGCGCCTATTAGGCTCTGCGTCGGCAGTATAGGCGTCATCATTACGCACTTTGAGATCAGCAGTATATTTGTTGATCATCGAATCCATATTACCGGCAGTAACGCCAAAGAAAAGATTCGGTTTGCCAAGCGCTTTAAAAGGCTCTGCACTTGTCCAGTCGGGCTGGGCAATAATGCCTACTCGAAACCCTTGCGACTCCAAAAAGCGGCCCATAACTGCCATACCAAAGCTTGGATGGTCAACATAGGCATCGCCGGTCACGATAATAATATCGCAGCTATCCCAGCCAAGCTCGTCCATCTCAGCGCGGCTCATGGGTAAGTAGGGAGCTGCACCAAAGCACTCAGCCCAGTATTTGGGGTAGCGAAATAAATCAGGTGCTTTAGCGAGTCCGTCTTTGGCCATAGTATTAGCTAATCTATAAGGTTCTTTTAATGAGTAAATTTAATTGTGCTTATTTTCTCAGATTATGCGCTTAGATGACATGTTTATCTTATATCTATCTGTCGAATCGATGGGTGTTTTATAGGCTTGAGAAAGACTATTTGTACGTGTATTATCGCCACCCTTTATTTATTTGAACAATATTTGGCCGGTTAATATGCAGTTATTTCGCCACATTCAGCCATTACGCAATCTCATTTCCGAGGCAAAGGCCGAAGGTAAGCGTATTGGTTTTGTGCCTACTATGGGTAATCTACATAAGGGGCATTTAGCGTTAGTGGAGCTTGCTAAATCGCGCTGCGATATTGTTGTAGCCAGTATTTTTGTCAACCCATTACAATTTGGCTTAAACGAAGATTGGGATAAATACCCACGAACCTTTGACGCTGATAGCCAAAAGTTAGAAAGCGTTGGCTGTGACTACTTGTTCTTCCCGGATGAGCGTGAAATATACCCTAACGGTATGGCTGAACAAACCCGTGTTGTGGTCCCTGGTATGACGGATCTTCTATGCGGTGCTAGTCGTCCAATACATTTCGAAGGGGTGACAACAGTCGTCTCTAAGCTATTTAATATTGTCCAGCCACACGAAGCGGTTTTTGGCTTAAAAGACTTCCAACAAATAGCTGTTATTCGCCGTATGGTAGAAGATCTATGTATGCCCGTTGAGATTGTTCCGGGTGATATTGTGCGCGAAGACGATGGGCTTGCGATGAGCTCGCGTAATATTTACATCACTGAGGCTGAGCGACCTCGTGCAAAACAGTTGCAATTAACATTGCGCTGGTTACGTGAGCAGGTTAAAGATGGTAGACGTGATTACTTGAGTCTTGAGAAGGAAGGGCAGGCACAGATAGAGGCTGCTGGCTTTCGGATCGATTATTTACAGATTTGTTGTAGCGATACGCTCATTCGAGCAGGTATTGACGACAAACAGCTCACTATTTTAGGCGCAATGTACACCGAAGCTGCTAGGCTTATTGATAATGTATCCCTCACTATTTAATCCTGTTATCTAAAGAAAAGAGAAAACCATGTTAACTACCCTATTAAAAGGCAAGCTGCATATGGCGGCTGTGACTCAGGCCGAGCTTTGGTACGACGGCTCCTGTGCCATCGATGCTGATTTAATTAAATTGGCAGGCTTGCGTGAATTTGAGCAAATAGACATTTTAAATGTTAATAATGGCGAGCGTTTTACCACCTATGTGATTGTCGCTGAGGCAGGTTCTGGGACTATCTCTATGAATGGTGCTGCTGCACGTAAGGTGCAGGTAGGTGATCGCGTCATCATCGTCTCTTATGGTCAGTTTGATGAGCAAGAGGCAAGTCAATATAAGCCAAAGCTTGTCTATTTAGACGAAAATAATGGCGTTGAGCGTACAACGAATACCATCCCTGTTCAGGTCGCATAGCCCTCACGCATATTATTTTTTCTGATAAATTCTTAAGCTTTCTCTCGCTTTTCACCAAAAGTCTAATCTGATTGCGCTTGCGCTTGCGCGAGCCAATCAGTAGTCTTACGGCTCCATACTAATAACATCATTACTTGGGGTCACAATGTCTATTTATAGCGTTCCGACAGCTATTGCTGGAAAAGCACATATCAACAAGGAAAAATACAACTCTCTTTATCAACAATCTATTACTGACCCTGATGGTTTTTGGGCTGAGCAAGCCAAGTCGTTTTTATCTTGGCAAAAGCCTTGGGATACGGTCAGTGAGTTTGACTTTCATAAAGGTGTCGCCAAGTGGTTTGAGGGCGGTCAATTAAATGTTTCAGAAAACTGTATTGATCGTCACTTAGAGACTCGTGGTGATCAAACGGCAATTATCTGGGAGGGCGACGACCCCGCTGATTCTAAGCATATTAGCTACAAAGAATTGCACGCGGCAGTTTGTCGCTTAGCTAATGTGCTAAAAGAACGCGGTGTTAAAAAAGGCGATCGTGTTTGCATTTATATGCCAATGATCCCTGAGGCAGCTTATGCAATGCTTGCCTGTACGCGCATTGGTGCTGTGCACTCTATTGTTTTTGGGGGCTTTTCACCCGATGCATTGCGCGACCGTATTCTAGATTCCGATTGTCAGGTGGTTATTACTGCAGATGAAGGCTTGCGTGGTGCTAAAACCATCCCGCTTAAAGTCAATACCGATCTTGCATTAAGCCAGTGCCCAGATGTTCATACTTGTGTTGTTGTTAAGCGTACAGGCGCTAATATTGCGTGGAATGACATGGTTGATGTTTGGTATCACGATGCCGTTGAAGCCGCTTCACCACAGTGCCGTGCTGAGACAATGGAAGCTGAGGACCCATTATTTATTTTGTATACCTCGGGTTCTACAGGTAAGCCAAAGGGTGTATTGCATACAACTGCAGGTTATTTGCTGCAATCTGCGATGACTCATAAATATGTCTTTGATTATCAAGAGGGTGAAGTTTACTGGTGTACCGCTGACGTGGGTTGGGTGACAGGCCATTCTTACATTGTTTATGGTCCATTGACCAATGGTGCGACGACTTTGATGTTTGAGGGTGTGCCGACTTACCCTAATGCATCTCGCTGTTGGGATGTTGTTGATAAGCACAACGTTGCTAGCTTTTATACCGCACCGACAGCATTGCGTGCACTCATGGGTGCGGGCGATGATTGGGTGACAAAAACTTCACGAAAATCGCTACGTATTTTAGGTACAGTGGGTGAGCCCATTAACCCAGAGGCCTGGGAGTGGTATCACAATATAGTGGGTGAAGGCCGCTGCCCAATCGTGGATACTTGGTGGCAAACCGAGACCGGTGCACATATGTTGACGCCGTTACCTGGTGCTACAGATTTAAAACCAGGTTCGGCAACATTGCCATTTTTTGGTGTGCAGCCTGCTATTCTCGACGGCGATGGTAAAGAAATCGAAGGGGAAGGCCAAGGTAGTCTAGTGATTAAAGCCTCTTGGCCTAGCCAGATACGCTCGGTTTATGGTGACCACCAGCGTTTGATTGATACTTATTTTAGTACCTATCCGGGCTATTATTTTACTGGTGATGGTGCACGTCGTGACGAAGACGGCTACTACTGGATAACGGGTCGTATGGATGATGTGCTCAATGTAAGTGGGCATCGCCTCGGTACTGCTGAGATAGAAAGTGCTTTGGTTTTACATCCTAAGGTGGCTGAATCTGCTGTTGTAGGGTATAACCACGATATTAAGGGCCAGGGTATTTATGCTTATGTTACTTTGATGCAAGGTGATGAGCCTAGTGACGAGCTTAAGAAAGAATTGGTTGCGCTTTGTGTTAAGGAGATTGGTGCAATCGCTCGCCCTGATCTTATCCAGTGGGCACCAGGGCTTCCTAAAACGCGCTCGGGTAAAATTATGCGGCGTATATTGCGTAAGATTGCCACTAATGAGATCGATACCTTAGGTGATACCTCGACTCTTGCAGATCCGTCAGTAGTGGATGAGCTGATTAGTAACCGCTTAATTAAATAGGCTCTATGCTAGTTTGTTAAATAAGCACTAGTGCTATAGTTTGATCATTTAAAAGCCACGTATATCTCTGTGATACACGTGGCTTTTTTTATTGGCTAGTTTTGTCTATTCTTCTATTGAATTATCATAGCCATTTACGCTTAAATAGAAAGTGTAAATCGCTATGCTCAACAAGCTAGTATTTTTGTTTTATTTTAGATTAGCTCTATATTATTAAGGGTGTCCCATGTCCGACGACGATGATTTTTTAAGTGCCATGGGTGATGTCAGGCCAATCGCAGTTGAAAAGCGAGAGGTTTTAAAAAAGCCAAGTCTTGATAAAGCCACCATCTCTCTAAGGCGTCAATCGGCAGAGGCCAATCTTGCTAGCCAAGTAGATCCATTAGCCGATGGCGAGGTTGTGCAGCTGGACCCGCGCGCTATTTTGGAGTATCGCAAACCTGGTGTGCAGCATGGGGTGTATAAATCCTTACGGATGGGTAAATATCAAATTGATGCACGCTTAGATTTGCACCGCCTGTCCATTGAGCAGGCAAGGCAGCAGGTTTATCAATTTATTAGAGACTGTCTAAGTAATGATATTCGTTGCGCCTTGATAACTCATGGCAAAGGCGAGGGTCGAAAAAACCCAGCAGTCATTAAAAGTCATTTAGCGCATTGGCTGCCGCAGATCGAAGAGGTGCTGGCGTTTCATTCTTCTCAGCCACAACATGGAGGTGCCGGAGCTTGCTATATTTTACTCAAGAAAAGCGAAAAGAAACGCAAAGAGAATTTAGAAAAACATCAGCGGCGATGAGAGATGTAGCTAACGGTTATTCTTGCTGCCGTAGATTTTGCTCAGGATTAAAATCAGCAAGCTGATGTAATTCTATCGTAAAAATTTCTGAGATATTGTTTTGTCTAAATTGTAATAGTGCTGTTGGAAATTCTGCTACAAATAGAGAGTCTTCAAGCGAAAGTGAAAGCGTTAGGCCTTTTTCCTTTGTTAGTAGCAGTTGCCCCTCTTCTAAAAATATCCTCTTGCCTCCGGCTATAAGGCTAATGCTGCTCAAAAAGATGGGTTTTTCAATAATAGTTCTAAATTGGAAAAGGTAGCCTTTTGTTGTTTTAGAGCTACTGTCTTTGCTAAACGTGGCGCGCATACTAATAGAGCTGTTACGCTCATTAAAATAGCGTGTGGAATCGACAAAAGTGTAGAGTTTCTCGGGGGGAGTCTCAGTTTTAACGTTGCTTGTTTGTGTGCCGCAGCCGACAATGATCCCACTAATAAAAATACAGGTCAGAAGAGTTTTTATTTTAGGAAAAAAATAAAAATTAGCGGTTAACATATGGCTTGTCTCTTCTTCATCTTCTTATTGTTAGTATTTTATTCTGTTATCGGCCCATAATGCCTTTAACGGTATTTAATAAGTCTGCCGGTAGTACAAACATTTTCGTATTACTTGATTGTGCAAGGTTTTCCATTGCGTTGGTATATTTTTCACCTAGTAAGTAAGCAACAGGTAAATCGTCCTTAATAGATTCACTGACAAGCTCGATAGATTTTTTACTGGCTGTAGCAAGCACAATTTGAGCTTCAGCGTCGCGCCTAGATGCTTCTAGGCGGCCATCAGCCTCTAGAATGGCTGCTTGCTTTTCACCCTCTGCTTTTGTTACTGCCGCACGACGTTGGCGCTCAGCTGCGGCTTGTTCTTCCATTGCTTGTTGCATCGTTGGCGACGGGTTAATGTCTTGAATCTCTACCGTCTTCATAATAATACCCCAATCGGCAATATCATCGGAGATCGCGGCTTTTAATTTGGCTTTGATTTGATCGCGAGAAGAAAGCGCGGAATCGAGCGCCATCTCACCAATAATAGAACGCAGTGCAGTTTGAACTAGGTTGCGAATAGCTAATACATAATCTTCAACACCATAGACGGCTTTTTCGGGCTGTACGATATTTATGTAGGCAACAGCATTGGCAATAATAACTGCGTTATCTTGGGTGATAACTTCTTGTGATGGAATATCAAGTACGATGTCTTTTGTGGTTATTTCATAGGGTACGGAGTCGATATAGGGGACAATTAAATTTAATCCAGGAGCGAGTGTGCGATTAAATTTACCGAGGCGTTGGCAAATGTACTTATAACCCTGAGGAACAATACAGACACTTTTTAGCAAAGTGACAATGATTAGCACAACAAAAAATGCTGCGATATATAATGCTTCCATAACCATATCCTCTAAGATAAATTGCTGATACTCAGCAAGGTTGTTAAATAATCATTTATTTGCGTTTAACGATAAGTCGATTACCTGAAATATCAGTTACTTCTACTTTGTCGCCATTTTCTAATGCTTCTTCAGAGATAAATTCCCATTCGTCGTTACCAATAATAGGTGCCGAAAAGCGCAAGCGGCCTTTGCCGTGCACAGCGTTAAAACTGAGTACTAGGCCAACTTGCCCAGTAATAGCTTCGCGAGAAAGACCGGCGAGTGTGCGATTAGCCATTTTAGGGGAGATCAATTTATGCCAAAGTAATAAAAAGGTAGCAGATAATATCACCCAAAGAATCAGTTGTAGGCTAAAGCTAATGCCAATTGCAAGCTGTAAAATACCTACGACAATCGCTGCCAAACCAAGCCATAACATAACGAAAACGGGCGCAAATAACTCGATAGTAATTAGGGCTATTCCAAACACAATCCAGTGCCAATAAAAAATATTGTTGCTTAGGTATTCGACCATTTACGCCATCCAGTATGTTAATTAGTTCCAGTTGAGCTTTGTTGAAATTAGGTCAAGTGTAACAAAGTAATGATTCTCTGTCTCAGTACCTGTGTAGAATTTTATAAGTCTCAAATTGCTGTATTATGACAATATTACGTGACTAAGCAGTGTATCCATGAATCATTTATCGTCTAAAAAAAGCCCCTTTGTGCTCTATACTATTGGTTATGCGACCAAACCAATAGATGTGTTTATTAAGCAGTTAAAGCACTACTCAATAGATGTGGTCGCCGATATTCGCTCTGTTCCTTACAGTAAGGTGTTCCATGTTTATCATAAAGAATCCATTGCTGCACATTTAAAAGCGAGTAATATTCAATATGTTTATTTGGGTGAAGAGCTAGGCCCTCGCTCCAAAGATGATAGCCATTACGACGAAGATAGGCAGGTCGTATTTGATCGTCTTATGCAATCGGATTTATTTAAGCACGGTGTTGAGCGCCTACATGTAGGCTCAAAAAAAGGTTTTTCTATCGCGTTGATGTGTGCCGAAAAGGATCCAGCAACTTGCCACCGTAGCTTGTTGATTGGGTATTTTTTACAACATCACACTTCGCCTTTCGGCGATGAATGCGAAATATCGCATATTAGGCATGACGGTAGCTTGGAAACCCAAGAAGAATTAGAGGTACGCCTACCAGAGATGAATAATATCAAGGTTGATATGTTTATGTCTGACAAAGAGCAAGCGCGCCAAGCCTACGAAATTCAGCTTAAAAAAACATCCTATCGTAAAGACGAATAACCCCTCCAACCTTTCAAAGAGTTTAACGCAAAAAGTAAATAGCCAGTGCGGCTAAAGACAAGCCCCATGTCATTGGTGATAGGCTCATCACCGTTGCACTTAGGTTGGGTGATGCACTAATAACAGCAGCAATTGCAACAATCAGTGCGGTAACCGTACGCGCTTTTCGCTTAGTAGCCTGCAATTTGTGCTGATGGTAATCCTCTGCGGCTTGCTTGAGTGTGGGTGCCATGTCAGTCAGTTGTTGTACTTTTTCGATATTATTAAAAACTTTCATAGGAAGCTCTGGAAACTTCTCCATCCACTCAGGGCCGTAGCGCTTTAGCTCGCTATAAAGTGCTTTGGGATGAAATCGATTTTTTAGCCAGCGCTCTAAATAAGGGTGTGCGGTTTTCCATAAATCGAGTTCTGGGTAGAGTTGTCGACCTAGGCCTTCGATGTTGAGTAATGTTTTTTGTAGCAGCACAAGCTGTGGTTGTACTTCCATGTTAAAGCGGCGTGCGGTGTTAAATAAATTGATTAGCACCTTAGCAAAGGAAATTTCTGCCAAAGGTTTTTCAATAATCGGTTCGCAGGCAGTACGTACTGCAGCTTCAAAATCACCAATCTTTGTATCTTTAGGTACCCAGCCACTTTGTACATGCAATTCGGCGACTTGCCGATAATCACGCCTAAACATTGCCAGTAAATTACGTGCAAGATAGTATTGATCTTCGCGAGCAAGAGAGCCAACAATAGCGGTATCGATAGCGATATATTTGGGTCGTTCAGGGGTTTCTCGGCTGACAAAAATATTGCCTGGATGCATGTCAGCATGAAAAAAATTGTGATCAAATACTTGGCTAAAAAATATTTCTACGCCGCGCTCTGCGAGCTTTTTCATATTGGTGTTTTGTGCTTTTAGCGCTTCGATATCACTAATAGGGATGCCATAGATACGCTCCATAACCATCACATTTTTATTGCAGTAATCCCAATGTACTTCTGGTACATACAGTAGTGGTGAGTTAGTAAAGTTACGTCGCAGTTGAGAGGCATTAGCCGCCTCGCGTTGCAGGTCGAGTTCATCAAAAATTGTAGTGCGGTAATCTTCTATAACTTCAACGGGCTTCATGCGTGCGCCGTCTACTAACCAATTTTCTAGACGTTTAGCAATCCATAGTAGCAGCTGTGTGTCTTTATGGATTATTTTTTCGATACCTGGGCGAATCACTTTTACAACGACATCGCGGCCATCTTTTAGTGTGGCTGCATGCACTTGTGCAACCGATGCCGATGCTAGTGGTTGTTTATCGAGCTCTGCAAATATTTCATCGATAGGTTGTTCGAGTTTTTCAATAACAATACTGCGAAAATGCTCAGGCGAAAAAGGTGCGACATTATCTTGTAGTTGATCGAGCTCAACGATAATGTCGGGTGGGATTAGGTCGGGCCTAGTTGATAGTATTTGCCCAAGCTTAACAAAAATAGGGCCTAATTCTTCGCAGGCACGTCTTAATTGTAGGCCACGGTTTTTTATCCTATTGGGAAATAAGCCAAAAATAATACGCAGCGGCAGCGGCAGTTTAACCGGGGCTAATGTATCGAGTCTGTAGCGACATAATGTAAAAAAAATCGTTAATGCTCTAAAAAAAACAGTCACTCTTGAGCATCCTTATTATTTGTTGGCGCATAAGTTTTGGCGAGCAATTGAGAAAAGCGCGCCTGTAGGCGCTCTGCGTCCATTTTTATCTCACCGACAGCCTCACTAAATCCGGTGATTTCTGCTTTGCTGGGTGTCACTTTTAGCTCTTCGGTGATGTACTCTTTTAATAGACGTGCTTGTTCAGCATTTTGTTGTCTAGACCAATTAAGGCCACTACTGATAATTTTGCCAGCCATTGGCCCGGCAATGTCACCCAGCACGTTGCTAATGGCATCCTCCCAATCTATGTCTAAGTCGTTGAGGATAGCTTGCCAGCGCTGTAAAAGACCTACGCTACCGACTAGCTCAACACCGCTGCCTGCTAGTGTGGTTGGCTTTTTTAATAGTGATATTAAAGCCAATGGGGTGCCGATGAGTTGCGTCGCTGTTGGTGCTTCGCAGTGGCTCATGATACGCACGCCATCGCTGGTACCATGGCAATAAATGGTAAGTGCAGGGGCAGTGGACTCAATAGCAAGAACATCAGTGATTTCAGCGATTTTTTGTTGACTAGCTGGGTCGTACTTGAATGCGGTATTGATGACGGATTCAATACTCGCTGTGATAGCAGCAGAAATACTTGGGTCCATTGGTTTATTTGCTACCTTCTGACAAAAGTTGCTTAAATATTGCTATTTGCTCTATTGCTAACATTAGGGTTTGATTCCCTTATGTAGTGCAACGATGCCACCCGTCATATTATAAAATTCGGTGTTGGCAAAACCTGCGGTATCCATCATGCCTTTTAAAGTATCTTGGTCCGGATGCATACGGATAGATTCTGCTAAATAACGGTAACTGTCGGCATCGTTAGTAATGACTTTGCCCATAAAGGGTAATAAGCGAAATGAGTATTGATCGTAGACTTTCTCTAGCAAGCTATTTTGTGGCTTGGAAAACTCCAGCACCAGTAGGCGACCACCGGGCTTTAATACACGTAAGATTGAGCGTAATGCCATGTCTTTATCGGTTACATTGCGTAAGCCAAAGGCGATAGTGACACAATCGAAGGTATCATCTGCAAAGGGTAAAAACTGGGCATCTAGCTGTGCGTATTGCACATTACGGTTAACACCACGATCAATAAGCCTATCGCGACCTACGCTCAGCATGGATGAATTAATATCCGATAAAATGACTTGCCCAGTATCGCCAACAAGCTTAGAAAATTTATAGGCTAAATCACCAGTACCGCCAGCAATATCGAGCACCTTATGGCCGGGCCTTACACCGGATACTTCGATGGTGAATCGCTTCCAAAGACGATGAATTCCTCCAGACATGAGGTCATTCATTAAATCGTACTTACCCGCAACCGAATGAAATACGCCAGCAACGCGCTCGGCTTTATCTTCAGCACGCACCTCTTCATAACCAAAATGGGTTTTGTCAGAAGATTGTTTGGATTCGGTATTATTTGGTTCGGTGGCAGACATAAATACTCTTTAAATTTTACTTAATGTTATTAGCTGAAGTAGATAAACGTAGTAATGGGGGCATTGTAACGTTTGTGTGCATGGTTGTCTTTGTTGAATAACGTGCGGATTAATTTCTGGGGGTACTGGGGGGTATTTAGACGAATGCTAACCAGAGTACATTATTGGTGCTTTCTTAGGGTTTGGCTGATTGGGTGTGGGTTGTATAGTTATCGAGATTAACTTCAGAGTCTTATTTTATGGATGTGTGCTAATACTGGGCTAGCCTAAAAAATCATTTAATAGGTCAACACATTTGAGATTCCATAATGAGTCAACCTATATTTTTGATAACTTTATAAGCCTAAATCACTTAATCCTGGGTGATCATCGGGCCGTCTGCCTTGTGGCCAGTGAAACTTTCGCTCGGATTCTGTAATGGGTAAGTCATTAATAGAAGCAAAGCGGTTGATCATTAGCCCATCTTCACCAAACTCCCAGTTTTCGTTGCCGTAGGAGCGAAACCAATCGCCGTTCATATCACGTGACTCATAGGCATAGCGAACCGCAATACGGTTATCGGTAAATGCCCACAGTTCTTTGATCAGGCGATATTCTAGTTCTCTTGCCCATTTACTTTCTAAAAAAGCCTGAGCCTCTTCGCGATTGTTAACGAAGGTGGTGCGATTACGCCATTTGGTATCGAGGCTATAAGCCTGCGCTACTTTAGCAGCATCGCGAGAATTCCAACCGTCTTCAGCGAGGCGTATTTTTTGAATAGCGCTTTCTCTGGTAAAGGGCGGGAGTGGTGGTCTAGTGCTCATCATGAATTCCTCTCAAATTTGATGTAGACAGATTTGTCTACCTAGCTTCCAATCTATCAATTGTAGACAGACTTGTCTACAATGAAATTTATGAAAAGTATTTCCAGTTTATCAGATGTTGTTGATGTACCAGCAAAGAGTGCACGTGAACGTATTTTATTGACGGCTCATGACTTATTCTATTGTTACGGTATCCGTGCAACAGGTGTCGATCGACTGATCGCTGAATCTAAAGTGACTAAGACTACCTTCTATAGACATTTTCCGAGTAAGAAGCAATTAATTATTGAGTTTCTTGAGTATCGACATAAAAGATGGATGTCTTGGTTTGTTGAGAGCTTAAATAGGCATGGAGGAACTATCGATGCACTTTATCCAACGCTAGAAGAATGGTTTGGGGCTGAGGGCTTTAGAGGTTGCGCTTTTATTAATAGTCTTAGTGAATTAGGTGAAGAAATTGAAGAGATTACTTCAATCACTCAAGATCACAAAGAGTGTGTTGCCAATACAGTTGCGACACTTTTACCCGATTCTAGTCGAGCAAAGTCTCAGGCTATGGGGATTGTGCTAGCTATAGATGGCGCAATTATTCGTGCGCATTACGATAAAAACCCCAAAATAGCACTTTCATTATTGCGATATGTTGTCGAGGCCTTGGGTAAAAAATAAAGAATAAAATTTATAGTGTCGTGAATGTCTCTGTTTTTTAACAGTAGTAATTGAGCCTATTTAAGATATCTCTATACTCGAAGTGATAATGGCGTTTACTGACATGATGCTATAGTGAATCTTCTCGGGTTATTTTTTAATTCCGGCAAACCGCTGGCAAAAACATTTTTTCTAAATTCGTTTTGTTTTTGCCGATAGCCTCCATACCTTGTACAGGTTCATCATAACCACACAGCCAAGATATAGGGCTTGTAGGGCTCCCAGTAACAATCGCTGGCCTAAATGTTAGCGTTTTACCTTGGAGTGGTTTAGACGCTTTGTTACCCATAGTCACATGAATAGCCCCTGATTTAACAGTCACTCCAGTAATACGATTGCCAATAAGTAGTTCTTGCTTGGGTAAGCCTGCATCCTCATTGTCTAAAGGGAAGTCTAGGTTTTCTGTATAAAAATTAGTGACATTTTTTCTAATTGTGCTGACCATACTTAATGCTTCTACTACCTCGCTCCGGTGCACATAAACTTGATAGGAAGGAAGAGCTACAGAGGATAGTATGCCTATTATCGCTACAACAACCATTAGCTCTACTAGAGTGAATCCTTTATCTATTTTTGGTTTCATACTGTTTCTCCAAGGGTAAATATTGGCGAATACGCGCTTGATAAAAAAGATGAGATTGCTAAAAGAATAATGATGGCAGTAAATATAGAAAGGAATCGCATCTGTTGCTCACACTTCTCCAATAAATATTTAATCTCAACTTCTATTAAAGCTTGTAGTTCGATGCTTATATCCATACCGGTGCTTCTTATGTTTGACAAGTGCGTGTTAAGTTCATCAGTTTTAGAGGGCGAATTTTGGTAATCGGGAGACACTGGAAAATACAGAAGGTTAATCAATCTAATATATGATTTTCTGATCCCTTTAAACGCCAAAAACTTTAATGCAAAGCTATTTTCACTGCCTTGTTTGAATTTAAAAAGCCCTTTGAGAGTGAATCCGACCAGTAAAGAAATAAACAAGAGTACTGATATAAATAGTACAAAGTATTTCCAGTAATTTACATAGAATAATAAATCCGATGGCACTGGAATCTCAAAAATTTCAAATGACTCAAGAAATGTTGGTGCCACTTTAAATTGATAAATACCACTTATAAAGTAAAATATTATAGTTACGTATGCAAGATACATGGTAACTCTTTTGAATTGCATAGGCTCGTTTAGGTGTTGTGATAAGTTAATTTTGCTATATATATCAAGTGTATTTTTCGCTTCCACTTCATCTATTTTTTTACCGATATCGCTTAGAATTTTTCGACACAAGCTGTCATGTCTAATTTCCTCTCCATACAGTTTACAGCTTGGTTCACTTTCTATTTGAGCTATACGGTTAGCCATAGTATCGTCTACCTTATGGACTATTTTTGCTTTACGACAAATATAGCTAAATCTTTCCCAAGACATTATTTTAAGTTTCCCATTTTTTGCCCCATCATTACGGGCGATTGTGCTTCAAGGTCGTCATTCCATTCCATTACATCATCACCAAATAATACTATCGCGGTTGAACCTAGTTTAAAGCGGCCCATCTCTTCGCCTTTTTTAAGGTGAATGGGTTTGAGAGCATTTGAATCTGACGGGTAATGCCATGTGCGAACTTGCTTTTTAACCGGAGTAATTAGGCCCGCCCAAGGTGTCTCGATACTTGCAACAATCATGGCGCCTACAAGAATGACTGCCATAGGCCCAAGCTCTGTATCAAATAGACAAACAACGCGCTCGTTGCGGGAAAATAAGCGCGGTACGTTATTGGCCGTTGTCTCGTTAACTGAGAACAGGTCACCTGGCACATGCATCATATGGGTTAATGTGCCAGCGAGGGGCATATGTACTCGGTGGTAATCTTTTGGAGATAAATACACCGTAGCAAACTGTCCCTTTTTAAAGGGAGCAGCCAAGGCTTCGTCACCACCTATTAGCTCTTGCAAGCTGTACTCTTGTCCTTTGGCTTGGAATACTCGTCCATGCTTAATTTTACCTAGTTGGCTAATACAGCCATCGGCTGGGCAAACAATAGAGTCTTTTTTATCATCAATGGGTCGTCGGCCATCGGCCAATGGCCTAGTAAAAAAGTCATTAAAGTGTTGATAGCTCTTGGGATCGGGGTTTTTGGCAATGCTCATATCGACCTTGTAGCGCTCGATAAACCAGTTGATGAAGGTATTTTTAAACCAAGGTGCTGTGCATTCAGCCACACAGCCTGCGAGGCGAGAAAGAAGCTTTTGCGGAATAATATATTGGCAAAAAATAAACAGTGTGGCTTTCATAAGAGTATTTACCGATCGTTCAATTGAGGTAGCGCTTTATTAGCACGCCATTGTAGCCGAATGGTCGGTGATTTACTTGGAGGGCACCTCTAAAAATAGCCTTTTTCCGTAATCTCTGCGTCAACTTCGTACTCGAATCCTCATGTATCCCATGTACACTGCGGTTCTGTGTGAGTTGTTTTATTGGCTTTGCGCAAACATTCTTATTTTTAGAACCGTCCTTGGGGAATTGCTGCTATTGGTAGTGGGTAATTAATAATCGCAGTGCTTTAGATTGTTAAGTAGGTGTTTGCCAATGAGTTTAAAGTGTTCGTGACGTTGTGCACTCCAGTCATTGTGTTCGCAAATGGCAATAGCGTAGGGCTCGCCATGACTAAATAGCGACATAATGCCACAGGGCCTTGGGTCCCAATGTTGCGCGAGTGCTGTGGGCAATTGTTGCACGATACGAGGTAATTTAGGTTTGTCCGCAATAATCACTACAGGTTGGTTAAGTAGGTGTGTAAAGAGCTCTCCACAATCGTTAAAGTTGATGTTCAAGTTGGTTAGAGCGTTGCCTTTATAACCTGCATGGCATTTTAAAACCAAGCGATTCTCTTTAATGACAAAAATCATACTGCGCTGGACCTCAGCGCCTTGTATAAATGCCTCCAATGCTAGTTGTAAGCTATTGTCGCTAATCCTAGAGTGCTTTAATTGAATGAGGTATTGCTTGAGTATGGATATTTTATCATTGGCTTTGTTATCGCTGATCGCTTTGTGTAGACCCCGATAGCGGTAAAGGGGTGAGAAGCGCCCTTTCATCTCTTGAGGTAGTTCAAGTGTGCTGGCAATGCTGGTGACGGCTTGATTAAATTCTTGTTCGCTTAAGCCTAGGTGCCGTGCTGCCAATCTACCCAAGCGCTTAATATGCTTGCCGTGATTATCGAAATAAATGGCGAGAGCATAATGCCCAATCAGGTAAAGTCCAACCTCTGGTGCATAGAGACCTTGTTTTGCCTTTTTATCCTTGGCGACCCAATTGAGTAGGTTTGCCATAGAGCTGTAGTTCACTTTACCCCAAAAGCGCGTATTTTGGTCAATACGTATAGTGAGTGCTCTGAGACTAAGCTCCGGTAATGGCAAATATTGGTGGGTTTTTTCTAAAAGGTCATGAATAGGAAAACTGAGCTTTTGGGCAAATAGGCTCTCTATACCCACAGGGTTTTGGGGAATATTACTGCCTGTTTTTTTGACAAACTCCATTATTTTGGGTGCTGCCAACCACATTAGCCATAAGGGCGCGTTAAGCAGCATGGCAGGTAAAAAGAATAATTTACCTTGTGTGCCGTGTTTTGCCGGTAGTAGTTGGCTTGCCAGTTGAGCTGCAAAAAAGCTAGCGGCGTATAACTCTTGCTGGCTACTACTGGTTGCTTGTTTAGCTTGGCTATCTTTTGGTGCGTCTTTAATGAGCTGTTTGATACTCTCTGTGCCCATTAGGCCTATTAAGTGCTCTAAGCCTTGTATGCGAGTATCTTTACCTTGTAATTTTCTACTCACGTATAAATAAAGTTTTAAACACAGCACTGGGTCTTGCTGCAGTAAGGCTGCAATAGTCTCGGCCGATGAGTTTTGGTCGGCGATCTCGGCAAGTACTTTTTTGCCTACGCGATGATTAATTGCCAATATATGGTTGGGGAGCTTTTTTAACCATAGGGGGAGTCGCGAATTCTCGCTTTTGACTATATGAGTATTTGTGGCAGTCATTTTAGATGGTAATATTGGCGCATTCATTCATTACAATATAGATCAAGATTAAGTATTTCGCCGCTTCTCCATAGATATTTTTAGTGAGATCTGTGATTAAATAGCCTTTTGCCGAAGATAAGGGAATTAGGCCTTAATACTTTTGATGCATTGAAATAATAATATTATTTATAGCCTTACTGTCACAGGCAATAACTGAGAACGCTATGACCCCAAAAATAAGAACATTCTGTGAACAGTTAGCTCTATTAGATGTAGAGCAGTATTTAAATAGCGGTGATTTTGGCGCTAGTGATTTAGAGCTAATACTTTACGATTTGAGTGATATGGTTGAGGGCGAAGAGCTTGGCGATGCATTGCCAAATATTTTTGGGTTTTACGAAAAGCACCCTAATATAGAGCTGGGTAACCCTGGGCCTTTAGCCAACCTTATTGAAGGTTCTGGGGCTGACTATATCCCTGCACTGTTAACGTCAATTGAGTCCAAGCCTACATACGTTACTGTAAATTTATTAGCTCGCGTTGCTAATACCGATATATCCGAATCTGATAAAGCACGCTTTATATCGATAATAGAGCGTATTGCCGGTGATGATAGTATTGATGATTTTGCTCGTGCAACAGCGAAAGAGTATATAGAACATAAAGCACTAGCTTGGGGTACAGAGAAAGCCAGTACTGATTAGATTAAATAAGTTGGTTAATAAAACCGTAGTTCGCAGCATTATGGCTCGCAATAGAAAATAACAATAATATGAGATAGTTTGCTATGAAAATAGGAATAGTTATTTGTCCATCAGCTGATTTGCCTGATAGTTTCATTAAAGCCAATGATGTTACGGTAATGCCTATACATCTTAATTTTAAAGATCATAGCTCAGTTGATATTCGTGATCCTAAGGTAACGCAAAATTTTTATAAACAATACCTTATTGATAAAGATTTACATGCCGAAACTGAACCTCTTTCTTCGGATGAAATGGCCGAGTGGTTTTTAGAAAAGCTAGTGACTAAATATGATCGAGTGATTGCGCTTATGCTGACATCTAAGCGCAGCACTTCCTACGCTAATATGATGGAAGCCTCGAATATTGTTTTACAAAAATACAGGCAAAAGAGGAAAGAGGCAGGAGTAGATGGCCCTTTTGCTTTGCGTGTAATAGATACAAAGAATTTATTTACCGGCGAAGCATTAGTTGCCTATGAGACAATTCGTTTGATTCGTGGAAAAAATTTATCGTTCGAAAAAATGTTCCCTCGGATTGAGGCGATAACTAACTATACTTATGGTCATTTAGTACCAGAAGATCTCTACTATTGGCGTAATGTGGGGCGTAAAAAAGGCGATAAAAGTTTGTCGGCAATCAAATATATGGTTGCCACAGGTTTTGATTTAAAGCCAATAGTGACGTGTTATCGTGGTGAAAGTTACTCGGAGGAAAAAGTAAAAGGCTTTGATGCAGCTGTTGCCAAATTGCTTCAAGATGCGACAGAGGCTGTTGATAAGGGTTTACATATTCCAGCTGTTTGTATGAGTTATGCTGGTGACCCCTCTGTTATCACCAAGCGTCAAGTTTATAAAGATTTTATTGCTCATGTGGGTAAAAATAGCATAAAGCATTCTATGGCAATTATGAGCATAACAGCGGGTATTAATTTAGGACCTGGCTCATTTTCTATTGCTTATGCCCCCAAAGAAAGCTAAGTATTATTAAATATTATAAAACTTTTCCTGTAAGTATTGTCTTTATAACATTGATTCTCTTTAGATGTTAATGGCAGTAAAGGTGATAAATGAAAAGTATTAAAAAGTATTTGTACAGTGTTATCGTTGTATCGGCTTTTTTAGTTGTTAACGTGGCTGCTGATGAGTCGGTAAGCAATACTGCTAGTCCAGAAGCGATTGCCGAGGCCGAGAAATTATTAAGCAATATGGATATGGAGGCAATTCTTGGGCAATCTATTGCGCAACAGCTTGATTTTCAAATCCAACAAAGTCCAGAGCTATTGCCTTATCGAGGTGTTATGCAAGCTTTTCTCGATAAGCATATGAGCTATGCAAGTTTAAAGGATGATATTGTTGATTTATATTCAACGACATTTTCGGTACAAGAGCTAAAGGATATTAGCGCGTTTTACAGCACCGAGACAGGCAAAAAAACACTGCAAAAATTACCTGGGCTAACACACATGAGTAATCAAATAGGTAATGAGCGTGTACAGGAAAATTTAGAAGAGTTGCACCAAATGTTAGAAAATGCAGCAAAATTAGTCGAAGGTTCTAAACCCATATAAAATGGGTACTTGGTGATATTGTACTGAGTGTTTGGTTGACTTATTTTGCTCACTAAGTCTCTTATTATTCCCTTTCAGTACTGTCTCGCAGTGCTCTATAGCTTTCCATTCGATAAGGGCTTATATGCCCTTCTTCATAGGCTTTAATAATTGCACACTGTGGCTCTTGTTGGTGTTGGCAATCTCTAAATTTGCAATGACCAATAAAAGGCCTAAATTCTATAAAACCTTCTAGAATATCTGATCCATCCATATGCCATAAGCCAAATTCACGAATGCCAGGTGAGTCGATTAGATCTCCTCCCTTCGGAAAGTGAAATAGCTGTGCGGTTGTGGTGGTGTGCGTACCTTTTTGATTTGCCTCGGATATTTCACCGACTTGTAAATTTAAATCGGGGATCAACAAATTGATAAGCGATGACTTTCCAACACCTGATTGACCAACAAAAACAGAGGTATGATCGGCCAGAAAATTCTGCAAGTCTACTAGGCCATCGTCTTCTGTATTGTCGCTATTGTTATAGGTTGATGCTGTTATTACCTCATAATTTAGATTGCGGTATAGCTCGACAAAGCTATTAATGGTTTGTCGATTACTGTCGTCGACCAAATCCATTTTATTGATCACCAATGCAGCTTTTATACCTAGAGTTTCGGCAGCAACAATATATCGATCTACCAATTGTGTATGTGGTTTGGGCAGTGGGGCAATAACAATCAATATGCGATCGATATTTGCAGCGATAGTTTTAAGCTCACCATAAGGGTCTGGGCGAGATAACGCTGTTTCTCTCTCCTTGACTGCGACAACAACACCGGTAGGGTTACCATCCCTAAATACAACACGATCACCAGTAACTAATGAGCCAAGGTTGGCTCTAAAGTGGCAGCGGCGACGAATAATGGGATGGTCTTTGGGGGGGGCGACACCGGCTATTGTTAGTGTTTCTACTTCAACTTGGGTGCCAAAATGGGCAATGACTATGCCTGATTGCTCAGGCCCTAGTTGCGACGCACCATTGTTAGTTTCTGCTTGTCCATCATCGAGTTGGTTAATATTAGCGTCGCGCTTGAGCGCACGCGCCTCGCGCTCTTGCTGAATTTTCTCAATTCGCCAAGCTTGGCGTCTCGATAGTTTACGTTTACCCATTAAATACTCTTAGTAATCAGCTAGTCAGATTTAGCTTATTTGGCCGCGTCAGTATTACGCTTGCCTCTTTCGCGGTAGAATAGCGCAAAATAAGGACAAACACAGTATGAATGATGAAAATCTAATTTGGATCGATCTCGAAATGACCGGTCTCGAACCCAATAATGACGTAATTATCGAAATTGCTACCATCGTCACCGACAGCCAATTGAATATCCTCGCCGAAGGTCCTGTTTATGCTATTCATCAAAGTGATGAAGTTTTAGCCGGTATGGATGAGTGGAATACTAATCAACACGGTAAGTCTGGGCTCACTCAACGCGTACGCGACAGTGAAATAGACACTAGATTCGCAGAGCTTGAGACGATTAAGTTTTTAGAGCGATGGGTACCTAAAGGTAAATCGCCTATGGCGGGTAACTCTATCTGCCAAGACCGCCGTTTTTTAGCCAACTATATGCCCGAGCTCGAAGAATATTTTCATTATCGCAATCTCGATGTCAGCTCTATTAAAGAATTAGCTAAACGCTGGAGCCCAGAATTACTAAAGGGCTTTAAGAAATCTGGCGCGCATTTAGCAATGGATGATATTAAAGATTCAATCCAAGAGCTGGTCTACTACCGTAAACATTTATTTAAAGAGGGGGTTTAGCACCCGCAGCCAATAATTTAATAACTAATAAAGGAGCTGTTAGTGATGGATTTTGATTTCAAAGATATTGTTGAGTCTGCTCAAGATGTCATTATTGTTACTAAGGCCGACAATTTTGATCACCCTGGGCCTGAAATTGTTTATGTTAATAAGGCGTTTACTGAGCTGACAGGATACAGTCAAGATGAGGCTATTGGGCAGACACCTCGAATGTTGCAAGGTGATGATACCGATGAAGAGAGCAAGCAGAATATTCGAGTAGCGCTGGAGAAAAAAGAACCCATTAGGCTTACCATTAAAAACTATTCTAAATATGGACAAGAGTATTGGCTTGATTTAAACATATTACCATTAAAAAACCCTGAGGGTCAGGTAACGCACTTTGTTGCTATTCAAAGAGATGTTACTGAATCGATATGCCTTCAGCGTGAGCTTGAGGTTTTATCAAGAACAGATGATTTAACAGGGCTGATTAATCGACGAGAGTTTAATTGCCTGCTAAAAAAAGAGTTTTTGCGCTTTAAAAGGAATGCTCTAGCTTATGCAGTACTAATGATTGATGCGGATAGTTTTAAACGGATCAACGACTACTATGGCCATTCCACAGGTGATAGTGTCCTTCAAAAAATTGCTCAGATATGTTCCGCTGATAGACGCTTTAATGATGTACTTGCTCGGATAGGTGGAGAGGAGTTTTGCTTGTTATTGCCTGAGATAGACAAAGATCAGGCTTTTTTAATAGCAGAAAAACTTAGGCTTGCTGTAATGAAAAGCTCCATGGATATTGTTCATGATAGTGTCCCAATTACTATAAGTATTGGTGTGTCAGTTGTTAAAGAGTCAGATATAAACCCTGAAGAAACTTTATGTCGAGCGGACAAAAACCTCTACAAGGCAAAAGGTTTAGGAAGAAATTGCACCGTTAAGGATTAAAGAATTTCTATTCGCCTTAAATCTTCAACACCTTTATGTATTTTACAGGTCTGATTGCCGGTTAAATTGACTTCTTTGTCATTAGTTTTTGCGGCTAATAAGGCGCGATACATCCTCTTTCCAAATCTAGTATTAATTTTTAAAACAAAAGACCAAGATGATGAAATACATTGAGGGGATTTGTAGCTATGTGGTCGGCTAGCTTTTATAAATACTTTGTTGGGATATTGTTTGTCAATCATCAATATCGTGATTTTTGTATTTAACAGTGTAGCGGCTTGAGCATGATGGTTGCCTATAAAAAACAGCAATACGAATAGGGGAAATACTGATTTCATAAGTTTCTCCTTTTGGTTAACTAAAGCCAATATACGCTCAATTTTCCGTTTTTTGTAGTCATGTTGAGAATTGCTGTTAACTCTTTTGTTCTTTGGGTAAAGTGATACGAATTTTTGTGCCTACGTCGATTTTACTTATTGCTTGAATTTTTCCATGATGACTATCTAGAATGCTTTGTGCTGTATGTAGGCCAAGCCCGGTGCCCTTACCAATAGCTTTTGTCGTATAAAAGGGGTCGAAGATTCTGTTGATATTGGCTTCGTTAATTCCGCATCCATTATCTTGTATATCAATATAAATATTTTGTTTATTGGCCAAGGTTTTCACGCTTAGCATGCCTTTTTCTTTATCAATAAATTCTGCGGCGTTAGTAAGTACATTAATAAGTACTTGCCCTATTTTTGCTCCTTGACCCATTATTTTAGGAATATCCTCATACTGTTTTTGTATGTTGATATTTTTAATAATATCTTTGCCCAACAGATTGATAGTTTTATCCAGTAAAGCATTGATTTCAATCTCGACCATATCTGGGCTGTTAACGTGAGAGAATTCCAGCAAATCGGAGACAATGCTCTTAACGCGACTTAGGCCTGTATGAGATTCCTTTAATAAATCATCGAGGTCAGTGATAACAAAGTCGATGTCTTTTTCTTCTTGATAGCTCTCAATTTCTGAGAATATGGGATTTTCTTCGTCGCTCGCTTGTAATCGCTCAAAACTCTCTTTTTGCTTTTGTAAAACATCTTTTATATCCGCAACGTATTCTTTTAGCGAGCCAAAGTTTCCCGAGATAAAGCTTATAGGGTTATTGATTTCGTGAGCAACGCCCGATGCTAACTGGCCCACCGAGGCTAATTTTTCCGACTGCACTAATTGTAATCGAGCCTTGGTTAACTGGTCTAAACTTTCTTGTAGCTCTTGCTTTCTTTTTTCTGCTTTGGTTTTGGCAAGATTCATTTTTGTATAAAATTTCTGAAAGCTAGCGCTTAGTTGTATGACTTCTTTCGAACCCTTGTCCAGCAAAAAGGATAAGTCTTCGTTATTGTTTTCCTCAGTTTTAGCATTCTCAGTAATGCCATGTAATACCTCTAAGGGCTTGGCAATGTTAATGCTTGCCCATAGCCACGATAAAAAAACAAACACTAGGTATATCGCTATGGATATCCAAATGATAAAAGTAAAATTTTTATCTTTTTGTGCGTATGTGCTAGAGGCTAGCTTGGACGCTTTTTGAGACTCTTCGTAAATGATTTCAATATTGTCTATGATAATGATTGCATCATCATCCATTGCATTGATGTATAGATTCCACTGCTTATCCTGGCTATTGGTTAATATGGATGCTTTCTCTACAGAGATGCTTACATTGTTAATCGAATCTACAATCTCCTGAAACTCTAGCTGATTATCATTGTTTTTATAAGATTGGATAACACTAGCCACTTCTTGCATCTGAGTGGCTTGTTTTTTTATACCGCTGGCAAGATAGCTCTGTCTCTCGTTAAAAAACAGATCGATAGTAACAAACCATTGAGAAATAACTGTGCGAAAGTTCTCCACATCCCTAAGTGCTAGAGAGCTAACCTCTCGTTGGTAGCGTGAATTTTCAAGAATGCTGTAGTTATAAAAAACAACACTGGCTGATAATCCTGCACCAACAAGGCAGACTAGAACGACAATGAATGTTTTGGTTGCAATACGCAAATTGACACCTGTTAACTTACTGTTATAAAAAAGTTTTTGCTGTCAATAAGGCTTCTAAAGTGACAAGCTCTGCTCGGTTGTTGCAATGGTTAACCTTGCTATAGCGATTGCCGACTGTATTTTCAAAAGCCCGTTGAGTTGAGGGGTGCTTCCAGCCCATTAGGTTATTAACGCCGATAACTTTACCCACCGGCGAAATAGCCCATTCGACGGTAGATGCGCTGCGGTCTATCGTAAGATCCCCGATATAAATTAAGCCTAACAGTGATTGTTTTGTATCGAAAACTTTAGCAACTTTAACCGATGAGCGATCGATACCTGTATTTACCTCGCCAAAAATAGTTTTAAGGTGGCTAAGAGACTTTTTTACAGCGTGCTCCATTACTACTATTTCACTCATTTGCTTAAAGTGTATTTTGGCGCTGGCATAGAGGCGGTATTTATTAATCTCTTTGCTCCATGCGAGTTGAGTAACGAGTAACGTTTTCATACCGCAACGTAGTACAACCTCAGCGAGTGCTTTTGCTTTTGGTGGCACTGTAATTTTTTGAGGGTTAAGTGTCATTCCGTCATTATTGAGTAGGGCAATAATTTGTTCAAAGTTTTTACCTTGGAGCTGCTGTCTGAATTCATCCTTCTCTAATACGCGCTTTTGACGGTTACGGCAGCGTTGAAATTTAAAATCGTCGATCTCCATATTTAAGTTAATTGACCAAGCTATCTCGACTAACCCCCAATTGCTTTCTTCAGAGCGAACGTGAACATAACCTAGAGGTTCTTCTTTTTTGAATGCGATATATAGAGTATGTTTACCTAACTCACTAAAGTGCAATGTATTGGGTGGTAGTAAACTTTGCACTTCGCTGCGTACATCTTCATCAATAATTTTAACCACAGATTTAAAAGATGTTGATTGCGGGTATAGAGTTTTTATTGTTTCTACTGGATCTCGTAGTGAGCAAAAGGCGGCCGTAGCATAGCTTGAGAACAAAGTGCTTAGGCATATAACAATAATTCCTAGTATTGCTCTTTTATCAATTTTTATGTCTTTTTTCATTTTATTCACCACTCTTTTTGTTGTTCGGTCGTAGGTATTAATTAAAGGTTTTATAAGTTTCCCTAGAACCGGTAACGTGCTTGTATGCTAACGATTGTTTTTTTATCGACATCGCCAAAGGTGCTTAAATCTCTTGTGAGTTGTGCGCTCAAAAACCATTTATTATTAGGTGAGTATTTAAGCCCTATATTGGTTTTTAGTGCTGAGTCACCATCGATATCTCCCTCGTCTTCTGTTGATAAATAAGAGAGTTGTACATAATAGAGTTGGTTTTCGCGGCCATTAGTGTAATTCCACTCCAACAGCCCATTTAAAATATCTTGATCATCATTCTCGCCGTAAGAAACCTCGGCATACATACCATGTAAGCCTGTGTAGTAACGAAGGTCGACACCTAAGCGCTCTCTATCCAGATTGTTTAATTCACTTTTGTAAACAGAAAGCCCAAGCACGGTATTTTCATCTCTAGGCGTGCCTATACGCGCAGAGTAAACAAAAGAGCTATCGCTTGGTTTAAGGTCTTGATTGCCGCCAGTAGTTGCTCCGATCTCGTACTCGAAAGTTTTGTGTTGGTTATTAAGAGAAACTCCCCAGTCGGCTTTTATGCCAAGGTTGGGCACCTGTTGGTATTGGCGTAATGTGCCGTTGGTATCGATGGTATGTTCAAGGCCATAAGCAACTTCAAAGTGGCCTGCGCGAATATTTGGCAAATTCCCTCTTAAGGCTGTGTAGTTAAAATTAAAAATACGATAAATAAATTCGGTGTCGTCTCCGTCGTCAAAAAAACCAGGAGGGTTAGGAATGTTATCTAAGCGTGTTAAATAACCTTGTAGAATTAATGTGCCAATATCGTGAGTGTCCGTTGAAAAAACTTTATGCAAATCAAAACCCACAGCATGTACAAAACCTATTTCATCCAGAGGTGAAAAGTTAATGGCTCGGCTGCTTAAATCGAATGTGAGTCGAAGGTTATCCTTAAATGACTTTTTTATCTCGGTATCCGCTGAGAAAACAGTTTGAGAGAAAATAAAAAATAAAAAAGTAATTAATAAATTCGTATTTATTTTTTTCATAATCTTGCCCCGCTACAAGAATGTGGAGAAAAGTTCTTGTGGTTCATACTAGGGGTAAAGTGAAAGTTGTCTAACGAACCATTGTTTATATAACTTAATAAAATATGTACATTTTATTATTAGCGCTTATCTTTGGTTATAGCTGCTGTTAAATGAGGCGGATTCAGTTCTAAAAACACTAAAAAGAAATAGTTTTGTTATTAATATATTGGTCTTATGTGAAAAAATGATAACTGGTTCACACTTTTTTATAGCTTAAACGAGTAATTTTTAGGTGATTTTAAAGTTTTTGGTTATATTAAATCCATTAAATCTGCACAAATCAGATATTTCATGTTGGGTTTTTGGATAAATCAATCTGCTTTAGCACCAAAAAATGACGATATTTTTCTATAAAGCCACCCTGAATATCTCCCTAAAAGACCAGAATAATCCCTAATTTCTCCTTGGACCTCTAAAAACTAGCCTATACTTTTTAGAGGTCTAAATTTTAGGCCGTTAATATCAGGGGATGTTATGAGTATCAGGTTACGTTTAGTTTTATTGATTTGCGCCTTTATAAGTCTAATATTATTGGGGACTGCGGGGATAAATCTTTGGGTTGCTAGTGCTAAGAGTGATGGTGCTGTGATTAATTTGGCGGGTCGTCAAAGAATGTTAACGCAAAAAATGACCAAGGAAGCGATGTTAACCATTGCAGGTTTTGATCAGTCCAGTGCTTTGGAAAAAACAAAAGCATTATTCGATACAACACTGACAGGTCTGATTGATGGTGATGCGTCGCTGAACATTCCTAAACTAGAAGAGGGGGAGCTGAAAGAACAGCTGCTTAAGGTTTCTTCTATTTGGGACAGATTCCAAGAAGATATTCTTCATGCTATCGAAAACCCTACACAGGATCATTTAAAAAGCTTATCCGATGACTCTCTTACCATCTTAAAAGAGATGAATGCAGGTGTGAAACTATTTGAAAAAGAAGGCGCAAAGAAAGTTGATAATCTAAAGCTTATGGCGCTGCTATTTAGTATTCTTGCAATTATCAATGGTTTTATCGCCTATCGTATTGTTACTAAACATATTGTTCAGCGTTTAGAGATTGTTAGAGAAACAGCTAATGAAGTTGTTAGTGCAAAGGATTTGACTCTGCGTATAGGTGCAAAGAGAAAAGATGAGATATCTAATACTGCTAATGCATTTGACTATATGATTAACAAGTTTTTAGAGATCAATTTAAGCTCCCGTGACTTAGATAGCCAGCTTGAGAAAAAACTAGGTGATGTTAATAGTATTTTAAATGAAACCCGTGAGCGCATGAAGACTCAACGAGACGATATCACCAATGTTGCTACGGCGATGAATCAAATGTCGTCTAGTGTCCAACAGGTTGCCCAAAATACCCAGTCTACTTCTGATGCTGCAACAAAAACTAAAAATGATGTGCTAGAGAGTAATGAGATTGTAAAAAGCACCATAGAATTAACTTATTCATTGGCAGAGCAGGTGAATAAAGCCACAGTCGAAATAGAAGAGCTTGCTGAGGCTTCGGAATCTATAGGTGGTATTGCTGATACCATTAGTAATATTGCAGAGCAGACTAATTTGTTAGCATTAAATGCGGCTATCGAAGCAGCTCGGGCTGGGGAGCAAGGTCGAGGTTTTGCCGTTGTTGCCGATGAGGTCAGAACACTTGCACAGCGAACCCAACAGGCAACGAGTGAAATTCATAAAATGATTGCCACCTTGCAAGAAACAACTGCATCGTCGGTTGAGACAATGAATCGCAGTAAAGAGCAGTCAGAGGCCTGTGTATTAAAGTCAGAGGATATGACAAATTCCCTGACGCAGGTGATTGATTCTATCGAGAGTATTGACGATTTAACACAACAGATCGCTACTGCCACGGAACAACAAAGCCTGGTTACTGAAGAGATACATAGCAGTATTTTGGAAATAGAAAATAAATCTGAAAGTACACTATCGAATGCTGTAACTAATACAAAAAATGTTAATGAGCTAACGGATATGGCTCAACAATTAAAGGCAAAGATTACAGAATTTAAGGTGGGTTAAGAGTAATAAGTAAAGAGTGTTAAGTAAGTGGCGTTATTTTGTAAATAACGCCACTTTTAAATAGCCACTACCGATAATAAAATGTTTATTCTGTAGGTGATGTACGTTTAGGCAATATAAGGTTGATGAGTACACCCACAATACCTGCCAGCCCAATACCCCCTAAAACAAAGTTTTCGCCGAAAGGGATATTCAAACCGCCAACACCAATCACCAGTATCACAGAGGCAATGGCCATATTGCGACCATCGCTTAAGTCTTTAACGTTGACTAAAACAGAAGCGCCAACCATAGTCACCATGCCAAACATTAACACCATAATGCCGCCCATAACTGGCATAGGAATAGTCGATAAAACACCACCCAGTTTACCGACAAAGGCAAGGATAATGGCAAAGATTGCCGTCCAAGTCATAATGGCGGGGTTAAAGGATTTAGTTAGGGTAACGGCACCTGTAACCTCAGAGTAGGTTGTGTTGGGTGGCCCACCAAATAAGCCGGCAGCCGTTGTTGCAAGGCCATCCCCCAGTAGCGTTTTATGTATGCCGGGCTTCTCCATATAGTTGCGTTTGGTGACGCCACTAATGGCCATAATGTCACCAAAGTGCTCAATGGCAGGTGCAATGGCGACAGGCAAAATAAATAAAATAGCGGCCCAGTTAAATTCGGGTGCAACAAAGGCCGGTATAGCAAACCATGGTGCCTTGCTGATGCTGTCAAAATTAATAAAGTTAACGCCAAAGATTGGCCCAACTATGAATGCTGCGATATAACCCACAATAATGCCAATAATAATCGGTACTATACGAATAATACCTTTACCCATCACTACGGCAATAAGTACAGGTACGAGTGTGAGTGTTGCCAAAATAAGTGATGCAGTCTTAGGGAATATCTGATTGCTGCCCGCAACCCCTGTGGCCATGTTAATAGCAACCCCTGCTAAGGATAAACCAATAACCATAATGACTGGGCCTACAACAATGGGCGGTAATATACGGTTTAGCCAGCCAGCACCAAAAGCTCTGATACCAAAACTGATAGCAACATATAACAAACCCGCTGCGGCGAGTGCACCGGTAGTTGCACCTAGCCCCCAAGTTTGTACGCTATAGCCAATGGGGGCAATAAATGCAAAAGATGAGGCTAAGAACACGGGTACTTGACCACGAGTTACTAATTGGAATATCAGTGTGCCAATACCTGCGGTAAACAGAGCAACGCTTGGGTTTAAGCCGGTAAGTATGGGTACGAGCACTAGTGCGCCAAAGGCGACAAAGAGCATTTGTGCACCTAGTAGTGCTTGCTTGGGGCTAAATTGATACTGTGTGTCTGAGTATTGGCTGCCATGATCTGACATAAAAAGTCTCCTATTTTTGTATTTTTATTATTGGCTTTATTATTTATTTAGTGCCAAACATTCTGTCTCCTGCATCCCCAAGGCCTGGCAATATATACCCTTTTTCATTTAGGCAGTCATCGAGGCTTGCAGTAATAATGGGTACATCGGGGTGTGCTTGTTTCATTCTGGCAACACCTTCGGGTGCGGCGAGTAAGCATAAAAAGCGAATGTTTTTAGCGCCGGCCTCTTTGAGCATATCAATGGCCGCAACCGATGAATTACCCGTTGCCAGCATTGGATCTACTGCGATCACAAGGCGCTCGTCTAATTTATTGGGTACTTTAAAATAATATTTTACGGGTTTTAGTGTTTCTTCGTCCCGGTAAAGTCCAACAAAGCCAACGCGAGCGGAAGGAATTAAATCAAGCACGCCATCGAGTAGCCCATTGCCTGCCCGCAGTATAGAAACAAGTGCCAGTTTTTTACCAGCAACCACGGGCGCATCAATTTCTTGCATAGGTGTTTTGACGCGCTTGGTGGTCATATCCAGATTGCGTGTGACTTCGTAGGCGAGTAGTTGGCTGATTTCCCGCAGTAGCTGGCGAAAGCGATTAGTCGATGTATTCTCATCGCGCATATAGGCAAGTTTGTGTTGCACCATCGGGTGATCAACAATAGTCAGATGCTGGTCCATGGAGGTTCCTTATATTGCATGTTGGTGATGGCTTGGTAGTTTGCGTGTCGCTAGATTGTTAATCAAGTGCTTTGTGAATCCTGAACTCTTGGAAATAGCCTAAGCAATGGATATAGTAAAGAACAATACTAGTAGCGACTCGGGCAGCCCATGCATACACCTAAAAAATTTAAACAAGATGACCTCGATAAACTCAAAGGGCTTATCACCGAGTATCCCTTTGCTACATTGATTAGCTATGGCGAGTCTGGTTTGGAGGCAAATCACCTCCCTCTTATTTTGAAGGAGTGCGACGGTAAGATTTTGTTGCAAGGTCATATCGCAAAGGCTAATGACTTATGGAAAAATCTAGAGAATGACGTTGAGGTGCTGATTGTATTCAATGGCCCCAATTGTTATGTGACCCCCAATTATTACCCAACAAAGAAACAACACGGTAAAGCAGTACCCACTTGGAATTATGTAACCGTACACGTGAGAGGTGCTTTATCGTTTGTTTATGAGGATGCTTGGAACCTACAAATGATAAATGCATTAACGGATCAACATGAGGCATCGCAAACTATGCCGTGGTCGACGACTGATGCACCGGCTGATTATATCCAAAAAATGCTACCAGCCATTGTTGGCTTGCAAATAGAAGTGTCGTCGATAACAGGGCAGTGGAAGTTAAGCCAAAACCAGCCAGAGCCAAATCAAAAAGGTGTCGTTGAGGGTTTATCTCAAGAAACTAGGATTAACTCGCAAAAAATAGCAGCGTTAGTGGATGAGAATGTGCTCAATAATAAATAGTTATTAAGCGTTATTTGTTTGTATTTTTAATTTTTCGCACACGCTTTTTAGGACTGCGTAACTGCTGTAATGCCCAGTCGATATGCTCTTGTACCATGGGAGAGGGGTAGTCTTTTTTAGATTCAAGGGCAGCGATATTCTCAAGGCTAGGCTCTGCATTGCCAAGCCCAATGGCCAAATTACGCAACCAGCGCTCAAAGCCTAATCGCCTGATCGCCGAACCCTCGGTGTATTGTAAATATTCCTCCTCTGACCATAAAAATAGGCGAGTAAGTTCGGTATCATCTAATTGGTGTCGTGGGCTAAAGTCTTTCTCTTGTGTGGGTTTTGCCCATTTGTTCCATGGGCAAATTAACTGGCAGTCGTCACAGCCAAATACTCGGTTACCCATGGGCTCGCGAAATTCAATAGGTATACTTCCCTTAAGCTCTATCGTTAAATAGGATATACAGCGCCGCGCATCAAGCTGATAAGGTGCCACAAAGGCATCGGTAGGGCAAACCTTAAGGCAGGCGGTGCAGTCACCGCATTTATTAGTGCTGCTATTTCCAGCTCCATCCTGTTTGGTAAGGTCTGATAGGGGTAGCGGTAAGTTAGTAACAAGTTCGCCCAAAAAAAACCAGCTACCGGTTTTGTCGTTTAATAAAACCGTGTGTTTGCCTATCCAGCCAAGCCCTGCTTTTTCGCCAAAGGGCTTTTCCAACACCGGGGCGCTATCGACAAAGGGGCGTTGGTTTATATCCAGTGTAATTTCTGAGTGCTGTCTGCAAAATTCCTCTATTTTTTTCGCGAGATTGGCAAGGCGCTTGCGAATTAACTTGTGATAGTCACGCCCCAGCGCATAGCGTGAAATATAGGCCTTATTTGCCTGTTTGAGAGTTTTTATCTGCTGTGTATTCTCAGGTAGGTAGTCCATGCGTACCGAGATCACTCGCATTGCATTGGACACTAGCAGCTCTGGGTCCTCGCGCTGGCTCTGATGGCGCTCTATCCACTCCATCTCGCCGTGGTACCCCTTGGTAAGCCATTCATCTAAGCGCTCTTTATACTCCCCTAAATGAATATCTGTAATGCCCATTTGCTGAAAGCCAAGCTCGCGCGTCCATAGGGTAATTTGATGTGCGAGTGTTTGGTATAGTGCTGGCAAGTTCGTTTCGGTCATGTGGTGATGATACAGACTTTATCCTTTGTCGAAAAACAAAGCTTATCTTGATTTGAATCAACTTGGTCAATTTCGCATAGGTTATTCTAAGGCTCAAAGAGATAGATACCAATGAGGTGACTTATGTTTATTTTTACTATTTTAATTTCAAGCCTATTAGTAATAGCTATCGCGATTTATATGATGTTTCATTTATGGCAGTATGCTAAATGCCATATGGAAATAGATCAAAAAGCAGCCGATGAAAGCAAAGCAAAAAAAATAGACAAGTAATAATAGATCTATTTTTTGGCTTATTTATCTTCGTTGCTGCTTGATAATCTATTCTATCAATCGATAAGCGGAGACTATTGTTATGCTAGAACTTATAGATATTAATATAGATAACGCAGTTGCCTTTCGTATTTCTGGCAAGGTGACAGAGGCTGATATGTCAGTCGTTCTCAATAGCGCTAAAGAAAAGATTGAGCGCTATGGCGATATTGTTATTTTTGAGAAAATCGATTCTTTTGAGGGTGTTGAAGTTGCAGCTATTGTTGAAGAGTTTAAATACTTATTTGACGTAGGTTTATCTAACATAAAGAAAGTAGCCGTACTGACCGATAAAAAATGGTTAAAGTACATCGCAGAAATTGAGGCAAAGATTTTCAAAAATATAGAGGTTAGGTGTTTTGCACTCGATAAAGAATTGCAAGCAACGATGTTTTTGAAATAGATCATAAAATAAAAAATTGCTAATGCAAAACTAGGTACTAAAACTACTACCGAATGAGTAGCTTAAATTCTAGGGTGTAATATTTTTTTATGCGAAAGTGCCGCAAACAAAAAAGCATCAGCTAGCTGATGCTTTTTTGTTACTGCAGGCCCGTACAGCCTGCAATTCTTTTTAGTTCTGTCATGTCGCCTATGCTCAATTCTCTACGCTTGAGTGTAATAATGCCTTTATCTTGCATGCGTTTAAATAAACGGCTTATTGTCTCAGCAGCCATATTTAGATGATTAGCAATGTCTCGGCGTGGCATCACTAAATTAAAATGTGTCGCCGAATAACCTCGCTGCTCGTAGCGTTTGGATAAGCTAAAAATAAAGGATGCTAGGCGTTGGTCAGCATTGGTATCGTAGGTTAGCGCATTAACGCTGTTTATTTCTTTGCTGAGCAAGCGCAGTAGCTGCTGTTGTAGGCTGGGAATTTCTTCGGTGAGTGCCATTAGCCCATTGTAAGGGACTGCACAAACTGTAGAAGTATCGAGGGCAATCATATTAGAGGGATAACGCTGGTCATAGATGCCATCTAGGCCCACTAGCTCGCCAGGTAAGTGAAACCCGAGTATGCGCTCGTTACCCTGCTGATCTATGGCTTGGCTTTTAAACATGCCGGAGCGAATAGCGTAAATAGCTTTAAAGTTGTCATCTTGACGGAATAAAAACTCATTTTCTTTATAACTATGTGACTGTTGGATTAATCCTTCTAGTTGTTGTAACTCTTCTTTGCTTAAGCCCATGGGTAGGCACAAGTCAACGAGTGAACACTGGCTGCAGGCTTTTCGTTTGGCACGAAAGTCAGTGTTTATAGATACGTTATCGATTGTTTTCATAAGTTGTCATATCATTAGGGAGTTATAAACACTAGATGGAGTATGGTTATTGCTCGATACAAATACATGAGCACAACTAGATAGTGATACTACCGTTAGATATTGGGGATCACAATACTTTTGAGAAGGATATTTTTTTAGATGCGTGCAATTGAGTTAATCCGCTTGTGTTTATTTTTTGTGGTGGGTAATTATCTGAGCCATTGTTTGGCGCTGATTGTAGATAGTCATCAAAAACCATTGCGATATTACGCAGAAATAAACAGCCATTATCAGTAATTTTGATCGTATGGTTATCAATTTCGACGAGACCCTCTGTTGCCATTACTGATAATGCTTGTAATTCTTTAGCGAAGTAATACTTGGTATCAATTGCATGAATATAACCAAATTTATCGAGATTAAGGGATCGGTTACACATAAGTTGTTGAATAGCGTCGGTGCGAATGGCGTCTGCCTTAGATAAGTTATAGCCACGGATAATAGGGTGAGTACCTGATTCTATTGCGTCTTTATACTCGCTGATTATTTTGGTGTTTTGGCTATAACAATCACCAATGTGACTAATAGCGCTGACACCAAAGCCAATCAAGTCGCAATCACCATGAGTGGAGTAACCTTGAAAGTTTCTATGCAGAGTGTGATTGATTAAGCTTTCGCTAAGACTGTCGCTAGGTAGCGCAAAATGGTCCATACCAATATGAATATAGCCAGCATCTAATAGCTTTTGGATACTCATAGCCATTAATTCTACTTTAGTATTAGTGTCGGGTAATTCTTTTGCATTTATTAACCGCTGGGATTTAATAAGGTCTGGCATATGTGCATAGTTATATAATGCAATACGCTCAGGCTTTATAGCAATAATACTCTCAAGTGTTTGATTAAAACTCTCGATGTTTTGTTTGGGTAAGCCATAAATAAGATCGACAGAAATCGACTCAATACCTGCATCTCTTGCGGCTTGTAGGCGTGAGGTAACTTCTTCTTTTGATTGGACCCTGTTTATCGCTTTTTGTACAGCAGGGTCAAAGTCTTGTACCCCAAAACTCATTCTATTAAAGCCAATCTCGACTAGATCTTTAATGTCTTCATTACTGGTTGTTCTTGGGTCTATTTCTATGGCACATTCAAAGTCATACCGATTAGATAATGTAAAGTTTTCTTTAATAGTCTTAATTAAAGATTGTATGTATTCAGTACTTAAGTAGGTGGGGGTGCCGCCGCCCAAATGAATTTGTTGTACTTGCCTATCGTCGTTAAATAATGCCGCTTGCATTTTTATCTCGTGTTTCAGATTGTCGAGATAGCTCATAACCGTCGATGTTTGTGGTGCAATAAATTTATGGCAACCACAGTAATAGCAAAGTGCATTGCAAAATGGTAGGTGGATATAGATAGATAACGGTTTAGGTAATGGATCTTCGTTGCTGCTTTCTACATGCCAATAGTAATCTTGTTGAGTAAAATCTTTGGTGAATTGTGTTGCAGGTGGGTAAGAGGTATAGCGCGGCCCATGAACATTGTATTTTTTAAATAATGTTTTATCAATTGACATAAGCTATACCTTTTTATTTATACAATGCAGTTAGGGGCCAAGCAGCCCCTAAAATTGTTTTGCTTTTTTAAATTAAAAAACGTAACCGATACTTAGCATATATACCCATGGATCAAGTTCGATACCACCGATAGATGTCCCATCGAGATCTGCATCGGTTTCTAAGTCTATGTGCCAAACTGTTGCATTGAGTATTAATTTTTCGGTGATTCTATAGTCAATGCCTGCTTCAAAACTGACGCCTACAGAGTCATCTAAATCTAAACTGCCAAGATTGCTAGACTCTTCAAAAAAAGTTGTGTAGTTGACGCCAATACCAACAAAAGGCTGCCATTTTGAATCACTCTTTAGTGGAAAATATTCCAAGTGTAGTGTTGGGGGTAGTAATTCAGTTTCGGCTACTTTAGTGCCATTGGTTGAGATGTCATGCTTAAACGGACTTGAAGCTAATAAGCCTAGAGCAATGTGATCGGTAAACATGTAAGAGAACGTTAGGCCTAGTGCTTCATCATTGCTCACTCTTGCGTCAAGATCGCCTAACGTGCCAAATGGATCTTCATCAGGTTGTACAGAGGCAACGCCAGCTCTAAAAATAAAATCCCCTGCTTCATATGCTTGTGATTGAGCATGAAAAGTACCCAAGCCCAAAATAATGGCTACTGGTAGTAAATGTTTTGTTAGTGAGTGTTTGATAATGTTCATTCTTTGCTTCCCCTGACTCCATTAAAATACTAATTGCTTACAGATTTAAGCTACGGGATACAGAATATAATTTTTTCGAAAAGGTAAGATGATATAGGTCAAGTAAGTGCCTTGTTGTTTATAGATTATTGCTTTTGTTTTATTTAAGGTAAACTACCGCGCCTAATTCTAGTTTTTGCAATAATATTTATGTTTGATGAATTGATCGATACACCATTTAACCCTACACCAGAACTCACCCATCACAATACGCATAAGTTAATTAGTTACGAGCAGCTGCAAACGGCTATAGCTAATCTGGCGGATACCATTAACCGTGATTATTTACCTATTCTCTCCGATACTGTCAATGGAACTAAAGAAGGTAAGTCGGAAATTGTATTGTTATGTGTAATGAATGGTGCGATGGTTTTTTGTTCGCACTTGCTGCCTTTGTTGAAATTCCCATTACAGTTTGATTCTTTACAGGTGAGTCGCTACGGTGATAAAGATAAGGGCGGTGAGTTACGCTGGCTTAAAGAGCCAGATATTGATTTAAGCAATAAGCATGTCTTAGTTGTTGATGACCTTATTGATGAGGGCGCTTCGCTGATGGAAGTTGTGCGTTATTGTAATAGTAAAAATGTACGCTCTACAAAAGTTGCTGTGCTGTTGGATAAAAAAACCAGTCGGCGCCTACCGGATGCGATAATACCTGACTATAGTGGCTTGGATATCCCCGATGAGTTTATCTTTGGCTTTGGGATCGACTACAAAAACTTTTATCGCAATTTATTAGATATTTATTCAGTTAAAAATAGCTAGTTTTAGTGCTTCTGCTAATTGATTGTTGTAGTTTTGATGGCATTTGTTTCTACACCGGTTGCATTTGCTTTGAGGTAGCTTCGAATCCGCCTAGATAGAATATTCTCTTGTCCACCCTTTGTATACTTTAGATGGGAGAGCCTAACCTGTTTATAGATCTCCACCCTCTTTTGCTTGGCTAAAACCTTTCTCGCTTTAGCTGCTTGTTGATTGCGCTGGTCTTCATTGAGGTAGATATCGAGTACAGGGATAGATGGATCGCTAAACCAGCCTTTGTAGTCCGTGTCCATAGTGGGTAGCCGGTTACGGCCGTTTAATAACACAATCCCGCGAAAGGGCTTAGCATTTGCGAGGCTTGGGCTGTCTGTTTTTGGTGTGTTGTTGTTTAGAAATGTATTTGCACGAATAGCGCCGGTACCATTGCCGAGTATGACAACATTAAACTGCCCTTGGTCGTGTAAAAAGCGCAAAGCAGACTCTAGGCGTTGTTCTGTAATCACTTCGGGTGATACGGTTGTGTTATTGCTGCTTGTAGATGGCTTTTCTGCCATGGTTTGTGACGCTTCTTCTGTCTCTTGTGGTTTGTCATTCTCGGTAGCATCTGTGCTCAAGCTACCTTCTTGATCATCTGTTTTCTCTACGAGTGCTGTTTTTACCGCTAATGTACGTTTGGGTATTGGGGCTTGTTCGGGTTCTGGCAAGCTCAAGGCAAGGGTTGCCCAACCATAGTCCGGCAAGGTCTCGTGTAATGGTTTAGTGGTGTTGGGCCAAGCGGGGTGCTCTCCCTCGGAGTGAATAATCAGCAAAGCGCCGCGTGGGTTGCCTGATCTATCGGGTTGCCATAGGCTTAGAAAGCGCTCATTATTGCTTGTCTCTAGCCATACAGCAGCTTCCTTAAACTGATCGAGCTGTCCACCTAAGGCCGCCATATGGCCATTATCGCTACCGTCATTACTTGGAAATTGTGAGCGTTGCTGGTTGCTTGGTAGGCGAGTAGGGGCTGCTGCTTCAGTGGCTGCGCCTTCTGAGTCGGTGGTACCTTCATCTTTTTTCTCTTGCGCGATGCTAACACTGCTATAAAGAGCACTATAACAACAGATAATTATCAGTATAAAAGCTAAAGGCTTAGCGGGTAAATTTTTGAGTGATGTATACATAGTTAAAGTATAGATAAGCATTGCAATAGTGCACGTGAATTAAGGCTAACGAATAAGCAATATATCCATTACAATAGGCGCCCTTAAAATAGCGATTAATAGCATATAAAACGGTAGATTAACCATGACTGACTTTAGAATTGCCCCATCTATATTATCGGCGGACTTCGCGCGTTTAGGCGAAGAGGTTGATGCGGTGCTTGAGGCAGGGGCTGATATTGTCCATTTTGATGTAATGGATAATCACTATGTGCCTAATTTGACCTTTGGCCCAATGATTTGCTCTGCACTGCGTAAATATGGCATCACCGCACCGATTGATGTACATCTAATGGTCGAGCCGGTTGACGATCTCATTGCCATGTTTGCCGATGCAGGAGCAAGCTATATTACGTTTCACCCAGAGGCTTCGCGCCATATTGACCGCTCTTTGCAGCTGGTTAAAGAAAAGGGTTGTGAATGTGGTTTAGTGCTTAACCCTGCGACCTCTGTCGAGAGTATTAAGCAGGTACTTCCCCAGCTTGATATGCTGTTATTGATGTCGGTTAATCCAGGTTTTGGTGGTCAGAAATTTATTCCCTATACACTCGATAAGCTGCGTGAAGCACGCTCAATGATTGATGCTTTAGGTTTGTCTACCCGCCTAGAGATTGATGGCGGTGTTACCGCTGATAATATCGCCGAGATTGCCGCTGCGGGTGCCGATACCTTTGTTGCAGGCTCTGCTATTTTTAATCAAGACGACTACAAAGTCGTGATCGATAAAATGCGTGCTGAGCTAGCTAAAAGTAACTGAGGTTAATAGCCAGATTTAGATCGTTATGGACACTCCTTTTACTGTTAAACCATTACTTAATAAGCCACTAGCAGAGCCTTGCTTAGTTAAATGTATTTTATTCGATCTTGATGGCACGCTTATCGATAGCGTGCCCGACCTTGCGGTAGCTCTCAATAAAATGCTGGTAGATATAGAGCTATCAGCTGTAGCCGAGGAGTTAGCGCGGGAATGGGTGGGTAACGGCGCTGCAAAGTTGGTTGAGCGTGCGCTTTGTCATCATGGTATCAATGGTGATGAGCTAAAGGAGATACATACTAAGGCACTTGAGCTATTTTTGGCTCACTATGCTAATTGCTGTGCTGATAAAACCGTATTGTATGAAGGCGTTGCAGAGGCATTAGCCGAATTTAAGCACCAGAAAATCACCATGGCGATTGTGACCAATAAGCCCCGACGTTTTATTGCGCCAATCTTAGAGCATCTTGCTATTGATGATTACTTTGCGCTGTTATTGGGTGGTGATGAGCTTACACATAAAAAGCCACATCCAGAGCCATTGTTGCATTGTATTGAGGCGCTGAATATGGACGCTTGCAATGTGCTCATGGTCGGTGACTCTCGCAATGATATCGAGGCCGCACGTGCGGCGAATATCCCCGTTGTCGCCATGAATTATGGTTACAATCATGGTCGCCCCATAGAGCAAGATAAGCCCGATTGTGTGTTTGCCTCTATGGCTGAGTTGGCCAAACAGCTTGCTAATTGATGTTATGGCAATATTTGATGAGCTATTTAGTGATCATTAGTTGCAAATGATCGAAAAATAGTTAACGATTGGACAATTGAAAATAATAGCGAAAAAACTCATGAATGATCGTATTCACCTACAAGTTTGTTCAAAATGCTCGGGTATATACAGCGTTTATCGGGTGTTTGCATCATTTGCTTGGCGTAGCTGGCAAGTATCACTCTAGCATTAGCGGTTGCTTAGCCGCTTTGCGGTTTTAGGAGCACTAATGATATCTTCGATCTCCATTTAAAATCCGCATCAATGATTCTACGACCAATCGCATGATGGGTAGATTCAAATACTACAGATTACATTGACTATAAATATATTATGAACCTCGAACAATTTAACCAGCTTTGCGAACAGGGTTTTAATCGTATCCCTGTGATGCGAGAAGTGCTCGCAGACTTAGATACGCCATTATCAAGTTATATAAAGCTTGCCAACGGCCCTTATTCTTATCTATTTGAGTCAGTTCAAGGTGGTGAAAAATGGGGTCGTTACTCGATACTTGGGCTGCCTTGTAAAACAGTATTAAAAGCGTTTGGTAACAAGGTGGCTGTCGAGTTAAATGGAGATATAACCGAGGAATATACTGTTGAAGACCCTCTGGTTTTTGTCGAGGAGTTTAAAGCGCGCTACCGCGCACCTGAGCTAGAAGGGTTGCCACGTTTCCATGGTGGCTTGGTGGGGTATTTTGCCTATGACTGTGTGCGTTATGTTGAGCCAAGTTTAGATAGCGATGACTTTAAAGGCCTAGATAATGCTATTGGCACTCCAGATATATTATTAATGGTCTCCGACGAAGTATTGGTTTTCGATAATTTATCGGGCACGCTTAACCTTGTCATTATGGTTAACCCTGCCGTCGATAATGCCTATGAGAAGGCCCACGCACGCATCGAGCAGTTAGAGCAAGATTTACGTGGGCCAACGCCAGCTTTAGCTTCGATCGACTTACAAGCGCCTGCGACATCTGAGCATGTTTTCAAATCCCATGTCGGTGAAGATTCCTTTAGAAAATCTGTAGATAAAATTAAAGAATATGTTCTGGCTGGAGACACGATGCAGGTAGTAGTCTCCCAACGCTTATCAATGGACTATAGCGCCGAACCCGTTAATCTGTATCGTGCGCTGCGTAGTCTAAATCCATCGCCTTATATGTATTTTGTCGATCTAGGGGATCATCAAGTAGTGGGATCTAGCCCAGAAATTCTTGCGCGACTAGAGGATAACGAAGTTACCGTCAGACCTATTGCGGGCACACGTAGACGTGGTCATACGGCGACAGAGGATATAGCGCTTGAGCAAGAGTTATTAGCTGACCCTAAAGAAATTGCCGAGCATTTGATGCTGATTGACTTGGGGCGTAATGATGTTGGGCGTGTTGCCCAAATTGGCTCGGTGGAGCTCACCGAAAAAATGGTCGTCGAGCGTTACTCCCATGTTATGCATATTACCTCGAATGTGACTGGACAGTTACGCGAGGGTTTAACAGCCATGAATGTTTTACGCGCAGCTTTGCCGGCAGGTACTTTGTCGGGTGCGCCTAAAATACGTGCTATGGAAATTATCAACGAATTAGAGTCAGAAAAGCGTGGTGTTTATGGTGGTGCTGTCGGCTACCTTGCTTGGAATGGCAATATGGATACTGCTATTGCTATTCGTACTGCTGTACTCAAGGATGGCAAGATTTATGTACAGGCAGGTGCCGGTGTTGTCGCTGATTCACTCCCTGAGTTGGAGTGGAAAGAAACCATGAATAAAGCGCGCGCATTATTTAGGGCGGTCGATGTTTCTACTGCTTCAACTGATAATAATACGTCTGTGACTCATAATAGATAGATAAGCTTTTTACGCCTTTTAAAATTAATTGTTTTAAAGGTTTTAACATTTGGATAAAAACATATGTTGTTAATGATTGATAATTACGACTCCTTTACCTATAACGTCGTGCAATATTTTGGCGAGTTAAAGGCCAATGTTGATGTTGTTCGTAACGATGAAATTACACTGGAAGATATCGCCGATAAAAACCCTGATTACCTAGTCATTTCTCCTGGTCCTTGTACACCTAATGAAGCGGGTATTTCCTTAGCGGCGATAGAAAAATATGCAGAGCAGTTACCGTTATTAGGTATTTGTTTAGGGCATCAGAGTATAGGTCAAGCGTTTGGGGGTGAGATTGTTCGTGCCTCAAAAGTTATGCATGGTAAAACGTCGCCGATTTATCACAGTGATATAGGAGTGTTTAGCAATTTACCCAATCCTTTTCAGGCAACGCGTTATCACTCGCTGGTTATCGATAAAAATAGCTTGCCCGATTGTTTAGAAATAACTGCATGGACGCAAAAGGAAGATGGATCCATTGATGAGATTATGGGTATAAAACACAAAGATTTACCCGTCGAAGGTGTGCAGTTTCATCCAGAATCTATTTTGACCGAGCATGGCCATCAGTTATTAGATAACTTTTTAACACTTTATAAACCAAGTAATACAAAGTCAAAATAATAAATAAAATTATTCTTTGAAAGATGAAAAGATAAAAGGTGATTCGTGAATATTCAACAGGCACTCAATAGCGTTGTTAGTGGTAACAACTTAGATCAACAAAGTATGGCCGTAGTCATGCGCCAAATTATGACCGGTGATGCAACACCTGCACAGATTGGTGGTTTTTTAGTCGCGCTACGAATGAAGGGTGAGACTGTTGATGAAATAACAGGTGCTGCTCAAGTTATGCGAGAGCTTGCAACCCCTGTAGTTGTTGATGCCGATATAAATTCTTTAGTAGATACTTGCGGCACTGGTGGCGATGGTGCAAATTTATTTAACGTCTCGACAGCAGCATCTTTTGTAGTTGCAGCCTGCGGCGGCAAAGTTGCCAAGCATGGTAATCGTTCAGTTTCGAGTTCTACAGGTAGCGCTGATGTGCTAGAAGCTGCAGGTGTTTATTTAGATTTAAACCCAGAGCAAGTTGCCCGTTGTGTGAGTGAAATTGGTGTCGGCTTTATGTTTGCACCAGCACATCACAGTGCGATGAAGCACGCCATTGGTCCACGCAAAGAGTTAGCCATGCGTACTATTTTTAATATGCTTGGCCCCATGACAAACCCTGCAGGTGTTAAGCGGCAAGTGATAGGTGTGTTTAATGCAGCGCTTTGTAAGCCAATGGCCGAGGTCCTCAAAAAATTAGGGAGCGAGCACGTTTTGGTAGTTAATGCATCAGATGGTTTGGATGAAATTACTTTGTCGGGTGATACGCATGTGGCTGAATTAAAAGACGGGCAGGTGAGTGAATATACCATTAACCCTGAATCCCTCGGCATAAAACAACAGAGTCTAAGTGGTTTGTCAGTGGGCTCGGCGAGTGAATCCTTAAGTCTTATTCAAGAAGCCCTAGGTAAAAAAGGCAGCCCCAATGCACAAAAAGCAGCGGATATTATTGCGCTTAATGCGGGTGCGGCGGTTTATGTCTCGGGTATCGCCGATAGCTTAAAAGAAGGTGTGCAAATGGCCGAGGATGCCATTGGTAGTGGTTTGGCAAAAGCCAAGATCCAAGAGCTGGCTGCGTTTTCTGAATGCTGTCATCAAGTGTCTAGTTAATTACTTATTAAATAAGCTTCGTTGCTTTTTAGCGAAAATTGAATGTTAAGGTATGTACATGTCGAACAGTAATCAAAGCGATACGCCAACGGTATTAAAAAAAATTATCGCACGTAAATGGGAAGAGATTGAAGAACGAAAAGCCATAACTTCCATCGATGATTTAAAAAAGTGTATTGAGGCGCAAGGTACATGTCGAGGTTTTGTCGCCGCTATGGAGCGTCGTGTCAATGCAAAGCAACCTGCTATTATTGCAGAAATTAAAAAAGCATCGCCAAGCCGTGGCGTAATACGCCAAAACTTTAATCCTGTCGAAATTGCAAAGAGCTACGAGCAAGCGGGCGCTGCTTGTTTATCGGTGTTAACCGATGTCGATTATTTTCAAGGTGCAGATGAATATTTAATCGCTGCACGTGGGGCTGTGGATTTACCAATTATTCGTAAAGATTTTATTGTTGATGACTACCAAGTTTATGAAGCACGTGCGATGGGTGCAGATTGTATTTTATTAATTGTTGCAGCTCTTAATAGTGAACGCCTTAACGCGCTTAATAATTTGGCGATAGAGCTGGGTATGGATGTGCTGGTCGAGGTGCATAATGCCGAGGAACTCGCCTTAGCCTTAGAGCTGCCCAACAAGCTTATAGGGATTAATAACCGTAACTTACACGACTTTACTACTTCTCTTGATACAACTTATGAGCTTTTAAAAAGTGTAGAGGGCGACCGCCTTATTGTGACTGAAAGTGGTATACACACCGCTGAGCATGTAAGTGCCATGATTAGCCATGACATTTATGGGTTTTTAATTGGTGAGGCTTTTATGAAGCAAGAGGATCCAGGTATCGCTTTGCAAGAGCTATTTGAAGGAATGTTGCCATAACCTTAAGAGGCAGGTAATAAAAAAGCCGTTAATTATTAACGGCTTTTTTATTTTATAAATAATTAATTGATGTAGCGCTCATTATTTAGTGATAATGCAATAAAAGTACTAGCGCGTACCGTAAACCACCATGGTTTTACCACTCACCGAAACGAGACCTTGCTCTTCGAGTGTTTTTAATACACGACCAACCATTTCGCGTGAGCAGCCTACAATGCGGCCAATCTCTTGGCGGGTAATTTTAATTTGCATACCATCGGGGTGAGTCATCGCATCGGGTTCTTTAGAAAGTTCAAGCAAGGTACGAGCAACGCGACCGGTGACATCTAAAAAGGCCAGATCGCCCACTTTGCGGGTGGTATTGCGCAGCCGCCTTGCCATTTGGGCGCCCAGCGCATAAAGGTACTCTGGGTGCTTTTCGCTAAGTTCGTGAAACTTACCATAATTTATCTCGGCAACCTCGCATTCTGTTTTTGCCCTAATCCAAGCGCTACGAGAGTCGTCTTGTTGTTCAAATATGCCCATCTCCCCAAAAAAGTCGCCATCGTTTAGATAGGCAACAATCATCTCACGACCTTCATCGTCTTCGATAATTACCGTCACAGAGCCTTTGACAATATAATAAAGCGACTCGCTTTTGTCGCCAGCATAAATTAACGTACTTTTTGCTGGGTAACGACGGCGATGGCATTGAGCTAAAAAATTGTCTAGGTCTTTAATAATAGGTGTTGCGGTGATACCGACCAAGTTAACATCCTCTTTCTATATTAATACGACTATTCTCACAATTGTAACACTTCTCTTATTGTTACTCAGGGTGGCTGACCTATAAATAGTTTGTTTTGTGCGCCTCATTCATAATTTACAAGATAAGTATTACAAATAGGTACAAAGTAAGGACGCTTTTGCCAAGCTATGGTAGTCTTGCCATCCATTATTCAAGCACCAATGTAACAAAATATACTAAAAGGTAAAAGCAGTGATGAAAGCAACCGTCAAATGGGTCGATAATGCAATGTTTCTTGGGGAGTCCGGTAGTGGCCATAGCGTCGTTATGGATGGCCCTGAGGACCACGGTGGACGCAATATGGGTATTCGTCCGATGGAGATGCTACTTATTGGCCTTGGTGGTTGTGCTAGCTTTGATGTGATCGGTATTCTCAAAAAAGCCCGTCAAAATGTGCGTGATTGCCGTGTAGAGCTGGTTGCTGAGCGTGCCGATGCCGTACCTTCCCCCTTTACTAAAATCACTCTTAAATTTGTGGTTACAGGAACCAATCTTAAAGAAAAACAAGTCGCCAAAGCAGTTGAGCTCTCCGCTACAAAATATTGCTCGGCATCTATTATGATGGAATCGGCAGGTGTGGAGATGAGCCATGCCTATGAGATTGTAGAAGTAGAGTAAGCTTTAGTTTTGGATTAATTTAGCGTGGTGAGTGTCTTTATAAACTATGCGCTAGTTAATAGTATGTATAAGTCATTGTATTTATTATTTTTAAGTTGATTAAATATAATAAAAAGGATTGATAATGAATTATAAAATACTAGTAATACCTATCGCGATCATTTTTCTGGCCGCTTGTTCAAAGCACGATAAAGCCTACTATGCAGCGAATATTGACAAGGCAGAAAGTAAGAGTAGAGAGTGTAACTCCGCTATGGAGGCTGCATTCGTTGCCAATGATAAAGAAAAAATTACTTCGCTCTCTGAAGATGTAGAATGTAAAGCGGCTGTTGAAGTATTTAAAAAGCATAAAACTGAACTTGCCAAAGTAGAGCGTGAGCTTAAAAGAAAAGAGAAAGAGCAGGCCAGATTAGCTGCCGAAAAAGCCTTTCAAGAGAAGTACGAGCAGCAACTAAGCTCGCTCAAAAATTTATCCTATGTTGATTTTGTAGAGAGTACAAAAGATTGTGTCGGTTCTTTTTCTTTTAAAAAAAGCCCAATATGCAAGGCGTATCAGGAGCTAAAAAAAGATTTTGATACAAAAGAAATTGCCGTTTTAAAAGCAAAATATAGTGGTGAAAAACTAGAAGATTTTAGACAGGATCAGTGCCAAGGGGTTAATTACAGTAAAGTATACTGTGCGCTTGCTCTGCAAGCTGCGAGAGAGCAAAAGCAAGAAAAAATAGAGGGTTATTTAGCTGATAGAGCAAGTCTCAAAAAAGCTTTCAATCAGTGTCAGTCTCAATACGATGTGCTGCGTAAGGCTAATAAATGGGGCGAGGCTAACGCATCTATCCAAACCTATCAATGCTCTTTAGTTGCTCAAGCGGCTTCTAAGCTAAAAGTATATAGTTTTAATAAGCCGATACAGTAGCACTTGTACCTTTTACGCCCCAGTTTGTGAGTTACTTTGACTGCAAGATATTAAATTCGGTAAGTGGTTTTTGTCATGACCTTAGACATCAACTTCATGCCCATTTTAACTGGGGCTGGAAATTCACTGCCGCCTGCATCTAGGGCCATTTGCTGGTGACGGGCTTCATCGTCTAGCATTTGTGTGACAATGGCGCGGCTTTTTGTATCGCCTTCGGGTAATTCTTCTAGATGTTTTTCTAAATGGCTGCAGACCAGTTCCTCTGTTGCGGCAACAAAACCTAGGCTGACTTTATCGCTGATAACGCCTGCTGCTGCACCCATACTAAAAGATAGCCCATAAAAAACTGGATTAAGTAAACTTGGTTGGCTGTTTAATTGCTGCAAGCGCTCGTCACACCAGCTTAAATGGTCGACTTCTTCCTGAGCGGCCTGTTCCATTTCTTCGCGGACATCGGGTAGCTTCGCGGTTAGAGCTTGCCCTTGATAAAGGGCTTGTGCGCATACCTCGCCTGTATGGTTGATACGCATTAGGCCTGCAGCATGTTTTGCCTCGACATCATCAAGAATAGGCTCTGGGATATCTTGGGCAGGTGACACTTGGGCTGCATTCGATGCGTTTTTACTGAGAGTTCTCAATACCCTGTCAGATTCAATAATGATTTTATCGAATAAAGAATAATGCCTTGATGCACTCATAGGAACCTCTCAGAATAATAACTTACTTAATAATACGTCCGTAAATATTGTTTATTGGCGCGTTATTGCTCACGTGCAATAGCACGATAGGCGATATCGTCTCTATAGTATACGTCGTCCCACTGAATTTGGTGGGTAAGCTCATAAGCCAGTGCTTGTGCCTGTGTCACTGTATCACCTAGAGCAGTCGCACATAATACACGGCCACCTTGGGTAAGCACTTGGTTGTTATTAAGTGCCGTACCTGCATGGAATACTTTTTTATCACTGCTGTTATTAGTGGGGAGGCCGCTAATAACATCGCCTTTACGGTAGGATTCTGGGTATCCACCTGCGGCTAAGACAACGCCAACGGCAGCGCGGGGGTCCCACTCAGTCTGGCTGTTGGCTAATTGGCCATCTATTGCTTGTAAGCATAGTTGAGATAGATCCGATTGTAAGCGCATCATAATAGGCTGCGTTTCTGGGTCGCCAAAGCGGCAGTTATATTCGATGACCTTAGGTGTGCCATCGGTATCAATCATTAGGCCTGCATACAAAAAACCCGTGTAGTCGTTACCCTCTAAGGCCATGCCTGCGACTGTGGGCTCGATGACTTCTTGCATAATGCGATTGTGTATCTCTGGAGTAACAACCGGAGCTGGTGAGTAGGCGCCCATTCCGCCGGTGTTAAGGCCAGTATCATTATTGCCTACACGCTTATGGTCTTGGCTGGTAGCCATGGGTAGGCTGTTTTTGCCATCGACGAGTACGATAAAGCTTGCTTCTTCGCCTTGTAAAAACTCTTCGATGACAACCTTGCAACCCGCTTCACCAAATGCATTACCCGAGAGCATGTCCTTAATGGCTTCTTCGGCTTGGGCAATTGTCTCGGCAACAATCACGCCTTTACCTGCTGCGAGGCCATCGGCTTTAACAACAATAGGGGCGCCTTGTGCATGTAAATAGGCAAGTGCTGGCTCAACCTCGGTAAATGTCTCATAAGCAGCAGTAGGGATGTTGTGTCGCGCTAAAAAGTCTTTAGTAAAGGATTTGGAGCCTTCTAGTTGAGCAGCCCCTTGGCTTGGGCCAAAACATTTGAGCTTGCGTGAATTAAAGTAATCAACAATCCCTTCAACCAGCGGTGCTTCTGGTCCAACAATGGTTAATCCAACGTTGTTTTCTTCTGCAAAGTTGGCAAGCTCTTCAAAGGCCATGACATCAATGGCGACATTGCTGATCTTTCCTTCAAGTGCTGTACCCGCATTGCCAGGTGCTACAAATACTTCATTAACTTGTTGGCTTTGGGCAACTTTCCAGGCGAGTGCGTGTTCGCGACCGCCAGAGCCAATAATTAATACATTCATAGCAATACCTTTAGTTATCTTCTTTGTTGATGGTGATTATTTAGTAGGAATAGTTTTAACGGGTCTTTGGCTTAGTGCCTAAAGTGGCGCATACCAGTAAAGACCATAGCTATATTGTGCTCATCGGCGGCGGCAATAATTTCGTCGTCACGAATGGAGCCACCAGGCTGTATAACACAGCTAATGCCAACGGTTGCCGCGTTATCAATACCGTCTCTAAAGGGGAAGAAGGCATCGCTGGCCATGACAGAGTTCTTTACATCAAGTTTTGCGTGTTCGGCCTTAATGGCCGCAATACGTGCAGAGTTTACACGGCTCATTTGCCCAGCACCTATACCGACGGTTTGCTGATCTTTACCGTAAATAATGGCGTTTGATTTTACCATTTTGGCCACCTTCCAGGTAAATAAAAGGTCGTCGATCTCAGCATCGGTGGGCTTGCGTTTAGTGACAATTTTTAAATCGCTTTGGGTAATAATACCCAAGTCGCGATCCTGTACTAAAAGGCCACCATTAACGCGTTTATAGTCGAGTGATGGTGTGGCTTGCTGCAGTTCACCACAAACCAATAGGCGCACGTTTTTCTTCTCAGCAACAATTGTTTCAACATTGTTACCCACGCTTGGCGCAATAATGACTTCGACAAATTGCTTTTCGACAATTGCTTTGGCCGTTGCTGCATCTAACTCACGGTTAAAAGCAATAATGCCACCAAAGGCGGATTCTGGGTCCGTTGCAAAAGCCTTTTCGTAAGCGTTTAATAAATTGCCATCGACAGCCACTCCACAAGGGTTTGCGTGCTTGACGATAACGCAGGCAGGTTCACTAAATAGCTTAACCGTCTCTAATGCAGTATCAGTATCGGCAATATTATTAAAAGAAAGCGCTTTGCCTTGTAATTGCTTGGCGGTGGATACACTGTTGTCGCTGGTGCCTGCCTCTACATAAAATGCGCTGTTCTGGTGCGGGTTTTCACCGTAGCGCATATCTTGTGATTTGATAAATTGCGTATTAAATGTGCGTGGGAATTGCTCGTTGCCACCAGGTACTAAGCGGCCAAAGTAATTGGCAATCATACCGTCATAGGCTGCCGTGTGTTCATAAGCTTTAATGGCAAGATCAAAGCGTGTAGCGTGGCTTGTGCAACCATTGTTGGCCTTCATTTCGTCGATGATTGTCGAGTAGTCACTGGCATTAACCACAATGTTAACAAAAGCATGGTTTTTGGCCGCAGCACGGACCATGGTTGGCCCACCAATATCAATGTTTTCAACGGCATCTTCTAAAGTGCAATCGGGCTTATTGACGGTCTCGGCAAATGGATAAAGATTTACAATGACCATATCAATAGGTGCGATATCATGAGCTTTCATGACTTCATCATCCTGGCCACGACGAGCAAGAATGCCACCATGAATTTTAGGGTGTAGGGTTTTTACACGACCATCCATCATCTCTGGGAAACCCGTGTGATCAGAAACCTCAGTGACTTCTATATTATTGTCTTTGAGTAGTCGATAAGTACCGCCTGTTGATAATAGCTCTACGTTAAGCGCGCGTAGTTCACGGGCAAGTTCTAGTACGCCGGTTTTGTCGGATACACTAATCAGTGCACGTTTAACTGTTTGGAGGTCTGTGGTTGCTGTTGACATGATGTGAGTCGTGTCCTTAATAACGGAGGATGGAGGTTTATTTCGTAGTAATGCGTATTAAATAAAAAAGGGATGAATCATAGCAATTCATCCCTTCGAGGTCTTTATGGCGCGCTTATAAAAGGCTGTAACGCTTAAGCTTTTTACGTAGTGTGCCTCGGTTTAATCCGAGAAGCTCAGCAGCTTTAGTTTGGTTTTGGCGAGTATTTTTCATGACAATCTCAAGAAGCGGCGCTTCTATCTCTTGCAAAACCATATCGTAAACATCGGTCACGGCTTGGCCGTCTAGGTGGCGAAAGTAGTTTTCCATTGTAGACTCAACACTACTTCTTAGTGATTGTTCTTGTGCGTTCTCGTTAGCTGCAGAAACAGCTGGAACGTCTTGCTGGTTAAAATTATTGTCTAAAACTATACTCTCTGCTGAGCTCATGCTGCTTTGTCCTCTGAAGTTGCTAGTATCTCAAAATATGTTGCGAGTGCGCTATATTGTTCCTGAGCGGATTCGATCCTGTTAAATGTTTGCCTAAATGACCTGTGATAATCACTATTGGCAGTTGTTTGTTGTGGTGTGTGACTATTTGCTATTTTCTCTTGATTTTGTAAATACCAAGCGACGTGTTTACGTGCAATTCTAGCACCCATTAGCTCGCCATAAAAATTATGTAGTGAGCGAATATGTGAACTAAGTACCTTTTCTATCTCGAGAGGTGTCGGTTTTGCTAATTTCTCACCCGTCTCTAAAAAATGATTAATTTCTCTAAAGAGCCAAGGGTTGCCTTGAGCTGCACGGCCAATCATAACGGCATTCGCGCCAGTTAGCTCAAGTACTTGATGAGCTTTCTCTGGCGAATCTATATCACCATTAGCAAACACAGGGATAGTAACCGCTTTTACAATATTTGCAATGGTATTATATTCGGCTTCGCCTTTAAATGCGCAGGCTCTAGTTCTGCCATGAACGGCCAATGCTTGTATGCCAGTATCTTGTGCAATTTTGGCAATAGTAACGCCATTGCGGTTGTCGCGATCCCAGCCGGTGCGAATCTTTAACGTTACAGGTACATCTACGGCATTAACAACCGATGTCAGTATCTCGCGAACAAGCCCCTCGTCTTTTAGTAGTGCAGAGCCTGCGGCTTTCTTGCAAACCTTTTTAGCGGGACAGCCCATATTAATATCGATGATTTGTGCGCCAAGATCAACGTTGGCGCGCGCGGCCTCGGCCATTACTCTTGGGTCATTTCCTGCAAGTTGTATTGAGCGCGGTTCATCGTCGTCATGTTTTAGGCGTTGCTGGCTTTTGCGCGTATGCCACAATTTGCTGTCAGCTGTTACCATTTCAGAAACCACCAGCCCGGCACCTAGCTTTTTGCATAGCTGTCTAAATGGCAAATCAGTTACGCCTGCCATAGGTGCTAAAATTGTCGGGTTTGCAATGGCCCAAGTGCCTATTTTAAACATAACGGGATAGATGGTTGGTTATTAGCAGCGTTGCTCTTTATCAAAATCTTACTTGTTTGAGGGTCTACAGCAGTGCAATTTAGACGAGATTTTAGCTTCGCTAGAAAACCTCTATGATAACGCTTAGCGATCTAATGAGAAAGGCGAATACTTAAAAAATATAACTATATTGCGCTTTTATTTCTTTGGCTTTGCCTGAACGACGGTGAGTTGGTAGTTAACTGCGGTATCACCAGGGTCGACGATTTCAATAGAGAGTTGGATAGGTTGGTTATTTACCATTTGTTTGGCGCCTGCAAGTTCTCCGCGTAAGTATTCATCGGGTTGCAGTTGGCGCTTGGCAACTAGTTTGTCGTTAATGTCGTTAAATTCTAGCCGAAGGGCAGGAAAGGGTTGTGTAAATCGAGCGTTATTGATCAAAATGGCGTCAATAATCAGTGCGTTTTCCTGCCTTGGGTGGCTGCGAACAATCAGGTTTGTTGTGCGTATTTTTTGCGTGTCGATTAGCGAGGGCAATGTACAGCCCAACATATTACAGGCGGAGCTGTAATAGGAGCGATAGGATGGGTGCTTGCTTAGGGTATCAAAGCGAATAATCGCAATTTGTAATACGAATAACACACCTAAAAATACTACCCCAATTCGCCAAAGCCAGCGTCGAGCACTCGGTGAAGATAACCCTACCATTTCGACAGGTTCAGGCTCAATATTGGCTAAATAACTCGAAGGGTCATCTTTATAGCGTGCACGCGATTGCATAGCATTTTCAATATCATCATCGCTAATAGATGTTTCTTCTAATTCCTCTGCTGTTTGTAAGTCGTCTAGTACAGAATCGAGGTCATAGTTTCTGCTATTGTTAGAGTCTTCAGCGGCAATATCCTCTGCGAAATAGATTGGGCTATCCTTATCTTGGGGTTGCGCCGTTGCATCGTTTGTCTCTACGTCAATATTAAGGTCGATGTGATCGTAGCCAGAGCTTTCTTGTTCGTTAGTTTCTTCATCATCGTCATCGTAAAAGCCTAGATTGTCATCGGTGCTGTCATCGAGATTAAAAGAAGGCTCTATTTTTGGCTCATCATCGCTAAGAAAGTCGTCTTTGTTCTCTGAAGGCTCTGAACCGATGATAAATTGTGTCTTTTTCTCTTCTTCTTGGTGTTCTTCCTCTTCAAGCTCTGCGAGCATCTTAATTGCCCAGCTTTCATCAGCGCTTTCACGTTTATGCTCTTTAACAGTAGTTAAGGAGCGATCAAATAAACTGGTTTTTTTGTTCTTGTTTTCTGAGTCGAGGTCAAATATGTCACCATCCAAATCGAGTGCGCCGCTCTCTTCGTCTGCGATTAATATCTCTTGGGCATCACTAGATTCCTCAATTTCTTGAGTGAATATCTCGGTTTGTTGCTTGGGGGCTGCGACGTTGGATGCGGATTGTTTTTGGGTAGCTGAGCTTTCTTTGCTCTCTATTGGCTCTTTAATTTGAGGTGTTGTTTGAGTTTTTTTTGTGGTTGCCTTGGGTGTAGGCTCCGCCTCAATTTTTGTATCTGTTTTTAGTGGGGTATGTGTATTTTCGACATCCTTACTTTTTTCAGCGACAGGGCTTGTTATTGGTTTATTCAAGGCCTCCTCGTGTGGAGAGCTTTTGTTAGCGCTGGCTTTTTTGGGTGTGGTTGTTTGTTGAGTACTTACTTTTTGAGTATTGGGCTTTGGGTTGGTAGTGGATTTTCTCTCTTCTCTGGCATTGTGATCCATGGCTTTAAAAACAGCCAAACAAGAGCCACATCGAACTTGTCCATCGGCGACGGCGAGTTGATTAAGTGTAACGCGAAACGCCGTATTACATTGAGGGCAGCGAGTTACAATGTCTTCAGAAGTACTCATTTAACGGTAATACCATGAGGTGCTATTGTTTTTATTCCCAAGCGTAGTGTAGAGCAGTTGTCGCGGATAATAAATACTCCTGTGTCGATACTGCTGACTATATAACAACAAATTTGCTATTGGTAACACTGTCCTGTCAATCTGACCCATCCTTCTTTCTCAAGGACTGGATCGAATTTAATGTGTTCCTCGTAAGCTTGTTTAACGCTATTGGCTTGCTCTGCTAATATTCCCGATAAGCAAATGGTACCGCCAACTTTTGTATGCCCTATTAATACTTGGGAGAGCTCAACCAATGGGCCTGCAAGTATATTGGCTAGAACAATATCGGTTCTCTCGATATCTGAGTTTCCATCTTGTGTTGATGTGAGTTTTTTAAATGCGTTAGGCAAATATACAGGAAACTGCTCTTTGTTTAGATTGTTGCGCTCTACATTATCATGAGTAGCCACTAGAGCTTGAGGATCTATATCAATACCTAATACCTTTGTTGCACCTAGTAGTAGCGCTGCGATACCTAAAATACCAGAGCCACAACCATAATCGATAATCGTTTTTGCCTCAAAGGATTGGTCTGCTAGCCATTGCATACATAAAAATGTAGTGGGGTGCGTTCCGGTACCGAAGGCAAGGCCTGGGTCTAGTAATAGGTTAGTGGCTGTGGGGTCGGGTGGTGTTTTCCAGCTAGGGCAAATCCATAGCTTATCGGCGCATTGAATGGGGTGGTAATTCTCCATCCATTCACGCTCCCAGTCCTTATCTTCTAATTGCTCCCAGCGCAAAGTAGGTATAGGGCTTATTTTTTGCTCTAGCAGCCAGCTAATTTGTTGGGTGTCGCAGCTAGCATTAAATAAGCCTGTTAGCTGAGCGTTATCCCATAGTGGCGTCTCCCCAAGAGAGGGTTCCAATATTGGTTTTTCCTGTTCGCCTTGGAGGATGTGCTCTTGCAAGGTGACAGAAACGGCACCGGCATCGATGAGTGCGTTCTCTATATCGGCGACATGTTCGCGCTGAGCATTAACAAATAGCTGTAACCAGGCCATAGAATCGATGGGTAGCTGTTGTTGAATAATTAGGAAAATGGCCATTTGCTATACAAACAAATGGCCATTGAATAGGGCTAAAAGCTATAAGCCGAGTTTTTCTTCGAGGTAGTGGATATTGACTCCACCTTCCATAAAGGCGGCATCTCTAACGAGCTGCTGCTGTAGTGGAATATTAGTGCGAATACCTTCGATGACCATCTCATCCAATGCATTGCGCATACGTCTAAGAGCAATTTGACGAGTCTCACCATAAGTAATTACCTTGGCGATCATCGAATCATAATTGGGTGGTACGCTATAGCCACTATAAAGGTGAGAATCAACTCGAACACCTAGGCCGCCAGGCGGATGATAGGTTGTTACCGTACCTGGGCAAGGCATAAATGTTTTAGGGTCTTCGGCATTGATTCGACACTCGAAGGAGTGACCGCTAATGATGACATCTTCTTGTTTGAGCGATAACTTTTCTCCGGTACAAACGCGAATTTGCTCTTTGATTAAGTCAACACCAGTCACCATTTCAGAGACGGGGTGCTCTACCTGAATACGCGTATTCATTTCGATAAAGTAAAAACCACCATCTTCGTACAAAAACTCAAAGGTGCCTGCGCCTCTGTAGCCGATCTCTATACAGGCATTGGTACAGGCCTCATAAACTTTTTGACGGGCCTCGTCAGGAATTTGTGGTGCAGGCGCTTCTTCAATAACTTTTTGGTGGCGGCGTTGCAGCGAGCAATCACGATCCCCTAAATGAATAGCGCTGCCTTGCCCGTCTGACATAACTTGGATTTCGACGTGACGAGGATTTTGTAAGAATTTTTCAAGATAGACAGTATCGTCACCAAAGGCTGCGCCAGACTCTGCCTTGGTAATATGGATGGAGCTCAGTAGTGCAGCTTCGTTATCAACAACGCGCATACCGCGACCACCACCACCAGCTGCGGCTTTAATGATAACTGGGTAGCCGATTTTTTTAGCCATATCTAGGCAGTATTGAGGATCTTCAGGTAGTGGGCCGTCTGAGCCTGGTACCGTTGGTACGCCGGCTTTTTTCATTGCCTCAATAGCGCACACCTTGTCACCCATCAAGCGGATAACATCGGCATCTGGGCCTATAAAGGTAAAGCCACTTTTTTGCACTTGCTCAGCAAAATTAGCGTTCTCGGCCAAAAAACCATAACCAGGGTGTACGGCAACGGAATCAGTGATCTCCATGGCGCTAATAATAGAAGGGATGTTTAAGTAGCTCTCCGATGACGGGTTAGGGCCAATACAAATCGCCTCGTCTGCCAATCGAACGTGTTTTAGGTGGCTATCAATTTTAGAGTGCACAGCGACGGTTTTAATATCCATCTCTTTGCAAGCGCGTAGTATCCGCAGCGCAATTTCGCCGCGGTTGGCAATCAGCATTTTTTTAATCATTTAAATGGGCTCTCTAGCAAGGCTTTTAACAATGTGCGTTTGTGTAAACAGGCGCTTTTTGTTAAGAAATAGTCACAAGTGGTTGATCAAATTCGATAGGGTCGCCATCATTTGCCAATATTGATTCAACTACACCCGCTTTGTCGGCTTCAATCTGATTCATCATTTTCATTGCCTCAACAATACAAATCACATCGCCTACTTTAACTTGTTTGCCAACCTCAATAAATGCAGGGGAGCCAGGGCTTGGGGAGGCGTAAAATGTACCAACCATTGGTGATTTAACCACATGGCCTGTTAATGCATCACTAGCAGGTGCATCGCTAACAGGGGCTGGGGCAGGTGCAGCAGCGGGTGCAGGCGCAGCAGCGACGGGAGCCGGTGCATATTGAGGTTGTGCAATAGCCACTGGGCTAACGCCGCCACGACTTATGCGTACTGATTCTTCGCCTTCCTTTATCTCAATTTCACCGATATCGGATTCTTCGAGTAGCTCGATTAATTTTTTAATTTTACGAATATCCATCAATTATCTCTCTTGGTAATTTTTAATAGTGTTGTAACGTCTACTACAAGTTATGAATCTAAATGTGTTAAAGCTGCGTCTAGTGCAAGCTCGTAGCTTGTGGCACCAAAACCACTAATAACGCCTTGAGCAATATCAGAAAAATAAGAGTGCTTGCGAAAAGCCTCACGTTTGTACACGTTTGACAAATGTACTTCGATAAATGGGATTTCGACAGCGCTCAATGCGTCCCTTATAGCAACACTGGTGTGCGTGAAAGCTGCAGGGTTAAGGATAATAAAGCCAACGTCGTCATTTTTTGCTTGGTGAATACGCTCAACCAATTCGTGCTCGGCATTGCTTTGTAATGTATCGAGTTGGTAATTTTGTGCTTTGGCTTTACTGGTTAAAGATTTATCAATGTCGCTTAGCGTTGTTTTGCCGTAAACCTCAGGCTCGCGAGACCCTAGTAAATTAAGATTGGGTCCGTGAAGTACGAGCAACTTGGGCATTTGTAATTCCAGCTTGAGTGGTCGGCGCGATTTATTGTTTGAAGAATTGCAGTGTAGTGTGCCGCAAAATAGTAGTCTTGTCTATAAGAAGTGCTAAAACTGTTAACTTCATATGGTTTTCGACGAAGTTAAGAGAATTTAGCTGCAAGAAATGTAAAAGACTGTTTTTTGATTTATGCTTTTTTGCACGTTGGCAACAAATAGAGTGAATTTTGCCAATGTTATTGGTTAAGTTTGTTATTTTCTATCAAAAACAGGGGTTTTTGTCGCTAAAATGTAACAAAATACCGTTAAAATCCTTTAAATTTTACTTAAAGCGTTATTGAAGCTGCTGGGTGTTAGTATTTGCGGCAAAACGAGAGGCTCTTTTTCTGAGTCAGCGGGAAATAATAAGTAGAGCGGCACGCCGCCGCGTTTATGTTTTTCGAGTAATTTAGTGATTTTGGGGTCGTAATTAGTCCAATCCCCTTTGATTAGAGTGATATCTTTGGTGCGCATATTATTAAGCGTATCTTCGGTGAAAACGACTTTTTCGTTAGCGAGGCAGGTAATACACCAATCTGCTGTTAGATTAATAAATACCGCTTGGCCTTTACTGCGCAGCTCTGCTAGATTATTTTCATCATAACGTTGCCATTCTGAGTCGCTCGCAGCATTTTGCGTGCTAACAGGTGTTTGTTGGCTAGAGTTCCAACTGAGTGTTGCCACAATAGTAATAGCTAATAGACTGGTAATACTTGAAAACCGATTAGATTTTTGTCCCAGCCAATAAATAAAGACAATACTTAGCCCGCCAAGTACAACTAATGCCATCGCATTGGGGCCTAGCTGACGACTAAGTACCCATAGTAGCCAGATTGCCGTTATATAAAGAGGGAAGGCAAGTGCCTGCTTGAAAGTTTCCATCCATGCGCCGGGCTTTGGTAATAATTTGTTTAGCGAGGGCATATAGCTCAGTAGCAGCAATGGTAGCGCCATACCAAAACCAAGGCCTGCAAAAATGATTAATGATATCCACCAAGGCTGTGTAAGGGCAAAGCCAAGTGCAGGTGCCATAAATGGTGCCGTACATGGGCTTGCCACAACGGCAGCTAATACACCAGTAAAGTAGGATTGTGAAACCCCGGTGCCTTGAGTCAGGTTTTGCCCTAGACTCATCCAGCGGGTACCAATAGTGATAAAGCCCGATAGTGATAAACCCATGACGAAAAATAAATAAATCAGCACGGTAACAAAACCGGGTGACTGTAATTGAAACCCCCAGCCAACGGCTTGGCCTGCTGCGCGAACAGCAAGCAAGATAGCTGCAATGGCTATAAAGGTGGTAACGGCGCCTAATGTATAACTCAAGCCTTGAGCGCGATGATTGCCGGTGCTGTTAGCAAGAGAGAGCGCTTTTAGCGATAGTACGGGTAAAACACAGGGCATTAAATTAAGAATCGCACCACCAATAATGGCGAATAAAATCATGTAGGCGAGGATGCTTAAAGATAACTCAGGCTGGTTACTGGTTTGGTTGGTGCTGGCATCGTTGAGGCTATTATTGCTAAAGGCAGGTGCTGTCGCTACTTTAATGGGTACTATTGAGTCGCCATTGACCTTGAAGCGCTCGGTGTGTGGCGGGTAACAAAGGCCAGCATCTGCACAACCTTGAGAGACAACAGTTAATTCATAACCCGGGTGTTTTGGCAGTTGGTCTTTGTCAACAGTGATCATTGCATGGTGATAATGCTTCTCGACATCTTTCTCAAAAATTGGGTCGTAGGCAATAATGCCAACGGGTAAATTGGCCTCTACAGGTTGATTATTGATCGAGACCTTAAATTTATCACCGTATAAAAAGTATTTGTCAGTAATTACCCAGTCGAGAGTTAAGCCTTTGCTGTTGTCCGATTGAGAGGGGCTTAGTTGATAGGCTTCTTCTACAGTAAGAAACTCTTCTTCGACGGCAAGTTGATCGAGGTTAAATTCTTGTTCTGTATTACTTGGTGAGGCAGGGCTGAATATAGCTGAAGATTCATTCTTGTCATTGCTTAAAATGTCATCAAGTGAGTTGGCAAAGCTTAACTGGCTCACAAACAAAGCACTTAATAATATAAAAGTGAAGCGAGTAGAATGTAATATACGATAGTTCATAATGTATGGTAATTGTATTTTGGTATTAGCGCTTGAGACAGTGCTAGCTAATAATAGTTGCTGGTGTTTTGCATTACTTCATAGGATTAATTGTAGCGTCAATTACTTTAAGGTAATACTACACTAGGACAATACCTTTGCAGAGAGATATTGTTGATAATAGAGGGGCTTTAAATGCGTAGATATGTAAGGCTTGGGCCTATTGCTTTAGGCCGAGTGGTCGGTTTGTTAGTGTTGATGAGCATTTCGGGGTTTGCTAATGCCTCGTTGCAAGTGGCCATAGACGACCTTTTAGAAAAGGCGGGGCGAGACTTAAAGGCAGATCGACTAATGAAGCCCATTAATAAAAATGCAGTCGATCGCTATCGGGCTGTTTTATTGCTTGATAAAAGTAATCAGCGCGCAGCTATCGGGCTGCGTAGCGTTGTTGAGCGCTATCTAGTGTTGGCTAAATCGCAAAGTGCGAAGGGTGCCTATGGTAGTGCGAGAAGTTTTGTGGCAAGTGCTGAAAAGGTTAATGGAAAGTCGGCACAAATAACTGCCGTAAGGGTAAGTATCAATAAGGCTGAGCTCGCTAGCCGCAAAGTAGAGCTTCCTCCGCAGACCCCCTTAGTTTTATCTACCCCCAATCCTGCGCAAACCGCATTTAACCTAAATCCAGCAGATTTGTCTGCCCGAAATAATGCGGTCGTAGGCCAGCTTTCAGCTCTTGCGAGACGAGTGCAGTCATCAAGAGAGTATGTGCTTATCTATGCGCGTAACGATGCAGAGGGCCGCTGGATTTATCAGCAGATGCGAAAGGCAAGCCCCAATTACCGATTGAGGGGTGATATCAAGCGCAATAAAAAACCGCGAGTGGTATTGGATAAGCCTCTAGATTGATATGGCTCGGCTTTATAGCCTTAGGGTTTGTAGAGCGCATGGATTGTTGCGCTGTCTATGGTGGGCCAAGTGAGATGATTGGTGGTTATTTATTTTAGAGTAGAGAGTTAACGAAATGCCTGAGGCTAGCAAGCTAGAAAACTATCAAAAACTGCTGCAGCAATTACTTGCAAAAAGCTTAACACTATCTCTAGGAACAATTAATCAGCAGCGGCAAGCTGAAGTGAGTTTGGTTCCTTTTTTGTATCATATGGATTGCTTTTGGGTTTTTGTGAGCGAGCTGTCAAAACATACGCAACATTTGATTGATCATCCGGATGTATCTGTATTGGTTTGTAATATCGAGAGCAAAGTAATTAATCCTTTCTCTATTGAGAGGCTGAGTGTTGCCTGCCAGGCTGAGCTTGAAAATAATACACGAGAGGATGTGTTAGATCTGATGACGTCAAAGCTGGGTAAAACCGTATCGCTACTAAGGCAGTTAGGCGATTTTCAGCTATTTAAATTAAAACCCATAAATGGTCGTTTGATTGCAGGCTTTGGGCAAGCATTTGATGTTGATTTCTCGAAAATGTCACTGGCTCATGTTGATGGCTCCAATGCGAGTTGAAAATTTCTCCCCCCTTTTTATCTGTTTACTATTTTTTATACCTCTGACTGAGTGCAGAGCTACAATTTAAGTAGGCTCATCTTTTACAAAGTTTGATGTTGCAGCTTTGGTTTCCTTTGCTATATTTTATATTTTTGGCTTAAGTGCTTTTTGTGCAATTTAGATTGTTGCATAGATAAGTCTATACGACTTGTTTTCATCAGGTGAATGGCCTGTTTTAAGGTTGAGGCTCAATATCTGGTGCTAAAGTCGGTGTTTTTGTTGATGTAAGAATAAATGTGAAAGATAAAAATATGTTTTTTCTGAATTAATTTTATTCAGTTGGAACGAGTGGGTGGCAGCTGATTTTGTCGATGTATTCCTTGAAAAATAAAGATCCGTAATTATTCTGGAAGAGATTAAAAAATCTCTTAAATAATTTTTTCTGCTGTTAAATTAAAGTGGATCTCATGTTTAAAAAATATATTCATAGAGTTTTGTTGTTGCTTTTTTTGCAAACCATGCCGCATAGTCTGTGTGTGTTGCTTCAATGAAATAGAAATGGATTTCTTGTAAAGTTATCTTATAAATTAACGCGTATTAGTAAATGAAAAGTAATTTTTAGTCTTTTTCATGAAGTTCGCATAAGTGTACAGTTGGAGAACTCTGTGGTTGACTATTTGGGTGAAATATTTTCTAATCATTCTGATCTTAAATCCATCATTCTTTTTTTTCATTTGTCCGGCTTGGCGCTAGGCGTTGGTGGTGCTTGGCTTTTGGATATGCTTTTATTTAAATTTAGTAAGGGCCTTATTACCAAAGGAAAAGTTGACTTAATACATTTCATCTCTAATTTTGTTTTTGTTGGTCTTACCTTACTTTGGGTGTCTGGTTTATTATTTATAGCTTATTATTATCTTTACACTCCTGATTTTATATATAATCCAAAGGTATGGGCAAAAATTGCTGTTGTATGTGTGTTATCGATCAATGGGTACTTTATACACTCCTATGTGCTCAATAAAATTGAGGGTGGTGTAGGTAAATCTTTCTTCGATATTTTTAGTAGTGCAGATATAAAGCGATTAGTTTTTATCAGTGTTATTTCTTTTGTTTCTTGGCTTTTTCCTATAGTGCTTGGCGTCAGTAAGACATTAAACTTTGATGTGCCTGCGCTTACTATTCTTAGCTATTACGCGGGCACTTTATTTGTTGGTCTTTTTGTGGCCAATGCGATCGTATTTATTGTGATGTTAACACTTAAGTGGAATACATCTATTAGTGCTTTAAAAGCAAAGCAGGTTAAAAATGGTGCTGCTTCGCGGCGTAGACTGGCTGCGGTAGGCTAATTCAGCGTAATGATGTTGTTCGCTTTAATTATGTGTAGAACAACATTGGCCGAGCCAAAGCATTCTAGCTATGAGCTGTCTTCAATATCTTTATTATCTCAGTACTGCTCTGTTGTATTTACAATAATCGTATTACTTCAGAGCTACTTTTAGCTTTAAAATCACTCTGCATTAATCGTCCAGCCATCTCTTCATTTTGCATGCAACAATTAATTGCATTAACTCTTTATAATGTTTAAACTATCTATCGATAGGTAAATTCAAAGATATTATTGTTTAGGGTGTGAAATATGAAAGCTGTTATAGCCAAAACTCCCGGAGGTGCTGAAGCTCTTGAACTGTGTGAGGTCGAAGAGCCAACTCCCCATCACAACGAAGTGAAGATTCAGGTGAAGGCTTTTGGTCTAAATAAAGCGGAGAGTTATAACAGGCAAGGTAGGCATGGTAGTTTTTCGGGTAAGTGGGCGTTGGGCATAGAGGCTGTAGGTGTTGTGGTCGAAGACCCCAGTAATACCTATAAGCTGGGCCAAAAGGTGATCACTGCAATGGGCGGTATGATGTTTGATCGTCATGGTAGTTACGCGGAGTTTATTTGTGTTAAGCACGAAAATCTTCTCGCTATTGATAGTGATATTAGTTTTGAGGCTCTTGCGACGTTGCCTGAGGCTTATCTGACAGCTTGGGGGGCGCTAGATTATAACCTTGGTGTCCAGCGTGGCGATGTCTTATTGGTAAGAGGTGGTACATCGAGTATAGGTTTGGCGGCTATTACCTATGCCTGCGCTAAAGGTCTAAGTGTTATTGCCACGACACGGAAGAATGAGAATGTTGCACGTCTAAAAGAACTCGGAGCTACTCATGTGATTATCGATGATGGTGATATTTGCGAAAGAGTCAAAGAGTTGTACCCCAATGGGGTTGATAAAGCTATTGAACTCGTTGGTGCAATGACTGTGCTAGATTCTATGAAATCGTTGCGAAAATGGGGTGAATTGGCATTTGTGGGTTTTTTAAGTGGCCCCCCAATTATTGATAATTTCCATCTAATGAATGATTTGCCAAATACTGTTAAGTTGTCATTTTTTGGGAGCGGTCTTTTAGGAAGTAAAGAATTGTTGGTAGCAAAATCACCTCTCAATTGGCTGGCAGAGCAATTATATAAAGGTGCAATGCCTAGTATTCATGCAAAAACTTTTACTATTGATCAGATTCAAGAGGCGCATCGATATTTAGAGAGTAATACAGCGCTGGGTAAAATTGTTGTAGTTTATTAAATACCAATAACTAAAAAGGTCGCCTAACAGTTTCCTTTTTAGTTATTGGTAAAATGTATCAAGATTCTTTCGCTAAAAACTCTTGGTCAATTTCTGGGAGTGGCTCGTGATGTATAGCTGCCTCGAAAGATGCCAGTCGTTTATAAACTGAAAGCAGTTCAACGATAGTATTCCAAGAGTTGACTAAGTATTGAAAGGAGTTGCTTACTTGGTTAAATGCTGTAATTATTTGTTGTAAAATTCCCCAAGTTATAGCTCCTGCTGCAATAGTTGGCACCAAGATAAAAAAGACAAAAATATTATCTGCTTGTATATATAACATGCGAGCAACATTAAAATACATATAGTGAAAGTAAAGTCTAAAGTAATTTTTGCGCACGTTCAAAAATAGCTCTTTTAATGTTAGCGGTTGCGCTCGGTCATGATTATCCTCTCCATAAACAAGCTCTTTGCGGTAAGCTGCCTCAACGCGTTGATTTTTAAATTGTAGGCCAGGTAGCTTTATACCTACTAATGCCAATAAGCCTGTACCAAAGATAGACCATGCTAAAGCGGCAATAAATAGAGGGTAGGGGATAGCGCCCACAATGGGTAGTTCGCTGACATATTGTGAGAGTGACCAAAGTATCGGTAAAAAAGCGAAGAGAGTCATGACAGCATCTACTAGCGCAACTCCCAAGTCTTCCATAATCGTGGCAAAACGCATGGTATCTTCCTGTACACGCTGTGATGCTCCTTCGATATGGCGAACATTTTCCCACTGCTCGGTGTAGTAGTCGTTCATTGCTGTGCGCCATCTAAAGATATAGTGGCTAACCAAAAAGCGTGTAACGACAAAGACAAAAATAGCTATGAATGCAATCTCGGTAAACGTAATTATAAGTTCATAAATTTCACTTGCGGGGACATCCTCTTTTCTGTCTGGGTTAAGTGCCTGCTGGACAAGATCAAAGAATGGGCGTCGCCAGCTATTAATTGCAACGGAGACCTGTACCGAGAAGTAGGTAGAAAATAAGATAAGCGCAGAACCAAGGATGGACCATATTTGCCATTTATGCGGTGCGACTTTAAACCAAAAGCCTGCAAATAAGCCTATAGCGACAATATAATACGCATAAAAGAGTAGGAATGAGTCGGTCACGAAGTGACCAAGGCCAATAACAGGGGTTGAATCGTCAATAGTTAGACCAAAAAAGTTACCAATAACATCGTTAAAGCTATACCAAATAACGCTGGTAATTGCTGCCCAGAGTACGACTGAGATAAAAAACCATTTGGGGTGTGGGAAAAAGGATTTAAACATAGGTCAGTTCTTTTAGTATTGTTGTTATTTCTTGTTAAACATTGTTATATAAATATGTGTGGTTAGATGAGACACATAAATGACGTATAAATTCAGCGCGGGCATTATATAGGATTTGCTGCTGTTTTATCGGGCCCGTTTACTTGTAAGGTCTAACGCTGGTATACAGTCATAGAAGCGGTTGTGTTATTTTAGGTTTGATCGCTTGGCTCACTTGAAAATGAGTTTGCTGGCCTCATCTACCAATGTGTTAAGTTTTTAATCTATGCTGATGTAACATCTAGTGTGTTACGTGAGTTGGCGAGTGCTTACTTGTGTGCTTGTTAACACAGACGAATTTACATAATTACTACTATCATAATAGGATAAAACTCATGTCATTCGAACTACCTGCTCTACCTTACGAAAAAAATGCCCTTGAGCCGCATATCTCATCTGAAACCCTTGATTTTCATTATGGCAAGCATCATCAAACTTATGTGACTAAGTTAAATGGCCTCGTTCCTGGTACTGAATTTGAAGGCAAAAGTCTTGAAGATATTATTACATCGTCTTCTGGTGGCGTATTTAATAATGCTGCGCAAATCTGGAACCATACTTTTTACTGGAATTGCCTAAGCCCTAACGGTGGTGGTGCAGCCAGTGGTGCGCTAGGTGATGCGATTACTGCAAAATGGGGCAGTTATGAGAAGTTTGTTGAAGACTTCTCTGATAAAGCCGTTAATAACTTTGGTTCTAGCTGGACTTGGTTGGTTAAAAACGCTGCTGGTGAGTTAGAGATTGTTAATACCAGTAATGCAGGTTGCCCATTAACCGATGGTGTAACACCGCTATTAACGTGTGACCTTTGGGAGCATGCCTACTACATTGATTACCGTAATGCTCGCCCTAAATACTTAGAAGCATTCTGGAGCCTTGTTAACTGGGATTTTGCAGCGAACAATTATTCTTAAGCTATTTAAGCGTTAATAAAAAGCCCGCATATGCGGGCTTTTTTGTACCTCGAAGGTTACTATTATGCACAGTTAGCCTTATCCATCCTCGTTAATCTCTTTGATAAGTTCGCCAAGTATTGCCTCTGCATGACTATGACCCACCTGACATGTGCCAGCGGCCTGATGACCACCCCCACCATATTTGAGCATTAATTCGCCAACATTGGTTTTAGAGCTGCGATCAAAAATAGATTTGCCCGTGGCAAATACGGTATTTTGCTTTTGAAAGCCCCACATAACATGGATAGAAATATTACACTGCGGAAATAATGCGTATATAACAAAGCGATTGCCTGCATGAATAACTTCTTGCTCGCGAAGGTCTAATACAACCAAATTGTCGTGTACCGTGGCACAGTCTTTTAATTGTTGCTGAAACAGTGCGTTTTGCTCATTGTATAAATCGATACGCTCAACAACATCGGGTAGCTCCATAATGGCATCGATACTATTGTTTCGGCAATAATCGATAAGGTCCATCATCAAGTTATAGTTGGATATTCTAAATTCCCTAAAGCGCCCGAGGCCAGTGCGAGCATCCATCAAAAAGTTGAGTAAGTCCCAGCCTTGAGGGTTTAGTACCTGCTCTTTGTTAAATTGTGCTGAGTCGCCTCGATCGCAGGCATCCATCATTTCTTGCCATGCTTCGGGGAATACGTCCAAACCACCATAGTGCTTCCAGACAACACGTGATGCCGATGGGGCATCGGGGTCTATAATATGGTTATCGTGTTGCTGGTTACGTATAGTTTCTGAAAGGTGATGATCGAAAGCTAGGTGAATACCATTCACATAGGGTAAATTGGTTGATATATCGCTATCACTAACGGTGATTTTGCCGTCTTGCATGTCTTTGGGGTGTACAAAGGTAATATCGTCTATTAGCTCCAAATGCTTTAACAATACGGCACATACTAGTCCGTCGAAATCACTGCGAGTAATAAGTCTGAATTTTCTATCTGTTTTACTGATTGCTGCGCTGCTCGTCATAATTGCTCTACCATGATGGGTTTATTAAAAAAGTATAGATGAGCTTAAGGTGGGCGTTATATCGAATTATTCTTTTGAAGGGCCAGAATAAAACTTTTTATATAAGCTTATTAACGATTTTTAGGTAGCTATATAGCTGTCTTTGAATATTCTTACGATGAGACTTTTATGGTGTTGGCTATTCGGTAGAGTAGATTTAACAGGACAAAGAGGTAATGGCTTGTGTCGGTATGTAAATGCTGGGTGTATCTATTGTCTGCTATTTTTTTGGTGTCATGTAATGGCCCTAAAAGTGCGCAGAGCGCCTTCGATAATTATGTTTATCGGTTGACAAATGTTTTGGATGCCGGGCACATTAAGCTTAAAGAGATTAGCGCATTAGCTCCATTAAAACGCTATCCCATGCGCCGTGAATTAACTCAGAGTATTTTACCTGCAAAGATAAATCTACTCGATTTTTTAAGATTATCGTCCTGTGATTTGCAGCGTCATGTGGGTGAGCGTAATAGTAGTTTAGGTCGTGTACTGCAATCGTCTCAACGCATGTTCTATGAATATAAATTTATTCATTTAGGCGAAGAGTGTTTGCAGCAACTAGCCCCGTCGTCTGAGCTATTTCGACTACTCGATGCCTCTATCGAGAGTAAGCGTGAGCAGCTACCAATTATTCGTTGGAATGCAACATTCGCCAGCAAAGAGTTTTCAACACTGTTTTCATTGAGTGCTAGTCCTTTAGATATTGAAAATGTCGCTACTATTCCTACGCAGCTGTATGGTGCGCTAGATACTATTAATCAATATACACAAACTGATTTACTTTTGGAGTCCGATGAGAAACAACTGGAGCAAGCATTTAGTGTGATTACCTCTTCGAAGCGAATGGGCGAAATCAGGCATTCTATGAGGCTTGTACGGCATTTTTTAGCGCATGCCGACACCATTTTAGAATCTCGACTATCGAGTAGGCCATTATGTTTGAAACAAAAGCCGAATAAAGAGTTCGAGGTTCTCCAGGTGGTGTTTACAAAATTTTATATTGGTGAAATACAGCCATATATAAGCAAACTACACCAACAGTCAGAGGCTCTGTTTACACGAATCCAAGAGTTGTCTGATGGGTATGCCGATTCCTCAATACCATTTACAGAATTTTGGTGGGCTGTGTTTTTATCAAATGATAGCGAGTGGCAGCTATTTGATCGTTCAATCAAACAGCATACGAGTAATTGGCAGCAGTTATTGGCGCAGTGTGGGCGGTTGCCCAGTTGAGTTATTTTTTCAGTCTTTCTACCGATGCTCTTGTCAATTACACTCTAATAATATTGAGTAATGTCAGCATATGACAAGCGATAACAATAAAAGTAATTTTGTGTCGAAGTGCCTTATACCAAAGGGGGTATAAGATATTAATAACTTTCTTTTCCCAGAATAATAATAGTAAAAATCCAAGTAGCATTAAGCCTGTCGCGTATAAGGGCGCTAAAAAATAGCAGGCTAAGGGCCATAGCGAAAAAATAATAGCGCTATGAATATAACGAGAGCCATGCTCTTGAGCGAGGCCACTTTCTTGCTCTTGAATCATAGTATTTTGAGGTATAACAAATAAAGCAATTGCCCAGAGAGCTCCAGCTAAAAAAGAAAAGATGATAAATGAATACAATAAGAAGGCCTTGATGAAGAACGGCTCGTAATCGATGAAAACCCAAGGACCAAATGCCCCTATAAAAAAAGGCAGCAAGCCTAAATACATATAATTAGTGATTGTGCTTTGGTGGTTATTCGAAAATTGCTCGTTTGAGGTGGTGGTATGCGTTGATTTACTCATCAGAACTCTCGTTAGGCTCAAGTTATTAATTATACCTGCTGCAGGCTTATATATGGGATATGTTCGTCGTTGATAAGACGAGCGATTACTATTGTGCGTCTATAATCGATAGACTAGTGAGGTTACTGCAGTAATACCTTCACTTGTGGTGATTTAATTAAATGGCATGTTACTCTTAAACATTTCATGTATAGACTAATGAATATCAAAAAATAGTGCCATTCGTCTATAACTGAGATTTTATGGCTCAATATGTGTATATAATGTGCCCAATGTTTCTGCTTTAGAGTATAAGGAAATCTCCGGTTGTTTTCTTGAATATGAATAACTTCCTATTTGTGTAAGTATCGCTTACACATAAAGCGACTATAAAATAATAAGTGCTATATTAATCAATAGTGTTGTGTCATTAAATTTATCACTAGAACACTATGGTTTTAATCGATAATTTCGTGGATATTCTAATAAAATGGCTGTTTGTCAAAGAGCTCAGGCTGCGCGTATAAATGTGATTGCGTTAACTTTCGCGCTAATCAGCTGCCTCGTCCTGCTTAATATCTACTCAATTGGTGCCCATGCTGCGCTTAATGTCATTAAAAGTCATGCTATTGCGATTCATGGTGAGCCTAAGTACCCTGCTAATTTTACCCAGTTTGACTATACCTCCAAAAAGGCCAAAAAAGGCGGCACACTACGTTTAGCTGGCAAGGGGACTTTTGATAGTCTAAATGAATATATTACCAAGGGTAGCCCCGCTGATAATCTTGCCCTTGTTTACGATACATTAATGGTAGCCTCGGCAGATGAGCCCTTTACTCAGTATGGGTTAATTGCACACAAAGTTGAGTATCCCGAAGACAGAAGTTGGGTTATTTTTCATTTGCGCCCAGAAGCCTATTTTCGTGATGGCCACCATATCGACGCTGACGATGTAGTTTTTAGCTACAACCTTTTGCTTGAAAAAGGCAACCCTATCTATAAATTTTACTATCAAGATGTTATCGCTGTAGAGGCCTTAGATGCCTTTAAAGTTAAATTTACCTTCGAGCACACAAATACCCGAGAGCTGCCCTTAATTTTGGGCGAGTTGCCAGTTCTTCCTAAACATTTCTGGGAAGGCAAAGAATTTGATAAGAGTAGTTTAGAGTCGCCACTGGGCAGCGGTCCTTATCGTATTAAATCAGTCGATGCCGGTAGAAATATCACTTTTGAGAGAAATTATAATTATTGGGGGCAAGAGCTTGCAGTTAATAAAGGACTTTATAATTTTGACATTATCAGTATCGACTATTACCGAGACAATAATGTAGCTATTGAGGCAATCAAAGCTAAAGAATATGATTTACGCTGGGAAAACAGCTCAAAATTTTGGGCAACGGCATACGATGTTCCTGCGATAAATAATAAACATCTGATTAAAAAAAGTATCAAACATAATGCCAACAAAGGTATGCAGGCTTTTGTTTATAATTTGCGTAAGCCTATTTTTAACGATATAGAGCTACGTAAAGCGATTAGTTTTGCCTTCGACTTCGAATGGTCGAATGAAATGCTATTTTATAATGTGTATAACCGTGCTTATAGTTTTTATTCAAATAGTGAGCTTGCAGCCACAGGCTTACCGAGTGGAAATGAGTTGAGTCTGTTAAGTCCATACAAGGGACGTATACCTGACTCTGTTTTTAAGGAGCCATACTCGTTGCCTAAAAGCGATGGTTCTGGTCATAACCGGCCCAATTTACGTAATGCAAAAGTGATACTCGATAGTGCGGGTTATAAGGTAAAAAATAATCAGCTTTATAGCCCTAAAGGTCAAAAAGTGAATTTCGAAATTCTGTTGGTTTCTCCAGGTTTTGAGAGGATTGTAAATCCATTTATTCGTAGCCTTAAAAAACTCGGTATTTATGTCAATGTGCGCTTGGTGGATCGCTCTCAATATATCAACCGCAAACGCAGCTTTGATTTTGATATGATCGTACATTCCTTTGTGCAGAGTGAATCACCAGGGGCGGAGCAACATAATTTTTGGGGCTCTGAGTCTGCATCAATGCATGGCAGTGGTAATTTAGTAGGCGTTAAGAGCCCAGTCATTGATGAGCTCGTTGAATATGTTGCTAATGCAGGTTCCCGTGAGGAGCTGGTAACAGCAGCGCGTGCGCTAGATAGGGTGTTATTACATAACTATTACGCGATTCCCCAATGGTATACTTCTTCATCACGTATAGTGTATTGGGACAAATTTAGTTTTCCTGAGGTTGCCCCAATCTATGACCAATACTATAGGAAGGCAGTTTATAGTTGGTGGTATAACCCTGAAAAAGCGGCTAAGCTCGAAAATAACTAATCACAACCAGTAAATTTAAGATACTATTTATAAGTGTTATAAAATAAAAAAGAAATAATGCGATAACTCTATGGGCTCTTATATTTTAAGGCGTTTAATGCTAATCATCCCTACCTTGCTGGGGATCTTAGTCATTAATTTTTGCATTGTTCAAGCCGCGCCTGGAGGCCCAGTTGAGCAGCTAATTGCCTCTATTCAAGGTGATGATGCTGGCGATACGGACCGCACCGGTGGGAGTGGTTCTTTCGAATCATCAAATACGGGTAACAACTCCAGTTATCGAGGTGCTCAAGGCCTTCCGCCAGAAATCATCGAAGAAATAAATAAACTCTACGGTTTTGATAAGCCTGCCCACGTTCGCTTTTTTGATATGTTAACTAGCTATATTCGGCTAGATTTTGGCGATAGCTTTTTTCGTAATGAATCTGTCACCAACCTAATCCTCGAAAAAATGCCAGTGACCATATCATTAGGTTTATGGAGTACTTTGCTAATTTACCTTATCTCTATTCCTCTGGGTATTTATAAGGCAGTTTCCCATGGTAGCCGCTTTGATGTTTATACCAGCTTCTTTGTTGTCATTGGTAATGCAATACCGAGTTTTTTATTGGGAATCTTTTTAATTGTTGTGTTTGCTGGGGGCAGCTTTTTAGATTGGTTTCCCTTGCGGGGGTTAACATCGCCCAATTTTGATGAGCTCTCTTGGTTTGGTAAAATTAAAGACTACTTTTGGCATTTAACATTACCTCTGCTTGCCTACACGCTAGGTGGTTTTGCAACCTTGACAATGCTTACTAAAAACTCGTTTTTAGACGAAATTAATAAGCAGTATGTGACAACGGCTAGAGCAAAAGGGCTGAGCGAAAATAAAGTCCTATATACACATGTGTTTCGCAATGCCATGCTAATTGTTGTATCGAGCTTTCCTGCGGCTTTTTTGAGTATTTTCATTACGGGCTCGTTGCTTATCGAAGTTATATTTTCACTCGACGGTATTGGTTTGCTGGGCTTTGAATCTGTACTTAATAGAGATTACCCTGTTATTTTTGGAACCCTGTTTATTTTTACTTTATTTGGTTTGATTGTGAAACTTATCTCTGATCTTGTCTATGTATGGATAGATCCACGCATAGATTTTGAAAGCCAGCAGGGTTAGCAATAAATATGCGTTTTTCTATTAAGTTATCACCTCTTAATCAGCGCCGCAAAGACGTTTTTTTTAATAATAAGCGAGCTGCGTGGAGCTTTCGCGTATTTGTTTTTTTATTTTTAATTAGTCTGTTTGCAGAGTTTGTTGCTAATGATAACCCTTTGCTTGTCTCTTATAAAAATAATTTTTATTTCCCTGTTTTTGTTTCCTACCCAGAGACTACCTTTGGTGGTGACTTTGATACTGATGCCGACTATAGCGATCCTTATGTTGTTAAACTTATTAATAAGGAAGGTTGGATGGTCAAGCCAATCGTCCCCTATAGTTACGATACGCATATCTCAGGGCTAAGCGAGCCTGCACCCTCTGGGCCTACATGGCAAAACTGGTTGGGTACTGATGACCAAGCTCGAGACGTGTTTGCGCGTGCACTCTATGGCTTTAGAATATCTATGTTATTCGCTTTGGTGCTGACGTTGGGGAGTACAGTTATTGGTGTGGCTGTAGGAGCTATTCAAGGTTATTACGGCGGTAAGGTCGATCTATACGGACAACGGTTTTTAGAAATTTGGGATGGCCTGCCACGATTATTTGTACTGATTATTCTCGCGAGCATTATACAGCCAGATTTTTGGTGGTTATTGGGTGTGTTATTACTCTTTAGTTGGACGAGCCTTGTCGATGTCGTGCGTGCAGAATTCTTGCGTGGTCGAAATTTAGATTATGTACGAGCAGCACGCGCAATGGGTGTGAGCGATATGAAAATTATGTCTAGGCATATTTTGCCCAATGCCATGGTTGCGACAATGACTATGCTGCCTTTTATTATGACAGGTGCTGTTGTCACATTGACATCGCTAGATTTTTTAGGGTTTGGGCTGCCTGTGGGCTCGGCATCACTCGGAGAATTAATGTCCCAAGGTAAAGGCAATTTACATGCACCTTGGCTGGCCATTACTGCCTTTTTAGTCATTTCTACTACATTGACACTACTTGTATTTATTGGTGAGGGTGTTAGAGATGCCTTTGATCCTCGTTTGATTTCTCAATAAAAGTAAAGTAACAATGGACTTAGATAAGCAGTTAATAATATGAGCTCAGAAAAAATAACCTTAAGTGTTAACGATCTCTCGGTTTCCTTTCAGCAGGGCGATAAACAGGTTCATATTGTCAAGAATATTAGCTTCGATATTGAGCATAATAAAACCGTTGCGTTGGTGGGTGAGTCGGGCTCGGGTAAATCCTTAACTGCCCACTCTATTATGCGTTTGCTACCTTACCCTTTAGCTTTCCATCCCAGTGGTGAAATTTGGTTTTCTAATGATTGGGATGTTTCAGCCGGTGGCGTCACCACCGGTGTTGCGAAAAAAACACACAAAAATGAAAGATGCGAAAAGTGCATAGAATTATTGTCCCGCCCACTTGAGTCGATGATGGCCATTCGTGGGCATGATATTGGCATGATATTCCAAGAGCCAATGAGCGCGCTCAATCCTTTGCATACGATTGAGCAGCAAATTGGTGAATCAGTCAATTTAGGATATTTTGGCACAGAAAAAGGCTTGTCAAAGCAAGCAATACAAAAACGTGTTTTATCTCTGCTGAAACAAGTGCATATTGTTGATCCAGAATCCAAGCTTAGTGCTTATCCGCATCAACTATCTGGTGGGCAGCGTCAGCGAGTAATGATAGCTATGGCATTAGCCAATAGGCCGAAACTGCTGATTGCTGATGAGCCAACAACGGCACTGGATGTTACTGTTCAAAAAGAAATTCTAGACCTTTTAAAAGAATTGCAGCGCGAATATAAGATGAGTATCTTGCTGATTACTCATGATCTTGGTGTCGTTAAATATTTGGCAGACCAGGTCTTTGTTATGCAGCAGGGAGAAATTGTCGAGCAAGGCAATACCTGTGATGTATTAAACAATCCACAAAATGATTACACTAAACTGTTAATGGATAGTTGCCCAAAAGGTGAGCCAGTTGAATTAAAAGCGAATGATTGCCCTGTTGTAGTTGAAACAAAGCACTTAAACGTTATTTATAATAAAAATAAACCTTTGTTTGGTAAGTGCAAAGATTTTTTCTTGGCGCTGGAAGATATTAATTTTAAATTACAAGAAGGTAGAACGCTCGGAGTTCTTGGTGAGAGTGGTTCGGGTAAGTCGACGTTGGCACTAGCAATACTCAAGTTAATTGAATCCAAAGGTGTTATAGAGCTTGATGGTTGTGATATCTCCAAGCTTAATGAAAAGCAAGTGAGGCCGTTTCGTTCAAGTATGCAAGTTGTTTTTCAAGACCCATTCTCAAGCCTTAGTCCAAGAATGAGTGTAAAGCAAATTATTAGTGAAGGCCTTCATTTACAAAACTTGTCGGCAAAAAATGATGCATCAAAAACTAAACTCTCTGATGATGATATCGATAAAATGGTCAACGATATCATGCAAGAGGTTGGCCTTAGTCCGGATACTAAGCATCGCTACCCTCATGAGTTTTCTGGTGGGCAGCGACAGCGCATAGCGATTGCTCGTGCATTTATTTTAAATCCGAGACTTGTATTTTTAGATGAGCCAACATCTGCGTTGGATCGTGCTGTGCAAATGCAAGTGATCAACCTTCTACGTAAATTACAAGCTGGGCGCAAATTAAGCTATATTTTTATCAGTCATGATATTCATGTTGTAAAAGCCATGAGTCACGAAGTTATGGTAATAAAAAATGGGCAGATTGTTGAGCACGGTAATGCTAAACGTGTACTAGATAATCCAGAGCACCCATATACTCAGAAACTGTTGAAGGCCACATTGTAAAGTGAAAAATCTAACCTAACATCGCAGATATAGATTCTATAAAAAATTATTATATGTCTAGAGAATAATAGGTTATTGCTCTCAAGCGCTTATATTAGTCTGAGTAATACGTTCTATTCTTGAGCGCATTTCACGAACGAAATAATCAACAACAAGATCCGATACGTGCTCACCATGCCTATCTAGTGTTTTGGTACCCGGGCCGTCGTTTACTTCAATAACAAATGCATCATCTTCGTTATCGGGGTAGGTCATAATGTCTACGCCTGCAACGGTTAGGTTAGTCGCTTGGGTTGCTTTTAACGCTAGCTCTTTTATGTGAGAGCTAATTTCAATAAATTCTGCGCTGCCACCTAGTGCGCTATTAGAGGGGCATAGTAAAGTTTGGGCAGTTAGCTTAATGGCCGTTGGCACTACGTAATCGCCCACAACAAAAACGCGATAGTGAAAAATAGGTACTTCTGATTTACCAATAAACTTCTGTACCAGAAACGCTTGATGTTCTGTTTTATCGTCCTGCAATTCCTTAGCAAATTGATGGATATCAGCAATAGACGATGCAAAGCGAATGCCTGAACCTTGTGTGCTGTAATCCGACTTAAATACATAAGGTGGTGGCGCGAGCCTTTCTGCAATACTATCTATATTTTTCAGTGACTCGCTTGTTTCAAACAGTAAAGTCTCTGGTGTGGGGATCTTACAGTTTTCAAGCTGCTTGCTCGAATGTATCTTGCTGTCAGTGATTTCTGTTGCGTAGCTTGAATTTAATACCGGTACGCCGTTGTCCTCAAAAATACGTAAATATTTTCGACCTAAATCCGCTGTGCCCCAGCTCCATAATAATGCTGCATCGTAGGTGCTTGGTGCGTAAGCCTTACCGTTGTATAAAAGCGCAGGTAGGCCATTTTTTTGGCCAATGGTACATTGATTTTTTTTATCGCTAAAATATGAAATTACATCAATACAGGTAGTTTCTACACTCTTTTCAAATGCATTAATTAGGTTGCTAGCAGTTTCATTTTGTTTGTCTTCTACTAAAAAAAGTATTTTCATGGTTTAACCTTCAATAATCGTATTGGCTATAGTCAATAGCGAATATGTAATTCATGAGAGTATCGATCTTAGCATTATACTTTAGTTCACTCATTTAGGTTAAAAAGTCGAGTTTTTAGACATGTTTCTACAAAGTTGGAGGGTTTGGTTTATCGATCAATTTTTTGTAATATCGATAGAATAAATTGGAATTAAAACCTTAGTTCTCCCTGTTATTTTATTGATTCTTTTCATCCATTATAAGGTTAATTAAAAGGCGTTCTTGCAAGTACCCAGACAATTACCTGAGTTGCACCTGCTTTTTTGAGGGTAGTGGAGACAGTATTGGCCGTTGCGCCTGTTGTCATTACATCATCAACAATTGCTATTGATTGTCCCTTCAGGTCGCCATTAACCACAAAGCTATTGCGTAGGTTGTTAATACGCTGTTTTCGAGTGAGTTCCTTTTGTGGTTGGCTTCTTTTAATGCGCTTTATCTGATCAAAGTGTTCAAGTGCTAAGTGTTTACTTAACAAGCGGCTAAAAAGCTCTGCTTGGTTAAAGCCTCGCCGCCATTGATCTTGCCAATGGAGGGGCACTGGCGTCACGAGTGTGGGTAATGTTAAGTGTTGTTGTTGATAGTGTAGGGAGACTGATTGACAAAATAAATCGCCAAGAGCTTTGCCGACATATTCGTGTCCTTTTTGTTTGTAGTCGTAAAGTAATTGATTTAGGGGTGTTTGGTAGAGATAAGGTGAAAAAACTGCATCATAGGCCGGTGGCTGTTTTAGGCACTGCCCACAAAAGAGTGCAAAGTGCTGTAGTGGGAGTGCACATCGTTGGCAGCTATGGTGTGGCCTTGTTAAAAAACCTTGGCAGTGAGTACATATGCGGTATTCATTGGCTTCATCGCATAGTAGGCAGTGATGTTTGAGCGCCAGATGATGCTTAAGGCAAGAGAATAACTCTTTTAGCTGATATAGATATCGAGTGTGCAAAAAACGGTAGTGATTAATCGACTTGGGTTTATGGCTTTGCAGAGGTAATTTACACATAGTCTCTCCTTGACTGAGCGTTCGCAGTTAACCTTTGATGCGCTTTTAGGTTGACAGCGGTGTTTGACTTGTTAGTATTGCCCTCATTCCTTGAAGGGTGATTATTATACTAACGATAATCGCTCCTATTGCAAGTGCTTACCCATTTATCGGTATGTAAGCACTCTTTTGTCGTTATAACCCTGCTGCTGTTTAATCAGCTGTAATAAGGCCTTTTTATGAGTAATGTACAAGCAAAACCATCAGCGACTGGACTCCGTCACGATTGGAGTCGAGATGAAGTAGCAGCGCTTTTTGATTTACCTTTTAACGATTTGTTATTTCAGGCGCAAAGCGTACATCGTGAGCACTTTAATCCCAATCATGTACAGGTGAGTACGCTGTGCTCGATTAAAACCGGTGCTTGCCCAGAGGATTGCAAATACTGTCCGCAAAGTGCGCATTACGACACAGGCCTTGAGCGTGAAAAACTCATGCAGGTAGAAAAAGTGATTGAAGAGGCAAAAGCAGCCAAAGCTAGTGGCGCGACTCGCTTTTGTATGGGAGCTGCTTGGCGCTCGCCTAACCATAAAAACATGCCTTATGTGGTAGAGATGGTAAAAGGGGTTAAATCCTTAGGCCTCGAGACCTGTATGACATTAGGTATGCTCGATGAGCAGCAATCCGAAACACTGGCCGATGCGGGCCTTGACTATTACAACCATAATTTGGATACCTCGCCTGAGTACTATGGCGAAATTATTACTACGCGTACCTACCAAGATCGCTTGAATACTCTTGGCAATGTGCGCAATGCCGGTATGAAGGTATGCTCTGGCGGTATTGTGGGTATGGGCGAGGGAGAAACTGATCGTGCCGGCCTGTTAATACAGCTTGCCAATATGCCAGCACACCCTGAATCGGTACCTATTAATATGCTCGTTAAAGTCGAAGGTACGCCCTTTGAGGCGCTCGATGATCTCGATCCTTTCGACTTTATTCGCACTGTTGCCGTCGCACGTATCATGATGCCTAAGTCTCATGTGCGCTTGTCTGCTGGGCGTGAGGATATGAACGAGCAAATGCAGGCCATGGCATTTTTTGCCGGTGCTAACTCTATTTTTTACGGTGAGAAGCTGCTGACAACACCAAACCCAGAAGCCAATAAAGATATGCAGTTATTCAAGCGTTTGGGTATAGAGCCCGAGCCTTATGATGATGTTGAGTCTCGTCGCAATGATGGTGTGGGTGCGAATTCAGTGCAATATGTCGAGCCTAACGCTTCTGGCCAACAAAATAGTTCACAATTTTATAATGCGGCAAGCTAGCCCTGCTCGTGTTGGATGATGAACTACAAGCCGTTTTAGATGAGCGTAAGCAAGCGCATCGTTATCGTGAACGCTTAACCACCCAGCCTTATGTAAGCGAGTCTTGCTCGTCCCATCAAGGGGCTGCATTGCAAAGCCAAATAGTGCTCAATGGCGACCACTACCTTGGCTTTTGCAGCAACGACTACCTAGGTTTAGCCAAACACCCTGATATGGTGAACTCACTACAGGATTGCTCTGCCTCGATGGGGGTAGGGAGTACGGCTTCACACCTAGTCTGTGGCCATAGCCAATATCATCACCAGCTCGAGCTTGAAATTGCCGAATTTACTGGGCGCGAACGCGCTTTATTGTTTTCTACCTGTTATATGGCCAATCTTGGTGTGGTATCCGCATTAACGAGCAGAGGCGATACCATCTTTGAAGATCGCCTTAACCATGCCTCACTTATTGATGCGGGCCTACTGAGTCGCGCGGACTTAAAACGTTTTCGCCATAATGACTATAACCACCTTGCCCAGATGCTACCCAGGGCTCGCGGCCGTAAGCTAGTTGTGGTTGATGGTGTGTTTAGCATGGATGGGGATATTGCTCCTTTGCCCGAATTAGCAGCGCTGTGTGCAAAGTACGATGCGGTGCTAATGGTCGATGATGCTCATGGCTTTGGTGTGTTGGGACAAAAGGGCGGCGGCAGTGCTGAGTATTTTGGTTTATCTCAATCGCAGTTACCTGTTTTAGTGGGTGCATTAGGTAAGGCCTTTGGCACTTTTGGTGCTTTTGTTGCGGGCTCCAATGCCTTAATTGAAACCCTAATACAATTCGCTAGACCTTATATTTATACAACGGCTATGCCTCCAGCACTGGCGGCAGCTACCTCCACTAGCTTAACGTTATTGCAAGAAGAGTCTTGGCGAAGGGATAACCTTAATCAACGTATAGAGCAATTTAGGGAGGGCGCACAAGGTCTGGGTTTATCGTTACTGAATTCAAATACGCCTATCCAGCCTGTGTTATTGGGTGATGATGCTTTAGTGCTAGATGTGGCAAAAAAATTAAAAGAGCGCCGCATTTTGGTGGGTGCTATTCGCCCGCCGACCGTTCCCGAGGGTACGGCTCGCCTGCGTATTACCTTATCGGCTGTGCATACCCAAAAAAATATAGAGCAATTACTACAAGCCTTGGATGAAGTCGTTCCTGCAGCATCAAGGGCGCTTCAATAAGCTCATGATTAAATCGACCTTTATTCCATTTGCAGCGCGTGCTGATCAATCTGACAGTTTGTTAGTTAGGCCCAGTAGTGCCTTGTTTAATTGTCCAATCGTTTTATTGCACGGTTGGGGCTGTGATGGTCGTATTTGGGAATCGTTGATTCCATTTTTAAATGCCCATGCAGAGCTTATTGTTTTAGATATCGAGTATAGCGACAAGAATAGCGATGACTGCTGCAAAGCTATAGCTAATATTCTTCCCGATAAAAATATTTTGTTGGGTTGGTCTCTTGGCGGAATGTTAGCGACTCGACTAGCAGCAGTGTATCCAGAAAAGGCGGCTGCCTTAATTGGCTTGGCTAGTAATGCAAGCTTTGTTGCTAGTAATAACTGGCCTAATGCAATGCAGCTCGAAACGTTTACTGGCTTTTATGATTTGTTTGTCACTAATGCGCAAAAAGCATTAACACGTTTTGCTCTTTTACAGGTGAAAGGCGATAGTGATTCAAAACAACAATTAGGCTATCTAAAGAATTGTTTGAGTAATAATAAAGGCTTAAGAATAGGTTTGGATTATCTACGAGAGATGAATAACCTGAATATTCTTTCCAGTCAAATCGCTTGTCCAAGCTTATATGCATTTGGTGAGCATGACACTTTAGTACCTGTGTCCGCGGCTTATGATTTGGGAAAAAAACTAAGCTCCAGTGACTCAAAAGCTAATCAGTCGATAGCTGTGATTAAAGATAAAGGTCATGTGTTGCCTTATGTGGATGCCTCTAGTCATTTAATTACCGTTTTAAATGAATTTTTTGAAAGGCTATCGAGTAAGTGTAGGTGAATTGTTGTGGATAAAATAAAAATAGCTCATTCTTTTAGTCGTGCTGCCGCAAGTTATGATTCTGCGGCTTATTTTCAGCGAGATATGGGTTTGCAATTGCTATCTATGCTCTCTGAATATTCAGAGTCTCTGAGCGTAAGTCACTGTGTAGATCTTGGTTGTGGTACAGGATTTTTTAAAGAGAAGTTGACTGATTTTTATCCGGGTTGCAATTATTTGGGCGTTGATCTTGCAGAAGGTATGCTGAGGTTTTTGAAGAAGACGATCGAGAATTATTCCTCTAATAAGAGTTTTTTGCTTTGCTCTGATGCTGAGAATATAGCCTTAAAAAACCAATCAGTTGATGTTGTTTTTTCGAATATGGCCGTGCAGTGGTGCGAAAATTTACCCAAGCTCTTCTCTGAGTTTAATCGTATTTTAAAACCTGGGGGTGTTGTTGGCTTAACGACCCTTGGCCCACAAACTTTAATTGAGTTGAAGAAATCTTGGTGCGCTGTTGATGATCGGGTTCATGTTAATCAATTTATAGGGCTGGAGTCTTGGCGTGATGCTATTGGGTTAAGTGGCTTGGTGATAGAGGCAGAACGTGTTGCTTTGCCGGTTTTACAGTTTGAGTCTGTACGGCAATTGCTCAAAGAGTTAAAGTTAATTGGTGCGCATAATGTCAATGAAGGGCGACCACAAAGTTTGCACAGCAAAGCTTATATACATGCACTATATAAAGCCTATGAGTTATTTAAGGAAGGGGAAAAGTTCCCTGCCACTTATGAAGTCTATTCCTTTATTCTTAGAAAGTCAGCTGATTGAATATTATGAAGCAATTTTTTATTGCAGGTACCGATACAGACGCAGGTAAAACATTAGTTAGCTCTGCATTATTACATGGGTTTAATGAAAGGGGTTTTTCTACAGCGGCGGTAAAGCCTGTTGCCGCGGGTTGTAAAAAAACTTCTCAAGGCCTGCGCAACGATGATGCATTAATTCTGCAGTCAGTTATGTCGGCGGAGATCTGCTATGACGAGATAAATGCTGTCGCACTTGAGCCGCCTATAGCCCCCCATATTGCTGCAGAAAAAATAAACTTAAGAATAACAGCGGAAGATTTGGCAAAAAATTGTGAGCACGTTTTTCAAAAAAACTATGATATAACTTTAGTAGAGGGTGCAGGTGGATGGAAAGTCCCACTCAATGATGATGAAACACTGGCAGATTTAGTGAAAGAATTAAATGTCCCTGTTATTTTAGTTGTTGGTTTAAAGCTAGGTTGTATTAACCATTCTTTATTGGCTTTTGATGCAATAAAAAATGACGGTTTGTGTGTAAGTGGGTGGGTTGCCAATCAAATTGACAAAGATATGACGGTTGTAGATGAAAATATCGAGACACTTAAAAAACGTTTAGCGTGCCCGTTTTTGGGGCATATACCTTTCTTGAATAATCCTTCTGCTATTAATGCCTCTAAGTTTTTAGATATAGATAAATTGTTGCTTTAATACTTTTTTTGTAAATAAATAGTCTTAAAGTTTCTCTTTTTAGCGCAGCTATTTTTTTTCGGATGTCGTATTATTATATTGTGGATTTTGGTTTTATCTTATAGTAAAAAATAAAACCTTAAACTAAAGGAGATATTTAAAAGGAAGTTCTAATGGTTGGCAATTAATAGCGAAGAGGTTGATAAGTCAAACTTGATACATTGTAAAAAGTAGACGTCAATAAACGATGATTAATATAAACCCCAACACAAATACCGGTAGCGCGCTGCAGCAAGGCCTTAATGGCTTGCAAAATAGCTCGCGTGCAACCGTTGAGGCAGCTAATGAGATAGTAGCGGCGGGTACGGTGCAGCGCACTGTTGCTGTCGCTACAGATATTGTTGAGCCTATTGTCGAGATTAACCGCCAGCAGCAATTGTTTGATGCTTCAGCGAAGGTTATTCAATCAGCAGATGAAAGTCTAGGTACGCTGGTTGATATACGGGCGTGATTTAGGTCCTCGCGATGAATATTTCATCTGCTTCACAAACTTCATTTCTTAGTGCTTCTTCTGCAAGCAATTTCAATTCTTCTGCCATATTACGTGTTGGTCAATCGCAAATCGAGAACCGTGGTTCTGTCATTCAACCTGTAGATGAATCTACACCAGCTAATGGATTGATTGATAGCAGCCCCAGAACTATTACTGTTGTTAGCGACAACTCCAATGCATCCAATAGCGGGCCGCAAGCTGCTGTAAATGCTGAGCAACGAGAGCAAATACAAAACCAAGATCAACAAAATAGGCAGCAAGACGCTCAACAAGAAACCCTTGAGCAACAACAAGTGCAAGAGCTTGTAGCGAGAGATCGCGAAGTACGCAATCATGAACGCGCTCATGCGGCGGTTGGTGGTCAGTATGCAGGTTCGCCGAGGTACACTTTTGAACGTGGCCCTGATGGTATTAATTATGCGGTAGGTGGTGAAGTCTCAATTAGTACGGCCCCTGTTTCTGGAGACCCAGAAGCCACTATCCAAAAAGCGCAAATTATTAGGCGGGCGGCATTAGCACCCACAGAACCCTCTGCGCAAGATCGAAGTGTGGCAGCACAGGCTGTTCAGCTTGAAGCCGCGGCGAGAGTTGAGTTACAAAATTTACAAGCGCAAGAGCGTATCGATGAGCGCGATGCGCTTGAGGCTAGAGTGCAACAGCGTACAGATGGTTTGTTCTCTCCCGCTGGTGGTATTGGTGTTAATGTTAATGACACCAGTGCCAACATCAGTAATCCCGATGTCCGCCAAAATAACTCAACAGAAATCCTTGTAGAGGATATAGAGAGCAATGTTCAGCGCCTATCCGATGAGCTGAATTTGCGTATTAGCCAAATAGACTCCTTTGGCGTGCCTGAGCCAGGCCAAGTCTTTAATCAGTTTATCTAGTTTGGGGTTCCCCAGCTATTCTCCTTTTTGTTTTCGTCAATTTCTGGATGTGTACTTTGATAACCACGTTTGTTTACGGTGGATGAATTTAGGAAAAAGGTGCAAGTCTCTGCGATTTTTATTACACTTGCGCGCTTTAGATAAAAAGAGTTAATCATGGATATCCCCGCTATTAAGGCCCTTTTGGCAGATAATTTTCCTGATGCACACATTGAGCTTGAGTCCGAAGGCAGTCACCTCAGTGTTTTAATTGTTAGTGATGTATTTAAGGGCTTGTCCCCTGTTAAAAAACAACAAAAAGTATTGGCGGTTCTCAACGAGAAAATTGCCAGTGGTGAAGTTCATGCAGTTCATATGAAAACCTTAACACCTGACCAATGGCAGGCTTAATATTGATTCAATACAACACTCGGGATATAAAGCTTAATGGATAAATTAATCATAAGCGGTGGCGGCCCAATTAGTGGTGAAATCCGTATTTCAGGTTCGAAAAACTCAGCATTGCCTATTTTGGCCTCGACACTACTCACCAAAACACCCATGTGTATTGGTAATCTCCCACATTTAAACGATGTAACGACGATGTTAGCCCTGCTTAGAAGTATGGGTTTGTCGGTAACATTGAATGAAAAAATGCGTGTTGAAGTTGATGCCAATACCATTAAAGAATATACCGCTCCCTATGATTTAGTTAAAACCATGCGGGCATCTATTTTGGTGCTTGGCCCAATGCTTGCCCGGTTTGGTGAAGCTAATGTTTCCTTCCCGGGTGGTTGTGCGATTGGTAGCCGTCCTGTGGATATTCATTTGCGCGGTCTAGAGGCAATGGGGGCGATCATTGAGGTCGATGAGGGTTATATTCGTGCTAAGTGTGATGGTAGGCTTAAGGGTGCCCATTTTTTCATGGATATCGTCACTGTTGGTGGTACCGAGAATCTATTAATGGCCGCTGTTTTAGCTGATGGTAAAACCGTACTTGAAAATGCAGCGCGCGAGCCAGAAATTGTCGACCTTGCCAATTGCTTGTGTGCCATGGGTGCAAAAATAGAAGGCATTGGCACCGATACCTTGATTATCGAGGGTGTAGAAGAATTAACGGGTTGCCAATACGATGTTATGCCCGATAGGATTGAGACAGGTACGTATTTAGTGGCCGCTGCTGCAACGCGTGGGCGCATTAAGCTAAAAGACACACGTGCAGATATTTTAGAGTCAGTCTTGCTCAAACTAGAGGCCGCTGGTGCGTATATCACATCGGGTGATGATTGGATCGAGCTTGATATGAAAGGCCAGCGCCCAAAAGCAGTAAGCTTGAAAACAGCCCCTTACCCAGCCTTTCCTACAGATATGCAGGCGCAGTTCACTGCAATGAATGCTATAGCTGAGGGTGTGGGTACAGTGATAGAGACGATTTTTGAAAATCGCTTGATTCAAATACATGAGCTTAATCGTATGGGAGCAGACATTAAGCTAGAGAGCAATACAGCCATTATAACCGGCGTAGAAAAGCTAAAAGCAGCCCCAGTTATGGCAACGGATTTACGTGCATCTGCGAGCCTTGTGATCGCAGCCCTAGTTGCTGATGGTGATACGGTTGTTGATCGTATTTATCATATTGATCGCGGTTATGAGTGTATCGAAGAAAAAATGCAACAGCTAGGTGCCAATATTAAACGTGTCCCATCTTAGGCTATGTATATTTAGTTTTTAGTGAAACAAATACTCTACAGAGATAGTAAATAAACAATGTCACAATTAACCATTGCGCTAACTAAAGGGCGCATTTTGCAAGAGACCTTACCGTTACTAGAAGCTGCTGGTATTAAACCGTTAGAAGATATTAGTAAAAGCCGTAAGTTAGCCTTTGATACCAGTATAGATAATGTACGGTTGTTGATCCTTAGAGGTAGCGATGTCCCCACCTATGTACAATTTGGTGCAGCAGATTTAGGTGTTTCGGGAAAAGATACATTAATGGAACATGGTGGCGATGGCCTTTATTCATTAGTTGATCTTGGTATTGCGCGCTGTAAATTAATGACTGCGGCCATAAAAGGCATGCCTGTTAAGCAGGGGCGCATAAAAGTTGCCACTAAATATGTAAACGTTGCTCGTCGTTTTTATGCGGAGCAGGGCAGGCAGGCAGACTTTATAAAACTTTACGGCGCTATGGAGCTTGCTCCCATTGTTGGTCTTGCCGATGAAATTGTTGATATTGTCGATACCGGTAATACACTAAAGGCCAATGGGCTCGAAGCAAGAACAGAAATTGCTTCTATTAGTTCTTGTTTGATTGCCAATAAAGCCTCAATGAAAATGAAGCATGCATTAATGCAGCCCCTTGTAGAGGCAATTGCGGAGCATGTGAAGACCGAAGCCCAAGGCTAACGTTTATTCTTGTCTCAGGGTTAACTTCTGGACTTAATGCTAGGCTATTTCTCTATTAGTTTTATTCAATCAGCAATGACTTGAAATATTATTTTTTCGCGTCATTATTATCTCTCACGCCTTTTGTCGGGCATCTTACTTTTTAGCTAAGTTGTTATCTTATGTCTATACGTCGCCTTAATTCAGCTTCTGCAAACTTTGATGCAGATATCAATGATTTATTAGCATGGGAGTCGGTTTCTGACCCTCATGTAGCGCAAACCGTTGATGAGATTATTGCTAATGTACGTGCAAAGGGTGATGCGGCTGTTATTGAATATACCAATAAATTTGATCGGCGTTCGCTTAGCAGTATTGACGAGTTAAAAATCTCTTCGCAAGATTTGTCTCGTGCTTTGGAGGCTATTCCTAGTGATCAGCGCGACGCCTTAGAGGTGGCTGCGCAACGTGTAAAAGATTATCACCAGCACCAGCGTCAGGATTCTTGGCAGTTTAGCGAGCAAGACGGCACGGTGCTTGGGCAAAAAATTACGCCGATGGATCGTGTTGGCTTGTACGTACCTGGCGGTAAAGCTTCTTATCCATCCTCTGTTTTAATGAATGCAATTCCTGCAAAAGTTGCCGGTGTTGGCCATGTTGTGATGGTGGTTCCTGCTCCCGATAACTCTCTCAATGACATGGTACTGGCGGCAGCTGCTATCGCAGGTGTTGATGAAATCTACACCGTAGGTGGTGCACAAGCCGTTGCCGCACTTGCCTACGGCACAGAAACAATCGCTAAAGTTGATAAAATTGTTGGGCCAGGAAATATTTATGTTGCTACTGCAAAGCGTGCAGTGTTTGGCCAAGTTGCAATTGATATGATCGCTGGCCCTTCAGAAATTTTAGTTGTCAGCGATGGGCAAACAAATCCAGATTGGATTGCGATGGATTTATTTTCTCAAGCTGAGCATGACGAACAAGCGCAAGCGATTTTAATTAGTACCGATAGTGAATTTTTAGATGCGGTTAATGCAAGTATTGAAAAACTATTACCGGGTATGTCTCGTGCGGAGATTATCACGCAGTCGTTAACGGATCGTGGAGCATTGATTCAGGCAAGGGATAAGCAAGATGTGCTTAATTTAATTAACCGAATTGCACCAGAACATTTAGAGCTATCTGTCGCAGATCCAGAAACCTATGTTGATGATATTCGCCATGCAGGTGCTATTTTTATGGGGCGTTATACATCAGAAGCCTTGGGTGATTACTGCGCAGGGCCAAATCATGTGCTGCCTACCTCGGGTACCGCACGTTTTTCATCGCCTTTAGGCGTTTATGATTTTCAAAAGCGTAGCTCTATTATTCATTGTTCTCCCGAAGGTGCAGATAAACTTGGAAAGGTAGCATCGGTGCTAGCGCAAGGCGAATCGCTAGAGGCACATGCACGCTCGGCAGAATATAGAATTAAAGAGTAGAGTTAGAAAGTAGAAATAAAGGGTAGAATTAAAAGTTAAGCGGGATCTATCTGATACAAGTTAAATCTCGCGAGGTCTCTTGGCTGCAATGGCTGAGAGTTGTAGTTTTTTATTTGCACGAATAGCCGTTAGCAGTACTTTATCGTTTGGGCGTACTTGTGCAATTAAATTCATTGCCTCTCTGCCATTGCCAACAGGTTTATCATTAATGTGGGTGAGTATGTCACCAGGTTGTATTCCCGCAAGATCAGCGGGTCCGTCAGGGTATGCAATAGTAATTAACACGCCATTAATTGTGCCAGCACTATAACTATTAATAATATTCTGGCTTAGTGGTTGCGCTTCTATACCTAGCCATCCTCGTATAGCCTCACCCGAGGAGATAATATCATTCATGACATTAACGGCAATATCGGCTGGGATCGCAAAACCGATTCCAACAATTGAGCCGCCATCCTTATTTTTGGTGTTTTTCCGCTCAAGTATGGCAGTATTTATACCTAGAAGCCGGCCATTAATATCGATAAGTGCACCGCCAGAGTTGCCAGGGTTAATTGCTGCATCGGTTTGAATAAAGTTTTCGTAGACGTTTAAGCCAAGACCATGACGGCCTGTTGCTGAAATAATACCTTGTGTAACGGTTTGTCCAACATTAACAGGGTTACCAATGGCAAGCACTATGTCGCCAATAAAGGCAGTGTTTGGATCTCCGAGTACAATCGTATCTATTTTTTCTGCGTCGATTTTAAGAACAGCCAAATCCGTTGCTTCGTCGGTTCCGATAATTTTAGCTTTTATTAATCTACCATCGCGTAGCGTTACAAAAATATCTTCTGCACCGTCTATAACATGGAGATTAGTGAGTAGATAGCCCTCTTTATTGATAATTACGCCTGAGCCTAATGCAGATGACATACGTTGTTGGCTGGGGACATCGGCGCTATTAAAAAAGCGGCGAAACCAAGGGTCATCAAATAATGGGTTGCGAGGTGCGTCTACGCTTCTTTGTGTTGATATGTTAACAACCGCGGGTGCGGCACGTTTTACTGCGTTGGCATAAGATAGGTTTTGTGAAGTGCCTAACCTAAAAAAGTGAGATACTTGCTTACCAAAAGAATAACGCAAATCCGGTATAGCAATAATAGCTATAACACCTACCAATAAGCCAAGTAGAATAGGTTGTATAATATACCGGTTTAGTGCGTTCATAGGGTCATCAGCTAAGACGCTTTGATTGCGTTCGCCTCTTGCTCATTGCCTTCCTTTAGCCCAAAGCTTTCGCTTAATGTTCCCTCTGAGCCAGGAGTCTTTGGAGCCCAATCTTTGGGTGGCTCAAATTCGCTCTGATCAATGCTTGGTTCAGGGAGAATGTCGCTAGCCTCTGAGTCATTGAGTAATTGTCTGCCGATATCAACATTAGCAAGTTTAAGGGCATCGCTAACGAGGTGCTCGTGTACATCTTTGTAACTTTGTGTCAGCGAATTAACAAGATTAGCTGTTTGCGCAAAATGTTGCGTGACCTCTTGTTGGTATTGCGATAGTTGTTTTTCGCTATCTTGTAGCTTTGACTCTAGATCGCGAGCTTTCTGCTCCTGTGGAGACAGAGTGCGAGTAAGTACGGCGCCAATAATGCAGCCAAGTATAAGAGCTGCCACGGATGCGCCGATTAAAGTAATAAGTGAAAACACAAGTGGTCTCCTAGTGTAAAACAGTTGATGAAAAAAGATTATACCGGTAGTCGCTGACTTAGTCCTAGGACAATAGACAGATATTAACGGATTTTGTTTTGTTATTGTGACACTTTGTCACTATTAATCGGGTTTATTACAATGATCATAGGATAATTGTTCAAATAAGCGATAAAATACCCTCTAATCTTCAATTAGGCGCCCAATTTACAATGAATCAGCCATCATCTCTAAACCTCAATACATTAGATACCGAGGTTCTTGCACTGAGCCCAAAGCAGCGTTATCAGCAAGATTTGACCCAGTCGGGTTTTACCCAAGACGATGCTCAACAGCTGGCAGTTAATAAACTAGATGATTTATACCACCGTTTGATTGCCGCACACGAGCGTGAGCAAGGTATTTTGGCTAAATTATCGAGCGTTTTAAGCTTTTCCTCAGGCAAAACACCTGAAATGGGCCTATATTTTTGGGGTGGTGTTGGGCGGGGAAAAACCTATTTGATGGACATTTTTTACGAAAGCCTACCCTTTGAGCAAAAGATGCGGGTGCATTTTCACCGTTTTATGCGACGCGTACACAGGGAGCTAAAAACGCTCGATAACCAAAAGAACCCGCTCGATATTGTGGCCAAACGGCTTGCCGATGAGACACGCATTATTTGTTTTGATGAATTTTTTGTCTCGGATATTACTGATGCGATGATTTTAGCAACATTACTACAAGCGCTGTTTAAAAATGGTGTCTCCCTTGTAGCAACATCGAATATCGTACCCGATGGCTTGTATAAAAATGGCCTCCAGCGAGCACGTTTTTTACCGGCTATTGCACTACTGAATAAGCACACGGAGGTTGTTAATGTCGATGGCGGTACTGATTATCGCTTGCGCCTACTAGAGCAAGCAGAGCTTTATCACTGGCCATTAGACGCTGATGCTGATACTAGTTTAATGAAAAGCTTTGAGAGCCTTGTGCCAGATATCCATGAAGCTGTTGAGGATACGTCAATTAATATTGAAGGTCGCCCAATTAAGGCGCGCTTTGTCTGTGAAGATGTTATTTGGTTTGACTTTTTAGCCTTGTGCGATGGGCCGCGCTCACAAAATGACTACATCGAAATAGCGATGGAATATCACGAAGTATTAATCTCTGATATTCCGGAGCTTACCGAAAAGCGAGAAGATCAAGCACGTCGATTTATCAATTTGGTTGATGAATTTTACGACCGCAGTGTTAAAGTGATTATTACTGCCGAAAAGCCTATACATGAATTATACAGTGGCCAACGTTTACAGTTTGAATTTGAGCGCACTCAAAGCCGCTTGCTAGAGATGCAAAGCCATGAATACCTGTCTCGCCCGCACAAGCCTTAATCACTAATTTGGCTACTTGGTTGATAATGTCATGACTCTTGAGAGAGCTGCTAGCATAAGTGCAAAAAGCCTTTTATCGGCAAGCTGTCATTGTGTCATTGTTGTTCCGGTTGATGTCGTCGATTGCCATGATAAATATTTACTGTTGTCCGATAATGAAAAAAAGCGTGCAGATAGTTTTAAGTCGGATGCCGATAGAGCTAGCTATATTGTGGCTCACTCGCTTAAGCGATATTGCCTGTCGGCAATACTCGATATAGAGCCGCAATCCTTAGGGTTTTCTACTCATAGCAAAGGTAAGCCTTTTTGCGAGCAAGGGGGTGCAATCGATTTTAATCTCTCCCATAGCGCTGGTTGGGTTTTACTAGGTATTTCTGCGCAAGCGAACATTGGTGTCGATGTAGAGAAATCAGATAGAGAAATCAGTAAAAAAGTTATTGATTACGCATTTACCAACAAGCAAGTCTTGTCTATTAGTGAGAGCCATAAAAACCTAAATGCCCCCACAAAAAAAGCAATCGCCTACTGGACGCAAAAAGAAGCGATTAGTAAAACACTGGGTGCTGGTATTGCAGTTGGATTTAAAAATATTGACTGCTCTGGTGAGGCTGGAGTGAGTAAGGCTTACTGTTGCGAGCAAGAACTTTTAGTGCAAAGCTATTATTTTAAAGAGGTTGTTTTTTCATCTGCTAATGTATCAAACCATGCTGCTGGTATTTATTATTTATCGCAATGGCAGAGCGAAAGCCTAGAGAACCTAGCTTTAGAAAAATTATTTTAAAAGAGAGGGGTGGTGATAAGCTTACTGTTTTGATTGGCGCAAATAATTAATTAACTGGATCGTTGAGTCATCCCAATTGCTATTAATATCACCTGTATTTATAGCCTGTAAAATATCTTCGTTTAATTGCTTGCCAAGCTCCACTCCCCATTGGTCAAAGGCATTAATATCTAATAGTACGCTCGTGGTATAAACCTTGTGCTCATAAAAAGCGAGTAGCTCCCCAAGATTAAAAGGCGTTAGCTCATCCATAATAATAATATTATTGGGTCTGTTGCCTGGGATAACTTTATGGGGCGCCAATCGATCAACTTCTTCTTTATCTAATCCTTTGGCAAGCAGCTCATCTTTAGCCTGTGCGAGTGTTTTACCTTGTAACAGTGCTTGCGACTGGCTTAAGCAGCAAGAGAGTAAATACCAATGTTGTGTATCGTATTCGCTCATGGTTTTTTTAACAGCAATAAAATCGCAAGGGATTAAGTGTGTGCCCTGATGCAATAGCTGGTGAAAGCTGTGCTGCCCATTGGAGCCCTCTGTTCCCCAAAGGATTGAGCCTGTTGGCGTTGATATTGTTTCGCCTGTGTGGGTAACGCCCTTGCCTAGGCTTTCCATATCGAGCTGTTGTAAGTAGGCAGGCAGTGCCTTCATGCGTTGTGCATAAGGCAGTATTGCGTGAGAGCTTGCGCCCCAATAAACACTGTACCAGTGGCTAATCAGTGCGGCGATAACGGGCATGTTTTTTTCAAGGGGCGCGTCTTTAAAATGCATATCCATGCTGTGGGCGCCAGCAAGTAATTCTCTAAAACGCTCCATGCCAATTTCAAGCGCAATAGGTAAACCAATGGCAGACCATAGTGAGTAGCGTCCACCCACCCAATCCCACATAGGAAATATATTGTCTTCATCAATGCCAAATTCGCTAGCAATTTTTATATTTGAGCTAATGGCGACAAAATGTTGTTTGAGTAAGTCTTGAGTACAACCAGCATCTAGCATCCATTGGCGTGCGTTACGTGCATTACTTAATGTTTCTGCCGTGGTAAATGATTTTGAGGCGACAATAAATAATGTGGTCTCAGGGTCTAGATGTAATAGACGGTCGGCGAGATCAGCACCATCAATGTTAGCAATAAATTGTAAGGTGATATTCTCTTTACGAAAAGCAAACAGCGCTTGTGTAACAACGCGTGGCCCAAGGTCCGAGCCGCCAATACCAATATTAACGATAGTCGTAATAGGCTTGCCACTAAAACCAAGCCATTGTTGCTGATGAATGCGCTCAACAAATTTATCCATTTTATTGAGAGTGGCTTGTACCAGTGAGCTTTGTTCGCAGTCGCCAGCAGGTTCTCGTAACGCGGTGTGCAATGCTGCACGCTTTTCGGTGGTGTTTACTGGGGCACCAGCAAACAAATCATCAATGGCGCTGCGAATATTATTTTGTCGTGCACTATTGCAAAGCGCGGTAATGACATCGGGCGTGATATGGTTTTTAGAAAAATCAAAATGAACACCCCCAACATTAATCGTAAAATCTTGGGCGCGATTGGGTTGTTGGTCAAATAGCTCTAGTAGCGTATTTGATTGCATGGCCTTCGCAAGATTTTCTAATGTTTTATTCATACAGTAACTTTATATTACCTAATCCTTTGTGCTTTAAGCGCTTTCTTAATGGTCGCGACCGAGTGAAAAATCGGCGAGCTTTTCTAATTCGGTTTTATAAGTAGAGTCTTTCAATAAGGCGAGTGATGCCTTTGCTTTAGCTACGTGATCCTCTGCTTTTTTATGCGTGTAATCAATGGCGCCCGTCTTTTGTATAATGGCAATAATTTCTTTTAAAGTTGTGGGGTCAACGGGTGCATTGCGATCATCGGCAGAGGTTGCTTTGATAGTATCGGCAATTAATTGGCTTTCTTGCTCGGTGCCATGTTGCATTGCGTAAATCAGCGGTAGCGTCGGTTTGCCTTCGGCGAGGTCGTCTCCTACGTTTTTGCCCAAAGCCTCGCTAGTGCCTGTATAGTCAAGTGCGTCATCAACTAACTGAAAGGCTATCCCTAGGTGATAGCCATAGGCTTTTAAATCTGCCTGTAAGTCAGTGCTACCTCCGCTAATAACCGATGCCGTCTCGCAAGCTGCTTCAAATAAAACGGCGGTTTTTTTATGAATCACCGTAAAATAGTTTTCTTCGCTAAGTTTTGGATCGCCAGCATTAATTAATTGCTGTACTTCGCCCTCAGCAATAGTGTTAGTCGTATTGGATAAAATATCCATAATTGGCATGCTGCCAATAGCGACCATCATCTGAAAAGCGCGAGAATATAAAAAGTCACCGACTAATACGCTGGGTGCATTTCCCCATTTGGCATTAGCTGTAGCACGGCCGCGGCGCATATCTGAGGTATCAACAACATCATCGTGTAACAGGGTGGCGGAGTGAATAAATTCAATAATGGCCGCAAGTGTGTGTTGCTCGCTACCCTTGTAGTCCAAGGCTTTGGCAACCAAGAGCACTAGCAGCGGGCGCAACCTTTTACCACCTGCATTAATTAAGTAATTACCAATGTTTTCGACAAGGTCGACGTCGGAGTGGACTTGGCCCAAGATGAGTTGATTAACGGCTTCAAAATCTTTTGCAACCGCTTGATGAAAAGATAGCATAGAGTGGTTTCTTTATTAGGTTTATTCTTTACCGATAGAATAACAAAAGTACATCTACTTATGCGTAAATAGCGTTTATTTAGTACTTAATTGATATATATAGCAGTAATGTCGAGTGCGATGCTAGGGAGACAAGTGCTAGCTGTCAAGGTCACAATGATAAGCAATAGCATTAAATCGGATAATGCCTATAAATAAGGCAATATAAGTGTTGTTTTGGTGTGTCTTGTGTCTTATAATTCGCGGCCTTAATTTTTTGGTCACATTTATTTAAACGGCTCGAGTCCAAAACGTTTATTGCTCCTTTGCTTATTGTTTTTTGATAGGCAGTAAGGTTAAAGGAAAGACATAAACTACTTAGCGCCGTCCATACCGTATGGAGCACATTATGTACGCAGTAATTAAAACCGGTGGTAAGCAACACCGCGTTGTAGAGGGTGAAACCCTTAAAGTAGAGAAAATTGAAGTTGCAACAGGTGACACTGTTCAATTTGATGACGTATTATTAGTATCAAATGGCGATGACGTTACCATTGGTACTCCTGTTGTAGCAGGCGCTGCGGTTAAAGCGGAAGTTGTTGCCCACGGTCGTGGAGAGAAAGTGCGCATTATCAAGTTTCGCCGTCGTAAGCATTCAATGAAGCGTCAAGGGCATCGCCAGTGGTTCACAGAAATCAAAATCACTGAAATCGTTGCCGATGGTGCTAAAGCAGCACCTAAAAAGGCCGCGGCTTCAAAGGCTGCACCTAAAAAAGCAGCCGCATCAACAGATGGTGACGACTTAGGTAAGATTACCGGTGTTGGCCCAGTTATGGTTAAAAAGCTTAACGAAGCAGGCATTACCACTTATGCTGAGATTGCAGCGTGGAGCCCAGAGCAAGCCGCTGAGATTGATGAGAAGCTTGGCCTTAAAGGTCGTATCGAGCGTGATGACTGGATCGCTCAAACTAAAGAATTAATGAAAGGGGAGTAATGACTAATGGCTCATAAAAAAGCTGGTGGTAGTACTAATAACGGTCGTGATTCCATAAGTAAACGCCTTGGCGTTAAGCGTTTTGGCGGCCAAGCAGTAATTGCAGGTAACATCCTTATTCGTCAGCGTGGTACTAAAGTACACCCGGGCGAGAATGTTGGTATTGGTAAAGATCATACTTTGTTTGCAAAAGCAGACGGCGTGGTTAAATTTGAAGTAAAAGGTCCTAAAAATCGTCAGTTTGTTAATGTGGTTTCTGCTTAGTTAACAACGAATACATTAGATCTTTTATTAAAAGCCTCGTCCTAGACGGGGCTTTTTTATTGGTGGCTATTTTTAATGTTAACAAGCTCTAGGTAAATAGAGCTAAGTTACTTATGATAAGCACCAACAACATTATTTGTATTATTAGCGCATAAGCGCCGAGTTGATATCATGAAATTTGTAGATGAAGCAAAAATATCCGTCTTTGCCGGCAATGGTGGCAATGGTTGTTTGAGCTTCCGTCGAGAAAAATATATTGCCCAAGGTGGCCCCGATGGTGGTGATGGTGGTGACGGTGGCAGTGTGTATTTGGAAGGTGATAACGACCTCAACACACTCATCGACTTTCGCTACCAGCCAAAGTACCGAGCCAAAACTGGCGAGTCTGGTAGTGGTAAATGCTGTACTGGTGCCAAAGGCGAAGACCTGACATTAAAAGTGCCTGTAGGGACATCGGTACACGATATCGAGACAGGGGAACTACTCGGCGATATTACGACTCATGGCCACTTGCTGTTGGTTGCCCAAGGTGGTTTCCATGGCCTTGGTAATACCCGCTATAAATCCAGTGTTAACCGCGCGCCACGGCAAACCTCGCCGGGCTCCGAGGGCGAGCACCGCGAGCTTAAGCTAGAGCTAAAAGTACTCGCCGATATTGGCCTACTAGGCCTGCCCAATGCAGGTAAATCGACATTTATACGCTCGGTATCGTCGGCTAAGCCCAAAGTCGCCGACTACCCATTTACCACGCTTGTGCCAAATTTAGGTGTGGTAAAAGTGCAAGCGCACCGCAGTTTTGTGATTGCAGATATCCCTGGGCTTATTGGGGGGGCATCCGAGGGTGCGGGCCTGGGTATTCGCTTTTTAAAGCATTTAACACGTTGCCGCATATTGTTACACCTAGTTGATATGGCACCGATGGATGGCTCTGACCCAGTGGCAAACATGCAAAGCATTGTTGAGGAGCTAGAGAACTTTAGCCCAACACTTGCTGGCCGAGAAATCTGGCTAGTGATGAACAAGATCGACATGCTTAGTGATAATGCTAAAGCACGTTGTGACGAATTTTTAGAGCAGTCTGGTTGGAAGGGGCGCTCATTTAGTATTGCAGCGATTGCAAATAACGGCACTGATATTCTTTGCCAAAATATTATGGAGCGCTTGGAAGAAATACAACAAGCCGAGCAAGACGAGCCAGAACTTGCCGAAAAAGAAGTGGCCGAGCAGCACCAAATGCAGCAAGAGGCGCGCGCGCGTATCGAAGAGCTACGCGAAAGGCACCGTGCCGAGAGGCAGGCGGCAAAAGGTAAGAGCGATGATGACTTTGACGACGATGATGACGACGTTGAAGTTGTGTACGCCGAATAACTAAAAATAGACTAAAGCGAAAATTAAAACCAAAGAATAACAACGAGCTAAAAGCAACAATGCAACGAGCACAAATACAACAGGCCGAGCGCTGGGTTATAAAAATTGGCAGTTCCCTGCTCACCGATAATGGCCGTGGTTTAGATGTGGCTGCCATAGGTGCCTGGGCAAGCCAAATTGCAGTATTGCGTAAACGTAATATCGAGGTTGTACTTGTTTCTTCAGGCTCTGTTGCTGAGGGCATGACACGTTTGGGTTGGCAGCAGCGCCCATCATCGGTACACGAGCTACAGGCCGCCGCCGCTATAGGGCAAATGGGTTTGGTACAAGCCTACGAGGAGGCTTTTGGTCGCTTTGACTTGCATGCGGCACAAATACTAGTAGACCACGACGATCTCTCTAACCGCGAGCGTTACCTTAATGCGCGGGCGACCTTAAAAACATTGTTATCCCTTGGTGTAATCCCCATCGTTAACGAAAACGATACCGTGGTAACCGACGAGATCCGCTTTGGTGATAACGACACCCTTGCGGCATTGGTGGCTAACTTAGTCGAGGCCGATGTGTTGGTGTTGCTAACAGATCAAGATGGTTTATTTAGCGCCGATCCACGCCACAATAAAGATGCGGTACTTATTGATAACGTCTCTGCTGATGATACAACACTGGATGCCATGGTGAGTGGTGCAGGTAGCCTCGGTCGTGGTGGTATGGTGACTAAATTACGTGCAGCACGTCTAGCGGCGCGCTCCGGTACGCAAACCGTGATAGCCGGTGGTGCTATTGAAAATATTATAGGCAAGCTTGCCGGTGGTGAGTCACTTGGTACTTTGCTCTTGGCCGATCAACAACCACAAGCTGCGCGTAAACGTTGGCTGGCAGGGCAGTTGCAACGCCGTGGCGAGCTCGTATTAGATGACGGTGCTGTAAAAGTGTTAAAGCAATCGGGCCGTAGTTTATTGCCCGTGGGTATTCAGGCAGTTAAAGGGAGATTCACCCGTGGTGATCTTGTAAGTTGCACCGATTCTAGCGGCAACGAAATCGCTCGTGGCCTTGCTAACTACAATAGCCAGGAGGCGCAAAAAATCCTGCGCCAGCCCAGTGACCAGATCGAGAACTTACTGGGCTATAAAAACGAAGATGAAATGATACATCGCGACAACCTTGTATTAGTTCGTTAGTACTTGTGCGTTAAATCCTCCTTAATCTACACGCTTTAATCAATCGTTTTATATAGCGGTAAAATCTTATGAGTATTATTAAATCCCATATATTAGCTATGTCTGCCTATAAGCCACCTCTAGAAGGACGCAACCCTAAAGACTTTACGCTGCTGGATTTTAACGAGCGCACTATACCCGTGAGCCAGCCAATTATTGATGCACTACAGAGCTTTATTAGTGATGGCCGCCTACAACAATACCCGGCCTATGGAGATATCGTCGAGCGTTTGGCGAGCTACACAGGAGTAGATGCCACACAAGTAATGATTACCAATGGCTCTGACCAAGGGATCGACCTTATATTTAGAGCGCTTGCAAGGCCCGCTAATGCAGATGATGCCGAGGCGATTATCCCTGGCCCAAGCTTTGCCATGTACAACCAATGCGCCAAAGTCGAGGCTATGAGAATCATCGAGCCGCAATACAGTAAAGAGAGTGGCTACCCACTGACTGAGGTATTGGCAGCCATTACACCCAATACCGCGATTATTGTTGTCTCAAACCCCAACAACCCCTGCGGCACACTGGTGGATAACAAGGTGATAGAAGAGCTGGCAAAAGCCGCCCCTCATGCTGCCGTATTAGTCGATGAATGCTATTACGAGTACAGCCGCCAAAGCTCGGCGAGCCTATTGGCTAGTTACGAGAATATATTTATTACCCGTACCTTTTCAAAAACCTGGGGCATACCCTCGCTACGCTTTGGCTACATATTGGCAAATAGCGCCTACATTGATGCACTGTGCAATATTCGCGGCCCCTACGACATCAACCAACTCGCTATAGTCGCCGCCAATGCCGCACTCGACAACCCAGAGTACACCGAGCAATACGTGAGCGAGGTAATGCAAAGCGCCAAACCGCAATTTGAGGCATGGCTCGATACCAACAACATCGACTATTGGCCAAGCCAAGCCAACTACATATGGGCATTCTTCGACAAAGCCGATGCCATGGCTGAACACCTAAAGCAAAACAGCATACTCGTGCGCCCCAAAGCCCTTAAAGGCAAAACCGGCCTACGCATAACCATAGGTACAGTAGAGCAAACAGCAAACCTAATTACAGTGTGCGAGCAGTTTTTAAAACAGCAAAAATAACCCCTATAACTAGGGAAACTGCGGTAGAATAACTTATCGTTTTTAGTTATTTAAAAATGTGAAGAAATGTTTCGAAGTAGAATTGTTTCAGACGAGGCGTGCGAGGTGAGTAACGCAGAGCGTACAATAAGTACGTGAGCATTTACAAATCCGAAGCACAACGAAGTATGAGACAATTATACAAAGAAAGGGGGCGATTTGGATTCGACGCCGGTGACAAAACCCAAGGTGCATGTCGTGATGGTAGCCAATCACGTAAATCAAAAGCTGCAAACTTATAGTTGCAAATGATGACAACTACGGTGCTCAACTAGCTGCGTAAGCAGTGAAAAAGTACCATCTAGTGACTTCGGTCCTAGCGGTCTTTAGCAAGGTGCCTGTATCGCGCTACTGACTGTCATATAGAACAGGATCGCTGCAATGTATGCTTAGGGCATTGTTGCTAAATAATACTAAGTTCGCCAATTACGTCCTGCCCGTTGGGCTGTATGCGGTTAAATCAATTAACGGAAACTAAACATGTAGAGCCGAGGGCAGAGTGCTGACGGACGGGGGTTCAACTCCCCCCGCCTCCACCATATACAAGAGAGTGCTTTAGACCTCTCTAGACCACTACAGCCCAAGTATAATAGGGCTTGTAGTAATTCTCCTGATTCCCATAAAGTGGTCTCTGGTGGTCCATCTAGGTCTCCAGAAAGTCACAATTTAGTCACATCTAACCCTCCTTTCGTCTCATCTGCGTCACAAATAACGGATAACGAGGCAGCGCTGGCGAACGAGGAAGACGTTCTTTGTGCGCAGAATGAGACCAAGGGATACGGTACTCATCAATGTAAGCAATTTAGGAAAGAGATCTTTGAGTCTCATCCCCAATTTGCTCTTTCCATGGCATCTGACTATGCCCATATTGCGGACCGCAAAAATTATATTGAGGCAAATTTAAAGCTCTTATCCATTGATCAGCGTCTTAATGTGGGTGGTTTTAATTTTTCTTGTTCCAAGTCTGAGCTTAAATCAAAAGCTCAAGATCTCGCAGATCATAATCGTCGTATTGCCGCCAAGATATCTGACCCTGATAGCTCGTTAGCTCAATGCTCTAAATTGCCTAGAGAGTTTGGTCTCGCTTTACCTGATGAATCTACTGTCCATGCAATGATTAATCGTCTTTGCTGTGTGCGTTGGTGGAAGCGCAAAATGTTTGGCCTTCAGAGGCAGATTTTAGAAGGTGTGGCTCGTGATATTGGTATGGTTCATCACCACAGTAGCGCGTATTCAAGCGTTAATTCTCAGCTTGATAGAGCGGATCAAAGGCAGGCTACACAAACTTACCTAGAAAACTCTTATCTGGTTAATGATCAGCTGCAAACCTTCTCCCTGAAAGAGCTTTACGAAAAGTCTGTTTCTAACCCGTATATTCGTCGCTCAGAGCTTATGGTAAGAATTAAAGGCTTTGAGATTGTTGCAGATCGTTTAGGTGATATCGGTGAGTTTTATACTATTACGTGTCCATCAAGAATGCACGCTCGTTTTAAAAAGACGGGTAGGTGTAATCCTAAGTACGATGGAACTACTCCTCGTGAAGCTCAAATATATTTAAATACACTTTGGTCTAGGGTTAGATCTAAATTATCTCGAGATGGGATTCCTCACTATGGTTTCAGAGTATCCGAGCCTAATCACGACGGTACACCTCATTGGCATTTGCTCATGTTTATGCCGCCAGAGTTTAAAGCCGCTTTTAGAAGAATTGTTAAAAAATATGCTTTAGAAGATAGCCCCAATGAAAAGGGTGCTAGGAAATCAAGATTTAAAGCGGTAGCCATTGATAAAGACAAAGGTTCTGCTGCTGGTTATATTGCTAAATACATTGCCAAAAATATCGACGGTTCTCATATCGAAGAGGACCTCTATGGCAACGATTCAACCAAGGCTGCTAACTCCATTGATACTTGGTCAAGTGTCTGGGGTATCCGTCAATTCCAACAAATTGGTGGCCCTTCAGTCACTGTCTGGCGAGAGCTTCGTCGTATAGCAAACTCCGATGATTTAACGGAAACCTGTAGAGGCTCGCTAATTGGCGACGCGGCTTTGCATGCAGGTGCATCTGATTTTGCAGCTTTTGTAATGGTTATGGGCGGTCCTCATATGCGCCGTACTGATCAACCGATAAAAATCCTCTATGTCCAGCCAGAATTTGTAGATAAGGAAACAGGGGAGTTTATCGAAGAGGGGCTTACTAGATATGGTGATATTGCACCGGCAAAGATTAAAGGATTATTGCTTGATGGTGTTGAGTTTATTACTCGATTAACTAGATGGCATATTTTTCAACATGGAGAACCAGTAGGGAATAGGGAGGGCGAGCGGGTGGCAGGGCATTGCCCGCCCCGCGCCCCTTGGACTTGTATCAATAACTGTACGCATGAGAATTTATGAATAAATTAAAGCAAATCGAGAAGAAATATTTACGAAGAATTGAGTATCAAAATAATTTTAGCGATTGGGATCCATATCTTCGATTCAATACAGAAGAAGCTGCCTGCATGATGAATCGAGAAATAGTCAAAATTCGTGATCGTGCGTACCTTCCTAATCCGCCAACTGAGAAAGTTGGCATTGTTGTTGGCATCTTAAATATTAATGAAGAAATCGAACTCATAGTTCGATGGATTGATCACATGGATCAATACAATAAAGCTGAATTTTGCAGTGAATATAAACTCGTTCCGGACTTTAAAGCGTAATGATTGAAGAAAATGATGACTCCATTCAATTCAAGCTTAATAAAAAGCAAAAGCTTGCGTTTAAGCGTGCTTGTTTTTTAAGGGATACCACCATGTCTCGTGAGTTTCGCCGTTTCATTTATCACTTTTGTGAAAACACTGACGATAGTAGAGATGAAATATATGAGAAGTTTTTGAGACCTTATCAATAGTAAATCTCATAAACATAAATATTTATGTTTATTTTACATAATATTTTATGTGTTTTTTAAAACATCTTGCTAGGTGGCAGCCACCACCTAACAAGACTAACCACAATACACCGATAGGAGGTGCACTATGGCTAATGTAATTGTAAACAAAGTTGATCTCGATGACTTAAATGATTGGTTATATACTCAAGGTATTGATCAACTGTCAGAGCTATCTAACCTAGCATGTGAGTCTGCTTATTTTTTAGCAGCTACTGATGAAGACGGTGTGCCTACCGATAATTGTAAGGACGCTATATCTAAGCATAATGATCTAAATAGGTTTCTCTCTGTATTTAATCTTGTTAAAAACCAGATATCTATCATGGAGAGTTAAACTCTAATCTGATGCCTCTATGTCCAGTTATATGAAATCGAACTTCGGAGTTATTTTTTAGACGATGTTATTTTCATGTATTAAACACCTTCTGAAGCGATTTTATATAACTTGACAGCTTTCAGTATTACACGCTCATTGGCGGGTTTGGGGATACCCGAACCCTGCCCAGCGGCGAGCGAATTTTTTTATGGCTTATAAATATCTTGACTTTCAATGTTTGTTTTTGATAAGTTTGTATCAGGTGCCGGCCTGCGCCTTCCGCCCACACTGGAAAAGCCAACCAAAGCAAGGGTCCCCTCGAAATATGCAATATTCTTTTTTTACCTGTTAGTGGGCTATGGGTTTATAAATTATTGGATATTGTTATGTCTTTACGTTCTGGCTTTCAAAAGCCTTTAACTATCAAATCTGTTAAGTTCCAAGCTGCAAAATTATCTAAGAATCAAGGTATTTCTCGTCCTAAGGCTCTTGATATCATTTCTAAAGAAAACGGTTTTTCAGATTATAGGGATTTAAAAGTTAACCTTTCAAAATCTTATGATATTTCTAAACAGAAAGTCGCTTTATTTGACTTTGTTGAAGGCCTTCAATCTCCAGAGCAAATTGAAGGTTTTTCTCTAGACGGTATTAATATTAAATTTCTTTTTTTGGATTTTTTTAATGAATCTTATGCGACAGTTAATTCTTTAAGAGGACATCTTCATAAAGAAATAAGTAACCTTTCGAAAGGTTATGAAGACAGTATCATGATTAATTTTTCAGTTTGCCTTTCCCATGAATCTTTTGCTCTCATAAAAAATAAAGAATCATTTTTTGATGATTTTGTGCATAGGCACTCTAAGCTTTTTCATATTGAGTTTTGTGTCTTTGATTCTAGTCCTACTATGACTGAAATTGAGGATATCCTTTCGCGAAAACATGCTGATTATCAGGAGATCTGGGAACTTGCCCAAAATCACGTGTTGGGAGATTGATAATGAAATGGAAAACATTAGATAAGTTCTCTATAGAGTCTGGTATGTCAAAAGAATCTATTCGTGCTCTTAAAAAGAAAGGAAAGTGGCGTGAAAAGGTTCATTGGAAGAAAGCACCCAATGGCAGAATATTCATTAATCAAGTAGCGGTAGAGCAATGGATAGAAGGCATGCTGGTGTAAGAGCTCGTGGTAATAGCATTGTTCTTGATTTTACTTACCAAGGCCAACGTTGTCGTGAGACTTTAAAAATAAAACCTACAAAAACAGCATTAAAGGAGGTTTCACGTAAGCGTGAAGCTATCCTTTATGATATTTCTATGGGTAAATTTGATTACTCCCAACATTTCCCTAATAGTAAAAATTCAATTAATTTATCATCTTCCCCTGGCCGATTTATTACAATTGAGATTGCATTAAAAGGTTGGGTAAAAAAGAAAGAGAAGTATTGCCAATTCAGTACGATAAGAGGGTATAACACCATAATCTATGCCCACCTTATCCCTGAATTTGGACATTTAAAATTATCAGACTTAAAGCCTAGTCATATCGAAGACTTCATTGATGATTTATGCTTATCCAATAAGCGAATCAATAATATATTGAGCCCTTTAAGGCAATTATTTAAAGATGCTGTTTTTGATGAGATCATTGACAAAGACCCAATGCAGCGTGTTCGCTTTCTACCTGTTGAACAGCGGGAACCTCAGCCACTAACACTTAAGCAGATAGACCTAGTTCTATCGCAATTACATGCTCAAGAACATAACCTATTTAAATTTGCCTTCTGGTCAGGTTTGAGAACATCCGAATTAATTGGCCTGCGTTGGGAAGATATCGATTTTAAGAATAACCGCTTCTATGTTCGAGTTGCTGTGGTAGGTGGTCGAGAAAAGACGACTAAGACCGCTTCTGGTCAGCGTACCGTTGATTTACACCCTGAATCAATAGCAGCACTTAAATCCCAACAGCAATATACTAGAAGGGAAGAACGAGTATTTCATGATCCTAAAACAGATAAACCATGGACAGGTGACCAACCTATTCGTAAACGAGTATGGACTCCTGCACTAAAAGCCGTCAAAATCCCCTACCGTAGCCCTTATCAAACAAGACATACATTTGCATCAATGATGCTGAGTCGAGGTGAAAATCCTATGTGGGTCGCTCAACAAATGGGCCATAAAGACTGGGGTATGATCCGTAAGGTTTATGGTAGATGGATTGCGTAGTTATAGTTGCGCTTTAGCTGTTTTATCTTTGAACTTTCGGTAAATGAAATATATTATATTTTTTCGTAGAATAACCTATTACATATACTCAAACGCTTTTAATATTAAATTTCAAAGGCATTATTAATTATGAATTTTTTTAGAATTATAGTTGTAGTTTTGTTGATGAGCTCTGGCTGGGTAAATGCCATAGATGATTCATTAATAAGCAAGGCTGATCTCTCAAATGCAGCGTTTCAGGCAGAGAGTGCAATTTTGATATGGTCGCCTAATGATCAGCTAAAGTTAATAGCAAACAAACAGTATGATGAGCTTGAAAGAAAATTAATTTTGTTAGCTGATAACTTTGAAATGGATAATGTTCATGAGTGGGCATTGATAAGTTCCTCGCAACAAATAGCTCGATTTAATAAACCATCATTTATAAAAACCTTGTTGCCTATGTTAGATAGCTGGGTCGAGGATACGGGTAGTTTTTCATCTTATACTTTTCGCGGTTTTTGGTATTCAGGAATGGCAAATTATTACCGTGGAATTGGGTGGATCGATTCAGTTTCAGAGGAAAATATTTTACAAATGCGAAAAAATCATAAGCTAGCATTAGCTGATTTTCAGAGTGCATTGAAAATCAGAGCTAATTTTTCCCCTATTTATGAGCGAATGATTCAGATAGGCCAAGCGTCTGGAGATGAAGATTTAAAATTATCAGCGTTACGAACTGGACTTGATGAAAATCCTAATTCATATTGGATTCGTTCGAAATACTTAAATAGTTTAACTCCTAGGTGGGGAGGATCATTCGATAAGATGCAGCAGTTCATTAATGAAGCTATAAAAAAAGCAGATTCTAACCCTAGAATATGGAGTTTAAGAGGTGCAGTATTTGCTGAAAAAGCTTTTACAGAACAATTAAAGAAAAATTATAATGAGGCATCGAAACTGTATGCTAAAGCTTTGGGGTTAGGTGATAAAGGTAGATGGATCAGGCAGCTTGCTTATAGCTACTTTATGCTCAATGAGTATGATAAATCCAAAAATCAAATATTAAAATGGCGAGAATATAATAAATCCTCTCCTTGGCAAACTAGACGTTTAGAGCAGCTCTTAGCTGATATAGAAAGAGCGGAAGCTTTGTATGATCTTGACGGTACAAGAATGTCTATTGATTTGTCAAAGTTTTAAGCAGAAATTTTTTCGTTTTGTTTGGCTTTTTTATTTGTAAGTTTCTATATTAAGATCGACATTACGCCTTAATATTGTTACCTTTGTCACATTGTTGGCGCATGATTCATTTAAGGTTTTGAAAAATAAAGGTTTATTTAATGTTCAACTCCCCCCGCCTCCACCATATAGTAAACCCCGCTATCGAAAGATGGCGGGGTTTTTTATTGTGTGATTAATTAAATTATTATTTATCAATAACTTAATCTCCTGGATCAATAGACCCAGCCAGAATAGAGATGCTATATTCACAAGCTATTGAATAAAAACACGCTGACTGATTCTTAAGGAAGACCAAAACAATTAATCATGACCAATAACCAAGAGCAAGAATTCTTAGATGGCCTAGAGAAGAAACTATGGACCAGCGCCAACAAATTATTACCCTCTCTCGATGCCTCGCAATACAAGCACGTGATGCTGGGGCTGATATTTATTAAGTATGTCTCCGATGCCTTTGACCTACGCAAAGCCGAGCTTAAAACCCAGCTACAAGACCCAAACCAAGACTACTACTTAGACCCCGACGATTTTGGCGGGGCAGATAGCAGCGAATATCAAGACGAAATAAACGCCGAATTAGAAATACGAGATTACTATCTGGAGACGAACACCTTCTGGGTGCCTCAATCCGCCCGTTGGGAGTTTCTGCAAAACCAAAATAAAGTGGTCATTACCGGCGAGTTAGATGTCGGTGAGGGCAATAGTAAGAAAAAGATACGCAGCGTTGGCCAACTTATCGACAACGCTCTCGACGCTATTGAAATTGACAACCCCAAGCTCAAAGGCGTGCTTAATAAACGCTATACCCAATTACAAATCGATCAAGCCAAATTGGGCGAGCTTATTGATCTGGTTGCCACCGTGCCTTTTACACATGCCAGCCTCAACTCCAAAGACATTCTCGGCCATGTGTACGAATACATGCTTGGCCAATTTGCCTTGGCCGAAGGTAAAAAAGGTGGCCAGTTTTACACACCTAAATCCATTGTTAGTTTGATTGTGCAAATGTTAGAGCCCTTCAAAGGCCGCGTGTACGACCCGGCTATGGGCAGTGGCGGCTTCTTTGTGCAAACCGACAGTTTTATTGATGCACACAAAGGCAAAATTGGTGATGTGAGCATCTACGGCCAAGAAGCCAATCACACCACCTGGCAGCTCGCCGCCATGAACATGGTGATACGCGGCATCGACTTTAACTTTGGCAAGCAACCCGCCAGCACCTACACCCAAGATCAGCACCCAGATCTTAGAGCTGACTTCGTGATGGCTAACCCTCCCTTTAATATGAAGGAGTGGGACACCGGTGTGGATGAAAACGACCCACGCTGGCAATACGGCAAACCACCCTCGGGCAACGCCAATTTTGCTTGGTTGCAACATATGCTATACCACACATCCCCCAATGGTAGCTTGGCAATTTTATTGGCCAACGGCTCTATGAGCTCTAACAGCTCTGGCGAAGGAGGTATACGAAGGGCTCTTATCGAAGAAGACTTAGTCGAATGCATGGTCGCCTTACCCGGCCAATTATTTACCAACACCCAAATACCCGCCTGTATTTGGTTTTTAACGAAAAACAAAAACGAGCGCACCAGTGCCGCCGATAGAAAACTACGTGACAGAAAAGGCGAAGTCTTATTTATCGATGCCCGCAACCTAGGCTATATGAAAGACCGCGTATTGCGAGACTTTACCCAAGATGATTTAAACCAACTCACAGAGGCTTTCCATAACTGGCAAATAGGCGAAGGCTATGAGGATGTCGCAGGTTTTTGTAAAAGTGTAGAGCTCCCCGAACTCCAAAAACACGACTATGTACTCACCCCAGGCCGCTATGTTGGTGCAGCCTTGGAGCAAGACGATGGCGAACCCTTTGCCGAAAAAATGGCACGCTTAACCGCAACTTTAAAAACACAGTTTGAAGAATCCGATCGTTTAGAGGCTGAGATTAAAAAGAACTTGGCGGGGTTGGGTTATGAGCTCTAAACATCGTACGTTATGGAAGTCTGCAGGAGGAAGTGTTCCTGAACACTGGCAGTTTAAAACAATTGAAGAGCTTTTAGAGCATGCCAAATCCATTTCTGTTGGAGTAATGTACCCAGGTTCTGATACAGAGGGAGGTGTTCCTCTAATTAAAGTATCAGATGTTAAGAGTGGTGGAATTGCTTCTCAGCCGCAATTTTGTGTGAGTAGTGAGGTCGATGAAGAGTACAAGCGAACTCGTCTTAATGGTACTGAGCTTTTAATTACACTTGTTGGCAATCCGGGTGATTGTGTAGTTGTAACAGATGAAATGGCAGGATGGAATGTTGCGAGAGCGTTAGCTGTCGTTAGGTTGAAGAATAACGAACTACGTGCTTGGTTACGCTATGTGCTATTAAGTAAACCTGCAAAGCATTTAATAGAAGCAAGATTAAATACAACTGTTCAAAAAACACTAAATCTAAAAGATATTAGAGAGCTAGGAATTCCAATTCCTCCAAAGAATGAGAGGGAGAATATTACAAAGGCGATTGATGCAATTGAGGAAAAAATATTGCTCAACCGCCAAACCAACCAAACTCTAGAACACATCGCCCAAGCTATCTTTAAAAGCTGGTTTGTCGATTTCGAACCCACCCGGGCTAAAATCGCCGCTAAAGAAGAGTGGGCCAAAAGAAGCCTGACCACCAAAGATGGCGCAAACGACAGCGCTTTACCCTACGAACAAGCAGAAGCAATATTCATTGAACGCGCCGGCATGGCTGCCATTAGCGGACTCTCTATAACTGACGCCGCAGGCGCTCCATTAGACGAACTCGATCAGCTAAGCCAAGAGCAACAAACACAGCTCAAAACCACCGCCGCTTTATTCCCTGATGAGTTGGTTGATTCTGAATTGGATGAGGTGCCGGAAGGGTGGGAATTGGGCGAGCTTCAAGAAATAGCCTACTTTTCTACGGAGCGTATTGATAGATCAGAATTAACAGTAGAAAATTACATTTCAACTGAGAATATGCTTGAAGGGAAAAAAGGAGTCTCGATTGCGTCATCTTTTCCTGCGGCAAAGACAGTACCCAAATTCGTGCCTGGGCAAATACTCATTTCGAATATAAGACCATACTTTATGAAAATATGGCTCGCTTCTTTCGTAGGTGGGCGCTCAAATGATGTGCTTGGAATAAACGCAAAAGAACCTAGCGGCATTCAATATTTATATAACTTGCTTTATCAAGATAGCTTTTTTAATTTCATGATGACCACTTCGAAAGGCGCAAAAATGCCACGCGGGGACAAAGAAGCAATTATGGGATGGGCTTGTGTACAACCGACCTTAGAAATAAAAAAAGCATATTCAGAAGCTGTTGAAAAATTCCGTAATATCATTGAAAACAACAACAAAGAGAACAAAACTCTTGAGAAAATTAGAGATGCTTTACTCCCCAAACTTCTCTCCGGTGAACTAAGCCTAAAAAGCAATACAACCCTCGAGCCAGAAGCATGCTAATAATTAAACTTCTAGTCACTACATTAGTATCGCGTGAAAACAGCGATGTAAAATACAATTGGGGGCTGAGGTTTAGTAATCAAAATATAACAACGACGAGATTAACAAATATTCCGCTAGACTATATTTACTTATGGAGGAGTTAGGTATGACAGAGAGTCAACCCATACAACTTTATCAATCAACTGATGGCAGCGTACAGTTGCATGTGACATTTGAGCACGACACTTTTTGGCTGAGTCAAAGCCAGATGGGTGAGCTGTTTGAAACCAGTAACGATAACATTAGTCTGCACCTTAAAAATATCTACCAAGACGGCGAATTACAAGAAGCGGCAACTACCGAGGATTTCTCGGTAGTTCGGCAAGAAGGTAATCGCCAAGTGAAACGCCAGCTTAAACATTACAGTCTGGATGCGGTGATCTCTGTTGGTTATCGGGTGAGCTCAGCGCGCGCAACGCAATTCCGTATATGGGCTACCAACACCTTAAAACAGCATTTGGTACAAGGTTATACCCTGAATCAACAACGACTTCAGGAGCGGGGCATTGAGTTTGAACAAGCATTGCAATTATTGTCGCAAACCTTAGAAAACCAGCAGTTAGTTTCAGCAGATGGTGCAGTGGTACTAAGTGTGGTGAGTGAGTATGCCCGCAGTTGGTCGTTGTTGCAGGCTTATGATGAGCAGAGCTTAAGTGAGCAGAGCAGTAAGCAAAGCGCTATGCATGCGCTAGATTTAGATTCTGTAATGATTGCGATTAATGAATTAAAGCAAAACCTAATGGCTAAAGGCGAAGCTACGGAGCTATTTGGCCAGTTACGGGGTAATGGTTTGGCATCTGCCATTGCGACTATTGAACAGGGCTTTGGTGATGAGTTTTTCTACCCGAATATTGCTAGCCGCGCCGCACATTTGTTGTATTTTGTCATTAAAAACCACCCGTTAGCCGATGGCAATAAGCGTACAGGCTCTTTTTTATTCTTATGGTATTTGCGTATTAACCAGAGCTTTTTAGCCAAGCCTGTTGATGCTTTGGTAAATGATAATACCTTAGTGGCTTTGGCGTTATTGGTGGCAGAAAGTAAGCCGGAACAAAAAGAGCTGATTATTCGCTTAATACAGCAATTTATTTTATTAAAGGATTAACTTGGTGATCACAGAAGACCAACTAGAACAGCTCTGCCTACAATGGTTTCAATCCATCGGTTATGACTATATTTGTGGCTACGATATTGCCCCTGATAGCGATAAGCCAGAACGCAGCGACTATCGTCAAATCATTTTGCATAATCGCTTACTGAATTGTTTAGAAGTGATTAACCCGCATATTCCAGTCGCCAGCTTAGAGCAAGTGGCTTTGCAAATTGCCAAGCCTGAAACGCCTATTCTGATTAATAATAACAAGGCCTTTCACCAGTTATTATTGGAAGGGGTGAAGATAGAGTTTAAAGGCAGCTCAGGCAAAACAAAGACTGATTATGTGCAGCTTATCGACTTTACAACCGTTGCTAATAACCAGTTTTTGGTAGTTAACCAATACACTATTACTGGCAGTAAAGGTAACCGCCGCCCCGATGTGGTTGTATTTATTAACGGTTTACCACTGGCCGTATTAGAGCTTAAAAACCCGGCGGATAATAACGCCGATATTTGGTCTGCCTATCAGCAATTGCAAACCTATAAAGATGAAATCTCCGATCTGTTTATGTTTAACAAAGCCTTGGTGGTGAGTGATGGGCTAGATGCCCGGATTGGTTCGCTCACGGCCAATAAAGAGCGCTTTTTGCCGTGGCGAGTGGTGGATAACGAACACGATAAACCGTTGTTTGAATACTTTTTAGAAACCTTGGTAAAAGGGTTTTTTAAGCCTGAATTATTTTTAGATTACATTCGCTATTTTATATTATTTGAGCAAGACGGCGGCACTTCAGAAAACCCCGCCGCAGGCGTTACCATTAAAAAAATAGCGGGTTACCATCAGTTTCATGCGGTGCGTGAAGCAGTAAAAGCTACAGTGATAGCGGCAGAGCGGCCAGAGAAAAACACGATGGCTGAGCCTCGTGCTAACTGGGCGAGTAAAGTGGTTCCGGGCTCGGGTAAAGCCGGTGTGGTTTGGCATACCCAAGGTTCAGGTAAGTCGATTTCGATGGTGTGTTATGCCGGTAAGCTATTGGCGCAACCTGCAATGAATAATCCTACCATTGTAGTTGTAACAGATCGCAATGATTTAGATGGCCAGTTATTTAATACATTTACTATGGCTGCTGAGATATTAAAGCAAACACCCGTGCAAGCCAGCGATAGAGATGACTTACGCGAGATACTAGCAGCGCGGCAATCGGGCGGTATTGTTTTTACCACGGTACAAAAATTTGCGCTTTTAGCAGATGAAGCAGCTCACCCCGTATTGAGTGCTCGCCATAATATTGTGGTAGTGAGCGATGAAGCTCACCGCAGCCAATACGGTGATAAAGCCAAGTTTAACCCTAAGACCGGTAAGTACACCTTTGGCTACTCCAAGCATATGCGTGATGCCTTACCGGAGGCTTCGTTTATTGGTTTTACCGGCACACCTATAGATTCTACCGATAAAGATACCCGTGCGGTTTTTGGTGATTACGTTTCTATCTATGATATTCAAGATGCTGTAGATGATGGTGCCACTGTCCCTATTTATTACGAATCGCGCTTGGCTAAGCTTGATATTAACGCAGCTGATATTGAAGCCTTAAATGATGATGTTGAAGAGATTCTTTATGAAGAGAATGAAGACGAAGAAGACATTGCCGAGCGCGAAAGCACAAAGTCGAAATGGGCCGCTTTAGAAAAATTAGTCGGCAGCGAGCCGCGCATGCAGCAAGTAGGTAAAGATCTGGTCACTCACTTTGAAGAGCGCACAGCTACTATGGTAGGCAAAGGTATGATTGTGTGTATGAGCCGAGAAATCTGTGTGGATATGTACGATGCCATTGTTGCCATTAAACCCGAATGGCATGGCGCTCCATTAGGCACAGCTGCCGACCCAGCCAAAGGCGCGATTAAAATTGTGATGACAGGCTCGGCTTCTGATAAAGAAAAGCTACAACCGCATATTTATAATAAAGAGACCAAGAAGCTGTTTGAAAAACGCTTTAAAGATGTAAACGACCCACTGCAATTAGTGATTGTTCGCGATATGTGGTTGACGGGCTTTGATGCGCCTAATTGCCATACCATGTATATCGATAAACCCATGAAGGGCCATAATCTAATGCAGGCCATTGCCCGTGTTAACCGTGTGTTTAAAGATAAGCCTGGTGGGTTGGTAGTGGATTACATTGGTATTGCTAATGAGCTAAAACAAGCCTTAAAAACCTACACAAACTCCAATGGTAAAGGTAAGCCAACGATTGATACCCAAGAGGCTTTTTCGCTATTACTTGAGAATATCGACAAGCTACACACCATGATGCATGGTTGTGATTATAGCGACTATGATGGTAATGCCTTGCAGTTATTGCCAAGAGTGATGAACCACATCTTGAGCTTGCCTAATCCTGGCAATGGTGAGTTGGACGGTAAAAAACGCTTTTTAGATGTTATGGCAAGCGTCCGTTCTGCCTTTACTTTATGTGGCACCTTAGACGAAGCCAAGGCCTATTCGAAAGAAATTGCCTTTTTTGATGCAGTCAAGAATGCACTCAAAAAATTTACGACTATTGAAAAACGCCGTACTGATGAGGATAAAAATTCTGCCCTGAAACAAATTATTGACAACGCTATTGTTGCCGACGGGGTTGACGATATTTTTAGTTTGGTGGGTTTGGATAAACCCAATGTTGGTTTGTTATCCCCTGAGTTTTTAGATGACGTTGCCAACATAAAAGAGAAAAATCTTGCCGTAGATTTATTGGAACGCCTACTGCGGGATGAAGTAAAAGCGCGTATGAAAACCGATGTGGTCTCTGAAAAGAAATATTCAGACCGAATAATGGAAACTCTGCGAAAATACCACAACCGCGCTATTGAAACCGCACAAGTCATTGAAGAGCTAATTAAGATGGCTAAAGACATGGCCGACGATGCAATGCTTGCCGAAAAATCTGGACTTAATTCTGATGAAATTGCCTTTTACAGAGCACTAATTCAAAACGAATCTGCCGTACGTGAACTTAGTGACAGCAACTTACGCGAACTTGCCAAGCATGTAACTGCGCAATTACGTAAATCTACTACCGTAGATTGGCAAGTGAGGGATAACGTGAGAGCAAAATTACGTAACCTTGTTCGCAGAGCCTTAAGAAAATGGAAGTACCCACCCGACAAGGCCGAGGAGGCGATAGAGCTGTGCTTAAAGCAAGCCGAGGCTTTATCGTACAACTGGACTAGTTGATGACAAATGCCTTACTTTGAGTAATTGCGGCCAGATAAGAATTGTATAAAGGAATATAGAATTGAAGGTATCTAACAATCTTAACTTAACCAATTGCTTTTAACGGAATAAAAATGAAAGAAACCATCTACATACTCACCAACGAAGCCATGCCAGGCTACGTAAAAATTGGTAAAACAACCAATTTGAATCAACGCTTAGCAAGCTTAGATAATACAAGCACCCCCTTACCCTTTGAGTGCGTATTTGCCATTGAGGTAGATAAAGGCCAGTGCGAGCGATTGGTGCACGATGCTTTTGCTGACGCGCGTGTGCGTAAAAACCGTGAGTTCTTTTATATCTCGCCCGATAGAGTGATATCTGCCTTAAAACTAACGGGTGGCCATGAAGTATCACTAGATGTGGAAGAGGAGCTAGACCAAGAGGCAAAGGATGCATTAAATCAAGCCAAAAAACGTCGCGATCGTTTTAGTTTTAAAATGGTGGATATCCCGGAAGATACTGAGCTTTACTTTAACAAAGATGAAGATATAACCTGCAAAGTACGCTCGAATAATATGGTGGAGTTTGAAGGCGAGCAATTGTCTTTATCTAACTCTGCTTTAAAAGTGTTTCATCGAATGGGTTATATGTGGAAAACAGTAAGTGGGCCTTCATCCTGGTGTTATGCAGGTGAGACACTGGAAGAACGTCGGCATCGTTTTGAAACCGAATAGCTTAAACGCTATATGGTTCTTTTTTCAGTACATCAATAAATATAGAAAGACCACTATAGCGCTATGCCTTGTAATTGAGAGTTGTTATTGGTGAGATGTATGCCTTCATCACAACTTGACCAGCCCCTCTCCACTTTGACAAACCCCACCCATTCCCCTAGTATCCGCACTCTCTTTTCATCACCTCGTTGCCTCTACCTGTGTTCGATTTTCTAGCAAGTATCCTGTTATCTATTACTCATTTATTTGCACAAAACCCGCTCGGGCAGTCGGTGGGTGTGCTGGCTATGTTGGTTGGTGTTACGGCTTTTAGCCAAAAAAATGATAAAAGGCTGCGGCAGTTATTGACTGTATTTACGCTGCTCATTGCTTGTCATTTTGCACTTATGGGTTGGTGGGCCGCTACGCTGAGTGCTTTGGTGGGTACTGCGCGTAATTATGCGTCGATTTATGTACGCAATACCAAGGTGATGCTGTTTTTTATGGGCTTGCTGGTATTGATTGCTGTGCTTCGTATGGAGAGCTGGGTAAATATACTGGCTATTTTAGGTGCGGCCTGGGGCACTTGGGGTGTGTTTAAAGAGTCAGGCATTCGCCTGCGAATATTTATGTTCTTGGGTACGATTAGTTGGCTTAGCCATAATCTCTTGGTTGGCTCCATAGGTGGCAGTATTATCGAGACGATATTTTTATTCGTAAATGGCCTCACTATTTGGCGATTAATGCAAGATAGGCATCGCGAAGCGGGCGCTTAGCGTCTTACTTATCAGTTTTTTTATTTGTTTTATTATCCGTTTTGTTATTTATAGGTTTGTGCACAACGGATGGGGTTTTTGCCGTCCATACTGTTTTACCTTCGGCAAATAAACGGCATTCCCCCAACTCCATCGGCTGCCAAGTCTCGTTTTTTGTTAAGGCTTGTGTAGCGATTACTGTCACTACGTCCGACTCCCCGGTTACTGTAGAAAAATCCACGGTAATGTCATCGTCTTTTAACTGAGCTACCCCAAAAGGGGCTTTGCGGGTTAGCCAAACCAGTTTAGTTGAACAAAAGGTGAAGAGTGCATTGCCATTGCTTAGTAGCATATTGGATATGCCGCGTTGGTTAATTATCTCGCAGCAGCGGCTCACACGCTCGGCCCATTGCGTGTCCTCTGCGGGGCACTTGCTAAAGCTTTTTGCTAGTTCGCCCAATATCCAGCAAAAGATAAATTCGCTATCGGTATCGCCCTCGGGGCTAAAGCGGTCCAGTGTTATACCCTCTGATTTGCTTGTTAATAGGTCGGGTATTTGGCCGTTGTGAGCAAATGTCCAGGTTTGGCCCCATAGTTCACGCTGAAAGGGATGTGTGTTTTTAAGCGTGACAGCACCGACGTTGGCTTGTCGAATATGGGCAATAATAGTATTGCCTTTAATGGATGCTTGGCTTAAGCGCTGTGCGGTTTCTGAGTCTGCACCAGGTGAGCACTCTTTAAACTTATCGATACCTCCAGGTCCATAGATGACTAAACCCCAGCCGTCTGCATGGGGGCCTGTATCGCCACCTCTGCGGAGCAGGCCTGTAAAGCTAAAACTAATATCCGTAGGTACGTTGGCACTCATGCCCAATAGTTCGCACATGCTATTACTTGTTATCCCCTCGATTGCGTTGGTAAATACATGTTACTGTTGGTCGTGTAAAAACTCCATCGCTATGCAGTTCCCTCTTAATACAAAATTTTGCTAATCTATAGTGCTGTATTTAATTTACGACGACTATAAAAAGGCAGATGATGTAATGTGGTTGAACGACAAGCAAGTCACCGAGCTTGCGATTGATAAATACCGAACATCCTTACAAAACACCTGCCCCAATTATATTGTAATAGATGACTTATTTAATGCGCCTAAATTGGATGAGGTATTAAGGGTTTTACAAAATCCTTACAGTTGGCAAACCCAACAACATACTTACTCTGCGTTATATGTCGATAGTGCTACGTGGCAAGATGCAAACAAAGAGGAGCGTTTTGTGCAACGCGATATTTGGCAGCGTGATTCAGCGAGCCATAATATAGCGCAGGAATTTTTATCCTATTTGCGCGGGGCTGAGTTTATGTCTTTACTATCACGTATTTTTACCGTGCAATTAACCGATAAAAATGTCGCCGACCCTACTATTAACACCAATTATTTTCGCCTAGCTGCTACAGATTTTGTTGAGCAACATGCCGATGACTCACCCGGCAGAGAGGTGTGCATGTTACTGTATTTAAATAAAGATTGGCACAAACATGCAGGGGGCGAGCTGAGTTTTATGGGAAAAGAGAGCGGCAAGCCCATTAGTATTTTGCCTTTGTATAATCGCTGTGTTTTGTTTAACCCTAAATCAATAGGCTCCGAGCACTGGGTAGAAAAACTAAACCCCAAGCAAGCTGCCGACTTATATCGCTATAATGTGACTAGTTGGTATTGGGGGGAGTAGCTATATTAACTCTTCATCAAGCCCGCATGGCATCCTGCAGCCCTTGAAATCCAATGGTTAAAGACTTACTCTTTGTACAAAATAACCCATACAACACCGCTATATTCTAAAAACGGCAGTGTGTTACTCAATAGTGGAAACCCACCCTAATACTAGCTTATTTATGAGCCTCTCGACTGTTAAAGACCCAACCTTTATTTCTAGACTCTTCTCCGAGAACCTGATTGATTCCCCCCTGCCTATTCGGGCGTATCTTGGGGATGTCATTATTGATGCTGAGCTTTTTAGTGATGGGGTAATAGGTATTGCTAGTAAGCAATATACCGATATGCAGCAGGCCATGGCGGCAGTAAACCCACTTGCAGAGACTACCAGCAATGCTTGGCAATTTTGGACTTGGTATAGCACTGAGAGAGAGGCTTGGACACCGCTAGAGCACCTTAGGGCTAAGCTTGATAGCCAACATACGCTCGCGGAGGTTAAAACTAGCCTTACGCACCCCTTGCGTATCGATCGCATTACAATCCCTGGATTAGACGGTTCTATCGGTTTAACATTTTGCCCAGGTAAGTGTACAGAGGGCCTTTATGGCGGCACGTGGGAGCGAGATTTACATATTGATTTAAGTGCTATTGAGCAGTGGCAGGGCAAGGTACTTATCTCGTTAATGGAGGAGCACGAGTTTGCTTTATTGGGGGTGCCTGATTTTGCGGCGGTGCTTAAGCAGCGAGAGAATTTAGAGTGGTTGCACCTGCCTATTAAAGATATGCACATACCCGATGCGAATTTCGAGGTGGCTTGGGCGGCTATAGGCCCCAAGCTACATAACAGGCTAAGCGAGGGTGACTCTATTGTTATTCATTGTCGTGGTGGCCTAGGGCGAACGGGCCTACTGGCTGCCAGAATGCTGGTAGAATTTGGAGTTGACCCTGTACAAGCCGTTGCGGCAGTGAGAGAGGCAAGAGAGCGCTCTATAGAAACCTATAGCCAAGAGCACTATGTGCTGACCCAAGCTTGGAACAATTAAAAATAAACAATAAAAAGAAAAAATAAAACTAAAAAAGAAGAAGTCTATGAAAACGGTTTTAATTACACAGTGCCTACAAAATGATTTTGTAAAACCGTTAGCTGCGGGAGAGATATTACCCAACCAATTACATATTGGCCACAGTGAGGCCCAGCGTTTAGTGGGTACTGACAAAGAGAGTGGCCCAGTTAACCGCTTTATGTCGTGGGTGGAGGGTCAGCCGAGTACACAATTAGCGACGATTCATATTCGTGACTGGCATAATCCCAAGCGCTCTGAACAAGTCAGCCACCTTGAGCAATTTGGTAGCCATTGTATTCAAAATACCTTAGGTGCCGAGTTTATATTTGATATCCCGCTTGAGCATGCAACATTAATTAATAGTACAACGCTCAATGATTTTGAGGGTACAGCACTTAGCCATACGCTTAACCAAATAGTCGATAGCAATCAGTCAGATAATAAAATACGTGTGGGTTTGATTGGTGTATGGACAGAGGCAAAAATATTATTTCTTGCCTATGAGCTTTCTACTCGTTACCCACAATTTGAAATCGTTGTTTGTAGTGCATTGACGGCTAGCTCTTCTCGTAGCCAGCACTTTTTGGCATTGCAACAATTAGATAGAGTTGTGGGTGTTAGCGTTATTGACTCTATCGGTGAGTTTATTCAGTTTTTGGGCGGTAAAGAATCGTCTATAGTACATAAAAATCTTAATCAATCATTAGCTATTAATTACAGCGACAATATTATAAAAGATGACGAGATCGATTATTTAATTCGTTATCTGTTTCGCGATTGTAAAATCATTGACCTTAAAATATTGGATGGTGGTTTCTCGGGTAATTTAGTGGCGGGTGTCAAAAGTATTGACTTGCAAGGCCACGAGCAAGCCCCCCATGTGATTAAAATTGGTCCTCGTGATTTAATGGCCAAAGAGCGCACGGCATTTGAACAGATTGAAACAATTATGGGTAATAATGCGCCGGCTATTGCAGAGTATGCCGATAGTCAAAGTAAAGGCGCTATTAAGTACCGCTATGCATCAATGGGGTCAAGCCAGTCGCGCTCCCTACAAGAGTGTTTTCAAAATGGTGAAAGCCTCGAAAAAATACACCAATATCTCGACTCTGTTTTTAACGAGCAGTTAGGGCGCTTGTATCGTGCAGCCATTAACGACAGCCAAGATTTATTTGAATATTATTGTTTCGATTCGAAGTGGGCGGGCTCGGTAAAAAATAAAATTGAAGAACTAATAGGTGATTGCCCAGACAAAGGTGATTTAACATTACCTAATAACAAAAAAGCCAATAACCTTTATCATTTTTATAAGCAATGTCTTGATCAGCTTCCCCAGCTCATATCAGACTTTCCCTTTGGCTTTGTGCATGGCGACTTAAATGGCGCGAATGTTATCGTTGATGAGCGGGATAATGTATGGCTGATTGATTTTTTCCATACGCATCGGGGGCATATACTTAAGGATTTTGCCAAACTCGAAAACGACTTGCTGTACATTTATACGCCAATCGACAACGAAAATGATTTGCAAAACGCTTACTGCTTTAGCGAATTTTTAATAGGCTTGAGTGACCCTTTTACAAATTTTCCAGCATTGCCTGAGCGCTTACAAACCACGCAATTTGAGCGTGCTTGGCAATCGATACAGCTCATAAGAACCTTCGCAGGGCAATACCTTAATAAAGCGGCACTTTATAGAAAAGAGCAATGGTTAATTCCACAACTGCGTTATGCGGTGCACACGATTGGCTTTGATGAGCCTAATAAGTTACAGCGTATTTGGGCCTTGTATACGGCATCGCTTGTATCAGAAGAGTTTATGACTAAACTGTAATTGTGTAGATTCGTTATGCTTATTATTACCGCAGTATTTAATAAGCTAGTTTAATCACATAATTTTATACATTCTATCCTCCCAGAATAAGATGAAGAGACTAGAGTTTTTTTTGTAGTTAAGCATAACGATGTCGCAAAATCGCTATGGCAAAATAACTCTTTTTGGTTTGCTCTGTTATCGCTTGTCAAAACGACTTTGTTATCTTCTCCACAACTAACAATGCCATGCTCCGTCGAGATGATATCTCTTACAATGGCTTTATGAGTTTGCCATTTGTTTTCGTGCTCTAATGTGTGGGCATTTAATTGCGTTATTTGTCCTTTTTCGTCGCCTAAAAATAGGTGGCTGTTATGCATTGCCATACATCGAAAGGTACTGTCTTTATATTTTACTTGGGTAATTACTTTTTGAGTGTTGCTATCCCAAATAATAATTTCGCCGGTAGAGTCGCAGCTTATAAAAGCGTTGTGATCTCTACCAATCAATGACCACACCCAGCCTTTGTGTTGGTTTAGTAATGCTATTTGTTGTGTTTTGTTCCATAAACGAATGGCACCGTCCGAGCCGCTGGTGATGATGCTGCCATTCTCTAATACTAATACTTTTAATACAGAAGGGTGAAGCGTATTTATTCTAAATGCTAGAGAGTATTGGCCATTATTTTTTGTCCATTTTGTCATGTAGCCATCTCTCGATACTGCATAGAGATTTTTGTGTGTATCGACGCTAATATCAAAGACAGAGTTTTGATGTTTTTTTAATGTTTGGATACAGTTGAATTGTTTATCCCATATCTTGATAGTTTTATCGCGAGATGCGCTCGCGAGTAATTGCTTATCAATAGCGGCCACTTTCCATATATAGCCATTATGGTGTTTTTTATTCTCTTCTATATGTTCGGAGCTTACTGTTATTTTTTTTGAATAAATGAAATCGCTTCTTAGAATATATTTGGAACCACTATAAACTTTATTGCCACTGTGCCAAATTGTGTGGTCAAAAATGGCAACATCCCCGACCTCTGGTGTATAGCTTGCCAGTACTTCTTTGCCGTACTGGTCTTTATAAAATGCTGTTTCGCCGCCTAAAAACTCATTGTTATTATTCAAATATAATAGAAAGGTTAATACAGATTGTTTATTAGCCTCTCTATAAAACACACCATCTCGGTGAATAGAAAACTGCTGTTGTTTTGAATACTTACAGTAACGTAATCGCTCGTTAAGAGAGTCAATAAGCAGTTTAGAATCTTCGACATAAAGAGTGTTTGGGAGATAGGGCTTGCAAGAGAGGTATAAGCTTTGGGCTAAGGTCTTATTATCCTCAACTAAGCGCTGGTTGTTTCGGTAGCTGTTAGGGTATTTATCGTTGGCCTTACAAAACCCTTGCTTAATAGCGTTATTTTTTAGTTGCTCACAAAAGTGATTGCTAAAAAGGCCTTTAAGAATAAAGCAGGTTGTTTCTGTTTGGGGTAGCAGATCAATACGAGCGACAGAGTTAAGGCTTGGGTTTGTTATTGCTATTGTCATGTTAGGCACCTAAGCGATTTATCTCGTTAGCGATATTGGCTCTTGCTTGTGTTTCGAGGGCTACTCTAAAAACGGTTGTGTGATAAATAAAGGGTTTGGCCAGCATACTCTGTAAAAATTTGCGGCGACCTTTACGGTAAATACAATCGGGGATGACATATTCTTGCCTGCATTGGTGTGCGTAGCGTAGGTACTCCTGTGCGGGCGTACCCAAAATAGATAAATCACAATCGAGAAAGAGGGCGTTGTCATAGTCTTTTGGGGAGTCATGATTTTTAGATGATAAAATCATGTGATAAACATGATCGATCATGGCGTGATTTGCACCGAGCTCCTTTAACGCTTTGCTGGCGAGCTTTGCGCTTTCCAATTCGCTATTGAGGCCATAACCTTGAATGGCATCGTGAAACCAGATGGCAAAAAAAACATGAGGCCATGCACTAAACTCTGCTTGTTGCTCTTTTGCTGCGTTAAGCATTTGGGCAATGTGAGTTAGGTTATGATAAAAGCGCCCTTGGCGCTGATATTTTTTAAATAGTTTGTCTTTCCACTTGATCGCTGCCTTATCTGTAGCGCCTATGGCTTGGCAGTGCCAGAGCCACTCCTGTTGCAGTGTTTGTAAGCAGCTTGTCTCTTTTTCTTTAAGGTCCATGGGGCCATTGCCTCTATTTTTGTTCGTTTTAGCAAAGTTAATTGGTTGTTTAGCCAATTAACTTTGTCATTTATAGGTGCTTGTCTTATTTTTGTCAATATAAATTGGTCATTTAACCAATTTATTGTGTTATTATTCGCTTAGAGGCAGTTTGGAGAGAAGGAATATGGCAAGGCCATCGAATACAGTACAGCGACGCCTAGAAATCATTCAGGCACTCTTGCGGGTAATGTCGACATCGGGTTACGAGAGTGCCTCTATTCAAGCTATTGCGGGTGAGGCGGGTCTCAAGAGCGGCCTGATTCACTATCATTTTAAAACCAAGCAGGAGATTCTTGTTGAGTTGATTGCGTGGCTAGCGGATAAGGCTCAGCAGCGTTATATATTGTTATCGAAAGAGGCAGGCAGCGCTCAAGAGCAATTGGAGGTTTTTATTGATTCTGCACTATCCCTAGGTGAAGGCGCTGATGAAACCGCCGTTGCAGCATGGGTAGTAATTGGCGCTGAGGCAATACGACAGCCAGAAGTCCAGGAAGCGTACCAGCAGATAGTGGTGCGCAATAAAAACGAGCTTAATCGGTTAATCACCCGCTATACCAGGGAGCATGCTCTTGGGCTTTCGCCGGTAAATATTGAGCATATCGCTGCATTGGTTCTTTCGTCCATTGTTGGGGCTTACCAATTAGCGGTATCGGTTAAAAATATGCCCAGAGACTACGCGGCAAAAACACTTAAAACTATGGTGTTTGCTCATTTGGCCGAGGCTACTCGCTAACTAGTCGCCCTTTACTTTGTGCCACGCCGAGGGTTACTTTACTGCCACTATTAAATTCCACAAAGTCATCTACCATGCCATCGCTAAATATCACCCCGTTACCCGCCATTAACGAAGAAATCGTCATTTGTGATTGCGTATTTACCTCGCCATAAATGAGTTCTGTCCCTGTTGTTTGACTAGGAAAAGGTTCGCGCACAACAAATTGCAGGTGGTTGCTATTCCAGGGCAGGGTTCTATCTTGTTGTTTACTCACACCTAAAATCCCGATAGCGCCAGAGATAATGCTTTTCATCCAGCCTGTGCTGCCTAAGCCTGTTGAGACAATCACACCACTTGAGGATTGCACCTCGCTTGCTCCATTAATCGATAGCTCGTAACGAGCAGAGGTATGAGAGCGTGGGCCAATAAATAAGTCGTTAACGGCAATTAATTCTTGCCCATCATTGAGTGTTGCTTTAGCCATAGTAATTTTTTTACTTTGGTATTGCTTGCGCACCACATCAGAAAAAATAGAGCCAATATCATTGCTCGCAAAGGGGAGTAGCACACCATCAAAGCGAGCAGGATCTGGGTTGATGGCAATAACCGGTTGGCCATTTAAATATTTTAATGTGTTGGCAACTAAACCGTCTTGGCCGATAACAACAATAATATCCTCTGGCCCAAAAATAAAATTAGGCAAAAAATTTCGCTCTAATCGTTGTAGCCGCGCCTTATTTTTTAACACAGCTTCTACCCGATTAACCGCGTTAACATAGGTGGTGTGCTCAATACGATAATCTTCAAACTCACCGCCTTTGCTTTTAATCACAAAGGCGGCTTGTTCTTCGGTATTGTATTGGGCTATTAATTCTTCAAAGCGGGTGCGACGAGTCACTATAATCGCTTTATTATTGATGCCTAAGCTGCTCATGCCAGAAGTAGTACTGCGACCATCTATATTCATGCGCGTATCTTCTCTGTCATTGATTGCAATAAGTCAGGAGAAATATTAAGTTGGCCAATTTTCTCTGCGCTTCCAGCTAACTCCCTAAATGCTTGAGCGATTAATTGCTGCGGGTCAAGGTTGCCCATTGTCATTGCTTCTAACACTTTGGCATCTACTTTAGATAATGCCTCCATCGTCGCTGCAATTTCATAGGCTTTAGCATCTGCTTGTTTGCGCTCATTTTGCGTAGCAATATCAACAAGTTGTTGGCGTTGCTGCTCTTGAGAAATATCTGCTTCGAGTTTTTCTCGCTGCATTTCTCCGCGCTGTTCGGCTAAGGAGCGTTCGGCTTTGAGTTTTTCTTCTTTTATTTCTCGCTGTTTATTCTCTATGGCCAGTGCAGTGTTTAACTCATTTTCTTTTACGGCGCGCTCTTGCTCTATCGATGCGTTGCGACGACGATAAATCGCTTCATCCGCCTCTTGTAGCAATTGCTCTCTAACCGAGGCCTCTAATGCTCTCGCTGTTTCAGGTGTTGGCTTAATCGCAACGATCGATAAGTCTATGACCTCAACACCTAATGTTGCTAAGACTTCAGATTGAGAGAAGTCAGCCTTAATAGCGCGAACCAAAGCTTGGGAGGACATAATCGCTTGGCGTAAATCAAGCTGCTCTATGGCTGTGCTCATCTTCACCTGAGTAAGGTTGGTAATTCTGTTGGGCAGTTTTTCTGGATCTTCTGACTCGTATGCCAAATTTTTATTACTGGCCTTACTGTTAATAGTAAAATTCATAAGCGCTGCTAGCTTTTCGGGGTCGGCAATACGATAAACTAATTGCCCCTGTACAGACACCTCTTGAAAGTCCTTAGTTGTCTCTTTAAAAATAAAAGGTAAGTCGATAGTGCCTGTAGGTACAGCAACCAAAGATGTGTTGGGTGCGTAATACCATAGAGATAAGCCTGCCCCCTTGCGTTTTAATTTCCCGTTTTTAAATTTCATTAAATAAGTTGTTGGGTCAACTTTTATGTAGTTAACATTAAACATGACAAACTCCTTGCCAGTTAGTGAGTGAATTGAGAGTGCCGGTCTATCCAGCGGTCTCTGTTGGTGTAAATTTAATACACAGTTATATGTAGTTTATTGTTGTTTGGCTGTATCAATAAGCACATTTTCTGCTGCGTTTTTACTGGGTGTGTAAATCTGCTCTAATGGGGTTGTTAGAGTCTCCCAGTTGTCCGAGAAGGCAATATGACGTTGTTCTTCGACAAGCTTATTCACATTGTTAATTTCTATAATACCTTCATCATTTAGCCTTGAAAGCATGTTATCTTTTAGGCCAAGTTGTATCGCTTTTCGTGTCTCTTTATCGCCATTGGGAAGATGGTCTGGATCCCATTGCAGCCTAACGTTTGTATTTTGCACATGGCTTTTCCATTCCTCGTGAGTTTTGTATCTCTCACTTGTATAACTTGACCAACTTGCGTTCAATAGTATTTCTTCAAAAAAATCCCGCTTAATGGTTAGCGCTAAAATATATTCTTGCCCAGGTTTGGTTCCCCAGCCCGATCGATACATCATCCATAGGAAGTTTGGTGAGGAACCTCTGGTCACCCTCGGATAGCTTCTGGCTTACAGGCGCCCTCGAGATTGAGGCGGCTCTTTGCAGTAAGGTCGAGACCTTGCAAAAAGGGGCAACATAGATATCGGGGACACCTGTAAGCCCCGTAGGGCGTGGCTATAATGCACTTATGCTGCGTTGTACTCCTTGCTAAGGACTATGGCCATTAGCTGTGAAGTACGCCTTGCCTAAGCACATTATAGACTCACGCAGAAGTCATTCGAGGGTGACCAGAGGCTCCTAAACCCAACTCATACGAGTAAAGCTGTATGCTCCTCCAAATGCCTGGTTCTTTAAGGCATATTCTGCAATTTCTGGTCTGAATGCCTGATATACAATAATGCTTTCATCATCAAATTGAGCCAAAATGTGCCTACCCGACTGTGGCCAGATAGCGTGTTGTTCTTTGTAATTTTTTAGTTTCATAATTTTTAGTAATTTTTGTTTTATTATTGATTAAAGCAGCAAATAGATTTTTGATATATCGCTAATCTACTGCTGCTTTCCTTTATTATGCGCAAGCATCGACTACTGCATTTATTACAGTGTTGCTAGCGCCTTCGGCCGCCCGCGCCTTAACTTCATCAAAGTCGTAGGTTTTTAATAACCATCCATCTTTAAAAACAGGGACCAATAAATTTTCTTGTTGGCCTAAGTTGTCTTCTCGGATGGTGCTAATAACACCTGTTGCACTTTTGACTACCGCTAAGCGGCCTTTTTTCGAGCGTTTGCCTCGGTCAGTAATTGGGTCTTTAAACACATCTCTCCAATTACCATTAACCTTGACGGCAGAGGCTTTCATTGCAAATTTCATGGTGTCGCGATTCACTTTTTGTAAAAGCTCGCCACCCATACCAAAGGCAATGTTGTCGGCACTTTGCTTACGTTTTTTCATGGCAGCTAAAATAGCTTCAATACTTTTTAAAGAGATTCCATCACCTTGAATCACTCGAATACAATCGGGTAATACGGTGTAACCTTTTGTATTTTTTGTGTAGCCAAATTTATTCATTAAACGCTCGATAGTCTCACAAACAATCGCAACGGGGTCGCCGCTATCTGGACGAACGACTAAGGTACCGCCAGTGGCTTCTACTTTTGTCTTTAATTCATCGCCCCAAATGTTATCGATGGCGTTCCATAAATCGTAAGAGTCGCTAACAACGGCAACTAGTTTTCCCTCTCCGCTAAATTGCTCAAGCATATTTTCATAGGCTTCTTTTTCCTTATCTTTGCCCCAGCTGGTAATCGTGCTGTGTTCTGCCGCTGGTATAGAAAACCCTGCCATGTCCGCATCGTAGTAGCGTCGTGTGGCTACAATGGCACTAAGGGTATCTGTGCCCATAAAGTTCACTAAGTGAGCGGCACCACCAATGGCTGCGGCTTCTTCTGAGCTTGCTCCACGAGCGCCAAAATCGTGTAACTTAAAATCAATGCCATCACTGTTGTCGGCAGTTTCTTCCAAGTAACGTTGGATAATTTGGCGACCATTCCAAGAAACTGTGGCAACGGTTGTGGGATACCAAATAGCTCTCAATAAAGCGGTCTCGATATAGCTAGTCAACCAAGCGCATTCAGGGTCGGTGTTAGTCACCTGTACCATGGCATTTTGTACCGGGATAACAGTCCCCTCAGGGATTGCCTGAATTTCTATCGGCAAGTAGCCATCGTATGTATCGACAATATAGCGCCAGCCAGCCTCGTTAAAAGGTAAGCCGTGAGCTTCGATAACAATTTTAGCCTCGTCGATATCGTCGCTAGTAATGGGTTGGCTCAAGTAATCTTTGATAAACATTTGTAAACCAAAAAATACGGCTTGCTTGAACTTGCCCCCACGAGCTTCGATGTAGCTAGAGACTTGCGTAGTATTGGGTGGATACTGCAAGTAGTGAGAAGTTTTGTAAGAATCAACGTTTAAGATGATGTTCTTTTTAGTGGTGCTAGTCATGATGGAAATCCTCCTATCATTATTGTGACTAGAGCTGGGTCTATCCCTGCTCTTTGTTTAATTGTTTGTACAGCTGCGCTCGTTAAAGAGATCCTCTTTGTTGAGCTTTCATTAATAATGAGTGTTTACATACCAGTCATCTCTTGAATAATAAAATAGTGATCCTCAAAAATTTGCGTTGGATCCAAATCTGCTAGCGGTACCCACAGGGCATGTTTTGCATCGTCGCCGCCTTTTACTTTAGGTAGTGCTTTATTTGGTGCAAGCTCGATGTAAAATGCATGTGTAATTGTTCGTCCGCGAGCTGATCGGTATGGATCATCGAATACTTGTTGCGATTTAATCGACCCCTTTAACACAGGGGCGGGGACTTTTAATCGCGTTTCTTCGCGTAACTCTCTTAAGCAGCCATCGACTAGTTTTTCGCTGTGGTCAATAAAACCGCCGGGTAGTGCTAATAGGCCTTTTCCTGGACGAGCCTTACGCTCTACCATCAATACATGCCCGCTTTGCACAACCACAGCGTCAACCGTGACAAATGTAGGTGCATAGGGTGCGCTATCCCACGCTGACTTATAACGAGTAACAAAAGCTTGTTCGCCTTTAATTTGTTGGTAAATATCGGTTTGGCAAAAGCCCTCCATATGTTGGTGCACGTTCTCCGGTAATACCGACTTAGCACTCTTGCTACCAATAAACTCGGTTTGCTCTAAAATAGATTCTCTAATAGGTGTTGCATTAATACCTTGGTAATTGTCTACGTTAACGGCACCCCATTGAGGGAATAAATTTAAGTAGTAAGAGCTTTGATCTTTACCGTGACCGATTAAACCTACCTTAGGTGTTTTGTGGGGTGTGCCATGATGAGCCGTCACAATGCCATTGATGGTGGTTTGTACATTGCGGACCCATGACTCGTCGTTGTAGACAATGTCCATAAGGGGAGCAATGTGTGTACGGTCATTATTGGTACTGCTTAAAGCCCCGCGAATCATTGATTCACGTTCGGCGGCTGTCCAAGGGTTTCTGGTTGATCTTGGTTGGTGAGCCGAGCCGCATAAAATAATTATTTGCTCAGCTTGTGCTAACCCTGCCTCAATCACAGCCAAATGGCCTTTGTGAAAAGGTTGAAAGCGCCCAATAAATACCAAAAAATCGTATGCTTTGTTGCTCATATCAGCAAGCTCCTTGCTGTGTGTGGATACAAAACCCAGTCTATCCAGGTTGGTTTCGTGGTATTGATCTAATCGTGGTTCCCACTCTATTTGATCAATGTGCAGATATAGTGGCTTAAAGCCACTAAGTTGTCAAGCATTTTTATTTGCTAAGTAAGTCTCTCACTTCCATTAAAGCAAAACCAAGTAGGTTTAGGCCCTTCCATAAATTTGGATTCTCGCAGGCGCTATTGTCAGCGGCAAGTCCAATCCCCCAAATTTTATCGACGGGGCTAGCTTCTACTAAGACTCTGTCTTTTGTTGAAAGCAGAAAGTCTTTTAGGGATTCATCCTGGCTAAATTTATAATAGTTAGCGTTTACAACAATCTTAAATCGGTTTTCTAGCCATAATTTATCGTTAAAACTTTTAACATTCCGGCCAATTTTTTTGGCTTCTCCAGGGGTTTTAGCGGCGACGGCATTTGTAGCAGACGCTTCATCGTCAAATAGTCTCGATTTTTCGGCCATCATAAAATGCTCGGCTGTTTGATAGAGTAGACCTTCGTGTTCAAAGGGGGATTCGTACCATTGGCTAAAGCATGACTTGGAAATATTGCTGCCAGATTTTTGATGGCCCCAAAAGAAAATATACTTTGCTCTATTGCCGCTATTAATATAGTTGCTCAAATCCTCTTTACTTCTTATGTTCATCTTCATGATGCTTGTTCTCTTTCAATAAATTTAATGGGTACATGTTCAGTTAGCCAGACCTTGTTTTTTGATAAGAAGAATTCATAGCCATTGTTATGCATTTGCTCGGCTTGAATGCACAGGATAGCGGGCTTCCCGTGCCGCTTGCCAACGTTTGTGGCGGTTTCTCTCTCGGATGATAAATGCACGTGCTGGCGATTTCGTTTAGTTAAGCCCTGCTCAAAAATACTATCGATAAAACGAGTTGCCGTACCATGAAACAAAATCTCTGGCGGTTGTTTTGCCTCTAGCTCCAAGTCGACAGTAATCGAATGCCCTTGGTTTGCTCGTATAAAGCGTCCATCATCGCTGATAGAAAAGCGTTGCTTATTATTGGTTCCAACAACTCTTTGTATTAATTGTGCATCTAATCGATGTTTGTTCTGATTGCTAAGAGAAATAAGCTCTTCAATATTAGCCCAGCCGCATTCGTCCAAAGTAAGACCAATGGTTTCGGGTTGGTGTCGTAGCAGCAAGCTCAAAAACTTGCTGGTTTTTGTAATATCTTTACTCATTTTATTATTCCTTTTTAATAAAGATTGAATTTCTTTTGACATAGTGTCATAGAGCCACTATCATAGTGGCCATTAAATTCAAAGTCAATTAGGGGTTGCACATTAATGAATAAAAAAAAGCAATTAACTGAAAGTCAGTTTCTTAAAGAGTACAACGCTAAAGATTTTGATGCGCCTTTAGTGACGGTTGATATGGCCATTTTTACTGTCAGGGAGGATAAGTTACAGGTGCTTTTGGTGAAAAGAGCCCAGCATCCTGCTATAAATCGGTGGGCTCTGCCTGGTGGTTTTATCGATTTAGCTAAGGACAAGCAATTAGGTGACACTGCTCGCCGTAAATTGAAAGAAAAAACTGGCGTCGATACCCCTTATTTAGAACAGGTAGAAACATTTGGCGGATATAAACGTGACCCTAGAGGTTGGTCGGTTACCGTTGCTTATTTTGCTTTGATTGCCAGCGAACACATAGAGGTTAACCGTAACGAAAGCTCAGAAGAAGTGGTGTGGGTACCTATGGATGGCTTATCCAAAAAATACGATTTGGCATTTGACCATAGCGATATTCTTACTGCGTGTTACGAGCGTTTGCAGGCAAAAGTACAGTACACATCGTTGCCGGTTAATTTATTGCCCGATGCCTTCACATTAACGGATTTGCAGAAAATATTTGAAATTATTTTAGGTAAATCGGTTGAGAAAAAATCATTTCGGCGCCGGGTGTTGGATGCAAATATTATAGAAGAAACTGGAGAGATGAAAACGGGCAGTAATCGGCCAGCAAAACTGTACCGTGTGAATGCTCTTGGCAGTAACCATTATTTTTCACGAAATATCGAAGGTCCACGATAGCGGTTAAGCTTCAGTAAACGAAAGGCATTAGAGGAGGCTAATATGCAAAGTATGTTTAAAGTAGGTATCGATATACATGGTGTCATTGATACCTATCCAGAAAAATTTAAGCAGCTTTCTTCAGCTCTAATTAAAAGTGGAGCTGAAGTTCATATTATTACCGGATCAAAAGGAAGTTGTGATATTAAAGCGCTTCTTAGTAAGGCGGGTATAGAGTTTACGCATTACTTCTCTATTGTAGAGCACCTTGAAAAAACAAATGACATCGAGTGGAAGAATAATAAACCTTATGCTCCCGATGATAAGTGGAATGTGGCTAAAAGAGACTACTGTAAAGCGCAAGCTATTGATTTAATGATTGATGACTCTGTTGTTTATCGCGATTCTTTTAATGAAATAGGCACCACTTTTTTACACCTTGCTAATTAATGTTGGGCATTATATGGAGCTAATATCAGTGCTGGAACAGCATGAATTGAGTGCTATTTCTGTTTTTGAGCGTGAGCCTAGAAGTAGTGACTCATCTCGTTGGGCTAAGCATGTCATTGACCAAAGAGAATACACCTTTGTTCAGCCGATTACATTTACGCCCTACGCTTCAGTCAAGGCCTGTTCGGCTCGGTGTCAGTTTTGTTCTGAAAACTTAAGAGAAGTTAATGCGCGGCTGCATGCTAGCCAACTGCGACCAAAAGAGAACTATTTCGACATGCTTGATGAGGTGTTATCAAAATTAAAAGGCTTGCCTTTGTCGTACTCTTTGTCGGGGCTTGAAATGACAGATGACTTTAATTGGTTTATTAGTCTTTTAGATCGCTTAGCTATGTTTCGCGATGCTTCACCTGTAGAAAATAGTGTTTTATATACTAATATGTCTGGCTTTTGCGATAACAAGAACGGCTTAAAAACAATTCAGGCAGTCGATGATTTTAGGCTTGATTGGATTGAAGTTTCTCGTCATCACTTTGATGGTGCTATTAATCAAAATATTATGCGCTTTCGCCCAGAGTGTGAGGCAATAGATAATGTTGCCTTCTCATCGACGCTTGGTTTATTGGCAGAAGTAACCCCAGTTAAACTTGTTTGTATTCTCCAAAGGGGTGGTGTTGACAGTGTTAATGGCTTGTTGGGCTACTTATACTGGGCAAAAAGATTGGGCGTTAAAAAAGTTATTTTTAGAGAGCTTTCTATTTTGAATGCGATGTACAAAACCAATAGCACTTACTCTTATATAGAGTCTTCTCGGGTATCGGTTGTAGCGTTGTTTGATGAATTTTTAAAGGATAAAAGAATAGAGGGCAACATAGAGTGGACGCTTTCTACCAAAGGTTACTATTTTAATAACATTGTTGGTTTGTATGATGATATCGAATTGGTTTTTGAGGTTTCTGACTATTCATTAATGCACGAAAAGCATAATTCTGAACGCGTTTATAAATTAATATTTCATAGCAATGGTAATTTGTGTGCAGATTGGAACCCCGTTAACAATATACTTTATCAAGCGAATAACAATGGAAGTGATTTATGAATAATAGCTGGATATATCTAAAAGAGAGAGATGATTCCTACACGCTTGATAGCGCCGATGCAATTTTAGATATTAAAAATGCGGCAGACTGTGGTTGGGTTGAGCAAATGAGGCCTTTTATCCAGCAGTTTTCGAATGAAGGCGATCTTGTTCTAGATCCTTTTTGTGGTTTTGCTTCAACATTGGTGGCGGCAGAGCTAGAGGGTAGGCGTGGGTTTGGCATTGAGGTCAATCAAAGTCGAGTCGATATTGCAACGCGCCGTTTGGAAAAATTAAACCTTAACCGCAGTACTGTTGTTCAAGGGGATGCGCAAAATACTAATGGATTAACAGAGCCTGTTGATTTAATTATCTCTAATATCCCTTATTTTGCCTGCAATTGGCAACAGGGTGAACAGGGACAATTATATGATGTGCAGGCCTACGATAGTTATTTGCAAAAAGTGAGAGCGTGTTTTAAGTCCTTTAAAGATTGCCTAAAAGGCTCTGGATATATTATTGTCATGGTTGAAAATATAAGGGTTGGTGATCATTTCATTGCATTGTCGCAGGATGTTGCCTCCATATTGAGGGAGTGTTTTTCATTCATCGATGAGCGTGTTTTAATTTACGATAAGCCTGTATCAAAAGTTGCTAATGCCATTAGTAATAGAGCGCACGAGTATGTGCTGATTGCTCAAAATTTGCCTAAACCGATAGATCTTTTATGTTCTAAATCTTATTTGTTAGAGCTTGCTGATTTGTATCCAGATATTATTGTTTATGGTGGCTTTGCTCGTTGGCTGAATGGCTCGCCCGATAAGCCCTCGGATGTAGATATTATGTTGCCCCATGACGTTGAGTTGCTTCGACGCGTGGTGCTCTGGTTTGGCCATAAAGGGTTTAAGGTATCGCGTTGGGGCTCTCCTGTGAATTCTTCGGGTTTATTTGCGGCTATAGCAACGACGAATTACTTGCGTGCAGAATATATCAATAATAAAGGTGTTTTGGTTTTATTTGATATCTCCTTTTCTACCAATAAAGATCAATATAAAAACTTACGCAATAGTGCTGTGTTATTAAACGGAGTGAAATGTGTAACAGAGAGAGTGGATCTTGGTGAATAAGCAAATGGTTAATTTACAAGAGCGTTATTTGGGGTGCCTGCTTGGCTTAGCTGTGGGCGATGCAGTAGGTACAACACTAGAGTTTGAATCCCGTGGTAGTTTTACACCGATTACGGATATGGTTGGTGGTGGCCCGTTTAAGCTGGAGCCCGGGCAGTGGACCGATGATACCTCTATGGCGTTATGTCTGGCTCATTCTTTAGTGGATAACGACGGTTTTAATGCTACTGATCAAATGAATCGTTATTGTAATTGGTGGCAATGGGGTTATATGAGTTGTACTGGCGATTGCTTTGATATCGGTATTACGGTTTCCTCTTCGTTAAGGCGATACCTAGAAACAAAAGATCCGTACCAAGGGCCTGTTGATCCTTTTTCAGCAGGCAATGGCTCTTTGATGCGATTGGCGCCTGTGGCTATGTTTTATAACCCTAGTTTGGAGCTGATGTTTAAGTACGCCGGTGAAAGTTCTCGTACCACTCACGGTGCTACTGAATGTATTGATGCGTGCCGGTATTTTGTTAGCCTTTTGCAGGCTGCATTTGCAGGTTTTGATAAGCAAAAAATCCTAAGCTTAGCGCTTTATAAGCCTACAACAGATAAGGTTGCTGCAATAGCTGCGGGTTATTATTTGCCAAAAATCGAGTCACAAATAAAAGGCAGTGGTTACGTTATTGATTGCCTTGAATCGGCACTTTGGTGCTTTGCAAAAACAGATTCATTTGACGAGGCTATTCTTAAAGCGGCTAATTTAGGTGACGATGCCGATACAACGGCTGCGGTATGTGGGCAAATTGCCGGTGCATATTATGGTGTAAGTGGCATAAATTCCGAGTGGTTAAATAAGCTCGCAATGAGAGATGAAATCGAAGCAGTTGCTTTGGCTTTACTCGCTAAATCACAACTAGCAAGGTGATATGCAATGAATCATATAGCGATAGTTGAGGGCGATATTACCAGGGCTGATGTCGATGCTATTGTTAATGCTGCAAATCCTAAAATGTTAGGCGGAGGTGGTGTTGATGGTGCCATCCATAGAGCTGCTGGCCCTAAATTGCTAGAGGTATGCCGTAAGGTTAAGGCAGTAAACGGCGTACGGTGTCCATATGGCGAGGCTAGAATAACGACTGCTGGGGAGCTGCCGTCACAATATGTTATTCATGCAGTGGGCCCAATTTATCGCCAAGCCAATAACCCAAAAGAGTTGTTGGAGTCTGCCTATTGTAACTCCTTAATTTTGGCAAAAGAAAATGGCTGCCGCTCTATCGCGTTTCCCGCTATTTCTTGTGGAGCTTATGGTTATCCTCTTGAAGATGCTGCGCATATTGCTTTGAGTGTTTGTGGGCGACTTGAGTTTAGTGGTATTCAAGTGGTATTTTATCTCTTTGGTCAAAAAATGTATGAGCTTTGGTGTCATGTGCTACAGGAAAAATTGTAGCGCTTCGTAATGGCTGTGAGGTCTCAAAACATTACTGTGCTTTTATGTCTTTAAAGCTGAGGCCATATTTTCCTAGTAGTTGTTTAATACGGTGCGAGTCGTTGCTGGATGTTTTGGTTTGTCTGCTAACGCTAAAAAGTTTTCGGCTGGCTTCTGCCATCGATTGAGAGTTTTGGCAAACCTCAATAATTCCTGCTAATTTTATTTGGTCGTATAAATCGAGCTTATCGCAGTCGCTTTTACTTAAAAGGCGCTCTAGGGTTTGGCTTGTCGAGTTTTTGTTCTCGCTGCTATTTTGCCACTTTTTAAGCAGTCGTAAAATTTCCTCCTCGACTACCTCGATAGTGATGCGACCTCCTTCTGCGAGTGTGCCCATACGTGTGATGCTTGCATTGAGGTCTCTGAAGTTGGCCGACCAATTCGCTTGAGGTGACTGGCTAAAGCGAAGATATTTTTCTCTTGCTGCTTTATTAAAGCGAACAAGATAGCCTGATTTATTGGAGTAGCGCTCTAATTCGTAATCGATATTGGGTTCAAGATCCTCTATACGTTCTTTAAGCGAGGGTAGTTGATAGGTCCATAAATCTATTCTTGCAAGTAAGTCTTCTCTAAACTTCCCTTGTTGTGCTTGGGTTGTTAAATCTTTATTTGTCCCAGCAATTAATTGAAAATCACTGCTTGCTTCATGGTCTGAGCCAAAAGGCATAAAGCGTTTATCTTCGACTGCTCGCAGTAGCATGGCTTGCTCATCGAGCCCCAGCTCGCCAATTTCATCCAAAAATAATAAGCCTTTATCGGCCTCCATAAGTAGCCCTGGCCTGTCGGATATTGCGCCGGTAAACGCGCCTTTTTTGTGACCAAATAATGTGGACATAGTGTTTTCGCCACGCAAGACAGCGCAGTTAACGGCAACGAACTTTCCTTTTGTTTTAGCACGCTGTTTTCTTAGTTCATAAATTTTTTGCGCTAACTGAGATTTGCCGGCACCCGTCGGACCCGTAATAAGTATAGGTTCATTTGATCGAATAGATACTTGTTCTAGCTGATCGATCATTTGGTTAAATGCTTTGTTTCGAGTGCTTATGCCGTTTTTAAGAAAGCTGGCTCCCTCTTGGTGCTCCTTTTTAAATCGAGAGGCGATTTGATCGTACTTGGATAGGTCCAAATCAATAATTTGATAGTTGCCAAGCTGTTGAGAGGGTGTATCTTTTTTGCCTGTCTTGGTGGGTGATGTTTGTACAAGTTTGGCGGGTATGTAGAGCGCCTCTGTTAACAAGTACCAGCAAATTTGAGCAACGTGAGTCCCTGTTGTGATATGTACTAAGTATTCCTCGTCCTTTGGTTGAAATTTGTAAGCGCGAGAAAAATCCAGCAGTTCGCTATAAACACTCTCAAAATCCCATGGGGATTTAAAGTTAACGGAGTTATGAATAACTTCGGTTTCGGGCGAGACAAGTCGAATGTCTTCCGTGACTTGTTTGGCTAAACCTTGCGAATGATTGTCGAATAGAAGCTCTAGTCTATCGATAATAAGGTCGTCGTGCTGGCATAGGGATACCGTGGGTCGCCATCTCTCCCAGCGGTTATTGCCTTTGCCTCGGTGGTCGAGGGTCGTTCCTAAAATGCTGAATGCTATTGTTTTCATATATCTAATATAATATTTATATATCTAAAAAGATATATTATTGCAACTTTTTATGACTGATTCTACCCTCCTAATTTTCTATATTAAAATTAAATTCAATAAAAACAATAGTTTAAGTTTGTTTTTGCGGTCTTTTCAAAAGTTGGCACTCTCTTCGCTATATACAACTTACTAATCAATAAAATGATTTTTATTGGGCACGCAGGTGCGAAGGGAGTGCCACCACTTAAAACGATTGTGTGGAAGTGGCCGAGTAAAATCGGTGGCAGTCTAAGTGAGTCGATATGCATGGTTGAGGATGCAGGCTCGATGCTCTATGGCGGGTGTCAGCTGGCGCGCCTAGTCTAATTATGGGAAGCCAAATGTCGATAAAGCCGTTGGTAATGCTCCGGTTACTGCTATTCGCGGGTTCGAGTCCCGTCGTGTCCACCAATAGATGCATTAAGGTAAATAGCAATGAAGAGCGGTAAGCAAAGGCGATTAGAAATTAAGGCGCGCCGTAGGCAGAGAGCGATGTCTTCCATAAAGAAGAATACATTCTCATGCTTGGGAAATGTACGCCCCGCTGGTGTCGTGGCAGCAGATCACTCGCAGCTTTCCCATGTGAATACTTATGGGTTTCTACCCGCTTTTTATGTTGATCTCCCTTTTACTTGTCGTATTTGTGGCGTCAATGAAACTTGGACAGCTGCACGGCAAAAGTGGTGGTATGAGATAGCTAAAGGGCATATCGATTCAACTGCGGCTCACTGTAGGCAATGCCGGCGAGATATAAGAGCTGAGAAGCAACGCCAAAAAGAACATATGAAAGAGATGGCTCAAAGGAAGCCTCACCCAAACGAGGCATTTTTTAAGAGTACATAATTAAAACAAGCAAGTGCAAAGTTGGCCACCATGATCGGTGATCAGGGAGTGGTTTTTTACAGGGACGTAAATAGTAATGGCATCTTGCCTACCAAATATAATGAGGAAGTAAAAATGACTACAGCAAATTATGAAGTAATGCAGGACGGCGGTGTACCTATTAAATCGTGGACTCGTGGAGTGCCATTTGAAGAGGAGGCGCGTAGACAGCTTGCCAATATATCGCGTCTGCCTTTTATACATAAATGGGTTGCTGCAATGCCAGATGTTCATTTAGGTAAGGGTGCTACGATTGGCTCCGTTGTGCCGACCCTAGGTGCAGTTATTCCCGCAGCGGTAGGTGTCGATATTGGCTGTGGGATGATGGCGGTAAAAACTAGTATGAGGGCTTCGGATTTACCCGACAATTTGGCAGCGGTTAGATCTGCAATCGAAGCGGCTGTGCCTCATGGTCGATCGAATAGGGCAAGAGGAAGCAGAGATAAAGGCGCTTGGTCTAATGCTCCTGACGATGTGTTAAAGGCATGGTCGTCCTTGGTGGGTCAATTTAATGTGCTAAGTGAAAAACACTCTGTACTTAAAAACACTAATAACCTTAATCATTTAGGGACGCTGGGTACAGGTAACCACTTTATTGAGGTGTGTTTAGATGAGAAAGGCAGCGTGTGGTTTATGTTGCATAGTGGATCGCGTGGCGTGGGTAATAGAATTGGTACACATTTTATTGAGAAAGCAAAAAAAGACATGGAGCGCTGGCATATCCAGTTACCCGATTCTGACTTAGCGTATTTGCCGGAAGGTTCTGATCATTTTGAACAGTATGTTGAGGCAGTCGAGTGGGCGCAAAATTATGCACGAGTTAATCGTGAGGTGATGATGTGCCGAGTAATTGCAGCGGCAAGAAAAGTATTAGGGATTGAGTTTGAAGCAAGAATGGAAGCTGTAAATTGCCACCATAACTATGTTTCTAGAGAAAATCATTACGGAAAAAATGTGTTAGTCACTAGAAAGGGAGCGGTTAGAGCGCGTGAAGGCGAGATGGGAATCATCCCTGGTAGCATGGGCGCAAAATCCTTTATCGTTCGCGGCTTGGGCAACCAAGAAAGTTTTTGCAGTTGTAGTCACGGTGCTGGACGAGTGATGTCGCGTACAAAGGCGAAAAAGCTTGTGTCTTTAGAAGAGCATCGCTTGGCAACCGCAGACGTTGAATGCCGAAAAGATGAAGGTGTGATAGATGAGACTCCTAAAGCTTATAAGCCTATAGAAAAAGTAATGGAAGCACAGAAAGATCTTGTTGAGGTGGTATATACATTAAAGCAGGTTGTTTGTGTAAAGGGGTAAGCGCTAGTTTGGATGCTAGATAAGAAAAAGCAAGGCCGATTTTTGCTTGAGCATCAAGGACGATGTGAATGTCGATTTTGCAGTAGCAAAAAAACGACCTGCAAAATTGGCACTTCTGTCATCCATGGTAGGCGGATGTTTACTTAAAATTATTGAGAAAAATAAAAATGATTATTATTGATGGTTCATTGGGCGAAGGCGGAGGGCAAATTTTTAGAACTTCGTTAACGCTTGCTATGTGTCTAGGAAAGACAATTCGTATCGAAAATATACGAGCGGGAAGGAAAAAGCCCGGCTTACTGCGCCAGCACTTGACCTGTTTAAAGGCAGCTAAAGAAATTTGCGACGCAGATGTCGAAGGCGAAGAGCTTGGGTCGCAAGCAGTTGTGTTTAAGCCCGGAAAAATTAAAGCAGGAAAATACCACTTTGCCGTTGGTACGGCAGGAAGTAGTACACTGATATTTCAAACTATTTTGATGCCTTTGCTATTGGCCGATGATCAAAGCGAAGTGATTTTAGAAGGTGGTACGCATAATTCGATGGCGCCAACATTTGATTTCGTTTCAAAAAGTTTTTTACCTGTTTTGAAGTCAGTTGGGTGCGATATAGACGTGGCATTAGAACATTATGGGTTTTATCCCGCCGGTGGTGGTAAGTGGCAAGCTGTTATTAAGCCTATTGCAAGTATAAAGCCATTGCTACTACTTGAGCGAGGAGAGTTGCTGGGTGAGAGTGCTACAGCAATGTCTAGCAAAATCCCTAAACATGTGGGCGAGCGTGAATTAAGGCAAATTACTAAACTTTGTGGTTGGTCGGTAGATCAACTACAGCAAGAGCTTGTCGGTTCAGTTGGGCCAGGCAATGTTGTCTCTATAGTTGTAGCAACTAAAAACGTGACTGCACTTTTTGAAAATTTTGGTGAAAAGAATGTCTCGGCTGAAAAAGTAGCTAATAAAGCAGTTGATGCTTTTCAGCGATTTGACGAGGCGCAGGTGCCTGTTTGTGAATACTTAGCTGATCAATTAATTTTGCCAATGGCACTAGGGCGGGGTGGCGTATTTAGAACCCTTGAGCCTTCATTACATTTGCGCACTAATATTGATGTCATTAAGCAAGTAATGAATGTAGATATTCAGCTAAGCCGTTTAAATGATTTGGTTTGGGAAGTGGTTGTTAATAAGAGTGTGTAAGTACTCTCGTAAAAAATGTTGGTTAAGTGGTTTTCTGCTTAACCGCAAAGGAGTTTAGGATATATTTTTACAGCTAGCGGAGTAGATTCTGAATGTCTACCTGGCACACGCATAATTTATGTGGTGTGTACCTGTTGATAAAAATACTAAACGTTTGTTTTGTAGCTCAGTTGGGTAGAGCAGTCGAGTGAATTCGACGGGTCGCAGGTTCAATTCCTGCCTAAACACCATTAGTGGATAGCCGAAAGGTTGAGGTTCGAATCCTCTCTTTGGTCTACAAAGCCAAAACACAAAAGAGGCTCACAGTTTCAAGGCTGTCATAGCTTGATAACGTTGGTATTAATGCCGTTAATAACGGGTTAATTTATTGTGTAATGAGGGCAAGTTTATATCACTATTAGTTTTTCAAGGATTTTGAGTGCAAGAAAAAAGTCATGAAGACAATAGTAGTGTGGTAAACCGCTGTGTTTTATTACCCAGTAAATTCAAATTATTTACCTGCATGATTGTAGTGTATGTTGGCTTTTATATGCCTTTGGTTAATCTAAGGGCGGCCAGCAAACCTCATTAGTCCCAAGTGGTCCTCGCATTATTTTTTATAGAAAGAAATTAAGAGAAGTTAAAAAGGAATATAGTCATGATTTTTTGGAAAACAATTGATGTTGCAGATCATCAGCGTGTGTTGTTGTATGTGCGTGAGCAGTTTCAGCGAATATTAGGCCCTGGCCAACATCGAGTGTCAACACTGGGTAGAGAGGTTCGATATGAAACATACGATATTACAGAGGTGTTTTTTAGCCATAGTAAAACAAAGTTTTTGTTTTCGCAGTATCCTTCTAAGCTAGAAGAGCACTTAGAGCGATTTGAGTTGAAAGATACAGAGGCAGGTTTGTTGTATCGAGATGGCCACCTAGCTAATGTGTTAGCGCCAGGTAGCGCATTGACCTTTTGGAAGAGTGTTGAAGATATTAGAATAGATGTTGTTGATATCAGTGAGCAATATAATGTCGATAAGTCATTGATTAGCTTGCTTGGGAGAGGTTTAAAGATTGGCCAAGATCGACAAGTGGTTAATGCAATCACTTATGCAGAAGTTGCCGATGAGCATGTTGGGCTGCTTATAGTAAATGGAAAGCTGGAGAATATTTTGCAGCCGGGCAGTTATGGTTTTTGGAAATATAATCGCTCTATTGAGGTAAAGCTAATGGATTTGCGTTTGCAGTCACTCGAGATTAGTGGGCAGGAAATTTTAACCAAAGATCGTGTAAGCTTGCGTATTAATTTAATGGCTAGCTATAGAATAAAAGAGCCTAGGATTGTTGTATCTAAGGTGCACGACTATGCAGATTTTATTTATCGTGAGTTGCAGCTGAACTTGCGAGAAGCTGTGGGTACACAATCATTAGATACACTGCTTGAAGATAAGGACTCTCTCAATGCTGTGATTACTAATGCAGCTCGGGAAAAACTAGCGGAGTATGGTATTCAATTAATGAGTGTTGGTATTAAAGATATTATCTTACCTGGTGAAATGAAGTCGATACTTAATCAGGTAGTCGAAGCCCAAAAAGAAGCAGAGGCTAATCTTATTAGGCGCCGTGAAGAGACACAGGCAGTGCGCTCATTGCATAACACAGCGAAGATGATGGAGAATAACCCAGTATTATTGCGCTTAAAAGAGCTAGAGGCGCTAGAGAGAATCACCGGAAAAATAGATAAGATTTCGGTTTACGGTGGTCTTGATAGTGTTTTGAATGATATGGTGAAATTAGCGCCTAGTAATTAAGTGGTTAACAAAAATAATGTTCACTAATAATTTATCGGCTTGACTTAATAACGATGGCTTGATAAATTATTAGCACGCTTCAGACAGCCGGACTTTACCGGTCTTTTCGTGAAAACAGAAAACTCTAGAAATTCAATACTCTTAATACCCTCTAAAAACTCGTCAAAAAATAATACAGTTGTCTCTGGTAATACATCTACTGATACTGCTATTAATGGTGCCATGCCCGATACTATTTATGATTATTTACTCAGTTTATTATCTGATTTAGACGGCGTTTTACAGTCTGCTAAATACCATCCAGAAAAAGATAGTTTATATCACTCCTTGCAAGTATTTCAGTGTGCTCAGGCAGAAACCGATGATCCTGAATTGCTTGCTGCTGCTTTATTTCATGACATCGGCAAAGCAATTGATTATCCGAATCATGCTCAAGTGGGAGCCGACCTGTTGTCTGGCATACTCAGTGAGAGAGTGTGTTGGCTGATTAGACATCACCTTGATTTATTGATTTCGCCTAAGCGGTGTAGAGGTAAATATTTAGGTACGTCTAAGCTTGTTGACTTAGAGCGACTTCGGCGCTGGGATTTATCTGGACGACAAAAAAATGTTGATGTTGTTAGTGCTAGTGATGCACTCGATACGCTAGCGCCATACTTTTCAGAAATTTCTTAATTGACTACGTAATTTGTTATCTAATTTAAAAGGATAAATTTTAACTGATGGAGCTATAGCTCCTTAATACTATGAAGAAAGCAAAAGGCCTTAAAGGCGATTTTAAAACCCGCCAGCTTATAACTCATGAAGCTGCGAGATTAATGTATCAAGATGGTGTCTCGCAATACCACACGGCAAAGTATATTGCGGCACGCAACGTTTTGTCTGGCGGTGGTAAAAGAATAAGTATCAAAAACCCTTCATATTTACCTTCTAACGGAGAAATATCTGATGCTGTAAATACAATGGCTGATTTTTACGAGGGCGAATTCAGGTATGAGCAGCTATTTACTATGCGAGTTCTTGCCTTTGAATATATGCAGCAGCTAGAAAACTTTACTCCACGGTTGATTGGCTCGGTCAGTACTGGTCGGATCAAAAAGACTAGCGATATTGATATACATGTATTTACAGACTCAATGGAAGAATTACAAGATCGAATGAAAATATTGGGGTGGCAGTACGAAACAACCGATATAATTGTCTCTCAAAATGGTGTTCTCAAAACTTATACTCATGTGTATATTGATCATGAGTATCCTATAGAATTGTCAGTGTATCTAAAAAATGATATTCGTGTCAGAACACGAAGCAGTACAGATGGTAACCCTATTATTAGAATGACGACCAATAAACTATTAGAGCTAATATTTAAGGAACACGAAGAACAATGGAACCGCTACATTGAACGGGGAGTGGAGTAATGATAATGCAGACGAGTGATATACAAGTTTATTTAGTCGGTGGTGCCGTTCGTGATGAATTATTAAATCGTCCCGTGGTTGATCGCGATTGGGTGGTTATCGGTGCGACGCCAAAAATGCTAATTGAACAGGGCTACCAACAAATTGGTAATGATTTTCCTTGCTTCTTGCACCCCAAAACTAAAGAAGAGTATGCGCTTGCTCGTACAGAACGAAAGTCAGGCAAGGGGCATACTGGTTTTATTTGTGATTTTGGCCCGGAGGTAACGCTCGAGGAAGATTTGTCTCGTCGTGACTTAACGATTAATGCCATTGCAAAAACCGAGAGTGGTGATTATGTCGACCCTTATAACGGTAGGGCTGACTTAAACAATAAAATACTCAGGCATGTTTCCGATGCATTTGCAGAAGACCCTTTGCGCGTCTTGCGTGTTGCACGTTTTGCTGCTCGTTATGCAGAGTTAGGTTTTACTGTACATCCAGATACCTTAGTACTTATGGCGCAATTAGCGAGTAACGGAGAATTAGATGAATTAACGCCAGAGCGTGTTTGGAAAGAAATGTCTCGGGCATTAACCGAGCCTCGCCCAAGTGAGTTTTTTCGTGTATTACGAGCGTGTGGAGCTTTAAAAACACTTTTACCTGAACTCGATTGTTTGTTTGGGGTGCCTCAGCCTGCCGAGCATCACCCTGAAATTGATACAGGGGATCATGTGATGATGGTTGTAGATACTGCCAGGGCATATTTTGACAACCCAATTGTTACGTGGGCAGCTTTGTTACACGATTTAGGCAAAGGGTTGACACCCAAAGAAGAATGGCCAAGCCATATTCGACATGAGATTAGGGGGGTGCCCTTAGTTGAAGAGGTTTGTAATCGTTATAAATTACCAAAAGATTTTCGCACGCTGGCTATGTTGGTATCTGAACATCACTTGCGTTGCCATAAGCTATTGGATATGAAACCAAAATCTATTCTTAAATTACTGGAGGCGTTAGACGGGTTTCGCCGGCCTGAGAGGGTAAAGCACTTTGCGCAAACCTGTGAAGCTGATGCAAGGGGCCGTTTAGGTTTGGAAGATAGAAGCTACCCACAATCATGGTTGCTGATTAAATGCAGCGAAGAGGGTAAAAATATTGATATAAAGCCTTTGCTAGAAGAGGGGTATCAAGATTTAAAACTGGCTGAGCAAATTCGCCGCCTGCGGCTGAGTGCCATTAAATGCTTTATGGCAAATTATCGAAAAGAGACGTTAGGGAAGTCATAACATGAGTAGTAAAACTCAGCATTTAATTAAGCAAGGTTTGCTTAAATCTCCTCCCAAGTTTTTAGAAACGGGTGTTCAATATGAAGTCGTGATGGGCTCTATTGCTTATGGTGTGGCCGAAGAGAATTCCGATATGGATATTTATGGTTTTGCTATTCCTCCTCGTGATTGGGTCTTTCCTCATTTAAGGGGGGATATCCCAGGTTTTGATGAGGCTGGTGTGCAATTTGAGCAAATCCAGCAACATCATATGTTGGATAAGTCAGCTCGGGGTGGTAAAGGCAGGGAATATGATTTGGTGATCTATTCGATTATTAAATACTTTCGACTATTAATGGATAATAATCCCAATATTATTGACTCACTATTTGTACCACGCAATTGTGTATTGTATAGCACGGCTGTGGGCGAGATGTTAAGAGAGCGGCGTCATATCTTTTTGCACAAGGGGTGCTGGGCAAAATTCAAAGGGTATGCTTATTCGCAAGTTCATAAAATGCGAACGAAAGTACCAGAAGGTGGCCGCAAAGCGATCATTGATGAGTTTGGCTATGATGTGAAATTCGCCTACCACGTTGTTCGTCTGCTTAATGAAGTAGAGCAAATTCTTATCGAGAAAGATCTTGATCTGGCTCGTAACAAGGAACAATTAAAATCTATACGCCGAGGTGAATGGTCGCAGCAGGCGATCGAAGAGTACTTCTCCGACAAAGAAAAACAACTAGAGCAAATCTATCTGGAGAGTACACTGCCGCCAAAGCCGGATAAAGCAGAGATTAAAAAATTGTTGCTAGAGTGCCTTGAACACCATTATGGGTCATTGTCAGAATGTGTTATTCAAGAAGATCAAGCCTTAAGTGCTCTTCGTGAAATAGAGTCGATAGTGCAGCGCATAAAAAAGTAGGGGTGTACTGATTATGGATAAAAATACACAGATAGAACGCTTTTTAGATAAAATCGAAGATGAATATAAGATTACCATTATATTGGCTATTGAAAGTGGTAGTCGTGCCTGGGGATTCCCTTCAAAAGACAGCGATTACGATATTAGGCTTATTTATCATCACCCTGAAAGTTGGTATTTATCTGCATTTAAAAAGCGTAATGTCATCGAAAATATCTTCGAGGATGACCTCGATGCTGCAGGGTGGGATATCACTAAGAGCTTGCAGTTACTCTATAAGGGGAATGCGCCTGTATATGAATGGTTAAATTCTCCAATTATTTATCGGCAAGACCAACAAAAACTGTCTTTGTTAAAAGGTCTAGCATTTAAAGCGTTTAATCCTAAAGTTATTTTTTATCATTATATATCGCTAGCAAAAAAGAAAATATTAACAGACAGTACAAGAAAAAACTCAAAGTCATTTCTCTATGCACTAAGAGCATTATTGTGCGCGCAGTGGGTAGCCGAAAATAAAACACCTCCGCCAGTCGAGTTTGAGAATCTGGTTGAATGTTACATACCTGCTGGTACGCTCAATGATAAACTAACGAACTTACTTAAGGTTAAATCAGTTGCTTGTGAGGATGATAAAAATGAAATTGATAATCAGTTATTAAAATATGCCGAAGAAAAATACACTGAGTTAGCCGATTTATCCATTGACGAAAAAAGAATGGGTGAAACAGGTATCTACGACAGAGTTTTGTCGGAAATAATTAAAATATCCCCTAATGCTTAGGGTATATTGTTCATATAGCCCTTTTTTTATTGCTCGTTAATTAGGTATTTATGCAGCTCATTGAAATCAATAAAGCGCGTTATCGTCGTCACCTTAAGCTAGTTTTTTCCGGTTGTGCCATAGGCTTAGCTGTTGGCAGTCTCGCTGTATCACAAGTATTGATTGCAGTTTTCCCCGATGAAAGCGGTAGCCATTTTCATTGGAATTTATTAGGTGTTATGGTTACTGCTTTAAGTATTGGGTGGTTACTCAATAAATACCGTAAACATAGTTTTATGACCGAGGTTGTCTATGTTTGGGAGCTAAAAAAGGTACTTAACAAGATAAACCGAAAAATGCTTAAACTGCATGCCGCCGCTCTTGAAGGCAATCCTAACGCCATATTAGCGATACATTACAGTTATGCAGGCTCGCGTTTGATTTGGCAGTTAGACGATAACACGCTCACTATGGATGAATTAGCAGTTAAGCAAGCAGAGCTGGATAGTTTAGCTAGAAAATTTAATTTAACCCTAAGTACAGATGTGTACGACGACAATATGTTAGCGAAATTTTGATCGATAGCAGCTTGCTATCATCGGCTATAGCTAGTATTTCTCTCTATTCTGTGTTTTATTTTTTCCTATTATTGATACATTGTATTTAGTTGAAAGACTAATAGTATCGTCTATATCTATCTTTTATTAAGCTGTGTGTGAGTATTCCAACAGGGTATTTGTGCACGAGCATATCTGTAAAGTACTGCTATACTTAAATATTGTATTTTTTATAACTCTTATTCAGTTTAGGCTTATCTAGTTCATTGATTTTAAAGGGAAAGTGAGTGGTAACACTGCGTAATATGCGGACTTCAAAGCAAATAATCCTGCTGCTTTCATTTATATTAGCGGGCTTGCTTAGTGGAGCCTATATGGTTCTTGATAATCTAAATTCCCTGAAGTACGACGCTGCTACGATCAATAAGCTGGGCGTTGTTCGTGGCACTATTCAATTGATTACCAAACATCAACTTAATGGCCAGGCTTCTCCTAAAGATATACAAAGAGTTGACGACCTCTTAACAGAGGTGAGAGTGACTTACTTGAAGAGGGAGCTTGAGTATTCGAGTTTTGATATTCATTTGATACTTGATTTAGAGAGGGCACTCAGAAATCAATGGCAAGCTTTGAAGCTGGCCTATAAAGAGCATGATCAAGATAAACAAGCAGTTTCTCAGGTGATTGATCTGAGTAATGATTGTTGGGACTTGGCATATAATTTGGTTCTTCAAGTGCAAAAGCTCAGCGAAATGAAGTTAGATAATCACCGAGATACGATTATTATTGGCTCTCTAATTATTTGTACTTTTGTTCTTTTGGTTATAATTATTGTCTATCGAATGATTCATAATATTCTTGAGAGAGATGTGATTACTGACCCTTTGACGGGGCTATACAATCGGCACCATTTTAATAAAATTCTCGTTGAGCAGTTAGCATTATTTGATCGATATAAGGCTGATTTTACGCTTACCATTCTTGATATTGATCTCTTTAAAAAAATTAACGATGAATTTGGTCACCCCGAAGGTGATAGAGTGCTTAGTGATGTGGCAAAGATAATAGCTAACAATAGCCGCGATATGGATTTTTTATTTCGCTTAGGTGGAGAAGAGTTTGCTGTTATTTCTCCTAAGTCTACCTCCGAGCAAACATTTCATCAGGCAGAAAAATATCGCAATCTTGTCCAAAATTTAGATTTAAAAATTAATAGTAATTTAACGGTTAGCATTGGCATATCTCAGTCCTTTGACGGCTGCACAGTAGAAGAGATTTATAAAAATACTGATGTTGCTCTCTACCAAGCAAAGTCCTTGGGTAGAAATACAACGGTAAAGTTTAATAGCTAATAATTAGCGATTAAAAAAATTCATAAAAATATTGATTAATTTTATAAATGTTATTATAGTGCGCTCAGTTTTTACATATCATTCTTTATCAAATTTTTACAGGGGGCTCCAATATGTTGTATTCAAATAAACAAATCGCAATGACGAGCTTGTCTGTATTCTTTTCTTATAGCTAATATAATTCTCTATCGCTATATCTTTCTCTCAAGCAAGCTCTATAGTTGCAGTTTTCAACTGTAAATAATTTTGCGTAATTTCTTAAGCTAACGTCTATCGGCCAATATTTTGGCCATGGTTGTGCGTGGTTTCATGCCGTTGGTCGTAAATTTATATCGCCCTTAATTTTTCTCGAAATATTTTCGAGGGGTATTGTTGCGCCTAAAAAACGTACCTAAAAAGTAAGAAGAAAATTATATGGACACTTATATTAAACACATTAATGCATTGGCAGGCCGACAAGCGAGGATAGTTATCTCTGTGGATAATTGGCTTGAAGATGCCGCTGCTGAACAATTAAAAAAGACAATGGAGCTAGATGGTATGTTGCAGGGTATTGGTATGCCTGACCTCCACCCTGGTAAGGGACAGCCTATCGGTGCTGCATTTGTCACACAACATTCTATTTACCCTCATCTTGTTGGTAGCGATATTGGTTGTGGCATGGGGTTGTGGGATTTAAATATTCCCGTGCGAAAAATTAAGTTAGATAAATGGGAGAAGCAATTAGTCGGTCTTGATGAGCTTTGGAGTGGTTGTGTTGACGAGCGCTTAAGTGAAAAAGGCCTGGCTGCAAGCGATGGTTTTTTGTCATCAGAGAATACCAAGCTAGGAACTATTGGAGGTGGTAACCATTTTGCTGAGCTACAAAAAGTCGACAGTATTTTTGACCCTGTCGCCTTTAAAGAATCAGGCCTTGATCACCAATCTGTTAAGTTGTTGGTGCACAGTGGTTCTAGAGGTTTAGGGCAAAAAATTCTCAGGGAGTACGTTGATAATTTTGGTTCAAAAGCAGTTTCGATAAATGAACAGCCTGAACTAGCAAGGCGCTATATACAACAACATAACTATGCTATCGGCTGGGCTAGAGTGAATCGTGATGTAATTGCAGAGCGTTTTTGTAAGCGGCTTAAAGCTCAACGAAGTTTAGTGTTAGATGTTGCTCATAATAGGGTTGACCCATTATCTGACAAACACATTGAGGCGATGGGCTTATCCAATAAGTTATCAACACAAGAGTTGCCGATAAATACTCACAATAAATACTGGATACATCGTAAAGGCGTTAGCCCAACGGACGAAGGGCTAGTCATGATACCAGGGTCTCGTGGTAGTTTGAGCTATCTTGTTAAACCTTGTTTGTCGAACATAGGCAGCCTTGCCCAAGGCGGGTTTTCATTGGCACACGGTGCTGGCCGTAAATGGAAGAGAAGCGATGTTAAAGGACGATTAAAAAATCGCTACACAGTAAAAGATTTAGAAAAAACATTACTAGGTAGCCGAGTTATTTGTAAACAACGCGATTTGCTTTATGAAGAGGCTCCGCAGGCTTACAAGAATATAAGTCACGTAATCAGTGATTTAGTGGGTGCAGGTCTTGTCGATATTGTAGCAACTTTTAAACCGCTACTTACATACAAAACACGTAGGAGGTAGTCATGAAAGTATCGAATGGAAAAAATATTTCGTGGTTGCAAGTGACAGCTGGGCAGGGACCAAAAGAATGCGCTTGGGTTGTCGCGCAATTAGAGCCAATTATTTTGCAAGAGGCTCGCAAGGCGGGACTTTCTGTCGAACGTGTAGACGCTTTGGCGTTTGATAAATTATTGCGTAAGCAAAATACAATCGAGCCCGATGCATATTTGTCACTGTTGCTTCGCCTAGAAGGCAATAATGCTAATCAATTTGCACAAGGCTGGGAAGGAACAATCAAGTGGCAGGGCGAAAGCCCTTATCGCCCTAAACATAAACGGCTTAATTGGTTTGTGGGTATTGCAGTGTTTGTTATACCCGAGATGCAAAAGATTGAATTGGAGGCTTTATCTAAAGAGGTTGATTTTGAGTTAATGCGTGCAAAAGGCCCGGGTGGGCAACATGTTAATAAGACGAGTAGTGCGGTTCGCCTGACGCATCGCCCAACAGGTTTGCAACTGCGAGTTGAGACGGATCGCTCTCAACACAGGAATAAAAAAATAGCATTGGAGCGACTACAGTTGTTACTAGCGCAAAAGCAGAGTAATTCACAAAGGTCAATTGAGCATACTCGTTGGCTGCAACACTACGATGTGAAACGAGGTAGTCCAATACGTACTTTTTATGGACAAGCCTTTAGTCAAAATAACTAATTTATATATAACCGGAGTAACGAGATGAATAATCAACAAACCCCTTTGGGGAATTATCGAATCGAAGCATGTGTTTTTACACCCGCTAAATGGTGGGCTGTTTTAATAGACCAAAGAGAATATAAAGATGAAACGGGAAGAATTGGACGAAGTGCTGGATTGCTTTGGGAGTGAGCGAACGCTTTTTTATTATTTTAAAGATCGTTACTGCTTAAGTTTACTTGAATGGTATATGACTAAAATAAAAAAGCAGTCGCTATCTATTGGGCTGCTAAATAAAGGCGAGCTACAAAATTTTATTCGCAAGCCAGTAATGAAAGAGATTGTTAAAAATTGCGGCGATGGCTTTTTAACAAAAGAGAAAATGCAGGCCTTTTGGCCCAGTGAGTTTTTAACCTTCACATTAAGCTTGGATCGTTGGGGCGAGGGCGACAGAGGCTGGGACCAAACCTCTAGAAACCAACAAAACCTGGTATTGCAGGTAAACTTTGATAATAAACACACTACACAATATCAACGTTTATTAAAACCCGATGACTGCTATGGCCCTTTTGAGTACTGGGGCCACCCTGTTAGACAGGATGCCAGGAAAACAATGTCATGGATACGAATGGACTTTGACTTATCAACCAATGAGGCGTTAATTGAAGAGGTTCAAAACGACTGGCTAAGGCAAGCAAGTAGTGGTTTGTTTCGTATAAAAAGAGGCCTGTCGCAAAGAGGCACGCTCAAGCCTGGTGATATTGTTTATGGTGTTCATTGCGAATACAAAGACTTTGAGCACTATGTTGATAAGGTTTTAAAGCCTTATCAAAAATTATGGGCAGAAGCCTCCATGCTAGCGGCCATACAATTTATACGTAATGAGCTGGGTATTAATACAATTTATTATCATAGTTTTAGTACGGGTAATAAATTGAAAAAAATTTATGGACTTCCACCTAAATCAATGTATACACAGCTGCCTAAACAGTTTGGTTTTAGCTTAACTAAAGAGTCACCTGAGTTTTTGCTAAAAGATAAGCATGCTAAACGTTACCTCAAGGCGATTAAAAACCCTCAATGGTACCGTATAGCGATATAAAAAATTAATAACCTAAATAAGGAGAAATACTATGAATACTAAATATGAAGATCAAGAGAGCTTTCGAAGTCACTAGCAAGCGACGTAAAGGCTACCCTTCGGAGACGCAAGTCATGAAGGGCGACAGGGTTGTTCATGGCGATAAAGAACTCGTTGAAAAGCTTGGCAGAAACGACCCTTGCCCCTGTGGCTCTAGGAGGTTATTTTAAAAAGTGTTGTCTAAAGTCAGGCTGCTTTTGACGGATCAAATCGCGATCACTATTATCGTCATTGAGATGCCCTTGCTTAACATATAAACCAAGTAGAAGTAGTTTTGCTTGGTTTATTCAATAAATAATCCTATATAGCACCACCTATAACTCTTTCTCAAAGCTTGTTAATACTTATTCGTCTCACTACTTTGCAGGCTGCTAATACTATTTATCACTTTATTTTGTCCCCAACATAGACATACGGATAGTTTTTTGAGTATTATTGTTATGTTATAACATAACAGTTTTATGTGGAGCCAAATTAAGATCTCTTAGATTGAGAGTCACTTAAGCTATTAAAAGAGTGTTGTCATATGAATACAAATCTTCAATCCCGCCTGCCTGTTACCGTATTATCAGGGTTTCTCGGTGCCGGTAAAACTACGGTACTTAGCCATATTTTGAATAACCGTGAAGGTAAAAAAGTTGCTGTTATCGTCAATGATATGAGTGAAATCAACATTGATGCGGCTATTGTTCAAAGCGATGTTTCTCTTAATCGCAGTGACGAGAAGCTAGTAGAAATGAGTAATGGTTGTATTTGCTGTACCTTGCGTGAAGATCTTTTACTTGAGGTTAATAAACTAGCTAAAGATGGTCGCTTCGATTATCTAGTTATTGAATCGACGGGTATCTCAGAGCCTTTGCCCGTTGCAGAGACTTTCACTTTTGCTGATGAAGACGGCGTGTCACTATCGGATGTGGCAAGCCTAGATACCATGGTAACGGTTGTCGATGCGGTGAATTTTTTGAAAGATTACGATAACGCACAGTATTTGCAGGATACTGGCGAATCACTAGGAGAGGAAGACGAGCGTAGTGTTGCTGACCTTTTGGTCGATCAAGTTGAGTTTGCCGATATTATTTTAATCAGTAAAACAGATTTGGCAGAGGCAAGCGAGGTTGAGCGCTTAACTGCGATTCTTAAAACATTGAATACTCACGCCGAAATTATTCCAATTGCACAAGGCCAAGTAGACGTTAATGCTGTACTCAGTACAGGCCTATTTGATTTTGAGAGAGCCCAGCAAGCCCCGGGTTGGCTTAAGGAGATGCGTGGTGAGCATGTGCCCGAGACCGAAGAGTATGGCATAGGCAGCTTTAGCTATATTGCTCGTCGTCCGTTCCATCCTGAAAAATTCTATCATTTTCTTCATGGTACGGAGCAATTCGGCAAACTCATTCGCTCTAAAGGATATTTTTGGTTGGCCTCTCGTCCTGAGTTTGCAGGCCAGTGGAGCCAGGCAGGGGGGATAGCACGCTATGGCTTTGGCGGTATGTTTTGGAAGTCAGTACCCGAAGAAAATTGGCCAACGGATGAAGAGTATCTGGAATTTATTCGCAAAAACTGGGTGGAACCTTTTGGTGATATGCGCCAAGAATTAGTTTTTATTGGTCAACAATTAGATAAAGCCGCGATGACCGAGGCGCTTGATGAATGCTTATTAACGGAAGATGAGGTTCTTAAGGGGAAAAATTACTGGGCCACATTGAGTGACCCCTTCCCAGCGTGGAGAGAGAGCGCATGAGTGTAATGACTGCTATTGATGAAGGGCAAGTTGTGAATGCTTTATCGACAGAGATATTATCGAGTAAGAGGCCATATGCGCGTTTAAGTGAGGGCAATGATCCAGGAATCTTTACCGATATTTATCGGGACGATATTAATATTGCAATTTGGCAGCGACAACTTGCTGATTCGTTAAGGCTGTCGGTTACTGAACTCTTAGCGGCAAAGCCTACATTGCAAGCCTCATTAAGTGTGAGTCCCAAAAGTGCCTATGCCAGTGTTAATGAAGCGCTTGGGGCAACGGCTACCTCTTCGGCATTAAGCGAAGATATCGCCGAACTAGTCGATATGTTTTGCTGCCTGTTTGATCTCAAGCGAGCTGGTTTACGATTAACCGCTTTGGATCGCGCAATGTGTCCTAGGTTTCATGTCGATAGAGTCCCTTGCCGCTTAGTGACAACTTATCAAGGTGTGGCTACCGAATGGTTGCCTGATCATTTAGTTGATCGTACAAAGTTAGGTGCTGGTAACCAAGGTAAGCCCGATGAGCAATCGGGTCTCTTTCATGACATCCACGATATTCAAAGCCTGGACCGAGGAGATGTTGCCTTGTTAAAAGGTGAAAGCTGGGAGGGCAACGAAGGTGTAGGCTTGGTGCATCGCTCTCCATCTTTGCCAATAGATAAGCCGCAATCCGGCGAGCGTCGTTTACTGCTGACTCTCGATTTTATGGCAGGCTAGTATAAGTAAGCTGAGTCTTGATTTATCTGTCTTGTTTTATATTGCCCCTGCTTGTAAGGGCAATATAAAAATAGTCGTAATGGGTAATTAAATAAAGTGCTATACCGCTATCGAGTTATTCAGTACCTCTTGCGGCAATGTAAACCAACGTAGCTTTTCGGCTGCGGCAGATAACTCTAAGTAGTAGGTATTTTTAGCGTAATGTTCTCGAGTCATTTCCTGTTCGGCAGTAAGTAAATATTGTTTGAGTGATACCGAGTTCGATGAGAGTCGTTGCTTGTTCTCTTGCTTGCTTAGGTCTGCAAAATCAATATTTATTAAGTCATCGCTCAATTCCATTGCTGAATTTTGATAGCGCCATACTCCATTATTAAAATAATAATAAGGTAAAAGTCTCCAGCCGTGCAGAGCTACAAGTTCTATTGCCTGTACTATATATTCAAATGTTGTCTCACTGATAAAATAATTAAAGTTAACTCGCATCCAACCTGGGCGTAAGATTATTTCTCCTTTTAGTATTTGTTTTTCCAGTGCGCGACTATATTGCATTGTCATTCCTAATAATGCATGTCCATACGGGCCAGCACAGGAACAGCCTCCTCGTGCCTGAATACCAAATAGATCATTTAATAGTGCAACAATAAAACCATAGTGAAGGTCTTTGCCATTGTGCTTGATACGCAATGAGGCGATAGAGAGGCGAGGTAGTTCGGGATTTCCGAGAATCTCTATATTTGTATTTGTCGACCAGCGGGCAATGGCTCTTTCAATAAAGTTTTTCTCGCGTTTTTCGATATTCACTGTGCCAACCTGTTGTTGTAATTTAAACACAAGTCCAGCTCGAATAGACTCAACAATAGCAGGAGTGCCTCCCTCTTCGCGTCTCTCGGAGTTGTTAATATATTGGTGATCTTCTGGTGTAACGTAAATTACTGTGCCTCCCCCAGGTGCTACAGGCACACAATTTTTAAGTAACTCTTTTTTAACCACTAATATGCCAGGTGTACCGGGGCCTCCAATAAATTTATGGGGTGAAATAAACACAGCGTCTTTGCTGGTGTTATTTTCTTTTTCGTCGAAGGTGCTGGAGCCTGCCATATTAATTTTTGTATAGGGTGCGGCGGCGGCATAATCCCAAAAAGCCAGTGCCCCGTAGCGGTGTAATAATTGAGATACGGTATCGGTATCTGTCTTAACTCCTGTTACATTAGATGCCGCCGAAAAACTGCCTATTTTGATAGGCCTATCTTGGTAGTGTTGTAATTGTAGTTCAAGCTCATCGATATCCAGAGTACCCTGTTGATTCAACGGAATTGTCACCAATGTGGCATCTCCAAGGCAGTTCATTGGAGTGGTGCTCATAAGGGCCAATAAATACAATGGGGCGTTCTTTTAAAGGAATGTGCTGATCTAATTCATAACGGTCATTTAGGTTAGCAGGTAGGCGTAAGTTGAGGATATCTACCAGTTTATTAATGGCTGCTGTAGCACCTGAGCCACAAAAAATAATGTCGTAGTCGTCAGTGGCATTAATGGCTTTACGAACTTCTTGTCTGGCTTGCTCTCGATATGCGGATGTTTGAGCGCCGGTATAGGCGGTCTCGCTATGGGTGTTGGCATAATGGGCTAATACGTTTTGCTGAATAAAGTTCTCTATCATCTTTAGTGAACGACCCGAGGCGGTATAGTCGGCATAAACTAAAGGTTTGTTGCCAAAAGGTGTTTTGATGAGCTGGTTATTCCCGATAACATTTTCTCGAATAGATTGAATAAGTCGATCATTACACATAGGTTTTCTACCTCGATAGAGTTAATAATGCGCAATAGTGTAAGTTAAAGGGCGAAAAACAATGTGCCTATTTTTTCGTTAATTCTTTAATTTTTGGTATTTTGTCTCGAATTTTGTTTAAATATAGAAAGTTTATTTCTTTTTGGTTGTTTTTTCGATGATTTTGTTTTCTTGGTGGGGCTATGTCTATAAGTTGGGATAAATACGATAGGCAAATTTTAGAGCTTTTGCAGAGCGATGCATCGCTATCGGTTGGCGATGTGGCTGAGCGAATTAGCATATCGAAGTCTGCCTGTTGGCGGCGAATTCAAAAGCTAGAGCAAGAGAAGGTCATCAGAGAAAAGGTGGCATTGCTAGACCAAGAGCGGCTCAACTTGTCTCTTACGGTTTATATTGTTGTGCGAACTAATCAACATAATGATCAGTGGTCGCATCAATTTCAAGAGGTTATTGATTCTATCCCTGAGATCCTTGAGGCATACCGTATGAGTGGTGACCTCGATTATCTAATCAAGGCTGTGGTTACGGATATGCCTGGGTATGACAGGCTTTATAAAAAAATTATTAAAGCAGATCTGTTTGATGTTAGCTCCAGCTTTGTGATGGAAACAATGAAAAGTACAACTCAATTGCCGCTAAATTATATGAATGTCTGAAGAATAGAAATAGACAATCAATAGAGGGATCTTTTTTGGATTTATCAGTCTGATTATGACTGTATTATTTATTTACTTTTTAAAGGAGTTTATTTGATATGCGCTTACTATCTTTTTTATCCATTATTTTTTTATTGCCCACTGTAGTTTTTGCAGAGCAAGCATTGACTTTTCCTTCTGAGGATGGAGTTGTTATCACAGCAGGTTTTTACAAATCAGAAAAATCATCACAACAAAAAACATTGATTATCTTATTTCACCAAGCGGATAGCTCGCGCGGTGAATATAAGAACATTGCCCCACGATTAACACAGCTCGGCTACGATACACTGGCTATTGATCAGCGCTCGGGCAATAGCTTTGGTGGCGTAGTGAATAAGACGGCGGCACAGGCAAATGTAGGTCGGAATTTTATCAAGGCTTTACCGGATATGCGTGCAGCAATTAATTATGGACGCGATGAGCTTAAAGCTGAGCGTATTATTATTTGGGGTTCTTCCTATTCCGCGTCTTTGTCATTAGTTTTGGCGGGCAGGCAGGCGCCAAAAGTTGATGGAGTTTTGTCGTTTTCTCCAGGTGAATATTTTAATGGTAAGCTTTCTATAAAGAGTGAGGCCAAAAAAATCTCTGTGCCTGTTTTTATTACGGCTGCGCGCAGCGAAACGAAACAATGGAAGCCTATATTTAAGGGTATATCAGCGGCTAAAATGGGCTTTGTCCCTAAAGGTGCTGGTAAGCATGGCTCATCTGCTTTGTTGTCGCAAGATAGCGAAGAGTACTGGCAGGCAGTATTAGCTTTTCTTGATCAGCAATTCTCAACTAACTAATACGTATGAATTTAGTTAAATATTTTATAAACATATTCGATAACCGCCTATATTATTGGTAACAATATAGGCGGTTATTTTTTTAACTACTTTATTAATTTAACACTATGGCATTAGTATTTGTATACGGAACACTTAAACAAAGTTTTCCCAATTTTCATATCAATACAGCGACTCGTGTTGATGGAGACTTTTTTACAAAAGAGCTATTCCCTCTATATTTAGAGGGTGAACGATATGTTCCTTGGTTGGTTTTGGATAAAAATAATGGCTATCAAATTAAAGGTGAGTTGTATCAGGTAAATCAGCAAACGATGGAAGACATGGACATTTTAGAAAGTGTTGGTGAGCCTTCTGGTTACCATAAGGTAAAATTATCTATTGTATCTAGTTGTGATGCTGTGGTTGCAGGTAAGCAAGAAGTCTTAGCTTTTGTGTATGTGAAGCTACCACAACAGTTGCAGTATGCAGATATTAAATTAGGGCCTATTAAAGAATATACTTTAGAACATGCATTACTCTATCGGCCTCGTTGTTGATGATTACCCCTTACTTAATAGACTAAAGCGTTATTCCTTTCATAAGAGTATAGAGTTAGAAAATTTGCTTCCTACAGGTGATTGTTATGGTTACTTATGTTTGCGGTACGTTGGATACAAAAGGCGATGAGCTACGTTATATGCGCGATATCTTAAAGCGCGAAGGCATTAATGTAGAGATGGTAGATTTATCGACGAGCGAGGGTAGTTCTGATGCTGCGGTATCGCGAACAACTGTGGCAGCATATCATCCAGAAGGGGTAGAGGCCGTCTTTACTGGAGATCGTGGCTCGGCGGTGGCAGGTATGACTATTGCTTTTGAGGCTTGGATGAAAGCCCAAAATAATGTCGAAGGCGTGATCGGGGCTGGTGGTACAGGAGGTACTGCACTTGTGTCTCCTGCCTTTCGGTCATTACCCATCGGTGTACCTAAGGTATTAATCTCTACGGTTGCCAGTGGCAATGTAGAGCAGTATGTAGGACCTGCTGATATTACCATGATGTATTCGGTTGCCGATGTTCAAGGTATTAACTCTATCACGCGCGAGGTCTTAGCTAATGGCGCCAATGCCCTATCAGGCATGGTCAAAGGTCGAGCAAAACGCCAGCCAGTGGTAGATGGTAAGCCTGCTGTTGGTCTCATGATGTTTGGTGTGACAACTCCTTGTATTCAACGCATTACTGCTGATCTAGAAAAAGATTACGATTGCCTGGTTTTTCATGCCACGGGTGTTGGTGGGCGATCAATGGAAAAGCTCTTAGACTCGGGGCTGTTATCGATATCACAACGACAGAAGTCTGTGATCTTATTGCTGGTGGTGTATTCGCTGCTAATAATGATCGCTTTGGCTCATCAATCCGTTCAGGCCTGCCTTATATTGGCTCATGTGGTGCTCTTGATATGGTGAACTTTGCGGCACCTGAAACAGTACCTGAAAAGTATCGTGGTCGCACACTCTATGAGCACAACCCACAAATTACCTTAATGCGTACAACACCGGAAGAAAACACAAAAATGGGGCAATGGATTGGTGAAAGGCTCAATCAAATGACTGGCCCAGTGCGTTTCTTTTTGCCCGAGGGCGGGGTCTCATTGCTCGACGCTCCTGAAATGGCCTTTTATGATCCAGAGGCCGATGAAGCACTTTTCAGAGCGCTGGAAGATACTGTTAATCAAACGCAAGAGCGGCAACTTATTCGTGTGCCAAATAATATTAATGATCCTGAGTTTGCAGATCTTATTATCAAAACATTTCGCGACTTTTTTTAATCCTGCTAATATTCACCGACAAATAACTAGGAGCAAACTATGTTTTCACGATCTGAGCTTTTAAGTAAATATAAATCGATGATTGCCGCAGGTGAACCAATTATTGGTGGTGGAGCAGGAACAGGCCTTTCTGCAAAATGTGAAGAAGCTGGTGGTATTGATCTTATTGTTATTTATAATTCTGGCCGCTACCGTATGGCTGGTCGTGGCTCGCTGGCAGGGTTGATGCCCTATGGCGATGCCAATGGTGTAGTAATGGAAATGGCAGGTGAGGTATTGCCTGTTGTAAAAAATACACCTGTACTTGCAGGTGTGTGTGCCTCTGACCCATTTCGAATGATGGATAAATTTCTTGATGAAATTAAGGCGGCGGGTTTTTCTGGTATTCAAAATTTCCCAACTGTTGGACTTATCGATGGTAATTTTCGTGCTAACCTTGAAGAGACTGGTATGTCTTATCAGCTTGAGGTTGATGTTGTGAAAATGGCGAATGATAAGGATATGTTTACTACGCCTTATGTTTTTTCAGCAGAAGACGCTGAAGCCATGGCCAAGGCGGGGGCAGATATTATTGTTTGTCATTTAGGGCTAACAACGGGTGGTAATATCGGAGCCGACACAGCAGTTACCTTAGAGCAATGCCCGGCTCTGGTTGACGAGTGGTCTGCCGCTGCACTTGCTGTCAACCCCGAACAGATTATATTAGTGCATGGTGGCCCTGTGGCAATGCCAGAGGATGCAGATTTTGTATTAAAAAATACTAAGCATTGTCATGGTTTTTATGGTGCATCTTCGATGGAACGTTTGCCAACAGAAATTGCGTTGACTGAGCAAACTCAAAAGTTTAAAAAAATAGGTCGCTGATTATATGTCTCGATAGAATATAAAATCGAATCGTGATTGGTGACTTTAGTGTGGGCTCGGTTTATTGGCCCCCACTAATAATATAAAAAATATTTTCTATATTATTCAATAAATGCTTCGAAAAATTTTAATATACAAATAGTGTCAATCAATTCTTGTGCTTTTCAATTGGTATAGCGGATAAAACACTTTATTATCGTTATATGGCAAGTTGTTATACAACTCTCTTCAATTTATTTATTAAGGCTAAATCAATTCAATGTTCCCTTTTTTACGTTTAATCACAGCGATGAGTAGCGCGAGTCGCAAAGAAAAAATTACACCCACAGATGTAAGTGAAAACACCTTTATTTGCAGACCTTGGGATATGGATCTGTTCATGGAGATGAATAACGGCAGAGTATTAACACTTTATGATATTGGTCGTTTTGTATTGGCGGTACGTACTGGCCTTAATAAGATACTGAGCAAGAATAAATGGGGTTTGGTCGTTGCTGGTAGCACCGTGCGTTATCGCAAACGTGTAAGAATGTTCGATAAAGTCACTATGCGCACGCAAATTGCCGCTTATGATGAGCGTTGGATTTATATCACCCAATCAATGTGGGTGGGTGGTGAACCGGCATCATCGGTATTACTACGTACTGGCATCACTTCAAAGGGGAGGGTGGTTGCAACGGATAAGGTGTTTGAAGCGCTTGGCCTCAAAGACTGGCAGCCCAATCCTTCGCCCTGGGTGGCCGCATGGATAGAGAGTGAGTCTCTTAGGCCTTGGCCACCAGCGGTATAAGTCGAATTTCTCTAATAACAGTAATGTAAGCTAGGCGCATAATTACCGGCAGCTCATGACGATATCTGGTTCGACTTGATCAACAAGTAATATTTGATAGGCAAATAGGCTTTTTGCTGTTTTCTGGTCACTTACAGAGTAGTCAGCAAAGGCGATACGGCTTAGTTTAGTGGCATTGTAGTCGCCTTTTATACTTCGTAGATAACGCCGGCATTCATTGATATTCATGCTAGGCTTTTCTTTTTTAATAAAAACGCTTAGCTCTAGTTTATTGTTGGTGTAAATAAACATAAGCTGTGTTTGCTTGCTAGCTATTTTTTTGTTCTCTTGAGCGGCAAATAAACCCAGCCTAATCAAGGCGGCCTCGATTCCGTTAATTTGTGTTGCCTTTAGCTTATTTATAAAGCTTTCGGTGTGGTCTGCGTGGGCAAAGCTCTGGAAATGACTAGTGGCAATAAGCAATAAGGCAATAACGAATTTCATGGTGCTTCCATCAGGTTATCTTATAAATGGTGGTGGCCTACTTTAGGTATAGCTAAAAATATCGCTAATTCAATAGTAACTGCCCTGTTTTTAGGCCTTATTTTAGGTGTATTTTAGATATTGTTGCGTACTATAGTTAACACGCCAAGATGTTAAAATATTCATATAAGTGACTAAGGTAAAGGTAGTGATGAAAGATTTAGAGCGAATAATTGCGCCGGTTAGTAAAAACGCCAATGCCCAGCCTCCTGTTGCACAGTGGGTGGCTAAAGGTGGTCAAGCCAATGTTGGTGAAATTGATATTCACATTAATGCGCAAGGTGTTTGGTATCACGAAGGTGGTGTGATTGAGCGCCAAGCATTGGTTAATTTGTTTTCGAGCATTTTGTGGTTTGAAGACGGCGAATATTATTTAGTGACGCCGGTGGAGAAGTTAAAAATCACTGTCGATGATGTACCTTTTATCGCTGTACTCAGTGCTAAAAAATCATCGCGATGGGGGGTAGTACTCAATACCAGTGATGAGCTGGTCATTGATGAGGCGCATGCGGTATCGCTCAGAGAGTATCAAGGTCAGTGGATACCTTACGTAAATGTTCGCTATGACTTGTGGGCAAGAGTTAATAGAGCTATCTATGAGCAGTGGATGAATGCTGCATTAGATTCGCAGGCGGTCAATGACAGTAGCGATAATATGGTGTTAACCTTAAGCAGTGGCGATTATATTTTTGAGGTGGCTAAATAAATAGGCAGCTGCTTATCTTGCGCTATGCGACATAATACGCTGCTTTTGTCGATTCCAGTCGCGGTCTTTTTCGGTATCACGTTTATCGTGTTGCTTTTTGCCTGAGGCAATCGCAATAGAGCATTTAACCAAATGTCGCTTCCAAAATAAGGCGAGCGCCACAATGGTTTTACCTTTTTGCTCGGTTGCGGTTACTAGCTTGTTTAACTCTTTACGGTTTAATAATAATTTGCGTGTGCGATTGGGCTCAATTACATAATGTGTTGACACAGTATTCAGCGGCTGTATTTGAGCTCCGACTAAAAGCGCCTCGCCATTTTGTATAATTACGTAGGTTTCGGTAATTTGCCCTTTGCCCATGCGTAAGCTTTTCACTTCCCAGCCAAGTAGAGAAATGCCAGCTTCAAATTTATCCTCTATATGATAATCAAAGCGAGCACGTTTATTTTGTGCGATGGTATTGTCGAGTATTTTTGGTTTCTTTGCCATGCGGCGGATTATAAAGGCAATATTGTTTAAAGACTATCGATTATCGAGAGTCTTTAAACCTTGATGGTATATAATAGCTCGCAATTTTTTAGGCAACGATTATAAGTGGGTTGCTAGTGAGTTTATTGGAGAATTTATAATGGCAACGGTTGCGCGTTCGGCGATTGTGGCTTATTCGTCACAGCAGATGTTTGATCTTATTAACGATATCGAATCCTACCCTGTTTTTTTAGCGGGGTGCATAGCCTCAGAGGTGTTATCTAAGAGTGATAAATTTGTGGAGGCACGCTTAACACTGGGTAAAAGTGGCATTCAGCAAAGCTTTGTTACGCGTAATGAGCTGTTACCACCAGAAAAAATGATTATGCGTTTGCAGGATGGTCCTTTTAAATCCTTTGAAGGGGTATGGCAATTTCAAGCTTTGGAAGATAATGCCTGTAAAGTTAGTCTTGATCTTGAGTTTTCGTTTAAAAACCCTATCTTAGCCATGACCGCGGGTAAGTTTCTTGAAGATATTGCCAATAAGCAAGTTGACTCTCTATGCCGTCGTGCAGATGAGGTTTATTCTCAAAAATAACTGAGTACTTAAATTTATTAGTGCGCTTTAAATATCTCATGCATTTTTTGTTTTGAGGTTCTACTAATGCGTGAACCACTTTTGCAGACCGAGGCTGCATAATATGGCGAATAATACAGAGATGATCGAAGTCGAGGTGGCTTATGCGCTTCCTCATAAACAAAGGATTTACGCGCTAATGGTCGAGCAGGGTACAACTGCGTTAGAAGCTGCCCAACGCTCCAATGTACTCGATGATTTTGAGGGCGTAGACTTAGAGGCTGCAAAAATGGGTGTTTTTGGTCAAACAATAAAAGCGCCTGCAAAGCATGAATTACAAAAGGGAGATCGTGTCGAAATTTATCGCCCTTTGATTGCTGATCCAAAAGAAGTCAGACGCAGACGCGCCGCAAAAGCAGCAGGAAAGTCAGAGGGTTAGCTGTAAGTTAGGGGTTTAATTGGTCTTTTATTTCAGAGACGCGACCGTTTTCAAAAAATACAGTGATGTGATGGTGAACCTCGGTTACTGTTCCTTGACGCAAGCTATAGTAATAATCCCAACGGTTTTTGGTAAAGGTGTCGGTTAGTAACGGTGTACCTAATAAGCGGCGTACCTGACGGGGCTCCATGCCAATTTCGACTTCAGCGAGCTTTTCTTCGTCTATTAAATTACCTTGATCAAGGTCAGGGCGAAAAACTGCGGGAAAGCAGGCAGATAGAGTTACCACGACGATAGATAAACCGAATAATCGGAAGAGGCGTTGAGTCAAAGGACGAGTCATACAGGTACCGTTAGATCTTAAAAAATATATCTTGGTTTATTGCCAATAGCTATAAACCGTTCAAAACTGAATCGAGATCATACCGACCTTAACAAGACATGAGAAGCTAAATAGCTATTTTAGGCCTTAATTAATGAGTTGTTAGTGGCTATAAGTGCTATTACACGCGGCTTTAGCATAATCAGAGAATACCCATTAAAAAATTGTTATCATAGCGATAGTTGTATCTCTGCCTATACCGAGTCACACTAGTGCTCTTACTATTACTTAAGAGCGACTATAAATTAATGCTATTGCCGTTAATGCAAGGCTCTTTAAAAACAAATAACATGTATTAAGCATGAATGGCTATTACTGGAGAGTACTCAATGCCCGTTGATAATAACGAATTACGTAAAGTTGGACTTAAAGTCACGCTGCCACGCATTAAAATATTAGAAATCTTAGAGTCCTCAAAGCAGCGCCATCTGAGTGCGGAAGACGTTTATAAGATGTTGCTGGATGCTGGTGAAGATGTAGGTTTGGCTACAGTTTATCGTGTTCTCACTCAGTTTGAGAGCGCTGGGCTTGTCGAGCGACATAACTTTGATAGCGGGCATTCTGTATTTGAGCTAGATCGCGGTGAGCACCACGACCATATGGTTTGTGTTTCAACGGGTAAGGTTATTGAGTTTCATAACGAGCAAATCGAGCAGTTGCAACGCGATATAGCAGAAGAACACGGTTTTGAGTTGGCCGATCACAGTCTTGTTTTGTATGTTAGGCCCAAAAAGTAACAAAGAGCTAATTGATTCTCTTACGATTGCCCCATCATTAATTTAGCGTGGGCAATCGATTCGTCCGAAAGTGTATTGCCACTAATCATGCGAGCAATCTCTTCTATCTTATGAGTGTTATCCAGCTCTACAATATTGGTGGCTGCGTTATTATTGTGTGTGTCTTTACTTACCTGCCAGTGATTGTGCGCTTTGCTGGCAACCTGAGCCAAATGTGTAATACAAAGTACTTGGCTCTTCTTGCCAAGTTGGTTTAATAGCTCGCCCACCACATTGGCAGTGTCGCCGCCAATACCGACATCAACCTCGTCAAATACCAGTGTGGCTACTTGTGATGTTTGCGCTGTGGCTACCTGTATGGCCAAGCTGATGCGAGAGAGTTCACCACCCGATACTACCTTGCTCAATGACTTGTGGGGCTGGCCTGGGTTAGTACTAATTAAAAACTCAATGTCATCAATACCATTATTATTGGGTTTGTCGAGCTGTCGAGATACCTCAGCGACAAAATCAGCGCCGCCCATGGCTAATGCTTCTAATTGCTTATTGATAATTTGAGTTAGCTTTTTGGCTGCACTTTGGCGCTTTTGCGATAGCTTACTTGCTAGGTTCATAAACACTTCACGTGCTTGATCCACTTCTTCTTTACACCTAGCGAGGGCATCATCACCGCCCGACAACTGGCTTAGCTCATTACTTAGTTCAACATGTTTGTCGGCAATCTCGTTAGGGGCAATATTGTGTTTTCGCGATATATCATAAATAGCACTGAGCCTAGCCTCGACAAATTGTAGGCGCTCTGGGTTAATCTCTATGCCTTGAATCTCTTGTTGCAGGCTATTGTGCGCTTCATCGATATTAATCAATGCATTGTTAAGCAGCTCATTGATATTGCTAAAGGCCTCGGTTTGCGGGGTAATACTTTGCAGTATACCCATTGCGTGGTTGAGCGACTCGCGGATACTTTGCCCACCATCCATAGCGTCACCATCACCGTCGCACAAGGCACTAATTTGCTGGCTTTTGTGGGTAATTGACTCTGCATTTGCCAGTGTTTGCTGCTCTTGTTCTAGTTTGTTTAGTTCGCCTTCATTTAAGTCGAGTTTGTCTAGCTCATCTACCTGATAATGTAATAACTGAAAGCGTGCATTCATTTCATCGGCATTATCACGCAGCTCAATATACTGTTTATTAAGCTTTTGCCATTGCTTATAAGTAGCCGATACCTCTTGTGCCAATGGTTGTTGTTGGCAATATTCGTCGAGTAGTTTTTGGTGGCTATTTTTAGACAGCAGAGACTGATGTGCGTGTTGGCTGTGAATATCAATCAGCAATTCGCTTAATGCGCGTATTTGCTGCAAAGGGACGGGTTGAGAGTTAATAAATGCACGCGAGCGGCCCTCTTTGGTAATAACCCGTCTTAAAAAGCATTCATCGGCGTGGGATAAGTCGTGTTCTATTAACCACTGCCGTGCTTCTGGCAGGTCATCCATCAAGAAAGTGGCGGTGATATCGGCTTTGTCGCAGCCTAACCTGACTCGGTCGCTATCGGCTTTTTCTCCAAGAGCTAGCCCAAGTGCACCTAATAGCACGGATTTACCTGTGCCTGTCTCACCAGTAATTGCTGTCATGCCCTTTTGTAGCTGGAGATCGAGATGTTCGATCAGCATGTAATTGTTAATGGTGAGGTGAGTCAGCATGGTGCGCCTCTTTAAAATAGCTATTAATATGTGTTTTTATACAGTATTTTTTTTGGCTTGCCAAGCATTTCGGCTAATTATGGTTTTATGCTTGAAACCTCATGAATTGACCTTATATACAGGCCAAACAATATTTCGTGATTTTTACCAATAGCTGTCAAATAGGAGCCTAATTGTGTCCAACGAACCTAAGGACTCGCCAACTAGCGAAGAAGCTGAAAATAACGCTGCAGATCAAGTAGAGGAGACCGTCACTGAAGAGATAAATGGTGATGTTGAAACTGACAATATTGCAGACTTTGATGCCGCCAAAGAGCAGATAGACGGGCAGATTGCGGCACTTAAAGAAGATGTGCTACGTGCCCAAGCCGAGACTCAAAATGCTCGTCGCCGTGCAGAGCAAGATGTCGAAAAAGCGCGTAAGTTTGCGTTAGAAAAATTCGTCAATGATCTTTTGCCTGTTGCCGATAATCTAGAGCGTGCAATTGCCGCAGGCGATGCCGAAGATGAAGCCCAAAAAGCGGTGTTAGAAGGTGTTGTGCTAACGCATAAGTCGCTGCTCGATACTTTAAAAAAATATAAGGTGGAAGCAATCGACCCTGATGGCGAGCCTTTTGATCCACAGTTTCATCAAGCAATGTCGATGGTACCTAACCCCGATGTTGAGCCAAACACAGTGCTAACTGTCTTTCAAAAGGGCTATACCTTAAACGGCCGTTTAGTACGTCCTGCAATGGTTGTGGTATCAAGTGCTGAAGGCTAATAAGTAGTGCTTTTAAAAAAAAGCATAAAAAATTTAAGGATATTGTTTATACAGGGTTGAAACTAACCTATTTAGACCAATATCTAGTGGTAATTAAGAAGTTTGTGGTAGAGCTAACGCTACTAACAAACAAAAAATAGTTTTTATCTCGAATAAAACAGAAAGCGCATCGCTGCTAATTGTTTAGTAAAACTCAGTGATGAGTGAAACAAGAATGCGCATTCGGGATAAATATTTAGTAAATATAAGCGCTTTAGCGCTATTGATAAGTAAACTGGAGAACCCCAATGGGTAAAATTATTGGCATAGATTTGGGTACAACCAACTCATGTGTAGCAGTATTAGAAGGCGATAAACCAAAAGTTATCGAAAACGCAGAGGGTGATCGTACGACACCATCGATTGTTGCATTTACCGACGATAGCGAGATCTTGGTGGGTCAAAGTGCTAAGCGTCAGTCTGTGACTAATCCAAACAATACATTAAACGCCGTTAAGCGTTTGATTGGTCGTAAATTTAAAGACGATGTTGTACAAAAAGACATTTCTATGGTGCCTTACAAAATCGTAGCAGCCGATAATGGTGATGCATGGGTTGAAGTAAAAGGCGACAAAAAAGCACCGCCTCAAATCTCGGCTGAAGTTCTCAAGAAAATGAAGAAAACCGCCGAAGATTACCTTGGCGAAGCCGTAACCGAAGCGGTTATTACTGTACCTGCTTACTTTAATGACTCTCAACGTCAAGCAACTAAAGATGCGGGTAAGATTGCGGGCCTAGACGTTAAGCGTATTATCAATGAGCCAACTGCCGCAGCGCTTGCTTACGGTATGGATAAAGCCAAAGGCGATCATACTATTGCAGTTTATGACCTTGGTGGTGGTACCTTTGATATCTCAATCATCGAAATCGCAGACGTAGACGGTGAGCATCAGTTTGAAGTATTGGCCACTAATGGTGATACTTTTCTAGGTGGTGAAGACTTCGATATGCGTTTAATCGAGTACTTGGCAGACGAATTCAAAAAAGACAGCGGTATTGATCTACACAATGATCCACTAGCGCTACAGCGTCTAAAAGAAGCGGCCGAGAAAGCAAAAATTGAGCTATCTTCAAGCACACAAACAGAAGTTAATCTTCCGTACATCACTGCAGATGCAACCGGACCTAAGCATTTAGTCGTTAAAATGACACGTGCTAAATTAGAGTCTTTAGTTGAAGAGTTAGTTGTGCGCTCGCTAGAGCCATTAAAAACTGCACTTAAAGATGCTGACCTTTCTGTTAGCGAAATCGACGATGTTATTTTGGTCGGTGGTCAAACACGTATGCCAATGGTGCAAACCAAAGTCGCAGAATTCTTTGGTAAAGAGCCACGCAAAGATGTTAATCCAGATGAAGCCGTTGCAATGGGTGCAGCAATTCAAGGTGCAGTACTTTCTGGTGATGTAAAAGACGTTCTATTGCTAGACGTTACGCCACTATCGCTAGGTATCGAGACTATGGGTGGTGTTGCCACGCCATTGATTGAGAAAAATACAACGATTCCTACTAAGAAATCACAAGTATTCTCAACAGCAGAAGATAACCAATCGGCAGTGACTATTCATGTTGTTCAGGGTGAGCGTAAGCAAGCGTCGGGTAATAAGTCACTAGGTCGTTTTGATTTAGCCGATATTCCACCAGCGCCACGCGGTGTGCCACAGGTTGAAGTTACCTTTGATATCGATGCCAACGGTATCTTAAATGTTAGCGCTAAAGACAAAGGTACTGGTAAAGAGCAATCAATTGTTATTAAAGCGTCTTCTGGCTTAAGCGATGATGAGATCGAAACAATGGTTGCCGATGCAGAAGCTAACGCCGAAGCTGATAAGCAATTTGAAGAGCTGGCGTCAGCGCGTAACACTTTAGATGGCTTAATTGGTGCAACCAAGAAAACATTGGAAGAAGCTGGCGATAAAGCGACTGATGAAGAGCGCAGTGCCATCGAAGCAGCTATTACTGAAGCAGAAGAAGCTGTTAAAGGCGACGACAAAGAAGCAATGGAAGCAGCAACCACTAAGTTAACAGAAGCTTCAAGCTCATTAGCTCAAAAGCTTTACGCAGAGCAAACAGCTGATGCTGGTGCTGCGGGAGCAGATGCAGCGGGTGCACAACAAGAAGCGCCAGCTGATGATGGTGTTGTTGAGGCTGAATTTGAAGAAGTAAAAGACGACAAGTAATTTGAAGCTAGCTGCGTTGCCTCTAGGGTGTTAAAGTTTTTCTCGAAGGCGGTCACTTATTAACTATAAGCTCCCTTCTCTCAAAAAACTTTGCCTACTAGAGGCTGCCTCGCTAACGCTTCAGTGAGAGCTGATCTTATTGGCAGTTCTCTGTTGTAAAAAAGTTAAATAATAACGCGGGCTACAAGCCCGCGTTTGTTGTATGTGAATAGAGTGATTTTTAATGGCAAAGCGTGACTATTACGAAGTACTGGGTGTTGATAAAAATATTTCTGAAAAGGATTTGAAGAAAGCCTATCGACGCGTGGCGATGAAATATCATCCCGACCGCAACCCCGACGATAAAGACGCAGAAGAAAAATTTAAAGAGGCAAGCGAAGCCTACGAAATCCTATCGGATTCGCAAAAGCGTGCAGCCTACGACCAATATGGTCACGACGGTGTTAACCCGCAAATGGGCGGTGGCGCTGGTGGCTTTGGTAACTTTAGCGATATTTTTGGTGATGTGTTCGGCGATATTTTTGGCGGTGGTGGTGGCGGTAGCCGTCAACAACGAGGCTCGGATTTACAGTACACACTGCAAGTGACACTTGAACAAGCTGTAAAAGGTACTACTGCAAAAATTAAAGTGCCAACGCTGGTTGGTTGTAAAACCTGTAGCGGTAGTGGCGCTAAGTCGGGCTCTAAACCTGTTGCTTGTACAACCTGCGGTGGTGTTGGCCAAGTGCGTATGCAGCAAGGCTTTTTCTCTGTGCAACAAACTTGCCCCTCTTGTCGTGGACAGGGTACGATTATTAAAGACCCTTGTGGTACTTGTCGTGGTCAGGGCCGAGTAGAGGAGACAAAAACACTCTCGGTAAAAGTGCCCGCAGGTGTTGATAGTGGTGATCGCATACGCTTAAGTGGCGAAGGTGAGGCTGCTCCGCAAGGTGGTGTAACCGGTGATTTATATGTACAGATTGCAGTTAAAGAGCACGATATTTTTGAGCGTGATGGGGCTAACCTTTATTGCGAAGTGCCTATTAATTTTGCAGATGCCGTCCTCGGTGGCGACATAGAAGTGCCGACACTCGATGGTCGAGTTAAGTTAAAAGTTCCCTCAGAGACGCAAACCGGTAAAATGTTCCGCCTGCGTGGCAAAGGGGTAACGCCTGTGCGCGGTAATACTAAGGGTGATTTGATGTGTAAGATCGTTGTCGAGACCCCAGTTAATTTATCGGGTAAGCAAAAAGATATTTTACGCGAATTTCAGACATCTCTCGAAGGTAAAAAACACTCGCCAAGACAGAGTACTTGGTTTGAGGGTATGAAAGATTTTTTTAGCTAAGCAAACAGTTAGTAAATAAATAGGTATTGAGCTCAATAAATTATGACAACTAGAATAGCAATTACTGGTGCAGCTGGCCGTATGGGCCGTATGTTAATCGAGGCCGTTGCTGCATCTGACGATGCTGCATTAACTGCTGCTATCGAAAGGCCCGAGTCATCCTTAGTGGGTGCTGACGCGGGTGAACTGGCTGGTCTTGGTAAAAATAGCATTGAGATTGTTGGTGATATCTCAGAAGTCAGTGATCAGTTTGATACGCTTATTGATTTTACTGCACCTAGCGCCACCCTTGATAATGCTTATTTTTGTGCCGACCACGGTAAAGGTATTGTTATTGGTACTACGGGCTTTAGCCCCGAGCAATTAGCAGAGCTAGAATCATTGCAGGCAAAATTGCCAATGATTAAAGCCGCCAACTACAGTACAGGGGTTAATCTATCGCTTAAGCTGCTAGAGCTGGCTGCAAGTGTTATGGGTAGCGATTCTGATATCGAGATCGTCGAGGCACACCATAAGCATAAAGTCGATGCTCCATCGGGCACGGCGCTTGCTATGGGCGAGGCAATTGCCGATACCCTGAATCGCGACCTATCTAAAGTAGCCGTTTATGGGCGCGAGGGTCAAACCGGTGCGCGCGATAGCGAGACCATTGGCTTTGCTACCGTACGTGGGGGTGATGTTGTTGGTGATCATACGGTGATGTTTATGGCCGAGGGCGAGCGTTTAGAGATAACGCATAAAGCCTCAAGTCGTATGTCTTTTGCCCGTGGTGCCGTACGTGCAGCAGCTTGGCTTAGAGGTAAAGATAACGGCTTATACAGTATGAGAGAAGTGTTGGGTTTATAGCGCTATTTGCGGCTCTTTGCTTATTTTAAGGTGCTTTAAAAACTTTAGTGCTAGCATTACTAAGGGTTTAAATCCTAAACAATATTTTATGGGTATCTCCCAACACTTTATAGACAAGTTATGTCCTTGTGACGTAAAATGCCCCTCCAGCCAGAGAGGGTTCTGATTGTAGATTCTACTTGCAGGAAATGTCCTCCCAAAGCGAGGTGAGTAGGGTAGTTTTTACCTGTATTCATCTCGTTTTTTTATAACTGCTATTTACAACATCATTTTATTATCAGGTCGGTTATTGTTAGCGCCTTAAGCAAGTTTAAGCGCACAATCAAATAACCTCGGCCGCTTGCAGCCATAATAAGTCTGCAATGTTAGTCACATATACATGAATCAAAGAGGCCAAACCCATTGACTTCAGAAAAACAAAGCGCCTTGTTAAAAGGAAATAACAGGAAACCTGCACTACTGGTTTTAGCCGATGGTAGTGTGTTTAGAGGCACAGCCATTGGTGCTGACGGTATCACTGTTGGCGAAGTCGTATTCAATACGGCAATGACAGGCTACCAAGAGATCCTTACGGATCCATCTTATGCTAAACAGATAGTCACGCTTACTTACCCTCATATTGGTAATACAGGTGTAAACACCGAGGACGAAGAGTGCTCAAGCATTTGGTCAGCAGGCTTGGTTGTACGCGATTTACCGCAGTTAGCGAGTAATTTTCGTAGTGAGAAATCATTAGACGAGTACCTAAAGGAGCGTAATATCTTAGGTATTGCCGATATCGATACTCGCAGGCTTACACGCATACTGCGCGAAAAAGGCGCACAAAACGGCTGTATTATGGCTGGTGATACCATCAATGAAGACGAAGCCTTAACTGCTGCGCAGCATTTTGCAGGCCTAAAAGGGCTTGATTTGGCTAAAGAAGTGAGCGTAAGCGAGCCTTACACATGGCAAGAAGGCAGCTGGTCTCTAGGTGCGGGCTTTAAAAAGCCTGACAGCAAAAAATTCAAGGTCGTTGCCTACGATTATGGCGTTAAGCGCAATATTTTACGTATGCTCGTCGACCGAGGTTGCGACTTAACCGTAGTGCCTGCGCAAACCCCGGTTGAAGATGTATTGGCGATGTCGCCCGATGGTGTGTTTCTATCTAATGGCCCTGGTGACCCGGAGCCATGCGATTATGCTATCTCTGCGATTCAGGCTTTATTAAAAACCAATATTCCTGTTTTTGGTATTTGCCTAGGCCATCAGTTGTTGGGATTAGCTGTAGGTGCTAATACGGTAAAAATGAAATTTGGTCATCATGGCGGCAACCACCCTGTGCAAAACTTAAGAACAGGCCAAGTGCTTATTACCAGTCAAAACCATGGTTTTGCTGTCGATGAAACAAGCCTGCCTGACAATATCGAAGTGACCCATAAATCTTTATTTGATGGCTCGCTTCAGGGTATTGAGCTGAAAGATAAGCCGGCCTTTAGTTTTCAGGGGCACCCTGAGGCAAGCCCTGGCCCGCATGATGCAGCGCCATTGTTTGATCACTTTATCGAATTAATGGAACGCGCTTAAACTGCCAGATGACTTAAAAGTTAAGAGATAAAGAGTGGCTTTAAAGCCCTATTTAAAAATTTAAATCACACAGACACATTATTTAGACTCGACCCTATGCCTAAAAGAACAGATTTAAACAGTATTTTGATTCTCGGTGCCGGCCCCATTGTTATTGGCCAAGCCTGTGAGTTTGACTATTCCGGTGCGCAAGCGTGTAAAGCACTTCGTGAAGAAGGCTACCGTGTTATTTTGGTTAACTCAAATCCAGCAACCATCATGACTGACCCAGCCATGGCCGATGCGACATACATCGAGCCTATTCACTGGGAAACAGTGGCTAAAATCGTCGAGCAAGAGCGTCCCGATGCTATCTTACCAACCATGGGTGGGCAAACGGCACTTAACTGTGCTCTTGCGCTACACGAAAATGGTATTTTAGAAAAATATAATGTTGAGTTAATTGGTGCCAACTATGACGCCATTCATATGGCCGAGGACCGCAATCTATTTGATCAAGCCATGAAGCGAATTGGGCTTGAGTGCGCGCGTGCTGATATTGTGCATACTATGGAAGAGGCTATAGAGGTCCCCAAAAAATTCGGCTTCCCTGTGATTATTCGTCCATCTTTTACTATGGGTGGCTCCGGTGGTGGTATTGCTTACAACTGGGAAGAATTCGAAGAGATTTGCTTGCGCGGTTTTGATTTATCGCCCACTAACGAGTTGCTAATTGATGAGTCGTTACTGGGCTGGAAAGAATACGAAATGGAAGTTGTGCGCGACAAAAATGACAACTGCATTATTGTTTGCTCCATCGAAAATTTTGACCCAATGGGTGTACACACGGGTGACTCCATCACCGTAGCGCCTGCGCAAACACTGACCGATAAAGAACTGCAAATTATGCGTAATGCATCCCTTGCAGTGCTGCGTGAGATTGGGGTTGAGACAGGTGGCTCTAATGTACAGTTCTCGATGAACCCAGAGACTGGCCGCCTTGTTGTTATCGAGATGAACCCGCGTGTATCACGCTCCTCGGCACTTGCCTCTAAGGCGACGGGCTTCCCTATCGCAAAAGTCGCGGCAAAATTGGCCGTGGGTTATACACTCGATGAGCTACAAAACGATATTACCGGTGGTGCGACCCCTGTCTCATTTGAGCCAAGTATCGACTATGTTGTCACTAAAATCCCACGCTTTACCTTCGAGAAATTTGGCGATGCCGATGCACGCTTAACCACACAAATGAAATCTGTGGGCGAGGTTATGGCGATTGGCCGTACCTTCCAAGAATCCATGCAAAAAGCATTGCGTGGTTTAGAGGTAGGTTCCTCTGGTCTTGAATCCATTGTCGATTTTGAATCCGACGATGCTGCCAGCAAAATTCGCCGCGAAGTCTCAACGCCAGGTGCTGAGCGTATTTGGTATGTGGGCGATGCCTTCCGCTCTGGCTTATCGGTAGATGAGGTGTTTGATCTCTCGGCGATTGACCCATGGTTTTTGGTGCAAATTAAAGAAATTATCGACCTCGAAAAAGAGCTGAGTGAGTACAAACTTACCGACCTTAGTGCAGAAAACCTATTACTGTTAAAACGCAAAGGCTTCTCCGATAAGCGTTTGGCAGTATTGCTAGATGAGAGCGAAAAATCTATTCGCGACCATCGTCATGCTTGTAACGTTCGCCCTGTTTACAAGCGCGTTGATACCTGTGGGGGTGAGTTTGCCACACCAACAGCTTATATGTATTCCACATACGAAGAAGAGTGCGAAGCCAAGCCAACGGATAAAGACAAAATTATGGTGCTCGGTGGCGGGCCTAACCGTATTGGCCAAGGTATCGAGTTTGACTACTGCTGTGTACACGCAGCCCTTGCGATGAGAGACGATGGTTATGAGACCATTATGGTTAACTGTAACCCAGAGACAGTCTCTACCGATTACGACACCTCGGACCGTTTATTCTTTGAGCCAGTAACATTAGAAGACGTGCTGGAGATTGTTCACAAAGAAAAGCCTAAAGGCGTGATTGTGCAATTTGGTGGACAAACCCCGCTTAAATTAGCGCAGGCACTAGAGGCTGAAGGTGTGCCCATCATTGGTACTACCCCCGATGCGATCGATCGTGCGGAAGACCGTGAGCGCTTCCAGCAAATGATTCAGAACTTAGGCCTTAAGCAGCCTTCTAATGCAATCGTTCGCTCAACGGAAGAGGCCATAGACGTTGCCGAGCAGGTTGGTTACCCCTTGGTAGTTCGCCCGTCCTATGTGTTGGGTGGTCGTGCGATGGAGATCGTCTACAACCTTAAAGAGCTTAAATCTTACATGACAGAGGCAGTACAAGCCTCAGACGACTCGCCAGTATTGTTGGATCATTTCTTAAATGCCGCTGTCGAAGTTGACATCGATGCGGTAAGTGATGGAAAACAAGTGGTTATTGGTGCGATTATGCAGCATATTGAGCAGTGTGGTGTGCACTCCGGTGACTCGGCTTGTTCATTACCGCCATACTCGTTGCCTGAGTCCGTGCAAAATGAAATGCGCGAACAAGTAAAACAAATGGCACTAGAGCTTGGTGTTATTGGCTTAATGAACGTACAGCTTGCCTATCAAGGCGGAGAGATTTACGTTATCGAGGTTAATCCGCGTGCCTCGCGTACTGTGCCTTTTGTTTCTAAATGTATTGGTACATCGCTCGCTAAAGTGGCGGCGCGTTGTCAGGCAGGTCAAAGCCTTGAGCAACAAGGTTTTACAAGCGAGATAGTACCCGATTACTTTAGCGTTAAAGAGGCCGTATTCCCCTTTAATAAGTTTCCAGCGGTTGACCCAATACTCGGACCAGAAATGAAATCTACCGGTGAGGTAATGGGCGTTGGTGATAGCTTTGGTGAGGCTTACGATAAAGCGCAATTAGGTGCAATGTCGGCCATCCCTGATGCGGGTAAGGTATTTATCAGCTTGCGCGACTTTGATAAAAAAGACTGCGTAGCCGTTGCAAAAAGCTTTGATGCACTAGGTTTTGAGCTAGTGGCAACACGCGGTACAGCTAATGTAATTACAGAGGCTGGCTTAAGCGTTGAGGTAGTTAATAAAGTCGCCGAAGGTCGTCCACACATTGTGGATATGATCAAAAATGACGAAATTACTTTGGTGTTAAATACCACCGAAGGCAAGCAAGCGATTAAAGACTCTGCCAGTATTCGTCGCAGCGCCGAGAACCACTCGGTTTATTATACGACAACACTGAGTGGCGGTGAGGCAATTTGCCTAGCGCTTGAGGCGCGTCAAAAACAAGAGCAGCAAGTTAGACGTTTGCAAGATTTACACAAACGTGTGCAACCCTAATATTTAGTTTTAAATGTCTCTGAAAAGAGTAAGAGAAGACAATGAATAAAGTCCCAATGACAAAAAACGGCTCAGATGCACTAGAGGCCGAATTAGAAGATTTAAAAAAAGTACAACGGCCACGTATTGTTGAGTCTATTGCGACTGCGCGCGAACACGGCGATTTAAAAGAAAACGCCGAGTACCATGCAGCGCGCGAGCAACAAAGCTTTTGCGAAGGTCGTATTCAAGAGATCGAAGGTAAATTATCTTTCGCGCAAGTCATCGATATCACAACTATACCGGTAACGGGTAAAGTTATTTTTGGCGTGACGGTAACTATTATTAATGTCGATACCGATGAAGAAGTCACTTATAAAATAGTAGGTGATGATGAGGCCAGTGTAAAAGAAGGCAAAATTTCCTACAGCTCTCCGATTGCCCGCGGTCTAATAGGCAAAGAAGAAGGCGACGAAGCCACCATTAAAACCCCTGCCGGTGAAGTCACCTACGAAATCGATAGCGTTAAACATATCTAACCCTCCTTAATTTTTATTTCCTTTTATTCTTAAAACCGAAAAATAATAAATTATTTTTCGGTTTTTTTGACATGCGTCACAAAAAATAGTAAGTTTTAAAAAAGCGAAGGAAATGCTGATTATTTTTCAGCGATATTTTAATAAAAATAATTAAAAAAATATGGATGTTGTCCTGCTTGCCTCTCCATATTTTTAAATTAATCTCTTTTAGTTTTCTTCGTGATAATTCTTTTTTAAGGAATAAATAAAATTCCCATAAAAAGTAATAAGATAAAGGTTTTTTCTTTTATCCAAAAATATAATAAGTTTTTTTGTTGACTGGTTTTAAAGCTCTTACAAATCATATTTTAAAAATGTATGAATCCAGTCTCAATGGAGGTGAGGTATTTGATGGAGAGTGCATATTTTAATGGTTCCAATTGTACTGCTAAAAAACTAGTAGTGGTTTTTCGGGGGGTGAAATTTTTTCCTTAAAGTTTTTTTCTGGTTATAAACGAGGAAAGTAATATGACCGAATTAAGTATTTATTCAAGGCATTTGGGTTCGCATAGACGTGATGGCTGGGCATTTCCTTATGTTAATTTTGCAGGCGCAGGTTATCGGTATAATCTTGGCGCTAGACCAAGAACATCTTGGGATTTTAATGCCAAAATTCATGACATGATGTCTTATGCTAACGGTCTAAGTTTTAGCCTGCAGCCACCTACTGATAATGCTAGGCGTTCAAGGCTTGCAAAAGCAGATTATATTTTTAGGCAGCTGAGTCAAATAGGAGATCAATCGATTCCTGAAAAGATTTTAAATAGATTATCTAAATTCGTTTTTCTAGGAAGAGATAAGACAGACTTTATTAATAATGATAATTTCGATAATGTAATCTATCGTGACGAACTTAGCGTGGCTAATGGGCACTTTATGATTCCATGGTCTGAGATCCCTAATAGCGAGCAGCGTGAAATTGAAGATAAAGCTAGGGAAAAGGCTAAAGAGATATTTAATGATTGTAGTCTTACATTAATAAGAAAGAAATATGGAATTAACGTAGATTTTCGTAGGAAAATGCGAGCTGGTCGAAGAGTAAAGGAGTCGGTAAATAGTAGAAAAAAACGCATCATAAATGACATTTACTGTGAACTAAAATACAACCAAGTCGCATCAATTGATACAAAAGACTGGAAAAATTGGGCGGCAATTAAATTCGGTACGTTTTGGGATGAAGTTATAGATATATCATAAACGAGAATAAATATAGATCAACGGTAAATCAGCAAAGTGATGATGTCATGTGTGATCTGCCTTTCATTGCAAGATAAAACTATCGATGATTGAGAAAGGTTGGCTTCCATATATCCAAGCCTTGGGATGAAGTCAATTAAATTATCTGGCCCGATAGAATTAGTCTATATCAATTCATCAAACATTCGGCTTCGTGTGACCCCTAGACCCTAGCAGGATTTATTAATAGATAGGTGTTACTTTTTCACAACACTTGAAAATAATAGGGTCAGGATTTGCCTTTTGATAGTTTCATATTACATATATTTTATAACGACGAAGCATGATGCCTGTATCTGTATTTAATAGGCAGTAATAAAATTTTATAAAGATGTGACAATACAATTTTTCTTTGGAGGTTATTATGGCTAAGCGAATTATTTTTATACATGGGAGGGCTCAAAAACCTAATAAAGAAAACCTAAAAAAGTTATGGTACCAAGCAGTGCAGTTTGGCTTAAATCGTAGTTTTGGTAGTGAGGCTGAGACAGCGTTTAAGTCGGTAAAGAAAGACTTCGTCTATTTTGGTGACTTATCCAATGAGCTTTTAAAACTACCAGACGAAGATCCAACAAGCAGGTTTAAAGCGCTCGAAGTATTGCAATCTTATTCTAGCTCTCAATTTACTCGAAAAAAATATAAAGAAGTATCTGAGGCAGGTTTTATAAAAGAGGCTTTAGCCGATACTTTTTCTGCACTATTTGGTTCAATTGGTTTGGCTGAACCCCTTATTACTAAAGTTGCCCCCGATATGGCTCATTATTGGAATGAAGGCTCTTATTTTGGTAGTAATGTAAGACACCGGTTAACTCCTTGCCTGAAAAGAGCATTTGATAGAAATGATCAAATAATGTTGGTTTCTCATAGCTTAGGAACAATGATTAGTTTTGATAATTTATGGAAATTTTCACATTATGGAGAGTATCGCTCTGATTATGGCTCCAATAAAAAAATAGACCTTTTTGTCACTATGGGTTCTCCGCTAGGTGATGAAAATGTGAAAGCACGCTTAAAAGGGAGGAATAGTAAAGGTGCCTTCAAGTACCCGACAAATATTAGCCGTTGGTATAATTTCTCAGCCGAAGACGATTATATCTCTCACGATAGCAGGCTTAAAAACGATTATAAAGAGATGATGGAGCTAGGCTTGCTCGGCGAGCCAATTAAGGATTGTCACCCAATATATAATCTTAATGTTCGAAACGGTAAATCTAACCCTCACTCGTCGATAGGCTATCTTATTAATCCAAAATTTTCAGAATTATTAAATGAATGGCTTAATTCATGAATTCTTTTTAACTACTCTCCATTTTCTTGAGTTTGAACGTTTGCAATAAGCCAAAAGTTCCTACCATTATGGAAACGAGTAATGTGGCAGCAATGCCTTTTGGGGTAGTAATCCACAATCCTGTCAGTAGTAAGTAAAAGCTACCAATCACCCATAAGTAGTCGCCGATACAGAAGTAGATCACTAAGAGCCTAGAGGGTTTTTCTTGAAGTGATGCCCAAATCAGATGTAAGCCATTAACAAATAAAGCAATCCCAAGGACTATAAACACTAGTGTAGGGGCTGGTTTGTTTATGCTTAAAAAACTTTGGATCTGTTCTGGTAACAAGAAAAACACAATTCCAAATCCAATACAGCTGATAGCATTAGCTCTCATAATATTGCTTAACGTGATCATGTTTCTAGCCTCATGTATACTTGATTGACATAACTATAATTAGAGGTTCTTCTTATGTCAACTAGATTGACAAAAGGTGGGGTGCCAATGGTAGAGAGTCAGTCTCTGCAATTAGTGCTAGCAGCAGCCCAAGTACATGAAAAGATAACTTTATATCTTTCAGAGTCTTTAAAAAAGAAAGGTTATAAATTTGTATCGCCTTCAATGCTGAATTTTCTCAGCACATTAGAGTGCGGGATAAACTATGGGTCTGAGATAGCTCGAACCCTTGGTGTTTCTAGACAAATGGTTGCAAAGACAGTCAAAGAATTATGTAAAGCGAATTATTTGGAGCAGCGAGAAGGGCTTGGCAGGCAAAAAGAGATTGTTTTTACCGAAGTAGGAGAGCTTTTAATGTCGGATACTAGGCAATTACTGTCGGGTATTGATAAAGTATTAGGTAAAGACATGGGAGAGGATCAACTAAAAACTCTGGCGGCTGGTTTAGAGAGTCTTCAAAAATCAATAAGCAAATTAGGCAGCATATAAAAATAGAAAATTGCCTAATTAATAGTTAGGTTTTTTATAAAAGATTAAGGATAAATTCACTTTACGTTATGTTTCCAAACAAAAAAGAATCGTTAGTATTAACGCTGTCTTTACTTTTTGTTCAAATAGCTATTGGTATATATCTCGGTAGTATTGGAATAACTTGGGAGGCTGGCAATCCTGTTATTTATATATTTCTCTCCATTGTATCTACATTCCTTATTGTGTGGTTCTCTTTAAATAGAATGGATCTAAAATTTGTGCAGCTATTTCATGCTAACACGAGTAGTGTACTAAGTGTATTAGTAATAACCGCGCTACCTCTAGCTATGATTGCTATCGGTGGACAGATAATACTTAGCAACTTTTTTAATCTATATTTTTCGTTTTTTCCAAATGAGACAGAAGTGACCAAAGGCATTACTGCCTTAGCTCATAATGGGACCTTAGGGGTTGTAAGTATTTGCATTGTGGCGCCTATCGTAGAAGAAATTGTTTTTAGAGGGATAATGCTAAGAGGGTTGCTAAGTAGCTATAGCACTGCTCAAGCAATATTTTTTTCTTCAATACTTTTTTCTTTGTACCATTTTAATATTGACCAACTATTTCATACGTTTTTATTTGGTATATTTTTTGGTTGGCTATATACAAAAACTTATTCGCTGTGGCCTTCTATTATCGCTCATATGCTTTTTAACATTATTGCTTTTATATTAGGCATATCAGTCATTGAGTTAGAGGGTGTTAATTATTTCCCTAATGATGAAATAGTGTACCCCTTTGCTATGCTGCAGGTGTTAAGTATAGGGTCTCTGCTTGTTGGTTTTTATATATTGAGTAGTTTGTTTAATAAAAATTAAAAGTTAATTTTTGAACCCTGTTAATAAGTTTTCGTTGCAGGAACATAAAGGTGTGTATGAGAGTTGGCCTTTAAAGACCTCACTATATTATTGTGGTGAGGGACTTGGCGAAAAAATCTCAGGATATATTATCGAGAGACAATTTGAGCTCAGTAATTATTTTCTCTTGCTAGCAAATTGGGATTGCTCATTTGAAGAAGGCTGTGAAATGATCGTTATCAATAAGTCTTTAAAAATTGTTGGTAGCCATAGTCTCACGCCTTTTTATAATAGTTATAATTTGTATGATATTAAAGAGGTATTAAAAGACCGATACAAATTAACCTTTAACGAGTTGGGGCATTTTGAGTTAGTTGTTAATTACCCAAAACAGTATTTCTTTCATAGGGTTGTTAAGCTCGCTAAGTTAAAAAAGACTTAGGAAAATAGTATCGGGTACGTTTAAATAGCTTTTGTGTCAGCGTTGTATTTTGCTTATTTATAGTATTTTTGGCATATTCTTCTTTTTGCTCAAAATTATTCTTGCCTACAAGGCTCTTGTAATAGATCATGATTGAGTCATATAATGTTTGACGTTATCTATTCAGTATTCCTCCGATAACCGTAAGATTTGCTCCATATCAGAACTGTTAGCACTTATTGACAATAATAAAACGTGCTAGATGTCATGTTCAAAGCTCTATTTTTTTATAAAAATCAAAACGTTAGTTAGCATTTTTAAAAGGAGAGTTAAATGAATATTAAAAGTAAGCTGGCCCTCGCTGGGCTCATTAGTATTGGTGTTATTGGCGGGGCTGCCAATCAGGCGATTAGCTCTGGGCTTGATACTTGGAAGTCCGGTAAAAATAATAACCGCATTATCGAAGTTCAAAATAAAGGTGGTACACAGGCCGATACGGGCAAAGTGGGGATCGATTTTTTTAGCAACTCGTCCTTTCGTATCACCTCGCCACGGGGCATTAGTATTATTGTCGACCCTTGGCGTAATGATCCCTCGGGTGCTTGGGGTTTGTGGTACCGCATGGATTTTCCAAAAATAGATGTCGATATTGGTATGTCTTCCCATGCGCATTTTGACCACGATGCTATCGATAAAGTCGATGCTAATATGTTACTCGATCGTATAGCAGGCTCCTTTAGTTTAGGCGATGTAAAAATTAAAGGTATTGCCGATAAGCATCAATGCGTAGCCCCTGGTGATGTCGCATGGACCGATGCTGTTAAACAGTTCGAAGGGCGTGAGAATGTATGCCCACCCACAAACGCGCGCCATTTTGACAATACGATATTTGTTATCGAAACAGGTGGTCTTAAACTATTAATGTGGGGCGATAATCGACCTAACCCACCTAAAGAGGTTTGGGATAAGATTGGTAAAGTGGATATCGTTTTTGTCCCCGTTGATGGCTCAAAGCATATTCTCGACTATAAACAAGCTGATGATGTCTTTAAAAAGTCCGGTGCAAGAGTGGCAATTCCACATCATTACCTAGTGCCAGAAACCACCTTTTATACATCGACTTTAAAGCCAGCAACCGAGTGGGTGAAAACCCATAAACATACATTACTCGATTCAGCATCGATTCAAGTATCAGCAGCGGATATTAAATCTAAAAAAGATCATGTGATGTATTTTGGCTCTAACAATATGGTGACCAACAAATAGGTCTTTATAAAATTAAGCTCTTATACAACTAGGAAGTAAGACCCATATGCTCAATAGTATAAAAACAGGGTGGCGCAATCACTGCGCCCCCCTTGTTTGTTGTTTGCTAATTCTTATATTTTTAATCTCAAGTATTGTTGTATCGCCAACAGCTCAAGCCCATTTTAATCTTAACGTTAACCTTCGCGTTATTCATGTTAGCCACGAAGACAATGGTTTGCGTGTATTTGTTCGCCTGCCTATGGCCTACCTCGTTGCGGATAAACTAGGGCCAGAACAAGTCGATGGCAGCCGAGAGCCCGCCCCTTTTACGACGAATGCTATCGAGAATGAGCAGCTTGTGCATTACCTCGATCCAGTCGCGCTTCGCCTTGATCCAGCCGGCTTAGGTAAGATAATTGTTGATGGCCACGAGATTAGTGCAAATGGCCAAGTACTGCTGGGTAGCCTTATAAAGTTACGCGCTTATCCTGCCTTGCAACAAGTTCCTTTTGCTACCTTAAGCGAGGCAGGGCTCGCACTAAAAGGTGATGTTTACCAAGAAGGTTTTGAGGCAACTTATGTAGGCGATACCGTTGTCGATGCTGAGATTTTTTACGTATCGCCCAGCAATAGTAAGGTTGGCAGTTATACACTACGCAGTACTCTTAAGCCCGACTTACCCCTACAAGAAGACACAGCTAATTTAGTATTAGATTATCTCGGTAGCGATACCTTAACTTTTAGGCTGCGTGGCCTACTCGATAGCCCTGTAGAAATCTCTCGATCCTCTTTACAAGCCTTTATGACTTTTGTTGTTGAGGGTGCACGGCATATTTTAATAGGTATCGACCACGTTCTATTTGTCTTTTGTCTTGTGCTCAGTGCGGTTACATTAAAGGGTTTATTATGGCGGATTACAGGATTCACAATAGGACACAGTATTACCTTATCGGCAGGTTTTTTTGGCTACACTTTACGAGCTGCTTGGTTTGTACCCCTTGTCGAAACAGCCATTGCCATATCGATAATTTACGCAGCCGTTATTGCGCTCTCTAAAAAGAGGCGAGAAGGTGGGGTTATCGTCACCACCTTAATCGGCCTTTTGCATGGCCTAGGGTTCTCTTTTGTTTTATCGGAGATTTTAAAAATTGATGCCCCCAATATTTGGCAAAGCTTATTGGCCTTTAATGTCGGTGTGGAGCTTGGGCAGGTCGCTATTATTTTGGTGAGTTGGTCGGTTTTATTGTTTTTGTCAAAGCGATTCCCAGCGCGCATTACTGCTATTCGTTGGACTATGGCAATTGCTTGTATTACGGCAGCCAGTATATGGACAGGCGAGCGTGTTCTTCAGCTGGTCTCTACTGTTATTACTTAGTCAGGTGGGACTATGTAAGCGTTAACTTCGCTTATAAAATAGCTGCGTTAATGCTTGTAATCATATAGCCAAATTGCGACACTCATACGCTACTGTTAATTCAGCGCTAGGGTTTGTTATGTGGCTACGTACAACCTGTGAACTAAGCTTTATTATAGATTCTCCCACTCCTTTCGTTTTTATGCTGAGGCCCCGCAGCAGTGCTTCGCAGTGGGTAGCCAAAGAAGAGTATTCAATTAAGCCCGATATTCAAGTTGAAGAATATAGTGATATATACGGCAACCTGTGTCAGCGCCTACTGGCTACTCCTGGCTGTCTCGATGTTAAAACTAATGCAGAGGTTATGACCTCTGAAAGTTTTGATGACGGATCGGGAAGCCCTTTTACATTAATACAGTATTTACCTAGAGAAGCTCTCGTTTATTTATTACCTAGTCGTTATTGCGAGTCAGAGTGTTTCTATGAAATGACCAGTGGGATAGTCAATGGTGCATTGGCAGGGTATGACCAAGTGGCGACAATTAGCAATTGGGTACATCGGCATATTGTTTTTCGCCCTGGCTCAAGCGCTGTTCCTATCTCTGCTGCCCAGGTAAATTTAAACGGTGAAGGGGTTTGTCGTGATCTAACCCATATTGCTATCGCGATGTGTAGGAGTATTAGTATTCCTGCGCGTATGGTTGTAGGGTATTTGTATGGATTAAATCCCATGGACTTACATGCGTGGTTTGAGGCTTACGTTGGCGGCAGATGGTATGGCTTTGATCCTACTCAATCCAGTGCAACAGGTGGTTATGTTACGGTAGGTTACGGTCGAGATGCTGCAGATGTTGCTATTTATAATCAATTTGGCCCTGCGGTTTTTCCTTATTTCCAGCAAGTTGAAGTTGAGCTTATCTCTTCTGCCAGCCATTGATAAAAAGAATAAAAAAGGCGGTAAGATCGCTAGCCTAGCTTTATACAGTAATATTTTACTGCAAGCCTCGAGTAGTCGACTACACTTATAGAAACTATTAATGGTCTCTCCCACCAGTATTTATGTAGATTCGATATGAGCGCAAAGAGCGAAAAAGCTAATTACTCCCAAGGGGTATTGGTCTTTAAAATCACTGAAAAACAACAGTTTGCCTTGGGTACTCTTAAAATAAGGGAAATTGTTCCCTATAAGCCTATGTCTGCTTTACCCAACGCCCATAGTGTTGTTAGGGGGGTGATGGAGATGCGCGGGCAAACATTGTCGGTATTGGATTTGGCGGCCGCGGTTGGCTATACGCCATTGACCGATGAAGAGCTAAAACGTAGCGTAGTAATTGTGACCGACTGCCAACGAAAAACTATTGGTTTTTTAGTGAGATCCATTGAGCGTATTATGGAATTTAATTGGCGTGAAATCTCCAGTCCGCCTAAATCTGTAGGTAATAATGCCTTTATTACCGGTGTTTGTCGTATTGATGATGACCTAATACAAATGATTGATTTGGAATATGTCATGTCGAATGTATTCCCTGAGGACAGTAGTGAGCAGTACGCCGTATTGACAGATGTGCAGCGCGAACAACTCAAGCCACTGAATATTCTCCTTGTCGATGACTCCATGGTTGCACGTAAGCAGTTAACCGATGCTCTAAGCCATATGAATGTACCGTTTCAAGTAACAGAAAACGGTCACGATGCATTATCGATCATGAAAGCAAATGCGGATAAAGGTACGCCTATAGACCTACTGGTAAGCGATATCGAAATGCCGGGTTTAGATGGCTATGAACTGGCCTTTGAAGTACGGGACAACCCTGATTTAGCCGCTGTTTATATTGTGCTGCATTCTTCTTTATCTAGTGATATTAGTGTTAGCCAAGCGCAGCAAGTGGGGGCTAACGAGGCGCTAACCAAGTTTAATGTGCAGGAGCTGATTGCATCTATGTTACGTGGTGCAGAGTATAAAACTTCATTAGAAACATAGTAAGAATGTTAGGGATACCTTACATTCACCTAGGTGTTCATAAGTGCTTAGGCGATCATTTCTCATTAATTCCTAGTTTACTTATAGATATTTACTCTTCATAACGACACCATAAAATGAATAAAAGGATGATTCGTTAATTTATTGGGACGAATCGTTATTATCAATACAAAAGCTTTAGTGTTAAATGATGCGTTAGAGCTCTGCACTTTAATGCGGAGATTTCGATCAATAAGATTTGGAGCTTTGTATGAAAATAAAAAATATTCTAATAGCTATCACTATCATGCTTGGTATGAATGTAGGTATGGTGACGGCCGAATCACCTGCTGACTTAAATGACTTGCAAATTGCGCATGTAGCTTATCATGCAGATAACATCGATATTCGTTATGCACATTTAGCGTTGGCAATTTCTGAAAATCCAGAGGTTCACAAATTTGCTAAAACCATGATTCGTGATCACGAAGCAGTAAATGAGCAAGCACTGGCTCTATTAGCTAAACTAGGCGCTCAGCCTCAAGATAACTTTTTAAGCCAGTCTTTATTAGAAGGTGCTGATAAGTTAATTAATGAAATGAGTGCATTACGTGGCGCTGAGTTTGATCGCCGCTATGCCGAAAATGAATTAGCTTATCATAAAGCAGTCAATGGCCTAGTTGAAAATGCATTTATCCCTAATATCGAAAATGCAGAAGTAAAAGCCTTATTTGAAGCTGGTCTAAAGATCTTTAAAGCCCATGAACATCATGCCGAAATGATGGTTAAGTCACTTAAATGAGTCTAGATACCTCTAGGCGTACCTTTATTAAGCAGACAATAGCTGCGTCGGCAGCTGTTGTCTTGCCCACCTCTTTACTCTCTCAAACATCTATCGCTTATACTAATCATTCATCATCAGGTCAGCATACAGTACTTATTGAGGGTTCCCATTTTGTGACTAAATCCCTGCCAGTAAAAGTAGGCGATACAGTGACATGGGTTAACAAAGATATTGTGCCTCATACTGCAACAGCTAAAGATCGCAGCTGGGATACTGGTTTGATCAAGTCAGGTGGTAGAGCGAGCATCACCATTAGTGCTGGAATGACTACTGAGTATTTTTGTGAATATCACCCGGTTATGGTGGCCTCTATCAAGATAAGCCAATAATTTAAATAATAGTGGATAAGTGAGATAGGATTTGTAACCTTACTTATATCTCAAGGTCTTGTAAAAATTAGACTTGAGCCATTGTGATAATTATAAATACTTCTTATTATCTTTTCTTGGTTTAGTGCAAGTTAAATAATCTACTTAGATTAGAAAATAGTATGGATTCTTCAATAATTGATTTTCAAGAGTTAAGTAAGGTTGAAAAAGCCACATTAACTGAAAAGTTTTACGATATTGTTCGCAGTATTCCCGCAGGCAAAGTAGCTACTTATGGTCAAATAGCAAAAATGGCAGGTAGATCTAAAGATGCGCGCCACGTAGGCCATGCCCTGAGCGGCTTAAGTAAAACAGACGTGCCTTGGCATCGAGTGGTATTAGCTTCTGGGGATATTGCTATGCCTACTCGTCCAGATTTACAAAAGCGCCAGCGAGAATTACTACTCGAAGAGGGCGTAGAATTTAGCCGAGAATATCAAGTCTATATGGAGCGCTATGATTGGCAGAGAAAAGGCGAAGAAGGCGCGGGGGAGCAAACCAGTCTATTTGATTAAGAGTATTTGGTTAAAAGCATTCGATTAAGAGTGTTTGTCTAAAAGTATTTGATAAAAGCAGTTAATTAAGAATGCTTGGTGGAGCATGAGAAAACTATAACTAGGCTAGAAGCAGCCTAGTTATCTTTACAGTGATAAGAGTGCGTAAGAGACTTGAGTTATCAACCAAAGTAGCTAATCATTACGCCTGCGGCAACGGCGGAGCCAATCACACCTGCTACGTTCGGACCCATTGCGTGCATTAATAAAAAGTTTTGACTGTTTGCTTCAAGCCCAACTTTGTTGGATACACGTGCTGCCATAGGTACGGCAGAGACGCCCGCAGAGCCAATTAATGGATTTATTTTCACGGTCAAAAAAACATTCATTAACTTTGCCATCAACACACCGGTAGCGGTACCAATGCAAAAAGCCACGAGGCCTAGTAATAAAATACCAATGGTCTCTAGGTTTAAAAAGCTATCCGCACTCATTTTTGCACCAACGCCTAAGCCTAAAAATATAGTGACGGTGTTGATCAATGCATTTTGTGCGGTGTCGCTTAGGCGTTCTACTACCCCACATTCTTTCATTAAATTACCAAAGCAAAACATGCCCAAAAGTGGCGCGGCACTGGGTAAAAAGAATGCGACTAAAACAAGCACTGTTATCGGGAAACAAATTTTCTCGGTACGAGATACTGGGCGTAGTTGTTTCATAACAATTTGACGTTCATCAGCCGATGTTAATGCTTTCATAATGGGTGGCTGAATAATTGGCACTAATGCCATGTAAGAATAGGCCGCAACAGCAATAGCGCCTAGTAGCTCTGGTGCGAGTTTGGTCGCAACAAAAATTGAGGTTGGTCCATCGGCACCACCAATAATACCAATGGCGGCCGCTTGCATTAATGAGAAATCAACAATGCCCGATGAGCTAAGCGCAACGGCACCCAGTACCGTTGCAAAAATACCAAACTGTGCGGCAGCACCTAAAAATAGCATTTTCGGGTTGGCGAGTAGTGGGCCAAAATCTGTCATGGCGCCCACGCCCATAAAAATAAGCAGGGGGAATATGCCTGTCTCGATACCGATATGAAAAATATAATAAAGTAAACCGCCAGCAGCTTCTAAATGGCCGCTAGCATCATAAATGGGCTCGGCATACATGCCAGCGCCAGGAATATTAACGAGTAATGTTCCCATACCGATAGGTACTAGTAGTAGAGGCTCGAATTTTCGAGCGATAGCGAGATAGAGCAGCCCGAGCCCGACGAGCATCATAACTGCTTGGCCTGGGCTTAAGTTAGCCAAGCCAGAGTCCATCAATAGTACGGTGAGTTTATCCATGAATCATTACTATCTTTAAATGTTGTTTTGGTTGTTTTGCCGTAGTGCTAAAACTTTAATACTTTATTAGCACTATAATGTTAATAAAGTATCACCAACGGATACGGCATCGCCTGCATTAACGTTTATTGCGCTAATGACACCAGCTTCAGATGCTTTTATTTCGGTTTCCATTTTCATGGCTTCTAAAATAATTAAAATATCGCCGGGGTTTACCTGTTGGCCAACACTGACATTAATTTTAAAGATGTTACCGGCAAGTGGTGCTGTAATTGCCTCGCCTGTTGATGCTGTATTGTCAGTCGTACTAATTTGGTTTGTGCCTTCTGCCACGGTTGTCGTGTAGCTTGTACCATTAATACTGACTTTTACGGTGCCATCGCCGCTAACTTCGGCCGCATAGTTTTTACCATTAAGGCTAACGGTATAATTTTGCTCATTTGCTGTATTTTTGCTTTGAGTGCCACTGCTAGCTTCTTCTATTTGAGGTGCTGCTTCAAAGGCATCGGGGTTATTTCTGTTTTCGAAAAATTTCAGGCCAATCTGTGGGAATAGAGCGTATGTTAGTACGTCATCTATTTCGTTTTCAGCTAAAGTGAAGCCTTTTTCCCCAGACAATGCTGTTAACTCGGTTGTTAAGGTATCAACTTCAGGCGTTAATAAATCAGCGGGGCGACAAGTAATAGGTTCGCCACCGTCTAATACGCGCTCTTGTAGCTCACTATTAAATTCGGCAGGTGCTTTACCGTATTCACCTTTTAAAATAGCTTGGGTTTCTTTAGAGATACTTTTGTAACGCTCTCCAGTCAACACATTGAGTACGGCTTGTGTACCAACGATTTGTGAGGTGGGAGTGACTAGTGGAATAAAGCCTAAGTCTTCACGTACGCGCGGTATCTCTTTTAAAACGTCATCAAATTTATCGCCAGCGCCTTGTTCTTTAAGCTGGCCTTCCATATTGGTTAACATGCCGCCAGGGACTTGCGCAATTAATATGCGTGAATCTACGCCACGTAAAGCGCCTTCGAATTTTGCATACTTTTTGCGAACAGCACGGAAGTAAGTAGCAATCTCTTCGAGTAAAACAAGGTCGAGCTTAGGGTCACGTTCAGTGCCGGCTAAGGCTGCAACAATAGACTCAGTGGGTGAGTGTCCATAAGTCATCGACATGGATGAAATTGCCGTATCAACGTGGTCTATACCTGCTTCAATGGCTTTTAAAATTGTCATTGACGATAAGCCTGCGGTTGCGTGTGCATGCAGTGCAATGGGAATAGATAGCGATTTTTTAAGCTCACTCACAAGTTCGTAAGCGTCGTAGGGAGTTAAAATACCCGCCATATCTTTAATGGCTAGCGAGTCGGCACCCATGTCTTCTATTTCGCGGGCAAGATCAAGCCAGCCTTGCTTGTTGTGTGCTGGGCTAGTTGTGTAAGAGAGTGTACCCTGGGCATGACCGCCTTGTTTTTTTACAGCCGCCATTGTTGTTCTAAAGTTGCGTGGGTCGTTCATCGCATCAAAAATACGAAATACATCTACGCCATTGGTCACTGCACGTTCGACAAACTTTTCAACAACGTCGTCGGCATAGTGCCTATAACCTAGTAAATTCTGCCCACGTATTAACATTTGTTGTTTGGTATTGGGCATGGCTTTTTTAAGCTCACGAATACGCTCCCAAGGATCTTCACCTAAAAAACGTATGCAGGAGTCAAAGGTGGCTCCTCCCCAAGATTCTAGTGACCAATAGCCGACTTGATCTAATTTTTCAGCGATCGGCAACATATCGTCTATGCGTAAACGCGTTGCAAATAGTGACTGGTGAGCGTCTCTAAGTACGACATCAGTAATTAAAACAGGCTTAGTAGTATTGCTACTCATAAATAAACTCTCATTAAAAATCCGCTATTTAAGATGTCTTTGAGGGAGATGCCGAATGGTGTGAAGAAGCCCAGGCAGCGGCTGCAACAGCGGCTATCTCTGAGTCAATGTTGGCCATTTGTGGGGCCTTCTTTTTAGCTGCGGTTGAGGCTGGTGGGCTAAGGCGATTAATGACAGCAGACATAATTGTTACGCCCACTACTAATAATGCTAAAAAGGTAAAAACAGAACCCATACCTAAAAGCATCAGTTCGATGCTATCTGACCAAAGTACACTCATTTTGGAGTCTCATTTATCGTACGTTTCGATTTTTTTGTGACAGGGGATTGTAAATCAGAGACTTTAAGAAGTCTCTGATTTATTATGAAAAAATACCATTTTTTTTCAATTGATGGTTGTTTTAGTTAAAACCTAAGTATTCTGGGAATGCCACAAGCAATGCAACTAAGAATAATTGGATAGCAATGAACGGAATTACCCCTTTATAGATAGTCGTTGTTTTAACTTCTGGTGGCGCGACACCTTTAAGGTAAAACAGGCTAAAGCCAAAGGGTGGTGTCATAAATGAAGACTGTAGATTCATCGCAATCAATATGGCGAACCAAATCATATTTATACCTAATATCTCAGCAATCGGCGCTAGTATGGGTACAACGATAAAGGCGATCTCCACAAAGTCGATAAAGAAGCCTAAAACAAATATAGCCAACATCGACAGTATAATAAATGTCCATTTTTCACCGGGTAAGTTGGCCATAAATTCTTCAACAATGCCGTCACCGCCGGAGTAGGTGAATACCATTGAGAATGCAGTGGCACCAATTAGCACTGCAAACACCATGGAGGTGACTTTTACGGTTTCTTTACCGCTATCCCCGATCATCTTAAAGCCCAGCTGACCATAAAACTTAGCTAAAATAAGCGCACCAATTGCTCCAAGAGCTGAGGATTCAGTCGGTGTTGCAATACCGGTCAATATAGAGCCAAGCACCACTACAATAAGCAAAAGAGGCGGGATAATATTTAGCAATGCATCACGTACTAGTTCGTAAGTATTATCGCTGTCAGAGGGTATAGGTGGTGCGCGTTCAGGGTTCTTTTGGGTGATAAAGATCACATAGACTAAATACATGCCTACTAATGCAAGACCGGGTATAACCGCTGCTTTAAATAAGTCGCCTACGGGTACACCCATTACGTCACCAAGAATAATTAAAATAATTGATGGTGGGATAATTTGTCCGAGTGTGCCCGCCGCGCAGATAGTCCCTGTTGCTAAACGTTGGTCATAACCGTATTTGATCATTACAGGTAGCGAGATAACACCCATAGCGACAACACTGGCGCCGACTACACCAGTAGACGCCGCTAAAAAAGCACCTACAATAATAGTTGAGATAGCAACACCGCCAGGGCGGCGACCAAATAAGCGCCCCATAGATTCAAGCAAGCGTTCGGCTAAACCAGATTTTTGCAGCACAATCCCCATAAAAATGAACATGGGAATGGCCATTAAAATAGTGTTCTCCATGATCGAATAAAGGCGAAACGGCATAAAGGCAAATAAGCTAGCCCCTTCGATCCAAAAGCCAACCAGTAGCGATAAACCGGCAAAGGTTAATGCAACAGGGTAGCCAGCAAACAGTGCAACGAGTGCGAATAAAAATAAATAAATGCCTATCATTTGGCTGCTCCCGCTTCACTACCATCTATATCATCGTGTTGTCCTGTGAGTACCAAATACTCTTTAATCATAACGGCAATAGCGCTCAATATGAGGAATGCAAAAGAAACAGGGATCACTAATTTGACTGGCCACAGGCGAGGCAAACTACCAGGGTCGCCTTTGTTTTCTTGATTATTGTAAGATTCAAGAAAGAAGTCCCAACCGTAGTAAATAACGAGTAGGCAGAAAGGAATAGCAAAAACAACTGCACCAATCAGGTTAATCCATGATTTTTTACGCTCGGCAAAGGTGTCATATAGGACATCCACTCTTACATGGCCGTTTTCTCGTAGGGTATAACCTAGACCCATTAAAAACATTACCGAAAACCAATGCCACTCTAGCTCTTGCATACCAATGCCGCCAAGCCAGCTAAAGTTTTTGTCGTACCACAGGTAAATATCAAAATATTTTACTAGATCAATCACAACGTAGCGGACAAATACGTCGATAAATACGTTAACGATCATCAATAGCAGGGCGATCACGCAGATCCAGCCAACAGCGTCAATAATCTTGTTTAAAAAGCGCAGGGTCGATTTCATCTTTTCTAATCCCGTGAGGCTACCTAGAGCATCACTCTGTTACATTGATAGGTGTATTGGTCGGAGATGGGTAATGTATTCTTACCAAGATTTTTATTGTTATAAAAATACTTCGGCCTTAGCTAGTTGATATTAAGGCCGAAGTTTTATCTTACTAGTAGTAATTTCTAGCAATTATACCCTAGTTGTTAAGGTATGCTTTATCAGAAATATCAGTCCAGCCACGAGTTTTCGCAAGGTAATCACGTTGAGACTTAATAATCTCTGCGGTTAAACCACCTTTTGCCTCAAATTCTTTTAACAAAGAATCATTCGCTTTACGTAGTTCAGCCATGACTTCTGGTGGGAAGGTTTTAACCTTTACATTGGGGAAGTCTTTCTGGATAGATGCCCAGTTCTCGCCACTTTCATGATAAGACTGAGAGGTCATTTGGAAAGAAGCTTCTTGAATAGCAACTTCTAAAATAGCTTGAAGATCAGCAGGTAGTTTATCAAAAGCTTTTTGATTAACCATAAACTGCAGCTCTGTACCAGGCTCATGCCAACCTGTGTAGTAGTAAGGTGCAACTTTATGGAAACCCATACGTAAGTCAAGCGAAGGTCCTACCCACTCAAGCGCATCAATTGTGTTGCGCTCAAGAGCAGTATATAGCTCACCTGCTGGAATATTGGTTGGTTTTGCACCTAATTTAGATAACACATCGCCAGCAAAACCAGGGATACGCATTTTTAGGCCTTGTAGGTCTTTAACGCTGTTGATTTCTTTTTTGAACCAACCGCCCATTTGGTTACCTGTATTACCACCTGGGTATTGGCGTACACCGTATTTGCTATAGACTTTCTCAGCTAGCTCTTGACCGCCACCATAGTAGTACCAAGCGTATTGCTCAGCGGCAATCATGCCAAATGGCATAGTAGTAAAGAATAAGGTGTTGATATCTTTACCTTTCCAGTAATAAGAAGCAGAGTGCCCCATTTGATACTGACCAGCTTTAACAAAGTCAAAGATACCAAAGGCAGATTTATGCTTGTTTTTTGAATCGATAGTAATTAATAAGCGACCGTTAGACATCTTTTTAACGTTTTCGGCCATTCTTTTAGAAACGTCGCCAAAAATAGGAAAGTTAGTTGGCCAAGTTTCTGCTAAGCGCCATTTGATGGGCTTGTCAGCTGCAATACTACCTATAGAAGCGGTAGACGCTGCAATTGCGAGTGATAAAAGCGTGAGTGTTTTTTTCATAATGTTTAACCTTATTGTTATTAAAAGCTATTATTAACCACCATAATCAGATTCGAGCGTTAAACACCCTTTTAGGGAACCTGACCGTTTTATTTAGAAAGAAACTGTTTTGCTAGTTCTAAACAAACTAATCATACTAAATAATGTTGTCCGTTTGAAATCCGTATGACCCCCTAGGGGTATGTAAGGGTTTTTACGTAGTTTTGAGTGGCTGATAAATAGAAGCCTATTTGTCGGTTGGTAAGGAGCTGATGTCGATGGGCAATGAGTAGCTAATACTCGTAAAATTGCTAATAGTATATAGCTTTAAATGTTAGCTATATCGTTATATCTTAGTGGCAGATAATGAAAATAATAACTACATTTATGCATTTGTTAGAGCGCATTCATACAGAGTCCTTTTCTGGGAGTGATAAACGCAATGTAACCCACTGGAATAAATCTTCGGCTATTGCTTTGTTAGTGGCGGCTTTTTGTTTACTACTGCTGCACTACTCAAAATTTTATAGTACTTTTTACGCAAGTTTAGAATTGTTATTTTCTATGACCCAGAGCGATGTGGCTGATAGCTTAAGACAGTTAAAAAAGTGGGCCTACTTTCCATTGTTGCCAGAGGCTTGGTGGTTTTTTTGGCATCTCGTAGCATTTTTTGTTATTCCTATATTGGTTATTAAGTACGTTTTAAAAGATTCCATTAAACGCTATGGTTTGGGGGTTGGGCGATTAAATCAGCATAAGCGCTGGTATGTTTTATTAACAGCGCCAATACTTTTTTTTATTGTAATGGTTAGTTTTCGCGAAGATTTTGTTAATCACTACCCTTTTTATAAATTGGCGCACCGGAGCTGGATAGATTTTTTTGCCTGGGAGATTTTTTATTTATCACAGTTTTTCTTTGTCGAATTTTTCTTTCGCGGTTTCATTTTACAAGCTTGTCGCCCAGCCTTTGGGGTGAATGCAATTTTTATCATGATTGTCCCTTATATGATGATTCATTTGTCAAAGCCTTGGCTTGAAGCCGCTGGCGCTATATTTTTTGGTTTGTTCTTAGGTGTGTTGGCTTTGCATACTCGTTCTATATGGGGTGGTGTGCTTGTGCATGTGTCGATTGCGCTTAGTATGGATGTCGCTGCATTGCTGCAAACCAAAGGTTTGCCTGAGCAATTTTTTCCATAAATTAAACTGTTATTTATAGCACATTTTTATTCAATATTTTATATCGGTGTTTTTATGAATTTATCGCAAAAAATTCAAGTGCTCTCCATATTGCCGCTAATGGTGGCTATGCTAGTGGTTGCCTTTGTCACAGAAAATCAATTTGAGAAGCTATCGACGCAAACAGCCAATAGCTTTCGTGAAAGTGTGACTAATAGTCGCAAGCAAGAGCTGGAAAATTATATTTCTCTCGCGCTTTCTTCGATTGACCATATATACGAAAATAACAACCAAGATAACGATGCAGCAAAAGAACTCGTCATCGATATCCTTACAGGTTTAGAGTATGGAGAGGATGGCTACTTTTTTGTATATAACGACAATGGCGATAGCGTTGTTCACCCTAGGCAAGCTTATCGCCTGGGTGAAAACTGGTGGGATTTACAAGGCCCTAATGGCCAGTTTATTATCCGTGATCTGATCCGTAGTGCCAAAGACAAAACAGGGTTTGTTGAGTATGTTTGGGAGAAACCATCGAGGCAGGAGTCGGCAAAAAAACTTGCCTACTCGGTGATGCTTGATCGTTGGCAGTGGATGATCGGTACTGGTATTTATATTGATGATATCGATCTTGATGTGAGTGCAATGCAGGCTCAAGTTGATAAAAAAATTAAAAGTTCATCCTATGTTATTTTGTTTATCGCTTTAGCGGCTTTTGTGGTTGTGTTTATCTGTGGTATTTTTTTACAGTTTAGCGAGCGAAAACTCGCAGACAGTAAGTTACAAGAGTTGACAAAACGTATTCTTAATACACAGGATGAAGAGCGTCGCCGTGTTTCTCGCGAATTACACGATGGCATTAGCCAGCTTATTGCTAGCGCTAAATTCTCGCTAGAAACAGCAGAAATAAAAATAAAGAATAATAAGAACCCTGATGATGATATTGCGGTTGCCCAAAAACGTATAGGGCAGACACTGCAGGATTTGCGCCGCATCTCGCGAGATTTGCACCCAGCGGTACTCGATGATCACGGTTTGGCAACCGGTGTGCAATCCCTAGCAAAAAGCTTTTCTGAGCGAACGGGTATTAAGGTATCATTTAACGATATTTTGGTGAGAAATCTTTTGCCATTGGATGCAAAAACATCGTTGTATCGTGTTGCGCAAGAATGCTTAACTAACATCGAGCGACATTCGGACGCGACGCTTGTAGATATCTCCTTGAGTGTCGATTCTTCGTGGATTGTGCTATCGATCCAAGATAATGGTAAAGGCTTTAATGTCGAGTCCTTTGAGAGAAGCCGCTCGTCAGAGGGTATTGGTTTGCGCAATATGCACGAACGCATTGCCTATCATAAAGGTGTACTGGAAATTGTGTCGAATAAAAAGGGTACGCTGTTAGTTGCGAAAATCCCCAAAACAATATTACGCTACGCTGCAAATACGAGTAAAAGCTAATAGCTGTACAATACGCTTATTAATGAGCAAAAAATATAACAATAAAAAATAGAGAGTGTTTATGATTCGGGTCATGTTGGTAGATGATCACCCGCTTTTTCGCGAAGGTGTGAGTGCGCGATTGAGTATGAGCGACGATATTATATTGGTTGGTGAGGCCGAAAATGGTCGTCAATTACTAGAAAGGTTAGACGAGCTAAAGCCCGATGTTGTGTTAATGGACATTAATATGCCGGATATGAACGGTATGGATGTACTTGAAGTTGTTGCAGAGCAAAATATTGAGGCAAAATTCATTATTTTGAGTATGCACGACGATAAAGAATATATTATTCCTGTGATACGCCTAGGTGCTTATGGGTATATGCTAAAAGATGTTTCCGGTGATGAAATGATAAAAGCTATTAATGTTGTGCATAAAGGCGAAAAGCACTTTAGCCAAGATGTAGCGACAATATTAGCACAGCAAGACGCGGATGACAGTGAAACTAAGTTGACTAATAGAGAGCAATTAATTTTGCGACTAATCTCGCTTGGTTATGGCAATAAGAAAATTGCGCAGGAACTTAATAATAGCGTTCGTACTGTCGAGACTCACAAACGCAATATCACTAAGAAACTCAATATCAATACGACATCTGGCCTTGTGCGCTATGCCATTAAGCATGGCATTGATAAATAAAAAGGTATCTATTAGCGTAAAAGATTCGAAAGCTTTTTATTGGGTTGCTTTGCTTGGCGTAAAAGTAGCACAACTTTCCCTATCTCTTGAATGACGGTTGCATTCATTTGCTGGCTAATTTCGGCAACGGCTTCCTTTCGAGAGGCTTTATCTTCAAGAACTAACTTAATTTTAATTAATTCATGGTCATTAAGGGCACGATCAATTTCTGCAATCACATTCTCGCTAATACCATTGCTGGCGATCGTGACAATAGGGCTTAAACCGTGGCCAATGGATCGATAGCGCTTTTTTTGTTCGTTGCTGAGTGACATAATGTGCATTTATACCTAAGTAAATGGATTAACGGGTCAGCCCTTAATTATAACGACTATTTGCGTTCTTCGTTTCCCTTTTTATGGCTTATTTTATAGCAGAACAAAATAAATAAACTATAAGCAGGCATATATATGATGGTGACCTCTTAATGAATAAATTAAAACTATAAGGTTAAACCTATTAATAGCTCTTTGCTTGTATGGGCTTGTAAATTCCTTGGTCTTCAATCATCGCTTGAATGCGGCTACACTTCAGTAAAAGAACCCACTATAAAAGAGTCCCATGGCGCGATCAAAAACAAGTAAACACTGGCTTAAAGAGCATTTTAACGACCCCTATGTCAAGCAATCACAAGAAGATGGCTATCGCTCTAGGGCAAGTTACAAATTGCTCGAATTGCAAAAAAAGGACAATTTATTTAAGCCGGGCATGACGGTTGTTGATCTAGGTGCAGCACCTGGTGGATGGTGTCAGGTTGCAGCTGAACTTGTGGGGGAAAGTGGCTTGGTGATTGCCTCTGACATACTGCCGATGGATTTTTTACCCGATGTTGAGTTTGTGCAGGGTGATTTTACCGACGATGCGGTTTTCGAGCAGATACTCTCGGTATTGGATAATCGTCCCGTAGACCTTGTGATTTCAGATATGGCCCCAAACATGAGTGGTATGGCCGATATAGATCAACCCCGAGCTATGGCCTTAGTTGAGCTGGCTTTTGACCTTGCGCATCAGGTTTTACGCCCAGGCGGGGCATTTGTGGCAAAGGTTTTTCAGGGTGAGGGATCTGATACATTAATGAGGGATATGCGTAAATACTATAGTCGCTTTGTCTCACGTAAGCCAGATGCTTCACGCGCGAGATCTCGTGAGGTTTATTGGGTGGGGACAGGCTTTAAAGGTAATTAAAAAAAGGGTGATTACAAAGTTCTTTTAACTTTAATTGACCCAATGTGATGAAACTATCTTTCTGATAGTTTGACCAAGGGCTATACTCAAAGATAAGGTATAGTTGAATTTATCGAATAGTGTGAGTGGTTTGGGTGTTAAATCACTAGATTGACTTGAAAAAGGGCCCATAAAATACATGGGCTACTAAATATAATGAGGGTATTCATTTGAACGATATGGCAAAAAATCTGATTCTATGGGTGGTGATTGCCGCTATCATATTGACGGTTGTGCAGGGCTTTGACAAACCGGCAGAAGATACATCCCTAGATTACTCGCAATTCGTCACCGAGGTGCAGGCAGGTCGCGTTAAAGAAGTCTCAATTAGTGGGCAGATCATTACGGGTAAATACCAAGATCAGACTGTTTTTACTACTATTCGACCAGAGGTCCCTGATCTAGGGCTAATGGATGACCTACTTACTAATAAGGTTGAAGTAAAAGCCCCTAAGCCTGAAGAGGCCAGTCTTTGGAAGCAATTGCTCGTTGCTAGCTTCCCTATATTAATTATTATTGCTGTCTTCCTATTTTTTATGCGCCAAATGCAAGGCGGTGGGGGTGGTCGTGGTAACCCAATGAGCTTTGGTAAAAGTAAAGCAAGGTTGCTAGGTGAAGACCAAATTAGCGTGACATTTGCCGATGTGGCAGGTGTTGATGAAGCCAAAGAAGAAGTGCAAGAATTAGTAGAGTTTCTACGTGACCCCAGTAAATTTCAACGTTTGGGTGGCCGTATCCCTCGTGGTGTGATGATGGCTGGCCAACCAGGGACAGGTAAAACGCTGCTTGCAAAAGCCATTGCGGGTGAAGCGAAAGTACCTTTTTTCTCTATCTCGGGTTCTGACTTTGTTGAAATGTTTGTTGGTGTAGGTGCATCGCGTGTACGTGATATGTTCGAACAGGCTAAAAAGAATGCCCCTTGTATTATCTTTATTGATGAGATCGATGCTGTAGGCCGTAGTCGTGGAGGCGGTGGTCATGGTGGTGGTCACGATGAGCGTGAACAAACCCTTAACCAATTATTGGTAGAGATGGACGGTTTTGAAGGTAACGACGGCGTTATTGTTATTGCTGCAACTAACCGCCCAGATGTGCTCGATAAGGCCCTAATGCGCCCGGGTCGTTTTGATCGACAAGTTAATGTAGGTTTGCCCGATGTACGCGGTCGTGAGCAAATACTTAAAGTGCATATGCGCAAAGTGCCGCTATCGGATGAGATTGATCCAAGCATCATCGCACGGGGTACGCCGGGTTTCTCTGGCGCTGACCTTGCGAATTTGGTTAACGAAGCTGCATTATTTGCCGCGCGCGGTAATCGTCGAATTGTGACACCAGAAGAGTTTGAGAAGGCGCGCGATAAAATTATGATGGGCGCCGAGCGTAAAACCATGGTAATGACCGAGAAGGAAAAAATTGCTACGGCTTATCATGAATCAGGGCACGCCATTGTTGGTTATTTGAGTGAAGAGCATGATCCTGTGCATAAAGTAACAATTTTGCCTCGTGGCCGTGCTTTGGGTGTTACACACTTTTTGCCAGAAGGCGATGCTATTAGTACTAGTCGTCGTAAAATGATCGGTGATATTGCAACAGCTTACGGTGGTCGTATAGCCGAGGAGATGATTTACGGTGTTGATGGTGTGAGCACCGGCGCATCACAAGATATTAAAATGGCAACACATTTTGCCCGTAGCATGGTGGTTAACTTTGGTTTCTCCGATAAGCTTGGGCCATTAGACTTCGAAGCGCAAAGCAATGATGCTATGGGTAGTCGCCAGATATCGGACCAAACGGCTAAAGTTATCGATGAGGAAGTTAAGGTTATCATCGACAAGTGTTACAAAAAAGCTTACGACATGCTTGAAGAGAATAGAGACATTCTCGAGGCTATGAAAGATGCTCTTGTCGAATATGAAACTATTGATTCAGAGCAGGTTGATGACCTGATGGCGCGTAAACAAGTAAGGCCGCCTAAAGACTGGCATAATCCAGATAATAATTCTTCAGGTGGTGCTTCTGCTGAATCTACTGCTAGACCAAAAGATTCTAGTGATCCAATTGGTGGTCCTGCCGGCGAGCATTGATTCTTTAGTATTTATTCTTTATCTTATCAAAAGGCGTACTCTAGTGAGTGCGTCTTTTTTGTTTGTGCTCCTTTTATTTTAATTGCTACCCTTGACGGTCCATATGATAAAAACTCATCGATTTTTAGATCTTTCTCGCCCTCGCCTGATGGCTATTGTTAATGCAACACCAGATTCTTTCTCAGATGGGGGTGAGCTTTACAGTAACGATCAATTGAATGCTGATCTCATTGGTAAGCGCATTGAGCAATTAGTGAAGGACGGTGCTGAGATTATTGATATTGGTGGAGAATCGACGCGCCCAGGTGCGGCAGTAGTGAGCGAACAGCAAGAGCTGGATCGAGTTATCCCTATTGTTGAATGGGTTGCTCAACATTGTGATGTGGCAATATCAGTTGATACCAGCTCACCTGCAGTTATGGGTGAGGCCGCATTAAAAGGTGCTCACCTAATTAATGATGTTAGAGCGTTAACGAGAGAAGGTGCATTAGCTGCAACTGCAAAAACCGGTTTGCCTGTTTGCCTTATGCATATGCAAGGTACGCCTGCTACTATGCAGGCGAGCCCCGACTATCAAAATGTTGTTACTGAGGTAAATAACTTTTTACAGCAGCGTGTGCTTGCATGCTTGGAGGAGGGCATGGCGCCTTCTAAAATATGGCTAGACCCGGGGTTTGGATTTGGTAAAACCCTTGAGCATAATGTTGCCTTGGTAAGGCAGCTGCCAGAATTAGTTAGCTTAGGTTTTCCTGTGCTTGTTGGGTTTTCGCGTAAATCCATGATTGGTCAAATACTTGGGCACCCGGTCGAAGAACGCTTAATTGGTAGTTTGGCTTTGGGAGTGATGGCACTTGAGCGTGGCGCAAAAATATTACGTGTACATGATGTGCGAGCAACGCGCGATATCATTGATACCTATGTCGCAATTAATTCTTAAAGTCGAAGGATTAAAAAACTTTTAAAATCGTTGAATGATTAGTTTGTTATAATCCGTCGATTACGATTCAACTTGTTCATAAGGTTCTCTATGTCGAGAAAGTATTTTGGTACCGATGGTATTCGCGGTAAGGTGGGTGAATACCCAATAACGCCAGATTTTGTATTGCGTTTGGGGTGGGCTGTAGGTCGTGTTTTTTCTCGTAGAGGTGATGGGCAAAACCTTGTCCTCATTGGTAAAGATACGCGTATATCAGGTTATATGTTCGAATCTGCACTAGAGGCGGGGCTGATTAACGCTGGTGTTGATGTTGGGCTTTTAGGGCCAATGCCTACACCTGCCATTGCTTACTTGTCGCAAGCGTTTCGAGTGCAAGCAGGTATTGTTATCAGTGCTTCTCATAACCCTTATTGTGACAACGGTATTAAATTATTTACTGGTAAGGGCGAAAAACTCCCCGACGATATAGAGCTAGAGATAGAGGCCGAACTTGATAAAGAAATGGTCAGTGCCGAAAGCTTAGGTAAGGCACGCCGCATTAATGATGCCCAAGGCCGATATATCGAGTACTGTAAAAGTACGCTACCTCGTGGCCTTAAGCTCAATGATTATCACATTGTCCTAGATTGCTCTCACGGTGCTACGTATCAAGTAGCACCTAATGTGTTTCAGGAGCTTGGGGCTAAAGTTGATGTGATTCATGCATCACCCGATGGGCTCAATATTAACGAGAGTTGTGGGTCTACGCACCCAGAGATCTTGCGAGAAAAAGTACTCGAAGTGGGTGCTGACTTAGGTATAGCCTTTGATGGTGATGGTGATCGTGTATTGTTTGTCGATAGCGAAGGCGAGCTAGTAGATGGCGATGAATTATTATTTTTGATTGCTTCGGCGCGCCACCAATTGCGTGGCTGTACGGGTGCTGTTGGTACGTTGATGTCTAACTATGGTTTAGAGGTTGCTTTTAAACAATTGGGTATTCCTTTTGAGCGTGCGGGTGTAGGCGATCGTTATGTTCTTGAGTTAATGCGCAATAAAGGTTGGATGTTAGGTGGTGAGTCTTCAGGCCATATTATTTGTGGCGATGTAGCAACGACTGGAGATGGTGTTGTCTCTGCATTGCAGGTAGTTAACGCATTGCATATATTAGCCGAGCCTTTATCAAAGGCGAAAAAAGGTATGACTAAATTGCCACAAAAGATGATTAATGTGCGCTTGGCCAAAAAAGTGGCTATTACCGATAACGCAATAATTAATAAAGCCATTGCACAAGCTGAAGAAGAGTTAGCCGATAAAGGGCGAGTGCTATTGCGCCCCTCGGGTACCGAGCCTTTAATCCGTGTTATGGTCGAGGGTGAAGATATTGAGCTGGTCGCAAGTCTAGCTAAGCGTTTAGCTGATGTTGTTAGCTCAGAAGTTGGGCTATAGGGTAGTTTTTCTAACCGTACTTAAAGTTGTTTGTTTTAAGTGTATTTTTACCCGGTGGCAGGCCATAAATCTTGTAAGTTATAGTGATCTCCGTTACTATTGCGCCGCTTAAATTAACCGCTGTATTTACTTGCAATAGCGATGGAAGAACTATCTATGCGCCGTACACTTGTTGTTGGTAACTGGAAGATGAATGGCTCTAAAGAGGCTAACGCTGATTTAGTGGCGGGCATCGTAAGCGAAGCCGGTAATGTTGCTAATGCAGATATGGCAATATGTGCGCCCTTTGTTTACTTGAGTGATGTTGCTAACGCGGTTAACGATACGAATATAAGCGTTGGATCCCAAGATGTCAGCGTGCATCTAGAGGGTGCTTATACAGGTGAAATATCAGCATCGATGTTGCTCGATTGCTCCTGTAAATATGCCATTATAGGGCATTCGGAGCGCCGCCAGTATCATGGTGAGAGTAATTTATTGGTTGCGCAAAAAGCGCTAACTGCATACAAAAGTGGTCTTATACCCATTATCTGCCTTGGTGAGTCGTTAGAAGAGCGCGAAAGTGGCCAAGTTGAAGTGATTATTGGTGAGCAGCTACAAGCAGTGCAATCTGTTATGGGCGCTGATGCTATAGCTAAAAGTGTTATTGCCTACGAGCCTGTTTGGGCGATAGGTACTGGTTTAACTGCAACACCTGAGCAAGCACAGGACGTGCACGGTTTTATACGTAGTCGCTTAGGCACGGATGCAGAAAAAGTGAGTATTTTGTACGGCGGTAGTGTCAAAAGCGCCAATGCAGCAGAATTGTTTGCACAAAAAGATATAGATGGTGCATTAGTTGGTGGTGCATCTCTTAATGCACAAGAGTTTATAGGTATAGCAGCCGCGGGCTAATCGAGCCCATGTTAAATTAAGCTATACTGAACAAAAGTTTATAGTAGGTAAAGTGATGGAAAGTATTGTAATTGTTGTTCATTTATTAGTTGCTTTGGCAATTATAGGCCTTATTTTGCTTCAGCGAGGCAAAGGTGCAGAGGCAGGTGCTTCTTTTGGTGGAGGTGCCTCGCAGACCGTTTTTGGTAGTCAGGGCGGCGGTGACTTCTTCTCTAAATTAACCGCGGTCTTAGCCATTGTTTTTTTTGTAACAAGCTTTACCTTGGCAATCATTGCTAAGAATCAATCCTCAATCGGATCTGTAGATGATATAGGTATCCCTGTTGTGGAAGAAGTTCAAGAGTCTGAGATTCCAACGCTTGAATCTCAATCATCCGGTGCAGGAAGTGACTTGCCAACAGTGGCCCCAAGTGCTGATGGCCAAGAAAGTGATGTGCCAGCAGTAAATAATTAAGTTAAATATTCTCAAAATAGCCCTGGTGGTGGAATTGGTAGACACGCTATCTTGAGGGGGTAGTGGCGAAAGCCGTGCCGGTTCAAGTCCGGCCCAGGGCACCATTTTAAAACTTAATACTATTCAGTATTATCTCGAAGGTCACGTAAATCGTGGCCTTTCTTATTTATGCAATCTATAAAACATCCATTCCTGCCTAGTATTGCTATGAAATTAATATTGTGGCGAGTTAAAATCAAACAGATTTTTGAGTTCGTTAATTATGATGGGTTTAACAATGCCTAGTAAGGTTGGCGCTCATTGGTTTTTTTGATGTATTTTTGTTAGCCATAAAAATTTAAATTAAGTGGTGCTTGACATAATATGTCGCGATGTTAATATATTGACATATTATGTCAGCGACAGCACAGAATTAATAACAGGAGAAAAGAATGTCTCAATTAAAAGAACTGGCAATTAGGTTATCTGACGCTCAATGGGAAGGTCGATCATTCAATTGTTTGCCCATGCCCGGGGCTCAAGAAGTGCTTCAGGTGGCCTTGAGTGATCAAGACGAAATACCGTTGTACGTCACGATAACAGAAACACAGATGTTGTGTATTGCTTACCTTTTTAAAGAGGATGAAGTACTAGACGGCACGCTAGATGAGCTTAATGGGCAATGTTTACAGTTAAATATTCCTATGCCTTTATCAGCGTTTGCAAAAATTGATGATCAATATGTTTTATTTGGTGCGCTTTCTACCACGTCTACTTTTGAAGACATCCAGAAAGAGCTTGTAACACTGAGTGAAAACGCAGTGGAAGCATTGGAAGCACTTGAAGACTACCTTAAATAGAGTGAGAAATAGATATGAATATTTTAAAGAAATTAATGACAGCTGTTCGAGGTGGTGCTCGTGAAGCAGGCGAGGCTATTATCGACGCTAATGCGATTCGTATTCTTGAGCAAGAAATTGTAGATGCTAAAAACAACTTAGGTAAAGGCCGTGTAAGCTTGACCGAAGTCATGGCAAAAGAGATGCAAACAAAGCGTCGAGTATCTGCTCTTGAAACGAATATCTCTGAGCACGAAGGCTTTGCTAAAGAAGCCTTAGCAAAGAGTAATGAGGGGCTTGCCTTGGAGATAGCGGCAAAAATTGCAGAGTACGAATCTGCTTTAACTGATCAACAGGCAATTTTATCGGGTTTTACCGATCATGTTGCAACGCTAAAATCGCAAATCAAGCGTGCTGAAAAAACCATTGCTGAAAATGAGCGCCAATTATTGATGGTAAAGACAACGGAGTCAGTACAAAAGGCAACGATGTCCGTCTCGGATAATATAGCGGCAAATAACTCAACAATGAGTAGTGCGCGTGAGTCTTTAGAGCGTATTAAAAAGAAACAGCAAGATCGAGCTGACAAACTAGTTGCAGGAGAGGCGTTGCAAGCTGAATTGTCTGATGATCTAGAAGCTAAAATGAAGGCTTCGGGTATTGGTGTGCAAGAATCTTCAGCTGAATCAATCCTTGCTAGATTAAAGCAGTAATTTATAGCTATTGATCAAAGGTCTGAGTAATATGAGCACAAAACAAAAGTGGGAAAAAGAAAAAGCTGCGGCAGCAGCTATACAAATAGCTTTTGACCTTGGTGTTGATACTCAGACTTTGATCAAAAAAAAAGCGCTCGATGAACATCTCAATACGCCAGATTTCATTAGAAAGATATTGGGGTTACAATACAAAAATAAGCCAGTAAGGCCGCGTTTGACACTCTCTCTGTCGGACGAGGATTTTACTGCCTTAGCGAGCGAATATAATGTTGATGTTAACGACCGACTAAAAATTAAAGAGCTGGCCGCTGAAAAGCTCGTGGAATATGCAAAAAATCAACATAAAACGTAAACAATAATTGTTGCATACATGAATAATAATCAGGCAAAACCTTTGTATCAAAAAGATTACTTTACTCAGCAAGATGACAGAGAGTATGCAGGAAAGCATATTTTGATTGATCTTTGGGGAGCAAAAGATCTTGACGATAAAGAATTGTTAACGAGTACGTTAATAAAGGCTGTAGAAGCAGCCAATGCCACACTTTTACATATTCATGTTCATCAATTTACACCTACAGGCGGTTTGTCTGGGACTGCTATTTTGGCAGAGTCTCATATTAATGTGCATACCTGGCCTGAGCGTGGCTTTGCTGCATTTGATGTGTTTATGTGTGGCAATGCACAGCCCGAAAAAGTCGAAGCGGTAATAAAGCAAGCCTTTCGTCCTGAGCGCTCAACCATAGAGTTGCGTTATCGTGGTGAAACTCACAAAAATGTAATGGCACTGGGGTAAAAACAATGTTGAAAGCGTTTAGTTCTCTCATTAAATCATTTAAGAAACAAGATGCTCCCCAAGAGCTGACTTCACCTGAGCAACTATCTAAGGGTGATATGTTACGCTTTTCTGATGGCTTCAATATCCCAGAAGAATTACGAGGCGAGACTTTTCAAGTACAAAAAGTAGCGACCTATTTTTATGGCGATGTTGGAGCTGCTCAATTTGTTATTAAAAGCGGCGATCAAAAACCGCTCTATCTTTCAGTTGAAGATTTTGATGGCGAAGAGTTGATTGTTATTTCTAAAAAATTAAAAAATAAAGAAGTGGAAGCGCTATTTGGCTGGGATCGCCTACGCGCAGCAATGAAGGACGAAAATAGCCGAGAGATTATTGCCCTTGATAATAGCGTAGGCGATTGGCTGGGTGAAAGCTATGAGAGACGCGTCTTTGGTGCTAGTGGTCATTATTTTGAAAGAGATGTTAGACATAGCGATGGCACTCCCTCTGGTGGTGAAGAGTTTACATACTTTGAGTATTATACGAGCGAAGAGAAAAAGGCGCTTGAAATCGAAGTATGGGAAGGTGACGAAATTGAAGTGTGCCTTAGTTTGATTAGACCTATGACGGATGTGGTTGAGTTGTGGAGAAAATCTTAGCATTTAATAAAAGTGAATAATCTCTGTGCTTAATTATTTTATAAATAGAAATAAAAGTAAGCGGCTAAAAAAGCTAGCAAAGCAAACACAAAATACCATTAGCCAAAGGTTGCAATACCTGCTCTTAAAGTTGTTGATAATTTTAAGTTTACACATTGTCGCAATGATGTTGTTTGAGCAGTTGCCATTAAATCAGGCGCTATGGTTAACCTTAACAACGGTAACTACTGTTGGTTATGGCGATATTTCTGCTAGTAGCTTATTAGGACAAGCCTCTACCGTTATTCTGCTGTATATCCTAGGAATTTGGATGCTGGCTCAGCTTGCTGGGGAGTATCTCGAATTTCGTATGGATCGTCGTGAGAGAATGACCAAAGGTTTCTGGAGTTGGAATAAAATGAATGATCATATAGTTATTGTGAATGCGCCAGACAAAAACAGTGAGCAATTTCTGGTGCGCTTGATTAGCCAATTTCGTGCTACACCCTCATTGGCTGATAAGCCCGTTATCTTGGCAACCAATGTGTTTCCCGGCGAGTTGCCAAAGTCCTTGGCGGATATGGGGGCTGTGTATAAAAATGTTGATACTAGTCTTGGTGAGTTTTTTTTCGATGTTAGCATCAGTGAAGCGAGCTACGTTTTATTTCTTGCCCAAGATGCTCTAGATCCTCGCTCAGATAGTCTTACGTTAGATTTGCTTGATCAATTTGAACAGCTAGATTTTAAAGCATTAGTTGCAGTTGAAGCTGTTCAGGATTCTAATTTTAAACGATTCAAAGCAATGGGTGCTAACTCTGTGCTTCGCCCAATTCGTGCTTATCCTGAGTTAATTGTTAGGGCGTTATCTGCACCAGGTACCGAGCGTATACTTGAAGATTTGTTTACTCATTTTGGTGCGTCTATTCACCGGTATGATATCGATGTTAGCGATATGCTCTGGAAAAATATTGCCTGTAAGCTAATAGAGCGAGAGATGGGTACTCCACTTGGTTATATCGATCAACAAGGTGAAGTGAAAACTTGTCCTCCAGCTGGCGAGTCGATCTCAGCTAAGGCAATTTTACTTATGGCAAGAGATGGTGAAATACCTCAAGTTTCATCGGTAAAAGAATGTATTGCAACTGTATAGAAAGCTAAGGAAACGTCTATGTTTGATCCAGAGTTAATAGTGCCAAAAATAGCGGCACCACTAAGTTTAATGTTGCTTTATCTGGTGGTTTTTTGGGTGTCTAAATGGGCAGCTAATAAATGCACTGCTTATGATATCAACACCGAAATATCGGAAAAGCATAATAGAGCTGTCGCCATTTCTCTATCGGGATATTTGATTTCGGTTACTATGATTTTTGCCAGCGCATTACTTGGCCCTAGTAATGGTATCTTGCAAGACTTGCTCGTTGTCGGTGGTTATTCGGCCTTAGGTATTATCCTTTTAAATATATCTAGGCTGGTCAATGATAAATTAATCCTTTATAAGTTTGATAATAAATCCGAGCTGGTTGATGACCAAAATGAAGGTACTGGTGCTGTAGTTGCAGGTTCTTTTATTGCGTCGGGTTTAGTTGTTGCTGGCGCAATACATGGGCAAGGTGGTGGTATATATACAGCCATTGTTATGTTTGTTGTTGGGCAGTTAGCATTGATAGCATTTTCAAAAATATACAATCTGATTACACCCTACGATATTCATGATGAAATAGAAAAAGACAATGTTGCTGTTGGTGTTGCCTTTGGTGGCACGCTTGTGGCTCTCGGTATCATTCTTATGAATGGTTCGTCCGGTGATTTTGTCAGCTGGGGAGAAAACCTTGGTAAATTTATTTTTGTTTCTTGTGGTGCATTGATTGTACTGCCAATATTTCGTTACATCATGGATAAGTGTTTAATTCCCCAGTACGATTTAAATAACGAAATTCATAACGACCAAAACATCAGCGCTGGTATTTTAGAGTCTGTGATGGTGGTGTGCTTTGCCTCCATTGTGTTCTTTGCCATATAGTCGTCTATTAAGGATATAAATATGAAAATAAATAGATATGGGCTTAGCTTTATTGTTTTTGGCATCATTTGTTTAATAACAGCATGGATACTTTCGTTTTCCGTTGGCAATAGTGTTAAGCAAAGATTGCCCGCCAAGGGGGGTAAGTTTGGCCCTATTCAAGTGGATAAGAAAAACGAAATTGTAGAAATTAAAGTTTCCCAAAATGTTGATAGCCGCCATTGGAGTTCCATTGAGGCAGAGGTTCTTGACGATAAAAACAAATACCTTTTTGCCTTTAGTGAAGAGCTGTGGTTTGAGACGGGTTATGATTCCGAAGGGCAATGGAAAGAAGGTAAACAAAAATATGATATTTCTATTACTTTCCCCCAGCCAGGTAAGTACTTTATTAAATTTAGCTCTGCAAACAGTCGTAGTTCAAATGTGGGTGATATTCGGGTCGTTGTGAATAAAAAACTGGGTAGCTCCATTGCTCATAATTGGATGGGCTATATTTCTTTGTTTCTGGGTATAGCAATACTTTATTTTAGTCGAAAATCTAAAGGCCCTAACAAGCGACGAACTAAGAGAACAGGATCATAGTAATGGGTAAAATAGGTAAAAGAAATAAGCAGTCGGGAAGTGCTTTAATAGGTCTTATTGTTGTAATGGCAGTTGTCTATATTGGCGTACTTTTTATTGGTCTACGTGGTTGGGGTTATATGGGATATGGTGGCTTTCATCATGGCCCTTCTTTTTGGTATTGGGGTGGCCCTAGAATCCATAGTTCGCGCAGTACACGCAATGGCAGTATAGGTGGCCCAAAAAATAGAGGTGGTGGCTATAGCGGGGGCAAATAATCTATGCTCTCGGATAAAGCTGATCTTCAAACAAATAGAAAAAGCGTTAGAGTCTTAATATTTTCAGCATTTATTGCTGGCCTTTGTTCAATCGTCTATGAGTTACTGATAGCGACAACGGGCTCTTACTTTCTTGGCGATAGTATCAAGCAGTTCTCTCTTGTTATTGGCTTTTACATGGCCACAATGGGACTGGGCTCTTATTTGTCGCGGCTTATTAGCGATAAAAGCCTACTGCGTTATTTTATTGGTGCTGAGATTTTATTAGGGTTAGTGGGTGGCCTTAGTGTACCGTTGTTGTACCTTCTATTTGCTTATTTTGACTACTTCCAATTTAGCATTTTATTGCTGACCTCCATTGTTGGTTTACTAATAGGCTTAGAGATACCCTTGCTAAGCCGCTTGATGTCACCTTATTTCTCACTCAAAGATAATCTATCCAATGTGCTTTCGGTAGATTATTTAGGTGCATTAATTGCGACATTATTATTTCCGTTTCTCTTGTTACCGTTTTTTGGCATATTTAAAACCTCGCTGTTTTTTGGTCTAATCAATATGTCGATAGGGTTCTCGGTACTATGGTTTTTTTCTAAAACCACCGAAGTTGAAAAAAAGACCACACTGTATTTTTATAGTTTTTCAGCGCTGTCTATTTTAGTGCTAACGTTTGTATTCTCTCAGCAATTATTGGGTGTGTGGACGGCACAGATATATGATGATCGTGTTGTATACGCTAAAGAAACACCCTATCAGCAGGTTGTGCTGACAAAAAGCAAAAAAGATGTGCGTCTTTTCCTCAATGGTAATCTGCAATTCTCCTCTATCGATGAGTACCGCTACCATGAATCATTGGTGCATATTCCGATGTTGAATTGTGAGTGTCGAAATATATTATTGCTTGGTGGTGGTGATGGCTTAGCGATAAGAGAGTTGATGAAGTACGATGACATCGAGTCCATGACTTTGGTCGATTTAGATCCCGCGGTGACCAATTTAGCTAAATCAAATGCCTATGTTCGCTCGCTCAATAATGATGCTTATAGTGATGAGCGAGTGAGTGTTGTCAATGAGGATGCCTTTTTATACCTGCGGAATGTTGAGCGTCAATACGATTTAATCATTATTGATTTGCCCGACCCAAATAACACCGCGTTATCACGCTTATATAGCCGCGAGTTTTACTGGCTAGTTAAAGAGCGGCTGAGCGAAAATGGCAGCTTCGTTACACAGGCAACCAGCCCTTACTATGCGCCAAAAGCTTTTTGGTCTATTAACGCAACGATTGCCGCTGCCGGTTATGCTGACATTATTCCTTATCATACAAATATCCCATCTTTTGGTGAGTGGGGATTTATTCTTGCGAGTAAATCACGAATAGACTTAGATGCCACACAATTACCTAAACTAACAAAATATGTCGATGCCTATGCTATCAAGCGAATGTTATATTTTGAAAAAGACCTTAGAGCTACCGATGTAGAGGTAAGTACCTTGGATGAACCCAAAGTACTTGCTTACTACTTGGATGGTTGGAAGCATTGGAAATAGTACCAGTTTATAGAGAGATGATTTTTAAATGAGCTTTGTAAGACGACGTATCGATTTTAGATCACAAATAAAAATAGTGCTGACTATTTGCGCGATAGTCGCGGGGATAGAAGCTGTTAATCTCTTTAGTGGTCGCTCCCTCAATCAATTTGGGTTGATCCCTCGTGATATAGGTGCATTGCATGGTGTTATTTTTGCTCCCTTACTTCATGGTAGCTTAATACATTTTTTCTCAAATATTATTCCTCTGGCGATATTCTCAATCCTTATGTTGCAGCATGGATTAAAGCGTTTTGTACTCGTAACTATTAGTTGTATCTTATTGTCAGGTGCCTTGGTATGGCTTTTTGGGCGAACAGCTGTTCATGTTGGTGCGAGTGGTTTGATCTATGGCTACTTTGCTTATCTTCTGTTGGCTGGGATGCTCAGTAAAGAAATTAAATTAATTTTGATTTCTCTCTTTGTTGGGTTTACCTACGGAGGGTTAATATTTGGAGTTTTGCCCAGCAATCCTTATGTTTCGTGGGAAGGGCATCTATTTGGTTTTATTTCGGGAATTGTGTGCGCTCTATTGTGGGGGCGGCAGGGTCGTGGTTCATCATAATAACGAATACTCAATCTTTTTCTAGCTCTTCAGTAAATGTCGCCAGTAGATATTCGCGACTTGATGCGTTGTTTATGTGGTCTGCGCATATGGCTAAAGTGCTGACGAGTAATGACCCAAGTATTGATGTTTTAGAAGCGACTATATCTCGTATCCAAGCTGACTAGAAACGTTACCAGTATCCGTTGAATTTATGTGATGCGCCTATTCTATTTTTGCGAAGCGTTATCTCTGTGCTTATTCGCTAGTAAATTGAGTTTGATGCTTGCTGCTCTGTTGTATTGTAATTTATTGAGAATTAATCGAAAAAATCACTATATTCGGTTGACCTGTTGGCATGCACTCCCTATAATCTCGCTCCTCAGTTAGACAGGTGTCTCTGAGAGCTGGTGCGGGCTGAGTAGTTTAGTTACTCATAGGGCTCCCAAGCCAAGAAAGCCGAAGGGTGCAACGACCTTCGGAATATAAGCCACGGAAATTATGTAGGCGCTAAATTGTTGATGCAGGTGCGGGGTGGAGCAGCCTGGTAGCTCGTCGGGCTCATAACCCGAAGGTCGTTGGTTCAAATCCAGCCCCCGCTACCAATTTAAATAAATGTATGTTGGCTTAGTTCTGACAGCATTTATTAGTGACATATATATGCGCATGCGCATATAAAAAGAGGCCCCTGATTGGGGTTTTTTTGTATCTGCGATTTCTGTCTTCGGGGTTTGCCTTTGAGATTTACTTCAAGGGTTTAAAGTCGCGTAATATGGTATTATTTCTATGTGGGCTTAGGGCCCATTTTTAGTTTTTATTAGCAGGGTTTTGTTAGTGGCTTTATCGAGTAGACAGCAGCTTATTATTGAGCTTGTTACGCCAGTTGTAGAGGCTTTAGATTGCGAACTGTGGGGTGTAGAGTGCCTGTCGCAAGGGCGCTTTACTCTAGTTCGACTCTATATCGATAAAGATGGTGGCGTTGGTCTTGAAGATTGCGAAAAAGTGAGTCGTCAGGTCAGTAGTCTGATGGATGTTGAAGACCCTATTACAGGGCAGTATACATTAGAAGTGTCATCTCCAGGTATGGAGCGCCCTTTGTATACTTTGGCGCATTTTGAGCGCTATATTGGCGAAAAAGTACAACTTAAGCTGACGCGCAAATTTGAAGGCCGCAAAAAGATGACCGGTCAGCTTGTCGGCGTCGAAGGTGATGAGGTTGTCGTTCAAGTCGATGACGAAGAATTTGTCTTGCCTATAGAGTGGATCGATAAAGCAAATATCGTCCCTGTTTTTTAGAGCAAGTTTTTATTAAGAATCATTTTAAGATCTCTGTGTATAGAGGCAATACTTATGAGTAAAGAAATATTATTGGTTGCTGAGGCTGTTTCAAACGAGAAAGGCGTCGACCCAGAAGTTATATTTGAAGCCCTTGAGCTTGCATTGGCAACAGCGACTAAAAAGCGCTATGACGAAGATTCTGAAATACAGGTAACTATTGATCGTAAAACAGGCAGTTACGAAACTGTACGTAGTTGGGAAGTGGTTGCCGATGATGTGCTAGCACTGTTGGGTACCCAGCTGACAACAGAAGAAGCCATCGAAAAAGATGCTAGCCTAAAACCTGGTGATGTTCATTCAGAACCTGTAGAGAACGTTGATTTTGGCCGAATTGCGGCACAGATTGCTAAGCAAGTTATTGTCCAAAAGGTTCGCGAGGCCGAGCGTGAGCAGGTTGTTGAAGAGTACCGCGACCGCCTTAAAGAACTAGTCAGTGGCTCTGTTAAGAAAGTTACTCGTGACAATATCATTGTTGATCTTGGCAACAATGCTGAGGGCCTACTCCCACGCGAAGAACTAGTGGGTCGTGAAATTTTCCGTATTGGTGATCGTATTCGTGCGATTTTAATCGATATTCGTACCGAAGTTCGTGGTCCACAGCTATTTTTAAGCCGTGCTTGCCCCGAAATGCTTATCGAGCTGTTTCGTATCGAAGTGCCTGAAATCGCTGAAGATGTGATTGAGCTTAAGGGCGCTGCACGCGACCCTGGATCGCGGGCTAAGATTGCAGTTAAAACCAATGATGGCCGTATCGACCCAGTAGGTGCTTGCGTAGGTATGCGTGGAGCGCGTGTGCAGGCAGTATCTAATGAGTTGGGTAACGAGCGCATCGATATTATTTTGTGGGACGACAATCCTGCACAATTTGTTATCAATGCTATGGCGCCTGCAGAAATTGAATCTATTGTTGTCGACGAAGAGACAGGCTCCATGGATGTTGCCGTTGCTGAAGATAATCTTGCTATGGCAATTGGTCGCGGTGGTCAAAACGTACGCTTAGCGGCTGAGCTTTCCCAATGGGAAGTTAATGTTATGAGTAATGAACAATGGGCAGAGAAGCAACAAGAAGAGGCCGGTGATCAGGTCGAGTTGTTTATGACAACGCTAGATGTTGACGAAGATACTGCTGTTGTTTTAGTTGAAGAAGGTTTTACTAGCCTTGAAGAGGTGGCATACGTGCCGCTAGAAGAAATGTTAGATATTGAAGGTTTTGACGAAGATATCGCCAACGAGCTACGTTCGCGTGCTAAAGATGCTCTATTAACTAAAGCGTTGGCATCGGAAGAAGAACTTGAGGGCGCTGAGCCTGCGGAAGACTTGCTAACTATGGAAGGTATGGATAAAGATCTAGCCAATATTCTTGCCAAGCGTGGCGTTGTTACCATGGAAGATTTGGCAGAGCAATCGGTTGATGAACTATCAGATATCGAAGATATGACAGAAGAGCGCGCTGCGGCGTTGATTATGAAAGCCCGTGAACCTTGGTTCGCTGAAACAGGAGCTGGTGAATAACACATCGGGGATAAAAATGGCGGATGTAACAGTTAACGATCTCGCTTCATTAGTGGGAACATCAGTAGACAGATTATTAGGTCAAATGAAAGATGCAGGGCTATCACATAGCTCGGCAGATGATTTGGTATCTGACTCTGAAAAGAAAACATTGCTTGCGTCGCTTAAAGCAAGTCACGGTGAGGATGATTCCGCACCCAAAAAGATTACTTTAAAGCGAAAAACGACAAGTACATTAAAAGTAGGTAGTGGCTCTGGTCGCAAAACCGTTAACGTAGAAGTACGAAAAAAGCGTACCTATGTTAAAAGAGATGAGACCGTGGATAGTGAGGTTGTTGAGCCTGAGCTTGAAGAAGTACCAGCACTAGCCGCAGAGGTAGAGGACGTTGTAGAGCCTACACCTGTTGTTGAGACAGTAGAAGAGCCAGTTGTTGAAGAAGCGGCCATTGAGCCAGAAGTTGAAGCTCCACAGCCAGAAGAAAGCGACGCTGATGCTGAAACTATTGCGCCTGTAAAAAGTGTATTAGTCGATGATGTTGAGCAAAAACGACAAAATGCCATTGCAGCAAGACGCCTTGCTGAAAAAGAGCAAAAAGAAAAAAATGCTCGCTTAATAGCAGAACGTGCGGCTAAAAAAGCCGAAGCAGACAAGCAGGCGCAAAAACCACTTGACCCCAAGCAGAAAAAGGCCGAGATAGAAGCGCAAGCACAAAAAGCGCAGCAAGAAGAAGAGCGTGGCAAGCACGGTAAGAAAAAAGCATCACACGATGATGGTGGCTCTGAGCAAGATACCCGTAAAAAAACCATTCGCCGTGGTCTTGGGCCCAAGAAAAGCAGCCATAAAGTCGCAATTACGCGCTTAAATGATGATTATGAAGAAGACGAAGTAATTCGTCCTCGCGCTGCTCGTGGTGGTCGTTCTAATAAGCATGGCTTTAAAAAACCAACAGAGAAAGTCGTTATCAACGTTGAAATTACAGAAGGCATTACGGTTAGTGAGCTCGCCAACAAAATGAATGTCAAATCTAATTTGTTAGTGAAAGAGCTAATGAAGTTAGGTGTTATGGCAACCATTAACCAGCCTCTCGATCAAGAGACAGCACAACTTATTGTTGAAGAGCTAGAGCATAATCCAGTGATGGTAAGTAGCAATGCCGTCGAAGAAAAACTGACCGAAGACCTAACCACAACGGGCGAAATGATCTCCCGTGCACCTGTTGTTACGGTAATGGGACATGTTGATCACGGTAAAACATCACTGCTTGATTATATTCGTAATGCTAAAGTCGCCTCTGGTGAAGCCGGTGGTATCACCCAGCATATCGGTGCTTATCGTGTTAAGACTGAGCAAGGCGAAATTACCTTCTTAGATACACCGGGCCATGCTGCCTTTACTGCAATGCGTGCACGTGGTGCTCAATGTACCGATGTGATTATTTTGGTTGTTGCCGCCGACGATGGTGTCATGCCACAAACCGAAGAAGCCGTACAGCATGCGCGTGCAGCGGGTGTACCAATGGTTATCGCGGTTAATAAATGCGATAAAGAAAACGCCGACCCTGATCGTGTTAAAAACGAATTAGCAGCAAAAGACGTTATCCCAGAAGATTGGGGTGGTGATGTACAGTTTATTAATGTGTCTGCCCATACGGGTGAAGGTGTTGATGAGTTACTCGAAGCTATCTCGCTACAAGCTGAGTTGCAGGAATTGACCGCAGTGATTGACGCAGCAGCTAAGGGTGTTGTTGTTGAATCACGTGTAGATAAAGGCCGTGGTGTTGTTGCTACCGTGCTTATACAAGCTGGTACGTTAAAATATAGCGACATCTTATTGGCGGGCCAAAGTTATGGTCGCGTACGTGCAATGACTAACGAACTGGGTAAACAAGTTAAAGAGGCTGGCCCATCTACGCCCATCGAGATCTTAGGTTTAGACAGTCCACCCAATGCAGGTGATGAATTTGTTGTTGTACCCGATGAGCGACGTGCACGTGATGTTGCTGAATACCGTGGTGAGCGCGAGCGTCAAGAACGCTTGAAACGCCAGCAAGCTGCAAACCTTGAAAATATGTTTGCCGGTATGACTGAAGGCGAAAAGAAAATTTTGCCTGTTGTTGTTAAAACTGATGTACGTGGTTCTTTAGAGGCAATTCTTGCGGCACTGGCTGAGATTGGTAATGACGAAGTACAAATTAATGTGGTTTCATCGGGTGTCGGTGGTATCACAGGTAATGATATTAACCTTGCGATGACTTCCGGTGCGATTGCAATTGGCTTTAATGTCCGCGCCGATGGTACTGCGCGTAAAATTGCGGAGTCTGAGTCTGTTGAGATTCGCTATTACAGCGTGATTTATCAGCTACTCGATGATGTGAAAAGCGCCCTAGAAGGTATGCTAGACCCTGAGCGTGTTGAGACAATCGTTGGTATTGCCGAAGTGCGCGATGTATTCCGCTCACCTAAGTTTGGTCAAGTTGCAGGTTGTATGGTCACTGAAGGTACCGTTTATCGCAGCAAACCTATTCGTGTCTTGCGCGAAAATGTGGTTATTTTTGAGGGCGAATTAGAATCCTTGCGCCGCTTTAAAGACGATGTGAATGATGTTCGGAATGGTACTGAGTGTGGTATCGGCGTTAAAGATTATGACGTAAAAGTCGGCGATCAAATCGAAGTCTTTGAAGTGACCGAAGTTAAGAGAGAGCTATAAGTTTTTGGTGAATAACATTGTAACTATTGCTTTGATGTTAAGTGCTTTTATATCAAAGGTATCAATAGCAATAGGTGCTGGGAGAGCGAGATAATGGCTAGAGATTTTTCTCGTGCAGATCGAGTTGCAGATGCGGTTAAGCGCATCTTAGCGACTCTTATTCAGCAAGAAATTGGTGATCCACGTGTAGGTATGGTCAATGTTAACGACGTTGTCGTCTCGCGCGACCTCGCTATTGCTAAGGCATATATTACCTTTATTGGCCGTGACGACGACGAAAAGTGCGCCGAAGGTACTATTGCACTTAACAAGGCTGCAGGGTATTTGCGTACTTTATTGGCAAAGCAGTTAGATTTACGCACTACGCCAAAACTACAGTTCTTTTACGATAAAACTCCCATCCGTGGTCAAGCGTTATCAAGCTTAATTGATAAAGCCTTATTTGAAGACCAATCTAGACACTCGGAACAATCGGCAGATGACAGCAAAAACGCTCAGCCGCACGATAACGATTGAGCTAAAACGGCTAAAGAGAAGAGTAAACAGAAACTATGGGGCGTCGACCAAAGTGGGGCAGGGCTGTTAATGGTGTTTTATTATTAAATAAAGACACGGGCATGACCTCTAATACCGCATTACAGCAAGCAAAGCGTTTATTTTTTGCCAAAAGAGCTGGCCACACAGGCAGCCTAGACCCATTAGCAACGGGCGTATTACCCATTTGCTTGGGTGAGGCAACAAAATTTTCCCAGCATTTACTCGATGCTGATAAGTGTTACTTAAGTACCTACTGCTTGGGTGTGAAAACAGATACTAGCGATTGCGATGGTGAAATTGTTGAGCGTCGTCCTGCGGGTCATATTACTCAGGCAATGATCGAGGCAATACTACCTGAATTTAGAGGGCCGATAGCACAAGTACCATCGATATATTCAGCGCTTAAATATCAAGGTAAACCTCTATATAAATGGGCGCGAGAAGGGCTTGAGATACCAGCTGATGCCAGAAAATCTCGTGATATTACGATTTATGAGTATAAAATTATTGCATTTCGTCCAGCAGCAAGTGATGAAGATACTTACCCCGAGATAGATGTCCGAGTACACTGCTCCAAAGGGACTTATATTCGCACTCTGGCCGATGATTTAGGTGAGCGATTGGGCTGTGGTGCTCATGTGATTAAGTTGCATCGCCAAAGTGCCGGTCCCTTTAATGATGATAACGCCATTAGTTTAGCGGCTTTATCGGAGGAGCGAGGCGAGTCCGATCCCCAGTTGCTTGATCATTATTTACTACCAATGGATGCGACAATACAAGATATTCCTCAAGTAGAAATAACTGAGGATATGGGGGCTTATTTTAGACAGGGGCAACCTGTAATGAGCGTTGAAGCCTATCGTTCGGCTAAAGAAGGTGGTATGGTGCGCGTCTGTCTCGAAGATGGCCAATTTTTGGGCGTTGGCGAGCTAAATGACGGCAATATTGCCCCTAAAAGAATTGTTAATTGTTGAGCTTGAAAAAGCATTTTGAAGCTCAATAATTCTAAAGAATATGTTCATAGCTTAGGTTATGGATATACAAATTACTGATAAGCAATTATTAGTAATTATTGACTTGCCTATAAATATGCATGGGCAGGCCATTCTTAACAAGAAGTAGCATTATTAGTGGTTGCTTCTGCATATTACAAAGAGGATAAGTAACATGGCATTAAGTGTCGAAGAAAAAGCAGCAATTGTTAAAGATAACCAGCAAGGTGACAATGATACAGGTTCTCCTGAAGTTCAAGTTGCGTTATTGACAGCAAATATCAATAAGTTACAAGGTCACTTTGCTGACCACAAACAAGATCACCATTCACGTCGTGGTCTTATTCGCATGGTTAATCAGCGTCGTAAGTTGCTAGATTATCTAAAGCGAAAAGATTTAGCACGTTACGCAGCTTTAATTAAAAAGCTTGGCTTACGTCGTTAATCTTCATAAAAATTGCCCGCAATTGCGGGCAATTTTTATTTTAAATTTCTAATTTATTTGGCCTTCTGTATCTTATTATTCCTAATGATTAGCGAGTGACTAAGACTAAATAAAATAAATTACGGCGCCTAGATCGTCGACTAACTAGTAAAGAATTAAAAGTAAATAGAAACCAAAGAGAAGGATAAAAGCGTGAATCCGATTATTAAAGAATTCAAATTTGGTGACGATACCGTCACTCTAGAAACAGGGCGCATCGCCCGACAAGCCTCTGGTGCCGTCATGGTTACTATTGGTAAAACACAAGTATTAACAACCGTTGTTGGTGCTAAATCTACCAAGCCAGGTCAAGATTTCTTCCCGTTATCTGTACACTATGTCGAAAAGGCCTATGCTGCGGGTAAAATCCCTGGTGGCTTTTTCAAACGTGAAGGCCGACCCAACGAAAAAGAAACATTAACCTCACGTCTTATTGACCGTCCTATTCGTCCATTATTTCCTAAGGGCTTTATGAACGAAGTACAGGTTGTTTGTACGGTTATGTCTGCCGATAAAAATGTCGATCCTGATATTGCCGCACTGATTGGTACATCAGCAGCGCTAGCTATCTCCGGTATTCCATTCGCAGGCCCTGTAGGTGCAGCACGTGTAGGTTACACCACTGAGTCAGGTTATAGCTTAAACCCAAGTTACTCTGCACTGCAAGAATCTGAGCTTGATATGGTGGTTGCAGGTACGCAAGACGCCGTACTAATGGTTGAATCAGAAGCTAATGAGCTACCTGAAGATATTATGTTAGGTGCTGTTTTATACGCACACCAAGAGATGCAAGCTGTTGTTCAAGCCGTTGCTGACCTTGCCAAAGATGCAGCTAAGCCAACATGGGAATGGACCCCAGAGCCTGAAAACGAAGCACTAAAAGCAGCGGTTACCGAGCAATACGGTGCAGCAATTGGTGAGGCTTATCAAATTACTGACAAAATGGAGCGCTACACCAAATTGGGTGAGCTTCGCGATGCAGCCGTTGCCGTACTAGAAAACGAAGAGTCAGAAATTACAGGTGATGCAGTAAGAGCAACTTTTGCAGGCATTGAGAAGAAAACCGTACGTAGCAATGTTGTTGCAGGTAAGCCACGTATCGATGGTCGTGATAACAGCACTGTTCGCTCAATTGATGTTGAAGTAGGTGTGTTAGAAAAAGCACATGGTTCTGCATTGTTTACTCGTGGAGAGACGCAAGCCGTTGTCGTTGCCACTCTAGGTAACGCACGTGACGCACAATTAATTGATGCCCTAGAAGGCGAGCGCAAAGACAACTTTATGCTGCACTATAACTTCCCTCCCTATTCGGTAGGTGAATGTGGCCGTATGGGTGGTACAGGTCGTCGTGAGATAGGTCATGGTCGTCTTGCTCGCCGTGGTATTGCAGCTGTATTACCAAAAGAAGAAGACTTTCCATATACAATCCGTCTAGTGAGCGAAATTACCGAATCTAACGGTTCAAGCTCTATGGCTTCTGTTTGTGGCTCAAGCCTCGCGATGATGGACGCCGGTGTGCCTCTTAAAGCGCCAGTTGCGGGTATTGCTATGGGCCTTGTTAAGGAAGACGAAGGCTTTGCCGTACTAACTGATATTTTAGGTGATGAAGATCATCTAGGTGATATGGACTTTAAAGTAGCGGGTACTGCAAGCGGTATTAACGCACTGCAAATGGACATTAAAATCCAAGGTATCACCGAAGAGATTATGGAAATCGCACTTGCACAGGCACTACAAGCGCGCCTGCATATCCTTGCTGAGATGAACAAAGTGATTGCAGAGTCTCGTACCGAGGTATCTAACAATGCCCCACGTTTTGAAACTATCAAAGTTGATCCGGATAAAATTCGTGACATCATTGGTAAAGGCGGTGCAACTATCCGTTCTATCACCGAAGAAACTGGTGCATCAGTTGATATCGACGACAACGGCGTTGTTAAAGTTTATGCAGATGATGGCGAAGCACTACAAGCTGCTTTAGATAAAATTGGCGAGATCACAGCAGAAGCTGAGATCGGCACAATTTATGAAGGTAAAGTCGTTCGTATTGTAGACTTTGGTGCCTTCGTTAACTTCTTACCGGGTAAAGATGGTCTTGTACATATCTCTCAAATTGCTGAAGAGCGTGTTAATGCTGTTACCGATTACCTAGAAGAAGGTCAAATGGTTAAAGTGAAGTGCTTGGATGTAGATCAGCGTGGTCGTATTAAGCTTTCTATTAAAGAAGCGAATCCAAAGCCTGCTGAAGAAGCAGCGCCAGCAGAAGAAGCCCCAGTTGCAGAAGAGCCTAAAGCAGAAGATTAATCTTTAGTTTTCAAGTTATAAAAAAGCCGAGCATTGCTCGGCTTTTTTATGCCTGCTTTATTCGACTAAATTAAAGGCGGGCCATTAGGGCAATCAATAAAGTAACCCCAGCCACCATTTTCGAGCTTTTTGGCAACTTCCGTTGAACTGCCATCGGCGATTAGCTGCCCATCTTCTGTTAATAGTTTCCAGTCTGCTTGCAATAGTGCTGTATCGCCATTGATAATTTCAGTGTTTACTGTTGATGTTAATATTGGTTTCATCGCTATAAAATCTTTGAAGGCCTCACGAGCACCCTCTAAGCCCTGCTTTGGGGGTGCATCAATCGGGAAAAAGATTTGGCAATCAGGATGAAACATCGATACAACGCCTTCTAAATCTCCATTTTTTAAAAAAATAGCCACGCATTCGGCAATCTCTCTGGGTTTATTAGCAATTACCATGTTTCTACTCCTATGCTATTGAGCATTGTTATCCATATCAAATACCATCTTCCATGACCCATCTGGGTGGCGCTGATAGCCAAGTGCTAGACGACCATTACCGATTCTTGATTCACCTGTGCTCTTGTTAGTCATCTTTGTTTCAAAGGTACCCATGATTAGTGCAAAGTTGCCATAAAAGTTAAGGTTTTCGGTGCTAAAGGTAGACTCAAAGGTAGATGCTTGTATACGCGGCTCATATTTCTCCCGTATATGATCAATACCAACAGTTGTTGGCATATTTTCGTTCGCTGTAATTGCCTCTGGGTCACAAGTATCTAGCATCCCTTGTAAGTCCCCATTATCTAAGGAACTCATCCATTGCTGAAGAGCATCTTTGACGGCTTTGATATCACTTTCTTTACTCATTAACTCACTCCAAATGTTATTTGATATATCTAATGTGGTTGTTGAATATAATAAAGCTTATTGTTAGAATCAAATGTATTATTTAAAACATTATGATCGGAAAATAGATCAATGAAGCGTAATCAACTCAGTGATATATCCATTTTTGTTGAAGTGGCTAAGGCTAAAGGCTTTAGAGTAGCGGCAAAAAATTTAAAATTAAGTGCAGGTTCTGTTAGTGAGGCAATCCAGCGTTTTGAGGATCGTCTTGGCGTTCGCTTATTTGATCGAACGACACGTAAGACTGTTTTAACAACTCTCGGGCAACAATTATACGAGCGTAGCCTGCCGGCAATAAATGACCTTGAATATGCACTGAATGAAATAGCTGAAGAGCGGGGCGTTATTTCGGGAACGTTAAAGCTTAATGTGCCACGCACAAGTGGGCTTTTATTTTTAGATCAATTAATAACAGAATATGCTCTGGCGTATCCTCATGTAGATATAGAGTTGATTTACAATGATGAGAAAGTTGATTTAGTATCTTCGGGTATTGATGCTGCTATACGGTCACAGCATTTGTTGGAAAAAGACACGCACGCTATTCCAATTGGAGTCGATCACGACATAGCGGTTGTGGCATCTCCGGACTATCTGGAGAGAATGGGGTGGCCTAATACACCGGAAGATTTACTTGCTCATGATGGGATAATGTTTACTGTCGCCAATGCTAACACCCCTATTCAATGGTTGTTTAAAAGAGGTGATGGTATGTATAGTGTCGCTCCAAAACCGCGAATGGTTGTTAATGAATTTTCTTCGATTCTACAATATGCACAGGCAGGAATAGGATTGGCTTATGTCTATGCATCACCCGTACAGTCATTAATTGCATCGGGTAAATTAGTAGAGGTACTCAAGGGGCAGGTACCCTCGTTGCCTAAATATACGATCAATTACTTGAGTAAGCGTCATATGCCCTCACGGCTGAGAGCATTTATTGATATGGCAAAAAATAGTAGATAGTAAACGTTGTATGTCTTTTAAATGCGTACTTTTTATGTGTTTTGTACAGAGGATATTTTACGTAGTAAAACTGTTGAAAATTCCTCACTCACAAATGGTATGTGAATATTTTCGATATACATCGCAGGTATAATTTTAATATCTTTTTGGCTTACCCAAAAACTGGTGTCCGCGAGTAAGACGCTGATATCAACGCTCTCAGCTTCGCTAATATTACGTACCGTCGATAACCACCCCTTTATATCTATTGCCTTATATTTTTGATACCAATTACGCAAGGCTTCAATAGCAACGCCTTGCCCTTCATTTTCATTGCACACAAAGGCGGTAATATGCTCGGCAATCGCTCTGTCAATTCTTGCATCAGTTCCATCACCTTCGCCAACGATTAGTCGTACTCGGCATTCGATTGCCCAGTGGTTGGCTTGTAAGAACTGATAAACTTCTTCGAGTAAACTACCACAATGCTCACAGCTGGGAGATAAGCCTAATACAATGCGCAAAGTCTGTGAGCCTTCATCTTGTAGGCCTGATTGTAAAATAATATCGCTTTCCAGGTCTTCATCTTCCTCGAAGGAAAAATCACTTGCTGAATTTAGGCGCTGTTGCTGATTTGCTAGTATTTTTTCGATTAACTCATCGTTACTAATCACTTGTTCAAGTTGATACTGCTGCTCTGCTTGAATAGCTTTTGTTATTAGTTGTGTACGTAAAAAATACCAGATGATTCCCGGCGTAATTAATAGGATAGATGTTAAGCTGAAAGAAAAATGTTCGTAGCTTGTGTGATGAGAAAAACCTAGAAAGAACAAAACCAGCAGCGCTTGCACTATAACCACTGCTTGCGTGTACAAGCACAGTCGACACCATTGTTTTAATTTATATTTTTGTAGAAAGAGCGAGTAGCCACTATAAAGTAGAGTTAACAAACTTAAGTTCATAATGGTTGAGTTAATTGTATGAATATAAGGATGTGCATCGACAGTTAATAGAGAGAGAAAAAATAGCAATAAAGAACCGCCAAAATATCCAACGCCAATATCTGCATGGCTTATGCCTAAAAATTTGGCATTTGGGCTGTCGAGTACTTGTTGGCAGTTATGTTGCGAGTTGCTTGAGCAATATTTTGCTAGTACACCGGTGCTATCACCCATGCTGTGTTGCGCCAATAATAGCGATAAGCCAAGGCCTGCGAGCAAACAAAAGGTGATGCCAATGTAGGTAATCAGTGCAGCACCTACGTAATGAGAAAATTGGAAGTGTACGATGGTGAGCAAAGTAAGAATGGCGAATAAAATGCAACCTGAGTGTGACCAGTTTTGCCATTTTTCACGGAGGTTTCTTTGCTTAAATTTAGGTTCTTTTAAAGCCTTAGTTAAGTCAAAATCAAAAATACTCCCTGACCAAATGTTGGTTAAATCATTAAATGATATAAGTTGTACACCTCGTTGATTATCGTAAATAATGATCGATTTTTTATCTTGTTGTATATCGTCGGCGATATTGAGTAGAGAGGCAACCTTGCCATTTTTTAATCGAATTAAAGCAGGTGTATTAATTCCATATAAATCGTCGGGTGATAATGTACTTTCTATGGCTTCTTCGGGTTGGGAAAAATCGATAGGCTCGTCGTTTGCATCTAGCTCTCGAACACTGGTTTTAATATTCCACTCGTTAAGTGTTGCGGGAATACGCTCTTTGGCATCGATACTTATGTGGTTGGGAAGTAGGCCAAATAAACGCTGTAAGCGCTGGTCGGTAATTGCTACGCCTTTCGCACGTAAAGTATGAGCGATTATTTTTGCTTGCTCGTTATCTGTGCCTTCTGAACCGCCTTTTAAGAGTTTTGCCCAGCAAAACTCCATTAGTTCGCGAATAAAAAGTGGGAAATATTTAATGAGTGCAAAAAAAAACGTGATTGGATAAATATTCATAGAGTGCAAGCCAATTTTATTTTCGAGCCTTTTGTACCAATGATCTTTTGCCTTGCCTAAATACAAAAGGTCTATTGGCGTAAAGGTCTCTTTTTGTTTTTTTAATTTGTCGATGTATAAAAAACTAATCGGGGGTTTTCTAAACGCTCTCAGCCCATAAATCATGTTCGTCTGCATGGGTAATTTTGGCCAATACAATATCGCCCACTTGGTGATGGGTTTCGTCATTTAGGTACACCATGCCATCAATTTCTGGTGCGTCTGCCTGGCTTCTACCAATTGCGCCTTCTTCATCGACTTCATCAATGATTATGGCGAGTGTTTTACCAATTTTTAATTGCAGCCTTGCCTCGCTTATCTTGGCTTGTTTTTCCATAAAACGCGCAAGGCGCTGCTCTTTGATATCCTCTGGTACATGGTCTGCCAAATCATTCGCTGTTGCACCATCGACGGGCGAGTAGGTAAATGCGCCAACACGATCGAGTTGTGCTTCTTCTATAAAATCTAATAACTGTTGAAAGTCATCTTCGGTTTCCCCGGGGAAGCCCACAATGAATGTGCTACGTATGGTGAGTTCCGGGCATATCTCGCGCCATTTTTTAATCCGAGTAAGGGTATTATCAATAGCCCCTGGGCGTTTCATCGCCTTGAGTATTTTGGGGCTGCCATGCTGAAAGGGTATATCTAAATAGGGCAGTATTTTGCCCTCGGCCATTAACGGAATAATATCGTCAACGTGAGGGTAGGGGTAAACATAGTGCAAGCGTACCCATACACCTAAGTCACCCAGAGCTTTACATAGATCGAGCATTTTAGTGCGTATGGGTTGGCCGTCGTGAAACTCCAATTTGTATTTTGTATCAACGCCGTAGGCACTGGTATCTTGCGAGATAACCAGTAGCTCTTTAACCCCTGATTTAACCAAACCTTTGGCCTCGGCGAAGACATCGCCTGCGGGTCGGCTAACCAAATCACCGCGCATAGAAGGGATAATGCAAAAGGTACAGCGATGGTTGCAGCCTTCTGATATTTTTAAATAGGCGTAGTGTCTTGGTGTGAGCTTAATGCCCTGAGGTGGAATTAGATCAACAAAGGGGTCATGCTCTTTACTTGGTGGTACATATTCGTGGACAGCACCAACGACCTGCTCGTAAGCGTGAGGGCCCGAGACTGCCAGTACATTGGGATGTATATTGGTAATATCTTCAGCATTTGCGCCCATACAACCGGTAACAATAACCTTGCCATTTTCATTTAATGCCTCACCAATAGTATCTAAGGATTCTTTTTTAGCTGAATCGATAAAACCACAGGTATTAACCACGACAACATCGGCATCTTGGTAGGTGGGTACAACTTCGTAACCATCTTTGCGTAATTCGGTTAAAATGCGTTCTGAATCTACAAGTGCTTTAGGGCAGCCAAGGCTGATAAAACCAACCTTTGGTGATGAGTGTTCGTCGGTATTACTGGGGTTGTTTGAGGGCATGGCGAGATCACGAAGTATGTATGTAGCGCGATTATACCCGTAAGCCGTGTCTACGAGAATAGCCTATACTCGACACCTGATTAGTTTGTGTTCTATCTGTGTTGCTATTTATCTATGGTTATCTGTCTAGGGTGATTAGTGTTTTATTGTACTTTTTATTTCATTTAAATATCATAAAAGCTTCATTTCTTTGACCCATGAAATTTTTATCCTTGAGAGGTAATTCATTTATAAAAATAAATCTATCTTTTTAGGAGAACTGCAATGCAGAAAAAACTAGGTAAACTAGCGCTGGCTTGCGCTTTTTTTGCTGGTGCTGCAACATCGGTATCGGCGAATAATAACGAGTGGATCAAACAAAATTATAATGCTCACTCATTTTATCAACTCCAATACAACAGTGTGCCCTGGAGGCGCGGATACACTTACCAGGTCCGCCAATTAAAGCGTCAGGTGAGCCGCTTACAGTACAAAAACTATCGCCTGCAAGACCGCCTGTATCAGGTAAAAGAGACCAATCAGCAATTGAGAGACGAGTTATCGAGCGCAAATATGCAGCCCATACAGCTAGGTCCGCGCCCTTTATTTTTAGTCGAAGACATGGACGCAAGCCCATTAAAAACACAGCTACAACAATGCGCGAGTGGCCCTTTTGTCAAAACAGACTTCTCTATTGGCCATCGTGGTGCGCCATTACAATTCCCAGAGCATACCAAAGAGTCCTACGAGGCTGCGGCAAAAATGGGCGCAGGCATTATGGAGTGTGATGTGACTTTTACTAAAGATCGCGAATTGGTTTGCCGTCACTCGCAATCGGATTTGCATACGACGACAAATATTTTAGAAACGCCCCTGGCGGAGAAATGCTCGCTACCCTTTACTCCTTACGATAGTGCAACGGATACGCTCGCTAGTGCTCAGTGCCTTACCAGCGATATTACCTTGGCAGAGTTTAAAACCTTGCAGGGGAAAATGGATGCTTTTAATCCAAAGGCAACGACGGTTGCAGAGTATTTAGATGGTACACCAAATTACCGCACCGATTTATATTCAACTCGCGGTACATTGATGACCCATAAAGAGAGTATCGAGCTGTTTAAAAAGCTTGGTGTTAAATTTACTCCGGAGTTAAAGGCACCAAGTGTTGAAATGCCTTACGAGGGAGAGTACACACAGGAAGATTATGCTCAAGCAATGATTAACGATTACATTGATGCGGGCGTAGACCCTAAAGATGTATGGGTGCAGTCCTTTAATCTTGAGGATGTTAAATACTGGATAGCCAATGAGCCTGCTTTTGCCGAGCAAGCTGTTTATCTTGATAGCCGTGTGTATGCAGACCCAAGCTTCGAGGCAAGTCTTACGGATTTTGAGCAGCTAAAAAGCGCTGGTGTAAATATTGTCGCGCCGCCAACCTTTGCACTAGTAACAACCGATGCACAAAATAATATCGTACCTTCTGAGTATGCCAAGCTCGCAAAGCAAGCAGGACTTGATATTATTACGTGGACGATAGAGCGCTCTGGTCCTTTAACTGATATCGCTAACAATCCTTTTTACTATTCGTCAGTTTTGGATGCGGTGAATAATGACGGCGATATGTTTAATGTAATTGATGTGCTTGCGCAAGATGTAGGTGTTATTGGGATATTTTCTGACTGGCCTGCAACGACGTCTTATTATGCAAGCTGTATGAATTTGCAATAGACAACTTGTTGGGTCGTAATAAAGAAGCATGGGTGATTAGGCCCATGCTTTTTAAGTAATATTGTTGCACTAAATTTTGAAGAAGCTTACATCTTCTCTTAAGTCTGCTGCCAATTGATTGAGCGTGTCGGTCGCTGCGTTATTGTTTTGTATCGATTCGATAGACTTACCCGACATTTCTGCAATTTGATCCATCGCTTTTGATATCTCCCCAATCGATGTAACCTGAGTCGATGCCGCTTCGACAACCTCTTGGACCTGGGTTAAAGAGTCTGATGCTTGTTTTTCTATATGTTGTAGTAGCTCTGTTGCTTTAAGTGTTTGTTCTCGGCCGTTCTCTACTTGCGGCTGTGTCATTTCCATCGCGGCAACCGATGCTTCTGTCTGTGTTTGTACCTCACCAATCATGCTCTCAATTTGACCTGTTGCCTCACCCGTTCTTTGAGCGAGTTGCCTGACCTCGTCAGCCACAACTGCAAATCCTCGCCCGGATTCACCGGCTCTAGCAGCCTCAATAGCAGCATTGAGTGCTAATAAATTTGTTTGCTCAGAGATACCGCTAATAACATTGGCAATGCCACCGATTTTTTCTGTGTGTTCGGCCAGTAAGCGTATTTGCTCTACGGTAGAATTAACTGTGGTTGAAATAAGCTCCATTTCTTTGGCGCTGGCGTGGATAACTTCACGACCTTCTTTGGCATATTTTACGGTCATGCCTGAGTTTTCTTCTGTACGTGCAGCGATTTGAGAAACCTGGTCGCTACTCGTGCGAATATTATCAAGCTGAGAGGCAGTCTCTTCGGTGAGAGATGCTTGGTTTTTAGCAGCACTGAGAACTTGCTTTGAGCTGTCTGCAACGACGGTGATCTTGCCAGATAATTCGCGTGATGCATTGGTAATATTTGCCACAGTAGTACCTATTTGTTTACGCATGAGGCATAGATGTGAAATCATACTGTTGCTATAGGTGGTCTCTATAGGGGTAGATAAGTCGCCTTGCGCAAGCGTCTCGATAGAGAGTTTTGCCTGACAGGGCTCGCTCCCGAGGGAGCGTAATATACTGCGTTCAATAGTGATACCGATGAGTGTACTAATAACAATTGCGATGGCACTGAGTAATAACATAAGTTCTTGGAAGTTCTCAGCTACTTCACGCGCCTTTGGTGTTGCTACTTGGTTGGCTTGTTCTTGATAATCAATAAATTGGTTGATGCTATTAAGCCAAGCGGTAAACGCTGGCCTTGCTTTCATTAACACTTGATCTTCGACGTTTTTCCCGTCTTTTTTATTTTGTATAATGGATTGTATAAGGGGCAGAGTTTGCTGTTTTATGGACTGGATGTCGCTAAGTATAGCGCGTTCTTTATCAGCAAAGTGGGTGCCTGAGTTTATCATTGACTGCATGTTCACTTCAGATTCATCATAAAATTGCTCTAATTCAACAATCTCCTGCTCAAAAGTGGTTATCTGCTGATCATTCATCGCAAGGGCAACATCACGTATGGCAATCGCCCTATCGTGCACACTCCCTCTGTAGTTAATGGCATAGCGTTGTTTTACTGAGTTTATGTCTGTAATTGTCGAGAGTGTCTCGTTAATAAAATTAACTTTTTGTATACCTAATACAGTTAATATCATTATTAAAGCGAGAATAAAGCCAAAGCCCAGTGTTAGCCTTAGCCGTATTGTCATATTGGATAGATAATTCATTAATACTTCCCCTACATTGTATTTGGCTATCGCATTTATTGTCTCTATTTATTTTAGTGTAGCTAATATTGTTTATTGCGCACTTTTTAGGTGGAAAACATTTTTCTCGCGTAGGTGAATGTATGTTCTAAAGCTCAGTAATAACAAGGGATGTGGCGGTCCTACCAGTTTTTTAAGGAAATGACTAATAGTATAACTAAGAATATTTATCTGAAGGTAGGGGAGGTGATTGTGCTATTGGTTTACTCCTTTATTAAGCGAAAACCAATAATAATATGTTTGATGTCGTCGGGGCGAGAATGCCTTGCTGCTGCACGACAAACACCACAGCCTTTATCATCCCAAGAACCGCCTTTAACGATGTGCCTGCCTTTTTTGGCTGGAGTTGATGTCCACTCAAAGACTTGCCCTGCGCCATCGAGTAAGCCGTAGGGGCTTTTGGCTCTGCTAAAAGTTCCTACGGGCAATGTAGCAAAAGGCCCTTGGTCATGACTGTTTAATTGACTGGCATCATAGTTGTTACCCCAAGGGAAATAGCGCCCATCAGTACCACGTACAGACTTTTCCCATTCATGCTCTGTGGGCAGGCGCCACGTTTGCCCTGTTTTTTTAGACAGCCACTTTGCATAGGCCTGCACATCTGATTGGCTCACCATAACAATAGGGTGATGTTCACGCCCTTGTGGTGGTGTGCTTGAATGCCAAATATAGGGCTTGGCACCAGAATAATGGTGATTGAGACCATAGTTTTGCCATTCTTTTTGGCTCACAGTAGGTGGTGTATGCCCTGTATCTTGAAGAAAATCAGCGTATTGTGCATTGGTAATTAAATTTTTAGTGATCGAGAATTCACGAAGGTTTATGGTTTGTCGCTTAAATTCAACGTCGTACCAGCCTCGCTCTCTGGTAATTGAATGTCCATAGGCGGCTTCGTCTATAGAATAGCCATATTCGCGCTCTTTTTTATCGGAGCCAATAATGGTCTCTCCAGCGGGTACTATTACCGTTTCAATTGGTAATAAAAGTGCCTCTGCGTTGCTATCAGCACTTAGCGTAGTCGCTAGTAACCATAGGGTTACTACTACGGTGCTAAGCGCTGTATGTTTAAGGTTGTTTACGTTTGTAATAGATGATTGCATGCTATAAGTTGCCAACGATTGTTGAATACCTTATATAGGACAAAGAATGCAAGGTAAAAATTCAGTGATATAAAAATTATCGCCTATAAATAGGCGATAATTTTTAATAAATAGCAGGTGGGTTAGTTAGCTAAAGTGTTGAGTAATACTTAGTCAATAACGCTATCAAGTATTACTTTATGCTGTTCGGGTTTTAAGCGTGGCCCAAACTGGCTAACAACCTTCGATGAGGCAAGGCTTGCAAGATTACCCGCTTGTTCATGGGTATGCCCTTGAGTTAGTGCATATAAAAATGCACCGGCAAACATATCTCCGGCACCATTGGTGTCAATAGCCTTGGTTTCGCAAGGTGCAATGTTAATTGAGTTCTTGCCATCATAAATTAAAGCCCCTTTGCTACCCAGTGTAATAACAAACTCATTGGCAATGGCTTTTAGCGTATTGCAGGCTGCGTCAAGGCTATCGGTTTTGGTGTAAGCCAATGCCTCGTCGAGATTGCAAAATAACAAGTCGACTTTGTCGCCTATCATTTCAGTTAAACCATCGTGAAAAAACTGCACCATGGCAGGGTCAGATAAGCTCAAAGATGTTTTTACATTATTGGCCTCGGCAATTTTACGGCACTCAATAGCGGCAGCTCGACCCGTCTGGGATGAGACAAGATAACCTTCTATATAGACATAGGCGGAGTTTTTAATCGCGTCGATGTCGAGCTCGGCACTCGATACTGTCTCGCTAATGCCCAGAAAGGTGTTCATAGTACGTTCTGCATCAGGGGTTATCATTACAAGGCATTTACCTGTAATTCCAGTTTTGGCGGGGCCATTTGGCATAGCAACATTCGCCGCTTGCATATCATTAATATAAAATTTTCCGTTTTCATCGTCGGCTACTTTACAAGAGTAAAAGGTATTAGCGCCAAAATAGCTGGCTGCAATGATGGTATTAGCGCCAGAGCCACCGCTAGCACGTTTTGAGGCGATAAGATGGTCCGATAGCTTATCCATAAGCTCGTGTTGTCTATCTTCATCGACAAGTGTCATTACTCCCTTGTCGATATCAAAAGATTGTAGTTCTGCATCGGTTACTTCTATTTCAGTATCGACGAGTGCGGCACCAATGCCGTAGATATGATATTGATTCATTACTTTTTTGGCTCTTTTTATTTGTGTGAGGGTATTCTCTATTTAATGTCACACTTTAGCGAAGCTTCCAGTAAAAAGTAAGCGTTTACGGTTATAATGCTGAATTATCTACTCATATGCATTGGGATTTAATCATTCTTCTGCACTGCATTTTATATAAGGCTCTATGGCTAAAAAAACACGTCGTACCAAAAGCCGCCGCCGCGCGCAGGCGAAAAAATCCCCTTCTTTGATACGTTACCTATTTTGGCGAGTCTTTCTATTTGGTTTGGTTACTATCGGCTTGTGGGTTGTTTATCTAGACTTTACTGTCCGAGGGAAATTTGATGGTAAAAAATGGGCCATTCCTGCGCGTGTTTATGCCCAACCCATGGAGCTATACGAAGGCTTATCTCTCAGTGCCGCTAAGTTTGAACACGAATTACGTGCTTTGGGTTATGACTTTGTCGGTGAAATAAGTGCCCCAGGCCAAGTCGTTAAAAGAGGTTCCCAGTATGATTTTTATTCCAAAGGCTTTGTCTTTTGGGATCAGCCAGAGTTGGCTTCTCGTTATAGAGTTACTTTTAATGGAAATCAGGTAGCTAGCTTACAAGGTGCAGATGACCTTATTTTACGACTTGAGCCTCAGGAAATAGGCAGTATTTATCCAAGTCATGGTGAAGATAGAGTGTTGGTCTCACTTGAGAAGGTCCCTCCATTATTAGGTGAGGCTTTGATTGCGGTCGAAGATAAAAACTTTGCTCACCATTTTGGTATTTCTGTAAAAGGTATTAGTCGTGCAATGCTTGCCAATGTGAAAGCGGGTGGTTTTGTGCAGGGCGGTAGTACCTTAACGCAGCAGCTGGTTAAAAACTTTTATTTAACACAAAAGCGTAGCTTGTGGCGTAAAGTGCAAGAGGCCGTTATGTCTGTGTTATTGGAGTTGCATTATACCAAGGCAGATATCCTTGAGGCTTATATTAATGAGGTCTATTTAGGTCAAAGCGGGCCTCGCTCTATTAATGGTTTTGGCTTGGCGGCTAAACATTATTTTAATCAGCCGCTTGCGAATTTAAAGTCTCATCAAATTGCACTTTTAGTGGGTGTTGTTAAGGGCGCCTCTTATTACAATCCTTGGCGCTCGGCTAAGCGTGCGACGACTAGGCGTAACCTTGTTCTGCGAGTGATGCACGAGAGTGGCTTGATTAGTAAAGCCGAGTTGCAAACCTCATTAAAAAAACCACTAGATATTGTCTCTCCCTCTAATAAGCAAATAGGCGAGTACCCAGCATTTTTAGATATTGTTAAAAGGCAACTGCAACAAGATTATCGGAGTGAGGATTTACAAAGCGAAGGCTTGCGTATTTTTACAACTTTATCACCTATTGTGCAGCGAGAGACAGAACAATCGATTGTGCGGCAAATGCGAGCGCTTAATCAGCAATCTAAAGATACAAAATTACAGGCAGCGGCTATTGTTACTGCAGTGGGTAGTGGCGAAATTATTGCAGCTGTGGGTGATGCTAACCCACGTTTTAGTGGTTTTAACCGTGTCCTTGATGCCGAACGTCAGATAGGCTCATTAGTTAAGCCTTTTGTCTATTTGAGTGCCTTACAGCAACCACAAAAATATCAGCTGACTAGTATTATTGAAGATGCCCCTTTGAGTGTTGAGCTGCCCGATGGCTCTTTATGGCAACCACAAAATTACTCAAAACAATCCCATGGCTTTTTGCCTTTGTATCAAGCATTGGCCTACTCACATAATCAGGCGGCGGCTCGCTTAGGTTTAGAAGTGGGTGTCGAAAATGTTATTGGCACTTTAAAGCAAGCGGGTTTACAAAAAGATATAAATCCCTTCCCGTCACTATTGCTAGGTGCGATTACCTTAACCCCTTTCGATGTTAGTCATTTATACCATACCTTGGCTGCTGATGGTGTTTATACGCCGCTGCGTGCAATTCGTTCGGTAATGGATGCTACTAACCAGCCATTAAAACGCTATGGTTTATCGAGTGAGCCTAGATTTAGTGTAGAGCAAAGCCATTTAATGCATTATGGTTTGCAGGCTGTAATGCGGATTGGCACAGGGCGTAGGGTTTATAATACGCTGCCAGCTGAGCTTGCACTGGCCGGTAAGACCGGAACAACGAATGATCAGCGAGATAGTTGGTTTGCAGGTTATAGTGGTGATCATTTAGGTGTTGTTTGGGTCGGGAACGATGACAACAAACCTACAGTGTTAACAGGTAGTAGCGGTGCATTAAAAATCTGGAGCGATATTTTTAAGCGTATCGATACTCAAAGCATTTCTCAAACTGCACCTGATACTATTGAGTATTATTGGATAGATCAAAAAAATAGCTTGCGTAGTGCAGAAGGTTGCAACAATGCACAGCTTGTTCCCTTTATTGAGGGATCTCAGCCTGTGCAAAAAACAGATTGCGACTTAGTTAGCGGCTCTGTATCTCGTTGGTTTAAAAAGCTATTCAGATAGCATAGTATGATCTGTAATTATTTTTATTGGATACAGTATTAACGTTTATGAAAAAAGAAAGTAGCTTCCCGTATCGAGCGCATTTAGCCATTACTTTAATGACGTTATTCCTCATCTCCTGTGCATCAACAACAGGCCCTGTGACTATTCGAGATTCTGGTGGGGAACCTGCCTACAGAAATTCACAAAAAGGTGCTAATAGTCCAAGCGAAAAGTCAGATGATCGGACAGATATTGCAATATTGTCACCAGTAAGGCCTGATACAAAAAAAACAGCAGTACCTATTATTGATAGGTTAGTCAATCAAGCCAATCGACAATTGATAACAGCCGATTATAAAAAAGCCATTACTACCGCTGAGCGAGGCTTGCGGATTAACCGAAAAGAGCCACGTTTGTATTTGGCTTTAGCTAAAGCGTATCGAGGTTTGCAAAATACTAGGCAGTCTAGCTATTTTGCGAAGCAAGGACTGCGTTACGCACAAAAAGGCGGCGTTGTCTTTTCCCAATTAAAGAATATGTCAAATTAATACCCTTTCATTTGATCTTTGGTGTTACCTGGCTTGGATCATTGGCACTACTCTTTTATTTTGTATCGATTAATATGACATAGCCTGTCGTTTATTGAATTTCAAGGAGCTGTATGATGAGCATTACTATTTTTTGTATTGTCATTTTTGCAGCGCTATTACATGCGGTGTGGAATTCTATTGTTAAAGGTGGAAAAAATAAAGGCCTTAACATGACGGGTGTTGTATTAGGTCACGTACCAATAGCTTCATTATCCCTTTTATTTGTACCTTCTCCTGCACCTGAAAGCTGGCCCTATATCATTGCTAGTTTATTTTTTCATACAGGTTATCAACTACTGTTATTGCAATCTTATCGCCTTGGCGATTTGACTCAGGTATACCCCATTGCTCGTGGCACGGCACCTTTATTAGTGGCATTAGTGTCAATTTTATTTTTAGGTGTTGTTCTAAGGCCAATAGATCAGCTGGCGATCTTAATTATTGTTGCAGGGGTTTTGAGTCTAAGTATTGTGCGCCAGCAAGACGGCTTGCGTAATGTTAACGCTGCGTGGTTTGCTTTTCTTACTGGTTGTTTTATTGCTGCATATTCATTAAATGATGGTATAGGTGCGCGATTAGCAGGTACTGCCATCGGTTTCTATGCTTGGCTTGGAATAGGTAATGCAATTGTATGGTGCATTATTATGAGTTTTATTAACCCCAGTGTTTTAAAAACGTTGCCGCGTCAGGGCAAACGCGTGTTTTTTATCGGAGGCAGTGCTTCTTTTATAGCGTATACATTAGTGGTATGGGCATTTACGCAGGCGCCTATTGCTTTAGTCACTGCTCTTCGTGAAACAAGTATTATTTTTGCGCTATTAATAGGTACGTTCTTTTTACGTGAGCAACTTAATTTAACAAAAGTATTTTCGACGATGGTGACTTTGTTGGGCGCTGTTTTAATGCGCTTTTCAAAATAGCACTTTTTTAAGGGAGTTAGTATGAAGATTCTTGCTTTCAGTGATATTCATCAAAATAAAAAAGTAGCGAGAGAAATAGTAGAGTCAAGTGTTAAAGCCGACGTTATTATTGGCGCAGGAGATTTCGCCACTTGTGGTCAAGGCGCATCAGATACAATTGATATCTTAAAAATGGCATCTATCCCTGTGATTATCGTGCCAGGTAACCATGATAATATCGCAGAGTTAAAGTCGTTGTGTGATAATTGGCCGCTAGGTTATTTTTTACATGGAGACAGTGTTGAGATAGATAGGTTTGTATTTTTAGGCTTAGGGGGTGAAATTCCTGCACGTAATAATGCCCATTGGAATGAATCTCTCAGTGAAAAAACAGCAGAGGAAATTTTATCAAATAGCCAAAACTATGATGTATTAATAACTCATACTCCGCCTTTAGGCCATGTGGATGTCGAAGAAGATGGTATTCATGATGGTAGCGAAGCGATACTCCATGCCATAGAAAAACAGCAGCCCAAATTGAATTTATGTGGCCATATGCATTTTTCATGGGGCCAATCGAGCCAAGTACGTAAAACAGAGATTTATAACTTAGGGCCTAGGTTAAATTGGTTTGAATTATGAGCCTAACTTAATAAGTAGATTTCCTTTTACTTCGTCGAGTTTCTCATTTCATTGACATATTTTGGGTCTCGTTCACCTTTCTTATAACCATTGTAATAAGGTTTTCTGTGATTTTTGTCAATTAATTTATTTAGGTGTTATCAAGTTCTCAGAATTTATAGTATTAATGTAATACCATCCTTGATAGTTGCACCTTCTTTTTGTCTGTTTACTCCCTGTTAATTTTTTGCCCTGTGCATATAGCTTATGTGAAAGGTGTGCTTGTTATTGGGGTCGCTATAAGTGGTTAGATTTATGAATATTATTACACATTGCTTTGTGGCTGCTTTTTTGGTGGCTTTTTTGAGTTCTTGTGGAACACAAATTACAAAAGAAAATGAAAATAAAAAGAGTATAGAAAATAACGAAACTAGCTCTGTTGAGCCTGTAAAGATTGATGTTGTCGAAGAAATTAATAAGCTAGATAAGCGTTTAACTCAGCGGTTAGATAAACTAGAAGAATTGATAAGGAGTAATCGTAAGCCGCTTAAAAAAAGTCCAATAAAAAAATCTGTTAAGCCAACTATAAAAAAAGTGGCAACTGCTAAAAACAAGGGGGCAAAATCTACCAAAAATAATAAAATTATTATCGGGGAAGTCGAGTGGGTTTATTTGCATACGTTAAACCAGTCTCTTAAATCTAGAGTTGATTCGGGCGCGACTACATCGTCCATTACAGCTAGCAATATTCAGCCTTTTGAACGCGATGGAAAAAACTGGGTGAAGTTTGACGTTATGCATAGTGCTACAGAAACTAATGCAACGATAGAGGCGCCGGTAGTGCGCACAGCTCGTATTAGGCAGGCATCACTGGATAGCTACGAACGCCGCTTTGTTATCTCTTTAGATATTAGTTTGGGTGATAGCTTAAAACAAAAAGCCCAGTTTAGTTTGGCAGATAGGAGCGAGATGACATTCCCGATTCTATTGGGTAGAGAATTCTTGCAAGATATTACATTAATCGATGTCGGTAAAAAATTCTTGCACCCTAAATATAAGCCAGAGGCTAAGTAGTTATGTCGAACAGTCGTTGGCCTTTTTATGCTTTGATTGCCATTCTCTTTTTTGGTGGTATTTTCTTGAGTGTATATCGGCACATAGAATATCAAGTTCCCTGGATGCCAGGGGAACGGCTGATTACATGGAGTGTTGAGGCACGTATTGAGCTTCAAGCCGATAATGAGCCGACAACAGTACGCTTATTAAGGCCGCTAAATCAAAATAACTACTCTTTACTTGATGAGTCTACAGCTTCTCCAGGGTTTGGTGTTGCTTATCTTGATGAAAAAAATATTATAGAGTGGACCAAGAGAGAGGCTGGTGGCCCTCAAAGCCTTTTTTATCGAGCGACTTTTTTAGTAAATAATGAGCAAGAGAGCGATAAAAGTAAGTCGCCTGATGTTCTTTCGGTTGTTTGGTCTGAGCCGTATCAAACGGCTGCAAACCAGATTGTTGAACAGGTCAATCAAAGATCTGCGGGCTCGGTTAGTTTTGCGCAGCAGCTATTTTTAGCATTAAGAGAAAACAACGAAAATATTTCATTATTAAAGCAAGAGGTGCCCGACGAAGCTGAGCTCGCAGTGAAACTGCTTAACCAAAACAATATTTCAGCCAGTTTGATTTATGCACTAAAGCTTGAGGATGGCAGACGTCGTCAGTCCTTAACGACATTGGTGAAGGTTTGGTTTGATGGCGTAAATATTGATAGTGATCAGTCAATTGTGTTTGACCCTACAACAGGACAACGTAATATTCCCGAAGATTATCTGCTTTGGTCGCAAACCTCAAAGCCTATATTAGAAGTAGTTGGTGGCTTTGATTCTATTGTCACATTTTCTATTATCAAGCAGCGTGAATCCATTGGTGCTGCTATAAAAGCACAGCAAAATTTGGAAGAGAATTTAATTAACTTTTCTATTCATACGCTGCCGCTAGAAGAACAGGCTCTATTTAAAACAATTTTATTGTTGCCAGTTGGTGCACTCGTTGTTTGCTTGCTAAGGATTCTTATTGGCTTGAGAACCTCAGGTACATTTATGCCTGTATTAATTGCCTTAGCTTTTATTCAAACATCGTTAATGACAGGTTTAGTAGGGTTTTTATTGATTGTGTTTTTTGGTTTATTGCTGCGTAGCTATCTTTCCCGGCTTAATTTATTACTTGTTGCGAGAATATCCGCAGTGATTATTACTGTTATTGCTATTATTGCTATTTTTAGTGTGATGAGTTTTAAAATTGGCCTCGTAGAAGGCTTAAAGATTACGTTTTTCCCGATGATTATTTTGGCTTGGACTATCGAGCGTATGTCGATCCTTTGGGAAGAAGAAGGGCCCAAAGAAGTATTTGTTCAAGGTGGAGGTAGCTTGTTAACAGCACTATTAGCGTATTTAGCTATGACTAATGATTGGGTTAGGCACTTAACCTTTAATTTTTTGGGTATACAACTAATTTTACTCGCATTTATTTTAGCCTTAGGCAATTACACAGGTTATCGTTTATTCGAACTTATTCGTTTTAAAAGTATGGTTGATAAATAAGTGTTTGCTAATCCATTCAGTTTACATCGCCTAGGTATTTTAGGGATGAATGAGAGAAATAGCCGTTATGTTTCTCGCTATAATCCCCGGCGGCTATATCCCTTGGTTGACGATAAATTACAAACGAAACAGCTGTTGGAAAGCTCTGGTATTAATGTGCCTGAGCTTGTTTCAACGGTTAAAGAGCAGTCGCAGATAGAAAAGCTAATTAATTTTTTGCCGGCCTCCTCAGGCTTTGTTATCAAACCTGCCAAAGGTAGTGGTGGGAAAGGTATTTTAGTTATTCAGCAGGTTGAATGTAATAATCGCCAATTTAGTTATATAAAAGTTAATGGTGACGTTGTTGATATTAATTATTTAAAGCGCCACTGCTCTAATATTTTGGCTGGCTTATACAGTTTAGGTGGTAAGTCAGATGTAGCTATTGTTGAGCGCATCATTGAATTTGACGATACCTTTAGTGATTTTAGTTACGAAGGTGTACCCGATATACGTGTAATTGTTTTTAAAGGTTATCCTATTATGGCTATGATGCGCCTATCGACAAGGGCGTCGGATGGTAAAGCCAATTTACATCAAGGAGCGGTTGGGGTTGGTATTGATATTGTCTCGGGAAAAGCACTTCATGCTGTTCAATTTGGTAAGCCCGTCAGTGAACACCCAGATACGCAGCGTAAACTTAGTGAGCTGCAAGTTCCTAACTGGGATAATCTATTGCTGTTAGCATCGCAGTGCTACGACGAAACAGGGTTGGGGTTTTTAGGTGCAGATATCGTGCTAGATGTGAGAAGAGGGCCATTAGTTCTAGAGCTTAATGCTCGCCCTGGTTTAGCCATACAAATTGCCAATGGTTGTGGTTTAAAGCCAAGGCTCCAATTGATTGAAAAAAAAGTAAGTACTCTGAAAAATAAAAACCTCAATGCCGCGCAACGAGTGCATTTTTGTATGCAGGCTTTTGATACTTCAGCTAATGGCGCAATCACTACTGCTCGTTAGGATTTTAGCCGTTATGATAAGGGATATGGGTTTTCCTGTTTGTAAGTCTTTAGGTTCTTTGCAATTTACTAAATCGTAATTGTTATCTTTTAATAATGTAATCCACGATTCTATTGTTCTAAAGTACCAGGGTGCGGGCTTACTAAATTCATCACTAAAGCCTGCCCATGATCCTACACGCCAACCGTCAGAGTAAGCTTTGTCTTCACATACGCTCACAGGATGAAGTGTTTGAATAATTAGATGGCCATTTGGCTTGAGTAGATATGGAAGTGTACGAATGAGATGTTCAGTTGATTCCTTACCAATGAGAGAAAAATTGCAAACTGCTATATCAAATTTTTCTACTATCGTCCGTGTAGATATATCTTCATAAGCCATAGTGTACAAATTGCCAGAGCCACATTCTCTTGCTTTTTTAATCAGTTCTGGCACGACATCCAATCCTGATACTGAAAATTTTAAATCCGATAATTCTCTCATCAGCCAGCCCTCGCCACAGCCGATATCGATGACAGAATTTCCAGAAATTGAGTGAACCGCCTCTATGATAGATTTGTTGGTAGTGTTTATGCGGCTCTGTATTTGCCCTTGTTGAATCGCTTTAATCCAAGGCTTTGCGTTTTTCTTCCAGCTCCTAATAACTTCTTTATCACTTAGCTTGCTCATTGTTTGTCAAAAGTTATGGGTGTAGAGTTAAAGCCTACGCTTCTTATAGCTAGATTGTAAGTATTAAAACCATTAGCCTTGTTTGTTACTAGTATTATAATGAGCTTACTCTATTTATCATTTCTATATCAGGAGGCTCAGTTTAATGCATATTGTAAATGGTGATAGTGCTGCTGGCAGTTTTAAGCAGGCGTTTCATATTCCTGTACAAGAGTTACTTATCTTTAGAGATGTATTATCTTGCGGAAGGCTCAGAGAGTATATTGATATTGAAGGTTGGGCAAAATACCGTAGAGATTATTGGTCAACAATTTATGTCAAATGTGAGCTTGGGTCTATCGATGACATTACAAAAGCTCCCAATGATTTTTACAATGACTTTGATATTAAGCGCACAAAAAAAGTAAATTTATGGATAGGCTGCGCACTGAGCGATCAGCTATTGTTGGTGTTTTTAGTTAAGTTGTTCGAAGTTCATGGCTTAGATTTCAGTAAGTTAATCGTGCACCAATATGTTTATATGGACGATCAGAGCTCAACTATTGCTGGTTTAGGAATGTTAAGCCCGGAGCAAATAGAAGCTCAAAAACCTGAGCCATTGGCGTTTGATAGTACGCAAATCGACTTCTGTTTGGATGTGTGGGCGGCAGTAACAGCTAATAACCCGGAAGCGTTAGTACAAATACTCAAGTCTAAACAAGTAAGCTTGCCTTTATTGAGCAATGCATTAAAGAGTTTATTGTACCGCTTTCCTAAATTATCCAGTGGTCTAAGCTACTTTGATGAAGTTATTCTTAAGGCGGCTAAAGACCATGGGCCGAACACAGCGCGTATTATTGGTCACACGCTAGCACATGATATGTGGCCAAATAAATATCCTCACGCACTCGATCTTACTGGTGATACCTATTTGTTTGCTCGATTAAAAAATATGGCAGATGTCAATCTTAAAAATCCATTGCTCTTGCTTAACACAATGAATGCATCACTCAGGGAAACCACAACAGAAATCACGAGGTTTGGCTTGGAGGTGTTAGAGGGCAAGCATAATATTGTCAGTGTAAACGGGGTTGATGACTGGGTTTGCGGTATACATTTAATGACTAATACAGCCAATGTATGGTTTAGAGATAATGAGAAATTGGTTTTACAAAAAGGTAATGTTTAAAGCAGAAAAGTTAGTCTAGACCTGCCTAATTGTTTATTTATAGAATAGCTTAGTCTAGTTGTTCTTTAACTCCCATGTGAACAAATTACATTTTACTTTTTATACATAGTTGATTATCAGCTAACTCATCACTCAAACCAGAAATTACGGCAGACATATAACCTGAATCAGTTTTATTAGATAGTTCTTTAGGAGCTTCGCCACTGTATTGCATAACTTCCAATACGGTGTAAGGCCGTTGATATAACCATGTTCGATTCTCAATGCTGTGTAGGTTTTTGTTAGGTGGTTGCTCGTTTGTAAAGGCATAAAAATAAAGTGTAAAGCCTCGATTGGTAACTTCTTGAATAGACAATGGTGTCATGCCTATAGCCTTTGTTAGTTTATCTATTGGTTTAATATCGATAGTGCGTAATGTTAGTAGATTGATATGAGGGCCTCCACCAAGTAACTTTTTATCGTATTCTTGTGCTGGACGATCACCTTTAAACCAGTGCTCAATAATTTCAATAGTGAAGCCTTCCGGGTCTTTAAAGTGTGCCAGATATCCTACGTCTTGAAATTGTTCTGGGGTATTAATCTCAACGCCTCTATTGACGAGTTGTTGATAAGCTAATTCGATATTAGGAACACTGATAGCGATTTTCCAGTAAAGATCAGTTTTTGAAATATGGTAAGGGTTAGTTCCAAGTTCAAAAATTAGGCCTGCTTCCTTTTCGCTATATCCAATGGTGCCATTGCGGCGAATGCTCATACCTAAAGTGTCACAATAGAATCGATTTTGGGCTTCTGGGTTGGGGCAACGTAGGCGAATTGTTTCAATTTTAGGCATGAGGGTTTTCTCTTCTTCGATATTAAAAAATAGTGTACTTATCCTGCAACTTCAAAGTGATCCTCACGCAATAACGCTCGACCATCAGGCTGAATTACCCATGTCTCATTGGTGATGACTCCATGAGCTTTGTTCATTTTCCATTGAGCAGATACGCGAGCTGATTTGTTGTCGATAATTTCGGCTTTTGTATCGATATACACTACCTCCTTAAATTCTTTGTTAATCAAATCGGTCCAGAAAGCTAAGATTTCTTCTCTGCCTGTAAATGTGCCAAATGGTTTAACCACCATAACAGCATCGTCTTCGTAAAGATTAGCGGCTGCTGCTGCATCACCTGAATTAAAAGCTTCTTTCCAACTTTTACTTGCTTGAGCAACTGCTGTGAAAATTGAATGGTCAGCCCTAGCCGCGGCACCAGCTGAGTGTGCTCGTACTTGATTTTTCATCTTAGGTTTCCTCTTCTTGTTGATAATGATAGTAGGATAAGCCTTATTTTTAGTTCGAAAAATATATGGTAATAGAATTAACTGTTCGATTTTTTCGTATAGTGATCTATGGAGGGGCGGTAATACTGCTGCCAAATGACTCGATTAAGAATTAAGAGGGGTGTTATTTATTGTCTTGGTGTAGAACCTGCCTAATTCCCTCAATCATAAGTCGAACACTTAAAGGAGGTGTTGAGCCAAAAGGGTGAACAGCATAAACAGGGTTTGTATGGGGCTCATATTCAGGTAATAACTCAACTAAGGAGCCTGACTGAATATGTTCTTTCAGGAAGAAGTGAGGTAGTACTCCTACTCCAACACCTTTCAAAATAAGTGCAAGTACTGCATGGACTGAATTAGCTGTTGCTACACGCTTAAAGCGAAATTGATTGGATTGGTTTGTTTTTTTGTGCATTAAATTATGAATGATTTCGGTGTTTTCCCAATGATGAGCGATATAAGGTAAATCCTGTGCCTGATTTATATTGCTGTTTTTTACAAATTTGCTATCAAGTCGTTTATATAAGGCTGGGGCCACACATAAAACATCATTTAAATAGCCCACTCGACGGGCTTTGAACTCGCTATCAGGCAAATTGCCAACAGTAAGCGCTAAGCTAATCTGATTCTTTATTAAATCAATGCGTTTATCATCAACAATTAATTCTGGTTCAACACGCGGGTAGCGAGCCATCAGTGAGGCAATAGCAGGCGCAACAGCATAATCAATTGTCGCATGTGGTGCTGTAATGCGAATCGGGCCCATGGGGTCAGCCAAGTATTCATTCACCTCTTCGATAGCTAGAGCCGATAAGGCATTTAGTTCTTTGCATCGACAATAAAACTTTTCTCCCATTGCTGTCAGGTTTTGCCTGCGAGTGGTCCGCATTAGCAATTGAACACCTAGTTCAAGCTCTAATTGTTTAAGGGCATCGCTTATACCTGACTTTCCCATTCCTAATCTTTCTGCAGCACCTGTTATTGAGCCAGCTTCGACTGTAGCAATGAATATTCTCGCCTGATTTGCTAGTAGTTGCTTCATAGATTTACTCGGTTGGGGTGTATAGCTACTTTTCTTGTCTTCTCAAATTATCGACTTAATTGTGAATCATAGGGTATTCTTTTGTCTCTTTGTAAGGATCATGGATGCCTTAATTATTGTTGTCAAATACCCATCTGGTTAGCGCACTGATCGATACTTTGACGGTATATGTGGAAACCTAATCCAACTTGTAGAATTCGATAAGAATTCTGAATGAATGATATTGCCTAAAACTTGTGTTGTTAAATCTGGCGGGGATTGTCCTATATTGTCGCTTGCTGTCCTCGATTTGTCGTGATTTGTCCTGTTAAACTGATCTCATCCTAATCAATTTTTAGAAGCTGCTAAGTGAAGGAGTGAGCGTTCAAAATGAAATCCACCTTGAGTGCCGGTGCCGCAGCGGCAAATGTATCATTTGCTCTATCGCGTGGTCTTTCGACGGATGAAATTGAAAAAGTGACAGGGGTATCGTGCTTCGAACTTTTAAAGCCTGAAGCACGATCTCCCGAAGATATGATGCCAAATATTCTGGCTTTACTTGCAGAGAAATTCCCAGGTCAGCCGTTTGCTCTCGAAATGGCGCAAGCAACACCATTTTCTTATTTTGGTGGTCTTGCCGATGGAGCTCGGTTTGCTGACGACTTGCGAGCAGCCATTGGAGTGTTCGTTAAAAATAGTGTGATTATCGCTGATCAGCTAGAAATTTCTTTTAGCGAGAGTGCTTCTGGCGCTTGGCTTACCTCCCGACACCCGATGGATCATATCGATGATGGGCGATCGCATGAGGTTGGAATGGGGTTGGTTACCCGCCTATTTTCCGATTTTTTAGGAGTAAGCGATTGTTTGGAGTGTGTGACTTTTAAGCATAAGCCTAATTGTGATGTATCACATTACACAGAATACTTTGGTGTGCCGGTCGAATTCAATGCACCTGATATGGCACTGTATTTCAGGCCGGAAAAACTCAGTGCAAAGATTAAGTACGCAAATATCAGTCTTTTCAATTACGTAACGGCGCATCTTAGCGTTATCAAAAAACAAATCAATGTGAGTAATGAGCCTCGAGAGTTCTCCTTGTTGAAAAGGGTTGCAGAAGAAAATGCCCTTGGTGGTGTATTTAGCGCGGCTAGTGTTGCCGCTGCTGCCAATATGAGTTTGCGGACTGCTCAAAGGGTGACAGCAGCGCAGGGGACATCCATTCAAGAATTAATTGAAAACGTCCGGGAGCTTCGAGCCAAAGAGCTTCTTGGTGATAAATGCAACGACATTAGTGCCATTGCGCTGCTGCTCGGATACTCCGACGAACGTGCTTTTCGTCGTGCATTCGAACGTTGGACAGGGCAATCTCCCTCGGACTATAGAAGCACAAATAAAAACCAATAAACTTTTGGTGATGAAAAATTAATACTCATTATTACCCGTGAAAATTGTTAGGAGACTACCGTATGTCCCATAAAAGTTCAGAAAACCAGTACGGTTCCGTTGCTGTCGCGATGCACTGGCTGACTGCATTGTTGGTTCTCATTTTATTAGGTTCGGGACTTCTTTCCGAAGCAAGCGATGATGTTGCCGCGAAGCTCCTTTTTTTACGTATCCACGTGCCGCTCGGGTTGACACTCTTGTTGCTAACTGTGGCCAGAATTATCTGGTGGGTCAAATTCGATAAAAAACCAATTTCAATACAAGTGCCTGTTTGGCAAAGCCGTCTTTCAAAAGCGGCGCACGTCTTGCTTTATGTAATTATCATTGGCATGTCTTCAAGTGGCATTGGAACCATGGTGCTTTCAGGTGCTGGTCCGTTTATTTTTGCAGGCGCAGATCTTGCTGGGTTTCCTGACTTTTGGGATTACCTTCCAAGAACACCGCATGCAATTGTGTCGAAAGTACTTGTTGGGCTTTTAGTTTTACACATAGGAGCTGCGCTTTATCATCACTTTATTAAACAAGATGGATTGCTACGCAGTATGTGGTTTGCAAAAAAATAACTGGAGATTCAGAATGAATATATTTTCACAACTCGCAGCTTTACTATTAGGTTTACTTGGTGGTGCATTATTGCTGCTGGCACTTGCTTTGGTTCCTTATTGGCAATCATTGCAACCTATCGAGTTCACCCAATGGTTCGGTACAAACGTTCACTTTATTGCAAGTGCAATGAAGCCGCTTGGCTTTTCTGCGGCTGGCGTTGTATGGTTGGCAACAGGCCTAGCAGTGTGGAAAAAACTGCCTACACGATACTGGCTTATAGCGTCATCAGCGTGTGCATTCATTATGCTTATTACATTCCCTGCCTATTTTGTTAGTGCTAATGCCGCACTTGCAGAAGGAGCCATGAGCCCAGCAGAAATTTCCCAGGAGTTGGTTCAGTGGGAACGCGTTCATTGGGTCAGGGTGTTAGCAGCAATTGCTGGGTGTTTTTGTGCAGTAAAGGCAGGTTACGCAAGCACCTTTCGATATGCATAGAGGGAGAAGAAACAATTTTGTCGAACCGGCTATGCTGATTCTCGTCCAAGAACCTATGGAGAGGCGAGGTATGTCTGAGATTTTCTAGATATAATAATAAAATGGTACCAGTGGTCGGACTCGAACCGACACTCCCGAAGAAACGGCATTTTGAATGCCGCGTGTCTACCAATTCCACCACACTGGCAAAGAGAGGTTATTAACCAATCAATAGGCGACTATTTCCTTTAGTCTATTTGTTTTTCAAACTTGCGTACCTCCTGTACGTGGGGCGAGGATTATAACAGTGGCTTTGCCGTCGTCAACTGTTCTTACTCTTATCTGTCTGCTTTTATGCAGCAATCGTGGTGTTTTGCCTAGAATTCGGCTAATCTTGCCGCTTTTTTTATAAAGCATCTTTATAGCTCCTTAATATTACTATGCGCCGCCAAGATTTTAATTACCATTTACCCGATGAGCTGATTGCTCGCTTTCCTGCAGCTGAGCGAACCGGTAGCCGTTTACTGTGCTTGGATGGTGTTACTGGCGATTATCAGCACCAGAACTTTACTGACTTGCTGTCACAATTGCAGGCGGGGGATGTCATGGTGTTTAACAATACCAAGGTAATTCCTGCACGTTTATTTGGACGTAAGGAGAGTGGTGGGCGTATTGAGATCTTGGTCGAGCGAGTGCTTGATCAGCACCGTTTTTTGGCACATGTACGTGCGAGTAAGTCGCCTAAAGCTGGTGCTAAATTACTGGTTGATGACTTTGTCATCATGGTTAATGGCCGCCAAGGTGAATTATTTGAGTTAGATTGTGGTGAGCACTTGCTAATCCCAATGCTTGAGTCGATAGGGCATATGCCATTGCCACCCTATATCGATCGTGAAGACACTCTAGATGACAAGTCACGCTATCAAACGGTTTATGGTGAGCACGCAGGTGCGGTTGCTGCCCCTACTGCTGGTCTGCATTTCGATGAGCTTTTAATGCAGTCAATTAAAGATAAAGGCGTCGAGATTGTCTATGTAACTTTGCATGTGGGAGCAGGGACTTTTCAGCCGGTGCGTGTTGATAATATTAAAGAGCATCATATGCATTCAGAATGGATGACGATTGATCAGGCTGCTTGCGATATTATTAATACAGCAAAAAATCAAGGCCGCAGGGTTGTTGCTGTAGGTACGACGAGTGTTCGTTGCTTAGAGAGCGCAGCTCAAAAGTCGCAACCAGAGGCAAAAGAGCTAATGCCTTATGAAGGTGATACAGATATTTTTATTTATCCAGGGTATCAGTTCAAGCAGGTCGATGCTCTAGTGACCAATTTCCATTTATCGGAATCAACTTTATTGATGTTGGTCTCTGCTTTTGCCGGTTACCAGCATGTTATGGCGGCTTATAAAGAGGCGGTGGAGCAGAAGTACCGCTTTTTTAGTTATGGCGATGCTATGTGGATGACGCGTAATCCCAATGCACACACCGAAATTATCTCTGAATAATCGCACAATAGATAAAAGGGCAATGCCGCAATGACAACAGATAATTGTTTTATGCAATTTGAGCTAGACAATACCGATGGTAAGGCACGTCGTGGTCGACTGCGTTTTCCGCGAGGTGTGGTAGAGACGCCAGCCTTTATGCCCGTAGGGACTTATGGCACCGTAAAGAGTATGACGCCTAAGGATATCAAAGCGATTGGTGCGCATATCATTTTAGGTAATACCTTTCATTTAATGTTGCGACCAGGTACTGAAGTCATCGAGGCCCACGGTGATTTACACGATTTTATGCAATGGGATGGTCCAATCCTTACGGATTCTGGCGGCTTTCAGGTATTTAGTTTAGGTAAGCTGCGCAAGATTACCGAAAAAGGTGTGACCTTTCAGTCACCTATTGATGGCAGCAAGGTTTTTGTTGGGCCAGAGGAGTCTATTGAGGTCCAGCGTAAACTTGGCTCCGATATTGTGATGATTTTTGATGAGTGTACACCGTACCCTGCAACAGAAACTGAGGCGAAAGCATCTATGGAGCTGTCGCTGCGTTGGGCAAAGCGCAGTTTAGAGGCCCATGGCGATAACCCTTCTGCTTTATTTGGCATTATACAAGGGGGTATGTACGAATCACTTAGGGATAAATCCCTAGCGGGTTTGACTGAGATGAATTTCGATGGCTATGCCATTGGTGGTTTGTCTGTTGGTGAGCCTAAAGAAGATATGATTCGTGTGCTAAATCATACTGCCCATAAAATGCCCGCCGATAAACCACGTTACTTGATGGGGGTGGGTAAGCCTGCGGATATCGTTGAGGCGGTTCGCCGCGGTGTTGATATGTTCGACTGCGTTATGCCAACGCGCAATGCGCGTAATGGGCACTTATTTGTCACCGAGGGCGTTATAAAAATACGCAATGCAAAGCATCGTCACGATACCTCGCCGCTAGATGCCAATTGCTCTTGCTATACCTGCAAAAATTTTACCCGTAGTTACCTGCATCACTTGGATAAATGTGGCGAAATGTTAGGTGCTCAGCTTAATACCATACATAACTTGCATCATTATCAACAATTGATGTCAGGTTTACGTGAAGCGATTGCAGATAACCGATTGGATAGCTTTGTGACTGAATTTTATCAGCGTCAAGGACTCGAAGTGCCGCCGCTTTAAGTTTGTAGCGTTATATATTTATAAAACACGCCATAATAAATTGAAAGTGACCGATAATATCCCCATATAGGCTAAGACCTGAATAGAATAAATGGGTATAATTCGCGATTAGCTGTATTCTTTATTGTTTGAGGAATGTGGTTTAATGAAAAAATAGTAAAGGATAGGTAGCCCATTAACGGCTGCATTTAGCTCCAACTACATTTACTGACATTTAAGAAAAATCTACTCTATGTTAAATCGTTATCCTCTTTGGAAAAATCTACTGGTCCTTTGTGTGGTTATATTGGGTCTCCTGTACTCTGCTGCAAATCTATATTCGCCTGATCCAGCGGTTCAAATCTCCGGTGTTTCTAGCACGCTGGAAATCAATTCTTCGACGCTTAAAAGAGCAACTTCGGTTTTAAAGAAGAATAATATTAAATTCTTCGATGAAACCACTAATGGCACAAGTGCATTGATTCGCCTTCAAGATCAGGGCGACCAATTGCGTGCAAAAGAAGTAATTAAAGATGTGTTAGGTGACGATTATATTGTTGCATTGAATCTTGCGCCAACCACACCCGATTGGCTCGATGGTTTGGGTGCAAGCCCAATGAAGCTAGGTTTGGATCTATCAGGTGGTGTGCACTTTTTGATGGAGGTTGATACAGGCTCTGTTATTACTGCCCGTGTAGAAAGCGTTACTGATATTGCCAAAAGTGAGCTGCGACGAGCGCGTATTCGTTATAAATCTGTTGTGACAACTCAAGATAATCGTATTGTTGCGCGCTTTACTAATGAAGAGGCACGCGATAGGGCGGCGTCTATTATGCGTGGCCAAAACCCACAGTTTTCCTTTACCACCGATACTGAGAATGACCAATTTATTATCGAAGGTGCAATGCTTGAGCAAGAAGTCCTTTTGTTGGAACGGTACGCCGTCGACCAAAACCTAACAACCTTGCGTAACCGCGTTAATGAATTAGGTGTGTCTGAACCGATTGTTCAGCGCCAAGGTAGCAATCGTATTGTCGTTGAGTTACCGGGTGTACAAGATACTGCTGAGGCAAAGCGTATTATTGGTAAAACAGCCAATTTGGAGTTTCGTCTAGAAGCTGAGCCAAGTGCCTTGTCCTCTAGCAAAGAGGAGTTTGAGTTTCGCGATAGTGAAGGCGGCCTTACTCGTACTGCATTTTTAGAACGAACACCAATTATTACCGGCGATAGTGTAACGGGTGCACAGGCTAGCTTCGATTCTCAAACTAGTTTACCTCAGGTAAATATCGATCTCAGTAGCGAAGGCGGTAATAAGATGTTCCGCTCAACAGTAAAAAATGTTGGGCGTAACTTGGGTGTCCTATTTATTGAATACAAAACCCAAACACGCGATGCTGAAGGCAATAAACTTGAAAAGCCGAGACAGCTCATCGAGAAAAAAATTATTAGCTTGGCGACTATTCAAAGTGCGTTAAATGCACAGTTTAGAACAACAGGTTTGGGTAGTTCAGCAGAGGCCTCGGAACTGGCCTTATTGCTTCGCTCGGGCGCATTGGCTGCACCTATGCAGTTTGTACAGGAGAGTACAATTGGGCCATCTCTAGGAGCCGAAAATATTGCACTGGGTGTTAAGTCGGTGCAAATTGGTTTGTTTTTAGTGCTTGTCTTTATGTTAGTTTTTTATAAGGTTTTTGGTATTGCTGCCAATATAGCACTGTCGGTTAATTTAGTGCTTCTTGTCGCTATTATGTCTTTATTTGGTGCCACTTTAACTCTACCAGGTATTGCGGGTATTGTGCTGACGGTGGGTATGGCGGTTGATGCCAATGTGTTGATCTTTTCACGTATTAAGGAAGAGCTCGCCAATGGTTTATCTCCACAGCAAGCCATTAACTCGGGTTTTGATCGTGCATTTACGACCATTCTCGATGCAAATATTACTACCTTGATTGTTGCGCTTATTCTATACGGTGTAGGCACAGGGTCAGTTAAGGGTTTTGCGGTAACACTGGCTATCGGTATTGTGACCTCAATGTTTACTGCAATTGTAGGTACTCGTTCTATTATTAATTTGATCTACGGTGGTCGTGCCGTGAAAAAACTTTGGATATAGGAGTCGACCATGGGTGAATCAAAAAATAAGCATCCATATGGCCTAAAAAGCCCTATGATTAATTTTATGAAGCAACGTTTTGTGGCGATTACGTTTTCTGCATTACTTTTATTAGTTTCGTTAGGTTCGATTGTTATTAATGGCCTACAGTTCGGTTTGGATTTTACCGGGGGGTTACAGGTTGAAGCCCAGTTTGATGAGCCGGCTAACTTAGTGAGAGTTAGAGAAACTCTCGAAACTAACGGCTTCAAAAATGTCGTTGCTGTTAACTTCGGTTCAGATAAAGATATAAAAATTACTACTCAACAAGATAGATCTGAGCTGATTACCGCGCAGCTGGCAGTGTTGGTCGAAAGCCTCTCCGCTGAAAGTATTTCAGTGACTCAAGTGGATAGTCGCAGCGATGATCGTTTGCCTAATGGTGGCCTGATTATAGAGGTCGTGAGCGGCTCGCAAGAAGTGTTAACAAACATTGATACGGCTTTGTCTGATTTGGGTTTAACCGGTTATTCACTCACAAATATAGAAGACAATAAGTTTTCTGTTTTAAGTGAAGACGGTATTCAGGTTGTTGCGGAAAAGTTAACAAAAAAGACGCTGGAGTCTTCGACTGATAGTGGTGTTATTATCAAGCGTACAGAGTTTGTGGGGCCACAGGTTGGTGATGAACTTCGTGATCAGGGTGGGCTTGGTTTATTATTTGCTCTAGCTGTTGTTATGATTTACGTAGCATTGCGCTTTCAAATTAAATTCTCTGTTGGTGCTGTAGCTGCGCTCGCGCACGATGTTATCATCGTAGTCGGCTTTTTCTCACTCTTCAGATTGGATTTTGATTTAACCGTATTGGCTGCTGTATTGGCAGTTATTGGTTATTCATTAAATGACACTATCGTTGTTTGTGACCGTATTCGAGAAAACTTTCGTAAGCTGCGTAATGCAGGTCCTATTGATGTTATCAATGTTTCGCTTACTCAAACATTGGGTCGTACCTTGGTGACATCGTTAACGACGTTACTAGTGTTGCTTGCGCTCTTCTTTTTTGGGGGTGAGTTGATTCATGCGTTCTCCATAGCACTGATTATTGGTATTGTTATTGGTACTTACTCATCGGTTTATGTTGCAGCTAATGTACTGTTGTTCATGCATATTACGAAAGAGGATTTAATGACCCCAGAGAAAGAAGGTGCCGAGTTAGATGGCATGCCTTAACGGTCATTATTAAGGAATGATTTTACAGATTATCTTTACCGATTAGTGATGAGTTCCTACGTGGTGTTTTGCGTTTATTAATTTACGGTTAGCAGGTAATAAACGCAGAGAAAAATAATAATATGTTTATTACTTAGTAGGTCTTTCCCATGCCTCAGTGGTTGCCTGACAACGACGCTCTATTTAACAATTCTGGTTTATTAAATGAATCGCTATCCCGTTATAGGCGATTGCTAACAGGCAGTGGTTATGCGTTTTGGGAGTGGGATTTAGCGCAGGGTGGTTACCGAGTTGGGGGTGGCTTTTGGCGTAATTTGGGTTACGAAGATGTTACCGGTGAGTTGACCTCAGCAGATTTTATTCAAGAGTATGTGCACCCGGATGATTTTGGCTTTGTGTACAAAGCGCTTATGGATCAGCTACGTGACGATACCCCAATCGATATTGTTTATCGTATTCGTGCAAAAGATGGTACTTATCGTTGGACTCAGGCTTCTGCGAGTTCTATACGCGATGATAGTGGACGTGTGACCTATATGACGGGCGTTAATTTCGACCTGTCGCACCTAAAAGAAACAGAAAAAGCGCTACGTTTATCAGAGTCGAGGCACGAACGTGTATTGGCTGCTTCAAATGATGGTATTTGGGAGTGGTCTGCAACTGATGCCAATATTAATCCGCGTAAAGCCGGACGTTCGGGAAAGTTACATACCTCCCACAGCTTTTGGGCGCATCTTGGTTATACCGAGGCCGAGGTTGATGCATTACCCGAGAATGAGCGACTCTCCATTTGGGTTTCACATATTCACCCGCATGACTTGCATACTATGCACATCTCAATTAGAAAGCACTTTGCAACACAGCAACCGATCAATATGGAATATCGGATGTTTGGTGAAGAAGGCCAAATGTTTTGGATGAGAACTCGTGGTCACGGTGTTTTTAATGTCCATGGTCGCTTAATTTTGGCCTCGGGTATTAATATCGATATCACTAAGATTAAAGAGACTGAAGAGCGTGTACGGCGTGCAAAAAATGATGCCGAAAAAGCGAATAAGTCTAAGACGAATTTCTTATCCAGTATGAGTCATGAATTGCGAACACCTTTGAATTCTATTTTAGGTTTTTCGAGTTTGTTGGCCAAGGATGATAGTTTAGATGACTCGCAAAAAGAAAATGCAGATCATATTAACAATGCGGGTAGATATTTATTGCGTTTGATCAACGATGTATTGGATTTAGCGCAAATTGAGGCTGAAAAATTATCGCTAGCTATGGAGCCACTACAGCCATCTTCATCGGTTAAAGAAGTTTTTAGTTACTGTAAGGAAAGTGCCAGATCGAATAATATATCATTGGTGTTTGAGGAAAATGGCCTTCAAGACATTCATGTTAATGTTGACAGAATCCGCTTGCGTCAGTGCTTGATTAACCTTGTCAATAACGCCATTAAATATAATGTGCCGAATGGAGAAGTTAGAGTTGGCTTTTTTCTAGAGTCTAATGAATTTGTTATCTCGGTTAGTGATACTGGCCCTGGTGTTTCACCCGAAAAACAGTCATCTCTTTTTGAGATGTTTAATCGTCTGGGTGCTGAGAGGTCGACGGTAGAAGGTAGTGGTTTAGGTTTGGTGCTTACTGAACAATTAGTATTGGCGATGGGCGGTAAAATTATTTATGACGACGATGCCGCAGTAGGTGCTTGTTTTAAGTTATATTTTTCTATTTTCGAAAAATCCTATGTGCATCCAGCCACTATTAATCGTCGACGTAGGACTGAGCCCTCTGCGGTCCAGCTTGGTTTTACTGAGACAAAAAATATTTTTTATATAGAAGATAACGTATCTAATATACGTCTTTTGGAAGAATGGTTAAAACCCTACCCGCAGATAAATTTAATATCTAAAACTGATCCCCTGTTAGGTTTATATGATATTCGATCGTCAGTGCCCGATATTGTTTTGCTGGATATTAACTTGCCAGGAATTGGTGGCTACGAAATGCTAGAGGTGATTAAGGCAGACCCAGAAATTAAGCATCTGCCGGTTATTGCGTTGTCAGCAAGTGCGATGACCAATGATATTGAGAATGGTTTGAAAATGGGTTTTGATGAATACTTAACAAAACCCTTGGAAATTAATCATCTGCTCGCGGCCTTTAATCGATTTCTAGCAAATGCAGATGCCGTATAAATTTTGCCGTTAGTAACATAGGCTTGCTAAGCCTCATGCATCCTTTAAGTGCTTTCCGGTAATGGATAGTAATGATTTAAATACTTTACCCGATGCACAGACAATATTGCCTGATTTCATCATATCGTTGCCGCCATGAAAATCACTAACAAAACCACCGGCTTCTTTTACCAGTAAGATTCCAGCAGCAATATCCCAGGGCTTTAGTTTCATTTCCCAAAAGCCGTCGTAGCGACCCGCTGCTACATATGCAAGGTCAAGAGATGCTGCTCCCATCCTGCGTATACCTGCCGTTTCCTGTTGGAGTACTTCTTCCATGTTTTTTAGGTAAGGCGTGATGTGCTCCATCGTTTGGCCGTTAAAGGGAATGCCTGTTGCTATTAATGCACCGCTCATGCTTTTGCGATCGGATACTCGGATGCGTCTGTCATTGAGTGCGGCACCTTTGCCTCGGCTTGCTGTAAATTCTTCTCGTTTGATGGGGTCGAGTATGACACCGTGCTCTAGTCTGCCTTTGTGTGTGCAGGCAATAGAAATTGCATAATGTGGGATGCCATTAATAAAGTTGGTTGTGCCGTCAATGGGGTCGATAATCCATTCATACTCAGAGTCTTTTCCAGTGGTTTTGCCACTTTCTTCACCATTAAAACTGTGGTCGGGGTAGGCTCTGCGTAGATGGTAGATAATTTCTTTCTCTACGGCGCGATCAACCTCGGTAACATAGTCATTTTTTGACTTCTCTTCAATTTTTATTACGTCTCGATGCTGTATCGCTTTTTCAAGAACTTCGGCTCCTTTACGAGCAGCGCGTAGCGCCATAGTCAACATTGGTTCCATAGAGGGCCTCACCAGTAGAATAAGATAAAATTAGTAACGAACAGAAATGATGCAAGATCATTCTAAGTGGCGGCGGATTATAGCCGATAGTTTGTACATTTTATAGCAAGCGATTGCGAATAAGGTGAAAATGCCCTTCTATGGATTGTTTGCATGACAGGAGTATAGTCTGTTGATGTCGTTGAATAACTTACTATTGAGTATGGCAAAAATGAGGCTCTGGTTTTAACACTTTAAATTATATAAATACTAAATAGCTTCAAACAATATTTGATCTTCCAATACCACCGACTTTTAGTTTTGATATGGGTAGTGTTTCTTACTTTAGTTAGGTTTTGTTTGCGCTGGGCATGACAAGTAGGTCTAAAAACCGTTGTACCACTGGGTTAATTGACTTTTTTTTCCAAGCCGCAGCAACCGGCAGTAAAGGCAAGTCGGTCTTTACTGGTATATACACCATATGCGGACGTTTAATCACAGCAAAGCCTTCTGTCACTAAGCCGGCCCCAATACCAGTCGATACCAAACCGATTAATGTGGACATAACGGCCTCCTGTACAATTTTTGGGCTAAAGCCAGCTCGGTGGCAGGCAGCAAGAATTCCATCGTAAAATACCGGACCAATTTCACGTGGTGTCATAATCCACGGTATATCGGCACAGTCCTCTAAGCGTAAACTCTTACATGCTGATTGAGGCCAGCTCGCAGGCATTGCCATTATCAAGGGAATGGGCTCTAAACTCTGGCATTGTAATGATGAATTGGCCAGCGGAGGGTGCGTCAAGCCAATATCAATATAACCGCCTTGTAGTGCCTGCTCTTGTTGCAATGAAGTCAACTCGTGTAGTTCGATATGGATATCAGGGTAATGGGTTTGAAAATCCCGTAATAATTCAGGTAAGTTCTGATACAAAATGATAGGGGTAAAACCAATACGTAGCTGTCCGACTAGTCCCGATGCTGCTAATTGCGCATCGGCCTTGGCGGCATCGGCTTGTGCCAATACATTGCGGGCACGTGCAATAAATGCACGTCCTGCGGTAGTTGGTCTAATGGGGCCGCGGGTACGAGTGAATAACGAATGTCCTACCTCTTCTTCTAGCAGGGCGATGCGCTGACTTAGTGCAGGTTGAGTCATGTGCAGCCGCTGAGCGGCACGGCCAAAGTGCTCGCAATCAGCCAGAGCCAATACACACTGAAAAGAACGTAGATCCATTGCATCACCATAAGCCAAACTTATCTTATGATAATAACATAGAATTGGATCGTCCTAGATAGGTGTGCGAGTATATAAAAACACTGTTAAGTTAAGTATTACTTATACTTATCGAATTATAAAATATGTTCTACAAAGCATCCTACAAACCAACAGGAAGGGACACTCTATGCTATCTATACAAATAAATCATTACCGCTACTTATCGAAATATACAGCAACAGCATCAGCCGCATTGCTAGCATTTTTACTGGTATCAGTGCCGGGGTATGCTGCAGATAAAAATACTAAAATTGCCTCCACTTTACACCTCCCCTATGGAGTAGATATAACACATGCCTGCGCTAAAATAGTCGCTAATGCCTCAGTCCGTTATGCTCAGTCAAAGGGATGGAATATCAGCGTCGCTGTTGTTGACAGCTCCGGTAGGGTAATCACATTACAGCGTATGGATAATGCGCATAAAGCGAGCGTAGATTTTGCGTTATCCAAAGCTTCATCAGCAGCATTAACTAAGCGCTCGACGAAGATTTTCTCCGATGCGTTGGAAAAGGGTAGGCAAGCAATCTTGGGTTTTACCGACCTCCATGTGTTGGCCGTTGAAGGTGGAGAAGTTGTAATACAAAAGCAGCATATTAGCGGAGCAATAGGTGTTGCTGGTGTAAGTCAAGCTCAAGACCGCGAGATTGCCTTAGCGGGGCTGATGGGCTTATCTAGTTGTTAGAGAATGAATCGAAATCCATTATCGGTAAGGTTTTACCAAGCTAATGGTCTAATAGATTGTAGTTTTTGATAAGAAAAGTAATCAAGTTGCCAGTATGGCTGCAGTTAATCATGATCTAATGTAGAATGCGCGCCTTTACCTAATCTACCATTCTACTGCAGCTAATCTACTTACTATGGCATCAGACCACGCATTTTTAACTGATGAAAGTCAGGCTTTACTCAACAATATTCGCATAGTCCTCGTGAATACCTCTCATCCAGGCAATATCGGTGGTGTTGCGCGTGCCATGAAAAATATGGGCCTAACGCAATTGTATCTTGTCGAGCCCAAAGATTACCCTTCGGAGCAGGCGCAATGGCGAGCAGCTAATGCAGGCGATGTACTGGCAGATGCTAAGGTGGTTGCCAGCTTAGATGATGCTATTGCCGATTGCGGACTGGTGGTAGGTACCAGTGCGAGAGAAAGGCGCATTCCCTGGCCATTATTTACGCCCCGTGAATGTGGTGAGCGGGGAGTTATAGAGGCAAGTGAGCATCCAATCGCTATTCTTTTTGGTCGTGAAGACCGTGGTCTCACTAATGAAGAGCTTCACAAGTGCCACTACCATGTGCATATTCCAACAAACCCAGATTATAGCTCGCTAAACTTAGCAGCTGCAGTGCAGGTGCTTACTTACGAGTTGCGTATGAGTTGCCTGATAAAGCAGAATTCAGGTGAGGCGCTGCATTTTGATGATTGGGATATGCCACCGGCCAAGTTAGATGCCTTAGAAAATTACTATACACATTTGCAAGAAACCTTAGAAAAGCTTGGCTTTATCCAGCCTGACAATCCACGACAGACCATGACAAGGCTCAGGCGGCTTTACAATCGAGTACGTTTGGATGAAATGGAGCTTGCGATTATGCGAGGAATGTTGACCTCAGTCCAAAATTATATTTTTCACACAGACAACAAAATTGAGAGCCTAAAGAGTGGTGAGAATAAAGAATCAGGCAAGGATAAATAAGTCGCACTAAAATAGTTGGTTTTATACTTGACTATAATAGTGGGTTATAACATACTGTTATTCAATCAACCAGCAGCCATTGATGCAGACAAACTATTATGCGACTTACTACAAAAGGCCGATACGCCGTAACAGCGATGCTAGATTTATCCATACATGCTTCAAAGGGACCTGTGAGTCTAGCTGATATCTCTAAACGACAAGAGATCTCTCTGTCATATTTAGAGCAGCTATTTTCTAAGTTACGCAAGTCTGAATTAGTTGCCAGTGTTCGTGGCCCTGGCGGCGGTTATCAGTTGAGCCGAGCCTTGGACAGTATCTTTATTGCACAAATAGTTGATGCGGTTAATGAGTCCATTGATGTGACTAACTGTAATGGTAAAGGTAATTGCAATAATGGTGAAATTTGCTTAACTCATCATCTTTGGGAAGACCTTAGTGTTCAAATTCATAAATTTTTAAGTGGAATTAGTCTGGCAGACTTGGTTGCGCGTAAAGACGTTCAACAAGTATCTCTGAGGCAGCAAGACCGGCAAGAAGAGTTTGCTCATATTAGTGACAGGATTAATGTTATCTCATCTTCTCGTCTGAATTAAATTTAGCAAAACAGTTAACTGCAATACGTATCCCAGTTAGATTAACAAGGTATTTACGATTATGTCCTTACAACTCCCTATTTATTTCGATTACTCTGCAACAACACCAGTTGACCCGCGTGTAGCAGAGGCAATGATGAATTGTTTAACAATGGCAGGTAATTTTGGTAACCCAGCCTCGCGTTCTCATGCATTTGGTTGGAAAGCTGAAGAAGCCGTAGAGCAGGCTCGCCAAAATGTAGCAGATTATTTAAATGCCGATGCTCGTGAAATCGTTTGGACGAGCGGTGCGACCGAGTCTGATAACTTGGCTATTAAAGGTCTGGCACACTTTAACCACAAACGTGGTAAACATATTATTACCTCAAAAATCGAGCACAAAGCAGTGCTTGATACCTGTCGTCAATTAGAGCGAGAAGGCTATGAGTTAACCTACTTGGACCCTGATAGCGATGGTTTAATTACACCCCAACAAGTAGCGGATGCTATTCGTGAAGACACTACTGTTGTGTCATTGATGCATGTTAACAATGAAATTGGCGTCGTTAATGATATTGCTGCTATCGGCGAGATTTGCCGTGAGCGTAAAGTATTCTTTCATGTTGATGCTGCGCAAAGTCCAGGTAAATTACCTATCGATGTCGAAACAATGAAAATCGATGCAATTTCTCTTTGTGCTCACAAAGCCTATGGCCCTAAAGGTGTTGGTGCACTCTATGTGCGACGTAAGCCACGTGTGCGCCTAGAAGCACAAATTCATGGTGGTGGTCACGAGCGCGGTATGCGTTCGGGTACATTACCAACACATCAAATCGTTGGTATGGGTGAGGCATTTAGACTAGCCAAACTTGAAATGGATCAAGATCGTGAGCATGCAATTGCTCTACGCGACCGCTTTTTAGCAGGTGTCAAAGATATGGAAGAAGTGCATATTAATGGCTCGTTCGATCAGCGTGTACCCCATAACCTCAATGTTAGTTTTGCCTTTGTTGAAGGTGAGTCATTGATTATGTCTCTTAAGGATTTAGCTGTATCGTCTGGGTCTGCTTGTACTTCTGCAAGCTTAGAGCCTTCTTATGTGTTGCGCGCACTGGGTTTAAGTGATGAGCTTGCTCATAGCTCTCTACGTTTTAGTTTCGGTCGTTTTACAACGGCAGAAGAAGTAGATTATGCGGTAGAGCAGGTGCATATGGCTGTTGAAAAACTGCGTGAACTATCGCCTCTTTGGGATATGCATAAAGACGGTATAGATTTGAATTCGATAGAGTGGGCTGCGCATTAAATATAAATTATTGGCGGTTTATTTTGCCGTCATTTTTACAAGTATTGATAAAAATTTGAGTGGAGAATTATCATGGCTTACAGTGATAAAGTAATTGATCATTATGAAAATCCTAGAAACGTAGGCAAAATGGATGCGGATTCTAGTAACGTTGGTACTGGTATGGTGGGGGCACCTGCTTGTGGTGATGTAATGCGCTTGCAAATACAAGTAAGTGATGATGGTGTCATTGAAGATGCAAAATTTAAAACCTATGGTTGCGGTTCTGCTATTGCTTCAAGCTCGTTATTAACTGAGTGGGTAAAAGGTAAAACGCTTGATGAGGCGGGTGAAATTAAAAATACCCAAATTGCAGAAGAGCTAGCGCTACCACCGGTTAAAATTCACTGCTCAGTATTAGCAGAAGATGCTATTAAAGCGGCGATTAGCGATCTGCGTGAAAAACGTGGCGAGTAGTCATACAAAGAGTTGAGAGAGTTTAAGAGAGTCCCGAGCAATGGCTATATTAATGACAGAGCCTGCAAAGCAGCATATTGCAAAGCAAATGGAAGGGCGTGGCAAAGGCATGGGTATCCGCGTTGGTGTAAAAACGGCGGGGTGCTCAGGTTTGTCTTATGTATTAGAGTTTGTTGATACACCAGAACCAGAAGATAAGGTGTTTGATCAAGGTAGTTTTAATTTGGTGATCGACCCCAAAAGTTTTCTCTATCTTGATGGCACAGAGCTGGATTTTGTAAAAGAGGGCTTGAATGAAGGGTTTCAATTTAATAACCCTAATATGAAAAGTGCCTGTGGGTGTGGTGAAAGCTTCCACGTTTAGTTGCTTTGTTGAATAATAGCGCTCTTAAATAAAGAGGTAGTGATTCCGGTGCTTTGGCACCGGTTTTTGTTTTAGTGACGATAAGTTATGGATTTTACGCAAAATTATTTTGAGCTGTTTGGTGTTGATGCAAAGTTCGAAGTGGATCTTGATGTTGTGTCGAGGCGCTATTTAGAATTGCAAAAAGAATCGCACCCAGACAAATTTGCTAATGTAAGTGCAGCCGAACAACGAGTGGCAGTACAGTTTTCTTCTTATATAAATAGTGCATTTCAAGCATTAAAAACACCCTTGTTACGTGCTGAATACTTGCTGGAGCTTTCAGGGCATCCATTAAATAGCGATAGTATTACCATCAAAGATGGGCAGTTTTTATTTGTGCAAATGGAGTGGCGTGAGTCGTTGTCGGACTTGTCCGAGGAGATTAATACAGCCTCGATTGATGCAATGGCTGCAAGTGATAAGCTTGATACGTTTTCTATTACTGCAAGTAAACAGCGTGGCAAATTAATCGCTGAATTTGAAACAATGTATGAAAATGAACAGTTTGTAGAGGCACAACAGTGTATTGCTAAGCTGCATTTCGTCGAAAAAATGTTGACAGAAATAGAGCTTCTAGAAGATAAGCTATTGGACTAGTGCGATACTAACTATTGTATTGCATAGAGGCTTCATATAATTATTTAGGCTTAAGAGAAAGAAGCTAAGATAAAGGCGTTAAGGTAAATGTTATGGCGTTATTACAAATCTCAGAACCCGGGCAGTCGCCCGAACCGCATGCCGTAAAGCGAGCAGTTGGTATTGACCTAGGTACGACAAACTCCTTAGTGGCAACCGTAAAAAATTCTACAGCGGTTGCTTTGCCCGACATTAATGGGAATACACTGCTTCCATCTGTTGTACATTACACCAGTGAGGAAAAAATCGTTGGTCTTGAAGCAAAACATAACGCGGCTAAAGATCCGCTCAATACGCTTGTTTCTATTAAACGGTTAATGGGGCGTAGTAAGCAGGAACTTGAGGCCTCTGCACAGCAATTCCCTTACGAGTTTGTGGCAACAGAGTCTACAGTTCCCCATATTAAAACAGCCGCTGGTGTTAAAACACCTATACAAGTATCGGCAGATATTTTGGTTGAGCTTGCCACACGTGGGCGAGAAAGTTTAGGTGGGAATTTAGATGGGGTTGTAATAACCGTGCCGGCTTATTTCGACGATGCACAGAGGCAGGCAACAAAAGATGCAGCTAAGCTTGCGGACTTAAATGTTTTACGCCTACTCAATGAGCCAACAGCTGCAGCTATTGCCTATGGCCTCGATAAAGGCGAAAACGGCCTCATTGCTATTTATGATCTTGGTGGTGGCACTTTTGATATCTCTATTCTGCGCCTAAATAAAGGTGTCTTTGAGGTGTTGGCAACTGGTGGTGACTCGGCACTGGGGGGAGATGATTTTGACTATGCCATTATGACTTGGATAGTTGGTGAGTTAAATGATGAGGCTATTTCGGTAGATAACTTAACGCCTAATGTTGAGCGTGAATTACTGGATATAGCCTGTGCGTTAAAAGAGCAGCTTAGTGATAACTTAACGGCAACCGCTAGCTATAACAATACCAGTCTCAATTTAAGTCGTGATGATTTTAACCAATTAGCAGATCCTTTAATTAATAAAACATTGCTTTCTTGTAAGCGTAGTTTGCGTGATGCCGGCGTAGATAAAGCAGATGTTGATAATGTTGTTATGGTGGGTGGATCGACGCGTAGCTTCCGTGTACGAGAAAAAGTAGCTGAGTTATTTAATTGTGAGCCTTTAGTTAATTTAGATCCCGATCGTGTTGTGGCGATGGGAGCGGCTCTGCAAGCTGATATTTTGGTGGGCAATAAATCAGATAGCGATCTTTTATTGCTTGATGTTGTTCCACTTTCCCTTGGTTTGGAGACAATGGGAGAGCTTGTCGAAAAAGTTATTCACCGCAACACGACGATTCCTGTCGCACGTGCTCAGGAGTTTACTACTTTCAAGGATGGTCAAACGGCAATGGCTATTCATGTATTACAGGGTGAGCGTGAGCTCGTCAAAGATTGTCGTTCCTTAGCACGCTTTGAATTACGTGGGATCCCACCAATGGTGGCTGGTGCTGCACATATTCGCGTTACTTTTCAGGTAGATGCCGATGGTTTATTGAGCGTAAGCGCTGAGGAAACATCCACAGGTGTTGTTGCAGAAATTACAGTTAAACCCTCTTATGGTTTAAGTGATGAAGAAGTGACGACTATGCTCCAAGATTCCTTTGCAAATGCCGAGGATGATATTGCAGCACGTGCATTACGTGAGCAACAAATAGAAGCCGAACAGTTGATAGAAGCTTTATCCGCTGCGCTAGCACTTGATGGTGAGGCTTTGCTTAGTCAGGAAGAATACGCTGTTTTGTCTAGTGGAATTGATGCGTTAAAACATGCGCATAATAATAGCGATGCCGATACTATTCGCGCAGAGGTTCAGCGAATCAATAAGCTGTCTGATACCTTTGCTGCTAGACGTATGGATAACAATATTCACCAGGCTTTATCTGGGTATCACTTGGATGACTTAGGTAGTATGGGCAGTGATAGCATAGAGAGCGCAGCGAGTGAAAAATAATACTGGCTCAAGATTTTAAAAACTGAGTTGCCCGTAAGTTATGGTTAAGGTTGCTCCGTATTAACAGAGATATTCATTTAGGATTTTTTAATAGGTCGTAGATATGCCAAAAGTTGTTTTTTTACCCCATGAAGAAATTTGCCCAGAAGGTTTAGCAATTGATGTCGAACCAGGAGAGACTATTTGTAGAGCAGCGCTCAAAAATGGCATCGAGATAGAGCATGCCTGTGAGATGAGCTGTGCCTGTACGACATGTCATGTAATTATTAGAGAAGGTTATGAATCTCTGGAAGAGGCGGATGAGTTAGAGGATGACTTCTTAGATAAAGCATGGGGTCTGGAGCCTGATTCTCGCCTAAGTTGCCAAGCCGTGATTGCTGATAAGGACTTGATTGTTGAGATTCCAAAATATACGATCAATATGGTCTCAGAAAATCATTAAACATCAATTTAGCTTAATAATATCAGGGGGTGTTTTATGTCTTTAAGATGGACGGATGTTCAAGAAATTGCTATTGAGCTTGCTGATAGTAAGTCGAATATCGACCCACTTACCATTAATTTTGTTGATCTACGCAACTGGGTATTAGAATTGCCAGATTTTGACGATGATCCCGACCGTTGTGGAGAGAAGATACTAGAAGGTATTCAGGCGGCTTGGATTGAAGAAATTGAATAAATATTGATAGCTTGAATTTATTAAATTTCTTTATGTTATAGATTTTATGCTTGTCAGGTTTAAATTGGCTATTGCTGAAAAACCTATAAATCTTTACAATACGCGCGCTTTAAAGCACCTGGGACAGGTGTTTTATTTTATTAAATATTCAATAGCTCGCTCTGTTCTTCGATTGTGTTTATATTGAGAAGCAGCAGGCAATTCTTCACTGCTATTTACTTATCGTTATTATTTCCAGGAGAATACTGTCGTGACAGTCGAACGTACCCTTTCAATTATTAAGCCTGACGCCGTTGCAAAGAATGTTATTGGTGAAATTATTGCTCGTTTTGAACAAGCAGGTTTAAAAATTGCAGCACTTAAATTGCAGCAATTAACTCAAGAGCAAGCAGAAGGTTTTTATGCAGAGCATAAAGAAAGACCTTTCTTCGGTGATCTAGTTGAGTTCATGACATCAGGCCCAGTTGTTGTACAGGTTCTTGAAGGTGAAGGTGCTATTGTTAAAAACCGTGACTTAATGGGTGCAACTAACCCACAAGAAGCAGAGGCAGGTACTATTCGCGCTGACTTTGCACAATCTATTGATGCTAATGCAGTTCATGGTTCTGACTCTCCTGAATCAGCAGCACGTGAAATCAGCTACTTTTTTGATGCAGCTGACTTGTGTGCACGCTAAGTAAGCACGCAGCATAACTTGATGACAGTTGAGTCGGGTTTAATTGCAACTACGGGAGATAAAACTAATTTATTAGGTTTATCTCCAAAAGCCTTGATTGATTTTTTTGAATCTATCGGCGAAAAGAAATTTCGCGCGACTCAACTTCTTAAATGGATACATCAAAATGGTGTCGATAATTTTGATGAAATGTCCAATCTCAGTAAATCCCTTCGTGAAAAGCTTAAACAGGTCGCTGTTATTGAGGCGCCTGCAATTCTCCAGCAGCTAGATTCTAAAGACGGTACGCGTAAGTTTCTCTTCGAGATTGGTGGCCGTGGGTCATTTGCCGCGGGTAACAGTAATGCCGTTGAAACTGTTTTTATACCCGAGGGAGATAGGGGGACATTGTGTGTTTCTTCCCAGGTGGGTTGCTCCCTTGATTGTAGTTTTTGTGCAACGGGTAAGCAGGGCTTTAATCGCGACCTAACGGGGGCTGAAATCATTGGTCAAGTGTGGGCAGCGGCAAAGTCATTTGGTCAATTTGAAGATGGTGCAAATCGTACCGTTACCAATGTGGTAATGATGGGTATGGGTGAGCCGCTGATGAATTTTGATAATGTTGTCTCCTCGATGACGCTGATGATGGATGACAATGCCTATGGTTTATCTAAACGCCGTGTCACTCTCAGTACGGCAGGTGTGGTGCCAGCGCTAGATAAGTTAGGTGAAGTGACCGATGTATCTCTTGCGGTATCGCTACATGCGCCCAATGATGAGTTGCGTAATAAACTCGTCCCTATCAACAAAAAGTACCCGTTGGCGATGTTACTGGATTCGGCAAAACGCTATATTGAAGGTGTACCAGATAATCGCCGTAAAATTACGATTGAATATACGCTGATCGATCAGGTTAATGATCGGCCACATCATGCCCATGAGTTAGCAGAATTATTAAAAGACATACCCGTTAAGATTAACCTGATTCCATTTAATCCCTTTGATTTGGTTGATTATAAGCGTGTCAGTAATAATGCCCTACGTCGCTTTCAAGATATTTTGATTGCCGCAGGTCATATTGCGACAATAAGAACGACTCGTGGTGACGATATTGATGCGGCTTGTGGGCAACTGGCTGGTGAGGTAAACGATCGGACTCGTCGCAGCGCACGTTATCGACAGGCTAGCGAATAATTATTGTTTAAATTTATAATAATAAAAAATATCAGGTGTATTGGTTGATCAATAGCCGTTTTGTTATAACTCTGAGCGCTATTTTTTGAGAATAGTGCCACAACTACCATCATTTGTTACTATAACATTTTATTAGTACTGCAACTGACGATAGACTATAGGGACGTAGCCTAATTAAATACGAAATGAGGTGATTGTGAGAAGGTACCAACGTTCTTTTATTTTATTGCTAGCACTATCAGCACTCTTTATATCGGGTTGTGTAACAACGGTAACGGGTTCAGCGCCGCGTACTGTCGATAAAGGAAAATCACTAAATAGCTACATTGCTTTAGGGATGGCTTACTTACAAAGGGATGATCGCGATTCATCTCGCCGCAACTTTGAGAAAGCTCTTGATATAGATGCTAGCTCTTATCAAGCGCACAATGGTATGGGGTTACTTTTCCAGCTAACTGGTGAGCCTGACCTAGCCGAAAAATCTTTTAAACGAGCATTGCGTGAAAAAAGCGATTTTACGCAGGCTCGCGTTAATTATGGCGTGTTTTTGTATTCGCAGGAGCGTTTTGGTGAAGCACTCAGCACTTTTGAATTAGCCGCAAAAGATTTAAGTTATGATCGACGTGCCTTAGCGCTTGCTTATGTTGGGCAGGCCGCACTAAAAACTGGTAATAAGCAGCGTGCGCGCTCAGCCTTTGAACATTCTGTCAATGTTGATAATAAGCTGGCATTACCCATGCTAGAGTTGGCCTTACTGCAATTCGATGAAGAGGATTATGAACCCTCTAAGCAAAACTTAGATAGACATCTTGAGTTTGCTAAGGCATCACCAAAGAGCCTTTGGCTTGGTATACGCATAGAGCGTATTTTTGGTAATAAAGATAAGGAAGCAAGTTATGCGCTTGCACTAAAGAATTTACATCCCTACTCGAAAGAGTATCTAGAGTATAAAAAGCTACCGCGATAAATAGTTATGGATAATAAACAGGTAGTCAGTTTGATAGTTGTAGGTTTGAGGTGATGAGTAATAATAATAAAAGTAGCAACCAAGAGCATGTCGTGGATTCATCGTTAGTGCCTAACGAGTTTCTTGCAAGTGAGCGTAAGAAAAAAGGAATAGATGAGCGGGACGCTGCAGATGCATTAAAAATATCTGTAGCTCGATTACGCTCAATAGAAGCGGGAAATTATAATGAATTTCCCTCCGAAACATATGTAAAAGGGCATCTTCGTAACTATAGCCGTTTCCTCAAACTCGATGAAGACGCCGTCGTTGCTGCTTATAGTGCATCTAACCCTCCTTCATTTGATTATGTAAATCCTGAAAAAAATATAGATATTAAGAGCACTGGCTCAAAAACTAAGCGTACTTGGCTATTTTTATTACTGTTCTCCGGATTGATTGCTATTTGGGTGGCTGCGCATGAGTTTTTAGGTGAAGCCAGGTCAAATGTTGTGATAACTGAAACACCGTCCGTACTTAAAGATAATTCAGGCTCAGTTAATGCGTCTGCCGGAAATGATACGGCGGGTGAGAGTAGTCATGTTGATACTATTAAGAATGCGGACACTGAGGCTAGTGAGGCGTTAGTTGATACTTCTTTAACAGAGAGTGATCTCACTGAGCAGGTATTGGAGTCGGGTGCTGGTGCTAATATAAGTGGTGATATTGCAGAGCAACTGGCTGAAGGGCTTAATACTGGTTTAGCTACTCCTTTGGACGACGAAAGTATAGAGTCTGAGCCCTCGGTATTACCGTTAAATGATATATCGTCCGAGCCTGATATTGTTGTGAGTAAAGTAACTGCTGCTGAACTCGTAAAATCGGTAATGAATGCCGATGAAGAAAAGCTCGTTGAAGAGGCAGCGAGAGAATCTAATCCTACGGAGAATGTTTTATCCTTTAAGTTTGAAAACCCATGCTGGGTTAAGGTGGTCGGTGCTAATGGCGAGGTGATATTTGCGGGCTTAAAGCCAGCGGGTAGTAGTCTTCGTGTTAATGGCGATGCACCATTTAACATTGTTTTAGGTAATGTTGACGGTACAAGCCTCGCTTATAACGGTGAAACTGTTGTGCTGGAAAAGCAAACTAATGGTCGCCCGTTACGTTTTGTTGTTGGCGGTTAATAATAAGCTCTGGTTAATTAATATATCTTCAAATACACTTCTACATCCTGATCCTTCGTCAGGTTTAATCTGCTCTTATTTCAGGTAATCGTTATGCATTTTGAGTCTCCTATTCAGCGCCGTGAAACACGCCAAATCATGGTGGGTGATGTGCCGGTCGGTGGCGGTGCCCCCATTAGTGTACAAAGTATGACAAACACCGAAACCACTGATGTTGCCGCGACGGTTGAGCAAATCACACAAATTCAACAAGCTGGCGCCGATATAGTGCGTGTTTCTGTACCAACTATGGATGCTGCAGACGCCTTCGGAGAAATCAGAAAGCAAGTCGATATTCCGCTAGTTGCTGATATTCATTTTGATTATCGTATAGCGCTTAAAGTCGCAGACCTTGGAGTTGACTGTTTACGGATTAATCCTGGGAATATTGGTCGTGAAAAGCGTATTCGAGCAGTTATTGATAAAGCCCGCGATTTAAATATCCCGATTCGTATCGGTGTGAATGCAGGCTCTTTAGAGAAGGATTTGCAGAAAAAATATGGTGAGCCAACGCCTGATGCTTTAGTTGAGTCTGCATTGCGTCATGTCGATATTCTTGATCAACTCGATTTTCAGAACTTTAAGGTGAGCGTGAAAGCCTCGGATGTGTTTATGGCTGTCGCTGCTTATCGAAAGCTCGCCGATCAAATTAATCAGCCGCTCCATTTAGGTATTACCGAGGCGGGTGGTTTCCGTTCAGGGACTGTAAAGTCGGCTGTAGGTCTTGGTGCATTATTAATGGATGGCATTGGCGATACTGTGCGTATTTCACTGGCGGCAGACCCGGTCCAAGAGATTAAAGTTGCCTGGGATTTACTGCGAAGTTTAAAGCTGCGTAGCAAAGGTATTAATTTTATTGCTTGCCCTAGTTGTTCTAGGCAAAACTTTGATGTGATTGCGACAATGAATTCATTAGAGTCGCGCGTAGAAGATATCACCGTACCTATGGATGTTGCCATTATTGGCTGTGTAGTTAATGGACCGGGTGAAGCAAAAGAAGCTGATCTCGGCTTGGCTGGTGGCACACCCAATAATTTGGTTTATATCGATGGGCAGCCAGCGACTAAGCTTCCTAAAGATGGCTTGGTTGATGAACTTGAAAGTCTGATTCGCAAAAAAGCCGATGAAAAAGTCAAAGCAATGGAAGATATTATTGCCAAAGCATGAGTTATTGCCACTAATAGAATAGAGGGACAAATTGATCTGCGCCCTTTTATTCCATCTTCCCTTCCGGCTTTCCCTCAAAAACCTCTCTTATATATAACTTTTACTCGTTTTATCCTGTTATTTGCACCGATAAAGAGTGTATTTGTTTAGTCCCATTAAACTTTGCCCTATAATGCTTGGCTTTTTAGTCTCTCTTTCGAAATGGTGGGTATGCTTTGAGCAAAATGCAGTCGGTTAAAGGCATGAATGATTTGCTGCCAGAAATATCGCCAATGTGGCAGTACTTAGAATCTACTATTGCTCAATGCGTACAATCTTATGGCTATAGTGAGATCCGATTCCCTTTACTTGAAAAAACCGAATTATTTAAGCGCTCGATTGGTGAAGTTACCGATATTGTCGAAAAAGAAATGTATACCTTCGATGATCGTAATGGCGAAAGCTTGAGCTTGAGGCCTGAGGGGACGGCCTCGTGCGTGCGTGCGTGCGAACAGCATGGCTTGTTGTATAACCAAACCCAGCGTCTTTGGTATATGGGGCCTATGTTTCGCTATGAGCGCCCCCAAAAAGGTCGTCTTCGCCAGTTTCATCAAATTGGTATAGAAGCTTTTGGCTTGCACGGCCCGGATATTGATGCAGAGCTGTTACTAATGACTGCACGTCTGTGGAAGATGTTAGGTATCGATGATGCTGTTACTCTTGAAATAAACTCTCTAGGCACATCAGCCGCACGGGCGGTTTACAAAGCCGCTTTGGTTGAGTTTTTGAGTGATATTAAGGAGCAGTTAGATGAAGATAGCCAGCGACGTTTGGCAACGAACCCTCTGCGTATCCTCGATAGCAAAGATAAGGCAACGCAAGGCTTACTCGTCGATGCACCTCAATTGGATGACTATTTGGATGATGATTCTCGCAATCACTTTGAATCTCTAAAGCGTATCCTCGATGCTGCCAATATTAGTTATAGGGTCAATAATCGCTTGGTACGTGGTTTGGATTACTACGGCTATACCGTTTTTGAATGGGTAACCGACAAGCTAGGTGCTCAGGGTACAGTATGTGCTGGCGGTCGCTATAATGGTTTGGTTGAGCAGCTAGGCGGTAAGTCTACGCCTGCGGTTGGTTGTGCTATGGGTATCGAGCGGCTAATTTTGTTGCTACAAACTCTAGAGAAAATCCCTGAATCACTTGCATCTTCTCCCCATGTCTATATCTTAGCTGTAGGTGATATGGGTGGAAAAGTTGAAGGTTATGCACTGGCTTTAGCTGAAAGCTTACGTGAAAGATTTCCTAGGGTTCGCTGTTTAAGTCATTGCGGTGGTGGTAGTTTTAAATCACAAATGAAAAAGGCCGATAAAAGTGGTGCAGCAATTGCCGTGATTATTGGTGAAGATGAAGTTGCATCTCAAAAGATGAGTATTAAGTATTTGCGTGACTCGGGGGATGGTAAAGATAGTAAAAAAGCATTGCAGCTTACTTTGCCACTAGAGCAAGGTATCGAAAAGCTCGCTGAAGTTATTTAGCAAATTAAATATTTAACACATTATTATATTGAAAGAGTTATAAATAGGAGTAAAGGGTGGCAGACCATTTATCAGATCAAGAACAACTACAACTGATTAAAGACTGGTGGAAAGAAAATGGCCGTTTTTTAATTATTTGTATTGGCGTTGCCGCTAGTGCCTATTTTGGTTGGAATTGGTGGACAACATCGCAGCGCCAACATGCTGAACAAGCCTCTGAACTCTATAGCGAATTAGTTAGTTCAATAGAGACAACAGGGATAGCAACCCTTAGTGATGATGCGCTCACGACCGCCAGCTTTTTAGTCGAGCAGCTTAAAAATGATTATGGGGATACAGTATATGCCGTTAATGCAGCATTAATCTCTGCCAAATTAGCCGTTGATAAGGGCGATTTGGATGCAGCTGCTAGTGAATTACGTTTTTCTATTGAGAAAGGTAAAGAAGATTTGCAGACAATTGCTAAGCACCGTCTTGCGCGAGTATATTTAGCCCAGAAAAATTTCGATGAAGCGCTTACTTTGGCGAGTTATAATGCAGACGATGCCTTTGCGAGTAAGTTTGCTGATTTGCGAGGCGATATTTATGTTGCAAAAGGTGAGTATTCTTCCGCCATTGCCGCCTACCAAGAAGCGTTAGAAAAAATAGCCAATGATGACAATATTCGGCGTGGCTTAATTGAGATTAAATTAGCTGACTTATCGGCAAGCGGAGAATAGTTTTGATGTGCACCAGTTTTATACGTATTTTTAATAAGCTTAAATGGATTGGCGTGTTGCTAGTTCTATCATTGAGTATTGGTGCATGTTCCGTTTTAGAGGTTGTGGGGCTTAGCAAAAAGAAAGGTGTTAGGCCTAACCCATTAACTCCTCTCGCGCAGCGTGTGGATATACAAAGCCGATGGAAAGCCAAGGTTGGCTCGGGACTCAGTAAACTCTATCGCGTTATCCCTCCTGTTATTGATAATGACACAGTTTATGCTAATGATTATAAGGGTCGAGTATTTGCCTTTGATCGTGAGACGGGTAAGCGGAAATGGAGTTTTAATAGCAAGACCGAAGTTGGTGCTGGTGTTGGTTTGGGCGGAGATTTAGTATTGCTTGGTTCTTTAAATGGTGATGTTGTTGCCATTGATAAAGACACGGGCGAAGAGCAGTGGCGAACAGATATAGATAGTGAAATTTTGGCTGCACCACAAAGCAATGGTGCTGTTGTGGTAGTGCAAACCAATGATGGCAAACTTGTTGGTATAGATGCTAAAAGTGGCGAGACAATTTGGACTTATTCTGCTCAGCTACCTTCATTGACACTCCGCGGTACTGCAGTACCAACGTTATTCGGGCCTAATCTGATTACTGGCTTTGCCAATGGCAAATTAATCGCACTTTCTGCTGTCGATGGTACGCTTTATTGGGAGCGACGAGTCGCTAGCCCACAAGGCCGTTCAGATATTGAGAGGGTGGTCGATGTTGACGGGTCGCCGGTATTGAGCAATAAAACTATTTACACAACGAGTTATAACGGCACGCTAAGTGCGCTTACGCCACGTGGTGAGTTATTGTGGTCTCAAGAAAACTCTAGTTATAGCGGCCCCCTAGTTATTGGTAATCGTGTTTTTGTCACTACCGATCAGGGTTTTTTGCGTTCCTATTCGGCAAAAACAGGGCTCCTGCTTTGGGAGAGTAAAATACTTGAGGGACGCAAATTGGCTGCCCCACAAAACCTTGCAGGCTTTGTTGTTACTGCAGACTATAAAGGCTATGTCCATATTTTTGATACAGAAAGTGGAGGCTTGCTAGATCGCTTTCGTATAGATCGAGATGGTGTGCGCTCACCTATGGTATCTGATGGCACTTATCTTTACGTATTAGGTAATGATGGTGTGCTGGCTTCTATCGCTGTTTATTTATTCCAAAAACGCTAACAGGCTATTTCATGCTTCCTGTCATTGCCCTTGTTGGGCGACCCAATGTAGGTAAATCTACATTATTTAATCGTCTCACTCGTACACGTGATGCACTTGTTGCAAATTACGCAGGGCTAACGCGCGATCGCAAATATGGTGAGGCTGTATTTGATGATCAGCGCATCATTTGTATCGATACTGGTGGTTTAACTGGTGGCGAGGAAGGCATTGATGGTGAGATGGCTGCACAGTCATTACTCGCTATCGAAGAGGCCGATTTAGTCTTATTTTTAGTTGATTGCAAGGCGGGGCTCACAGCATCCGATGCACACATTGCAAGGCATTTGCGTACAACGGGTAAACCACTACTTTTAGTTGCTAATAAAATAGACGGCCACGATTACGATGTAGTGGTAGCGCCTTTTTACGAGATGGGGTTTGACGATATACATCCTATTACTGCAACTCATGGGCGTGGCGTACGCCAGTTGATGGATGTTGTACTGAATAGATTGGCTGAAATTCAAGCTTCTCAGATCATTGATGAAGAAGTCGAGTTGGTTGAAGATCAGCCTGCAGAAGGTGGTATTAAAATTGCCGTGGTAGGTCGCCCCAATGTGGGTAAATCGACTCTAGTTAACCGCATGTTGGGCGAAGATCGTGTCGTTGTTTACGATATGCCTGGCACCACTCGTGACAGTATTTACATCAATTATGAACGCCACGGTAAAGCCTATACATTGATCGATACAGCCGGTATTCGTCGGCGTAAAAAAGTCAAAGAGACCGTCGAGAAATTCTCTATTGTTAAAACGCTACAGGCAATTGATGATGCCAATGTCGTTGTCTTAATGATCGACGCCCAAGAGGGCTTGGTTGATCAAGACCTTCATTTGATGGGGCACGTAATTGATGTAGGTCGAGCTTTAGTTGTCGCGCTTAATAAATGGGATGGCCTTGAGAGTGAGGCTAAAGAATATATTAAGAATGAGCTAAAACGCCGTTTACGCTTTGTCGATTTTGCCGATGTTCACTTTATATCAGCATTGCATGGTACTGGTGTTGGCCATTTATACGAATCCATAGAGCAGGGCTTTAAGTCGGCGACAGATAGGTTCTCTAGTAACCATTTGACCCAAGTGTTGCAAATGGCCGTATCTGAGCATCAGCCACCACTGGTGCGTGGGCATCGTATTAAGTTACGCTTTGCTCACCCTGGAGGCCATAACCCACCCATTATTGTGATACATGGTAATCAGACTAAAGAGATTCCAGGACACTATGTGCGCTACCTTGAGAAAACTTTTCGTCGAGCACTAGATTTACATGGTACCCCTGTAAGGCTGCAGTTTAAATCCTCGGATAACCCTTATGCGGGAACTAAAGCGCCAGGTACGCGTCAACAAGCACGTCAGCGACGAATTGCAGCTAATGCTCCCAATCGTTCGCCTAACAAAAAAACACGCCGTTAATTGATTGTTTCGAGTTTTTATATATCAGCGGCTTTATATAACTGCTTGAAAACGACGTATGCCTGTACTTATTAAAGCCCTTAAATCTCCCTACTTGTTATGGCTACTACTAGCTATTCCTTCTGTGCCTTATTTGCTGGATTTTATTTTTGTTGAGGAATACTACAGTGAGATGATGCACCGAACCGGTGTGATCTCAACACAACTATTAGTGTTTACCTTATCGATTAGCCCGATGCTAATTATTTTAAAAAAATTCTCATTCACCAAACAACTGAGAGGTTGGCTGTTAAAAAGTCGCCGTTATTTTGGTGTGGCTAGCTTTGCCTATGCGCTGTTGCACTTGCTGCTATATATTCGCGACGTTTATTATCTAGAGTATCTATTTGACGAATTGTTTACTTGGAGGATAGGGTCGGGCTGGTTTGCTTTTTTCTTTTTTATTCCATTGGCGCTGACATCTAATAATTTCTCGATGAAAAAGCTCGCAAAAAAATGGAAATTATTGCAGCGTATTACTTACATTGTTGCGATTGGTACCTTTGTGCATTGGTTAACACTAAATCTATTTTATGACTTAGGTATACAGTGGATGGTTATTTTAATTGTTGCAAAAATTATACATCTTTATCTACATTGGAGTGCAAGGCCTGCTGCTGCAAAAAAAGTGGCTACTTAGCGAAACTTATTAATGACTCTTTAAATCGCTATTGCTTAGACTCTGTTTTTATCACTGTACTACTTATACTACCCTTCGTTAAGTGTGTCGATATTACATCGCCAACAGCTACATCATCGACACTATTGATAACCCTGTTATCGGCTGAAGTTGTCATACTATAACCTCTGGATAATACGCTAAGGGGATTCACGGCATTGAGTACTTGTGCCGATGCTGACAGTTCTTGCTTTTTGGTTTGCAGTATTTGTAAAAGTGCGCGTTGATTTTTTTGATTCAGCTGACAGAGTTTTTCTGTAAATATTTGGATATTTTTTTCAGGGTGTTGAAGCCGTAGGCGTTTGTTTATTGACGTCAGTTCTTTTCTCTGTGAGTTAAGTAGTGTATTAATATGACTTAATAACGACTTCTCTATCTTGTCTAGTTGTTGCTTTCGATTATGGATTTGCTCGCGAGGGTGGCGTAGGCGCTTTTTAAAAAAGACTAGCTCCTGATTTTTTTGTTGGATAATCCGCCGCAGATGATTTACTAATTGCTCCTGCAAAAAATCAATGGTTTGTAACCATTCATTAAGATCTGGAGTTGCAATTTCGGCGCTTGCCGATGGGGTGGGGGCACGCACATCGGCAACAAAGTCAGCAATGGTAAAATCGACTTCATGGCCGACCGCGCTAATTGTGGGTATGGGGCAGGCGTGAATTTCTCTGGCAAGGTTCTCGTTATTAAACGCCCATAAATCTTCTATCGAGCCACCACCGCGACTTAATATTAAAAGGTCAAAGCCTCTATGATCAATGGCTTTTTTAATACCTTTAATAATTTCATTGGCTGCGCCTTCTCCCTGAACAGATACGGGGATAATAGTGCTATTAACAATGGGGTAACGCCTGTGTATCACCGATAAAATATCACGAATGGCTGCCCCAGTTGGTGATGTAATAATGCCTATATGCTTGGGGAATTGAGGAAGTTCTTTTTTGTTGGCCTCGTTGAATAGGCCCTCTTGCTGTAGTTTGTACTTTAAATCCTCAAAAGCTTGTTGTAGTGCTCCTGCACCTGCCTGCTCCATATGTTCAACAATTAACTGATAGTCACCACGGCCTTCGTACAAACTAACCCGTGCACGCACTAGTACATGGTCGCCAGCATTAGGTTGCCAGCGCAGTCGCGAATTGGCTTGTTTAAACATGGCGCAACGTACTTGTGCGCGTTCATCTTTGAGTGAAAAGTACCAGTGCCCAGAGCTTGGTTTTGCAAAGTTTGAAAGCTCTCCCGATACCCAAATTAAAGGTAGGTGAGTCTCCAGTAGTTGCTTAGCGCGGCGGTTGAGTTGGCTAACCGATAGAATGTTTTTTTCTTGTGAGGCAATCATGGCTCAAGTGTAAATTGATTTTCTTTTAATACAAGCACAATAGATGGGAGGGAGGGTAAATACTAACTGATAACTTTAACTGTGGTCTAGGATTGCATTTACCCATTTGCTGTAACAGTTTATAATTAAGGGTTTACTCGTATACAGACGCTAAGTCTGATTTTTTGGATAAAACACCTATGTTACGAATTATTGAAGAAGCTTTGACCTTTGACGATGTACTATTAGTACCCGGTTATTCGGAAATAACCGCCAAAGATGTATCTCTCTGTACACAGCTAACCCGTAATATCCAATTAAATATTCCATTAGTCTCGGCAGCAATGGATACCGTGACCGAATCTGGTTTGGCCATTTCTCTTGCCCAAGAAGGTGGTATTGGTGTTATCCATAAAAGCATGTCTGTCAAAGAACAGGCCCGCCAAGTTCTCGCGGTAAAGAAATTTGAGGCAGGTGTTGTTAAAGATCCCATCACTATTGAGTCGAAAGCGACAATTAGCGAATTAATAGCGCTGACCAAGCGAAAAAATATCTCAGGTGTGCCTGTATTGGAAAACGGCAATCTTGTGGGCATTGTTACGGGGCGCGATGTGCGTTTTGAAACAAACCTTGATGCGACCGTTGATAGCATTATGACCGGCAAAGATCAGCTCGTCACGGTAAAAGAGGGCGCAACTGCTGGAATAGTACGTGAGTTATTGCACAAACACCGTATTGAAAAAATACTCGTCGTTAATGAGGATTTCGATCTTTGTGGTTTGATGACCGTTAAAGATATTAACAAAGCTGAGCGTTACCCTAATGCCTGTAAAGATCCAGAGGGTCGTCTGCGTGTTGGTGCATCCGTAGGTACCAGCCCCGATACCGATGATCGAGTCGATGCTTTAGTGGCTGCGGGTGTTGATGTACTCGTTGTCGATACCGCTCACGGGCACTCTCGCAATGTGATTGAGCGTGTACGTAAAATCAAACAAGCCTACCCCGATATGCAAGTGATCGGTGGCAATATTGCGACAGCCGCCGCAGCTAAAGCCTTGGTAGAAGCCGGTGCCGATGCGGTTAAAGTGGGTATTGGTCCCGGTTCTATCTGTACAACTCGCATTGTTAGTGGTGTGGGTGTGCCACAGATCTCGGCTGTTGCCAATGTTGCCGAGGCGTTAAAAGATACCGGTGTGCCAGTCATTGCCGATGGGGGTATTCGCTTCTCGGGTGATATTGCCAAGGCTGTTGTTGCTGGTGCTAGTGCCATAATGATGGGGTCTATGTTTGCGGGCACTGAAGAGGCTCCTGGAGAGGTTGAGCTATTCCAAGGTCGCACGTATAAATCCTACCGTGGTATGGGCTCACTCGGTGCTATGGCTAAAACACAAGGCTCATCTGATCGATACTTTCAAGAAGGCAGTGCAGTTGAGAAGCTTGTACCAGAGGGTATTGAAGGTCGTGTCCCCTATAAAGGGCCAATCTCGGTAATCGTACATCAATTAATGGGCGGTCTGCGTTCAGCAATGGGTTACACTGGCTCATGCTCAATAGATATTATGCGTACAGTGCCTGAGTTTGTAAGAGTGACTTCTGCGGGTATGGGTGAGAGTCATGTGCATGATGTGCAGATTACAAAAGAAGCCCCCAACTACCCAGTTAGGTAATGAAGCTACCTGCGTTGCCAATACGGCGTTGCCAATGATCTTAAAATGCTCACTTATTAATATAAGCTCCGCTTTTGCGATCATCGGCGCCTTGTCTTGGCTGCCTCGCCAACGCTTCTGTAAATAAACTATTATTAAAATAGAGTCTTACGGCTCTATTTTAATTTTATAAGTATCCAAAAAGCTTTTAAGAGTATCAATTAATGACTCAAGACATCCATTCAGAACGTATTTTAATTCTCGATTTTGGTTCGCAATACACGCAATTGATTGCGCGTCGTGTGCGTGAGATTGGTGTGTTTTCTGAGATTAGGCCCTTTGATATTAGTATCGATGATATTCGTGAATTTAGCCCCAAGGGTATTATTTTATCGGGTGGGCCTGAGTCTGTAACCGGAGATGCATCGCCACGAATTCCTGAGGGTGTATTTGATTTGGGTATCCCTGTACTCGGTATTTGTTATGGCATGCAGGCTATGGCTGAGCAGTTAGGTGGCAAAGTAGCTACTTCCGCTGTACATGAGTTTGGTTACGCTGAGATAAAGCTAGAGGAGCAGAATCAACTATTAAGCAATTTGAGTGACCGTGAAGACGGCGGCAATACATACCTTGATGTATGGATGAGTCATGGTGATAAGGTAGTGGAGATTCCGGCTGGTTTTGGTCTAATTGCCTCGACAGATTCCTGCCCGATTGCTGGTATTGCGCTCGAAGAAAAACATTTTTATGGTATTCAATTCCATCCGGAAGTGACTCATACGCTACAGGGTAAGCCCTTATATGAGAACTTTGTGCATAAAATTTGTGGCTGTGAGGCCTTATGGACTCCCGCTAATATTATTGAGGATATGATCAAGCGAGTACGCGAGCAGGTGGGTAGCGATAAGGTACTACTAGGTCTGTCGGGTGGCGTGGATTCATCGGTGGTTGCTGCTTTGCTGCATAAAGCAATTGGTGATCAATTGACTTGTGTTTTTGTCGACAATGGTCTGCTGCGTAAAAATGAGGGCGATCAGGTGATGGCTATGTTCGCCGAGAATATGGGTATCAAAGTCATTCGTGCCAATGCAGAGCAGGTATTTCTTGATAAGCTCAAAGGTGTCAGCGATCCCGAAGCTAAGCGTAAAGCCATCGGTAACACCTTTATCGAAATTTTTGATGAAGAAGCCCATAAAATACAGGATGTTAATTGGCTAGCTCAGGGCACAATTTACCCTGATGTTATTGAATCAGCGGCCTCTAAAACAGGCAAGGCACATGTGATTAAATCGCACCACAATGTGGGTGGTTTGCCCGATAATATGAAAATGAAATTAGTTGAACCACTGCGTGAATTATTTAAAGATGAGGTGCGCAAAATAGGTTTAGAGCTTGGTTTAGCTTACGACATGGTCTATCGACATCCATTCCCTGGCCCTGGTCTTGGTGTACGTATATTAGGTGAAGTTAAAAAAGAGTATGCTGATTTATTGAGAGAGGCTGATGCTATTTTTATAGAAGAGCTTCACAATGCCGATTGGTATCATAAAACCAGTCAGGCTTTTGTTGTATTTTTGCCCGTTAAATCCGTTGGTGTTGTTGGCGATGGCCGTCGCTATGAATGGGTAGTAAGTCTAAGAGCCGTTGAGACTATTGACTTTATGACCGCGCGTTGGGCGCATTTACCCTATGAGTTGTTGGAGAAGGTCTCTAACCGTATTATTAATGAAATATCGGGCATCTCGCGTGTTGCCTATGATGTCTCTAGCAAGCCACCCGCTACGATTGAGTGGGAATAAGTCATCATGCTATTGATTGTGGGGTGAGTTAACTCTATGTGCTTAACTCATCGCTAGGCTGTTTAACCTTCTATGATGGGATTATTGAGTTCATTAATCCAAAAGATTGTTCCACCGGCTACAGCAATTGGCATAATAAAAATATTAACAATGGGAATTATACTGCCCAGTAATATCAGGCCGCCAAAGCCTGTTGTTGAATATCTCTTCGACTTGATTTGACGGCGTAGTTCACCGAAGGACATGCGGTTGTTATCGGCAGGGTAGTCGACATATTGCAATGTGAGTACCCATGCGCCCCAAAGTACAGCAAGTATGGGTACTAAAATATTTAATAGCGGAATAAAGGCTAAAATAAAAAGCCCAAGGGTGACTAAAAAACCTCTCGATATAAAATACCACAGCTTGACCATTTCTCGCTGTAAGGTACGTACCGTAATACTCGCTATTGATTCACTTGGAAGTACATTGCCAGTGAGTCTATTTTCTATTTTTTCGGCAAGCATACCGTAAAAAGGAGCGGCAATAATATTAGTGATTAGGTTAAAACTGTATCCATAAACCAGTAAGATAATAAACGCTGCAAGGCCAGATAAAATAGTCGCAATAATTGCTGCAAAATAAGCAAGCCATGCCCAGCCGGATAAAAAATCGCTAAAGTACTGTGTAACATCACTAAAGTATTGGATTAACAGCGTGGTTAAAAAGATAAAAACAATAATGTTAGCAACCAGCGGCACCAGAACGAACCGCTTCATGCCAGGCTGAGTGAGTATTTTAGCGCCCTCGAGAAGGTAGCGAAAGCCGTTACCAACAGTATTAATGGTTTTGAGTAGATTGATGGTTTGTAGTTTATTCACAAGTACCCTGATACTTTACTGTATACGCTGTTTAGAACCGCTGATTAAGCCTCGGCACCGTGCTGTTTTAATGCAACGATGTAATCGTCAGCCTGCGTATGTCTTTCGATAGTTTTTAAAAAGGTATTGCCGTCGCTGCCCTTAGCATTAATATCATGGCCAGCCTTAATGAAAAAGGTTAAGAAGGTTGAAAAATTATCGACCTTCATGCCTCGATAAGCTTTTTCTAAAAGGTGGTAACTAGGGTTGATGTCGCCGTAGGCTTCGTAATCTAAAAATGTTTTGATACGCTCATCATCGAATACTTCGCCTAGTACTTTTTCTTTATCTTTTTTTAATGCCATGTTTTTAGCTCTGTCGTTGAATGGTAATTAAGTAATATTTATCAATTAGGCCTGCCGATAAAGGCTTAGCCATTCAGCTTTTCTTGTAATAGCTGGTTCACTAGTTGTGGATTAGCTTGCCCTTTAGATGCTTTCATAATTTGGCCAACAAAAAAGCCTAGCATTTTAGGGCGTTTGTCGGCATCTGCATTGCGATAATTTTCAACTTGCTTTTGATTGGCTGCAATAACATCGTCGATCATTGCGCCCAATGCACCCGTATCAGAAACTTGTTTTAAGCCTTTGGATTCGATAATACTGTCGGCATCATCACCTTCTTTATTCCAAAGCGCGTCAAAGACTTGTTTGGCAATTTTATTGGAAATGGTTTTATCTTTAATGCGTGAGATAACGCCGGCTAGTTGCGAGGCGCTAACGGGGCAGTTTTGTATGCTTAGCTCGTGCGCGTTTAAGCTTGCTGCAAGCTCACCCATTACCCAGTTGGCAGATAGTTTTGCATCATCGCATTGCTCGGTACACGCTTCAAAGTAGTTGGCAATGGCGGCATTTTCGGCGAGTTGCTTGGCGTCGTAATCCGATAGTGCATATTTGCTAATAAAACGTGCGCAGCGTGCCTCGGGTAGCTCAGGTAGGTTGTCGTTAATTTGTGCAATATAGTCGTCATCAAAAATAACAGGGAGTAAATCGGGGCAGGGGAAGTAGCGGTAGTCGTTAGCGTCTTCTTTAGAGCGCATAGCACGAGCAGATTTGGTATCGGCGTCATAGAGACGTGTTTGTTGGATAATCTCTCCGCCATCTTCGATAACATCTATTTGGCGTTCTACCTCTAAAGCAATGGCCTCTTCCATAAACTTAAATGAATTTAAGTTTTTAGTTTCTGTGCGTGTGCCTAATTCCTTTTGGCCTTTAGGGCGTACTGAGATATTGACATCAAAGCGCATCGAGCCTTGAGACATCTCGCCATCACAAATACCGAGGCTGGTGACAATAGAGTGCAATTTTTTAGCAAAGGCCACAGCCTCGGCTGAATTTGTCATGTCTGGCTCGGAGACGATCTCTATCAGAGGGGTGCCTGCACGGTTGAGATCGATACCCGACATTCCCTGAAAGTCTTCGTGTAACGATTTACCCGCGTCTTCTTCAAGGTGTGCATGATGGATGCGAATACGCTTGGTGCTACCATCATCAAGTTCGATATCAACGTGACCTGCACCGACAATGGGTTGGTCGAGTTGTGTGGTTTGATAGCCTTTGGGTAAGTCGGGGTAAAAATAGTTTTTGCGCTCAAAATAAGAACGTTTGCCAATCTCAGCATCGATGGCTAAGCCAAACATAATGGCGTAACGAAAAGCCTGTTCGTTAGCAACGGGCAATGTGCCAGGCATGGCAAGATCAATTGCGCAGGCTTGTGTGTTAGGCTCTGCGCCAAAAGCGGTGCTTGCGCCTGAAAATATTTTGGTTGCGGTGGCGAGTTGTACATGGACCTCAAGGCCAATTACCGTTTCCCATTCCATAACTATATCTCTTTATTCTTGATTTCAGATAATAACAATCAGTGACTACAAGGCCTAGTCAAGATCAGGGGCTGTTTGCTGATGAAAATCTGTTGCTTGTTGAAATTTATGCGCACTATTAAGTAATTGCGCTTCACTAAAGTAGTTACCAATTAATTGCAGGCCAACGGGTTTATTCTGCCCTGTCAAGCCACAGGGGATAGAGATCGCTGGTAGCCCTGCTAAATTAACAGGTAATGTGTAAATATCTTCTAGATACATCGATACAGGATCTTTTGTTTTTTCACCTAAGCCAAAAGCGGGCGTTGGCGCAGTAGGGCTAGCAATAAGGTCGACTTCTTTAAACACGGTATCGAAATCTTGTTTGATTAAACGGCGCACCTGTTGAGCTTTACGGTAATAGGCATCGTAATAACCTGCCGATAGAGCATAGGCGCCGACGAGAATGCGGCGTTTTACTTCCTCGCCAAAACCCTCTGCACGCGAGCGTTTGTAGAGGTCTTCAAGGTCTGTTGGGTTTTCGCAGCGATAGCCATAACGAACACCGTCAAAGCGTGATAAATTGGCTGAACATTCAGCGGGTGCAATGACATAATAAGCAGGTACCGCTAATTGTGTATGAGGTAAAGATACTTCTTTAATGCTAGCGCCGAGAGTCTCATAAAAGCTAATGGCGTCTTGGGTGAGCTTTGCCACTTCTGGGTCGATACCGTCGCTAAAATATTCTTTGGATATGCCAATACGCAAGCCGTTAAGAGGTTGATCCAGTGTTGCTGCGTAATCGGGTTTTGTCTTATCGATACTGGTTGAGTCTTTTTTATCGAAGCTTGCCAATACATTGAGCATAATAGCGGCATCTTCGGCACTTTTTGCAATGGGGCCTGCTTGGTCAAGGCTCGATGCATAGGCGACCATTCCCCAGCGTGAAACGCGGCCATAGGTAGGTTTTAGGCCCGTTACACCACAAAAGCTCGCCGGTTGGCGAATAGAACCACCGGTATCACTGGCGGTAGCAGCAGTGACTAGTTGTGCCGCAACTGCGGCCGCCGAGCCACCTGATGAGCCACCGGGTACGCAGTTTTCCCCCCAGGGGTTTATTGCCGGCCCATAAAAGCTATTCTCATTGGATGAGCCCATCGCAAACTCGTCCATATTGGTCTTGCCGAGTACAACGGCGCCGGCATTAGCACAGTTTTCTACAATGGTAGCGTCATAGGGAGGCACAAAATTATCAAGCATTTTTGAGCCGCAGCTGGTACGGATCCCGTTGGTGCAAAATAAATCTTTATGGGCAATGGGAATTCCACACAGTACGCCTGCATTGCCGCTCGCTAATTGTGCATCGGCGCGGCTTGCAGCAGTTAAGGCCTGCTCGGAACAGATGCTAATAAAGCTGTTAAAGCGTGTATCCAAGCGCTCAATGCGTTCAATAAAGTGTTGGGTTAATTCAACGCTGGAAAAATCCTTATTGCGAAGGCCTGCGTTGAGTTCAGTAATGCTTAATTCGTGCAGACTGCGCTGTTTTGTAATATTTGAAGACATAGTGTTATTAATAGAGAGTTATAAATTCATTGAGTGTTTGTTGCTTATTAAAAGTAAACTGGCAATGATTAGGCCTGCCATTTATCGTTATAAGTCGAACATTGGAAAATACAGTAGGTGCTAGTCGATGACTTTAGGTACTAAAAATAGGCCTTTATCGGTAGCGGGGGCAGTTGCTTGTAAGTTATCGCGTTGGTTTTCCTCGCTGACAACATCCGCACGTAGTCGTTGGACTGCATCCATCGGGTGTGACATCGGTTCAACACCACTCGTATCTACCGCTTGTAACTGATCCACTAAATTGAGAATGCTACCTATACTTTCTGTGACTTCGTCAACCATGTCTGCTTCTATATTAATACGCGCTAGCTGGGCTAACTTAGCAATTTCACTGGCTTCCACATGTTTCTCCAATAGGACTATTTATAGATGAGTTGTTAAGGAGTGCAATTCTAGCGTATTTTTTTAGCTTTCAGTGTTAAAAGAGAGAAAAACACGGTAAAAATGCTGTAAAATTCTCATCTTTGATGAATTGCATCTTGCCGAATAAGGCTTGCATTGTTAGAGTCTTGCCACTTATGTGGTTAGTTGGCATTGATTGCCTTTGCAGTACCCGGTATGGGACAGAAAAACACAGTGCTCAGAAATTTTTAGATTATAGTTAGTTCTAACATCAAAAAAATAAAATAAGTACTGAACAAGCTAATGACTAAAATACATTTTACTAACACTTACAGAAATATTAATAGGTAACCCCTTCCTATGTTAATCCCCAAACGCCTTCGTGGCATATTTTCTAATGACTTATCGATAGATCTTGGTACTGCTAATACATTAATTTACGTGCGTGAAAAAGGTATCGTTCTCAACGAGCCATCGGTTGTTGCTATTCGCCATCACAATGGTCAAAAACTCGTCGAAGCGGTAGGTGTCGAGGCAAAAAGAATGCTTGGACGCACACCGGGTAATATCACAGCGATTCGCCCGTTAAAAGACGGTGTGATTGCTGATTTTCAGGTGACTGAAAAAATGCTACAGCACTTTATGCGCAAAGTGCATGAGAATAGTTGGTTTCAGCCAAGCCCAAGGGTTTTGGTCTGTGTCCCTTGCCTTTCTACCGAGGTAGAAAAGCGTGCTATTCGTGAATCTGCTATGGGGGCTGGCGCCCGTGAAGTAAGGTTAATCGAAGAGCCAAGAGCAGCCGCCATTGGTGCAGGACTTCGTGTGGCCGAGGCAAGTGGCTCTATGGTTGTTGATATCGGTGGTGGTACTACTGAGATTGCCGTTATTTCTTTAAATGGTGTGGTCTACTCCGATTCGGTACGTATTGGTGGTGACCGTTTTGATGAGTCTATTGTTAATTATGTACGTCGTAACTATGGCACCGTTATTGGTGATGCAACGGCAGAGCGGATTAAGCAAGAAATTGGCTGTGCCTATGTAGGCAGTGAGGCACGCGATATTGATGTACGCGGCCGTAATTTAGCTGAGGGTGTACCTCGTAGTTTTACGCTAAGCAGTGGAGAAGTATTAGAAGCTCTACAAGAGGCCCTCGCAGGTATTGTCCAGTCAGTTAAAAGTGCGCTAGAGCAGTCACCCCCTGAATTGGCCTCGGATATTGCCGAAAGCGGTATTGTGCTAACGGGTGGTGGTGCACTGCTGCGTGATATCGATCTACTACTTTCTGAAGAAACTGGCCTGCCTGTCATTGTTGCTGATGATCCATTGACCTGTGTTGCTCGTGGTGGTGGTATCGCTATGGGTTGGATGGATAGTAAAACTATGGGCTTTTTAGAAGACTAGATATAGCGTATTGGTTTCTATGTGCTATTGCCTAATAGTATTTATCCTCGTTTGCGAGTAGATAATATAGCGCCTTATTATCTACTCCTCATAACTTCATATCGCTGATTGGGTGTTCCTATTAAACTCTTATTTACGAAAGGCCCTTCCTATTTCTCCCGAGTGGTTCTGCTTGTCATTATTACTGTTGCTCTATTGGTTGTTGGCCGTTATACCCAGTGGCTAGAACCTATTCGTAGTAAGTTAGATGTAATAGCGGTACCTTTCTATTGGGTGAGTGATATTCCTGAGCGTGTATCGCTGTGGTTTGATGACCGACTGTTGTCTCGTCAAGAGATAGAGGCTGAGAATAAGCTGCTACGTAATCAAATCCGAGTACAGGAATCGCGTCTACAGCAAATGGCGTCTCTCGTCGCTGAGAATTTGCGCTTAAGACAGTTGATGAATTCCTCGGAGATTGTGCAAGACAGGGTGTTGGTAGCTGAATTAATCGGTGTATCCCCCGACCCCTTAGTACACAAAGTTATTGTTGATAAAGGCAGTAACGACGGTATTTATGTTGGCCAGCCTTTATTAGATGCATTTGGTCTAATGGGACAAGTGGTTTCTGTGACGCCTTATACAGCACAAGTACTATTAATTACTGATAATTCCCATGCTATCCCTGTTCAAATTACTCGCAATAATGTACGTACGGTTGCTGAGGGTGTGGGTGATCTATATGAGTTACGCCTGCGTTTCGTATCCTCAACGATGGATATCAAAGAAGGGGATATTCTTGTTAGTTCCGGCCTTGGAGGTCGTTTTCCTGTAGGCTATCCTGTCGCTCAGATAGAGAAGATTACATTTGATCCAGGAGAGGCTTTTGCAACGGTTGTTGCGAAGCCGGCGGCACGATTGGATCGCAGTCGACATGTGCTATTAGTGTTTAGTGAATAAGTGCTTTAAAACGATTAACTTAAAAGCGGGTTTGGGTATTTGAGAGTCCTCATTACTATTAGTTTTTGTCTTGGATTTTTGTTGATGGTGATGCCTATCGACTTTGAATGGCGTGGATTACGCCCCGAATTTGTCGTATTACTTGTTATTTATTGGTCAATGGTATCGCCGCAGTATTTTGGCTTGTTATCGGCTTGGTTTGTGGGTCTATTGCATGACTTACTCGAGTTTTCACCTCTGGGAGTTAATGCAATTGGTATGATGATTGTGGCTTATCTAGCCCACATGTTTTATCCACGCATTCGTCACTATGTGTTTTGGCATCAATCACTATGGATTTTTATGTTTGTGGCGGTGTTTTCTATCTATTCTAATTGGGTCTCAAGTCTAGTTAGCCAACGAGAAAGTAGTTATTTCTTTCTATTTGCGGCGTTAACAAGCGCACTATTGTGGCCTGTACTTGTCTTAATGCTGAAGAGTATTCAAATCCGTTTTAGATTGAGTCAAACGATACATAATAATTACTAAGCTTATTATTAAATTTCGTAGAGACTGTTAATCGTCATTGACTCATTTGTTGTTGGTTATAGCTATTATGGATATTTAAAGAATAGTTTAAGGTCAGATATTACCATTTGCCTAGTCGGCCCGTGACTAAATATTTGTCTATGTCGGTTAACAATAGTAAGTAGCAGAAGTTATTAGAGATGAGTGGTCAAAAAAGAAAGCCGATTCGATCCTTGTTCAAGTATTGCTGGTATTGCCTAGCTTTGCTGATTATTTTGGCGGCTATTATTATTCAGTCCGCCCGATGGTTATCTCCTTCCATTAACCAATTTAAAAGCTCTATTGAACAATTTGCAAGTGATCAGCTCAACTCTAGTGTTCGGATTGGTCAGATATCCGCTAAGTGGGTGGGACTCACTCCTCAAATAAGTATCGAAGATCTATCGATCCATCACCAAGCTGCATTCATAACGAGCCAGTCTTCTAATCGTAATAGAAATTTTTTAAATATTAGATCTGTTAGTTTAGAAATAGATATTCTAAAAAGTATATTTTATCGTGCCCCAGTGTGGAGTGATGTTAACGCCACTGGCTTGTCGGCCCAACTAGTGCAAAATAAACAAGGTGCTTGGTCTCTTGGCGACTTTGCCTCTAGGAATGACACAAAAGCGAGTAACTGGCGTTATCGTAGCCCGAGCTCGTTATTTTTAACGGCTCAATATGTCGACCTTAACGATGCCAATCTCACCCTTTTGTTTAGTGATAAGCGTGAGCTGACAACGAATGTTCCATCGATTGTGCTTAAAAACAACGGACATTTTCATAGGCTCGAAGCTAAGGCATCTATCTCCCAGGAGTCATCTTTTCAATTAATTGTAGAAGGTGTAGGTGACCCTTCTATTCCCAATCAATTTTTTGCAAAAGCGTATTTGAGAATGGAGAATTTTGCCGAAGAGACATTGGTTCAAACATTTACTCAGTTAACAGGTGTTGATTTAGAACAAGAATGGGTTCAGTCATCTAATGCAGATGTAGAGTTATGGTTTGACTTTGCATCAACTAATAGATTTTTAATGAATGGCCATGTTGCACTAAAAAATGTCGAGTCTGTTATTGATGCATTAAAATCTGAAACCGGTAATGAGTGGCACGCAGATGTTGTTGGTAGCTATCGACCTTCAACTGGCTTAAGTGTAGGTGTACGCAACGCTGTTATCGATGGAGCATTTAGTGTCCCTCCGTTTCTTGTAAATTTAACTAATAAAAATCAACTAAATGTTGGCATAGAATCAATAGATTTAGGGAAGTTGAATCAATGGGTGGTTGACCGACTTTTTCGGTTGTCATTTTTTAATAGTGAGAAATTTCCTCTAGCTAAAGTTAAGGAAATTCTTTCATCATTAAATCCACAAGGTAGGGTTCATGATTTATTAGTCAATGTTGACTTTCTAGAGTTAGAAAAAACAAAAGTTTCTGCTGTTATTGATAAAGTTAGCACTGATATTTGGAAGAATGTTCCAGCGTTCACAAATGTGAGTGGTTATGTTGAAAGTGAAATTAACAGTGGCTTTGTTATTGTTGACACAAAACAGTTTGATCTTTTTATAAAAGGTATCTACGACCAGCCAATAGTGGCAGATACCGCGACAGGGCTTGTTGGGTGGGAACTTGATTTTAACAAAAAAGAGGTGGATGTCTTTGGTTATGATTTGTCATTAAACAATAATTATGGCGAGGCAAAAAGTAATTTTTTATTAAATCTTAATTGGCGGCAGGAACCAGAGAAAAACAAGCTAGCTTTACAGCTTGGACTAAAAAACTCTAAGGCAGAATTTCATCGTGAGCTAGTCCCCAGGTCTTTGCCAAAGGACTTGTTATCGTGGATGGATCTAGCCATAAAGGCAGGGGACTTAAGCCATACGGGTGTTTTTTATTACGGAGGCCTTGTTAAAGAGTCCGACCGCAGCGTTCAAGCTTTTGTTAATGTTAATGATGGGCAGCTACGGTTCGATTCCAATTGGCCTGAGGCCAAGGGTATTAATGCTGACCTTTTGATCGATAACACTAGAGTGTTTGCATTAGTAAATAATGTGAGTGCTTATGGCGATGAAAAATTTAGTGGAGAAATTCACTGGAATGCTCAGTCTGATAATAAGTTGTTTGTCGATATTGGGGGGGTTGCTCCAGCGCGTTCAGCATTAAATTATGTCAATAATTCCCTTATCAAAGAGAGTTTAAGGGGGGTGACAAGCCAGGTGTCAAATAGTAGCGGTAATATCGAAGTTGCTGCTAAGGTAGGCATTTTCTTAAATGGTTCATCCGCTAACGTAGGTTTGTCAACACAGGATATAAATTTACAATTCATCGATAATAAGCTGAGATTTGATGAACAGAATTTATCATTCGATTCAATAAAAGGCTCTTTGAGTTATTCAAACCAAAAAGGTTTTTCTTCCAAAGGGTTAAGCGCAAGTGTCTTCGGGCAACCTGCTGCAATTAAGTTATACGAAGACAGTAAGTTGCCGAATACGTTGATTGTTTCAGCTAAAGGCCGAGCGACTGTGAGTTCTATCAGTAGCTGGTTGGACCAACCTTTATTAGAATATTGGGATGGCAAGTTAGACTATAAGGCGAACATCCATTTACCTTCAAACAGTAATTCGAAAATGATACCTCTTTTGTCAATTAGCTCTGATTTAGTGGGTGTGAAGAGTGACCTCCCTAAGCCTTTTAAAAAATCATCTACAGAAAAAATGATGCTAGATTTTAAATTGCCATTTGCAGAGGATGATTCTATTTTTGAATTAACTATGGGGCCTTATTTTGCGACTAAATTCTCTTTGGGTAAAAACACTAAGGGCAGCGAACGGTTTTCAGGGTTTTTTAGTGTTAGTGATATTTCTGTTTCCGATAATGTGGAGCTGCCAGAAGCGGGTATAAAGTTACTTGGAGGCTTTAAAGAGTTTCAGTTAGATGAGTGGTTGCCAGTTTTTGAATCGCTATCGAATAATCTAAGTGTTAAAAGTTCTTCATCTGAGCCAATATCTGATACTAGTTTATTTCTATCTGTAGATGAGTTTCGATTCAATAATCAAGTATTAGAAAATATTATTTTTTCAGGTGAAAAAGAAAATAATGGATGGCGTGTTATTGCTGATAATAAAGATGTTCTAGGTAGTTTATTTTTTAGTGATGATAATAAGCTGCCTTTGACCATGGAGTTTGATTACCTGAATTGGCCGCCAAATTATGATGAAGCTGTTAGTGAATCTAAGATAAGTGATGGAAGCGATAAAAGTAGTGATCTTCTTGCCGAAGTAGATTCTTCTTCTTTTCCTAAAATGTCCGTTAAGGTTAATCGCTTGAATGTTTTTGGTAATCCTTTAGGTCGTTGGGCCTTTGATGTATTACCCGATGAGAAAGGTGTTGATTTTCGTAATATTTATGCTGATGTATCTGGTTTTAATCTGAAGGGTGTTACTGATAGTGATGGTGGTTTTTTACGTTGGAATGCCAAAACTAATCAACAGCCGTTATCCACTTCTATTTATGGCAGAATTATAGGTAAAAACCCTAAAGTATTATTTGATCAGTGGAATTTACCAGTTGCATTGGAGAGCGATAAAACAGAGATTGACTTTAACTTGTCTTGGCCTGGTTCTCCATTAGCGGTTGAGCTTGAACGCTTAAATGGCTCTATGACGCATCATTATGAAGGGGGTGTGTTTAGTCAGGACAATATTGGAAGTTTTAGTGGTGTATTGCGAATTTTTGGCTTGCTTAACTTTAACTCTTGGGCGCGCCGCGTGCGGCTAGATTTTTCTGATGTTTATAAAAAAGGCATTATCTTTGATAGTCTTGACGGGCAGCTGACATTTAATCGTGGAATAATGACTCTGACCGAGCCACTAACGATGAAGGGCCCTTCTAGTGATATGATGCTCTCTGGCGTTGTCGATTACCCCCAACAGACTGTTGATGCAAATCTTGAAGCATCGCTTCCTATAGGGGGCAATTTAACGTTGATTACAGCTTTGACTGCTGGGCTGCCAGCTGCGGCAGGTGTTTATATTGTCAGTAAGATATTTAAAAAGCAGCTCAATCAGGTATCCAGTATTAATTATACTATTTCAGGGGATCTTAATAACCCTGATGTGGATGTTGAGCAAACTGAGAGGCAACCAGAACTAGTCATACCACCATATGAAACTGACGGTTCCTAGGCTAAAAAAGGTTTTTTTATTTAATGAGTATTGCTTGAATTTCATTAAATAGACGTTGCTGATGTTTGTTCGATGTACTTTTATCGATATTCTTTTCTTTTTTTGCATTACGAATAAGTTGGCCTAGCCGCTGTGGGTTTGCACTAGAATAATTTGTCATGAATTCAGATAATGCTGTTTTACCATGATCGATAAGTTTATCTGACCATTGTTGAGCAGAGTTAATAGATAGATGCTGTTTTCTATCGTCTGATTGCTTTTCATTAAGGGTTTGGCTTATTTCTTCTAGGTTCTCTGAGCGTAATATTTTTGCAATTCTTTGTATTTGCCGGCGTCTACTATTGCTCGAAGGCAGTTTCTTACCAAGCTCTATTTCTCGTGAAACTATTTCACTCAAAGGAAGTTGTGCTAATTTTTTAGGTGGGGTGTTGAGCAGCTCCTCTGCAACATCTTGTAATTCAAGCATGGCTTTTTTTACAGATGTTTTGCTGGGTGCTAGTTCTTCAAGGTTTTCGTCATCGCTTGAAAGGTTTTTTTTATATCCGGTCATTTTAAATCCGAGAGTGCTACTATCTTAGCTAGTATAAGTGTCATTAATAGGGGGTTAGCGATAGAAAAGAGTGGCTAAGCCTAAGAAAGACATAAAGCCTACAACATCCGTCACAGTTGTTAGTGCAACACCTCCAGCAAGTGCAGGGTCAATGCCCATTCGTTTTAGTAATGATGGCAAAAGTGTACCGCCAATAGCAGCGACCAGTAAATTAATAATAGTGGCAACAGCAATAATAATCGCAATTTTTATGTCGTTGAACCACCAGGCAGTTAATAGAGCCAAGGTTAGCGCCCATAAAAATCCATTAATTAAGCCTGAGGAAATCTCTCTCAGTAGTAGCCAATTCTTATTGGTTGGTCCTATTTTACCGAGTGCCATCCCACGTACAACTACGGTAAGTGTTTGGCTGCCGGCAACGCCACCCATACTAGCAACTATGGGCATTAATATTGCCAGTGCGACAACTTTTTCGATAGTGTCTTCAAAGATATTGATAACCGACGACGCTAGTATTGCTGTCAGTAAATTTACACCTAACCAAATGGCACGTCTAGGTGTTGTTTTAATCACGGGTGCAAAGGTGTCTTCATCTTCGCCAAGGCCAGACAAACCCATTAAGGAGTGTTCGGCATCTTCAATAATAACATCAACCACATCATCAATAGTTATTCGCCCTACAACTTGGTCCTTATCATTTATAACCGGTGCTGATACCCAGTCGTTTTGTTCAAATAATTGTGCGACTTTACCGTCATCCATGTCGACAGGCACCGCCTCTATATCGGTGCGCATGATTTCACGAACGCTAATGTTAGGGTCTGTGGTGAGTAGCTTACTCATCGACAATGTACCCAAATAAACATTATCACTATTCACAACAATAAGTTGATCGGTAGAGGGTGGGATTTCTTCATGGCGGCGTAGGTAGCGCAATACGACATCTAAGGTAAAACGTGGTCGAATGGTAATAACATCCGTATCCATCAGGCCGCCTGCCGTATCCTCTTCGTAAGAGAGAACGGTTTCTAGTCGTGCCCGATTTTGAGCACTCATTGCAGCTAATGCTTGCTGCATTACTTGATCGGGCAGGTGCTGCAAAATATCGGCAGCATCATCTACATCAAGTTCTTCTGTCAGTTCGGCGACTTGATGGCTATCCATCCTTTCGACAAACTGTGCAGCTACTTCTTCGGGGAGCTCTTGTAGAATATCGGCGTGAGATTCTTGCTCAATAAGGCTCCAAAGATAGCGTCTAGTCTTTGGTGGGGATGAGTTGATAAGGTTTGCGATTTCTACAGACGTCAAGCCACTAAGCATACGCTTTGCTATACGTAACTCGCCATTGCTTTCTTGGATCTCTGATATCTTTGAAAGGTTTATCTGTGTTTTATCAAGCTCTTCGCCACTCGTTGACTGCATATATTGCTCTTTTTTCTCTTTTATTCTTCTTCGTCGAAATAATTATTAATGAGTATGCATATTTTTTCCAGTGCGAATGCTTCATCTATGCCATTGCATTCGATAATTATCTCTGTACCTTTGGCTGCGGCTAAAAGCATAAGAGCCATTACGCTTTTACCATCAACACTTTTGCTATTTGCTTTAACAACTATACTGCAATCAAACTCATTAGCGAGTGTGGCCAGTTTAGCCGCAGCTCTTGCATGTAGGCCAAGTTTATTAATAATAATAAGTTGCTTAGATATCATAGATTGAGTTCACGATGCTTACACTGAACATCATTTAGTGTTTTGCTAAAGTGCGACATCAGTAAGTTAGATAAATAAACCGAGCGATGTTGCCCACCTGTACACCCGATACAAACAGTCATATAGCTTCTATTATTGGCATCATAGGAGGGTAGCCATCGTTCTAAAAATTGTCGGATGTCGTTATACATATCGACAACTTCTGACTCTTTTTCTAAAAACTTAATAACCCCTTCGTCATTACCTGTTAGAGTTCTGAGGCTAACATCCCAGTGTGGATTTGGTAAGCATCTAACATCAAATACTAAATCTGCATCTCTCGGCAGGCCATACTTAAATCCAAAGGATTGAAACAGAACACTGGTACCAGAGCTATAAAAGGCAAATATATTTCGTTTAACAAGATCACGTAAGTCATGGAATCCCATGTCGCTGGTGTCAATATTAACATCAGCGATATCTATAATGGGCTTTAATAATCTCTTTTCCTTATCAATAGCTGCTTGTAAATTGGTATCTTGATTGCTTAATGGGTGTCGTCTACGGGTTTCACTAAAGCGTCTGAGTAGCACGTTTTCATCTGCATCGAGAAAAATAACTCGGTAATTAAGTGCAGCGACATCGGCATTTTGGATTAACAATGGTAGGCTGGAGATATCTTCTTCAGAGTTACGTGCATCAATACTTACTGCATATTGCTTCTCATCGTCTTGGTTGATGCGTTTGACTAAATTTGGGAGAAGGCTTGCGGGTAGGTTATCAATGCAAATGAAGCCCATATCTTCTAGCACGTGCAATGCAGTACTTTTCCCTGAACCGGAACTGCCGCTAATAATAATAAGGCGCATTGTTCTTCTCTCCAGGAGTATTAGTTACATATGACTTGATTATAGGTTGCTGGTAAAAATTATCATTGAAACACATCAAAGATAGCAATAAATAGTTAAGCCATATTTATAGCTTTACCCTTGACTTGTGGCAATGTCGTAAAGTTCTTGTGTGCTTTGTGACTCCCGAATTTTCCTTAAACATTCTTCGCTAGAAAAGGTTTCGGCAAGTGCTGCTAGTGTTTTTAAATGGTCTTGATGATTACCTTCTGGCACTACTAATACAAAAATGATATCAACAGGCTCTTCATCAATTGCATTAAAGTCGATAGGGGTCTCTAGTGTTACAAGTACGCCCATAGTTTGAGTGCAATCCTCGATACGGCAATGTGGAATTGCAATCCCTTTACCAATACCCGTTGAGCCTAATCGCTCTCTTGCAATCAATGCGCTAAATACATTGCTTGGATCAAGGTTTGTATTATGATCGCATAGATGTGATGCGATAGTTTCTAGTAGTCTCTTTTTACTAGCACATTGATGTTGAAAGAGTACGCAATCTGGTGATAGTAACGATTTTATATTCATAAAGTAGATGAGGTTAGATAGGCGATCAATGAAAATATCTAGCCAGCAATAGGATAGATAAGCTATCAGTATTTTACTTTATTTATTGAGGGTTAACATCATTCGTGTGAGTAAATTTATAATAAGCATGCCGCTCTTTTGTAGTATTGTTATATTTGATTGGACTATACAAGTTGTTTGCGTTCATTAGAGGGCGGTATATTCATAGCCTCTCTGTACTTGGCTATTGTTCTACGAGCTACCTTGATGCCTTGATCTGCGAGTAGCGCAGTAATTTTACTGTCACTTAATGGCTTTCGAGTATTTTCGGCGGCAATCAGTTTTTTGATAATTGCTCGAATAGCAGTAGATGAGCATTCTCCGCCGCTATCGGTGCTGACATGGCTGGAAAAGAAGTATTTGAGCTCAAATATCCCCTGAGGTGTATGCATATACTTATTGGTTGTTACACGAGAAATTGTTGATTCATGCATGTCGACAATTTCAGCAATATCATGTAAAACTAGAGGTTTCATTGCTTCTTCACCAAAATCAAGAAAGCCTTGCTGTCTATCAACGATAGCGCTGCCTACTTTTAATAGGGTCTCGTTACGGCTTTGCAGGCTTTTTAAAAACCAGCGCGCTTCTTGCAAATTATTTTTTAGGTAGGTGTTATCATTGCTGGTATCAGCACGTTTTACCATCGATGCGTAGTCAGAGTTAATGCGCAGTTTGGGGGCAATATCGGGATTGAGCTCAACGACCCATCGGTTTGAGCGTTTGCTCACGAAGACGTCAGGTACAACGTATTCAGTAGTATCTATGGCGAGATCATCCCCTGGCCGAGGGTTCATCGTTTGGATAAGCTGTATTGCTTCACTTAATTCCGATTCGCTAATTTTTAGCTTTCTCATCAAGGTTTTATAGTCTTTACTACCCAGCAACAATATATATTCTTTAACAATTGCTTTGGCGACTACTAGGTGAGGAGTCTCTAGTGATAGTTGGCTTAATTGGATATGTAAGCAGTCACTTAGGTCTTGTGCTGCAACACCTGGGGGGTCAAATTGTTGTATACGATGTAATACTGCCTCGACTTCATCAAGCTCGATATCGTCTATTTGTCTTGCCAAGCCTTCGTATATTTCTTGAATAGGTGATGATAATAAGCCGCTTGGCTCTATATCATCAATAATTGTCATTGCGATGATGCGGTCTTGATTAGAAAACGGGGTTAAATTGAGTTGCCACAGTAAATGATCTTGAAGGGTTTCTGTGCTACCCCTGCGGCTTTCAAAGCTATTTTCATCGTCTTCATTGCTAGCTGGCCCCACGGGTCCTGTATTTTGATAAACATCATCCCAGCTGGTATCAACAGGTAGGTCTTCAGGTATTTCTTGTGACCAATCCTCTGTGCTTGTGGGATCATCAGTAGTGGCGTTTGTGTCGTTTGTTTGATCCGTTGCGGTAATTTGAGAATCGTTATTTTGCTTTTCGGTGGAGGGGGTATCGCTAGTGGAGGCTATATCACTTTGGCTGTTTTCAAATACAGCCGGCTCTTCAACGGTATTACCGTCTTTGTCGGTGGTTTCGTCACCGACCTCAAGCATTGGATTTGAATCGAGAGCTTCTTGAATTTCGTTTTGTAAATCAAGTGTCGACAGTTGCAATAAGCGAATTGCTTGTTGTAACTGTGGGGTCATCGTAAGGCTTTGACCCATTCTCAGTTGTAGTGATTGCTTCATTCAGTGCCACTCTACCTAAAAACCTTGAATAGTGATTTTAGTCATCAGTGGCGGTTGGTGCAAGACAAATAAAGCAAATTTTATGCCCGAAAAATATCCATTAGATATTGGTCTAGTAAAGTGTTAAGGGCCTAATTAAGCTATTGGTGTTTGAATATAATAGAAAGCGGCTTAAGACTAGAGCGTGAATTGTTGCCCTAAATACACATCCCTAACAGCTTGATTGCTCAAAATTGCCTCTGAGTCACCTTCTGCGATGATATGTCCCTCGCTAACTATATAGGCTACTTCACAAATGGTGAGAGTTTCACGCACATTATGGTCGGTGATTAGTACGCCAATACCACGCTTTTTAAGATGATTAATAATCTGCTTGATATCATTCACTGATATAGGGTCCACACCGGCAAAGGGCTCATCGAGTAAGATAAAGGCAGGCTCTGTCGCCAGAGCTCTAGCAATTTCTACGCGCCTACGCTCACCACCAGATAAAGACATACCTAGTGAATCTCTAATGTGGGTAATATTAAACTCTCGTAGCAGGGACTCTAGTTTATGTAGGCGTTGTTTGCGGGATAGCCCTTTTCGAGTTTCTAAAATAGCCAAAATATTGTTGGCTACAGTGAGCTTTCTAAAAACAGAGGCCTCTTGTGGTAAGTAACCAATGCCTGCCCGTGCACGACCATGAATAGGTAGTGAAGTAATATCACGTTTATCGATAGTGACTTTGCCGTTATCGGCATTAACAAGGCCTGCAATCATATAGAAGCAGGTTGTTTTACCTGCCCCGTTAGGGCCAAGTAGACCAACAACTTGGCCACTTTTAACAGATATAGAAACATCGATAACAACAGGCCGTTTATTATAGCTTTTGGCAAGATGCCTTGCGGTTAGTGTCGACATAGCTTGATCGTTCTATTTTTTGGTTTTAGCGGGCTGAACTGTGACGGTTACACCACCTTCAGCTTTGGATTTGGCGCCTTTAATATCATAAGTAATAGTCTGCCCTTTGATATTAGAACCGTCTTGATTAAGAGAAGCATTGCTGATTAATGTAATTTTTTCTTCAACAATAAGGTAGTCGATGGTATTTGCCTTAGCAACGACATCTTTTTCCTCTGGCTTGGGTTGTTGCTTAAGACGAGCCGGCTTACCTACGGCGACTATTTTAGTGGCTTGCTCATTGACGACAAATATAGTGACTTTGTCGGCTAATATATTTAAGGAGCCCTGAGTAATTGAGACATTACCACTGTATATCGTCGTGCCTAACTTATCGTCTTTTACGGCAGAGTCGGCGATTATTTCAATCGGTTGGTCACGATCTTCAGGTAGTGCGAGTACTGTGAAACTATAGAAAAATAATAAACTTGCTAACAATAATGTGGTGATATTTTTGCAATACATCTTCATCGATAAATACTCTGTATGATTTATTAGTGCCATAAAATTAAATGTTAGCGCGGAGTATATTGACTATTAACCTTAGACAGCAGTTCAATACGTTTGTCATTTAAAAATACCTTCATACCTGTCGCTTTAGTTGTGCCCTCAGGGTCAGTGATAATAACAGGTTTGTCCGTTTGCGCGTACCGACGACTAGGCTCTAGATGAAGTACCGATGTTTTAAGTAGGCTCGGTTCACCGTTTTCATCAATTTGGGTAATAATAACATTGCCCTTTAATGTGAGTTTGTCATTGTTATCAAAACCCTCGGCAATATCAGCAGATACGGTGGATACAATAATAGGGGAAGCTTTAAGCTTTTCGATACTCAGTGGATTACTTGAGTCAACGTCGTCGTTGTAAATGGTTAAAAAAGGCTGTTCGATAATTAAGTCTGGTTTGGTGGCAACATCCATTTCAAATTGTCGAATAACGTTGGCGGTTAGGGTGTAGTCTAGTAAGCCATATTTGTTAAATTGTTGTGTTCGAGTGTTATTTAAATAACTAACAGGGAAATCTACGCGTACCGGCTCATCGCCCAAAATACTAGTGAGCTGTTTTTTAAAAAACTCTTTGGGGATAAACTGCCAGGATAATGTTGCGATAATGATAAGCAATAGGCAGGCGAATACTATTTTTTTAGATTTAGTCATTGGCGAATTATAGTAGCTGCTTATTTATAGTAGGCCTTACAAGTAAGGTGATATTGATTGATCAAATGTGTCTTGAGCTAACATAATTAGGTCACAAGCCTCTCTTACTGCGCCTTCACCTCCATTGCATTGGCTGACCCAGTGAGCATGTTCTTTGACAAGCCAGTGCGCATTATTAACACTTAATCCAAGGCCTAAACATTTAATCAGAGGTAGGTCAGGGTGATCATCACCCATATGGGCAATTTCTTCCAGCTCAAATGGGTGTTTCTGTCTGATTTCTTCTAGTGCCGCTAACTTATCTTCTCTGCCTTGGATCAAAATAGTAATCCCTAAAGCGGCTGCCCTTTTTTCAACAATATGGCTCGTTCTGCCCGTTATAATAGCAACACGTACCCCACTTTTTTGTAAGGCTTTGATGCCATGACCATCAAGAGAGTTAAATGCTTTTATCTCCTCGCCAGCATTGGTAAAAAATAGCTTACCGTCGCTCAACACTCCATCTACATCAAGAATTAATAGCTTAATCTTGCGGGCGCGGTCGATAATAGCATTATCTATATCTGTTAACTTCATATCATTAGACGCTTATTGTGATGATCTATGAGAGTGATCTCTACTGACCTTTAAAAAATGCCTGCCCGTAAAATATCGTGCATATGGATAACACCAACAGGCTGTTGGTCTTCATTGGCGACAATTAATGCAGTGATAGATCGTCGCTCCATTAAACCCATAGCTTCTGCTGCCAGCATATTGGCATTGATGGTGGTCGGGTTGGCCGACATGACATCTTTAATGAGAGCTTGGTTAATATCAATATTTTTATCAATCGCACGGCGTAAATCGCCATCGGTGAATACTCCTGTTAGTTTGTTCTCATCATTAATAACGGTGGTAATCCCTAAACCTTTTTGAGTCATTTCGATTAATGTTTGCGTCAAAGGTGTACTTTCAGAAACGGCAGGTAAATCTTTATCGCTATGCATAAGGTCGCCCACTTTTAACAATAAGCGTCGACCAAGTGCTCCACCCGGATGCGAAAATGCAAAATCTTCGGGTGTGAATCCACGTGCCTCCAACAAAGCTACCGCTAAGGCGTCTCCCATTACTAATGTGACTGTAGTGCTTGATGTAGGTGCCAAATCTAAGGGGCAGGCTTCGTTTTTAACGCTGATATCTAAATTAACGTCGGCCTGTTGTGCTAGTGGCGAGTTTGGTGCGCCTGCCATACTGATGAGGGGTATGCCAAGGCGTTTGATGGTGGGTAACAAGGTGAGAACCTCGGCAGAGCTACCCGAATTGGATATAGCGATAATGACATCATCGGTAGTTATCATACCTAAATCACCGTGGCTTGCTTCACCGGGGTGCACGAAAAACGAAGGGGTACCTGTGCTAGCCAGTGTTGCTGCTATTTTTTTACCAATATGGCCAGATTTACCCATTCCGGTGACAATTGTGCGCCCTTTACACTCAAATACTAGTTGGCATGCATGGACAAAGTCTTGATTAATTCGATCACTAAGTGCATTAACGGCGTCAATTTCAAGTGCAATAGTGCGTCTACCAACATTGATGAACGTGCTGTCGTGCTCTTTAGGCGTATTGCCTTGTGGCGAAGATACTATTTGTGTCATATAAAATTAGCTTGCAGTTTAGAACAGTAAAACATAATAGGAAGCATACAATAGTAACAAAGCAATACCCACTAGTCTGCTTAATTGACTATTACCCTTGCTTCTTAAATAGCTAAATAACATAGCTGCGCCTAGAAATAGTGTGATAATTGCCATCGCAGTGAAGTCTCGACTAAACACCTCGGCTTCCATTGCAATGGGTTTTATAATAGGCGCAATACCCATAACCAACAGCAAGTTAAAAATATTTGAGCCAATGACATTACCAATGGCAATATCGTGATGACCCTTTAGTGCACTCGCCACCGAAGCTGCTAGCTCGGGTAAGCTAGTGCCCACTGCCACTACAGTTAAGCCAATAATGAGTGGGCTTACACCAAATTGAGTGGCGATATCTTTTGCCCCCCATACTAGTATTTCGGCGCTTGCAATCAGCAGGGTGAGACCAACAATAAACCATAAGATCCCGATATTTAACGAAGTGATTTCTGGAAGCTCTTCCTCTTCTTCTGGGTGTTGTTTTTTAGAGTAAGCAATCCAGAACAGCAAGGGTAATAGCAAACTGACAAGAATAAGGCCTTCGATTAAAGAAAGCTGTCCATCAAATAAAAATAAGCCTGCAATGACGAACACTGCCAGCATAATTAGGAATTCTTGTTTAAGAATATGTGCTTTTATGGGCAGAGGGGCGATTAATGCTGTGACTCCCAGCACCAGTCCGATATTAGCAAGGTTGGAACCTATTGCATTACCAATTGCCAAATCTCCAGAGTCTTTAAGTGACGAGCTGATAGATACAACGACTTCAGGAGCTGATGTGCCGAATGCAACCACTGTGAGCCCGATAATTAATTTGGAAATACCAAATCGGCTAGCTATTGTTGCACTACCGTCGACAAATTTATCCGCACTCCATATAAGGCCTACAAAGCCTAATAGAATCGCTAGCCAGGGAAGAAGTGTGTCGAGCATAGGTTTCAGTCTCTATTCAGTTTTTTGCACTTAGGCTATTGATGATAGATAGCAGTAGATATTTACAAGCAATTACTTTTAGTAAATATTAACATGTAAGCGTAGGGGTGCAGATGGTATAGTGTGCGGTTCGAGCTGTCAGTAAAAAATGCTGGGCCAGTTGAAATATTTATTGGTTTAGTGGGTATAGCGGCCAAGGATCTATATTTAGGCCGCTTATTAATGGGGCTTTCCTTAAGCTTTTAAAGGCTCGATAGCGTAAATGACAGTAAATAAGTGATAGTAAAGGTATATAAGAAATGATTCGTAAACAATCAATTGCGTACTTTGTTGCATTATGCTTCTTTTGCATATCCCCGTTGGTCACGGCAAAAGTAAATGTTGTTCCAGTTACCTTTGATTCTGCTCCGCATAAAATTGTCCAAGAAGCCACCAAAAATGTGCTTGAAGCTCTTAATAGTGGTTTGGACCCAGTAAAGCAGCCAGAAGTTTTTATTGATGAATTGTCTAAGATTTTGGACCCTGTTATCGCCTTTAACTTCATTGCGCGTGGAGTGATGGGGAGTTATGCAAAACAAGCATCTAAAGAAGAGGTTACGCAGTTTGCTGAAGTCTTTAGAGTGGGCTTAGTAAATACTTACGGAAAAGGCATTTCTAATTTTAGTGATTTAGAAATATCTGTTTTGCCACCTAAGCAAGAGCTTGGTGATAAGCGTCGTACTGTTGTTGTTCAAGAAATACGCGGTGCAAGTAGCACTAATCAAATTTCCTATTCGATGGCCAAAAATAAGCAAGGCCAATGGAAAATGATTAATGTTGTACTTAATGGTATTAATCTTGGTCAGACATTCCGTGGTCAATTTTCTGCTGAGGTAAGAAAAAATAAGGGTGATTTAGCCAAAACCATCGATGAATGGGGACAGCGCTAACTCTTATTTATGAGCACTGGGTGAAGTCTATTTTACCCAGTGTACCCTTCTTTTAGCGCTATCATTCCCTCCTTCTGTCACTTAAGGTTCAATATAAGAATATGTATAAATTAGTATTTTTTGTACCTGAGTCACACCTTGAACAGGTTAAAGCAGCTGTATTCCAAGAGGGCGCCGGTAAAATTGGAGACTATGCCGATTGCTGCTGGCAGACCTTGGGGCAAGGTCAATTTCTGCCTCTACAGGGAAGTGAGCCTTTTATCGGTCAGCAACAGGACTTGTCAGTGATTGATGAATATAAAGTAGAAATGGTCTGCGATGATAAGTTTATAAAAAGGGTAGTGTCGGCACTTAAAGCCACACACCCTTTTGAAGAGCCTGCCTATGAAGTCTATAAGCTTGTCGATCTCACTTAGCTTTTGGATTCAATGGCTCTAATGTAGTGGATCTAAAGGTGAACCGTTGCTTTGCACTATCTTCCAAGTAGTACTCTAATGCTTTTTTGATCGCTGGAAAGGCAAGCTCATCCCAAGGTATATTTTCTTTATTAAATAGGCGCACATCTAGAGACTCTATTCCTGGGCTAAAATTGGTATCAATAAGCTCTGCTCTATAAAAAAAGTATACTTGGTTGATATGAGGAATATCAAAAATTGTGTATAACTCTTTAATATCGAGATTGGCGTTTGCCTCTTCAACAGACTCTCTTTGGGCACCTTGTGCAGTGGTTTCTTGATTTTCTAAAAAGCCAGCAGGTAAGGTCCATAGGCCATATCGTGGTTCGATTGCGCGTCGGCACAATAGTATTTTGTCTTTATAGCTAGGTAGGCATCCTGTGATAATTCGAGGGTTTTGGTAGTGGATTTCACCGCAGGTTTGATCACTACAAACGTAGCGATTTCTATTGTCCCCTTCGGGGATTAACCAGTTGATAGAGCTACCACAGCGACTGCAAAACTTCATATTACCCTCTATACATCATGCTAATAACAAAAGGCACAACAGAGTATTATGCCTTTTTGATTAGTATACGTATAAGATCAAAGTCGAGTCTATAATTAGAGGGTCCCAGCAGGGAATTGTAGGACTTTTGCGTCATTCTGACGATTGTGCTCGTATTCATCTATTTCGTGACGTAGTGGGTCATTACTATTAGTAATTTTATTGAGCCAATTACGTAAATCGTCAAATGATTCATGCATCATCTGGCTCATCTTAAGGCAGGCACCCATTGGTGAGCTGTTGTGTAATGAGCGTTGTGCATCAATTTGAAATTGAAGGCCTCGGAGGCGCTGTTGGTTCTTAGCCGGTGCTTGAGAGATGATTAACTCTACCTGTTCTTGGCGAAATTTTTCTAAAGCATCGGGATCTTCTTTTGCTAATTTGAGTAACTCATCGAAAGATGGATAATTATGATTAGACATTATTTTGCTCCTATCGCTACTTGGCTGTGCTGAGGCCCCCACCTCGAATACCACAACTAGTATTGATTAAATGGTAAGTTGAACATTTCTTATACTACAAAAAAAACTTTGCTATGTAGAGAGCCATTTCTAGAATAAATAGTTATTAAAAATGCCTATGCAAACAGGCAAAGCCAATTTTTAAGGGAGTATTTTGTCATTTAGTATGTCAAAATCGTCATTACATGAGCATAAGCCCTTAAAAGCATGTAATAGAGACGATTTTTCTTATAACCAGTTCATTATTTATTTTGTTCTACTATGTCCTTTAATTACAAAATGATCTCTGAAGGTCTAGGAGATCCTATCTGTGATACATCGATACAGTCCTCAGGTCGTGCTGCAATATTGGTCCCATTAATCAATCACCATAACGTTGTATCACTCTTGTTGACTCAGCGAGCATTTCATATGACTCATCACAGTGGTGAGGTCGCCTTTCCTGGTGGTATGTGGGAGCAAGGTGATGAGTTCCCTCTGACAACAGCGTTGCGTGAAGCACAAGAGGAAGTCTCTTTAGCGCCAGAACAGGTAGATGTGTTAGGTTTTTTACCAACGGTTTATACTCGTAATAGGACAGCAGTTACCCCAGTTGTTGGTGTAATCAATACCGATTCTTTATCCTTGGTTTCTAATCCTGCCGAAATTGACAGTATCTTTATCATTCCATTGGCAGAGTTAATGTCTGAGTGTCGTATTAGGACAGATATCTTTCCCAATTGGGGCGAACATGCTTGGGCACCTGCGTATCATTATCAGGGCTATGAGATTTGGGGGGTAACGGCGGGTATTATTAAAGAGCTCTTGGTACGCTGTTTTGGTCATGATTTTCCTAAACACCACCACACACCTAAAAAGCTATGGTAGTACAGTTGGCTAACTTATCAGTAAACGGGGTATATGAATGACATCGAATAGTTGGGGGGCACAGATTTAATGACAGAGGATAAAACTATTCCATCACCTTGTATTTCTATTTGTGCGTTGGACAAAAATGATATTTGCACTGGGTGTTATCGCAGCGCTGATGAAATTACTCAGTGGGGTGGTTTGCCGAATAATAAAAAAAGAGAGGTGATTTTAAAGGCGTTTGAGCGTGAAAAAAAGGTCAACCCTTTCCTAAGTTAACCGTTTTCTTCTCTCTCCGAATAGTGCTTCACTTTTGCATGTTCAATCATGGTATTGGATAATTTTATAGTTTCGATTAGGTAATCTCCGATAAAAAAACTAACCTGACCTTTAGGTATATTTTCTAGATATTCCATAATTAAACCATTGAGCGTCTTGGGGCCATCTGTAGGTAGTGACCAGCTAAGATTACGATTGATGTCACGAATGGATGCACTGCCATCTATTAGGTACCAGCCGCTATCGATCGGTGTAATATCAGGTTCGCGGACATTGGCTAAATCTGTTGTAAAATCACCCACTATTTCTTCCAGTAAGTCAGCCAGAGTAATCAGACCTTGAATGTCGCCATACTCATCAACAACGAGAGCCATACTACGTTTGTGATTTTTAAAGCTAATCAATTGTTTGTTTAATGATGTACTCTCGGGCACAAAATAAGGCTCGGTAATATGCTCTCGTAGTTTATCGTGATCAAAAGGAGTAGAGCTATTGAGTAATTTGGGTGTGATGCGCAAATGTAATATACCGATGACATTATTTATATTGCCTTGAAACACCGGTAGCCGCGTATATTCCGTCTCTTCCAACTGTGCGATGATGTCCTCAATACTATCTTCTAAATTAACCCCTTTTACCTCACTACGCGGAATCATAATATCTTCTACTGAGGCATTCTCTAAATCCAAAATATTGAGCAGCATATCTTGATGATTATTGGGGATTAAACCACCTGCTTCACCAACAATGGTGCGTAGTTCATCGGGGTTTAGTTGCTCATTATTGCCCATATTATTGGTGTCGACACCAAATAATCTAGCTAGCCCATTAGATATATGATTAACCACCCAGACTGCTGGGTAGAGTAAAAATAATAAAGGCTTAAGCAATATGCTAAATGGGAAAGCGACCTTCTCTGGGTAAAGAGCGGCGATAGTTTTGGGGGTGACTTCAGCAAAAATAAGCACCGCTAATGTTAATAAAACGCTAGCAGTAAAAACAGCATTCTCACCATAAAGCCTTAATGCAAGCAAGGTTGTCAGGGCCGCTGCAAAATTATTGGCGAGATTGTTACCAATAAGGATAACGCCAATCAAGCGATCGGGTCTCTTTAATAATTTTGAAGAGCGTTTTGCACCGTGATGCCCTTTTTTTTCAAGATGGCGGAGCCTGTATTTATTTAACGCCATCATCGCAGTTTCTGAGCTAGAAAAAAAAGCGGAGCAAAAAATTAAAAAGCCGAGGATGCCAAATAGAATACTTAATGGGATATCGTTCAAAGAGGGTTAACCTACTTAAATGTATGCTGTATCGCTGGAGTTAAATAATGCCATTTCTTCATTATCTATAAAATTACCCTGTTAGGCAAAGAGTGTTTTTAGTCAGAGTTTAATTTGAGGTTATATTGATTAATGATTGTATACATGCCGAGGCATTTTTTGATTTATCAATAATAGTACAGCCAACCCATGCTAATTCACCATCGTTCATTGAGGGTTGGCTCCATAAGCACTCTACACCAACTTCAAAGCTAGTTTGCCGATTAATACTGTTCGGTAGAGAAAGCGATAATTGATAGGCTGATTCCATTGTTAAAGGGTTACCCAATATCAATAACCCTTCTTGATGAATATCGACAAGCTTACCAATGGGTGCCGACGTTAATGTGTTTTTAATCGTAATTTCGGCCGATAATTTGTGACGCCTTAGCTGTCGCCTGTTGACTAAGGTTTTAGGGTTAGCCATGTTTGTCATCACTTTTGTGCTTATTTTTGGGATTTTGATTCTTTATCTAAACGCTGGAAGATTTTTTCCAATGCGCGTTCAAATAATGGTTTAGTACTTCCTGCAACAACTTTAGCGTCTTCAGAAATAATTTTTCGTGCCAGTTCTAGACGAGAAATCATGACGACTTTTTGGCTAGTACTATCAACCAGCATAAACTTCATCAACTTAGAACTAAAGCCATTGACCTTTAAGCGAATATTCTTATCGAATTCAAACCAAGTACCTGATTCGATAAGCTTGAGGTAATCGATAACTTTTTCTTCTTCTTCGCTTGGAGCTTCTTCCACTTGCTTAATTGGCTTCGGTTCTTTAATCGGTAAGGGTTTAACCACATTCGCTTTTTCTGAATCGCTATCGACGGTTTCTTGTTTGTCAGCTGCAGCTGTATATTTTTTAACGGTAGCAATTTTTAAAGCGGTTAGGTCAACGAGTATTTTTTTCGAGCTTGTTTGATCGTATCCCATGGTGTTAAAACCAATTTTAATGGCGGTTAAAATACCATTAAAACGTGGTCCAAGTTCGGTTCGGTCGGCGGTTTCGTCACTAAAGTCAAAAAAGTAGACGAGCTCATCAATAACACGTAGTGCTTGTTTCCAAAGTGCCTCGTTATCGCTGTCTCGTAGTTGTAATAATGTCAAATACGTAAACCATGGCCGCAATAGCTGGATAACAGCGGATGGTAATTTTACGCCTTTAACGCGAGACTCTAACTCTTGTTTGCCTCTTTTTTTAGCGAGGCGCAAGCGTTCTTGCCCTTGTACCCGCTCAATATTATTGCGCTCTTTGAGCTGGTGTTTATGGTGTAATTTATTTTTTAGTCGGTTGAATTCAAATAGAATCTCAGCAAAAAGACGTACGTCATTTTTGAACTCATCCATAATACGCATGACAACAGATTTAATCTCGTCGTACATATCATAAAGCGCAGAGCCGTCATCATTGACCCAATTTGCTCCTGCTTCTGCAAGACTATCGAGTAATAGTCTTGCTGGATGCTCGGGCTTCTCAAAAAATTGTGTATCAATAAATGCGAGCTTTAAGAAAGGTGTATGTAAGTGGCTTAACAAGGTTTTTACAGAATCGGGTAAGCTTTCGTCTGTTAAGATATATTCAAACAAAATACCGACCAAATCAATAGTGTACATATCCTGCTGATCAATTTGGCCATCAGGTGATTCTTTCGCTAGCTGAGCGGCAACTTGTTTATTGGTTTCTCGGATGCTCTCGGCATCTATTGTGGGAGTATCTTTAACTAATACAGTTTTAGATGACTGAATATTTTCAACCGCATCGATAATTTGTTGGTTTACAAATAAAATCGGTGGATGGGAAATTTTATTGCCTGACTTATTAAATTCTTTGGGCGCCACATCTGAGACAACCGGTGGTTTGCCTGTGTATTCATCAACACCATATTGTCTGGTTTGCTGCAACAATGAGCGTATAGCGTGAACTAATTGAACTTGTTCGCCAGCTGTTGTTTCTTTGTTTTCAGCTGAGAGTTGGCCCTCTGGAGCATTGGGTTCCCCACCTTCTGGTGACTCTTCAGCTTCTTCGAGATAAGGATTTTCTTCTACATTTTGCCTTGCATCGTAGGTGTTTTGGGTCATCCCTTGATCGTAACGAAGGTTAGGTAACACTCCTTCAGAAATAAAATACTCATTGGTCGTAGAATATAAAGGTTCAAGGTACTTATAGATAAGGCTTGCAAAGACTTTATAGGCACTTAGCTTTGAATCGGTATTGATATTAATTAAAGCGAGTGTGGAGCGTAGAGCGACACAAAACTGTAATGGAGATATAGGGTTGTTATGTTCGTTAACCGCTTCGCCATTATTGATGCTGCCAAAGCGTTTTTCTAAATGCCAAATGTCATCTTGGTACTCGATATTGCTTTCATGCGCAATGGTTTTTATTGCAATGGTTTCTTCGAGTTCATCGTTATCAATGAGTGACCAAATGCTTTCTTTGGGGTCTGGCTCGCGAAGGTAAGTAGCCAGTGACTTTTCCTTAAACGCCACAAAACCATTAAAAATTTGCTCGCTAAAGTGTTGTTTAAGCCTGTCGGAATTAACTCTAAACTCACGTAGGTTATCCATACCTACCAAGTGTTCTTGGTTGGTCTTGGACTTGTCGATATTTTCATTAAGTTTGGCATCAAAGGCGAGTGCAAAGTCTTCAAAAAATACGGTTGCTTGGTTAACCGCGACATCTTGGCAATGATGAAGCCATGCATCTACTTTATGATCATGAGATACCGTTTTTTCAGACGAAATAGAGCGCAAATGAGGGCGAGGTTTTTGGTTCGATCTATCGTTGTCAGACATTTACTTTACCTTGGCTTTTTCCTTGGTCTCAAATTCAGTGCTTTATGAGTCTTTTGTTGATAAAACCATCGTTATATCTATCGGTAATGGCTTTTTTGATAACTAGTTAATAAATTATTTTTCTTGTTTATTATACGCTGTCAAAAGGTTTTAGCTTAAAAATAAAATACTTTATACTAAAGTCGTATGCTTGAATTGGTTATTTGCATCATTGAGATAGACAAATCTACTCCTTTTATTAATGCTCTGGTCATATTTTACAGTAGCTAAATTATCCCTTTTATACCCAGTATAGATTATTTAAGGATTATTTCCAAAACTAACTTACTGCCAAAATACGCAAGCATCAGCATGCTAAAACCACCAATAACCCATTTTCCTGCTTGATTTCCACGCCAGCCTAGTTTGTATCTCCCCCAAAGTACTATTGTAAAAATGAATAATGCAAATAGAGAGAGAACTGTTTTGTGGACGAGCTGTTGGGCAAATATGTTGTCAATGAAGGTAAACCCAATAGCAATGCCGAGTGCTAATGTAATAACTCCAGCTAGTACAAGCTCAAAAATTAATGCCTCCATGGTTTGGAGGGCGGGTAATATTTTGATGATTCTACCTAAGTGATGATTTTTTAACTGATGGTTTTGCCAGCTCCACAGTACGGCTTGAAGAGACGCCATAGTTAATAGACTATAGGCAATAATCGATAATAATATGTGCGTGCCAATACCAATATTGACCGACACAATATGTGGTTCTATCCCTTTTAGTGCAATAGATAATAATAAGAATGCGATAGATAAGGGAAATAGAAATATTAGTAAATTATGTAGTGGCTTTTTTAAACTACTGATAACAACAATGAGATTAACCGAAAGTAAAATAATAGAAGGCATGTTCTGTATGCCCAAATTAAGCCCGTCAGCCATGATTGTTGAGTGATAGAGGCCAAAACAGTGCAATAATATCGCAGATGCCGCCAGGCTCAGTAAATAGCGCGTATTTAGAGGCTTGCTCTGTTTTAATGACGAAAACAGGTAAATACTTGAAAAAGTATATAGGCAGAGTGCAAAAATATTAGCGATTAATGACAGCATGTCAAATTCTTCTATTGCTATGAGGTAAGCGTTGATAAGGGCTTAGTGTGTCATAGGATACAAATGATGAGAAGTTACATTTGTTATTTTTAGTAGTGTTTTGCTGTAATGCTGACCGCCAGGTGTAGATAAACACCCTAGCTAACTAAAAACACCCTGACAAGGCAGGGTGTTTTTAAGATGCTACTAGCTCAAAAAGTTGTGACTACAACGCTTTAAGCGAATAAAGCTTTTGTTTAAAGCGCCTTTACTTGGCTGTTTAAACGGCTCTTATGTCGAGCAGCTTTGTTTTTGTGGATAATGCCTTTGTCTGCCATGCGGTCAATAACAGGCACAGCTGCTGCATATGCTGCATTTGCTTGTTCTTTATCACCGGCTTCAATGGCAGCAATAACTTTTTTGATTTGGGTGCGTACCATTGAGCGCAAGCTGGCGTTATGCTTGCGTGTCTTTTCGTTTTGAATCGCACGTTTTTTCGCTTGAGGTGAATTTGCCACCGTTCGCTCCTATAAATGTCAATAAAATTCAGTTGTCTGAGCTTTTTGGTGGCGAGTTTTGCGCGCTAATACCCATATGGCCCAGATTCAGGGGGCGCAATTATGCCAGTTGCTAGCAGTTTGTCAACCACTTAAATTGCGCTTTTATGCCTGCATATATTGTATGAGTATTGCCTAAGGTTTGGTTACCGTATCTTCTTTGTATATCGTGGTGGAGGTAGTATTGCTTATGTGTCTCCATTTTTTGGTTAATTCGACTTATCGGCGGCTAGTAATCGTGTGGTCAGTGCCTAAGTTAAAGACAATGTCGGCATGATTTGGGAGTGTATTTATCATGTCGATTGTTAGGCGCTCGTAATGCTGAATAAATCTCTGTAGCTGCTCCTGAGTCATAATGCCAGATTGGTCATTACTGCTAGTGCCTTTTGTCTCCTGAATTTTCTCTCTCAGTTTATTCTCTTGTTTTTGCCGCCATTGATAAACACAGTCAAAGCTAGGGGCTCTAAGCATAATGAGAGTATCAAGCTGTTTAAATAGGGGTAAGTAGTCTTTGATAATGAGTTGATTGATATAATTGCGCCAAGTGCCTTGTTCATCCTCTTGCTGCTCTAATGTATTGATAGGTTTGCTTAACTGTTGTTCTGTTTGTGGTCTTGCTCCTACGCACCAGCCTTCCAATATAATTATATCAACGGGAGCTTGTATACTATCCCATTCGTTTCGAGGGTGTCTGTCATCGATACTTTTATCAAAGCGTGGGATCACTGCTGGACCTTTATTACCTGATAGATCGCTCAGGGTTGTATTGAGTAAGGCTATATCGTGAGTCCCTGGTACCCCTCTAGTCTGCAAAAGTGGGTGAATTTTTGCAGCCATTTGTTGGCGTTCACTTTTGGTTTGATAAAAATCATCGATAGATAAGTTGGCGACACTTTTGTGGTAATGTTCCGTTAATATAGTGCTGAGCAGTAAGGCGAGAGTAGATTTCCCACTACCTTGTGAGCCATTAATACCGATCATAAATGGTTTGCCGCTCGGTTGGCTTTTAACTAAGGCTAATATCTCGTAGGTCAAAGGGAGAAAATACTTGTCAGCAATTACTTTATAGCTGTCTGGTAGCCTTTCTTGGACGCAAAAATCATTGATGAGTCGTTGAGTTTGGTCCGAGTCTTCTTTAGTGTGTATATTCATTGTTTGGGTCGATTGTGGCTAAGTCTTTTATGAATCAATACTAAAATGTGCGGCATTATTGCGCAAGGATATCACGGCGGTACCTCTTTTTTCTTTTTTATAATAAGATTGTCACCTCTACTGTGTAAATTCGTCTGCATTCTTCCCTTGGCTTTTTTTGCGAATAAATAATGGGCATTACTGAGAATAAAAAAAATAAAGCAGGTCTTTTGCGCTCAGGGGTTATTGTGAGCGGCATGACACTGTTATCCCGGTTTTTAGGCTTGGCGCGTGATATTGTTTTTGCTGCTTTTGTAGGCGCCGCAGCCGGTGCCGATGCTTTTTTTGTCGCGTTTAAGATACCTAATTTTTTGCGTCGATTATTTGCAGAAGGTGCCTTCGCGCAGGCTTTTGTGCCAGTTCTGTCGGAATATAGAGAGAAGGGAACCCATGAGGCGGTTAAAAACCTGATTGACCGCGTTTGTGGTTGCCTCGGATTTACGCTCGCTTTGCTCACGGTGTTGGTGGTTTTGGCTGCGCCTGCTGTGACGGTTGTATTTGCGCCTGGTTTTTGGGATGACCCTTATAAGTTTGATTTAGCTCAGCAAATGCTGCGTATCACTTTTCCTTATTTATTACTTATCTCGTTAACAGGTTTTGCTGGTGCTATTTTAAATAGCTACGATCGTTTTGCGATACCTGCCTTTACCCCTGTACTGTTAAATGTTTGTTTGATTAGTTCTGCTGTCTGGGTAAGTCCGTATTTTCAGCAGCCTGTTATTGCACTTGCTTGGGGAGTACTTATTGCAGGTATGGTGCAATTGGCTTTTCAAATTCCATTTTTATGGAAGTTACGACTATTGCCGCAACCTAAGGTTGATTTTAAAGATGATGGCGTTAAGCGCATTTTATTATTAATGGCCCCTGCTATTTTTGGCGTGTCTGTTTCGCAAATAAATCTATTGCTTGATACGGTATTGGCTTCTTTTTTACCAACGGGCAGTATTTCATGGCTTTATTATTCTGATCGATTAGTTGAATTGCCTTTAGGGACAATTGCTATCGCTATTGGTACCGTTATTCTGCCGAGCTTGTCGCGCCAGCATGTGAATAAAAATACTGTGCAATTTAGCGCAACTATGGATTGGGCATTACGTTGTATCTTATTAGTTGCTATACCTGCTGCCATTGCATTGATGGTATTGTCGGCGCCTATTTTGAGCACTTTGTTTGAATACGGTAAAACGACAGCCAATGATATTGCAATGTCTTCTTTAAGCTTAAAGGCCTATGCTATTGGTCTGTTAGCATTTATGTTAATTAAAGTATTGGCGCCTGGCTATTTTTCTCGCCAAGATACAAAAACACCAGTAAAAATCGGCATTATTGCCATGTTTGTCAATATGGTATTTAACTTGTTGTTGGTTATTCCGTTTCACTTTTATTGGCAAATCGGCCATGTTGGCCTCGCGTTGGCAACATCTTTGTCGGCATTTTTAAATGCTGGCTTACTGTATCGTGGGCTGAGAAAAGATAATCACTATCAACCTAATAAAGGTTGGGGTATTTATCTTGCAAGGCTTTTGTTTGCTAATTTATTAATGATAATTCTTTTGTTTTTTGCAGTCGGCTATGTTGATTCTTGGTCGGATTTATCAGCCATGCAGCGCGTAATAAATATTGGGGCTATTTGTGTCTCTGGCTTATTAGTTTATTTATCGGCTTTATTTCTTGCTGGTTTTAGGATTCATCATATTAAAAAATTATAAGCTTCTCTGGTTTTTGATGGGCTTAATATTCTCTACCATTCAATAATGTGTGTTTTATGACAAGTGATACGCCTTCGGTTGAGCAGTCTTCAGATGATTCATCGTTAATTGGTGTGCAAAACTATTCTTTGCCTTCACTGCTAGATGCTTTTTGGTTTTGGCTGCGTATTGGTTTTTTATCCTTTGGTGGACCTGCGGCACAAATATCCCTAATGCATAGCGAACTTGTTAAAAGTAAAGGCTGGCTAAGCGAGCGGCAATATTTGCATGCGCTTAGTTTTTGTATGTTATTGCCAGGGCCTGAGGCAATGCAGCTAGCTACTTATGTGGGGTGGCGATTGCATGGAGTAAAGGGTGGTTTACTGGCGGGTAGTTTGTTTGTATTGCCTGGTGCGCTTATTATTTTATTGCTTGCTGGGCTTTATTCGTCTTTTGGGTCGGTACCTATTGTAGAGGCATTTTTTATAGGTATTAAGGCCGCAGTTATAGTTATTGTTGTGCAGGCATTGTGGCGAATATCCAAAAAGACATTAGTCAATTTTTATTACTGGCTGATTGCTGGTGTTTCTTTTATAGGTATATTTTTTTTCGCGCTTCCCTTTCCCTATATTGTTGTTAGTGCGCTGTTGTTAGGGTTTATATTTTCTGCTCAATCTTCAATAAATTCTGAGGCTCAGAAACAAAATGCAGTGCTTAATGGCGTATCACTAAAATCTAGCTTAAAGACAATACTAGTATGGCTATCGATTTGGTGGTTACCTTTATTACTTATTATATTTGCCTTGCCCGATAGTGTTTTTGCAGATTTAGGTATCTTTTTTTCTAAATTAGCAGTGGTTACTTTTGGCGGTGCCTATGCGGTTTTATCTTATATGGCGCAAGATGTTGTGACACAATACGGCTGGTTAAGCGCGCAACAAATGATTGACAGCCTAGGGCTTGCTGAGACGACGCCTGGTCCTTTAATTTTAGTGACCGAGTTTGTAGGGTTTTTGGCAGCAAGTGAACAAGGCTTTTGGTATGGAGCTTTTGGGGCGCTAATAGCATTGTGGGCAACTTTTGTGCCTTGTTTTTTATGGGTGTTTTTAGGTGCGCCTTATATCGAGTGGTTGGGCGAGCAACCTCGTATTAAATCTGCGCTAAACTGTGTGACGGCGGCAGTAGTCGGTGTTATTTTAAATTTAAGCCTATGGTTTTTTCTGCATGTCTTATTTGCTGAGGTTGTTTTGCAGCAAGTAGGTTGGTTAAAGGTCTGGAATCCCGATGTCAGCCAAATAAATTGGCAGGTGCTGCTTTTGATGTTGCTGGGAGTGTACATCTTGTTTGTGCGCAAGTTGAGTGTTATTTGGTTGTTATCTATTGTCTCCTTGCTTGGCTTATTGTTGAATTTTTTAACCGGTTTGTAGACTAAATGCGATAATGGACAAAAATTGATTGGTAATCATAAATGCTTTTAAATACACAAAATAGTTACGGTGTTGTTACTAAACTGTTGCACTGGCTGGTAGCTATAGTGGTGTTTGGGCTTTTTGGTGTAGGTTTTTGGATGGTCGACCTAGGCTACTATGATTATTGGAATAAGCTGGCGCCTCATTATCATAAAAGCGTTGGTATATTGTTGCTAACAGTTATGGTGTTTCGAGTAGCTTGGCGCTTTTTTAATGTAACGCCAGAGCCCTCTCAAGTGTTAAGCCCAAAAGAAAAAAAAGCTTCTCATTACGTGCACATGGTTTTATATGTCGCGATTTTTGGTATGTGTGTCACAGGGTATTTAATTTCAACTGCTGATGGCCGTAGTATTCAAGTGTTTAATTGGTTCAGCGTGCCGGCGCTGGGTGCATTTATTGAAAATCAAGAGGATATTGCGGGTAATGTCCACGAGTGGCTATCTTATGGCTTGATAGGCTTAGTCATTATGCATTTGTTAGCAGCATTGAAGCATCATTTTATTGATAGGGACGGCATTTTAAAGCGTATGTTCTAGGTATTGCCGGTTTTAACGCTATAACAGCTCGGTTAAAGAGTGCTTATAGCTTATTAGGAGAGAGTTTATGAAAAAGATATTGCTAGCACTGATCACTGCATCGTCGTTAATGACTTTGCCCTTATTGGCATCTGCAGCCGATTATGTGTTGGACGATGAAGGCGGTCATGCATTTATTAACTTTAAAATTAAGCACTTGGGGTATTCATGGCTAACTGGGCGGTTTAACACCTTTACTGGTGCATTTAATTACGATGCGGCGAAAGTATCCGATACTAAAATTATTGTCGATATAGATCCCGCAAGTATTGACTCTAACCATGCTGAGCGTGATAGGCATCTCAAAGGGCCTGAGTTTCTTAATGTTAGAAAGTTTGGTAAGGCTAAATTTGTCAGCACTAAAATCAGCGATAAAGGTAATAACCAACTTGAAGTTGTCGGTGATTTGACCTTATTGGGTATTACTAAAAGTATCGTCATTAATGCTGAAAAAATAGGTGAAGGCAAAGATCCTTGGGGTGGTTATCGAGTTGGTTTTTCTGGCACCTCGCGAATAGGCTTAAAGGAATTTGGTATGGAAGAAAGCCTAGGACCTGCATCGACACATGTTGATTTGGAATTACATATAGAAGGCATTCGTCAGTAGTATTTGCTTTTACTGGTGATTAATTTTATTGGCCTTGTGATTCTAGTGAATTGCAGGGCTGCTTTACCTTAAATCTTTATATTTAAGTCTCTGGCACAATATCAGTTGTCGTTTCTCTCATAGCCGTTATACTTGCCCATTTTAAGTACTGGCGCGACTGTTGTGAGCTCTACACACGAATTTATCCGTGGTTTATATAATGTAAAGCCTGTCCATTTTGGCAATGTTGTCACAATGGGGTCTTTCGATGGCGTTCATTTAGGGCATCAAGCGATTATCGAGCAGTTAAAAGCTCAGTCCGAACGTTTGAATTTGCCCTCTATGGTCATGATATTCGAGCCTCAGCCTCATGAATTCTTTGCTGGTGATAAAGCCCCTGCAAGGCTTATGCGTTTAGGTGAGAAGATCCACGCCCTTTTCGATCAGGGGGTAGATCGCGTGTTGTGTCTGCCTTTTAACCATTCACTGAGTAGCTTGACGGCGGCTGAGTTTATCCAGCAAATATTGATCAACGCTCTGGGTGTAAGGTATTTGGTGGTTGGAGATGATTTTCGCTTTGGTAATGGGCGCAGTGGTGGCTATAGCGATCTAGTGAAGGCAGGCAAACAGCATAACTTTGACGTGACCGATACACAGTCATTTTTAATCGATCAGCAGCGCGTAAGCAGTACGCGTATTCGAGGCTTATTGCAGGAAAATGACTTTGCACAGGCTGCTCATTTATTGGGTAAACCTTACACCATTAGCGGGCGTGTGATTAAGGGACAGCAGTTGGGGCGGCAATTAGGTGCACCGACAGCGAACGTCCACTTGCACCGCTACCGCTCGCCACTTGCTGGTGTGTTTGCAGTTGTTGTCGAACTCGCTTCGGGCGAGTCAGTTAATGGCGTAGCCAATGTAGGTGTTAGGCCAACCCTTGGCGGTGATGATAAAGCCATTTTAGAAGTGCATCTCTTTGATAGAAGCGATGACCTTTATGGGCAAAACATTGTGGTCGAATTTAAGCATCAACTGCGGCAAGAAGAGCGCTTTGAAAATTTAGATGCACTGAAACAGCAGATACAAGCAGATATTACACAGGCGCGAGATTTTTTTAAGAATTAAAACGTTAATGGCTACAACCTAGTACAAATCAATCTTTACTGAATACACATTTTTATTTAATACAACCAGATAACAATATGACCGATTACAAAGCAACTCTGAATTTACCCAATACATCCTTTCCAATGAAAGCCAATTTGGCTCAACGTGAACCACAAATTTTAAAAAAGTGGCAAAAAGAAGGTGTATATCAAATTATTCGAGAGGCGAGAGCGGGGCGTGACCAATTTATCTTACATGATGGCCCTCCTTATGCTAACGGTAATATTCATATTGGCCATGCAGTTAATAAAATCTTAAAAGACATTATTGTTAAATCTAAAACTCTTAGCGGTTTTGATTCGCCTTACGTGCCAGGCTGGGATTGTCATGGTCTACCGATCGAGCATCAGGTTGAAAAAAAGGTCGGTAAAGCAGGCGTTAAAGTCGATGTGAAAACCTTTCGTCAAAAATGCCGTGACTATGCCGCTAAGCAAGTCGAAGGGCAGAAAACTGATTTTATCCGCTTAGGTGTACTTGGCCAATGGGATAATCCCTACCTAACGATGAACTTTAAAACCGAAGCCGATACCGTTCGTGCTCTTGGCCGTATTGCCGAAAATGGATATCTAGTGCGAGGTTATAAACCCGTTTACTGGAGTGTTGTGGGTGGCTCTGCCCTGGCTGAGGCCGAGGTTGAGTACCAAGATAAAACTTCGTTCTCTATCGATGTGCGCTATGGTGTTGTAGACCAGCAAGAGCTTGTTAGTCGCGTTGATAATTTGTCGGGTGAGGGTGATGTATCGGTTCTTATTTGGACGACAACACCGTGGACACTGCCAGCAAGTTCTGCGGTGAGTTTGAATCCAGAATTTACCTATGTGGTTGTGCAAGCAGGTAGCGAGCGTTTAATTATTGCTGAGGATTTAATTGATGCGGTAATGAGCCGTGGTGGTATTGATGAACACACAGTGGTTGGGCATGTTAAAGGGGATGTTTTAGAAGGCCTATTATTACAGCATCCTTTTTATAGCAGACAAGTACCTGTTGTTTTAGGTGATCATGTGACGACAGATGCAGGTACCGGCTGTGTGCATACAGCTCCCGATCACGGGATGGATGACTTTATTGTCTCGCAAAAATACGGCATCGAAACGCTTAATTATGTTCAGGCCGATGGCACTTATCATAATGGTGTTGAGTTCTTTGCGGGTGAGCATGTTTATAAGGTTGATGCAAAAGTCATTGCACTTTTAGACGAGCGTAATAAGTTATTTTATCAAACAAAATTTGAGCATAGCTTCCCTCATTGTTGGCGAACAAAAACACCCTTAATTTTTCGTGCAACACCGCAGTGGTTTATCACACTTAATCACAATAACCTGCGCGCCAATATTAATTCTGCAATTAATGATGTGCAGTGGATTCCTAATTGGGGTCAAGCGCGCATCGAGGGTATGATAGAAAACAGCCCTGATTGGTGTGTGTCGCGTCAACGTACTTGGGGTGTGCCAATTACTTTATTTGTACATAAAGAAACCCAAGAGTTGCACGCAAATACAGCTGAGCTTGTCGAGCAGGTCGCGCAAAGAATTGAGAGCGAGGGTATAGATGCTTGGTTTGAATTAACAGCCGAGGACTTATTAGGTAATGACGCCAAGGATTATGAAAAAGTCACTGATACATTAGATGTGTGGTTTGACTCGGGTGTTACACACCATTCGGTGCTTCGCGCGCGCGATAATCTACGCTTCCCTGCGGATTTATATTTAGAGGGCTCAGACCAACACCGTGGCTGGTTCCAGTCGTCGCTTAAAACATCAATGACGATCAATGGTGTGCCACCTTATAAGCAGGTATTAACCCATGGTTTTACCGTGGATTCTGAAGGTCGCAAAATGTCTAAGTCGGTAGGTAATGTGATCCCGCCGCAAAAAGTGATGAATGACTTAGGTGCTGATGTGCTGCGTTTGTGGGTGGCTGCTACCGACTTTAGTGCGGAAATGAGTGTCTCCGATGAAATTTTAAAACGCACCGCAGATTCTTATCGACGTATCCGTAATACCGCGCGTTTCTTTTTAGGGAGTTTAGACGGGTTTAATCCCGCGACAGATTGCCTCGATATCGATGACATGATAGCGCTTGATCAGTGGGCGGTTAATCGTGCGGCACAATTACAGCAAGAATTTATCGACGCTTTTGATGCTTACCAATTCCACCTTATTTATCAAAAATTACATAATTTTTGTATTGTCGATATGGGCGGTTTTTACCTCGATATTATCAAAGATCGACTATATACCTGCCATACCAATAGCAAGGCACGTCGCTCGGCTCAAACGGCGCTTTATCATATTGCCGAGGCCTTTACGCGCTGGATAACGCCTATCTTGAGTTATACCGCTGATGAACTTTGGGGTGCTTTGCCTGTGCTCGAAGATCGAGAGAAAACCGTTTTTGCTGCCGAATGGTATAAATTACCAAAAGCGAGTAATGCAAATGCAGAATTTGATGAGGCCTATTGGCAGTTAATTGCTGATGTTAAAAATGCAGTCAATAAGGCGCTTGAAGCAAAGCGTAATGAAGGCGTTGTTGGTAAAGCCTTGTCTGCATCGGTTTCGCTCTATTGTAGTGGCGAATTAGCGACTCAAATAAACCGTTTAGGGGATGAGCTTCGCTTTGTATTAATTACATCAAGTGCTGCTGTAGTTGAAGGTGTTGCACCTGAAGGTGCAGTAGATACTGAGGTAGAGGGCCTAACTGTATTGATTGAGCCAAGTAGTGCGCAAAAATGTGTGCGTTGTTGGCATCAGCGTGCAGATGTTGGCAATATTGAAAAGCATCCAGAGCTTTGTGGGCGTTGTGTAGAAAATATCGACGGTGATGGCGAGTTAAGGCATTTTGCATAAATAGATAATAGTGATTTGATATATGAATGCCGTAAGCTTGGTAAATTTTAAACAGAAGTCTATTTATTTTTTTTTAGCTATTTGTATTTTTATCGTAGATCAGCTGACAAAAAAATGGGCAGTATCAAATTTAATAGAGTCTGATCCCAATGTGTTTTTGCCGTTTTTCAACTTTACTCTGCTTTATAACTATGGGGCGGCCTTTAGTTTTTTAAGTGATGCGGGTGGTTGGCAACGCTGGTTTTTTGGTATTGTTGCGCTTGCTGTTAGCCTGTTGATTCTAGTTTGGATTGTTCGCCTTGAGCGCGATAAAAAAGTAGAGCTTTTAGGGTTGGCTTTTATATTGGGTGGGGCTATTGGTAATCTTTACGACAGGGTGTTGTTAGGTAAAGTTGTTGATTTTATCGATTGGTTTTACCCGACTTCGCAGTCTTGTTTGCCATTCTTTTACCCGCGGCAAGATTTGCAAACCTGTCATTGGCCGGCTTTTAATATCGCTGATGCAGCGATATTACTGGGTGTGACATTATTGCTATTTGATACTTTTTTTAAAAAAGATGAAAAACAAGATGGCAAATAAGGCATCGCACAAATAGATTATTTAAAGAGAATGTATAATGACAGAATTAGTAATTGGCGAAGGAACACAGGTAACTCTGCATTTTTCGCTGACACTTAAAAATGGCCATGTTGTCGATTCTAATTTTGAGCAAGAGCCTGCTCAATTTGTTGTGGGTGATGGCAATCTGTTAGAGGGCTTCGAAAAAGTCATTATGGGTTTGTCCGTTGGTGCGCGTGAAGTATTTACTATTAGCCCAGAAGACGGCTTTGGCCAAGCAAATCCTAGTAATGTTCAAACTTTTAAACTCGATCAATTTGATAGTGAGCTTGAGCTTGAAGAAGGTTTGATATTATCCTTTGCCGATGCACAAAATGATGAATTACCCGGTGTTGTTGAGAGCATAGATGACGAAATAGTAACCGTTGATTTTAACCATCCGTTGGCGGGAAAAGAAATTGACTTTGAAGTTGAAATTCTTGCGGTAGACCCCTTTGTTAAGCACTAGCGAGGCTTTATTTTTATAGAAAATTTATTGTAGTCTTTTTAGTGTTACGAATTTTATTAAAGTAAGCAGTTAGGAATATTTATGGGCGCACAAATTAAATTAGCAAATCCAAGAGGCTTTTGTGCTGGTGTCGATCGTGCTATTGATATTGTTAATCGTGCGCTAGATGTTTACGGTCCACCTATCTACGTGCGCCACGAAGTTGTCCATAATAAATTCGTTGTCGATACGCTTCGCGAACGCGGTGCCATTTTTGTTGATGAATTACATGAAGTGCCCGACGATAAAATTGTTATTTTTAGTGCCCATGGCGTGTCTCAAGCGGTTAAAAAAAATGCTAGCGATCGTGAGCTTAAAGTTTTTGATGCTACCTGCCCACTGGTCACTAAAGTGCATCTGGAGGTTACCCGCTATAGCCGTACAGGTACCGAGTGCATATTAATTGGCCATGAAGGACACCCAGAGGTAGAGGGGACCATGGGGCAGTATAATGCTGATGCTGGCGGACAAATCTACCTGGTAGAGAGTGAGGCCGATGTCGCTAATTTGGATGTAAAAAACCCCAATGAGCTCTTTTATGTCACGCAAACTACGCTATCTATGGATGATACTGCCAAAGTTATTGCAGCTCTCCGTCAAAGGTTCCCCAATATCCACGGCCCTAAAACCGATGATATCTGCTATGCCACGCAAAACCGCCAAGATGCCGTTAAGCAACTGGCTTTAGAGTGTGACTTGGTTTTAGTAGTTGGTTCGCCCAATAGTTCTAACTCAAATCGCCTTAGTGAGCTTGCTGAGCGCTGTGGTGCGGAATCCTATCTGGTTGACAATTCCTCTCACGTCAAGAAAGAGTGGCTCGAGGGCAAAAAAGCCATAGGCGTTACCGCCGGTGCATCGGCACCTGAGGTGCTCGTAAAAGAGGTTATTGATACATTGAAGGCCTTTGGTGCAAGCACTCCTGAGGAAATGCACGGCGAGCCAGAGAATATAAGTTTTTCCCTACCCAAAGAATTACGCCTGCTGTAAGTCGCTACCACGCTAAGCCAGTTAGTTATAAGTGTGACCCACTTCCCATAGACACCATCACTTTGCCTGCTAGTCTTAAAAAACCAACCATTTGTCCAGCATGAGTGGTGGTTATTATCTAGATGGATATACTAAATTTGATATAAAGAGAAAACTTAATTATGCATACCCAAAATAGACCAAGGCAACGGGCTAAAAGAACCCCCGGTTTTACTCTAATAGAGCTGATAGTTACAGTGCTGATCGTAGGTGTCATTTTTGCTGCGGGCATTCCTGGCTTAAATGCATTGCTTGGAAATGTTTCTCAAAATGCCAGTGCCGAAAAGCTACTAAATTCACTGGCTTATACGCGTGGTGAAGCGGTAGCAAGAGCAGAGAATATATCCATCATAACACTTCCTGCCCCAGCTGTTGGTTGGAATGTATTTGTTGATACAAATGGGGATTGTGTCCAAGCGGGTACTGAAGAAGTACTCAGGCAAGTTGATATAACTGCAGATGACGTCACTATTGGATCTGGTTGTGTGGCTTTCAATGCTTTGGGTGAGAGGACTAATGGTACGAATAGTATTACTGTTGATTCGACAACAGCCACTGGTTCCGCAGCGGTTATCACTATCACGGCCACTGGTGCTGCCAGAGTTGATTAAATCTATATTTGAGTTTTGTATGTGTATTAATGATCAAAAAGAGCTATTGAATATGCTATGTAAAAATACCAGAGGTTGTCATGTTATTAGGTAGACATATTAATAAGAAGAGCTTGCAGCAGGGAACAACTCTGGTAGAGGTCATTGTATCTTTGTTAATCCTTGGTATTGGTTTGCTCGGAATGCTGAGCCTACAGGCAAACGGACTTAACGGCCATCAGCGCGCAAATTTTGTGACAGACGCACAAATTTTAACGGAGGATGTGGCAGGCAGGATATTAGCCAGTGCTAGCACAGCAAGTGCAACAACAACCTCTGACTTAGTCCGTGCAGGCAGCTATGGTGGTACAGATATTATAAAAGGTAATGGAGTTCTTTCAGGGTGTGATCCACAAACTGCCGCTTGTAATAGTGCCGGTGCCATAGCGTACAATCAAAATCAGTGGGCTCAGGCATTAACAGACTCTTCTTTGCCGAGAGGGCGACTTATTGTTAGCTGGGCTGCTCCTGTTTACACACTACAGGTAATGTGGGACCAAGAGCGTGATGGTTCAGCAGTAAGTTGTACAATTACTAACTGCTTTCAGATGGAGGTAAGGCTCCCATGATACAGCCGAAAGTACAAAAACGAGTAAAAATATCACTACAAGTAGGTATTGGCTTAATAGAGTTGCTAGTCTCGATGCTGATTGGTCTGTTCATAATGGGTGGTGTATTGCAACTTTTTAGTACTTCCAGTCAAAATGCCGTTGCCGTCAGTGGCTCTTCTCGAATTCAAGAAAATGTGCGCTTTGCTTTCTCTCGTATTGCCAACGATATTAGTCAGTCGGGTAATTTGGGTTGCATTAGCTCTTCTGTCGCTGGGGCAGACTATTCTACTAATACCCCTATTGTTTCTCAGGTAAATACACTGGCAGGTAGTGCTTATAATTTTTTAACCCCTGTACGTGTTGAAAATGCTGGTGCAGGTGAGGATGGCACTAGTGAAGCTCCTGCTAACGGAAAAGCACCTGGTACTGATGAGTTTAGTATCGGTTATGTTGATAATGTTATCCGAATAGATGTTACCGATATTGCAGCTAGCAGTGTTACGGTTGCCGATGCAAGTTCAATTTCCGTGGGTGATATCGTTTCTGTTAGCAATTGTTTTCAAGGTGCCATTTTTACTGTATCAGGTGTGGCTGGATCAGTTGTTTCTCACGCTGCCAGCTTTGACAAAAATATATCCTCTTTTATACCTAATAATGCAGCGTCTGCCGTCAATGTAGTGTCTCCTTATTATTTATATGGCGGCACAACGGGCGCTTATGAGTATTCTATTGGTAAATCTGCAGGTGCGCCTGCCAGCGATGATTGTATCAGGGGGGCTAACTCTCAAATAGCCGCTTTGGGGCAAGAAAATTGTGCATTATTTAGAACCGATTCAACGGGTAGACAAGAGCTTATACAGGGTGTTCATGATCTACAAGTTCAATACGGTTGGACAGATAATGCCGGTAACTTACGCTTTTCCGATGCCCCGAATGCTGCCCAGACCGCTTTAGTTGATCGAATGAGAGTGACAATGGTATTCAACTCTGTTGATAACGTGAATACAGTAGGAAACAACATAGATCAAACTGCTAATGGTTTAGTTTTGAAAACCTATTCGCGAACTTTTAATTTATTCAATCGTCTTCAGTAGACTAGATTGTGCTGGTTTGAGGCCACTCTGCCTATACTACAGGAACAACAAAGTAGGAATAACAAGATGAAATATAAACACACAAATACACTTAACTATGTATTTAAGCGGCAGAGGGGGGTTATTTTAATTGTTTCGTTAATAATGCTGCTCGCTATGACGCTGATTGGTGTGGGTTTATCTACTGGGTCTATTTTGCAAGAGCGCTTAGCCAGTAATACGAGGCAAGCTTCATTGGCTAGAGCGAATGCCGAATCTGCTTTGCGTGAAGCAGAGGTCAGATTAGATACATTGTTTGGTACTGTGGCTAATGTCGAACCTGCTATAGCGACTGCGTTTAATATTGCAAATGACGAGTTACGTGTGTCAGTTAATCGAAGTGGTTTCAATTTGGAGCCACTGCCTGCAAGCTTTGATGTAACAGATGCAAGTTCTTGGACTACCACCCCGGGTTTTTCTGCTGCTGCTACTGCCGCCGATAGAATTTCTGCGCAAGGTCGTGTTCAAACTCAGCCACGTTATATGATTGAATATATTGGCTTATTGCCTTTAAATGGTGCGCCTTCAAGTATTGATGTTAGTGTAGAGGTGCGTGATGATATTGACCAAATTCCCCATGCTTTTCGTATTACTGCAATAGGTTATGGTCAAAACGAAAGAATTTATTCAGTGCTACAAAGTGTTTATTCTAGCAATAAGTAATCAGCTGTAATGCGGCTATAGCCGAGGTGAATTATGAAAAAGACTCCACGCACCTTTTTTAAATTAATGTGTGCAACCGTTGTGCCGACGGTGTTAGTTAGTAGTTTATATGTAAATGCCGAACCGGGTGTTTTGCAAAATATCCCTTTTTCTGCTGTATCTACAAACGTTCAGTCGAACATTCTCTTCATACTAGACGATTCCGGCAGTATGAATTTTGAGATTGTTCGTAGCGACGGTATTGATGATGACTATAGAATTGATGTAACCCCAACATTTGATACGGACTTGACGGCGCCACTTATCCCAGCTACTACTGAAAGGGAGCTACTGGGTGCTTGTTCGGGCTTTAATACTATTTATTATGATCCAACAGAAGTTTATGAGCCTTGGGCTGGTGAGGACGAAAACGGCAATGAGTTTGTCGATCAAGTTGCAACGAGTGCTCGTGTAAACCCTTACTTTACAAGTATCGCAACTCCAGTCGGTGGTGCGCAAGTACCTATCGATGCTGTTGGTATTGTGAACTTGGTGACTATTTTTGATGGAAACAATAATGCTGGTTATATACCATGGCAGGATGATGGAGATGGTATTTTCCAAGCCGGTGAGTGTGTAATTGATCCGACAGCGCCTAATTTCTCATTTGTAACTGTTGCTTCCCTGCCAGTTAATCCTGTTACAACTACAACCACGGACCCTAACACGGGTGTTGTTACAACTACCGTTGATAATAATACTCAAGGTAATTTTGCTAACTGGTTTACGTATCACCGTAGCCGTTCTTTTACTGCTAAAAACAGTCTGCTAAGAGTTATCGAGTCCAGCAGGCAAAGGGTAGGCGTTGCTGGCTTAGTGGGTAATGTGGCAGACGGAATATTAATACGTGATGTTGATGATATTGCGTTGTCCGATGGTACTACAGAAGGTGATGCTCGTCGTGCCGCTGCCATTGCTAATAAAGAGGCATTAATGCGCTCGGTTGCAAGCTCCCGCTCCGGTGGCGGTACCCCTCTTGGTATTTCGCTTCTTCAGGCGGGTGAGTTTTTTAGAGAGGGTGGAACAGTTCAAAATAACTTTTTTGATAGTAGTAACCCAACTTACAATACAACCACTGATAATACGATATCTAGCACAAGTCCTATTTTGAATACGACTAATGGCGGCACTTGCCAAGCGAATTATACCATTTTATTTTCGGATGGTTTTGCCAATGGCGGGGCTTCAGTGACAGCGGCAGTGGGTAATGCAGATAGCGATGATGATACTGGAAATTCTTTAAATACCACATTTGATGGTGGTAACTTTGCAGATGCATTCTCTGGCACCTTGGCCGATGTGGCTATGTTCTATTTAGAGCGCGATCTTGCACCGAGCATTACCAATAATGCCAGTATTAGAGACATAAGGGGTGATGATACCGATTTCATTAATCATCAGCATATGTCAACTTATACCATTGGCTTTGGTGTTAACGGTACTTTAGACCGAGATCCTTTATCGACAGAGACGACTTTTGCATGGCCTCAACCGCAGGATTTGCAGCCCACATCTATTGACGATATGCGCCACGCTGCTTGGAATGGTCGCGGTCGCTTTTTGAACTCTGCTAACCCAGAGGAGCTTGAGGCAGATATTGAAACGATATTTGATGATATTGTTGCAAGGGGAACGCTAACTACGGCGGCCTCATCGGTTAGTTCAGGCTTTATTCAAAATAGTAGCTTATTGTTTCAAGCCCAATTTGACCCAGCCGATTTTACAGGTGATTTAATTGCCATAGGTTTTGGTAGCGACGGCCTCGTTGATGTCAATAATCAAGTTTTTAGCAGTCAGGGTTTGCTTAATACTCAAGTACTTGGTGATAATAATATTTCCGGAACAGATAATCAGCCAGGCTTTACCAGTACCCGAAATATTATTACTAAACAAATAAACCTTACTGATTTAACGGTAAATACTGCTGGTACTACTGCAAACTCTCTACAAAGTGGTCCTGGTGTTGCTTTTGCCTTCGATCAATTATCGACATCTCAGCAAGGTATTTTTACTAGTGCTCTAGCTTTGTTTCCAGATTGGTCAGGTACAGACACTACTGTTTTTGGTACCGCCCTTGTCGATTTTATTCGAGGCGACAGCACGAATGAAATAGCGCTAGCAAGCGCTAACACAGCTGTAATCAGTGGTGCAGGTGAAGTGGCTGGTGAGCGTGCTTTTCGTGACCGCAACCGTAGATACTTAGGTGCAATCGTTAACTCATCACCACAATTTGTCGGCGAGCCTAACGAGCTTTATCCTGACCAGATTGAAGGTACTACTTCAAGTGAACTCTATAGTACTTTCCAAACTGCCCAGGCAGGTAGGGCTCCTATTGTTTATGTAGGTGCTAACGATGGCATGTTACACGCGTTCAACGCAAGTTCTACAACGACGACCACAACCAACGCAGCAGGTGATCAGGTAACTATCGCTAGTGGAATAAGCGGGGTGTCTGGTACCGAAGTGTTTGCATATATTCCTGCTGCTCTAACAGCAGATTTGCCACAGCTTGCACAGCCTAACTTTACTTTTGATTCTTTCGTCGACTCTACCCCGACGATACGCGATGTATATGTTAATAGTGATGGCGGTGGCGATGAGTGGAGGACTTACTTAGTTAGTGGGCTTCGTAATGGTGCCAGAGCAATTTATGCATTAGATGTAACTGATCCTGAATCGACTTTCAGCAATAATGCCTCGAATGCCAATTCTAGGGCTGATGATATTGCCCGTTTTGAGTACACACATCGAGATCTTGGTTTTACTTATAGTCGTCCACAAATAGCGAGAATGAATGATGGTAGTTGGGTGGCAATTGTTGGCAATGGTTACAACTCAGTGGGTGATGGTAAAGCAAAACTATTCATTATCGACTTAGAAACAGGGCTACCGCTAAATAATGCTGGCCCTACGGGGTCAGATGGTATTTTAGATACTGGAGTGGGCAGTATTATCAATAACTTATGTACAGATACAGGTAGTGACTGTAATGGTTTATCTGAACCTACTATAGTGGATTTGAACGGCGACTTTATAACCGATCGTATTTATGCGGGTGACTTGCACGGCAATATGTGGGTATTTAATGTTCAAAGTAGCACTCCATCAAATTGGACTGTTACTAAGTTATTTACTGCAACGCAGTCCAATTGTACTGTTAGTGTCACTAACGATTGTCGCCAACCAATTACTACTCGCCCTGTAGTGAGTTTGCATCCATCAAGAAGGAGTTTGAGTACTCAACCCAATATATTAGTTTTGTTTGGTACTGGCCAATTTATTGCTGAAGGTGATGCATCTAATACAGAGGATCAGTCTTTTTATAGTGTTTGGGATACAACGGGTATTTCAGGTACGGTAACTAACGCTAATCTAGTGAAAGCAAATCTTGTACAAAGGACATTTGGTGGCACTATTGATGATATTACGGTTACTGGCCTCGCTGCTACCTATAATCCTGTAGCTATTCCAGCTAACCCACCTACTATTCCTGATGCGATTCCCGCTAATTTTGGTTGGTATATTGACCTTGCAGGATCTATTGCACCTGCGGGTAATCCCAGTGGTGCTACATCAGATCCATTTGATCGTGGTAGAGTATCAATTAATCCTATTGTTTCAGGGTCTGTCGTGTTCTTTGTTTCCAGTGTCCCTTCAGGAGAAGTAGTCTGCCTTCCTGGTACAATTCCAGGCTTTTTATCAGCTTTAGGTGTTGAATCTGGCCTAACCCCAGACTTTCCAGTATTTACTGACGAGTTAGGTAATCCTATTAGGTCGTCTACAATAAGGCTAAATAGCAGTGTTGTAGGTTTAGGTTTGGATACAACAGGAGATGGCAAGCAGACAAGGCTTACAAACGATAATGGTAGTATCGATCAGGATAGAGTATCCGTTTCGAGAGATATCCCATCTGGCCGTAAAGCTTGGTCTATTCTTCGTTAAATAAGAGAGGGGTTATGAATATTATGCATCTAAAAAAGTTAGTTTTGTCTATATTATCAGTCATTGTAATCAGTGCATCGTTTCCGATAGCTTATGCCGAGGGGGAAGATTCCAATTCATTGGAAAGTGCGCTGAAAACAATTGACTCTATTGATAACAGTAGCGGTACTTTAGTACTTAATGATTTTATTTATAAAATGAAATTAAATACTAAAGTTTATGACCCGAGAAAAAGACTCACCAATAGATATGCTTTGAGAAAAGGTCAGCAGGTCATAGTAGAAGTAGATGAGCAAGGACCAAAGGGGCCTGGACGTCTTATTGATAGTATTTCTATTGTAGGCCAGTAAAATTCTAGTCGAGTAATGTTTATGAGCTTATATACAAAAAAACAGGTTGGTTTTAGTCTAATAGAATTAATGGTTGTTGTTGTTATTATAGGAATCTTGGCGACGATTGCTGTTCCTTCATTTAATGCTTATGTTGAGAATGGTCGGCGAGCCGAGGGTAAAGCCTTTGCATTAGATATAGCCTCACGGCAAGAGAGGCATTTTACGCAATTTAACCAGTATGCCTCAAGCTTGATTGGTACTGGTAATGCTGCTCTTAATATGCCATCGGCTAGTAGTGAGAATGGTAATTACAATGCTTCTATTGCTGTTGCTAATTCTAATACGACTTATACCATAACGGTTACACCAGTAATTACTGACACAACATGTGATGCATTAACACTCACTAATACCGGTGTGCGTGGCGAGAATGGTACTGGTACTGTTGCTGAGTGTTGGCGTTAATTCAACGTACTTAAAGTAGAGCACTTTTCAATCGCCTGAGCTAAGCTTCCGCGCCTTGCTCGACCTGACCTGTACATAATAATCTGTTTTGCATAGAGCGTTTTTGCTTTAGTTAAGCAATAGCTCAGTCGGCCATTTTGGTTTCCTGTGGAACCATCACTTTTAAAGCGTAGGTAGCGCTTGCTACCCGACGCATTCCATCTGATTTTCTCTCCGGTATTTAATCTTGTCCTAACTCTCAGTAGTTCCTCATCTTTATTTTTAATTTCATCATTATTTTTATCAATGAAAATCATCAACTGCTGATTCCAATCGTTTATACAATTTATATTATCTAATGTAGGACAGAGTATGGCTTGAGAATGGTAGTTAACGGCTTGTATGCGTGTAAATTGTATTAACGTAAATAATTCGTTATAGCTTATATTCGCACGTTGTTGGTAATAAGTTTGCGTAATGGCAGGTATTCCAGAACTTATTAATAAACTGCTGATAGAGAGTGTTATGAGTAGGTTGATTAATGTAAAGCCAGATTGATTTTTAGTGGTTCTAAGTGGTCCTAGTAAATCCAGATAAAATGTATTGCTTTTAGGTATGTTTTTTACGGGTGATAAGGTTTTCATAAGCTCCATCCTTGGGCTGTTGCAGGTTACTTATAAGCTATTCCGTTAGCTTTCTTGAATTGCGTGTTGCTAAGTTTTTAGTGGAAAACTCTCACTTTAATCATCATCAATACCTAGCTTTTTCATACGATATCGTAGTGATCTAAAAGTTATCCCTAAAGTTTTAGCGGTAGATGTTCTATTCCAACGTTGCTTCTCAAGGTAGCTAAGTATAATGTTTTTTTCTATTTTGTCTAGATAGTTATCTAGTGATTCATTATTGGCATTATATGTTAGCTCATTCTCGTTATTGTTTTTTTGATATATATTAATTGAATTTCGATCGGCTGGAATATTTTGATTCTCAGCAGATAACCGATGTGAGTCATTATAAGAAGAGTTATTTATGTTTTCTGATATATTTCGATTTAATTGCAGGTCATCGGTATGAATAGTGTTATCACTGCATAATGCACTTGCACGCTCTAATATATTTTCTAGTTCACGCACATTGCCTGGAAAACTATAGTCTTGTAACGTATTTAGGGCATTTTGAGTTATTTTACTGCTAGCCTCGTTGTTTTTGTCAGCAATTTTTTTAAGTAGTGTTGTTGTTAATAAAGGGATATCTGTTTGGCGTTCACGCAGTGATGGTACGCTGATTTCAATGACATTAATGCGATAATATAAGTCGTTACGAAACCGATTTTCTTTGATTTCATCGAACAAGTTTTTATGTGTTGCACTCAAAATACGCACATTAATTGTGGTTTCTTTTTGAGAACCGACAGGACGAATACTCTTTTCTTGTATAGCTCGCAGTAGCTTTACTTGCATTTCCATGGGCAAGTCGGCGACTTCATCTAAAAATAAAGTGCCGCCTTCAGCACTTTGAAATAAGCCTTGTTTGTCTTGATGTGCCCCGGTAAAACTCCCTTTTGTATGGCCAAAAAATTCACTCTCCATTAACTCACGAGGAATTGCGCCACAATTAACTGCGATAAAGCTATCACTATTGCGAGAACTTGCTTTATGAATAGCTCGCGCGACTAATTCTTTACCGCTACCAGACTCTCCATGAATGAATACAGGTGCTTGTGAACGAGACACTTTGGCAATGTTATCTTTGAGTGCTAAGGCGGCAGAGGACTCACCTACTAAATCACTAATAGATGATTGAGTTGGAATGTTGTCAGTACTGCTTAAAGCGTTATTAATTAGAGCGCGTAAATTTTTTAAATCCACAGGCTTGTTAATAAAATCAAATGCCCCGTATTTCATTGCCTCTATAGCGATATCCATAGAGCCATGTGCGGTAATGACAATAACAGGAATGGGGTTATCGTATTGCTGTATTTTCCTTACAATATCAATGCCACTACCGTCGGGTAACCTTAGGTCCGTTAGGCATAAGTCATACGCGCTTTCAGCCAGTAAATCTTGTGCGTGGCTTAAGTTTTCCGCACAGCTGGTTGAGTAACCCATTCGTTCTAGGGTCATTGATAGCAAACCTCTTATATCAGGCTCGTCATCGATAATTAAAATATTTTTAAGGAGGGTCATTATAAAATTATTCTACGTTTAGGGTGTGCAAGAATTAGGCTAAAAATACATTGTTGTTTTTGCGTGTCATAACTATATCGCAAATTAGCTTGGTTTGCTTCCGAGAGTTCTTTACATAAGTAGAGCCCTAGGCCAGAGCCCATAGATTCGGTTGTATAAAAAGGTTCAAACATTTTGTGAATATCTTCTTTCTTAATACCTAGACCGTTATCAATAACATCAATGATGGGGCACTGATCCTTTTCTTGTACCCTAATTCTCAAGATGATTTTCTTTTCTCCAGTGTTGCTCTCATTATAACGCAAACCATTATCGACTAAATTAGTGATTATCTGATATAAGTGGTTTGGGTCAACTATGGTATTGGTGTTATCTTTTTCGCTAATGATATCAATAACGGCATCGTGATGCTGCTCTAGATATTCGCGTCTAAAATTCTCGGTCCATTTCAGTAAGTCAATGATTTCAGGCGCAGCATTGTTTCTACGAGAGAAATCTAAAATACTATTAATAATAAAATTAATACGCTGTGAGTGATTGTGAATAATCTCTAACAATTTTTGATCACTATTTTCAATACTATCTGATTCATTTAAAAGTTGGCTTGCGTGACTAATTGCTCCTAGTGGGTTTCTTATTTCATGTGCAATACTCGCGGTTAGTCGGCCTAATGAGGCGAGTTTTAGTTGTTGAGCTTCTTGTCCTATGCGTTGCATGTCTTCAATAAAAATCATCATGGACGGAAATCGTTCGTCTTCAAGGGGAGCGAAGCTTGCACGGATAGTGTTGTTATTAACAGATTCAAAAGTCATTGTGTCTGGAATAATATCTTTTGTCTTCCAGTGAAATAGTTTTTCATAAAGAAAAACTATATCTCCTAAATCGTCAAATTTATTATCTTTCGTGAGCAAGACTGTTGCTGCACGATTAATAAGTTGAATTTTAAGATCAGTATCTACCACAATAATACCTGTACGCATTGTCTCGACAATGCGTTGGCTGATTAGTTGTGAGTATTGAGACTTTTGCCTTTGCCTTATGGCGGTGTCTTGACTGACCTTAATCCGGTAAGAAAATGTTCTAACAACGATGGTAATGACGAAAAGAGATACGCCGGTTAAACCTGCGGTAAAAATAGATTGACTGTCTGCATTGCCCTGTTTAAAACTAATAAATGTTGCGAGGAGGAGAAGCAATGTACCAAATGCTGCTAGGGCATAGGCTTGATTTTTTATAAATGTTGCACCCATTGCCATGGGGATTAGCAGCAAGTAGCTCAAGCCGGCATTAACATTACCGCTGGCGTAAATCATTAAAATTAATGCAATAAAGTCGCAGATAAGGATAGTTAACAAATGCACTCTGTCGGGCATTGAATCAATACTGCGGACGCGTATTAATGAGAGCAAACAGATAGCAATGTAAACAATTGCCACATCAGCAAATAAATCAGGTGAAGCTGAGCCGAATACATCTGGGGCTATGTCAGCATAATGTATTAGCCCAAGCATAACGCCAAGGCCTAAGCGGTAATTTATATAAGTGCCAATCAGGCGGAGTGGGTCGCTCTCTGGCGAGTTTAAAAACAGCACTATTATTCTCTTGTTAAATAATTATTATATCGAGTCCGATTTCTAGTAGCTTATATTTTCTAAATAGACATGGCAATTATACGCTCGTTCTATGAATACAAGGTGTATGCAGTTAACATAGCGCTTTAAAATATAAATATGCTAGATATTTTGCTTTCAATGTTATTTTACTCGACAATATGGCCCTGAAAAATTGTCATGAAAAACAATAGTAAAAATACCTAGCTTAGTAGTAGTTAATATATGTCTAAATTAAATATCGTAATGGCCCAGATTAACCCTTTGGTGGGTGATATTACCAAAAATACACAAACAGTCATTGACTGTGTAAAGGCCGCTGAACAAACACATAGCGCTCAGGTTGTAATATTCCCAGAGTTAACCTTGTGTGGTTACCCGCCGGAAGATTTGTTATTGCGAGAGAGTATGAGCGAACGCATTAACTTAGCATTGGCTGAACTAGAGGAAGCTAACTTTACAGCCGTTGTTATTATTGGCTACCCTCTAGTCGTTGATGAGAAACGTTACAATATGGCCGGCGTGTTACAGGGCGGTACTTGGGTTGCAGAATACGCCAAACAAGAATTACCGAATTACCAAGTCTTTGATGAAAAACGCTACTTCGTTGCAGGTAGCGAGGCTTGTGTGTTTGATTTGCACGGTATACCTACAGCACTAACGATATGTGAAGATATCTGGCATAAAGCCCCTATGGCACAAGCACGAGAGGCCGGTGCTAAACTGATGATCAACATTAATGCCTCTCCCTTTCATCAGCATAAACTTCAAGAGCGTATTGACTTGTTATGTGAGCGCTCAACTGAGGGGGATATGCCCATCATTTATGTTAACCAAGTCGGTGGGCAGGATGAACTTGTTTTTGATGGTGGATCTCTCGTAACTCAAAGTAATGGTGAGGTAGGAGTACAAGCTCCATTATACGAAGAAGGGCTATTCTCTTTTGAGTTGTCAAATGATGCTAGCTTGGCTGTTGTGCCTCAAGCTATACCGCAAACACCGAGTATTTTAAATGTCGTGTATAGCGCATTAGTCATTGGTGTGAGAGATTATGTTCAAAAAAACGGTTTCAAAAAAGCAGTGCTTGGACTATCTGGTGGTATCGATTCGGCACTAACATTGGCTATTGCCGTTGATGCATTAGGTGCAGATGCTGTCTCAGCGATTATGATGCCCTTTAAATATACTTCTGAGCTGAGTCAAAACGATGCAGCCGATCAGGCTCATAGGCAAGGAGTCGATTATCGAGAGATAAGTATTGAGCCAATGTATAACGCTTTTATGTCGGGCCTTGCGGATTCCTTTGAAGGGACTGCTGTAGATTTAACCGAGCAAAACTTACAAGCTCGTTGCCGGGGTGTGCTGTTGATGGCACTCTCAAATAAAAGTGGTGCTATTGTATTAACGACAGGTAACAAAAGTGAGATGGCTGTAGGTTACTCGACCTTATACGGTGATATGGCAGGTGGCTTTGATGTATTAAAAGATGTCCCTAAAACTATGGTTTTTGAGTTGGCTCGCTATCGTAATACTTTATCAAAGGCCGATGGCTCTTTAGACGATGTCATTCCAACTTCAGTGATTACAAGGCCGCCTTCTGCTGAGTTAGCTCCTGATCAGAAAGATGAAGATAACCTCCCTCCTTACTCTATTTTGGACCAGATTTTAGAGTTATATATTGCCCAAGATACCAGTGCAGACGATATCATAGCGGAGGGGTACGACTCTGATACTGTGCATCGAGTCATTCGTTTAGTCGACATTAATGAATACAAGCGCCGCCAAGCACCTATAGGAGTTAGAATATCTCAAAGAGGTTTTGGTCGGGATCGACGCTACCCAATAACCAATGCTTGGAAACCAGGTATTTAGTGAGTATTTTGCTTAAATAAAGACTGCTAATACAGTTTGCATGGGTGAGTAATACTGATCAAAGAGGTATCTCTAAAGAGCCTACGCTTTAGAGATATTTTTAGGTAAGTTCTATTAAAAACGGCCGTATTTTTTGCGGGTGTCAAAACCTGGTGGTTTACTGTTATCGATCAAACCAAAAGTCGTTAACCCCAGCAATGACCGGGTGTCTTTAACATAATAATTGTAGTTAAAGTCGCCGTTCCCTCTCAGTGCAGGGTAGCCAGGATAGTTAAGTTGTAGTACCTGTAGGCTGCTCTGTGCTAAATCCTGCATTTTTAATGCATGGTAGCCTTGTATCATAATGGCAAGTGCATCGGGTACGGCAGGGGTTCCCTGATAATTTTCTACAACAAAGCGTCCACGATTAGCTGCCGACAAAAAGGCTTTTCGGCTTAAGTAGTAATTAGCAACATTAATTTCACTACGGGCTAATAAGTTACGTAAAAATTCTAACCGCTTAATCGCATCGGCTGCATATTCACTCTTTGGAAACCGATTGACAAACTCAGAGAAATTAGTAAAAGATGCCTTTGCCGCATTAGTGTCTTTTCTACTGAGGTCTGTACCAAGTACTGACTGGAATAGTGAACCGGGTTTGGGGTACACATTAAGTCCCAACATATAGTAGGCATAGTCTACATCGGGGTGATTAGGGTGCAACCGAATAAAACGTCTGGCTGTTGCATTTACCAAGGCCTGCTCTTTACTTTTGAAATAGGCATAAATAAGTGATAACTGCCCTGGCTGGGCAAATTTGCCAAAGGGGAAATCCGCTTCAAGTTTTTGTAAAAAATCTACAGCTGCAATGTTGTCGCCGCGCTTTAGTGACCGCTGTGCAGATTCATATAGGCGCTGTTCATCTAATCCAGCAGTATTTGTCTTTTTATTAGTGGCGCAACTTGTAAGTGCAAGGGTACTGATGATAAAAACGCCGAATAAGCAGCGGCGAACCAAAACATGCATAGTGTAAGCTCATTAAATAAATCAATGCGTTATTTAAACATACCAAAGAGTGATGCTAAAGCTTAGATGCTATTTTTTGAGGTTATTTGTTTAAGTAGAGCGTCTTTAATGTGCTTTTTTTGCTTTAAGTCCCTGCAGCATATAATAATAGTGCCACCTTATGACATAGATGTTGGTAGGGGTTGGGAGAGTAGGTTCAGAGTTTATGTGCTGCGTAATAGTAAAAATACTCATTTTTAGAAGTATCATTGGGTGTATTTACGTTAAGCTGTTTGCACAAAATAGTTAAAGACAGTCTTTTATGACCAATCAAGATCAAAAACAGTACATTCAGCGTGTTGAGTCCCATTTTAGTGGTTATCGTCTGGATCAAATCGCGGCTGAGCTCTTTAGTGAGTTTTCGCGTGCTAGGTTACAGCAGTGGATTAAATCAGGGCAGTTGGTTGTAGATGGTGATAGCCGCAAACCTAAAGATAAGTTAGTTGGTGGAGAGACTCTAGAGCTGTCAGTTGTGTTAGAGCCAGAAGAGCGTTGGCTTGCTCAGGATATAGCACTGGAATGTGTGTATAGCGATGAACATATTATTATTATCAATAAATCTGCTGATTTAGTCGTACATCCAGGTGCTGGTGTGCCCGATGGTACTTTGCTCAATGGGTTGTTACATCACTACCCAGAACTTGCCTCGTTGCCAAGGGCAGGGATCGTACATCGCCTTGATAAGCAAACCTCGGGCTTAATGGTAGTAGCGCGGTCATTGCTTGCCCACACATCGCTTGTTAAGCAATTACAAGATCGTAGCCTTGGACGTGAGTACGAAGCAATTGTTATGGGCGAATTAACTGGTGGTGGAACCGTAGATAAGCCTATAGGCCGTCACCCTAATAACCGAATTAAAATGGCAGTGCTAGAGAATAATGCATCAGCCAAAGAGGCAATTACCCATTATAGGCTGTTGAGTCGCTTTCCTCGTTATACTCACGTGGCGTGCAAACTGGAAACAGGTCGTACTCACCAAATACGTGTGCATATGGCGCATATTAAGCACCCTCTAATGGGGGATCCAGTCTATTTAGGCCGTCAGCGGTGGCTCGCTGGTACGTCGCCTCAGTTAAAAAGTGTATTGGCCAACTTTTCACGACAAGCACTACATGCGAAAAAGCTCACGTTATTACATCCGGCTAATCAACAAGTGATGAGTTGGGAGGTGGCGCTGCCAGAGGATATGCAGTATTTGTTAGACGAGCTTGAGCGTGAAAAACAAAATCATAGTGAGGCTGAGAGATGAGCACAACTGAGCACACTAACCCTGATGATGCCCAAGAGAATATTATTTACCTAGATTGGCCTGCGCCAAAAACAGTAAAGGCGTGCTATACCTTGCGTAACGGCGGGTGTAGTGATGGCTCTTATGCTAGCTTTAACCTTGGTGACCATGTCGATGATGAATTGACTAGTGTCAATACTAACCGACAAGCTTTACAAGCTGCTATTGGGCAAGAGTCCATTTGTTGGTTGCAGCAAATACACACTACAACGGTAGTTGAAGCGAGCATTGCTAATGGTACACAAGCAGATGCTTGTTATACGCACTTGGTTAATCAGGTATGTAATGTAATGACAGCAGATTGCTTGCCTGTCTTTTTTTGCAATAAACAGGGTAGTGAAGTCGCCGTCTCTCACGCGGGTTGGCGTGGTTTGCATGCGGGTATATTGCAGCAAACCTTGAGGCGGTTTCAGTGTTATAGCGCTAGTCAACCTTCTAATAATATAATGGCCTACCTCGGCCCAGCGATTGGCCAAACTGCTTTTGAGGTAGGTGATGATGTACGAGATGCCTTTTTATCGCTGCCTCATGGGCAACTAAGCTCAGCATGCCAATATTTTAAGTTAAAGCAGCAATCGGTTAGTGGTAATAAATGGATGGCAGACCTATATGGTCTAGCAAAAAATATGTTGCAAAATATGGGTGTTGTTGAGATATACAGCGGCGATTGCTGCACTTATAGCCAGCCAGAAAAATTCTTTTCTTATCGCCGAGATGGCGTAACAGGGCGCATGGCAAATTTAATTTGGTTAGAAAAAGATTAATAGCCAATATATTTTTAAAGTCCTCACAAAAAATATTGAAATCTACATAAGCGGCTTCATATTAATACTATAGTATTCAATTATGCGTACAGCATAATATCTTATGAACCGTTTTGATAGAGAACCAATATGCGTATTGAACGTTTAACCAATCAATTACAAACTGCCTTGTCAGATGCGCAATCCCTAGCTGTAGGGCGAGACCATACGCGCTTAGAACCTCTACATTTATTGTCATCTATGCTCGACCAACAAGGCGGTAGCGTACGCCCATTATTGGCGCAGGCAGGTTTTGATATGCCTGGGTTACGCAACGAGTTGGGTAAGCAATTAAATAATTTGCCGAGGCTTGAGCATGCGACAGGGGACATACAGCTTTCCGTGGATATGGGTCGCCTGCTTAACCTTGCTGACAAAAAAGCACAAAAAAATGGTGATAAATTTATCTCTAGCGAAAGCGTTTTGCTTTCGGCAATGGAAGATAAAAATAGTGTTTTAGGTAAGCTGTTAACTCAGTTTGGTTTGATCAAGAATTTAAAAAGCGCGATCGAAACTGTACGTGGAGGGGAAACAATCGATGACGCTGATGCTGAAGAAAACCGCCAAGCACTAGAAAAATATACAACAGATCTAACTGCTCAGGCAGAGTCTGGCAAGTTAGATCCTGTGATAGGCCGTGATGATGAAATTCGCCGAGCAATACAAGTATTGCAGCGCCGCACAAAAAATAACCCTGTGTTAATCGGTGAGCCAGGTGTTGGTAAAACGGCAATTATTGAAGGGCTTGCACAACGTATTATTAATGGCGAAGTACCCGAGAGTTTAAAAGATAAACGTGTGTTGTCTTTAGATCTTGGTGCCTTATTAGCGGGTGCAAAATTTCGGGGCGATTTTGAAGAGCGCTTAAAAGCGGTGCTCAACGAACTTGCAAAACAAGAGGGTCGTATTATCATCTTTATTGATGAAATACACATGATGGTTGGAGCCGGTAAGGCCGAAGGCGCTATGGATGCAGGTAATATGTTAAAGCCTGCACTTGCGCGAGGTGATCTCCATTGTGTCGGTGCAACAACCCTTGATGAGTACCGAAAGTTTATAGAAAAAGATGCAGCGCTTGAACGTCGCTTTCAAAAAATTATTGTCGATGAACCATCAGAAAGTGACACCATTGCTATTTTACGTGGTTTAAAAGAGCGCTACGAAGTGCATCATGGTGTGGATATCACCGACTCCGCTATCATTGCTGCTGCGAAATTATCTCAGCGTTACATAACCGATAGGCAATTGCCCGATAAAGCTATTGACCTAATCGATGAGGCTGCGAGTCGTATTCGCATGGAAATCGATTCAAAACCCGAGGCAATGGATAAACTCGAGCGCCGTTTGATTCAATTAAAAATTGAACGAGAAGCAATGAAAAAAGATGACGATGAAGCCTCTCTAAAGCGCTTGGAAGCCATTGATAAAACCATTGCCGATGTGGACGAACAATACAAAGAGCTAGACGAAGTTTGGCGATCTGAAAAGGCAGCGTTGTCTGGTACCTTAGAAATTAAAAGTAATCTAGAGCAAGCGCGCATAGATATGGAAGCTGCTCGACGAGTAAACGATCTAGAGCGAATTTCCCAGCTACAGTATGGTGTGATTCCTGAAATGGAAAAACAACTCGATATTGCAAGCCAAGCAGAAATGATGGAAATGACACTGCTGCGCAACAATGTGACCGATGAAGAAATTGCCGAAGTCGTCTCTAAGTGGACAGGCATACCTGTATCCAAAATGCTCGAAGGCGAGCGTGAAAAGCTATTGAAAATGGAAGACGAGTTGCATAAAAATGTAGTTGGCCAAGCGAGCGCCGTTGATGCCGTTGCTAATGCCATTCGCCGTTCGCGTGCAGGCTTGTCGGACCCTAGTCGACCCAATGGTTCATTTTTGTTTTTAGGCCCAACAGGTGTAGGTAAAACTGAGTTATGTAAAACCTTGGCCGATTTTTTATTCGATAGCCAAGATGCTATGGTGCGTTTGGATATGTCCGAGTTTATGGAAAAACATGCCGTTGCAAGGCTTATTGGTGCACCGCCTGGTTATGTAGGTTATGAAGAGGGTGGCTATTTAACTGAGGCTGTTCGGCGTCGTCCTTACTCATTACTATTGCTCGATGAAATCGAAAAAGCGCATAGCGATGTATTTAATATTTTGCTGCAAGTATTAGAGGACGGGCGTTTAACTGATAGTCAAGGGCGTACTGTAGATTTTCGTAATACCGTTATTGTAATGACCTCTAATTTGGGTTCAGATCATATTCAAGAGATGACAATGGAACAGCAGCCCCAAGATACTATTCGCAATAAAGTGCTAGAAGTTGTAGGTAGGCATTTTCGCCCAGAGTTTATTAATCGTATTGATGAAACTGTTGTTTTTGAGCCGCTCTCTAAATCTCAAATATCAGGCATAGCTAAAATTCAGTTGGCCTCCTTAGCGAAACGCTTGGCGGATCGAGAGTTAACTCTATCGGTTAGTGAGAGGGCGATGGAGAAAATATCCGATGCAGGTTTTGATGTTATTTATGGTGCTCGCCCTTTGAAAAGGGCAATTCAACAAATGCTAGAAAACCCATTATCGCAAAAGCTACTAGCGGGTGAGTTTGTAATAGGTGACACTATTGTCGTCGATATTAATGAACTAGGCGATTTACAGTTTGGTAAATCATAGGTAACAATTTCAAAAGCAGTTACTTACTTTTAATATAGCTAGTAGCTGCTTTTCCTCATATTGCAAAAGATAAAAAATATTGAGCAGTCTTAAATTAGACAGCTCCAAATAATTAATTGCTGCTCAGTGTTCTGCTGCAATTGCAGTATTTAAAATCTGGATGTCTTGTTCGATATTATTTTTTACTGCCAGCATGAGTAATACTAGCTCCACCCATTAGGACAATGGCTGTACCCGATAATAGAAGTTTCCCATTACTATTTAAAAACGAATGCCTTGCATCTATATCGTTATTCATCACTGTCTCCAATTTTATATATTTGCATCAGCTAATAGGTAATCATGTAATTAATGGCTACATAATTGTAAGATGCATAACTTATAAAAAAGGAACAAAAATAATTAACTAAGACTCGAGGAAATGTGGCTTTATCTTTTGCAGGAGTTCATCAGGCGAGCTTGGGTGTTTAACAATAAAATCCTTAACAAAATCATAGGATTGAGCTAGTTTTTTATCAGACTCATTTTCAGAGGAGCTGAACATAACTAGAGTGCATGTTGTTAGCTCTGGTTTGATGTCGGTAAGTTCTTTATACTCATTTAAGAATTCAAACCCATTCATAATAGGCATATTAATGTCGACAAAGATTAATGAAGGAAGCTGCTTCTCTTCATTCTCTATGTCACTATTTAAAAAGTCTAGCGCTTCTTGACCATTGGCGACTTCAAAAATTGTCGATGTGATTTCAGCACCTTTTAAAAAGCGAGAGAGGATATAGCGGTCGAACTCGGAGTCATCGATTATAAGAACAGAAGGTAAAAGCATAATTTATATTAGTGTGTCTAGCGCACAATACAAGGAATTGGGTATAGGCCTTATTATAGTGCCGATATCTATGTTTTTACAATCAATGTTATCCATTTTTATAGCTAACGTAGTGTTGAATGTTTGGCTAAATAATGCTCTTTTCTTTGCAAGAAGCTACTATTTTTTGAGCGAATTTGCGGACTCTAAGAGGCTGTGCTCGGCTGGGAGGAAATAGCATATGTATCTCCTTTGGGGGTGGTGAGTAGGCTTCCAGTAACTGTACTAACGCTCCCGATTTAATATCATGTTCTATATCCCATAGTGATTTAAGGGCAATACCATAACCGGCTAAACACCAATCCCGTACCAAACGTCCATCATTCACGATTCTATTTCCATCTACATGTATAGCTAACTCTTTACCGTTATCTTGTAGATGCCAGGGGTTATCGAGTTGCCTTCCAAAACGCATCACTAAACAATTATGTTGCTTAAGCTCATTAGGTGTCAGTGGTTGGCCATATTGAGAAATGTAGTCGGGAGATGCACAAATAATGCGTTGGCTATCACCTAATTTCCTTGCGCGTAACGAGCTATCAGCAGGATTACCAAAACGTATAGCAATATCAATGCCTTCATCAACAATATTGATATAGTTGTCAGCCAAAAACATCTCGATAGAGACTTGAGGGTTTTCACTTAAGAAGTCATTTATAATCGGTTCTATAAGCGATTGTCCCAAATCCATTGCCGCACTGATACGAATGACACCTGAGAGTGTTTGTGCCCCAAAACGTACACGACTGTCTAAACTTTCAATCTCAGCGATAACTTGCCTAGCACCTTCTAGCAGCGTTCGACCTTCTTCAGTTAAGCTAAGGGCGCGAGTTGTACGGTTAAGCAGGGTGACTCCATAGTGGTTCTCCAGCGCTGACAGGCGATCGGAGACAGTGGTCGAAGATAAACCGAGTTCACGTGCTGCTGCTGCCAGACTACCTTTCTCAACAATATGTAAGAAAAGACTGAGGTGATTAAGGTTCATTGATTATCCAGATTTTTCGTATTATTAATACAGATTTTGCCACATTCTCTTTTTTTAATGAAGAATGTATTCTTTTAAAACTAACTAATTAAGCATATATGGGGCTAATCATGAGTCAATTAACAATAGTTGCAAATATCCACGCGAAAACAGATAAGATCGATCTAGTAAAAGCCGAGCTTTTAAAGCTTGTTCCAATTACCCGTGCGGAGGCGGGTTGCTTGAAATATGACCTTCATCAAGATAACGAAAACCCTGCCCATTTTGCTTTTTATGAAAATTGGGAAACTCGCGAGCTATGGCAAACACATATGAGCGCTCCGCATTTGACTGCCTATATGGAAGCAACAGAGGGTGCGGTAGAGCTATTTACATTAAATGAAATGACTGTTATTAATTAATACAAAGGCCCACAAATTTAGAGTACTTTGAATAAACATACAATGAAGCAACGATAGGTGAATAGGCATGAAAGCAATAGGTTACAAAAAAGCAGGTCCAATTAGTCAGGAAGGTCTCCTGTTTGAGTGTGTATTAGACATGCCAGAGTGTGGCCCAAGGGACCTATTAGTTGAGGTAAAGGGTTTATCAATGAACCCAGTAGATACCAAAGTGCGCACCAGAGCCGATGGCGACGCAGTCATTAATAATGGCGTTAAGGTGCTAGGCTACGATGCTGCAGGTATCGTTAAAGCTATAGGCAGTGAAGTAAGTCTTTTTAATGTAGGTGACGAGGTTTTTTATGCCGGCGATTTAACTCGTCCAGGCACTAATGCCGAGTTTCATGTGGTTGATGAGCGTATTGTTGGTAAAAAACCAAGTACCCTTGATTTTGCCAGTAGTGCAAGCCTGCCATTAACCTCCATTACTGCTTGGGAGATGCTATTTGATTCCTTTGCCATAAAAGAAGGCGAAGGTGATGGCGAAAGTATATTGGTTATTGGCGGTGCAGGTGGTGTTGGCTCTATTTTAATACAGCTTGCTAAGCAGCTGACTAAGCTGACAGTTATTACCACAGCATCGAGGCCAGATACCATTGAGTGGGTTAAAAAAATGGGGGCAGATCATGTTATTAACCACCGTGAACCTTTGGCTCCGCAGGTAAAAGCGCTAGGGCTTGTACCGCATTATGTGGCATCGCTAACGGCAACTGATCAGCACTTTGAGAACATCGTTGAGCTTATTAAACCGCGTGGACATATTGCATTAATCGACGACCCACAAAACTTATCTATTAACGCCATTAAACTCAAAGCACTGAGTTTTAGCTGGGAGTTTATGTTTACACGCTCGATGTTTCAAACAGGAGACATGATTAAACAACACGAACTATTACAGCGTGTTTCAACACTTGTCGATGAAGGCAAAATAACCTCAACAGCAACAAGTAATACAGGCAAAATAAATGCTCAGATACTAACAGAGTTGCACAAAATACAAGAAAGTGGCAGCGTAATTGGTAAAAATGTTTTTGACGGTTTTTAGCGCTACATTGTAATATTAAAGGTTGATAGCTAATAATGCGCAAGTAATATTAGCTATATCACTTAATAATAAAAAAGCTTTATAAAAGTGTTTAAGACCCTCAAACTTTCAATATGGCATGTTAAAAAATATATAGACAATAGCGCGCCACGGATTGCTTAGCAGTGGCAATAAAAGCAGTTAAAACGCATAATAGGCTGAATATTGCCATTACCATCGGTGTAATAAAGGATTTTCTTATGCTCATGCCACAATCTCACAGATACCTTTCAGCTACGTTCCTATCTTGCGTTCTATTACTCAGTGCCTGTGGTTCTGAGAAAGAAAGCGCGGCTAAAGAACCAGCGGTTCGGCCAGTTAAATTAATCACCTTGGAGCAGGCCAGTACCAATGGCTCTAATCGTTATCCGGCAGTGATTGATGCAGCGGAATCGACCAATTTGACCTTTGAGGTCAGTGGCCTTATCGAAGAAATACTGGTTGATGAATCACAAGATATAAATAAAGGTGATGTCATTGCAAAACTTAGACAACGGGACTTTCGTAATAATCTAGATTCTGCCAAGGCGCAATTCAAAAATGCTGAAGAAGAATATCAGCGAGCATTACGTTTATTTAAAGAAGATGCCATTGCAAAAAATGTATTAGAACAGAGAGAGTCACAGCGCGATGTCGCAAAATCGGTTTTGGATACGGCTAAAAAAGCACTAGAAGATACCGTATTACGCGCACCTTTTAGTGGCGTTGTTGCCTCGGTCCCAGTTAAAAAATTACAAACAGTTCAGCCCGGTACAACAGTAGCCTCACTTCTTGATCTTAAAACATTAGAGGCGATTATTGATTTACCGGCCAGTATTATTGCAACCATCGAGCAGCGACAAGATAAAAGAGCATTTGTCTTTCTTGATGCGGCTCCAAATACATCGATAGATGCTGAGTTTAAAGAGGCTTCATTGATTGCAGATTCTGTCTCACAAACCTACCGTGTTACGTTTTCTTTTCCGCCACCAAAAGATTTGCTTATCCTGCCAGGTATGAATGCAACCTTAGTGACTCAATATCTTAACGAAGAAAGTGATGCACAAGTTGCACTACCTTTAGCGGCTATTTTGTCAGAGGGCGATCAACAGTTTGTTTGGGTGGTTGATACAGATACGATGCAGGTCTCTAAACGAGAGGTTGAATTAGAACAAGGTATTGGTGATACCTTGGTGGTTAAAAATGGCTTAAAGCCAGGGGAAACAATCGCTGGCGCGGGTGCTAATTACTTATCAGAGGGGATAATCGTGCGTGCTTGGGAATAAGTACCGCTAATAACACTAAAAATATTGTGCCCTAATCGTCGGGATGAGTAACTTATGAATATCGCTGAATTTACCATAAAAAATAAAATGCTGAGTGTTATTGTCATTTTGTTGGCCGTTCTCGGTGGATGGAATGCCTACCAAACCATGCCACGTTTTGAAGACCCAGAATTTACCATTCGAGAAGCGGTTGTTGTTACCCAGTATCCTGGCGCAACTCCTCTTCAAGTAGCGCAAGAGGTCACCTCGCCACTTGAGCGTGCAATTAAGCAAATGCAAGAAGTTGAAGAGATTCGGTCTAAATCACGTGCGGGTGTATCAGAAATAACCGTCGAAATTAAATACGACTTTTCTCCTTCTAAAGCAGATCTTCAACTCATTTGGACAAAACTGCGCAATAAAATTAAAGATGCAGAGGCCTCGCTGCCACCGGGTACAAAAACACCGGTTGTGAATGATGATTTTGGTGATGTATATGGACTCTATTATTTTATTACCGGCGAGGGCTACACCCCTGCAGAATTAAAGCGATATGCCAAATCACTACAAGATGAAATACTGCAAGTCGATGGTGTCGCTAAAGTTGTCCTTAGTGGTGATTTACAGGAGGCAATTTTTGTTGAAGTTTCTCGCAGCGATGCAGCAAGCTTAGGTGTTTCAATCAATAATGTTTATCAAATCCTGGAGCAACAAAATACACTCACTGAGGCAGGTAATGTTGTTGTGGGTGATCAGCGTATAACCATTACCCCTTCGGGCGGTATCGACTCTGTTTCGTCAATTAAAAACTTAGTCGTTGCTACTAGTGCTCAAGACTCGCAGACAAAACTTATTTACCTTAAAGATATTGCTAAAGTCTGGCGAGGCTACCAAGACCCGCCACAGTTGCAACACCGGTTTAATGGCAAAGAGTCAATAGCTATTGGTATTGCAGGTCAGCTAGGTAGCAACATCGTTGCGATCAGCGAGGAGGTGGACAAAAAAATAGTTTCATCAATTGGGCAGCGTCCTATTGGTGTCGAGGTTCATGAGTATTACCACCAAGGAAAAATTGTCGATAAATCTGTAAAAGATTTTGTAGTCAATGTAATTGCTGCATTGGCTATTGTAATTATTACACTGCTCATTTTTATGGGCTTTAAATCTGCAATTGTGATTGGTGCTATTTTGTTGCTGACCATTGCAGCCACATTAGCCACAATGAATATTGCGGATATTCCCATGCACCGTATCTCACTTGGCGCGTTAATTATTGCACTGGGTATGATGGTTGATAATGCCATTGTGGTTACAGAAGGAATTCTCATTGGTGTTCAGCGAGGCAAGAAAAAATTAGATATCGCAAAAGAGATTGTGACACAAACAAAGTGGCCGCTATTGGGTGGTACGCTAGTAGGTATCATCGCTTTTGCACCGGTTGGTTTTGCTCCAGGGTCCACGGCAGAATTTACTGGTCATTTGTTTTGGGTGATTTTAATTTCTCTGCTTTATAGTTGGCTCTTTGCCATTACATTGACGCCACTATTTTGTTACTGGTTATTCAAAGAAGTTAAATCAGTCAGTAATGAACCTAAAGAAGATGGCATGTTTTATCGTTATTATAAACAATGCGTAAGAAAAGCCATTGCAGTACGCTGGTTAACTGTTGCAGGTGTGATCGGTGTATTTGTTGTTGCCGTTTGGGGTTTTCAATTTATTAAAGGCGGTTTTTTCCCAGCTTCTACAACACCACAAATAGTGGTGGATTATTGGCTGCCAGAGGGGGGCGATGTTGCTAAAACAAAAGCAGATATAACAAGTTTAGAAACCTATGCTGCAACACTTGAAGGTGTAACCGATGTGCAATCCAGTATTGGCGGTGGCGGTGTACGTTTTACTCTAGTTTATTCCCCTGAGTCACCTAATGAATCCTATGCACAGCTTTTACTAAAGCTTGATGATTACAAAAAAATAGACAATTTAATTCCTGTTATTCAAGAGCATCTTGATAAAAACTATATCAATGCACAAGCTAAAGTGTGGCGCTTTCAGTTAGGGCCAGGTGGCGGTTCTAAAATAGAAGCAGCCTTTAAAGGCCCGGACCCCAAAGTATTGCGAGAGCTTGCCCGTGAAGCTAAAGAAATTATGATTGCCGATGGTCGTGCACTATCAGTGAAAGATGATTGGCGACAACAGGTGAGTGTGGTTGAGCCACTGTACTCAGAGGTTAAAGGTAGTCGGGCAGGTATCTCTCGAGAAGATTTAGCCAATGCATTGCAAACAAACTTTACAGGTAGAACCGTTGGTGTATACCGAGAAAGTGATGAGTTAATACCTATTATTTCTAGAGCTCCGGCTAATGAGCGCGTTAATATTGATGATATCCGCGATATCCAGGTATTGAGTTCATCTACCGGGCAACTAGTCCCTATTGCACAGGTTGTCGATGGCTTTGATACCATTTGGCGCGATGGCTTATTGCAACGCGAAGACCGACTTTGGACCATCAAAGCCCAGTCTGACCCTGTTCCTGGTGAGTTAGCTGCCACTTTGCACGAGCGCCTACGCCCAGCGATAGAGGCGATTAAATTACCCGATGGTTATTCCTTTGAATGGGATGGCGAATACGGTGACTCTAAAGAGTCTAATGACAATCTTGCATCGACATTACCATTAGGCCTATTAGCCATGGTATTGGTTGTATTTATTTTATTTGGCAAGGTTCGCCAACCCATAATTATCTGGCTAGTCGTGCCGTTATCTATTATTGGTGTTGTTGTAGGTTTGGTGTTAATGGATTTGCCCATGGAGTTTATGGCAATTTTAGGAGTGCTGTCTTTATCGGGTTTGTTGATCAAAAATGCCATTGTACTGGTCGATCAAATCGACCTAGAGATTGCTGATGGCAAACCACGTTATACGGCTGTTATAGAATCTGCTGCAAGCAGAGTACGGCCGGTGATGATGGGTACACTAACAACGGTGCTGGGCGTGTTGCCACTTTATTTGGATGCCTTTTTTCAGTCTATGTCGATAGTTTTAATTTTTGGCTTGATGTTTGCCACATTAATTACGCTGATTATTATTCCCGTACTCTATAGTATTTTCTTTAATATCAATATCAATGCCAATGAACAATAAGGTAAGCGGTATGTTATCAAAACAAAGGTTTTTTTCTGTATGCAATAAAAACTGTACTGAAAAATTATACAAAAGAATTTCTATTGCAGTTTTTTATGGCGTTATCAGCACAACACTTATGGCCTGTGGCGCTGCATCCACCAAAAAAACTGAGGCTGCAATACAGGCTAAGCTCGACAGTCAAACAGAGCTTACTGCCGCTTCATGGGCTAGCCGAGCCGATGCCGGTGATATCACCGTTAACTGGCTTGCAACATTTAACGACCAGCAATTGAATCGCTTAGTTGCAGAGGCACAAAAGAATAACCGTAATTTATTATCCGCTGCAACTGGTGTAGAAAACGCACAGGCATTAGCACGCCAAGCAGGTGCGGCACTGTTACCTACGGTGGGTGCCAGTATCGATGCAAATCGCTCGGGTAGCGGTAATAGTGCAGTGTCACCATCTGATGGGCGTAGTGTTAATTTACAAACGAGTTGGGAAGTTGATCTCTGGGGTAGAATTCGCAATAACCAGCGCGCTGCGGTTAACAGTGCAAAGGCGGCGCAAGCGGATTTTCATTTTGCTCAACAATCGCTGGCTGCAACAACTTCGCAGGCTTACTTCGCATTAATCGAATCAAATAGTCAAATTGAAATTGCAAAAGAGAATGTAAAAATATTGCAAGAGATCTCGCGCATTGTGGATGTGCAGTATAAAAATGGGCTGGTCTCCAAACAAGATATCGCATTAACTCGCTCTGATATGGCAAGTGCGCGCGAGCAATTAATTAATCTGCAAGGTGCGCAGCGCAATGCTGCCAGAGCGCTAGAGGTTTTATTGGGGCGCTACCCAAGCTCAGAGATAAGTGCGGGCTTAGTGTTGCCACCGCCACCGTCTGTTCCACCAGCGGGTGTGCCATCGGAGCTATTAGAGCGCCGTCCCGATTTAGTTGCCGCCGAGCGTCGAGTGGCTGCTGCTTTTAATGCGCGAGAAGTCGCGCGTGCTGCTCGACTGCCCTCGCTCAGTTTAACTAGCGTTATTGGTGGCTCTTCGACATCGTTATCCGATGTACTTAGCCCTGCTAATACGGTATGGCAATTGGGAGCAAATTTGCTAGGCTCGATTTTTGATGGGGGTAGCGCAAAAGCGCAGTTTGATGCAGCGACAGCATCGCAAAAACAATCGGTATTTGACTACGGCCAAGCAGCGCTGACGGCCTTTAGCGAAGTTGAGAATTCACTGGACCAAGGTGTAGTGCTTAAACAGCGCCAGCAACAGTTAATTATTGTGCAAAAAGAAGCGGCAGAGGCTTATCGTATTGCCAACCTCCGATATACAGAGGGTGAAATAAATTTGCTGGATGTGCTGAGTATTCAGCAACGGCTTATTGGTGCGCAATCTAACTTAGAGACAGTAAATCGACTATTGCTCGATCAGCGTGTTAATTTATATCTTGCTTTGGGTGGTGACTGGTAAACAGTGAGCAAGCCTAAAGAATTTATGGAGTATAGCTAAAAGAGCTCGGGTATAGTTTTATGGAAATAGCGGTATATCTTTCTTTTATTGTTATCTCGGTAGGAGTCATTGTCAGCCCTGGTCCCAATGTTTTATTGGTTGTCTCTACAAGTTTAAGTCACGGTAAAGATAGGGGCTTACAAACTAGTATGGGCGTCATGTTGGCAATGGCGATACAGTTGGTCGTTGCGGCTACAAGCACCGCATGGCTAATCAGTATACTCAATACTGGGTTTATCTGGCTCAAATGGGCAGGTGTTATTTATTTGTTGTATTTGGGCTTAAGCCACTTTCGACAAGCATTCTCTAGCAATATCAAAAGGCAACCGCCTAGTGCATTAGGTTCATTTAACCGTGGCTTTTGGGTATCGCTCACTAATCCTAAAACACTATTGTTTTTAGGCGCATTTTTGCCGCAGTTCACATCATCCCAATATCATTACTTGCCGCAAATATTTCTCCTATCGGCTACCTTTTGGTTGATAGCATTAATCACTAATATTTTTTATTCGCTACTGGCAGGTAAAATTTCTACGCTGTTTCTTTCCAAAAGATTTACCAGCATTCAAAATGGATTCAGTGGTCTACTATATATGTGTGCAGGTGCTGTGCTGGCGGCGAGTAGTCGTGCATAGAGTGTTGCTGTGTTTTTAAGGTAAATTAAAACTGTCTTATAAAGTGATTTGTTAATGGCCAAGTATGTATTGTGTTGTCTATTTTTGCTTTGCTCCTCGGCCTATGCAGAGGTCTATCGCTGGAAGGACGAAAACGGTCGCATTCATTACAGCGATAAAAGGCCTACAGACCAAAATGATTTTCAAACTAAAGAGATAAAGGGCACGAAAGCTTCTAGGCTAGAAGTCGAGTTGATACTGCATGGTTTAACGCTTAATGCGGATATCGAAAATACAATTAAGTTATCTGTGGTAAAAATACATGAGGTGTATACGAGTGTAGTTGGTCTAAACTTAGGCGATATTCCACCAGTAAAAATACGCTTGTTTGACCAACAGGAAGAGTTCCAAGAATTTTATGCTAAATTTGCAAACGGCAGTCGTAGCGATCAAATTTCTGGGTTTTATACCAGTCTTACTGGCGAAATTGTTTTATATAAAAATAGAAGTATTGAGCGAACCTTAGAGGTTATTGCGCACGAGGCAAGTCACTTATTGTTGAGTTACGCCTATGATAATAAAATACCTACATGGCTTAATGAAGGCTTAGCTGAATACTTTGAATTGATTACGCTGCAAGGCTTATCAGTTAATGTGCCTCCCAATCACTATTCTGACCGTCAAATGAAAAGCTTGCAAAAAACCAATCGCTTGCTGCCTTTAAATAACTACTTTAAGCGCAACGGCCAAGCTTGGTATTTTGCTAATGCTACGAGTGGCGGGTTGTACTACTCCCAAGCATGGTCCTTGGTCTTTTATTTAATGTCCAGTCCCGAAGGTAAAAACCTAATAAAAAATATGTTTGCCTATCTTAAGCAAAACCCTTGGGATGAAAATATTAATTTTATACTAATAGACAATTTCTACTCTCGTGGCTTAGTGGATTTTGAAAAAAAATGGCAGCAATGGATACCGGCTAAGCGTTTGGCTAAAACCTATTAGATCTTTTTATATCAAATCATCCACAGATTCGTATACCTTATACGCCAATTCTAACGTACGTTTGAATTGACGTACGTTAGAATTGGCGTATTATATCTATTACTGTACGGGTACAGCATTAAGGAGCGCACGATGAAAGCAAATCCAGGCGGCCGTTTAGCCATTAAAGATATTATAGGTAGGGATAAACTAGTCGAAGATCTGTGGGAAACCTTATCCCGACAAAGTGTGTATATGACCGCAGAGCGGCGTATTGGCAAAACCCATGTTATGAATATCATGTGCCAGCAGCCACCAAAGGGCTGGCTATCGATCTATCAAGACTTGGAGAAGCATCATAATGCTACTGACTTTGCCATATCAGTTTACCAAGAGGTACAAAAATACCTGTCGACTAAAAAGAGAGTCTCCAACCAAGCTAAAAAGCTTTTACTTGCGCTAGGCGGAGCCGAGGTAAAAGGCGTTCTCAAATTGCCAGAGAAAGCAGACCTACCATGGAAGCAAATCTTTGAGCATACCATTGCCGATATAGTAAAGGAGCAAGCGGTAGAGGATTGCAATATTGTCTTTTTGTGGGACGAAATGCCTTATATGCTGGCCAATATCGCCACAGCAGAAGGAGAGCAAGTTGCAATAGAAGTATTGGATATGCTGCGTAGCTTGCGCCAAACCTATAAAAACTTTCGAGTGCTTATGGCGGGTTCCGTCGGCTTGCATCATGTAATTGGCCGGCTAAAAGAGCAGGGTTACACCAATGAACCACTCAACGATATGTACCAATTTGATATTACCACTATTGGTAAAAAAGATGCCGAGTATTTGTCGCAGCAACTACTGCAAGGTGCAAATTTACAAGCGAGTGATATTGGTGCTGTAGCCTCGATGATTGCTTTGCAGGCGGATAACTTTCCATTTTATATTCACCATATTGTACGAGAGATGGAATCAGAAAAAACGCAATCAGCAAAAAATAAGGTAACTGCTGAAGACGTGGAGCGCATAGTATTAAGGCAGCTGACGAACGAGAACGACCCTTGGGAATTTAGGCATTACGAAACGCGTATTAAAGATTATTACGGTGATCGCGCTTTGGTGGTTAAAATTATACTCGATGAATTAGCGTTAAAAAAAAAATCAATCGGCAAAAGAGTTATTAGAAAAGATAAAACAACAAACTAATTTTGACGACAGCGAAGCTTTGCGATCACTGCTTCGGCAAATGTCGCAAGACCACTATATCCGACGTACTCCTAACAACCAATACCATTTTTGTTTCGAGATTGTTAAACGATGGTGGGCGCTGGAGCGTGACTTGCCCGTTAATGAATTGGTTTGATGAGTAAAAGGCCCAGTGATATGAGCATTAAAAGCACCGATATACAGCTATCTATTTTTTCTCCCAACCAATCAAACCCAGAGCAACTAGAAGCTATTTTTGTTCAGCGTGAGGGTTTGCTAAACCGTTGCATCGAGAATATAGAAGCCAGCGCTTATACAGATGGTAAGCACCACCAATTGATGGTAGGGCCAAGAGGCGCAGGTAAAACCCACTTGGTGACACTGCTAGTGCATCGCATCGAAAAAAACAAAAAACTACTCAAACATTTAAAAATTGCCTGGTTAAATGAGGACGAAACCTGCGTAACCTTTTTAGATCTTTTACTGAGTATATTCTCTGCGCTACAGCGGCGTTACCCGTTAGAATATACTGAGCAAGACATTGCCGATATATATCAACAGTCGCCAGAGCAGGCGCAGGATTTTTTAGCCAGTTATCTATCAGATGCATTACGCAAAAATAATGATACGCTCTTGATTATTGTTGAAAATCTCGATGCACTATTTGAATCGATTGGTGATAAAGGGCAAAAACAACTAAGAGCCTATTTGCAAGAAAACCCCTTGTTCACACTGTTTGCCACCTCCCAGCGTTTGACCGACGATTTAACTCATCGGCACGATCCATTTTTTGGTTTTTTTCAAACTGAGCATTTAAAAGCCTTGAGTGAAGAAGAGGCCGCATCCCTTGTTAGCAAAATTGCAGCTTTAAGTAATAAGCTAGATGTTGCCCGGTTTTTAAAAACACCTACGGGCAAAGCCCGTATCAAGGCGTTGCATCATTTATCGGGTGGCAATCACCGTATGTATATGATCCTGTCTCAATTTATTAGCCGAGATAGTATCGATACACTAGTGCCGCCTTTTCTTAAAATGGTCGATGAGCTTACGCCCTACTATCAAGAGCGCTTGCGCTGGTTACCCCCTTTACAGCGAAAAATTGTAGAGCACCTTGCCACCAGTAAAACTACCGTAAGTGTAAAGTCCATTGCCAGTCGTTTATTCTCGACTAACCAAACAATATCTAGCCAGCTAAAAGAGTTAAAAAATAAAGGCTATGTAAAATCCCATAAACGCAGCCGTGAATCGCTTTACGAACTCACCGAGCCTTTAATGCGAATTTGCGTTGAAGTCAAAGAGAATAAAAACCACCAACCCATTGCGATGTTGGTAGATTTTATTCGTATTTGGTACGACAGAGATACTATTCGTGAAAAATTGAATTTTATTGATGAGGGTATGCAGGAAAAGGATTATTTATTTTCAGCTAAAAATTCTATGAAGGCTATTAACTCTGGGGGGGGGGATGCTAATGAGAAGGGAAAGGCCTATTTAGATATTGCAGAAATTTATTGCTATCAGAATCTTTGGGAAGATTTTATTAAAGCATTCGGGTTAGGTCTTGGTTTGTTAGAGGCTTCCTCTAAAACTGATGGTGACTATGCAGCTTTAAGGATTATGGTTGATTATTTGTATGTTAATTTTTCTCGTGGGGATATAGATCATAATAAAACCTCAGGGCTATTTGATGTGTTAAGCAAAGATAAGAAAGCTTTATCTGCTTTTGGTGTGGATTTATTGCGTCATTTAGGCTGGCAAGCGAAGGAGAATAAGAAGAAGCATAATCCCATTCTCACTCAGTGGGTTTCTGCGTGGAAGTTAGCCGCTAATGGTAACTCTGACTTCGCTATAACTATACGACTACTTGAGGTTGGTTTAGATTACCTACAATCACATGACGAATCTGTTTTTCTCGAATTAGTAGAAAGCGAAAGGGTGATACTAAAAAATGCGTTTGGTTTAGAGTAATGTTATTACGTTATTTATAATGACTAGCAGGATTGTATTTATTTAATGCTCCCCGAGTATCGCTATTCGTTACCAAACAGGTAGTTTATTAATACTTTGGGTATAGTTGTATGAATTCTTGCATGTAGCCAAGATAATATCATCACACTTAATCGCAGCACTTACTGTTTAGCATGGTAGTTATATGACACTTTATGATATCAAACCACGTTTTCAATCACTCTTGCGACCATTAGTTAAACGTTTTGCTGAGGCAGGCGTTACGGCTAATCAGGTGACAATTGCGGCGGCTTTAGGCTCGGTAATTTTAGGGTTTTTGCTTTTTTACAATGCGAATAACTACTCACTTTTTTTATTGCTTCCCTTGTGGATGTTTGTGCGAATGGCACTAAATGCGATTGACGGCATGTTAGCACGCGAATTTAATCAGCAAAGTCATCTTGGTGCTTATTTGAATGAGCTGTGTGATGTTATCGCCGATGCAGCCTTATTTTTACCCTTTGCGCTTGTTGCACCATTCTCATCTTTTTCCGTCATGCTGGTTATTTTTTTGGCCACTCTCAGTGAGTTTGCTGGTTGCTTGGGTTCATCTGTGGGTGCTAGTCGCCGTTATGATGGTCCTATGGGTAAAAGTGATCGCGCATTAGTTTTTGGTGCTTTAGGTTTGTGGTTAGGAATAACAGGTGGCTTACCCGAGTGGTTGCTATGGCTGATGCCGGTCATGTCGCTATTAATTGCTTTAACGGTGGTTAACCGTGTAAAGCGTGCATTAACTGAAATCAAATAAGTTAGGGATAATCATGAACTCTCAATCTATAGTAAGACAAGTCGAAGAAAAGCAGTTTACAACCCACGATGACGTTAAGCTTTTTTATCGTTATTGGCCAGCGGTATCCTCGCAGCCTAAAGGGGCGATAGTCCTGTTTCATAGAGGGCACGAGCACTCGGGTAGAGTTATGCATTTAGTCGAAGAGTTTGGGATGGAGGACTATGCTTTTTTCGCTTGGGATGCGCGTGGTCATGGTCGCTCGCCTGGTGAGCGAGGTTTTAGCCCAAGCTTAGGTGACTCTGTTCGTGATGTTAATACGTTTATTCAGCATATTTCGTCTGCTCACAATATAGCTGAGCAAGATATAGCCGTTATAGGGCAAAGTGTAGGGGCAGTATTGGTTGCTACATGGGTGCATGATTACGCCCCCAATATTCGAGGCATTGTATTGGCATCGCCAGCATTTAAAGTGAAGCTCTATGTACCCTTTGCTCGAACGGGTTTGCAGTTGATGCAGGCGATAAAAGGTCACTTTTTTGTTAATAGTTATGTTAAGCCGAAGTTTCTCACCCACGACCCTGAGCGAATTGAATCTTATAAAAACGATAGCCTGATTTCACGTGCGATTTCATCTAATATTTTGTTATCGCTCTATAAAACCTCCGAGCGCATTGTGGATGATGCCGCTGCGATTACAGTACCTACCCAATTATTAATATCAGGTGCAGACTTTGTTGTGCACCATAAGCCGCAGCATACTTTTTATGAGCGTTTAGGCAGTCCAATAAAAGAAAGGCATATTCTTAAGGGGTTTTATCACGATACTTTAGGCGAATTAAATCGATCTGTCGCAATTGATAAAGCGCGGGATTTTATTGCAGGCCTGTTTGCAGTACCTCCTATTGCCCCCGATTTAACTACGGCAGATAAAACCGGATTTACCCGTTATGAGGCCGATCAGCTCGCCACGCCATTATCGATATTTTCTCCTAAGGGTTTGTATTGGGCCTTAACGCGTTTGGGGCTAAAAGTAGGTGGTCTGTTCTCTAAAGGTATTAAGCTTGGCCATAAAACAGGTTTTGATTCAGGAAGCACCCTTGATTATGTTTACAAAAATACACCTAATGGCGTAACACCAATAGGTGAGGCAATGGATAAAGCCTATTTAAATTCTATTGGTTGGCGTGGTATTCGGCAGCGTAAAGTCAATATCGAAGAACTATTGCGTAAGGCATCGCAGTCGTTAATGGAGCAAGAGAAGCCTGTCAATATTATGGATATTGCCGCAGGTCATGGCCGTTATATTCTTGAGGCCATAAGCAATAGCGAGCAACAAGCAGATTCTATTTTATTACGTGACTATAGCGACCTCAATGTTGAGCAGGGTAGCGCCTTGATTAAAGAAAAGGGCCTCGACGAGATTGCCAAGTTTATAAAAGCCGATGCCTTCGATCCCGATAGCTTCCTTAATATCGAGGCTCGGCCAACGCTGGGTGTGGTGTCGGGTTTATATGAATTATTCCCAGATAATGCGCTGATCAAAAAATCTCTAGCGGGTTTAGCAACAGCGATAGAGGCAGATGGCTACCTAATTTACACAGGGCAGCCTTGGCACCCACAATTAGAAATGATTGCACGCTCGCTAACGAGCCACCGACAAGGACAGGCTTGGATTATGCGTCGTCGTTGCCAAGCTGAAATGGACCAATTAGTAAAAGAGGCAGGCTTTACTAAAATAGATCAGCGAATTGATGAGTACGGCATTTTCACTGTCTCATTAGCAAAGCGAAATGCAGCCTGATTGAACTCATATAAAATAAATTGCTATAAATGGATGTTTGATTATGAATAGTGAGAGCAGGCCTTGGAAGCACGCAATTCTATGGTTGTTACTTTTGGGGCCATTCTTTTTTATTAGTTATAATTTTGCTAATTGGTTTGCATCCCAGCAAGAGCAAGTGGGACATATCGTTTTTGCATGGGAACAGCACATTCCTTTTATTCCTTGGACAATTGTTCCTTACTGGCTTATCGATATCATGTATGTGCTATCGTTGTTTATTTGTACCACAAAAACAGAGCTAAACAGCCATGGTAAACGACTCCTAAGCGCACAAATGATTGCGGTCGTTTGTTTTATTGTATTTCCGTTAGGATTTACTTTTACACGGCCAGAAACCGATGGTGTTTTTGGCGATTTGTTTACATTACTATCAAGTTTTGACCAGCCCTTTAATCAAGCGCCTTCACTACATATTACCTTGCTTGCCATTTTATGGGTTCTCTATGTCAAGCACCTACCAAGAGTTTTATTGTGGCCTTTTCACTGCCTGTGTGCGGCGATTGGCGTATCGGTTTTAACGACTTACCAACACCATTTTATTGATGTGCCAACAGGTTTATTATTGGGTGCCTTTTGTATTTGGTTATGGCCTGACGATGGACGCTTTATGCTAAAACCTATAAAACAGGCTCATTCCCAGCACAGGTGGCGCCTTGCTGGATTCTATTTACTAGGTGCAGCGGTGTTTGCCTTGCTTGCAATAGCTATGGGTGGCGCTTCACTGTGGTTGCTATGGGTGGTTGTATCCTTATTGCTGGTTGCCTATATCTATGCTGTTATAGGTAGCGATGGTTTTCAAAAAAATACCCATGGGTATATTAATAGTGCGAGCAAATGCCTGTTGTTGCCCTACTTAATAGGTGCAAAAATCAATGCATATTTGTGGACGCTAAAAGATAACCCTGTAGACGAAATTGACGACAATGTTTGGTTGGGAAGCTTTCCAAGTAAGAAGACTGTTAAAAGGTTTCATGCAGTAATTGACCTTACGGCAGAATTTAGTGCCCCATATTATGACAAAAGCATTTGCTGGCATTCGCTGCCCACGTTAGATTTGATAACGCCACCAGAGCAAGCTTTGCAAACAGCGGTAGAGCTAGTCGAGCACTATCAATCACAAGGACCAGTATTAATAAACTGTGCTTTGGGTTATTCTCGTAGCGCTTTAGTCATTATCGCATGGCTGTTAATCACGCATCGTGTAGATACCATTGAGGCTGCTATTGCCAGACTCAAACTAAAGCGCTCGGCAATTGTTTTAAAAGATAGCGATATAAAAGTACTTGAGCAGCTAGTCCAACAACAACGCTAAGGAAGTGTGAATGCATGATAGCAAGAGGGTAAGCATTACAAGCTGTGTAAGCTTGTTAGAGCAATCTAGTAAATTTCATTTTTTGTCGATTGGCTTAACCATGAGTGCTAGCATAATATTGCTAGCCGCAAGTGTATTCTCGCAGCTATCTAATACTTGGTTTATCATTCTTTTTCTCGTTATTTTACTCGGCGCTATTGAAGTCTTTTATGCTATTAGAGTAGGCTTTGATAAACGTTTGCTGGCTCTTCTCGTTATAGATGGTGTCGAAACCGATACTCTCCTAACTCGATTGGATGAGGCTTTAACTGCGCTTAAATTACTACCGAAAGACAAGGCAGGGCGAGATATCTCAAAACGTTTGTTAGGTTGCATTAAGCTGTTTAAACTACAGCTTGGTTTATGTTATTTGCAATTGCTTGTCGTTGTTGCAGCGGCTGTGTTTGCTTTTTTATAGTATTCTTTGTTCATCGTTAATGACTTTATTTTTATGATAAATAATGCGTTAAGTTTTTTAAATATCCCCCAACACTCTTTGCACTTTATGCTATTGGTTCTTGGTTTGTTAACCGTTGCTACTGCAATCCAAATGATATTGGCCATCAAAAAACCAAACCTTGAGCTGCAACAAAGAGTAACTTCGTGGTGGTGGATTATTGGCTTGTTATTCCTTGTGTTTAGTATTGGTACCAATACCACGATTTTTTTCTTTGGTTTTATTAGCTTTTTAGCCTTAAAAGAATTTTTATCTATCGTTCAAACACGACAGGCGGACCGCAATGCTATCTTCTGGGCCTATTTATCCATTCCTTTGCAGTATTATTGGGTGGCTATTGGCTGGTATGGCATGTTTATTATCTTTATACCGGTTTATATGTTTTTATATTTACCGCTACGTTTGATTTTGAAAGGCGACACCGACGGCTTTATTAAGTCTGCTGGCACTTTGCAATGGGCAGTGATGCTAAATGTTTTTGCCGTAAGCCACATTGCGTATTTGCTTATATTGCCCGAAAAAAACATAGCAGCGGGTAATATAGGTTTAGTGATTTTTTTACTATTTATGACACAGTTTAATGATGTCAGCCAATACATTTGGGGTAAAACACTAGGTAAGCACAAAATATTACCCAAAGTAAGCCCCAATAAAACATGGGAGGGGTTTGTTGGTGGCTTAATAACTATTACTTTGGTGGCTGGCTTTATTGCGCCTTACCTTACGCCACTAAGTCAGATACAAGGTTTTACAGCAGGTGTGTTAATCAGCTTTAGTGGTTTTATTGGCGATGTGGTTATTTCTTCTGTTAAGCGTGATCTGCATATCAAAGATTGTGGAAACTTATTACCAGGGCATGGTGGTATTTTAGACCGCATAGACAGCCTAATTTATACAGCGCCTTTATTCTTCCATTATATTTATTATCTACATTACTAATAATTAACTATACCAATAAAAAATGAACCGTATTATAAAAATACTCTTTGTACTACTGATCGTTAGGCCCGTTGTACTTATTATATTGGGCTTGAATATCCACAACCGAAATAAGCTGCCACTTAATGGGCCTGCAATTATTGCTGCAAACCACAATAGCCATTTGGATACCATGGTGTTGTTCTCGCTATATCCATTATTGCAGGTTCACAAATTACGCCCTGTTGCTGCTGCCGATTATTTTCTATCAAATCCATTACTCGCTTGGTTTTCTATCCATGTTATTGGCATTATTCCATTATCACGCTCTGGCCGTAAAAAGCCGCAAGTGCTATTTGCTGAGTGCCACAAAGCGATTGATAACGGTGATATTTTAATTTTGTTTCCAGAGGGTACCAGAGGAAAGCCAGAAGAGGCCAGTACATTAAAAAAAGGCATCTTCCATCTTGTTAAAGAAAGGCCAGCTACACCGATAATACCTTTAGTCACTCACGGACTAGGCCGTGCTTTACCTAAAGGCGAGGCACTATTAGTGCCTTTTAATTGCGATATAGCCATAGGGGATGCACTTGTCGAAGTAGAATCCTCTACAGAGTTATTAGCAGAGCTAACAGATAGCTATGCCAAACTATTAAATGACTGTCTTACCTATAACACCACCGATGAGATTTGATGTTAATTCTTGTCAAAGCTAGTATGCTAATAGCTATTAGGTTTGAATACAGTGCGCAGTGTTATTTATTATTTCTGCATGTAAGTTCGCTTTCGAGTATACGAATGTAAAAGTTGATACGCGGCAAACTATGTTGCACCCAAAAAGAGCCGATATAAACAGTTAAAAAGAAGGTCGAAAACCCATATAAAAATACTTGGCCGGGCAATTCGTAAGTAGCTGCTAATAAAGCCAGTAAACCCGGTAAAATACCTATCTTAGTTAGGCTTCCTGTCATACTACCAAAACGGTGCTGGATCGCAGAGAGTTGCATCTCCATTCTGTCTTTAACAAAGATCAATGCCTTTTCAGAATAACGTTCTAGGCCGATAACAAGGATCGTATCACAATCAGCTGTATAGTTAAGACCATCAAAAAATATCCTTAAAGGGTTTTGAAAAAAGTCAGCGATATCTGGGTTATCTTTGTATGCCTTCCTTAAAAAAAGAAGTATCGCAGTAAAATATGCCGCTAGTAGTCCGTATTTAGTAAGCTGTTCTACAAGGCTAGAATTTAAGTCAGGCCGGTATAACACAAATATAAGTGAGAGAATGGCCACAACGATAATAACAGGAAAAATAATATAGTATCTAAAGGCTTTTTTGGTTTGTATATTTTCTGTTGATCCTTTATCGAAGGGGGTCGATTCAGCGTATTTGTCTCTTACTAGGAATAAATCGTAAATAGATTGTATTTCATTTTTTAAACTTTCTTGATTATCCATAACCCTTCCATTATTCAGTTTTTTCCTTGAAAACACTGTACATTATTTTACCTTATAGAAACAACTAGTCTCAATAGGATTAATTTTTAAGCGCCAGTTTTAAAAGTGAGTTATAGGGGCGTAGAAAAAGGGTATGTTAAGGTTTTGTTTAATGACAGAGAAAGAAGTGGTGGCTACGGGCGGACTTGAACCGCAGGCCTCAGTATAATGAGTGCTATCAGGCTTTGCTCATAAATACTCATGTCGGTAAGAATAAATTCCTGTTCGGTTTATTCTATTCTGCTTGGCTTGAGTAATAGCTTCTTGTCCCTTGGTTTGATAATCATCAAGTAATTTATATACCGCTAGCCTCTTTTAATATTTTATATTTCTCGCAAGCAGATTGCCTTGCTTGGGTGTTCTCAGGGCTGCGATATTCTCTTTCTTTCAATATCTTATTATTGCATTCTCTTTGATGTTTTCTTAGCTGACTGTCTGGTTTGGATATGCTGGCTCTTGCAATAACAGGTTTATAGTTTTCTGCCGTATTGCAATACATAAGCGTGAGTGAATCATTAAAGGGGCTGTTTATAGGTTTGGCGACCATGTTATTGCATAACTGCTTAAACACTTTTTTAGCTTTAACCGTACAGTTTGAATATTCTCTATAGTCTTTTTGTTGGTATTTGCTACAAACGCTTTTTTCTTTAATTACCCAGTTTTTATGTTGGTAATGTACCTTGTAGCCTTCGTAATTAAAGCTAATGGATTTTTCTTCTAAATTTATACTTTCAATAAAGCTGTCGGTGAGTAAGTTGTTACTTAGATTTAGGTATGAGCCGATTGCTGCTGAAATAATGTCCATGTGACTAGCCTGTGTTGAACGTCACTTCAAAAAATAGTGTGGAAATACTACACGCTATTTATAGGTATAGAAACACTGAGTCTCAATAAGATTATTTTTTGAGTGTATGTTTAAGACTAGGTTCTAAAAGTTGTAAAAAGGGGGTTCTTGTCAGAAAAAAGATATGCTAAGGTTTTGCTTAATGATAATAAAAGAAGTGGTAGCTACGGGCGGACTTGAACCGCCGACCCCAGCATTATGAATGCTGTGCTCTAACCAGCTGAGCTACGTAGCCATCTTGTGTTATAAGCCAAAAATAGCCTGCCCATAACTAAGGGCGCGTATTATCGCGGCAGTATGGTGAGCTGTCAAGCGGCTGTTATTGATTTTATTGCTCATTTGATAAGTGATTTTGTTGTTGGTGTTTTGATTGATTTAGTATTACCTTTAAATAGGCATCAGTAATATTTGCGAGTAGATAGAGGAGTGTCGATCATCATGAAATTTTCAGCTAATTTAGGTTTTTTGTGGTCAGAGTTACCCTTATCCGAGGCTATATTAAAGGCGGCGGCGGCGGGGTTTGATGCAGTAGAGTGCCATTGGCCCTATGACCATTGCGACCCGCAACAAATACGCCTTGCTTTGGCAAATGCAGATACGACTCTTTTGGGGCTAAATACACGCCGTGGCGATGTAGAGGCCGGCGAGTTTGGTCTATCGGCATTACCTGAGCGTGAAGAGGATGCGCGGGTGGCCATTGACGAGGCGCTAAGCTATGCGCGTAATGTTAATGTCCCCAATGTACATGTTATGGCAGGTATTGCAGAGGGCGAGCGTGCTCGAAATATCTTTATCGCCAATTTGGCTTATGCTGCAGAGCAAGCGGCTATGTCAGGTATTACCATACTCATTGAGCCACTCAATCCTATCGACGTACCGGGCTATTTCTTAAATAACACCGATCAAGCCATTGCTATTATCGATGAAGTTGGTGCACCTAACCTTAAGCTTATGTTTGATTGCTACCATGTGCAGATGATGGAAGGTAACCTAACTAGGCGCTTAGCCGAGTTGCAACCCTATATAGGCCATATCCAGTTTGCGGGTGTACCTGCACGTAACGAGCCTGATATTAGCGAAGTTGACTACCGCTTTATATTCTCGGCACTTAAAGATTTAAATTATGAGCAGCCCATTGGGGCTGAGTACAAGCCTACAGCTACAACCGATGAGGGCTTAGGTTGGATGCAAAAGCTACGCTAATGGTGTTTTGCTAGTTGATGGGTCACCTGAGAGGAGGAAGTGGTTTTTTCTTCTTCTCCTTGGGTAGCAGTATTAGCTGGGTTTTGCTGAGCTTATCGTGTAGGCATTGCTTGTTTTTGTCGAATAGGGCACTTAGGCACAATAGCCAACCAAAGGGCGATACAAAAAAACGTATAACACATTGCGATAGTCGAGGAGAGTTGCCATCTAGCCCGGTTATCTTTACACGCCATGCACGCATGCCTGTTGTTTGCCCGCCTTTCATCCAGAAATAAGTATAAAATCCAATCACCGTTGTCAGCCAACCAATTTGATAAAACAAACCGCTAGGCCTATCGGCCTCCATACTAAATATAAATTTGCCTATAGCAATATAGGCAATACCATAGGCAATACACACAGCAATAATTAATAGATAATCGTACACGACTATTGCCAAGCGCTTTAATAAAGAAGGGTATTGAAGGGGAGCTTGGTTGTCAGCGGAGTCTGTCATGTAGATACTAAAATTAAGGATATAAAGGTTAAATTTTGAGAAAAGTAATTATATTATTTACTCACAAGGCGGCAGTATAACAAAATAATAAAATAAGAGCGGTTTAGTAGCACTTTATATTAATAGTAAAAGGCTTTTTAAGCGATTGTGCTGATAGTGCTTAAGAATAAATACCCGTATACTTATCCCTCAATATCGATGCTAATTACAATAAGATTTTGCTCTTTATCGACCAATACTTATCCCTTTTACACTGGATGCATTCATGTTCGAAGTCCTGCCTGAGTTAACTGCTGATCCTATTTTGGGTCTTATGACAGATTTTAAAAATGATACAGATACACGCAAAGTTGATTTAGGCGCGGGTGTTTATAAAAATGAAAATGGCCATACGCCAATTATGAATGCCGTTACAAAAGCACAACAGATTTGGCTTGCTCGAGAAGATAGCAAAGTGTATTCCGCACCGGCAGGCTCCCCTAGTTTTAATGATGCAATTATCGAGCTTGCACTTGGTAGCCAGCATTCAGCTATTGCAGAGCAACGCGTCGCCAACGTACAAACACCAGGCGGTTGTGGTGCGCTAAGAGTAGCTGCCAATATGCTTAAACGCTGTAGCCAAAACAGCAAGGTCTGGGTATCGACACCGACATGGGCTAACCATATTCCATTACTGGCAAGTGCCGGCTTAGAGTTAGTCGAGTACAGCTACTACGATAGCCAGCAACACATATTAGATTTTGATGCGATGATTAGCGATCTCTCGCAGCTCAATACCGGTGATATAGTTTTACTACATGCTTGCTGTCATAATCCATCGGGTGCAGACTTAAACCCCGAGCAATGGCGAGCATTAGCCGAGTTGTTAAATACTAAAGGGGCTATCCCTTATATCGATATGGCTTACCTTGGGCTGGGAGATGGCATTAACGAAGATGCCTATGGTTTACGCTATCTTGCAGAGCACTGCCCTGAGCTTATTGTGGCAATTTCATGCTCAAAAAACTTTGGTTTATACCGCGAGCGAGTAGGTAGTATTATGGTGGCGGCGGCTAACTCAAAGGATGCACAAACATGTAAAAGCCAGCTACTGAATGTTGCCCGCGAGATTTATTCTATGCCACCGAGTTATGGTGCAGCACTGGTAGATATTATTTTAAACGATGCCGCGCTTAAGCATAATTGGAGTGATGAGTTGATACATATGCGCAAGCGCATTAGCTCACTTCGCGAGCAGCTTTGCGAGCGCCTAACCTTTGCTGGTGCCGGTGACCGCTTCGACTACATCGTTAACGAGAAGGGCATGTTTTCTTTTTTAGGTTTAACTGTTGAGCAAGTTAAAAGGCTTAAGCAAGAGCACCACATTTACATGGTGGATTCCAGCCGTATTAATATTGCCGGTTTAAGTACAAACAATATGGACTACACGGTAGAGTCTATAATGAGCGTTTTATAAGCTGGGCAATTATTAGTGAGCTAACAATAATAATACCTTGAGATAGTCATTGAATGTCTGAGACAGTACTGCATCTTGATAATATTCAAAAGCGTTTTGGCGATATCGATGTTTTAAAAGGCATTTGTTTATCAGCCAATAAAGGCGATGTTATTTCTATTTTAGGTAGCTCGGGTTCGGGTAAAAGCACATTACTGCGTTGTATTAACTTTTTAGAAACACCCGATGTAGGTACGGTCGAGTTTGCTGGCGAGGAAGTAGTTTGTGAGGGTAATGCGACAGGGCACAGCAAGCGCAATAAAAAAATAATTAATAATATGCGTACACAGCTGGGTATGGTGTTCCAAGGTTTTAACTTGTGGTCTCATATGACGGTGCTCGAAAATGTGATGGAAGGCCCCATACACGTTTTAAAAAAGCCTAAAGAAGATGTCAAACAAGCTGCACTTGCCTATTTAGAGAAAGTCGGTCTAGCCAGCAAGGCAGGACAGTACCCTGGACAACTTTCCGGTGGACAAAAGCAGCGTGTGGCTATTGCACGTGCTCTCGCAATGGAACCCAAAGTATTATTATTTGATGAGCCTACATCAGCACTTGACCCGGAACTCGTGAGTGAAGTGCTGCAAGTCATGCAATCACTCGCTACAGAGGGCCGTACTATGCTGGTTGTTACCCACGAAATGAATTTTGCGAGAACTGTGTCTAACCGCGTTGTATTTCTGCATGATGGTCTTATCGAAGAAGATGCATCGCCTGACGATTTTTTTGAAAACCCCAAATCCTTGCGCGTTAAAGATTTTATTTCCCATAAAAAATAGCGAATATTCTTTGAGTAAATTTAAGTTGAGAGGCGATAAAAATGAAAACAATAATTTCGGTTTTATGTATAGTAAGTGCGTTGTGTTTTAGCGTAAATACACTGGCGGGCGATAAGATAAAGCTCGGTACAGAGGGTGCCTATGCGCCTTTTAACTCTATCGATGCCAAAGGTAAGTTAGTGGGCTTTGATATAGAAATCGGCGAGGCCCTATGTGCGGCAATGGAGGCTGAGTGCGAATGGGTAACCTCTGATTGGGATGGTATTATTCCTGCTTTGCTGGCTAAAAAATTCGACGCCATTATTGCTTCTATGTCTATTACTGAGGAGCGCAAAAACAAGATTAGCTTTACCGAAAAATACTACACAAGCCCCGTCAAGTTTGCGCGTATGAAAGGTTCATCCTTCGAGATAACACCCGATAAACTAAAAGGTAAATATATTGCCGTGCAGTCCAGTACCGTCACCGAGAATTTTGTACGTGCGACCTTTCCTAAAGCTAAAATAAAGGCTTATAAATCACAGGAAGACGCTAATCTTGATTTTCTTGCTGGGCGTGTTGATGTTATTGCAGCAGACTCTTTTGTGCTTTACGATTTTTTAGATTCAAAACAAGGCCAGCAAGCAGAAGCCGTCGGTCCCGATTTTGATGACGTTAAGTATTTAGGTGAAGGTATTGGTATTGGGGTGCGTAAAGGTAACAGCGAGTTAGTTAACAAGCTCAATGCCGCTATCAAAAAAATAAGAGAAGATGGCACCTATCAAAAAATTAATAATAAATACTTTAAGTTTGATGTATACGGCTCTTAAAGTGCGTAACGCTACCCCTACCTTAAAAATAGCGAATAATTAATACCCTATGTTCGGTTTAGAGGGTTATTCGTCGGCTATTTTTACAGGGCTGCAACAAACGTTATTAGTTGGGCTATTAGCAATGCTATTAGCTTGTATTATTGGCGTGTTTGGTGCGCTTGCAAAAACTTCCTCAAATAAACTGTTGCGTATTGTTGCTTCTTTTTATACGGCAACGATTCGTGGCATCCCCGAGCTCATTTTACTCTTACTCATCTTTTACGGTGTGCCTACGCTAGTGCAAGATATCTTTGCAGGCTTTGGCGTAGAAGTCATTATAGATTTAAATCCATTTATAGCTGGTGTGGTCACACTGGGTTTTATTTATGGGGCATTCTCCGTCGAGGTGTTTCGGGGTGCTTTTGGTCAAGTACCTACTGGCCAAATTGAGGCGGCAAAAGCAATGGGTATGCAGTCTTGGGTAATATTTTATCGCATCCTTTTTCCTCAAGCACTGCGTTATTCTATCCCAGGTTTGAGTAATGTATGGATGCTACTTATTAAGGCTACCGCGCTAATATCGGTTATTCAGTTAGATGAAGTCATGCGTATGACTAAAATAGCGGCTAATGCTACCCAAAAACCCTTTACAGCTTACTTTTTTGCCGCACTGCTTTTTTTAGGTATTACGCTAGTCTCGATGATGCTACAAAAGTATTTAGAAAATAAATACACGCGAGGCTATCACTAATGTCGTTGCATGTCATTTGGGATAACGCAGAGTGGTTGCTCGAAGGGTTTTGGGTAACAGTACAGCTAACCGCAAGCGCGGTCGCTATTGGTTTAATTGTCGCGCTTATACTGGCTTTACTAACGCTATCTACTCACCGTTTTTATCGCTGGCCTGCCGAGGCCATCACCTTCTTTTTTAGGGGGACGCCTTTATTAGTGCAATTATTTTTAGTTTATCATGGCAGTGGGCAATTTCGTCACGAGCTAGATGCCATTGGTCTGTGGTCTTATTTTCGCGAGGCCTACTTTTGTGCTGTATTTGTATTGGCGCTTAATACCGCTGCTTACTCTTCAGAGATATTTTCAGGTGCTATTAAAGCCGTCGATAAACATCAAATAGAGGCTGGTCGAGTGGCGGGTATGACGGACTTTATTCTATATCGTCGTATTATCTTGCCGCAGGCGCTACGCATTGCTTGGACAGGTTACAGTAATGAAATTATCTTTATTATGCAGGCGACATCTTTGGTGAGTATTATTACTGTGCTTGATTTGACGGGGGTGGCTGGCCGTATTATTTCTAAAACCTTCGCTATTTATGAAGTATATATTGCTGTCGCATTATTATATTTAGTGATTACTTATACGATGGTCTTTATTTTTAGCCGTTTAGAAAAACGATTAAATCGACACAAGGCCTAACCACCTTTTACGATTCTATTTACTATTGCCTTTACTTTTAATTTAAAGATTATTTAATTCACTTATGTTAAGTCCATTATTTCAAGGTTTCTTTTTAGGTCTATCGCTCATCTTAGCCATTGGAGCACAAAATGCTTTTGTGCTAAAGCAAGGGCTAAAAGGGCAGCATGTTTTTTGGGTGTGTTTTATTTGTGCGCTCTCCGATGCGCTATTAATCTCTTTAGGTGTATTTGCACTCAGCATTGTAGAGTCCGTTATTCCACAATTTGCAACGGTGGCCCGCTACTTTGGCGCAGCCTTTTTATTTTTTTATGGCTGCAAAAGCTTTTTAAGCGCTTATAAACAACGCAATAGCCTAGAGCCAGAAGGCGACAAAGCAGCAAGCCTAGGCACTGCTATATTAATTTGTTTAGCGTTGACTTGGCTAAACCCCCATGTCTATCTAGATACCGTCGTATTGCTCGGCTCAATCTCCTTGCAATACGACGACCAATCCTACCTATTTGGTATAGGTGCAATTATCGCCTCATTCGTATTCTTTTTTAGCTTAGGCTATGGCGCTCGCGCACTGCGGCCATTATTTGCCAAACCAATAACGTGGGTAATATTAGAAGTCATTATCGGTTTAGTTATGTGGGCGATCGCCCTAAGTTTGGTGGTTTGAGGTTATAGCCAGCATATCTAATGGGCTTGTTGTTACTGAATAATTGCAATCGACACCATGTAGCTGGAAGCTGTTTTTTACTAGATGATCCCTAGCACTGTTATCTTGTTTTTTTTAGGTTGTGATTATTCATGGTTCGCCTCACTTTGGTTGATGTATGTTCGCACATACATCATAGCTCATTTAATGTCGAATCAGGAGTGGAGCGGGCCATCTCATTAGATCTAATCCTTGTTAACAAAGAGCTAACTTTAGCTACTTAGCAAAAAATTATAAACAGAGGCTAGATGTCCATTGGTGTATGGTCCGTCGAGGAGGCTGGTGCAGAACTATCAAAGTTTGAGCTACCTTGTGTCAGTGTCGGGGGTTGCTGTTGCGAGAATCCGTTTGTGTCGCTAATGGCCATAACATTAGATATGTTATCTATTGGGTTATTGTCGAGTGTCGGGATGGGTTTTGGGGTATCCCAGAGGCTTTTGACTTCTGTCGCTTGCGTACCCGTTCCTTCAGATTCGCGCTTAAGTGTCAGTCGCTTCAGCTCCGTACGATACCAAATATTAATCATTGCTTGAGCAATGAAAGGGGTGACACCGTTGCCATGCTTTCTTACGGTTTTTTCGTTGGGTGTTATAATGGTGGGTTCGTCTGACTCTCTTGGGACGTTGGGTTTGTTATTGCCACGATCAAGAGTGGTCTTTCCCCTCCCATCATGTACACGAACACGGTAGCTTGGTGGTAAAGGAATCTCTCTTTTCTCCTCTTCATTTTGAACCGCATCCCCCAGTGTATTTATCTTTACTTGATTGCTCAATGTCTGTGGTTCGGCTTTTAAATTTTCAAGTTGCTCTGCTTTTAACCTGTGATTGAGAGAACGTTCAATGCGAGTATCTGACCTATACCCAGAGTAGGCGCTTAGTGTCTTATCTAATAATATTTCAGTATTTGGTATTACTCCTTCCTTTTCCTCTCCCTCTCCCTCTCCCTCTCCCTCTTCCTCTCCCTCTCCCTCTCCCTCTCCCTCTTCCTTTTCGCCAACACCTTGGGCCTCACGTAAGGTCGTATAAAATGTATGCGCCGCTCTACCTTTATCCGTATCTCGCTTAGGCCCATTATTTGTTTCTCGATAAAACTCATCTGTTGTAAATTGTAAGGTTGGTACTTGTTTCTCAGACATTTCAAAATGTCCGCTTCCAGAGCTTGTACGTCCCGTTAATGACAAAACTTTATCTACTGTTCTTGCGAATGCACCGACTGACGGCGAATGATCTCCTGCGTTTTCTGGGTCGGGCTTTTGACAGAATGATTTCTCATCTAAAGAAGGTACAGCATCCCGCAGGCGATCCGTGGAAGGAAGGAGTTTTAGTACCTCCTTTATATACTTTTTTTTCCCTCCCTTCAGTGACAACAGAACTGAGCTACCAACACCAATTCTTTTTAGCTCCGTATAGATCGCTTTAGCTCTCTCAGCTTTTTCCGCAGGTGTGAGTTTTAATAATTTAGGCATAAATCAGCCCGTTTCAATTGAAAGCGCACGTAATTGATACGTGCTGGTATAGTCGGTTCCATTTGGCGTAAGTGTAATCGTGAGTTGATTGAGGCCAAGCTGGAGAAAATCTTGATAGTTAACGGATCCAAAATCAAGATTACGCAAATAAAGATTGAGTAGATTATCTTCACCGCCTTCACCTTCTAGATCGTCAACGAGTTTTTCAACAGTATTCCCATTGATGGCAATACTGATATTGACTGATTGTGCGCCAACAATCCAATGTTTCAGATAAAGCCTAAAATTATTGCTCATACTGATCACCTTGAAACTCACATTCATACTCAGTGAGGTGCAGTTTTTACTAAAGGTTGCTGTTAGGGCTGTCTCGGAGGGTGAAAAGCCAGCACCTACATCAACACTTGATGAATAAGCTGTTGAATCTTCAATAAGTAGGTTATTTGTTAAAGAGAGAATTTTAAATTTCCCTGGGGCTTTGCCTGCGGTTGTTACAGTACTTGGTTCGATGCTAAATTGTTGGGGAATAAAGCCAACGATAGCAGTTTGTGTTATGCCCTCATTGGTTATAGGGTCAAGACCATATGTGTATAAATCTAATTTGGTAGTGTTAATTGTATTCGGAGTACTCAGGGAATTGAGAGAGCAAGAAATTGTGCTGGGGTTGCTAGGGTCTTGCCATTGGTGTGAGCCAGTATAATAATTAATTTCGTGTTGAAAGCGAGCATGTCCGCCTGCTGTTGGTTCGACAATCCAAGCGGCCTTCATTGTAAAGTCAACTCCAAACTGTGAAAGTAGACTAGGTGGTAATAACTGGCCGTCAGGTGATTGCATGATGTCTTGGACAAATGATGGGGGTACAATATTGCCTTCGTTACCATCTCTATACTGCAGTACATCCCAAGGATACTCTTGCCCCCAGACCCAAGTAATTTGACTATCGGCTGTATCGGTAAAGGCATAAGCAGCCCATTCCTTTATGCTAAAAGAGTCGCCTATGGAGCTTACTGAGCCTATATTACTTTGTGTTCCCGAAGTGGTGCTGTTATTAGTGCCGGTGCTGGATGTTTGCGATGCATTGACCGAAACGCTGGCATTGGGGTCAGTACCCCAAATACCAAGACTCGCAGACGCACCGAAAGTATTTGATTCAGCGGTAGAAGAACCAATAGTCTGTTGCCAAGATGCACCTGTGCCACTACTACTGTCGTCGCTAAGAGTTTGATTAATACTCGCATTAATGGTGCGTGGGCTGTAGTCAACGATCCATAACTGTTTAGTTGATAGATCGGGAGTAATAGTGTTGCTGACGATGGCTGAGTAGTTTGTATATTCTGTTGCGATTGAGTCTGTAGAGCCAGGTGTATAGGCGCCTGGGATAATAATTCGTTGTGTACAAAAAATTTGGTATGCAAATGTGTTTTTTAAGTTCCGTACATCAATATAGCGACGTATTTCATAAGCAATAATGGTGGTACCAATTCGCACCCCAGTGTCATCATTGATAGGTTTTAAAATTTGATAGGTATATAAATCTTTCGTGTCAAGCATGGTAGCTTTGCCTCTAATTTAATTGTATTAAGAAGTTAAATCTTAGTAGCAATAATCGATGAACCTTGAGAGCTAATTTTGTATTTAGTATCTGAGCATATGAGGTTTAGAGCCGATGGGATATTAGCAGCCGGAGTTGTTAAAATGGTTAAGGACTTTCCAGAAAAATTGCTTAGGTTAACCGTTAATGTTGGAGAAGATCCATCTGGAATTATCAATGACGTCGCGGTGATGGTGCTGTAACCATTGACATTGAGTTGAGGTGAGTTGTTGATCTGAAGCTCGCCAATATTTAGGCTACTAGCAGAGCTAGGGAGGAACTGTAATGCGCCACCAGTCAAATCCACTTCATTCTTTGTTACAAGTAGAGCACTTGTGAGGTCAACGATACCATCACTTATTCCAATCGAACCACAAAACTGTTGATCTTCACACAGCTCCAGCGTGCCAGCACCTTCCATCGAAATCCCCCAGCTGCCTGGAGGAAACCCTGTAGGAGCATCAAACAGTTCAGCTAATTCAACACCTTTTTCATCTGTGATGGGATTATTCACTAAGTAACTTGTATTGGTATTAAATCTCAAGATTCCTGAACCTTGTAAAAATATGCCGGTTCCCGCTGCGCCACCGTTACCGGTTGTTGAGGTTCCTCCTACAACTTCATTGCTATCAATTGAGCCGCTTCCGCTGATGAGGAGGTTCGCGTTATCCATAAGAAAGAGGCCGCCACCTAAGCCGGCACCAGCACCACCAGAGGCACCGTTTCCCCCTAAGCCACCGTATCCGGGGGAATATACAGAAGGGCCTTGACCATCTTCTCCAGACCCAACAGAAATACTACTAGCACCGCCACCATAACCGGGAGCCCCTGCATTGCCACCAGAGGCACCTGCTCCTCCTGAGCCCTCTTGTCCAGGCCCTATCCCTAATGCACCAGCACCGCCACCGCCGCCGCCACCACCAGGTCCACCACCGCTGCCGTATCCTCCGTCTGCACCAGTACCACCAACTTGTCCTGAAGAACCATTCCCGCCAGGTCCGGTATGTGAGCGCTCACCAGCATTTCCACCGCTTCCACCGTTACCGCCTTGTCCAGCTACACCGGTGTCACCTGTGGTTGTATCTCCAAATATATTTGCAGGTGATGGATTTGATTGGTCACCGCTGTCACCGTTATAAGAGGTGTTATTATCAACAGATCCACCATATCCACCAATAGCACCAGCCACAGCATCACCACCAAAAGCTGAACAATGAAGAATGCTCACATTGTCTAGCTGCACGCCTGGGGCAGATGTACCGCCATTTAGTACAATCCCACCCCCTGCGCCAAGGCAACCTTGTTCAGGGCGGCTAGAAGTATAGTAAAGGGTGAGTTGTTGTAGAAGTAATGACGCGCATTGTAAAACAACAAAACCTTGATAGCTGCCTTGGCCATCGATTTGTATTTGGTCATTATTTGAACCTGTAATGGTGAGTATTGGTAGCTGCGTATTAATAACCGGTAAATTACCTTCTAAGGTTATGTTTTGAGTAATTTCTATTGTAAGGCTGGGGGTAGTAGTTCCATCACATGTATTAGCGTAGTTAATTGCATTAACAAGGCCGTTATATGTACTTTCGATTAATGTCTGTGGAGCTTGTAGCTGTTTTGTCTTGTCGGTTGACATAACATAGTCCCTATGTTGAATTTTATATCGTAATGTTACTATGGTGGAGAAGTGCAGGCAGAGTACATGTGTTTAAATGTACGATTTAGAAAACAGCCTTCAATCACTCAATTAATGCATAATTCTTATAAAATTACTAAGATATTCATCGCAATTTTTAAAATTAAAGAATTTTTTTATTAATGGATAAGAATATCTTTTATAGAAATAATTTGTTGTACTTTTTGTGTTATGCGTGGCTAGTTCTTCTCCAAAAGTGCGGTCAAGATAATAATCAGACAAACAATTTCATAACGAGATGTAAAAGAAGCATGAGCTTATATGTTTAAGCATAATATATTAAATAAAAGTAATGAATTACCAAGTAAAAAAATTACGCCTAAGTATGATAGTAAAGTTTGCGAGATTATTAAGGCTGTAGAGGGGGGGTGGGAGTCAAACGGGGTCATCTCATTAGACTTGACCCCATTATCCTCAGAAAAAGTAGTGATATAGCAATAAAGCGTGCAAAACGGAAATAGTGGATTTCGATTCAAAAAAGTCAGCATAATGTTGTATGTCTTGTCTTTTTAGATGTGTTGATTATGAGTTTCTAGACTAAATTTTATGAACCTTAAATTTAACAAGAGTAGCCATGTTCATCTAAGAAAAGGCCATTCGGTATATTACAAAGATTGAATACAATCGATGACGATATGAAAGCAATTATATGAAAAAAGAGAGCTTAATTCTTGTTGTAGAAGATGAGTCGAGTATTGCTGACAATGTATTGATTTCATTAAAGTCAGAAGGTTTTAGGTGCAAGCATGTATCGCTTGCTCAAGATGCTGTAGATGTTGTCAAAAGTGATGCTGTGAGTCTTATTGTATTAGATGTGGGTTTGCCGGACTTCACAGGCTTTGAAGCATGTAAAGAAATTAGAAAATTCTCTAGAGTACCTATCATATTTCTGACTGCCCGTGGAGAAGAGATCGATCGAGTTGTAGGTTTGGAAATTGGTGCCGACGATTATATGACCAAGCCTTTTAGCCCAAGAGAGCTTGTGGCAAGAGTGAAGCTTAGGCTGCGAGATTTTGAGCAAGTGGAATCAACGGATAAAGATTCTGAATCTAATGATGAGTTTATGATCGATGAGACGCGAAAAACTATTACCTTTCAAGGTGTTGTCTTGGAGCTTACTGTATTTGAGTTTGGTATTTTGAAAGCTTTACTTGGGCAACCGGAGAGAGTGTTTTCTAGAGAGCAATTAATAGCTTCGGTACGAGATATGCCCGAAGTGGTTCTAGCACGAGCAGTCGATAATCATATTAAAACACTGAGAGCTAAACTTAAGGATATTGATAATTCTGATTCACCTATAAAAACCCATAGAGGTTTAGGCTATAGTATTCGCCTATGAAGCTTTACCTTCGTATATTTGTTGCGTACTTTTTATTGCTGGGATTAGCCGGTTATTATTTGTATACGCTGTCAGTTAATGAAATCAAGCCTGCTATGAGACAATCGAGTGAAGAGATCTTAGTCGATGTCGCAAATTTGCTCGCAGAGACTGTCGAGGCCGAGTTCTCTACAGCAGCTTTTGAAGAGAGTAATTTTGTCAATGAAGTCGATGATTTCCTAAATCGTTCAATTAGCGCGAAGATATTCTCTGTCGATAAGTCTAACAGTAATCTTCGGATTTATATTACTGATAGTAACGGTATCGTACGTTACTATTCTGGGCCAGAATCGTTTTCTAAGGTTGGCGCTGATTATTCTCAATGGAATGATGTGTATCTAACGTTGCAAGGAAAATACGGTGCAAGAAGTACAGAAGATGTGCCAGGCAATGTGTTAACTAGCGTAATGTACGTGGCTGCCCCTATCATTAAAAATGATGACATCATCGGCGTGCTGACGGTTGGGAAACCAGGTATTGATATTCAACCCTTTATCGATCGTTCAATAAGTAATCTCAAACGTCATGGCTTAGTGATTCTTTTTATATCGCTTGTTTTGGGTATTGCTCTTTCATATTGGCTTACACGTTCTATTCGAGGACTGACTAATTACGCAAAAGCGGTTAGCGAAGGAAAAGATGTGGCTCTACCTAAGGTTTATGACAGTGAATTGGAATTGTTAGGTAATTCAATGGAAGAGATGCGTGTAGAGCTAGAAGGAAAGAACTATGTGGAACAGTATGTCCATAGCTTAACACATGAGCTTAAAAGCCCTATTTCAGCGATTAATGGTGCCAGTGAGATAATTTCTCAGGAGATGGATGTTCAAGATTTTGAAAAACTAAGAACGAATATTATTCATGAGTCTTCGCGCCTTAACGATTTTGTTAATCGCCTACTTGATTTAGTACGAGTAGAAAAGCTCTCTGTTCTAGACGATTTAGAACAGATATCTATAAAAAAAATGATTCAAGAGATAATCGAAACTAAATTTTCACAGTTTATAGCTAAAGAAATCGAGATTATTCTCAACGCTAATGATGTATCAGTCATGGGAGATCGATTTTTATTGAAGCAATGTGTAGATAACCTCTTACAAAATGCATTGGACTTTTCACCTAAAGGGGCAGCGGTCGTTGTTGAGTGTACTAAAAACAAATCCTCTATAGAGGTGACAGTCTCTGACGAAGGTGAAGGAATACCCGATTATGCTACCGATAGGATATTTGAACGTTTTTATTCACTACAGCGCCCTGGTGGTACATCTAAAAGCTCTGGTATTGGCTTAAGCTTTGTTAAGCAGGTTGTGCAGCTTCATCATGGTGAGTTGTCTGTCTTAAATAAATCACCTAAAGGCGTAATCGCTAAAATTAGCTTACCTAAATGATTTTTCTCAATAAGCCAGAATAAATTATAAGCTTCACAAAATCCTCACATTTGACACAAAGTTTCCTCAAAATCACTAAGTAATATCTCCCTACTAATAACTTAAAGGGAGAAATACTATGAAGTATTTTCGAAGACTAATTACAGTTTTTATACTGCTTGCCACTATTCCAGCTATTGCGGATGAATATGAAGTGCTTATTCAGCCAATTATTAAAGACTATCCAGATGTACAATTAAATATTAATGTTCGAGATAAAGCGACTAAAAAGCCTATAGCTAACCTTAAAAGGGACGACTTTCTGATAGTAGAAGACTTACTTGGAGTCGAGATTAAGGAGTTTTTAGAGATCAAGCAAAAATCGGATTCACGCAAGCCCGTTGATATTGTCTTTGTTTTTGATGATACAGGTAGTATGAGTGAGGAGATAGCAGGGTTGATTGAGCGAACCTTAGAGTTTGCCGATATTATTAGTGGCTCTGGTTTTGACTATCAATTAGGGCTTATTACATATAAAGATACTATTCATAAACCTTATAAAGCGACAAAAGATGCTTCAGAATTTAAGTCCTGGGTTTCGAATCTAAGAGCGCAGGGCGGTGGTAATGAACCAGAAAATGCATTGGATGCTATATGGAGTGCCTCACAACAAACCTTCAGAGAAAATGCAGAGCAGATATTTATTCTAATTACGGATGCCACATTTCATTCCAGTAACAGTATTACTGATAAAAATATGAACCTTGTTACAGAGGCGCTAGAATCAAAAAACATTAGTTTACATGTTGTTGGTCCAAATATTGATGAATATAAACATATGGCTCAGCAGCTTGCAGGGGCATTTTACGATAAGGATAGTGGTCAATTTACAAGAATTATTGATCAAATAGCAGGGGGAAGTGCAAATAACTATCGTGTTAAATACCTGACAAATCGCCTCGATTATGACTTCACTTGGAGAGCGGTTGAAGCCAAAATTAAGAGTAAGGTGACTGTTAATGGGGTGAGTCAATATCAGGCACCTAGCTGGGTTTCTGCCTCAAGTCGCCATGAATCTATGAAAGGTATAGATAGCAAGTATTCTCCTCATAACATTGTTGATGGTAACCATTATACTGAATGGGTGCCCAGTCTTAATGGTCGTTTGAAAAATCAATGGGTGAAGTTAAATTTTAAAGAAGCAGAAGATGTTAACAAGATTCGTTTAAGTAAATCATTAGATTATGGTAATTTGCCAACTAAAGTAGCTGTAACAATCAATAGTAAGGAGCGTAGATATTTTAATATACCTTTGAATGCTAAAAGTACTATTTTAGAGTTGGATAGAACGACGCCTGTCAATGAGCTTAAAATAGAGATTATTGAATCCGGATCAAGCGTTACGAGCATTGCAGATATAGAATTACTAAGTGGACATCCACTCGTTTTGATTGAGCCAATCCAAGATTCACATAATGTTCGCTTGACTCAAAAACTCGCAAAGCAATTAAATAATAAAGGTGAGAAGCTCTACCATAAAAAGAATTTTAAAGAAGCTATATTCAATTACTTGCAGGCGGTTAAGAATAATCCAACCTATGCACAAGCGTATAGTAATTTAGGGTTGGCTTATCAGCGTGATAATCAATATGCTAAAGCCATATGGGCCAACAGAAAAGCAATCGCTTTGGCAAAGGGAAAGCATCGCTCAACAGTGAGTGCAAGTTCATATTATAATATCGCTAGAATATTTGAAGCGCAAAATAAGTTTGAACAAGCATTACAAAATTTCTACTGGGCTAAGTCATTCAAACATCATAGCGCCTACAACTCTGGTATAACCAGAATGAAAACGGAATTGAAATTGAAATAAAAAATAAGCCTCTCAGCCAAGCTTAAGAAGCCTTTAGGCTTGGCTAATGTTATCTAAGATCGACACAGTTAGGCTTTTTGCGTGAAGCCTATAGTGACTGAGAAGGCGTGTTATACAAATTCTGCCAGCTATGGTTCAGAATAACGAAGCGAGGTCGCTTCAACGATTAAGGTTTTATATGTTTACACGAAATATTATTTTCATTGTTGGTACTTTACTGTTTTGTCAGCACGCAACATCAGGTATTTATCACACCACCAAAAACCTTTGCGATGGCTTCCCTCAAGTGAAGGTTGAAACTATAAAAGGAACATGCCTTGGGTTAGTCATACAGGATAAAGATAAAAAGATCTTCAAAAAGCCGAGAAAAATCGTTTCGGTTGATGGTACTAGCTCATTCTTAGTCACTGATATGGGCGGTTGGTCAGATAACAGGGGATCGCTATTCCTAATTGACAAAAAGCATGACCAGTATGAGATAAGTACCCTTTTAAAAAAGTTGAACTTACCACATGGTTTAGAAAAAGGGCCAAATAATACTTTTTTACTGGGCGAAAAAGATAAGATTATCGAGTTTGAGCTTAAAAATGGCAAGGTTCATAATTTAAAAACAGTCGTTAAAGGTCTTCCTGCTTGGGATAAACATTTACATCCGCTAACACACTTCGTATTAGATACAGATAATAATTTGATCGTCAATACAGGTGCATCTACTGATCAATGTTTGGATAGCAAGCCTAATGCGTGTGCATTTTCGAAGGAGGCTGGCCTTCGAAAATATCAGTACCAGCCGAAGAGTCAGTCTTGGAGTAGTGATTTTGACATACTTGCCTCTGGCTTAAGAAACTCAATGGCGTTGGCTTCTCATCCATCGGGTACGATTCTGCAAGCAGAAAACAGTATGGATTTTAAAGGTGCTGGTGAGCCCTATGAGGAGATTAATGTCATTGAGCCAAAAGGCTTTTACGGGTGGCCATATTGTTATAACAACAATGCTGTGAATCCTAAATGGGCTAATAAGAAAGATATTTGCTCTTCTTCAGAGGCGTACATTAAGCCATATACATTACTGCCGCCACATGTGGCTCCATTAGATATGCTTTACTACAACAGTGACCTGATACCAACACTAAACGGCAAGCTTTTAATGAGTTGGCATGGGTACAGGATTGTCGGTAATCGAATAGTCGCTTACGATGTGGATAGCCTTGGCAAACCAATATTAGGTGATACAGCTTATTTTTATAGGGACCCTTATAAATCCTCAAAATTCACAAAGCATCAGTTCAAAGCAGCGGGGGGTACTGGAAAGGTAGCTCAGCATATTGAGGTAACGACTAAGTGGAATAGTATAGATGGAATGAGGCCAGAAGGCGCTCCTGTAGGCATGACAGTGGCAAATGATGGAAGTATCTGGATAGTTGATGATAAAAACCAAGCAGTCCTACGTCTATCTATAGGAGAGTCTTACAAAGGTGAGCTAAAGGCGCAAGAGAGAAAAGATATTATCTTACCGAATAATATTCAGAAAATAGTTAGCAAGCATTGCCATGCATGCCACAACAAGAGTGATTACCCAAGTTGGTTTAAAAAAGTTGGACGCCGGTACCTTGCAGAACAAAGGATCTTTCATGATAAAGAACGACCTATGCCAATTAATTCGACACTGCATCAAAAAGAAAAGTCTGAGTTAAAAGTGTTCTTTGAACAGTTGAGAAAGGATAAGTAATGAAGAAGACAATATTACTCGTAGAAGATGAGCGCTCAATTGCCGATGCATTAATTTTCTCTTTAGAGGATGCACAATACAAGACAATATGGGTAGAGCTGGGTGAGGATGCCTTAGAGAGCATAAAAGAACAGAATATAGATTTAATATTGCTAGATGTTGGTCTTCCTGATATCAATGGATTTGATTTGTGCAAGAAGATTAAGTCTGAGGTAGATATTCCTATAATATTTTTAACAGCAAGAAAGGAAGAAGTCGATAAAATTATTGGACTAGAAATAGGGGCAGATGATTATGTCACCAAACCTTTTAGTTTAAGGGAGTTAACAAGTCGGATTAAAATTCTTATCAATCGTTATGAGAGAATACACGAATCTGAAAGTAATAGCATAGCTCCAACTCGTGAAAGTGGTTGTTTTATAGACGTGAACAAAAAAACCATATCCTATTTTGATAATGACCTTGAGCTGACGAGGTATGAGTATCTGATACTGAAGATTTTAATTGAAAACTCAAATCGAGTGTATTCTAGAGCGGAATTAATGGATCATGTCTGGGATGAACCAGATAAGAGCTTTGATAGAGCTGTCGATACACATATAAAAACTATTCGATCAAAACTAAAGAAAATCAGGCCTGATATAAAGCCTATTAAAACTCATCATGGGCTAGGGTATAGTTTTATATCAAGTGAAATTAAGAAATGACTACGTTCACTAAGCTATTCATAGCCTACAGCTTTATCGTGTTAACTGGTGTCATTTATTCGGCATCAAATTTTTATCAGAATATAACGCCCTCGGCTAGGCAAGCCAGCGAAGAGGTAATGGTCAACACAGCTAATGTATTAGCCACTATATTTACATCGCAATTTGATGATAGCCAGAAAAGCTTAGATGAAATAAATAATATTATAAGCCGTTATAAAAGCAGAGAGGAAAGCTCTCCTGATTGGTCCAAGCTTACTACCAAAAATGAACTCAATTTTTATATAACCGATAGAGACGGCGTTGTCATTGCTCATTCAGATAAGCCAGAAGAAGCGGGTAAAGACTATTCGAAATGGAACGACGTTAGACGAACGCTTGCTGGAAAATATGGTGCAAGAACAACCCGAGTAGACCCTGATCGAGACGATACAGCCGTCATGTATGTAGCGGCGCCAATGTATCTGAATCAAGAGATAGTCGGCGTTGTAACCGTCATTCAGGGGCATAAAGGTTTAAGGCCTTACATATCTAAGGCGCAAAGAAATGTGCTTATTACATCTGCGATGGTCATTGTTGGTTTGATAGTCTTTGGCTTTATAATTATTACTGTTGTTCATTCCTCAGTAAAAAAGATCACTCAATATGTAAACTCTGTGAGAAACGACAAAAATGTAAGTCTGGTATCCTTTAAGGACCCTCTTTTCAGTGAGTTGGCAACAGCAATGCACGACCTTAGAAAAGAATTGGATGGCAAGGCATATATTGAAAATTATGTGCATACCCTGACTCATGAACTTAAAACACCACTATCAGCAATATCCAGTGCCACTCAAATATTGAAACAAGATATCTCGACAGAAAACCGGGATAGATTTTTGGTTAATATTGAATGCGAATCTGAAAGGATGCGGGATCTTGTCGATCGTGTTCTTCTTCTTGCTCAAGTAGAAAATACATCCCTGCAAGAGATGAGCTTGATTAATATTAACTCATTAATTGAAGCAGAACTTGAGTCATTTGAAGGCTTGCTTGAGCAATACGACCTTAAGTATCAGTTAACTGTTCCACAAAACGCGTGCTATATTCAAGGGGATGAATTCCTACTTAGCCTCGCTATCAGGAATTTGTTAGCAAATGCTATTGAGTTCTCCATAGATGGGAGCAAAATTGTCGTTACACTATCTAAAAGTGAAGCATCAACCTCGATTAGCATAAAAAATACCGGCCCTAATATCCCTGATTATGCTATCCCTAGGCTATATGAACGATTCTTTTCTACACCAAGAGAGAGAACGAAGAGAAAAAGCTCCGGCTTAGGCTTATGCTTAACAAAAGAGATATGTGAGCTACACAATGCCACTTTAACGATCGAAAACACCAATGATGGCGTTTTAGCGACGATAGCTATCACTCCAAGAGATAACAAATACATTAAAAAAACATAATCTCCACATAAGCTACACATACTGATTCATTAAATTAACGCTTAGATAAATAGATATTTAGGAGTTAACTATGAATAAGTCTTTCGCAATAAAACTGGGAATAATATTCCTGATCGGTATTCTACTTAATATCCCCTTAAGTATGATTTCACAGAAGACCTACGAACGAAGTCAGTTTAAGCAAGAGGCTTTTAATGCTATTGCTAGCAGCTGGACCAGGTCACAGAAAATTATTGGCCCAGTCATACAGGTGCCCTTTACTGTTACAAGTCAAACCTCTGTTTGGGACAAAAACCTTGAAGCCTATAAAGACGTTACTACGAAAACGCGTAAATCCGTTTGGGTTGTTATTGATGAGCTAGCAATAGATAGCTTTGTCGATAATGATGTTAGATATAAAGGAATTTATGAAGTGCCTGTATACACAACCAAACTCAGCTATAAAGGCTCTTTGTTTAAGGGCGTGCTTGATAAGATCAATAGTCAAGCAGGTGTTGTCCAAATTCATGCGCCAATACTTTCATTAAGTGTAGGCGATTCAAGAGGCATTAGCAGTATTCCAAAGTTGAAAGTAGGGAATGCTGAAAAGTCTTTCAAGCCTGGAAGCCTACTGCCATTTAATTCCAATGGTATCCACGTTACGTTAAATAAAGAGTTACTCAATAAAGATCTTGATTTTGCTTTTGATATAGAACTCAGGGGGATGGATAAGCTAAGTTTTGTCCCTATTTCAAAAAGTGCCCAGGTAGATATGTCCTCACAATGGGCTCACCCCTCCTTTTTGGGTGATTTTTTGCCTGCTGAACGTACTATCAGTGATGCTGGATATAAAGCAAATTGGAAGATAACCTCATTTGCAAGCAATATTGAAGAGAAGGTAAAAAATTGCTCTAGAGGTAATTGCACACAGCTCATGAATAGTGACTTTGGGGTGAAGCACATCGAACCGGTTGATGTATATTTACAATCAGAAAGGTCAGTGAAGTATGGTTTCTTGTTTATCGCGCTCAGCTTTGCGACCTTTTTCCTTTTTGAAGTATTGAAAAATATGTCAATTCATAGTGTTCAATATACATTGGTCGGCTTTGCTGTTGCTATTTTTTATCTACTGTTACTTGCACTCTCTGAGCATTTTTCATTTGCAATCGCGTACCTCTCAGCAACAATAGCCTGTGTTAGCCTGCTACATTTTTACCTAACATCAATACTAAAAAGCTTTAAGCATGCAGCTCTATTTAGCGTAGCTTTTTCTATTTTGTACGGGATTCTCTACTTAATTATCCAGTCAGAAGATTTCTCTATGCTAATGGGCAGTATCCTTACATTTGTTGCATTAAGTGTGATGATGATAAGCACAAGAAATATTGATTGGTTCGAGGTTGGTAATCAGTTAGCTAGCTTAAAACCAAAATCAAAGAAAAATAAGCCTATAGTTGAAGAGGGTTTGGATGAAAGTTTGGAAATAAACCTAGAAGAATAATTATGCCATTCACGCCAGTACATATTGGGACTGGTATATTCACCAAATTGCTGTTGTATGGAAGCTTCAGCGTTTGGTGGATATTCTCGGATAAGGTAATTTGCTGTTTGATTGCCAAACGTGTTGGGTTCGTAGTTCTTGGCGTATTTGTTCAATGAAAGGGGAGAGTTTCACAATCCATTTGTCATAAAATGCTGTGTGAAAAGATAGTTGTAATGGAGAATAGCTAAAATGACAAGCTAAGGTTCTATGAGTAATATATTTAAGGGGCTTATTTTCTACAATGAAGAGTTACTTAAATAATTAATAAGTGTTTGAATTTGATGTTATTTAGTGAAAATTAATGGTAGAAAACCGGCAGAAAAAATTGTTGTATAGTCGGAATTCTACCTAATATACTGTTAGGTGCCTATAAATGGAGATGAAGAGGTTTTTCAAAATTTCGATTCTAGTTATAACCACTACAGCCTTAGTTTCATTTACAATGCTGTGGTGGTGGAGAAGTAACATGCCGTACAACGAAGCTGGCCGGTACTATGATGGCTTTGTTGTTTGGCACGAGCAAGGTGTCATTCTTTACGCTTTATTGCCTATTTTTTCTTTTTTGGTGCTAGTCACGATGGGCTATTTAGTTTGGGGAAAAAGCAATGCTAGCACCTAACAAGTTATTTAATTCGTTCGCTTTGCTCACTGGACAGAAAAATCACGATGCGATTTTCTGCCCATTAACGAGGCGTTATACATTTTAAGAAGGTTTAATTGAAAGTCGTAATTCAAGAAGAAAAAACAGGGTGTGGTATTGCATCAGTAGCAAATATACTTGGTAAAACTTATTCAGAAATGAAAGCTGTTGCTAATGAAATGGGTATATTTGCAGAAGATAAATCGCTCTGGTCTGATACGCAGTATGTAAGAAATATGCTGGCTAAATTTGAGGTTTCTACTTCTTCTGTAGAGGTTCCATTTGAAGTATGGGAAGAACTGCCTGATCTTGCACTATTATCAATTAAACACCATTACCAAGAAGGAAAAGCTTTTTGGCATTGGGTTGTATTTAAGCGCGTTAATGGTCAAGCTTATGTTTTAGATTCGGCTAATTATTTACAATCAAATATTCGCCAAGACTTTGAAAGCATGCAACCTAAATGGTTTATTTCAATATGCAATACATAACAAGGCCATCAATCTGACGGCTTTTCCATTGCTCGTTTTTGTGCTTGAATAGCACAACACTCACCACTACAAAGCCGCAGCTTATGGCGGCGTTACATGTCAGCCAAGGATATAACCAAGTGCCAGCCTTAGAAGATGGATATGAAATTATTGGTGAGTTTTTATCTCACGACCAAATTATCTCCATAAGTAATGAAATTGAATCTATTGAATTTCCTGCCAAGGCTGGTGGTATCAGAAATGCTGAGAAAAAGTTTTCTTCTATCTGCGAGCTTGCAAACTCGGAGCGACTTAGAAGTCAGGCTACTGAATACCTCTCGGGAGCGGCAAGTTTAGTTCGAGCTATTCTATTCAATAAAACATCAGAAAATAATTGGCTAGTAACATGGCATCAAGACAGAACTATCGCAGTGTCGGAAAGGTTTGAGAGGGATCAATGGGGACCTTGGAGTATTAAAGATGGTATCCATCACGTTCAGCCACCAGTAGATGTTCTGAATCAAATGGTAACTTTTCGCATTCATTTAGATGATTCAAGCCAAGAAAATGGATGCTTAAGGATTCTGCCAAAAAGTCAAGAACTAGGCATCCTTGATCATAATTCAATTCAACACTATGTAAACAATCATAATCCTGTGATTTGTGAGGCGCCAGTAGGCTCTGCTTTAGTTATGCGTCCCCATATACTACATTCATCTAGCAAAGCATCTAATCCATCACAGCGGCGGGTATTGCATCTGGAGTATAGTAGTTTTAAATTACCATCTGGTGTTGCATGGGCGTAAAGTATGTAACAAAACGGTTTCATAGCCAGTTCTTTTGGTGTTATGAGTATTAATCTATTCAGATAACTTGAATTCTGCTCAAACTCATCACTGTATGACTATTTATATTATTGGCAGCATTTATTGCCTTTGATACTGTCTAACAACAATTGTTGTCCTTAAGATGGACGTTTTAATACCCGTATTATTTTGCTTTATTGTCTAATAAGTATTTAAGCCACTGATATACAGGGAGAGGTTTTGAATAATAGTATCCCTGTGCTTTTCTACAACCAATTTTCAACAAAGTCTCCACATGATTTTGTGTTTCTACCCCTTCTGCTATAACACATAAATCTAGTATTTGTGCGAGCTTTAAGATTGCATTAGTTATTTCAAAATCTAGCTTTGAAATATGTAGATCTTGTATAAAACTACGGTCTAGCTTGAGATAATCTGCAGACAGATTTTTTAAAACCGAGAGAGATGAGTAACCTGTACCAAAATCATCGATAGCAATTTTGTAGCCTTGAGCTCTAAGATTTTTAATGGTTTGTACGCATGTCGCAAAATCACGCATCATATCGCGCTCGGTAATCTCTAAAATTAGCTGATGCGGCTGGCATTGTGTTTCATCTAATATCTCTTTGAGCTGGTCGGCTAAATCTGACATATAAAACATACGTGAAGAGAAATTAACAGCAAAAAATACACCTGTTAAATCAATGCCTTCACGTTGCCATTGGGTTATCAGCATGGCTACCTTTTTAAAAACCCATTTATCTATATCAATAATCAGGTCTGTTTTTTCTGCCACTTCTAGAAAATCAGAAGGTTGTAAAAGCCCAAGCTTAGGGTGCTCCCAGCGAACCAAAGCTTCAGCCCCCAATACCTCTCTTGTACGCAAATCTACTTTGGGTTGGAAAAAGACCGCCAACTCATCATTTTTTATCGCTTGTTGAAGCCCTACATTTGTTTCAATTAAATCAGTCACCTCCAAAGTCATTTTGTCTGCATAAATTCGATACTGATCTCTCCCATTTCGTTTTGCATGGTACATAGCTGTATCTGCATTTCGGATAAGTGTTTCACCGTCTGCGCCGTGAATTGGGAATTGACAGACTCCAATACTAGCGGAAACAAATACACTAATATCATTTATGTAATAAGCCTTACGAAGAGCTTTGTTGATTCGTTCAGAAAGAAGCTCCCCGTCTTCCATATTTTCTGTATCGTTTACAATAATCATAAACTCATCACCGCCCATTCTGGCGACAAAGCCAATACCTGAAACAAGCTCCTCTAGTATCTTTGAAACATTTATCAGTAAGTTATCACCAGATTTATGGCCCAATGAATCGTTAATCGTCTTAAATTCGTCGAGATCTAAATAGATAAGTAAAAAAGAGGTGTTTTTTTCATTGGCTTTTACTATGGTTTCATTGAGCTTTTTAGTAGCCTGCAAGCGATTAGCTAAACCAGTCAATGGATCATGATGAGCTAAGAAGTCGAAGTTTTTCTTTTCATCATTTAAAGCGATATACGCATCAGATAAACGAAGAGACATTTGGTTAAATGCATTTTCAACATGACTCCATTCATCCTTTCTGCCTAGGTTAATTGGCTTGTTTATGCCATTTGATTCCAGGCCTTCAAAGCCTTCTTTGAGGTCATCAAGGGGTTTACGAATATGCCGCTTAACAACTAAACTGATTAATAAAAAAGATAATATAAATGCAAAAATACTAATAAAAATTGCATTAAATCTAGATTCTCTGACTTCTCGTTTAAGCTCTTTTGTTAGCTCTAATGCTTGAGCCTGAACACGAATTTCTGCATTCTCAGTCATAACGAGTAGTTCATTTTGAGCATCTACTAGTGCTTTCATCAATAGCCAGCGTTGCTCCAAGTTGGCGCGGATGCGTCTAAGTGCTGCGTTGTATTGTTGAACAGTACGCTGTAATTTCTTTTTTTGCCTATTAATTTTCGGAGTATTAATATTAATATTTTCAAGGTGCAAAAGAAAAATATCTAACTCTTTATTAATTTCGATAATAAGGACTTTTTCTGTTTCAGGTGTTATCTTGCTATGAATATTACCAACCATCTTTCCTGTCATTAAGAACGTTTCTCGAAGCATTCCAACTAAGTCAGGCTCATTATTATAAGTAAGATAATTAGCATCGTTAATGTGTTCTAGCTTCTTTTCGGAGATATATAATTCTAATTCATCCAGCTGCACTGCCAATAAGTCATCAATTTTATGACTTCTTTTAAGAATTCGATTAAGCGCAAGAGAACTACCGAGAAAACGATGAAAATTTTCAATAAACCGATCCATCTTCTTAGAGAATTCAAGGTTAGTTGAAAGGTTTCGAAGTTCTTGAAGTTGTAAATCTATGTAGAATGCTTCTTCAGACAGAATTGTTTCACTAAACAGGAAGGTTTGTTCTAATAATTTTACCCTAGATGTTAACTTAAACACTCGTCGGTTAATGTTTGAATTTGCCGTTAATACGGCGACGTGCTCGGATGCTCGGCTAGTTAACCTTGATTCAATATAATAAACGGATCTAATGACTATAAAAATCGCTAAACTTACGATTATCAAGAACAGTAAGTTAGATAATATCAAGCGCTGTATGATGGTAACTTGGCTCAATTTCATTGACCGTTCCATATATTCAAATAGGCTTTGCGATAACCATTTTGAGGATCGTAAACACCAAGGCCTTTTTGGTTCATTAGCTCTTCTACATTATCAGGAGTAACTAAGTGAACAGGTGTTGAATATCCACTGGGAGGGCGATTATTAAACGCTCTATTAAATTCATCAATGATTTGCCACCCATGCAAATAAAGTGGTTCTGGGACGGTTGCTAACTGAAAATCATTTCTAATAATTCGTTTATACGCTGCTGTACTTCCATCGCCAGCTGAAATATTTTGAGGCGTTAACTTTTTTCCTTCAAGTCTAGATTCTAATGACGGTACGGCATAATCAATATAGAGATCATTAATCGCTAGAACATGAGTAATTTTCTCACCATAAGCATCCCAGAGAGCATTGATGGTCTTAGGCATTTGAGCCGCTATTTCATCTAATGGGAGCTGTTTTAATTCTAATATGCTACATGTAGCACAGCGCTTGATGGTTTCCACCATCATATTTGCCTTTATAGAAGCAATTTTATAATTGGGGTCATTAAATACTATTGCTTTAACCTTTGCGTTTGAATCTACTATGGCTAATAGTGCTGCAACTTCTGCAACTTCTAGGGGGTCTGTTGTTATATTTGTATACAAGCCAAGCTGGCTATTGCCACCGGTTAATTCTGCTGCGTGCCAGCCAATGACGACAATACCTAATCGTTGAGCTGTTTTTAACATACTCTTATGATGTAATGCGTCAATTCCGCCGAGAAGTATCGCGTCAGGCATAAATCCTATTGCTTCTCTTAATGCTGCCCCTTGGCGGACCTTTGAGCCTCTCCCATCAATTAACCTTAGGTGCCAGTCTACATTAGATATTGCTTCAGACATGCCTTTAGCTACACCATAAACGCCACCATTACGGAGGTCCGATGCAACAAAAATGATTTTTTTGCCTTTAATTAGTCGAGGCCCTTCTTTTGGACCATCCCAAGTGCGGTTACTTTCGATCGCCTTTTCTACTCTTTTTTGGGCATATTCAATAAAGCTATCATCGTGACTGTTAGCTAAAGATAAAGGAGCAAAGATAAACAAGAGGGCAGAAATTACATGCCTAAAATATTTTATTATCATCTTTAAGTGTAAACTTCATTATGGTTTATACTAGTATAGTCAATATTGTGCGACAATCTATTATAGCTGGTAGTTCTAATGAACAGATGTATCTATAACTTATCCTGCCTTGTTTTTGTCTTTACTTGTGCGATGGCCCCTATTTATGGAGTATCCGCTGAAACGACTCTACACTCTCCTGAGTCGAAATCAGAGGTGGAGAAATTAAAAAAATTCCAAGAAACAGTTAATGCAGAGCCTCAACTGCTCACAGATGTGGTTGTAGAAAAAAACATTCGAATTGCTGTTATTCACCCAAGTACGGATATCTCTGATTTTTGGGTACGCAATTACACAGCGATGACCGAACGCCTTAAAGCGCTCAAGCTCCCCTTTGAAGTTGATGAGTTTACGTCAAAACAAATAGAACATTCATTACAAACTCAACATACTCAAACTGTACTTGATGCACAACAAGCTTACGACTTCGTTATTTTTGGTCCTTCCGAACTTGCTCTTCAAGCGGCTAATATTCAAAAGTTAGCGGCATCTAAAAGATTTAAGACATTCATTTGGGCTTTCCATACGCCTGATCCCACTTGGGAAAATCAACCAGATGCTTGGTTTGACTTTTCAAGCTCTATGGGCGCTGAAGTTTTATGTGATTATGTGGTCGAACGGCTAGGAGAAAATATTAACTTTGCTGTAAATAGAGGGATACCAGGCATTACCGACACACAACGCTCGCAAGAATTTATTGATTGCGTGGAGGAAAGAGCTGGCTGGTTAACCATGTACGAACACTTTGGCCAATACCAGAAATTAGGAGGAGCTGATGGTGTTAAGCTTTTCCTTAATAATTTCCCTGAAATAAAAATGGTTCATAATGCTAATACAGCAATGACTATGGGCGCACTTGATACTCTTCGAGAAGCCAATCAATTATCGAAGATATTTGTTACAGGTTGGGGAGGAACAGCGAAAGAGATAGAAAAAATTAAAGCTGGAGAATTAGACGCTACTCCAATGAGAATAAGTGATGATTTAGGGGTCGCTACGGCAGAAGCCATAAAATTTCACATTCAAAAAAGAGAATCGGAGATTCCGCTTTTATACCTAGGTAGGATCATCGTTGTTCATAGTGAAATGAGCCAAGATGAACTAAGCACTTTTACTAAAAAAGCGTTTAGATATTCAGGCATTAAATAATCTCATAGGTATAATCGAGGTCTGATAAACGTTTCATATCTTATGTCATTCAATAAAATGCTTATTGACGAACGTTAAGTTTTTTAGGCTCAAGCTAAGCTGACTCGATAACTTATTTTGTGTACTCAATCCCATCAATATAAAACATTTTCTCGCCCTCTGGTGTATTAATCACTATCTCATCATCGATTTCTTTTTTAAGCAGGGCTTTTGCAATAGGTGAGTCGACACTGATTTTACCTTCCGATACGTTAAATTCATCGGGTCCTACTATTTGATAACGAGTGGTTTTATCATCGTCGTCGACGAGTGTTACCCATGCGCCAAAATAAACTCGACTTTGGTCTTTGGGGTGGTCACGAACAATGGTGAGTTCATCGAGACGTTTTGTTAAAAAGCGTACGCGGCTGTCGATCTCGCGTAGGCGTTTTTTGCCATAGATATAATCACCATTTTCAGAACGGTCGCCATTTTTGGCGGCCTCATGTACATCGTTAGTAACCTTTGGACGCTCAACTTTCCATAAATGTTTAAGCTCTGCGGTTAGTGCCTCAGCACCTGCCTCGGTTATATAAGGTGTACCTTTTTTACGTGGTGGCCGCCAACGCCCCATTAGTTGTTTTCTCCCTGTGCTTCAAGCTTTGCAATAGCCTCTGCATCAATGAAGGGGACAGTGGCTAATGGGGTATTAACTTCTATGCCAAAAACATCCATATAAAACGCATACTCGGTATCAATGGCGGTTTGAATATTTTGCGCTTGTCTAAAACCATGACCTTCTTCCGCAAAAGTCACGTAGGCAACAGGTATATACTGCTTGTAAAGGGAACTCACCATTGTCTCTGCCTGATTGGGCGGTACGACCTTATCTTCTAACCCTTGTAAAAAGATAACGGGGCAGTTGAGTTGTTCAACGGAGTTAATAGGTGAACGTTCTTCATAAAGTGCTTTATCTTCGGGGTAGGGGCCAATAAGTTGATCTAGATAGCGTGCCTCAAACTTATGCGTGTCGGTAGCGAGTAGGCTTAAATCACCAATGCCATAAAGACTAGCGCCCGCTTTAAAGGTATCTTTAAAGGTGAGGCTTGCGAGTACTGAGTAGCCACCAGCACTACTGCCACGTACGGCGAGTTGTTCGGTATTTGCCAAACCTTGCTCGCTAATAAATGCAGCGCCTGCGCAAATGTCCTCGACATCGGCAACTCCCCATTGGCCCTTTAGTCGGTCGCGATAAAGCCTGCCGTAACCGGTACTGCCACTGTAGTTAATATCAAATACGGCAAAGCCACGATTAGTCCAATATTGTATTTTTAAATTAAGCGCGCTACTGGTCGAACCTGTTGGCCCGCCATGGCACATAACCAGCAATGGTGGTTTGCTATCGCTATTTGCTTCGTACTGACTATTTTGTGGTGCATAGTAAAAGCCATGTACCTGCTGCGATCGGCTATTGTTGAAGTGTTTGGCAATGGGTTGGCTCAGCTCTTGGGTATCTATATTTAGGTGGCCACTCGTTGTGACGGTCTCTAGCTGATGGTTGTGCCACTGCACAAGGCTCTCAAGTTGATCATAATCGCTTGCAATAAAAACGGCGGTATCGGTTTCGTCATTAGAGGCAATAGAGCGGATAGAGCTGTAAGGGAGTTCTAGCGCTTTAAAATGGCTACTTAATAGATCGATAGTACCCGCATACCAAAGCCCATTTTGGGTATAGCAACAAAACAAGCTAAAACTATTGAGAAAGCCATAGGTCGACATACCAAAAACCCATTGCGGTGTGGCAAACTCGGCCTCCATGGTATGTACTTTATTACGCGCCTTAGTACTTGGATTATAGCGTTCTATATTCCACCAGTTACTTCTATCGGATACAAAAAATAACTCACTACTGGGTGACCACTGAGGCTGAAAAATAGATTCGCCGATAGTATTTTGTATGCCTTGGCTACTAATATTCGTGTTGAGGTTACCACCTGCTACCTTGAGTTGTTTTTGTAGTAATCCAAAGGTGCTAAATTGTGCAATCCAGCATTCGCTAGTATCCCATGGCATATTCGGGTGGTTCCAAGTCAGCCAGCTAATATACTCGCCATCGGGAGATACCCTTGGGTTTGAGTAAAAATCATTACCAAAGATAAGAATATTAAATGCTGTGGTCGAGGAACCATCCAATTTAAGTGCGACAATACAATTCTCGGGTTCTTTTTTACTTTTTTTGTGTATCTCACACACACAAATAAGCTGCTGTCGTTGCTCATCGATACAAAAGTCCGCGTAGCGGTAGGTGCCTTCTGGGCTAAGTGATTCGAGGGTATCATCGGTGATCGTTAATTCACCAGAGAGTGCGATAGCACAGCGGTAAACTCGCTGGTCACTATCATTCGTAAAATAAGCATAGCCATTATGAATCAAATAGCTTCCGCCACCGTATTCATGAATACGAGTACGCACATTGATGCTGTTGGGCGTAATGGCGTAAATACCCCCTTGGGCGTCTTTGCACATGATGACTGTGCGACCTTTATTCTCAGGGCTAGACTCTAGCCAGTAGCAAGCGCCATCAACGAGTGTAGGTTCATTAAGGTGGCTTAGGCCCTGGGTTAAGGTCTCGCTGCTAATGCTGGAGGGCCAGCTACCATAGGGTAGTACTTGCTTTGTTGTCATAGAGCTTGTTTAATCTTTTAGTATAAATTTATTTTGATAGCCGAATTATGTCACTTGAATCTTTTGTTCAGCAAGCACTAACTCACCGCGTGATTAAAGGGCGCTTGGTGGTGGCTTTTAGTGGTGGCTTGGACTCAACGGTATTATTGCACCTTATTGCCAAAGCAAATCAAACATTGGCTTCCTCTCGTGAAATAACTGCGTTGCATATTAATCATCAGCTATCTGGATATGCTGATGCTTGGGAGGAGCATTGCCAAAATATTGCTGAGGATCTGGGTGTTGAGTTTATATCCGAGACCGTTGAGGTACAAACCGATGGTAAAGGTGTCGAGGCTGCTGCCAGAGATGCACGTTATCGAGTGTTTGAGCAGTATGTAAAACAAGACGATATTTTATTAGTTGCACATCACAGTAACGATCAGGCCGAGACTTTTATGTTGCGCTTAATGCGTGGCGCAGGCGTTTTGGGCTTGGCGGCTATGCGCGAAGAGCGGTGCTTAAATGATAAGCCCGACTCTGGAGTACTGTGGCGGCCTCTGCTCAATTTTAGTAAGGAAGATTTGGAAGCCTACGCTAAAGAATATGATTTGTCCTGGGTGGAAGACGACAGTAATTCATCACTCGATTTTGATCGTAATTTTTTGCGTCATGAACCCATACCTGCATTGCTCTCTAGGTGGCCACAGGCACTTAAACAGTTTAGTACAGCAAGCTCGCACCTTAGCGAGGCGCAACACTTACTCGATGATTTAGCCATCATAGACTTGCAAAATATTGATGAGCGAGACGAGCGCTATGGTTACAGTGCGGATTATAAATTGTGTGCTGCACTGACTAATCCGCGAATCAAAAATTTACTGCGTTATTGGTGCGAGCAAAAAGGCTTTGCAACGCCGAGTGGTGATCAATTACTACAAGTAGAGTCGCAGTTTTTTAGTACGAGTGCGCAGCTAAGCTCGGCAGTTGTCTCATGGGGCAATTGCGAATGCCGCCAATTTAATGGGCGTTTTTACATTATGCCTTCGCTTAAAAAATTTACTGCGCCAGATACTGATGTACTCTTTAGTGAAAATAATAGTTTAATAATCGCAGATTTAGGTATTGCTGGCCGGCTAGTTGTTAATGCTTGTTTGTTACCTAATAGTATATCGATACAAAACTTATCTATTCGCTGGAGAAAAGGCGGTGAGCGTTGTACACCAATGGGTCGGGCACATTCGCAAACTGTTAAAAAACTACTGCAAGAATACCAGTTAGAGACTTGGCTGCGCGATCGCGTGCCGCTTATCTACTATAAAGACGATCTAGTTGCAGTGGGTGATTTATGGGTATGTAAAAATGAAGACGCACTCACAGAGATAACGCCAGATACATTTAGCTGGCAGTTATAACACTATTTATTAAGTTATCTATTGAAAGGAACGGGTTATGACAAAAATATTGGCTTTTTCGGGAAGCGGACGTAAAAAATCTTTTAATCAGCAATTAGTCACTATTGCAGCCAAAGGTGCAGCCGATGCTGGCGCAGAAGTCACCGTAATTAATTTGGCAGACTACCCCATGCCTATTTTTGATGAAGACCTAGAGGCGAGCGAGGGCATGCCAGAGGCTGCCAAGCAATTTAAACAGCTATTGATTGATCACGACGGTTTATTAATTGCATCGCCAGAGTATAACAGTGCCTTCTCGCCGCTGTTAAAAAACGCCATCGATTGGGCGACGCGCCCCTTTGGGCCTGATATTAAGTCGGAGCCACCCTTTGCTAATAAATATGCCGCGATTATGGCAACCTCGCCAGGTGGTTTAGGGGGCATGCGTGGTTTAGTCTTTGTACGCTTACTACTAAGTAACCTTGGTGTTACTGTATTACCGGGCCAGCAAGCGGTACCTAATGCTTACCAGGCATTTAATGAAGCTGGCTCTTTAAATGACGAAGAAACACAAACTAGAGTCATGGGTTTAGGTAGTGCTTTAACCCAAGAGTTAATGAAAAAATAGGTTTATTTCTTAGCCAACTTTTTATTTAATTAAGTAATGCAGTTATCGGGTTAGGTATACGCTGATCATCTATGCGTTTTACCTGACTTCTGCAGGAGAATCCTGTGGCCACCAAGCTACCTTCGTAGTTTTTATTATTAATGATCTGCTCCCAAGACAGCGAGTAAATCTTTTTAGAGGTTTCAAGGTTTGCTGTTTCGTGCCCGTATGTTCCTGCCATACCACAGCAGCCTACATTAATGACCTCTAATTTATGTCCTAGCTTTTCAAAAATAACTCGCCAGTCTTTTATGGCCGGGGCTGCGTTAGTTTTTTCAGTACAGTGGGCTAACAGATGGTAAGTTTTAGGCTCGGTGTTTGGCTTAGTAGTATGATGCAGCTCCTGTGTTGCTAGCCACTCTTGTATAAGTAGTACATTGGGTGCGTTATCGAGTACTTTGGTGTATTCGGCGCGATAAGCCAATGTCATCGATGGCTCTATACCAATTAATGGTATACCTGTTTTAGCGAGGTTGTTTAGCTTCTTACTACTTGCCTGTGCGATTTGTGTAAACTCTTTACGAAAGCCGTGCACATGTAGAGGCTTGCCGTTGGCTTGAAAAGGTGTCATCCAAGGTATAAATCCAAGTTTACGAATTAAGTCGATGGTGTCGAGTACAAGCTCTGTTTCAAAAAAGCGTGTAAAGGCATCGAGCACAATAATCACTGAACGATTTTTGTCTTGCTCGTTAAGTGTTTTAAAATACACACTCTCGGTAGAGTACACGTCGCGCTCGCGTAGCTCACGATCAAAATTAATCGTCGAAAGCAATGGGCTGTCACTCATGCCTAGTGCTTTATCCATGAAATAATTTAGCCCCATCTTCATGGAAAAGTTATACACACGTGGAAACTTAGCCATTAGCGGTAAGGTTTGTTCTAAAGAACCCACAAAGTAGTCCTTAATCGGGCGTAAATAACGGCCGTAATATAGTTCTAAAAACTTTGATCGAAACTCAGGCACATCAACTTTAATAGGGCAGGAGCCGGTGCAAGATTTACAGGCAAGGCAAGCCATCATTGACTCGTGTACTTCGTGGGAGAAGTCGTACTCGCCTGATTTTTTAGCCAGTGTATTTTTAATTTTTGCAGGTATATGAGTTAATTTTTGTAAGCCTGTTTGCTCATGAATTTTTTGTGCTTCAACTTGAGTATTGGTGTCTTTTTTATCGAGTTGTCGTAGCCATTCGCGAATTAGTGATGCTCGGCCTTTAGGCGTATGTGTACGCAGGCGAGTACCTTTCCAAGATGGGCACATAGCATCCTTTGGATCCCAATTATGGCAGGCGCCATTACCATTACAAAACATACCTTCACGATACCCTTGCCAGTTATCGCTTGAGATAGTTTTATCGTATTGGCCGCGAGTTTTGACCTCGTCTATTTTAAAAAGTGGAATGGTCTCATTGGGCGTTGCAATTTTTCCGGGGTTTAATTGGTTGTGTGGGTCAAAGGTTTGTTTAATTTTTTGCAGTAACGGATAAAGGCTACCAAAAAATTTGATTGCATATTCTGAGCGTAAGCCTTTACCGTGCTCGCCCCATAATAGGCCGCCGTATTTGTGAGTAAGCTCAACGACTTGATCGGTAATTTCGCGAATGAGTTTTTCGTCTTGGCTATTTTTCATATCCAGTATAGGACGCACGTGTAGTACCCCTGCATCCACATGACCAAACATACCGTATTGCAAATTGTGAGAATCTAGTAGTGCACGAAACTCAACAATAAAGTCAGCGAGGTGCTCAGGCGGTACCGCGGTGTCTTCTACAAAGGCCATTGGTCGTGCTTCGCCGTCGGTATTACCTAATAGCCCAACGGCTTTTTTACGCATGCCCCATATTTTTTTAACATCGTCATTCCAGGCAATGGTATAGGCATGGCTAATCGCGTTGTCGCCATTGAGCACCTTGAGTAAAGGCGCCATAGCGGCTTCTAATTCTTCGGTGGTATTGGCGGTATATTCAACAAAATTAACGCCCTCAACCACTTTACTATCATCGGTGTTACCTTCCGGAAAGAACTCTGCAATAGCGTCCCAAACAATATCCCCCTTAGCCAAATTAAGTACGCGCGAATCGATTGTCTCGATAGAGGTAGGGCCTGCGGCCATAATAGTATTGGCGTCGCGCAGGGCAGCATTAAAATTATCGTAGGATAAGTTCACCAGCGCTGTTTTTTTAGGAATACGTAACAGGTTAAGTTTTGCCTCGCTAATAAAACCTAGGGTGCCTTCACTGCCACATAAAATACTGTTTAAGTTAAATTGGTTATTCTCATCACGAATATGAGCAAGGTCATAGCCAGTTAAGCATCGGTTGAGCTTAGGAAATGTTTCGCGAATTTCTTCTTTATGGTTAGTATCAATCTCATCAACGAGTTGATAAATACGGGCAGCTAAAGAGTCTGCCGCTTGTTCCTGTTTGAGTGTTGTTTCATCAATGGCTTGTGTGTCGAGCACGCTACCATCCATTAATACGGTTTTAAGTGCCAGTACATGATCGCGTGTTTTACCATAGGAGCAAGAGCCTTGTCCTGAGGCATCGGTATTAATCATGCCGCCAATAGTGGCACGGTTGCTGGTCGATAACTCGGGTGCAAAAAAGTAACCGTGAGGTTGGATAGCTGCATTGAGCTGGTCTTTAACAACACCGCATTGTACGCGTGCCCAACCTTCCTCAGTGTTGATCTCCAAGATATTGTTCATGTGCTTAGAGGTATCGACAATAATGCCATCACTGAGTGATTGCCCGTTAGTTCCTGTGCCACCACCGCGAGGGCTAAGGATGATTTTTTTAAATTCATCCCTATGAGTAAGAGTAGTTAAAATAATAAGGTCGTTATCATCTTTAGGGTAGACAACGCCTTGAGGTAGTATTTGGTAAATGGAATTGTCGGTAGCCAATACCGTACGATTGGCGTAATCCATACAAACCTCACCGGTAAAGTCAGTGGACTTAAGTGCGCTGGCAAAAGCCATATATAACGCTTGAGTGGATGAGGTCTCGTTGATTTGGGGTATCATGATGTGTGTTCTTAATCGATTTTAAGCGTATTAATATTGATTGCTTGATCAGTTTTTAGACTATCATAATTTAGATAAAAACACTGGATATTCAATACTTTTATCGAAATTTGCGCTGGGTTTTATGCAGATTGTGGGCTAAAAGTAGACAAGTGAATAATTGATATTATTCACTTGTACTGGTTAGCATGAAGCTTATAAAGCGGCTAATGCGCCATCGTAGTTAGGCTCTTGTGCTATCTCAGGAACCAACTCATTATGAGCGACCTTACCATCGGCATCTATGACTACAACCGCACGCGCTAATAGGCCCATTAATGGACCAGAGGTAAACGTAGTACCGTAAGCTTGGCCAAAATCTGGCGAGCGAAAGTTTGACGCTGTTGCTACGCTTTCTATATTCTCGGCGCCACAAAAGCGTGCTTGAGCAAAGGGTAAATCTGGCGATACGCATAGCACAACAGTATTATCCAGTGATGCGGCTTTTTCGTTAAAGGAGCGTACAGACTGTTGGCAGGTAGGGGTATCGATACTCGGGAAGATATTAAGCACAACACGCTTACCTTTGTAGTCTGCTAACGATGTCTCACTTAAGTCTTGTGTTACTAAAGTAAAGTCGGGTGCTTGTGAACCTACTGCTGGTAAATCACCAGAGGTTTCAACGGGTGTGCCTCTCAATGTTACTGTGGCCATTTTAATCTCCTTCTATTGCTTTGATAGCGGTTAATGAGAATATGGAATATAAAAATATCGACTAGAAGGTCAATATAAAGGCAGCAAACTATATAGTATTAAGCCATAAATTGATAATAAACACTTTTTATATGTCCAACATATTATACGTATGACTTGTGTCGTTATTAATATTAACAGGGCCTAAAAACCAATATTGGTGGCCTTGCCCAGATAATGATAAAGTTGGTCGCATAAAAATTATACGTATAAACATATGAGGCCTATTAATAAGTCTCTGTATCTATTTAGCTAGGCAAAAGCAATATGGCCCCTACGATCGTTTTTCTCGCGGTTTTTCTCTACATTGTGTTTTTATTTGGTCTTGCCCGTTGGGGTGACCGTCAACAATTTTCAGAGTCCAGCATTGTTCGCCACCCCGTTGTTTATGCACTGGCTTTGGGGGTGTACTGTACGTCTTGGACCTTTTATGGACTCGTTGGTACCGCATCGGAACAGGGTTGGAGCTTTTTGCCCATTTTGTTAGGCCCTATTTTATTGTTTACCCTCGGCTATCCTTTGTTAGAACGTATTCGATACGTCACCAAGCAAGAGCATATTCATAGTATCGCCGACTTTATTGCCTCTCGCTATGGTAAGCGCCAAGGTGTTGCCGCCACGGTAAGCTTAGTAGTGTTGCTAGCTATCATTCCTTATATCTCTCTTCAGCTAAAAGCGGTTTCCGATACCTTGTTATTGACTGTTGGCAGTAATTTTTTGGCTAGTCAGGATATGACGTTCTTAATTGCCATCAGTATGATTATTTTCTCCTTACTTTTTGGCGCTAAACGCTTGGATATGTCGGGTTATCACTCGGGCTTAATGTCCGCGGTGGCTTTTGAGTCTGTTGTTAAAGTGGTTGTTTTGGTTGTTATTGCTTTGTTTGCACTGTCTTGGTTACCCGACGATACCTTAGAGCCTGCTACCTCTGTATTTAAAACAGATTTTTTTGATGCCAATTATGTGTTTGCTGATAATCCCTCTTGGCTGCGTTTTGCTGTTGAGACTGTATTGGCTATGTGTGCGATTTTTTGCTTACCGCGTATGTTTCATGTGACTTTTGTTGAGTGCTTGTCTAAAAATCATTTAAAAAAATCCCGCTGGTTATTTGTGAGTTACCTATTAATTATTAGTGTTTGCGTAATGTTGATCGCCAGCGTAGGTAATACCTTGTTTTATGGTGAGCTTGCAGTAAATGGCGATAGCTACTTAATCGCTTTGCCTTTAACGAGAGATTTATCGTGGCTTGCACTACTGGCTTTTTTAGGGGGCTTTTCGGCGGCAACGGCAATGATTATTGTGGCGACCATTACACTTAGCCAGATGTTTAGTAATGATGTAATTTTACCGCTACTAGTGAGTAGGCGAAATGCAAAAAACCAATCGAGTGATTTCTCTCGAAGTTTAATTATCGCAAGGCGTTTAACGGTTTTATTAGTGGTAATGAGTGCTTATCTGTATCAAATTATTTTAGCCGAAAACGTTGCATTAACCAGTATAGGTTTAATTGCCTTTGCTTTAGTTGTTCAGTTGGCACCGGGCATGTTATTTGGCCTTTACTGGCGTAAGGGTAATGCCTATGGATTATATGCTGGCCTGATCGTAGGTATGAGCTTATGGTTTTATACCTTGATGATTCCACTATTGGTCAATACTGGTTTGATTAGCCCTTTTTTAGTTGAAAACGGCTTGTTTGGTTTGACATGGTTAAAGCCCGAGACATTATTTGGCTTAACTTTTAGCGATAGTTTTACACGCAGTGTATTAATTAGCCTAAGTGCCAATATTATTTTTTATTGCTGGTACTCCATTACATCAAATGAAAATTTCTCGGATCGTGTGCAGGCCATCGCGTTTACGAGTATGGAAAAAACCAGTTATGAGCCTTACCAATATATTAATTTAGAAGACTTGCATGGTTTGCTAAAGGAGTTTTTAGGCCAAAAAATAACAGATGACTTATTTGAAGAATATAAGCATGGCTTAAATGCTAAGGATAAAATAAATTTAATTGAGCGATCGCAAAAAATGCTGGCAGGTATTGTTGGTATTGCTTCATCGCAAACGATGTTGAGCAGTTTAAATAGTGGTCAAAAACTGGCAGTAGAAGATGTCGTTAACTTATTTGGTGAAACTACTAAAGCGCTGCGTTTTAACCAAGAGGTTATGTTTGCCTCTTTTGAAAATATATCCTCTGGTATTAGTGTTGTCGATGAAGACTTAAATTTTATCGCCTGGAATCGCCGTTACGAAACCATGTTCGATTACCCTGAAGGCATGCTAAAAGTTGGTTTGCATGTGGCCGATATTATGCGTTTTAATGGCGAAAGAGGTTTGCTGGGTGATGGTAATGTTGATGACCTTATTCGTAAGCGCTTGTCGCTTATGTCGACGGGTAATGCATATCGTGTAGTACGTTCCCATAGTGATGAAATGATTATTGAAATTAAGGGGCGCCCATTACCCAATGGGGGCTATGTTACTACCTATGATGATATTACCGAATTTATTATTGCTCAACGGCAATTAGAAGACGCTAATATTAACCTTGAAAAACGTGTAGAAGAAAGAACAGAAAAGATAGAAGAAATGAATCATGATCTTGTGCAAGAGATCGAGCGCAGAGGTCAAGTAGAAAACGAACTAAGAGAAGCCAAGCGAATTGCCGATGATGCCAATGCCTCTAAGACTAAGTTTTTGGCCTTGGCCAGTCACGATATTATGCAGCCGCTCAATGCAGCTAACCTTTATGCCAGTGCTTTACAGGATGGTAATGAGTTTAACCCAGGTTTAGTTGGGCAACTAAAAAGTGCTATTCAAAATACTGAATCTATTATTTCGTCTCTTTTAGAAATTTCACGACTAGAGAGCGCAGTATTAGCCCCTAATTTAGAAACATTTAGCCTGCATCATATGTTATCTAATTTAGTGGGTGAGGCAATGGTACAGCGCCCCGATGACCTTGAGATACGTTACTGTAAGACCTCGGTAAGTGTGCATTCCAATAAACATTACCTCCGGCGAATTTTACAAAACTTTATTTCTAATGCCGTTAAATATACACAAACGGGTAAGGTTTTAGTGGGTTGTCGACGCCTTTATGAAAAAGATAAAGAGGGCAAGCAACAGCAGCTGGTAGAGGTGTGTGTATTTGATAATGGGGTTGGTATCTCCGAACAAGAGCGCTCGGCCATTTTTGATGACTTTTATCGCAGTCAACGCCAACAGCAGCAGGATAATATCCCAGGAATTGGTTTAGGTTTGTCAGTGGTAAAACGTTTTAGCGATTTGTTACAGCACCCTATTCGTTGCCGATCAACATTGGGTAAGGGTAGCTGTTTTTCGATTAAGGTGCCTGTTATGAGCTGCGATGTTGATAATGTCATTGATATTAATCAGCACGCGGCTGCTAAGGGACTTGTTAATAAACCACAAGACCAACTCAAAGAGCTAAGAGTTATTTATGTGGATGACGACCCACAAAACTTATTGGCAACTTCGACGCTGCTAAAACATTGGCACTGCGATGTGAGTTTGTTTGACCGTGTTGATGAGATTACTAGTTATACCCAGACGGCACCACCGCCCGATGTCTTATTAATGGATTATCAATTAGGTAATGTTAAGGCAAATGGTGTGGTGCTCGCTGAGCAATTAATCGCTTCTTGGCGACAACGTTTTGGAGATGAGATCTCTGTACCCGTGTGCATTATCTCTGCTGCTACGGATTCTGATTTAACCGATGTAGTATCTAGCTCGGGATTTGAACTTTTACGTAAACCCGTAAAGCCGGCTAAGCTGCGAGCTCTACTATCGCAATATGGCCAGCGCAGGCGATAATAAGCCTGTACTTCTCTAAATAAGAGTAGTCTACATGAGTGCTAAGGTCTGTGCTTTAGGATCAGATATGGTCTTTATCGATGGCAAGATGCGACAGCATAATCACCGCTTGAGTACGGTTACTCACACCCAGTTTGCGGAAAATAGCCGTAATATGCGCTTTGATGGTAGCTTCTGTCACACCCAACTCAAACCCTATTTGTTTATTGAGCCAGCCTTCGCGCAAATAGCAAAGCACGCGATATTGCTGTGGTGTTAGGGTCGCAATTTTAGCGGCTAGGGTTTTTTCTTCTTCTGTAATGGGCGATGCATGGAAAGGAATTTGTGGTGGTAACCAGCGCTCGCCATCGGTTACGGTTTTTATGGCTTCGTATAAGGTACTTACAGAGGATGATTTAGGTATATAACCACTTGCCCCATGGCCAATAGCACGGTTAATAATTGAGGCATTCTCATTGGCCGAAATAACTGCAATGGGTATTGTTGGAAACTTCTCTCTTACTGTAATAAGGCCGTATAAATCCTGACTACCTGGCATGTTTAAATCTAGCAGCAATAAGTCAATCTCGGGGTTGTCTGTAAGGGCGCTGAGTGTATTTTCAAGATCCGAAGATTCACTAATTGTGCTGTTTTCAAAATTCTGGTTAATAACTTCTAAAAGGGCGTTGCGAAACAGAGGATGATCATCGGCTATATGGAAGTGATACATGGGTAGGCTCAGTCTTATTTTTATCAAATTATTTTAGGAATCTCTGATTAACCTCGGATAACTTCTGGCTCACAGGCGTTGCTGAGATCAAGGCGACTCTTTGCAGTAATGTCTAGACCTTACAAAAAGAGTCAAAGCTTAACGCATCCCGCTCTCGCTCCTTACCTGCATCCGTGCAGGTAACACAGAGATCGGTAACGCCTGCAAGCCCCGCAGGGCGTGGCTAAAATGTACTTATGCTGCGTTGTACTTTCTTGCTAAGGACTACGGCCATTAGCTGCAAAGTACGCCTTGCCTAAGCACATTTTAGACTCACGCAGAAATCATTCGAGATTAGTCAGAGGTTCCTTGAATATTTTAACATTACTTGCTTTAACAACCAACTGTCGACTTAAGTGGTAGATGAGAGTCTTTAGTCGGTATAACAATTGCTTGTTTGAAAGGATCAATACTTTGACAGCAAATAATTGACGTCTTAAGGGTATCTCTGAAGCGTTGAGGCGCTTGTTGTTTATATAAACAAAATACTTATCTAAGTTAGGTTGTTAATGAAAAAATCCATCAAGTTATTAACTCTGCTAATTTTTATCGCACTAGCCCAAGTGACTACTGCTGCAGACGTCATTAATATCCCATTAAAAAATCGTAGTGCAAGTAGCCTTAAATCTACCTTGTCTGAGCTGGTGGGTGACGATATAAAAATCATTGCCGATGGTAATAATTTAATTCTATATGGCGAGAAGTCCACTTTACATCAGCTAAAGAAAATTATTAAAACACTCGATGTGGAGATGCCTTCTTTGTTGCTTTCTATTTACCGTGGAGTAGACCCTAATTTGTTAAAAGACAATAGAGGAGTAAAGCGCTGGGGAACAACGCGAGACAACAACCGCTTAGAGACTGTTGTGGTAGCAAGCGGGCAACGTTTAGTCATTAGTGAGAAGAAACTACTGGTGGTACCTATAGAGTCCTTTAGTTCTCGCTTTAATGCTAACTTTGGTGCAGTAGCACCTATAGATCCAACTGACCCTACGGGGGTCGATTTATCTGACCGCCAAGGTGATGCTGTTTTTCAGCGAAGTGAAATTGTCACGCTAGAAAATAGCCTATTTGTTGAGGCTTCGCTATTGTCGGATGGCAGGCGGGATAAAAAACTAGCGAAACAAAAGAAGAATGTTTATTTGCGCTACAGTATCCCCAGCTCATTAGATAACCCTGACAACGGTGTTAATGGCCGTGTCAGTGGCCGTATAGGCGGTGGAGTGGATGGCAACAGCAGTCAACAGCAGGAGCGGGTACTGTCGCTGCAAACCCATGTTATGTCCCAGCAACGTATCGCTTTAGATGAGTGGCTACAATTGTCGGGTAAGAAGGTAACGGCATTTAGGCCAGCATTGAAAAACAATAAAAAAGTTTACAGTACACAAAAAAGAGCAGGTACTGACGAGTCAATATGGATCAAAGTAAATCGTAGTGAATAAGGTAGTTTATACTTTTTGTAATTTCTTTGTAGTGAGGTATGCATCGAGAGTGCTAATTAACCAGCTAGCAATAAATGCAATTTTTGCCATAAAAATAGTAGGCTCTTGGTAAATCTTTAAAGATTCCTTAACCACTAGCATTATGCTGTTAAAATCTAGTCGCTGCTTACCTTCTCCTATATCATTCGCTATTTCAAACATAAGCTCCCATGTGGCACTCATAATAATATAAAAGCCAATGCTGGCAACAATGCTAAACAATAAACCTCTGATATATGTTTTTAAATAAAATTGCCCAAAACCAGGAAAAATTAACCCTGAAAAGAAAACAGCTTTCATTGATTGTTTGTTGTTCATGTTTTTCTATCGTATTTTCCTTATTGGCTTTATAGCGCTTTTAAAAAGTTATAAAGCTTTTAACTCATCGCCAATATATATACTTTTACCTAGGCCTTTTTGCACAATCGCATTTTCGCCAAAGGCGGGTACTTTTTTGTTCTCGGGCATTGAATTTAAAGCGGCGAGTAAGCTAAATGGCTCTTGCTTTGGATGCCTTGTAGCGGTATCTATATTAATAGTAGGTACAACACAGCGCTGGCAAGGGTAGCAATGCTTTAGTTCGTAGCTTTCATGTTTTAAGCCGCTAATGTTGTGTTCTTCAAAGGCGCTTATTCCTTCGATGACAATGTTTGGGCGAAAGTTTTCTATGGGGACTGGATTAATTTCATGTTTGCTAAGGGAGTGATTTAATGTGTCGAGAGATGCGCTATTACAAATCAAGATGGGTGCTGCGTCGGTAAATAAGGTATGAGTCTTTTCACCAAGTAAGTCTGGTTCGCTTTGAGGCCGATTATGTCCATTAGCCATACGCACTAGTCGAAGTGTTTTGGGGGAATCAATAGCCTTAGTTATCCATTGGCTTGCTGTTTCACCTTCATCAATAGCTTTGCACTGATCTCTCCAGATTTTTACGTCTATAAGCGGTAAGTCATTTGATTTATTTTTATCATTTAAAGGAATGATAAGATTATCCATCCCTTCTTTGGATAGAATAAGGGCATCTTCGGTTATTTGAGTATGGATCAGCACCATTTGAGGTCGCCCACGCTGGCTAATAAAACCACCATCGGGTTTTACAATCATCCAATGTCGATCCCATTTAAAACCAGTTTCTGTCAGTTCGGCTTGATTAATAGCAATGCCGCGTAATGATTTAACCGGGAACAAAAATAGTTTACTGATTTTAATCGTCATCGTTTGTCCATACTATTGTTCAATAACTGTGAGTTACATTTATACTTTAAAATAACTATTGCTGGCTTTGCTTTTGTTGTTGTTTTTTCTCAAAAATAGCCATTTGCTCAGGTGTTGCCGGTAGCTGATGTTTTTCTTTCCATTCGCTATAGGGCATGCCGTAAATAATTTCTCTAGATGTCTCCATATCTATTTCTTCACCACGAGACTCGGCCTCGGCTTTATACCATTTGCTTAGGCAATTGCGGCAAAAATCTGCAAGGTTCATTAGGTCGATATTTTGTACGTCTTTATTGTTATCTAAATGCTTAACAAATTTACGAAATACAGCGGCTTCAATCTCAGTTTTTTTATCTACACTCATTATAAAAATTCCTACATTAAATCATTCAACTTCTATTGTTCTATGTATAAAAATCGTTAGCGATAAAATTCATCGAAAGGAATATATTCGATTTTATCACCAGGACTAATTGTTTGCCCAATAGGGATAACTCCAAGGCCGTCGGCTTGAACTACAGAAGAGAGCACCCCAGAGCTTTGGTTTGGGAATAACTCCAGTCCACCATTATTAAATCTGACGCGGATATATTCTTGACGCTTGGGGTTGGCCTTATTACTAAAATTCGCCGTTACATACATGGCTCTAGGCGTAATATGTTTTTGCCCTTGTTGTAGCGATAAAAAAGGTTTCACAAATAATAAAAAAGTAACAAAGGTCGATACAGGGTTGCCGGGTAAGCCAAAAAATGGTGTGTTATCAATGGTCCCAAAGGCTAATGGTTTTCCGGGTTTAAGTGCAATGCGCCATACATCGAGAGTGCCAAGTTCAGTCACTGCATTTTTTACATGATCTTCATCGCCAACTGAGACGCCGCCAGTTGAGATAATACAATCGGCAGAGGCAGCAGCTTTTTGTAGGCTTGCTTTTGTAGCGGCTAATGTATCTTCTATAACACCCAAGTCGAGTATATTAAAATTTAGCTTTTGTAAAAAGCCTTTCAGTAAGTAACGGTTGGAGTTAAAAATTTTACCTGTCGACAGTGTATTGCCGGGCTCAACCAGCTCGTCGCCCGTCGATAAAATAGCAACGGTTAATGGTCGGTAAACCGAGACCTTAGCAATACCAATAGAGGCGAGTAGGCCGATGTCTTGTGGGCGCAATCTGTGGCCTTGTTGCAGAATGCAATCGCCAGTTTTAATATCTTGTCCCTGTTGTCGGATATTATTTTGGGGCGGAATATTTGCAGGTACAACAACATAGCCATCTTCCAATTCACATTGCTCTTGCATAACCACTGCATTGGCATTTTTGGGGATTTCTGCCCCTGTTAAAATACGTGCAGCACTCCCTTCTACAAGCGGCTCAGTTACGCTGCCGGCTGCGATAGTCTGGCTAATGGGCATTTTAGTCGGGCTATCATCAAGCACCTGGGTATTAATGGCATAACCATCCATCGCGCTGTTGTCAGCAGGGGGTACATCTATGCTAGAAATTTGATCGCAGGCAAGTGTTAAACCTAGTGCCTCCTCGAGAGGGACGGTATCAGCAATAGGTTCTCTTTTGTCACGTATTTTTTTTGCTTGTTGAAGCACCTGATTAAGCGCATCGTTTATAGATAACATAGAGTGTTATGTGCCCTTTGTATTGAAAAGTAATCTACGATTTAAATAAAAACGCCGCGGCTTAGGCTTGGTATTTTTTCTCAAGCAAGCCAACATAGTTACAAGGTTTGTGAGTGTTATCGAGCTGCTCTTTTAATATTTTTTGCCAACCTGTTTTACAGGCATTGTTAGAACCTGGTAGGCAAAAGATTAAAGTGTAATTGGCAAGTCCACCGACACAACGTGACTGGATTGTTGAACTGCCAATCTCGTCGTAGGATATTTGTCTAAACAGCTCACCAAAACCATCGATCGTTTTATCAAATAATGGGGTGACTGCCTCTGGTGTGCTATCGCGGCCCGAAAACCCTGTTCCACCCGTGCAAATAATAACTTGTATATTAGTGTCGGCAACCCATTGCGAAATAGTCGCACGAATTTGATAAATATCATCCTTTACGATGGCACGTTCGACGATCTTATGATTCGCTTCGATAGCACTGTTAGCGAGTAAGTCACCAGAGGTGTCGTTAGCTTGAGTGCGAGTATCAGATATGGTTAAAACAGCAATATTTAGAGGGGTATTTGTCATAGCGTTCACGGTACTTTATGTTTAAGGTGCTCAGATTTACGGCACTTAGATTGATTCATAGTACTTATATTTAAGGACCTATATTCACGGGACCTTAAAAAAGAGTGGTTGACTATCAATACGGTGGTTGAGAATAATGCGATGTCCTTCGCCCGTACTAATCCAGTCTCGCCATAGTATAACTTGTTCCTGTACGAGTGCATCGCTTTTTATCAGTAAGCTATAGGTGTTAGGTAGGCGTTTGCTGTCTTCAAATAGTATGTTTAGGTTTTGTTTGTTGTTAAAGGCAAGCCAAGTCGCACGATCAACAAAGGTATATGCGCCTCGCTCTGCGGCAACATTAAGTGTAGAGCCCATCCCTGTGCCTGTTTTTAGGTAATACTGCTTGCTGGGCGTTTTATTGATTGTTTGCCACCATGTTTTTTCCATTTGGTGGGTGCCACTATTATCGCCTCGTGATACAAACAATGTATTGGCGTTAACAATTTTTTGTAGTGCTTCACTCGGAGCTAAAGCACTTTTAATATTGGCCGGGTCATTTTGGGGGCCGATAATAATAAAGTCGTTTTGTGTTAAGGCGATACGGTTATCGATGATGCCGTTTTTAATAAGTGCCTTTTCGCCTTGAGGGTCATGGGTAATAGCAAGGCTTATATCTCCAAGACTTAAGAGTTTATGTATTTGCCCACTACCAGCAACAACGGGTTTAACGGTAATGTTGTGGGTGTTTTGAAAAGCACTAACTAGCCGGCTGAGTAAACCAGAGTCTTCTAATGTGGTTGTTACTCCAATCACTAATACTTGATTTTTGTTGTCACTCTTATCATTGCTATTGTCATTGCAGGCAACGAGAGTGCCAATAAGGGCAATAAGTAATAAAGTTTTTTTAAAATGCGCCATAAGGTAACTGCTGGAGTATTTACTGTAGTGCTAAAAAATGTTGGAATTCATTGGAGTCAAAAAAACTATCCTTCCCAGCGTGCAATAATACTTTACCTTGTTCCATTAACAAAACATTGCTTGCCAGTACTTTGGCTTGTTTTATACTGTGAGTTGTCAGGATAATCTTGCAAAATTGGCTGAGGTCTTGCACTAATCGAGTCATCTTTTGTGTGCGTACAGGGTCGAGGTTTGCTGTGATTTCATCAAGTAATAATATATTGGGTTTAAGCGCCCAAGCGCGTGCTAATGCAACCAGTTGTTGCTCGCCAGTCGATAAGCTTTTAGCATGGCGATGTTTCAAGTAATCGATGTCTGCCCAGGCCAAGGCCTCGTTAATTATTTTGTCGATATCGCCTTTTTTATTTTGGGTACTTTCTTTATTTTTTGCATGGTGAAGGGGTAGGGCGATATTATCGCCAACGCTTCTATTTAATAAAACCGCTTTGGCTGGCACCATGGTTAACTCAGGTGGTTGTGGCTGCCTATGCCAGTTAATAATCCCTTGGGTTGGCGCTATAACGCCTGCTATTAATTTGAGTAGCAAGGTTTTGCCCGAACCGTTACTTCCCATAATAACAGTAATGCCATTGTCGTTAATTTGTAAATTAATATCGTGAAGGCAGGCTTTAGCATTGATAGTTAAATTAATACCTTCGATGCTAATGGGTAAAAAGTCATTACTGCTCATTATTTTTACCATATTGATTAGGTAGTGAGAGCAACAGTTGCTTGTTGATTTTTCTCCCATACCAATAGTTACACGCATGAGCCGATGCATTGATAAATAATGCACATAAAATTAAAACAAAGCCAAGTGCCAATGCTAGTGCTAAGTTGCCTTGCCTTGTCTCCATCGCAATGGCTGTCGTCATTACACGCGTATGGCTTTCTATATTACCTCCTACAATCATCACAGCGCCTATCTCGGCAATGGCACGGCCAAAAGCAGCGAGTACGACGGTGATTAAGCTATTGCTGGACTCTCTAATCAGTACGCTAAAGCAATGCCTGCGCTTTAGGCCTAGCAATAACATTTGCTCGCCAATGGTTTGCCAGTGGCTAGAAAATACAGGCAAGGCTAACGCAATAATAATGGGAGTAATTAGTAGGGTTTGTGCAATGATCATTGCGGTAGGTGTATAGAGTAAACCCCAAATACCCAGTGGCCCATTGTTGGAGAGTATAAGGTAGACAACTAGGCCCACTACAACGGGTGGCAGTGCCATTAGTGTATCCACAATAATATGTAATAGCTTACGGCCACGAAACTGATAAACCGCCATTAATATAGCGACAGGTATACCAATAATAGCGGCAAAGAAAACAGCCGATATACTCACCCGAAAAGATAGTGAGATAATTTCCAATAGAGAGGCATCTGCTTGGGTAATCAGTGTTGTTGCCTGCGAGATTGCGTCCGATAGCGTCGAGCTTGCCATAAAATCAAGGAATACTTAAATGTAATTAATTGCTGCGTATCAATTAGTGAAATTTATCGACATATTGGGCTGCTATTGTATTCGCCCTATAGAGCGAATCCAATAGGTATCGGATGAAATAATGTGGGTATGGCTCGCAGTTTGCTAAGCTCAAGGCGCTAGTATGCGTTGTTTTTGCTCGTTAGAAAGTAATGATAGCAGGGGTTGCAATTGGTCGATCACTTCGTCTAGTTCTTGTGCTATCTCGTCCTCTTGGCCATTGTTAATATTATCAATAATGGCATCGAGGGATAGGCTGCGCTCTTTTTTAGCCTCACCATGACTCTCGTAGTACTCATTCGCTTTTAATGCGTACATTTGGCTACTGCCCAAATCATTGGCTTTTTTTAGCGCTCCATTGGCAATGCTGTGTAATAGGTTTGGAGTTACCTCATTAGCTGAGGTGAGTGTACAAATGCCAATAGAAACTGTCAGCTTTAGCGGTTTCCCATTGAGCTTCGCTTTAATAGTCTCGACGGTACGGCAAATTTTATTGGCCATTTCTAATGTGCTTTGCTGTTGTAACAAAGGTACCGATATCGCAAAGCGGGCAAGCTCGGTACGGGCAACAGTGTCTTCTTTGCGGACATTGTTACTAATAACATCGCTGATACGTTTAATAAGCTTTTCGGTGCTGCTTCTCCCCATAGAGATAAACAGCTCTTTATAGCGATCAATCTCTATTGTCATCAAACTCATGTTATAGCGATTGCGAGAGGTAAAGGCGATTTCTTTCTCAAGTTGGTCATGGAGCCCGGCTTGGTTCAATGTCCCCGTTAAGGCGTCAATAGTGACTTTTTTCTCTCTGTTTTTATCGTTGTGTATTTTTACATAGGATTGCGCAAGTACACGGATATCGGCAACGTTTGCAAAAGGCTTGGTTATAAAGTCTGTAGCGCCTAGTGAAAGTGCTTTCTCCTTAGCTATATCTGGGTTTTCTGCCCCAGTCATGACCACAACGGGTAGGTTTCGAATATGTGATTTCTTGTGCGAGCGCATTTGCTTTAACAGCTCAAAGCCATCCATTACAGGCATAACGAGGTCGGTAAAGACAATATCGATAGAGTCGTCGCCTTCAAGAGTTTCGAGACCATCAGCACCGTCAACGGCTAGTATTATGTCAAACTCAATGCCAAAGAACTTTCTGGCAGTGATTCTCACAGTACTGGAGTCGTCTATGACGAGTAATCGGGTTTTGTTATCTTCTGTTGGCATATTTTTATTCTATTCGTTTTTGCTCTATTCCTCTAGATATAGCCAAAGGTTACCATAAAGCTAATTTTACCGCTCGTCGGATAGTTGACATCACCTAGCATAAATATGGAGAGAGTAAGTCAAGATATTACCAATAGCTATCGATTAGCCATTGGTAATAGTTTTTTTGCGATAGTTCTATAGTTTACTTAAGGTGCTGTAATATAGCTGTAGCGCCTAAATACTTATAGTGTTCTTGGTAAAGCACTCGAGTTTTGGCAATGACCTGCTCAGCTAACTATTCAATTTCTATCTTGTATAGTCGTTAAGTAACAAATGGCTGGTAGATTTGTGTATTTCCAACCATATTAAGGGTCCTATTTACTCTTTAACAGTTAGCCCCTGTTTAAGTGACTGGCGATAAGCCATTGTTGCTGGTAGGCAGGCAAATAACATAGCAACAGTTAGCATGATAAGAGAGTATTGTCCCGTCGACCAAGTTAGTGGGTTGGTTGTTAAGGAAAACCCGTATAGTGATGAAATAATGGGCTCGCTAATAACAATACCTCCCCAAAATAAGCCAACACCTACAATAAGGCCTGTCAGTACGATGACTATTACTTCTAGCTGAATCAAGCCAAAAATAAATCGTGCTGGCGCCCCGATAGCGCGTAATACGGCAATCTCGCGGCCGCGTTGTTTTATTGTAGAGAGCATCATAGTAATAATGCCTAACAAAGATGTGACAGCAACTAGACCGGCAATAAGGGAGAGTACTTTTTCGACGACATCCATGGTTTGCCATAATTCGCTGATAACAACACCAGGTAATATAGCCATTAAGGGCTCTTGTTTGTTTTCGTTAATTGCTCGCTGCACTCTAAAGGTAGTAATTCTATTTTTTAAACCAATGTAAGCCGCTGTAATATTTTTAGGGGTTAAATCCTGTTTAAGGGCATCTCTTGCACTGATACTTGACGCTGGTGTTTGCACGCCATTTATCCAACCGACATGTATCGCCTCAATACCTGCAAGCGTTGTATGGACAGTTCTGTCAACTGGAGTACCCGTTGCTTCCAGAATGCCAACAACAGTGAAGGGTTTGTCATCATGGTTAACAAAACTAACGCTAGCAACACCATGAGAGACAATGATCTTTTGTCCGATTTTATACTGTAGCTTTTTGGCGACATCTGCGCCTAAAACTACATCGTAAACACCACTAAACTTCTCGCCCTGACTAAATTTTAGCAGTTGTTTTTGGCCATAGCGGTAATGCGTAAAGTAATCCTCTGTTGTGCCCATGACGCGATAACCTTTATGAGAGTCTCCTAGCGAAATAGGTATTGCCCATTTAATCTGCTTTTGTTGTGCGATATTTTGAAAACTCTTCCAGCTAATGTTATTTGTCGCATTGCCAATACGAAAGACCGAGTAGAGTAGTAAGTTTATTCGCCCTGAGCGTGCGCCAATGATTAGATCGACACCAGAGACAGTACTGGCAAAATTTTCTTTAGCTTGGTGCCGTATATGCTCCACGCTTAAAACGATAGCCACACTCATTGCAATAGAGCATACAGCCAATATGGTAGTAAGCCTTCGGTTAATAATGCTAGCTAGGGCAATTTTAAATAACATGATGTGATGGCTCTATTTTATTTAATTGCTGTAAATCAATTGTTTGATCAAAATATTGAGAGAGGCTTTTATCGTGACTAACGAATAAGATAGTGCTCTTATTCTCTTTGGTTTGCTGTAGTAACAAATTAATGAATTCATCTCTTGTTTCGGTGTCCAATGCTGATGTCGGCTCGTCAGCAATAATGATTTCTGGCTTGTGAAATAAGGCTCGAGCAACAGCAACACGTTGTTGTTGGCCAACACTGAGTTGATTTGCTTTACGTGAAAGTAATGAGGCGGGTAGGCCTAGCTGGTTAATTAGTAATTTAATGTCTTTTGTTGTATTTTGAGTAGTAGAAAATATCTGACTTAATTGAATATTTTCACGAACAGAAAGATAGGGGATTAAATTAAATTGCTGAAAAATAACACCCATATGATTCGCACGAAATTTGTCTTTTTGGGTCTGTTTTAGCTGGTTAATGTTTTGGCCTAAAATAGTAACCGTGCCGTGTCGTGGCTCTAGAATACCTGCTATTATATTAAGTAGGGTCGATTTTCCTGAGCCAGAGCGGCCGTAGATAAAGATACTTTGGCCAGTATTGACTTCCCAGCTCTCTATATCGAGGGTATGAGGTGAATTTTTCGACCAACGGAATGTGATATTATTAAGTGATATAGCTGGTTTACTGGGCATATTCTTTAATGCTTCGTTATTGAGTGATATTTGAAAAGAGAATGATTGTTATGACCAAATTTCTACGAATGAAAAGTAGCTCTATTGTCACTTTATTTAATAAATGTTGCACGTTTTCGTTGTTGTTGCTCGCATTAATCAGCCCACAGCTATCAGCAAAAGAATTTAGTACTGTTGAGTGGGTTGACCTCATTCCTAAAGCAGATCTTGACGCTTTACTCAATCCACCTCAAACGCTTTCGGCAATTCCTGATGGGGCACCAGAGGATGTTCTCGGTGATTCAGTTGCAGATTCAATTGAAAGAGCCATTGGTGAAGCCGTAGCGCCGTCTTTAGAGACACAAGCATATTATAATGCATTGGAGTCAACAAATATTAAAGCAGAATACGACAGTAAAAATATTCGTATAGCGGGTTTTGTTGTTCCTGTTGAATTCGGCGAAGATCAGCGCATTACCGAATTCTTTTTAGTGCCTTATTTTGGTGCATGCATTCACCTTCCACCCCCACCGCCCAATCAAATCATTTACGTAAAATACCCTAAAGGCCTACTAATAGACGCATTGTATGACCCTTTTTGGGTTGAGGGGCAGCTAAACACTGAAGTCATCGAAAATGACTTGGCAACCTCCGCATATGCGTTGGCTGCCGATGGAATCAAACCTTACCAGCAATATGCGCAATAGAATCTAGAAGGTTATTGAATTTTTAACTGAGTCTTGCTGGCGCTTGCTTTAAATGATCCTTGCTTATTTGTGGTCACCCAATTGACTTGGATCTTTTCAAAACCAGAGAAGTTCTTGAAAGCATTGACTGTTGCAGTTAGTGCACCTTCTACGTTTTTGCTACAGGCTAATGTATAGCTTGTGTGAAACTCGCTATGGCCATCTTCATGGTCCTCATGATCTTCGTGGCCCGCATGCTCTTTGTGTTCCTCATGCCCGTGCTCGTCGTCATGTTTATCGTGTTTATGCTCATCGTGCTTGTCATGCCCGTGTTCGCCATCATGATGCTCATGATGTCCATCTTCTTCTCCGTGATGGTCTTCAAAAGGGGCTTTAACCTCCACATCGACCTGTTTACAAGCACCTGCAGAAAAACTGATTAAAGAGGTATAGCTCTTTAGTTTATCAATACTATTGTCGAGGAGTTTGTGCTGTTCTTTAGTTTTAGGTTCGTGTTCAAAGCCCAATATATTATCAGCAGGGGATTCCAGCTCTATGAGTACTTGTTTGTTTTCGATAGCAATAAACATTTCTGCTTCGCCGTGAACGTGTTTCTCCGCTGATATGGCTGCTAGAGGAAAAAAAACAAGAAAGGGTAGTGTATTTCGGATGTTTAACATGGTTTATGCCTTCTAATGCTTTGGTTTTAGTATGTTATAACATAACAATTATTTGAGCAAAAGGATAAATTGCTCAAGCTCTTATATTTGTCGGTTTCTAATCTGAGTGTCTCATTTATTGAAATAAAACTGTCATATAAAATTAATATGATCTGCCTCGCAAAATGATATTGCCCATCTACAATGGTGGTTACAGTCTATAAGTTTTGCTTTAATCAAGATGGTAGTTATGCAAAAACAGCAATGTATTTCTTCGATGATCGATAATAAGTTGATAGAGCCTCATTTTCAGGGCCTTGTTAACCTGTACATTGAAGACTTTTTTGCATTTGAATCTCTAATTCGTACTCACCCTTCTGTCGAGCGTATCTTCCCAGATCAGCTGTTTGTAATGGCTGAGGATCAGGGCTGTTTGCTAGAGCTAGATTATTTTTGTGTTGTATCTGCTATTGAATCTTTCAATAAGCAAAAGTTATCAGGTTTGCTGTTTGTCAATGTTTTACCTATTACTTTGGGTAAAGTGATTTCTTCCTTTACGCAAGGTAGTGTAAGTACAGCACTACAAGGTGTTGTTTTTGAAATCTCCGAAAAGCACCCTTTACACAATTTAGAAGAGTTAAAGGAATATATCGGAGTGTTGCGAAAGCATGGCGCACTAATAGCGATAGATGACCTTGGGGCGGGGCACTCTGGCTTGATTTCTTGGGCAGAAATTAAGCCGGATTTTGTAAAAATAGACCGGCATTTCATTGAAGGTATACACATCGATGGCGTAAAGAGGGAATTCGTCCGCTCCATTACAGAAATAGCCCGTGGTCTGCGTTGCCAAGTTATCGCTGAAGGCATAGAAGCCCTCGAAGAACTGGAAATGCTACATCATATTGGTATTAATTTAGGTCAAGGCTATTTATTGCATTGCCCTGAGCTAGAGCCTCCGCATCACTATAATAGTAGGCAATATTTTCCGCTGGTATCAAAAGTACAGCACATTTCCCATATGCGCCATGCAGAGACAGCTGAGAGCCTTGTGGAGTATGTGTCTCCAATTACCCCATCTTATAGTGCTGCGGAGGTCAACGACCTATTTAAGGGGGATCCAGATTTGCGCTGTCTACCCATTGTCGATGGTGATGAGCCTGTGGGTATTGTATCTAGGTCAAAAATTCTGGAGGTCTTTTCTAATCGATATTCCTATCCTCTGCATGGTAAAAAACCAATTTTAAAAGTGATGGACGAGGGCTTTATAATCGTTGGCCATCAGGAGGGTCTCCACGATATCTCGACAAAAATTACCCATGACGAATCGGCGAATCTTAACAATGACTTTATTATTACCAAAGAGGGGAGATATTGTGGGGTAGGTAAAGTGAGTACATTATTAAAGTTTTTAACCGAGACGCAAATCCAGCGGGCGAGAAACAGCAACCCACTAACGTTGTTGCCAGGTAATTTACCTATTTATGATCATATAGAATATTTAATTATTCAGCGGCAAGAATTTCATCTCGCTTATTTTGATATCAATCACTTTAAACCATTTAATGACCACTTTGGCTATAGTGCGGGCGATGAAGTGATAAAACGCTTATCAACGATTTTGGTAGAGCATACGACTCCGCTTTCCGATATGGTTGGGCATATTGGTGGCGATGATTTTGTTGTGATATTTCGCACAGGCGATTGGCAGAAAAAGTGCGAAATGATCTTAGAAAGTTTTAAAGAATTTGCGCTTGGATTTTATTCTAGTAAGGAAATTGTACAAAATGGCCTGTGGTGTAAGGATCGCTCTGGGGAGCAGAGGTTCTTCCCCATATTATCGCTAGCTATTGGTGTGGTGCACCCGGAAAACTCAAGAAATATGACGCACCATGAAGTATCTGAATTAGCCGCCGATGCTAAAAGGCAGGCTAAATTACAAACGGGTAACTCACTTTTTATCAGCGGTAGGCGCTCTCATATAAAATACAGCGAACTACCCCTCCATTAAATAAGTCATTGGCTGCTCTCTGTCTTTATTTTGTCATACCTTTATCAAAAAACTGTCATAAATTGCCTGTAGTCTCATGCGGTGACCTAGGAAATACATACATCAATTATTCTGAAGAGGTAAGCTTGTGAGCGAGATAACAGTAAAGCCAGAAAACGTGAAAAATATTGATAATCACTCGGCAGATGCCGGTCCAGTTGTTAAAGAGGCAGAATTTGACCAATTGGCTGAGCAGGCGGTATCGCGCCGTGGTTTTTTGAGTACCTGTGTCGGATTGGGAGCGGGTGCCTTTGTTATGGGTATGACTAGTGGCTTTCCTATGAATGCCTTGGCAAAGTCTACGGGCAGCCGTATGACCTTTTCTGCCGTTGCTGCTAATACGCTAGATACTATTACTGTGCCCAAGGGTTATAGCTGGAGTATCTTGGCCAGTTGGGGTGACCCACTATGGAGTAGAGGTGCCTCTTTTGACCACAAGACGCGTGGTAGCGGTGAATCCCAAGAGCTTGCCTTTGGTGATAATAATGATGGTATGGCTTTGTTTAGCATGGGCGATAAAAATATCTTTGCTGTAAATAATGAATACGTTAACCAGAAGATTATGTACGGTAACCGCGAGAGTAAATTACCAGAAAACGCAGACGATGTACGCAAGGGCAAAGCGGCTCATGGCGTTAGTATTATGGAGGTGGCTCAAAAAAATGGTCAGTGGTCTATCGTTAAAGACTCTACTTACAATCGTCGTATTACCGCTGATTCAGATATGGATATTACAGGGCCTGCCAGTGGCCATGATTTATTAAAAACTAAAGCAGACCCAACGGGTACTCGCTCAAAAGGTACATGGAATAACTGTGGTAATGGTCGTACACCTTGGGGTACCTATTTAACCTGTGAAGAAAATTTTAACGGGTATTTTTCTAGCAGTGATGAAAATTACCAAGCAAGTGCTGAGCTAACACGTTACGGTGTAAAAAATAAGGATAGAGGTTATAACTGGGCCTTAACCGATGAGCGCTTTGATATTAGTAAGCACCCCAATGAACCCAACCGTGTTGGCTATATTGTTGAAATTGATCCTATGGATCCCACATCGACACCTAAAAAACGTACGGCATTGGGTCGCTTTAAACACGAAAATGCAGAGCTTGTTGTGGCAGACAACGGTCATGTTGTTGTTTACTTGGGTGATGATGAGCGCGGGGAGTTTTTGTATAAATTTGTCAGCGATAAAAAATACAAAAAGGGAGGCAACAATACCAGCCTGCTAGAAAACGGCTCTTTGTATGTGGCTAAGTTTTACGATGGCGGTAAGGGTGAGTGGTTGGCACTTAACCCTAAAACAACAGGGATGAAATCCCAAGCAGAGGTGTGTATACATACGCGTTTGGCAGCCTCCGCAGTTGGTGCAACGACAATGGACCGGCCTGAATGGGTGGCGGCTAACCCTAATAAAGCCGAGGTCTATTGTGCATTAACTAACAACAAAAACCGTGGTGTAAAGCCAAACGCTGGTGGTGATCTAACACCGGTAGGTGGCCCAAACCCACGTGAGGTTAACAACTACGGCCAAATCGTACGCTGGTTGCCTAAAGCAGGCGACCATACTGCCGATGAATTTATCTGGGATTTATTTGTTATGGCGGGTAATCCCGCGGTACACAAAGATGCCTATGCAGGCTCTGACAATATTGATGCCAGCAATATGTTTAATTCACCCGATGGTATTGCTTTTGATAAGCATGGTACCTTATGGATTCAAACCGATGGTAAATACTCTAATAAAGGTGACTTTGCGGGTCAGGGCAATAACCAAATGCTGGCAGCTGATCCTGAAACTGGCGAGATTCGTCGTTTTATGGTCGGGCCTAAAGAGTGTGAGGTTACAGGTATTACTTGGTCTGCCGATACCAAGACAATGTTTGTTGGCATTCAGCACCCTGGTGAAAAGGGAGATAGCCATTTCCCTGGAGGTGGCGATAGTGTGCCGCGTTCATCAGTGATAGCCATCACTAAAGACGATGGCGGCTATATTGGTTAATGCTCTCTAGCCAATATTATGCTGGCTTAACGTAAAAAGGGTGGACAATTGTCCACCCTTTTTACGTTTAAACCCTTTTGATCAGAGTCTTCTACAAAAGGTGTAAATTAAATCGCTTCGATAATCTGCATAACAAGTTTGCCATCAACTTTGATAGGTCCATCTTCTTTGGCACCTAAGGTATATTCAAAGATACCTGTTGACTTGCCACTCGCTTCGGAGTGGAGCATAACCATTAGCTTTTCGCCTTTTTTGACCTTCTCGGTCAAAATTCCCGTTACATTTTTGTTCGTGCCAGCTTTAAGTGGGGCATGAGCGACAACTGGGCCTGGTTTTTTGCCATCTGTGCGATGAACAACCATCCAGCCGTTAGCATCAGCAACAATTTTTTTGGCTGTAATAGTACCGCCAGAGACATCTTGGTTTTTAGCTTTAACACTAAGTTGACTCACGTTAGGTGCGGTGCTGCTTGCAGTGCCATAGGTATATGCTTGAGTGTTCATGGCGCTAACACCGAGAGCAATACTCAATACTGCAGAGCTAACAATTGTTTTTATCATCGAATGTTTCATTGTGTTTTCCTCAGTTTGTCACATAAATGTATTTTTGTATTTAGCCAACATTTACGCTCAACCGAGTAAATAGATTTGTTTAATACCCTATACAGACGATGCATAAAATATATCGAATATTTTGTGGAATTGATAAAACCCGCATATAGGTAAGTATTAGCTCAAAAATAACGCTATTGGGTTGCTTGTTAATTAATATTCGTTATAATTTTAACCATTACACATATGTGTTCTGCGGTGTGAGGCGTAAACCACACTCCAAGCTGAGGTTTATGGGTTTGTTTTAATAAGTTACCGCTTATTACTAACAACCCCTGAACTGCTAACTTACCGGTTAGTTCATGGCCCCTTCCGCAAGCAAACTTTTATAAAAAGTTATAAAAATTTGCTTTCTCGAATGTTAAATAATGCAGTGAATTAGTGCCGCTACAGTAGTAGTGCATAGTTTTTATCAGCTATTTCAGCAGGTTTGCCTGTGTGTCGTAGTTGTCGCGTATGTTGATTTAGCATTTAATTTTTTAATCATGACAGTGATAGAGGTTAGTTAAGTGGAAATGCTCTCAGGTGGAGATATGCTCATCCGTGCCTTAGCAGATGAAGGTGTGGATATAATGTTTGGTTACCCTGGTGGGGCCGCATTACATATTTATGATGCAATTTATAGGCAAGACAAAGTAAAACATATATTAGTTAGGCATGAACAGTCCGCAACCCATGCGGCGGATGCCTACTCGCGCGTAACCGGTAAAGTCGGTACTGTACTGGTCACATCGGGCCCAGGTGCCACTAATGCAATTACAGGTATAGCCACTGCTTTTATGGATTCAATTCCAATGGTGGTGATATCGGGTCAGGTTCCTAGCGATAAAATCGGTCAAGATGCCTTCCAAGAGACCGATATGATTGGTGTTTCGCGCCCTATAGTAAAACATAGCTTTATGGTGCAAAACCCAGCAGATATCCCTGAAATCGTCAAAAAGGCTTACTACATAGCGGCATCTGGTCGCCCAGGCCCTGTTGTTATTGATGTGCCTAAAGATTATACGGCGCCTAACGAGACTTATGAGTATAACTACCCTGAGTCTGTATCAATGCGCTCATATAACCCGGTACAAAAAGGGCATAGCGGTCAAATTAAAAAAGCCGTTAGCGCGATACTCGCTGCCAAACAGCCGGTTATTTATATTGGTGGGGGTGCTATTCATGGTAATACCCCTGAGCTCGTGACCAAGCTGATTAAAACCTTGGGTTACCCTATTACTAGTACATTAATGGGCTTGGGTGCTTATCCAAGTACCGATGAACAGTTTATTGGTATGCTGGGTATGCACGGTACTTATGAAGCTAATACGGCTATGCATAAGAGCGACTTAATTTTTTGTGTAGGTGCACGTTTTGATGATCGTGTTACCAATGCGCTCGATAAATTCTGCCCTAATGCCAAGATTGTGCATATCGATATTGATCCTGCTTCTATTTCTAAAACTATTGCTGCAGATATCCCCATTGTTGGACCAGCAGATACGGTTTTACAGCAAATGTTACCGCTAATTGAAAAGGGCAAAGACAAGGTTGATAGTGCAGCGCTAGAAAGTTGGTGGAAATCTATTAACGAATGGCGTCAAAAGCACGGGCTTTATACGAAGAACCGTTTTGATGATCAGAGCGAAATGATTAAGCCACAAGAAGTTGTGCAAGCAGTTTATAAAGCCACAAAGGGTGAGGCAATTGTTGCTACCGATGTTGGTCAGCATCAAATGTTTGCTGCGCAATACTACCTATTTGATAAACCACGTAAATGGGTTACCTCGGGTGGCTTAGGCACCATGGGTTTTGGTATCCCGGCAGCCATGGGCGCTCAGTTTGCCTTTATGGATGATACCGTTGTTTGTATTACCGGTGAGGGCAGTGTGCAAATGTGTATTCAGGAGCTATCGACGCTTAAGCAATATGGTTTGCCGATTAAAATTATTAATATCAATAACCAAGCTTTGGGTATGGTTAAGCAGTGGCAAGATATGAACTATGATGGCCGCTATTCTGAAATTTTATATGAAGATTCACTACCAGATTTCATTAAGCTGGCCGAAGCCTATGGCCATGTTGGTATGAAGGTGACTAAGCGTGAAGAGTTAATGAGTAAGTTGGAAGAGTGTTTTGCCATGAAAGATCAAGTTGTCTTTATGGATATTTATGTTGATCCCGATGAGCATGTATACCCTATGCAGATTCCATTGGAGTCCGTTGGTGATATGCAACTAAGTAAAACGGAGCGTACAGCATGAGTAAAAGAAGACGAATAATTTCAGTATTGATGGAAAATGAGCCTGGTGCGCTGTCACGCGTTGTAGGTTTATTTTCTCAACGTGGTTATAACATCGAGAGCTTAAATGTTGCGCCAACCGAAGACGATTCACTCTCGCGTTTAACACTAACGAGCATTGGTGATGATCTTGCTATTGAGCAAATTACCAAAAACCTCAATAAATTGATTGATGTTGTTAAGCTTGTGGACCTTTCGGAAGGCTCTCATATTGAACGTGAACTAATGATGATTAAAGTGCGTGCAACGGGTAGCATGCGCGAAGAAGTCAAACGCAGTGTTGATATCTTTCGTGGGCAAATTATCGATGTGACTCAAAGTACTTATACCATTCAACTGTTAGGCGACTCTGAAAAACTCAGTGCCTTTATCGACGCTGTCGGTGAGTCTATCGTGTTAGAAGTTGTGCGTACCGGTGTTTCTGGTATTAGTCGAGGTGAGAAAATACTCAAACTATAATTTTCGAGTTTGGTAATTATCATTCTAAAACCGCTTTTATAGCGGTTTTTTTATGCGTGATATTTATTTTAAGTTTATTTAATCATCAGCGGATGATTAATGCGCGATTCATATATCAATAGGCTTTAATCGAAGGCCTCTCCAAAGAGTTTTTGTCTATTTAATTGAATATTTAGGCCAGTTGTTCTGATGAAAAGGCATGTGTGAGGTATTGCATAACACACTTGATTCGCTTTACTTTACGCAAGTCTGGATGGGTCAGTAACCAAAGATTGCTACTTTTTTTAGGTGTGAAGGCCAATACTTTTTCAAGCCCATCATGAGCTTGATCATTGGGTAAAATTGCAAGCCCGTGCCCTAATGCTGCAAGGTTAGCCATAACCATTAACTCGTCACAGCGTGTTGTGATTTGCTCTGGATAATGTTTGTTGAGCCAAGTAAATGCAGATAAATGACTGATTCCTCCTGTGGCACCGATTATATTATGCATCGCTAAATCTTTAGTAGATGTGGGATAGCCGTGTTGCTCTTGATAAGTTGGACTGCCATAAACTCCCCATCCTATTGTGCATACCTGACGACCAATTAAATATTCAGGAGGGCTAGATGTTGCACGCACGGCAATATCTGCCTGACGGTTTGTCATATTGAATTCAATATTACTAGCGAGCAGCTCAATGTGGATGTCGGTATATTGTTGGTTGAAAGCTGTGATGTAGCGACTAAGGTAATAGCAGGCAATATTATAGGGGGCTGTAATTTTTACCGTTCCTTTGGCTTGAATATCATTGCCTACAATTGTTCTCTCTATATCATCAAAGGAATGCTCGATAGTTTTTGCTAAGTCGAAAAGCTCCTGTCCCATAGGTGTGAGGTGGTAGCGATTATTGATTCGCTCAAATAGTCGTCCACCAATATCTTCTTCAAATTGCCCGAGTCGTCGAAAAACAGTGGAGTGATTAACCTTTAGCTCTCGTGCAGCGCTACCTAACGAGCCTTTATTGGCAATAGCTAAAAATATTTTTAATGAGTTCCAATCCATATTATGTGCTTCTTTCTAGCTATTGCAATATTGCAATATTATATTGCATTTATTGGCAATTATAAATTTTATTTGCAAGTAAGATAATACAGTTAATTAACCAAGAGGAGTTCTAATTTATGAATCAGTTTTTGTCTTTTGATGTCGGTGCATTTATATTAAGGCTATCGTTAGGGGGAGTATTGTTAGCGCATAGTGCTTATCTGAAGTTGTTTGTGTTTGGGTTGCCTGGGACAGCAGCATACTTTGGCTCGATAGGTTTGCCGCAGGGGTTGGCGTACTTAGTGTTTGGATTAGAGGTTGCGAGTGGTATAGCACTGATAGTCGGTTTTCATACTCGCTATTTCTCGATAATCATAATTCCTGTATTGCTAGGTGCAACATGGGCGCATTTGCCAAGTGGTTGGCTATTTACCAATACCGGTGGAGGCTGGGAATACCCTTTGTTTCTTGCAATTATTGCTTTTGTTCAGGCAAGCATTGGTGATGGAAAATATGTTTTGTTTTCTCAATCATTTATAGGTGATAATAGAGCTTAATTGAGTGCATACATATACTGATAAATATCCGACGGGATATTTTCTAAGGTGTTTATAGTTTATGCATTAAGTAAAGAACCCCAAGTATTTTAACTAATGGGTTCTGTGGATGCTTTTTTGTACGTACTGGTGTCTCTGGTATTAGTCGTGGAGAGAAAATACTCAAGCTTTAATATATTTGTATGCTGTGACAGATAATTCTGTGATGACTAAAAAAGGGTGTTGTAAAATTTGCTATTATCTTAAAAGCTAAAAATTACAACACCCTTTTTGGTTCTAAATTTCACTACAAGAAGGTTACTTCCAGTAATAGCATTAACTAATGAATCAATTCGACCCTGAAAGAAGGCACGTTAAACGAAATATTTTTCTGGGGTACGACCGTTACTTATCTTTGGCCTCCGACACTAATATATTTTTTGTACTCTTCGGGCTTACTTCATTTTTGCTTGGCCTTATCTTTTATTTCGGCGAAGGCTTTCAGTTTTATCATCGTGCAATAGGCTTGTTCTTTTTTCTTTTAGTCATATTAAGTTATGGTTGTAGAGATAAATTATCTATTGCCAATGGTGTGTTGGAGATTACTTATTTTTTTGACCTATTTGGCATCAAGAGGGTGTTCAAGCAAACTCAGTATAATTTACGTGATTTTGATCGTGCCGTTGTTCGCTGGTATAGCGGTAGCCCCAATAATCGTCGTCGTGACGACGAGTCGACAGCTCAGCTGTATATAGAAAGCAGTCGTTACAGTATTTGCCTTGTTTCTTTTTACTTAAGACGAGATGGGCAAAGATTACTTATTGACTTTATTCGGCGTATTGAACCCATTATTGGCTTAAAGATAAAAGTAGAAGGTGGGCATCGTTACCTTGGTTTGCCTGAGGCTACACAAGAAGATTAATGATTGCTTTTAGTTGATCTTTATTGTGTTATTTTTCCCTTTTTTAGTAATAAGATAAGCCAATGAATAAATTTGACCCTAAAAATAAATACGTAATGCGTCATGTCTTTTTGGGCGATAACAGCTATCTATCTATGGCATCTGCTAGAAATGTATTTTTTATTTTATTTGGGTTTACTGCCTGTTTGTTGGGTATCGTATTTACCTTTGGAGAAACCGGTGAGATTTACCATCGCTTAATAGGTATGTTCTGCTTCTGCCTGATGGTGGCGAGCTATGGTGTTAGAGATAGAATATCAATTTCAGGTGATGTGCTTGAAGTAAGCTATATTTTTGACTTGTTTGGTGTAACGAAGGTTCTTAGGCAGCGCCAGTACGATTTAAGCAATTTTAATCGTGCGGTTCTGCGCTGGTATAGGGGTGGATCAAATAGCCGTCGCATGGCTGACTCAACTATTCACTTATACATAGAGAGTAGCTCGAAAAGTATCTGTCTTATTTCATTTCACCTCAAAGAAAATGGTCACGCTCTGCTACTCGATTTTGTCGATAAAATTGAACCTATTATTAACTTAAATGTAATGGATAAAACCAACTATCTCTATTCTTTTAAAGATAGTGGTGAGGTTGCTAAAGAGAGTTAATGCTCGCTTCTTTTAGGGGTTGGAGAGTGAATCCCATAACGCCTTAATTAATGGGTTTTGTAAGCGTTTTTTTTGTGCACATAAACCGACTTCTATAGGCTCCAATACTGGCTGATGAGTAATGGTTTTTACGCGATCAATTAGCGGGCTGTTGTCTAGTACAATTTTAGGTATGACACCAACACCAAACCCAAGACTTACCATGCTCACAATAGCCTCGTTACCAGAGACTTGTGCGTAGATAGTCGGCTTAATATTTTTTTGCTGAAACCAAGTGTCGATACGTTTTCTGATCAGCCCTTTTTCAGAGAGAATCAATGGTGTACCTTTCCAATTATTCGCGGGGTTTTTATATTGTGGGTTATTTAACGGTGCAATCATCACCAGTGGTGAGATAGTAATGCGTTTAAAATCGAGTTTGCTAGGTAATTTGTCGGGGCGTGCACCAATAGCAAGATCATCATTATCTTCGAGTATATGGCTAATGGCATCTTCAGAGTCCCCGGTGTGCAGTGTCATACCAATTTTAGGGTGAGCTTTTCTGAAATCATTCAAAATAGTGTGCAAAAAGCTATAGCTTGCCGTTACCGAGCAATAAATACTGATCTCCCCTTGTAGCTCTTGGGTCTCTTCCATGAGTGATTGCTTAAAGTTCTGCCACAAGCTTGTTGATTCCTGTGCGTATTGCTGAAAAAGAACGCCTTCTTTAGTGAGTTGAACCGAGCGATTGTCACGTTCAAATAGCGATGTATCCAATGTCTCTTCGAGTTGTTGGATTGTTCTCGTTAAAGCTGAGGGACTAATGTGCATGGCCTGGCTGGTTCGTCCGAAATGGAGCGTCTCGCAAAGGTGTAAAAATAGTGACAACGTGCGATTGTCCATAAGTAACCCCAAGTTAATATTGCATATGTAGGAATAGTGTTTTGTTAATATATCATTTTACGCAATAGCAAGCATTCCCTATAATCTCGCCCTACAAAATTTAAGGTATTTCCATTTTATTAGCGCTAAGTGCGCTAATTAACTATTTAAAGGTGCTCTCATGCAAGTTTATTACGATAAAGATTGTGATCTATCGATCATCAAAAGTAAAAAAGTCGCCATTATTGGTTATGGTTCTCAAGGTCATGCGCACGCGTGTAACCTAAGAGATTCAGGCGTTGATGTTGTTGTTGGGCTACGTGCTGGCTCGGCCTCTGTTGCTAAAGCTGAGGGGCATGGCCTTAAAGTATCTGATGTGCCAGCAGCCGTTGCTTCTGCTGATGTCGTTATGATTTTGACACCTGATGAGTTTCAAGGGCAGTTATATCGTGAAGTGATCGAGCCAAACATCCAGCAAGGTGCAACACTTGCTTTTGCTCATGGTTTTTCTATTCACTATAACCAAGTGGTACCACGTGCTGACTTAAACGTAATCATGATTGCACCAAAAGCGCCTGGCCACACTGTGCGTAGCGAATTTGTTAATGGTGGTGGTATCCCAGATCTTATCGCTGTATTCCAAGATGCCTCTGGTTCTGCTAAAGAGCTAGCCCTATCTTACGCCTCAGGTGTGGGTGGTGGCCGTACCGGTATTATCGAGACAACCTTTAAAGACGAAACCGAAACTGACTTATTTGGTGAGCAGGCTGTACTTTGTGGCGGTTGTGTTGAGTTAGTTAAAGCAGGTTTTGATACGCTAGTTGAAGGCGGTTATGCACCAGAGATGGCTTACTTTGAGTGCTTACACGAATTAAAGCTAATTGTTGATTTAATGTATCAGGGTGGTATTGCTGATATGAACTACTCAATCTCTAATAATGCAGAGTACGGTGAGTATGTTACGGGCCCAGAGGTTATTAATGCTGAGTCACGTGCTGCAATGAAAAATGCATTAACACGTATCCAAAATGGCGAGTACGCTAAAATGTTCATTAGTGAGGGTGCAACTAATTACCCATCAATGACAGCGTATCGTCGTAACAACGCAGCACATGGTATTGAGCAAGTGGGTGAGAAACTGCGTGGTATGATGCCTTGGATTACCGCTGAAAAAATTATCGATAAAAGCAAAAACTAATTGCCATAATCTCTCCGTGAGAGTGTGATCGATACTCGTCTAAAACGCGATGCCTTAACAAGTATCGCGTTTTTTGTTTCTTAGGCTTATTGCGCGTATTATAGCGAGTAAATGTAATTTATTGAGGTGACTTTATGTCCGGGTCCGGGTCAGGCCATATAAAATCCGTTCCAAATGACGGAAAGCCTGTTGATGCTAATCAAAAAATATCCACCGATTCGACTGATAATTCATCGGAGCGCTATCTTCCTATCGATGAGCATATAGAAGAAGTATCGGAGAACGGTGAAAAAGTTCGTCATAAAGGCGTTTACCTTCTTCCCAACTTATTCACTACAGGTGCTTTGTTTAGTGGTTTTTATGCCATTATGAGTAGTATCTCGGGAAATTTTGAAGCAGCGGCAATTGCCATCTTTGTATCACAAATCCTCGATGGTCTAGATGGTCGTGTTGCTAGAATGACCAATACGTCAAGCGAATTTGGTGTGCAGTACGACAGCCTTGCCGATATGGTCTCTTTTGGGGTTGCTCCTGCCATTGTTGCGCTTAATTGGGGGTTGGAGCCTCTGGGTAAATTTGGCCTAGCAGCTGCCTTTGCTTACACAGCTTGTGCCGCACTGAGGCTTGCACGTTTTAATACACAAACAGGCTTCACCGATAATCGCTTCTTTATAGGTTTGGCAAGCCCGGCAGCGGCAGGTGTGGTTGCGAGTATTGTTTGGGTGTTCCATGATCAGCAGGTGTCTAGTCATTTTGCAGGTATTGTGGCCGTCTTAATGGTGTTTCTTGCTGCATTGATGGTATCGAACTTTAAATACAGTAGTTTTAAAGGGATTGATTTAAAAGGTAGAGTGCCTTTTGTGAAGATGCTCCTAGTGGTCTCTTTATTTGCAGTCATTGCAATAAACCCGCCGGTTATGCTGTTAGTGCTAACCGCTGTATATGCTGCATCGGGTCCTTTAATGTGGTTGTGGCACCTTGCGCGCGAATAACTCGAGTCTCATTTTTGACGGATTTTTGTCTATAGTCTAGGCTGTTATTTGTTCATCTTTTTTATATTTCTTTTTATTTAAAATAAAGTGCAATAAAGGGTTGCGTCTTTGTTTTATGGCCGTATAATGCGCGCCTCTCCCA
>CANLDL010000001.1 GCA_947489425.1 uncultured Pseudomonadales bacterium | reverse complement strand
GAAGGTGAGACCACCACAGACTACACCGTAACCTTGGATACGCCGGTGCCTGCGGGCAACAGCGTGACGGTTAATCTAGCCTACAGTGGTACGGCCACTGATGGCAGTGACTTTAACAGTGTGGCGAGTATCGTCGTGACAGGTCCTGCCAGTACCGCGACCTTCACCTTAGCGACACTTGATGATGCCTTAGCGGATAACGCTGAGACGATCATTATTGATATCGACAGTATTGTGGATACCGACAATAGCTTTGAAGCGATTGCGGAAGGGACAGCGAACCAGGTCACCACCGTGATCAATGATCAACAAGGTTCTGATGCGCCTCCGGGTCCTGAAGATACCACAACTGTAACGTTGAGTGATCCAACAGTTGACGAGGGTAACTCCATCACGATTACGGCAAGCGTTGATAATGCACCACAAGGTAGCGATCTGGTGTTGACCTTAGATAATGGCGAAGAAATTACTATTGTGGCAGGTACAACCAGTGGATTTGTGACGTTTACGAATCCGAATGGTGAAGATGTATTTATAGATTCAGAAATACTGACTGTTGGTATAGACTCGGCGTCGGGTGGGAATTTCGAGAACTTAGTAACTACTGATAATGCAGTCATTGAAATTGATGACACGATAGATACCACTACATTAACCTTGTCAGCACCTACTAATGTAGATGAAGATACTAGCATTACTTACACAGCGACATTGAGTAATGCGGCAGATACGCCTGTATCAGTGACGTTAAGTAATGGTGTAATTATTTCTATTGCAGCTGGAGCTACAGTCGGAACCTCAACAGCTGTTGCTTTACCTGCCAATAGTACGGCAGATGTTTCTGTTTCAATTACTAGTGCTACTGGTGGGAACTTTGAAGACTTGTCAGTCGACTCTACACCTGTTACTACAAGCATTGACCCAGTCAATGATGCTCCTACTCTTGACCTTGATGCAGATGATAGCACTGCACCTGGAACTGGCTTTATTACTACCTTCACAGAAGGCGGTACAAGCGTAGCTATTGCTGATATTGATATTACTATTAGCGATATCGATGACACTAATATTGAAAGTGCAACGATTGTACTTACCAATATAGAAGCTGGTGACTTGCTGAATGTGGGTAATCTTCCAAGTGGTATTACTGCTTCTGCATTTGATACTACAACGGGTGAAATTACTTTAACGGGTAGTGCGAGTCTGGCTGATTATCAAGCAGCTATTCGTGCGATTCAATTCGAAAATACAGGGGGTGGCTCAGATACTCCTCGCACTATAGAAGTAGTTGTTAATGATGGTGACCTCGATAGTAATACAGCTACGACCACTATTAATGTTAATACTATACCCACAGTTACTATTAATAATGTCACTGTACAAGAGCCTGCTACAGGCACTACCACTGTTGACTTTATTGTTAATATTGATGAAGCCTTAGGCTCTGATTTAACATTTGACTTCAATACTTCAGATATTAGTGCTTTGGCAGGGGCTGACTTTGTTGGTATCTCTACCACTCAAGGTACTATTGCTGCCGGCGCTACTTCGACAACCATTACCGTTACAATTAATAGCGATAATGACGTATTTGAAGGTGATGAGACCTTTAGTGTAGATTTATCTAATTTTAATCAAACTGTAAACTTCGACTCAGGTGCTAATGTTACTGCTGATGGTGTACAAGGTATTGCAACCATTGAAGTTGATAGTGGTGCACCGGTAGCAGAGGATGATTCGTTTATCACCACGCAGGACACTACATTACTTACAGGTAATGTATTAAGTAATGATTTACTTGTTGATAATGCTGTATTGACTGCCTTTGATGCTACTTCAGCTCAGGGTGGTACAGTAACTTCTAATGGTGATGGAACCTTCAACTTTACACCTGCATCTGGCTTTACAGGCACAGATACTTTTACTTACACCATTACCGACGATGATGGTGATACCTCTGTCGCTACAGTCACTGTAGAGGTTAGTAATAATATTGTTAATCCACCAGTAGTGGATAATGTTCCCGACACTGATTTTGTTGAAAATGCTGCACCAGTAAACTTTTTATCAGGCACAACTCTAACGGATGTCGATAGTGATACTGTGTCTTCGGTAGTTGTCACTATTGATGGCTTCATTCAAAGTCAAGATACTATCGAGTTTTTAACAGCGGGTACCAATATCAGTGCTAGTGTTTCAACGGTTGGTAATACCTTTGAATTAACATTAACGGGTGGTGCTGACTTCAATGAATTCCTCTCGGTATTAAATGGTATTACTTATCAAAATACATCAGATAACCCAAGTACTGCACAACGCACGGTAACAGTAGAAGCGTTTGATGAAGATTTTAATAATTTATCGAGCAGTGATTCTGGTGTTATTAATGTACAAGCAGTTAACGATGCCCCAGAAGCGACAGATAATAGTGAATTTGCCGTAGCTTCATCTCAAGATAACAACTTGAATATCACTCCTCCAACGGATCCTGATACGGATGATGCTAGTTTACTGATAACCATTACAGCTATCCCTACTACAGTTGCTGTAGTGACATTAGCCGATGGCACTCCTATTACCGTAGGCCAAGTACTTACTCTTGCCGAGTTAGCTGCATTACAATTTGATGCTGCTACGGTTGATGGCTCAGAGGTGCTTACTTATAGCGTATCTGATGGTGAACTCACAACGACCGGCACAACCACCATTACCATTGGCGATACAGCGCCAGATGTGAACACTGTCTTTGAAAGTGCGTTAGCCGATGGCACAGGAGCTGGAGAAAATAGCACAGCAACGGCTACTGGTAACCTTTTAGCTAATGATGCAGCCGCAAATGACGGTACAACCATTGATAGTATTAATGGCATTACTCCCGTGGCTGGTGTTATTACTGTGACTACACCTCTTGGTACATTAACAGTTGATGCGAGTAATGGTGATTACACATATACACTTGCGAATACCTCTAATAATACTGGGGCTAACGCTGATGATCTGCTTGAATCCTTCACTTACAGTTTTACCGAAAGTGGCGTAACGTTATCGAATTCACTCAATATCACTATTATTGATGATGAACCAATAGCCAACGATTTGGTACAAAGCGTACCTGAATCAGAAGAGCAAATATTCAACCTTATTTTTACTTTGGATAATTCCGGCAGTATTGACGACCCTGCGGACCCTGCTGATCCTACAGGCCCTACAAGATTAGAGGTTGCCGTAGCTTCCTTAGAGGCACTTGCAGAAGAGTTTTTTGAGCAGTCTACACAAGTAACAGTTAGTTTGATTACCTTTAATGCAACGGCAGAGTTTGAGGGTACTTTTACCGACCTTGCTGGCCTTTCGGCAGCTTTAGCGGGAGTTACTGGTGATGGCGGAACCAGCTTTATAGCCGCCGCCAATGAAATTGAAGCACAATTGACTGCGGATATTGCAGCACAAGACCCTGCCGATAATGTGCAAAATATTGCCTACTTTATTTCCGATGGTGACCCTAACGCAGGTGAATCTGCTATTGGTAGCGGCTTTGTGGACTTTGTCAACAATAATGGTATTGAATCCTTTGCCGTAGGTATAGGAACTGGCTTAACTGCTGATGCAGTGCCTGAGCTTAATGCATTAAACAATATTGACTCTTTAGGGCGAGGCAATGGTACCGTTGATGATGCATTAATAGTTGAAGACTTATCAGATTTAGAATCAGTACTCTTGAGTACAGTACCAACGGCCTTTGGAGGGAATATTGTTGCGACGGGTAGTATTCAAAATATTGATTTTGGTGCAGACGGTGGCTTTGTTTCATCTATAACGGTTGAATTGGACGGTACTCTTTACACTGTTACTTTTGATGGTGATACAGGTGTGGTTACGCTTCCACCTGAATTAGTGGGTAGTGTAGAAGTTGACGGTAGTATTATTACTCTTGATGGCGATGATGGTACAACGAATGATGGGTTTACATTAGGTACGTTTACTTTTGATTTTTCCACTGGAGGCTTTACCTTTGTTGCGCCTGAGGGTACAGCATTGGATACTCTATCTTTTGACTTTACTGTTACCGATGGAGATGGCGACACGTCTTCAGCAACGGCTAGTTTAAATGTTGTTGATGCTGCACCAGATGCTCGGGCTGATTTGGATTCAATTTCGGGTTTTGATATTGCAACAGGTAATGTAATAACGGCAATTGGTACCGATGGTGGCCCAAGCTTTGGTGCTAACTTTACGCCGTTTTCAACACAAGGTGGTGGCGTTGATAGTGTTGTTGATGATGCTACGGTCACAGAAATTACTTTCCGTGGAGTTACTATTGATCTCAGCGAAGGTATTCTATCGTCGATTCCTGCAGCGATTCCTGCAAGTGCTGACTCTGTACTTGTGAATTCACAAGCCAATATTGATGCATCTCAATTTACTATTGTTCCAAATGCTGGTGCATTAGCTTTTGATACTGCTGGTGGTAATCAAGGCGTTGGTATTGCTGGTGGGGGTAGTGCACTCCTAAATAGTGGAGAAGGCTTAACGGTTAACTTTTCTAATACTGAGTTGCCAAATGGTGCAAGTAACGTTGTTTTATTACTGAGTGATTTTGAATCTGGTAATGGCGATTCTGTAGAAATTACTCTAAGAGACGTCGATGGTAATATTATTCAGCAGTTTATTCAGACTGCAGCAAATGGCGATAGTATTGAGACTGTTGATATTGACGCTATTTTTGGCGCAGAAATTACCGGAATTGCTTCCGTTCAAGTCAATAATAATAGCGGTTTTGAAATAGGGCTAAATACAGTTACTTACGATGCCCCAGAGGTTATTGGTCAATCAGACACTATTACTGATGGTGATATTACTTACTTTTTTACTTCAGAAACCGATAATGATGGAAATATTATTAGGCAAGTGAACATTACTGATAGTTCGGATAACTCTACGCTGACATTCCGTAGTAATGGTTTCTTTGAATTTACACCGGATCAAACAGGAGCACCTGAAGATGTCTCAGTTGATACGACTTCTCAAGCCAATGTTGATGCCGCAGATTTTGATATTACAATAGTATCTGGTGGGACTGTTCTAGACTTTAGCGGCCCAGGTGTTGGTGTCGTTGGTGGGCCAGGTGGTTCAGTTGGGCTGAGTTCAGGTGAAGAAATAGCGATTACGTTCGATGCTACTGCATTACCTAATGGGGTTGATGACTTAGTATTGACTATTAATGATTTTCAAGTAATTAATACCGACCAAGTAACAGTGGTTGTAACACATGATACTGATGGAAATGGAGTTTTTACCACAGATACTGTAGTTTTGACGGCATCAGATGATAGTGGTACTGATCAGCTTGACCTTTCTCAGTTCTCCAATGTTTCAGGTTTTACCATTGCTTATACTGGTGGAGGTTTTGATTCGTCTCTTGGCAATATTTCTTATGCAACGCCAGCTACGGCTGCTGTATCTACTAACTTATCACCAGAGTTAATCGATTACGTATTAACTGATACTGATGGCCAATCTGATACTGCGCGTTTAACCATTGCCAAAATAGACAATACTATTTCAGGTACAGTTGGAATAGATAATATCGTTGGTAGTGTTAATAACGATGCTATTTCTGGTGGTTTAGGCGACGATATTATTGCCGGTGGTGTAGGTAATGATGTAATCGCAGGTGGTGAGGGTGACGATACTCTACAGGGTAACATCGGCGATGATGTCCTCAGTGGTGGGGATGGAGCTGATACACTTGAAGGTGGTGAAGGAAGAGACAGCTTACTTGGTGATGTAGGCGATGACTTACTTGATGGTGGCGCTGGCGACGATATTGTGCTCGGTGGTGATGGTGACGATCTACTATTTGGTGGTACCGGTGACGGTGCTGACCGCCTAGAAGGTGGTGCTGGTAATGATGAGTTAACTGGTGGTGCTGGCAATGATACATTGCTTGGTGGTGACGGTAATGACATTCTCTTTGGCGGTGCTGGGGATGATATTTTAACTGGTGGTTTTGGTACTGATACCTTTACCTTCGATAGCTCAGATGGTACTGGCTCTACCGAAACCATTACCGACTTTAACCTTGATGAAGGCGATGTGCTCGATTTTTCAGATTTCCTACAAGGAGAGGAGAATGGAGATCTTACTGACTTCCTCAATGTTAGCTTTGATAGTGCTACGGGTAACAGTACTATAGATGTAAATTCTGAGGCGGATGGTAGTGGTAACAGTATTACCGTTGTTATCGAAGGAGTTGATCTATCATCACTGGGTGTTGATCAAGCTGCGATACTGCAAAGTTTAATTGACTCTAATAACTTAAATGTTGATCAGTAATAGCCATATATAGCTGACAATATTTTCTACTCTAAAAAGCCGGTATTATTTGTAATACCGGCTTTTTTATTTAGACCTCTTCGCTATGATTGAGTATCATGACAACATGACTCGTATTTCTATAGCTTTCTTACATAACATTGTTTTTAGTTTTACTCGTAAACAATCTCTTTGTCTTTGCACGTTGTTACTGTTTAGCTTAAACAGTTCTGGCCTCGAAATAAAAAGCCCATGGATACAAGGAGGGATGATCGTTGGTAAAACAGATCCCTCTCACCAAATCCGTTTTTTATCTCACAGTGTACGTGTTAATAACGATGGCTATTTTGTTATTGGGCTCGGGAGAGATACATCTAAAAATGTAGTGCTAACAGAAGTAACAAGCTCTGGGCAAGCAATTAAACATAATTTTACGGTAAAACAACGCACCTATAGGGAGCAGCGAATCGAAGGTGTACCTAAACGTACTGTAGATGTCCCAGAGTCAGCTTTAACGCGTATTCGTAAAGAAGTTAAGCTGACAAAGGCTGCTCGTAAAGTTGACACTACTCGGCAAGATTTTTTGCAAGAGTTTATATGGCCAGCCAGAGGTATTATCTCGGGTGTATATGGCAGCCGGCGATTTTATAATGGTCAGCCACGCAGGCCACATTTTGGCGTCGATATTGCAGCTCCTCAAGGTTCTTTAGTCTTGGCTCCAGTATCGGGTAAAGTCTTACTAACACATGACAATATGTATTTTTCGGGAGGTACATTAATTGTTGATCATGGTCATGGTATTACCTCTACGTTTATACATCTTCATAAAATTCTAGTAAAAGAAGGTGACGACATAAAACAAGGTGATCCCATTGCAGAAATCGGCGCAACAGGTCGTGCAACTGGGCCTCACCTAGATTGGCGTATGAATTGGTTCGAGCAGCGATTAGATCCACAATTGCTAATGGATGGGCTACCAAACAAAATAGGTGGTTAATCATTATTTGTTAAGTGATTTGTTTAGCATCACCTATAGAAATTAATTAAAGAGATAAAGAGCAGTATAGAAATGGATAAAAAATTATTAGGCTTATTAGTTTGCCCCGTGACAAAAGGCTCATTGCAGTACGATAAAGAAAACCAAGAGTTGATTTCAACCTCTAGTGGTTTAGCTTATCCGGTGCGAGATGATATTCCGGTTATGCTCGAGTCAGAGGCAAGAGAGCTAAGTACTAAAGAAAAAGAACAATGGGCAAAAAAATAACTGCGATAAGCAATTTATCACTTTCTAGTTTTTTGTAATAGCGAGAAGAGAATGCCTGAAGAGACTATTTTTACTAAAATTATCAATGGCGACATCCCATCAAAGAAGGTATTTGAGGATGATCAATGTATTTGTATTCACGATGTATCACCACAGGCCCCAGTGCATTTGTTAATGATTCCTCGCAAACCCATCCCACGTTTGGCAGATGCAACGCCAGAAGATAAAGCCTTATTGGGCCATTTGATGTTGAAAATCGGTGACATAGCTCGTGATTTAGGGATTGAAGATGCCTTTCGCGTGATCATGAATAATGGCGCTAATGCTGGGCAAACGGTCTTCCATTTACACTTTCATATCGTTGCGGGTGCAAACTTTGGCGAGCATAAAATGGTTAGTTAAGCTTTCTGTCTCTTAAAGATAATTGCATCACCAAAAAATTGCCTTAACCCACGTTTAAATTTATATATCAGCACCAAAGTGATAGTTCATTGAAAGCGCATAGATTATAAGCACAAGCTTAGTTTATAATTGATTTCTTATTTATTCATAGCCAGTATAAAAATTAATATGACTAGCCCATTTTCTAATAGCGCAGCACTGCGCGAAGCATTTTTGAGTTTCTTTGAGTCGAAACAACACACGCGTGTATCCAGTAGTTCTTTAGTGCCAGGTAATGATCCGACACTATTGTTTACCAATGCTGGCATGGTGCAATTTAAAGACGTATTTTTGGGTGATGATAAACGCGATTATTGCCGAGCCGTGACTTCTCAGCGTTGCGTGCGTGCAGGTGGTAAACATAACGACCTCGAAAATGTTGGTTATACCGCACGACACCATACTTTTTTTGAAATGCTAGGTAACTTTAGTTTTGGCGATTACTTTAAACAAGATGCTATTCACAATGCTTGGGAATTTTTAACATGTAAAGACTGGTTAGCAATCCCGGCCGAAAAATTGACCGTTACCGTTTATGCCGATGACGACGAAGCCTATGCTATTTGGCAAAATGAAATTGGTGTGCCAGTAGAGCGAATTATTCGTATTGGTGACAAAGGCGGTGAATATCAGTCGGATAATTTTTGGGCAATGGGTGATACCGGCCCTTGTGGCCCCTGCACCGAAATATTTTACGATCATGGAGAAGATATTTGGGGTGGTCCACCGGGCTCTCCAGAAGAAGATGGTGATCGTTTTATCGAGATCTGGAACCTTGTTTTTATGCAGTTTAATCGCACCAGCGATGGAGTGATGAACCCTTTGCCTAAACCTTCCGTTGATACCGGCATGGGGCTTGAGCGTATAGCGGCTGTTATGCAAGATGTACACAGCAACTATGAAATAGATATGTTCCAAAACTTGCTGAGTGCTGTTGCAAAAGCGACTAACGCCACTGATAAAGATGATAAATCTTTACGTGTTATCGCAGATCATATTCGCTCCTGTGCTTTTTTAATTGTCGATGGTGTTATTCCTGCTAACGAAGGCAGAGGCTATGTACTGCGCCGTATTATTCGTCGTGCTGTACGTCATGGGCATAAACTTGGCCAAACAGAGACATTCTTTTATACCTTAGTCAACGCATTAGTGGACGAGATGGGCGAAGCCTATCCAGAACTCACTGCACAGCAAGCCCAAGTTGAAAAAGTCTTATTGGCTGAAGAACAGCAATTTGAAAAAACCCTAGAGAAGGGCTTGGGATTACTAGAAATAGCTCTAGGTGAATTATCAGGTAAAGAAATCCCTGCGGATGTGATATTCAAACTACATGGTACTTATGGTTTTCCAACAGACTTGACCAATGATATAGCCCGTGAAAGAGGTTATTCACTAGATATGGATGGTTACCATAAGCTGATGGAGGAAGAAAAGCTTAAAAACCCTGATGCTTTTACTGTCGATTATAACAAGCACGTAAAAATTGATGGTTCAACAGCATTTATAGGCTACGAGAGTCTGCTTGATAAAGGCAACATTAGCGCTTTATTTAAAAATGGACAGGCGGTTGATCAATTAGTAGAGGGTGATGAAGGTATTGTTGTCCTAAACCAAACGCCGTTTTACGCAGAGTCTGGTGGGCAGGTTGGTGATACTGGTTACCTAAGTGCAGGTGAGAATCGTTTTGAAGTGGGTGATTGCCAAAAAAATGGAGATAACCATTGCCATATTGGTCGTGTATTAAGTGGTGCGTTATCCATTGGTGACGAGTTATTAGCCGATGTTGATAATACACTGCGTCAAGCGATTGTTTTGAATCACTCAGCAACGCATCTTATGCATGCCGCACTGCGTAATGTTCTTGGGGGCCATGTTGTGCAAAAAGGCTCGCTAGTTGATTCTGAAAAGCTACGTTTCGACTTCTCTCATTTTGAATCTGTTACAGCACAAGAACTACAAGCCATCGAACAACAAGTTAACGACGAGATTCGTCGTAATACCGCTACCGAAATAGAAGTATGTTCGATGGATAATGCCAAAGAAAAGGGCGCGATGATGTTGTTTGGCGAAAAATACGGTAGCGAGGTACGTGTGCTGACGATGGGTGGTGGTTACTCTGTTGAGCTATGTGGTGGTACACATGTTGAGCGCACGGGTGATATAGGTCTATTCCGTATTATCTCTGAGTCTGGTGTTGCTGCAGGTATTCGTCGTATAGAGGCGGTCACGGGTAAAACAGCACTTAAAGTTTTAGACAGACTTGACGAGCAAGTTCAAAAAGCAGCGCAATTAGTTAAAGCCAACCCGGCTAATTTATTAGAGAAACTAGAACAACTAATGGCGACTAATAAAGCACAAGAAAAACAGCTGGCAGCACTGCAAGCCAAAATGGCCAGTGCTGCTAGTGGTGATTTGCTGAGCCAAATTAAAGAAGTTGCCGGCGTTAATGTACTTGCCTGCCAAATAGAGGGCGCTAATGCAAAAACCTTAAGAGAAGTTGCCGACTCTATTAAATCTAAATTAGAGAAAGGCGTATTCTTATTAGCAGCAATAGATGGCGAAAAAGTCGCATTAATTACAGGTGTTACTAAAGACTTGGTCTCGCAATATAAAGCGGGCGACTTAATGCGAGAAGTTGCCCCTATTGTTGGTGGTAAAGGTGGCGGTCGTCCTGATATGGCCCAAGGGGCAGGATCGAACCTCGCAGGTATTAAAGACGCACTAGCCTTTGTAGAAGGCTGGGTCGCTAAACAATAAGTATTGTCTGTTAATTGTACTTAATTCGTTGTTAGCTATTAACTTTTGGGCGTTTTTAGTGTTAAATACGCCCCCTTTTCGTGCGAGTTATTTTTAGAGTCGGTTTATTAATTTCAAAGGAATTATCCATGAGCCTTTTGGTTCAAAAATACGGTGGTACTTCTGTTGGTACTGTTGAAAAAATTCAAGCGGTTGCTGATAAAGTAGCCGCAGTAAAACGTTCGGGCGATGATGTTGTTGTTGTTGTCTCAGCTATGAGCGGAGAAACAAATCGGCTCGTTGCATTAGCCAATGAAATGCAGGCAAACCCTGAGCCTCGCGAAATGGATGTATTATTGTCAACGGGAGAGCAGGTGACCATTGCACTTTTATGCATGGCACTTAAAGCGCGTGGCTGTGATGCTCGCTCTTATACCGGTACACAAGTTAAAATACTGACTGACGAATCACATACTAAAGCCCGTATTCAATCGATTGATGAGCACAATATTAAAACCGATTTAAATTCAGGGCGTATTGTTGTTGTTGCAGGTTTCCAAGGGGCTGATCAACATGGCAGTATTACAACACTCGGACGTGGCGGTTCAGATACAACCGCAGTCGCGCTAGCAGCGGCATTAAAAGCTGACGAATGCCAAATTTATACCGATGTAGATGGTGTTTATACAACGGATCCAAGAGTAGAGCCCAATGCCTGTAGGCTTGATAAAATCACCTTTGAAGAAATGCTAGAGATGGCAAGTCTTGGTTCAAAGGTTTTACAGATCAGAGCTGTTGAATTTGCAGGTAAATATAATGTTCCACTGCGCGTTTTACACAGCTTTCAAGAGGGTCCAGGTACACTAATTACACTTGATGAGGAGTTAAATACCATGGAACAACCTATGGTTTCCGGTATTGCATTTAATCGTGATGAAGCTAAAGTAACTGTAAGAGGTATTCCTGATACCCCAGGTGTCGCTTCTAAAATATTAGCGCCTATTGGAGAAGCTAATATTGAAGTGGATGTTATTGTGCAAAATACTGCCGCAGATAACACGACGGATTTGACCTTTACTGTTAATCGTGGCGATATGGAAAAAGCAGAAACAGTGCTTATTGAAGCTACTAAAGAACTAGGCGTTCAAGAAATTGTGACAGACGATAGTATTGTTAAAGTTTCTATTGTGGGGGTTGGCATGCGCTCTCACGCAGGTGTTGCTGCTACTATGTTCAAAACATTAGCTGACGAAAACATCAATATCCAAATGATTACTACATCAGAGATTAAAATCTCTGTTATTGTCGAAGATCGCTATCTAGAGCTAGCTGTTCGTAGCTTACACGAAGCCTTTGGCCTTGAGAAAAAGGACTAATTTAGGCTATTACTTGATTAATCAATATCTGCCTATATCTAAGAGCAGACAATTGTGTAGCCCAATATAATCTGAACGCATCAATTATATGCTGGTCAAAATACTGGCATAGAATAGATCAAACAAACATTTAAATAAATTTGCTAAACAGTAAATGGAGACAGGAATGCTTATATTAACTCGTCGTATCGGTGAGACATTAATGGTCGGAGATGAAGTTACCGTTACCGTATTGGGTATCAAAGGTAATCAGGTACGTATAGGTGTTAATGCACCTAAAGAAGTCGCTGTACATCGCGAAGAAATCTATGATCGTATACAGCGCGAAAAGAATCAATCTGATAGTAGTGACGAATAACTAAAATTATTAGCTTCAGTGACTCGAATTTTAATTAAACTTAGCGTTATATAGTTTCTTGTAACCCCGATTTTACCGATTATATGATGTAATAGAATAAAAACTATTATTCTATTCAGATTCCTTGGTTTTCCTAAAATTTATGGTATTATGCGCCGCTGTTTTAGTTGACAGAACACGGAGAAGTGGCCGAGTGGCCGAAGGCGCTCCCCTGCTAAGGGAGTATACCTTGATCGGTATCGAGGGTTCGAATCCCTCCTTCTCCGCCATATAGAAAAGCTCGCCATTGGCGGGCTTTTTTTATGCGTGGGGTAATGAGGGTGAGAATCCTCGTGGGTTCGACAAAAACATCGGGAATGTTTTTGCACGAGCGTAGCGAGCCCGAAGGGGGAGGCGCATGGACGCGCCGAATAATCCCTCCTTTTCATCGGCTGATTAGGATGGTAAGTGATAAGGTTGCTCTTACACATCCATGTGTTCGCGACATTCATACATCCCTGTATATCAAACCCTCGGGTTCGACAAAATGCCTGGCAGGTTTTTGCTCCTGCAAAACCTGCATTCACGCCATCCATGGCGCTCGAACATGTTGAACCGCGATAGCGCCACGAAGTGGTCAAGTACAGGGGTGTATTTGAGTTAATCCCTCCTTCTCCTTCTCCTTCATTTTATACTTAGCGTGGTTCAGGTGTAATTCTGTAAAAGAAATCGTCGTTCGGCTCTCTGTTATCTCTCTTTGCGCTTTGCAGTGATGGTGATAGTGCTTTATATTATATTAATGAAGTTTCGATAAGTTAAAGATACAAGTTCTTTCTATTACTCAGGGCACTTTGTTTTATGAAAAAAAATAGCGCTATGGCTCCCTTCAAGTCGAAAGATTTTACTGTGATATGGAGTGCAACGGTTATATCCACTATAGGGCTTAGAATGCACGAAGTGGGTGCTGGTTGGTTAATGACCACTATGACCGACGACCCTTTTATTGTAGCTTTAGTGCAAGCGGTGACAACACTGCCAATTTTCCTTTTTGCACTGCTTGCTGGAGCCATTGCGGATGTTTCTAGCAAGAGGCGAATGTTGTTGGTGGTGAACATTATCATGGCTGTTATTGCCGCGATACTGGCGGTACTGATTTATTTGAATTTAATGACCCCTTACTTGCTACTGCTGTTTATTTTTTTAATTGGTACTTGTGGGGCTTTTACGGCACCGCCAAAGCAGGCCATCAACCCTTTATTAGTGCCCAAAGAAGATTTGCAGTCGGCCATCGCAATGAACAGCATTGGCTTCAATATCAGTCGCTCTATTGGTCCTGCAGTTGCTGGAATATTAATTGTTGTACTGGGGCCTGAAAGCCCTTTTCTTATTAATGCCCTAAGTTTTATTGCCATTATATGGGCTTTTTTGTGGTGGAAGCCAAAGCAAGTCAATAAAGAAAAGACAAAAGAAGCCATACCTGGGGCAATTAAAGCAGGCCTGCGCTATGTGAGATACAGTCAGCCCCTTAGGGCGACACTTTGGCGTGCATTTGCTTTCTTTATTTCTGCTAGTGGGTTTTGGGCGCTACTCCCTATTTTTGTTAAAACAGAAATGCAAGCCGGCGCCGAGATATATGGTCTACTAATCGCTGCAATCGGCTTGGGTGCGGTGATTGGTGCATTTCTTTTGCCTAAAGTAAAAAAGAAGTTGAGTTCAGATCAAATTACATGGATTGCTGCGGTATTTATTATCGGTACTATGATGTTTTCTGCATTCCCTGTAAATAACACATTGCTCAGCTATCTTTTCACGAGCTTACCGGTTGATGAAATACTCGCTGTTTTTGGCAGTATTTTCTTCGGTATCAGCTGGATATGGACACTATCAACATTTAGCGTATCGGCTCAAAGTGCCTTGCCTGATTGGGTTAGAGCTCGAGGGCTGGCGATTTACCTTATGGTATTTTTTGGTTCTATGAGTGTTGGTAGTATTATTTGGGGGGCTGTTGCAAGCCAAATGGGTATCAAGACAGCGCTCATTATTGCATCGGGTACCTTAACGTTGGGAATGATATTATCGCGAAAACAAAAGCTGAACTTGGGAGAAGCCATTGATCTTGCTCCCTCTGAGCATTGGGCGGAACCCAATATTTTAGTTGACACAGAACAGGATAAATCACTACTAAACGAACGTTCACCCGTTATGATGGTGATTGAATATAATATTGAACCTAGCGACGTAGATGAGTTTTTATCGCTAATGTGTCAGCTTAAGGAGGCCAGACGACAATACGGTGCCTATGGTTGGGAAGTACTGCAGCAATCCGATAAAGCAGATATTTTTATCGAATGTTTTTTCGATGTATCTTGGGTCGATCATTTAAGACATAGAGAGCGTCTGGCAGGAAAAGATTTCGCGCTTGAGCAGCAGATTCAAAACCTACACAAAGGCGATACCCCTCCTGTTATTAAACATTTTCTTGGGCCAAAAAGACTAGATACAGCTGTCGGTCGACCTGGGCAGATTAAAGCTTGATGATTTATTCTCGTTGAATATTTTAAGCAGAGGTAATGGAATACCTCGCTAGCTTTATATTTTGCTTTCCTTAGCTAGGCAGATATTCCTGACTCCATTGCAGAGCAGCAATGTTGCTATCGATCATATTATGAATTTCTTCTTGAGAATAATTAACGGACTCTAATATAGCAACGGTGGACGCTCCGAATTTTTCAGTAGGCGCTGGGTTTTTAATCGCAGAATATGTTGGTCGAATAGCATAGGGGTCAATATAGGTTACCTGGTGTCCACTAGGGTGGTCGGTATAGGTTGAGAAACTGAAACTGCCTTTATCAATACCTGGTTTGCCATCTCTCAGGCGGCTGTATTGCTCTCTCAACCACTCAATAGATTTTGGTTCTGCTATAGCAATATCATATTGTCGTAGTGTTGAAGTCCAGTAATCACTTGGGGCTTTTTTGAACGCGCCTGTGAGAAAGGTTTTTAGGCAAGCGCATTGGCTTATACCTTGTAAACCATCGACTGTTTCCAGTTTTTCGAGCTCACTGGTGTTAGCGTCAATAATAATCCAAGCGTCGCTTGTTTCATAAAAGTACGACAGTGCGTGATTGCCAAGGGCTCCTCGCCCTGAGGCTTCATTAGTCGCTTGCTTGTTTTCATAATCGTAGGCGAAGGGGATTTGGGCAATATTTGTCACGGCGGATAACGATGTTCTTGCTCGTGTAATTTGTCCATTTCTTAGTTTGCAAAAAAGCGCAACACCTATACTGATGGCGGCGGCAAAACCGCAGTTGACATCTAAAGTGCCAATATGTGCGTGTTCTTCTGGTGTGTCGTTACCGCCAAAGCGGCTCATAATGCCACTGTTTGACTGGATAATATCGTCATAGCCAATATAGTCCGATTTGCTACCGGTTTGCGGGCCACCAAAGCAGTCAAGGCGACAAAACAATATTCCAGGGTGTACGGCTTGTAATGAGGCCTCGTCGAGGTCGAGTTGCGCCAGTTGGCGCTCTGGTGCATTTATAACAACTAAATCGACGGTTTTTAGTAAACGGTTAAAAGCTTCTCGGCCTTCACTAGACATAATATCGAGAAGGATACTTTTTTTGCCAACACCGGATTGGAAGGCGTAAATAGTGCCAATCAAGGGGTCAAAAACTGGAGTAATGGGGTCGACTTTAATTACTTCAGCGCCAAAGCGGCCGAGGTAAGCGGTTGAGTGGGGGCCTGCGATCACATTGGTTAAATCCAAAACCCTTAAGCCTTCTAACCAGCCTTTTGAGCTTTTATGTTGCTTCCCTTTTGGAGTAGGCCTTAATTGCTGCTCTTGTTTTGCGACCAAGCTAAGGGCGCGCAAAGCTTCGTCAAAGTCTACAAATTTTCTTGCTCGTGGGGTAATCATCTGCTCGGCGAATTCTTCCAGCCAAGCCACTGGGCCGGGCTGTTTCATTTTGCCAAAAACGGGGTCATTGACTTCAACGATAAGTTTGGATTGTTGACAATGTTCGTCATTAACCCACTCCTGAGTAGTTCTATGTTCAGAGCCGGGGATTTGATACTCGCCAAATAAAACGCCCCATTCGGTTGATGTTTTCGTAAGAAATACTTTTTTCATTTTCTCGGCGATTATTGCGGCCCACTTTGCAGTTAATGGATAAACGCCAATTGAGGTTTCAGCATTCCATTGTGCAATGGGTAGATATAAATCATCGATATCCGGTAATCCCATTTCAATTAATTTATCGTAGATGCCCATCAATTTTAGGCAGCGTTCAGCATGGTTTCGATGAGAAGGGCAAACACAGTAAAACTTTCTGCCGTCAGCGCAATCGTAGGTACGGTAAAAGGGGTCTAAATATTCTTGTAATTCATCATAGTTGAGATCTAAGGGAATATCGTTTTCCCTTCTGCGTTCGATCTCTTTCTCACGCAATGTTTTATAGCGCTCGGGTAGCCCTTCAATGGTATAGGAGTTATAAGACAACCCTTCCATCAATGCAGCTGCAATAGGCACTTCAATATGGTCACCATAGCCGGTTTTTTCTCGCTCAAATAGTGCTAACACCGCCGCACTTGCCGCCAGGGATGTTGCGTAAGATGACCCTAAAGGTAATGGCGAAAAACTTGGGTTAATACCCATCAAAACTCGGTTAAATCCCATGTCGGTATAGGTGCCGCAGGTAGCTGCAACGATGGCCTCGGTGGCTTTCCAGTCTCGTCTTAGCTCGTCGTTGCTGGCAAACCCAGGAGTGGATAATGTTATAAGCTCTGGCCGTGCTTCGCGTAGTTTTTGAAAATCGATACCGAGAGCTTGCATAACGCCTGGACGGAAGCTTTCGATCACAATATCTGCTTTATCGATAAGTGCGAGTGCTTCTTGCAAACCAGATTCTTTATTAAGGTCAATATTAATACATAGCTTATTGCGATTAAGAATTGCATTTGCGTCATTGACCCAGACCGGACCTGCCGGTTGGTCGACATGAACGACCGTAGCCCCAAAATCTGCGAGTATCATTGCAACGGCGGGTCCTACAATTTGTTGTCCAAAGTCGACGACTCGGATGTCTTTAAGGGGAAGTGTTTTACTCTTTGCCATTTTCTATCAGTCCTACAACGTATCGTTATTATTCGGTATCACAGTTAACTTAAATATCTATGTTTTATAGAGTCCAAGTGCACTAGAGCCGAGATATCTATAGTGATGAATAGTAGAAGAGTCAGTCGTTATTGACGAACAATAAAATTTTTATCTAAGAGTCAAAAAAATTTATCAATGATGAATTTTTACAGGGCATAAAAAAATAATGGTCTTAGGCTAATTTTTTATTGTTTTTATATTGCTGCTGATTTGTGAGATCTTATAGGCATAAGTCCTACACACACTGTATCTATTAGCGATATTTTTATGGCGGTATTTATAGTTAGGGCTGTCGATAAAAATACGCAACTAAAAATAAATATTGTGGCGAATTTATTTTTTAATCGTTGATCTTTTTGCTTACTAAAAAAATAGGAGTGAGTATGTCTGTACAAATTATTTTACCTCGCGTCATGCATATAGGTGCCGATGCGAGTTTAAAGGTTGCGAGCGTATTGAACGATCTTGCCTGTACAAAGCCTCTCATTATTACGGACTCAATGATGGTTGAGTTAGGTTATGCTAAGCGGGTGAGTGATGCCTTGGCAGAAGAGGGTATTACCGCAGAAGTATTTGATGATACGGTGCCTGAACCTACTATAAAATCGATCTTGTCGGGTGTTAATAAGGTTAAGAATGGTGATTTCGATAGCATCATTGCATTAGGCGGCGGTAGTCCCATTGATAGCGCTAAAGCTATTTCTATTCTGGGTAAATTTGGCGGGGAAATGCGCGATTATAAATTCCCCCGTGTGGTCAATGAAACGGGCCTGCCGATTATCGCTATTCCCACTACGGCGGGCACAGGGTCAGAAGTGACACGCTTTACCATTATCTCTGATGAGACTACTGATGAAAAAATGCTGTGCGTTGGCACAGGCTTTATGCCCTATGCCGCTTTGGTGGACTTTACGCTCACCTTGAGCTTACCGCCTAGGGTGACAGCTGATACAGGTATCGATGCTTTGACTCACGCCATAGAAGCCTATGTTAGTAAAAAGGCCAGTCCTTTTAGTGACCAACAAGCGCTGGCGGCTATGCGTTTGATTGCCCCGAATATTCGCGATGCCTATCACAACCGTAATGCTGAACAAGCACGTGAGGCAATGATGTTAGGGTCTACCTTAGCCGGTACCGCCTTTTCTAATGCATCGGTTGCTTTGGTACATGGTATGAGTCGACCCATTGGTGCAGCTTTTCATGTGCCCCATGGTTTATCTAATGCTATGTTGTTACCTACTGTCACTGAATTTTCTATTCCTGCTGCACAAACGCGTTATGCCGATTGCGCGCGCGCGATGGGTATAGCATCTGAAGGCGATACCGATGATGTTGCCAACGAGAAATTATTAACCGAATTGCGCAACTTAAATGAAGAATTGTCTGTGCCAACGCCTGCAGGTTTTGGTATTGATCGCGACAAGTTTCTTGATTTGCTACCTACAATGGCGGAACAAGCCTTGGCCTCGGGTTCGCCTGGCAATAACCCCAGAGTGCCTACAACGGGGGAAATAATCGAGCTGTACAAAAACCTCTGGTAGAACCAACAGCTTACCCACTCATCCCACTATTTATTTTTCGATTACTGATTAAAGAGAATTACAGTTATGCAAACTATTGGTCATTTTATTAATGGCAGTGTTGTTAATGACAACGCTCGCACACAAGATGTTTTTAACCCATCTACTGGTAAACCCTCTAAAAAAGTTGCGCTAGCGGCAAAAAGCACGGTAGAAGAAGCCATTACAGCAGCGCAAGCTGCCTACCCTGAATGGCGCAACACACCGCCAATTAAACGTGCTCGTATTATGTATCGTTTTAAAGCATTACTCGAAAGCAATGCAGAAAAAATTTGCCAAATGATTGGTGATGAGCACGGTAAAATTGCTCACGATGCGATGGGTGAATTACAGCGAGGTATTGAGAATGTCGAATATGCCTGCGGCGCACCGGAATTATTAAAAGGCGAGCACAGCAGAAACGTCGGCCCTAATATTGATAGTTGGAGTGAGTTCCAGCCCTTAGGTGTGGTTGCCGGCATTACTCCCTTTAACTTTCCCGCTATGGTGCCGTTGTGGATGTACCCCATTGCTCTCGTATGCGGCAATTGCTTTATATTGAAACCATCGGAGCGTGATCCAAGTTCGACGCTCTTTATTGTCGAATTACTCAAAGAAGCGGGCTTGCCCGATGGTGTGATGAATCTGGTTAATGGCGATAAAGAAGCAGTCGATACACTGCTCGAAGACGAGCGCGTCAAAGCAGTCAGTTTTGTGGGTTCAACACCCATTGCAGAATATATTTATAGAACGGCCAGTGCTAATGGCAAGCGTTGCCAGGCACTGGGTGGTGCTAAAAACCATGCCATTGTGATGCCTGATGCCGATATCGATAATGCCGTTGCCCAATTATTAGGAGCAGCATTTGGCTCCTCCGGAGAGCGCTGTATGGCGCTCTCCGTTGCCGTTGCCGTAGGAGATGAAACCGCTGATGCACTAGTTGCAAAAATGCAAGCGGGCATGGCTAGCCTAAAAGTGGGAGCCTCCTCTGATTCATCGAACGATTTTGGCCCGGTGATTACTAAACAACATCAGCAAAAAGTGATCGGTTATATCGATAGTGCTGAGCAAGACGGCGCAACAGTTGTGGTCGATGGGCGTTCGCCAACAGTCGAAGGATATGAAGAAGGCTTTTTTGTAGGCGGTACTTTGATTGATCATGTGAAGCCGGATATGGTGAGCTACAAAGAAGAAATCTTTGGCCCTGTTCTGCAAGTCGTCCGCGTCAAAACTATGGAAGAGGCCATGACATTAATCAATGAGCATGAATACGGAAACGGTACCTGCATTTTTACCCGTGACGGCGAAGCTGCACGTTACTTTTCAGATAATATCTTAGTGGGTATGGTCGGCATTAATATACCTTTGCCTGTCCCCGTTGCTTACCATAGTTTTGGTGGTTGGAAGCGCTCGCTCTTTGGTGACCTTGCAGCTTATGGCCCAGATGGCGTTAGATTTTATACCAAGCGTAAAACCATTACTCAGCGCTGGCCTTCTGCTGGAGTTAGGGAAGGTATTCAATTCTCTATGCCAACAATGAATTAAATAACCACTTTTGATATCCTGCCAAAGCCAGCGATAAATGTAATCATTTATCGCTGGCTTTATTTTATGCTCATACTCAATTAGAGTTGTAGCTGTATTCTTAGTGATCATAAATTTATGAAAAAATCTCTTCCTCCCCTAAATTGGCTCAGGTCCTTCCAAGTCGCTGCTCATCACCTTAACTTTACAGCGGCAGGCAAGGAGCTCAATATGACGCAGGCAGCTGTAAGCCAGCAAATAAGAGGGCTTGAAGCACAGCTTGGTGTCGAGTTATTTAAACGTTTGCCTAGAGGCTTGGAACTCACCGAAGCTGGGAAATCCTACATTCCTGTTGTCCATGCATCCATTCAAAAACTGGCGGCGGCTACAGAGGAAATGTTTGGTGGTAACCAAACTAAAGTGTTAACTATTCGAAGCAATTTGGTATTTTTTATCACTTGGTTAACGCCCAGGCTACATAAATTTTTTAAACGACATCCAGAAATAAAAGTACGTTTTTCTAGTAATATTTGGGTGCAATATAGCGATACTGTATTTGATTCGGGAGCCGATATTGAAATACGCCATGGTCAAGGTAACTGGGAAGGTTTGATATCTGATCGGCTGACAAGTGATGAGCTGGTGCCCGTTTGTAGCCCTACCTTGGTCAATGAGTTGCCACCACCATCATCTCCTGAGCAACTTAAGGATTACACCTTGCTGCATGTAGTCGGCTACGAAGAGGGCTGGGGTTATTGGTTGAAAAAAACTGGCTATCCCAAAATTAATGCTGCCTCGGGTGTTCAATTTGATACATTGATATCAGCTCTAGAAATGGCTAAAGCGGGTCAGGGCATTGCCCTTGGCCGCAGTACACTAGTAAACGATATGATTCGCGATGGTTTGCTTATTAATCCATTCAACAAGTCTTTGCCTGTTTCTGAGGCTTTCTATTTGTGTATGCCAGCCGAAGGTTTTCGCCATTCGTATATCGATAAGTTTCGCGACTGGATACTTGAAGAAGCTAAAGCAGAGTGATCTAGCTTATGCGTATTATTGGCTAGAGTTTGGCAAAAGATAGTTAAGTATTATTCTTTTTCCTTAATTAGAGACATCAATTCTGCGCCTAGTACCAAATCATCTTCATGCCCCATTTTGATAATTTTGCATGGTTTTAGGTATAGGGTTGGTGTTAGATGGCATATCAATAGCCACAGGTGTGTGATTTTTAGAGTCTAACCCCAGTTTTTGAATCACAGTTACTTCTTGCTTAATTAACTTTGCATCCCTCTATATTTTGTAGGCGCTTCCTATACTTATAAAACGGCTAAATCTAATAAAATAGGTTGCCAGTGATTATTGTACTCTGCACGTTCGTACAAACTTAAGTTATCTTTATCGGTTACCTGAATAACTTTTAATATAGAGCGCATAGCTGTTTGCCATTCATCATTGTTAATATCTAAATGCCTTAAATTAAACACACGACGTATATTTATTTCTCCTGCGTCATTGGTTTTAAAAGCATCTTTTGCTATAGCTTCGATATTACTACTAAAGTTATCAGGATTGTTTTTAATACAATTATCAATTAATTTTTTTGCAACTTGTAAATCTTCGTTAAAATTTATATAACGTAGCGTCATGCATTGCAGCTTATATCGTCCATCACTGCTCAGTAAGTCTATTTGGTTACCATCATAATTATTGTCAGATTTATTCACATCGATGAATGTATCTACTTCATTTATACAGCAATCTTTAAATGTTTTAATCGTCGCTTGTAGCATTTTTGCTTGGCGAATAAATCGTAACACTAGTTCATCGCGCTGCTGATCGGCCAGTTTAATAGAGTTGTGGGAGATCATAGAAATTTTGTTATTATTTTCAGGTAGTTTTTTATCCATTTTTAACTCCTAATCCAAACCCCAATAATGAGTGATGAATACACACTGGCTAATATTGTGAGAATGTTTAAATATATGTCCAAATTAACGATATATCCGTTATTATCAGTAATGTGTTTTGCCTTATAAGTAAAATGTATAGGTTTTCAGTTGGTGCAATGGCATGTATCCTTTTACTTAGTGATGGCAAGGGTAGAGCTATGGCTTATACCTCTATTTAAAAGGTTTTTATTGAGTCCTTCGTTTGGAATGATAATTCCTTTGTATTCAGTAAAGGCGTTTTTGAGCGCTTAATCTGTATAAAGGCTCCATTAGATAGCTGATAAACAATATATCTCTATAGGGTTAAAATGTAAACTCTTTAGAGGTAAAAATAAATAAAATTAACCGTTTAGAGTAAATTTATGAAGTTTAAAGATTTTAACGATCCACAGGCAATTGGCCGGTATATCCTGTCTTTAACCGATTATGACGTTAAGCTTAAAAGTGCCGAAGATTTCACTCAACGGATCAACTTATTAACAGAGATAATAGGCGGTGCTTCGGCACTTGCTCGAATAAGCGGGATTTCTAATAGTGGTATTAATCGATATCTTAGTGGTGGTGAGCCTACCGTTAGCCAATTAAAGAAAATATCAACAAGCTTATCGGTAAATCTAAAGTGGTTAGTGTTAGGCGAATTGCCCATCGTTGAAGGAGAAAATATAGGCCCTTATTCGGTAAAAGAGGGGATGCCAGGTTACGGAGTAGAGGCATCGGGGATTGCTAATGAACCCTTATTTTATGAAATAATTAATGCTTTTGATAATTCAGAGGGGGCATCATCTGGTGTTAGCTTAAAAGATAAATCTAGAGATATCGTAGAAGCCTATAATACAGTTGCAGGTTTGGCTAAAGAGCAACACGCAGATGCTATTACATTGTTTACTATCAAATGCGATCTCAAATATATGACGGTCCACCGTGATGTTCTTGCAAAATCGGTTACCACGGTTCCCGAGATGAAGGACCAGTTCACCACTGTGTTACAAGAGACCGATAAACAAATAGCAGAGCTTGAAGAAAAAATGGCCTCGTTGAATAAACGTATCAATGTATAGCTGGATCTACTAATAAAGGTGGGGTATTTCAGTATCTATCAAAGTAAACTATGCTTCATCGTTTATATTGTCTAATAAGTTTTTTCTTAATTTGAGTATATCTTTCGTTAGTGTCTTAATTTTTTCAGGTTTCATCCCAGAAGCCTTCAGCAAACTCTCGGGGAAGCAATGGGTTGCTTGCTGTAACTCTCTTCCTGATTGAGTGAGGGTAATACGTACTTTACGTTCGTCTTGCTTATCGCGTGTGCGTTTAATATAACCTATAGATTCTAGTTTTTTGAGCAGGGGGGTTAATGTACTCGACTCTAAAAACAATGATTTACCAATATCACTTACCAATTGCTCGTCTTTATCCCACAGAGCCACCATTACCAAGAACTGTGTATAAGTCATATTGATTTCTTTCAATAGCGACTTGTAGGTGCGGTTCATCGCGTGATGTGTTGAGTAGAGTGCAAAGCATAAAAAATCCGATAGCGCATCTGTCTCTTGTTTTGACTTAGTCATGAGCTGATCTCCTAAGTGAAAATAACCTTATCGATAAATACATTGTACGCGATTTAATCGTAATACTTGACAATTTTTTGCTTAAACTCTATATTAAGTCGCATGCAATTTAATTGTGTGCGACTTAAATAATGAATCTGGAGAAATATATGCAACAAATATCGATAGTATCTGAACCGAAGGGTAAAGCCGCTGAGCTATTAGATAATGTAAGAGCGAGTTTAGGTGCTACCCCAAATATATTCACAACAATGGCTAATGCACCGGCGGCCTTAGAAGGCTTTTTAAGCTTTAGTGGTGCTTTGGCTAAAGGTGTTTTAAGTGGTGAGCTAAGAGAAGCCATTGCACTAACGCTAGCTGGAGCGAATGGTTGTCATTATTGCGCCGCTGCGCATACATTTATTGGAGGCAAGTCGGGTGTGGCCAGTGATGAATTACATCGTAACTTATGTGGTCAATCGGATGATCCAAAAACTCAAACAGCATTAAATTTTGCGCTTAGTATTGTTAAAAGCCAAGGGCGTCCAAGCTCGCAAGAATTAATCGCCATGCGTGAAGCTGGTTTTAGCGATGAAGAATTAATTGAGGTTTTATCCCATGTCGCTTTAAATATTTTTACTAACTACTTTAACGAAAGCTTTGCTGTTGCTGTAGATTTTCCTCCGGTTGATTTACCCGATGATGTGAGGATATAAATTATGCTACAGCGTGTTTTGTTGAGTTTTGCCGCGGGTAGTATAGGTGGCATGGCCAATGTCATTTTTTTAGTAATAACGGGTTTGATAGGTCTACCTCTATTAATGGGCTTAGATTTACCATCCTTTGCTAAAGCGGGGTTTTTATATAAGCAGGCTTATTGGGGTGGTCTTTGGGCCTTAGTATTTTTACTGCCTTTTATGCCCAAAAACTGGATTGTTAGGGGAGTGATTGTTGCCATTGCAGCAGCACTAGTGACATTGTTTGTGTTCTTCCCAATGGGGAAAGCCGGCGTGGCAGGGTTAAATATTGGTGTATTAATGCCAATGTATGTTTTATTGGCCGACCTAACCTTTGGTTTAGTCGCGAGCAAATTGTATGCACTAACAGACAGCAAATGAATAGCTAAGGAACCTCTGTAAACCCCGCAGGGCGTGGCTAAAGTGTACTTATGCGTTGTTATACTTCTTGCTAAGGACTATGGCCATTAACTGCGAAGTACGCCTTGCCCTCCATGGAAGGAGGGTACATTGAAAATGCAGGAGCATTTTTCAAGTGCTTAAGTACATTTTAGACTCACGCAGAAATTATTTGAACTTATTCAGAGGTTCCTTAAGTATACTGTCTACTAATATATTTTAAGTTAATGTTTTTTAAGATGATTCGCTTATGAATTTAGTGGTAGACAGTCAATTAATTGGCCCTGAAGACTACATTATTGGTATTCGCGACCAACAGCTATACGCCCTCGATACGCAACAGTGGCGCTTATCTCGCTCTAGTGAGATAAAGCGTTCTGCTCAAGCAGACCCGGTTTATATTTATATTGGTGAGTTTCAGCAACGGCGTTGTTATGTTGTTGAATTAGACCAAGCTATTGAAGATCAATACTTGGTCTCGTTTCGCTCACAAATGCCGCAGCTATCCGATGCCGAGTACCAATTAGCAAGTCGCTCAATGCAGCTCATTACTTGGTATAGAGAACATCAGTTTTGTGGTCAGTGTGGGCGCCAAACGAGTAGCCATAGTGGCGAACTAGCGTTAACCTGTGATCCTTGTTCACTGGTATTTTACCCGCGTATTTCGCCTTGCATTATGGTGTTGATTACTCGTGGTGATCAATGTTTGCTCGCGCATCATTATCGTCAGTCGGGGGATTTGTATTCAACCCTTGCAGGATTTGTTGAAGCCGGTGAGACACTAGAGCATGCAGTGCATCGTGAAGTGCTCGAAGAGGTGGGTATTAAGATTAAAAACCTGCGCTATTTTTCGAGCCAGTCATGGCCTTATCCACACCAACTAATGGTGGGATATTTTGCAGAATACGACTCAGGCGAGATTCAAACCGATGATATAGAAATAGAAGATGCGCAATGGTTCTCTAAGGATAAGCTTCCGACAATACCACCGGAGGTGACATTGTCGGGTCAGTTAATTCGCGAATTTTTTGCTACCGTAAAAACATAAAACTCACTATTTTTACCGCTCGTTTTTATTAACTAGGAAACGCAAACTGTACACCCTCGCGTACACCCGCAGAAGGCCAACGCTGTGTAATCGTTTTACGTTTAGTATAAAAGCGCACACCGTCGGGGCCGTAGGCGGCAAGGTCACCAAATAGAGAGCGCTTCCAGCCACCAAAACTGTGGTAAGAGACCGGTACAGGCAAAGGCGTATTAATACCGACCATCCCTATTTTGATGTGGTCTGAGAAGTAACGAGCAGCTTCGCCATCACGAGTAAAAATACAGGTGCCATTACCGTATTCGTGGGCATCAATTAAATCCATTGCCTCTTGCATGGTATCGACACGTACTACTTGTAGAACGGGTCCAAAAATTTCTTGTTTATAGCTAGTCATATCGGGGGTGACGTTATCAATTAATGTCGCCCCGACAAAATAGCCATTTTCGTACCCAGTGATGTTAACTGTTCTTCCATCAACAATCACTTGAGCACCTTGTTGCTCGGCGCTATCAATATGTGCAAACACATTTTGTTTGTGCTCTTTAGTAATCACAGGACCAAAGTCATTGTCGCTATTACTGTAAACGCCGGTTTTTAAAGGCTTCATTGCTGCCTGCATTTTTTCGACGAGTAAGTCGCCGGTTTTATCGCCCACAGCCAACACAACTGGTAATGCCATGCAGCGCTCACCTGAGGAGCCAAAAGACGCCCCCAGGAGTAAATTAACGGCATTGTCGATGTCGGCATCGGGCATAACTACCGCGTGGTTTTTAGCACCGCCGAGGGCTTGGCAACGCTTACCGTGTGCGCAGGCTTTGGCATAAATTTGCGAGGCAATATTGGTCGAGCCAACAAAGCTCACCGCTTTGACGCGTTCATCCTCTAGTAGTGTATCAACGGCCTCTATATCGCCATTAACAACATTCATTACGCCTTTGGGTAGGCCGGCTTCTGTGAGTAGCTCGGCGAGTAATAATGATACGCTTGGATCTTTTTCCGAAGGTTTAAGAATAAAACAATTACCGCAAGCAATTGCCATTGGGTACATCCATAAAGGCACCATAGCAGGGAAGTTAAAGGGTGTAATACCTGCTACCACACCGAGTGCCTGAAACTCACTCCAAGAGTCAATGCCAGGGCCCACATTGCGGCTGTGCTCGCCTTTTAATAGTTCAGGTATACCACAGGCATACTCAACGTTTTCGATACCACGCTGTAGCTCACCTGCAGCATCGTGAGAGATCTTGCCGTGTTCTTCGCCAATTAGGGCGCAAATTTTGTCGGCATTTTTTTGCAATAAAGCCCGATAGTTAAACATTACCTGTGCGCGTTTGCCTGGTGGCGTATTACGCCATTCGGGGTAGGCAGCCTCGGCAGCGGCTATGGCTTCCTCTACGGTTGTTTTAGAGGCAAGAGCGACTTGTTTACTTACTTCTCCTGTTGCAGGGTTATAAACGTCTTGAGTGCGTGTATTGTCTTGGCATACTTCGCCGTTGATGTAATGTCCAACTGCCGTCATTGATTTAACCCTCTGAGATATGGTGAGTGATTGCTGCTTTATGAACAAAATAGTAGCTTTGTTATGCTCTGGATTAAAGTGTTATTTATTCTAAGCTGCAGTAATAGACTTGATGGCATTATAAAAGTGCAATAAAAAAGCCAGCATATGCTGGCTTTTTAGGTTCTAATTTTTAGCAGTAATCAACTATAAAAGGTTTTACTTTCTTCTGCCATAGCCACAAGAATAGGAGCGGGGTGATATTTTGGCCCCTGAGTGAGTTCTATTTCTTTGAGTTTATTGACGACTTTATCGATGCCGAGGGTATCCATATATTGGAAAGGTCCGCCCAAGAAGGGTGGAAAGCCAATACCGAAGATAGCGCCAATATCACCATCACGAGCAGAGAAGATAACATCTTCATCTAAACACAGTGCTGCCTCGTTGAGCATACGATAAACACAGCGCTCGGCGATCACCTCTGCGTTCATCTCGATCTTTTGTGTAATACCTAGTTCGGTATAAACAGACTCGTCGATATCTTTAGCAAGTTTAGGGTCATCGTAGCGATAAAAACCTTTGCTGACTTTTTTACCCAAACGTTTATTGTCGATAAGCTTTTGCTGTACGCCAATACTTGCCATTCGGTCGCCAAAAGCTTCTTCTAAAATGGGTTGTATCTTGCTGCCAACATCCAGGCCGACTTCGTCGAGTAACTTAATTGGTCCAACGGGGAACCCAAAGCCTACCATTGCCTCGTCAATTTTATCGAGTGCAACACCTTCCATTGCAAGCTCAAGCGCTGCATTGATATAAGGTGCTAAAATGCGGTTAACATAAAAGCCGGCGCCGTCGTTAACAACAATAACCGTTTTACCTTGTTTGCGGCCAAAATCTACCGCGGTTGCCAGTGCTTGGTCCGATGTGCCTTCGTGTTTAATGATTTCTAATAGTGGCATTTTCTCAACGGGCGAGAAGTAATGCATGCCCAAAATATTTTCAGGGCGTTTTGCTTTAGCGGCAATATCTTTGATGGGGATAGAGGAGGTGTTACTTGCAAATACAGTCTGCTCGTTACCCAGTGACTCTATATCACTCACCATTTGGTGTTTAATCTTAATATCTTCAAACACGGCTTCAATGATTAGATCAGAGTCCTTAAAACCTGAGTAATCTAGTGAGCTAGTTAGCTGGTTGAGTTTTTTTGCAGCTGCTTCTTTGGTTAAAATACGTTTTTTAACTCGGCCTTTATAAAATTTGCTCACATAGGCGTGTGCGCTTAGTAAGCCTTCGTCGCGAATATCTTTTAGGCGAACACTCGCACCGGCTTTATCGATAGATACGGTAGCAATACCTGCACCCATTAAACCACCACCTAAAATACCGAGCTTAGAAACTTTTTGAGGCTCAACGTTTGCGGCTGCCTCATCACTCATAAAGCGTTCTTTTTTAAGCGCAGTGGTTGCAAAATAAAGTTTGCGTAACTGTTGTGCCTCGGCCGATACCGTAAGCTCACCAAAGTTTCTTGCCTCGATTGCTAAGGCTTCTTTTAACGGTAGGTTAATACCTTGTTGTACCACATCCAAAATAGCTAATGGGGCAGGGTATAAACCATTGGTTTTTTTAAGTACCTGTTCGCGTGCTTTTTTAATGACAAAATCCTTGATGTAAGGCAAGGTCATGATTTTATCTTTAAGGGCAAGCTTGCGCTCGGGTACGCCTTTTTTGATAAGTTTCTCGGCAGTTTTTTCGGCAACCTGTTTAAGTACTTTATTCGAGACGATTTCGTCAATCATACCCAAACGTTTTGCACGTTTACTGTCTAATTGTTTGCCCGATAACAACATATCAAGTGCAGCGGGCAGGTTAATTAAGCGAGGTAATTTAGTATTACCCATGCCGCCGGGTAAAATACCAATCATCACTTCGGGTAGGCCAATTTTAGTGGCGCGGTTATCGCTGGCGATACGGTAGTGACAAGCAAGGGCAAGTTCATAACCTGCACCTAAACAAACACCATCTATTGCGGCAATGTGTGGTTTGCGGCTATTGGCGATTTTATTTAATAGTGTATGTGCGTTGCTCGAAATCTCGCTGCCTTGGGCGGCACTCTCAACACCGTCGAGCATTTTGATATCAGCTCCGGCAATAAAGCCAGAGTCTTTGCCGCTCATAAACACAACCGCTTTAATATCGCGGTTTCGCTCTATCTCTAGAGCAAGCTCTGCAAAATCATCGGAGACCTGTTGGTTGAACACATTCATGCTCTCGCCGGGGACATCAATAGAGACAGTCAATACCCCTTGAGCACTTAGCTCGCTGCTATAGGATTTAGTGGTTTCGCTTGTGTTGTCACTCATTATTATTCTGCCTCTATAATCATTGCAGCACCAATGCCGCCAGCGGCACAAGCTGTGGTGAGTGCAGTACCACCACCACGGCGCTTAAGTTCATTTAGGGTTTGAACAAGAATTCTACCACCTGTTGCCGCAAATGGGTGTCCGTAGGCTAAAGAGCCACCGAGAACATTAAACTTGGTCATATCAATATCACCTAAGGCGCTCTTTCTGTCGAGGAATTTTGCAGCATACTCTTTAGAAGAAAACGCTTGTACATTGGCAAGGGTTTGCGCGGCAAAGGCTTCGTGCATATCGATAAGGGTTAAATCGTTCAGGCTCATACGCGCTTTTTTAAGTACCTTAGCAGAAGATTGCGTTGGCCCCATTAATAAGTCGGTATCAACAGTGTTTGACGTAAACGCATAATGCTTAATGTAACCCAGCGGCTCGTAACCTTCTGCACGGGCAACGTCTTCGCGCATAAGTAATAGTGCGGAGGCACCATCAGTGAGAGGCGTACTATTAGCTGCGGTGACACTACCATTTTGGCGGTCGAAGGCAGGGCGTAATGACGATAGCTTTTCTATGGTTGAGTCAGCCCGAATATTTTCATCGCGTATAAAGGCTTTTTTGTAGGGCTCGGTATAAGCGTGTAGCACTTCTGAGTCGAGCTTGCCCTCGTCCCATGCTTGGCTTGCGAGTTTATGCGAACGAATCGTTAATTCATCTTGGTCTTTACGCAAAACGCCATGGTCTTTAGCCATTTGCTCGGCACTATCACCCATGCGTAAATTGGTGGTGTATTCGGCAATTGCTGGCGGGTTGGGGGTGAGGTCTTTAAGCTTTGTGCCTTTAAAGGCTTTTAACTTGGCCATCATTGTGCGTGCTTTGTTGGCTTGTACTAACTTAAGTGCAAAGTTATCGCTAAAGGTAATGGGGATAACACTGGATGAATCAGCACCACCGGCAATACCGACTTTAATATCGCCCGTTTTAATGCTGTCGTATACACAAGCAACGGACTGAAAGCTGGTTGCACAGGCACGCGATACACTGAATGCATCACAAGTGACCGGTAGGTCCGTACCCAGTACGACTTCACGTGCGATGTTGGGTGCTTTTGGTAAAATAGCAACCTGACCATAAACCAAACGCTCGATTAATTTTGCATCTACATCGGTGCGTGCTAATAATTCTTTTACCACCATACGGCCAAGGTCAATGGCATTGACGGTACGAAAGAACGTACCTTGTCGTGCAAAGGGGGTTCTTAAACCGCTAACAACAGCGATACGATTTTTGCTAGTAGAAGCTGACATAATAAAAGTCCGTAATAGTTAAATTGCTGAGCAGTCGCTGGGCGAGTGCTTATTGTGCGAGTGTGTGAGCGAGGCGTACGCCTTCATCTATAGCTCTTTTTGCATCGATTTCTGATGCAAGTAAAGCACCACCGATAATATGTACATTATCTTGCTGCTCTTTTAACGAGTGATAGAGCTCGTTATTGGATAATTGTCCCGAACAGAGCACGACATTATCCACCTCAAGAGTCCTCTCTTTACCATTAACAGTAACGATAAGACCCTTGTCGGTAATTTCTTTGTAGTCGACACCAGTGATCATATCTATACCTTTATCGGCAAGTGATTGTCGGTGTATCCAGCCAGTGGTTTTACCAAGTCCTTTACCCATTTTGGTGGTTTTACGCTGTAATAGGTAAATTTTACGTGGCGAGTTCTCAGACACTTTTGGTTTAATTGCACCACGATTTTTATAAGTCGTATCAATTCCCCATTCTTCAAAAAAGGCTTGCTTGTCGAGCGAGGTTGGTAAATGACTGGGATCGTGAGCTAAAAACTCTGCGGCGTCAAAACCAATACCACCTGCGCCTATTAGGGCTACTGTTTGCCCAACGGCTTGTTTTTTCCATAATAAATCTTGATAAGTAAGTACATTGGGTAAGTCTACACCTTTTATCTCGGGTACTCTTGGTCGGATACCCGTTGAGACGATCACATGGTCATAGCTTTTGACTAAATTATCGGGCGTTACTTCGCTATTCAGTTTAAGGGTAATGCTCAGGCTCTCGATATGGTGCTTAAAGTAGCGGATGGTTTCTTTAAATTCTTCTTTGCCAGGTATTTCTTTCGCAATGTTAAATTGCCCACCTATTTCGCTATTACGCTCATAAACAGTCACTTTGTTACCAAGCTTAGCGGCTTCTATGGCAAATGAAAGTCCAGCAGGGCCTGCGCCAATAACAGCAAAATCCTTTTGTTTAGAGGCAACGCTATCTGTCGCAATGAATTCTGTCTCGTGACAGGCTTTAGGGTTAACTAAGCAGCTAGAGATTTTTTGCTGGAACACATGATCAAGACAAGCCTGATTACAGCTAATGCAGGTATTAATGGCAGCCGCCTCGCCCTTAGCCGCTTTGGCTAAAAAGTAGGGGTCGGCTAAAAATGGGCGAGCCATACAGATCATATCGGCTTGTTCGCTCGATAAAATATCTTCGATCACCTCGGGGGTATTGATTCGGTTAGTAGTAATCAGCGGCGTAGCAATCTCTTGCTTGAGCTTTTCGGTAATCCAGGTAAAGGCGGCTCTGGGTACCATGGTGGCAATGGTGGGTACACGCGCTTCGTGCCAGCCGATACCGGTGTTAATTAAATTAACACCGGCGGCTTCTAATGCTTTGGCAAAAATGACGACTTCTTCCCAGGTGGAGCCTTCGTCGACTAGGTCGAGCATAGATAGGCGAAATACAATAATAAAGTCTTTACCCACTTTGTTGCGAACAGCGTCGATGATCTCAAGCGGAAAGCGAATACGGTTATTAATATCGCCACCGTATTGATCGCTTCGTTTATTGGTTCTTGGCGCAACAAATTGGTTAATTAAATAACCTTCTGAGCCCATAATTTCTATGCCGTCGTAGCCGGCTTTTTGTGCAAGCTTGGCACAATTAGCAAAATCACGAATGGTTTTTTTAATACCCCATGTGCTAAGTGCACGTGGGGTAAAAGGCGATATGGGAGATTTAATTTTTGACGGTGCTGCGCATAGAGGGTGGTAGCCATAGCGACCAGAGTGCAATATTTGTAGGCAAATCTTTGCGCCTTCTGTCTCGTGTACGGCATCGGTAATAATTTTGTGCTTACCCACTTGCCAAGGAAAGCTCAATTGAGAAGAATGCGGTGCAACACGGCCAGAGAAATTAGGCGATATACCACCGGTAATAATTAAACCAACGCCACCCTTTGCGCGCTCGCGAAAGTAGCTGGCCATTTTATTAAAGCCATCTTCTGCTTCTTCTAACCCTGTATGCATTGACCCCATTACTACGCGGTTTTTGATTTGGGTAAAGCCTAAATCTAGGGGCTTAAATGTATGGGGAAATGGTTGCATTAGTATTCATCTCGCTTAGTGGTTTTTTAACATAAAAGAGAAAATTCATTTAATAAGGATTACTTTTAAAAAAAAATACTTATTAAATGCTCTGCTCATAATAAAAATTGCAGGTAGTAATAACTAAACAATGTGTTACTAACTACCTGCAAATATTTATAGTATTAATTAACGTAAGTTTTTACGTAATATTTTACCCACGTTAGATTTTGGTAGCTCATCCATAAAGACAATAGCTTTAGGACATTTATAAGCGGTGAGTTGTTCTCTACAGTAGGCATTAACGTCTGCTTCTGTTAGTTTATCATTAGTTTTAACAACAAAAATCTTAACGGCTTCGCCGGATAGCTCGTCTGGCATTGCAATAGCTGCAGCTTCTAAAATATCTGGGTGCAGCATTAAGATAGATTCGATTTCGTTCGGGAACACATTAAAGCCAGAAACTAAAATCATGTCTTTTTTACGATCGAGTATTTTAATGTAGCCTTCGGCATTAATAGTTGCAAAATCACCGGTTCTGAAAAACCCATCTTCGGTAAAGGCTTTTTTAGTCTCGTCTGGGCGTTTCCAGTAACCTTGAGTTACTTGAGGGCCTTTGATGCAAAGTTCGCCTTCTGCGTCGATACCTAGGTCGTTACCGTCTTCGTCTTTAACTTGAATTAACGTAGAGGAAAGCGGTAGGCCAATATAACCATTATGTTCTTTAAGGTCGAGCGGATTGATAGTCGCTGCAGGAGAGGTTTCTGTAAGCCCGTAAGCTTCTACAACGGCCGAACCTGTCATTTTTTTCCAGTCGCTAGCGACATCTTCTGTCACAGACATGCCACCCGATAGCGTGAGCCTTAATCCGCTAAAGTCGATATCACTAAAGCCTTCGGCATTCATGAGTTTTCTGTAAAGGGTGTTTACACCCGTAATACTGTTAAATTTATTCTTTTTAAGTATTTTTACAAAACCTTCAAAATCCTTTGGATTGGTAATTAATAAATTAGTGCACCCTAAGGACATCATAGTAAGTACATTCGCTGTCATCGAAAATATATGATAAATAGGTAGCGGGGCGACGATAACATCTTTACCGGGTTGTAGTGTATCGCCAATCCATGCTTTAGCTTGCAACATATTGGCAACTAAATTTCCGTGGGTGAGTATTGCACCCTTTGCAACGCCCGTGGTGCCACCGGTGTATTGTAAAAACAATATATCTTCGTGGTTGAGCGACGCTTCAGTAACATTATTCTTGTTACCTTTTTTAAGCACTTTTTTGAAGTTCATCATGCCAGGGATATGAAACTTTGGAATAGCCTTTTTAACATAGCGCAATACAGAGTTGATCACTATATTCATTGGGAAGTTTAGACAGTCACCCACTCGGGTAGAGATAACGCGCTTGAGTTTTGTTTTAGGCATAGCTTTAGCAACAGTATCACCAAAGTTTTCTAAAAATAGAATAGTCTCCACACGCGCATCATTTAGCTGATGTACTAGTTCGCGAACCGTGTACATTGGGTCGACATTAACCACAATAACCCCGATGCGCATCGCTGCAAAAAGAGCGATAGGATATTGCAAAATATTGGGTAACATAATGGCGATGCTGTCGCCTTTTTTTAACCCTAGCGTGTTTTGTAAAAAATCAGCAAATTGTAACGATTTTTCATTAACTTCCGCAAAAGTCATCTCTGTGCCAAAGTTTGAGTAGGCAATGTTGTTAGGGTATTTTTTGCAGGCGTGTGCTAATACGTCAGGTACTGATTTATACTCATCTAAATTAATATCATGAGGAGTTTTTTTGGGATATGAGTCTAGCCAAAATCTATTCATAGTGTTTAACCTACCAGTTTCTATTTTTTAATATTTTTAAATTCTTAATAATTTTTTAACCATTCTAAACAGATGTTTAGAATACTGTTCGAGATCGATATTCTTCTCTTTATTTTTCCAGGGTTTCAAATACCAATCTTGTAGAACAATAAGAATGGTTGTTGCTACAAAATAGGGGCTGTTTACATCGAAGATACCTTTATCTACCCCAGATTGGATGATCTTTTCTAGCGTTGCTATCGTAGTTAGTTCTATATTTTTAGATTTGATTTGATTCTCACTGGATAGTGATCGTGTCTCAAAGTAAAGAAAGAAGAACCAGGGCTGTAAAATAGTGCTGCTATATAAGTAGCTTCTTATGGCAATTTCTAGGCTGTGTAGCTCGTCAGTTTGCTCAAGGGCTATTTGATTGTTTTTATCTGATACTAATTCGACGATATCGAGCACCATTAGAGCGATATCTTCTTTTTTGGTTAAGCAGGAGTAGAGACCACCCATGCTAAGGCCAGTATCCTTTGATAAATCGCGCAGAGACATTTCATGGAAGCCAATCTTGGAAGATAGCTTAAATGTAGACTCGAATACTTTTTTGAGATTTGCCGAGGCAATGCCTACTTTTTTTGATTTAATAAGGTCTTGATTCCTTTCAAACAATAGGTTGTACAAGTGTTGATCTTGATACTCAAATTGCTTGGAATAATCCTCAAAATTGCTTATGTTCGTTGTATTATTAGTATCCAGCGTTAAACCCATAATAGGAGCACTCTTTTTATTTTTAATTTATTAGAAGCAGTCAATCTTTTAAGTTTGCAAAACATTCAAAATACTGCTTGTATAAGTGTGTAAGTAATATTAACATGATTTATAGAGCGAGCGCTCGTTTTTTATTTAGATGAAATAATTATATCAAAGTAATATTTATATATAGAGGTGAACAATGACTATATTTTTTATTCTGGCAACAGTAGGGGTTATCCTTTACTCAGCCTACAGCAGAGCCTCTCTAATGAAGGCAGGGATCTTATTGGCAGGATTAACTGCTATTAAGGTAGTCGTATCGGGTTTTGGTCTACTAGCGATCCTTATGGTGGTATTGACCGCGGGTATATTACTGCTAGCTCAAGCGCCTTTGCGTAAACAGCTATTGAGCAAATCAATATTTAAGTGGTTTCGCAGTGTATTGCCTGAGATCTCACAAACCGAGCAAGAAGCGATTGATGCCGGTACAGTCTGGTGGGATGGCGAGATATTTAGCGGTAAGCCACAGTGGAACAAACTGCTTGATCTTCCAAGACCAGAGCTAACAGCTGACGAGCAAGCCTTTATGGATGGCCCTGTTACAGAGCTTTGTGGTATGGCGGATAAGTGGGATATTAACCATAATATTGCCGTTATTCCTGAAGATATCGTTAAGTTTATTAAAGATAGCGGCTTTTTAGGGATGATTATCCCTAAGTCATACGGTGGTCTTGAGCTTTCGGGTGTTGCCCAAGCCGAGGTGTTAAGTCGTACGTCTATTTGTGGTGGTTGTATTGGTAACTTTATTGGTGTGCCTAACTCCTTAGGACCTGGTGAGCTACTCATCAAATACGGTACCGAAGAGCAGAAAAATCACTACCTTCCACGCCTTGCAAAAGGTATCGATGTCCCTTGTTTTGCACTGACTGGCCCATTGGCTGGCTCCGATGCAACCTCACTGCCTGATAAAGGTGTGATTTGTAAGGGTGAGTTTGAAGGTAAAGAAATCCTAGGTATTAAACTGACCTTTGAAAAACGTTATATCACACTGGCACCTATCGCTACGCTTATTGGTCTAGCGTTTCAGCTAGAAGATCCAGACCATCTATTAGGTGACAAAGACGAGTACGGCATAACTTGTGCCTTGATTCCTCGCGAAACTAAAGGTATTAGCATTGGTCGTCGTCATAAGCCTATTGGTGATGCTTTTATTAATGGTCCTATCTTTGGTGAAGAAGTCTTTATTCCACTCGATTACATCATCGGTGGTGCTGACATGGCAGGTAAAGGCTGGACTATGCTTGTTAACTGCTTATCGGTTGGCCGCTGTGTGACTCTACCCAGTATTTCTAACGGCTATGCGAAGCAAATGCTAGCCGGTACCTCTGCTTATGCATCACTACGTCAGCAGTTTGGTCTACCTATCAGCTTGTTCGAGGGTGTACAAAAACCTCTAGCGCGTATTGCGGGCTTTAGCTACATCATTAATGCTGCGGTAACCCATACCGTGCAAGCACTTTCTTATGGTGAGAAGCCAAGTGTTCCTTCTGCTATCCTTAAATACCATTTGACCGAGATGGCGCGTCAGTGCTCTATCGATGCGATGGATATTCAAGGCGGTAAAGCGGTAATGACTGGCCCTAAAAACTATGTAGCTGATGCTTATAGTTCTGTACCAATTCTTATTACCGTTGAAGGCGCAAACATTATGACGCGTAACTTGATGATTTTTGGTCAAGGTGCAACGCGAAGTCATCCATACGTACTACGTGAGATGGAACTAGCAGGTATGCCGCTCAATGCCGAGAGTGTTGATGAGTTTGATAAAACATTCTTTGGTCATATTGGTTTCTCTCTATCGAATGCTGCGCGTTCTTTAGTATTAGGTTTTACTGGCGGTAAACTAGGCTCTGTTGAAGGTAGTTCTAAACTAGAGCAACACTACCGTGATCTTAATCGTTTGAGTAGTGCCTTTGCCTTGGTTGCCGATATCTCTATGCTGAGCTTGCAGTCAAAACTTAAGTTTAAAGAAATGCTATCGGCTCGCTTAGGTGACCTGTTAAGTATGTTGTACTTGGGTAGTATGGTATTAAAACACTACGAAAACGAAGGTTGCCCTGAGGAGGAATACCCCGTTGTACAGTGGAGCATGAACTACTTAACTAATCAGTACCAAGTAGCGATGCAAGAGATTTTACAAAACTACCCAAGCAAGCTATTGGCTGCGAAGTTGAAGTTTTTAGTGTTCCCGTTAGGTGCTAGATTCAATGCGCCAAGCGATGCGCTAGATACGCAAATCTCTAAACTATTCACCAAAGATACCGATGTACGTCGCCGTCATCTTGAGAGTGTTTACGCTAAAGCAATGCCAACTAACCCATTGGGTCAGTTAGAGGCTGTGTTCAAGCAACGCGATGAGATGAAGCCATTGTTTGATAAAATCAAAGAGGGCGTTAAAGCCGGTAAAGTGAAGCGTGCGTTGGGTAAATACCAAATCGAAGCCGCTAAAGAAGCCGGTGTGCTTTCTGAGACAGAGGCAAAAACATTGTCTGATTACAATGATGCGTTAATGGAAGTGATTCATGTTGATCACTTTGACGAGCGTGAACTTGTACGTCAGCCTGTTGATTTAAGTGACGTTGAAGAGCCTAAATCGTCTGCTGCTTAACCTTTAGTGGCTCAATCTACCGGTTATATGGTTGGTATGTTGACTGCTTTATAAGAGCCATTAAAAAAGCCGTTACTGCATAAGTAACGGCTTTTTTGTTTGTTGTGAGTGAACTTTTTGCTAATTGTTAGTGGCTTTCTTTATAGGTATCGATCGCCTGGGCTAATATTTCCATATCAATAAAATCGTTATTGTTAATGGTAATGTCAGCGTATTTTTCATAAAGTGGTATGCGCTCATCGTAAATATCTTTAAGCGTTTGGCCTTTAGCTTTGGCAATGCCGCGGCTGTTTTCACTATCGTTAATGCGTTTTTCTATCTCTTCAAAATTCACCGATAAATAAACTACAATGCCTTGGGCTTTAAGGTTTTGCATACCAGCATCGCTATAAACGGCGCTACCGCCAGTGGCAATTAATGATTTGTTAGTTGTTAAGTTTTGCAGTGTCTGCGACTCCATTTCACGAAGTACCTCATGGCCGTCATTATCGACAATATCTTGCAGTAAACGTCCCTGATCTGTTTGAATCACCAAGTCAGTATCGATAAACTCTAGCCCTAAGTGCTTGGCAAGCTGCACACCAATGGTGCTCTTACCCGAGCCCGGCATGCCAATTAAAATGATATTATCTGTCATTACATTCTCTTTAAATTTCTATGGAGCCTCTGAATGAGTCTGAGTGAAGTTTTAGCCAGCGAAAAATTACGCATGACTTGTTCAAAGGCTCCTATATAAGCCATATGCCTAAAACAATAAAAACTATCCCTTCACTATGGGACTTTGCCACCGCATTTTATGCTAAAGCGGGTGTTCAGTCAGCATGTTTAACACTGCAAGACCAAGCCGGTGTCAATGTACCGTTATTGTTGTGTTGCTGTTGGGTGGGTAGATATTACGGTGAGTTACCCCGCGAGGCTGCAAAAGAGATGGGCCAATTCACCGATGCATGCTCACAACAAACCACCGAGCCTTTACGAGCAATAAGAGCGAGTATGAAGTATAGCCATAAACCACAATGGCCAATAAAAGAGGGAGACTGGAGCAAGTTGCGGGAACAGATAAAAGCACTTGAGTTAAGCTCCGAGAAGTTATTGCTGCAAGGTTTAGAGCAATTAGTACTTAGCAGTACGGAGGGTGTAAAAGGTAGTGATAAGCAACAGCACGATCAAGTGATCATAAATTGTACGTCAAATATAAATATTTTCTTTGACCTAGTAGATAAAAATCAAGAGGTGGCCACAGCATTACTTAATATAATAAAAGCTGCTAGTGATAGGGGTAGTTAATTGAGTGCACAATATTTGACCTGCCTTCGGGTTAAATTTATCAACCCTCAAGGATAAATAGAAAATCATATTGGCCTGTTAGCTTTTTAATTAAAGGGTCTAAGGGGCGAGGCTGTTAAAAACCCGAGCTCGTTATCAGAAGAAAACAATCCTGATAATATTCCAAAGCACTATAAATTTGAGAAAGATAAAAATTAATAGTTTATTAAAGGGGTGGAGCCCTTTTTTAATGCTCCTTATTGCTTTCAACCTCACTATCAGAAAATACCAATGTAGAGATCGGCGCAGGCTGCGCGATTCCATACCCTTGTAAAAAGTTAATGCCCATTTTTTGGCAAGCAGTAATGAGTTCGTCGCTTTCTACATACTCTGCAATGGTTTCTATATGCATTACCTGCCCAATTTGATGGATAGCTTGTACCATTGCATAGTCGACGGGGTTTTTTATGATGTCGCGTACAAATGTACCATCTATTTTTAGGTAGCTAACCGGGAATATCTTTAAATAAGAGAATGAGGATAAACCACTTCCAAAGTCATCTAGAGCAAAGATACAGCCCAGTTTTTTTAAGTCGGTTATGAGTTTTAAGGCTTGAGCCATATTGGCAATAGCGGTTGTTTCGGTAATCTCAAAGCTAATTTGATGGCTGCTTATTTGGGTTTCGTTAAAGAGTTGAGCAATAAATTGCGGTAGCTGCGTATCTCCTAGGCTTGCCCCAGATAAATTGATGGCTATTTTAATGTTGTCCGTTTTTTGTGTTGCTAACCATTCGAATGAGTGACGAATCACCCATCTGTCGATATTCGACATAACACCATAACGCTCTGCAGAGGCTATAAATTCATTGGGTAAGATAATGTCACCGTTTTCGGTGCGTAGTCTAATTAATATTTCATAGTGGTGTACTTGCATCGATTTTGCAAAAACAATCGGTTGTGCAAAAAGTTCAAACTGGTTTTTTTCTAACGCATTCATAATGCGGTTAAATTGTAATAGCTCTCCTTCCTTTTCTTGGCCTTCTTTGTCTTGGTATATATGGATGCGGTTTTTACCGGCCGCTTTTGCCTGATAGCACGCAAGGTCTGCGTGGCGAATTAAATCCTCAACGGTATTATTTTTTTTAATTTCTACAAGACCAATAGAAACACCTACACGAAATATTTTGTTTTCTCGCTTAAATCGAAAACTCTCCACGGTCTTTCTTAAATGCTCGGCTATTTCTGTGCCTTTCTCAATGGTACATTCCTGTAGTAATACACCAAATTCGTCACCCCCTAGTCGCGCTAAGGTGTCGCTTTTACGTACCTCTGTTTCGAGTAGAGAGGACAATTGTTTTAATAGTGCATCGCCAGCGGCATGTCCACAAGTGTCATTAATAATTTTGAATTGATCGAGGTCGAGAAACAGTAAGATATGTGTTGCATGCTGATGCAAGTATGCCTCGATTGCTTGGCTCACTTGATTTTCAAATTCTCTGCGATTAGCTAGGCGAGTTAAGGGGTCATGACTCGCATTCCAGCTTAGCTCTTCGGTTAACTGCCTAGCATTGGTTACGTCGTGAAAGACTAACACTGTGCCAATTATATTACCTTCTGTATCTATAATGGGTGCTGCTGAATCCTCAATAGCGGCCTCACCGCCTTTGCGATTAATTAAAATCATTTTATCAAAGGATTGAGTCTTTCCGCGTGCAACAGCAAGTTCTACAGGGCTAAATACAGTCTCTCTTGTAACTTCATCGATTATTTTGAATACGTTATTAACGGGTTGGCCAATGGCCTCTGTGTTTGTCCATCCTGTTAAGTGCTCGGCAACAGGGTTAATTGATTCGATCAAACCAGATTTATCGGTGACAATAACACCATCGCCTATGGAGTTTAGTGTTACTTGTGATTTTTCTTTCTCTTTAAAGACTTTTTGGTACGATTTTGTTACCTCAGATTGTAATTGATTGAATGCTAAAACCAGTAATTCGAGTTCGTCAGGCTTATTATTTGGTTTACTACTACGAGGTAATTTGAGTGGTGAGTTAACACCGCTTAGTCGAAAATTTTGTACGCTATCAAGAAGGCGATATAGGTGGCGGGTGACGAGATAATAAAAAAATAGAATACTAAATCCCGCCACTAAAAAAGTTTTTAACGCGTTTGATACAAGTATTAGCAGTACTTTATCGATAAGTCGGATGTATACCGCACTTAATGCAGCATGAACTTCCAGTTTGCCAATGTTATTTATAGTGCTTTTGTGTTCGTATATTAACGGGTAACTACGTTTTATCATGCGGGTGTCTTGTGGTGTCCCTGATTGCCAGCGAATTTCGCCAGCCACTTTGATAGCTACATATTCGATATCCTGTAGTCTTACTAAACTATCAAGTTGAGTCTGAATTTGATTGTTATCCAATACCCAAACATCATTAACAATGCTAGGTACAGCGCTTAATTCGATCGTACTTAAATTTTCGTGAATGGTATTAACAGATTGTCGATAATCAAAATACAGTTGTATAGATGTGGTAATAACTGTGAGTAAAGAGCTAATCAAGATGATGCCAAGCACCAATTTTTTGGCGATGCGATTATGACTTGGCGATTTATTTTTCATATTGTTTTATGTCGTCAACAAAGGCCTATAGCTTATAAATATAGAGGCCTTAAGGTGTACTTATATTTGTTGGGAAACTTCTTTAGCGGTCATTTCCTTCGACATTAACCAGTTATCTGGCAAACTAATAGACTTATAGTAAGCCGGATTAGCCCTTGTCTTCAAGTTTTGACAATATAGCTGTGAGCTTTATTGGAGATTATTTAATAATATCAGTGGCTTATGGCAATAGTCTGATAGCAGTAAATGCTTCTTCTAAGCGAGTTTTAAGGGGGCACAGCCTCACGTACCCATTGTGTTATCGATTTGAGAATAACCTAGTTATCGGTGGCATTATTGCAAACTTGTAGTAATATTTATTTTAGACACCTCTCAAATTTTCATTAGAGTTAACGATTATGAAAAATTTAATTTTTATTTCTTTATTACTAAGTGCAAGCCTTTTACAGGCGCAAGATGTCATGGAGTTTACTGCTATTGAAAAATCATCCTATGCAACTATTAGTAAACGTGTTTTAAAGGTGGCCTACGATCGCTTAGGAATAGATATGGTAGCGGTAGATTTACCCGCAGAAAGAGCAATATACGGCGCTAATGAAGGTAAAGTAGACGGAGAATTGTACCGTATTAAAAATGTTCATTTAAAGTACAAAAACTTAATTATGGTTCCAATTCCTATTGGTATTATGGAAGGCGTTGCAATTACCACACAAAAAGATTTATCTATTGATAAATGGGAGAGCCTGTCTAGTCATCGCACGTGCATCCGTAATGGTGTTAAGTTTGCCGAAGCTGGAACGCGTGAGTTTGATACTATTAGTGTCAATTCAAATAAGCAACTTTTTGGCATGCTCGGTAAAAATCGATGCGATGTCATTATCATTGCTCGTCTTACGAGCATACCGCTCGTTTTAGATTTTATAAAAGAAGAAAATAACCAAACCTATCAGAGCACACTTCAAACATACCCTCTATTTCATTATCTGCATAAGAAGAATGCGGATGTAGTTCCGAAATTAGTCAAGGTGCTAAAAGAGATGGAAGAGGAGGGTCTTATTGCAGAAATACGCTCTCAATACATTGCTGAAATATCCAAACAATAATATATAAGTGGGTTCAATAATTTACTCCGCACGTTAGGTTGTTTGCGATTTTTTATATAGTGGCACCTTTGGTCTACAAATAATCCTGCTAAGTGTAGATAACATTACTTCTCTTTTTTAAGTTGTCACTGGTATACGCTCGTGCCTAAAAACACTCAAAAGCTTTATGGTAATATGCGCATCACATTGAGTTTGACTATTTTGAGGGTTTTATGAGTTTTACGGGTACCAAAAATTACATCGCGACAGAAGAGCTGCAAATGGCCGTTAATGCGGCAAGAGTGCTAGAGCGACCTTTATTGATTAAAGGTGAGCCGGGTACGGGCAAAACTATGCTAGCTGAAGAGGTGGCCTCTGCCTTAGGTATGACGTTAGTGCAGTGGCACATTAAGTCGACCACTAAAGCACACCAGGGTTTGTATGAGTACGATGCTGTATCCCGACTACGTGACTCACAATTGGGTGATGATAAAGTACACGATATAAAAAACTACATTAAACAAGGTAAGCTGTGGGAGGCTTTTGCAGCTAAAGAGCAGGTTGTATTATTAATTGACGAGATTGATAAAGCCGATATTGAATTCCCTAACGATTTGCTTCAAGAGCTCGATAAAATGGAGTTTTTTGTTTATGAGACAGGGGAGACGATAAAAGCGGTTAATCGTCCAATTATCATTATTACGAGTAACAACGAAAAAGAGCTACCAGATGCCTTTTTACGACGTTGTTTTTTCCACTACATACAGTTCCCAGATAAAGCAACAATGCAGGAAATCGTTAATGTCCACTTTCCCGATTTAAAAGCCTCACTGCTCAAAGAAGCTTTAGATGTGTTTTTTCAAGTACGCGAAACCCGTGGCTTAAAGAAAAAGCCATCCACCTCAGAACTTATTGATTGGTTAAAATTATTATTGGCCGATGACATGTCAGAGAAGGCTTTAAAAGAACGTGACCCAAGCAAGGCAATACCTCCTCTTTACGGCGCGCTACTCAAAAACGAACAAGATGTTCATCTACTACAAAAATTAGCGTTTATGATTAAAAGAGGCTCGTAAGCAAGCCATGATTATCATCACCCAATGGCTGGCTTTATATTATGCTAATTGACTTTTTCTTTACTCTAAAAAAATTGGAGCTACCAGTTTCGATCAAGGAATTACTGCACCTGTTACAAGCCATGGAAAAAAAGCTGGCTTTTGGTAGTGTAGATGACTTTTATTTACTGGCTAGATTGTGCTTAATTAAGGATGAAAAATACTTTGACCGTTTTGATAAAGCCTTTGGTGCTTACTTTAATGAATTAGAAAGTATCGATGATCTTTTAGAGGCTATGATCCCTGAGGATTGGTTGCGCGCTGAGTTTATGAAGCACTTAAGTGAGCAAGAAAAGGCCGAGATTAAATCACTGGGTGGCCTTGAGAAATTATTAGAGACGTTTAAAGAGCGCTTAAAAGAGCAACAAGAGCGCCACGCCGGCGGTAGTAAATGGATTGGTACCGGTGGCACCTCACCCTTTGGTCATAGTGGTTATCACCCAGAAGGTATTCGAGTGGGCGGCGAGAGCCGTAACAAGAGTGCGGCAAAAGTGTGGGAAAAGCGCACCTTTAAAGATTTAGATGACAGCGTTGAATTAGGTACTCGCAATCTAAAAGTCGCCTTAAGAAAATTACGTAAATTTGCCCGAGCTGGCGCCGATGAAGAGCTAAATATCGACGATACTATTAGTTCTACCGCAAAAAATGCCGGGCTACTGGATATTAAAATGGTGCCTGAGCGCCACAATACTGTAAAGGTGTTGCTGTTTTTAGATGTTGGCGGCTCGATGGATCCGTTTATTCATACCTGCGAAGAGTTATTTTCTGCCTGTAAAACCGAGTTTAAACATTTAGAGTACTATTATTTTCATAATTTTATTTATGAAAGAGTATGGCAAGACAATTTACGCCGACATACGGAGCATATTGCTTTAGAAGATGTTTTACACACCTATGGTAGTGATTATAAAGTTATTTTTATTGGCGATGCCTCCATGTCGCCTTATGAAATTTCTCATCCTTATGGGAGTGTCGAGCACATGAACGACGAGCCTGGCTATGTTTGGATGCAAAGACTAACGGCCCAATTTAACAAAGTGGTATGGCTCAATCCCGTCGATAAACATTACTGGCATTATACGCCCAGCATCGAAATGACCCAGCAGTTAGTCGATAACGAAATGTACCCATTAACACTTGCTGGGCTGGAGCAGGCAATTAAATCATTAAGTGATTAAGGCGCTGTGCCACAGAGCAATGTTGTAACAAGGTATGGTGAGCTTTAAAACTAAAATAACAACACGTTAGATTTCATAGTGTGCATGAGGCATCCTTAATGTTATTTTATTGATGAGTAATAAATACTCTTGAGCGTCTGTTTATTTTGCAGCCTTCTTTTGTGCTAAACGAGCATGTTTTATAAAAATACTGACTTTCCCAATTTTTTTCCAAGTATTTACACATTTGTGTCGTCTAATCACTATTAACCTTTATTCTTGATCAGGAATGAACGCAAATCTCGATTATGCAGAGTGATGAGCAACTAATTAAGCAAGCGCAAGCGGGTAATGCCGAGGCTTTTGAGTGTCTGCTTGATAGCTACTATGACACGATATTTCGTTTTGCATTTAAATGGTGTGGTAGTCGTGAAGATGCCGAGGATGTGGCGCAGCAGGCCTGTATTAAATTAGCACGTAGTTTGGGACAATTTCGGTTTGAGTCGAATTTTAGCAGTTGGTTGTATCGTCTAGTAATCAACTGTGCAAAGGATTGGCAAAAATCACAGGCTAGACATCAATCAGACAGCCCTAATACAGATGCAGATCAGACGATAGATGTACCGTATAAAGATGAGCCCGATAAGCCTATTCTTATTCGCCAGTTATTGCACTCCCTTGAACATTTTGCCGACGGCATGAAAGAAACCGTATTACTCGTACATGCAGAGGGCTTTACTCATGCCGAAGTTGCCACCATTTTAGGCGTAAAAGAAAGCACAATTTCTTGGCGATTGCATGAAGTGCGTAAAAAATTCCAGTCTCAATTTGGGCAGGACATATGATGAAAGATGATCAATCACCCGACTCTTTAGAAAAGTTATTATCCGATATGGATTCTCCCCCTAGTGATAAAAATGCTAAAAAGCGAGCGATGAATTTAGCCATGGCTGAATTCAATCAGCAGCATAATGTGAAAAATAGTGTTAAGAGAAACATCGAAAAAAATAACAAAAAAAATACCCAAGGATTTAGTTTTCTCCCTCGTCCTATTAGCAACTTTTTAACAGCTAGTAGGATGAGTATTATGAAAGCACTTAATAACAAATTATTTTATTCTGGTGTGGCAACATTGTCGGTTGCAGTGATGGGTACGCTAATTTTTCAGCAAACCTACCAAGCACCTATTGATCCAACATCGATGACTGTTGATGAAAGCGTGCACTTGGAGGAGCAACCCTTAAGCTTTGCGGAAAAGAAAAAAGAGCTTGGTAGAGAATCTAAGGATCAAGCTAGGTTACGTGCAGAGGTCGAGAAGAGAATAGCAACAACAGCGCCTGTAGTTAGTGAGCCTGAACTTTTTGAAATTACTAGTGATACTAGCCAAATACAACCCTTGGTACAAAGTGCTGCACCAGTAAAAAACAAGCGCCTTAATACAGAAGCAGGGGCGGCTGCATCTGTAGAAATAAAAGCTGATAGTCAAAAACTGTTAGCAATTAGCTCTTCTCCTATCCAAGCGCCTGATATTCTTCCTCCTCAAGGTTATAACGAAGAAGGCAGAGATAAGTTTGAGAGTGTTGAAGCCAACCCCATTAAATTAGTGAGTGAAGAGCCCGTATCGACTTTTTCTATCGATGTTGATACTGCCTCTTATAGTTTTGTTCGTCGTCAATTAAACCAAGGGGTGTTTCCTCAAAAATCTGCGGTACGTATTGAGGAGATGGTAAATTATTTTGATTATAACTATCCTTTAGCTGAGACAAAGGCGGAGCCATTTAAGCCATCGATTACTGTACAGCCCTCGCCTTGGAATAGCGGTAAAAAGCTCGTACATATTGGTGTCAAAGGTTACGATATTCCGCGCGCAGAACAACCGCGTAGTAATTTAGTATTATTACTCGATGTCTCGGGCTCGATGAATAGTGCTGATAAACTACCGCTAGTTAAACAGTCGATGAGTATGTTACTCGATACGCTACATCCAGAGGATACTATCGCAATTGCAGTATATGCTGGTGCGGCCGGCCAAGTGTTAGCGCCAACACCCGCTAAAGATAAGCAAACGATTTTAAATGCACTCAATCGTTTAAATGCAGGTGGCTCCACTGCTGGTGGACAAGGTATTAAGCTTGCTTACCAATTAGCCGAGGCTAATTTTAATAAAGAGGCCGTCAATCGTATTATTCTGGCAACCGATGGTGATTTTAATGTTGGTATTCGCAATAGCGAAGAATTAAAGGGTTTTGTTGAGCGTAAGCGCGAGCAAGGGGTTTTTCTTTCAGTCTTAGGCTTTGGGCAAGGTAATTATAACGATCAACTCATGCAGGCATTAGCGCAAAATGGTAACGGTATTGCTGCTTATATTGACTCGGTTCGCGAGGCACAAAAAGTATTGATTGACGAGGCAACATCCACTTTATTTCCCATTGCTAAAGATGTAAAGATCCAAGTAGAGTTTAACCCAAGTACGGTATCTGAGTATCGATTGGTGGGCTATGAGACACGCCATCTTAATCGTGAAGATTTTAACAACGATAAGGTAGATGCTGGTGATATTGGTGCAGGCCATACGGTGACAGCTATTTATGAAATAACACCCAAGGGTGCAGGTGTTAGTCAGTCCATTGATTCATTGCGCTATCAGGATGGTGCAACGAAAGCAGTACAAATAGATGCACCGGTAAGCTCGGCAATAAGCGAGTACGGTTTTGTAAAAGTGCGTTATAAATTGCCAACATCGGATAAATCAACATTGATTTCTCAGGCTATTTCTACTGATCAAGTCGCTACAAAAGAGCTTGCGCAAGAGGCGGAATTTGCCGGTGCAGTGGCAGGTTTTGCACAATTATTAAAGGGCGGTAAGTACTTAAATAACTATGGTTACGACGATGTTATTAGCGCGGCACAAGCAAATAAAGGCGCAGATATATTTGGCTATCGTACTGAATTTATACAGCTAGTGCGCTCGGCAAAAACTGCAAGCCTGATTAAATAAGCTGTTTAAAGTATTCTTTGAAAATAAAAGCCACATCAATTTTTTAATATTGATGTGGCTTTTGTATTTTAGCTTTGTATTTAATGGAAGCTATTGCTGTCGATAAAGTGCTTTGGACGCATCAAGTACCTCTTGTTGGGTATCGCTTTTTGCAAAATATAAGTGCTGAAAATACGCACTCACATCGTATTGTGGACGCCAGTTAAATTCGTTGTTCCTACTCACATTAATGGCCAAGTTAATAATAATCAAACCAGGAACAATACTGGCAATAGCAATACGTGTGAACACTTTAAAGGACGATGCTGATTGAATTGAGAAGTAAACCAATAATGCAATGACCAGTGCATAGATGATGGGATCGAACCAATGGCTAATGCCTAGGTTCAAATTAAAAAAGATAAGGTCCGCTAATAAGTCATATAAAGCGATAAAAATTATCGATAAGCCCACCAATGTATAGTACAGCCAAAAGCGGCTATCCTGTCGCAGTGCTTTACCTAAAAACGCGAAGATGCCAGCATAAACTACAATGCTCAAAAGTAAATAAACAACGATTGCGTACTCTGCTGTTTTGTTTTGAACACTAAAAGAGGATAAGTAGGTATCGGCTGTAATTAGTAATAAACAACATAGGCTCACTAAAATAATAGCGCGTGCACGAGAGAGACTGTCGCTAATTTGCTCCCATGCCGATAAACGCACCGCAGTGGGAACCGTCGCTGTTGTTGAGTTAATACGTATCAGTGTTTTGCCTAGGCTAACTACTTGTCCTGCTTGCCAGTGACTTGTTGCTGCTTGTTTATGGCCTTTACTATCAGATATACCGTTAGTACTAGATAGGTCATCACAGCTAAAATAAAATCCTCGCTCGTTGTCATCTATAATGCTAATAGAGGCATGCACTGGGTCGATGTAAGGGTCGGCGATAATGACATCGTTGGTATATGCTCGGCCTATTGTGATACTTTCTTTATCGAACACTTGGCAGTGTTGTACGTGACCTGAGCGGTTAATGATTTCTATAACTATTGCCACGATGCAGACTCCATAAAACGCTCTAAAAATTGATGAGCAGATGCTTCTGTAACACCGGATAAAGTATAGTGCTCCATCATGGCTTCCTTCGGTCGGTCGATACTGGTGGCAATATAAAATGTATCGTATAAATCTTTAATATGTTTATAAGAGCGTACGCAGTAGCTGATTTTTTTGGCGAAGGTTTTATCCGTTGCAGCCATCACGTTATTTTGGCAAATATAATTATTGACGTGGCTTTTATGAGAGCGGTTACTTGGCCTTGCGTTAGCAGTAAACTGATTAATATACTCATAAAAAGAAAAGCTATTCCATGAATCTGCACTAAAGTGTTTGTATTCGTATTCGAAAGAGCCCACGGTAAAGCTACTGTTGATATAAATGTAGTCTTTGTTGCTACAGCCTTTCGACACTGTTGTTAAGTGCGTGTCTTCGTTGTCATCACTATCACCCCAGCAAGATAATGAATCCGATATTTGCCCCACTACTTTTGTATTGGCCAGTTTTTCTAGTGGCCAGTTTTTTTGCAATAGCTCATTTATGGCTTGTTCGCTAAATTGAGTGATTTGTTGGCTAATCAAGTCATAATGTGTCTGACTTTTACCGGTCTTGTTCTCTAGGTTGGCGAGTAACTTAGCCAGTTTATCCACGGGCACTAAAAAACCAATCTGATCACCCGAAGAGGCAACATTGATCCCGACGACGTCACCGCGATCAGTAATAGTTGGGCCACCGCTCATGCCTGAATTAATCGCACCGCTAAAATGGATGGAATCAATAAAACGGTGAGTCACTAAGCCGTTATAGGTGCCATCTACCACGGTCATGCCAATATCGTGGGGGTTACCAATGGAGTATAAAGTGAGACCTTTATTGAGTGGCTCGAGCGACAGTGTTAATGCTTGGCCAAGTATGGTTTTGTTGGGAGCCTGTAGTATGGCCAAATCGTGGACAACATCAAAGGATGCGATCTCTAGCGTGTGGGTCTCGCCAGCTATGTCAATTTCAGCGCGATACTGATTAGGCTTGTTGACTAATGCAGAAACCACATGAAAGTTAGTGGCTAACAAGCTGCCATCTTCTACTAAAAAACCGGTGCCGATTGTCGATTGGCTGCCGGAGTTAATATCGATAATGCGTACTTTAAAGATAGAGCGAGAAAATTGTTCAAATAGAGCATCTGTCGAGTAACGCTGAGTGCTAGAAAAGGCAGGGCTTACACAAAGACAAGCAAGCAATAACAGTAATAGGCGCAAAATTCATCCTTTATAAAATTAGCATAGAGCTGAGCTATTTAATCGAGCATAGATAATACAATAATGGTTAGCGAAGGGTATATGTCAATCATTATAAATATTCAGTGATTATACCAATGGCTGTAGTTGTGTTGTCTATGGCTTATTGCTTTCATCTCTGTGGGCAATCGGGGATAATAGTGCTAGTTTCCTAATTCTTGGTGTACAGCTATGGCCTCCAATTCAAGCGCAAAAGATAAACTCGTTATTTTTGATACCACCTTGCGCGATGGTGAGCAAAGCCCTGGCGCCTCGATGACAAAGGACGAGAAAGTACGCATTGCTAAAATGCTCGAAAAGCTGCGTGTTGATGTGATTGAGGCAGGCTTTGCTATTGCCAGCCCCGGCGATTTTGAAGCGGTAAAAGCGGTTGCTGAGGCAGTAAAAGACTCGACGATTTGTAGTCTAGCACGTGCAGTACCTACAGATATTGACCGCGCAGGCGAGGCGATTAAGTCGGCCAATAGTGGGCGCATCCATACCTTTATTGCAACATCGCCTATTCATATGAGATACAAGCTGCAAATGGAACCGCCTGCTGTACTTGAGCAAGCGATTGCAGCGGTTAAACATGCACGCCAATACACCGATAATGTAGAGTTCTCCCTAGAGGACGGTAGCCGCTCAGATTTTGATTTTATGTGCCGTATTATCGAGGCGACGATTAATGCCGGGGCAGGCACTATTAACATCCCAGATACCGTCGGTTATGGCGAACCTGATGAATACGGTGAGATGTTCCGCCGTGTGATTGAAAATGTTCCCAACTCGGATAAAGCTATCTTCTCGACCCATTGCCATAACGATTTGGGCTTAGGTGTCTCCAATTCGCTCTCGGCGGTAATGAATGGTGCTCGCCAAATAGAGTGCACGATTAACGGTTTAGGTGAGCGAGCAGGCAATGCCGCTTTAGAGGAAATTGTCATGGCTGTGCGTACACGCCATGATATCTACCCAGTAGAGACTCAAATAGAGCTTGAACATATAGTGCCCACATCGAGATTGGTATCGAGTATTACTGGATTTCCTGTGCAGCCCAATAAAGCCATTGTGGGGGTGAATGCATTTGCTCATGAATCAGGTATTCATCAAGATGGTATCTTAAAACACCGCGAAACCTACGAGATTATGCGCGCCGAAGATGTCGGCTGGAATACCAATAAGCTAGTACTGGGTAAGCACTCGGGCCGTGCAGCTGTTAAAGCGCGTTTTGATGATTTAGGTATAAGCTTTGAGTCCGACGAGCAATTTAAATCGGTGTTTAATCGCTTTAAAGAATTAGCCGATAAAAAACATGAGATATTTGATGAAGATTTACAGTCTTTAATTGGACACAGCGATCATACCTTGGCGGATATTTACCAATTTGAAAATATGGAAATACTTTGTAAAACCGGTCAAAGTCCTCATGCTAATTTGCAATTGGTGGTTGATGGCAAAGCAACAATGACCGAATCAGATGGCGCAGGCCCCGTTGATGCGGTATTTAAGGCGATAGAAAAGGTTGCACAAAGCGAAGCGGATTTAAAATTGTACTCGGTCAATGCTATTACCGCAGGTACCGAGGCGCAAGCAGACGTTACTGTTCGCCTAGAGTCAGAAGGCCATATTGTTAATGGCGTGGGTGCCGATATTGATGTCGTTGCAGCTTCCGCCAAGGCCTACGTACAAGCGCTAAACTTATTGGCGGCAGGCAAGCATAAAACTCACCCACAGCGTGAAGGTATTTAATACTTAGGGCCTATTATTTTAGAAGCTATGTTAGAACACAGACGTCACCAATATTTATCGCTCCTAGGTATAGAAAATTATATGCCGACGCGTATCTTGCCAAGCGCTGCGCCTTCGGTAATCATCCCCGACGAGTTACTGGTTGATCCAGCGGCTTTGCCTATAGCTCCACTTACCCTAGAACCCGCAATTAACAATTCAGAAGCGACTGATGAATCAACTAAAAGGGTCGTAATAGACGAGCCAAAAGAGCTTGGCCATGCGCTAGTCGATAATGGTGCTGTGGCTGATGTTACGAGTATAACGAGTCCATTAGATACACTGGGTGGGCAGGCTAAGGATGAATCAATTGAACCTGTTCAAGCCCAAGAAATACGCAGTAACATTAATGAGTCAGTGCAAGAAGGTAGTAGCGCACTGGTATCAATTAAATTTATTTTTAGTGTTTGGCGTATAAAAGATGTGTTGGTCTTGGATACGCGCAAGGTACGCGAGGCGTTACCTACGGACCGCCTATTACAAAATATATTGCGTGCTGTGGGTTATTCTATTGCTCAGTTACCTGCCAGTGAAAGCTTGCGTTGGCCCTTATTTGAGAATAAAAGGTTTACCAATGCAAGAAAAAGCTTAAGCGATGCGACATTAAGTGAAGAACACTATAAGGCGGATAAAGAACAGGCGCGTGCAATGGTACAAGCATACATCACCGCTCAACATACTAAAGCCCCTCTAAAATATTTATTCCTTATGGGGGAAGAGGCCTCGGTGTTTACGCTCGATGAGGCTACCGGTGTAGATAATTCTATAGGTTCGATGAGTACAGCAACACTATGGGACGGTATTCAGTGTTTTACGATGCCCAGTTTATACACAATGTTGCAAGACCCTCCCAGTAAACGTATTGCATGGGAAGCGTTACAGTTAATGAATAACGATCACGAATAATCACCTCAAATTATTTTCTCTTTCCAACATACTTCTTAAGGCTCAATAATAATGGATGTCGTAATTAATGGTGATAGATTTTATCTGCGTGAGGCAATGGCTGCCGACGCAGATAATATGTTGAATATAGAGAAAAAAATTAGTTCACAAGGATGGAGCCGTAAAGATTTTATATCGAGTATTAGCTCGACTCACAGCTGCCAAGTGTTAACAAAATGTGAAAAAAAAGGTGAGCAGATAAGTGATGAGGTAGGGAGCGAGATAGCCGCCTATATTATTACATCAACAGCGGCCGACGAGGCTGAGTTACTCAATATTGTAGTATCGCCAGATTACCAACGACAAGGTATTGCTAGCCAATTACTTGAGCGTATTTTTACCTCCTTTGATGCAAGTGTCCATTCGTTATTTTTAGAGGTACGTGCATCTAATCAAGCGGCATTTACTCTCTACGATAATTTAGGTTTTAATGAGGTCGGTGTACGTCCCAATTATTACCCTGCATTATCTAAAAATGGCTCTTCCACGGGTATGCGTGAAGACGCGATCATTATGGCTAAAGCGCTGTGAATTTTTTATCGTCTATCCCATTAGGTGCACGCTATATGCTGTTTAGTGCCTTGGGCTTTGCTTTAATGGGCACCTTTGTGAAGTTGTCCTATGACGATGGTATTCCTATTTTAGAAATCATTGCTGTGCGTGCAGTTATTTCTATTTTTTTAAGCTATGTTGATGTAAAACGGAAGCGCATCAATATATGGGGAACTGATAAAGTCTTATTAATATCGCGTGGCTTAGCGGGTGCCTTTGCATTGATGTGTGTATATTACGCGTTGGTGAATATTCCCTTTGCCGAAGCAACCATGTTGCAATATTTAAACCCTATGTTTACGGCTGTTTTAGCCGTATTATTTTTAGGTGAGCGTATACAAGGCTCAACCTTGCTGTGTATTGTTTTAAGTTTTACCGGATTAATGATTATTGTCAGGCCAGATTTTTTATTTGGCGACAGCAGTAGTGATTATTCTTGGCTGGCGGTGGCCGCTGCTATTGGTGGTGCCTTTGGTAGTGGTGTTGCCTATGTACTAGTGCGTAAGCTCAGTGTTAGTGAAGACCCATCAGTTATTATTATTTATTTTCCCTTAGTGGCACTGCCTATATCGCTATTATTTTTAGGCAATAACTTAGTCATACCTCAAGGTATAACTTGGTTGTGGCTATTGTTGGTAGGTATTTTTACGCAAGTAGGGCAGTTTGGTTTAACCAAAGCTATGCAAACAGAAACGGCCAGCAAAGCAACGAGCTTTTCCTATATGCAGGTTGTTTTTGCTGCTGTGTTGGGTGCGCTAGTCTTTTCAGAGATTCCTACAATATGGACATTTATTGGGGGTGGCTTAATTATTTTGGGCGCCTTTATTAATATGTCATCTAAAAAAGTATCGGCAAAAAGTGTGGCTGATTGAGTGATTAGAATAAAAAGAAATTAGTTTCAGCTTAAAGCGTTGAAATAGGTATTTTAGTAAGATTAGCTATTTAAATAGCCGGAGCAGGCCGTAACTTTCTCTTTTATATTCCTTTTTATTATAGCTTTTTCTTTTGTACGTCCATCACCTTATTAAGGCGGCTCATAGGTATGTTGTATACATAATTGATGGGTAAACCCATTCGCATTTTGAGCGATCACTTCTATAATTACTACTATAGGTGCCTGTCGGTATTAGTTTATACGTGAATTTTTACTTGTTCAGATAGGCAATGGATGACCTGAGTGTATAGGAGTGCACTAATGAACATAATGAACATAATGAACAAGTTAGCGGTTAAATGGCAAATTTCCATCTTAAGCGTATTCTTTGTCGTGATATTTATAATAACAACCTATTCAGTATTAACGACATTAGGCCAGCAACGAGTAGATAGCACTATCATCGATGTGGTCAATCGGCAGCAAATGCTTATTCAAAAATTTGCCAAAGAAATTCTATTGCAGCGCGCAGAAGGTATTGGTGATCAAGGTCTGCATGCTAATTCCGAAAAGTTATTTAGCCTATCACTCGATGCTTTAATTCATGGCGGTAAAACCTATAGCGATTTAGCGATGACTGAGCCTTTAATCGTATCAGCAGTGACAACCCCTGAGGCGGTTAAAGACTTGCAAGAAATCGAGGAGTTATGGAAAATTGAAGAGAAAGAACTGATAGCTGCACTTAACAGCGATGAAACTACAAAAGAAGAATGGGATTTACTCAATGAGCGTACGGATCACTTGCTAAAGGATATGGGCCATATTATCGAGGTTATTTCTCATTCTTCCCAAGATAATATTAAATTCTTAATCACAGAAGTTGAGCTGTTCTTGGCACTGAATATACTAGTTGGCGCGCTGTTGAGCTATTTTATTATTCGGTCAGTAACCAGACCATTAATGATATTAGAGAGCTTGTCAGAAAAATTCTGCAATGGCTATTTAGATCAGGTAGTACCTAAGTTTTTAACGAAAGGGACTAATGAAATTTGTAATCTTGCCCTTGGCTTCGAGAAGATGCGCTCCAAACTTGAGCGCCTACTAGGCTCAGTGCAAGGCAGTAGCCTAGAGATGAAGAATACTGCACAGCAAGTCTCTTATATTTCAAAAACGATTATTACCGGTGCATCGGAGCAGGATAAACAAAGTAGTGATGTGCAGGACTCGATTGATTCGCTGACGAATATCGCAGGAGTGGTCAAGCAAGAAGTTGAACAATCATCTACTTTTGTAAAACGCAGTGAAGAAAAAGCGCAGGAGGGAATTGTTACTGCACGTAATAATATCAGTGAGCTAAGTGTGGCTGTCAAAGGTGTGGGTGAGGCATCGAGCATGATGCAAAACTTGAGTGAGTCGGCAGATCAGATGCACAATATTGTGGACTCAATTCAAAATATTGCAGACCAAACCAATTTGCTAGCACTAAATGCTGCCATTGAGGCTGCGAGAGCGGGAGAGCAGGGTCGCGGCTTTGCTGTTGTTGCCGACGAGGTGCGCACTTTGGCGTCGCGTACCTCTACATCTACCGATGAAATTACTCAGTTGATTAATAGTTTTAGCACAAAAGTGAACAACTCGGTTGAGTCCATGGAGGGGTTAGTTTCACAGGTGGATGTGATTCAGGAGCATTCGCAAGCCACTATTGATCGCTTTGAAGAGATGAATCAAGAGGTCGCAAATACGGCACAGAGTAATCAAAGAGTGCTCAATTATAATGGCGAGCAAGCAGAGCAGGTAGAAAATCTGGCGGTACAGTTCAATACACTTTTTTCGGCATTAAAACACAATGCAAACAAGGCAGACTCAACTACTTTAGTTGCTGAGAGTTTATATAAAACGGCAGAGGAATTAAGGCAAAATGTCGCAGGGTATACGGTTGGTAGCTGTGCTAGTGGCAGAGAGATACCTGATCGAGAAGAGCGACGAGAGCAGAAGCGTGTTAAAAGTAATATCATCGTAAGACTGCATTTACAAACGGGTAGAGAAGTTAATGCGATGATTGAAGATATTAGTCTTGGTGGCTGCAAGCTAATTGTTAAAGGAGAGATTGTCGATCAGCGCCTTGGCTTATCGATCTTAATTCCCTCGGCAGATAAACAGCAGTTTGAAAATCAAACGCCATTAAGATTAATGGGAAATATTGCCCGTGCGGAGCGATGCGACATTGTCGAGGACGATAGTCAACGTTGTTACTATGGTGTCCAATTTGAAGAAGTTGAAGAAAAACAAAAAGAAGGGCTTAATAAAGTCATCGACTATTACAAGCAGGTACAGCACTAACGTGTAAACATAAAGCAATGTAATGCTAGCTTATTCTTGTAGTGAGGCAGTCTATAAAAACTGCCTATCTGTAAGTATGTTGCTGATATTGCAGGCACGCACTAAATTTTTCAAAAAATATAATTGAAAAAGTGATGATTAAATTAATAGCTATAAAGCCTTATAAATTTACTCTAAAGAGTGCTTAATCGACGATCAACTCTATACATGCTGCATCAATATCTGTATCGATATAGGCCATGCCTAAGGTTGTTAAATACTCTAAGCGGTCCGCTTTTCTTAAGTCTATTTCTGGTATACCCATATCGTGGGTTTGATATATTTCTGCCAAATAGGCCATAAACTTTTCTCCCTCTTGCAGTAACAGTAAGCTCGCTGCACCCACATCGGGTTGCACTTGGCTATTAAGTTCATCGGGAAGTTCTATAGCAAAAACAACGGGTTCTTCGTCGTCTTCTATTTCGACGCGTACGTTGCGGTCTCGAACGGTTTGTTCCGCCCAATAAAAAGCGAGCTCCTTACTTTGCGTTAAAAAAACAGGTTCGACTGACTCTGTATAGCTATTGCCGATAGTTGCCATGGTCTTTTTGGCGGCTTCTTTTAATGCGCGATCGCCAGAGCGTTTTAAGCCCTGTTCCTTTATCGAGGCTGCAAGTGCCGATGATGTACCGTGATACCAGGTAGTACTTGTTGCAAAGCCATCGGCGCTCAGTAGGTCTTTCGCATCTTTAAGAAAAGTGGGTGTAGTAGTCATAGTCGAAAGTGTTGATTAGTTGTGTAATAGAGTTGGTGTAATTTTAACGTAAAAAATCTTTTAGTTCTTTAAAATAAATGCGTCAGTGTATCTTGTGCATTTAAAAACTTGCCTGCATTTTTGCAGCTTTCGCTCCTGCTAGCGCTAAGTACCTACTTCCTGTAGGTAATGTACCCTCCATGACTACCGCGGAGGGTGGGCAGGAAGCACAAGTGTCGCGAAAGGTATGGATACCGATAGCGACTGGCGTGAATGCCAGTTTTTCAGGAGCGGTTTCGACCCGTACATCCTGTGCACTTGAAAATTGCTCCTGCATTTTCACAGCTTCCGCTCCTGCTAACGCTAAGTACCTACTTCCTGTAGGTAATGTACCCTCCATGACTACCACGGAAGGTGGGAATGCAAATAGGTTGTCTGGAACAACCTTTGCCCCTGGAGGGCATCGCCGTTCCTGCGCGTCCATGCGCCCACGGCATACCGTACATCCTGTACATAAAAAAGGCGGCTCCTTTTAAGGGGCCGCCTTTTTATTTAAATCTATTGTTAAGCGTTTCGCTTAACAATAACTCAGCTTAGCTAAACTGGTTAGACGTGTTTTTCGCGCCACCCGCTTTAAGTGCGTTTTCACCAGCAAAGTATTCTTTGTGGTCATCACCCATGTCAGAACCTGACATGTTTTGGTGTTTAACACATGCGATACCTTGACGGATTTCTTTACGCTGTACGCCAGCAACATAACCCAACATGCCGGCTTCACCGAAGTACTCTTTCGCTAGGTTGTCTACAGACAACGCAGTAGTGTGATAAGTCGGTAGAGTGATCAAGTGATGGAATACGTTCGCTTCACGTGAAGTATCCGCTTGGAAAGTACGAGTGCGTTCGTCAGCAACTGCAGACAATTCAGATTCGTCATATTCAGCAGACATTAGGTTTGAACGATCATAAGCAGATACGTCTTTACCTTCAGCAACCCATGCATCATAAGTTTGTTGACGGAAGTTTAAAGTCCAGTTGAATGATGGAGAATTGTTATAAACAAGTTTCGCATCTGGGTGAACTTTACGAACGTCATTCATCATGCCAGCAATTTCGTGAACTGTTGGTACTGCAGTTTCAATCCAAAGTAGATCAGCGCCTGCATTGATCGCACCGATACAATCGAATACACAACGCTCATGGCCAGTACCTGCACGGAACTGATATAGACCAGAAGGTAGACGCTTAGGACGAACAAGTTTGCCGTCACGGTTGAAGCATACATCGCCTTCAGCCATATCAGCCACATCGATTTCTTCAACGTCTAGGTAAGAGTTGTAGATATCGCCAGAATCACCTGGCTCTTTAACAACAGCGATTTCTTTAGTAAGGCCTGCACCTTCAGAGTCGGTACGTGCAACGATTAAACCGTTGTCGATACCTAGCTCTAAGAAAGCGTGACGTAGTGCGCGAATTTTCGCGTGAAAGTCAGCATGAGGAACAGTAACTTTACCGTCTTGGTGGCCACATTGCTTCTCGTCAGCTACTTGGTTTTCGATTTGAAGTGCACAAGCACCTGCTTCGATCATTTGCTTAGCCATTAGGTAAGTGGCTTCTGCGTTACCAAAACCAGCATCGATATCAGCAATAATGGGTACAACGTGAGTTTCGTGATTGTCGATTTGGTTTTGAATGTCTTGTGCTTTGACTTCATCACCCGCTTGACGAGCCGCATCTAGTTGACGGAAAAGACCGCCTAGTTCACGAGCGTCAGCTTGACGTAAAAAGGTGTATAGCTCTTCAACAAGGCTAGCAACAGCCGTTTTTTCGTGCATAGACTGGTCAGGAAGAGGACCAAATTCAGAACGTAGAGCAGCAACCATCCAGCCTGAAAGATATAGATATTTACGCTCAGTGCTACCAAAGTGCTTTTTGATAGAGATCAGTTTTTGCTGACCTACAAAACCGTGCCAGCAACCTAGAGACTGAGTGTACTTAGTCTTATCAGCATCAAATGCCGCCATATCAGCACGCATAATATCAGCAGTGTATTGAGCGATCTCTATGCCAGTTTTGAATTTATTCTGGGCGCGCATACGAGCTATTGATTCTGGGTTGATTGCATCCCATGAGCTGCCGTTGGCGTCACGGAGGGCAGCAACTGCTGCGATGTCTTGGGTATAAGTTGACATTGTTTATCTCTCTGTTGGTTTAACTAAAGTTGTATAGCTAAAACCACTAGCTATAATTTAAAATAAAAAAGGCAGTGCCTGTAATATTTTTAGGCATTGCTTTTAATTATGTACTTAAGTACATATTAATTATTTAGATTTTTACATCTAAATTGCTCGCCTAAAAAGTAGGCGGGATTAACTATGGCGCGGATAATACGGCGATTGCGAGACGCTGTAAAGACTTTGTAAACACAAAATTAATATGTTTTTTTATAAGCTAAAATAGGTATAAAAAAGCATAAACTTTACCGTCTGCTTAAGAGCAGAATTTTCTCCATCGGACGTATTATCTACACCTGATTAATCTTTTTTTGATGTATTGATTCTCTCAATACATCAAGCTTTTACAGCGTTAACTCAGAAGTCAGTTAACACTGTAAGCATTGGCAAATGCTATCTCTCTTTAGACTGGCTTTCCTTCTTTCAGACCAGCTTCCCTTCTTTTTGCCCGTATCTTCTTTATCTTTATGCGGTAAGCATGTAGCAATGGCTCTGTATAACCAGATGGCTGCTCTGTACCTTTGAAAACAAGATCCAGTGATGCTTTAAATGCGACGTCATCATCGATTGATGGCGTCATTGGTACATATTCGGGATCACCAGCATTTTGCTCATCAACGATAGCCGCCATACGCTTAAATATTTCGACGATTTGCTCTTTGGTGGTAAGGCCGTGAAGCAACCAGTTAGTAAGCAATTGTGCTGAGATTCTTAAGGTTGCACGGTCTTCCATATAGTTGATGTTATGGATGTCTGGCACTTTAGAGCAGCCAATACCTTGATCAATCCAACGGATAACATAGCCAAGCAAACTCTGTGCATTGTTTTCGATTTCTTTCTCAACCACTTCTGGCGATAGGCTTTCACCTTTAGGTATAAGCGGAATAGTCAATATGTCATTGATATTAGCGCGAGGACGCTGGGCAATCTCTTTTTGACGCTCAAACACATCGACTTCATGATAGTGCAGTGCATGCAATAGAGCTGCTGTTGGTGAAGGTACCCATGCGGTATTTGCGCCTGCCTCTGGATGCGCTTGTTTGCTATCCATCATAGCTTTCATGTCGTCTGGCTGTGCCCACATGCCTTTACCAATTTGTGCTTTACCCGATAAACCACAGGCTAAGCCAATATCAACATTCCAGTCTTCATAGGCTTGTAGCCATGGTTGCGACTTGATATTAGTTTTGGTCAAGAATGGGCCAGCGTGCATACTTGTGTGCATCTCGTCGCCTGTACGATCCAAAAAGCCGGTATTAATGAACACACAACGAGTTTTAGCGGCGCGGATACATTCTTTTAAGTTAACTGTTGTACGGCGCTCTTCATCCATGATGCCAATTTTGATGGTGTTAGCAGGGATGTTAAGCAGTTGTTCTACGCGACGGAATAATTCACAACTAAAGGCGACTTCTTCAGGGCCGTGCATTTTAGGTTTAACAATATAGATGCTACCGGTTTTACTGTTGGCAATGTTCTTGTCACTATTGAGTAAATCAACAGTACTGATTAGCGAGGTAAAAATACCGTCCATAATGCCTTCGGGTATATTATTGCCTTCGCTATCTTTAATGGTGTCGATTGTCATCAAATGACCAACATTACGTACAAACATTAAGCTACGACGGCGTACATAATAAGGCTCGTCATCACGGCCGGTAAAAATACGGTCACGTTGCAATGCACGAGTAACGGTTTTACCACCTTTAATAAAGTTGGTGCTCAGGTTGCCAGTCATTAGGCCTAACCAATTGCGATAGACCTCGATTTTGTCTTCGGTATCAACGGCTGCGACTGAATCTTCGCAATCCATAATAGTGGTTAATGCGCCTTCTACACGTAGATCTTCAACGCCTGCATCATCTAACGAACCTACACTTGTATAGTTGTTGATGCGGATATTGATATGCAAACCATTATTTTTAAGAATGATCTCATTAGGTGCATTTTTAGAGCCATTAAAGGCAACAAACTGCTTTGAATCCTTCAGGCCAACGTAGGTGCCTTTTTTAAGTACCGCGGTAAATTGCTGGTAGTAAATTTGATAAAGCGTTACATCGTGATGAGAAGCGCCATCATCGAGAGGGAAGTGCTTATCTAAGAAATCACGGCAGTATTTCATGACTTCACGACCGCGTAATTCGTTATAGCCACCCTTACTTGGCTTTAATTTACCGGTTTTAGGAATAACATCACTGCCATAAAGGGCATCGTATAAGCTACCCCAGCGAGCGTTGGCTGCGTTAAGTGCAAATCGCGCATTCTTAACTGGAACCACTAGCTGTGGGCCAGCCATGGTGGCAATTTCATCATCAACGTTTTCTGTTTCTACTTCAAAATCTGGGCCTTCTTCTACAAGATAGCCAATCTCTTTTAAAAAGCTTTTGTATTCTTCTATATCGGTCGATTGATAATCATTAGTTTTATGCCACTCATCTAGTTTTTGCTGGATAACTTCACGCTTGGCGAGTAGTTCGCGATTGCGGGGAGCAAGATCGTCGATTAGCGTTTGAACATCTAGCCAAAACTGCTCAGGATCTATATTAGTGAGAGGCATTACCTCGCTATCGATGAACTGACGGAAAGATTCATTAACATCGATAGATAGCGACTGATTAGAACTATTTGTAGTCATGTTTACACTCATTACATTGGGTTTTAATCGAAGGGTTGTTAACTCATATGGGTACAGTAGATTAGTGCCATGAGTTATTGGTGGAGTATTGTACTCTTATCTTCAACGATTAGTTTAATTCTTTGCTTAATAGCTGAGGATTATTATATAGTAAATATTGTGAGAATTTTACAATAAAAATTTTACACTGTAAATTTCACAAAAAAGTCTGTGTAATTTCACAATAGCTTTTTACTCTTGCCAGTAAAAAGGTAAAAGTGAGTCGTGATTTAGAGATAGAGCATTATGAAAAAGACAAAAGGTATTATGCGCAATGCCCATTTTTTGGGCACTAAGATACGTAATTTGCGTAAACGTAATAATCTCACCATGGAGGATTTGTCGGCTCGCTGCATTAAAAATGACAATAATTTAGCACCTTCTGTCTCTTATTTGTCGATGATTGAACGAGGTAAGCGCTTCCCCAGTGAAGAAATGCTTGCGGTTATTGCACAGGTATTCCAAAAAGATGTGAGCTGGTTTTTAGATGATACGCCAGAAGAGGATGCGATCAAGCCCGTCAAGCGTAAGCCTGGCGGTATCTCTGGCATGACACTTGAACCCAAGTTCTTGTTCTCTAACGATATTTTAGAAAGTGTTGTGCCCGAGATGCTTTCGCAAACTGGCGTGTCTGGTCAGCAATTTGCGCAGTTGCTTATTCGTGCCCACCAGGAGCAACAGCAAAATCATTTTCCCGATCTTGAGCGCGCGGCCGAAGAAGTAGGGCGTAAGCAAATGCCTTTGAGCTTGGAGGCTGTAATTGCTATTTGTAAAGACATGGGCCTTGAGATCCATTGGTTTGACCGCTTGCCTGATGAAATCCAGGACGAGATGGGTGGCAAGTCAAAAAACCTAGTGCGCTCATTTTTTTCTCCGCCTAATCGTATTTATGTCAACAGTGTACTGCAGTTACGGCCGATGCGTTTAAAGTATGACTTGGCCGTACAAATTGGTCATAGAGTATTGCACGGTAATGAGGGTTTTAAGAGTGTTTCTGTTGCCGGTGGTGGCTCGGTGCGCGACTATCATTCGGGCTCAGAGAACTCAGTCGATGCACAGGATATTTTAAACGCTTGGCGCGATTTTGAGTGTAGCTTTTTTGCCAGTGCACTGCTGTGCCCTAAAGTGCCGTTTAGGCAGCTACTGGATCGCTATAATTATGAAATTAATGTGCGCCATATGGTGCAGGTGTCTGCATCGGTAGTTATGCGGCGCATGACGGCAGTATCGCCGTACCCTCATTGGCATTACTTTGATGCCTATCCTCCAGGCAAGCTTAAGGCGGTTTATCGGGGTAATGGTATTCCTCTACCTTGGGGGAATATGCGCATGGTACAAGACCCTTGTCAGCATTGGGCGGTGTTTCGCATGATTGACTCGCCATCGAAGAGCAGCTCTTCGCAAATATCTATTTTAGAGGCCAATAACGAACCGAGAATATATTCCTGTGAGTCAGTTAAAGTGAATGATTTAGCGGGAAATAGCCATGTGCTTTGTGCGGGCCTAGATTTAAATCCCGCTATCGAATCTCAGGGTAAAGACCCGATAGAGCTGGCTCATGCACTAAAAGAGTCTTGTTTGACCGAAGGTGGTACAGCATCTATTCCTTCGAGTATCAAAAAAGAGCTAATGAGCGTGGCTAGAATTCTCAATGTCGCTTGGGTTGAACGTGGTATTAGTAATCGTGCTCGACTTATTTGCCCCAGAAACAGCTCTTGCCCTCGTAATCCAGCCTGTTATACCAATCCATCTAAGCAGGAATCAGAGCTAAACTTAGAGACAATACAAGAGCAAATTGTTCGCGGTATTAATAACTAGGGGTTAAGGTAATAGCTGGTTTGTCATTGTATAAGCAGTGCAACTTTTTAGTCACTTATTGATCTTATAAGGTTAGATTCTATTGAAATAACCCAAAAGAGAAAATAATGAAACCTGCTCACGATAAACTCCTGCGTATTCCCTACTTTTTGGGCAGTCTTGTATTCAGTTTTAGTGTTATCTTATTTTCCACCAGCTTATATGCTCAAAGTGCTGTAGATGAACCCAACAAAAATGATGCAAAGATAGCAGCGGCATTTAATACATTGTTAACCACAAAGGATTCCGTCGAGCTCAACCACGCTTTATTGGATATCGATCAGTATTGGGACGATGCCTACCTTCCACAAATGCTCGATTTAATGAGCGTGCCACCTAGCTTTGTACTGTATCAACAGATCCATGACTTGTTAAAAAAGAAGACGGGTGAAAATTTTATTGGGGATACCCACAAGTGGTATTCCTGGTTATGGAATCAAGCGGAAAATCGCTCGGCAAGTTACCCCGATTTTAAAGCCGATCTCTACAAAAGAATCGACCCTATTTTTCAGGAGTATTTTCGCGGGCGCGGTGATGTTGCTCGTATTCGTATCGATGAGGTGCGTTGGGGCGGGGTGTTGCAAGATGGTATTCCGCCACTGCGTAACCCCAAGATGATTCGCCCTAAAAAAGCGACATACCTAGATGACGATAATATCGTTTTTGGTATCGAAGTTAATGGCGATGCACGTGCCTACCCAAAACGCATTCTCGCTTGGCACGAAATGTTTACAGACACCATTGGTGGTGTTGATATCGCGGGTGTTTACTGCACACTGTGCGGTACGGTGATTCCTTTTAAAACCAACGTAGATGGTAAAAAGTACAAGCTGGGTACCAGTGGCTTTTTGTATCGGTCTAATAAACTGATGTACGACCAAGCAACACAGTCGTTATGGAGTACGGTAAAAGGTGAGCCTGTCATTGGCCCTTTAGTGGATAAAGGCATCAAGCTTGAGCACTTTGGCATGGTCACAACCACTTGGGGTGAATGGAAGCGCCGCCACCCAGATACAACAGTCTTGTCTTTAGACACTGGGCATCGTCGTGATTACGGTGAAGGTGTGGCCTACAGTGATTATTTTTCTGACCATCGTTTAATGTTTAATACCCCCTTTAATGATGACCGCCTAGAAAATAAACAAGAGGTAGTGGCCTTAGTGTTTCCTGCGTCGCCTCGCGAACAGTTGGCCATTGATACCCAGTACCTCAATCAAAACTTTATTTACGAAGGGACCATAGGGCTGCAAAAATTTATTGTGTTAACCGATACCTCAGGCGCCAATCGTGTATACGACCCTCAAGACGTTAAGTTTGTCTCCTACGATCAAGACAAAACCCTAACCGACAGCGAAGGTAATGAATGGATTCTGGGCGAAGAGAACTTGGTCTCCTCAAAAGATAATCAGCGCTTAAAAAGCTTACCTTATCGACGTGCATTTTGGTTTGGTTGGCATGCAGCTTATCCACAAACACGTCTAATTATGTAAATTCTTTAATATAAAGTAATAATCAAAAGCGATAGTAGAAAGAGAGAAAGAAATGAAAAATATTTTATGGTTAATAGCAAGTCTATGGTTAATGCAAAGTAGTGCGAGTAGTGCTCAAGCATTAGTGAAAGAAAAAGAACTTATTGTCGCGGGTGGTTGTTTTTGGTGTACTGAATCCGACTTTGAAAAACACAAAGGCGTATTGCGTGCAGAATCTGGATATATTAACGGCACCACCGATGATCCCAGTTATAAGGAAGTTTCTTCTAATAAAACGGGGCATTTTGAAGCCGTTAAAATTACCTACAATTCAGACATCGTCTCCTTGAGGGAGTTAGTTGATTTTTATTGGCGAACAATTGACCCTACAGACCCTAATGGCCAGTTTTGCGATAAGGGCTCGTCTTATAGAACAGCGCTATTTTATCAAAATGCAGATCAGCAAAAAGTGTTTAACGATTCTTTAGCCGAGGTAGAAAAAACCAAACCGTTTGCTGAGGCAATAGTTACCGAAATTTTACAGGCTAAGACTTTTTACCCAGCCGAGGCATACCACCAAGACTATTATAAAAAGAGCAGCCTTAGATACCGCTTTTACAGAAGTGCCTGCGGGCGAGATAGCCGCATTGAAGATTTATGGGGCGAGGTGGTTACTGGTAAGCACTAAGGTGGGCAAAGAGCGAGCAGGAGCTTTGCCTAAAAGAACGTAGGTAAGGAGCGTGAGCAAGGAGCAAAAGAACGTAGGTAAGAAGCGTGGGCAAGGAGCGGAAGCTTTGCCTATATAATCAAGTCAAAGAGGGCGGTTGGAAACGCTGCACTACTTGTTCTTATTTGGGTGGGCAACTTTTTGTACTACCCAGTTAGATATTTTTCATTTTTTCTGTCTCGCTTATCACTGCTGATTAATAATTATTTATTAATATGTATGGCTTGATATTCACCTGTATTTTTAAATGCTGTAGTAATAATCCATTCTTTTTTAAAGCATTTGAAAACTGGTTTCATGGAATTGCGTTTCCCTTTCTTATGCTTTGTTTGGTTAAATAAAATCATCAATTAAGTATCGAATAAATTTTGTGCGACGCTACAATATTTTTATAAAACGCACATAAATTGCTAGCCATTTATCCATTCAGCTTTTAACATACGGTAAATTTTACGTAAGATACGTAGCATTAAATTTAAGCCCCTAAATCATGGTAGATTTTAACAATAGTTTTCAGGAAAAACCCGATCGCATCAACTTGCATTATCGCTCCAGACAAGGCTCTAGTTCTGGAGATGATGTCGAATTACCGCTGCGATTATTAGTGATGGGTAACTTCAAAGGGCACAGGCAAGATACGCCAGTAGCCGAGCGCAAGGCCCTGAGTGTTAATGCAAATAATTTTGATGCGGTGATGCGAGAGTCCGGTATTAGTGTCACGCTTAACGATACCGAATCACAAACCTTAGATTTTGAATCGCTAAAGGATTTTCATCCAGACAACATCATTCAACAACACTCCACATTGCGACTTTATGCCTTGCTTCGGCAGCGACTCACCCAGCTCAAAAACCCAATGAGTTGCGGCAAAACACACGATCAAATAATCGCAGAGCTTGAACTCGCCTTTGGCAAACTCATTGAAAAATATAATCGCCAAAAACAACATTCATCAACGGAACAAGATAAGGTTTAATCAATATGGCGGAGTTAGTCGAACGCACTCGCATGGATATGAGTCACCTATTAAAAGCAGAGGCTAATATATCAGCACTGCCGTCATCAGACTTACTCGCTTTAGTAAAACCACCGCAAAGCGTGGCATCATTAACCACAGCACTACAACAAGGGGAGTTATTCTATTGCTCCGATTATCCTCAGTGCCCTTATATCGTCTACTTTCGTGGTACCCATTATATTAACCCTGCGGCGCAAGTAGCCGCGAGCCCAGGCGCTATAGAAAACTTTCGTGCGCGCTACCCATTTGTTGCTTTTAGCGACCACGAGCCACCCGCCAGAGTGCAACACGGTGCATTGACTCGTCAGTATTATACTGCCCCTGTCATTGCGCCTGCGCCTAGCGCATTTACCAGCAACGGCATGTTTGAACAGCCCGAAACCACACTGCGCAAAGATGTCTGGCTAAAACTCTTTTTTTATCAAATAGATGTAAATCATCAAAAGCAACCCGTAGAAGGCCTGCCCTACGAGATAAAATGGGGGACAGATGGCGCAACATTGATGAGTGGTAGCACCCCCGCCGATGGGTGCCTCGAATGGCAAGGCGATAGCTACCACCGCAATTACCGTGTCTATTACGGTGAACCCAAGCAGGGGCAATACCCGTTTTTTGATCTCCTTTCTTTGAATCAGGATGAGACAATCCTCCTCCATTGGGTAGGGATAAAGCTTGAAGATGAAACAGGCGAGCCTATTGAGGGGCAGGATTACTGGATAAAAACCCCTGATGGTGCAGAGCATAGAGGTACTACCAGTGCAGAGGGTACTGCTCACGTTAACCGTATTGGTAGTATTGAGGAATGTGGTATTTGTTTCCCAGATATAAGTGGTGTTCTAAAAGATGGCAAAACAGCTCCACCAGCAAGTAAGGAAACGGTGGGTAACTACATCATACAACAGGGCGACACTCTGACCAGAATTGCACTTAAAAATGGCTTAAACAGCGCCGAGGACATCTATAACCATCCCGCCAATAAAACCTTTAAAGATAAGCGGCCCAACCCCAATGTGATTTATCCTGGTGATCAAATTACTTTGCCCGAGGCCAGTGCCACACCCTTTGCAGGGAGTGTGGATAAAACCCACCAGTTTGTACTTAAGCCTCCAAAGGAAACATTTGAAGTCATTATTAAAAATGATGAAGGTGAGGTATGGACTGGAAAGCGTGCAGTCTTGACCGTGGGAGAGCAAACCCTTGACCAAACACTCGATGATAGCGGTTTACTCAGTGTTGAACTCCATAAGCTCAATGAAAAAGAGGCCACACTTGAGATTTATTTAGATGAAGAGTCAGAAGAACCTTCGCACACGATGGAGATTCAACTGGCCCACCTCGATCCAATCGACACCATCTCAGGCGTGCAAGGCCGTTGCAACAACCTAGGCTTTGACTGTGGTGCAGTCGATGGTGAAATGGGGCCACTCACGCAGGAGGGTATAAAAGCCTTCCAACAGCACCACCAACTGGATGTTGATGGCAAACTCGGGCCAAAAACACAAGATACATTACAACAAGCCTATGGCTTTTAGGTAAAAGGAAAAGTACCCGTGAGCGAACAAAATACCACCGAAGAGCCAAGCACCCCAAAAACCGTCGTAGCCATAGATAGGGCTAACACCATTGTCGTAAGCCCTGCGCTGCGCCCCATCTACCCCGTGCGCTACGCCTACGCCAACTTTATTGGTGACAACATCAGCGCACCTGCAGAGCCGCCTCCCCTGGCCGAGTTGCTAAACAAAAGCGAAACCAGCCAGACCAACGGCTACATGGCCCGTATACTGCGCCCCGGCTGGGTCTACATCCGCGAAGAACAAGGCGGCGACCACTTTCACATCTTTCAATACCTGCAAATAGAAGAAAATGGCAAACTGGAAGAGCGCTTTCCCAAATTTCAATTTAGCAATGGCATCAATGCACAAGACGGCCTAAAACAAGACGGCTCCGGTTCCCAAAAAGGCGGCTACCCCTTTGCCTTTGTTCGCAAACACGTCACCGAAATCAGCATTGCCTACAGCGAACACGAATGGCACCCCGACGTTATCGACAAAATGAACGGCAACGAGACAGAACGCGCAGCCGCCATGCAGCGAGTCAGCCTCATTGAAGACGACCAGGCCACCGTCGAGGCCACCAGCGACAACCTGAAAGAACTGGTAGAAGACTACCGTACCAAACAAAACAGAATCCTCAGCATCAAAGAAAGCGACACCGACCCCAGCGTCAAAGACCTCTCTTTAGACATACTCACCACTAGCGCCAGCTACGACATTGGTGCCGAACAACTGGCCGTACAACTAAGAGCGCGCGCTAAAAACCTGCAACAGGGTAAAACCGCCCGCGTTATAGCACTACACGACCCCGTTGGTCGCCAGCGCGACATCGCCGAAGTCCACGCCAAACTAGCGCTCTGGGAAAAAAACTACGCCTCCTCCAACATCTACCCCTTTACCATTGGGCAAATCGTTAACCAACTAAGGCAAACAGAAGACGAAGACTTAAAAGAAATTATCGAGGAGTCTATCAACTGGCAAGAGCACGATGAGTACTGGAAAACAATGGACACCGATGTTCAACTTTTTCAAAAACGCCAGCAACAGTTTGCCGACTTATATCGTGCCTTTATGGACGAAGACGCACTCACCGGAAAAGTCGGCTCACTAGATACCTATTTTAAACAATTCTTCTGTTATGAGATCAAAAGTGGCGAAGATGCTGATAAAGAACTGGGCAAGCTTTGCGAGGTCAGTGGCAACATCTTTGATGGTATTACCGCCTCAGAACCCGGCAAAGCTGTAATGGAAGATATTATCTCGAGCGAGAGTGATAAAAATGTCTTCTATGTTGCCACCAAAGGCATACGTACACTAGTGACCATACCGCAAGCCAGTTTTGAATGGTCAAGAGCAACGCTACGGGGTATAGACTACTTTTTTCGCGGCATAGGCGCACTATTGGGTGAAATAGTCTCTTGGGCCAAATACGGTGCCGATCTTGGCAAACGGGCAGGTAATCGACTCACTTTTAACGGCTTGAGCTACGTCGCTGAAAAACTCATCCCCGACCTAATGAAAGCCTTTGGCTTAACCGTAGACGTCAATAAAACCGTCAAGCTCACCACGGAAGAGCTGGGCAAAGTCATGTCCAAAGTTATTGACGATAGTGTTAAACGTTATCCTAGCCAATCTTCCTCGGACCCTGCTGCGCTCAAATGGGCAATGGCTAAAATGAAAAAAGCGCAGTCCCTTTTTAATTGGTCGCAGCGTATAAAAGAGACTGAATTACCCCAATTGTGGACCTTATACGATGTCAAAGTGACTCGAATTGCCGGGGCGCGTTACAACGAGCTAGACCTCGACAACAGGTTTCAAGTGACAGCAGCGGGAATCGACGGCACCCTTGGTGGGATCTCGGGTTTTTTCAATGCTATGACTATAGGTGAACTGCTAAACCAAACCCGTTTTAGCCAAGAAAACCCCATCCGCAAAGGCGGGCGTATCTCCGTGGCCATGCAATATACCGCGGCTTTATCTTCTCTGACAGTCGATACGCTATCCGCCGCCAGAGGGGCAACCAGCGTGGGTGCAAAGGCTCTGGGCCGCAGCAGCGCACAGCTCGCCAAGGTGCTGGCACCCCAGCTAAAAAATAAAGCCCAATTCCTCAGCCAGATACTAGAAGGCGTGATTGCCAAACGTTTGATTGCCATCGCCAACTTTGCAGCGGTTATCGACGCTATCATCGGCGGCTTCCAAGCACACAATGAAGGTAATAACTTGGCGGTGGCAGGCCATTCCCTCGTGGGTCTAGGCTCTGGCATACTGTTTCTTCAGGCGATGACCGTTATTGCCGGTGGCTCAGTAACAGGCCCCTTTGCCATTGCCTTTGCCGTTGTGGCCCTGTTAATGGTAGTAGCGGGGGTAATTATGCTGATCTTTAGCAGCAAATCAGATTTTCAGCACCTGCTGGAAAATTGTTTTTGGGGGAGTGGAGAGAAGTATTTATTTTGGAGTGAAAAAAATATTAGGCCTTCGATATCTCGTCGGCTATCTACTGCTCAGGATTTAGCAAATGATGAGCTTATATCCCAAGCTTATCAAACCGAAACTCAAGAGTTTATGAACTACCTGAATATGCCCCAGCTTACTATGGAGGACGATCACTCCTTATTATCCTTTGATGCCTCCCGTACCTATGATCTGGAGTTTACCTTGCCTAACTTTCAGCAGGGTATCTCCGATATTCACTATAGCGTGCGCACCATCGAAACTATCCCCGCGAATACGCGTATGGGATTCACCACGGAGTACCGGCATAACAGTCAGCTAACAGCGGATTTCCAGGCCGCCGCTAACCAGGCTCGCTTTGGCCACAATCAAGGTGCTACCACAGTACATATCCGCTTTAAGGCCGACGAGAAAATACAGCTCCACTGGTACTACCAACCCCAGCCCAATACCATTGCCCCTATGCGCCATATCACCGAGGGCGGCCTACAGACAAAGCCCATTATAGGGATGATCAATGAGGAGGTGGCGCAATGAAGCATATCCTCGAAAAACCCAACTACTACACCAAACTGCACCACCTGAGCCAAGAGCAAGATAAGCTATTGCAGGAGGAGACCTTTCGCCTGGATAACCCCCTACCACCCATTGGCGAAGTCACCAAGCAGCAACTGGGTTTACGTACCTCCTGGGGGGTATTGCGTGAGATGTTTTTACTGCCCTGGTTACTGGCGCTGATAGTCGTTTTATGGTGGTGGAGCGATGATATTTATCAAACATGGAAGTCTACAGAGGAAACAGCACTTCGGTTTATTGAGGTCAGAAAAAAAAAATATGGCAATGATTATTTTGAATGGATTGACGATCCTGTCGTAATTGGTATGTATAACGATATTAATGAAAATGGTGTTATGCCCTTAAAGAAATACCTTAATATTCGTTATGTGGATAGTGTTGGTGCTAAACGCCGCCTCCATCGAGATATATTTATGGCCAGCTTTTTAGGGATTGGTATTCCCGGTTTGTTCATTGCAATTCTGAGCTTTCGCCGCCGTGCACCGTTGTATGTTGATCGGGAGAAAAGGCTAGTCTACACTTGGCGCAAAGGCCATGTTTGGGCGCAGCACTACGACCGGCTTTGGTACTATGAAAACCGTCACGCGCTGGTGATGGTTTTATACGGCTACGATAAAAAAGGCCGCTTCAAACCCCGCCGCTTTGTGATTACGCCCACAGGCAACCCCTTTGTGGGTGGCCCCAAGGTGCATGGCCCCGTATTGGCGGCGATTGCACACTATATGGCCAAAGGCCGCGACGCCGTTTGGTCAGAAGACTGGCAGGGTCGTGAGGGTTGGTATTTGTTTAACGACGATAAGCCCAAAGATTTTGATGCCCAGTTACAAAAGGTATTGGACAAAATAAAGGCTGACAATATCAACCCACAAGCTGACCAACTGGCCAAGGGATGGGGTTTTTAATGCTGGTCAAGCAGCTGAATTCTTTTGCTGCCACCGTACCCCAGTCCCCTGAAATTGCCCGCCAGCCCATTGGGAATCAAGCAGTCATTGGCAGGACGCCAATGACAGTGCAAGTGGGGCAGGGAGTCCCTTTGCACGGTGCGTTTTATTGCCAATGGGCTGGTGGATTAGCAATTTGCGGGGTGCCCTTTTTTGGTTCGTTTTTTGGGCATACAAAAAATGAACATAGACAGGGTATCTCCGATATTCACTATAGCGTGCGCACCATCGAAACTATCCCCGCGAATACTCGTATGGGATTCACCACGGAGTACCGGCATAACCAGCAGCTAACGGCGGCTTTTCAAGCCGCTGCCAATCAAGCTCGCTTTGGCCACAGCAAGGGAGCTACCACACTGCATATCCGCTTTAAGGCCGACGAGAAAATACAGCTCCACTGGTACTACCAACCCCAGCCCAATATTATTTCTCCGCAACGCTTCTTAACCGGCAATGGCCTACAAAAGCAAGCCATCATTGGCATGATCAATGAGGACGCCGCCTAATGTCTACCCCCATACTTAAACCCAATGCCCAAACCACCTTGGTTAAACTGCATCAGCAGCATGGTGTTTTACTAAGTGAGGAGACTTTAAGCGAGTCAAAACCCGTAACCCCCATTGGTGAGGTCACACAACAACGGGTAGGAGTACGTACCTCCGTTGGCAATTTACGTTTTTTATTTTTACTACCTTGGTTAATTGGCGTGTGTCTGGCTTTATATTGGCAAGTTGAGGATATTTATGAAACATGGAAGTCACAGGAAAATAGACATATTAGTTTCGTTGAGTTTAGAAAAAAAAAATATGGCGAGAATTATTTTCAAATAACAAAAGACCCTGTTGTTTTGAGAATGTATAACCGCTTACTCGATGAAAAAAAAATGCCATTAGAAAAATATCTAGATATTCGCTATCGCGATAGTGTAGGAGCTGAAAGGCGTCTAAAAGCCGATATTATTTTTGGCGGCGGCGCTGTGCTTACGATTATTATTTTAAGTATCAGCATATTGATATTTAAACGCCGCGCACCGTTATATTTTGATCGCAATAAAGGCATTGTCTACACCTGGCGTAAAGGCAAGGTCTGGGCGCAGTTCTATAACGAGCAATGGTACTACCAAAATAATGTGGCTATGACTTTTATTCTCTATAGCCTCCACCGCAAACACTCCTATAAAATGCGCCGTTTTGTCGTCACACCCTCGGGCAACCCTTTTATGAACGGCGAAACCCTATATCGCCCAGTATTGGCCTTTGTTCATCAATTTATGGAAAAAGGTCGTGATGTGGTGTTTAAAACCGACTGGGAAGGCCGCGAAGGCTGGTATTTATTTAACGACAATAAACCCAAAGACTTCGACCAACAACTGCAAAAAATCCTACAGATCATCGAGCAAGAGAACATTAACCCGCAAGCCGACCAACTGGCCAAGGGCTGGGGTTTTGGTTTAGAGGAATCATAAGTCTTAACGAAATAGAAAGTGAAAGGGATTATTCATTGAAGTCGATTATCCAAAAGTCCAACGATGCCACCGTACCCCAACCCCCTGAAATTGCCCGCCAGCCCATTGTGAATAAAGCAGTCATTGGCAGGACGCCAATGACAGTGCAAGTGGGGCAGGGAGCCCCTTTGCGCGGTGCGTTTTATTGCCAATGGGCTGGTGGATTAGCAATTTGCGGGGTGCCCTTTTTTGGTTCGTTTTTTAGGCATACAAAAAATGAACATAGACAGGGTATCTCCGATATTCACTATAGCGTGCGCACCATCGAAACTATCCCCGCGAATACTCGTATGGGATTCACCACGGAGTACCGGCATAACAATCAGCTAACAGCGGATTTTCAGACCGCCGCTAATCAGGCTCGCTTTGGCCACAATCAAGGTGCTACCACAGTACATATCCGCTTTAAGGCCGACGAGAAAATACAGCTCCACTGGTACTACCAACCCCAGCCTAATACCATTGCCCCCATGCGTTTTATCAGTGAAGGCGGCCTACAGGCAAAACCGATTATAGGAATGATCAACGAAGAGGTTGCTCAATAACAATGAAGCATATTCTCGAAAAACCCAACTACTACAGCAAACTGAACCACCTGGGCCAACAGCAAGATACGCTATTGCAGGAAGAGACCTTTCGCCTGGATAAACCCCTGCCGCCTATTGGCGAAGTTAACCAGCGGCTTCTGGGTCTGCGCACCTCTTGGGGGGTATTGCGGGAGATGTTTTTATTGCCTTGGTTGCTGGCACTTATTGTAGTCCTCTGGTGGTGGACCGACGATATTTATCAAACCTGGAAATCTACAGAAAAAACTTATCTTAGTTTTATTGAGTTCAGAAAAAAAAATATGGCGATGATTATTTTCAGTGGACTGATGATGTGTCAGCTATTGAAAGATATGCTCTGATTGATTCTTCTGGAAAAATGCCCCTTAAAAATTATGTTCATATTCGCTATATTCGTAGCGCTCCAGCTAAGCGTCGGCTCTATGGCGATATATTTATGGCCAGCTTTTTAGGCCTCGGTATTCCCGGTTTGCTCATTGCCATTCTGAGCTTTCGCCGCCGCGCGCCTTTATATATTGATCGGGAGAAAAACCTTGTCTATACCTGGCGCAAGGGCAATGTCTGGGCGCAGCATTATGACCGCCTTTGGTACTACGAAAACCGTCACGCGCTGGTGATGGTGTTATATGGCTACGATAAAAAAGGCCGCTTCAAACCCCGTCGCTTTGTGATTACGCCCACAGGCAACCCCTTTGTAGGTGGTCCCAAGGTGCATGGCCCTGTGCTGGTAGCCATTGCGCACTATATGGCCAAAGGCCGCGACGCCGTTTGGTCAGAAGACTGGGAAGGCCGCCAAGGCTGGTACTTATTTAACGACGATAAACCCAAAGACTTTGACGCCCAATTGGAGAGAGTGCTAAACAAAATAGAGGTCGACAATATTAACCTCCAGGCCGACCAACTGGCCAAAAGCTGGGGTTTTGGGGATCAGCAGGCATAAGCCATGCCTAATAAAAAGCGAAAGGGATTATTCAATGAAAGTCATCGTGACCACACTCAAGCAGCTAAGTTATCTCACTGCCACCGTACCCCAGTCCCCTGAAATTGCCCTCCAGCCCATTGGGAGTCAAGCAGTCACTGCCCTCCAGGGATGGAGGGTACGTCAAAAATGCAGGAGCAATTTTTGTGTAAGGACGCCAATGACAGTGCAAGTGGGGCAGGGAGCCCCTTTGCGCGGTGCGTTTTATTGCCAATGGGGCTGGTGGATTAGCAATTTGTGGGGTGCCCTAGGTATCAGTATGGCTTAACAGAGGAACGTGAAAAATTAAAACTATACTAAGATTATTGTTGCTTTTGTTTATTTCTCATCATGTTTATTCAGATTGTGGTGTTTGGGATTATCATGAGGCTGAGTCAATAGAAGATATAGAAAGATTACTTAGCGAGAACCAAGTTAAAAAAATATTTTCATCAAGAGATGGAGATTTATATTTACATTATGTTGAAGACTGCTGCAGTTCTGGAATTCCTATCTCTGGCACAACAGTATACCAAGTTAAAAAGGACGAAATTATATCGCATGATATTTGTGAGGCAAGTGGTGTGGGTACTAGCTTAGTGACTGCTAATGAAGGCGATTTAATAATAACACTACTTCCATATTGCAGGAGCGGAAATACAGAAGATGAATGCAGTAGGCTAACCACTGCAATAGCTGAAAGCCCTCCTATTCGAATGAAATGGGATGGAGGAGTATTTATTAATTTAAATCAAGTAGAGTTAATAAATGATCTAAAAGCGAAGCTGAAAACTGCAAAGAATAGGGATGATAGAGAAAGTGTGTTGTCTCTTGGAAGGCGAATTTACGATGAAATTCAAGGTAGTGATACCAAAAATAGATTTAACTTAAAAGATGAGCTACAGATTGGTATATTAAATTACCAAATAAAGAGATCTCTTATTTTTATAAAAAAAATGAAAAGAGAAAAAGCTATTAAAGAATTAAATGACACCATGTCAAAATTTTCGTTAAATATGCCTGGGTCGTGTAGTAAACCAAAGAATGAAAAGAAAATAGCAGTTGAAAATGATATTGGATTCGTTTTTGAGCAAGCAGATAGCTTGGATACGGCTTTAAATTATTTGGTTTGTGTAAGTCGAAGAGATCCTGAGAGAACAGTGGTTTACCTTAATTTATTTGATGTTTATAGAAAAACATATTTAAGAAAGAAGAAGTATCCTTCAAGCGCTGCTACTTATCTAAAAAAGGCTAAGAAAAGTGGTAAAATATATATTGAGCTTATGGAGAAGAAAGGAATGGATAGAAACATACCAAAGCGAGTCTATGAGTTTGTTTCAATAAACTAAAGCTGGTGAGTAACATGTTAATAGGTTTATAAGTTTACAACAAAGCTAGTCAGAGAGGCTCCATTGCGTGATAAAACGATGGTGTGCATTCTAAAAAGAGAAAGCAATAGGGTCAGATTCTATTGAAATAAGACTCAACTAACCGAGTGTTAGAGTCGGGTTTTGCTTTTTGTTTTTGCGTGGATTAAATGTGTAATACATATTGTTGGGTGTAAAGCCAAGGTTAATTTGAGGCTCCCTAGGTATTACTCCTCACATATTACTTAAGGGTGAAAGAGGTTTTTTATCTTTTGGCCTGTTGCGCTTTTGTCAGTAGCCTATCAAGCGCATTGGCAAAAGCTTGCCTGTCTGCGTGGTTAAGCGCTGCAGGCCCGCCGGACTGTACGCCGCTTGCTCGCATTGTCTCCATAAAGTCGCGCATGTTTAGGCGCGCTTTTATATTGTCTTGCGTATAGCGCTCGCCTCGCGATGTAATCACAAAGGCTTGCTTTTCGAGTACGTCGGAGGCCAGTGGTATGTCGCTGGTAATGACAATATCGCCACTAGATACTCGCTCAACGATGGTGTCGTCGGCAACATCAAAGCCGCTGCTGACTTGTAGCATTTTAATATGTTTCGATTTGGGTAGGGCAATTGCCTGGTTCGCCACAAACACAGTGGGGGTCTGTGTGCGATTAGCGGCACGGCAAATGATTTCTTTTATAACAACGGGGCAGGCGTCGGCATCGACCCAAATGGTTAGCATGTAGTGATTGTTCTCGCAGGTAGTGACGGAGTTAGCATTTCTCAGCATTATATAAGGATTTATAACTTTTAGAAAATTTTCTGTTAGATGCCTTAGATGAACAGGCATAAAAAAGCCGGCTTAAAAAAGCCGGCTAATAAGGGGGGGCAAGTTTTTTTTAGAATTTAATGCGCATACCTACAAGGTAGCCAGTGTCATCTTCGTCGAAGCTTGTTGATGTAACATCTTCGCTCACACCTTGAATTTCAGCAAATACGCTTACGTTTTTCGCTTTAGGAAATTTGTAAGTCACATTCGCATAATAAACATCAAGGTCGCCAAATGAGCCATTATCGATATTGGTGTAGCCAAGAACCGCTTTAGTGGTTTTTGCTAATTTAAAACCAGCCGATAAGTTAAAAACTTCGGTGTCTTCTACGCCAGAATCATCGTATTCTTTTTCACTGTAGTCACCCGCTAGAGATACAGGACCTAATTTAGCGTGGAAGTTAATACCGTAAGTGTCAGATTCTAAACCGCCTTCTTCTTCTAAGATTTGTGCCGCAACACCGACTTGGAAGTATTTATTAATGTTAGCTGTCACATAAATATCTGATGATGAAAAATCATCTTCGTCTGCTCCACCTATGTCTTGTGATAGGTGAATATCGAATGCACCGGCTCTGATTGAAGCAAGGATAACGTCGTCGCCATCAACGAAACCATCGTTGTCAAAACGGTTGTCGTTATCTTCTTCAAAGGCTGATTCCGCGAATGGCTCTTCGATAGCACGCTCAGTTGCAAAGTCGTCAGTAACATAGTCTTGGCGACCAATTTGTACTTTAAAAATTTTGTTTTTTATGCCGATAAATGTTTCTTCAGCTTCGACGTTACCATCGTCGTCATTACCTACATCAAAATGTGCCTCAGCATACGCTTTGTAACCGCCGCCTATATCGTAAGAGACTTTTGGCTTTAACTCAGAGTCATCGATATCAATTTCACTGTTGCTATCTTCGTCTACTTCTTGACGAAGTTGTAGTTGTATGTCGCCATCAATTTTAAACGTAAACCCATCTTTTTTATAAATGGTTGCAGCGCTTGCTGAGCCTGATGCAGCGATAACGCCAAACGCTAATGCAAGTGGTAATAATTTCATGAAGAACCCCTATGGTAAAAATATAATAAAAGTATAAAAAGAATTTTTTAATTGTTTCTCTGTGAACGGGGGACATAGTAGTGGGTGAATATTACAAAAATATGTAATTTATATTTCGTTTAAGTTAAATTTTTAAACAGTGAAAATAAAAAATCCTACAATAATTACTTATCGTAGGATCTGTGCGGATTTAATAAGTTAAAATAAAACCCATAGCTTGCTTAGCAGGCTATGGGTTTTACTGAGAGAGCTTATTGAATGTTTTTTAAGCGTAAAAAGATGGTTTCGCCAGAGTTGTCATCTACACCGTCGTTATCTGTTACAGCAAATGCATTGCCCTTTTTGTCAAAGGTAAATCCTTCTAGTTTTTCAGTAGTATAACCGTTAAATGACTCTAGCTTTGGAATAAAATCATAGACCAATTCTTTTTTCACAAGCGGTAGGTTGCTAGATAAATCAGAATTTAATAGGGCATTTTGTTTGACACGGTACAGTCGTTTTATTTTAGCGTTTCCTGCGACTTGATTATCCCTTTCGAGTACGTAAACATACTCTCCATATGCATTTATTTCCGATAGGCCTACCCAGCCTTTTTTAATGGTTTCGAGCGGGTAGTGTACTGCGCCCCATTGTTTTGTCTCAGTGTTATAAGACACAAGCTTTGTTGTGTTTTTGGGGTCGTTTTTCCAAGGTCGCTGTATAGCCATCCATAGAGTATTGCCGATACGCGTAATGCCTTCGGCGCCAAAACGTATCTCATGTTTTAGTAGCTCTTGTGGGAAAGATATTTTTTGTTTTATTGCGCCTTTTTTGCTTACATGATAAATGGCATGAGGCACTGATTTTTTGGTGTTACCTTCAGATGCAACCCAAAAGCCGCCATTGCCATCGGTAGTAATGCCTTCCATATCGAGTTTTTTGGCAGGCAGGCCATCGTTGGTTACTGGGGTGGCTTTTATTATTTTTGCAGGGTTTTGGTTAGTATCAATAGTAAAAATAGTGGGCTGGCTTTTATAAAAGCTGTCGTTAACAGCGTACAAAATACCTGATTTTTTATCATCTGAGACTAAGCCAGAAAGTGCGCCCCAGCCAATAGGTCTATTGCCGTCTTTAACTGATTCTATATGCGGGTAACTAGGCTTTGTGTCACTGAGCTTGTAAAGCATAACGTGTGAGCGCGGACCGTTATCTTCTATTAAATCTTTTTCGTTAGCGACAGCTAATAGATTACGTGTGGGTATGGCAATAGCACCTTCAGGAGCAATGCCCGCGGGCAGTAGCTGAACAAATTCGGGTTTGCCGCCGGTATCTTTATAAACGCCAATAACATTTGCGCGCTCTGCCAGAACAAATAAATAAGTGCTGCCATTAAAGTTTGCTACTTCTAGCCCTTCAGGTTCTACCCCTTTGTTACCTGAGCGTTTTTCTGGGTAGTGCCCAGCCTGTGCAATGCGATACTCAAGGTCTAGCCCAGAGTCAAATAATACCTCTCCGTATTTGCTGAATATAGTAAAGCCACGTGAGCCACCTTCGTAGTCACCTTCATTTGCTGTAATAAAGCGATTAGTATCGATCCATTTAACGGCATCAGGTTCACGTTTACGATTTTTCTGTTGGCCGTCGAAGGTCAGTGCTCGCTCTTCTTCGATATCTATATTATTTAAGTCAACTGATCCCGCCGAAAATTGGTTAAGAATTTTTCCATCGCGAGCGCGTATGACAATAATATGATTGTTTTCTTGGAGTGTAAGTACAATTTCATTATTGCTATTAAAGTCGACGAATTCAGGCTCTGGGTCTGTCGGGCCAATGTCCGCTAGGCCATTTAAATTAACAAGAATCTTACTTTCGCAGGTTGGCTTACCTTCTTTTAAGGGAATAATAACTAGATTCCCCGCAGGTAATTGCGGCAATAAACCATCGTTAAGGTCTTCGTCTCTTTCGTTTTCTATGGCGATAGCCACATACTGGTTATCTTTAGATACGGCTACCGAATCGGGTTGGCCACCTAAATCACAGCTGCCCACAATAGTTGGCTTTTTGAGGCTGACGGTAACCAGCTTGCCACTTGGCGATGTAAAGTTTTTTGATGTGTTAACACCAGCAAGTATGTACTTATTTGATGCTGCAACAGAGGTTGGCTCGCCGTCTAGTTTTAAAAAGCCAAGTGCTTGCGGTGCGTTTTCATTCTTAATATCAATAAAGCCTATACCGCCTAGGGGGCTATCTGAATAAATTAGTGTTTCACCATCGGGGCTTGCTGTTATTATCTCAGCAGATGTCTCAGTTTCGATAGCTATACTCGCGGGTAAATTGTTAGCAGTAGACCAAGTCGAAATACGTTGGAATGAGTCTGCGTGGATGTGTCCAGAGGCTGCGCTAATAAATACGCTTGCCAGTAATGCTATTTTACTTTTGGGTAATATCATATTGGGCCTATCAAGGATCGATGTGAAAATTAGAGGAGTATATTAGGCAAGCAATATGACAATAATGTGTCATATAATTTAAAACTTTACGTTATGATGTTTTAGGCGTTTCGAATTATCCGAGATTATTCGGGAGTTCTTTTAGTCTATATTTTACCAATAGGATCCTTGTGTCGATATTCACCGAATCTACAGAAATAACAGAACACATTTTTTTGCAGCAGTATTGGCAGAAAAAAGCAGTGTTTCTACCTGCTACTATCAACAGCTTGAGCGGTATTGTTGGTGCTGATGATTTAATGGCTATTGCCTGCGAAGAAGATAGTGAGGCGCGTATCATCACAGGCTTTGGTATGGATGGCCCATGGGCTTGTAAGCAAGGGCCGTTTAATGAGGAGGTGTTTCAATCCATGGGAGGCAGCAATTGGACGTTATTGGTACAAGGCGTTGATCAATGGATTGAAGATGTTAATGCTATTATGGATAGCTTTTCATTTTTACCTAAATGGCGTCTAGAAGATATTATGGCGAGCTTCGCGCCCATTGGTGGTGGTGTGGGTCCTCATTTTGATTATTACGATGTGTTTTTGTTGCAAGTATCGGGCACCCGTGAATGGCAACTTGGGCAAATGTGTAACGATGCTTCGAAATTACAGAGCAACTCACAAGTTAAGTTGTTGGATGAATTTATCACAGAGCAGAGTATGGAAGCCCGGCCAGGGGATATGCTCTATATTCCAGCAGGGGTTGCGCATTGGGGTACAGCATTGACTGATGATTGTATCACCTTGTCAGTTGGTTTTAGGGCGCCATCACAAAAGGAAATATTACTGGCTACGCTTGAAAATCTAATAGATGATATCGCTCAATCGGATGATGAAAATCGACGTTATCAAGATAAAGTCACCGTGTTTGGTAACAGCTCTATCGATGAAAATAGTTTTCGCATAAATACTATTGTCGAAGCCCAGCTTAGTGCTTTAGTACAAAAATTTACCCCGCAAATAATACAGCAGGCTGTTAATAAATCTTTTGGCCAATTGGTTACCGAGCCACGCTATTTACCACCTTTAGAAGAGGGTGAGCAAACTAGCCTGGATTTACTCACCTTAGATAATATCAATCAGCTCATTAATGATAGTGGTTTGGAGCTGCTACAGCCTGTTTATAGTCGCTTTGCGTTTTCTGATCAGTCGCTATTTGTTAATGGCGCCAGTTTTAAGGTTGGTGAGCAGTTTGCTCGGGAGATTTGTGATAGTTTATTGCTTACATCAATCAGTGAGTCAGAAAGGCTTGTATTAATATCGCTTCTAGAGTCTGGAGATATTGAGTTAGAGGCTAGTTAGCTATAGCTTAGATTAGAATTTGGTAAGAAGGATAAAATAAATATGAATGACACACAAAACACAGAGTTAGAACCCGAAGTCATCGACCTTATTAACGCAGGTAAGAAAATTGATGCCATCAAAATGTTAAGAGAGTTGAGGAATATCGGCTTAAAAGAGAGTAAAGATATTGTTGATCATTATATTGATGAGGCTCCTGACGCAGATAGAACAGTAGGAGAGGTTGAATCTACGCATGGAGGCATTAAACGATCGGGTAGTAGTAATAAAGTAATTTTTATGGCGATTGCTGTGTTTATCGTGTTTATGATTTATAAGCAGTTTAGCTAGTTAATTTTTGCTGTTGGAACTGATTGGTAACGACAGCAAGTATTTATTAGTACTATCTTTATATAAGCAGGTCGCTAAATATCATACTCAATCACTAAGGGTGCGTGATCTGAAAATCGCTCTTCTTTATAAATCAAGTCTGACTGAGGTACTACCTTGTCCCTTAGCCCAGGGGTTATTATCTGGTAATCAATACGCCAACCGGTATTATTAGCCCAAGCTTGGCCGCGATTAGACCACCAGGTGTATTCTTCTTCCTCTTTATTAATTACCCTGAAAGCATCGCCAAAACCTAAGGGTTTATCACGTAGGTTGTCGTCGTCATTTAAGAGCCAATCCATCCATGCACGCTCTTCGGGTAAAAAGCCTGAGTTCTTTTGATTACCTCGCCAATTTTTAATGTCTATTTTTTTGTGGGCTATATTCCAGTCACCGCAAATAATAAACTCGCGCCGCTTACGCAGCATACTTTGTAAAACTGGCTCAAAACGTTCCATTAAGTCGTATTTAAACAGCTGTCTCTCTTCCTTAGAAGAACCCGATGGCATATATAGTGACGCTACACTAAGACCTTTAAAATCAGCCTGTATATAGCGGCCTTCGCGGTCGACATCTTGCCAGTCAGCATCACTGATAGCCCCCAACCCCATGTGAACTTTTTGAGGTTTTTCTTTTGAATAAATTCCCACGCTGCTATAGCCCTTTTTTTCGGCGCAATGAATATAGCGATGGTAACCCTCTAGATGAAATTCTTCTCCGTCTATCTGATCGGGTTGTGCTTTAAGTTCTTGTAGGCAGATGACATCGGCATTGATCTTTTTAAGCCAGTCAAACATGCCTTTTCGAGCAGCGGCGCGTATTCCATTAACATTAATTGAAACAACTTTCACAGATATACCCTATAGGTAAAAAACAATGCACGATTATACCTTTTAGAGATAAGAGCAGCATTAATCTTTTTAATCATGGCAATTAAACACAATTAGTGGAAATATAATATACTTATTAGGTGTATGTGTAGGAATACCACCACTGCATTAATGCTCATTGCAATACAATAAAAATGGAAGGCTATGCGGCTTAGAAGAGAATTAATTACCAAGGCTTTTAGTCTTATATGGGTATGGGCAATACTTATTACTGCTGTTCAAGGCGCATTGTCTCCAATGGTCGCTTATGCCGATAGCGAAGCAAATCCAGATTTTTTAGCAAAATTAACCACAGAAGAGCGGGAGTGGTTAAAAAATAATTTGTCGGTACGCTATACCGGCATTCCTGATTGGGAACCATTAGGCACTTTTAGTGCTTCGGGCCGCTATACCGGCCTTGCCGCTGATTATCTTGGTGTGATAACAGAAATTACTGGCCTCGAATTCGACATAATTCCTGTCTACGACAGAGTTCGTGCGTTGCAATTAGCTGTCGATGGAAAAGTTGATGTGATCTCTGGAGATAGCTCGGATATCATTCTCAATAAGACATTTACTCCTATTGAGAGCTCTGTTTCTAGTAATATCGCTATTGTGACAAAAGATATAAACTCTCCGGTTAAAGATCTTGCGAGTTTTAATCATAGCCGTGTTGGCATTGTAACGAATTATGGCTATGCCCAAGCTTTGTTTAAAGAGTATCCCAATGTTATTTTTGAAGAAGTAGATAATACAAGAGATGGGCTTAATAAAGTATCTAGTGGTGAGCTAAGGGCTTTTGTTACCCCAAGAACATTCAGTATAAGTATTCTGGCTCTGAATGGTTATCAAGACTTAGTATTTGCTGGGGAGACAGATATCTCTTTGACAGCTACGCTTTTTGTTAATAATGAATCCCCTGAGCTGTTTAGAATAATATCAAAAGCCCGTGGCTTTGCCGATCCCAGATTATTGCGTGAGATATTCTCGAGATGGCTATCTACACCGGCTACTTTAAATAATGATAGCTTCAGTGTTGAATTAACGCCTTCTGAGAAAGAATATTTAGCGAGTATATCTCCTATTACCTTTACCGGTGACCCAGATTGGCTGCCCTATGAAGCCTTCGATGAAAATGGCGAATACATTGGTCAAGTGGCAGAGCATGTCGAACTCATTCAGCGTATTCTTGGTGTAGAGTTTAAATTTATCCAAACAAAAACATGGAGTGAGTCAGTCGCATTAGCAAAATCTGGTGAGATTGATATTTTGTCAGAGACAGACAGTTCATTTTTAAGCAATCAGTTATTGTTTACCAAAAATTATTCTAAAACGCCTGTTGTTTTTGTTATGCGTAATACTGAGGACTATGTTGAAAGTTTTGAGCAGATTAGGGATCAAAAAATAGGGCTGGTTAGGGATTACGGTATCACAAGCGCGGTGATTGAAAGCTACCCGAATCAAAAATTTTATTTTTTTGATTCTATTCAAGATGCTTTGGTGGGTGTCTCTACTAGAAAAATCGACGCTGTTTTTGCCAACTCCTCTCAGGCTGCATTTAATATTAAGCAGCTAGGGTTGCGCAATGTTCGAATTGTCGGAAAATCAGACTTTGAGTTACGTCTCGCTTTTGCTGTGCAACCGGAGAAAGCAGATCTTGTCACTATTTTAAATAAAGCCCTAGTAGCTATTATCAATTCTAAAGAACAGCAGGCGATTTACGATAAGTGGAATGATGTTGAGTATAGTGAAAAGATTGATTATACCTTGATCTATCAGGTTTTGGTCGTGAGTTTTTTCATCTTAAGTTTTGGTGCTCTTTGGTTATATCGATTGAAAAAGGAAATCGATAAACGCAAAAGGATTGCTAAAAAACTAGTAGTTGCTGAGCAAGCTGCTAATGCTGCTAACAAAGCCAAATCAGATTTTCTTGCAGTGATTAGCCATGAATTGAGAACACCTTTACATGGCATTATGGGGATGCTTGAGTTATTAGTGAAATCAAAATTAGGCTCTGAGCAAATGACAATGGCGCATTTGGCAAAAACCTCTTCGGATAACTTGTTAAGTATCTTAAACGACGTGTTGGATTTCTCGAAAATAGAAGCCAATAAAATGGATTTAATCATTGGGCCTGCTAATATTAAAGAAGTCATTGAGGCTTGCGTTAATACACTTGCACAAAATGCCTATGATAAACAATTATTCGTGGAGATGTTTGTTAGCCCAGAGCTCAATAGAGAGTTCCAAATTGATGCGCCAAGAATTTCGCAAATTGTTAACAATTTTCTTAATAATGCCATTAAATTTACCTCTAAAGGTAGAATCTCTGTTTATGCAGAGATCATTGATCAAGGTTCTGATAAGAATGAATTAGTTGTTAGCGTAAAAGATACCGGTATTGGTATTAGCGAAGAGAATCAGGCAAAGCTGTTTCAAGAATTTGTACAAGTTGATATGGAGTCCAAGAAGCAGTTTGCCGGGAGTGGTTTGGGCCTAAGTATTTGTAAACGCTTATCAGAGTTGATGGGCGGCTCTATTCAGTTAGAAAGTAAATTGAATTTTGGCACTAAAGTGACTTACCGACAACTTATTGAATATAGCCAAGTAGATAAACAAGAAGAAACTAAGTGGAGGCCTTTTAATTTTGCTGTGATCAGTGATGATGTTTTAGTCTGTGACATTTTATATCGGTATCTGAGTTATTATGGTGGAGTGGTCAATATAAGTAATCCAATCCCGACAAAAATCGAGGCGCTAAGAACAATTGTTGCCGAATGTAGTGCTGATATTGTATTTATTGAGCGCTCAACCTTGATCAACTTAGCAAGAGAAGAAAAAATAGATAGTATTAAAAACGTCATTAAGCAGTTGTTATCGGATACTAAGGTGATACAACTTGTTAATGAAGATAATCTCAGTGCTAATTCTTTTATTGCTAGTAAAGCATTGTTAAATACTAATCCGCTGCAGCCCAGTTTTTTGGAGTTAATCGTCGACATCTCATTAGGTCTTCTCGACGACGATGAGACTCTACCCGAAGCGTATTTAAACTACACTACTAAAAAGTCGGTTAAATTGCTTATTGTAGATGATGATTCTATGAATAGAGGTTTAATTACTCGTCAGTTGGATTATTTAGGCTATCAATACGAAGTCACAGAAGATGGCTACGAAGCCATGCTTGCTTGGGAAAACGGAGAATTTGATGGTGTATTAACAGATTGCCATATGCCCAATATTGATGGCTATAAATTAGCGCGTATTATTCGAGAAAATGATGGTAATAATAAAGCGATCATAGCGATGACAGCCAATGCATTGAGTGGTGAGAGAGATAAGTGCCTCGATAGTGGTATGAATGATTTATTAGTTAAGCCAATTCAAATCGCCGACCTAGAAAAATGCCTTAAGCAATGGTTTCCTGACAATGAGATGACCATAGCGGTTAACGATACAAATGAGGTATCAACAACAGACCATATAAACACAGCTAAAAAAGAAAAATTAAAAGAATTAGGTGAAGTGTTTTTGGGGAAAGAGAATATTGAGCCGATGCTAAACGCATATTGGCAGTCTACAAGCAATGATTTGACTGATCTTAGGGAAGGTTTGAAAGAGAATAATAGAGATCTTATTAAAAATGTGGCTCACAAAATGATTGGTGCTGCCTCTATAGTAAGGGCAGAGCGAGTTGTAAATTCGCTTAAAATAATTGAGAATAGGGCAAACGAGTCAGATTTAGACACATTAGATGAGTTAATTTCTGACCTTGAGAATAACATAGCCGAATTCAAATCATCGTTAGCAATGTTAGATACGTAAAGTAAAGACTAAGTAAAAAAGGCTAGGTAAGTAATAATATGAGTGACACGAATAGCTTAAAAGTCTTGGTTGTTGAGGACCATAGCTTTCAGATGGAGCATATTACCAACTGCTTGGTACAAATTGGTGTTGAGCAGGTGTTGACCGCTAGTGATGGCGTAGAGGGTTTAGAAAATATTAGTCGTGAGCAAAATTCTAGCGCCCCTGTTGACTTGATTATCTGCGATCTACAGATGCCAAATATGGACGGCATTGCTTTTATAAGGCATCTATCACTCAGTAATTATACAGGCTCATTGATTATTCTAACGGCTATGGATGCCTCTCTGGTTTCATCTGTTACACAGATGATTAAAGAATATAAAATCAAGTTTATAGGCTCCCTACATAAACCCATAGATACTAAAGTCTTAATAGAGTTTATTGCTGAGGCTTCTGAATATACCGATACACCATTGTCGCCGCCACTGCCTGAAGGGGTTAGTGAGAAAGACCTAATAGACGCTTTACTTAATAATGGCTTACAGTCCTATTTTCAGCCACGCTTTAAATTTAGCGATAAAAGCTTTGCCGGTGTCGAAGCCTTGGCAAGGCTTGTTTTACCCAATGGCCGTATTATTTCACCTGATAATTTCTTGTATCTTTACGAAAAACTTAATAAATCGGCTGAATTGGAATTACAAATATACTCCCAGGCGTTTCAATTAATTAAGGTCTGGATGCAAATGGGCCACCCGACCCAAATTAGCATTAATGTTGGCCCAAGTATATTAGCTAACACCGATTTTTACGATGAATTGCAAGCATTGGTTAAGCGTCACGGTATCCCGACCGACTTGATCACTGTGGAGGTTACAGAGAGGACCTTAATTGACAATACTGCAATGGCAATAGAGTACTTGTCACGATTGCGTCTTAATGGCTTTCATCTAGCTATCGATGATTTTGGTACGGGCTATTCATCATTTAAACAGCTCGAAATACTGCCCTTCAATGAGTTAAAAATCGATAAGTCTTTTATGATAGGTATAGAAGCAGATGAGCAAAAACAAGCGATTGTTAAGTCTACTGTAGAGCTAGCCAAGCGATTAAACCTGAATACTGTAGCCGAAGGGGTAGAAACCACAGAGGCATGGAATATGGCTAAGGCGTATGGTTGTGATCTTTGTCAGGGCTATTTAACGGGAGCAGCTAAATCTAAAGATAATATTCGGCCGCAATAGCCTTGTATTTACTGATTAATTAACTCGTTTCTTGTCTCTTCGATCAATTCTTGTAAGGTGCCTGAGTCCTTCATAGTTACTATCATATTATTGACGGGTTCAACAAGGTCGGTATTGGATATATGTAAATAGTGATAGAGATTGAGTGTTGATAGCGGCTGTTTTATTGAATCAATAGTAGTAAGCCCCAGTTTTTTTATTGTGTTTAAGCCATCAGCTCGACTTATTATTCCAATATCAATTCTTCCGTTATTAATCAGTCGCATCATCTCCATTGTATTATCGACATCTCTGACTTTATTACCAAGCTGCTCAATAATAGCGTCGGTGTGTTTAACCCCTTTAATATAAGCAACTCTATAGTTTTTTAAATCACTGATAGATTCAATAGAGATGCTATTCCCGGCTTTAAAAAAAGCCATAGTATTTAATTGATAATAAGAGGTAGGAACTCTAATAACAGAAGGGTGTTCGTTTCCGTAATTAAAAATTCTTAGTGCCTCCCCATCTTTTAAGCCAGCAGTTGCTTCCAACTCGGCTCGTTCTGCTTTCATTGGTGTTACAGTGATGTCTATACTGATGTTCTTATAGATTTTTCGTAATACTTCAGCCCCTACTCTTTGCTCGATTAGATTTTCGATCGACGCAAATTCATAATCACTTGCAGATGTCATTGGTGCTAACAAGAAGGGAGTGAGGTATAACAAAAAATAAGTAATGACTCGTGTATAAGGTCGTTTGATATGTGTTATTAAATACTGAGTACTATTAAATGGTAAGAAATAAATGATCATTCTAAGCCCCTTATTTTCAATAGCGTATGGTTATGCTTTAGATAAGACTTATATGTAAATGAGCCGCATCAAAAACCAATTTGCCTGCGCTTATTCCGTTAAAAATAGTATACAAATCTATATTATTAGCTAATAGTGCCAGTCGTTCTAACACGCTTAGCGCCTTTAACAATATTTTTGGGTTGTGCAGCTAATCGCCTCTTTTCATTATAGTTATCAATCATATTTTTGAAAGCAATTAAGAAGCCAGCAACTAAAAAGGCGCCGGGCGGTAATATTGCGACTAAAAATCCTGGATAATTGTCTCCTAAAACATTAAGTTGCCAGCTACGAGCACCTTCACCAAAGAGTAGCTGCATATCAGCAAATAGAGTACCTGCGCCAAAAACCTCACGGATTGCACCAATACAGACTAGCACTAATAAAAACCCCAGCCCCATCATAAAGCCATCTATCGCCGATGGCAGAACTTTGTTTTTGCAAGCAAAGGCGTCAGCGCGGCCAAGGATGGCACAGTTAGTCACAATCAGTGGGATAAAAATACCTAAAATTTGATAAAGCTCAAAGGTATAGGCTCGCATCAATAACTCAGTACAAGTCGTAAAGGATGCGATAACAATGACAAAAACAGGTAGCTTGACGGCATCACCAACGACATTGCGAATGAGCGACACAACAATATTTGATCCAATCAGTACCAGTAGGGTTGCTAGACCTAAACCGATTGCATTAACCACTGAACCACTCACTGCAAGTAAAGGGCACAATCCAAGCAGTTGTACTAGCGCTGGGTTATTCGACCACAAACCGTTTTTAGTGATCTCGTTGTAGTCAACGCCCGATGTGGCTTGCGCTTCTTGCGCTGTAGCTTCGTTTTCAGGATTCTCTACAGTATCAATTGTTGTATTCATTATCTTAGCCGGTTGATTAATACATTAGCTTTCTGGATTACTATCCGGAGCTTCTACGGTAAATAATAGCGTCTGCTCGCGTTTTACAAATTCAAGTACTTTTCGAATTTGGCCGACCACCGCTCTAGGAGTAATGGTAGCTCCCGTAAATTGATCAAAGTCACCGCCATCCTTTTTAACTTTCCACTGGCTAACGGTTGGTTGCTCAAGTGATTTGTTATCAAAGCTTGTTATCCAGTCGCTTTTTTTTAGGTCAACTTTATCGCCAAGCCCAGGTGTTTCTGTATGTGTTAGTACGCGCACTCCAGCAATTGTGCCGTTACTATTCACTCCCGCAATCATTTTTATATCGCCGCTATAACCATCGGGTGCCACGGCAGGGATAATCACTGCAACAATTTGTTTGTTTTTACGGGCAATGTGAATCTCGCCGCCATTTTTTAAGCCAAGCTCTGGCCATGCGGCTGTTGGTATCTCAATGGTATCAAGTAGCAAATCATTATCGATACGGCTGGCAGGAATAATCTCTAATAGTGCTTTTTCGGCGGCTTTACGCTCGGCAATTGCAATGCTCTCTTTTGTACCCTCAAAGGTTACCGCCAAAATTCCCGCAGTTAACAGAGCAAATAAAAACAATAATAAGCTATTCTTGCTCATTGATAGAGGTATAGAAGATAAGTTTGTATTCTCTGGCTTCATGAATCACGCCCTCGTGTCGCGCGCGAGGATTTGTTATGGCCGTAAGTACGGGGTAGCGTGTAGTAATCAATAAAGGGGGCTGCAAAATTCATCAATAGAACAGCAAAGGCAATTGCATCGGGGTAGTTACCCCATACACGAATAATATAAACTAAAATACCAATACCCGCGCCATAAATAATGCGGCCTTTATTACTTACCGCTGAACTGACTGGGTCGGTAATAATAAAAAATGCGCCGAGCATGGTGCCGCCAGAAAATAAATGCAGCATTATTGAGCCGCCACTTTCTGAGTTGCCACCACCGTAAAACAAAAATGTCATCACGCTGAGTGCAAGCAACATACTAACGGGAGCGTGCCAGGTAAATGCCCGCTTATAAAGTAAAAATAAGCCGCCAGCTAAAAAGGCAACATTGACCCATTCCCAGCCCGCACCAGCAAAACTAGCGAGTGAAAACAGAGGCTCTGCGGCATTAATTTGTTCTACTAATAAGCCTTGTTGTGTTTTAAATAAATCTAACGGCGTGGCACCTGTATAGCCATCTATACCTGCTGAATTTCCTAAAAAAACTGACTGTAGTGCAGCGCCTAGCGAGGGCAGCGTTTGGCCATCGCTGAATAATGTATTAGGTATGGCCCAGCTTGTCATCTCTACAGGAAAAGAGATTAATAATATAACGTAGCCAACCATTGCCGGGTTAAAAGGGTTGTAACCCAGTCCGCCATATAGTTGTTTAGCCAGTATAATTGCCGATGCACTGCCAATTACCACTAGCCACCAAGGTGCATAGGGCGGTAGTGCAAGACCCAATAAAATCCCAGTAACGAGGGCACTATAATCTTTTAGGTAAAATAAAATAGGGCGCTTGCGTAAGCTCAGTATTAATGCCTCACAAGCCATAGCTGTTAGGCAGCTGATGAAGACATTAATAATACTGCCCCAACCAAAAAAGTGCGTCAGTGCAACAAGGCCGGGGAGTGTTGCAAGAATAACCCAACGCATCATATCCTGTGTGGTATTAGCCGTATGCGCATGGGGTGACGTGACACGAATAAACGCCATGTTATGACTTCTCTTTTTGTAAACTATTGAGTTGCTCTTGGGTATCGGCAAGTTTGCTTTGCATTTTTGAAAGCCCTGTTTTAAATGCGGCAATATGCTCGCTATTTTCTGCCTCGGCTTTTTGTAATTTTTCTTCTGCTTTAGCAACACGTTTTTTAAGTGATGCAACTTGATCTATTAGCTTTTCTTCCTCACTCATAGAGGCCATTGCTTCGGCTTTTGCTTTGGCACGCTCGATGGCTGCGCTTGCCGCATCGAGTGCTTTTGCTGGTGCTGGCTTTAAATCGTCGATATCTGCTCGCGTAGCAGTTTCTTGCTGCTCATTTTTTGGCAAGGCTTGCTCTGTGCGCTCTTTATCCTTAGAGAAGTCATCGAGATTTTTTTGTGCATCTTGTAGACGCAGTTCGGCTTGTTTGACCTGTGATGCGAGCTTTTCAGCTTGTTCATCCTCTGCGTCATTCAAGCGTGCCTGTAATTTTTCTACGCGGCTTTGTGTACTGGCCAAAGCGCGTTCCAGTTTCGCTTTTTGTGCTGCTGGATCTTGTGCTGATTCTTTCACTTTAGCTAAAGCCTGTGCCACTGGGTCGAGAGGCACTTTTTCTGCTTGCTCAGCAGTTTTTGTCTCGGGGTTTTTAGCGGCCTCGGCCTTTTTCTTGGCAGCGAGTGCCTTGGCTTTTTCGGCGGCTTGTTTGCGCGCTAGGCGTTTGGCCTCTTTTTCGGCCTCGGCTCTCTCAATTCGAGCTTGTCTAAATTCAAAGCGCTGGCGCGCGTGATCGGATTTTATTTTTTCTTGCTGCTGTTGGCGTATTGTTCCTTTAGCTGCACGGTAATACTGTACTAATGGAATACTTGATGGACACACATAGGAGCAGGCACCACACTCGATACAATCGAATAAATTGTGGTTTTGCAGGCGATCGTATTCCTCGGCTTTTGCATACCAATAAAGTTGTTGTGGTAATAAGCTAGCAGGACAAGCCTCTGCACATAAGCCACAGCGAATGCACGCTTGAGCTGGTGGTTGATCGGGCATTTCATTATGGCTGGGTGCAATAACACAGTTACTTGTTTTAACAATAGGGACGTAAGCGTCGGGTAGGGCAAATCCCATCATTGGCCCACCCATAATTAAGCGTGAGGCTTTATTTGGATTAAAACCTAGCTCATTTAATAAGTGCTCGATAGGTGTGCCTAACAGTACTTTAAGGTTGCGTTGCTCGGTAAGTGCCTCACCAACCAGTGTGGTAATTCGCCAAGTGAGTGTCTCGCCAAAACGCACTGCACGATAAGCCATCATCGCGGTCGCTACGTTTTGTACGACAATACCCAGAGTGGCTGGTAGCTTGCCAGAGGGAACCTCTTTACCTGTTAATATTTGTATTAACTGTTTTTCGCCACCCGAAGGATATTTGGTTGGAAAGCTAACTATTTTTACGTCACTACCTTCGGCTGCGACTTTCATAGCGTTAATCGCGTCTGGCTTATTGTCTTCTATGCCAATAATAATGGTTTTAGGTTCGCCTAAAATAAATGCGAGTAGCTTAGCACCTTCAATAATATCTGAGGCGTAGTCTTGCATAAGACGGTCATCAGCGGTGATATAAGGCTCACACTCGGTACCGTTTAAAATCAGTGTATCAATAGAGGTATTGCGTGGATCGAGTTTTATAGCGGTAGGAAACCCTGCACCACCAAGCCCTGCAATCCCGGCCTCACGGATCTTTTCGATGATCTGTGCACTGCTAAGTTGTCGATAATCTTTGCAGGCCTCAAAGCTTGTAAATGTGTGCTCACCGTCACTTTCAAGAACAATACAGGGGCCACTCATGCCAGAGGTATGAGGAAGCAGCCGGTCCTCCACTGCAGTAATAGTACCCGAGGTAGATGCATGAATAGGTACGCTTAATGCGCCAACAGCCTCGGCGATTTTTTCTCCTGCCAATACTTTTTGGCCTGCAATAACGACAGGTATTGCAGGAGTACCAATGTGTTGGTTAAGTGGGAAAACTAACTCCTTAGGAATGGATACTTCGCCTAAGGGCAATTGCATAGATTGTGTTTTGTTTTCTGGTGGATGAACGCCGCCAGGCACTTCGTGTACTTTAATTAATTGGATAGATGTTGGCTCATTCATGCGGCACGGCCCTCATCATCATCTTTATCTGTATCTTTATGGGTGGCGTCTGGTGTTTCTACATCGCTAGTATTTGCGTCATCATTAAAACGGTCAGTGGCAATAATATTGGCTGATGATATTTGTATATTGTTTGAGGGTTTGTCCCATTGCCAATCACTTACCGTCTGCTCAATGGGCAGCATATCAATACAGTCAACAGGGCAGGGTTCAACACACAGGTCGCAGCCAGTGCATTCATCGCCAATGACGGTATGCATTTGTTTTGCTGCGCCTAAAATGGCATCGACAGGGCAGGCTTGAATACACTTGGTACAACCAATACATTCGTCTTCACGAATATATGCCACAGTCTTAATATCGGCCTCTTCGCCGTGCTCTTCGTCGAGAGAGGGTGCATCGACATCTAATAACGTGGCAATGGCGTTAATAGTTGCTTGACCGCCCGGAGGACATTTATTAATGGCTTCTCCATTGGCAATACCCTCGGCATAGGGGCGGCAGCCCGGATGACCACATTGACCGCATTGAGTTTGTGGTAATAGTGCGTCTAGTTGTTCGACAATAGGGTCGCCTTCGACCTTAAATTTGACGGCAGCAAAACCCAATATGGCACCAAAAACTAATGCAAGGCCACCAAGGCCAATTAGGGCAGCAATAATGGGGTTATTTATAATCAGTTCGAACATATTTGTCATCGTTTAAGTGATGTATTAAGGCCAACATCACAATTAACTATTAATCCTAGTATTAATAAAAGTACCAATAAAAGCTGTTGTTTATAGCTGAATTAGACCAGCAAAACCCATGAATGCAAGTGACATAAGCCCAGCGGTAATCATTCCTATTGCCGCACCTTTAAAGGGAGTGGGCACATCTGCAACGGTCAGGCGCTCGCGCATGGCAGAGAATAAAATCAATACCAGAGAGAATCCCAGTGCTGCACCAAAACCATAGGTAGCTGATTGAAAAAAGTTGTGTGCTTTCGTTGTATTCAATAAAGCCACACCTAATACAGCGCAGTTAGTAGTAATCAGTGGTAAAAAAACGCCGAGAACACGGTAGAGCAACGGGCTGGTTTTTTCGATAAACATTTTGGCAAATTGCACCACAACGGCGATCACCAAAATAAACGATATGGTTTTTAAGTAAGTGAGTGATAAGGGCTCGAGCACATAGGCGTGAACTAAATAGCTACAAATAGAGGCGAGGGTTAACACAAAGGTTGTCGCGCTCGCCATACCAATGGCGGTTTCTAGTTTGTTCGACACACCCATAAATGGGCATAGTCCAAGAAACTGAACCAACACAAAGTTATTCACCAAAATTGTACTTAGCAATATCAGTATAAATTCGTTCATTACATGACCCGCATGCCAGGTGCGGCACCATTGTGCGGTTCTAGTAAATAAATTTCTTTACCGCCGGGCCCTGCTGCCAGCACCATGCCTTCAGAGAGTCCAAACTTCATTTTACGCGGCGCTAAGTTAGCCACCATGATTGTGAGCTTACCTTCTAAGTCTTCGGGTTTATAAGCGCTTTTAATCCCTGAAAAAACATTGCGCGTCTCACCACCTAAATCAAGAGTGAGTTGCAATAATTTATCGGCACCTTCTACATGGGCAGCTTTAACAATTTTTGCCACACGTAAATCAGTTTGAGCAAAGGTATTAAAATCTATTTCTGCTGCCAATGGCTCTTTTGCTAACTCAGAGTCGGGAGCTGCAGTATTAGCGTCAGTATCATCTGTTTGATCTTCTGATTGATTCAGTGCCTCTTTACTTTCTTCGACAATGGCATCGACTTGATCTTTTTCTACGCGTCCCAGCAAGGGTTTAAATTTATTAATGTTGTGGTCTGTTTTAAACTCGATATCGCTAGCCCAATTTAACTCTTCATTTAAAAATGCCTCGGCATTGGTCACTAAAACAGGTAACACCGGTTTTAAATAAGTGGCTATTGCACGGAACATATTCAGCGCTTGCGTACAAATGTCTACAACTAGCTGTTCGTTGCCTTCGACCTTGGCGAGTGCCCAAGGCTCTTTTGCAGCAATATATTCGTTAGCGGCATCGGCGAGATTCATGATCTCGCGCATGGCTTTAGCGAACTCGCGTTGCTCATAAAGCGCTGCGATAGTGTCACCTGCATCTACACATTGTTGCCAAAGTGCTTCGTTCTCGATGGTGTTACCTAGAGAGCCGCCAGATTTTTGGATAAAACGGGCAGTGCGGCTAGCAATATTAATGACTTTACCGACGAGGTCGGAGTTAACGCGTTGAATAAAGTCTTCTAAATTTAGATCGAGGTCATCAACACCATTAGATAATTTAGCGGCAAAATAATAGCGTAGATAATCGGGCTTTAAGTGATTAAGGTAGGTGCGAGCATTAATAAATGTGCCGCGTGATTTTGACATTTTACTGCCGTTAACCATTAAAAACCCATGTACATTAACTGCTGTTGGCGTGCGGAATTTAGCCGAGTGCAACATGGCAGGCCAAAATAGCGCATGGAAGTTAACGATATCTTTACCAATAAAGTGATACAACTCGGTACCGTTATTGAGGTTTGGATCTCCATTGCCGTCTTCCAGCCAATAGTCTTCCCAATTTAAGCCTTGGGTGTTTTTATCTGGGTTTTCGCAAAAGTTTTTAAAGCTTGCAATATAGCCAATGGGCGCATCTAGCCAGACATAAAAGTATTTGCCAGTCTGCCCTGGAATTTCAAAGCCAAAATAGGGTGCATCGCGAGAAATATCCCACTCTTGTAAGCCTGCATCGAGCCACTCGGCCAATTTATTGGCCATTTCACTTTGCAGGTGACCGGCACGTGTCCAGTTGTGTAAGAATTCGCTGAATTCAGGCAGTGTAAAAAAGAAGTGCTCGGAATCTTTTTGTATAGGGGTGGCACCTGAGATCACTGATTTGGCATCAATTAACTCTGCAGGGGAGTATGTAGCACCACATACTTCACAATTGTCGCCATATTGGTCTGGGCTTTTACATTTAGGGCAGCTGCCTTTGATGTAGCGATCCGCTAAAAATAACTCTTTCTCTGGGTCGTAGGCTTGGGTGATAGTACGTGTAGCAATATGGCCATTTTCGACTAAGCGATTATAAATCAAGCCTGATAGCTCTTGGTTTTCGCTGGAGTGTGTTGAATGGAAATTGTCGAAGGCAATTTGAAAATCAGAAAAGTCTTTTTCGTGCTCGGCCTTAATATTAGCAATTTGTGCCTCAGGAGTAATGCCGTTTTGCTCTGCTTTGAGCATGATGGCCGTACCATGAGCATCGTCTGCGCAGACATAGGTACATTGGTGACCACGAAGCTTTTGAAAGCGAACCCATATATCTGTTTGGATATACTCGACCAAATGACCTAAGTGTATAGACCCATTGGCATAGGGAAGTGCACTTGTTACTAAAATTTTACGGCTCATAAACTGTATTTCATTATGGTTGATGACAAGCGATGTTTTTTCATTTTTGTCGTGCCTAATGGGCATGCTAAAAGTAAGTACTGCAAAATGATCGCAAGCGAGTTGTTAATCTGTCTGGCGTAGTGGTTTTGTACTGGATGCCCATGAAATTATCGGCGCGAATTATAGCATTGATTCGGCTAATTTTGATTATGAATATTAGCATATTAATAATATTCATCTTGGGTATAAGGATATGCAAAATGGTAATAAACAATATTTTATAACGAGTTGTTTATTCCCTATTTAACCAAAACTTGGTTATTAAATGGTAAGTCGCTATTTTATTCAATATATTTGTAAATGATTCTCATTAGATAAATACATTGGCTGTCCTTTCACAATTCATTTTTAATGGTTATCGTCCTTTGGCGCATCGTCTTTTGGGCGTTTTTGTCAATTGTACATAACCGATAATTGTGTGGCCCTTAAGTGCTGCGTTAAAGTTTTAATGAGGAATCAATAGTGAACAAAGTAATACTAATATTAATGGCCGCTTTTTCGTTTTCTGCGGTTGCAGAAACAAATATATCGATGAATTTCGTCAGTGCAGAGGGTATTGATGAAAGTGTAGGTACCATTAGTGTAAAACAAACCGAGTATGGTTTGGTTTTTACCCCTAATTTAACAGGTTTAAAGCCTGGCCTGCGTGGTTTTCATTTGCATACAAATGGTAGCTGTATGCCCAAAGAGAAGAATGGAAAAATGGTGCCTGCACTTGCAGCCGGTGGTCACTATGATCCTGAAGGGACTAATACTCATGGTTCTCCTTGGGGAGGCGGCCACTTAGGTGATTTGCCCGCCCTCTACGTTGATGCAGCGGGTAATGTTACGCAACCTGTGCTGGCACCTCGTTTAAAAATGTCCGATTTAAAAAATCGTGCAATTATGATTCACGCTGGTGCTGATAATCATTCTGACCATCCTAAAAAACTTGGCGGCGGCGGCCCTAGGGATGTGTGTGGGGTGAGTTCATAGACGAGTAGTTATATATAAATTGCTTTATTTATAGGGTTATATGGCCATTATATACCCCTATTTTTTTGTCGAAAAGCTAAGCTCTGGACCTTCTTTTATGATTTCTTTTAGCTGATGTCCCTCTTAGTTATGGTCTATTCGTGCATTGGTGGGTAATATGCACGCCTCTTACTGATTAATGTGTGAATTTCTATGTCTTCATCTATCTCTCCTAATCTTGCTGCATGGATAGAGCAGCATGTATTGCCGTTACTTATCACTGTTAAAGAGCCACATACAGGTCAACACCTGTTGGCACTTGAGGCCATTACTAATATTCAGTATCTCGATAAGCGGCTATCACTTAATCTGACCTTGGGTTATCCAGGTGAGGCTGAACGCAAAGCCATTGTCGATGAGCTTGTACAAAAACTATCAACGATTGACGATGTTGATAAAGTCGTTATTAACGATTCTTGGAAAGCCCCAGTTAGTGTTGGTGTCGAAGGTAAAAAACCCATCAATAATGTGCGCAATGTTATTGCCGTTGCCTCGGGTAAAGGTGGGGTTGGTAAATCGACAACGACGGTTAACTTGGCACTAGCGCTTGCCAAAATGGGTGCGCGGGTGGGTATTTTAGATGCCGATATTTACGGGCCTAGCCAGCCGCAAATGTTGGGTGCCGAGAAGAAAAAACCAGAAGTTCGCGACGAAAAAGCAATGATTCCTATTGAGGCTCATGGGCTACAGTCTATGTCTTTAGGTTACTTACTCTCAGATAAAACACCTGCAGTTTGGCGTGGGCCTATGGCAACAGGTGCTTTGCAGCAAATGATATTTCAGACCGATTGGGATGACTTGGATTATTTATTTGTGGATATGCCGCCAGGTACGGGTGATATTCAACTTACGCTCTCGCAAGAAGTGCCTGTATCGGGTGCGATTATTGTGACGACACCTCAAGATATTGCATTACTTGATGCTAAAAAAGGTATAGAGATGTTCGTTAAGGTGAGTATTCCTGTACTAGGTGTTGTTGAAAATATGGCCGTACACCATTGTAGTAATTGTGGTCATGAAGAGCATATATTTGGTGAAGGTGGTGGTGCCCGCATTGCAGCAGACTACAAAAGCCAGTTGTTGGGTGCTTTGCCGCTGGCGATGTCGATCCGTGAAGAGGCCGATAGTGGTAAGCCAACCGTCGTTGCAGACCCAGATGGCGCTATCGCTAAACGTTACTGCGAGACAGCGCAAAAAGCGGTAGCTGAGTTATGGTTGCAGCGCCTGCATGCGGCCGCTGATATGCCAGAAATTGTTATTAGTGAGGACTAATGATTTTTAATTAAACAGCTATTGGTACCTAATGATGAAAGCGATATGGAATAATACAGTTATTGCACAATCTGATGAGACGGTGGTCGTTGAGGGAAACCATTACTTCCCTTTGACGTCGGTGGAGCAAAGCTACTTACAAGCGAGTGATAAAACGACTTATTGCTTTTGGAAAGGTACTGCTAATTATTACACTTTAGCGGTTGATGGCGAGTTAAATAAAGATGCAGCATGGTATTATCCAGATCCCAAATCCAAAGCCAAAAATATAGAGGGCTATGTTGCCTTTTGGCGTGGTGTAGATGTTGTTTAATGTGAGTCGTTAACAGTAAGACCAAAACGAAAACTCTCAAAAAGAAAATAAGTGAGGATATAAAATGAGTATTAAGTCAGATCATTGGATGCGTCGCATGGCCGAGCAGCACAATATGATAGAGCCATTTGAGGCAGGTCAGGTTCGCTATGGTGAGCAAGGTGATCGCTTAATATCTTATGGCACTTCTAGTTATGGCTACGATGTGCGTTGCGCCGATGAATTTAAAATATTCACCAATGTGCACTCGACTGTTGTTGACCCTAAAGCCTTTGATGAAAAAAGTTTTGTCGATGTAAAAAGTGATGTATGTATTATTCCACCCAATTCATTTGCTTTGGCGCGTACGGTAGAATATTTTCGAATTCCTCGTAGTATCTTGACGGTTTGTTTGGGTAAATCTACCTACGCACGTTGCGGTATTATTGTTAACGTCACACCATTAGAGCCTGAATGGGAAGGTCACGTGACACTGGAGTTTTCCAATACCACTCCATTGCCTGCAAAAATATATGCCAATGAAGGTGTTGCTCAGATGTTATTTTTTGAGTCTGATGAGGTTTGTGAAACCTCTTATAAGGATCGTGGCGGTAAGTATCAAGGGCAAAAAGGTGTCACTCTGCCTAAAACTTAATATGTAAGGTTTAGGATGTCTTGTTACTATCTTACTTTATCAGGGGTACTAAACTGGCTCAACAGTAATAGTGCCACCTTGCAAGGCCAGATAAGCTAAGTCTTTGTATATCTTTGTGATTAATCAAGGTAAATAGCTTTTTAAAAGCTACGAGCGGGTTAACTTATTAGTGGTTTTATAGGGTATCTATTGCCTCTGATTTGTCATAGTGTAATAACAACAGATAATCATCCCAGCCACTATTTCCCTCGCAGACAATTATTGCTACCTTGTCAATCCACTTGCCAAGTTCTTTATCTTTTTTGAACCCTGTTTTTAATTCATCCCATAATAATCTTAAGTTTTCAGTGAAAAAGTTCAGGTTAATATATTTTCCATTATCATCACCAATGTCTATTTCAGGAGATCTACCAATAGATCTCACAAGGTCAATGACATCTTTCTCATCGAAAGTGGTGTCGAGTTCTGGTTGTAATTGAATACTTAAACATTTCATGAATTTATACGCACAAACAGCAATGCTATTTATTAATCCTCGTACTATTTGATAGGAAAAACTCTAATTTTTAAAGTCAGTATCTTTTTACAGCTAAAAAAATTATTTGGACGATAGTTTTTTTAGTTGTGAATATCCATCAACATCGAAGGTGTAGTGAAACCCAATAATCACGTTATTGCCGTAAATGGGTTTTGTCTCGACGATGGCTATGTCTCTTCTAGCAAAAAAATTATCTACAGCGGTTTTACCATTTTTTAATGCAACATTATCTGGTCGTGCCAATATTTTAGGTTTAGACATAATCAGTAGTGCGCGCCCATCTAAGCTGCCTGCAATACGTAATTCAATCTCATCTATTATTATATTTCTGGTTGCTCCAACGACTTTGGAGCAATCTTGCTGTAGTAATAATTTAGTGCAACCCGCCGTAGGATTGTAAGTGCCAACAGATTGATTATTAAAGCTAATAGTCGTTGGTGTATTAGTGCAGGCTGTCAACAAAGCTGATAACAAAACAGCACAAACGCTTATTGATTTCATAATAGTACTCTTATCATTTTAGTGAGTAGCTTACTGATAAAGCTTTTTAGTCACTTTGTAAGCAAGTGCGAGACCTATAGCTGCCACTAGTACTGAACCTGCAAATAAACCCCATAATACGCCTTCTGGTCCTGCGAGCTTAGCACCGATGATAACAAAAGGTATAGTGCCAACTGTAGCCTTTAGTATGTTCATGATGGTGGCATAGTGGGCGACACGAAGGTTGTTAAATAGAGCATTGGTCGAAAAAGTGATGCCATTAAAAATAAACATGAGGCTGACACCACTACAAAATAAAAAGACGAGTTCGTTGGCCTCTGCTGAGCCTCCAAATAAAGGCACAAGCCACCATTGCGTGGCCCACAAAATAGCGCATACCACTAGGCAATAAATAATAGTAAAGCGGATAGACTCAAATAGAGTCTCTGAGACGCGCTCGAATTTTTTTGCACCATAATTTTGGCCTGCAATAGGGCCAATAACACTCGATAAGGCAAATAAAGCAACAAATGCTACGGGCTGTATTTTGCTAATAATGGCATTGCCCGCAACCGCACTATCGCCAAATTGAGCCATAGTGTATGTGACATAGGCGATACTAATTGGGGTAGATAAATTAGTTAATATGGCGGGAAAAGCAACCTTAGTGTACTCAGATAACTCCCTTTGGTAGTGGGCTAAACTAAAACGGCCCGTGAGCTTGTCGCGATTAACAATAATATGATAGCCAATAACCAGCATTACAATACGGCCAATGACAGTTGCTAACGCGGCCCCTGTTACCCCTAAATCAAGACCAAAAATTAAGATAGGGTCTAGCACTATATTGGTTAGTCCCGCGAAAATATAAATGGACATTGCATTTTTGGCATCGCCCTTAGCTCGCATAATACTGCCCATCGACATGGCTACGGCAAGTACAGGCATGCCTAATATAATAATACTTGCATAGTCATTGGCGAGGACAAGCGTATTGCCACTTGCACCAAGTAGACCCAATAGCGTCGGTAAATAAAACCACAATAACAATGCAACCGGTAATGATATTAATAAAGAAGACACCAGAGAGTGTGTGACGCTTTCTCTCGAGTGTGTTGTATTGCCAGAGCCTAAGGCGATAGAGACTAGTGCACTGCAAGCAATAGAAAGCCCTATATTGAGTGAGAGGCTAAAAAATATGATAGGGCCAGAAAACCCTAGGGCGGCTATTTCGGCTTCACCTATAAGCCCCAGAAAGTAAATATCGACTAATTCTGATAGAAATATCGTCACTAGGCCCATAGTAGCAGAGCCTGTCATAATAATGAGGTGTCTAGCGATGGAGCCTTGGGTAAATCTAGCTGGAGACATAGATATTTTGCTATTAAAGTTGGGCTAAGAGCAAATTTACTGCTATCTTTAAGGGGTACCCTTAAAGCAGTATTAGTCTTATTATGGTTAATGTTTATACTGGATTTGTTCAGCCAGAATGGTGATTTACGGACTAGAACCTAAATATTAATGGTGCTTTAAGTCGTTTACTAGTAATTAATGGCATATTATAGAGTAATCACTTCATAAATAAGTAACAAAACTCACTGAAAGTAAGGTCAATTCATGAAGCGTAGGCAAGTTATTCAAGGATTACTCGGTGTTGGTGCAACAGCAATAACGGCTAATTGGGGAACCAGCTCTTTATTTTCATCTTCCGCATCCCAGTTATTAGCTCTTGAGGGCGATAATAGCAGATCCTTAATAGATTTAGATCTACAGCTTGAATTATCTGTTTTGGACCCGCTCAGTGATAACGAAAGGCCTGCCGAATTACCTGTTAACCCAAAAGAGCCTATTGCGGCTGTTTCTGTGACTGAAACTGGTGGCGCTCACCTTGATAGCCCTAAAACTGATGCGACCACTCATAATACCCCTACTCAAGATATGGATGCTCGCGACGCCAATACTATGTCGACGCCAAGTAGCGATGTTGCTATCGCTAAAGCCCATAATTCAAAAGAGAAGCCAGGAGAGAAGCTACAAAAAGTAAAAGCAGTCGATAAAGCCGTCGATTTTGCCCGTAACTATAATGATGATGTTTTTGTAACTAAGGCAGATGCACCACTGTTGCGCTCAACGTTTAATCGACTAAAAAACTTACAAAAAACGATAGGTTATGGGCATTTTAACTTAGTGAGCTTTGACGAATCTATCCGCTTTGCCAAACGGTATTCTGCTATTGGTGCATTCTCTAAGGCTGAACTTACCTTTATAGAAAAAATATTCTCTACCGATGCCGCTGATTATGGCTTTTATGGCAAAAAGGTAACCAATGAGTTAACGAGCCAGTTTAATAAAGCCAAAGTCGTTAAAATCCCAAGATCTGGCCATTATATCTTTAAGGATGAATCACTGTCGTACTACCAAAAGCTTAAAAATGACGTCGGTGATTCTATCATTTTAACCTCTGGCATCCGCTCCAATGTTAAACAGCTGTATTTGTTTCTAGCAAAAACGATTCGCGTTGATGGTAATTTATCAAGAGCATCTCGCTCGCTCGCACCTCCTGGTTATTCTTACCATGGTATTGGTGACTTTGATGTAGGCCGTATTGGTTGGGGTGGTAAAAACTTCACCGATGATTTTGCCGATACCGACGAATACAAAAAAATGCAAGATCTTGGCTATATAGCTATTCGCTACGACCATGGCAATCAGCTTGGTGTACGCTTTGAGCCTTGGCATATTAAGGTAGTGTAGTCTTTACCTGCTCTTTCATTGTTTTCATATACCAGCTCTATCTATCAGTGCTTTAAAGCTATCGCAGTCGTATTAGGCTATAATCCCGCCTCATTTCTTTTACCTGTTTAGTTGCTTTAAAATTTATGTCTTTAATCCGCCTCGATGACGTCTCGCTAGAATTTGGCGATCAAAAAATTCTCACACACGCCAACTTTGTATTAGAACCCGGAGAGCGAGTTTGTCTAATTGGGCGCAATGGTGCAGGTAAGTCGACTATGCTTAAGCTCATTATGGGCGAGCAGCAGCAAGATAGTGGCGAAATGCATTTTAAACGCCACTTACGTATCAGTCAGCTTTATCAGCAATTACCTAAAGACCTCCATCGTAATGTTGCCGATGTGGTCGCAGAAGGTCTTGCGTCGCAACAAGCTAAAATCGATGAATTTAATAAACTAGCCGAAACCGCCAGTGATGAAACCAGCCTATTAAAATTGCAAGATATACAACAGGATATCGAAGCCACGGGAGGCTGGAATTTAGAACAAAAAATAGAAACTATTATCACTCAGCTGGGTTTACCTGCGGATAAAAAGCTCGATGAATTATCGGGTGGATGGCAACGCCGCGTTGCTTTAGGTAAAGCCTTAGTCTCTAAACCCGATGTGCTATTACTCGATGAGCCTACTAACCATTTGGATATAAGTACTATCGAATGGCTTGAGCACATGATCAAGGGGTTTCAAGGAAGTGTTGTTTTTATTACTCACGATCGCTCTTTTTTACAAAAAATAGCGACCCGTATTATTGAGATTGATCGTGGTCGTATGGTGAGTTGGCCGGGTAATTATCAAAATTATTTAACGCTTAAAGAAAAGGCTAACGAAGAGGAAGACACACAAAATAAATTATTTGATAAACGCCTCGCGGAAGAAGAAGACTGGATTCGCCAAGGCATTAAAGCACGCCGAACGCGTAACGAAGGCCGTGTTCGTGCGTTAGAGGCTATGAGAGAAGAATATGGCCAACGCCTCAAGAGGCAAGGTAAAGCTAAATTCGAGATTGGTGAGTCGAGCGAAAAGTCGGGCCGTAAAGTCATTGAGGCGCGTAGTGTTACCCATAGCTTTGGCAAAGAAAAGCTTATAGAGAATTTTAAGCTCAAAGTGATGCGCGGTGACCGTATTGGCTTGATTGGAAATAACGGTGTGGGTAAAAGTACCTTATTAAAAATATTACTGGGTGAATTAGCACCCGACGAAGGTAGCGTAAAAATAGGCACGGGCCTTAACATTGGTTATTTTGATCAAATCCATCGTGAACTCGATACCACGAAAACTGTTGCTCACAATGTGGGTGATGGTAAAGAATATATAAAAATAAACGGTAAAGAACGCCACATCATAGGCTATATGCGTAACTTTTTATTTAGCCCTAAGCGTGCTATGACACCTGTCGGTGCACTATCGGGTGGTGAGCGTAACCGTGTGCTGCTGGCTAAAATGTTTACCGAGGAGACTAATTTTTTAATACTCGATGAACCCACTAACGATCTCGATGTAGAGATGCTAGAGGTGCTAGAAGAGCAGCTAGTAAATTATTCTGGCACGTTGATTGTTGTGAGTCACGATAGAGACTTTCTTGATAATGTCGTTACTAGTACTCTAGTATTTGAAGATAATGGAAAAGTTGAGCACTACGTAGGTGGCTATAGTGATTGGGTCAAACAAGGTAAAGGCTTACGCGACCACGAAAGTCCATTAAGCGGTAAAAAGCTTGAGCTTAATACCAGCCAAGCACCAGCGGCCAAACTCCCTAAAAAGAAAAAGCTCAGCTACAAAATACAGCGCGAACTCGATTTGTTACCGGCTAAGATAGAAACACTTGAAGAAGAGATTGAAGCGTTGGAGGCAACTATGGCTGCCCCTGATTTTTATAAGCAAAGTGCCGATGAATCGCAAATTATTATTGATACCCTTTCTAGTAGGAACGAAGAACTGAATACTGCGCTTGAGCGCTGGGCAGAATTGGAAGACTAGCTTAGTTATAGAAAGAAATCTCATTTTTATATTTTTTAGTTAAAGGAGAGTCCTATGAGTGTCAATGTAGTATTAGATGTACAGGCTAAACCAGAGAGTATTGATGAGCTTAAATCTACATTTAAAGATATCCTTCCTGATACACGCAGCTATGATGGTTGTATCGACGTCAAGGTTGTTGTCAATCAAGATGATCCTCTAAACGTAGTCCTTTTCGAAACCTGGGAGACGAGAGAGCAGTATGAAAGCTATCTTGCTTGGCGAGCTGAAACCGGTGCATTAGAAGCGCTTGGGGCCATGTTGTCTCAGCCTCCTAGTATTCGTTATTACACTAATCTTAATATTTAAATAACATAGTAAACTAAACTGAGGATTAATTTGATGAATAAAAGAATATTACTAGTATTTGGTTTTATTTTTATTTTACTGGGATGTGATCAAGGAATTGAAAAAGAAGTTAAAAAGGAAATCGGATATGGAGTTATCAAAGATGGGCAGTATCAAAATAGCTATTTTGGAATGACAGTAAAGGTCCCTGAGGGATGGTCAGTACAAAGTCAGGCACAGTTGGATGAAATTTCAGAAACGGGTGCTGATATAATAGCCGGTGACGATGAGAATTTAAAAGGTGCTTTAAAAGTATCTCAAAAATAGAGTGTTAATCTATTTGCATTTTTTAAGTTTGAGCAAGGCGCGCCTGTTGATTCTAATCCAAGTATCATCGCGGTTGCTGAGAGAGTAGCAAGTACTCCGGGCATTAAGCGTGGAGCGGATTACCTTTTTCACACTAAGAAAATTCTCCAGTCTGGCCAGCTAAAGCTTGATTTCCCTGGGGAAAATTACACTGCTGATGTTTCAGGTGTAGAGTTTGACATTATGCCTCTGACGATGGAGTTTGGTGGTCCAATAATTAATCAAGAATACTATGCCGCTAAATTCGATGACTACGTCTTAGCTTTTGTCCTGACATATACAACCCAAGCTGAGCTTGAAGAGTTGAATGCTCACATAAGTAAGTTTAGCTTTGTTCAATAATCAGCTATAACAAAGATATTAAAATAAGTAGCAGTGCTTTGCTTTTAGCGAGTTCATACAATACTCGCTTTAACCAAAAACATAAAAGTATATAACAAATATTTATTCGATATATTTTCATTCTTGATGGCATAACCTAAACTTTTTAATAAGGCTTTAAAATTAAGATATGAGAGATTTCCAAGAATTAGCATTAGCTGTCTCTAGTAAATACAGGTGTATACAAAGTTCACCTGGTCGTTGGAATTTACCACTTGAATACTGTTTTTTTGGTGTGCCACAAGAAGATTTCTTTGGGTGGACGCTTTTAGATAGAGTTCCCAAAAACCTAAAGGGAGCTCATTTTTATCTCGGAGGTGAATGTGCTGAGCTGATATCAAGTTTCGCAAATTCAGAGCATTCACAAAGTATTGAAAGGCTTGCTATTGGAAATTCTTCTTTTGCAGTTGGTTCAGGCCTAGACTATACAAGCCTTATCAAAGAAATTAATGGTATTCGCTTCCCTTGCTTAAAAGTGCTTGAGTTAGGAGTATGGGAGCTATTTTCTAATTCTCACTGTATGTATGGAACCTTGGGGGAGATCACTCAAGTACTTACAAATATCCCCCAAATAGAGAATATAGGCTTGTATGGCTATTTTGAACTTAACGAAGCAGTTAATTTAGAGACTCTAAAATCTTTGACAGTAAGACTCGATGATTATACTACAGGAGCAAATGGTGGTTTTATAAACCATTCGACGCTGAAAAATTTACTTGAATCCGATTGCCCTAATTTAGAGAAGATGTTTATAGATTTAGAATGCGAAGATAATCAATATGGTTATTACTTTCCAGAGAAGTTTCTTAAAGGAGAGAATATGCCAAAATTAAAAAAACTTGAAATAACAGGCGGTTTTTTAAGTGGAGAAAAGGAACGTTTACTAAAAAGTCCCATAGGAACAAGGTCAGATGTTATTTATCGTTTAGGGGATATGTCCGGTTGATAATCTTAGCGGTGGATGTTGACTATAATGGCTCATCGGCCACTGTGGCGGGTATTAGCTTCAGCCATTGGGATGCTCAAGAACCAGAAGACGTCTATCTATTGGGTGTAAACGGTATAGCGGAGTATGAACCTGGAAATTTTTATAAACGAGAGTTACCTTGCATAATATCATTGCTAAACGAATATGATCTGTCACCTGATATCATTATTGTTGATGGATATGTCTATTTGAACGGCGTAGATGAACCTGGCTTAGGCAAACATTTATATGATGCCTTAGGCGGAAAAATTGCCATTATTGGTGTCGCAAAACGTGCATTCAAAGGTATCGATGAGCAGTACGCGTTATACCGAGGAGATAGCAAAAACCCACTGTATATTACCGCTGAAGGTATATGTGCGACAAAAGCTCAGGAAGCGATAAAGCAAATGAGTGGGAAGTATAGAAACCCCACATTACTTAAAAAGGTAGACCAAATTTGCAGAGGGAAATACTAGTGTCTAATTGTTACTATACTCAGTGCACATTTGATCAAAGATTTCCTTGCACAATTATGGGCTAGGTTTAAGTCTGAAAAAATATACAGTGCTTTTATTGTTTTTTATTCTGATTGGACGCTAAACGTGAATGCTTCCAGTCTCGTTGAAAATTGAAAAACTTAGTTGGGTATCTCGCATCACAGTATTCAAACTAGATAACCTGAATAAATTTAACAAGGGAGTGAAAATTAACTCTCCCTTGTTAAAACAGGTTTAGAATTAAGGCAGATTCAGATAGTTAAAGACGGTTTAGATAAAGAGATAGACATCTACTCTACATTTTTCTGTCGTCACTAAATATATTCAAACACTCTTACTACCTCTCTTACACCACGAATATTACTAATTAAATTAGCCGCTATATTGGCCTTTTCTTCAGTAATTACGCCCATTAAGTAAACAACGCCGTTCTCGGTAATAACTTTAATTTTAAGCCCATTAACGTCTTTGTTGGCCAGTAGAGAGGTCTTTGCCTTTGAGGTTATCCAGGTGTCATTGCTACTGCGCAAAAAAGAGATGTTCGCACGCGAATGTATCTCGTTATAGACCTGACGAACAGCTTCTACCCGATTGGCTGTTTCACCAGCGAGTAGGCGTAATTCCTCAGTAGGTACTTGACCGATTAACAAGACAAGGCCTTTAAAGCTGATGACTCTTATGCGAGCTTGCCTAAAAATAGGATCTGCTTTATTAATATTAACCCGGACAATGGTTTGCAGGCGTTTATCGTCGATATAAGTGCCAAAGGAGCGCGAGCTAGGGTCGGTTTGAAGGGGCTTCTTGGTAGTTGAGTCAAGAATAGGTGTACAGCCGTTAATCAATACTAAAACAAAGAGTAGACTGAGTGTTTTCATCATAATTCGTTCTCTTATGCTCATTGGTTGTGGTTGTTAAGTATTTGCTTTTATTTAGTTATAAAATTCTATAGTTTTATCCATAACTAATCAAAAGATCCAAATAATTGTTGGTCGATAAGGTCACATAAACAAAAAATAATTAATAAATGCACCTCATGAATACGCCCACGGGAATTAGAGGGTACACGTAGCTCTTTATCATGTGCATCAAGTAGCGAGGAAATATTTCCACCGTCTCGCCCATTTAGAGCAATAACTCTCATGCCTTTATCATGTGCAGCTTGGATAGCTTGTAGTAAATTTGAAGAATTGCCACTAGAACTGAGCAATATGAGAAGGTCTTTGTCGGTGGCTAGTGCTTTAATTTCTTTAGCAAAGACCTCATTAAAGCTCTTTTCGTTAGCGATAGAGGTGACATTAGTTAGGTCGCAACCCAAGGTGAAGCAGGGTAGGCTTGGACGCTCTCTCTCAAAGCGGTTAATCAAACTGTTGGTTAAAACTTGCCCTAATGCAGCAGAAGGACCATTACCACAAACTAAAATCTTGCCTTCGTCTAATAAGCACTCCACCATCATACTTGCTGCCTCTACAATATCGGGCAAGAGTACTTCTCCAGCATTCATTTTTGCTTCTATGCTTTGCTGAAATAATTTATAAACGCTGTCTTCACTCATAGATTAATATTCGTCACTATTGTTTGTCTAAAACCGTTGAAAGGCATTTTTAATCCATTCAATGCGGTATTGATTATTTTGCTTGTCTTGTATAACTAGGCTTGTATTTTGTGCCTCATTAGCCACTTTTGTTACATTATGAGTGTTAGGTGCCATGCCAACCACATCAAAGCGACTAGCCATTGATTCAGTCAATTGATGTTGGTGCAAATAATGCTCTGCTGTTTTAATTAATTTTTTTTGCTTGGTATTATTAATTGTCTCACAAGCACTACCATAGCGTATCTGTTTTCTAAAACGCACCTCGATAAACACAATGGTGGTTTTATCTTTAAATATTAAATCTATTTCTCCAAGGCGGCAGTAATAGTTTTTTGTGACAAACTGTAAACCTTGTTCTTCCAAAAAAGCCTGGGCTAGTTGCTCAGCTTTATCACCACTGTATTTCTGGCTAGTTTTAGTGGAAGCTGAGTCGCTGGAGGTTTTTGATTTTATTGCTTGTTTGATATTAGCAACATTAATATTGTGAAACATAAGATGTCCTTTTCTTTATGTTTTAATTTAAATATGGTTAATAATATCAGCTATTCAAAGCTATTATCCTTTTGTGTTAGCTGTGGTAGAGGTTTTGCCTCTCCATCCACTACTTGGGCCCAAGGTTGTTCTCGCATAATACGTTTATCGGTACTTAAGCTAAGTTTGCCTGTGGTACCAAAAACAGAGGTGTTTGGTAATTTATCGAGCTGTCTCAGGCGGTCGTGTAAGTAATATGCATCAATACCTAAGGCATATAGGCGAGAAAAGTTAGCGGGTATATTCACTTTAGCGTTAATTAAATTCTCATCATGCTCTTCGGGGTAAAGTGTCCACGGTAGTGTAATAAAACGTATCCCGTTTAAATCCTTATTCTGCCCAACACTTTGTGATTGGGTATAAATTTGGCTCGTGGCATAAACAGGTATGTTGCCTGCATAATGAAAGGATAGTGTGGGTTTAATTTGTTGGCCTTCTTTCGCGCGGGTGACCAAAAAAATCATATCGATATCTTGGCGGCGCCTAGGTTCAAACTCAAAGTTTTTACCAAATAATCGCTTGAGTTGGCGAGCTCTTGACTCGCTTTTATTAATATCGAGTGCGGCTTTAATGGTGTTTGAGTAGCTATCGCTTTTGTTTAACTGGCTGCTAACAATGACGCTGCCGCCAAACTCCTGCCAACGTTCAGTAAATGACTTAACGGCTCGTTGACTCCAATCTGCTTTAGAAGCGATGACCATGGCGTATCGATGACCTTCTAGCCATGCACGATTTGCTGTCTGTTGGGCTTCATCTTCAAGAGATAGACCAAACTGGTAAAAAGGTAATTCGGTATTACCTAGATTTTCTGGCTTTGTTGCTGTTTCATCCTCGCTAATATCCTCCGCAGTAGGAAAGTTATTTGCTACTAAATTGGCACTTTGTAGTGCAGTGTCCGATGCTGGTTGCTCTATATCTGTATTAGCCGCTATAGATAAATCTGTGCCATCTAGTGCATTATCGGCTATCTCTGCCTCATCAGTAATGTAATTAAGAGCGAGAGTTGTGACTAAGCTTTCTTTTCGCTGGTGTAATTGTGTGACCTTCTCTTTTTGTAGAGGGCCGACTATTAACTCCACACCCTCGTTGATTGCTTGATCGTAAACAGTGTTGATATCTGCTTGGCTTGTATCGTACAAAACGACTTCGGGGCGGTATTCAAGGCCTTGATTAAAATAAGCGGCTAGAAAGCCATCCCTTATGGTTTTACCTGCCAAAGCCAGCTTTCCATTTACTGGGAGTAATAAGCCAATTTTTTTAGGTCTCTCTGCAATCAATGTATTCAGTAGCTGTAAATCAAGGGGTAACTCGACCGCTGCAGGGTGAGAGGGGTTGAGGCTAACCCAGTTGTTAATTGAAACACGTTTAGCTTCAAGGTTGGTTTCGTTCTGCTTACTAAGTGTTGCTAACTCGTACCAGCCTTGGGTGACAAAGTCGTCGGTATCTCTAGGGCTTTCTAGTATTTGTAAGGGTTGTTGTATCAGGCTTTGCCATAGTGACTCATGGTTTTCCATGATGTCGAGAGGATCAACTAATAAGCTATCGAGAATGATATGCTCGGCGATGCTTGCTTCAATATCACCAATTTGGCTAAATGTTTGTGCACGTTGACGGTGAAATTGTGTTTGCTGCTCGATAGTTAACTGGCTCCAAAGGCCTTGAAGGCGATCGTTACTTAACAGTTCACTTGATTGAAATATCGATTGATCATCGCTATAAATATCACTTGCCACGGTGACATAACGAATATATTGATCATCGGGCAGTTTATTGGAGTCTATTCGGTTAATAACGCTTAATGCTTTTTCTGTCTCGCCCAGTATGCGCAGACGCTCGGCTATATCAACTAATTGATAGAGGCCTTCAAGAGTGTTTTGTTGCTCTATCTGCTGAATTTCCTGCTCTAAGCTTTGCACTGTAAAGGCTGTTGACTGCTGCGTTGTCTGGCTGCCACAGGCGGAGATCAACACCGCTAGCCCTAAAAAGTAGCAACAGTGACGAATAGTTCGATGAATTTTTTTGAGTGGCATTAAAACAGGCATAAAGTGACCATTTGGGTGCTGTTGGTGTATGACTCGCTTAAGTATACTACTGCATTATACGTGAGCTAAATAGGTAATGTGTGAATCGGTCATTTTTGCTTATCTTTTCAGGCATAGCTCATTGCTTGATGACACTTATAGTGTTATTCAATACCAATCACTGCCATGGCATGACAAAATAATACGTTTATCGGCCTATAGCTATATCTTTTTTCTTGAGATGACTTTATGACAAATCAATCACCTGGTGAGCTTTATATCGTTGCGACACCTATCGGTAATCTTGAGGATATTACTCAAAGGGCTTTAAATACCTTAAAGAATACCGATTTTATCGCCGCAGAAGATACGCGCCATAGTGCTAAGTTACTGCAATATTTTAATATTACAACGCCAATGATTGCCTATCACGAGCATAGTGATATTAAGCGCCTACAAAAAATTTGCCAGCTCTTGGCCGAAGGTCGATCGGTTGCTTTAATTTCCGATGCGGGTACACCATTAATTTCTGACCCTGGCTTTCAGTTGGTTAAAACCGTTCGTGAGCAAGGTATTAATGTTGTCCCCATTCCTGGTGTTTGTGCCATGGTGGCAGCACTATCAGTCGCGGGCTTGCCTTCAGACCGCTTTGTATTTGAAGGCTTTATGCCAGCTAAAAAGAACGCACGCTGCCAATATTTACAAGGCTTGCTGCGCGAGGAGCGTACACTGATATTTTATGAGTCGAGTCACCGTATTTTGGCCTCTATCAGCGATATGCGCGATATTTTAGGTAGTGATCGAGGCGCTGTTATTGCACGTGAGCTGACCAAAACTTTTGAGACAGTATTAGAGGGTGATTTACAGAGTCTTGTTGATAAATTAACTGCCGATAGTAACCAGCAACGCGGTGAGTTTGTGGTGATGGTGGGTGGTTACAAAAAGGCCGACGAATTTGCATCGATCACTGATTCTGTTAGCCATATGATGACTATCTTATTAGAAGAGCTGCCGATTAAAAAAGCTGCCGCTATGTGTGCAAAATTAACAGGTCTTAATAAACGTGATCTCTATCAATGGGCACTAGAGCAAAAAGATAAGTAGTGTTGATTTGATTACTAGAGCCTTTGGAGGGCTCTAGTAACTGTTTGTGTGTTTGTTGCGCTGGCCAATGATTGATAATGCTGCAACTCTATAAGCCTCTGCCAATGTGGGAAAGTTAAAAATACTTTCAACAAAGATATCGACATGGGCATTAGATAATATCGCCATCTGGCCAATATGAATCAGCTCTGTTGCTCCTTCACCGACAATCATAACCCCAAGTACGGACTCACCAGCACCATCGCAGACAATTTTTAACATGCCATCTTGTATTCCTGAGATTTGACCGCGTGCTATCTCTTCAAAAAAAGCCTTACCAACAATAATATCGCCGTGTTGTTCACGTGCAGCAGCCTCCGATAAGCCCACAGAAGAAAGCTCTGGGATACCGTAAATACCCGTTGGAATCATCTGGCTCATGTGGCCTGCGGGCATATCGTAGGCATTACAAATAGCTCGCCTGCCTTGTTCCATAGCCGTCGATGCAAGCGCCGGTGGGCCTATAACATCACCGGCGGCATATACCGAGGGGATTTCTGTTTGCAAATGCTCATCGACAGTGATCAAACCTCTGTTGTTGAGTTTTAGGCCTATATTATCGAGCTTTAATGTATCGACATTGCCCAAGCGCCCAGCGGCGCAGAGTAGCTTTTCACTTTCTACGTGACTACCATCTTCTAACTCAACCACGACTTTACTATCGTCCCAGTATGCATTCTTAACGTTGGTATTACCCTGCCAAGTGCCGCCCATGGCTTCAAAGGCGTGTACAAATTTATCGGTTAAGTCGCTATCTAAAAAGCCAAGTGGAGTAGGGTATTTGTCTATCATGGTGACTTTAACGTCCAGTGCCTGAAAAACAGAGGCATACTCACTGGCAATTACACCACCACCTAATACGATTAAACTCTTTGGTAGGTAAAGCATCGATAAAATAGAATCACTATCGTAAATATGCTCATGGTCAATCGCAATGTTGTCCGGGCAGCGCGGAAAAGAGCCCGTTGCTATCATTGTTTTTTCAGTGCTCAGTTCACGAGTTTGACCACGCACCTGCATTAAATTTATCCTGTGTTCATCTTTAAAGCTGGCGCGACCATGCAGCCGATCAATGTGGTTGCGTTCAATTTGTTTTTCCATATAACTATCGTGTGCTTTTAATACATCATCGAGCCTATCGATTAAAATAGACATCTCAAAATTATCGCTGACGACAAAATCCGATAGCTTGGCGTTGGCACGTAGATGAGAAATACGCAGCGCGTTCTCACGTAATGTTTTTGATGGAATGGTTCCTCTATGGACACAGGCACCACCTAGGTAACGATCCTGTTCGATAATCGCAACACGTTTATTTAATTTTGCCGCTTGTATCGCAGATTTTTGTCCTGCCGGGCCGCTACCTATAACTACTAAATCGTAATCGTATGTCATACTAAAAGTGCATCCATGGCTGTTTTTATGGTGTCTTTTTTACCCATGAGTGTTTCTATTTCATCGGGATATAAATTAATCAGTGAGAGTGCAGGTGAGGATAAAAGCTTCTCTTGTTCTTCTTTTGAGGTGTCTTTTGATAACATCATAGAGGCGAGCTCTGCACCAAAAGCAACAGTTGCCGCTAGTTCTGGTTGGGTAGGTGCGCTGTTAAAGTTTTTGTAAAAACCAATTGCTGCGGCAACAATATCAGGAAGCTGCCATTCAGTCGTGACTGCTTCGCTATATGCGGACTCAAACTCATTAAAAACCGCTTCTAATTCTTTATCATTTAGTAAGCCTATACTCGGTTCCGCCTCAGAAATTGTCTGCAAAATAACAGGCCTGCCAATACTGTGTAGTAAACCGCATAAAAAAGCAGCTTCTACATTGCTTCTCATCGCACGTGCGACTTCTTTTGACCAAAGTGCGGTTGCTAGTGCATGTTGCCAAATACTATTGATATGCTTTTTGTAAGCTGGCGCATTAAACATCTTCGTGTTAACGGAAGTGAGTAGTGCAATATTGCCAATCTCGATCATACCTAAACGTGCCACGGCTTGTTGTATAGAGACTAAATTAGAGTTGGGGGTGTAAGCCGATGAATTTGCTATGCGCATGACATGCCCACCCATAGTAGGGTCGGACTGAATCACTGCTGCTAGTTGTTCGGCATTGGATTCGGGGTCTTGTGTAAGGGTAATAACGCGATGTGCTGCCTCGGGCAGAATAGGTACATCAATACTGTTTTGAGATAGTACTTTAGCGAGTTGCTCTACTGCACGTTGGTTATTACTCAACGAGTTGGTATCAGGCGCTGCACTCATGGTATTCCTTTTAATTAATCAATCTATAGATACTTTAAGTGTAGATCAAAAAAAGATGAGCGCTAATTATTTAAAATTTTATGCTTAGAGTAAAAAAACAGTACTCTGATACATGCAAAATAGCGAATGATTGACTAAAGTGAGCGTATTATTTACCTAGCTCGAACAGCTAATCTCTAAGTATTTTTCGCTATTTTTTGGTGGTTTGGCAAATTCATCAAATTCAGGGTGTTCATCAAACGGCGCTTGCAAAAGCATGAACAGAGTACTGATATCACTGTCGTCTTGATTAGTTTCGGCTTTTTCTATTGCCCTTTGTAAGAGGTGATTGCGCGCGATAAATTTGGGATTTGTTTTTTTCATTATGCTTGCGCGAATAGCGTCTGATGAGTTCTCTGTGATCAGCCGTTGATTATAGTCAAGAGCCCAGGTTTTCCATTTTTCTTGCTGTGAAAATAATTTGCCTATCGATAAGTTGTTATTAGTCAATGTAGCTTTTGTTTTATCTTCAGGTAAAGATGCATCCTCTAGCGTGTTAAAGTCACACATTGTTCTAAACAATAAGGTGTAGTCCACCTTATCTTGTGCCATTAAGTTGAGTAAGCCAGCACATAATTTGTGGTCGTCTTTTCTCTCGGTGCTAAAACCTAATTTTTTGCGCATCATGCTTGCATAGGTATCAATGAGAATAGGCTCGTATTGCTGCAGTATCTCACGCGTGATGCTTTTACTAATTAGTGAAGATAGCGCATGTGCCAGTGCACTTAAATTCCAGAGGCCAATAGAAGGTTGCTGGTCAAAAGCATAGCGCCCCGTTTGGTCGGTATGATTACAAATAAACTCAGGTTCGTAATCATCTAAAAACCCATAGGGGCCATAGTCTAGCGTCTCGCCAATGATCGACATATTATCGGTATTCATTACCCCATGGGCAAAACCTACAGCCTGCCATTGCGCGATCAATTTAGCGGTATTAGTAACTGTCATTGATAATAGCTGGTCATATTTATCTGCTGCATTTATGGCCTCAGGTAAAAATTGCTCGATAACATAGTCCGCTAACTGCTTAACTTGATCGGGCTGGCCTGCGTAGTGAAAATATTCAAAGTGGCCGAAGCGAATATGGGTTTTAGCCACTCGAGTGATCGTAGCAGCGGTCTCGATAGTCTCTCTCATAACTGGCTCTTCGCTGCCAACTAGGCACAGGGCTCTAGTTGTTGCTATCCCAAGTTTGTGCATAGCTTCGGACCCAAGGTATTCCCGTATAGATGATCTTAGTACGGCACGTCCATCAGCTCCGCGAGAATAAGGCGTTGGGCCAGCCCCTTTTAGTTGAACATCTCGCACCCCATATTCAGTATTAACTTGAGCTAATAGTATAGCGCGTCCATCACCTAAACGTGGGTTGTAGCCACCAAATTGATGGCCCGAGTAGACCATTGCTATTGGGGGTTGGTCGGCGAATGAACTCTTGCCCGAAAATATATCTAAGCCACATTGAGCTTTAAGATCATCAATAGAGATGCCTAATAAATCCATAACTTCAGTATTGATATGTAGCCAAAAAGGATTTTTAAGACGAGCTGGCTTAACAACAGAAAAAAAACTTTCTCCAAGTTCATAAAATTGATTAGAAAAAGGCAGTTTCTTGAATGACATGATAACCCAGTACCCGTTAGTATGAATATTTTCCCTTACTACTATACGACGATTGCTTAGATAAGGTTGATATTTTGCATGGCTGATAGCTTACAAATACAGTCAATTAGCGTGTAAATAGCAAAAAATGAGACTGCTTGTGGTTAAGGTTTTTAATGTTCGGTCGCCATGACTTAAATAAAGTATATCGGGTCACATTTTTAGGGATTACTTTATAACAGTTTTCAAAAAGCAAACTGGCTACCTCGACAAAATGCTCAAGCTGAATAATAATTTATACATATAATGTGATAATTATATGTGATAAAACAATAAGGAAACATAATGAAAATTCTTGATATATCGACACTCAACGAAGAAACGTTAGAGAGAGTGCTTCGAGCTATCCCATTTTATAAGTCAGTTAAAAAAAATAACGAAGAGGACTACCAAGCATTACTTCGTTATTCGCGTATTATTCAGTTTGATAGTGGAGAGACAATATTAAAAAAAGGACAAAAGGATAGTTGGTCTTATTTTTTAGTGAAAGGGCAGCTAGTTGTTACCGTGCAAGATCAAGGCGATAACACACAGCATATTAATTATGTGACACCTGGTGAAGTCTTTGGCGATTTATCTGTCGTGCTATCTATATCACGAACAGCCGATGTGAGTGTGGATGAAAACTCTAGGGAAGCCGTTATATTTGGTACAGATTTTAGTAAATTCGGTAATCTAATGGATTTTAGTGTGGTCTCCTTACAGACCAAGCTTATTTACTATCGGCATACAGTAGATACGCTTCGTTGGAAATTAGAAATGTATCGTTCTAAGTATTCTGATAATCCATTATCCAACCGTCATCGAGAAATTAAGTTATTTAATGGCCAAAAAAATGGCCCAGATGAATTAGTAGCTCTATATCATCAGTGCACCGACTTTGCAAAATTACTGTTGGAATGGACCAATACCTTTGGTAATTTAAGTATTGTTGCCGGTGAGATACCTGAACCAGGTATGGCGTTATAATTCCTGCTTAGTTTTATGTGAGGTGAGGGTATTTTTACAAATACTCTCAATCACTTAACCTAATGAAAGTAAGGTTGTGGTGACTGATGCATTTATTGGGTTCGATGTCTATTAAGCCTAAAAGACGTGCGAGAGATACTGTTAGGTATTATTAATAGGATCTACCCAGCTTTCAAAGCCTCCAATTAAGCTATAAACTTCTTCAAACCCTCTATCTATAAGTAGCTGCGCTGCTGGTTGGCTTGAATGCCCATGAAAGCAGTAAATAATAAGAGGGCAATCAGGGTCAGACTCTTGGATGAATTCTTGTAAGTTTTCGTTGGTAAGGTGCTGAGCTCCAGCTATATGCTGTGTATTGAAACTGTCAATGTCACGAATATCCGCAAAATTAACCGTTTTCTCCTTCATCAATAATTTCGCATCAGTAACAGTAATGTTCTCAAATTTATCCATTGATCTAGTTTGCCCTATTTCTCTCTATGCTTGCGGGCAATTGTAAACGTATCCTCGATAAAGTTATAGCTAATCAGAGCAGCCTTATAACAAAAATCCTAATACTGGCAAGGCTAGCAACTAGCTTCTACACTAATTAAGGACGACTCGTTAAAAGTGACCTATGTATTACATCAAAATATTATTATTCATTGTTTCTTTATACTGCGCTAACTTCGCCAGTGCGAATAACCCATTGCTAGATAACGCAAACTTATGGTTGCCAACGCATTATCAATCGTATTTAGATGATTTAAGAAATGCTGCTGCCGCCGTAAAAGAAACTGAAAAATGCCACCGTTTACTATCTGGAAAGCTCATAGAGGGACGCTCAAGCCCTGAGCATCTAATCTTTAGCTTTCGGTGTCGAACCGAAGAGCGTTATTCGTTTTCAGTGGAGTTCGATAATTATACGAAATTGATTAAAGATCCTTATGACCCCTTTGCATTAAAAAAGGAAGAGAATCGCTTACGTAAAGAGCGTGAAAGAGTCCAACGCTATAAAGAAATATGCCAACAAGAGATGAAAAAGCGAATCGGAGAGTTCAAAAAGCCAAAAGTTCTTAAAAATGGTAAGGCAGATACTCCAGTGATTAAGGATGGGATGACAATCTACAGCTTATCTTTTGATTCTATGAGTACTAAGAATAAAACGTTACTTTATAAAGTAGAATGCAGGGTTATAGGTGATAATGATTATCAAATAAAGGTTTCTCCTAGAGCAGAAGCAATGACATCAAAGAAGTAAAGCTCCTCTAGTAAAGCATCCCCAATTTTAGATGGAGTTATCAACTGGTAGAAAGGCAATTATAAGGGAATAGGCATTAAAAAAGGCCTCAAGTTAATCTTGAGGCCTTTTTTGTAGTTAGTAACTGTTAATAATTACTATTTTTTCTTTTTAGCAGCAGCCTTTTTAGTGGCCTTCTTAGCTGGTTTCTTCTTAGCTGGCTTCTTTTTAGCTTTGGCAGCAGATTTTTTAGCAGCTACTTTAGCTTTAGCGGCAGCCTTTTTAGCGGCTAGTTTTTGTTTAGCAGCAGCTTTTTTGGCAGCTAATTTAGCTTTAGCAGCTTTTTTCTTTTCAGCTAATTTGGCTTTAGCAGCTTTTTTAGCAGCAGCTAGTTTAGCTTTTTTAGCAGCGGCTTTGGCAGCAGCTTTAGCACGAACAGCAGCTTTTTTAGCAGCTACTTTAGCTTTAGCAGCAGCTTTCTTCTCAGCTAATTTGGCTTTAGCAGCGGCTTTTTTCTCAGCAGCAGCTTGTTTTTTAGCAAGTGCAGCTTCTGCTTTAGCAACTGATTTCTCAATAGCTACAGCTTCTTTGTTATTCGCAGCAGCTTGTTGTAGAGCAGCTTTAGCGTTTGCTAAGTCAGATTTAGCTGAAGCAGCAGCAGCTTTAGCAGCAGTGACTACTTTAGTTGCTGCAGCTAGTTGCTTAGCAGCAGCTGGTGTTTTCTTCTTCTTGCGGATAGCAACAACTTTAGCGCTTGCGGATTTTACTTTACTAGAAGTGGCAGTAGCTGCTTTTGTCGCTGAGGTGATTTGCTTTTTAAGCGAGGCGAGTTGCTGGGCGCGAGCTTTACCTAATTCTTTTTTGAGTTTAGCAATTTCTGCTTCTAATTTTTGTACCGGGTTAGCGGATGCTTTTTTAGTTGCGGCCATATTATGTTCCTATTGTAGTAATAAAAGAGTTTTAGTAGTAAAGGGTTGTTAGGTTATCAATAAATAATAAAAGTGTAGCGCTAGTTTAATAATTCAGCAATTATACAGCTAATAATAAAAGAATAAATAAAGCACAACTTTTTTTTTAAGAAAAACGTGTTTTTTTGTTAAAAAAATCGATTTTTTACGCCTAAAGTGGCCCAAAAGGTAAAAACTTATTCTTATTATTGTTTTTAATCCAAATTAACAAATCTTTTTGGATAGCATATTTACGTTTTCTTAGTAGTTTTGCAATCCAAATAACTGGCGATTTTTCTTCTGCCTGCCAATTTGTAAATTGTACTTCCGCTAGTGTAAAAAAGCGAATTAGCATTAGCAATTCTTCATTCTCAAAGTTTTCTAAGGTGCTAAACCAAGTTTCTTTTGATAGAAACATTATATCACGGTGTTCTTTTATCTCGTTTTCAGATAATAAATTGTCAAGGCTTCGAGGATCATCAATATTTACTGTATTGATAATTTTTTTCAAGAAATCGGCATCAAGTTGATAATTATTAGCATTTTCCTGCGTTGATGAACTTGCATTTGGGTCCCAAACTCCAGTACTCATTCTGTTTTCCTGCTTTTGATTAGTAAAATACGTGTATACGTAATAAGTGATGACTAAATATTTTTATTTAACAAATATTTTACCCTCTAATTGTTGATATTGATCTATTTTTTTACTGCAAGAATAGTATACTGTATATAAATACAGTTTTATTGCTGTTGATAAGAAGTTGATGCGTTATCTGTGTAAGTTTTTACTAAAAAATACATCAATGCGAGATCAATTAATGAAGATAGTGAAATAAAGAATAATGAGGAAAATTATTCACTGCGATGCAGATTGTTTTTTTGTCGCTTTAGAAGTGCGAGATTCTCCAGACTTAAAAGGTTTGCCGGTAGCTGTTGGTGGTGACCCTGCTAAGCGGGGAGTTATATCAACATGCAGCTATGAAGCGCGTGCCTTTGGTGTGCGTTCTGCTATGGCATCGGCGCATGCTAAACGCTTATGCCCACAATTAATTATATTGCCCAATAATATGCCCAAGTATAAAGAGGCTGCTTTGGCAATGCGGCATATATTTTTAGAATACACCGATACCATAGAACCCGTTTCTCTTGATGAGGCTTATATTGATGTGACAGCTACACATCATTGCTTAGGTAGTGCAACATTGATAGCCAAAGAAATACGCAGACGTGTCGAGAGCGAAATAGGTATTACTGTATCTGCGGGTGTCTCAAATAATAAATTCTTAGCTAAGGTTGCAAGCGATTGGCAAAAGCCCAATGGATTGACAGTTGTAGAGCCCAATAGAGTAGCATTCTTTCTGAAAAATTTACCGGTTGATTGTCTCCCTGGGGTTGGGCCATGCTCGTTGCGTAAATTGCACAACAAAGGTGTATTTAATTGTAATGACTTACAGGAGCTGTCGGAATCGTGTTTAACCCATGAGTTTGGTGTTTTTGGTAAGCGTCTCTACAATTTGAGCAGAGGGGATGATAAGCGTCCTGTAAAAATACGCGATTACCGAAAATCATTGAGCGTTGAGCATACTTTTTCTGTAGATATGCTGAGTGTAGATAAATGCAACGCTTCACTCTTGTTGCTTTTTGAAAAGCTCAATAAGCGCCTAGAAAATGTAGATTCCAAACAAGTGATGCATAAGTGTTTCGTTAAGCTAAAATTTGCCGATTTTACTAAGACAACAATGGAAAGTGTTAATACCGAATTAACACTAGAGACTTGTAGAGATTTGCTTAAACAAGCATGGCTAAGATATAAAAAACCTGTTCGCTTAATTGGTATTGGTGTTCGCTTTAAAGATATGCAGGCGCCATCGCTTCAACAGTTGGCTCTTTTCTAGGCTCCCGTTGATCAGCAGTATTAGCAGCGAGTAGGGTTTGCATATCTATTGATATCGTTGGATGCACCCATGATGCTTTACTTGCATCTACTTTTTGGCCTGTGAACATTGGATATACTCGGCTATCTATTATTGTAGATACATCTTCGTTTGTCTCTAAATGTGATAAATTACTGCCGACTAGAGCTGCTGTAGTGATAGGCTTATTGGTAATTATTGCAAAAACTATCATTTGCATAGCTAACTTGAGATTGTATTTAGCGAAAAAACCGGCAATGATTAAATGTCAGCCCAAATATGCCGCCATAGATTAAAGGTTTATAATACACTACATTACTAATCGCTAACCCAGAGCAACACCATAGAACAGGATTGTAACAATGATGAAGTTTGATAAACTCGAACGTAAAAAGAAATTAGATTTTTATATGTTGTGTAGGACCTTTCAAAACAACGGTATACATTCCGAAGAGGAAGCCATTAAATGTAAGGCCAAATTGCTCTCTAATGCGAAAATCCAGGTACTTGTCATTCTTATTATTGGTAGTACATTGGCGCTTCTTTTCACTCAGCCAGCTATTCTTTTATTTACGTTGATAGCGATGATTTATATTGTTGTTTATACATTTCGCGGTCGTGTGTATATCCAACGTTATATAGATGAAATTCTAAAGCATCCCGATTATGACCCTAAAATTGCACTTGAAGAGCAAATGAAGCACAAAGGTGAAAACTCGATAATATAAGCCACGCTTTAATAGGTTTAATTTTTCATTAATTAATATTTTAGAGCCTTTTATTATGGAAATGCTTGTTATAGATAAACATTCAACAATAATTAGCCGTTATCTTAAGATACGTGAGCAATCACTGAATTTAGTAGCTCCGTTATCAGAAGCCGATGCACAGTTGCAATCTATGCCAGATGCTAGCCCTGCTAAGTGGCACTTAGCGCATACCACATGGTTTTTTGAGACGTTTATATTGTGTTCTTTCTTGAAAGGCTACAAGCGTTTTAATGAGACGTATAATTACCTATATAACTCCTACTATAATGGTATTGGTGAGCAATATCCTCGCGCCCAAAGAGGGTTAATTAGTCGCCCGTCACTAGGAGAAATTGTATCTTATCGAGAGTTTGTTGATGCGGCTATCCAGTCTTTGTTCGAACAAATGGATGATTTGAATGACTCATCGATAAAAGACTTATCGGGGTTATTAGAGTTAGGACTTAATCACGAGCAACAGCATCAAGAATTATTGCTAACCGATATTAAGCATGCGTTTTTTCATAACCCCTTATATCCCTCTTATTCTGCCTCTTCATTTACACCGTCAAGCAATACAACACCTGAATTATCTTGGTTGCCCATTCAAAGTGGTTTAGTGCCTGTCGGTTATGACGGAGATGCATTCGTTTTTGATAATGAACGGCCAGAGCATAGTGTTTATATACATGATTTTTCGATTGCATCACGCCTAGTGACTAATGGTGAATACGCCGAGTTTATAGCGAGTGGTGGTTACCAAAATCCAGATTTTTGGTTGGCGGATGGGTGGGCATGGCTGCAACAAAGGCTATCACAAAACCATAATGCGCATCCTTTATATTGGGTTAAACAAAAAGAGCAATGGTTTGAGTTTACATTGGCGGGTTTACTGCCCTTAAACGACTACCAAGCTGTCACACATATTAACTATTATGAGGCGAATGCCTATGCAAACTGGCTGGGCGTTCGTCTCCCGACAGAGTTTGAATGGGAAGCTGCTACTCGACAAATGGGGGCTAGGCCCTTTGTATCCGACGATATGAGTAATATTGCATTGCATACATCTATTGCCTCGCGATCAGACTCATCGAGCCCATTTTTGCAGGCTTTTGGAAACGTATGGCAGTGGACAACAAGTGGTTATGGTGCATACCCTGGGTTCTCTCCATTTAGTGGTGTAGCGGGGGAGTACAATGGCAAATTTATGTCAAACCAAAACGTGCTCCGGGGTGGCTCTTGTGTCACACCTATAGGGCACACGCGTGAAACCTATCGCAACTTTTTTTATGCCCATCAACAATGGCAGTTTACGGGTATTCGCTTGGCTAAATAATAGTAACGAATATGCTACTTCTTCATCTAAGTAGATAATCACTTCTCATTAATAGGAATAAATATGTCGACGGTAGAACAAGCACTTGCGGTGAATAGTGCTCAAAGAGATGATCGCCAAATAGATCAAGAGTTTTTAGCCGAGGTTACTAATGGTTTATCTACTATCCAAAAGACTTTACCGTGCAAGTATTTTTATGATGAAAAAGGCTCTCAGTTATTTGAAGCTATTTGTGAAACCTCTGAATATTACGTGACACGTACGGAATGTAGTATTTATAAACAATATGCGAGTGAAATGGCCACTATTATTGGCGAAAAAGCATTGTTGCTAGAGCCTGGTGCTGGATCGGTTAAAAAAATAGGTATGTTACTCGAAAAATTGGTTAACCCCGTGGGCTTTGTCCCTATGGATATTTCGCAAGAGATTCTGCAGGAGTCGAGCGAAATACTCTCTCAACAGTTCCCACATATGAGTATTGACCCTATTGTTATTGATTTTCTCAATAAAGAGCAGATTCATAAGATATTTTCTACACTGCCGGTACAACCTCTAGTTAATAAGCGCGTTATATTCTTTCCAGGTTCGACGATTGGTAACTTTGACCCAGAAGACGCCACTATATTTTTAAAACAATTTGCAGATAACTTACATGTTGGAGATGGCCTATTAATTGGTGTCGACCTAGTAAAAGATATATCTATATTAGAGGCAGCCTATGATGACAAGAAAGGCGTAACTGCAGAGTTTAATAAAAACCTATTAGACCGAATTGATAATGAATTAAACGCAACGTTTAGTGCGGGTTCATTTAGTCATCGAGCACTATTTAATCAAGATAAAAGTCGTATAGAAATGCATCTAGTAAGTGATGAAGAACAGACGGTCTGCCTCAATGGGAATAGATTCTCTTTTAGGCAACATGAGACTATTCATACTGAGAACTCTTATAAATATACGCTAGATAGCTTTTCCTTATTGGCTAAAAAAGCAGGTTTTCAATTAGAAAAAGTATGGACCGATGATAAAAGTTTATTTAGCGTTTATTATTTTACGGTTGTTTAATTGATCAAAGAGCCGGTTAATTATTCTCTAGCTTTAATAAACATAGTGTTAAATATTGCTTTCTTTGACTTGGCCTATGATATCAACAGTATGGACTTGATGGTTTGAGGCCTTGAGGATAAAAAAGCCACCATTTTTAGAGGCCTGATAGCAACGTAGAAGTGGTGATGCTTTATTGTTAATGCTGGCGTCTTGTTTATTGCTATTTGCGCATAAATGTTGCCAGAATGGCATGAGTAGGCTGCCGGCCGACCCCGTTGCGCTATCTTCTAGCTCTCCATAAAAGGGGGCAAAGTATCTAAAGACAATATCATAGTTATTGTTTTGTGATATTGCAGTGATAATCAGTGCACGCTTATTAATTACCTCGATAATAGTTTTAGTGAGAGTAAACTCACGGACTTCACGCTCGCAATTTAACTCAATAATTAAATAACCATCCGTATCGAGTGTTTTATTTTCACGTACTAATTTATGAGTAAAGTATTGCCCATAATTACTGGGCAGTAAAGCTTCATATTTCAACTGCAAAGCGTATTGAAGCGCTGATTCTTGTGAGTGTTCGTCGCGATAAATACTGACACTTAACTCTTCTTTTTCAGAGTAAAAATTTATGTGTGTATCAGTTGATAAAGTGGGTTGATATTTTGCTATATAGTGGTTCACAAAAGCCGCTGCCGCTAGCGTTCCGTGGCCGCAGCGTTGAATAATACTTGTTGATGAAAACCATCGAATAGAAAATTCACTAGCGCTAATGGCTTCGCTACTACTATTGTTAATGCTATTACTAATGTATGCAAAAGTAACATCGCTAGGTAGAGGTATTTGTGGTCTGTTATCGTTCTGTATAAGGCGAAAGAAGCTGAGATGCTCTTTTAATGTGGGTAGTTTATCAACAATAACGACGACTGCTGGGTTTCCCTTGCAAGATAGCTTATCAAGATGCTCGGTAGTAAATACATAAAATAACGGTAATACAGTGTTATCTTTTGTGATATTGTTTAGTGCTCTTATCATGTAAGTATGTAAATGCCCTAATGTTAAAACGGGGTTAATTAAGAGAATTACTTATCATATGACTAATCAAGCAATGCCTTCAATCCCTTTAAAAGACTTAGTTGAAGATATTAGGGGGTGCACACTATGTAAACCTCATTTACCTCATGGTGTGCGTCCGATTGTTCAATTAACGCAGTCGGCAAAAGTATTAATTATAGGGCAAGCGCCTGGGCGGCGTGTACACGAGAGTGGTATTCCCTGGGATGATCCCTCAGGGGATAGGCTGCGAGAATGGATGCAGGTCACCAAAGAATTGTTTTATGACTCTACTAAAATTGCAATTATGCCTATGGGTTTTTGTTATCCTGGTACTGGTAAGACGGGCGATTTAGCACCGAGAAAAGAATGCGCGACAACGTGGCACGATGTAATACTTAAACAGTTGCCTAATATTCAATTAACACTACTTATTGGGCAATATGCTCAAAAATATTACCTCAAGCCCTTAGAGCCCAAAACAAATAAAAACTTATCACTAACGGAGCGCGTGCGAGCTTGGGAGAACTATTTGCCTAATTACCTTCCTATGCCACATCCTTCACCACGCAATCAAATTTGGCTAAAGAAGAATAACTGGTTTGAACGCGACGTAGTCCCTTATTTGCGACAAAAAATAAAGTCGGCTTTATAAGAATAAAAAAATTGTTTGTCTATTACCTATATGCATTAATTAACAGGAGCTTTAATAATGAAAACAATGACCTGTAAACAGCTAGGTGGTGCTTGTGATAAGGCTTTTCAGGCAGCATCCTTCGATGATATTGCCCAACTAAGTAAAGAGCATGGTATGGAGATGTTTCAACAACACGATGAGGCTCATGTAAAGGCGATGCAGGATATGCAAGAGTTGATGCAAAAGCCAGAAGCGATGCAGGCATGGTTTGAAAATAAAAAGAAAGCTTTTGACGAGCTACCAGAAGACTAATTAGCCATGTCTATAGATAAAACAATATCGGTTACAGTATCTGCAAGTCCTAGTGATGAGAGGCAAGGGTGGACGCAATGTAGTAGTGATGTTGTTTATGAAAACCCCTGGATAAGAGTTAACCATGATGATGTCATTACACCGGGGGGTAATAAAGGTATTTATGGGCGTGTGCATTTCAAAAATCATGCAGTGGGTATCTTACCTATAGATGACCAAGGCTGGACATGGCTTGTACGGCAGACACGTTACCCTCATGCTTGCAAAACTTGGGAGATTCCAGAAGGTGGCTCACCTGTCAGTGAAGATTGTCTAAGCTCTGCTAAGCGCGAACTTGCCGAAGAGGTTGGTTTGATAGCTACATACTGGGAGCAGTGGTTGCAGCTGCAGTTATCCAATTCGATTACCGATGAGGTAGCTACTGTTTATTTGGCGAAAGGCTTATCGCAAACACAGATAAATCATGAAGATACAGAAGATATCACTATTCAGCATTTATCATTAAAGCAAGCAATTACAATGGTACATGAAGGCAAAATTGTTGATGCCATATCTGTTGCTAGCTTATTAAAAGCGGCTATAGTATTTAATGATTTATTGAATTAAGAGTTAACAAACTGGCTAATCGTTGTTATCAAATATATTAAATAATGCTGATTTCTCGTCGTCACTGACTTGCTGTTTTTCACTATCAATCTCTGTGTAGCATACCTGATTACGCCCATTATTCTTTGCTTCATAAAGCTTATTATCGGCTCTCTCTACGAGCTTGTGCCAATTATCATTGTCGAGTTTACCGGGGTAGCTACTAATACCAAGACTTGCAGTCAATGTGTGTGTGATGGTATTACCTTCTGCTAAGTTGATGGTGAGTGGCGCATTTTCGATGGCTGCACGTATTCTCTCTGCGACTTGTAGAGAGGTTGCTGTATCTGTACTGGGCAAAATTACAGCAAATTCTTCACCACCATAGCGACAAGCTGTATCCAACTGACGGATATTACGAATGATAGCGTCTGCAATTAATTTTAATGCTTGGTTACCAACCTCATGCCCCCAATTATCATTGACCTGTTTAAAGTGGTCAGCATCTATCATTATTAGCGTTGTGGGTTGTCCTGTGCGCTTGGAACGCTCCATTTCTTGGGCAATAGCACTGGTAAAATGTCGATAATTTGAGAGTCCTGTCAATGTATCAGTACTGACCAAATCAGATAGTTTTTGTACCTCATCTGTCAGAGCATTGAGTTTAGGCTCTAATTGGCATTGTGTTCCGTCAGTGCAAAATATGGGTGAATCGGACATAGGCTTCTAGATGATTAATTTAGAGTAAACTTTTTAATAAGCATAGTCTAAAAGTCTACTCCATTGTTGTCTTTTTTTCGATCCAGAAAGTATTTTACGAACCTTTAATGAGTACAAAAGAAAAAGGGCTACAAAATAGTAGCCCAAAAGTGGGGGAGTTGGGGGAAATCACTAAGCCTTAGTTTACGCTGCGTGATGCTTAATAAATGGATTAATGATGCGCCCGAAGAAGCCGGTTAATTTAACGGGCGCACTCTCTACGGATAAACAGAGGCAATCCTCGTTTCTTGCCGAAATTGGCTGATGTATATCTCCAGGCCCCTTAATGATGAAATCACCTTCTTGGTAGATGCCCTGTTTATCCGAAAAGCTACCTTTAAGAACAACGGTCATTTCTGTACCACGATGATCATGTTCGGGGGCAATGCCACCAGCATTGATCTTTTGTAGGGAAACTTGATGTGTTGTTTGTCCTGCAACTAAGTGCCTTGTTTGTAGGGATGAGTTAACGTATTTCCATTTCAGGGACTGATTGTTGATCATTTTTGAGACGATTTTTGGCAATGGTCCATATTGCTTCGCCAAGTCTTCAGCCTCTTTACCTAATTTAGGGCTCTGGGGTGTTTCAACGATGTTACCTTTTGGTGACTCTAGGGCTAATTTATCCAAAGAGTCCATGAGTTTGTCAAAACTATCTGTACCCAACGCCTCAGGTTCTAATATGTCTAACATTGCACCACCGATTTGCTCTATGCGCTTTACATTTTGTTGGCATTTGGTACAAAAGTGTAAATGTGCTTTAACGGCGATAGCTTGTGCTGTGTCTAATGTGCCATTTGCATATTCGACCAGTAAGTTATCGTCGGGGTGATGCTGTATCATAATGCTTGCCTATAAAAATTCTTAAAGTGGTGCTTTTCTATTAGTAACTGTTAATCACAGCTACTTGTGTTAATAACTACTGTATGAGTGACTGCAATTTGTTTTGAGCAAGTCTAACTCTTGACTTAACCGTTCCCAGAGGTAGATTCAACTCCTCAGCAACTTCACTGTGTGATTTAGATTCCATATAAACCTTTCTAATCACAAGTGCTTGTTCTTCTGGTAGCTTCTCTAGCGAAACCCTTATATCGTCTGCCTGCCTGTGGCTTTGCAGCATATGATAGGGACCACTTTCTGTCGTATCTTCCCAGATCTCTTCTGTTTCTATTGATGTTGTATTGGCATACTTATTTTGACGTCTGAGCATGTCAATACGGGTGTTTCTTGCTAGCGTGAATATCCACGTACTAGCAGCTGCCTTGCTTTGATCGTAGCTATTTGCTTTTTGCCATACTTTAATCATAGTTTCCTGTACAAGTTCATCCATCATCTGTAGCGAATGTTGGTTAGGAAACTTGGACATAAAATAACTTTTAAGCAATGGGCCAAAATGCTCATAAAGTGCTTTAAATGAAAGTCTATCTTGGCTCTTGCCAACCATTAATAGGTGTTCATTCCAAAACGATGTTGGTTTCTTAGTACTAGTATCTGATTCCATAGAAGCTTTATTATTGTCTATATAAGATTGCTTCAATTCTACAGCTTTATGCACAAATTTTCGCCTCGTCTGAATGAATATGTTGAATAACTGGTCCTACCTACTCGTAGGCTAATTTTATCCAACAATTATTACTCACTGTTACGCTACAGTAAGTTGTTTGGATCTATTAATTGTGGGGTGATCTGTATAAAAATGTGTCACGTAACTGATAGTAAATTTTGGGCATATAGATAATGCCTTTTAGAGTCACACAACTAACCACAATACGATAAAGTGGGTTCAATATGACAACGCTAATAGAAAAACTTAAGCTTTACTATGAATCATTTGATCAAAAATCATTCGATTGTCTTGATGAAATATATGCTAAAGATGCCGTTTTTATAGATCCTTTACATCGAATTAAAGGAGTAGAGGCACTAAAAGCGTATTTTGGCGAGACCTGTGAAAATCTTACTTACTGTCGGTTTATTTTTACCGAAGAAATCGCCAGTGAAAAATCCATTTGTCTAAAGTGGAGAATGGAATACAGCCATAGAGCCATTAAAAATAATGCACGGCTAGAGTTGATTGGCACCAGTATTCTTCAATTTTCAGGTGGGAAAATAACCTCACATGAAGATTTTTATGATATGGGCTCAATGGTTTATGAGCATATTCCGCTATTAGGTGGTGCGATTCGTTTGATCAAATCACGCATGACTAAAGCAGCATAGCTGTGAGTCGTTCCGAGGCTGCTGTGAGTGGATTAACAGATAACAGGGAATCTTGGGAGGGCAAGACAGTTTGGATAACTGGTGCAAGTTCTGGTATTGGGCGCTGCTTAGCCGTTGACCTTGCTAACATGGGCGCCGTTGTCATAGTGAGTGCACGTAGTGTCTCCAAGCTTAATGATCTCGCTAAAATATCCCCTCAAAAAATATTACCTCTACCATTAGATGTCTCTGATGAGTCGCTAGTCGATCAAGCTCGTGAGCAGTTATCTAGCCGTGTTGAGTCTATTGATGTGGCTATTTTGGCTGCTGGTGTTGTCGAATACGAGAATGATTTGGCGTTTGACATGCCTAGTTATAAAAAAGTATTTGATGTTAATTTCTTTGGCCTGGTCAACTCTGTCAATATCGCGATGCCATTGCTTAAAAACTCTAGCCATAGACCTTATATCGTCGGTGTGACGAGTTTAACCGTTGTTGCTGGGTTTCCGCGTGCAGAAATTTATGGTGCTTCAAAAGCAGCGGCAGATTACTTTTTAAAAGCGCTCAGAATGGATCTCTCAAAAGAGGACTTCGATATTAGTATTGTGCGCCCTGGATTTGTCAAAACACCTATGACTGATCTCAATGACTTTCCTATGCCCTTTATCATATCAGCAGAAAAAGCCGCACAGACGATTATCAAAAATATGGATAAGAGAAAATTATTTATTAATTTTCCAAGACGTTTTTATTGGCTGCTAAGGTGCCTATCATGCTTCTCATCGGTATGGTATCGCTTGCTTGCACCTAAGATGCGTCGCGGCTGAATTTCACCTAGTAATAATACATGTAATAACACTTAATTAAGGGTATAAATGAAAATAGCAATTATTGGTGCAGGTATCTCGGGATTGACTGCTGCTTATATACTTAATCGACAGCACGATATCACAGTTTTTGAGGCTGACAGCCGTTTAGGTGGTCATACAGCAACAAAGAAAATTGTTCACAAGGATAAAGAGTACGCTATTGATACCGGCTTTATTGTTTTTAATGATTGGACCTATCCAAACTTCCAAAAATTACTGGCTCAGTTAGGTGTTGCCGCTAAACCAACAGATATGGGGTTTAGTGTTTCTTGTGATAAAACAGGCTTGGAATACAGTGGTACTAATTTAAATACTATGTTCGCCCAGCGTCGAAATTTATTTAATGCAAAGCATTGGACGATGATTCGTGACATTTTACGATTTAATAAAGAGTCACTACTGGATGTCGATAGTGGAGGTGAATATCTTGAGATAAGCCTTGGTGAATATCTACGGCGAAAAAATTACTCCCAAGTATTTACTGATAAATATTTAATTCCAATGGGTGCTGCTATTTGGTCTGCATCGACCAATGTCATGAAGAATTTCTCGCTACAATTTTTTGTACACTTTTTCAGAAATCATGGCTTATTAAGTGTTAATGACCGCCCTCAATGGCATGTTATTGAAGGCGGCTCGCACAGTTATATCGAGCCGTTAATTAAAGACTTTAAAGATAATATTCGACTCGATACTCCTATTAAAACTGTTTATCGCGATGCAGAGGGCGTACGGCTTGAATTAATGAATGGCAGCCATGAAGAATTTGATCAAGTTGTTATTGCCGCGCATAGCGATCAGGCACTTAAGATGCTTGCTGAGCCTAGCGATGAGGAAATAGGTGTATTAAATACAATACCTTACCAAAATAATGAAGTAGTCTTGCATACAGATACTAGCTTGCTACCGAAAAAACGCTCAACTTGGTCGAGTTGGAACTACCGAATTGTCGACGATCAGGATGCTCTCGCAGAAACTAAGCCACCGGTACTAACCTACGATATGAATATCTTGCAGTCCATTGAAAGTGAAGATACCTTTTGTGTGACATTAAATAAAACCGAGGCAATAGATCCTGAAAAAATACTGGGCGTTTATAACTACACTCATCCAGTATTTTCTATGGAAAGTGTTGAAGCACAGGCAAAATGGAGTGATATCAATGGTGTTAATAAAACTTGGTTTTGTGGTGCTTACTGGGCTAATGGCTTCCATGAGGATGGCGTGCTCAGTGCACTACGAGTTACTGAAAAGTTAGGGGCCACATTATAAATTATGGCAATAATACCTAAATATACAGAGCTAAATAGCGCTATTTACTCAGGAGAAGTAAGACATAGGCGCTTTACACCCAAGTCTCATTCCTTCTTTTATAAGGTGTTTATGGTTTATCTAGACTTGTATGAAGTTGATCAAGTATTTTCCAAAAGCCCTTGGTGGTCGAGTAAAAAATTTAACATTGCACAGTTTAAGCGCTCCGATTTTTTTGATAAAAAGCAAACTGGATCGCTTTATGATGCCCTTGCTGATTGGTTGGAGCGAGAAAATGGTAAAAGGCCAGAAGGCCCTATCAGAATGTTGGCTAATTTGCGTTACTTTGGTTTTATTATTAACCCTATTACCTGTTATTACTGCTTTGATAAAACGGGCAATACTTTAGAAACCGTTGTCGCAGAGGTCACTAATACCCCTTGGGGAGAGCGCTGCCAATATATCTTAAATGTGGAAGAGACTAACAACAATAATTCAGAAAAGAGCAACGACAAAAAACAAGCTTTTACTTTTAGCAAAAAAATGCATGTATCACCTTTTCAGCCAATAGACCTGGAATACCACTGGGTGGGTAAAACGCCTGATAAGAACTTATTAGTGCATATCGATGTCCATAAAAACCAACAATCGATATTCGATGCGACTTTAACATTGAAACGTGAGGCCATGACTTCTCAATCGATGAATTCTATTTTATGGCGCTACCCATTAATGACAAGTAAGGTTGTCGCAGGTATTTATTGGCAAGCGTTTAAATTGTTTATCAAGCGTATTCCTTTTTATGGTAGCCCAGACAGTAGCCTGAATAATCAAGAAAGATTAAAAAAACCAAATAAACCTTATAAAAAGAAAGACAATTTAAAAAAATTGCGTATTAAATAATTGAAGAACGAGCTAGTAGGAGCCTATTCATGAGAGCAGTTAGTATTGATAACAAGAAAGTCAGCGAGTCATCATCGACCTTTGTCGATAGTTGGGCGAAAAAGCTGATACTTAGTTGGTTGTCAAAACTTAAACAAGGGCGCTTAACTATTGTTGATAATGGCCAGTATCTACATTTTGGCCAGTCAGAACCTGAGGCAGGCATTAGTGCAACAGTAATTATCAAACATAATTCTACATACAGAGACATTTTATTCAACGGTGCCATCGGTACTGCCGAGGCTTATATGAAAGGCTCTTGGAGTTCACCTAACCTTGTGAGTGTAATACAAGTACTTTGTCAAAATATGGAATTAGTACTCGAGCTAAATAATGGTTGGTCAAAGCTGAGTAATACATTGATGGGCTGGTCGCATCGTCTATTTCGATCAAATAACAAAGAAAACTCTAAATTAAATATTGCTGCACACTACGATCTTGGTAATGACTTTTTCTCATTGTTTTTAGATCCTACAATGATGTACTCGGCGGCTATATATCCTAACGAAACCATTGCTTTAGACGAAGCAGCAACTTATAAGTTAGATCATATTTGTCAGCGTCTACGTTTAAGTAAAAAAGATCACCTGCTAGAAATAGGTACCGGTTGGGGTGGTATGGCAATTTATGCGGCAAAACATTACGGTTGTCGTGTAACCACAACGACAATTTCTAAGGAGCAGCACCGCCATGCCGTGGCACAAGTGAAGGCTGAAGGCTTAGAAGATAAGGTGACGGTATTGCTCGATGATTACCGCGACTTAACGGGCCAGTTTGATAAATTAGTCTCCATTGAAATGATAGAAGCTGTTGGGCCTGAGTATTACAAAAGTTATTTTGAAATGTGTAGCAAGCTCCTCAAAGAGGATGGCTTAATGTTAATTCAGGCAATCACAATGCCAGATCAACGCTACACGCTTACGAGTAAGAGTGCTGATTTTATTCAAAAATATATATTTCCAGGCGGTCATCTGCCTTGTAACTCTGTACTGTTGAACAAGATTGCTAAGCATACTGATATGCAAGTTGTTGGAATAGAAGATATCACCCTCGATTATGCAAAGACACTAGAACATTGGCGTGAGCGCTTTACAGATAAGCTGCAGGCTGTAAAAGAGCAAGGTTACGATGATGTTTTTGTACGAATGTGGGATTACTATCTTTGCTATTGCGAAGGTGGCTTTCGTGAGAGAACCATTGGTACGGTACAAATGCTAATGGCAAAACCTCGCTGCCTAAATTTGCCTGTAGTGCAGTAGCTTATTGTCGAATGTATAGAACCACTGGTCTGTTAAAGTATGTTTTTTGTAAGGTGATGAATCTAAGGGAGAAAATAATCAGTACAACTATGGTAGCCGTTGCTAACTAAAAATATCGGAAGGTGTGGGTTAGCAATAGATATTTATTGAATAGCTCAAACTTTTAAATATGATGAATCGATATTGCTCCCTTACTGTCTTATTATTTATATTCTCCCCATCCTTTAATGTTGTAGCTGAGAGTCATATCCCAGAATTTTGTCGTCAACATATCTCGCCTGTCTCCAAGGCCAATGTAATTGGCGAAGTGCGAGATGCTATTACTGATCAGCCGCTTTATTGTGAGTATCATATTTTTTCTAGCGATGCTAAAAAAACGAAAGTAGAATACAGAAGTATCGATCAGACGCTAATAGCCACTAAAAACATCGATTACTCTCCAAGCTTGACCCGCCCTAATGTTGTCCAAAAAGATTTACGCCATAATGAATTGCGTAAAGCCGTGTTTAATGACAATAGTAATTTAGGTATTAATGTTAGCTACCGCAAGCCAAATAAAAGTGATATTAAATCAATACAGATAGAGCCTGCAGATAATTTGGTCATCGATGCAGGATTCGATGAGGCAGTTCGTGCATATTGGTATACGCTTGTTGGTGGTGAAAAGCTAGTGATGGATTTTCTATCCCCTGTACATTTAGATACTATTAAGCTAACTATTAAGAAATCTAATTCAGCGAGCTGTTATAAACAAGCTTACGATACAGTAACGCAAGCTTGTTTTTTAATTAGACCGTCGAATGTTGTACTAAACTTATTCGTTAAGCCGCTTGCCTTGGTTTACGATTTAGAAACTAGGCGATTATTAAGCTTTAAAGGTGCCGTTAATATCACCAATGAAAAAGGTGGTACACAGAACGCAGTCATCAAATATTATTACGAGGGCTAGCTGTTTACACTAGACTCTTATATTAATATATTTATTTAAAACGGCAGTGGCGTTGCTTGACCATTTATCGTCGCTTGGCCTTTTTCAAGGCGTAAATCAGCTTCGTAGCTTTCATCCTTTTCTACCAGAAGACCTTGTACAATTAACCCGCTCAGCATCCCATTCACTTGTGATGCAACGATTTCCTTATGTTGTGAGACCGGCAAGCTCTGGGTGCCCGGGTTGTTAGCCAGCTGAGGTAATAAAATAGACTCTCCCAGTGTTAGCGCAAATGCTTTATCAAGTTTAATGTTAGTGCTTGCGGTAGTATGTTGTATCCAAAATCTAGTATCGTTAAGCTGTGCAGGCAAAGTATCTATGTTTTCTACTTTGGTAAATAGATTTCCTGAAAACTTGTTGCCGTCAATATGAATTGATAATTCCTTTATATTAACTTCCGGTGAGGTTTGTAGTTGTGCTAATAGGTTATTCTCTAGCATTTTTTGTAAACCTGCTTCATACCCTTCTGGATCTGACACAGTGTTTTGGTAGGCTTTGAGAAACTCTTTTTCTAAATTTTTTAATTCCATATTAAAAATAAAGTCGCTCGCTGATAAAGTGGGCGACTCAATCTTTTTAAACCCATAATTAATCAACGTATCTATTAGTGTTTCATCAGTATTTTTTTGTGTTTTGAAATTTATCGCAAGCCCGTCGATAGTTATTGGTGACGGTTTTGATGGGTTAGCACCAAAGGGGGCTGCAGCTGGTGTAAGGCTAAAGGAGTCTATAGAAAAGTTACCAGTAGAATTATAGATAGGGTTATCTAGCGCAGTTAGCCAATTTCCATCCAGCTCAATGTTTAATGCAATATTCTCAATACTGCCGGATGCATTTTCGTTGGCAATCTTTACCGCTTGAGTTACTCCGGAGTAGTAACTACCACTATTTGACATCAAACCTTTACCGGCCCAGCCACTAAACGTATTTTCTGTATTTTCGGTCGTAGAAAATGCAGCAATCTCGTCTTTATAATGACTATCTCCCGAAAAGCCAGTATTGCCTTTAATTGTATAAATACTCTGTGATTCAGGGTAGCTGAGAGTGTCTCTGAGTAATGTTTTATCTGTCTCTATAGACCACGCGGCCAAACCTAACGAAATCCCATTAGCTAATAAAATAGGCCCATGTTGGATATGTAAGGTGAGCTCGCCATTAAGATCCTCATATATATCACTGCCATCCTGACTGGATGCAGAGCTAGTGTTAACATCGAAAGCTACATTAATTTTAGCAAAGCTAGTAAACCACCCAGAGTGCTGTTCGGTTATGCTTGCTTTATAACCGGGGGCATCGTTAATTTTTGTAACAATATTACCGACCTGTTGATTAATAGGGGCTGCAAGAAACTTGGGTGTAACCATGACTATAGCGACTATAGCCGCACCAATGACCAGAGATTTTTTCATTTAAACGTCCTTATGTTATTTATGGTGTATTAGGTTACTGCCATAGCAGTGCTCTAATACCAATAGCGAAGCGCACAGGGTACCTTAGTCATAAAAGGCATTCCAGTGTGGCAGTCTCCATTTAGTTTGTATGTGGCTATATGGGGCAAAGGGCGAGGCTAATAGAAATATAACAGAAATTCATACACTCATTTTAATCTGAAATATTTCATTTCTTTTACAGTGTATTATTTCTGTAACATAAATGGGTTAATTTGAGTCATCGTTATTAATACTCGTTCAATGGATAAGATTCATGCAAATTACACCTTTTATTTCTTTTAAATTAGCCCCTCTTTTTAATTTTTCGATATTTTCTTTAATACTTTTGCTAAGTTTACCCGCTGTGGCTGATACTAAGCTTTATTTAGCTGAGGATATTATACTGATTGCTGTAAATGGCGAAAAAATCAGTAAGGGCCACGCCTTACATCGTAAGAATCCGGTTACTTTAAATAATGGCGTCAATCAGCTACTCGTACAATTTAATGCAGGGATCGACGAGAATGACGATGATGATACTGGCCTGCGTTACCAGCGAACAGAAGCTTCTGTCATTGTTTTTGATAGCACAGATCAAACGCTGACACTGCAAGCACCACAAGTTAATAGCGAGTCAGACTTAGATGATTTTAATAAACACCCTAATTGGGTAATACAATCTAAAGAGGGTAAAAGTATCCCGTTAGAGGTTGCAGTACTTGAGAGAGATGGCGTACAAATCGGGCGTGATTTTGAGCGTGAGCTTGAGAAGTTCAATGAGACAAAATCTAGTGCAGCATTAAACTATTTAGCTCGTGGCCCTATTGTAATAAATACTATAAATAGTATCCCTAATACGCAGTTATCAGGCTCTGCAAATACAGATGCCTCAGTTATTAAGCGCTCCAATGAATACGTAGTAACTAAAGAGCAAAATACGCCTGCTGTTTCTATCGATTGGCTCCTATATCTATATAAACAGGCTTCACCTAGTGTCCAAGAACAATTTAAAAGAATTATCGCTCAATAATATTTTATTACTATATTGGTCAAATTGATAAATAGTTCCTATAAATATAGGAACTATACTATTTTTATGGACTCTTATATTTACCTATTTATATTATATTAGACGAGTATTTATTATGAGTGATGAAAAATCTCCTTTACTTAAAAAATTATCAAAAACCCTAGCTGTTACCGTACCTGCTTTAGCGATGAGCGGTTTTATTCCTGTTGCCAGCTTTAACATCAACAGTGCAATTGCAGAAGGTGACTTTGAAGAAGAAAGTTACGAAGAAACCAAGAAAGCAGACAAGAAAAAGTCTAAAAAGAAAGATTATTAATCGATTCTCTGTAGTAAAAAGGCCTTTTTTAGTAATGAAAAGGCCTTTTTTATATCTAAAAATTATAGAAACCTCTGATTAACCTCGGATAAATTCTGGCTTACAATCGTCTCCGAGGTTAAGCCGCCTCTTTGTAGTAATATCTATATCTTATAAAAGATGCAAAGGTTATCGCATCCTGCTCTTGCTTGCATTTATGCAGCTAACACAGAGTGGAGCCGTAGGCGTTTACGTTGTACTTCTTGCTAAGAACGTCTTGCCCTCCATAGATGGAAGAAGCCAAAGCCAAGAAGTTATTCGAGGTTAATCAGAGATTCCTATAGCCTAAAGATGATTAAGAATTTCTTCGAGTTGTATAGAGTTCAGTAGAGGGTTTTGTGTAGCACTAATGATTAATTGCTTGGTAGGGCGGTCTGCCATCCATTGTGCTAAGGCATGTACACTCGTTACAACATCGTCTTTCTTAGTGAATGTAGATGCCTTAGATAGATAGAAAAAGCCCTCTGATTGACTCATATTGGTTAACTGGTAAGCGTTTGTATCAGGCTCTGGGTTAGAACTCGTGGCTACGAATAAAATACTCTCGATTACGATATTGTCTATAGGTTCGCGCTTTTCTGTATTTCTCAACCAATAGGTCGCCAGAGGGTCGCCAGCAATTGTCCAGTGAGCTTTTTCGGATGACGGATAGCAGTTAAAGTAGTCATCCGTGGGTAAGTGCAAAGGCAATTTAATACAGGTGAGATGGCCACTTTTATCCACGCCATCTATAGTTAGCAAAGCGCGATTAGCAATGAGCTTGGCTTGGCTTTTTTGGCTAGCAAAAAATGTAAAGCTGTCGAGTAACTTTTCATCACCAACAACCATAATATTTTTATCGGCTACTTGTAAAATAGAGGCTGCTATAGCGATTGACTGTTTATCGTTTAATAAAGCCGTTGCAAAGTCAATGAGTACAGGAATAATCTCTGCTAACGTGCAATTCTCTGCGACAATCTGATTATCGTCAGTGATCAAATAGCCATTCTTTGAGGGCAATATGTTTATTGAATAAATTTCTCCGTTGCTGTCTGCACTCTCGTTCTCATTAGTTAGTTTAAAAAAACTTCTAAAATAGTTGTCGAGTTCATGACCAATAAAACAGAGTTTAAATATTTTATTTGCCAACTCGGCATACTGTACCTGTTTTATGGCGGCAACGTTGTCGAGTGCCTCAGTTTTAGTAAATAGACCATTATAAGACCAATCAGCCAGCATATCCCAAACTTGGCTTGCAATACTTGCATAGTAAGATTCTTTACTTAATGTCGTGTTATTGGGCAACAACTCAATTAGATCATCAATAATAGCTTGTGTTGTATTTCCCTCGGCATTTTTAATCCAGATCCAAGTGGCGATTTCATTAGGGATAATCAGCTCTGGTCTACCCTCACTGATGTGTTTTGTGAAGAGGGTCAGCGAGTCATTGAAGGTGATGCTGGTACTATCAGCTGGGCTTAGTTCAAGCTGCTGCGTATCCATATTGATAGCATCTGGTAGGGATATGATATCTGCATAGCGAGGGATAGGAAAACAATTTAGGTAGTTATTGGCCCCATTAGCGGGAAAAATGCATTGAAAATCACCTGCGCGTTTTTGTTCTTCTAGTGCTTGTTCTCTAAGTGATAATTTTGAGTGATGAGACTCTATATCTTTTTGGTTAAGTTGCATAATAGAGACAATATCTTTTACCAATTTTCGTTTGGTTCTTGTTTCGGCTTGGCCACCGCCGCCGTCCTCGGTACATATATCTAATGAAGGGCTAAGATTACATTCTAATATCCAAGGGTTAAGTGTATCGTCTATCATGCAATCAAAACCGATCAGTTCATAACACCCGCTTGTATCGGTAGTAATGATATTACTTTGTGCGCGCATAGTTTCACGAGCAGCAATCATTGTTAGAGCAATTAGTTCTTCTACTTTTTTAAAAATTATATTGTCATCAATACCTTCGTCGCGCAGCCACTCTCTATAGTCCGAAAAGGGAATAAAGATGACAGGCTCGTCGGTGTCTGCGTTGGTATTTTCTTCATTAATATCTGGATTTGTTAGATAACTATAAGGGTTATCAAAATTATCATACTGATATTGGTCAGATGCGAGTTTCATTGAGCCTTCTTTAAACCAGTAGCACCGTAAAGGCTCCAATGATGTGATCAGCCCATAGCATCGCAATACATATTTATGCCCCTTATATAAATGCGGGTTAGGCAGGTAGCGCTGTACCATCCAGTCTTCACCTAGGGGCGCACACGGTGGGTGTTCAAGTATTTTAATACCGCGCCCACGCGACGAGTTTTTTGGCTTTTGTATCCATTTCCACGAAGGATTAGCTGCTGCTGCCTGTTGAAATTTTATGTAATCTTCGGGCATTGAAAAGGTTTCAGGAAAAAACCGATAGCGTTCAGCCTGTTGTGATTTTCCAAGTCTTTTTTGGGCATTAAATAGCGTTGAATATAAATCACTCTTGATTGTTAGCGCGTTATTACCAGGAATATGATTAACAGTTTTAGTAGAATCTAATTGTTCAAAAGTATGTTGCTCGGGCATATTAGTTTGCCAGCATGCATCCCAGTTATCTTGGTCTCCTTGTTGCCAAAGCTCGCTATCAAGCGCCTCTAAAAAAAATGCATCTTGTGATGAGGGTTGCTCTTTCCCTAACCAGTAATAGCGTTTTTTTGTTGTCATACTTTATTGGCCTTTTGATAGCGTAGGAATAGAGATCTCTATAATGGATAAAAGTTTTATTAGTAAAAGCTATTGCTAAGCAATAGCTACTTCTTTTTAGGTGAGATTCTCATGGTTATGTCAGCATGAAAAACACGCTCATTGTTATCATCAAAAATATCAACAGGTACAGTGACGTCACAGGCCTCTTGCCAGTCAAAAGTGTCTATTTTGCAGCGGACATGTAGGTCTGTTTTTGCCATTTTTAAATACTGTACACTCATGCCAACGGGTATCCATCTAAAACCGCCATCTAGAGACACATCGAGGCAAGTCCCTCCTGCTAGTTCTGCTGCATTACACATGGCGATAGCATGCACTGTTTTAATGTGGTTTTGAACCGCTCTTCTGCGCTTAAAGTACAATTCTACAAGCCCCGGCTGTATGGTGGTAAATCTAGGCTTAATACTACCGAAATAGGGAGCCATGAAACAGACTATCTTACTGACTAGCCACTTGCCAACAGGGGCGTGCCCAAACTTTTTCCAAAGTTTTAGTAGAGGGCTTTTGGAGGGTTTGTATGTCATGGTTTGTTTATTCCTGAAAAGGTGGTGGTAATGTGCTGTAAATATCGGGAGACAATATCTAGCTCTTGCTCGCTAAAGTCCCCATGTATTAATTTGTTGGCTTCTTGCAAAAGCACATTTCCCTTTGCTAGTTTTTCTCTGCCCTTGCTGGTTAATGTAAGCAAAGAGGCGCGTGCGTCGATGCTACTCAGTACTTTTTTTATTAAGCCTTTATCTTCCAGACGTCTTGAAAGGCTTGTTACTGCTGATTTGTCGAGCAAAAGGGTGCTTGCCAAGTCTTTCATTAAGCAGTTTTTTTGCTCCTGTAACACCATTAGTGCAGTGAGCTGAACAACTGATATACCTACTTCGTGCTTACAGGTGATATCCATTCCTTTCATCATGGCGTGGCGTGCCAGATTAAGTTGATATATTAAGCGTCTCTTTTTAGTCATAGGTTCATCTTAATGTTAAATAGTTTATATATCAACTATATGTTTATTGCTATATGAGTGACATAGCCACTAGTTTAAAAGAGAGTTAAATATTTATTTACCCTGTGAGGCGGCAATGTCACGTAGCAAACGTTGGAATTCGCTGTTTTCTTTTAGTAAGTGACGTCCGGCTTGAATAACTTTATCGACTTGTTGCTCATCTAGGTTAAAACTTGTCGGTACCTGATTAATAAATGCCTTAAGGTCATCATCTTCTAGGTCGGCAAAATTGAGCCGAATAAAGTAAGTCTCCACTGGGTTAGCGGGGTCAGAGGTCTGCTCTAATTCTTTTAGGCTTTGTGACATGACTGAATTTGTGCTGGTGTTATATCGGTGTAGTTGTATATCGGTGACTTTATTCAAGCTTTCAGCAAAACTTGGCGGTACTTTGTCTTTTCCGATAGAGGTTTCGGGTACGGTAGAGGCATCAATAGAGATAACAACAAAGCGTGAGGCAAGATCGATATCAAATCCCTTAAGTAGCTCGTCAGTACCACCAGAAATACGCGCAATATCAAAAATAGAACGCAATCCTAAGTTATCTGAAATGCCGCCATCGATAAAATGGGAGAATGGTTTTTTCTTTTTCTTAAAATACCCTTCAAGTGATGAGGTAATGAGTGCAAGTTCGGGGTCATTCTTTTCACGTGCTTTTGCATTTTTTAACCATTGGGGTAGTCCATTAACACAGTTTTTATAGTTTTCGACAACAACGGGTGTAAATAGTATCGGTACAGCCGAAGAGGCTGTGACTGCCCTGCTCACTGAAAAATTTGATAGATCGGAGCATAGCAAGTCGAAATATTCTTGCATAAATGAAAATCTCGCACCCTGAGTAAGGTCAGTTGCATTGATTAAAATCATTGGTGCGCCTGGCCTTAGCATATCGCTAAAAGTGGCATTATTAAAAACAGTTTTATCGTAATAGCGTATTGCGTTTTCGGTTCGGTTTATTTTGTTAAACCAGTTCACTGGTTGTAATAAAAAATTAACCAATGTGCGCTGTACGTTCTTTTTTAAAAATACATTTTCGAAGTCAGTAAATATTTTATCGCCATACAAACCATAATAGGCAGCGGTAAAACTCCCCCCAGAAACTGAACTGATTAAGCCGACATCATCAAGTAGAGGGTAGGTGTTTGTTTGGTATTTACCGTTTACAGAAGTTTCTTTTAATTCTTTTAATACCCCATAGGATAAAGCGGCCGCGCGTGTCCCTCCACCCGAAAAGGCGAGCATAATACTGTTGTTTGGGCGCGATAATGAGCGATTGAATGCCCTAAGTGAATAGCCATCATTCTTACCAACCTCGGCAATAGGCGTATTTCGAATAAAGCCGCTACTTGTACAAGCGGAGACTAAAAAGATAATTAGGAGTAAATAGCAACATTTGTAATAGCGGTATAAAAGCATAATTTGTTATTGATTATAATAAAGCGAATTCGGCGGATGTTGATAATTCTATACTAATATACTTAATGTTGTGTTGATACATTCATTATTTTTAGAATGATTTTTGCGGTAAAAACTAATAGGTAAGAGAGGTGTTGAATATGAAGCGGAAGAGAAATAATGGCAAAACAAAATACTGATTGATTTACCATTATTGTATATTAGGCTGCTACGCTACTATTCCAGATATCACGATAGTATTTCCATGTGCCATTTTCTTGTTTCCAAATGACAATATACTTGCCTTGATCAGCAATGTTATCACCGGCTTTTAATACAAATTTTCCGACTTCAACAATAGTATCACCAGACTTATCAAGCTCGGTTGTCTCTAGGGTTGCCGCTGTGATGCCAGCATCTATGGCACCTTGCCAAAACGCCTGAATATTGTCATTACCTGTCACGGCTTCGTGATTAGGTGGTAGCAGCATTCCACCTTCCATATAGATATTCGCAAGGGCAGCGGCATCGGCATTATCAAATGCTGTACCAAAGTCACGAGATGTTTGCTCGATAGTACTTACATAATCTGTCATATTTTTTTCCTCATAGTATTAAGTTAAATGGTGTGTATTTAGTCGACAGCGACGACAAAAGGGATTTCAAGGTTCTTTTCAGGGTCAAATTGTGAGCGCCCGGTATGATTAATGTGCCTTCCATAGGTGTGTAGCGACATAGAAATAGCTTGCCCATTATTGACTACGCCATGAATATCATCAGTTGTGCAGGTGGCTACATCACCAGGTTTCATAATACCTTCACCTGTTTGTTCGAGTTTTGCATAACCTTCTACACTGCCATCATCGGTGCGTTTCCAGTAAGATTCATGTTCTTCTCCTGAGACCACGGCAACCACAGCCCATGTTTTGTGATTGTGGGGTAGAGTGCCTCTACCGGGTAGCCAGGAAAACAGAAATACACCAAGGTCGTGGTTATCCTCTTCGTGTAACAAATGAACGCCAAAGCCCTGTTGTTCATCGCAGACTTTATATTTGTCCTTTTTAAATTCATCGGACATCGCAAGGCGTTGTGCCAAGGGTTTAATCATTTGGGTAATTTTTTGCTCATCGCTTTGCGTTTTTGCAATGGTTTGAATATCTGTTATGTAATCGCTAATACTGTAATCTTGGGTATTCATTGAATTTACCTCGCCGATATTTATATTACGTTGAATTATCTACGCATAGTTGCTTAGAATTTAGCTACGCAAAAGTGCGCATCACCATCGCGGTGTAATTTTTCTACTAAACCAAACTGCCAATCAAAATAACTTTGCATATCAGCAATATTGGCATTGGCGTCTTTATAGGGGCGGTACCAAATATCGTCGGTTTCGCATAATGTGTTTTCTATGCCGGATTCCGCCGTGTGGCCCTGCGCAAGCCATGTGTTTCTATCTATGGAGAGCATATATAAGGTTTTACCTGGCCATAGTGATTTTGCGTCAGCCAGAGCATATTGTGCGTGAGAGATATCGTCAGAGACGATGACAATAACATCACGGTCCTGTACCCGAGGGCAGGCAAGCGACAATCGGGCACGAGGAACCCATAGTGAATGTGGTATATGTCCTTTGGCGTAACTATCACTACGCCCTATATCAATGATGCTGATACTTTTTGACTCATTAAGGCTTTGTAGCTCTTCTGCACTGATACTTGAGCTATTATCGGCTATATATGCATTGTTAACTGGGCTGGCTTCATCTTTTACTAAGTCGAGCCCGCTAATGCCTTCTTGCAGAACATAGACATTGGGGTAACCCATCTGAGTCAACCAGGCGGCAGCAGTATTGGCTCGTGCACTTGTATCGTCGACAATCACATAATGGGCACAGCGAACTGGCGCGTGTTCGTCAGTTGCTTGAATTAATTGCCCGCCTTCAACATGCCGTGAGCCTGGATAATGCCCAGCCTGAAATTCCTGAGGCTGACGGACATCAAAAATGTATAAGGTGTGCTTATCTGTTGTCTGCTCCCATTGTTGTAGTGTGTCGAGGTCGATATAGTTGACTCCAACCTTATCGGCTATATTGGCGGCAAGTTCGCAAGCAACGCTGACAGATGATTCACTTGGAAAGTCAGAGTATCTTTCCTGACCATATTCTAATGTTAAGTTATCTAACTCCCAGCCCATTGTGCCTCCCTTTAAAGCGGATACAGGGTTGGGGATATTGGCATTAATTAATAGCTGTGCAGCCAGTAGACCTCGCGTACGGCCTGCACAATTTACTAATACATGTGTATCTGGGTTGGGTATTTGATCCTTTAGCCGGTATAGCACTTCAGAGCCTGGTGTATTAACGCCGCCTGGTATACACATATTTTTAAATTCATCGTAGGGCCTAACGTCCAAAATAGTAATGTCTTCACCGGCAGCGAGCTTAGCGGCTAGATCCTTTGCCCTTATCAAGGGTGTATTGCATTCCTCTGCAACAAGTTCACCAAAGGTTTTACTCAAGACATTGACGCCTTCAAACGTCTCAAGGCCAGCATCGATCCATGCTTTTAATCCGCCTTCTTGAATATATACATTGCTGTAGCCGAAGGCATCAACGATCAGAGCGGCTCTTTCGCTGCGCATAAACTTATTATTGCCGCTATCAGTTAAAATGACTGGTGTTTTCTTACAGGGGACGAGCCTTTCTAGGTAATCTTCGAGGCGACTATAGGGCATACAGCAAGAAAGTAATTGATGTTGTTGAGCAAACTCCTGTTGTTCGCGGACATCAATCAAAGCGTATTCAGTTTGTTGTCCAATTAAGTTTTTTGTGTCTATTACACTTAATTTCTTAATCATTTCATCCTCTAAAAATACTAATCTATTGAATTTTTGGCCAAAAAAAGCTGGGAGTAGGCTTTGATAATAGTAAAGCCGTCCCAGCTAAAGCTGTATTGAAGATCTAGCAATAAATCTACTAGAAGAAACCTAAGGGGTCTGGGCTATAGCTCACTAATAGGTTTTTAGTTTGCTGGTAATGGTCGAGCATCATGCGGTGGTTCTCGCGACCAATCCCCGATTTCTTATAGCCGCCAAATGCTGCGTGTGCTGGGTATAAGTGGTAACAGTTAGTCCAGACTCGGCCCGCTTGTATTGCGCGGCCAACGCGGTAAGCTGTATTAATATCGCGGGTCCATAGACCTGCCCCCAAGCCATAGTCGGTATCGTTAGAGATAGCAATAGCCTCTGCTTCATCCTTAAATGTAGTAATGCCAACGACAGGCCCAAATATTTCTTCCTGAAATACACGCATATCGTTTGAACCCATAAGTAGAGTAGGCTCGATATAAAAACCATCGTTTATATCACTAGTGCCTTGGTGTACATTCCCTCCTAGTAATACTTCTGCGCCCTCGTCTTTACCGACATTAATGTAATTCAAAATCGCCTCGAATTGTTTTTTAGAGACTTGTGAGCCAACTTGCGTATCTGTATCGAGGGGGTTGCCTTGTTTGATGGTTTTACAGCGTTCCACGAGGCGCTTAACAAATTCCTCAGCGATACTTTCCTGTACTAGAATACGTGAAGGGCATGTACATACTTCGCCCTGGTTAAAAAAGGCTAATGCTGCGCCTTCTAGACATTTGTCGATGTAAGAATCTTCAGCATTCATGACATCTGCGAAGTAAATGTTTGGCGATTTACCACCGAGCTCCACTGTCGATGGAATCAATAAATCTGCAGCGTTTTTGAGTATCTTGTTACCCACAGCCGTTGAACCAGTAAAGGCAAGTTTGTCTATACGCGAAGAAGTGGCAAGTGCTTCGCCGGCTTCTGCCCCAAAGCCATGCACAATATTAAGTACACCTGGCGGTATTAGGTCACTAATAATTTCCATTAATAAACAAATAGATAGAGGTGTTTGTTCGGCAGGTTTTAGAACAATACAGTTGCCCGTAGCGAGAGCAGGCGGTATTTTCCAGGCAGCCATTAGCAATGGAAAATTCCAGGGGATAATTTGCCCGACGACGCCTAATGGCTCTTGAATATGATAGGCCACGGTTGTTTCATCAAGATTGCTAATGCCGCCTTCCTGTGCACGAATACAGCCAGCAAAGTACCGAAAATGATCTGCTGCTAAGGGGACGTCTGCGGCTAATGTTTCGCGAATACCTTTACCATTATCCCAAGTCTCTGCAATGGATAGTAATTCCAGGTTTTCTTCGATTCTATCGGCAATTTTTAATAAGATATTAGAGCGTTCGGTAACGGATGTTTTTGACCAAGTGGTTTTTGCATTATGAGCAGCATCAAGTGCTAGTTCTACGTCTTCTTTGCTTGAGCGAGGCATTTCACAATATACTTGACCATTAACGGGTGAAACATTCTCAAAGTAGGCGCCATTTTTTGGTGCTATCCACTCCCCATTTATGTAATTTTCATAACGTGGTTTAAAGGTAATGTCGGAACCATCTGTATTTGGGTTCGGGTATATCATTATTGTTCTCCTATAAATACATGGATGAAATTTTTCTAAAGTAAATTCATATGGACTAAATACTTATTCGTATGGACTAAATAAAAAAATGCTTGTTTTTACAGATACTCACCACCATAATTTTTATAACTATCTTATTGGTCTGAGAGAGTTATTGAGTGTATACCCAGTAAAAATTAATGTCTTGTTATTAATCGTTTGCTTTGTCAATGCGTTCCAACAAACTGAGAGCTATCTTATGCTCTTTGTGCATAAAATATTTACATGACAGTCCATAATAATTAAACGAGAGTCCAAAGTCGCGCAACTAGTAGCAGCTTTGCTTGGATGATAACGACAGCGAATTGCTATTATTGCTTGGAGGTAAATATGAGTAGAAATACCTTTCAAAAGTTACGCCAACCAAAAATGCTAGTAGAAAACAAAACGAGTTTTTCTGGCCCAGATTCTGAAGTGAGTATTTATGATACTTACGAGCCTGCAAAAAGAGTGAGGCTAGATTCTAAAGAGCTTTTGTTTTGCGGCATGATCACAGGGCGTAAAATTATGTATACGCCAGAGTTGCCAAGAGGTGAAGTTTTTTTGCCTCATGAGAGTTTTGTTGTGGCACCAGGTGAGGTGATTGATATTGATTTTCCTGATGCGAGTATGGAGGATCCAACCACCTGTTTAACGGTTGAAATTTCTAGAGAAAAGGTTAATCAACTTAGCAGCCAGTTAGTTGAAGAAACAGCTATTGAAGGGGGGGTAAGTGACTGGAGGCTGGGTGAGCCTATTTTGCATACCCATCACTCAAGCGAAACTCAAGGTTTATTAAGTCGCTTAATAAAATTGTTTTCGGAGAATCATCCGGACCGGAATGTGTTAATCGATTTGAATATATCCGAACTTATCATTCGTATGCTACGACATAAAACAAGAGATTTTTTGTTAACCTATTGTAGTAATAACCCTGAAGCTAACGGTTTAATTGCTGCGTTAGATTGGATCAATAGTACTTTGTCTCAGCCTTTAGATGTTGATAGATTATGTAAGCATGCTTGTATGAGTCGTAGTCGCTTATATGCTGAATTTAAAAAGAAAGTTGGTTGCTCACCTTTAGAGTTACAACAACAATTACGTCTAAAACGTGCAGCGGAAAGATTAATAGATGGTGAGACTATTACGGCGGTAAGTTATGATTTGGGATTTAGTAACCCTAGCCATTTTTGTTACCGATTTAAAAACTTTTTTGGTTGTACTGCAACGGAATATAAAAAAAATAAACGTTAACACTTCTATAGAAAGAATAAATAAGAATATATCGATTTGCTATGGGCTGCACCAATAATGTAGCTGTAAACTAATAGGCCGCCTAATAGCCCTAAACTCTGTCGTTTTAGCGTATTGCCAAATCGAAGCATCATCAAACCAAATCCTATATACATAAAAAGCGCCATAATTTTAGCGGCTAGCCACGGCTGTGTTAGCGGTGAAAAAGAGAAGCTGTAGGCCAGTAACCCCCCGCTTATTAATAAACATGTATCTATGATATGAGGCAACACTTTAGTCAGGCGGTGCTGGCTAAGTGGGTTTTGTAAAAGAATGAGTACTCCACGCAGTAAAAACCCTAAGCCCGTTATATAGGCGCAAAATACGTGTAAAGTTTTAAGTGATTGCATTATTTACTCTAATTGGGTTTTTATAGGGCCAGAAGAATATAGCGATTGATCTAGATTGAAGGTGACAAAACCAGGAGGCCATTTGATTGGAATGATTCTTTCTGGGTCTTTCTTTGATAGCTTCGTCATGAATTTAATTATTTTTTTTGTTCCGGGCGCAGGCTTTAAGATTAATTTACCTGTGCCAAATAAGTTAAGATCATCCCAGTGGATAGGGATAATGGATTTTGCGCCTGTGCTGATAACGGTTTCATGCCAATAATTGTGGAGATTTTTCTCTTTTAATAAGCCTGTACTCAAAAAGACAATATCAGCTTCGACATCTGGTAGCATTCCGTTACTGTCTCCTGAACTAGGGATCACCAAGATCTTTGTTTTTGAGTATTCAATTAAAAAGCTAAAGTTTTTTCCTGATTTTTTATATTTTGATCCGCCTGCAAAAAGAGTGCGGGTTGATTCAAAAAAATTTATCAATGTTGTTTTTTTAACGTGTGGGGTCTCATAAAATGTAATGGAGAAATCTCCAGCTCTAATTCTATGACGATCTTTTACGATATGGGCTTTATTAGGGTTTTTCATTTGCTTGCCGACAATGTCAATGGAGGCTTTGGCCCCATAAACACTTGCATTTTTGGCATTTGCTACATAGCCAGAATCTAGGATGTGGTCATAATGTGCATGACTCAGTAGCATGAGGTCGACCTGTTTTATATTATTTTTAAGTAGGTATGCATCGATACTTTTTTGTGTTGATTTTACTTTGCTGAAAAGTTGGGGCCTAGTAAAGAAGCCATCAATCAAGATAGAGGTTTTGCCGTCACTGAATAATATTGTTGAGGCGCCAAAATATCGAGCAGTTAATTGATTGGTGTTTGCAGGTTTGGCTACTACGGCTAGGTGCTTAGTGGGACTCCATGATGCGCAACTGACAAGGGAGGTAAAAATCATGATAAAAAATAGCTGCTTCATTACATACTCCTTAAGTTTAATAATCCTGACCGGTAATGCTTGCCTACTAAGCATTACCCATTATTTATACTGTAGCAAGTTACTTGTATTCATAAATAGGACGATACTCAACCCACAAGAACATTTATACCATATCTATACCGAATAATTTGGCAATACTTATAATTATTAAAAAGCATGCGACGGTGAGTAATACGCAGGCTGCTAATGATAACCAAAGTGAAAACTTGCTATACAAATAAGGGAACGCGAGCAGCATAGGCAGGGAAGGGATAACATACCAAAAGGTATAAAACGCATGCTTTGATAGTTTATCGGCTGCTTGCCCTTCAACGTGCATCCAAATAAGGGCGAGTATGGTAACAGTAGGGAGTGCGCCTATAAGTGCGCCTGCTTTATCGTTGTATTTAGCCACTTCTGATATTAATACAATCACTCCCGCTGTTATTAAAAATTTTGTAATCAACCAGCTCATTTTATTTCTCCACGAAGTTTTTTGGCAGCTTTAGTAATGGAGTATTAGCATTTAGTTGTATCAATCGTTCCATAATGACGACTATATAGCAAATTACGTTTTTGATTTATGGTCAGAATGCAACCATACTTGGTGATTTTTGTCGAACAGCTTAAGATATAATGTATATTTTATGCACGTGCATAATATTGGTTAATTGTTTACCTGAGAGTTAAATATGAATACCACTACAGCGGAAGTCAGTCCTTGGGCACCCTTCAAGTCAAAGATTTTTAGTGCGCTTTGGATATCTGGTATGTTTTCGACTATGGGCTTTAGAATGCACGAAGTCGGTGCTGGTTGGTTGATGACATCGCTATCAACCGATCCCTTGATGGTCGCTCTTGTACAAACAGCTACAACATTACCCATTTTTTTGTTTGCTTTGCCTGCAGGTGCAATTGCGGATGTTGTTAGTAAACGTAAATTGCTTATTGTTGTTCAGCTCATTATGGCCGTCATAGCAGGCTTATTCACCTATGCCGTGTATAAGGGCGAGGTAACGCCTTTGCTGCTATTAATATTCATTTTTATACTGGGCACAGGTTCGGCTTTTGTCGCTCCAGCTAAGCAGGCTATTGTTCCTCAATTAATACCCAAAGAAGAGCTGCAGTCAGCTATTGCGCTTAATAGTGTTGGCTTTAACTTAAGTCGTGCCATAGGGCCTGCTATAGCCGGTGTGCTTATTACCAGTATCGGCATTGCTGCTCCCTTCGCCTTCAATGCTGTTAGCTTCTTATTTATTATCGCGACGCTATTGTTTTGGTGTCCGTTCAGAATAATTGGCGATTTGCCCAAAGAGCGGATTCCTGGTGCTATTGCCACTGGTCTACGTTACGTACGTTACAGTACCCCGCTAAAAGCCACCTTTTGGAAATCCTTTGCCTTTTTTCTATCGGCGAGTGCTTTTTGGACATTACTCCCGCTATTAGTTAAAACAGAGCTACAAGGTGATGCTAGATTATTTGGCTTACTCATTGGTATGACGGGCATTGGTGCGGTGCTGGGTGCTATCTTACTGCCTCGTGTAAAAAGCATGTTCTCTCCGCAACGGCTTGTTTTATTTTCTTCGATGCTACTTATGGGTGTGCTCGTGGTCGTTGCTTCATTAAAAATCCAAGAGTTAACCATGTTTATGTGCATTGTTTTTGGCGCTTGTTGGTTATGGATCCTATCGACATTTAATGTCTCAGCACAGCTAGCCTTACCTGATTGGGTGCGTGCACGTGGGCTTGCTATTTATTTAATGGTATTTTTTGGCTCTATGAGCTTAGGTAGTATTATTTGGGGGCTAATTGCCAGTGAAATAGGCATATCGAGTGCATTACTGATTGCTGCTGTCACCCTTGCTATAGGTACTTTCCTTACTCGTAATTACGACCTCAACCAAGGTAAGGTCCTCGATTTGTCACCCTCAACACACTGGCCAGAACCTATTGTGGTGGTTGATTCAAAGTGTGAAGAAAATATGCTACTTGAACGCTCGCCAGTTATGGTGACTGTTGAGTACCGAGTAGATAGGGCTAATGCAAAAGAGTTTTTATCCTTGATGTATCAATTAGAACGCGTAAGAAAACAATATGGTGCCTATACTTGGCATGTATTGCAGGAGTCTAACGATCCAGAGGTATTTATTGAGCAGTTTATGGATGTCTCTTGGTTGGATCACCTGCGTCACCATAAGCGTGTAACCAGTAGAGATGCTGAGTTACAAGAGCAAATCCATGCGCTTCATAAAGGTGATGAGCCGCCCAAAACTCGCCATTTTTTGGGTAGTTAGTCACTGAGTTAATATTCATCTTGGTAACGGTTATTTTATCAATCGTAAAACCCCTAGGCTTGGTCAAGCCTAGGGGTTTTTAAGTAGCGGCCTATGTTTTATAGGCTATTGACAAATAGTACTTATTATTTGGCAAGCGCGGGTAAAAACGAAATATCCATATAATAATTTTTTAGTATTATTTTTATCGATAAGTACAGTTAACTCTTTGTGGTTTATGTATTCGCTAGGATCAAACCATATATTATCGCTACTAAAAATATGTAACGCAGATGTATTTGGGTTTTGCCATTGTGTATGTATTTGTTGGTATATGAGTATTAATCTCGTGTCTTCTGCTCCAAATACCCATCTTGTTTTAGGTTACCAAGTAAAGCGACTTTATCACACCAAAATATGTTGCCACTCTCTTGCTTATAGATAACCGCCATTTATGCAGGGCTACAGGTTCGATGTCAACGTTATTTTGCCCATTCCCAAGAGCGATTGCAGCCATAAATCTGAGAGCGGGTTATTTATAAATTCATTTTAATTTTCAATGGCTTGTGAATTTTTTAGTCGAAGATGTATTTAGCTATTATTATCTTCTGCCTTACTTAATAGCGTCGTTTGGGCTGTTCTAGCCATCATTTTTTTGGTAATATTTTATATAACTTTAAGTTATTTAATTATTCCTATTGGTTATATAATGATAAGTAATTTCCTCGCAAGATGGCTACTATCTATGATGTTCTCACTGATCTAGAGATCTTTAATTATTAGTAAGCAAGTCATTATTAAGAGGAAAACCTATGGCATTACGAATTGGCGATACAGCCCCCAACTTTCGAGTTGATACGACCACAGGCAACATTGATTTTCATGATTGGATCGGTGATAGCTGGTGTTTTTTCTTTAGCCACCCGGCTGATTTTACGCCGGTATGCACCACTGAGATGGGGCGTACTGCACAACTAGCGGGAGAGTTTAGCCAACGTAATACAAAGCCTTTAGGGCTTTCAACCGATGGTGTACAAGAACATTTGGATTGGATCAAAGATGTCGACGCGACGCAAAATACAGTACTTGAGTTTCCGATAGTCGCCGATGCTGACAGAGAAATCGCTAAACTCTATAACATGATTCACGATAACGAAAGCAGCAATGCTGCTGTTAGGAGTGTATTTATTATCGATCCCGATAAAAAAATACGCTTAACAATGACTTACCCAATGAGCGTTGGTCGTAATTTTGATGAGATCTTACGTGTTATTGATGCGCTACAGACTGGTGATAAAAATGGTATTGCCACTCCCGCAGATTGGCAACTAGGTGATGATGTAATCATTCCTCCATCGGTGAGTAATGAAGACGCAGAGAAGAAGTTTCCTCAAGGTTTTAGGCAAATTCGCCCGTACCTACGCTACACCAGTGTGGCATCTTAAATAGTAGTTTAAGCAATATAACTGACTGGGTGATTAAGTCCCCCCCTTTATTAATTGTCCAGTCAGCTATAAAAATGTAGACATTGATTGAAGATAGGAGAAGCAGAATATGTCCAGTCACTCATTATTATCTCCAGAAGTAACGCCATTTTTTGATAATGACTCCAATACGTTTTCTTACATCGTAAAAGACCCAACATCTAATGCATGCGCTATTGTCGATTCTGTTTTAGATTTCAATTACGCAGCGGGTGAGGTTCAGTGCGATAGTGCAGATAAAATAATTGCCTACATCCAAGAGAAAAGCTTAAGCCTTAAATATCTTTTAGAGACACATGTACATGCCGATCATTTATCTGCAGCACCTTATATACAATCGTGTTTAGGTGGCAAGATTGCTATCAGCCAACACATTGTTGAGATTCAAGAAACCTTTGGTAAAACTTTTAACGAAGGTACTGAATTCGAACGAGATGGCTCACAGTTTGATAAATTATTAACCGATGGCGATAAATATAATATTGGTGCGCTAGAAGGGCAGGCGATTTATACGCCGGGTCATACACCTGCTTGTATGACGTATATAATAGGTGATGCGGCCTTTGTTGGTGATACTTTATTTATGCCCGATGGCGGTACTGCTAGAGCAGATTTCCCAGGTGGTGATGCACGAGAGCTTTATCGCTCGATTAAAAAAGTACTGAGTTTGCCCACCGATACACGATTATTTATATGCCACGATTACCAGCCTAATGGTCGCGAGTTGCAGTTTATGACAACTGTTGGTGACCAGATCAACGCAAACATACATGTTGGCCAAGGTATCAACGAAGATGAATTTGTAACTATGCGCCAAGCACGCGATGCAACTCTATCTATGCCAAGGCTAATATTACCTGCGCTTCAGGTCAATATGAGAGCGGGGCACTTTCCACCTGCTGAAGATAATGAAGTGACTTATTTAAAAGTTCCTGTAGCTGGTCTTAAAACAACTAAGTAGTCGGTGAGTGATAGTACCTACTAAATTTTTTTAGGAATATTAACAATGAAAATAGAAAAAATTAACGATCTTTTTAGTGTGTCAGGTCAGGTTTTTGCTAACGATATCCCCATACTTTCTAATCAAGGTGTAGAGCTTATTGTGTGTCATCGACCTGACAATGAAGCCGAAGATCAACCTAGTTTTTTAGATATTCAAGTGGTTGCTAGAGAGCACGGTATAGACATGCATTTAATTGATTTTTCTCCTGGTGCACTAACGGCAGATAAAACGCTTGCCTTTAAAGAGCTTGTTGCTACAAACAAAAAAATACACGGGTACTGCAAAATGGGCGGGCGTGCCAAAATGATTTATAAAAGTGCAACAGAGACTGAGTAAAAAGGTAATCGCAAAGTAATATTGTGAACATATCAATACACAATAAACATGTAATATTTTTATTTAAAATACGGCCAAGTTTTTCTGGTAGTGAGAAATATAAAAACAGCACCCACTAGCCCAGGTAAAGCGCTAGCCATATCCAGCCCAATATACAGATTAACCATAAAAGCGGTGAATATTGTAATATAAATTCCGTAAACTCCCCATTTTTTCCATCGCCATATGCCAATAGCTAATACAATATTAGCTATTGCAAGTATAGATAGGAAATAGATAACACTACTAGTCGCTTTTGGATAAAGCTCCACTAGCAAGTTAGGGTGAGTGATATATAAAAAACTAGTAAAGGTGTTAACAACAAGTATAAGAACTAATACAGCCGTTAGCCACACTCCACGTTTTTTTGGGAGCTTATTAGATTCTGTTAGGTTCTGTTGGTCTTGCATAGTATTTTTTATCGAAGACGCGTTATTTGTTATTGAGATAGTTGATTATTAAGTACATTTTCTATTTGCTTCTTTTCCTCGGGGGTAATGGCTTTATAGCCACGAGGGTAGGGCCACCCATACCCCCAGCGAAATTTTGTGGGCAGATAGGGCGTGCCACCAACACGAACGCCAGCTAACATTACTGCTGCTATTGAGGGCTCGCCAACTTTTTCTACGCATTGCTTAAGCGTTTGGTCCGCCTCAAGCCGTTGTTGGTAAGTGCCACCTTGCCAATAGGCTAGGTCATGTGCAGTACAGCACGATAACCACAACTCATTTTGCCATAAGGTTCCATCGGGAAATGCGCTACAACCATCGGTACTAAAAGGTTTTATATTATCTTCAGCCTGAGCACAGCAGGCAATAAAAAAGCTAAAAGCTAAGGCGGCTCTCATTAGTTAATACCTTGTTGTTTTAAGGCTTTTTCCTGTGCGGCTTTCGTATCTTGTATTGCTTTTTTAGCCTCTTTTGCTTTTTGTAATGCTTGTAGTTGATGCTCCGGAATTGCACCTTGCGGCTTTTGTTGTGTGCCTTTTGTAGATGAGGCTGTTGCATCTGGTTTAGAGTCACAGCTAGCGAGAAGTGTGATCAATAAGATACATAAAATAGTAGTGAGCGTCGTTTTGGTGTTCATCACAGTACTCATTAGATATAGGTGGTTGTAAATAATTTTTAGCGCCTATAGTAATACGTAATTTACTCGGCCTCTATGTGCTTGTTTACTTGGCGGATAGTATCGACCGCTATAATATATTCCTCGTCAGTAGGGATGGCCCAAGCAGCGAGCTTGCTATGATCAGTGGAGATTTTTTGGTAATCCTGCACCGATAAACCCTGATTGTTTTTATCGTTATCAAGATCTAAACCAATAGATTTAAGTGGCTCACAAATGCGGCGGCGTATCTCTGCTGAGTTCTCGCCAATACCTCCAGTAAATACAATCGCGTCGACGTTACCCTCGGCCTCTACATAATAGGCGGCAATGTATTTGCGCACATTGCGGCAAAAAATATCTATGGCCAATTTGGCGCGACGGTCGTCGTGCTCGGCTACTTCATCGAGTAATTCTCGCATATCCGATGTTAATCCAGAAATGCCTAATAGCCCCGATCGCTTATTCAACAGGTTATCCATATCGTCAAAATTGAGGCCTTCTTTTCTGTGCAAATAATGCAAAATAGAGGCATCGGTATCGCCCGAGCGGGTGCCCATTACGAGCCCATCTAATGGTGTAAACCCCATAGAGGTATCCACTGAAATACCTGCCTGTATAGAGCAAGCAGAGCAACCATTGCCTAAGTGAACAGAGATAATATTAGTTTGCTCACGAGGGATCTGATTAATTTTGCGATACTTATAAGCAATATAACGGTGCGAGTTGCCATGAAACCCATAGCGCCTGATTTTATATCGACGATAAAACTGGTAAGGCAATCCATAGAGATATGCCTCTTCGGGTAATGTGGCATGAAAAGCCGTATCAAACACCGCTACCTGTGGTGTTTTTGTACCCAATAATTTTGTGACAGCCTCTATTCCTTTTAAATTTGCTGGGTTATGTAACGGGGCGAGGTCCATACACTTTTCTATGCCTGACTTTACTTTATCATCAATAATAATTGATTCTACAAACATCTCGCCACCATGCACTACACGATGGCCAACAGCGTGGATATCTGCATAACTTTGAATGCCTTTAATTTGCGAGCCAGGAGATATCAACCAGCGTAAGACCTTATCAATCCCAATCTCATGATTTTTTACCGGCTCGTTTAGGCGAGTTTTTGGTTGGCCGGTTACATGGTAGGTAATTTGTGCATAACTACCAATACTTTCAATAATACCCTCGGCAAGGTAATCGGCGGCACATTCCCCCGATTCGGTTATCTCTACATCCATGACCTGAAACTTTAAAGAGGATGAACCGCTGTTTAGTACTAGGATGTTCATATTATTTAACCTTATTAATTTTGTATCCATCAAACAAAGAGGGAGGATTTAATTATACTTGCTAGTCTTTATGGGCTGCTAGTAAACCAATGCCAGCGCTAGCCAATAAACCAGAACAGCACTTATTGAATAATACGCGCATCTTTGGTTTAGAAAACCAAGAGCGTAGATAAACACCAAAACAAGCATAGCAAGCTATAGCGAGCCATTCGAGCAGTAAAAATAATAACCCTAATATAAAAAACTGCCCCTCAATATTGTGAGGGGGTGTGACAAATTGAGGTAAAAAAGCCGTAAAAATAAGAATGGCCTTTGGGTTGCCTATGGCCAGTAAAAACTCCTGTTTTGCTAAGCCTATTGTTGTCATGTTATTTTTAGTGTGAGCTAAGGCATCGATGTCTTCTTCAGCAGGTGCTTCTAGCCATAATTGATAGGCGAGCCAAAATAGGTAGCAGGCACCTAATACTTTAATAATAAAAAACACTTTCTCAGAGGCATATAAAATACTAGCAAGCCCTGTGGCTGCCAGAGTAATCATGATCACAAATGCACACAACCGACCCACACCAGCAAAACATGCCACCCTAAAACCATAGCGTTTAGCATTGCTCATCGATAACAAATTATTGGGCCCTGGTGCTAAATTTAATGCAAAGCAAGCAGGAATAAATAAAGCTAATGTGAGTAACTCCATTTTTGAGATCCTTTTTATTTAAAATAAGATAGCGATATTTTGCGCTATTCAGTCAATTGTCATCGAGATATAGGTAATGCCGCACCTATCAAAACAAAAAGTCCCCCACTTATTTTGTTTAAGCGCTTTCCGCTGTTTTCAAGTAAAGGCCGTATGCTATAAGCAATACGTGCCAGTATATACTCGACGAAAAACTCCACCACTGCAAATGTTATAGCCATATAAAAAAACTGCACTAGAAGATCGCCCGTTGGATCAATAAATTGTGGTAAAAATGCGCCGAAGAAGAGCAACACCTTAGGGTTAGATAATGCTGCTAATAAGCCCAAACGAAATAAGTCGCTACTACTTTTATCTGGCACTTTGTCAACGGCAGATAACTGCATACCTGGGGCCCTCCAAACTTGAATGCCTAACCAGATGAGGTACACACCACCCAGCCATTTAAGTACCGTAAGGGCATGGGATGAGGTTTGTAGTAATGCTCCGATACCGAACATCGATAAGGCAATAAGAATAACAAAGCCAATAGCGCCTCCGCTAACGGTATAGAGGGTTTTTTTGTGACCATAAAGTGCACCATGAGTGAGTGCAAGTAAACCGTTAGGGCCAGGGGTTATTGATAAACCAATGACTGCCACTAAATAAATTAACCATGTTTCCCATGCCACAATTGTCTTCCTCATTTTTGAATGCTTGGCTAGTGTAGCCGTTACAAATAAATATTAACGGCTATTTTTAGACATAATAAGGTAGTATATAGACATAACTTATTAAGCTAGCATGGCGCCCATGACAAGTAATAATTCAACACGTAGTACAGTTCCAACTCAAAACATCTCGGGTATTACTCCAGATGTACGTTTTTTACTGCTGCCTCTGCCAGAATTTACACTGCTTCCCTTCGGTGGATTTGTCGATAAACTGCGGTTTTCTGCCGATGAAGCAGACTACAGCCAGCAGCGTTACTGCACTTGGCAAGTATTAGGATTACAAAAAGGCTTAATAAGCTCTAGTAGTGGCATAGCGGTAGATGTAGAGATTACCGAAGACGAGGTTGTATTATCAGATTATGACTATCTTATTGTTTTTGGTAGTCGCACTGCCCGTGGCTCTCTGGATGTATCAACACACTATTCAAAGCTATTACAAAGAGCCGCGCGCCAAAACCTGACATTAGTCGGTATCGACAATGCTAGTTTTTTATTGGCAGCTTGCGGCTTATTAACCGGTCACAGCGTTGCGCTTCACTGGCGACACGAGCAGGAGTTTCGTGAAGCTTTTCCGCGGATAAATATTCGTCGAGAGCAGCTCTATTGTTTGGATAAAAAGCGAGCGACCTGCGCAGGAGGTAGTGCGGCAATAGATTTGGCTGTTGAGCTATTGGCACGACACTGTGGTCGTGCACGTGCACTTAAAGGTTTAGCCGATATGCTAGTCGATGAGACAAGGGAGAGCGTACACCACCTAAAATCTCTCAATGAAGAGATTTCGCAGGATCGACATGTTACAAGAGCCATCGGTTTAATGAGGAGCCATTTAGCCGATAAAAAAACAGTCGACGAAATTTCGGCGCTGATTGGTGTTAGCCGAAGGCAACTCGATCGCTTATTTAAGAAGAATGTTGGACAGACTGCACGCCAGTACTGGACAGAAATGCGTCTCCAACATGTTCGTTGGCGTCTAAAAAACTCAAGCCTTAGTCTACCTGTTTTGGCCGATGAAATAGGTGTTCAAGACACGAGTTACCTTTGTAAACTTGTTAACAGGAGATTTGGTAAAAATCCTAGTCGATTAAGAAATCATACTACCTAATTTTTTGATAACCCTTTATCTTACAATGTCAGCCTGTAGAATAAGCCCATGCTAAATTTCATCTGGATCTTCTTTTTTACTTCCGCCTTTGTCGTGGGACTTATTAAATTATTATTTTTAGGTGATACACAGATATTTGGCCAGCTAATGACAGCGATGTTTAGCCTGTCTAAAACCGCCTTTGAAATTGCCTTAGGGCTAACGGGTGTTTTAGCGTTATGGCTCGGTATTATGAAGATCGGTGAGCGTAGTGGTTTTATTCAGCTCCTAACTACTTGGCTTAGCCCGCTGTTTGTTCGCCTATTACCCGACGTACCCAAAAATCACCCAGCTTTGGGGGCGATAGTGATGAACATGTCGGCCAATGCTCTAGGCTTAGATAACGCCGCAACGCCATTGGGTATTAAGGCAATGCAAGAGTTGCAAAAACTCAATCCACTTAAGGATACAGCCAGCAACGCCCAGATTTTATTTTTGGTGATTAATACATCGGCGGTGACTTTATTCCCAGTAACAATCTTTACCTATCGTGCACAAATGGGTGCTGCCAATCCGACTGATGTATTTATTCCTATTTTAATTGCGACTTATGCCTCGACTTTGATTGGTTTACTGGCTGTAGCTGCTGTGCAAAAAATTAATTTGCTCGATAAAGTTATTTTGGCGTACTTGGGTGGGTTTTCTGCATTGGTATTTAGCCTGCTGGGGTATTTTTCAAATTTATCGCAAGCTGATATGTTGTCTCAATCTGCACTGATTAGTAACGTAACTCTATTCTCTTTAGTGATGTTATTTATTAGCGGTGCTGCCATTAAAAAAGTGAATGCCTACGATGCCTTTATTGAGGGTGCAAAAGAGGGTTTTAGCACGGCTATAACCATTATCCCTTATTTGGTGGCTATGTTAGTGGCTATTGGTGTATTTCGTGCCAGTGGCGCCCTAGAACTATTAGCCGAGGGGCTGCGTAGTTTAGTGTTGTCACTCAATATGGATGATCGTTTTATCGACGGCTTACCTACTGCGTTAATGAAACCCTTTAGCGGTAGTGGCGCTCGCGCCATGATGATCGATGCCATGCAAACTCATGGCGCGGACTCCTTTGCTGGCCGCTTATCATCAATTGTTCAAGGCAGTACCGAAACTACCTTTTATGTATTAGCGGTCTATTTTGGCTCTGTAGGTATTAAAAAGATCCGCCATGCAGCCGCTTGTGGCTTAGCGGCTGATGCAGCGGGTATTGTTGCAGCTATTGCTATTGCTTATTGGTTTTTTGGTTAATAGAAATATTATTTAAGGTTTAATCTCTAGTTACCCTCGATAATTAATAGGGTGCAATCTGCATTGTCGTGTCGTAGCGTTTTAACAGGGGCGTATTCCTCGGAGTCTACAAAGGCTTGTGCACTGTTAAGATCAGGGAATTCAATAATTACGATGCGTGTTGGCGACCATAGCTCAGCTTGCCTAACATCAATAGTACCACCTCTTACCCGATAAACACCGCCGTATTTCTCTGCAATAGGCTTTGCGAGCTTCTTATATTCTTCGTAAGCCTCTGGATTTTTGATTTTTGTATCTAAAAATAAAAATGCGCTCATTTTTAGTCTCTGCTTATTAATGGTTTTTAGTTGTTGTTTTACTTCTTGAACGTAGTGACTCAATTGTAATTATAGCTATCCAGCCGATTGTATACGCTAAGAAATCCCACCAGTCGAATGTGGCACCAATGATAATTTTGGCCGCTTTTATATGCTCGATGTTAAGAAATTCAACCAGTTTGAAAAGCTGTGCTACTTCGACAGAAAACGCGAAAAGCAATATGAATAAAGATAGTGTATAAAAGTGTGTGCTTAAAAATGACTTTAATAGAGTATAAATCCAAGCAACAATAAGTGCATCGCCAACAAATGGACGGATAAAGCTGTCGTTTAAAAATAAGGCAATCGCTACAATAATAAGTAGTAAGATAATACTAAATATAAAATAGCCAAAATTGAAGATGAATATCTTTTTCATGGTCTAGGGTGATGAGCAAGCTAAGGATGGGTGAGTGTATTTTGATATCGATAGGCGTGCGTGGCACGCCTGCTTTTTATTAAATGAATGATTAAAATGTATAAGCATTTGATAGGGGGTCGTAAGTCATTTCTGTTGAGTCTTCGCCTTTTTTACCATTGAGTACAGCGGTAAAAAAGTTTTTAACAGTAGTATTTGTTTCTTCATAGAATAATCCGTGAGTTTTTCCGACATCTTCGCCATTTGTAAAGTCAAAATAAGTAGCATTGGTGGAGTTAAGGTTTTGGGCTGTTCGGCCAAGCCTATTTTTCTGAAAGTTAACGTCTGACCATTTGAGTACCCAGTCATTTTCGTTGATGGTGACATACACTCTTTTTCCTGCTGCAATAAGGTTAACCCATGAAGCATGGCTATCGTTATCCACATCTGCCTGACATAGAACAACATTATCAAATATAGCAGTTTCACTTTCGTAAGCAGAATTAATCACGTAATTCTGAAACAAGAAATTGCCCAAACTGTAAGTCATGAAAGAAAACTTAATGTCGCAGTTTTCTAGGGCTTCTCTATTAAACGGTTCTTTTAGGTATTCGCCCATTTTCTCTAATGTAGCGTCTAAAGCGGGTACTGATGCTATGGCTGTTCGTTTTGCGTGGCGGTATTCTTTTGTTTTAAAGCCACCAGGGTTAGAAGGCCAAGAAAATACGATGACTTCGACTTTGTGTTGCTTTTCTATTTCTAGGCTTTTCTCTAGGTTTTTTTTAAATGATTGATTAAAACCATGGACAAAAAAGACGCAATTTTTCTTTTCGGATGTTAGTTTATCCCTGAGTGCTATAAATTGTTTTTTGGAGGGTATGTTTTTTTGTGTAATTACCGAAGGTTCTTTAATTAATTCAACTTGCCACTTTTCATCAATTTTATTGGCCGTTGCGAGTCGGACTTCATTTATGCCTTTTGAGTTAGGGGCATCGCCAAAGGCTTCGTGATCGCCAACACCATTTTTAAAGTTTGACTTGTTAATATTTCTATTTGTGATTATTAGCATGTGTCTCTCCTTTTATTTAATGATCTTCTTCTGTAGTAATTTGAATTAAACCTAATTTTTCTCCTATTGATAAATGGGTGAAAATAGTTGATGAGTGAAAATTCTTGTCGTTACGGCCATGGCTAACCGCAGTGTTATGTCTTTTTTGTGCTGGCTCCCGGCTTTTCTTTGCGAATAAGCATGTCCATAAATTTCACGAAGCGTCTCTCTCTGGTCTCAGGCTTTTTAGCGCTGCTCAATTCATGCGCGATGATATAGTGGCTCGACTTATTGAGTGTTTCAAAAAACTGTTTTTCCTTTGGCCTGCTCTCTAGTGCGGCCAAAAAGTCTGTTGGGACTTCTATTTCGCTTGCCGTATAGGCGTTATCCCAGCGGCCGTCTGCTTTGGCGGTACGAATATGTACAAGCCCTGACTCCATCATTCGGCCCTCATTTATCAAACGCTCTGCATGCTCTCTATTTCTTTTTGACCAGTTACTTCGTGCTTTTCTGGGGCTTACTCGCTGGAGATAGGCTTGCTCATCGAGTGACTTCTTAATTCCATCAATCCAACCCCAGCACAATGCCTCAACTACAATATCATCCCAAGTTACGCTCGCAATATCTGTCTTTTTCTTAAATATTTTTACCCACAGCTCACTTTGGGTGGCGTGATTGATCTTAAGCCACTGGCGAAAATCTTTTGGTGTTGCAAAGGCTATAGCCTTTGATGGATCGGGTTGAGGCATAAAGCTATATCCTCTAGTGCATTATTTAAATGATATGACTGGGCATCATCTTTGTCATGTTGTTGAGTTGTAGGTCTACGTGCCAGTCGCCTTCTCCCAGAAAAGAGCCTACGATTTGCTCTAGTGAGTAGTCTAAATATTTTATACTGGCTGCTGATCCAGCATCTTCAAAGTTTGCATTGTTCACAAATTGAGAGAAAGCCAAATAATCTTGAGAAATATTACGTGTTAAAATATGAGCAAGGTGGTAACTAAGTCTTTGTCCCTCGTCACTTGAATAAAAACTATCACCAGACCAAAAATCTTGAATAGTCTGTTTATTCCAATAGTTTTGGTGGCGGGTGACCACTTTCTTATCAATGTATAATGTATTGCCGGCAAGAACCTCCTCCATGAGTACTGCAAGCCCTTCGTTAAGCCAAAGCGGTATGGGTAAATGGGCCAAACATGCATGTGTTAACTCATGCACAGCTATGGGCTCGGCCATATCAATATCTTGAGATGGGAATACAAAATGTCCGTATCCCTCATTAATGTACATACCTGAGCTTAAGCCAAACTCGCCTTCATCAGGGAAGAACATATCAACATACTCATAGTATTGATCAATATCCTGAAAGATCATCGCTACATGCTTACCGTAACCTTTATCCGAGGCAATTCCGTCGAGGGTTCTTACAATTTGTTTTAACTTACTCTCTAAAAACTCAGAGAATACTTTGATATAGCGGGGGCTCTCATTCGACATAATCGAGAAGTTTGGCGACTCCTCAACTCTGTAGTCACTACCAAACTGCTCAGAGACAGCATTAAGCCATCTTTGGCACTCTACACCCCAGGCAGAATGTAAGCTGTCGTGACTTCCGCTTTCTCCAATTTTTAGTGCTATCTGATGCCAGTCGGGTTTAATATTCATTGGTTGCCTAATCTACTGGTTTGTTAAATGTACTAGCTTTAAAGTAAAAGGGCTTTGCCCGATATAATTCAAGGGAAATTACCATAATGAGTAGTTTAAAGGACAGTTCTCACGAGGCGTCTTTGTGATTATGTGATGTATAGCGAAGTGAGATGCGTTCTTTTGGCATGGCGCCTATCCTTGCTGTTGTCCTATCCTGTTTGAGTACACAAGATGTTAGCACGGAATAATTAAGCGCTTCAAATGACTTGGGAGTTAATTGGAAGAAATTAATTTGAGTTAGAGGAGGTTTTAGGTGTGCTCGATTATAAGACCCTTATCGGAATCTGTTTATTGGATTGTTTTTTAAAGTACTGATTAAAACCTATTAATTAGTGTCTTCATTAGCCTCGCTGGGTGTGCTGTTTTCAAGTGTTTGTGCCGTATTTTTAAGCACTTTAGCACTATAAGCTTTTGCTTTTTGTATTTGTTTGTTAGAGTATTTAGCTGCATCTACCGTTGCTTTTTTAGTTTTTGATGCAGCCGATTCAACGGAATTTTTGACTGTATCTACCGTTTTTATCGCGTCTTTTTTTATATTGTTGGCTGTGCTTACTGTTGCGTTTTTGGTATGTTCTGCCGCACTTTTTAAGTCTTTGACAGCATTGTTTAACTCACTGTCAACAGCTGTTGACTTTGGTGTTTCATTTTTATCATTACAGGCAGTAACTGCTGTAAGTATAAAGATCAAAGCTAATGTTGTTTTAATAATATTCATAGTGGAACCTATAGTATGAGTTCATGTATAGTTAGATAAATAAAAAGTCACATTCTTAATGTATAACACTCTTCATATTGCTAAATAAAGCGGATACATGTCTATCCGTGAAATACTTTAAATGTATCCAACCCAAAAAAGCTTTTCAATATGAGCCATCGTATCATTTGATATGTATAGATATTATGTTCGCTTGTATAAGTGGGATCTAGAGCACATAGCAAAGCTAAAAAATAAGAACTTATAGACATTATATGCAATAGGCTTTAATAGCTGATTGCAAGGGTGGGTGTGTTGAAGGAATACAAAAAATAAAAACTGCCCTTTATAATTAGCTGTTCTTATTAGATTCAGTGGTATTTAGATTTGCCTGATTATAAAACCCTTATCTGACCCTCTATCTACTAAAATTTACTCTCTTGTTTATTAACCACGCTATAATAATTGCATTGAAATAGGCGAATAGCAGTAAGCCAACTTTATTCAAGACTATTGTAAGTACCACTCCGACGCTAGATACCGCTTGAGTTATACTAACTTTTGCATTCATTATATTGAGAAATGCCCACCACAAAGCATCTTCAGCTTTCTGTATAGAGCCTCCTGCTTCTCTTTCATGTTCTAGTATCATACTGGCGCAGATAGTGTATGTGAGAAATGTTATTAAAAGAACAATAAGTGTAAAACTTTGAAGTTTACTTTTTTGTATAGATAAGGCTAAAACCTTTACAGACTTAATAGTACGAAAGAATCGTAAAATGCGAATAATCTTTGATATACGGGCCCATCTTAAAGGGTCTAGCACAGGGATAGAAGATATAAAATCAAGCCAGCCCCATTTCATATAAGCTAACTTACTTTCAGCTCTATATAAATTTGCAAAGAAATCACCAAGAAAAATGATGCAAATACAAAAATCTATATATTGTAAAACTAATTTAGTCTCAGGATCTTTGATGAAGAAGGAATCCAGAAATATAATAATTAATATATAGAAGCTTAATACGAGCATAAACATACTATAGATTGGGCTTCTTTCTTTACTCATTCTTTGTTCCATTAATTAATATCTCAAATATATACAAGAGCTTAAGTCAGGTCTAACGAGATAATTTTCTCAGCTATTATTTAGTGGATTACTTATAGCTCAATCCATCTGGGCTGATACGTTCTACAAGATGGAAGCCTTGAGTTTTTTTGAACAACATATTATGTTTAAAGTTAGACATGGAGTCTGAAGGATCTATTGCCTCTAAGTTAAGATGGGCGAGAGTGCTGCGTGATAGTGCTACTGATAAAATAGGTGACTCTTCTAGATGGCCTGTCTGAGTGTTAAGTAATTCATCTAATGCTGTAACAAGTACTAAATTGTCAGGTAAAGCAGCAAATAACTCATTAGCTATTCGTAATATACAACTACAAACATAATCTTGGTATATTTCATTAAATTTACCCTTTGGCATCTTTTTGATAGAAAGCTTCCCGCTTTTTAGTAAGCTCTTTATTTCACTAGCATGTACATTTATCGTAGCTTCTAAGATACCGTTGTCATGAACAGTAACCGACAAGCTTGACCCAAGGTTAGCAATTTCTGAAAAAGGTTGTAGGTCATTTATAGCTTCAATTTTTGTTTCTGCTTTACCATCCAAAAGTGATGCGGCCATGGTGACACTTTCATCCCACTCCTGATTTTTCTTTTTCCAGTTAGATATCTTATCGCTATACTCCAGTTCGTCTGATTTTATTGCCTCTACTAATTTTTTAGATAAGATCTGCCTTTTCTTTTGTTCTCTTTTGAATAGGCGATCTATTAGCCCCGGCTTATAGCTGTACAATAAGGATTGTGCTTTAGCTTCGTTGTTATTTGTCTTTTGAGGTTCTTGTGGTCGTTCAGATAAAAAGATTTGATTCCAGTCTATAGGAGGACTACATTCCTTATGGATGGATTGAATTACATCGAGATGGTTTTCGTAAACATCAACTTCGTATGCTGCTTGTTCTAGGTCTTGCATTTTTGCATAGTGTGCTTCTTGACGTTCTAATTCTCTTTGTCTTCTCTTTGCATCCCTTTCTGCTGCACGCACTGCTGCACCGATTGAACGAACTGTTCCTTTCCATCCCATTTTTAGAGTCCCTTTGATTGTTTTTTTAGTTAGTATTTCATATGTAGGTGGCTTTTTATTTTACTGATTCTTGAAGATTGTAATTTTGGTCGTATTTCTTGAGCGATATCCAGTTGATATCGTTATATTATCCTACCAATTCTTCGGTAACTCTTTATCTTGCCCAAACGCCGATTCCACTGCTTTTATAATATCTCGTTGCTTTTGTGTAGTACCTTCTAATTCTGCTACCACGTTAAGCATATCGATTAGTTTACTTTGGTGCGCTTGGTTAAATTGCTCTTTGCTTGGCGCTAATATATGGCGTACTTCATCTGCCATATTAAGGGTGCCTTGTAGTAAATAGGTCGAAGATGAATATAGCTCGATAGACCGGCCGCGTTTAATACCAAATTCTTTTTCAAAGAGCGACAAGATCTCTAATTTTGTTTCTCGTGTAATATCGCCATTTTGTTTGGCGATGGCTACTACTAATAATGCAGCGGCTTCCATGCTGTCGGTTAAGCCGTGCATAGGTTTTGTACCTAATTGCTTTTGCCAATTACGGCGCCTAAACCATGCAAAGGGGTTAAGGGCATGTAAGTTAACGCCAGCTCTTTGTAGGCTGTTTAAAGCCCAAAGTAGGCCGGCAACTGCTGTGATTATTCCTATGAGTATATGCATAAAATCTCTATCGTAATTATAGTTAAGGTTTGTTTTGTTAATTTTTTGAGCATCGTTAGTGCTTTTACTATACTCAAATAGTCAGTTTATTCTTCTGATGGTCCTACAACATGAAAATCGGTGTGTACAGCAACGAGTCTACCTGCTGCATTAAAACCACCAATGACAGGGTAAAAGCCATCTCCCCAACCCGAGTGAAACAGTATAAGGTTATTGCCGCTGTTGGTGAGAGGTAGTTTAATATTTGCTATTCCATCTCTGATCAAGTTTTTGTCATCCATCTGGCTAAACCAACAGTCTTTTTTGTCGTTTTCAAATAGGCCTTCATACCAGCTGTCTTCACTTGGCATATCTTTTTCGATTGCGTCTGCATCGCAAAAGCAGGCAGTACCTGCATCAACACCATAACCCCAAAATTCCCCAGCCTTTAATACACGGTCAGATGGCTTGCCATCTTTAGTGGGTTCTAGGAATTTTCTTGAGACTTCGGGGGATGCATTATCAAGAATTAGGCTCGCGTATGCTTCACGAATATGGGATCCATCTAAATCGGGGCTGATATCCGCAAGAGTGACAGCGACTTGGTACTCCCCTGAAGGGACTTGGACAAAATTATTGCCAGACTTTCTCATGCCTGCAAAAGGATCACTCACTATGAGTTTTCCGGAGGGTAGTTTTAATGCACCGCAGGAGATGGTACTGAGTTTTATTTTCTCGCCATTATTGGTAATTGTGCTGTTTTTTAGAGCTGCCCATTCCTCTCCATTTGGATATTCCATTTTATTTCCTTTTTATCCGTCTTTTACTCTTTAAATACAGCGAAGTTTACCATTGTAAACAATTCTCTATTATCCAGTGCTTGCCACTTACTCGTGCAAGTATTTACTCTATAGCTTGTTCCCTTAATCCTTTGTATGGAAATGCATTATTGTTGTGTAATTAGGTGTTCACTGGAGTTTGTCATTAAAAGAATATCTGCGGCTATTAATACTGTGACAAATATGACAAGAGCAGTAATAGTTATTCTTAGATTTTTTCCAGTATTTTGGTTTAATTGACTGTTGTTAACATCATTGATGAGGCCGGTTGGTTTTTCGATTTCATTCATAGCTTAGTCCGTTGTCTATTTATTATTGTTGCTTTATCACCCAAAATTATTTGTTATCGCTAAAACCAAAAAGGCCGGCAGCCCCCAGACTACCGGCCTTTTCGTTTGTTGTGTGTCAGTATCCATGACATTTGGGTTGTTGTTATGTTACGAATTTTTTTGTTGCATTCTGTAAAAAGTAGTCATACAAAGAGCTTGGTGATATGAAAACATGTAAATCTCGTGTATTATGTTGCAATTCTTATGATTTTGCTATGTAGAAAGCTAGAAGTTTACAAATAATGCAACAAATTTACAATTAGTGTTTGAGCCTCAGAATGCAACAAAAAGTAGTTTTATTAGTAATGAGATATTGTCCATTAAATAGTGATTAACAACTTATCATCAAAATCCAAATTCAAGTCATCAGGAGCATAGCCTCTTGGGTTGCAAATAACTCGACAGGAGCCAATTGTATAATCCACGCTATTGTGTAAATGCCCATGTATCCAATAGTCTGGACTATGTTCTAAAACAAACTCATCCAGATTCGATACATAAGCGGCAGTCGACAAATCATCGATATAACGCTCAAGTACTGATTTTTTGCTGGGACCATGATGAGTTATTACAATATTCTTATCACCTTTATGTTGTTTCAATTTGTTCTCTAGCCATTTGATAGATTGGCTATGAATAGTAGCAAGATCAATAGATCTGATTTTTGAATACTTAGGTAGTAGACGAATCTTTTTAAAGTCTGTCATGATTTGTTGGCAATGATACCCCGCTATTCGAGGGTTTCCATAGGCTTTAAAATCTGTCCATAGAGTTGCCCCAAGAAAATTTACCCCATCAATCGTAACAAGATCGTTCTCTAATATATGAATATTACTATTCTTTGTTTTATCTTTTAATTCAGTGATAAGCTTTGGGTATGTTTTACCATAGAACTCATGATTACCTAATACATAAAGTACTGGCTTATTCGGTATATTAGCTTGTATCCATTCAATGGCTTTATCCTTAATATGAATATCACCGGCTAATATAGCAATATCATAATCAATATCGGATAATTCTAGTTTTCCGAATTCGAGGTGTAGATCGCTTAATATACGTATTTTCATAATAAGGTATTAATGTTAACGAGATATCGATCGCAGGCATGCTCAAGGCGTATTTTATTATCAAACATTAGCTTAATAATATTCATAAAATGGTAAGGCGAATATTCAACCCTTTTCCATACCACTTCTGCCTCTGTAAGTACGATCTCTTTCCCTGTCATATCAAGATACTGTCCGCATATAAAATATAAAAAATCTATATCTAATTCCTGTATATCGTATTGTGAGGCAAAATGGTAGAGAGGGGAGTGATGATTGCTAAACAACTCTCCAAGGCCCATCTGTGATGAGCCGGTGTAGATGGCATATAGTTTTTCTGAGTATTGATCTAACGCTGTTCTAATACAGGCGATTAAACTATCAAAGCTCGCACTTGTTGATAGATATGACATGTCATCGAATAAAAATAGTGTACGTTTTTTCTTCCTTGATAGCTTCATAAGAGCATGCGATAACTGATCTATTGATTCATCATCTGTGCATGATAATTTATTATTAGATTGTCTCCTGAAGTGGTTTTTTATAGCCTGCAATAGAGTCGATAGCGGCTTGGCTGGCCCATTCAAGAATGAGCAATAAATAACATCATAATTCTGTTTTTTAGCTAACGGCTTGATATCACGTTGTAAAAAGCTTGTTTTGCCATACCCTTTTTTCGCGAAGAAGACGATTCCATTAGTGATACCGATATTAAATAAATTAATATAGCGTTCTGCATATTCTTGCCTGCCGTAGTGCCATACATCAAAATTTAGTGACATCAAACACTCCTATATAGAAATAAAATAATTACTGACTTATCTGCTACTAATTTCCCAAAAATTGCAACTTATCGAAGTGATAACCATACGATATAGTTTCGCTTATATTTTTCTATAACTCATGCCCTGTGTTATAGGGCACGGAACAATCTTTCTGTATTTGAAGCAATTTATTATTTTATGCTAGTATTCAGCCCACTTTTAATGGAATCAGTACTTGTAAGGACACTGCTACATGGCACAGATTGCGCCTGAAGAACGCATCACGATTCGTTACACCCCACACCACAGTAATACCTCGCAAGAACTCCCACTAAAATTGCTAATAATCGGTGGCTTTAAAGGTAACAGCCACCCCGAAGTCGATATCCCTGTGGGTATGCGTACACCTGCTGCTATCGACCACACCACCTTTGACAATGTGATGGCCGCCGCCACTATCCGCCTAACAACGCGTATTGATCACTACACACCGCTAAGTGCACTCTATAGTAAACAAGCACAACAACCCTTGGACATTAACCTCCAGTTTGAGGGCCTAAAAGACTTTACCCCCGACAAGCTGATTCAGCAGATCCCCGAGTTGCGCACACAAGCAATGCTACGTGAATTGCTCACCACCCTTAAAAACAGCTACTCGCGTAAAAAGGAGCGCCAGATCCTAAAAGCCATTATCACGTTACTCATTCACGACATTGCAAAGGACGCACAATGAGCAGACTCACAACAATCGACAAGCTAAGCAACGAAGATTTAACACGCATAGAAGCCGACAGTTTCGTACTAAGCAACCATAACCTCAACAGCAACCACGGTAGCGTTGCCATCAGCCTCTTTGCGCCGCGCCTGCCACTGGTGCATTATTCAAAGACCAATGGCCACTATACACTCGACCGCAGGAGCCAACACAACTACCCCAGCGAGACCATACAACGTTTAAAAAGCCGCTTTTTGCAGCTGCGTGACTACCTATCGGGCAGCGGTCAAATAGTAGACACACGCCCCGCACCACAAGCCGAGAATACTTTCAAAAGTAACAATATGGGCGAGAGCACAAGGAACAGCGTTAAACCCTGGCTTAAAGTCCGCTTTTACCGAGGCGATAAAGACGACCCTAAAAGTACCGTGGCAAACGTCCCTTACCGCCTTTACGATAAACACGGCTACACACTGCTCGCCGAAGGCACAAGCCCTGCTGAGGGATTTATTGAATACCAGAACAACATTATCAAGTCCGTAGGTTTCTACCACCTAGAATGGGCACCAGTAGGTAGCATAGACTACATCTATGATCTACTCGTGCCCGCCATGGAAGACTACGAACTCGATATCCCCGACGCTATCCATGAACTTGTTTTCTCGCCCAACGAGCACTACTGCCTCGCGCTAGATAAACAAGCCCTTGAAGAACTCGACGAGTACGATAAGCGCTTTGACGAGGCCGCAGTACAATTACAAGAGGCGCGAGCCCTTAAAGTGCCAGAGGGGCTCGATGCCGAGCAAGCCAAGGCAGCTCACACCAAAAACGTCAAAATACTTGCCGCTGCACAGGCCCGTGTGCGTGAGCTATTGCAAGAGCATGCAAGCGAAGCGCCCAAAGACCCGGGCCACACCGGCAGTGCGCCACTGACCACGGGCAAAGCCAACTTTGCCGAAGTACTGCGCGTGGGCAAACAAAAATATTCCCTCGTGCCGCAAACCTTTATCGACAAATACCGCGGCTCACGCTACTACAATATCGATATACCCAGTAGCGTCAGGAGCGCTTTACGCGTAAGCCTTAAAAACGAAGGCAAAGAGCTACCCGATGCCTTGCTCCCTTGGCGCTACACCCAAGACGACCAAGCCGACGACGCCGCTAAAAAAGCCGGCAGCCTTAACCCCGCTAAACTCAAAGAGGTGTGGAAAAAAGCCAACAAAGACATCAAATTACGAAGGGGCTTCGCTAAATACACCGACAATGGGCAAATCCCCAGCAAATACGTCGTTGCGGGTGTTCTCGGCCCCGTACTAGCCACCCATTTTGACGACGAACTCAAAGCGCTCGACAAATGGATTGCCCAAGTCAATAAAGACGCCAAGGTCAGCGTCAATCAATACGACAAATACCAAAAACGCGCCGTCGAAGCACTCGACAAATCCACTGACCCAACCACTAAAGACCCTAAAAAATACTTTTTGCCCGAAGACTGGGATATTGCAAAACGCATGGTCTGGGATATATGGGGCGAAGATGATGAGCTTTATTTGGATATAAGGGATCTACTGTATGCAGATGCTAAAGATGATCAAGAGCGTCGCACTATCCGTGATCAAATTGCCAATAAACCACTACCTGCCACCCGCTGGGATGCCAGCATGGGCGCACAACTTATGCGCTACAGCCTGGGGGGTAATGTCGAGGGCGAATTTGACCTACTGGCCAAGGGCCAGCTGGGGCTGAGCGCCAGCGCAGGTTTTGATGCCGCCCTAGCGGAAGCCAAAGCCGAAGTTAACGGCTACCTACCCGATAGCAACGGCCACCCCTTAACCCCCACCATTAATGGCAAACAAGAGATCATTGCCTACAAGCCCTATGGCAACAATGAGAGCGGCCAATTCAGCGGCACCGAGCCACCCAAGGGGCAAGCAGCCAACGACTTTATGGCCCATTTCGAGGAGCGCAACCGCCCCGAACAATATCTGCCGTATTTTATTGTCAAAAGCTGCCTCGTCACCCCAGCGGCCGCAGCGGGTATTTTTAGCCAGTTCCAGCACTGGGGCATTGTTAAGCAAACCGGCCACGCGCAACAGCTCGACCTGACCCAACGCGGCGTATTTGTACAAGTGATTGGCCACACCAGTGCCCCGGGCAGTATAGAGGATAATAAAAAACTCGGCCTGCAACGCGCCACTATTACCGCCGACTTTATCCAACAACAACAAACCCACTGGCTGATCCAATTTAACCGCGGCCTATGGAGCCAAGACGAAGTGGACTTTATGGGCTACTTTTTAGTCTACCAGCGCTACGATATTATCCGCGAGGCATCCAACAAGATTGACTGGCAAGCCATTGGCAAGGGCAATGAATCTATGGCCGCGATTATGGCCGAGCTAAAACAGCGTATTGCGCTTAATGCCGTAGCGAGTGACGGCGATACGCCCTTATTGCCTCCCAACCGTCATGCACGCTACTTTCCTAGCCGCGCCAACTGGGCCGCCGAACTGCCAAACTTGATCAAGCGCTACCAAGAGGAACTCATGGTCTACGGTGCTAAGTATTTGGGCAATGAGAAGGCAGTCGATGCGCTTAAAGGCATACGCCTCTACAGCAACCCACCCTTAATTAGCCAAGGCGAAAGTGACCTAAAAAACCCCATCCTCGACGAAATTGCCGTCAACCGCCGCTGCGAATTTCTCGCCTGGGAAGTTGACCCAGAGAAATCTCAAGTGATAGAGAAAGAGGATATTCCCCTCAATTTAGGTAATATCTATCTAAAGTTTCAGGGGTATATCAGCGCTTGGGCTGGAGCCAATATGGCGCTCGGCGGCGAGATCACCGTCGCCAGCCCCAACGGCGCACTGGCCGTTGTTGGCAACATTACCAACGAAAAGCCGCCCGAGGCAGGCGCTGAAAAAACTGATCAAGTAAAAGCCAAAGAAGACATCAACAGCCCCCTAATTGCTGGAGCCAACGCCGGTGCCTTTGCCGGTGCCAAAGCCGAGCTTGGCCTAAAGGGCAGCATCGATTGGCGCAAACCCCAACCGCCAGTACAACCTAACCAGCCACCACCACCCACCTTTGTTCCCTTCGGTTCCGTGGGATATGCCGTAACGGGCCTAGCGGGCGTTGGCTTTAAAGGCCAATTCAAAATCGGCTTTAACGCCCAAACGGGCCGCTTTATTGTTAAAATCAATGCTCAGGCAGCATTAGGCCCAGGTGTCGGCGGCCAACTGGATATCGTCGTCAATATCGCCGCCATGTGGGACTTTGTCACCTTCGTCCACGGCGAGCTAGCGCGTCACCACTTTAGCTACCTCGATATATTCGAGACCAAGGCCGAAGACTCCGATACCGATACCTTCGAGCTATTCAGCGCCTTAGCCTGGAAGCTACTCGCTGTGGGCAGCCCTCTCTCATTGGGCCTTACTATAGGTAAAGAGCTAATGGCCGACCAACTAGTGGTATTGCTTAATGACGTAGAAAACCTTATCGATGAATGGTTAGAAGATCATGTTGAAAACAAACAAGTTGAAAAGTTAATCGAAACACTTAACCAAAACCCAGACCATATCCAATACTTAACCCCCGAAACCAAGGGGCGTATTCTCTACGATTTTCTGACCGTGGCCCATAGTTGGCAGGAAGACCTCGGTAATCTAGTTGAGCGGGATATTAATAAATTGCGCGAGGACGCCACAGTGCTGCTGATCGAAAAAGGTATTCACAGCCTCGACGACTGGCGCGAAACATTCGAGCACATCGGCGAGTGGCAGGGTGACCAACTGGTATTTACCATCAAACTAGGTGCCAAAGCAGCCGACAAGGCCGAGCGTGTGCGCCGCAATATTGAGGCTGTACAGGCAAGGCTACTCGACGATCCTGCAAAGCTCTCTCGTGTGATGGACCACTACCAAACACTCATCGATAACGCCGCCCACTCTCAGGAGACAGAATGAACCCCATACTACTTGCTAGCCTATGTATAAGCCTCAGCGCCTGCGGTACTCCACCCGGCACACCAGAGCAGCGCGCTATTATCGATAAGTTGGTATTTGTCAAAGGCGGCACCTTCCAAATGGGCGACGCCGGTTTTACCGACGAGCAGGGCCAGTTCCGCTACCGCGCCACCGACCGCGCTCGCCCCGTACACCAAGTCACACTTACCAGCTATAGCATTCAGGCCTTTGAGGTCACTTTTACGGAGTTTGACAGATACAGTAATGCTATTGGCGAAGAAATAGTCGGGGCTGATCGACGACATAGGAAAAGTGCTCATCCAGATAATCCCGCTAAATGGCTAACATGGTATCAGGCACGCGGTTATTGCCAATGGCTAGGTGAGCAGATTGGCTATACCATGGATTTACCCACCGAGGCCCAGTGGGAATACGCGGCCCGTAGCCGTGGCAACCCCGAACCTTTTTATGCCACCAATAATGGCCTTAAAGAATGGGGAGTTAACTTCCGTGACCCAGATAAAAATAAACTACAAATGCCTGTAGGCTCTTGGCCTCCCAACCCCTTGGGGCTTTACGATATGAGCGGCAATGTCAATGAATGGACATTGGATTCTTGGCACGGCTATCGGAAAAAACCACTGGTAGACCCTAGCTATGAAACCGCGCGGAGTAAACAAAAGGTGACTAGGGGAGGTGGGGTTATTGGTACTTACAGTTTATATAATCGCCGCACAGTTGACCCTAATAATACAGGTGGTGGTACCGGTGTACGCTGCGCAGTTAACCACCCGGAAAAAATTACTGAACCTAATAAAAAATCCGGTTAGGCTGAACACCCCTGTATGTATTTTTATAACAGTGAGTGATAGATAAATAATTGGATGTATTCAGGTGATCAAAGTCAGATTATGTCGCAACGTTGTAAAGGCTTGCAATAGAGACTAGGCGTTTATAGGTTAATTAAGTTAGGTTTTATTTTACTACTTGAGGATAAAGTATCCTATTTTGACACTATATAGTCTAAAGTTCGGACATTTTATGGTTAAAACGACACATAAGTAGCAGTCAATGAACTAATTAAAGCATTAGTAAGGCGTTAGAGTCTTAAGGATAGGATGTGAATAAACTGATGGAACAATTTGTTGCAAATTTGAATGCAGGAGATATTTGGGCTGGCTTCTTGATGTTAGCAATCTTCTATGTTCTAAAAAAAGAGCCCTTTAAGGTATTTACCCATTTCAATGATCAGAAAATTAGAGATATCGATCAAGCAAAGTCGTTACTAGAAAGTGAAAAGCTTGGCAAGGAATCTAATGAGTTATTGAGAGAGTATCTTGAAAATTATGCTTTCAAAAAATACTATGGAATAAACGCAAATAAAGATATGCGAGCTGCTTTGTTGAAATTCTATCAGAAGCATCAAAGTATAGTGGGCTGGCATGATTTAAGGCGAGCTTATTCATATATAAAATCTGATGGATCGTCTATAAAGGTTACGTTGTCTTTGGGTAGTCATATAGGACGCTGGACAGTAACTACTTTAAGCTGGTTTATAGGTCTATATGCATTATTAATTATAGTTATTGCTTTCATATCTAAGACAGATAATCAGGTTCAGTTCTTTGCTTTTACATTTTTAGCTATGGCCCTTTTGGTAGCGGCTATGTTGTTTAGCTCAATGAATTGGCCGTATCATAGTGCTATCAAGATTCGTGATTGTGCCACTACAGCTTTAACAAAACAATCAAGCCGACGCTGAAAAGCGCGTGGCTTATTTAGGCATTAACAGTCTTGGATAGCGTGAAAATTAGAGTTGATTGATGAAGCAAGAATTATTTTTAAAAGCGATTAACGATGCTTCCAAAAGAGGATTGCCGGCTGGTTTCACTGGTCTAGGTATTATCTTCATAGACAGAGATATAGGAATGCTGCCAATTTCACCGCTTTTAAGTGAAGATTGCTACTATGTAGAAGCTTTTGATATTCAAGAAACTGTTAATTTTCTATTTTCTATATCTAACGTCAGAGATAAAAGACATGATGGGTTTCATGTAGTCAGTCAAGATATGAGGCTCCTAAAAATATCACAATATTTTAGCCCTCTGATTCCTAAAGGTTTTAATGAAACTGTATTTGATGTGGGCGCGCGATATAGAACGGCCCAATACGGCTCGTTATATGAAAATGTATCTTCAATCATCGTTATCAGCCAAAAGGGAAAGGTTTCTATTGCTAAAGATGGAATTGTGGAGCTGATTGTTAAATGACTCAAATAGAAGTGAAAATATTTGCGACAGGATCAATTGTGATAGGAACCCTTGTTTGGATTCTTTCTTTTTTGTTTGGTAGCTTTGATGTTCTCTCGCTTGAGAGCCTAAAGTATATTAACTTAGGGGCTACTCTCGCAGGGATATTTTGGTTTTCATATTTCAAATGGGCATGGAAATATGATTATATAAGAAAGCTTTTATATCGCCCTAACCTAAATGGGACATGGCTAGGAGCATTTGAGTCTGACTGGAGAGACGAGAATGGGCAGGTGAATCCACCAAAAAGGTTTGTTCTGGTTATTCGACAGCACTGGTTTACTATATCTGTACGAGCATTTACAAAAATGCAGAAAACAGAGTCTTATGTAGAAACTTTGATGTTAGATAACAATAGAGGTACAAAGCTTCTTGCGTACCTATTTTCCGAAAAGCGATCAAGAACTGGGGATCATGGTCCTAGACAAGGAGCTGCGGAGTTAGATCTAGTGGAAACAGAAGTAAATAAGTTATTAGAAGGGCATTTTTGGACTCAGGCAGGAACGCGCGGGTATATAAAGGTAAAACAAATATCTAATAGTGATCATATTGATTCGTTTGATCAAGCAGAACGTAAGTGGTCAAAGAATAGTTGTTGGGAATCGATTTCAAGCAGGAACTGTTAACAAGTTCCTGCACGCGGAAAAATTACTCGCTACTGAATCTCCTCTAAGTAAGATAATGTGGGTTTTTATAATCCTTGGCTTGTTTGTTTTATAACCGTCCCAATATTAACTATACAACGAAATAAAGAATGGACTAAGTGAACATGGAGAGAAAAATATTAGCGCTGTCCGGGGGTGGTTATAGAGGGTTATATACAATACGTATCCTTCGCCGTTTAGAAGAGCGTATCGGTGAGCCCCTTTGTGAACACTTTAGCCTCATCACAGGTACATCTATAGGAGGGATCATTGCTTTATCAATCGCTGCTGGCATTCCTTTACAAAAAATAGAAGATACCTTCATAAAGCATGGATCGCTTATTTTTCCTAGACCTGTGGAAGAACCTATTCATTGTAAGTTGCTTAGATTTTTACAGCCTCTCAGAATTCTTTATCGGAAGTTACGAGCTTTATTTTGTGCAATACACCCACAAGAAGGTCTAAGGAGTGTATTAGTCGATTTATTTGGCGATAAAGTCATGGAGGATTTGACGAATGCTTATGTTGTTGTAACTACGGCTAACCTAAGCACCGGAAAGCCTAAGATGTTTAAGACACCACACCATGAAGATATTTATTTAGACGAGCGTATAAAAGTTGTTGATGTTGCTCTAGCGACGAGTGCTGCTCCTGTTTATTTCCCTATACATGTAATTGAAGAGATTCAGACCCAATTTGCTGACGGTGGACTTGTGGGTAATGCTCCTGGCCTTTTTGGATGGCTTGAAGCCAAAACGCGCTTAGATACCAAAGACGAAGATATTTGCGTTTTGTCTGTTGGTACATTGGCGGGTACTCCTAGCCTAAGTGGTTCGACAACACCTAATAAAGGGGCCGCTTTTTGGTTGTCACCGGGTAAACTTAGGCTGTTAAATTTTTTGATGGCTCAACAAGAACAGCTTACCAACGATATGCTAACTCTTTTATTGGGCCCTAAGAAATATCATTTAATTGACGGAGTAATTTCCGACGAAGCTGTAGGAGATATTGATTTAGATGATCCGAGCGAAAAAGCACAAAAAGTATTAATTAGTCACGCGGAGAAACATTTTGCTGACTTTACTTCCAAGGATTTCTGTAAAAGTCATTTTCCACGTAAACAAAAAAATAATGTCAATGAAGCCCTATAGCTTATTAAAGAACACCGCTAAAACATATTGCGGCAATGAGCGATCAATAATGGAGTAAACATGGCCATAAAAAATACAGAAAAGCTTTATTATCAACCTAAAGTAACGCATCAAACCTTCTTAAAACAGCTGACTATTACAGAGGCTGATAGAGAAATGTTACTTGCTGCCAGAGAAAAAGTTAGGCAAGCAATTCGGCAAGCATTTAAAACCCCATCATTAAGCGCTTCACCTGAAATGATGAGAATAATTCAACATATCCAACCTAAATTTGTGACCCAGGGCTCTTTCGTATACGGTACTCTTAATACTCCATGTCAAACAGGACAACAAATTGATTTAGATGACGGGGTATATTTGCCCATGTCCCTATTTAATCAGTATGGCAAAGATAAGGAGATCCTTCATCTCTTTTTTAGAATTATAGATAGCACATTACGTAAATTGTGTGATCGACAGCCTGGCTGGACTTACGAAGACTTTCACGAAAAATGTGGGCGAATAAATTTGTCTGATCGAGCTCACTTAGATACCCCTCTTTATGCAATTCCTGACATTTCATATACCGCTTTGAATAAACAGGCCACACTAGAGCATGCAAGTGCTATGGATTTTAGCGATACTAATAAAGCAATATATAACAAATTAGATCCTGAAAACATTAACCTCGGGACTCGCAATGGAGGGTGGATTCAATCAGACCCTCTTATATTGCGTGAATGGTTTAACAAAGAATGCATAAAAATTAGTGGTGGCCAATTACAGCGAGTATGTCGTTACCTCAAAGCATGGAGGGACTCAAAGTGGTTAGAAGGTGGCCCTTCTTCTATTGCTCTAATGATATGTGCTGTTAATGCGTACCCTACAAGCCACTCAAATCGCGATGATGTAGTGTTACTGCATATTGCGAAAAGACTACCAGGGCTTCTTAAGCATGACATATTAAACCCTGCTATAGATGAACATGAGATTGTCTATAGCAAAGAAAGGAGTGATAAAGATGGGGCAGTCGATGAAGCTTTAGGCTTAAAACAATTTTTAACTGAGGCAATTGAAGGGCCTACTGATAAAGAGGGCGCTATCCGGATGAAACGGTCTGCTTTCGGAAACCGTATTCCGAATGAGCCAGGATGGATCTCTGTAATCGGCGAGCAAACGAAATCACAAATGATAGCAGCAGCTCCGCTATTAGGAAAGAGAGATAACAACATTCCGGCAGAGGTAAAGTCTGCATAGTATGAAAGAACAGATAGGTGAGTTTGATGCCCATATTTTGTATGAACTCCTGTGTTTGGGTTTTACACAAACCCAAACGACATGGGGGTTTAAGGGAAATTTGCATACAAAAAAGGGAAACATAGAAGTCACTTTATTCTTATTTGACATGGATTTCCTCAACCCGCCGCCAATCGTTATTGACCCTAAACATTACGAACTATTTCCACGTGGAATACCCCATGTATTCGGTAATGATGACATGAGAGCTTTATGTTATTTAGATCGGGAATCTGTCAGGCTTGATCCATACGATCCTGTAAAGACAATTAGGCAGTGTTTAGCGAGAGCAACATCCGTACTCGACCAGTTGATGGATCGAGACTTACCTGAAGATATCGACAGAGAAATCCAAACTTACTGGTCCGGATATCGCAAAAATTACTTGGTTTCTCCTATTGATAAAAAGAAAGGAGTAAGCAACTATATTGCATATTCGGCTACAACTGTGAAAAGCGATGTGGAAGAGGAGTTTTGGTGTGTATTAGGAACAAAAGAATCTGTAAACCGACAATATAATGCTTGGAACATCCCTTCTGAGGAGAGAAGAGAATCGCCAGCCATTGCAATACTTTTGCCAGTCGGCCAACAAGATGAGAGGTCACCCCACTGGCCAATTAAACACTGGGGAGATTTATTGGCCGTTATACGATATATACACCCTCCTGCGTATGATCAATTCCTTCAGCACCTAGCACATAAAAAAAATAGAGTTCCGTTGGTAGCATTTTTATTTCAATCGCCAGGTGGTAGCTGGGGAGGTTTGTTGTTACCCAAAACGACAACACAATACCAAGCAACGAAAAAAATTAGCCGAAAAAATTATATTAAAAAGATGAAAGAGGATAATATATTTTTTGATGTTACAAAATTAAGTTTTCAGGACGCAACTGATAACTTTGTTTACTCTAGAAATAATAATCAAAATGATAATTTATGTGGTAAGCGTATTCTTTTGTTGGGAGTGGGTACAGTCGGAGGCTTTTTATGTCGGCAATTAGTACAGTTAGGAGGCGGTATTAATGGTGGCCATATTGACATCTTTGACAAGGATGATTTGTCTGCAGGAAATTTAGGAAGGCATTATCTAGATAGGCAATACCTCGGTAAAAATAAAGCAGAGTCCATCCAAAATAAGCTTCTCAAAGAATTTTTTAATCTATCTATTAATGGTGTACCAAGTCATTGGGAGCACAGTTCAGAACATCCGCCTCTATCTTCATATGATGTGATCATTGATGCTACAGGATTTGATGCGTTTTCAACCAAACTAAATAGGATTAATGCAGAAAAGGGGCGTCAGATACCCATTCTCCATACATGGGTAGAGGGTGCAGGTGAGACTGCCATAGCTTTCTGGAATCATGGCAATGCATGCCATCGATGTTTACATTACGATGATCGAGGAATTGAGATAGCTGAAACTCTACATATTGATCGATATTTTAGATGCGGTGAAAGTTATCTACCATATTTGTCTGCCTCTTCTGAAATAGCAGCATCTCTGGCAATACAGCTACTCCATCAACATATCAATGGCGTCAAAAAATATAATATGGCCTATGTCCATCTAACAAAAAAAATGGTAGCAAAAGCAAAGCGAGTAGACCGTTCAAGACAGTGTGAAGTATGCCAGACATAATATTTTATCATTCGTTATCAGCTCCAATGGTCCTCATAGAAGACCATATATATAAAATCATGATGAGTCATAAGCAACGTCGAAACCAAAAGGAGGCTGGTGGAATATTACTGGGAGAACAGCGAGGTAAACATATTGTTGTTCGTTTTATTACATCACCGAAGAAAAAGGATATTCGAAAGTCGACTTTTTTTCATCGAAAAGACCCCTTACACATAGTAGAAGGGCAGACAGTTCTAAGAGATCATCCGACAATATCCTATTTGGGTGAATGGCATACACATCCACAATGGAATCCAAAACCATCAGCATTAGATACCAAACAATGGTATCAGCTTCAGCGAACACGACATAGGCCACTTGTATTTATTATAGTGGGCGTGAATACGACGTATGTTCGCTTTGGATCGCATGTTTTGCCGCGTATAGAAAAAACAGATTAAAATTTTCCCCCTTCTGCCATTTTTATCTATGTAGATTTAAACTCTGAGCTTTATAGACATTAAAATATTAACCTGTATAGGTTTTGTCTTATTTCTGGTTTTAAGTGAAAGTAATTTATAGATGCTCTCATTTAATAAAGCAAAGAAAATAAATTTGAAACCCACTATATTGGTCGAATAATATCCTATATCATCCTTTGTTGACAATTACTCATTGGAAAATTTTTTTGTAATCGCAGAGCTTAGAGGCGTTTTATCTAAAAAATCCAAAGGATCTATGCCCTTCTTGCGAGCGGCTAGAGTAGCGTAAGTCAGGCGCTCACGTTCACGAGCAAGTTGCTTTTCAAGACTGCTGACCTTTTCTTTCAGTATGTCGATCTTATGTTCAAGTTCCCCCTTTTCGATACGTTCTTGATTTAATCCTCGCGCTTCTTTTTTGTGTTTGGCTACAATCTTTTTGACAAGTGCGAAGTTTTCTCTGATTTCTTCATTGCGATAAAGTGTCGTGCGATTAACACTAACCTCGTTGGCGATATAGTTCCAGCCAAAATCTTTTGGTAAAAGGTCTTTAGTCTTAAATCGGCGTAGGATTGTTAAAGCCAAATCTTTCTGTTCTTTACTCATAGCCATAGTTATTCACCACATTCAAAAGGGCAATCATTAGGATCGCTACCTTCAATTTGGAATGGACGGATTTCAGTTTTTATTAAGCTTTCCTTTGCTTTTAGTGACTGTAATACTGTTGTAGCATTCTTAAGGGTTGGCACCTTAGCATCTAAATGCATCTGAGCTCCTGCATAGCCGTCTTCTTTTAAATTCTCCAAGCGAGTTACCTCGCGTTGTTCTTGATCAACCCATGCGGTCAGTCTTTCGACCTGTCCAATGTCGGCAAGATCAAAAATAAAGTTTTTACAACCTTTACCATCTCTGCCGTGTAAACAGCGCATTGTTATATCACAAGGTTTAATAGCAAGCTCACGTGTGCACATACCTGTTGGGCTGTATTGGACAACTTGAAGCTCGGAATCAAGGTAATCATCAATTAGTTTTTCGTGAGTATCTTGTTCTTGAAGTTGCCGTAATTTCAAAGCTATATGGCCTACGAAGCGACGTGAGTCGTGCTTCATCGCTTCTTTAACCTTCATGGCTCTTTCATGATCCGTGTTGTGATCATATTGAGACCCTTGAGATGGGTCACGACCCATCCACAAATTAACGACCTCATTTGAAGCACCTGATCGAAATAGGCTTGTTGTTTTCCAATGGCGACCCTTGTGGGTCTGAAATTCCTTCGTAAGCTCAACATCATCTGTTATTTGATAACGTTGGAACAAGCCAGGTTTATTGTTTCTTCCTCCACCTTTGAATGCATAAGTTAGGTTAGTGTAAGAAAGGATTGACGGAATAAGTGGTTTGCCCCCACCATTATCAGTTTCCCCAGTGAGCATTAGGTAATCAGAAACTTTCTGCATAACTCGAAAACTCTTTGAATCAATAACGACTGCAAGCTCTGTGCTGGGTGATTCGTCAATCTCTAGTGATTCCTTATAAATGTCTTGTTCAATATTTAAGTTAATGTCCTTAAATCGCTGAAGAATGAACTCATGTATAGAGTCTTGTTTGAGTAGGTAGCCATAACGGCTTTGGTAATGCCAGATACTTTGCCTATTCGTCTTTCCATAGAATTGAATTTTCTTATCACTGAAGACCAAACCTGTAGGCAAAGGTTGCTTCCTAGCAGGAGAAAGGTAGCTCGCCAAGTTCATTGAATACAAGTCACCAAAAAGCCGCTTGAATGAACTGAGATCAATCCATTTCATCGAATCATAACCACCCACACAATACAGTTCAATGACTTTAATAGCGTCTGCTTTTGTCATTGTTTTGCGACAGTGCCCACGCTTTTTGTAATTAGATGCGCCCCTCATGGTAAAGGCTTTAAAGCTACCACCCATGTTATTATTTTTTGTTAAGTGCTTAGTAATCTCTTTGTTTTCTTTTGAGTTCCATTCGAATGCTCTTTCGTGCATAAGTGACAAAAACTCTAGGTCAGATAGATTTTCTCCTCGGAAGGCAATATGCTGACTTATACAATCTTGAATTGCTGATCCTTTGATTCGGTATCTTGCCCATCGTGATTTGTCGGTTGGGTCTTTATGGAAGGTTAGGCCAGCTGATTCAAAGCAGCGCTTAGCTAAGCGGTTGGCATAAGAGTCTGACGTTACCTGTATGGGTAGTAGGTCTCTTGTTTCGCTAATGGAATAATAACGATAAGGATCGATCACGCCGCGCATGTTCGTTGACCAATCAATCTCTGCCTGTGTTTTCTTTTCAGCAAGAAAGGCTTCAAGGCTAACTAATTTATTTTTCTTGTCTTTCTGTTTATCGTCATGAAAGCGTTTTAGTCTTTCTTCGACTTCAGGTAGACGTCCACGTTCTTCCAGCTCTTTGGCTCTTTTACGATATGGTTCAGTAATTCGTTTTATTTCCTTTACTGTATATTCGAAAACATCATGCCATTCTTTAGGAACGTATCGAGCTAATGGTGGCTTTCCTTTTTCTGTCCATGCAATAAAGAACATCTTTCCATCAGTATATCTAAGCGGTTCTGATGGAAGTCGCAAAACCTCACCAATACGTAAGCCCATACCGTACTGGAAGGATTGGGCCAGTATTGACAACATATCATTAACCCAAGTTAATGAATCATCTTCCGATTCTGCGACCTTCCATTTTGCTTCCAGGATTGTTTGTACCAAATCACGCGATGGCATTTTTGATGTGATAGCCGGAAGTTGTGAAAGTGATGGTGCCCTTGCGAGATCAATGTGTGTTGTGAGCAGATCGCGTTGTTGTAGCCACCTAATTACACTGTTGCAGCTCGCTATTAATCCACTTTGAGTTCTAGCAGCTTTTGTGGTTATAGCATTTAAAAAGGTGAAGTAGGCATCTTGATTAAGTTCAGTCAGCTTTATTAATACTGCTGTCTGGATTAGTGTTCTGAATCCGTAATTTCTACCCACTAAAGAAGGGAGTGAGCCTTTCATACGGTTTTGATACAGAAAATCAACTTGAAAGACCTTTAAAACTTCAATGAGTTCTTCAGCATTTCTTTCTGCATTAGTATTACAAAACAAAATACTTTCACCGCCGTTGGCAAGATAACTCCATCGATCATGCTCCCACTCAGTATCTTTATGAAATAATTTTGCTTTTTTTAATTCGTTGAAACGATCGATAGCCAGGTCAAGGTATTCATCAAGTCGCGAACCTGCGGCTAGCTCGTTACCTTTTGGAAACTGAATAATCTCATTCATCAGTAGACTCTAAGGCTAAGGTTGGATTCATTGATCCAAGCTTTAAGTCTCTCGGTTCGCCGTCATAAATACCTAATACATTTTCTGATTTATTAACGTGAATAATCGCAGATTCTACGCCAACCAAGGCATCATCGAAGACATGCTGAATCTCGCCTTTTGATGATTGTGATTGTGCACGTAATCGCAACTGAACAATCACTTCTTTAGCCTTTTTGTGGCCCTCTAGATTGCTATTTGGTTTGAACTCAGAGCAGCTATAACACGCAACAGCAGGTTCTAACTGACAGGTAGATCCTTTGTGGCATTTGCCAACAGAAGTGAATGTGGTGCGTTCAGTAATATCAACAGCGTAGATGTTTTTATCTTTGGGCTCCTTTGTCATGAACTTGGCGACAAAGTGACCTTGCTCAATCCGCGAGGTTGTTGCTTCCTGAACGACCTCCCACAAGTGTTCGGTGTTTTTGAAGTAATGTCGTACGGAGTTTGTACCGCTATGGTCTAGTCGCTCGGCAACCTCTTCTGCAGTCATACCTTGTGTGACGGATGCGGTTCCAAGTGTGTATCTGAATCGATATGCCGTTAGGTTGAAAGGCATGCCGGTACGCGGTGAGAGTGGAAGGTATTTTTCGACATCATGAAGTCGGAAAACTACTCTATTACTAGGTATATGAAAGCTAAAACTATCTTTTTCTTTGCCATATTTAGGTCGATGTGGATTTAAAATATTCGTGTCATTAACTTTAAACAATCCATTTTTATTTTGAATGAAACGCGTAAATCGACGTTGAAAGAGTGGCATATCTTCTACGTCGTAATACGGTTTTACCCAAGCGTTTTCATCAATCATATGCTGGATTAGCTCACCCAACCGGTTACTGAGTAGGCGTTTCTTAAACTGTGTTCTGCGGTTGCGCTGCTTCTGTTTGACTCGCGGAACATTTAGCCAGTAGATATCGTTCTGAGGATTATAATGAAAGTCACTTTCTTTAAGTAAGCTTAGTTGGATAGGGCGCAAGCCCCATTCAATGCATAGTTGAGACATGACACGAGAGTCGAGTGGTATGGCTAAGTTGTCATCATCTAAAGTTTTTTGAATTATGCCCATTTCTTCGCGAGTGAATGGGCCGTAGGCATCGTCCATCAAGAACAATTTTGCATAGTTGTTTTGACTGCAGCCAACTTTAACTCCTGCAAGTTCTTGCGCGCGTTCAATATCAAGGTCTGGGTGCTCATAAGCCACAAGGTATGCGACGAGTTGCCTCATGATACCTGCTATGTGATTAGTGCTTAGTTTAGACTCGTAATGACCCGCTGCTGCATTGGTAAGTACCTTTTCGATAGTCCTGTCGATGGATTTTTTACCATTGCTGAACTCTTGAACAAAGATATTTAGGGCCCAGAAATGCCTTCTTGCTGTTAATGGTAGATAGTTATGTAAGGTTCGATTAATTATTGAATTAAGTGTATTGTTTAAGTCCTCATCTTCTGTGATTAGTCCAGCTAGTCCTATTATGTGAATCGCTTCACCATTATCATCAACAATCGTGATGCGATCCAGCCATTCACCCTGTTCATTTTTGACTTCGATCTTGTAGCCTAAACGATTCGTTATAAATCGCTCGGCTTCTGAAATAACGGGGATTAACTGTCCATTTTCATTAATGATCAGCTCATTGTTTTGATTAATAGAGAGGGTTTCATTTTTCATTGTTTAGCTCAACTAAGGCTTTTTTCTGTAAGGCGATGGTACGATCCCAAACCTTTCTTTCAATTGATCCAGCAGGGTAATGATCTGTCATCTTACTGCCTTGCGACCAGCCGCCTGCATATTCCTGTAAGCGTTTCTTCATTGCCTGTTTCATTGTGGATGATAGATCGGATTGTTCCTTTACATTATTCATACTCAAAGATTCATATAAGAGATCGTGAAAGGTATTACGGAGTCTATGGGGGCTGAGTACGTCTTTAAACACTGGGTAAGCCTCGATGATTTTGTATACCATGTGATTAATAGCTATTAAGCTTAATGGCTTTCCACCTCTGGTTGATAGAAAGAGGAAGTCACTTTTAAGATAACCTCTAAATTTCTTCCGTTCTTTAATGATGTAGTGTTTGAAGATGTCAGCCAGATCGTCTGATAGGGCAACTTTTCGACCCTTTGTTTTGACTGCTGGATTAATCTTATGACCTGTTTTTCTGGCAACTTTCTTTGAGTCTTTAATGATTTCAAAGAATTTCTCTTTGCCAAAAATCTGAACGTCTTGTAAACGCAATAAGATTGATTCGCCGCGACGATTCCCACCTAGGCCAAGCGTTAAAAATATCACATAATTACGCCACTTCGTAGGCTCATACTTAAAAGGGTTCAGTTCGCTGTATGGGTTGATGACCTCCCAGAAGAATGCACGTAACTCCGGCTCTAAACCAATACGAGTTTTATTAGTTGAGTGCCAAGGCACGTTCAACTCGAGCGCAAAAGCATTTATCATGACCTCACGCTTATTTTTGGCGTGCCTTAATTTATCAACATCATTGGATGCTCGACTCTGGTAGGTATCCCACCAGTAGAAGATGAAGTCTTTAATAGTGATGATTCTGGTTTTGTATGTCTGCTCCTCAACGAGCTCACCAGTTTCTTGTTTGGCTTTTAAAAATGCGGATAAAGCTTCAACCTGACCTATTTTAAAGTTGGTCAGGCTCATCATCATCTTTGGAAAGTCAATCTTCTCTACTTCACAGAAACGATAGAACATCACAATTCCATAAGCCTTCAGTCGAATAGTACCAAGAGATAGATTCTTATTGAGTAAGCCAATTAGGTAGGGCGCACTGATCATATCAATTTCATTGTTGATAACGATCAATGGAAAATTGTAACTATTCAGCCACGAAAACTCGGTCTCAACGACCTGAAATTTATCTCCCATTTCTACAACGCCTAAAAAGTTCGTTAAGTAATAGTTCGATCTTTATCTTATTGTTTTTAAGTAGAAATGCAACACTGAAAGTTCGGTAAGAAAATAATTATCTCTTCTATGTTATGCAACAAACTGATGCAGACACAGAAGAGATAGTTTTTAAGAGAATCCTTATAAAATAAGGTTTAGATTGAAGTGAATTATATTTTGCAATGTATATGATACTTTGAAACTATTATTAAATCATTAATCCCAGCTTAGTGCTCCACCTGTTTGATACTCAATGACGCGAGTTTCAAAAAAGTTCTTCTCTTTACGTAAGTCCATGATTTCACTCATCCATGGAAATGGATTTTTTGCACCGACGTATTGCTCTTTAAGGCCAAGTTGCGCAAGGCGACGGTTAGCAATAAATTGTAGGTACTCTTCCATCATGGCGGCGTTCATGCCGAGGACTCCGCGTGGCATGGTGTCACGTGCGTAGGCAATTTCTAGCTCAGTGCCTTCAAGAATCATTTGCGTGACTTCTTCTTGGAATTCAGCTGACCACAAATGTGGGTTTTCTAATTTAATTTGGTTGATAACATCGATACCAAAATTAAGGTGCATAGATTCGTCGCGCAAAATGTATTGGAATTGCTCGGCAACGCCAGTCATTTTATTGCGGCGACCCATGGATAAAATTTGTGTAAAGCCACAGTAGAAGAAGATACCTTCGGTCACTGCATAAAAACCAATTAAGTTACGTAGTAACTCTTGATCCGTCTCGACTGTACCAGTTTGGAAGGCTGGGTTAGAGATCCCCTTGGTGTGGCTAATACTCCAGGCAGCTTTGTTAGCTACCGAGGGGACTTCGCGGTACATATTAAAGACTTCGCCTTCGTCCATACCGAGTGATTCAATACAGTACTGGTAAGCGTGTGTATGGATGGCTTCTTCGAATGCTTGGCGTAAAATATATTGGCGGCATTCTGGGTTAGTAATCACACGGTACAGTGCCAATACTAGGTTGTTAGCAACCAGTGAGTCGGCGGTTGAGAAGTAACCGAGTGAGCGCATAATAATGCGACGCTCGTCGTCACTTAGGCCGTCTTTGCTTTTCCAAAGGGCGATGTCGGCAGTCATGTTTACTTCTTGTGGCATCCAGTGGTTGGCGCAACCATCTAGATATTTCTGCCATGCCCAGTCGTACTTCATAGGTACAAGCTGGTTAAGGTCGGCGCGACAATTGATCATCGCTTTTTCGTCTACGTCAACGCGGCGTGCGCCCATTTCTAGCTCTTCTAGGCCTGGTGCAACATCGATGTTGTTGATAGCTTCTTTGGCAGCTTCAACTTTTGACAGTTCTTTGTTATCCGTAGTTTTTTGTGGCTCGACAGGCGCTGTTGCTTGAATAGGTTCTTGTGCTACTTCAGTAACAGGTTTTTCGGCTTTTATTTCTTCGTTTAACTGGTTTAGTGCTTGCTCGGCAATCACGGCAGGCGTTGGCTCCGCAGGTGCTTGCTGTGTAGCAGCGGTAGCGGCCTTAGGCGCTGCGCTTGTGTCTACGGCATCGTCGTATTCATCCCAACTTAACATAGTATTCTCTCGTAGTAGTGAGTTGCTTGTATCGATGTTTATTAAAAACAATCTCTCGTTAAAAGAGATTGTTTTAGATCAAGTTTTATTAATTTTTACGGTTTTACTTTTATTTATTGTGAAGCTAGTCAGCTAAAAGGCTCTATTGGCACGCTTCGCAATCTGGGTCATCAAGCGAACATGCCTGAGGTACAGCTGCAGGGCCCGCACTTAAACCACTCGGTGCAGCACTTGAAGACACAGCATTTAAGTTGCCCGTATCTACCGTGGATTTCTCGGTAGAGGTAGCTGCTAGTGCACGCAAATAGTAAGTCGTTTTAAGGCCGCTATACCACGCCATACGATAAGTAATATCGAGTTTTTTACCGTTGGCACCGGCAATGTAGAGGTTCAAGCTTTGTGCTTGGTCAATCCATTTTTGGCGACGGCTGGCTGCACCGACAATCCATTTAGGTTCAACTTCAAAGGCAGTCGCGTAGAGTGCTTTTAAGTCCTCAGGGATACGGTCGATCTGTTGTGCAGAACCTTCGTAGTATTTAAGGTCGTTAACCATGACGTTATCCCATAAGTTACGGTCTTTAAGATCGTGAACAAGGTAGGGATTAACGACAGTAAATTCTCCCGAGAGGTTCGACTTAACATACAAGTTTTGATAAGTCGGCTCTATAGACTGTGATACACCCGTAATATTGGCAATGGTTGCGGTTGGTGCAATGGCCATTACGTTGGAATTACGCATACCTTGGGTTTGTACTTTGCTACGCAGGCTTGCCCAATCTAACGTTGAGCTGCGATCAATACTAATGTACTTTTCGCCACGATTCTTAACCAAAATATCGATAGAATCTAGCGGCATAATACCTTGACTCCAAAGCGAACCTTGGAAGGTTTGATAACTGCCACGCTCACGCGCTAGCTCGCTTGATGCGTTAATAGCATAGTAGCTGATGGCTTCCATTGAGCGGTCGGCAAATTCAACGGCCGCGTCTGAGCCATAGGCTAGGCGTTGCTTATACAGTGCATCTTGGAAACCCATAATGCCTAAACCAACAGGGCGGTGGCGCATATTTGACTGGCGTGCTGTCTCGACAGAGTAGTAGTTAATGTCGATCACGTTATCGAGCATACGTACCGCAGTATTAACAGTAGCGCTAAGTTTTTCTTGGTCTAATTGGCCATCAACAATGTGTTGTGCAAGGTTGATAGAACCCAAGTTACATACAGCGATCTCATCATTGGCTTTAGTATTAAGCGTAATCTCAGTACACAGGTTAGACGAGTGAATCACACCGGCGTGCTGTTGTGGGCTACGTAGGTTACAACTATCTTTAAAGGTGATCCACGGGTGACCTGTTTCAAATAACATGCCTAGCATTTTGCGCCATAGGCCAGCAGCCGATACACGTTTAAAGGTTTTGATCTCACCAGCATCTGCCATGCGTTCGTATTCTTCGTAGCGCGCTTCAAATGCGGCACCAATGAGGTCGTGCAAATCGGGTGTTTCGCAGGGAGTAAACAGTGTCCACTCTTGGTCTTCGAATACACGCTTCATAAATAGGTCGGGTACCCAGTTGGCAGTATTCATATCATGGGTACGACGGCGATCATCACCGGTGTTTTTACGGAGTTCTAAAAACTCTTCCATGTCTAAATGCCAAGTCTCTAGATAGGCACACATGGCACCTTTACGCTTACCGCCTTGGTTTACCGCAACAGCAGTGTCATTAGCCACTTTTAGGAAGGGCACAACACCTTGAGATTTACCGTTAGTGCCTTTGATATAAGAGCCAAGTGCACGTACAGGCGTCCAGTCGTTACCCAAGCCGCCTGCCCATTTAGAGAGCATGGCGTTATCTTGCATAGCACCATAAATACCGTGTAGATCGTCGGGTACGGTGGTTAAGTAGCAAGAGGATAACTGCGGACGTAAAGTGCCGGAGTTAAATAGAGTAGGCGTTGAGCTCATGTAATCGAATGAGCTTAGTAGGCGGTAAAACTCAATCGCTCGCTCGTTGGGGTTATCTTCTTGGGCAGCAAGGCCCATAGCAACACGCATAAAGAAGATTTGTGGCAGCTCGATGCGCACATCGTTGCTGTGGATAAAGTAGCGGTCGTATAAGGTTTGTAAGCCAAGGTAGGTAAACTGGCTATCGCGCTCGTGATCAATAGCAGCACCTAATTGTGCTAAATCATAATTGCGTAGCTCTGGTGATAGTAACTCAAGCTCGATACCTTTTTCGACATAAGCGGGTAGTGCTTTTGCGTAAAGATGCTCCATCTCGTGGTGGGTAGCCAATTGTGCGATGCCCAAAAAGCCCAGTGCCTCTGCGCGGAGTTTATCGAGTAATAAACGCGCTGTTGCATAGGTGTAGTTAGGCTCTTTTTCTACCAGTGTACGTGCAGTAATGACTAATGAGGTATTAATGTCGTTGAGTGCGACGCCGTCGTATAGGTTACGCATAGCTTCGTCTAAAATGGCTTTGGCTTCTACGTCTTTTAGGCCATCACAAGCTTCTATAACAACAGTATGTAGGCGCTCCATATCGAGTGGCGCAATAGTGCCATCTGGCATAGTGACGTTAATTTTAGGATAGTTTGCTAGCTCTTCTGCCGATAGTTTGCCTTTTTCGGCTTCTAGGCGCTGGCGAGCACGCTCTTCACGATAAATCACATAATCGCGAGCAACTTTGTGCTCGCCACCACGCATTAGTGCAAGCTCGGCTTGGTCTTGAATATCTTCGATATGCACCGTACCGCCCGATGGCATGCGACGTTTAAACGTTTCGGTAATTTGACGCGCTAGTACTTTAACGGTCTCGTGCACACGGCTAGAAGCAGCGGCGACACCTCCTTCTACTGCCAAAAAGGCTTTGGTCATAGCGACTTCGACTTTTGACTCGTCGTAGGGTACGACGGTGCCATTACGTTTAATAACGCGTAATGAACCTGGTGCTGTTGCCGAAAGAGTCGATGTCTGTGGTGCTGCTGCCGATGGGGGTTGTTGCCCCTGTGACGCGCTGGTGTTCGTATCGAGATGCATAGTGTGCTCCAAAAAATGCATAAACCTTGTTATTTTGATGATAAAAGCCATAGCTTTTTATCAATTATTTACCTAGTTAACGAAGCAATATCTAGCAATAGTGCAAGTATATGTCCGTATGACTTAACTGTTTTTACCTAATTAATAACTACAAATAACTGCATACAGGGTATGTATACTTAATTATTAGATCTTTGTGAGATCGACTATCGAAGTTGTGCTTTTTGTCGTCATTTTTGACTGAAATGTGACGTAAAGGATCAAGAAACCAATTTAATTCAATGTTTTATAACGCTTTTTAGTTTTACTTATTTTTATAATGGCTATACATCTACTAATCACGCCAGATTATATATTTAAGTTTCTCTTTTACGTCTTTTCCTCTTGTACCGGATTTCAAATGGTAGCCCTATATATTGGGTTACATTAGAAACTTTGCACAAGATAATGCGTTTTTTATGAAAGTGCAAGTCAATTGAATGGGGGTTTAGTTGTGGATAAAATGTGAATAGGTAGCTATGTAAGTGAGTACTAATCTATGAGTCTTTGGCAGCACTGAGTTGGTTATATCCTAATAATAATAGGGATATTTTATATGTATTTTTATATAGGCTAGGCTAAATTAATAGCTTTTAGTTATTACTTACCCGTCTTGCTATTTGATAGCCTTTCTCTTCATAAAACGGCTTATTTTTAAGTCGCCTTTGTTATAAATAAATAGCTCCAAAATCGTACAATTAGTTCTCGAGCAACACCCTAATAGTACTTGTTGCTGCTCGCCCAGAGTCATCGACAACGGTTACCTTAAATGAGCCATTTTGTGCTTGCCAGCTAAGGGGCTTATTGGGTGATGATTGCCCTACAAAGCTGCCGTCGACAAACCAAAATAGCGTATTGACGTCGGAGTCGGCAGTGGCGACAAAAGGGATGGTATTGGATGCCGTATTATGTGTTTGTATAACATAAGAGATGGTTTTTAGTGGTGACTGAATTTTGGGTGTAATGCCAAAGGCGCTCTTATCTGAAAGATCGCATTGTGGCGAAAAAGCTGGGGGTGTTTTAAGCGAAATACCGGCTTGTCTAAATAGCCGCAAAAAATCTGACGGCCAAAACTCAAAGACCTGCTGGCTGGTAGCTTGATACGATTGATCATGATTAGCATGTTGGCAAACACGTAGGCCTGTTGCGTTGTCGATAGTGATGGCTCGGTGAATAGTTGATACTTTTATCGGCGAAACACCCGGAATAAACCATGACTTAGTGGTGCGTGGGCAATATTTGCCGGGTAAGTCGCCTGTATTAGAGCAGATATCGACTTTTTTAATATTGAGCGCGCCTACGTTAATACTGTCTTCGAGGCGCCAGCCTTGGCTTGGGTATACAGCATCAAACAGCGAAAATAATAAAGGTGCAGCAGCACTGCGCCCAACAAAGGATGCATTGCCCTCGCCATCAAAATTACCGATCCATACCGCCAACACATAGGGGCCTGAAATACCCACGGACCATGCGTCTCGAAAGGCCCAGGATGTGCCTGTTTTCCAGGCGATATTATTTTTACCTGCCCATTGTCCATAGTCGGCAAAATGTGTGGGCGGTTTGTTATTGCGCAAAATATCTAAGGTTAAAAAGCTGGCCTCGGGGCTGAGTAATTGTTTTTTACTGGCTTGCTTACGTGCCAAGTAGGGCTGTTGTGCTTGTTTGTTATTTTTTAAACTTTTAATGGCGCTAAACTCGCCTCTATTGGCAAGCGCTGCATATAAGCTTACCAGTTCCAGCATAGTGACTTCGCCACCACCCAAGGCGAGAGATAAACCATAGTGCGCTGGGTTTTTAAGTTCGGTGACGTCAGCTTCTTTTAAAAAATCAAAAAAACTACGCTGGCGTAGTTTTGCTTGTAAATCGACAGCGGGGACATTGCGGCTTTGGATAAGCGCGGTTTTGGCAAAGACTGGCCCTAAAAATTCGCGGTCAAAATTTTCAGGTGTAAAACCACCAAAGCGTTTGTGTGCATCACGCAGCATGGTCATTGGGTGAATAATGCCTTCATCCATGGCGAGGGCATAAACAAAGGGTTTTAAGGTGGAGCCTGGCGAGCGTTTAGCGAGTGTGCCATTCACTTGCCCGCTAATTTTTTTATTAAAAAAATCTGCCGAGCCCACCATGGCTTTTATTTCACGGGTTTGATAGTTCACCAGTAGGGCCGCCGCATTATTGATACCATCGCTGCGGCGTTGTTCGACATAAGATTTAACACCTTGCTCGACGAGCCTTTGCAAGCTGTGATCGAGCGTTGTATCAATAACACCACTTTGCCAACGCGAGAGTTGGGCTAGCTGATGGTTAACAAAGTGCGGTGCCTCAAAGGGAAGTTGTTTTAGTGAGCGGACTTTTAATGGGATATTCAAAAAAGTTTGTTTGTGTTGATCCTGGGGAAACTCCTCTAACCAACGTGTAAACAAGCGCTGCCTTGCGCTTACAGCTGCTTTTAAGCCTGTAGGCGATGCCAGCCTGCGTTTGTTTGGATTTTGTGGCACAACGCTTAGGGTGAGTGCCTCGAGCCAAGTGAGTTTGTCGGGTGTTTTATTAAAATAAATTAAACTGGCGGCACCAATACCTTCTATGTTGTAACCATAAGAGGCGAGATTTAAATAAGCTTCTAAAATTTCTTTTTTAGAATAGTGTCGATTAAGTTGTAATGCACGTAGCAGTTGTTCAATTTTTCCACCAATGGTGGATGAGTCCATGCGCCAGTGCAGTCTTGCAACTTGCATAGTAATGGTCGATGCACCAATACGGCGGGTTTTATAAATATAGGTATCTAAAAATGCTCTAAATAAGGCCAGAATATCAATACCTATATGCTGATAAAATTTTTGATCTTCGTAGAGAACAACACTCTTAATTAAATCGGGCGAGACTTGATCGAGTGTTTGATAAATACGGTAACGCTGATCCTCGGCTAATGTTATGCGCAGTAATTTACCGTTGGTGTCGACAAAGGCTTTGGAGTAACTGGTGTATTGATAGATATTGGGTTTAGGCGATAACAGATAAAGTAATGTAGCGCTACATATCACTAAAAGAAGGCAGGCAAGTATGGGGCGAGCTGTACAGTAACGTCGAATGATCATTGAGTTATTCCGATGACCAACACGGACACCAGCTACCTGTTGATTCAACGGTACGAAGTTGCCATGAAAGATAAAAACTATTCACAAAAAGGCATAGATCCTTATTTTCTTTTTGCTTAAACGTGTAATCATTTATAGTAAAAGGGAAGCTTTCTACAGCTTTATTATGTTTTAGTATGGTAATAATGTGTTCTTTGTTACTCGGTATTTTATTGATCCAGAGTGATTTTTTTGTGGATGTTTGAATAGCTTCCCTTTTATCAAGTTGTACATAAAAATCGGTAAAGCCATTTTCTTTGTTAATATTCCAGGGTATGGGACTCGTCTCTGAAGTCACTGGGAAAGGAGCAATACATATCCGTCCCCAATCTTTGGCAAAAGATGGGACAGTAATAAATATTAACAAGAATATTGATTGTTTTATGTTGCTCATCATATTAATGGTAAATAACCGTACAAGAGGGTAAATTCTTGCACGGCTTGTTAAGACGCTTTAAGTAAATACTAACGGCGACTACTTGGACACCTCTATTTGGTTTGATGTTGATTGTGCTTTAATACTGCGGTTATACATAGATTTTGCATAGCTTGGTGGCACACCAAATTTACCCGCGGCGGTAACGCGGACTTTATACGTTAAATCAACAATCGAATCATTAAAGCTACCGTAGTAGATGATGCGGTCTTCGCGGATGTCTGCATAATCTGCGTGCCACCAGTCAAATGAGCGCGATACTGATTCGCGAATAATTTCAAAACCGCCGGGAAGCAAGTCAACGACGGCAATATTGGTGAGTGTTTTATTATCGAGTGCGCGCACGCGTAGTCGTGCCGTGAGTACCTGACCTTGTTTGGCTTTTGTGACCGCATTGCCTTTGTCGTCCAGAAAATCACGATAGATTTCTAGGCCTTCACGTACGGCTTTATCACTGACCTTTTTATCAAACCCCACTTGGTTGTTTAAATAAAACAGGCCTTCGTCGTGATTTTTGTCGGAGCTAATAGTTAACCTTTGCGTATCATTCGCGTAGGAGGCTTGTAAAAAATCACCACCGGTAGCTTCTAGTGCTTGTTGATCATTACTGAGCGACGTTGCCGAAAATTGTATGGCTTTATCCACTAATGGATCGGCAATCACCGAGCTATAGGCACCTAGCGCCAAGATGCTATAAGAGGCTGATATAGTGTTGTATTCTCCATTAAAAATTGGGTCGATAAATTGTAGTAATTGCTCGCCGCTAATGCTTTTTAAGCGCGCCTCAAAATGTGTAGCTAGCAAATACACATGCTGCGCATCTTGAGTCAATGGCGAGTGAAAATCACCATAACCCTTTGCATTGTGCTGTGCTAATTGGTAACCCTTAATTAAGCGCTTGGCTTCGCTATCGTTTTTAAGTAAGTGATAAGTTGCAGCCATGTACGATGCCGCTAAATCTTTCTTCCACACTTTTTTATGATTAGCGTCTAGGTATTCGTGTAAGTCGACCAAATAATTGGTGCTTACTTCGCCAAGGCGTGTGAGCAGGTAAATAGCATTGGCACGTATACGCGCATCATCTAGTGAGCCTGATTGCTTGCGTGCGTAGTCGTTCAAATAGCGCGTTACACGATTTAATATATCTTTAGGTACGGCGTAGCCTTGTGCTTTGGCATCGATTAAAAAGTGTGCCGCATAAACCGTTGGGTAAATAGAGATAGAGTTACCACCTGGCCAAAAACTAAAACCACCGGCGCTAAGTTGTCGTTGGCGTAGTTTTCTAATGGCGACATCAAACAGTTTTTTAGCGCGTGGTCTTTGTTCTTTAAACCCTGAGTAGGCTGTCAGACCTAAGATAGGGAAGACTTTACTAACAATTTGTTCGGTGCAGCCATGTGGGTAATGTTTTAAGTAATCACTGAGTCCATCGACGAGCACCAGTGGGCTAGATGATGCACTGACATATTGTGTGGAAAGTTCAGGGTAAAGGACCCGCTCCACATCTAGCTCTATTGGCAGCTTTTTAGAATGACCACTGCTAAATTGACTTTGATATGTACTGACAGGACGTACACTCAAAGTAGCGCGCCGTGTTGAGCGAGTTGTCGTATTGTTAAGCGTTAGCGCGGCACTGAATTTTAGTTCCGCAGCGCCTAATTGAGTGTTAGCTTTTACTCGAAAATCAACGGAATTTTCGTCGCCCTCTGCAATATTGATGGTTTGGGTTGGTTCACCAATAATACTCAGGTGCTTGCTTGCCTCAAGACCAATGGTTATCTGTGCGTTTTTCCCTGAGTCTTCGACGATATTGGCAACGCCAACCGTGGCAATAAACTCATCGCCAGGTGCGGCTTGTGTGAGTACATTGGGGGTGATGACAAAGGGGCCGCGAACCAATGTACTTTTTTGTGTAGATCCCATTGCCGAGTCCGATACCGCAACGGCCATAACGCGTAATGTACCCGAGAAGGTATCGGGCACCACAAACTCGATACTGCGTTGAAGAAGGCTGCCTGAATCAAGAATGCCTGACCAATATACCGCCGGGGCGTCGACTTTGCGCGAGAAAGGGTTGAGGTTTTTAGCCAGTGCGGCGAGTTCATCGGCAGAGCCACCACCGGCCGCCGAAAGTTCTTTGAGTAGATTAAATTCGGGCAAAATTAAATCTAAGATTTGTAAGGTGCTAACTTGCAGTGCGCGTTTTTGCAAAAAGTGATTTAACGGTTTGGGTGTTTGGTACTTCGCGACTTGTAAAATACCTTCATCGACGGCAAAGAGCGCGATACGCGATGGCTTGTCGGTACTAAATTTAATGCTTAGTGCCTCGCCTGGGATAACTTTTTTGGGGACATCCAAGTCGATGTTTACGCGGCGTTTACTTTTATCGATGCTAAAGGGCTCCACTGCATAACTCAGTGGGCTGGTAAATATTTCCTTGGCGGAAGGGTCGCGCACAAAGGTCACATTGACGTAACCTGTGCCTTCTAAGTCAGCAGGTATCTCGATGGTTTCGACGGTGCTTTGGGTTTGCGTGCTAAACCATTTAAATGCCTGTACTTTATCGGTCTCGATGGTAATAAGCCCAGCGCCTTTGTAAGGTGCTTTGATATTCATCTCGATAGTTTCGCCAGCCTTGTAGTCTTTTTTGTTGAGTTTTATAGTGAGCTCAGCATTTTGGTCGAGCTTGGCCGTAAGGTTTGCCGTACCGACTACGGAGTAGTGAACGCGGGCCAATTTGTGATTGTTGTCGTCGTAAACCTCTAGTGCATAGTCGCCAATCTCTTGCGTGTTGATCGAATATTGATAACCCTTCTCGGCGATTGCTAATGGTCCGCTAGATACCTCAGATTCTTTCGTGATGCTCTGGTATTTGTAAGTGCCATCATTTTGTTTAACCAGTGTAGAGACTTGCTGTAGCGCAATTTTTTTAAGGGTGAGTTTATCTTTGCCAATTTGTTTTAGTGTGTTGTCGATAGCAATTAGCTCAATACTGCGCTCGCTGTTTTTATTAATATAGTTGAGGTCTCCATTCGCTTTGTATCCCACTAAAAATTCAAGTGGCGAGATCAATATACTGTTGCGTGTATTGACGCTTCGGCCCCCAGCTTGGTCGTATCCCTGAGTGGAAAACTCCAAGCGATAAGTGCCTTCTTTAAAACGATCGAGGTCCAGATTAAACGTCGCCTGTCCATTATTATCACTGGTGAGTGAGTCGAGATCTTCCCGAATATTAAGCAGGGGTTTATTGGGATTGATTCTCGCGGGGCTAAAGTCATAGTCGGCATATTTTTTAAAATAAAAACTTGAAGGACTAACGGTTAATTGGCCTTCTATGCGTCGGTTTTGTGCGGCAATATCGAATAAGTTTTTAAGGGTTACCTGTGCCTGTAGCGACGGCTGTGTTGACCAAGCCAAGCCTTTTGTATCAAGTAGTTTGCTGTTTATTTTCATGGTGTCGGGCTGAAACTCTTCGACACTAAACTGTGTTGAGCCGAGAACAGTACCTACATTATGATGCTTTACAATATGCAGCGAGGCAGTGTAGAGGCCTGTGTCGGAGGTGGGGCTAGTTTGGTATTGGTAGTCAAGAAATCCAAACTCGGGCAGCGATATTCTTTTGCGGGCAACAGTATTTTGCCTTGGGCCTCTAATAATCAACTCAAGGGGAATGTTTTGGATGTTATCTAAGTTTGCCTGCTTAACAATATAGGCAAGATTAACTCTTTCACCTGGGCGATAAATACCTCTGTCGCTAAAGCCATAAACGTTGAGGTTTCTGCTGTGGTTGTTGTTATAGGTATTGACGCCGCCAATATCAAATTTAGATAAATTTATTTGGCGCGAGTGTGTGTCGTAGGGAATAAATGAAATATCACTACCGGTTTTAACAACGTAGGCAACGGGTTGTTGTTCACGACGAAAGTCAGCGGTGCTTGGGAAGTTAGCATGACCATTTGCTGAAGTGCTGGTTGCTAATACAGGTAGGCCATTTTTACCTAATAATTCAACGCGTGCGTCGGCAACGGGCAGGCCTGTTGCTATCGATTGTACAAAGATATCGTGAGATCTATCGTTATTGTTTTTGACAATAATTCCAAGGTCGGTAATTAAAATAAGGCGCTGTTGTGTTAAGCCTGTGCGCCTTTGTTTTTTGTCGAGGCCGTGAACCTCGACAAAAAACAGACCAAAGCGATCTTTCTCGGTGGGTAGGTAGCGACTTAAATCAAAAGAGGAGTAGCTAAGCTCCTTGGGGTGTCTTGGTGCGAGTTGTACTTGTTGCTCAAAAGTTTCGACAAGGTTCTCTTTGCTGAAATAATAATTATTAAAATAAGGGTTGGTAATATTGCCCCCAGTTTGGCTGACTAAATGATTAATTTGATGAGCGGTTAGCCGGCCAATATTGTATTTAAGTGCACCGAGGTTGCGCGAAGATACACTGAGTTTATGCTCGCCAGATAACGACAATAATGCACCTTCACCGCTAAATGCTAAGTGTGCAGGATAGCGTGGTACTCTAAATGCTGTTTGCGCTGTGTCTTTTAGTATGAAATCGTTAATGGAGGCTAAGCCTTTGTTGACTTTTACCCATAAATAGCGGCCGCTGTCTTCGTCTATTTTAAGGTTAAAGGTTTTTGAGTGGGCACGTGGGTTAGGGATAAGTTCGGGTGTCACACGGTTTTTAGAGGTAAAATATAATTGCTTGTATTTTTTTTCGTCGTAATCTCGGACATTATTCCAGTTGTAATTACGTCTACCGTTTTTATTCTTAGGCATACGGTAAAACTCGAGAGACTCAAAAAGTACTTCTTCGTTGATTTCATCGGTAAAAGTCAACTGGAGGATTTGTTCAGGGTCCCCCTCTTCGTTATTCACAATACTTGCAGTAAAATTTTCTAGTTGTAAAAAACTGTATCTATCTGGAATGATAATCTTTTGTGATGCCTGTTCTGGACTAGGGTTACCGCCCAACAATGACTTTATTCCCTTGTCGATCTCAAGGGACATATAGCTTTCCTTTTCGGGTATGGTGATGGTTTCACTGGTCAAATAAATAGTGCGTTGATCTTCATCGTGATTGATATTGAAAGGAATTGCCTTTTTGACGCTATTGGCTTTTTTGTCGTTAACGCTGAGTGTAAACGAAGCAAGTGATTCTAAGGACGTAATGTCGATGGGATGAGTCGATGATAAAGTCGATACGACGCGTCGAATACTTGAATCAGTTGGATCTTGATAAAACTCGAGTTTTTGAATATCTATATCTAAGATTCGTGTTGTAAAGCTCGCCTTGTTACTCGCGAGTATGGTATCTGGCGAAAAAATTTCAGGTGTAAAATTAACTGTGTATTCAGTTCCTGGTGGCCATTGTTGTTCTGGGTTAAAGTGAATAGTGTTATCGTTTTGCCAAATCCATTCTCCTGCTATATAAGGCTTAATACTTATGCCTTGCTTGATCTCTTTTTTTAATAATTCAATAGGTGCAACAGAAGGTCTGCCACTGGGTTTTTCTTGATCGCTGTTTAAGGCTGCAAGATCGTAGGCAAATTTAATGTATAAACGCGAAGGTGTTGCACTTCCCTTGCTCGGTAGCTCTGGTGTGCGTATTTCGGCTTTCACCACGATGGGCTTTGGTAGCGACTCGGTATAAATATAGGCGCCGTAACACGCCATAGCCAACAGTACAAAACCTATCGACCAAAATTTATCTCGCATTAACAAGAGCAACCACTTAGGTGCTTGCCAGCTAAGTTTGCCAATCAGGGCGACAAAAATAAAACGAAAAGGCGCTAAAATACGGTTGAGTATAGTTATCACGGAGTGACCCCAAGAGTTATTGTTAAGTGCTGTTATTTTTCATCAAGTATACGTTAAAATTGTGATGAAAATGTGTGTTAGCTAGCGCTATTGGCAATACTTTAACGGATTAAAAGAGTTATAGTTAGAACAAAGCCGCTAGCACTTTTAACCGTTGTAGAATATGTTTGAATGTTAGGCTTTAATATATAAGCCTAGTGGCTAAATATAAATAGTCCCGCTTAGGTACTGTACGGCAGCACCACTAATAAAAACACGCTCGCCTTTTAGTTCGCAATGTAAAATACCGCCGCGCTGAGAGGCCTGGTACGCCTTTAGTATTTTTTTATCACGCTTTTGTATGTCTAGCTTTTCAAACCAAAGTGGTGCAAGCCCTGAGTGAATGGAGCCTGTTACTGGGTCTTCGTCGCCACCGTTGGCGGGCCAAAAGTAACGCGAAGAAAAATCATAATTATTATTTTTTGATTGTGCAGTAACGACGACATCTAAGGGCGCTAATTGTTTAAGTGTCTCGTTATCACGTAGGACTTTGTTTACGTCTTCTTCGCTTGGGTAAATCACAAAGTACGCATGTTGATTCTGATAAACCTCTGTAGGTTTGATTGATAAGCCATCACTAAGCTCTGCGGGAAAAGTATCGACTTTTTTAGGTTTGGTATTGGGGAAATCCATTTCTATTAACCCTGTGTTTGTTTTACTTACAATAAGCTCGCCAACGGCTTTAGCGCTAAAGGTAATGCTCGACAGGGTGGGGTGCTTTTTAAATAAAACAAAGGCCGAGGCCAGCGTGGCATGGCCACAAAAAGCAATCTCGGTGATGGGAGAAAACCAGCGTATAGCAAAGCGCTGGCTGTGCTCAGGGCTTGTTTGGTGCGTTGATGTTGGGTCGGCAACTAAAAAGGCAGTCTCGGATAGATTGTTTTCCGTGGCAATGGATTGCATTAAATCATCACTGAGCCATTGCTCGGTAATAATCACTGCAGCTGGGTTACCTTTAAAGGTACTCTCGGTAAAGGCATCAATAAAATCAACGTGTAGTTCCATATTGTTATTCCTTCAATGACGTCTTTTAAGCCAATCAACTTGAGTTAGGCTGTTATGTACTACCTCTTTATATAGTATTTATTGGCCGCGCTGCTAAAATTTACCCAGCAAAAACTCCATCAATGCTTTTTGCGCATGCAGGCGGTTTTCGGCCTCGTCCCATACAACGGAGTATTTAGAGTCCATTACTGTGTCGTTGATCTCCATGCCACGGTAGGCCGGTAGGCAGTGCATAAATACCGCGTCTTTATTAGCGCGCGACATGAGTGCTTCGTCAACGTGAAAGCCTTTAAAGGCATCTATACGTGCCTGCTTTTCTTCTTCTTGGCCCATTGAGGCCCATGTGTCAGTAACAACCCAATCGCTGCCTTTAACGGCATCTTCGACATTATCGAATAGAGTAATGCGGTCGCTATTGGCATCGAGTAGGGCTTGCTCGGGTTTGTAGCCGTCAGGGCAGGCAATGTGTAGTTTAAAGTCGCACTGTTTGGCAGCGTTAATGTAAGACTGGCACATATTATTGCCATCGCCTATCCAAACAACGGTCTTACCCTGAGGATCACCGCGGTGCTCGGTGTAGGTTTGGATGTCGGCAAGTAACTGACAGGGGTGATAGCTGTCGGTTAGGGCGTTAATAATGGGTACGCGCGAATACTCGGCGAATTTTTCAACGCTCTCATGGCTAAAGGTACGGATCATAATGATATCGACCATGCTGGAAATAACCCTAGAAGTATCTTCAATGGGTTCACCACGGCCTAGTTGTGTATCGTTAGAGGATAAAAATAATCCTGCACCGCCTAGTTGAGCAATTCCTGATTCAAAGGATACACGGGTACGTGTCGATGATTTTTCGAAAATCATCCCTAGTACTTTGCCTTCTAAGGTTTTTACAGCGGTTTCTGTACGATGCTGCTTTTTAATCAGTATCGCGCGTTGAATTACCTGCTTTAACTCAGTGGGTGACAAATCCATTAAGGTTAAAAAATGTCTAGTCATGTTGTTTTCTCAAACTATTAAGGCTTATTTATTACGTTAAATAAACTGCACAGGTGCAGTTTATTGGTAACCATTCAGTAAACAGTGTTTATTGCTGGTAAGTACTATGGCTTATTACTCGATAAGTGAGCTCACAATCTCAATGACTTGATCGGCTTGTGCCTCGGTCATAATTAATGGTGGTAATAGGCGAATTACGCTGCCAGCAGTTACATTCATTAATAGGCCTTTTTTGGCGGCAAGGCCGACTAACTCAGGGCATGGCTCATTTAATTCAATACCTATCATCATGCCTTTTTGGCGATAAGCTTTAACTTGAGTTTTGTTAGCGAGTGCTGCCTCAAAGCCTTTGGCAAAGTAATCAGCGATACTATTAACCTGTGCGCACAACTTAGTTGTTTCAATAACATCAATAACACTGCTAACCACGGCACAGGCAACGGGGTTGCCGCCATAGGTTGAGCCGTGATTACCTGGTTGTAGCACATCGTTGGTTTTGGCGCGGGTTAAACAAGCACCAATAGGCATGCCATTGGCTAGCCCCTTTGCTGTGGTGAGCACATCGGGGAGTATGTTGTTGGCTTGGTAGGCAAAATGACGGCCAGTACGCGCATTGCCTGTTTGAATTTCATCGAGTATCAATAACCAGTCGTTATTGTCGCATAACTCACGTAGCTTATTTAAGTAGTCGCTATCGGGTATTTGAATGCCACCTTCACCTTGAACGGGCTCAACCATTACAGCGACGATATCGGGGTTATTACTGTGGGCGGAGATTGCCTCTATATCGTTATAAGGCACATGTTCAAAGCCTTCTAGTAGTGGTGCGAACCCTTGTTTAATTTTACTATTACCAGTAGCCGTTAGTGTTGCCATGGTACGGCCATGAAAACTGTTAGCTGTCGTAATAATCGTAGGGACAATAACGCCTTTATCATTGCCGTATTTACGTGCAATTTTAATGGCGGCCTCGTTAGCCTCTGCCCCTGAATTAGTGAAAAATACTTTCTCCATACCACTGACGCGACAAATGTCTTCGGCGGCTTTTTGCTGCACCGGCAAGTTGTATAAATTTGATGTATGGATGAGTGTCTCAGCTTGTTTTGTAATAGCACTAACAAGCGTAGGGTGACAATGGCCTAAACCGCAAACTGCAATGCCTGCAAGGGCATCTAGGTATTGCTTTCCGTCGGTATCCCAGACAAAACAACCCGCGCCTTTCTCTAGGGTTAATGGGCGTTGGCCGTAGGTATTCATTAATGCTGTTGTGTTCATATCAATTGATCTTATCGTTTTTAAAGATTGCTCTGCATTACTCAACGGATACGTCAGGTAATGAGATTAAGCAACTGAATAAAAATAAAAAAGGCAGCGGTTGCTGCCTTGTGCTTATTATGGTTTAACCGAGCCACTTTGGCAATTGTGTTGGCGTAAGTGACCTTAATGACTGCAAAACCCATGCAGGCGATGGCCTAATCGGTTAGAATGGCGCCAATTCTGCGCGCAATATTGCGCGCTTCCACGTATACCAAACGTATATTTATATTGACTACAGACTAGAGGGTTTTACACACCATGGATATCATGGATACAATCAAGCAACAAATCGCAGATAACGCCGTTATTCTTTACATGAAAGGCTCTCCCAATGCTCCGCAGTGCGGCTTTTCTATGCGTGCATCTCAGGCAATTATGGAGTGTGGTAAGCGCTTTGCTTTTGTTGATATTCTTACTAACCCAGAAATTCGTACCAATTTGCCCAAATACGCCGAGTGGCCAACCTTCCCACAATTGTGGGTAAATGGTGAGCTAATTGGTGGCTGTGACATTATTGCCGAAATGCACGAAGCTGGCGAGCTGAAGACTGTTATTGATAGCGCTGTACCAGACGAGGCTTAAGGCTGAATCGAAGGTATCAAATTGGATACACCAAAGGCATATCCTCAAAAAAACCTCAGAGTGACGCCAGTACAAACTGATTTGTACTGGCTTGATCCCATGGCAAATAGGCGTGCTTTAGAGCAAAAATTTGAGGCGCTTAAGGGTAAAACAGACCTGATTGTATTACCCGAGATGTTTACCTCGGGTTTTACGATAGAGCCTGAACAAATGCATGACCAAAATGGTACGGTTGCTTGGCTTAAGGAGCAATCTCGTTTGGTAGGTGCAGCCATTACCGGCAGTGTGGCTTGTGATCTTTCTGACCCAAGCGTATCTACTGATAGTACTAAGCCGCATTTTGTTAATCGCATGCTATTTGCTACGCCTACGGGTGATGTGATGCATTATGACAAAACCCATTTGTTTCAAATGGCCGATGAGCATAAGCGTTATCAAGCGGGTAGTGAGCGTTGTGTTATTAGTTACAAAGGTTGGCGCATTTTATTGACCGTTTGTTATGATCTACGCTTTCCAGTATTTTGTCGCAATAAAGGCGATTATGATCTGATGCTTTGCGTTGCCAATTGGCCTTCGGCTAGAGCGCATCATTGGCGTAGTTTACTTATCGCTCGGGCTATCGAAAATCAAGCGTATGTTGTCGGTGTTAATCGTGTTGGCACAGATGGTAAAGGGTTAGAGTATACAGGTGACTCCCTCGTCATTGATTATCTTGGGCAGTCATTAGTGGATAAAGCCGGTGAATGGATGGAAACGCTTGAGCTTAATTTAGCCGAGCTTTGTGACTATCGAGAACGTTTTCCTGCATGGCAAGATGCAGATGATTTTAATATTGATAATTTATAACGGTATTACCCCATGCAGAGCTACTTTTTTTATTTACTGTTGTTGATGTGTTCATCGACGGCATTTGCACAAACAAGCCCCGAAGCTAATGGTATTGTTAAACAGCTATTATTTATTGATAGTGACGGTGATGGTGTCGACGATACTATTGATGAATGCTATAAAACACCGCCCAATACCAAGGTAGACGAAAGAGGCTGCTTTTTATTAATTAAAGATTTTAAAACCATCAGGATCAATGTTAATTTCGATGTCGACTCTAGTGTTATTCAACCAACGTATTTTTCAGAAATTGCAAAAGTTGCCAGGTTTTTAAAAAATAACCCACTAACACGTGCAACTATTGAAGGGCATACCGATAGCGATGGTAGTGAAGCCCATAACAGAGGTTTGTCACAACGTCGTGCACAAGCAATTGCCGAATTGCTTGTAGTCAAATACAATATCGATGCTGTCCGATTAACCGCTATTGGTTTTGGTGAAAGTAAGCCATTAGTGCCTAATAACTCCATAAGAAATAAAGCGAGAAACCGTCGCTCGGTTGCTGTTATTCGTTCAGTCAAAGAAAAGCGTTTGTAGGTAATAATTATAGCCAGTAAGGACTGTTTTTACTTTTAAAATAATAATAAGTCAGTGCTTTATAGCCATAGTTAGCAGACGCGGCTCAATACAATATTTATATATTAAAAGTATTACATTTCAAGATAGTTTGTATAAACGTCATATACCTTTTATAAACTAAAGGTAGCCATTACTGTTAGGAGAAAGGATCGCTATGAATATCGAATCATTATTAAATGAAGAGAATGTGGGGCAAATCGTCACATTTATTGCCGCCTATGGGGTTAAAATTGTTGTCGCATTAGCCATTTTTATTATTGGTAAATGGGTAGCTAAAAAGGTCACTGGTTTTATTGGTGCACGTATGACCGCCAGTAATGTCGATGTAACTGTTAGCAAGTTTGTACAAAATATTTTGTACTACATTGCCATGGTGGTTATTCTTATTGCTGTACTTGGGCAATTGGGTATTCAAACAGCGTCATTTGTGGCTATCATCGGTGCTGCTGGTTTGGCTGTTGGTTTGGCATTGCAAGGTTCGCTTGCTAACTTTGCTGCAGGGGTTTTACTTATTTTATTTCGCCCCGTTAAGGTGGGTGATTTTGTTGAAGTTGCCGGTGTTGTGGGTGTAATTCAAGAAATTGCTATTTTTGCGACCACGTTAACAACCGGTGATAATAAAACAATTATTATCGCTAATGCCTCTGTAATGGGCTCTAATATTATTAACTATTCAACGCAGGCAACACGCCGTGTCGATATGGTTGTTGGTGTTGCTTATGACGCTAATCTTGATCAGGTTAAAACTATATTGAAAGAAATTGCCGACGCCGATGATCGTATATTAAAAGACAAAGACGTAACGATTGGTGTTTTAGAGCTGGCAGATTCGTCGATTAACCTAGTGTTTAGACCTTGGGTAAATAGTGCCGATTATTGGGGCGTTCATTTTGATTTTCATGAACGTATTAAAAACCGATTTGATGAAGCGGGCATTGGCATACCTTACCCAACAATGGATTTAAATGTCAGCAAAGATTAATTAATGGCTTTGTCTTAAATAATTATGTAAAAACCCGCCGAGTGCGGGTTTTTTTACGAGTAGTATATTTAATTATGATTATTTAAAGGCCAGCCACCGAGTGTCTGCCACTTATTAACAATCATGCAAAATAACTCAGCTGTTTTCTCGGCATCATATGCGGCGGAATGTGCTTTGGCATTACTAAACTCAATTCCAGCTGTTTTACATGCTTTTGCTAATACTGTTTGCCCGTAGGCAAGGCCTGCCAGTGTTGCGGTATCCATACAGGAGAAAGGGTGAAATGGATTGCGCTTTATATTGCAGCGGTTAGATGCTGCATTCATAAAACCTAAATCAAAGTGTGCATTATGTGCCACCATTACTGCCCTGGTACAATCATGGGCCTTAACCGAGCCTCGAATATGCTGAAATAAATCCTTTAGCATACTATTTTCTGATTGAGTTTCACGGTTGCCGCTCTCGACATCAATACCTGTAAACTCAATTGCCGACTCTTCTATATTGGCATTGGCAAATGGCTCGACTTGATAGCTGTAAACCTCATCTATTTCCAGTAAGCCATAACCATCCATACTTAATGTCACCGCAGCAACTTCTAAAAGCGCATCAGTTTGGGCATTGAAACCACCCGTCTCAACATCGATAACGACGGGTAAAAAACCTCTAAAGCGGTCAGCGAGCAATGTCATTGATCCAAAGTTGGTCACACTTTCTCCTTAATAGTCATAAATACAGCATTTGCTATCTATCATCTGCTGTTTTACAGCATGTTTTTTGCGGTTATTCGTCAGAGTGCATCCTACAGAAAAAGTGCCTATAGCGCAGTTATTTTGAAGCATAGTCATTGATTAATTAAAAAAATCACAGGCGATGGTTAAGAAAACTCAGTATTGGCCGATAGCGTTCTTACTAGAATCGATTAAGAGCTAAGCATTTGTTGTGAAAGCACCATTACTGAACATACTAATAGGTTGTATTGCCTTGCTACTGGCTAGCGATGCCTTTGCTGCTATTAGCTATGCGACGCGCACTGATGAGGTTGCTTGGCAGGTGGATAGCTCTAAATTTATGTGTCGATTATCCCATCCCATCGACGGTTTTGGTGATGCCGTATTTGAACGTGAAGCAGGGAGGGCTACACAGTTTCAGTTAAAATCGAGTATGGCGCGTATGAAGACTGGCAGGGCAGCACTAATTGTGCGTCCCCCACCATGGTCATCTCAGAGCTCAGCTAATCAGCTGGCGACGGTGAATGTGAAAGAGAGCCAACAACCTATCACTATTGGGCGTAAGTTATCTGAACGCATGTTGGCTGAACTGGAGCGTGGCTTATTATTGGATTTTCAGCGCCAAGCACTTTATGGAGGCAATCAGCCGATTAAAGTAACTGTCTCTAGTATTGGTTTTAGAGAAAGTTACCAAGAGTATTTACGTTGCCAGGGGAGCTTACTGGCTGTTAATTATGGCCAAATAGAACGTTCTACCTTACTTTACGATAACGAAGAAGAAGATCTTAAAAAGTCCGTTAAGCGACGCTTAGATACTATTGTTAGCTATCTTAAAGAAGATGCGAATGTAAAGGCCATTTATTTAGATGGCCATACCGATAGCGAAGGTATACGTGGTGAAAACTTATTAAAGTCACAGCGCCGAGCCGAACGTGTATTTGACTATCTTGTAGAAGAGGGTATACCCGCCGATAGTATTATTGTGCGTTGGCATGGAGAGCGCTATCCGGTAAAGTCTAATCGAACAAAAAAAGGTAAAGCGAAAAACCGGAGAGTCACTGTTAGGCTCAGTAAAGAGCCTCCACAGTTTGTCGCGAATGAGCAAAGTAATACATCTAAGGAAGAGCTTATGAAAAAAGAAGCTATGATGAAAAAGGAAGAGCTTACGAAGAAAGAGGCCATGATGCAAAAAGAAGGTGCAATAATGGCAGATAAAGAGCTAATGGCTAAGGATGAAATGCTTAAAGAGACAGCAGAGGCGACTGGGACTATAGGTAATGGAAATAAAGGCAACTTACTAAAATAACAATTCGCTATTTGTCTTGTTTATCTTATAGTTATTTTTAATCTAGATGCATATTTTTTGCTAATGTAGTAAAACTATCATCAGTAAAATTGTATAATAAACATTAGAGAGAGTTCTGCAGCAACTTCTGGTATTATCGACTCTATAGAATTTAATAATAATAAATGAGGCTAACATGTCTACCACTACGATCGTTATTCTTGTCATCTTAGTCGTATTATTTTTATATATTGTCAGTATTTATAATCGCTTAGTCAGTTTAAAAAATCGCTACCAAAATGGTTTTGCGCAAATAGAGGTGCAATTAAAGCGTCGCTATGATTTGATTCCTAATTTAGTTGAGACGGCTAAAGCTTATTTAAAGCATGAAAGTAGCACGCTAGAGGCTGTGATTGCTGCACGTAATCAAGCTGCTAATGATTTAGATAAAGCGGCAAGTAATCCATCAGATAGCTCTGCGATGGATTTGCTTGGTAAGGCCGAAGGTATGCTGAACTCGGCAATGGGCAAATTAAATGTAGTTGTCGAAGCCTATCCTGATTTAAAAGCTAACCAAAATATGATGCAAGTATCCGAGGAATTAACCTCTACGGAAAATAAAGTGGCTTTTGCGCGACAAGCATTTAATGATGGCGTAACACTTTATAATGAATATCGTCAAAGCTTTCCTCCTGTTATTTTTGCTAGTATGTTTGGTCATCCACAGGATGCTACTCTTTTAGAATTTGCCGACAGTGAAGCAATTCAAGCGGCACCTAAAGTAAGTTTTTAATGAACGACTAAGGCGAGCCGGCAGTGGATACTGAATCGCTTCGATTTATTATGTTTATTATTCCCTTTATTGGCGGCTTCGCATTTTATGTGGGTATTAATGATTTTAAAGAGTATGTGCGACTTAAAAAAGTAGTCGTCGAGGTTGAAGCCGAGGTCGTCGATATCGAGATCACGACTGACGAGGGCGTCGAGCTCTATGCCCCTGTTTTTAGATATAGCTATTTAAATAAAACCTATACCAATATATCGTCGACAGCCTCGTCAGGTGATAAGCCCATTATCCATAGCTATGTGCGTATTAAGCTAGATCCTGCAAACCCGCAGGACTCTTTTGTAGAGTCTCGCTTTCGTACCTTTGCTTATTACTTTACTCCCTTTGCAGGGTTGCTGATGCTAATCAATGGTTTGGTAATTTCGTACTCTTTATTACAGGAAATCTTTTAATAATAACTATCTACTTAAAAAATTATTCACATTCGCGTTCACTAAAAAGTTGATAAGCTACTATGAATTTTTATGAGCATCAAGATCTGGCGCGTAAACAAACCAAACGTTTACTTTTTTTATTTGCGCTCGCACTATTAGGTTTAATACTCCTGACTGCTTATTTAGTTGCAGGTATTAGCTATGTATTGGGGCTACACAATGCACGTTTTGAAAGCTATGAAACCGGTCAATCGATTTGGTCTATCTCTTCACAGGTATTTGATTGGCAATATTTAGGTGCCATTGCATTATGTGTATTGTCGGTTGTATTGATTGCTTCACTTTTTCGTATGATGCAATTAAGTGCTGGAGGTAAAGTCATTGCTGAGCAATTGGGTGGTCGTTTAATTAATGTTCATCAGCGCGATGCCAATGAGAAAAAACTACTCAATGTCGTTGAGGAAATGGCGATTGCATCGGGCACATCAGTCCCGAGTGTTTATATTATCGAAGAGTCAGGTATTAATGCATTTGCCGCGGGGTTTCAATCTGCCGATGCCGTCATTGGTGTTACCCGTGGTGCTATCAAAAACTTAAGTCGCGAAGAGTTACAAGGGGTTATTGCCCACGAGTTTAGTCATATATTAAATGGCGATATGCGCCTTAATTTACGCCTCATTGGTATGATTTACGGTATTGTTATTATCGCTAATACAGGTGAATTATTAATGCATTCAACAGGGCGTTCGAGTCGTGACCGCGGTACAGCTTTGAGCATTGGATTGGCTTTATTAGTGTTGGGTTATTTAGGTGTATTTTTTGGTAATGTTATAAAGGCAGCCATCTCGCGTCAGCGGGAATTTTTAGCTGATGCATCGGCAGTGCAATTTACCCGAAGCCAAGAGGGTATTAGTGGTGCTCTACAAAAGATTGGAGGATATAGTAAAGGCGCACAAAATTTTAACCATAAAAAGTCGAGCGAAATTAGCCATATGTTATTTTCTCAGGGTTTGCACTTTAATTTCTTTAATAAATTAATGGCAACTCACCCACCGTTACAGCAGCGCATTAAACGTATCGACCCACAATGGAATGGCCGTTACAAAAAAGCACATGTAGTATCGCCGTTAGATGATAGTGAAGACAAGCCCCTAGGTGCTACAGCTACCGGTCTGGCAGGGGCTATGGCTTTAACCGATGAGCAGCCAGCCAGCCAAAAAGTCGATGCAAAAAAAATAATTGAAGCAGTAGACAATGTTGGTGAACCCACAGATCAAACCATTGCATTAGCAAGTAGAGAGCTTACGCATTTAAAAACCGATTTCGAAGCGATTTGTGAAAGTATCCACGAACCTTATACTGCACGAGCATTGGTTTTTGCAATATTAATGGATGCTAACAATAAGATGGTTAGGCAACATCAGTGGGCTGATATTAAAAAGCATCAATCCCCAGAGCTGGCCAAACAAACTTGTTTTATTTACAAGCAGCTAGGTTTATTAAAAGCAAAGCAACCACTGTTGTTGTTAGATCTCGCATTACCTATTTTAAAAGTGTTAAGCGATAGCCAATATAAAGAGTTTAAAGCGCAGTTATTGCGGTTAATTAAAATGGATAAAAAAATAGAGTTGCGCGAATGGGCGCTTTATAACTTGGTTGATCATCATTGCCGGCCTAGAAAAGTGAGTCAGTTACACCGTTTGTCTATTAGGCAGCGTAAGCCTGCAGTGGGGAGGTTACTATCTGCACTGCTTAATATAAATATCATCGAGAATAATTACGATGTACCTATGGCTAAAAATATATTTGATCTCGTTACTACAAGCGAGCTAGATTTTAAATTACGTTGGTATTCGCCAAAAGAATTAACTATTCAAGCAATGACAGAGTCACTTGACCAAGTGCGTTACTTAAAACCGTTGCAAAAACCAAAACTGCTAAAAGCTTGTGTTAAGGTGATCCAGCACGATGGCATGATCAATAGGGACGAACTTGAACTGGTTAGCTGTATAGCACAGGCCATCGACTGCCCGCTACCCTACATGGATGTAGGGTAAGGGTAAATTGCAGGAGCAAATTTATTTACTTGCCCTATATGCGCGAAGATTGTTACTGGCAGTCTATCGGTATGTCTGCTATCCATGACACTTATGTAAGGTATCAATAGTAGGCACCCCAGGTAAGGGTAAAAATGTATAAATGCTCTTCGAATGAAATACAAATGCTTAACTATTTGTGAGCATTAAAAATAACGTTGTAACTCCATGCATTCGTTTAATTAGTTTTATATTAATGGCTAGTTTAAATAAAAATCCCAGTCTCATTTTATGAGTTAATAATATATTTTCAATATAAAAAATATTACTTTGGGACAATGGCTGTTCATAACACGACACTTTGCTTATTGTTAATTGATTGAATAAAGCGTTTTAATTTAGGATGTTACTTTACCTTGCTATGTATTTATTAATAGTGATGTAAATTTTAATAATAATTCTTCACAGGGGACAAATATGTTTAATTCAAAGAATTTTAGACGCTTTTTGGGCGTATCAATTCTCTTTTTTATAGGGCTTTCGCAAGTTCAGCATGCGAGTGCAGCAATGAGGTATATAGGGCATTCTTCGATCTGCAGCACTCCAAAAAAGTTTCAGAATTCAGCTTCAGGTGTTGCGATTCAAATGTATCGGTATGGTGATGGTAGAAGTCCCAATAATGTGTCTTGTTGGTATTGGGGCGGTACTTTACAAGGCGACGCTTTTCCTGGTATAGCTTTGTTTCCGTTTCCTCGTAGGAGTAAGCCGGAAGAATATGCCGCAGCTTTGAATATAAGAGATAATACACGACAAGGTCTTCTTTATTATTTCAAAGCTTTTAAAAAGAGACAAGACTCCGCAATTAGTATGAATCTTTGTGCCTATGACAAACCTAAATATCGTGGCGAAAGATCATGTTCTTCTGCTATTAGAGGGAGTTTTTTCGCTTCTCCGCAAAAGCGTATAAATACAAGAAGTAGCGGAGGAAGATTTCTTAATATTAGGTCTGCGAGGCTACTCATGGCTTTTGGAAATGATGGGTTGCTCTAAGTAACTTTAGTTGTAATTGACTTATTTATGGAAGGCTGGAGAGTGTCATTTGTGACTAAGTCAATTAATTATATAAATAATTGTAAGGTAATTTCGTGATAAATAAGTTTCTTTTATTGGTTGTATTGTGTATATCTACTACTATGACACATGCGCAGGTTGGAGATGCTCCTAATCTAGCAGAAGACGGTAAGGGAGTTCTTTCTACTGCTGAGTCTGCTCTATCAGCACTAGAAACTGAATTAGTAGTTGATAATACTGTCGGGGACGGATTGAGTGTGTCGATAAAGTCTTTAGAGTTGTTACGAGGTATTGCTGAGCAATATCCTAATCAGCTGGAGCGGCTTGTTCAGTTGAGTAGAAATATTCCAAACAGTATAACTAAGCGTACTATCCTCTTGCGTGAATTAGCGTATTATGTTGATTCGCATCGTTATTTGATTCAACACGTGTTAGAAAATTCAAAGCCAGTGGGTTCAATTGATAGCAATTTAGTTGATCCTAGCAATGTCAAAGCTAAAGCTGAAGTGTTAGCTGCGTTGCATATTACGCACGCCATAATATCTAACAAAAGCACGGTAGCTTATGACCTTTATGATTTAGTTGTCCGTGTAATCAGTGACACTAACGTTCCTGAATTGGCATTGGCAGCCATAAATGAGTTACATATATGGAATATCGCTCCGAGCAGTCGAATAAAACTGCACAAAGTACTTAAAAAAAGAGTAGCTAGTTTATCTAAAGCCCCCAATGATAACGATTTAATAAATAACCACTCCCTTCTTTTGTTAGGGCTGCATAGACTATTGTGTGAGCTTAACCCATCTATTGAAAATCAGCAGGCATTGATTAAAGTGCTGTTGGATCCGTTGGATGATGAGTATGCCAACAGTGCTATTTTTGCAATTAGTCAGTGTAGCACTGAGTTAAATCAGGATACTATATCGTGGCTTATGAAGGTTGCAGAATATAAAGGCCTACGAATAGAAACCAGAAGTTTGGCGATGGGAATAGTTCAAGAGAAGACTAATAATGATGATGTATTTAAAGAGGCTGCCGCGATAAAAAAGGTGTTGTTTACAAGAGAAAAATAAAGTTCCAATGCGTTTCTATAGGAATGCTCAAATGTTTTTTTGTTTAAGAATATGCCGTTTTTTATAATATTGATGCAAAATATAGATTGCTGAATCCTCGCATCAAACTTACCACTATAGTGGTAATTCAAAGTAATCAATTAAGATAAGCTATATAGTACAGTTGGGGTAAAGATAAATACTCTAAATAAAGTCACATTATAAAAAGTACGAATACGATAAATCTAACTACAAGCTAATATGAAAACTTAAAACTTTTAGGTAAAGAAGCCTGAGTGAATCTGATGAATATCCGTCAATATGTTATTAAACCTGCTGTATTTCTATCCTTACCTGTATTAGGTTTTATGGCTGGTGTTTTGTATGAATCTCAAAGTAGTTTGGGTGCTATTGAGAAAAAGGTTTACCAACTAGGTCAGCGGCCTATTACTCAAGTGGTAACGGTGAGTCAAGAGGCTAAAAATAACCTTGAGCCAGTATCGGCCATAGTAAAAAGTAGTGTACAGGTAACTAACCTTGATCAACAGAGGGTTGTAGGCAAGAGATTGTCGGATGAGGATACTCTGCAAAATCTCATGAGTGGCCTTTTTGATGTGGGCACATTCGATGTGGAAGAGCTTGAAGTAATAAATACTTTAGCCGGATTGGTTAAGGATGATCCCGTTAGGCGCGAAGAAATTATTACAGATATTATAGATCGCATTGATGTGTCCTATGAGTCTGATAAGATTGATCACTTGTATTACCTTTTGAGACATTTTGAAAGTGAAGAGAGTAATCAAAAAATTGCCAGCTACGCTCTAGACTTAATTCAATCGGGGGCTGAGTTACACAGACGTGAGATGGCGTATGAGATGTTGTCTGGTAACCCCGCGGTTAATCCGGTTGATGCTTTGCAGATTGTATTGTCGAATGAAATCGACCCTGAAATGATTTCAGCTGCTATATCGTATATCGGCGTTGGTGCTAATTATGTCTCTGAAGATAAAGCTCAAATGCTGGCGATCTATGATGATTTATATACGTCTACTACTGAGTCCTCGATCAGAGAAGCAGCCTTGAATAAGCTGGGTAATATTGCAAGTGTTGATATTATTCAAAAGAATATAGAATCAGCATTAAATGATAGTGACCAATTAGTTAGAAGCCGGATGCTAACTATCATCAGGGAACGTAAAGATCTTCATACTGATATAAATAAGCAAAAACTATTCTCCTTATTAACGAATGATCTAATCGATAAAGATGAATTAAAAGATGTTTATTTTGCACTTTCCGGTAGTGGTTTTGATTTAGATGATGGAGAGTACAGGCAGTTGTTGTCGATTAAAAAAAGATTAAATATTTTTTAGTAGATAAAATTTGAACTAACAGAGGTTTTGTGAGGGATAACTGACAGTAAAGTCTAGCCGAAACTAATTAATACTAGATAACCGGTTAAAAAAGTAATCCCTTTTATTGATATAGTGGCAAGATACATGTTGTTTGCTTGAAGAAATCTCTAGTTCATATTATATCGATAAGTAGTGAACTTACTCTGTATATCACTGTTAATATTTTATTCTTAATCTGTAGTATCAAATATCTGGTATAATTTAATTTTTGTTTCACCTTTTCTATTTCCGGTATGGCTAAATCTATACTCAGATGGGTTTTTCTTCATTTTTTTTTTAAATGAACGTCTAAATGATATGCTACTATTAAATCCAGATAAAAAAGTAATCTCTTTTATTGATTTTTCGGTAGTTTTTAATAACTCACAGGCTTTTGCTATACGGATATTATCAAGAAATATTTTAGGTGTATTATTAGTATATTCTTTTATTTTTCTGCTAAGTGTTCGTTCAGAAATAAACATAAGAGATGCTAATCTTTTGATTTTAATATTAGAATTTTTATCATTATTAACTATTTTAGTTACTTTCTTTATAAATTCTGGTGTATAAATTTCTGTCTTTCTTTGGTTATTTATCTGACGACCTGATGGCGTAGTAAAAATGGATGTAGGTAAGTTAGGTAATATGCTTTCTGCTTCATCATTTAATAACTGTTTAACTATTTGTATAGAAATTTCTAGCCAAGAAGCGATTGTACAGCCAGTATATATATTGCTATCTATAATAATACTTCCAGAAGTATTCGGGTTTAAATGTGGATATCTGTGCGAAAATTCTTTTTGGTGAGTGTGGCATATGGCAAAACTTTTATTTGACAGAATATTTGCTTCAGCCAAGATAAATGTTGCAGAAAATATTGACGCGATAAGTGTATTCTTGTTGTTTTGTTTCGTGAGCCAGTGTCTGGCAGATGTATCTAGAGAACCCTTTAGCTCTTTTATAGAGTAAAGTTTTGTTGAGCCCAAAAAGATAATAGCATTACAGCTGCTAATGTCTGTTACTTTATAAGCAATACTACGTGTAGGTCGTGCTAGATTGTCTTGAACTTGTTGACCATCCTTGCTTGCTAGAAGAAGATTAAATATTTTTTTCCCGATAATTTTTTCTGCGTTAGAGTTTACGCTCTCAAAAAACTCGCGTATTCCTGAGAATGCAGAGCGTTGAAATTTATCGCACGCGATAAGGGTTATTGTATACATAGAACCTTACTTGATTATTTTCTATTATTCTAATTTACGATAATTCTTATGCTACTATCGCTGTTTTTTGTTGATGATGGTATAGATATATAGCTCTTTTTAAATATTTGTCTTATTTTGTATGTGATTTGTCGTATATTGGTGGTAGAGTTCCTATATGTTTTGTCAATATGTTTCGATAATGATACTTTTAGTATTGATTTATGTTTTTTATCATTATATCTACCTGTAGGTTAAATTTTGAAGGTATTTTCAGTAATGAAAAAAACCCGCACTGTTGCCAGTGCGGGTTTTTTAAATAGTATCGAACTGATTAATTATTAATCGTTAGATTTTAACTTCTCACCTTTGCGGTCATAAACGCAACCACTGGTAACAGCTGCTGGGTAGTAGCCACCAACAATGCGTACCTGTAGGTCATCTGCTTTTAGTGCGTCTACATCAATGTAGGCCAGCGCTAAGCTTTTCTCTACACGGTGACCGTAGCCACCCGATGCACATTCACCGACACATTTGCCGTTTGAGTACACAGGTTCCATACCTACTGAGGCGTCGATATCAGTGTCAATGTCTAGCAATACTAGTTTACGTTTTAGGCCTGCTTCTTTTTGTGCAATCAGTGCTTCTTTACCTTCGAAGTCTGCGTTGTCCATTTTAACGAACCAAGCAAGGTTAGCTTCGAGTACGCTGTACTCTAGTGTAAGGTCATGGCCCCACATTGCGTAGCCTTTTTCCAGACGCATACAATCCATTGCACGTAGGCCGAAGTCGCGGATGTCGTATTCTTTACCCGCTTCAAATAGCGCATCGTAGATGGCTTGTTGATGCTCAATTGGGTGGTGTAATTCCCAACCTAGTTCACCAACGAAGTTCATACGTAGTGCGCGTACTGGTGCACCGGCGACGGTGATTTCCTGTGATGTAAACCAAGGGAAACCTTCGTTGCTTAGGTCGCTTTCGGTAATTTTACTTAATACTTTACGCGAGTCTGGTCCAGCAATAACGAGTGTGCCGTATTTTTCGGTAATGTTGCGTAGGTTAACCGAGCCATCTTTAGGTAGGCGAGTTCTTAACCAATCTTCGATAAGTTGTTCACCAGCCGCAGGTGCCATTAGGTAAAAACAGCCACTGCTGAGTTTAGTGATAGAGAATTCCCAAGCTACCCCACCTTCTTTAGTGAGCGGGTGAGAAAGTGCAACAGCACCAACTTCGTTAGGTACTTTGTTGGGTGATATCGCTTGAATCCAATCGTGTGCGAAGGCACCTGAAATTTCAAACTTAGTAAATGGAGAAAGATCGAGTACGCCGACTTTTTCTTCAACGTGTTTACACTCGGCTTTAACTGCATCGTGCCAATTGCCACGGCGGAAGCTATGCTCCTCAACAGGTTCTTGGCCTTCCTGTGCAAACCAGCTAGCACGTTCCCAACCATAGTAAGCGCCAAATACAGCACCTTTGGCTTTTTGCGACTCATAAACTGGCGCTCTTTTGCAATCACGAGCAGCAGGGCGCATAGCGTATTCGTTAGGGAAGCCTAATTGATATTCGTTAGCGTAAACTTCTGTACCTTTAGCAATACAGAAATCGTGATCAGCGTAAGGGCCAAAGCGGCGCGGATCTAGCTCGAAAAATTCGAGTGATGGATGGCCATCAACAATCCACTCAGCCATATGTTTGCCAGCACCACCACCTTGAACAATACCAAAGTTAAAGCCAGTACAAACAAAGTAATTATCGTAGCCATGAACAGGACCAATTAATGGGTGACCATCGGGTGTATAGGTAATAGGACCGTTAACAACGGTTTTGATACCCGCTTGGGTAATCAGGTCAACCTGTTCCATCGCTGTAACCATGATGTCTTCAATACGGTCTAGGTCTGGCTGCAATAATTCTTGGCCAAAGGCGGCTGGTACGCCATCTGTAGCCCAAGGGATACCACCTTTCTCATATGGTCCTAGGATAAAGCCTTTACCTTCTTGACGTAGGTAATAAGATACGTCGGGATCACGAATCATAGGCAACATATTGTCACGCTCAACCAATTCTGGAATATCATCAGTCACGATGTACTGATGCTCCATGATATTCATTGGTAACTGGTGGCCAACCATGGCTGCTACTTCGTTAGCACGGAAGCCTGAGGCATTAACAATAATACCAGCATCGATTACGCCTTTTTCAGTGGTGACTTCCCAGCGGCCATCTTCTTTTTGCTTAATAGCACTTACAGGGTTGCCGCGCACAATGGTTGCTCCGGCTTCTTTAGCACCTGCTGCCATGGCATTGGTAACACTTGTTGGGTCAATGTGGCCATCGGCTGGATCCCAAAGGCCGCCTAATAATCCGGTAGTATCGAGGTATGGGTAAAGTTCTTTTAGGCGCTCAACACTGACCATTTCAAGATTAAGGCCGGTTAGGTCAGACATCGCAACAACACGCTCAAACTCGTCCATACGGTCTTGAGTGTGTGCAAGACGAATAGCACCTGTAGGAAAGTGGTTAACAGCACTGCCTGTTTCTTCTTCTAGGCGAGCATATAGGTCAATACTATATTGCTGTAGCTTTACCATATTTATGCTGTTGCTAAAGTGAGGTAGGTTACCCGCTGCATGCCAAGTAGAACCAGAAGTTAGTTCTATTTTTTCGGTCAGCATGATGTCTGTCCAACCCATTTTGGTCAAATGGTAAAGCGTACTAACGCCCGCAATACCACCGCCGATGATTAACACATCAGTTTTGTTTTTCATAATTATAATTCTCCGATAAATCAGGCGACTTTGAGTATAAGCAAATTATTTGGTCATACTTTATATAGAAGTTTTGGTGGCAAGAATAATATTGGCTTGCTATTGCTCGAACAAGCAATATATTATCGTCAAATTAATAAGTATAACTTATGGATTAATCAGTATATGAAGCGTCTGCTTACTAATACTATTCAACTAAATTGGCTGCGTACTTTCGAGGTGGCCAGCCGCCACTTGAGCTTTACCAACGCCGCAGAAGAACTGAGCATGAGTCAGTCGGCAATTAGCCAGCAAATTCAGTTATTAGAGCATCACTTAGATCAAAAATTATTTATACGTGCTAATCGTACGATAAGATTAACTGATGCGGGCCGTGCTTTTTTACCGCTGGTTTGTGACTCGCTACGTCAATTAAATGCCGGTGCAGCCCAGATTTTCTCTGATGCCAAGGATGCTGTGGTTGATGTTAATATCAACGCCACCTTTGCTACGATGTGGCTGGCACCGCGGTTAGTGAGTTTTAACCAGTTAGAGCCTCAGATAAGCATTCGCCAGCGTAGCACTAACTGGTCTGCTGATTTTGATATATCTACCGCCGATTTAGAGATTCGTTATGGTTTAGGCGGGTGGGATGGTTTTGAATCTTACCCATTAATTAACCCACTTATACGCCCCTATTGTAGTGGTGCTATGGTGCATGAACTATCGACACCGCGGGCTTTAGCGAGTGTTCCTTTAATCGATGTAGAAGGAACGCCACAAGGCTGGGACCAGTGGCTAAATGCATATGATGTGTGTATGCACGAAAAATGCGCGCGACAGTATACTGATAGTCATACCTCTGCCGCTGCCCTTGCAGCTAATGGAGCAGGTATTTGCTTAATGTATGATGATTTTATGCAAATGGGTGTGTTGTCAAATATACTGGTTGCCCCTTTTGAGGAGCGTGTTAGCACTGATAGCAATTATTACCTTTGTCACCATACTGATAAATGCCTAACAAGGCCCTCCCGCGTGTTTAAAGAGTGGCTACTGGATACCTGCAAATAGATTAATTGCTTACACCATTGTTAATACCTTATTCATGTGGCCTGTACTAGTTTTTCCCCCAACTTAATAGTATTTCGGGCTCTTCTTGTAATTCACGAATCCCATTTTGTAGCTGCTTGGTAAATAGGTTTGTAATCATAGAGCGCGGTGTATCTACAGGGTAAATGATGCCAAACTTAAACCACAATATAGGCTCAAATGGGCGGAAAATTATTTTGCCCGGGCTTGCATAGCTACAATAGCTTTTGACTGTAATCGGGTCCATTACCGACACCCCCAATCCTCTTTCAACAAATTTCAATGCAGGTATAAAGAAGCGTGTCTGCAAGCGTACATTCATTCGGTTTTCACTACTTTCAAATAACTGAGACATATCATGGTGGGTCATATGGTCTGGGTGAAGGGTGATAAGAGGTTCATTATCAAGCATGGTAGGGGTAATAATCGCTTCTTTGACTAAAGGGTGACCTTGTGGAATGGCGCATATACAAGGGAGTTTAAATAAATCCGTTTTATCTATGTTCCGATGGCTAGTTGTTATCTCGGCTAAGCCAATATCATATTGGTTAGATGCCACCCACTTTGCGACCTCATCTGAGGTCCTAGTCTGGAGGGATGCACGTACTTTAGGGTGTTCTTCAAGAAAGTCCGCCAGGATTTCAGGTACAAAAAACGTAGAAGGGCCAGGCATACAACCAATTCTTAAAAAACCATATTGCTTATTTTGTATGTCTTGTACCGTTTGGTTGACGTCGTTAAGGCGTGAAAAAATAGCTTCCACTTCATGATAGAGATAGTTAGCTTCTGGGGTGGGGTAGAGACGCTTTTTTTGCCTTTCAAATAGAGGGAAACCAAGCTCCTCCTCTAGATTATTAAGTAGCATGCTGATGGCTGGCTGAGTTTTAAACAACTGCTTTGCAGCTTGAGTGACTGAGCCTGTCAGCATAACTGCCCGAAATGCTTCCATTTGACGTAAATTCACACTGCCTCCATATCATAAGAAAATCTGATGATTTGTTAAGAAAATACAATTGGCAATTATATAGTAGATCCCATAAATTAGGTATCAGGTTGGGGTGGCCTTTAATGCCAATAGAATTTTATAAATATAAAAACTTAATACACTCTGGCTAGTTGTGATTCGATCATTATTGGTTGGTAAGCACCGATAGTGTAACTATAGGGTTTTGGTTTTCCTTTAATAAAAAATTAGACCAACCCCCCCATGCAACTTTTAGATTAAAAGAATAAGAATCATCACGTCGCAGTTTTATTACAAATTTATAGTTTCTGTTGCTTTAGTTGTATTTATTAGTTTTGTCCAGTTGTTAAACCTAGAGATTAAAAAATGGATAGAAGAAAAATTGATGTTGTTATTTCAACATGCCTTATTCTCATGTCGTTAATCATATTAACAAATGATGGATTATCTGAAGGCGGTGTAGAAACCGATCTTGGTTCTCTTTTCCTGCCTCGTATTGTGGCTGGTCTTATTATTATTTTTTCGGCAACTATCGCTATTCAATCTATTTTAAAACTAAAAAGAAATGCTGACATAAATGAGGAAGATATTATTTCTACCGAAGGTTTTATGGGCGTCAATATCTATATCGGTATTTTTATTTTGTACTGGTTGGCAGTGCCTTACATCGGCTTTTTGATTGCTACACCTTTTGTCATGTTTGCCGTCTCGTACCTTCTTGGCGGGCGAAGTTGGTTTGCAATGACTGCAATGTCGATTGTAGTCCCGTTGATTGTTTTCTATGGGGCGAATCACTTTTTGCGAGTTTTTTTGCCAATATGGTCTTTAGCTTAGGAGAGGAAAATGTTTGACAATATTATTAACGGATTTTCTTCCATCCTAGCTATTGGACCTATTATAGGGATTATTACTGGTGTATTTATCGGGATTATATTTGGTGCTATTCCTGGTGTCTCTGCCATTATGGCTATTGCAATTATTTTGCCGCTCACTTTTTATGTTGACCCCATTATTGGTATTACGATGCTTTTGGCTGTCTACAAAGCAGGCATTTATGGTGGTTCAATTTCAGCTATTTTAATTAATACCCCAGGCGCGGCAGCATCTTTTTTAACAGCGCTAGATGGCAATGCCTTAACTAAGCAGGGCAAAGCGGGTAAAGCACTGGATATCTCTCTGTTTTCGTCGGTGACGGGCGAGATGATAGCAACACTTGTGCTTATTTTTGTTGCCGCTCCTATTTCAATTGTTTCTCTACAAGCAGGTCCTATCGAAAAAGTATTCTTATTACTTTTTGCATTCACCGTTATTGGTTCATTAGCTGGTGATTCGATACCGCGTGGTTTACTTTCATGTTGCCTGGGAATGTTATTTGCGATGGTGGGCTTATCGACAATTACAGGTGCCTCGCGCTTTACCTTTGGTGTTACCGAGCTAATGGCAGGGTTTACGTTTACGCCTATGTTAATTGGTATTTTAGTTATGCCTGAAGTTATTAACACAATTAGAAATCGCACCGCACCGCACCATAACTTATCGCTTAAAAACTCTAAAAACCGAGGCGATAACCGTATTAGCTTTAAAGAGTTTCGTTCGGTCTTTAAAACGATTTTAAAATCAACAGGTATTGGTACCTTTGTTGGTGCGCTGCCTGGTTTGGGGTCAAGTACCGCAGCGTTTATGGCCTATGGTGAAGCAAAAAGAACGTCTAAATCACCGGAGAAATTTGGTAAGGGCTCTGTAGAGGGTATTGCTGCTGCTGAATCGGCTAATAATGCTGTTTGTGGCTCAAGTATGATTCCTATGCTGACCTTGAGTATTCCAGGGGATGATGTCGCTGCTTTGCTAATGGGAGCTTTTTTGATCCATGGCCTGACACCTGGGCCACTTATTTTCTTTGAACATACCGAAACAATTTATGCCATTTTTGCAGGTTTTTTATTAACGGATTTATTTCTCTTAGTGATCGCAAAATCAGGCTTCGGTTTTTTCACACGCGTAGCATCACTTAAACGCTACTTTATTTTCCCTTGCGTGACAATATTTGCTTTTGCCGGTGCATTTACTGCAGGGCAAAATATGAATGATGTTCTTATTCTTATTGTCTTTACCATTATTGGCTACGGGATGCGTTTGGTAGGTTTAAATCCAGCAGTTTTTATCATCGGTTTTATCTTAACGCCATTTCTTGAGCAAAACCTTGATCAATCTATCGCAATTGTCGGTACAGATTACCACCTTTTCTTTGCATCTCCTTTTTCTTGGGTTTTTATCGCACTCACATTGTTCTTTGTATACACCAGTGCGCGTTCAAAAAAGAAGAGGGCTAAACAGATATAAGTATTGAATGTAAATCATGCCTGCAAGGGTTTTTATAACTATAAAAAACTTACTTAATGACTAAAAATTAATTATCAAAACTAAATTATTAAAACTATGAGGAAAGTATCAATGAAATATATTAATAAATCATTAATGAAATTAATTTCAGCGTTGACTCTGTGCCTGCTCGCAGGTGTTGCGTCTGCTGAATGGCCGAAAAAGCCAATTAACGTTATTGTACCCTATGGCGCTGGGGGCGATTCCGATTTAACAACCCGAGTATGGGCCGATGCTGTAGAAAAAGAACTCGGTGTTCCCGTTGTTGTTATTAATAAAGCTGGCGGCGGGGGTGTTGTTGGGACTTCGTTTGTAGCTAATGCGAAAAAAGACGGTTATACCTTAATTAATGCTGGCCTTGGCAATATGCTAGTGACGCCAAACTTTAGTAAAACCCCTTATAATTTTGATAGCTTTGTCCCTGTAGTTAAGATGACAGCCGTACCACTTGCTGTTGTTGTTGCAAAGGATAGCCCTTATAAAACCTTTGATGATTTTATCGCTGCGGCTAAAAAGAAACCATTAACTCAAGGTTCTTGGGGAGCTTCGTCTTCAGGTACTATCCTTGCCAACATTATTGCAGATCAAGCAGGTTATAAGCCTAAGTATGTACATGCTAATACAACGGCTGCATCAATGGTTTCTGTTGTTGGTGGGCATATTCAATCAGCGGTTTCTTTCCCTCCTGCCTTTGGGCCTCATGTTAAATCTGGACGTGCTAGAGCATTGGTAATGAACCAAAAAATGGCTGACTTCCCAGATGTTCCTACATTTTCTGACTATGGTATCAAGGGAAGCTTTGAAGGCTGGTCAGGTGTTTTTGCTCCTCAGGGTGTTCCTCAAGAAGTTGTCGATAAATTAATTGCTGCGACCACTAAGGTAATGAAAGATCCTAAGGTTCTACAGGCTTATGCCAATATGGGTGCTGTTGTTGATTTTCGTCAGGGCAATGACGAAGCGTGGATTGCAGGTATGCAGGAAACATCATCCATCATGAAAGGCGCTGCTGAGAAAGCAAAGAAAAAGTAAATCTATAAGCGTTAAAGTACTTTTTCTTAGAAGTATATAGCTCCCATTGCTTAGAGAATTTTTTGAATGATGTGGGGGCTATTTATATTTTGACTGTAAATATTCAGGGTGCAAGATGATTACACGCTACCAATCTAACTCGCGTATGAGTCAAGTGGCTACCTATAACGGCCTTGCTTATCTATCGGGTCAAGTGGCAAAAAAAGACGATAGCCAAGATATTACCGGGCAAACAAAACAAATCCTCCAGCAAATAGAAGAGCTTTTAGACTCAGTTGGTTCAGATAAATCTAAATTACTTTCGGTGACTATCTGGATTACAGACATGAAAAATTTTCAAGGGATGAATAAAGTTTGGGACGCTTGGGTGAATGGTGAGGCGCCGCCAGCAAGAGCTTGTGTTGAATCTCGTTTGGCAAGAGATGAGTTGCTGGTTGAAATGCAGGCCGTGGCGGCGTGTTAACCATAAGGCTGAGATAGTGTAAGTCATGTCGAATAGTTTAAATATTGTTGTTGGCGGTGCAGGCCTTATTGGTTTGTCAGTTGCCTTATGGTTGCAGCGCTCGGGTCATAAAGTATCTATTATTGATCCTATGCCTCCAGGTGCAGGGACCTCTTTTGGCAATGCCGGAGTCTTTGCCGATTTTGCGCGTCTACCATTTTCTAAATTTAAAACCATGTGCCAAATTCCTGGTATGTTATTAGATGAAGCAAGCCCTCTTTCCATACAGGGGCGTTATATTCCAACGATGGTTCCTTATGGCCTAGGTTATGCTAAGGCGTGTTTGCCACAAAATTATTTGCGTGGTTGTTATGCTCTTACTGAATTATTAAAAGCCTCTCCCAAAGCAGATGATGTATTGCTTCGTGAGACGGGTGCGATAAATTTAGTGCGCCATTGTGGTAGCTTGGCATTACTAGGTACAAAGAAAAGCTTTGAGAACGCTAGACTTGGGCCGATGCAAGAACGCATCGAGCACGATGTAGATATTCAGTTCTTAACACCTCAACAAGTCAAAGAGTTAGAGCCCGATCTTGCGGATTTCCATTATGGTGGTGTCTATTATCCTAATTCTCGTCATACGATTAATCCAGGTGGTATATGCCAAAAGTATGCAGAACACTTTCAGGCCAATGGTGGCGTGATAATTCAACAGGAGATTCGCCATATATCTCCAGGCGTTGAGAACGTCTCGATCAAAACCTCGGAGCAAGATATGGTGGTCGACCGCCTAGTTGTCGCTGCTGGAGTTGCCTCACGATACCTATTAGAGCCATTGGGGATCAAACTGCCTTTGGTTAGTGAGCGTGGTTATCATTTAGAATTGAATGCAAAGGAGCAAGGTTTTAGCAGACCTATATCCTGGCTGGATAAAAGTATTTTTTTAACGCCGATGGTAAATGGCATTCGAATTGCTGGAACAGCAGAGTTTGCCTATGCGGATACACCGCCCGACGATAAGCGAATTAAAAATCTATTAACCTTCGCAAAAAGTATGCTGGGTCGGGAGCCTGAAATTCAATCCAAGTGGGTTGGTAGTCGCCCGTCGACTCCAGATTCTCTTCCTGTCATCGGGCCGTTAAAACAGCACCCAAATATTGTGCTTGCCTTTGGCCATGGTCATGTTGGTTTAACGCTTTCTAGTATTACAGGCAAGTTAGTATCGCAATATATCAGTCAACAGAAAACATCCGTTGATCTAAATCTTTTTTCACCTGCTCGATTTTAATTGGACAAACCTTATTGGAATAAAATATGACTATTTATCATGGTGGTCAAAACATTTGTGGTGCGACTATTGGTGTTATCTGTTTAGAAAGTTACTTCCCTAAGCCGCCAGGGCATATTAAAAATCCTTCCAGCCTACGGCCTTCGCTACTCTATAAAATAGTCGAGGGGGTGACAGTGTCTAAACTACTAAATAATCCCTCACAGGAGTTGCTTAGGCCATTTATAGAAGCTGCTCAGTATTTAGAGGCCGAAGGTGTTCGAGCGATAACGGGTAGCTGTGGCTTTTTAGCTTTGTTTCAGTCGGAGTTATCCGCCTGTGTTAATGTGCCAGTATTTACCTCAAGCCTAATACAAGTGCCTTTAGCTTTTCAAATGACGGGTGCATCCGCGCCAGTTGGCGTTATTACTGCAGATGCAAATGCATTAACTTCTCGGCATTTTGATGCAGTTGGTGCCGGTGATATCCCTGTAGTGATTAAGGGTTTGGAAAATAGCCAGGAATTTTCAGAGGTTATTTTAAAAAACCAAAGAACATCAATGAATACTCAGCTAATCAAGAATGAGTTAATTGATGCAGTTGATAATTTATTCTCGTCAGAGTCGGGGGTTCGATCAATCGTTTTAGAGTGTACAGATCTGCCACCTTATGCTCATGTTTTGCAATCTACTTTTAAAGTACCGGTTTTTGATATAACAACGCTAACATATATGGTGAGCGATGTTGTTGAGCGTAAACCATACTCGGGATCTATGCCTTATTAGCTTACTATTTGAACTAATTTAAATGTAAACGGTTCTTCTTTTTTTATTTTCTGATTACTCTTTTATAAATTACGCAAAATGATAACTACTATTGGTATTTACTGTGAAGGAGTTATATATTCCTCTTGTTGTAGGCGTTTAAGTAACAGGATGTACCGTTTTATTATCAATAAAAATTACTAACAAAAAATAAGAGGTGTCGCTATGTATAAGCAAATGATTGCTAAATTAGTCATGCTCATGTTTATTTTTGGTCTGACTTTTTCACAAACTTCTATTGCTCAAGGCCCATCGCCAGATAATCCCGAGCAAGATGAAACCCCAGAAGATAATCTCCCCGACGAGCTGGCCACCGCCGTTACCAAGCGTCGTGAGATGGTCGTTACGGCAAACCCACTAGCAACTGCGGCAGGTGAGCGTGTTTTACGGTTCGGCGGTACCGCAACTGATGCCATGATTGCGGTGCAGGCGGTCCTGGGTTTAGTTGAACCACAATCGAGTGGTATTGGTGGTGGTGCGTTTATTGTTTATTACGATGCAAGAACCGGCGAGACAACCACTATCGATGCGCGTGAAAAAGCCCCTGCTGCTGCTAGCGAAGATCGCTTTGAAAATTTAGGCGGCTTTGTTAATGCGTGGCAAAGTGGCTTGTCAGTTGGCGTGCCTGGTATCCCACGGATGATGGAGTTTATGCACAATCGCTATGGCTTTTTACCCATGCGTAAATTGTATCGGCCTGCTATTCGTTTAGCGCGTAGAGGTTTTGCCTTAACCGAGAGAACCAACAGCCAAGTCGCTAGTTTATTAGCTTTTAATGAACGCCTGGGCCGAAGCTGTGATGATCGCCTATTCTTTAGAGATGCCAATGCCTTTGAGTATTTTGCTAACCCCGACTGCACGGCAAAACCAGCAGGGACGATTGTTACCAATCCAGAGTACGCACAAACATTAATTACTTTGCAACGCTTTGGTGCCGATGCCTTTTATACTGGCACAATTGCGGCTGACATTGTCGCCGCAGTACAAGGTGACTTGGCTATTCCAGGTGATATGACGTTGGATGATTTAGCCAATTACACTGTCGTTGAACGCCCCCCTATTTGTATCGATTATCGTGGTAATAATGTATGTGGTATGGGGCCGCCTTCTTCGGGGGCATTAGCTGTTGGCCAAATTTTAGGTATTTTAGAAAACTTTGACTTTAGCGATAAAGATCCACTGGCTACAGACTCGGTGCATTTATTTACACAGGCTGGTCGCTTAGCCTTTGCCGATCGTGGACGCTATGTTGGCGACCCGGATTTTGTGACGGTACCCAGTGAAGGTATGCTTAACAAAGACTATTTAGCATCGCGTGCGGCATTGATTAGCGATACTGATTTAGGTACTGCCGAAGCAGGTATCCCACCGGGTGAGTTCGATCCAACAGCACCGGATAATCGTGCTAAAAACTCAGGCACGAGCCATGTTTCTATTATCGATCGCTATGGTAATGCACTCTCTATGACAACGACCATTGAGAGCTCTTTTGGCAATGGCGTAATGGTTAATGGGTTTTTGCTTAATAACGAGCTGACAGATTTCTCTTTTGCCGCAACGGGTGCCGATGGCCTACCCATTGCCAATCGCGTGCAGCCCAATAAGCGTCCTCGTAGCTCTATGTCGCCAACAATTGTGTTTGATGAGCGTGGTCGGGTTGATATTGTTACAGGCTCGCCAGGTGGTTCGCGTATTATTGGCTACACTGCCCAATCACTCTTTAACATGATCGATTTTGACCTCGACCCACAGGAAGCTATTAACGTCCCTCACTATATGAATCGCAATGGACGCACAGATTTAGAGCAACCAATTCCGGGCATAACATGGGACTACGATGCAGAAGCCTTAGCTACTGAGTTGCGAGAGCGTGGTCACAGTAACCCAGATGCACCACTAGAAGAACGAGAGGTAGGTATTATTGCTCAAGCTAGTGGGCTTTCTATTATTAAAGTCGAAGAACGTAAGCGTCGACATAGATTCGACTTTGGTTACTATTTTGGTTATGGCTACTTTTTTAAGCCAAGAACTGTACTCGTAGGTGGTGCTGATAAGCGTCGTGACGGTACTGTAGGTGGACGTTAGTTGGCTAAGCTTGTTAAATTATAAGGCGTTAACATTATTGTTAACGCCTTTTTTATTGCTTGAAAGTTATTATTGAGTTGCATTGATGCTGCGCTATTTATTGTGAGCGCCATTATTATGTTGGTAAGTAATGTAGGACTTATCTAAATGACAGATTACGAGGCCATAAAAACTCTTATTAAAGACGATATTAAAAAATCAGCAGCAGAGCTAGATTACCAATATGGTTTTAATAATTTACAGGGTTTTGCATTGGGCACAGACGATGATGTTAGAACCCTTTATCATGTGGCGTGCACCCGCGAATGGGTAGAGGCGCAAGGTGATGATGGTATCGCTTATATTTTTGTCGAGTGGGTAGAGTCTGGCGATGAGAATCTGTTTTTATCGGTGTCTAAGTTACTCAACGAAGAAGCAGATAAAGAATGTCCTGATTGGGTAGAGGGTAGGGATAAAAGGTTCGCAGCTATTACTCACGCGCTAGCTGAGATCCGAGAAGAAAATATATTCAACGCAGATACATTTTTATATGCTGGCAGTACCGATCCTAGCGATTATATGGAAGAGCTGTCATTGAGGGCGGCAAAAAAAATAAATACTCAACAAAACATAGAGGCTTATATTCAGGCAATGGGTTATTTGGACGAGTGATGTTGGTATGCAGTTGAATCCGTTGTTATATCCTCCTTTGGAGATTCTCTATCACGATCAATATTTGGTGGCCGTTCATAAACCAGAGGGTTTATTAGTACACAAAAGTAATATCGATAAAGGCGAGACGGAGTTCTTATTGCAACGCCTGCGCGATCAACTTGGCGAATATGTATACCCTATTCATAGGCTTGATAAACCGAGCTCTGGCTTGATAGTGTTTGGTTTTAGCTCAGTTGTTGCAGCCAATATACAGCAGCAAATGGAAGCCAACACCGCAAGCAAAGAATACCTATTAGTTTGTCGCGGGTTTACGCCAAGCTCAGGTCTTATTAACCACCCATTAAAGCCTATTGATGATTTTAAGCATAAACAAGGAGCGAAAAAGCCACCTAAGCCTGCTCAAGATGCCGTTACTGAATTTATCCGTATCGATACCATTGAATTGGCTGCCTCCATCGATAAATATCCAAGTAGTCGTTATTCCTTTGTACAGGCAAAAATCCTAACAGGCCGCAAACATCAAATACGCCGGCATATGAAGCATATTAGCCATCCTATTGTTGGTTGCCCTAAATACGGTAAGTCGACCCATAACCGCTATTTTGCCAATGTATTGCAAGCCCCTCGCTTACTGCTGCACTCCTATAAAATGCAATTAGAGCACCCAGTCACGGGCAAAACGCTTGAGATTGTGTCAAAGCCACGGGGTAGTTTTAAGGCGTTGATGGATCGTTTTGGTTGGCAAATACCTTCGTAATAGTTGTGAGCCAACTTAGGCGTTTAAATGCTTAGGTAAAGAGCGTGTTACTGCTATAATCTACCGCTTTATAACTACTTACACCTACAAGAAGACATAACACTGCATGAGCTATCAAGTATTAGCCCGTAAATGGCGGCCAAAACTATTTCGCGAAATGGTTGGCCAAGAGCATGTGCTCAAAGCATTAATCAATGCTCTTGATCACGATCGCCTGCACCATGCCTATCTATTTACCGGTACTCGCGGTGTGGGTAAAACAACCATCGCGCGTATTTTGGCCAAGTGTTTGAACTGTGATATTGGCGTAAGTTCAGAGCCGTGTAATCAGTGTACTTCCTGTTGTGAGATCAACGAAGGTCGCTTTGTTGATTTGATCGAGGTCGATGCGGCCTCGCGCACCAAAGTAGAGGATACCCGCGAATTATTAGAGAACGTTCAGTATGCACCGACAAGGGGCCGCTACAAAGTTTATCTGATCGATGAAGTACATATGCTATCTAATAGTAGCTTTAATGCATTATTAAAGACATTAGAAGAACCGCCTCCCCACGTTAAATTTTTATTGGCAACTACCGATCCACAAAAACTGCCCGTTACTGTGTTATCGCGCTGCTTGCAGTTTAGCCTCAAAAATATGAGCGCCGAGCGTATTGTTGGACATTTACAGTTTATTCTCGAAAAAGAAATGGTGCCCTTTGAAGAGGCAGGCCTTTGGCTATTGGGCCGTTCTGCCGATGGTAGTATGCGCGATGCATTGAGTTTAACTGACCAAGCTATCTCTTTTGGTAATGGCAAAATTACCGAGCTGGATGTACGTACCATGCTTGGCTCTATCGATCAAACCTTGGTTTACGATGTGCTCAACGGTTTAATTGCCGAAGACGGTAGCGCAATACTGGCCAGTGTTGCCAATCTTGCCGAACACTCTCCAGATTACAATGAGGTAATGGCCGAGTTAATTGCAGTGCTACACCGAATTGCCATTGCACAAGTTGTACCTGAGGCCGTTGATAATAGTTTGGGCGACCGTAAACAAATTTATGATTTTGCACAAAAGATCGCGAGTGAAGATATACAATTGTATTACCAAACGGCACTATTAGGTCGCCGAGATTTGCCACTATCACCCGATGCACGCAGCGGTTTAGAGATGACTCTTTTACGAATGCTAGCGTTTAAGCCACAGGGTGTTGCGGATCTTCCAAAAAAACAACTGCTTGTTCAAAAACAGCATAAACAACAGCCTATAGTTGATGGTAATGGCGAGAGAAGTGACAATAGCGAAACACAAGACGCGCAAACCAGTGTTGACTTATCGGTGCCACCTGAGACGCCAACTCCTATAACACCTCCGGCAACATCAGAGCCCGATACACAACAGGAGGCGATAGATAGCGCAAAAAAGCCTGAGACTGTAGCAGCTGTGTTAGATGGGCAGGCCCCATCTAACACTAGCATAGATAATAATACTGCCAGTGCATTTGATGAATATGCCAATAGTCAGGCCGAGCCAATTACTCAACAAGCAAGCTCTGATAATACACCACCGTTTGTAATAGATGAGCTAGATAACTCTCAAAAGCCGATTGAAAACCATCAGGCTAATGATACGTTAACAGGTCAAATGGCCCAAGAGCCTGCACCACAGGAAGAGGTTCCCAAAGAGCAAAGTGTAAGCCCATTGATGGATGCGCTAACCACCTCAACACCATTAGATACAGCGCAATTAGACGCGACAATTCAACAAGAACAACCCAAGGTAGAGCCTGCGCCTAAAGCTGAGCTTGAAGTGGCGAAAGCGGTAGCTACACTTGCGCAATTTAGCCCCGATAATTGGTTTTCTGTTTATCAGCAGCTTGATACCGGTGGCTTATTACAAAGTACCGTTGCCAATTGTATTTATGTTGAGCAACAAGAAAATGCCTTAGCATTTATGTTAGACGAGCAACAAAATACACTTTACGATAGTGCACACCAGCAGCGTTTGGCCGATTTACTGAGTCACTATTTTGGGCAAACCCTTGAGGTGATAATTACTAGTGGCCGGCCCAATCGTGAGACTCCTGCGCAGATTGTTGTTCGCTTGCAAAAAGAGCGGCAAGTACAGGCAGAGCAGGCAATTACTTCGGACCCTGTGGTTAAACAATTGCAAGATAATTTAGGCGCAATAATTATAGAAGGCTCTATCGAACCTATTGATTAATTAGCCTGGTTTTAATGATGTAGTTTTTAATGGCCTATTTTTAATGGACAGGTCTTTTCGATACTAAACAGTAATAAACGATAAGCAAGAGGAGAGTCGATATGACCGATATTGGCGATTTAATGAAGCAAGCGAAAGCCATGCAAGAGAATATGCAAAAAATGCAGGAAGATCTTGCCAAGCTAGAGGTTGTTGGTGAATCTGGCGCGGGTATGGTGCAAGTAACGATGACAGGTAGGCACGATGTAAAAAATGTTGAGCTTGATCCATCACTATTGAGTGAAGAGAAAACAATATTAGAAGATTTATTGGCAGCAGCTGTTAACGATGCGGTAAGAAAAGTCGAGGCGAGTAATAAAAATAAAATGGGTGATTTAGCTTCGGGTATCGATTTGCCTGCCGGCTTTAAAATGCCTTTTTAACAAATAATAAAAGAACGATTAGAGAACAATTATCTATGTTTAGCCCTTTAATTGATGAGTTGATAAATTCCTTATGTTGCCTGCCAGGTGTCGGCAGAAAATCTGCGCAACGTATGGCGTTTCATTTATTGGAGCGAGACTCAGAGGGTGGCGATAGATTATCGAATGCTCTTAAACAAGCAATCGAGAATGTTGGACATTGCAAGCACTGTAGGACTCTCACAGAAGAAGACGTCTGCGGTATTTGTGCGAGCCCCAAGCGCCAAGCTGAACATTTATGTGTAGTAGAAACTCCCGCCGATATTGTTGCTATTGAGCAGTCGGGCACTTATCGCGGTAAATATTTTGTACTCATGGGTAGGCTTTCACCTATCGATGGTATTGGGCCTAACGAAATTGGCTTGCCATTACTTGATGAACGCCTGAAAGCAGGTGGTATAGAAGAGTTGATTTTGGCAACTAACCCAACGGTTGAGGGCGAAGCAACGGCGCATTATATTGCAGACCGCGCTCGCGAATCTGGGGTTACAGTCTCACGTATTGCTCACGGTGTACCACTTGGGGGTGAGCTTGAATATATTGATGGCGGTACGCTTGCCCACGCTTTTAGTAGCCGACGCAATTTTTAACTGCTTAATTATTGACATTTATTTTTATAAATACATTGCCTTTTATGACGTTACCTTTAGAGCAAAAATTGAAGCCAGCACAAAAGCCCGTAGACAAACCCAAACTACAAGCACAAGATTTTGAATGGGTTGATAGTGACGAACGTCTACAGGAGCTTTGTTCTATTTGGTCGAGCCAAAAAGCCATTGCCCTAGATACTGAATTTATTCGCACTGATACCTTTTATCCAATTATTGGCCTATTACAGATTGCCGATGCAACGGGTATTTATCTGATTGACCCTTTAGCTATCACTGACAAATCATCACTGCAACAATTATGGCGCAATAATCAGGTCACTAAAGTTATTCATTCTTGCTCAGAAGATTTAGATGTATTTAATCGCTATCTAGAGGTATTGCCTACTCCTTTATTTGATACACAAGTAGCCGCAGCCTTCGCAGGGTTTGGCTCCTCAGTGGGGTATGCCAACTTAGTGTCTGTTTTATTCGGTGAGACAATACCCAAGGACGAAACGCGCTCCGATTGGTTACAGCGACCACTGAGCGAAGCACAACTTAACTATGCTGCACTTGATGTTGTGCATTTGTTGCCAGTGTTTACTGAACTAACAAAACGATTAACAAGGCAACATCGACTTGAGTGGGTGAATTTAGAATGCAGTGGGCTAATTGATAAATCGAACACTGTAGATGATACAAGTGAGTACTATTTTCGGATTAAATCGGCTTGGAAGTTACAGGCTAAACAACTGGCTGTATTAAAAACATTATCAAGCTGGCGAGAGAGAGAAACTCGTTTTATTAATATCCCGAGAAACAGACTAGTAAAAGATAGTGCTTTATTTGATATTGCCCAGCGTTTACCAAAAACTAAAGAGCAGTTATTAATGCTCAAAGATATTCATCCTCGCTTTGTTAAAAAATACGGCGAGCATTGCTTATCATTAATTGAAGATGTATTAAATGATGAGAGTAATTACCCCACTCGATTACCAGCTCCTCTCAATGCTGAGCAGCGTGAGTTGTTTAAAACACTGAAATCTCATGTGCTTAAAGTAGCCGAAGAGCTAGATTTGCCACCTGAGTTTTTGATTCGTAAAAAAGAGCTGGAAAGTATTACACGTAAACCCCAACAAACACTACTAAGCTTACCTACGGCGTTAAAGGGTTGGCGAGAAGAGATTGTTACAAAATCTTTATTAGCAGTGCTATCTAGCAATGTATAGAAGTTTTAACATCGATTAAATTACGTATCGGCGGCTTTGTCGATGCAACAGAGGTATAAAGTGTGTCTTTAGGTGATAACAAACTATTGTGTGAGATATATCGTTGCTCTAAAAAAGAGGGCATGTATCTTTATGTTGATAAACAAGATGGACTTAATAAATTGCCCGATAGCCTAGTAAAGCAAATGGGTAAAACCGAGCTTGCAATGACAATAATTATTACACCCGATAAAAAGCTAGCGCAAGCTAAAGCCAGCGATGTACTTGATGCAATAGAAACGCAGGGCTTTTATTTACAAATGCCACCAACTCTACACGGGAAGTCTCAAGAAAGTAGTCGTACGATTGCTGAGGCTAATGATTTTCTTGAACGTCAAAAATATTAAGCACTATGGTAAATTGGCCGGCAGTCATTAAATACAGTGGTGAAGATGAGTTGCTTTTTATTGAGAGTGGTTCACACTGGATCTCTGATGACGATTTAACTGTCTATCCTTATCATTGTGATGATGTGTTACTTGATAGAAATGGTGAATTATTTTCAATAGATAACCGCTTATTTGTGCCTCTCAAAAAAACACTGCCAATCAACGAGTTTGAATTATGGGTTAAAAATCATATGGTCATCCTTAACCAGTGTTGTTCATCTAAATTGAGCTTTGCCAAATATAGCGATGGCTTATTGTTAGTTGGGCAATTGAGCAATGAGTCATCAAGCTGTAAGTTATAGGATAGGTTGTGATGGCAAATTTTTGGGAAACAAAAACCTTAGCTCAAATGAGTAGTGAGGAGTGGGAAGCGCTATGCGATGGCTGTGGTAAATGCTGCTTACATAAACTTGAAGATGAAGACGACGGTGCGCTTTATTACACAGACATTGCCTGTCAACTATTAGATGTTGAGACTTGCCGCTGTGCCGACTATCCCAATAGGCTTAAAAAGGTGCCCGATTGCCTAAGTCTTACAGCCGACAGCTTATCCGATGTGCATTTTTTGCCGGATACCTGTGCCTATCGTTTATTGTCAGAGAATAAACCGTTAGAATCATGGCATCCCTTAATATCTGGTGATGCTCGCAGTGTCCACCATGCAGACGTATCGGTTTCGGGAAAGGTGTTATCCGAAGCATATATTCACCCCGATGATTTTGAGTCACGCGTGATACATTGGGTAAAATAAAATTATATTATTGGTCGCACTATGTTTAGTTTTCAAGAATACTTAATAGGTTGGGGAGTTTATCTCTTTTCAGTTGTTGGCCTATTGTTTGTTTACTGGCGCATGACACGCTTTATTCCTTGGCGCTACTTGCGCGATTGTATAAGGCTATTCGGTGCTGTGTTTTTGCTGTTACCAAGCATGATAGAAGAGGCCTCTAATTTTTGGGCACCTGCGTGGATCAAAGCATTACTCAATATTATTTTTTCTGAGCTAGATGTTGTATGGCCAATTGCTCGCTTGTTTTTGGTTGCTCTTTTGGGCACTTATCTTATTTATTTTGTACTCTTACTTATTTTTGCCGGCATTGGCAAAATGCGCTCTAGCTCTGAAACTACCACAAAGCAAGAAAGAACTGAGCCACAAGTATCTTAAGCGCCTTAATAGGATATAAGTCGGGCCAATATTGGCTATTCGACATCTTTTCATACTGTTAATCCAAGTCCCCATGTGGGGGATGTATTTTCCCCGAAGCTGTACCTCGCTTATGGCTTTGTCTCGCCCGATATTATTGCGATTTTTTGTATTAATGCTATACCTATAGGACAAGCCATTGTTTTAATTGAGCTTTACTCAATGGATTGATACTAATTAGCTAATTAATAAACAGCAAATCTATAGGTGCTTGCCACAGTATGGTTATATTTTCCTACCTTTTTACATTCTCTATGTCTGTTTTCTCAAAAAGGTCGGTATATACCTTATTGGCCGTATTTCTATTAAGCTTAACAAGTACTGTCTATAGTCAGGAATTCGCTCCAGAAAAACCCTCCGATGTACGTATTATTGTCGATATCTCCGGCAGTATGAAAAAAAATGACCCAGAAAACCTGCGCCTCCCTGCTGTTGATATGCTGACTAAACTACTACCCGATGGCAGTAAAGCGGGTGTTTGGACCTTTGGACAGTTTATTAATATGTTGGTTAAGCATCGCGAAGTTGACGAAGCTTGGAAGAAAAGCGCCACAGCTAAATCATCAGGTATAAGTTCTGTAGGGCAATATACCAATATTGGTGAAGCGCTTGAAAAAGCTGCTTACGATAAGAATTACTCTACCAAAGGGCAATATCAGACGCATATTATTTTACTGACCGATGGTATGGTGGATATAGATCACGACCCTTCCATTAACGATCGCGAGCGCAATAGAATCATTAACGAGGTACTACCCGAATACAAAAAGGCGGGGTTTATTATCCATACCGTGTCGCTCTCGGATAAAGCCGATAAAAAACTGATGAATAAACTCGCTTTAGATACTGGTGGACAATCGGCTATTGCCAATAGTGCTGATGAGTTAATGAAGATCTTCTTACAGATTTTTAATCGCGCTGTTCCGCAAGAAGAGCTGCCTTTTGAAGGTAATTCTTTTTTAACAGATTCTAGTATCGAAGAATTTACCGCACTCATTTTTAGAGAGCCTAACTCTCCAGAAACCACTTTATTCGCACCAGATAAAAGTGAATACACCAAAGATACACAAGATAAAAGTGTGAGCTGGTTTCGAACCGATACTTATGACCTTATAACCGTTAAACAGCCATTAGAAGGCGAGTGGCGAGTGTTGGCTGATTTGGAGCCGCAAAGCCGTATTACTGTTGTGAGTGATTTAAGTTTAAGTGTCAAATCAATAGCATCGAACCTTATGATCAATGATATTGTAGATCTATCACTCGTCTTTAGAGAAGAAAATAAAATTGTTGATCGTGCAGAATTTTTAGAGTTATTGGGTATTAATGTTACGGTTAATAAGCTTGAGACGGAGCAGGGCGACTCAAAAAGTACGTGGTCGAAAGAGCTATCTGGTGGCCTTGTCCCAGGTGATGGGATTTATAAAGCGGTCTTGAATCAGTTTAAAGCCGTTGGGGAATATGAAGTCGTTGTTGATGTCGACGGAAAAACCTTCCAGAGACGTTCCGTTCAGCGCGTCAATGTGCGCACGCCTTTTAAGATTGAAACCCAATCAAATAGCAAAGAGGGTGATACACAATTTATCATAGAGGTTATACCGCAGAGCCAGAGCGTCGATATTGCAGGGACTAAAGTTGTTGCTAAATTAAAACCACCAGCCGGTAGTAGCCTTATTAAGCCCTTTGAGCTAACGGAAGATCAATTATGGCGCTTATCTATCAATCCAAAAGATGAAGGTATATACCGAGCAACCATTCGTATTACGACGAAAAACGCCAATGGCGAGCTCAACGATATCATTCCCGATCCTGTCGAATTTTCCTTTCCTGTTATTGATGATGTTTTTAAGCAAGTAAAAACTGAAGAACCTGAGCCTATTGTCGAGATAGCAAAAGCTGAGCCAGTAGAAGAAATTGTAAAAGAAGAAACAGTCGTCGAGGAGCTAGAAGAGCCACAAAAAAGTGACGTTTCTAAAGATAAAAGCAACATGATGCAATGGATTTTGTACGGCATTATTGGTTTGGTCAATCTCATTATTATTGGTGTTATCTTTTTCCTCTATCGTAAATTTGTAAAACCCAAAAAAGAGGAGCCTGAAGTTGATAACGATACTGGTAGTGAAGCTTCAGAGGCTAGTGATACAGTCAATGAATTGCCGATGGATGAGATGGTCATTGATGAGTTAGATGAACTTGAAGATGATATTGACCTTGCAGAAGAAGGCAGTGTAGAGCAAGCTGTAAGTGCTGAAGATGGGTTGGCAGACCTTGCACCTGAGTCTCTAGATGATACTATCGAAGTCGATGATGAACTGTCTGTAGATGAGCCGACAGAAGAGTTACTCAATGAAGAAGTGGTGGCGAGTGAGGAAAGTGAAGGTGTCTCTGATGATGTATTAGCAGATATCGAAGCAGAACTCGATAGCTTAGATATGGATGCAGAAGCTGATCCAGCCCCTATATCAGAAAAAGCGTCAGAAGAGGCTGAACCCGCCAATAGTGTCGATGAGATACCCGATGACTTTCAAACTGAGTTGCTCGAAGATGACGAAGATATTTCAGATGATGATGCATTAAATGATATGCTAAATTTAGAGGATGACGAGTCTGCATCAGAGACGCCGGTCGATGATATTATTGATGAAGAGCCTGAGTTTGACTTAGATGATTTTGCGCCAGATCAACTAGATGCAGAAGATAGTGAGAAAAAAGAATAAATAATACTTAAAAAATATAAAAAATAATATTTACATTTTAATTGGTGGACTAGCCGTTAAGGTTATTAAGGATAAGAGCGTTCCTACTAATGAATATATCTCGAAAGCTATTAATTATTGTTTGCCTAACGGTTATTGAGGTCAGTATTACTATTTGGGCTACCCTTGAAATAGCCAATGGTGCTAAATTGCATCAGCTTAATTTTTTACATCTCAAGTATGACTTAAGGTTTTCTGAATTGATCAATAGTTATGAGAAAGGAGAAACTATTGACATTAACGAGTTAAGAAATACAGTCATGTTAATTAGGCAGCAGCCATTAGATTGTATGGCTGCAATAAATGTCGTTAATGAAACGATAATGAAAGCTATTGGTACTTATAGAGCGGTTACTTTATGTGAGAAGGATATTAAAGATGCTGATCTTGCACTCATGTATATGGATAAGTATGTTAATAATCAACTAGATAAGCTTTCTTTTATTCAGTTATTAAAGTCTGCATCCAAAGATTTTAGTGAGACCTCCAGTAAATTTGAAAAGCCAATTGAACAAACTGTATCATTTATTTTAAGAACATTAATTCCTGCCATTATTATTATCTCGTTACTCAATATCATCTTTATTACTTATTTGTCGAGAACAATTACTGGCTCCATTGTTAATGTTATTGCACTGTTGTCGAGTAAGTCACGGGATTCTCGTGCAGTCGATGAAAAAATAGAACATAGTGTAACGGGAGAGTTAAAAGAACTATTGAATATCTCTAAACTGCGTATAAAAAATGACTTGCTTAATATAGAAACAAGTAAAGAGCTTCAGCGCATAGTAGAAGAGAGAACTCACTCACTACAGCAAGCAAACGATGAGCTAGCCCAATTTGCCTACCGTGCCTCCCATGATTTGAAAGCTCCGTTATCCAGCTCAAAATCACTGCTGAATTTTATTTGCACTGATATAGATGATCAAGAATTTGATGAAGCGCGCGCTAATGTTAAAAAAGTTTACCATCAGCTTGATAAATTAGAGCGTTTAGTAACCGATATTCTCTCTTTGACTAAAGCGGAGCTAGGTGATGAGAATAGAGAAGAAATTGATGTGGCTTTGATTGTAGATGAAATTAAACACCGGCTTGCGTGGATGATAGATAAAAAGGATTGTTGTATTACTACAAATATCTTATTGGATGCCCCCATTCATAGTGAAAAAGTACGCTTTGTACAAATAATCGAGAATATAATTTCAAATAGTATTAAATATGCACATCCTCAGCGTTCACCAAACATTACTATTACGCTTTCTTCTAACAATAAAACGATTTACCTAAAAATAGAAGATAATGGCGTGGGTATCCCCGAAAAATATTGGCCAGACATGTTTAAGCTATTTAAGCGTTTTCATCCTGATATTGGTTCTGGCTCTGGTTTGGGTTTGTCTATAGTTAAAAAACATATTGATTACTTGAACGGTAATATAAATTTTGAAAGCTCTGCTGAAGGTACGACATATACAATAGCATTTGATCAAGCTATGTTTGCCGCGTTATAATTTCTTTTTTATCCAACGAGTTATAATAATAAAGCCATGTTGAATATTCCCACCTTAATAATCGATGACGAAGAGGTCGATCGTTATCTTTTGACTCGTTTTCTTAAAAAAACCAAGTTGAATGTTAATATTTGTGAAAAGGTTAACGGTAAAGAAGCATTAGAGTTCCTTAAAGAGTATGATAAGCATGCTAGTGAGAGCCCTGATATTTTCCCTCCTATCTTAATTTTTCTAGATATTAATATGCCTTTACTGAATGGGCATCAATTTTTGGCAGAGTTTCAGGAATTACGCAAGTATCTAGATTTCAGTGCTTCTGTTGTGATGATGTTTACCTCTTCTGATAGTGAAGAAGATAAGTCAAAAATTATGCAATACGACTTTGTTAAAGATTATTTGGTTAAAGGCGAAGTAGATGCCCATATGCTTAAAGAGAAAATTGTTAATATACTGGATTTAAAGTTATAAAGATTATTTTCTAATCGAGCATAAATAAGCCACGTTTCTACAGGATAGTGGGTGACGCACCCCAATAAACTTGCTAGTCTTGCACACTAATCTCCTCCTGCAAAATTGCTAACCTACTAGCAATAGACTATAGCTGGTATTCTATGTTTCGATTCTTTGAAGGGCTTATCGAGCCTTTTCCTACGCCGGACCCTACCAAGCCACCAAAGGGTCTTTTTGCTTTTTGTCGCCATTACACCCATGGTGCAGAAAAGCATTTACTATTAATGGCGATGCTAACTGGCCTATTGGCGGTACTTGAGGTCACGCTATTTGATTTTCTGGGGCAATTAGTCGATTGGTTATCTACTAAAAACCCAGAGACTTTTCTTAGTGAGGAGTCTGGCCGGCTATTGTGGATGTCTTTTATCATTCTAGTTGCGATTCCAATAACGGTTTTATTTCACTCTATTTTTATTCATCAAGTATTGCTCGGAAATTATCCTATGGCGATACGCTGGAATATGCATCGCTATTTATTAGGTCAAAGCTATTCATTTTATCAAAATGAATTCGCGGGTCGAATTGCTACTAAAGTATTACAAACAGCACTGGCCGTCCGCGAGTCAGTGATGAAAGTCCTCGACGTTATTTTATTTGTCACTGTCTATTTTTTAGGTATGCTATTTTTGGTGGCCAGTGCCGACTTGCGTTTAATGGCGCCTTTACTTCTTTGGATAACAGGGTATATAGCAACCTTGTGCTACTTTGTACCGCGTATGCGCGATATCTCAACACTACAGGCCGATGCTCGCTCTGAAATGACAGGGCGTATTGTGGATAGCTATACCAATATCAGTACGGTTAAACTGTTTTCCCATAATAATAGAGAATCAGACTATACCCGTGAAGGCATGCAGCAATTTTTAGAAACCGTGCATCCTCAAATGCGTTTGGTGACTAAATGGCAGTTTACTGTTTGGGTGCTCAATTCGCTGCTCATTTTTTCTGTGGGTGCGCTCTCTATTTATTTATGGACAGAGGGAGCAGTATCGACGGGTGCCATTGCAATTGCAGTAGGGCTTAATCTACGACTAAACGGTATGTCCCAATGGATCATGTGGGAAGTCTCTATGTTATTTGAGCATGTAGGCACAGTACAAGATGGCATTAACACCTTATCTATTGATCGACATGTGCAGGACAAAAAAGATGCGCCACCACTTAAGGTTAGTGCTGGACAGATCGACTTTGATCGTGTGCGCTTTCACTATGATAAAACCACAGGCTTATTTGAAGAGTTATCCTTATCCATTAAGTCTGGTGAAAAAATCGGCTTAATCGGTCGTTCTGGTGCGGGTAAATCTACCTTGGTAAATTTGTTATTGCGCTTTCACGATGTTGAATCAGGCGAGATCCTCATTGATGGTATGAATATTAACGATGTGCAGCAAAATAGCCTGCGTGAGCATATTGGTGTGGTTGCTCAGGACACCTCGCTGCTACATCGTTCAGTGAGCGACAATATCCTTTATGGCAGGCCTGATGCGACCGAGGCTGAGATGATAGCCGCCACCCAAAAAGCGCATGCCCATACTTTTATTCAAGATCTTACGGATTCAAAAAACAGAAGGGGCTACGATGCTCATGTGGGGGAGCGTGGCGTAAAACTTTCTGGTGGCCAACGCCAGCGTATCGCTATTGCTCGTGTCTTGCTTAAAAACGCCCCTATTTTATTACTGGACGAAGCAACATCTGCATTGGATTCAGAGGTTGAGGCCGCCATTCAAGAGAATTTGTATCGCCTAATGGAGGGTAAAACGGTTATTGCGATTGCTCACCGTTTATCCACCATCGCCGCTATGGATCGTCTAATTGTTATGGATCAAGGTAGAATCGTAGAAGAGGGTAAGCATGAAGAGCTTATCCGCTCCGGAGGTATCTATGCCCAATTATGGTCTCATCAGTCTGGTGGTTTTTTAGGTGAGACCTAATCAGAGGTTCTTTAAGTTTGTTGGGATTTTTGATGGTACGCTTGCGTGTAAAGTATTCGAGCAGTTGATATATTTGGCAGTAACAACTTTTAAAGTAACAACAAGGAGAAAGTATGGGTAGTGTAAATATAAAGCAGTTGAGTCTTGCTTTACTTATATTTTTTAGTGGCTTGATGGCTTTGCCTGTCATGGGTGGCGAAGCTGATGTAGTTGATGTAAAAGTCCGTTTTAATGGGGGTAATAGTTTTCAAGTGATTACAACTCTAAAACATGCCGATACGGGTTGGGATCACTATGCTAACGGTTGGGAGATACTTGATGAGCAGGGGAATATACTTGGCAAGCGAGTATTATTTCATCCTCATGTTAACGAGCAGCCCTTTACACGCAGTCATACGCTAGATATTCCGGCGAAGGTTAATAGAATCACTGTTCGTGGTATAGATTCAGTGCACGGAATTGGTGGTAAAGAGAAGAGTGTTGATTTGGTAAGAGAAAGGTAGTTGGGGAAGATCACCATTTAAAAAATAAGTGCAGACCAAAATACTGTATAACCCTATAGATGTTATCTATAGGGTTATACAGTTGTTTATATACTTATTGTGCAGGTTCCGCTGATTCTAGCTTAGCGCAGTCCCAGCCCCAGCCACGTTGCTTTTCAACAAAGCTTTCTGCTTTGGCTTCACAATAACCGGCTTCGTTTTCGGCGCTCCAAAGCGTCTGAGTGCCAGAGTCTTTTTCATAAACGACCTGACAGGGAACTTGGCTATCTGCATTTTCATAGACAACCTTAATGGTGCGTTCTATGCCGTTATGCTGGCAGGCATAAATTTCCTCGGCGCTAGCAAACGATGACAGTAGTAAAGCCGATGTTGCTAAACATAAACACAGTAATTGTTTCATGAATACTCCTAATTAAATGATAGTAAAACGTTATATTTTTATAATAGAACTACCTTGATGATCGAATAATTGTTTTTAAAATGACCATCAAGCCGTTATTGTAACACTATAGTATATAAGTTACTGTGAAGCTTTGAACGTTTTGCCCAACGGCTGACTAAGACACAAGCTTATTATTGTGTTTATAATCATAGACACATCTTTTGAGTTTACTTTTAGTAAAAGCTTAGGAAGAGCTGAATATGTACCCAATAATAAGAGTTTGTACATGGGTTTATCAATCTATATCCCGATGCCTCATGGTGTTAGTGCTATTTATTTCTAGTACAAAAGCAGCAGCTATTGGTCAAGATGTATTGGTTATTCACTCTTATCATAATGAGCACATATGGACAGAATTTTTACAAGAAGGGTTAAATGCTGCCTTTAAAGAAGATAAAAATACCCGCCTTTTTCATGAATACCTAGATGCTAAGCGCTACCCCGAGAGCGAATTTAAACAGATATTTATCAGTTACCTAAAAAATAAATATTCGTCGTCAAACCTAAAAGTCATCGTAGTATCTGATGATGATGCGCTCAATTTGGTTAGAGAAAAGCGCTCAGAATTTTTCTCAGAGCTCCCTCTTGTTTATCTCGGCATTAATAAAGTTGACCAGACACTAATAGACATGCCGAATACGACAGGTGTATTTGAAAACCGCGATATCGGCACAACAATAATGGATGTTAAAACAATAACGGGCATTGATGAGGTTATTGTAATCACCGATAGTTCTTCTTCTGGTAGAGCTAATGCCTCAAAAATAACGAGCATCGTCAACAAAGATAAGGCCCCTAAAACTATCCGTATTATTGATGACCTGAATGACAATAATATTTTAGAAGAGCTAAAAGGGGTTGACCCTAAGGTGCCCATTTTATTAATAGGCCAGTTAATAAGCTCTAAATATAAGAATGCATTAATGGGTTGGAATGAAGGGACTACGGCTTTATCACGAGTTGTTGACAACCCTATTTTTACTATTGCTAGTACAACGCTAGATTATGGTGCAGTGGGAGTGCATGAGCTGCACGGCTCACAACACGCACAGCAGACATCAGTACTCATTAAAAAAATTCTACAAGGAACACCTGCTAGCGATATAGAACCTATTAAAAAAGCAGAGAGTGAGTGGATTTTTAACTGGGTCAACCTACAAAAATATAATATTACTGTCGATGCTTTGCCTATAGATCATAAAATCTTACATCAAGAAAAAACCTTTTATCAGCACTATAAAATTATTGTATGGTCAGTGGGTGCTGCCTTTTTGATCGCGCTGCTTATCATATTTATGTTATTTGAGATTAACCGTAGAGGGAGGAATAATCGCAATATCCTCGCAGAAAATGAGCTGCGCTATAAAGACTTAGCTCATGCGGGAGCTAATATTTTTTGGGAAACTGATGTGTCCCAGAGTTTTACATATATCTCTGGAGATACCGTGGCTATTTTCAGTGCAACTAGCTTAACAATCCACGGAAAAACCTTTCGTGAAATTTTTACAAAAAGCTCTATTTTTGCCTTTCCGTGGAATGCGTATGAGCAAGCAGTTGCTAAAGAAGAGCCAATTGAAAATATCATTTTTAAGATTAAACGGCCTAATAATCAAGTTAAAGTGGTGATGATTAACGGTAATCCTGTTTATGATAAGGGAATATTTAAAGGTTACCGGGGTATTGTTAAAGAAGTGACCGAAGAACATAACTTAAGCCAAAAGCTTGCTTATCAAGCGACCTATGATTCGCTGACTGGCTTAATTAATCGGACTAACTTTAATAGTCAGCTTGAGGAACATGTCATACAGGTGGGTGCTGTTGATGAAAAAGATAAAACTAGTCAATCTCAATCCTACCTTTGTTTTCTTGATCTTGATCGGTTCAAACTAGTCAACGATACCGCAGGTCATTTGGTGGGCGATACCATGCTTGCAGAAATTGCAGATATTATTTATTGCTGCTTAAGCGATAAAGATATTTTAGGACGTTTGGGCGGCGATGAGTTTGGATTGATTTTATTCGATAAAGATCAAACCTCTGCCCGCAAAGTGTGTGAAGGTATTATAACTGTCATCTCGAACTACCGTTATCGCTGGAAGCAAACCGATTTTAATGTAGGTGTGAGTATCGGTATGGTTGCTATTGCAAATAATTTAAGTGCGATAGAGTTGCTGAGTAAGGCCGATTTATCCTGTTACAAGGCAAAAGATGCCGGTCGTAATCGAGTCTATATAGCTGATTTAAAAACTCAAGATCTCTATGCGGAACAATTAGAGATGGGCTATATTGCCAATGTCACACAAGTCATAGAGAACAATCAATTTTATCTCGTAAAACAAGCCATTATGCCTACGACTCGGTGTGATGGTCCATGTCAACATTACGAGCTGCTTATCCGTTACAAAGACGAACAGGGAAACCATATACCACCAAATCTATTTATTCCTGCTGCAGAAAAGCATGGTGTTATTGGTATGATCGATGAATGGGTATTGACGACGATTTTTTATCGCTATAGAGAGTATTTTCCCGACGGTAATACGCTCGTTTCAATTAATATCTCTGGTATGACTTTGAGTAATGATAACCTCATCTTTAAGATCAAACAGCTAATAGAAACATCGGGCATTAATGCAAATAATGTTTGTTTTGAAATCACAGAAACTGCAGCAATATCACAGTTAGCTCATGCCTTAGAGTTTATTTCTGCGATGAAGACAATGGGCATTAAGTTCGCAATAGACGACTTTGGAAGTGGTGCGTCTTCTTTTGCGTATTTAAAAAACTTACCTGTTGATTATCTGAAAATTGATGGCAGTTTAGTTAAAAATATTGTATCCGAACCTACTGATATGGCTATTGTAAAATCCATTCATTCAATTGCTCATATGATGAAGATTCGAACAATTGCAGAGTTTGTAGAGAATGATGAAATCTGTAAGACACTGGGATCAATAGGGATTGATTATGTACAGGGCTATGGTATTGGTATGCCAGAGGATTGCTAAAAAGAGCTCCTTACTTAAAAAGTGTTGTGAGGTTTCAGGTAACATTCTCTATTTTTTCATTTTTAGACGTTTCTTTCTTATATATTGCGTATAATTCACCTTTTAATGATTCCCATAACGTACCCTACAGGGAAGAAGACAACTACCGGTTATCCCCTTGGCTTTAGAACCTCAACATTTATCAGCGCTTCATGAGATTATTCCTGAGTGTAAAACAGTAGATCAACATCGATTTTCCGATAGGCTTGCACGCCTAAAAAACAGTGACTCTAGTGAAGATGCACAATCCTTAGTGGCCGATATAGAAGCCTCCTGTCGCTGGGTGATAGCGCGACGGGATAGAGCGGTTGATATTACATTCCCATCCACTTTGCCGGTCAGCGAGCACAAAGACGACATTGCTAAGGCCATTCTTGAAAATCAAGTGATTATTATTGCGGGAGAGACTGGCTCAGGTAAAACCACACAATTGCCTAAAATCTGCCTGTCACTAGGTTTAGGTCAAAAGGGTTTGATTGGGCATACGCAACCGCGACGTATTGCCGCAAGAAGTGTCGCTAATCGTATTGCCGAAGAACTTAATGTGCCACTAGGCGATTTGGTGGGCTATCAAATACGCTTCAATGAGACCGCAGGTGATGCAACGGCCATTAAGTTAATGACTGATGGAATTTTGTTGGCAGAGATTCAAAACGACCGCTATCTCAATCGCTACGATACTATCATTATCGATGAGGCCCATGAGCGCAGCCTAAATATTGATTTCTTGTTGGGTTATCTTAAGCAGTTATTGCCTAAACGTCCCGATTTAAAAGTGATTATTACTTCGGCAACTATCGATGTAGAAAAATTCTCTACTCACTTTAATGATGCACCTATTATTGAAGTGTCCGGGAGAACATTCCCGGTCGAGACGCTTTATCGGCCATTACTAGAGACCGATAGTGAATCCCAGTTAGAGGGCATTGTTAATGCGATAGAAGAGATTACTACTCTTGACCACCAAGGTGATATTTTAGTTTTTTTAAGTGGGGAGCGCGACATTCGCGAGGCCGCGCTACGGCTGCGTCGCGAAAAAATACCACATCTTAGTGTTGTGCCACTGTATGCGCGCTTGAGTGTTAGTGAGCAAAATAAAATCTTTCAGCCTCACCGTGGTCGTCGAGTTGTGCTGGCAACCAATGTCGCAGAAACTTCACTCACAGTCCCTGGCATTCGTTATGTTATCGACCCGGGCTATGCACGTATTAGTCGCTACAGTTTTAGAACTAAAGTACAGCGGCTACCTATCGAGCCAATTTCTCAGGCAAGCGCCAATCAACGTAAGGGCCGCTGTGGTCGGGTCAGTGAAGGTGTTTGCATCAGACTCTACAGTGAGCAAGACTTTTTATCCCGTCCAGAATTTACCGATCCAGAAATATTGCGTACCAATTTAGCGGCGGTTATTTTACAAATGGCCCAGCTTAGGCTTGGAGATATAAGGCACTTTCCCTTTGTAGAAATGCCCGATCATCGCCTAATTAATGATGGGTATAAATTGTTACAAGAGTTACAAGCAATTAATGGACGTAATCATTTAACCAAGCTTGGTAGGCGTTTAGCGCAATTGCCAGTTGATCCGCGGTTTGGAAGAATGTTGATTGCAGGGGCGCAGTGGGATTGCCTGAACGAGGTGATGATTATTATCAGTGCACTTTCTGTACAAGACCCGCGTGAGCGGCCTGCAGACAAACAACAAGCCGCTGATCAAAGGCACCGTGAGTACTGGGACGAAAAATCAGATTTTTTGGCCTATGTGAATCTGTGGAAAACCTATGAAGAGCAGCGGCAAAATTTATCAAATAATCAATGCCAAAAATGGTGTAAGAAAAATTTTTTAGTCTATATGCGGTTGCGTGAATGGCGTGATATTCATACACAACTTAGCCTTAGTGCAAAAAAGTTGTCGTTAAAACTCAATAGCGCCCCTGCAAACTATGAGGCAATACATACAGCACTTTTGACTGGTTTACTCGATAATATTGGTAACTTCTCTAAAGAAAAAACTAACGATTATTTTGGCGCACGCAATCGTCGTTTTCATATATTTCCAGGGTCTTCTCAATTTAAAAAGAAACCTCAGTGGTTGTTAGCAGGTGAATTATTGGAAACCAGTAAATTATATGCACACACCATTGCGAGTATTGAAACTGACTGGGTGCTATCGGTTGCTCAACATTTAGTAAAACGTCAACACGTTGAACCACACTATGATGCCCGTAGTGGACAAGTGATGGCTTACGAAAAAGTAAGTTTGTACGGACTAGTCTTACGCGATAAAAAGCCCGTGAGTTTCGGCCGTATAAAACCCGTTGAGAGCCGCGAAGTATTTATTCGTGCAGCATTAGTTGAGGGGCGCTATAGCGAGCATAAACGGATTAAGCACAAAGTCAAAAATGCCAAGCCCGATAAACATTTTTTTGCTTGGCAACAGCACTTATTAAAAGAGTTACACGAGCTAGAAGCAAAGTCTCGCCGTAGAGATATCATCGTCGATGATGAAGTGCTCTATGAATTTTATAATAGGCGGCTGCCTGAAGATATCCTTAATCTCGATGGTTTTGAAGCTTGGCGCGAAAGCGTAGAAAAATCGGATCCGCGTTTATTATTTATTGAGCGAAGCGCGCTTATGCAGCGCTCCGATGCGCATATTGAAGCAGCACAATTTCCCGATAGTTTAGAAATGGGTGGTATTAGAGTACCGGTTATGTATCACTTTGACCCTACTCATCGTGACGATGGTGTAACCATTAAAGTCCCAGTGAGTGCGCTACATTTATTATCGGAAGATCGGCTTGAGTGGCTGGTTCCGGGCTTGCTGGCAGAAAAAGCTACAGCGATGATAAAAGCACTACCTAAACAATGGCGTAAACAATTTGCACCGGTGCCATCAACGGTTGAAAAAATTCTACCAAAACTCGTCATGGGTTCGACTACCACTAATAGTAATTACACCCCCAAAGTACGTGCTTTACGTGAGGTATTGGCTGAGCAATTATACCGCTATAAAAATATTGAAATTCCTGCCGAGTGCTGGCAGGAGCAATCACTCGATAGCTATTATCAATTCAACATTCATGTGCTTGATGAGCGCGGTAAATTGATGGATCAAGGTAGAGATTTATCAGTGCTGCGTGAGCGCTATCGCGATCATGTACAGGGGCAGTTACAAACCGTTGGTAATAATTTTGAGCAATCTAAGCTTACCAGTTGGTCATTTGGCATCCTACCTAAAACGCATTTATTGCAACAAAATGGTCTAGAAATTCGGGTCTATCCCGGACTTGCAGATAATGGCGATAGCGTTGATCTTAAGCTTTATGACAACGACCAAGAGGCTGGCGCGAATAGCTTGCGCGGCATGGTACGCTTAGCAATACTTAACCAAGTACAAACCGTCAAGTACTTGCGTAAGAATTTATTAAAAAATAAAGATATTGGTTTAACCGTCGTTGATATGGGTAATCGTGATTCTGTTATTGACGATATTATTAGTGCAGCGGTAAGGCAAACTTGTTTTGATGAGAGCAGTAGTAATGAAACTACTGATATACGTAATGAGCAAGACTTTATCATGGCTGTCGACAAAGCTAAAAGCCAATGGGTTGAGCGTGCGGAACATATAGCGAGCTTATTAGTCCAATCCTTAAATTCAGTTGTAGGGATTAAAAAACAAGCAAAGCAGTCTAAAAATGTATTGACTATTGCCTATGCCATGTCTGATATCAATAAACAGTTAGCGGGTTTATTTTATCGAGGTTGTTTATATAGTACTCCCTATGAGTGGCTACAGCAGTACCCGCGTTATCTAAAAGCCATTGGGCAGCGCTTAGAAAAAGTCCCTATGAACATTAATCAGGACCGAGCACATATTGCACAGTTAGAACCTTTATACGCTCGTCTAGAAGAACTATTAACCGTTAGTAATACAGATAACAGTACAGATGTGTTTTATGGGCTACCCAAACAGCTGCAGCAATACCGTTGGATGTTAGAGGAGCTACGTGTCTCTTTGTTTGCTCAAGCACTAACAACACGAGTACCAGTATCAGTTAAACGCTTAAATAAACAGTGGGAGTCGTCGGCAATGTAAGTGCTACCTAAGTTACTAACCGCCAATATGGCAGTTGTGCACCTAGCTTAAAAGTGAGCTTCTCGGTATAGTCGTGATGTGAGCATGATATAAGAAAGACCAATAGGAAAATGTGAGTAGATATGAAATCAATTAAAAAAATAGCTTTAATTGTAGTTAGTGTGGCAGGACTTGCTGCCTGTGCTTCTTCGCCTGATAAATCTGACCCTTACGAGGGCTTTAACCGAGTTGTCTATGGTTTTAATTCAGGGCTCGACCGATTTTTAATTAAACCCATTGCCCAAGGTTATCATTATGTGACTCCCAGTCCGGTAGAAGCAGGCGTTGGTAATTTTTTCTCGAACCTAGGTGAGATAAGAAACCTGGCAAACTCTGGATTACAGGGCAAAGGTAATAAAACCTTATTACATACAGGACGTTTTTTGGTTAACAGTACAATTGGCTTATTAGGTTTTATTGATACCGCACAATACGTTGGTTTGGAAAAAACCGAGGGCGAAGACTTTGGGCAAACACTAGGTACGTGGGGTGTAGGTTCTGGCCCTTATCTTGTGCTGCCATTTTTTGGCCCATCTAATTTTAGAGATGGTATAGCATTACCTATAGATGCCTACGCAAACCCTGTTTCATATGTTGATCATGTGCCAACACGTAATACTCTGTACGGCACTAATATCGTTGATACTCGGGCTCAATTACTAGCTACAGAAGAATTATTAAGTGGCGATCGTTATATTTTTATTCGCGATGCTTATTTGCAGCGTCGTCAATTTTTAATTAACGATGGTGAAGTTACCGATGAATTCTCTGGTGGCTTAGAAGAAGATAAAGATTTTTAGTTAAAGGCGTTCAGTTGAAGGCATAGGCATCCATGCTGAGTACACCATAAGTAAAACTATGGTGTATTCGCCGAACGTTTTTCCCTCCTGCTCCCATCGCCATAAATAAAGGCAGCAAATGTTCTTCTGTTGGATGATTAAAATTTGCTAGCGGGTGCGATTTATAATTCAGCAATCTTTCATAATTTTTGTTCAGTAAACTTTCACAAACCCATTGATTAAATTCCAACACCGAGTGCGGCGGTTGGGGTATATTCGTAGCAAAATCTAATTGATATAAATTGTGAGTGATACTGCCACTAGCAATAATTAAAATATTCTTTTGGCGTAATGTGCGTATCGCTTGTCCTAGTTTTAAATGAAATAAGGGAGACTTTCGAGGGCTTATTGATATACCTGTAACCGGGATAGTGTTTTCTGGAAAGCCAAGTAATAAGGGTATCCAAGCACCGTGATCTAAGCCTCTGTGTTTATCAATATCAGATTTAAATCCATGCTCTTTGAGTAAAGTGTAAATGTTATGAGCCAGCATTGGCTGGCCTTGTGCTGGGTAGTCTAAAGCCATGATTTCTTGACTAAAACCACCAAAATCATAAATAGTCGATAACTCTGTAGCTCCAAGTAGTGTGGGAGTCTCAGTTAACCAGTGAGGCGATATAATCACTATGGCACTTGGCAGTCTCGGTAGATGTTGCTTAATTTGTGTTAAAAACCGACGAGCAGGGGAGTCGCTTATTGCCACACTCGGTGCGCCATGTGATATAAAAAGACAGGGTTGCATTAGCTAAGCCAATCCTGTGCTGGGCCTGATGGGTATATGCCATTAGGATTAATTGCCTTGATAGAATAATACCCGCGTTTAATATGTGCGGCGTTGGTTGTATCTTTGAAAGCAGGTATGCTGTATAGCCGCTCAAGATAAGACTGTAGGTATGTGTAATCAGCAATACGACGAAGATTACATTTAAAGGCACCATAATAGGCCATATCAAACCTTATAAGAGTAACATATAAGCGAATATCACTTTCGGTTAGCCTATCCCCAAACAAAAACTCTCGCCCATCGGATAAACGTTCTTCCAAGCTATCAAGTGTATTAAAAACTGCAGTTACTGATTCTTCATAGGCAAATTGCGTTTGTGCAAACCCTGTTTTATAGACACCATTATTTAGTGTTTTATAAAGCCATTCATTGAGTGGGCCTATTTCATCTAACAAATCCTTAGGCCTTAAATTAATGGCATGTTCTGTATCGCTAAAATTATTGTTAAATATTTTTACAATATCCGCTGACTCATTGTTAACAATTTTATTTTCGACCTTGTCCCACAAAACAGGTACTGTGGCTCTACCCGTATAGTTAGGATCGACAGCTGTATAAATTTGGTGGATGTAGTCGCAGTGGTGAATGGGGTCCCTTGTCGAGCCTTCAAAGTCACCAAAGTGCCAGCCTTGGTTCGTTAAAAAAGGTTCAACAATGGCAATGTCAATATATTCTTCCAGCCCTTTTAACTGTCGTGTTATCAGTGTTCGATGTGCCCAAGGGCATATCAACGCAACATAGAGTAGATAGCGACCTTTTTGTGGACTTATTTGTGAGCTTCGAAATGTTGAGCTCTGACGAATAAAACGTCCCTCGCTGTCTTTAGCTTGTATTGGGTCCCAGTCTTTATCCCAAATGCCGTTAACTAACATATGCTTACTCCCGATATAGTCGTGTAGTGTTGGAAAATCATGTTTTAGAGCTTGATGTAATCGAGTAAGCACCAGTGCCTAATAAATACTGAACAATCGCTGCAAGTGCTAAAAAAGCCGGGTATTCCCAACCCCCACCTTCGTTGGCAAATAACCAACCATTACCACCGTGTACAAAAATAATAGCTCCCAACATAAGTGCAACGGTTACTAGTGTAATAGGTTTAACACCCACACCCAGGATGAGCATAAGCCCACCTATAAGCTCAAAGGCCATAGTGGCATAAGCTAAGGTAGCGGCAAGTGGAATACCGACAGAGTCAAAAAAGCCAATAGTACCAGGAACGGTATAGACAAAAATTTTTACCCATACATGAGCGAGTAATACAACGCCTAGACTAACGCGCAAAATAGTTGTTGCTAAGGCAATTTTTTCTGGATCTGTTTGATTGGTAAGCATGGTTATTTCCTATGTATATAAAATGTTTGTCACTAGACAGAGCTATCATAGTTATGCAAAATAATTAAATAAATATCAAAATAAGCAATTTAGGTTTGCAAAAATGCATAATATGAATTGGGAAGAATACCGCTATTTTTTACAAGTTGTTAAAAGTGGCACCCTAAGCGCTGCGGCACAGACATTAGATGTTAATCAATCGACTGTTTTTCGTAAAATCGACAGCCTTGAGGCGCGGGTTAAAATGCGCTTGTTTGAGCGCCATCGAACGGGTTACCTGCTAACAGCAGCAGGCCAATCTATCGTTGAGATGGTCGAATCCATCGAGGCGACATTTACCGATACCGAAAGAGCCCTGTTGGGTAAGGACGTCTCGCTTGCAGGCACCATTCGTCTATCAACGAGCGATACCATTGGTTACTTTTGGCTGCCTCGGTTGATTGGCGGTTTTAAGCAGCAATATCCAGACATTAAGCTCGATATCGAGGTAAGTACGCAGTTTCGTAGCTTACCGCGGCATGAGGTTGATATTGTTTTATCGGCCTCTAACAAGCAACCTGAGACGATGGTAGGTAAATGTTTAGTACCTATCATATTTAATTTATATGCAAGTAAAGATTATATTAAACAGCATAATGGTACAGAGATAGGAGTTGATGACTTAGCAGCACATGCTGTTCTAATGCCGAGCCAAACACTAGCGCATTTGTCTATCACGCAGTGGCTAAGCACTAAAATTAGCGAGAAAAATATAGCAATAGAGTGTGATAAATTTACTAGCTTGTACTATTACTGCAAACAGGGTTTGGGAGTAGCCCCGCTACCGGCTCATGTAGCCAAAGGGGAGAGTGAGCTGATTAAGCTGGCTACAACGCCAGTAGAGTGCAACAGCAATATTTGGATGCTAACTCACCCAGATAGTCGGCAAAATGCACGTATACGTGCATTTATGGATTATATAAAAGCATTTGGATAAAGGATTAACTCTCTTCTTGGACAACTTCTTTAATGGATAGGCCTACTTGATAAGCGCCGTCCTCTTGGGCTTGTATTCTAGCAACAGCGCAGCGTGCTTTAAGTATAGGGCTGTGGCTATGGTCAGAAGTGACGGTAACGGTAATTTCACTATCTAAGGGTAGTTCTTCATTGAGCGTTAACGACATGCCGCCTCCGCTCAGATCATTACAGATGGCATCACAATCGGGTTCGCCATCGGGTTGTGTTGCTATTTGTGCCGGTGTGTTGACCTTCATACGAATAAAATCGCGCTTTTCGCTGTAATCTTTATCGCTAATACTCATTGGAAGTATTTCCCCTATGCTAGTTTGCTTATATTATTTATTAGATGAGGTTATGTTCATTAACTATTGTTACTTAAAAAATGATTCCAGTAACTAGTATAGACAAAAAAACTATTTTTGCTTGCTTATTTTTTGAGCGTTAAGTGACCTCTGTTTTATTGTTAGGTTTTTTAAAGTAGCGGCAAATCGCTAGTTGCTTGAATGATGCTAAAAGAGTAGTGTGACTACATGAGAGAGCATAGGATAATAATCACAAGTTCTCGATGTTAGTAGTATCTTTATGACGCATAGAGAGTGTTATTTTACGTGCAGAATGCCGACTATACAGTTCTTGTTATTGATGAAGATGATGACATTCGTCAATGTTTTAGCGAAGCCCTTAAACTGACTGGTTTTCAAGTTCATAGCTGCGCTAATGCGCATTTAAGCCTCGCTTATATAGAAAAGTCACCGCCCGATACCATCATCACCGATCTTAGTATTGGCTGGGGCGAAGATTCCAGCCTCCTACAATTACTTAACGAGCGTTTTCGAGATATCCCCGTTATTGTCACTGCAGAGGCAGGTGTCATGAGTGATGTGATAAATGCTTTACGTTTAGGTGCGATTGACTACTTTATTAAGCCAATTACCGATACAGAAGTGTTAATTCATGCCGTATTGCATGGCCTTGAGCGGCGAGATTTAAAGTTAGAGAATCAACGTTATCGTTCTGAGTTAGAGGATGCTAACCATAAGCTGCGCTTGCATATCAGCGAGCTTGAGCAAGACCAAAGGGCGGGTAACTTTGTACAGCAAAGCATGCTGCCTATGAGCCCTTTTATTGCCAGAGACTATCAATGTACTCACAAGGTTATCCCGGCCTTATTTTTAAGTGGCGATTGCATTGATTATGCACTACTGAATAAACGCTACTATGCCTTTTATCTTGCCGATGTATCAGGTCATGGCTCGGCACCTGCATTTGTAACGATTTGGCTAAAAAACTTAGTGGCGCAATTGATCCGCTTACGCCAACTATTGACCGATTTTGGTGCTATCAACGATGCCCTACAGGAATTAGTCACCGTTATTAACGATGAGTTGATAGCAATGCGCCTTAATAATCATATTACGATGATAGTCGGTATTATTGATACACAAACACACGAGCTATCCTACATAGTGGCTGGGCATTTACCATTGCCTGTTATTGTGAGCGATGGCCAAGCACAGTATCTTGAGGGGCAGGGCAAGCCCTTGGGATTATTTGTTGATAATAATTGGGATGTCTATAACCGTAAATTGCCAGAGAACTTTTCCTTAGTGGCCTTTTCCGATGGAATTTTAGAAGTATTATCAGGAAATGATCTATTAGCAAAGGAAAGAAATCTGCTAGAATCACTTTCGCAAACCGGCGGTAGTATAGAGGCGATCACTGATCAGTTAAAACTACTCACTTTTGATCGCTTACCCGACGATATTGCGATTTTATCTATTTCTCATGATCTAAGCTAAAGGTCTAAAGACGTAAATAAAATGGAACAAAAGCAGTGTTTTCTCACTCAAAGGTAAAGAGTGATATAGAGGTTATTTGAATTGAAGTCTGATGTATCGTCCGGTGAGATATTAGTTGCCGATCACAATGGGGTTTATGTGATAAAAATGTCAGGAGATGTCCGCTTGACGTTGTGTATCCCCTTCGATAATTGTATTGAAGACCTCATTAAGCAAGATGACTTTTGCACCGTTTTATTTGATCTGAATGAAGCCAGCGGGCTAGACAGCACAACGCTTGGCTTGATTGCCAAATTGGCTGTTAAGAGCCAGTCCGAGCACAACAAAACTCCACTAGTACTGTGTAAAGACCCAGCTATTAAACGCTTGATTATGTCAATGGGCTTGGATGATGTCTGTGAAATGGTAAGTGATGTCCCTAACAGCTGCTCAGCTACCTACCGCAACAATGGTTTTACTCATCTAGAGCCCACACAGCTAGCTGACGAATCCGTACTTAAATCTAAGATACTAGAATCCCATTATGCCTTAATGGAGTTGAACAAAACGAACCGCGAAACCTTTAAAGATTTAGTGCAAACATTAAAGCAATCTTAAAGATAGACTGTAATAATATTCTTAGGTTTTCTATTTATCCCTTACAGATATTTTCTCTTGAATAAAATCCCTGTGGCTGACATGAATAAGATCAGCAATGCGCCTGATAATATGCTCCTCGTAGCTATCTAGCTCATTATCTGCATAGGCCACTTTCCATAAGCTATTAACGAGCGAGAGCTTTTGGGTGTAATCGCAATGAGTATTAATAATGTGGGTAAATTCAAAAAGAGAAGATGCCGACTTTGATTTTTTCTCGGCTTCATTTATTAGCTGAGCGATCTCCTCGGTGTTTAATTGACATTCGCTAGCCAGTAGTTTTTTTAACTGTTTTCGTTCGCACTCATCAAAATTTTGATCACTAACAGCAACTTCGACTAATAAAGCTGCCGTTGCTAAATGTAAATCATCTGTCGATAGCACTTCATTATCTTCTATCTGGTTAAAGCGCTCAAAAAATTGATCGATAAATTTTATCATTATGTGTTCTCATCACTATTAACCTACTAACGATATTAGCTATCTAGCTAATATCGTTATCGACTACAAAATACAGCAAAGATGTGTGAACCTTCTTGTATTTCTTCTTTATATTCAGTCTCGCGATGGCTTTCGCCACGAAGATATATCCATATACTTTAATTGGATAATCATTACTATTAAGCAATTAATTGCTCGTGTATTAATACCTCTAATTTATTCTGATCCTTAATAAAATTACGGATACCTTCGGCTAATTTTTCTGTTGCCATGGCATTATCATTAAGTTGATAGCGAAAATCTGCTTCACTTAATTGCACTCTATCAAAATGCTGTGATGAACTATCTGGTGATAATTGACGATTAACGATATCCTTACTGTTTTGTAGTTCGGCCAGTAAATCGGGGCTTATTGTTAATCTATCGCAGCCTGCTAGCGCGAGTATTTCACCACTATTTCTGAAGCTTGCACCCATAACAATGGTATTAACATCGTGTTGTTTATAGTATTGATAAATATCACTTACGGATAAGACACCAGGGTCTTCTTGGGGTTCGTAGCTGGTTTTTCCTGTGTCTTTTTTATACCAATCAAGTATGCGGCCAACAAAAGGCGAAATTAAAAACACACCCGCATTAGCGCAGGCAATCGCTTGGGTTAAGCTAAACAACAAGGTTAAATTACAATTAATACCTTCTTGCTCAAGTATTTCGGCAGCTTTTATGCCTTCCCATGTTGAAGCAATCTTAATTAATATACGATCTTTACTAATACCTTGTTCATCGTATAAAGCAATTAATTGTCGAGCTTTTTTAACCGTTGCCGATGTGTTAAATGATAAACGTGCATCAACTTCTGTTGAGACTTTGCCAGGAACAATATTGACGATCTCGCAGCCAATTAATACCGATAGCTTATCCATGGCAATATCGACTTGTTGGTTTACATCTTCGGCTTGGCTTTTTGCATAGGCGACAGCTTGCTGAAAAAGATCACTGTACTGTGGCATTTGCGCAGCTTTGTAAAGCAATGATGGGTTAGTGGTTGCATCTAGAGGTTGATAGCGTTTTATCGCTTCTATATCGCCGGTATCTGCAACAATATCTGTCATTGTTTTTAATTGCTCAAGTGCTGAAGCTGTCATCGTTATTGTCTCTCTGTTTTTCAATAAAGTTGGTTAACTATTTATTTTAATGAGCTTAGGTCTTCAAAGTTTTTTGGTCATGATTACAAAACATGAGCCAATGCTGTTTTTAATACATTGGTATTAGCATCATCTTTATAGGCATTTTCGCTAATGGTTCGTCTAAAGGCACGAGCGCCTTTCTCGCCTTGAAACAAACCCAGTACATGTTTGCTCATATGATGCAGGCGAGAGCCCGCCGCCAATTGCCGCTCGCAGTAATCGATATAATCGAGCATTATCTGCGTACGCGTGCGTATGGGATTGTCACTGTTAAATAAATGTTGGTCAATACTCGCTAGTAAATAGGGGTTACTGTAAGCCTCGCGCCCAACCATAACCCCATCAACATGGTTTAATTGCTCGTCTATTTCGGATATTGCACGAATACCACCGTTAATAACAATCGTTAGGTGAGGCAAAGCTTGTTTTAATTTATGCACTGTCTCATAGACAAGTGGGGGGACTTCACGGTTTTGTTTGGGGCTTAAACCTTGTAGCCAAGCTTTGCGGGCATGGACAATAAAGGTATTACAGCCAGTCTCAGCAACGGTGCTAACAAACTCTAATAGGCCTTCGTAGTCGTCCATATCGTCGATGCCAATACGGTGCTTAATAGTGACGGGAATAGTCGCGGCATCTTGCATGGCTTTAATACAGTCGGCTACTAGTTTAGGGTGGGCCATTAAACAGGCACCAATCATACCGTTTTGAACGCGATCACTGGGGCAGCCACAATTTAAATTGACCTCATCATAGCCCCATTTTTCGGCAAGCTGAGTACACTCGGCAAGTGCTATGGGGTCACTGCCACCAAGTTGTAAAGCTAAAGGGTGTTCTTCATCGTTATAGCGCAAAAACCGCTCTTGATCGCCTTGCAACAAAGCTCCCGTAGTGACCATTTCGGTATACAGTAAACTGTGTTTTGAGAGTAGCCGCCATAAATAACGACAGTGACGATCACTCCAGTCCATCATGGGTGCGACTGAAAAACGCCTGTTAAGATTTTCGGGAGTTAGCATAGAAACAATGGCTTATAATAACTTGTTTGTTGATTGTCGATCCTATTATGATGGGAGGGATTGTACCTGCCACTTGAGAGAATGTGTATTACAGTGAATACATTAGGCTAATAGAGTATTATTTTATCATCTTAGCTAGGTGCATTTTAGGGTAGGTATATTAGTTGTCAGTGTGCAGTAAATATTATAATTAAGCGCGCATTAGCCGACATTCTATTCATAAGCTTATAATGAGATTAGCAATACAGCTAAATTCATTAATACAGGTAAAATAAGGCTTATCGCTGCTACTTTACTCATAGGAAAAAGGACATGATTATCCCTCGGTACTGGGCGGAAGCCAGTTTGGCGATAATGCTGGATGGGCGCAAGCAAACTTACCGGCGTTTTGGCTGGTCTGACACAAGTGAGGCTGATGCCAAGTTAGCTGCCGAAACGCGAGTCAAAGAAGCAACCCAGCTTGCTAAAATGGGTGAAAAAGTACGTCGAATTGATCATAAGGTTGCCTATAACGGTGCAGAGGGCCTGCCCATTCGTGAAGAAGTTATAAAGACCTTTAATGACACAGTACTATCGCGTAATAGCTACGGGGCTCTGTGCCTTAACACACCCGATGTGGCCTTTGCCGATGTTGATATTAACGACGGTGCTAGCCTTCTTGGTTGTGCCTTGTCCCTCTTTATGATTTTGGCAGCGGTGGCCTTTGTTATCTATAGCTCACCGTTTATTGAACCCTTACCAGCAGTTGCTGCTGCTATTAGTGCCTTGGTTGTTTTTCATTTAATCAGAAAATACATTGTCAGTCGTTTTCTGCTAACACCTGAGGAGCGGTCACTTAACAAAATCAGAAAATTTTCTGAGGATAACCCAGATTGGCGCTTGCGTGTTTATAAAACACCACATGGCTATAGGGTAATGGTGATGCATGCTTGTTTTGCCCCCGATAGTTTAGAAATTCACCATTTTTTTGAGGCTATAGGCACCGACCGTTATTATGCAAAAATGTGTAAAAATCAAAAATGCTTTCGCGCTCGTGTGAGTCCCAAACCTTGGCGTATGGGAATAGATAGAATTAAATCGGGTAGTGGTGTGTGGCCGGTTAAACCTAAATGGCTACGCTCACGCCAACAGTGGGTACGTCAATACGAGTATGAGTCGAGGAAGTTTTCCTCCTGTACCTACATCGAGTCGCTAGGCGCACACGCACTTGATATTAAAGCTGAGAGAGTGCGTGCGATACACGATGACTATAGCCAAGCGGGTAGAAATTTACCGTTAGCATAAGCTATAGAATTTTTAATGGCGTAGTAAAGAGTACTATGAACAATCTTGAATTAACCAAAACAACAGATAATCTATTACCCCCGCTTAATTACCATCGCGATATTTGTGTACATTTGCAGACCCATGAAAAAGGCCTTTGGGATTGGTTTGCATCGGATACGTTTACCGAGAAGCATATAGAGTTTCAAAAACTAGAGCTGTTAAAATCGACATTTCGCCTAACGCCTGAAAGTAATGTAAGGCTTTATGAGCTAGTAGGTAAAGCCTGTGAGGCACTGAATATTGACTACCCTATTACTGTTTACCAAGGTCAGGCAGCAAGCGATGGGCTAAATGCAGAGCTGATGTTTTTTCCCGGTGAGATTGCCATTATATTAAGGGGAGATATTGTTGCTAAACTCACCGAAGAAGAATTACTCGCTGTTTTTTCACACGAAGTATCCCATCACAAACTTTACACTATAGAAAACGGCCAGTATTTTACCGCCATGCGCATACTTAACTGGTGTAGCTCCCAGCCCGATTGCCCGATACCTTTTTACGAAACCAGTCGCCGTTATCAATTATTTACCGAGGTCTATGCCGATCTTGGTGCGCTCAAAGTAACCGGGCAGTGGCAGGCAACTATCTCTAGCCTGATTAAAGTGACGACTGGGTTAAGTGAGATTGCTGTTGATGACTACCTTGTACAAGCCGATGAAGTGCTTGCGCAATTAGAGGGTGGCTCACAAGGTATTTCTCATCCAGAGACGTACATTCGGGCAAAGGTCTTACACACCGTTGAGAAAGAAACTGAATGGTATGAAAAAACGGCGCCCTATATTATCGGTAAGCTCGATGCCGAGAGCCTAGATTTAATTGACCAAAAACAATTGACCAACGCTTCTAAAATATTGATTGATGCCATTAGCCAAAACACCTGCATGCGCACTGATACGCTAGAGGCTATGGCACAGCAGTATTTCCCAGAGTACGTTTGGCGAGATACGCCCCCTGATATTGATGAACTTGTCGATATTATTGCCAATTCTAAAGAGAAAACTCTGGAGTACTACTGCTATTTACTGCTTGATTTTGCAACCGCTGATAGCGACTTGCATCCTGTGAGTATGGTGGTTGCTTTAGAGTTAGCACAACAATTAAATATATATAAAATTTTTGAGCCATTGTTTCGCAAAGAACTTAAGCAAAAAAAAGATGATGTGAAAAAACTATTACTAAACGCTCAAGAACAAATAGAAGCTGCCAATCATGCAAGACCCTAATAATACAGATACTCAAACTTTTCTACAGCAATTAGGGCAGTGGCGTGCCTTAAAAACAGTGGGCACCGATGACCTATTGAGCATGTTGCTACCGCTATTAGAGCAGGTCTCAGAGTTACATGAGTTAGGTAGAGTGGCGCCACTCAATGGTGTCGATGCACTAGCAGTGTCGCTCGGGCATTTGTGGTTTCACAATAGTGATGCAGCATTGGCGTTGGATAACACCAAAGCACTTAAAGCGCTTAGCAAAAATACAGTGCAATCGAATTTAGACATTACCGGTCACTACAGCGAAGTGAACACAGACGGCAAAGCGGTAGCCACGGACAAACGAATAGCTAGCCGTGAGGAAGAGACTGCCAGAGTGGCCTACTACCTAGACTACATCGCCTGGGAAGAAAAGGTAGACCATCACGATGCCTTAACCGATATGTATGTGCTAGGCCTTATTATGGCGAGCTTGGCTGCGCAACTCGATTTAACAAAGTCTGAGGATTTAGAAGCCTTTGTGCGCTCGCGCCACGATATTAGTCTTTTAAACGATAGAGTGCATCCACTTGTTTCTCAGGTTATTGCACAAATGACAGAGCTTGATAGAGGCGAGCGCCCCCAAGATTTGGCCACGGTAGTAAAAGCACTTAGCCACTATCGCGATCAAGAGATTGACGAGCAATCTAGCTCAGACTTAGCCGAGGGCGGTGATGATAAGCGAGGTATTCAAACACATCTACGCAATAAACTGTTTGAAATAAGCCGGCGTAATCGCCTGTTATATTTTCGTGAGACGGGTTCTACAGCAAACTTAACCTTGGGCTCAGTTCCTTACGTTATCGACCACCGCTCAATACGACCAGAGCAACTTTTATTGGGCAATCAATATTTATGCGAGGAATTAGGCAAGGGCAAAGCTGTTGCTTTATCGCGTTGGTTACGCTTTGAAGACTACCCCTATTTAAGTAACTCCCTCGATAAAATTAGATTGCAAGCAAATCGGGACGAAAAAGAATATGGATTTTCTCAACTGCGATTAGTGTTAGTTTTTTTACGCTGGCACAACCTAAAAGAAGCCCCAGAAGAGCGTATTAATAGCCCGTTAATTTTAGTGCCTGTAAAAATACAAAAGAAAAAAGGCGTAAAAGATAGTTTCATGCTCAGTGCCGATATGGAAGCCGCAGAAATTAACCCAGTATTACGTCACCACCTTTTACAACTATACGATATAAAGTTACCCGCACGTATTAATGCTAAAGATTTGAATACTGTTATCGAATTACATGAAAGTATTAGCGAACAGATAGAAAAAAGTGCAAAGGGCGTTGAGCTTTCTATTATTAAAGTGCCGCGTATACAATTGATTGCTAAAAAAGCTAAGCGTAAGCTCGATGATTTTCGGCGCAAAAGGCGAATTACCGGCAAAGGGGTGAGTAGTTATGATGGGCTTGCCTATAGCTATCGACAAGATAAGTACGAAGCCCTGGGGGTGCAGATATTTGAACGTAATGTGCGCTTAGCACAGGCGCCTTCGCGTGAAATGGTCGAGGATCCCGGCCGCGATAAAATGATTAATGCCATGGCTGCACAAGAAAGTGTTGTCGAACGTGACTTTTATTCTATTGATAGTGGTCAAAACGGTAGTGCTAATCAGTGGGAGTTTGACTTGTGTGCAATTACTCTTGCTAATTTTAATTATAGAAAAATGACACTTGTACGTGACTATAGCGAAATGCTTGGCGAAAACAATTTTGATAGCCAAAACTTTGATACGCTATTTAACGAAAATGCAAAGCAAATACTAGAGCCATTAGCTCCTGTAGAGCTCGATTCACAATACCATGTACTGCCAGCAGACCCGAGCCAATCTGAATCTGTCTGGCGCGGTCGCAGTGGCCAAAGTTATGTTATTCAAGGTCCCCCTGGCACCGGTAAGTCACAAACGATTACCAATGTGATTGTCGATTACTTAGCACACCAAAAATCCGTATTGTTTGTCTGCGAAAAGCGCGTAGCACTCGATGTTGTCTACCATCGTCTACAGCAAGTGGGGCTAGAGAGCCTTTGTGCACTTATCCATGATTCGCAAAGCGACAAAAAAGCATTTATTGACGATCTTGACGATATCTATCAAAACTGGTTAGAAGGTGCAGAAGGCAATCACGATGCGCTGCGTAAAGATGTGCTTGCTGAGATAGAGGCACTATTAAATGAGCTACAAAGCTTTTCGGGCTCTATGCAAAGCCACGTAGAAGGTAGTCAAACAAGTTTGCGAGAACTTATTCAGCAATGGCTTGCAGCAGGTGGCAACCAAGCAGAGTTAGAATTAGAAGAGCGCGCGCTTTTGCCAAGCTGGGATCAATTTACTGCCCATAAAAAACTACTTACAGAAATATTCGATAGCCTGTTTAGCATTACAGGTTGTGCAGTATTGGCGAGCACTCCGGTTTGGTGCCTTAAAGGAAGTATTGCCAACTCAACTGATCCAACATCTGATTTGCATGCCTTTTGCGATCGTATCGTGCAGTACTGGCCAGAGACACAAGAGGCCATTAAAAAGCTATTACCTTTCTTGGATAGCGAGACACCTAGTTGGCAATCCTTGCTCGATGCCAATGCGATCATAAGCAAGCTGCTGCCTCTAATCTTAGAGGATCAGGTTAAACTGTTAGACGCCGATAGTATTGGTGCGCTTAAACTCAAAAAGCAGATACAAAAACTAAATACCTTGGCCGAAAAAGCAGACAAAAAAGCTAAAGATGCCGAAGGTTGGGATCTTGATATTGATGCAGAGCAATTAAAAAATGCATTGCGAGCAGCGGTAGATTGCGAGGGTAAATGGTGGTTATTTTTGAGTGGCCGCTGGCGCGCAGCTAAAAATCTCGTCAAAGAAAAAGGGCCAACAACATACGATAGCTATACACACACACTAAAATTGGCAGAGCAAGCACTCAGTGCTAGGCGCCAACAACAAGAAAAGTTACAGGAAATAGAAGCACAATTTGGTTTAGATGATTTCTCTGCCATAGCCCTGTTACTTGATACTGCATGGCAAGAGCCACAACAACAAAGTGCTTTAGCACGGCAAGTGTATCGAGCCTGTATTGATCATGCTAACGACCCAGATAGTTTGGCAAAAATAGCGCAAGACCGTAGCTTACGGAATACCGAGGCAGAGTTGGCAAGCTACTTGGCGGCCTACCACAACAAAACGCCCGATGATATTGCGAGCGCTGTTGATGCATTGCGAGGTCAAGGTGAGCTAGTGTTTGAAGTGGCCGATCTATTACAACAACTCGATGGCTTAGATAAGCAATTAAGTGCCTCGATAAGAACATTACCGTTACCGTTACATGCGATAGAAAATGCAGTGATGGTAGAAGTGATAGAAAAATCGATACGCAGCAATCGCGCATTGCACCGTGTTGATGGCAGCCGTGTTGAGCATATATTTACAGAACTCGATAATAAAATTAAGCAATTGCATACCAGCAATGCCCAGCTAGTCACTAGTGAAACGCGCGCTTATTTTCACGCCAACATACAACGCGCCTCAGGCTCTATGGCAAACACTAGCCAAGAAGAAAAAGACTGGCGTCGTGCATTTAATCGTGGGCGTAAATTAGTTGAGCGTGAGTTTGAAAAAACTAGGGCGCATAAATCAATTCGTGAGTTGCTCACCTCAGAGGCGGGGGAGTTAATACGCAGCTTAAAACCTATATGGATGATGAGCCCACTGAGTGTCTCCGATGTTTTACCCTTAAACGAGTCGCTGTTTGATGTTGTGATTTTTGACGAAGCGAGTCAAATACCTTTGGAAGATGCTGTACCCGCATTATACCGAGCGGCTCAAATGATTGTTGTTGGCGATGAAATGCAATTACCTCCATCGTCGTTTTTTTCGAGCCAACAAGGTGATGACGAAGATCAGCCACAGAATTTACATATCTATAACTTAAATGCGGATTCCTTTTTAAACCGTGCTTCGGGTGCCTTGCCAACGACTGTGCTTAATTGGCATTATCGCAGCCGCCACGAAAGTCTCATTGGTTTTTGTAATCAAGCATTTTATGCAGGGCAATTGCAAACCATACCCAGCACCTCAGCACTAGCACCTAAAAAGCCTATTCTCGTTACTCAGCAAGAAGTTGGAAATGGCGAAAAGGTAAACAATAAAAACAGCGACGAGCAGCCACTTTATAGCTGGGACGACAAGCTAATAAAAGAGCAAATATACGATAGACCTATTAGCTATCATAAACTTGAGAATAGTCCATACTTTAGCCAGCGCAATACGGGCGAGGCAAATTATATTGCTCACCTAGTGAGATATTTATTGAGTGATAAACAAGGCGAGACCTTAGGTATCGTTGCTTTTTCGCAAGCACAACAGCAAGAGATAGAATCAGCACTGGCTCGACTAGCGAGTAAAGACAAAGCCTTTGCCGACAAATTAGAAGCAGAAGAAGAACGCGAAGACGAAGGCCAGTTTGTGGGTTTATTTATTAAAAACCTCGAAAATGTACAAGGTGATGAACGTGATATTATTATTTTGAGTGTGTGTTATGGTCCCAATAGCCAAGGCAAAATGCTGATGAACTTTGGCCCAATTAACCAAAATGGTGGCGAGAAACGACTCAATGTTATTTTTTCACGCGCCAAAAAACATATGGTGGTTGTTACCTCTATTGACTCAGGGCAAATCACCAATACTTATAACACTGGCGCAAATGCACTACGCCAATATTTACGCTACGCCAGAGCGGTCTCCGAGGGCGATAAAGCCAGCATGCAAACGGCTTTGTTAGAGTACGGCTACTCACACCCACAAAAGAGTGATGCCGATCGTGCTCTGGTTAAAGCCATTGCAGAGTGTCTTCGCACCGAGGGCTTACGTGTCGAGATCGACTACGGGCAGTCGGATATGAAATGCGACATTGCAGTAGGCCGCTCCGATAATCCTCAATTTACTTTAGGTATACTTACAGATAATAGCAGCCATTATAAAGTAGAAAACCTGATTAACCGATATCATACCCCAGGCAGCGTGCTCAAAGCCTTTGGCTGGAATATTTGCTATATACTCGCTAAAGATTGGTATAAGGATTCAAATGCAGTCGTGACTCGAATACTGCAAATGCTTGAAAAACACTAGATGGATTTTTAGCCAGTAAATCGATAGTTATAAATATATTTTACAGAACTGATAGCGGTTAGCTGCTGTCGTAGAGAGCGCTATAGATAATCAATTCACATAAAAATAAACCGAATAACTTTTATTTTTATTATTTATGCTATTATCGCCGCGCTTTTTTATAAAAGTCGTTTGACTATGGATATTTGACAAGGATTTATGGAAAGTTTATGTCGCCTTACCCAACATTTATTCATCAACTTGCAAAACCTAAGACGGTGTCATAGTGGCTGAGTTGATTAACCCTACCCGATGGATAATAACCACTTACTTCATATTGAGTGTGGTATTTGTAGCTTATTTAAATACTACCCGTATGACTGTCGCGCCTGTTGGCAACAAAACAAATAGGTACTCGGCCAAATATCGAATACAAGCAAAGGAGAGTAATCATGCCTAGTGCATCACGTAAAGGAGATACCGGCTCAGCCCACGGCTGCTTCCCACCCAGTAATGCTATCGAAGGTAGCCCCGACGTATCCATTAATGGCCAGCCTGCCCTCAGAGTAGGCGATGCCCTTGCCGCTCACGGCTGTAAAGACTGCCCACCCCATGGGCGGGCCGTGGCCGCAGGCTCGGCCTCGGTATCTATTAATGGTAAGCCCGCCGCCCGTATTGGTGACAGTATTGATTGTGGCGGTGCCATGGCGGCAGGTTCGGGTAATGTGTTTATTGGGGATTTAAGTTGGGATGGTCAGGCAGCCTTGCCAGTAAAGCCAAAAATGGCCTTACATCTTACTCAAACACCTGGCAGCTCAGCGCACCCATACAGTAATGAATATTATGAGCTGTATAAAGATGGCGCCTTGGTACAAACGGGCCTGACTGATGAAGAAGGCTTAATTGAATATGAATACGATGCGCCTTGGACCAGTGAATTGCGGGTGAAAACTACATTGCGTGAATTCACTTACCGCCCCATACCGCTAGACCCCACCGAGACCCAAGTTGGCACAGAACAGCGCTTAGATTTATTAGGTTATTACGCCGCAGAAAACCTGGGTAATGCGACACAGGGAAGCACGCAGCGTTACGAGTTTTTTCAAGGCACACAAAATGACGGGGTCTCGGGTGAACTCAGCGATGGTCTATTTAATACCCTCAAAACATTACTGTAATAACTAGCCGCAAGAAATTACTAAAAGGACTATGACGCATGGCGAATACGGACCCTATCATTGCAGATGCCAACCCTACAATATGTACTCCTATTGCCGCCACCGACTGGTTTGTGGGTGATTTACCCGACCCCAACAAATACATCCCCAGAGCCGGTAATGCCATCGACCTACTCAACTGTGGCGAGGCCTACTTGCCTCAATTAAAAAGCGTGCTAGAGCGCGCCAAAAAAACGGTTTATATTGCTATTTGGGGGTTTAACCCTTATGTATCGCTAGTGCTAGGCAGTACTCGTGAACAAGACCAGCTAGGCTATACTCTTGAAGCCATTGCCAAAAAAGGCGTCGAGGTTAAAGTGTTATGTTGGTTTAACATAGTAGCCAATGTGGGTAGCGCCTCGGCAGGGGATTCGAGCTTACAAACAAACTGGGTCACCAAAAGCTGGGCGCAGCGTGGCATGGCGGGTGACATCCCCAACTTACAATTTATGACCCGCGATCCCGGTGCGCCAATACTGGGCCCGCAAGGGCTGCAAGAGCAAGCGCGCCTAGAACAACAAATTAGCGAGCAAGATACTAACGTAAGGCACCTACGCCGCTCAGTGACCGACAGCACTTACCCTACATTGCGTGCGGAAGAGCAAAAACTCTTTGCACTAAAAGAGCAGCTCGACTCACTCGAAAGCTTAGGTTATGGCGAATACGCGGCACAACAACACCGTGAAGATCCTAGCTCAGGCCTGCCTCACGCCAATGTGGGTAGTTTTCCTACTCACCATCAAAAAATGATCGTTGTCGATCACGCCTCCGATGCCGACGCCGTAGGTTTTGTGCAGGGTTTTAATTTTTGGCCCAAATACTTTGACTACCAAGAGCATCCACCGAGAGGCGGCAATCAAGCTAACCATATACAAGACGTAGGCCTTAAATTACGTGGCCCTTGCGTCATGGATTTATTTTATAACTTTAGCCAAAGCTGGAACGAAGCCGCCGACCGTTGGCATAGCCCATCAATCCCTACCCGTTTAGCGACCAGCCTACCTACACTAAGCCATAAGGGGCGTTATACCGCGCAAGTCTTACGCACCTGGCGCGACGCAGAAGAATACAACATTAACCAATTTTACGAACAAGCCCTTGCACAAATAAACCAATTTATCTTTGTCGAAGACCAATATTTTCGCCAGCCCGAATTTGCACGTATTATCAAACAACGTGCACAAACTATACGCGCCAAGTGTGGCGACAAGAAAAAGCTCTACGTCTTTGTGGTGACCAACCTTAACGACAGTGCCAAAGGTGGGGTCGATGTTAGGGCTGGGATGCTTAACGAGCTAAACCAAGGCATAGCAAATACCTCCGAGGCGCAATGGCGAGAAGCCCAAGAAGACGGGAGCCAAGAAAAACTCAAAGAAGCCCAAGAGGCTATGGAAAAAGCCGGCGTTATGGTACATATTTGCCGCTTAGCCAATAGCGAGCTTGTGGAGATTACGGAGCTGATTAACCCGCATTATCCGCGCTATGGTGTAAAACGCACCAGCAAGACACTATACAAAGAAATTTATATCCACTCCAAGCTCACCATCTTTGACGGCAGCTACCTTACCCTAGGCTCCGCCAACTGGAACCAGCGCAGTATGCGCGAAGATACCGAACTCAACATAGCCATACAATATACCGACAACCAAGCCCATGAGTTTAGAGAACAAATATGGTCCAAGCATACCAATGGGCAGTGGACGGCTTTAGATGGAGGGCAAAAAACAACGCCTGAAGATTGGTATCAACAATGGGGAGAGTTGTTAGCAAAAAATTCTGATCAGTATTTTAAAAAAGAACTATTGGCTATGAATTTATTCCCCTATTTTGAGGACCTAAGCGTGGTCAAAGACCAAGGCTTTATTGATTCCATCAAGCAGGGGAGCGGCTAATGGCACTGCTGCGTACCAGCACCCTTATATTACTTATTATCAGCCTCTGGGGCTGTCACCAAGGAGACAACACTGTGACCAAACCGCCATCCAGCGACTGGCTAAACGCCAGCTTTGTCTGCACGCCCTTTACCCGCTACCCTAAGGCGGAGCCAGAGGCGATTGCGCTATACGATAAAGCCTTGACCCTTAGCCGAGGCGAGCCACCCATTGACCAAGTGAACATTACCGCACTCTACGAGCAAGCCGCCGAGCGTGGCTATTGGGCCGCTATGCACAATACCGCTATTCGCTATTACCAAGGCAACGGTGTAGCGGAGAACGAACAACGCGCCCTCTATTGGTTTAAAGCCTTAGAAAAACTCGCCATCCCCGAGGCCTACTACGGGATGTTTCTGGTGCATTACAAAGGTATTGGCGTAAAAAAAGACCGCAATAAAGCCCTAGAGTATGTGCATAAAGGTGCGCAACTGGGCGACCCCGATGCCCTCGTCTCGGTAGCCAAAAGTCTGTATCCCGAGGGCAAATTTCAGCAAGCCTATATCGCCCTGGAGTGCGCCGTACAGCAGGGCCATAAGCAGGCCGCTTGGGAATTATCCCGTAACTACGAAACCGATAAAGACTACGAGAAAGCCTACCACGCCTACCGTAAGGGCGCCAAATTGGGCTGTGGCTCCTGTATCCGTGCACTAGCCTATGCCTATGCCCATCAAAATAAATACCCGACCTTTGGTTTAAACAAAGACGAGCCAAGAGCCAGTTGTTTATTTAAACTAGCAAAAACACTGCGTGATAAGCCCGAGCTACGCTTCCCCGATTTAGACGAGCGTTGCCCAGCGACCGTCGCGCAGCCCAAGCATCGCGATTAACGTGAGTAGGCTTATATTAGTTGATGGAGTGTCTACCAAGCTCGTGAATATAACCAAATTTATGGGCTTACCGGTGTTGCTACTCAGCCTCTGGGGCTGTACAAGAGACAACACTGTGACCAACCCGCCATCCAGCGACTGGCTAAACGCCAGCTTTGTCTGCACGCCCTTTACCCGCTACCCTAAGGCAGAGCCAGAGGCGATTGCGCTATACGATAAAGCCTTGGCCCTTAGCCGCGGCGAGCCACCCATTGACCAAGTGAACATTACCGCACTCTACGAGCAAGCCGCCGAGCGTGGCTATTGGGCCGCTATGCACAATACCGCTATTCGCTATTACCAAGGCAACGGTGTGATGGAGGACGAACAACGCGCCCTCTATTGGTTTAAAGCCTTAGAAAAACTCGCCATCCCCGAGGCCTACTACGGGATGTTTCTGGTGCATTACAAAGGTATTGGCGTAAAAAAAGACCGCAATAAAGCCCTAGAGTATGTGCATAAAGGTGCGCAACTGGGTGACCCCGATGCCCTCGTCTCGGTAGCCAAAAGCCTTTACCCCGAGGGTAAATTTCAGCAAGCCTATATCGCCCTAGAGTGCGCCGTACAGCAGGGCCATAAGCAGGCCGCCTGGGAGTTGGCCAGTAATTACGAAACCGATAAAGACTACGATAAGGCCTACCACGCCTACCGTAATGGCGCCAAATTGGGCTGCGGCTCCTGTGTCCGTGCACTAGCCTATGCCTATGCCCATCAAAATAAATACCCGACCTTTGGTTTAAACAAAGACGAGCCAAGAGCCAGTTGTTTATTTAAACTAGCAAAAACCCTGCGTGATAAGCCTGAGCTACGCTTCCCCGATTTAGACGAGCGTTGCCCCGCGACCGTCGCGCAGCCCAAGCATCGGGATTAACGTGAGTAGGCTTATATTAGTTGATGGAGTGTCTACCAAGCTCGTGAATATAACCAAATTTATGGGCTTACTGGTGTTGCTACTCAGCCTCTGGGGCTGTACAGGAGACAACACTGTGACCCAAGCGCCATCCAGCGACTGGCTAAACGCTAGCTTTGTCTGCACGCCCTTTACCCGCTACCCCAAGGCGGAGCCAGAGGCGATTGCGCTATACGATAAAGCCTTGGCCCTTAGCCGCGGTGAGCCGGCGATTTATCCAGTAAGTAATCAAGCTAACATTACCGCACTCTACGAGAACGATGGCAGTTACCGTCTACCCGATGATATCCGCACCCTTTGTCCAGCCAGTGTCGAGTTACCCTATGGCATTATGGGTGGGTAATGTCATTGTATAGTTGTCAAAAATCTTTGATGGATTGTTGATAAAGTTAGATATTGTGGCTTTAAATGACCTTGACCCAACTAGTATCGTTGTAGAAAAATTATTATGTCCATTACATAATAAAGTATTCTAGCGGCTATTTAAGTGTAAACTAAAACATACAATCGAAAAAATTACTCGCGGTTTGTGCGAGTATTACGGAGTTGAGTTATGAGTAGTGCTTCTGATCTTATAATATTAGTTGTCATTATTGTTATTGGTGCACCATTTCTAGTGCCTATCGTTTTCTTATTGGCTATGATCTTAAAGAAACTAAAAAAGGTTGGCGTGTCATGGTTTTTTTACTCAGCTGGGCTACTTTTTTCAATCATGCATTTTGTGTTTCATGAATATACCAGTATTTTGTGTATTGGTGGCGCAGGCTGTAGTGACTCTTATATTTCCAGAGCTTTTTTGTTAGCACTCTTCCTTATAGTAACGTCTATTCTAACAAAAACTAATTCGGCAGTAGATAATAAGCAGACTGATACTTAAGCCTGTTTACCATCTAATCCAATATTGAAGCAGCTTTAATGCTAATCTTTCTCTCGTAAATCTGTTGTAATTACGCCTACGGCTAGGGTTTCTTTTTCATGGCTTGGCTCGCGCCATGGTTCGGCAATCGCCTCTTGTTCCCATTGTTTAATGGCAGGTAGGGCTAATATGTTTTCTAGGTATTGTTGTGCTTGTGAGTTTAAGGGTAGGCCATAGGTTTGTAGCCTAAAGACAACGGGTACAAAAAAAGCATCGACGGCACTAAAACTGCTGCCTGCTAAAAATGGTCCACCGAAACGCGCCAAACCTTCTTCCCATAATTCGTTAATACGTGTTACATCCTTTTGTAAGGCAGTGTCTATCTGGTGTATGCGCACACGTACACCACAGTTCATTGGGCATTGATTACGTAAAGCGCTAAAGCCTGCGTGCATCTCAGCGGCTGCGCAGCGTGCCCATGTGCGTGCTTCTCTTGTGCTTGGCCATACCGATGGGTGTTTTTCATAAAGGTACTCGGTAATCGCTAAGGATTCCCAAACAATTTGCTCGCCATCTATAAGGCAGGGGACTTGTCCTGTTGGGCTAAATTTTTTGAAGTCGCCGTAGTTGATTTGGCCTTTAAAGGGTGTCAATTGCTCTTTAAAATCTATATCCAAAGCGTGCATTAATACCCATGGTCTGAGTGACCAAGATGAGTAGTTCTTATTAGCGATGTGTAAGGTATACATAAATAGTCGACGAGTCCTTGTGGTAGGGGGTTAGCCGATTATATACATGTCTTTAGTCGATACAAGTTAGCCCACGCGGCTATTAGTCTCTTGCAGTTTATGCAGCAATGGAGGTTTGCTCAATAAATTGTTGCAGTGCTAATTGATCGGACTCGCTGATAGTGTCAAATTCGATGCTTATCTCGGTTCGCCGGTAAGGCCTACCAATAAAGCGGAAGGATTTGACTCGGCCACTACAGTTTATGGGAGGGTCTGCCGGGAAATGATTAGAGGGCAAGACAAGGCTGCATTTTTTAAGTGGTTTATGTTTTTCTAGTTCTGGGCGCAAATCGCCAGACACAATAATACGCATGCCGCCGAGGCTAATATTGGTTAGGGTCGAGTGCCAAGGTGAACCATAGACTGGGGTTATAACAGCATTGACAGGGGCATTGCTTAGTAACTCCATGCGGTAATCGCGTCGGCGTGGCCCATAGCTAGTGTCTTCAGGTAATGATAAATGCAGGCAATGGGTATCCTCTGACCATGCTATAACATCGACGCTGATATTAATCATCTGTCGGTCTTTTTGATGGCGTATTGTTAGTTTTCGTCCAATTAGCGCCTCCGGGTTTTGGATTTTTGGCGATAGCTCGTCAATGATTAACTGTTGTTGATAAAGGTCAACGCCTACAATCATACTTTGGAAACTGTCATTAAAATCTGATGAGATAATCTCGATCAGCTGTCGTTGGTCTTGTAAGCCAATCAGCGAGGCATAGCGGTTTACCTGAGAAAAAAGGCTTGTGTGCGAATTGAGTTGTTCTGTTTCTGGCTCTGGTGTCGATTTTGATAAGCGGCCAAATACGCGGTCAAAAATTTTCATAACTACAAAAGCTCTATGAGTAACTTGGATAAAAATGTAGGTAATCTATTTGCTATCTATGCCTTGCGGCCAATTGATAGCGAGTTATAAATTATCAATACAAAGGTAAGAGCAAAGGCTATGCCAGTTTTGACTCGAAAATAGATTAGCCACAACAAGAGGGCTGGCCGCGAGTAAGACGAATATTTGCCCGTGTTAAGGACTTAATGCGGACGAATTATTCCTGCAAATAATGGCCTAGTCGGCAATAAGTAGGCTGTAGTGCGCCTAAGGGGTGGCAACTCTATGCCTTGCTAGATATATGTTGTAGGCATAATGTTTGACCTATTAGTGATAAATTTCGATACAATGGCGCTCTAGCCAGTAGGCCCCTTGTGTATAAAACTCAAATACAGACTGAATTAAGACAATTGTGAATAAGACCATGCCAGAGATTGATGATCGCAAACAGCGGCTTGAATTTAATAAGCTCAATAAGCGGCTACGCCGCCATGTAGGGCAAGCCATTGCTGATTTTAATATGATAGAGGAAGGCGATAAGATCATGGTTTGTCTGTCGGGTGGGAAGGACTCCTATGCGATGCTAAGCCTGTTGATGGCTTTACAAAAAATCGCCCCTGTAAATTTTGAGCTGGTCGCCGTTAATATGGATCAAAAACAGCCGGGCTTTCCTGAACATATTTTGCCAGAGTATTTAGATGAAGTTGGCGTGCCTTACTATATTGTTGAGAAAGATACTTACAGTGTTGTTAAGTCTGTTATTCCTGAAGGTAAAACAACGTGTGGTTTATGTTCTCGCCTTAGACGCGGCACTTTATATGGTTTTGCCGAAGAAATAGGTGCTACCAAGGTAGCGCTTGGGCACCATAAAGATGATATCGTCGAGACGCTTTTTCTTAATTTATTTTATGGGGGTAGGCTTAAAGCGATGCCACCTAAATTACTAGCAGATGATCAACGTAATATTATTATTCGCCCTATGGCTTATTGCCGTGAAAGTGATATCGAAAAATATGCCGAGGCTAAGCAGTTTCCAATTATTCCTTGTAATTTATGTGGCTCGCAAGAGAATCTACAACGACAAACAATAAAAGCCATGCTTAATGAGTGGGACAAAAAATTTCCGGGCAGAACCGAAACTATTTTTGGTGCACTAACGCGAGTTTCCCCTTCTCATCTTGCCGATGCTGATCTGTTCGATTTTATTAACTTGTCGATTGATCGGGATACTAATAGCGAGCATAACGAAGACACACAAGAGCAAAGTAAGCGTGTTACGCGTGGTAATATGGACGATTTATTTTATGGGGTTGGCGACCAAGCAGATGTGACCAGTAAGGGTAGTGATATAGCGTGGGTGGAGCAAGATAAAATTAGTACTGTAAATATATAAAGCAGGTTTATGTAAAAAGTAAGCGGTACTTATAACTTGAACTTGAGTAAAATTATAAATACCGCTTGGTGTTTTAAAAGTTAAAGATGTTATAGTTTAAATTGCTTAACAATATTTTCTAAACGCTGGTTACTGTTTGTTAAATTATTAGTGGAATCTATTGTCGATTTACTATTATTCATAAGTTCGGCAACAATCTCATGGATCTCATTAATATTGCCAGCAATCACATCAGTCACACCACTTTGCTCCTCAGCCGAGGTAGCAATGATGTTATTAACACTGTTCATCTCTTCAACCGACGAAATAATCGTATCGAGTTCTTGGTTAATAGTGACAACACTTTCTGAGGTTTTTTCGCAGGTCACCTGAGATGATTCAGCAGCAGTAATCGCCTCGTTAGATGAAGCTTGTAGGCGGGTTAGTGTTTTTTCAATCTCACTAGTGCAAGATTGCGTGCGTGCGGCCAATGCGCGGACTTCGTCGGCAACAACGGCAAAGCCTCTACCTTGTTCGCCAGCGCGTGCGGCTTCGATGGCAGCGTTTAGGGCGAGTAAATTTGTTTGCTCTGCGATAGAGCCAATCATGTTGAGTACATCGGTAATGTTGTTGATCTCACCATTAATATCAGTAATCTGTGACGAGACTTGTTTAACGTCATCAATTAATTGCTCAATAGTTACATTAGAGCGTGATATTGCATTTTTTGATTCAGTGGCATTATTGGTCGTTTGATCGGTAAGTTTTGCTGCATTCACTGCGTTCTCGGCAACGTTAGTGGCTGTAACACGCATCCCTTCAATTGCAGTAACTACCTTATTTGTTTCTGTACCATGTTGAGAAAGTCGCTCATCATTCTTTTGATTAAACTCACCCAGTTCATTCACAGAATGGCTAATGGTTTTTGAAGAGTCTCTGATATCGACAACCATGGTGTGAATATTGCCGATGAATTGATTCACTTCGTGAGAGATTTCACTAATTTCGTTATTGCCTTCAACGGGAAGTCGTTGGGTTAAATCACCTTCGCCGCCGGCAAGATCTCTCATGGTCTCTTTGAGGTGTACAAGTGGCTGAAGTGAGCGATTAATAATAAAGCCAATAAACAATAATAAAATGGTAAAGGATACGGTAGCAATCACAATGACTTCTATTAAGTTGGCGTTAGAGTCAGCATAAATCAGCTTAGAGGGCTCGTAGCGAAATACCTTCCAACCAAGGCCAGGTACGGTATTGAAAGCCACTTCGTGTTTTTCTCCATTAAGCGTAATAGTTTTAAACCCTGATACTTCGTTTTCGAACGCTTTTAATTCGGGATAGCGCTCGTATTGATTCTTACCAATCCATTCAGCCTCGGATGAAATGATATACCCGTCGGGGCGAATTAAATCAAAGTTACCGCTTGTGATTAGCTGATCAGTAAACTTTTTAATTTCAGTTAAGGCGAGGTTAATATTCATGGTGGCAATAACTTCGTTACCCTTTGTCACCGGTACAGCTAAAGCCATGACTAAGTCACCATTAGACGAGGTGTAAGGTTTGGTTATCAGACGTTTTTCACCCCCAAAAATACGTAAAAACCATTCGCGTTTTAAGTCTTTGGCGTTAAATTTAGGGATGGCTCCATTGCGTAAACCGGAATAGGTTGTACCATCGCTGTGGCCAGAGTAAGACTCTAATGCACTAGATTGAATTTGCAGATTTTTGAGTACATTAATATCTTCTACAATATCTTTTGGTGATTGTGCATTGTCAACTCGAACCGGGTTATACGATGTTGCTGCGAGCTCTAAACCACGAAAATAGACCTCCATCTTCTGCTCTATCGCTTTGGAGCCTAAGCCAACTTCTTCTTCTAGTTGAATAGTGGCATGTTTAATTGATGACTCTTGGTAGTCATAATAATTGATGGCGTTCAATAAGATGACAATAGCGGATATTGACAGTGCTAAATAGAGGATGATCTTATTTTTGATACTCATAGGTTTTCTCAGGGGCTACAGTAGATGGAAATAAAAATATTGGTAAATATCTGTGAGCCTCGTCCATCGCTTTAAAGTTTCTGTTTTACTAAACAAAATCCACTAAGCTAAAAATAGCGCAAAATATTTACAAATATGTCTATCTTTTAGACTAGTTGGGATTGGCTTCTTGTCAAGCTTCTCGTCAAGTGATTGCTTGACTCGAAAACTGTGTCTATTCGCTGGATCTGTGGAGCAGAAGGTAAGGGCAATATTGGGGGGATGATTCACTTTTATGGCTAATTAAAACAAATGTGCAAGTAACACCGGTATTGCTGTCTCAACACGTAAAATTCTTGGTCCTAGGTCAATACCGGTAAAACCCATATCTAGCAGTTTATCCACTTCGTATTGAATAAATCCACCCTCTGGACCTACGGCTAACAGTGTTGGCTTATTGGATTTTACAGGTGTTTGGAACTGCTCATTGGGATGGGCAATTAGCTTTCTTGCATCTTTGGCAATACTAGCGAGTTTGTCTTCGACAAAAGGCTTGAAGCGCTTTGCTAAAGTGACTTCGGGCAATATTGTATCTTTAGCTTGCTCAAGCCCTAGTATTAATTGCTCGTTAATTGCTTGGGAGTCTAGTAATGGGCTTTGCCAAAAGCTTTTTTCTACACGGTAGCTATTAATGAGTATGATCTTTTTTACCCCCATAGTTGCACAGGTTTGTAAGATGCGTTTGAGCATTTTGGGGCGAGGTAGTGCAATTAATAAGGTAAGAGGTAGGGGTGCGGGTGCGGGGCTTGTGAGTGTAACATCGAGAATACAGCGATCATCGCCTAAAGATACAATGACACCTTGTCCAATTTTGCCGTTAACTAGGCCAACATTTAAGGTCTCGCCAATCTTTGCTTTATGAACGCTTTGTATGTGCTGCAAGCGGCGGCCGGCAAGCGCTACTTGGCCGGTATTATCAGAATTTTGGTTAAAAGGTGTTATAAAGTCTTCACAAAAAAGTAGTACTACATTCATTTTTGCAAAGACCTTATTTTATTAGCTCCGAATACTAGCATTAATTGCCTTACTAGGACTCGCTTAACCCCATTGGCTTACCGCAAACATAGGCTTTTTGTAATTTTTTAACCATTGCTTTAGGCATAGTCTTTGGTAGATCAACGGTTGAATGATCATCGTTGATCTTAATATGGCCGATATTTTTGCTATCGAGATCAGCCTCATTAGCGATAGCACCCACAATATTACCAGGCTTGATACCATCGTTACGGCCTACCTGAATACGGTAAGTGCGCATGTCTTCGGCTTTGTGAGGCCCTTTTTTACGCTTGCCGCGATCACGATTATTGTCACGAGAGTCGCGATTACCGTCTCGTGATGAGCGTCCACGTCCACGGTCGTTGCGATCATTTCGGTCAAATTCACGTTTGGGCGGCTTAAATTCTGTCTCGGCTTCAAACAAGGGTTTATTCGATTGTGCAATATAAGCGAGAGCCGCAGCAATGGTCTCTGGCGCATGATCGCCTTCTTGCATAAACTCAGAAACCAACTGATGAAATTTTTCTAAGTCGCTTTTATCAATAGTGGTTTTAATCAGTTCTTTAAAGTCAGTTGCGCGCTTTTTATTGATGTCATTAGCCGATGGGATTTCCATGGTTTCCATTGGGCTATTAGTGGCACGTTCAATAGCATTCAGTAAGCGGCGTTCACGTGGTGTTACAAATAATATGGCTTCACCCTGGCGACCGGCACGACCAGTACGACCAATACGGTGAATATAAGACTCGGTATCGAGTGGAATATCAAAGTTAACAACGTGGCTTATACGTTCAATATCGAGCCCGCGTGCAGCGACATCTGTGGCGACTAGAATATCGAGCTTGTTGCGCTTCATTTTATCAATAACTTGTTCGCGCTGATTTTGAGGGATGTCGCCATTGAGAGCCTGACAACGATAGCCACGGGCAGATAATTTTTCGGCAACATCAACAGTGGCAAGCTTTGTGCGCACAAAGACGATAACTGCGTCAAAATCTTCTACTTCTAATACACGTGCAAATGCGTGTAGCTTTTGATTGTTGTTAACTAAGGAGTAACGCTGACGAATAGTGCTAGCGGTCGTTGTCTTAGTTTCAATTTTGACGTGTTCTGGATTATTTAAGTAAGTCGTGGCAACCTTTTTGATTTCTTTTGGCATCGTTGCCGAAAACAGCGCAATTTGTCGTGATTCAGGCGTATGTTTTAAAATCCATTCTACGTCATCAATAAAGCCCATACGTAGCATTTCGTCGGCTTCATCTAATACCAAGGCTTCTAGGTCTTTAAGTACCAGCGTACCTCGGTTGATATGATCCATAACACGGCCAGGCGTACCAACAATAATTTGAGCCCCACGTTTTAGCTGTTTAAGTTGGTTGGTATATGACTGCCCACCATAAATAGGTAGGACGCTAAAGCCCATATTACGAGAATAGCGCTGGAATGCCTCTGCAACTTGTATAGCAAGTTCGCGCGTTGGTGCTAATACTAATAATTGTGGGTGCTTCTTTTTCGGGTCCAAATTGGTCAGCATAGGCAGTGCAAATGCGGCTGTTTTACCAGTACCTGTTTGCGCTTGGCCCAATAAGTCTCTACCTTCCATTAATATGGGAATACTGGCTGCCTGAATAGGTGATGGCTTTTCATAGCCAAGTTCAGATAGGGATTGTAATAAAGGCTGGGGCAAGCCCAAGTCTGCAAATAACACTGCTGCGGGGGAATTTGATGAAGTCATGAATACCTGGAGAATAAGAAATAAAAAGGTTGGCTAAAATATGATAATTGAGCCTAATTGACCATTATATCAGATATCTATCAAGCATGTTTGTTAATTGCAATGACTATTTAAAGGAATCTCTGATTAACCTTGAATGACTTCTCGGCTTTGGCACTTGAAAAATACTCCTACATTTTTAATGTAACCTCCGCCCAAGGCTAAGGCGCGCTTAGTTGCTAATGGCTGTAGCCCTTAGCAAGAAGTACAGCCTAGCATAAGTAAATTTTAGCCACGCTCTACGGGGCTAACAAGGCTCCCCGATCTCTGTGTTACCTGCATGGGTACAGGTAAGGGACGAGAGCGGAATGTGGTAAGCTTTGTCCCTTTTTGTAAGATCTAGACATTACAAAAAGAGATACCTGATCTCAGAGATGCTTTTAAGCCAGAAGCTATCCGGGGGCATCAGGGTTCCTAAAAACAATAACTTGAGTAGCGGGGTAATAACCAATATAGGGTTGCTAGAGTCAATAACTGCTAAGTGTGTGGGACAGCCTTGTTATCCGCTATATTAGCCATATCGCTACATACTTGCTGAGATAAAAATAATCACTGATTTTCTGTTACTTTTTAAAAGTCCGGCTATAGTTAAAGGAGAGTCCATAATTATAGCTACTATGGGTTTGTCTGCTTGTTTTATTTAAATTGTTTAGTGCAAGGAAAACGATATTAATGTGCATGCTACAGGGATATATCTAGTGGCTTAACAGATACAGGTTATAGGTAGGGTAAAAATGTTTAATTTTTTTAGTAAAAAAGTGGCGCAAGAGATAGAGACTGAAGAAAAGCTTAGGGAAAGTAATGCAATTATTTCTGCAATAAAAAGCTCTATGGCGGTTATTGAATTTACGGTAACAGGTGAAATAATTACCGCTAATCAGAACTTCTTAGACACTGTTGGATATCAGCTGGAAGAAGTAGAAGGTAAGCATCACAGTATTTTTTGTGAGAAAGCTTTAGCAAGCAGTACAGAATATAAAGATTTTTGGAGACAATTAGCCGCTGGCCAATTTATATCAGGTGAATTTAAGCGAACCCATAAAAACGGAGAGATTTTATGGCTAGAAGCTTCTTATAACCCAATTTTTAATGAAAATGGTCAAGTATGTAAAATTATTAAATTCGCATCTGATGTCACTGAGAAAATGACAAACTTGAAAAAAACTGACCATCTAATGAAAGCTTTAAATCATTCGGTTGCCGTTATCGAGTTTAATCTAGAGGGCATTATAGTTTGCGCAAATGACAATTTTTGTAAAGTTGCAGGTTATAAAGTTGAAGATATTCGTGGCAGGCATCATAAAATGTTCTGCAAAGACGAGTATGTTAAATCAACAGAGTATAGCGATTTTTGGAAGAGGCTTGCCAAAGGAGAAATCTACAGCGGTCGATTTGAGCGTGTCAATGCATCGGGCGATACTGTCTGGCTAGAAGCGACATATAACCCGATTAAAAACTCACAGGGCGAAGTTTACAAGGTGGTAAAATTTGCCTCGGATATTACTGAAAGAGTCTCTGTGCAAATGGCTAATACACAGAGTGCAATTCAAGCGCACGAGCTAGCAAAGTCGACTGATTCTGCAGCAGAAGAAGGTTCAGAAGTTATTCATAAAGCAGTAATGGAAATGAACAACATCTCAGAGGCTATTGCTGAATCGGCTGCTACCATTAATGATTTGGCAAATCAGTCAGAACAAATTACGAATATTGTTAATACTATTCGGGGTATTGCCGAGCAAACAAATTTACTGGCATTAAATGCGGCTATTGAGGCTGCCCGTGCAGGGGATCAGGGGCGAGGCTTTGCTGTTGTTGCTGATGAAGTTAGGCAGTTAGCTGGCCGTACAAGTATTTCTACTCAAGAAATTTCAGAAATGATTGATAAAATCCAGTCGCTGACATCTTCAGCGATTACCAGTATGACAACTTGCCAATCGCAATCAGCATCAGGTGTTGAGTTAGCTGGTCAGGCTGGGGACGTTATTAATCAGATAAAGGATCGCTTGAGTGGCGTTGTAGATGCGGTAAGTGTTTTTTCAGATCGACTTGATCAAGAAGTAAAATAGCTTTAAAAAATACACAAAAAGCCAAACAATAAAAATAATTTTTTGGCTTTTTTGTTTAAGTAATTTATTTTAAATGAGCTTAGCTATGTCTTATTTACTGTAAGTTAATTAAGTGCTTCTAATTGCTCTAACCATTGCTCAGGCGTGATGTTAAAACTACCTGTTATTTCTAATGCTCTGTCTTCCAAAGTATCTTCGTCAGGCTTATCAGCTGACCACCTGCTAATGACATCATCGCGGTGTAATAGTAATGATGTAATGTGTGGCTTAAATAGTTTTAGCATAGCCGTTAGCCACTGATTTACTACAAGGTTAGGATGAGCATGATCGATTTCGAAATGCTCTAGCAGCGCTGCTGTATCTTCTGCATTATACCATGTTTGGTTAGTTACCCATCGATTAGTAATAAATAAACCAATCGGAAATCCATCGTCATCCATTGATATACCAACAAAATGTGCGAGTGCTTCGTCGTCTTCTGGCCATGGTTTACTATGTTTAAAACCAACGGCAGGTTTAATTGTGTTGGGAATAGCCTTAGCCCTTAAAAAGGTATGAAAATGCCCATGTTCATCGGAAAGTCCGCGATGATTGTGGTAGTAATATTGGCTATGTGTTTCAGTATCGTAAACATCATCTTTTGGATAATGCTCCATTTCGTAAAATGTACCTTGGCCTTTTAGTACTTCACTAACAATATTTAACCCGGCTTTCTCTAAGAGACGGTAGGACTCTTTAATTTGTTGGCCGGCTAGGCGCATCTCGTCAATTTGTTGAGAGGTAAGTGCTGTTAAATCGGGTTGGGTTAATGGAGTTGTATCACCAAGTGCGGACCATGAAGAGATAGACATAATATTTTTTCTGGTACTTTAAAATAGTTAGAGTAGTAAAAAATAGAAAAACACTACTTGAATCTTCAAGTAGTGTTTTGGGCAGAAAATTAGTATTTTTTAGCAGCACAAGGGTTTTTAGCGGCACAAGGGTTTTTGGCTGCGCAAGGATTTTTAGCAGCACATGGGCTACAAGCACCACAAGGTGCGCATGGGTTTTTAGCAGCACAAGGATTTTTAGCCGCGCAAGGGTTGCTTGAGCTTGAATAGTTGCTGGCGGCACAAGGACCACATGCAGCATGAAGAGGAGCAGCGCCTAGTAACAAGCAAAATGCACCTGCAGCAAGTGTTAAAGGTTTATTTTTTGCAACAGTGGTTAGCGATAATTTTGCTTTTGCTTTTTCATTTCTCATTATAAAAGTCCTAATTAAGTTATGGATCAATAAGTGCTTAACTTAAGAGCAATATATATAACTAATAGTTAATTATTGTTTTTACTTAAGTCATATGCACCACTTGAGACTAGAGGTGTAATTAAAAGTTCATCGACTGTTTAGATTTTTGAAAATACTCAGACGAGTGGTTAGCTTTATAAAGCTAACTATACAGAGTTGGTTTTATAAAGTGATTGAAATGCAGGTGATAGATGAGTACAGTGCCATCAACTAAATTCAGCCTATAAACCCTTGTTTTCCCTGTAAAGTACCATTGAAGGCATAAGCTATGGATACTATATTGGGCTACGGTTGGCCTATATGGGTTATACTTTTGGCCCACCCGGCAGGAGTCGAACCTGCGACCTGTCCCTTAGGAGGGGACCGCTCTATCCAGCTGAGCTACGGGTGGAGTACTATATAAGATATTATCCTAACAAATAATGTAAACCTTTTGGTGAAATATTTGTCAGCAGTGAGTAGTTTTTGGAGATGTGATGTTAGATACCAAGCCATTATTATTAAAAACCGACTTTCCGTCAATTACTAGGAAAGCCGTGCAAACTCTCCAGCTGAATTTAGGTTACCTGTGTAATTTAAGTTGTACTCATTGCCATGTTAATGCAGGCCCTAAACGTACTGAGTTAATGTCGCGTGACACTATCGATAGTGTGCTTGCCTATATTGATAAACATAATATTAAATCCTTAGATCTTACCGGTGGTGCACCGGAGATGAATCCACATTTTTGCTACCTTGTTGAAGAAGCCACTAAACGTGGCGTAAGTGTAATAGATCGTTGTAATCTAACCATATTGATTGAGCCTGGCTATGAGTATTTGGCGGAATTTTTAGTTAAGCATAAAGTTATTATAACGGCTTCGCTCCCTTGCTATGCAGAACAAAATGTAGACAAGCAGCGTGGTAAAGGTGTGTTTCAAGAATCTATTACTGCTCTCAAAAAACTCAATAGTTTAGGCTATGGCATAGATCCAGCTTTAGAATTAAACCTTGTATATAACCCCGATGGGATTAATTTACCGCCTAATCAGGTAGCCCTAGAGCAAGAATATAAAGCTAACTTGAAAGCTGAGCATGATATTGAGTTTGATCAGTTACTGACAATTACTAATATGCCTATTAGCCGCTTTGGTGGTATGTTGTTATCAAAAGGTTTGTACGACGAATACATGCACTTATTAAAAGATAATTTCCTGGATGACAATGTAAAAAGTGTGATGTGCAAAACGCTTTTGAGTATTGATTGGCAAGGTTATGTTTACGATTGTGATTTTAACCAAATGCTAGAAATGCCACTGAACCACGCTCTTTACCAAGATCAAGGTAACGTGGCTATTATTGGCAGTGATAAAAAACGTTGGCATATAGGCGAGCTTATTGAAGCGGAGCTTGCGGGTAATGACATAATGATCGGTGAGCATTGTTATGGCTGTACAGCGGGGCAGGGTAGTAGTTGTGGCGGAGCCTTAGAATAATAATTAAAGATTAAAAATAATGACGCTCAGTATTATAATTCCAGTACTTAATGAAGCGGCTTCTATCGATCAGTTTTTACAAGAATTAACCGCGGTTAATGATTCAAGTATTGAAATTATTGTTGTCGATGGCGGTAGCTCTGATAATACTGCAAGCCTTGTCTCTAAGCACAATGTTGTCCTCATTAATTCGGCCAAGGGCCGAGCTAGGCAGATGAATGCGGGGGCAGCCATAGCCTCAGGTGATATATTGCTATTTGTGCATAGTGATACAAAGTTCTCTTCTATTACAGAACAATTACTCTGTATCAGCGCTACTGATAGTGCCAATTCATGGGGCTTTTTTAAAATACAATTGAGTGGACAGCATTGGATGTATCGCATCATTGAGCTAATGATGAATTTCCGTTCGCAAAGCACAGGTGTTGCCACGGGTGACCAGTGCATTTTTGTACGCCATGAACTTTTTAAAAAAATAAAGGGCTACAAAGATATCCCTTTGATGGAAGATGTAGAGTTGAGCAAGCGCTTAAAGCGAGAGTCACGTCCCTATATTATTAAAAAAATGATAACGACCTCATCGCGGCGCTGGGAGAAAAATGGCATTGTATCGACTATTTTATTAATGTGGCGTCTACGCTTTTTATTTTTTATTGGTGTCTCACCGACGCGATTAGCAAAAAATTATTTACCATAATATTTTTTATTGATTATAAATTCTCCTAAGACTTAGGTTTATCACGTCCCTATGCAGCCTTCTAATAACTCCGATAAAGCTAATCATCTGTTAGATAATGATTATGTCTACCCGCATTATCGTTTAGTGGTTTTTGCAAAATCACCTGTACTTGGTTTTGCAAAAACACGCTTGCAGCCACAACTACCACAAGAGTTTTCATTGGCTCTTCATACTCGATTAACACGCGTTGTATTAAATCAGTGGAGCCAATCAAAAGTTTGCCCTATAGCATGTTGGGTTGCTGGTGATAGACAAAATTTCTCAGAAAATATTTTTGAGCGAGACGAGCCTTATTTAAAAAAGCTACCTGTGTATCAACAGCTAGAAGGTAGCCTTGGTGAGCGCCTTATTGGTGCAATAAACAATACTTTTTTAGCTAATCAACAAAAGCAAGCAGGTATACAAGGCGTTTTTGTTACTGGTACCGATTGTCCCTTTATCGATAAAGATTATTTGTTAAATGCCTGTAAAAAGTTAACGCAACACGATGTAGTGATTGGGCCTGCCGACGACGGTGGTTATGTCTTGTTGGGACTTAAGGCACCTAATGCGGGGTTGTTTACAGATATTCGTTGGGGTGAGAGTTCGGTTCTTGAAAGTACTATTGCTAAGATAAAGGCAGCGAAACTTAGTTACTTTGAATTGCCAAGCCTATCAGATATTGATCAGCCTGAAGACTTGGCGGGGTTAAAAGCTCATGGCGAATTTGATGATCTATTAGAACACGCCAATAATCTCTTAAATTCCACTCCTGAGATTTAGGCTTGAGTTAACATACCGGAGTAATTAGAGGTACGTTTACTGCCTTTGGCGTCGTAAATATCGGCTTGCTGAGTATTTCCTCGCATCAGTTGTAGCAGTTTATTATGCGATTGCACACCACGATTAATTAACTTGCCGTTAATATTGTTGATTTCCTTACATTGTGAAATCGTTGTTTGCATTGCTTGCCAACTCTCTTTTACCGCTTGATCATTAAACGAATCTAATAACAATGACCAGTTCTCTTCGTTTGCTGCTTTATTAGTAGATAACAGTAGTTGTGAGCGTATTTTAGCGTTCTTTTTAAGGTTATCGATCAAGGGTGTTTTTTCTTTTAGTAGCTCGGACATGGCCGCGAAATCTCTCTCCTGAGTGGAGTCAGTTTCGCGCTCTAACAAGGCAAGTAATTGCCGACTAGTGGCAAGATCTTGTTCTATCATCGTATGAATTGTACTTAAATATTTAGCATTCATTGTTTTACTCTCTTTTTCGTGACCTATTAACTGCCTTTTTGTTGATAATTGGCGAGTTGATCACTTGATTTGCCGTTGTTTACTAGCTTGCCTAATAAGATTGCAAACAAAATGCCAATTAATATGGGGGAATAAAAATAAACACTAAAAGCAGGTAAGGAAATAAAAAATGAAGGTGAGTATCGTGAGTCTAAGCGGAGTCTAGGTTATATTGTAAATAGGTTGTTGCGCAAAAGGTATCGAATATTCAAGGAGTCGGGAGTGAGATTTAGCATAAGAAATGATGCGCTTTTTTAATTTATTAATTGAGGTTTCTATTAATAAAGTGCATCACTATCAAGTAGTCTGTCGGCAATATTATCTGCATCAATAGAGTAGCTACCGTCTTCAATAGCTTGTCTAATACTGTCGACACGTGCAGTATCAACGGCTGGTGTATCGCTGATGCGTGCTTCAAGCTCTGTAATATTTAATGCCTGTTGGCTAATGGCAACACTGTCGCTCGTGGTGCTTGAGGGTGCAGCACTAGCTGATTCAGTTGGCTGATTACGGCCAGATTCAGAAGCTCTATTATTGCTACTTAGCGTATTATTAACGCCAAGATTATTGATATTAATAGTCATCGTTTTGTCCTATATGCCTTTGTATAACTGTTACAGCGTAAATGGATAAAGCCATTGTATAAATGGTTTTATGGTGCTCTAAAAAGTTATCGGCATTAATACTAGTTACTTTAGCTAAATTTTCAAATAAAAAGTGAAATAATCGATAAAAAAATAAAAGTCTATATTTATCAGTGGCTTAAGTGGTTGTGTGATAAAAATATAGTTACTTATAGCACTTCAACTCGCCCAGAGGAGATAACATTGGCCTGAATAATACGGCTAGAGCGATTATTTTTAACCTGTATACGCTCACCTTTACTGGCGTTTCCCATCGCGATACCTTGATGAATAACCGATAAGCCCCCTCTATTAGTGACGATAGTGACTTTATCGCCTTTTTTGATGATCTTTGGTAATTGTAATTGATTTTGGTAGATGACCGAGCCTGCACGGGCAGGGCGTCTTAGCTGTTGCCCAATAAGCAGTTTCTCTTTAGTTGCATAGCCACCTCTTAGTTTGTGTATATCCTGCTTGAGAGGCATCAAGTCTTCTTTAGTAATAATATGGTGTCTTGGTAGTTCTGTAGCCGCACTAACAACATACATTTCCTGTGTGATGGTGCTCATACTAAAAATAGACCAAGGGGCTATATCTGAGGGGCAACTCACTTTAACGGTATTGTTGCGTTTGATCGTTTGGCCTTGCAGTTCAAACGCCAATGGTTTGTCACATTGCTTTAGCTTCAAGCGCGGATCTATTTTCCTAACACTAACCTTGACGCTTATATCTTGCTGCTTATTGAGTTTGTCTTTTACCTGGGTTAACACAAATTCTTGTATGTCTGCTTGCAGAGCACCGTGGTTAATACTCTTAAGCGCATAGGTAGGGTTTGTCATTATCAAATAACAAAAAATTAATAAAAAATTACTCGTTTTCATCATTATTGTCCTATGCTTTAAAGAGCTTATTTATCATTTTGATAAAAAGTTAATAAAGTAGTGGTTGACAAATAGTTGGCATAATCTGTTGTTCTTGAACTTAATTAACAACATCTAGTTTGAGTAAGCAAGTCGCGTGCCGTTATATGTTTTACATTATTAACTTACTTGTATTAAACGGATATTTTTATCCAGAGAGGACTACTTATGGCTAGTGTCATGGACTCTGTAAACCAGCGTACCCAGTTGGTTGGTCAAAATCGCTTAGAGTTACTGCTGTTTCGTTTAAACGGCGATCAGTTATATGGAATCAATGTTTTTAAAGTAAAAGAAGTACTGCAATGTCCTGAATTGAATCAGTTGCCTCAGCGACATCATGTTGTTCGTGGCGTTGCTAATATTCGAGGGAATACAATCTCAATCATGGATATGAATCTTGCGATTGGTAATAACCCCGTTGAAAATATCGAAGACAGCTTTGTTATCATTACCGAATATAATGGGTCGACGCAGGGGTTTTTAGTTAAAGCCGTAGAACGTATTATCAATACTAATTGGGAAGACATTCATCCGCCTCCACGTGGTGCAGGTAAAGATAATTACCTGACAGCGGTGACAGAGCTTGATAATAACCTCATCGAAATTATCGATGTAGAAAAAATTCTTGCCGAAGTATCACCACTGCCCGCTGATGTTAGTGATGAGCTTATCGAAGATGGTATATCAGAGCGCGTTATTAAAAAACACATACTTATTGTTGATGATTCAACCATTGCTCGTAAGCAAATACAGCGTGTTGTTGAGCAAATGGGAATTAAGTGTACTCTCAGAAAAGATGGGCGCGAGGCTCTGACTTATTTAGAGGACTTACTCGCAGAAGGTAAAGACCCCAATGAAGAGTTAGTGCTGGTTATTTCTGATATCGAAATGCCTGAGATGGATGGCTACACTTTTACCTCAGAAGTACGCGCTAACGATAAGCTAAAAGACTTACATATTATTTTGCATACCTCCTTAAGTGGTGTGTTTAATGAGGCGATGGTTAAAAAGGTAGGAGCAGATGACTTTTTATCTAAATTTAACCCAGACTTATTAGCAACGCGACTAAACGAGCGTATCTTAGACGTTAGTGGCGAAGCTATTGAGATAAGTACAGATTTAAAATAACTTAACGCGTATATTCATACCAACTAGGCAATAGTTATTATTGCTTAGTTGGTATTCTTCTCTAATTTTATATCCGACTGATATGTGTAAAAATCAATCAAACTGAGAGTGATATTTACAGTGATATAGCCAACTACTGTTCAATGTATTGCATCTATATGATAATGGTACGCTTGTTTGTAAAGGAGAACATGTGTGACCATTCTTGGCATCGATTTAGGTACTACCAATAGTGCCTGTGCAATTTGGCGTAGTGGCGAGCCTACTCTTATCCCTAATCGCTTAGATAAACTGCTAACTCCCTCAGTTGTTGGTGTTGATCATAGTGGCGAAATAATTATCGGTGAAACAGCAAAGTATCGCTTGATCAGCCACCCCAAGCAGACAATATCTGTTTTTAAACGCTTTATGGGTAGTCAGCAACTTTATCGTTTAGGTAAGAAAGATTTTTCACCTGTAGAGCTTTCTGCTCTCATTTTAAAGTCCCTTAAAGAAGATGCTGAAGCCTTTTTAGGCGAAACCATCACGCAAGCTGTCATTAGCGTACCCGCTTATTTTAATGATGTTCAACGCAAAGCTACACAACAAGCTGGAGAGCTGGCTGGTTTAAAGGTAGAGCGCTTAATTAATGAGCCAACTGCGGCAGCTATGGTTTATGGCCTACACGAAAGTGAAGATACAACACAGTTCATTATTTTAGATCTTGGTGGTGGTACTTTTGATGTCACATTAGTTGAGTTTTTTGCTGGTGTAATGGAAGTCCACGCCTCCAGTGGGGATAATTTTCTGGGAGGCGAAGATTTTACTCGCATTCTCGTTGAGCAATTTCTTCAAGATAATGATTTAACCGCTGGCGATTTAACAACGGGAGAGAATCAGCACTTATATAGTGTAATAAATTCTGCAAAACATGCACTTACTGCGCAGCCTTTGGTCGTGGTAGAAAACTGTTTAGCCAAGCAAAAAGACAATTGGAGTTTAAGTCGTGAGTATTTTGAACAACTGGCATCTCCGCTATTGATGCGCATAAGAGGGCCTATAGAAAAAACGTTACGTGATGCTCAAGTCACACCGCAAGACATTAGCCAAGTTGTATTGGTTGGGGGTGCAACCCGGATGCAAGCCTTTCGATCTTTGGTGTCTAAAATGTTTCGGCGCATGCCTTCAGGTCATATTGATCCTGATCTCGTGGTTGCGATGGGTACAGCTATTCAAGCAGGCTTAAAAGAAAAGAGTGCGGAACTCAAAGATGTTGTTTTGACCGACGTGTGTCCTTATTCGCTAGGTACAGAGATTGTCAACCACAATGATACTAAGGGTAATCAGGGCAACTTATTTTTTCCTATTATTGAAAGAAATACGACAGTGCCTTGTAGTATTGAGCGTAGTTTGGTGACGGCTGCTGATAATCAAACTGAAATATCCATAGGAATTTATCAAGGTGAATCACGTTTGGTAAAAAGTAATATTTACCTTGGTCAACTTGACGTGAAAGTGCCTAAAGCAAAAGCCGGTGTTGAAAGTATTACCGTACGCTACAGTTATGACATGAATGGTTTATTAGAAGTTGATGTTAAAGTTGACTCAACAGGAAAAACCGTACATAAAACTATTGTGAATTCATCGGATGCGCTATCAGAAAAAGATATATTGGCTTCGAAGAAAAAATTGGATCAGCTGAAGTTTCATCCTCGTGATAGCGAAGAAAATCGTAGACTTGTAGCAAGGGCAGAACGTTTATATGAGAGTGCTTTAGAAGAGCGTAGAGAAGAGCTGGGACGCTTAATTAGTGAGTTTGAAGCAGTGCTTGAAAAACAACATGCTAAGGATATTACTATTGCTGCATCACGTATGAGTGAGATACTCGATGCTTTAGAAAAAGACAGTTTTTTTTAGGGAGCACTTCATGGATTATTGGTCTTTTTTAAATATCGAACCCACCAGTGATACTAATGCAATAAAAAAAGCCTATGCTGTACTATTAAAGGAAAATAAGCCTGATGAAAACCCTGCGGGTTTTGCACAATTGCATCAAGCCTATAAATATTGCTTAAAAGAAGCAAAATACTACTCTGAAACAAGTGAAGATACTGCTATTGAAGAAGCGCCTAATTTAACTCTTAATCTTAAAAAGAGGGCGGCATTAGTGAACTATTCGCTAGTAGAAGATGCTCAAACGAACTACTCTTCCCAAAATAATGATCAACCTACACAGGATTTAAGTGATACAGGGTTAGGAGATGAAGAGCTAAGCGACAAAAAGGTGAGTAGTGAAACCGGTGAAGCGTATGTTATCCAAGATTACTATCGAGAACCTAATGATAGTAACGAGCAATGTCTAGAAAATGAAGAAAAGGTAAGTGGTGTTGATGGCTTAGGTACTAAAGAATTAGTCGACGAAGAGGTAAGTAACGATAAGCCATGTGTCATCAAAGATCACTATCGAGAATCTGATGATAACAGCGAGAAATCCCTAGAGAGCCAAGAGAATATAGATTATTTAAGTGCTGAAGAATTAAATCATTATCGACAAGTATTAATAAATTCAGCAGAGCAAGCATTTGTAGAAATGCAACAAAACGATAATGTTGAGGCATGGAAATTTATCGAACATTGTGATGCGTTATATGATCTCACATTTAAAGATAGCTATGCAGATTATGTGTTTGAGCAATGGTTATCTTTTCTAGAGGATAGCCAAATTGATGCGCATTCTAGATTGAATAGCCTTCACTATCTTGACTATATTTTTGATTGGTCTGGACAAATAACAGATTATGAAATTTATCATGGAGAAGATAAGGTAAAGCCTATTTTCGATGCTTTACTGGAGAAAGAAATTATTCAGGCAAGAAGCCTAAAGTGGTTTGTCGAACCACGCCATACTGGCCCAATAGAATATGCTGGATATTACAAGCGGTTGGGTGCGACAAGTATTGATATCCTTCTTTTTTATATAGTGCTTAATAGTTTTTTTGCTGGGCAGCCATTTAAAGATACTATCTGGATTTTTCTTGGTGTATTTATTGTTGTTAACGCTATCCTTGAGGCGTCTCCGTTACAGGGTAGTTTAGGGCAGGTTCTTTTTGATTTTAAAGTGGCAAGTCCAAAAGGCCGGCGTTTAAACATATTTCATGCTCTCTGGCGCCAACTTGTCTATACCGCTTCTACATTGGGTTTTAAGTTCACCATATGGATTAATTTTCTGATTAATGATGGCCGTATGCTGCACGATAGATTGAGTCTATCAGTTGTGATCAAACGGTAAATAATGATTACCAAAGTCAATCAGTGCGATTATTTAAAGGCTAAGTAAAAGTAATTGGCGCTATCGAATTCCCTTTCTACTTTTCCTAAGTGGCAATTTATGTAATCACAGGACAACAATTGCCGCCTTTCCTCTTTTTTAAAAAATATAAATATCTAATAAAATCATAGGTTTACGATAAGTTGGTTTTTGGCACAAGCTTTGCTATTAGTTATCTATAGTTTTTCATTTACGAAAATTATTTATACAACTGGGCGGGACTATGGCGATTAACTTTGATAAAGCACTGGGTATTCATGAGCAGGCATTGCGCGTTCGTGGTGATCGTGCGCAAGTGTTGGCAAATAATTTAGCCAATGCAGATACGCCGGGTTACAAAGCGCGGGATATTGATTTTAAAGGTATTTTGCAGGGGCAAGTGCAATCCTCACAAGGTTCAGCTTCGCTTAATACTACAAGTAGTGGGCATATTGCTGGCCAGACTTTATCTACTAACAGTGATTTATTATTCCGTACGCCTATTCAGCCATCTGTTGACGGCAACACTGTTGAAGAGCAAGTCGAGCATGCGGAATTTATGCAAAACGGCCTGTCTTTTCAGGCGAGCTTTACATTTTTAAATAGTAAATTTACTGGGCTGATGTCAGCCATTAGAGGCGAATAATTATGTCTATAGGTAATATTTTTGATATCGCAGGTTCTGCAATGAATGCACAAAGCGTGCGTTTAAATACAACCGCCAGTAACTTGGCCAACGCCGATGCCGCTGCCTCGAGTATCGATGAGACTTATCGTGGTAGACACCCAGTTTTTACAGCACTCAATAACGATGTGCTCGACATTGATGCTAATAATAATAGCGCCAATGTGGGTGTGCAGATATTAGGTATCGTCGAAAGTGATGCACCACTACAGCCCCGTTATGAGCCAGGTAACCCATTAGCTAATGAAGAAGGCTATGTTTTTTACCCTAATGTTAACCCTGTTGAAGAGATGGCTAATATGATCTCTGCATCGCGTTCTTTTCAAATGAATGTCGAGGTAATGAATTCGGCAAAAGAAATGATGCAGCGTGTTTTAACTCTTGGTCAGTAACGTTAGCTAAAGAATATTAGGTCGGTAATTATTTAGGTTAATCAAGTACGGTTTTCCTTAGTACACAATCAAGTAGGTGAGAATAATGGACGGTATTACAGATAACGCATTTTTAAATAGTTTATCGCTGACTACCCGTCAACAAGAAGAAGCGGCGGCAGCGACGGGAGCACCGGGCTCAGAGAATGAGTTAGGCCAGTCAGCTTTTTTAGAATTAATGATTGCTCAGCTAGAAAACCAAAACCCTCTAGAGCCACAAGAAAACTCTGAATTTGTTGCTCAACTTGCACAATTTAGTCAGGTAGAGGGCCTAGACAGACTTAATAATAGTTTTGATGGCTTTGCGGCTAATACATTATCTAATCAGGCTCTGCAGGCATCTTCACTTGTGGGTAGTTCAGTTGCTGTACCTACATCAACGGCGGAGTTAGGCCAAGGTAGCTTTGTTGGGGGTGCATTTACACTACCTGCAACATCGGGTGATGTATCTATCAATATCTTTAGCGAAAGTGGCCAATTAGTCGAGTCTATCCCGCTAGGTGCGCAACCAGCAGGTGATGTCTCTTTCCGCTGGGATGGCAATGTTATTGAGATCAATGGTGAGCTTAATGGCTTCCGTTCAGAAAATCCTATCGAGTCAGGGCGTTTTAGATTTGAAGTGCTGTCGACACAAAATGGTGAAACAGAACAATTAGACACAGCGTTAACGGCAAATGTTAATAGCGTTACCGTCGACGAGAATAACCAATTAGTGCTTAACCTTGCTGGAATAGGGCAGGTTAATTTAAGCGAAGTTAGGCAGTTTAACTAAAAGTCAGACGGTTTGATTAATTTACCATTCAAATCATAGAAAGGCAGATAAAGAAAGATCCAATAAACATAAAGATTGTTACATCTTGATCAAAAAAATACCGTTGTAGAGTAGGAGAAGAAGATGAGTTTTAATATTGCATTAAGTGGTATACGTGCAGCGAGCCAAGATCTTGCAGTGACGGGCAACAACATTGCCAATGCCTCAACCACTGGGTTTAAAGAGTCGCGTGCAGAGTTTGGTGATATTTTTGCCTCTTCTCTCGGTAGTACAGGTTCATCCGCTGTTGGTAGTGGTGTGCGTGTGCAGGATATTTCTCAACAGTTTGATCAGGGGAATGTATCTTTCACCGATAACCTACTCGACTTAGCTATCGATGGCTCTGGCTTTTTTGTGCTCAATAATAACGGTGAACAGAGTTTTACACGGGCAGGAGCTTTTGGCATAGATGACGATGGTTTTATCGTCAATAACTCTAACGCTCGCTTACAAGGTTTTAGTATTGACGATAACGGTAATATTAATAATATCGCAGGCGACATAGAAATCTCTTCTTCTAATTTACAGCCAGAAACAACCTCTCAGGTAAACCTTGAAGTTGGTTTGGATTCAAGAGAGGCACCCCCTCAGTTGGCCTTTACCATTCCTGCCGCGCGCATTGGTGATATTGATGCTGCTAATACCACAATTACTGTGACAAACCCGCAGGGTGTGTCGACGAATTTAGTTCTGTCGACAGTAGCTGGAGCTGATACGGCAGCAAGTATTAGTACTATTCTTAATAATGCTCTGGGTTTGGATTCTCAAGTTAATGCGGCAGGCGATGTCGAATTAGTCCTAGATGAGGGTTTTAGTCTAGCGACAAATCCAACAATTGCTGGTGCGCCAGCACTGGATATATCCACGACAACCGCCGTAGGTATTGGTTTTGACCCATTGGATTCAAATACATTTAACCATACAACGGCAACGGTAATTTTTGACAGCCTTGGCAATTCTCACGTATTGCAGCAATTTTTTATCAGGCAGCCCTTTGACCCAAGTAACAGCCCACCAACAGTACCTAATTCTTGGCAAGTTGTTGTGCAGATTGATGGCGAAAATGTGGGTGCACCAACAGACCCACTAGACCCAGTAAATACGGCGACCCTATCAGTTCATGATTTATTTTTTACACCAAATGGTGCGTTAAATGAAATTGCCTCGGATGATATTGATATTGTTAACTGGACACCACTCGATGCTAACGGCCAACCACTGGGCGCTGTTGGGCCATTGCCTGCAGGTGCCCCCGTTGGTACTGAAAGCTCCAACCTGAATATCTCTTTGGTAGATTCCTCTCAGACAGCGGGCGATTTTGAAGTAAGAGCGAGTTCGCAAGACGGTACGACAACAGGCCGATTAGCGGGCTTGAGTATTAGTGACGACGGCAGTATTTTTGCGCGATTTACTAACGGCGAAAACCGTATTTTAGCGCAGGTTGCACTGGCAGATTTTGCTAATGTTCAAGGTTTGGAACCCATCGGTAATACAGGGTTTGTAGAAACATTCGAATCGGGCGTTCCACTTATCGGGCAGCCGGGTTCAGCATCATTGGGCTTGGTTGAATCGGGCGCGTTGGAAGAGTCCAATGTTGATTTGTCAGAGCAATTAGTTAACCTAATTATTGCCCAACGAAACTTTCAGGCCAATGCACAAACGGTAGAAACAGCCGATACAGTCACGCAAACCATTATTAACATTTAATTTATCTCTATCACTAGCTCGATAGCTATCGAGTTAGTGATACTCTTCCTCCTTTTCTTTTCCTTACTTTAGTTTCTTCGCTTGTTATAAATAAAAACCTTAGTTTTTGATATTCCCGTGCTTTATTTTTATCTTTCATTTAAAGGGAACTTATCAGCTTTTGTATGTTTATTGGCATTCTTCTTGCTCCATTCTAATTAATAGAATTTTAAGCCAAAAAAATAACAGTGCTAAATAAGCAAATCTGTTGTTAATTATTCACCGATGATAACTAAAGAGTACTCGCTCGAGGAAGTGTTATGGATAAAGCCCTATATATTGGTATGACAGCAGCCAAGCATAATATGTTAGGACAAGCCGTACGCTCTAATAACCTTGCGAATGCAAACACAACAGGGTTTCGTGGTGATTTTGAACAAGCGAGGAGTATGGGTGTTTATTACGGAGAGGGCCTACCAACACGTGCCTTTGCCTTAACAGAAAGCCCATCCGCAAATTTTTCACCAGGGCCTCTTATTGAAACTGGCAGAGACTTAGATATTGCAATTGCGAGAGATGGTTTTATTGCAGTACAAAGTTTTGATGATAATGGTGAAGAGGGAGAAGCCTTTACACGCTCCGGTAATTTATTAATTGATAATGCAGGTATTTTACGTACCGGCAATGGTTTGCCGGTATTAGGAAATGAAGGGCCAATTACGATTCCGCCTATTCAAAAAATAGAGATTGCTCGAGATGGCACAATCAGTGTTGTGTTGCAAGGGGCTCCGCCAACTGAAGTGACTGAGTTAGACAGAATTCGCTTGGTTAACCCAGAGCCACAAGATTTAACAAAAGGAAGCGATGGATTGTTTCACTTAAAAGATGAGCAAGCTACAGCTAATGTTGATACTACTGTCAGCCTTACCCATGGTTTTTTAGAGGGCAGTAATGTTAATCCCATTGCAGAAATAGGTAGAGTAATTACGCTTGCTAGGCAATATGAGATGTCTATTAAAGTAATGGAAGCTGCAAGAGATAACTCTGAAGCATCGGCGCGATTATTGCAGACTAATTAATAGTTAATAAATTAATACAAAAATTATTGAATAATTTTTATTAAACAGAGAGAAAAATTATGCATCCGGCACTCTTTATTAGTAAGACAGGCTTGTCAGCACAAGACACGCGACTTTCTACGATTTCGAATAATTTAGCTAACGCATCGACAACAGGGTTTAAGCGAGACAGTGTTAATTTCGAAGACTTACTTTATCAAATTCAGAGACAACCCGGTGGCTTATCTTCACAGTCAACTGAGCTCCCATCAGGTATACAAATTGGTACTGGTGTGCGCGTTGTATCAACGGAAAAAGAGTTTACCGGTGGTAGCTTACAAGTCACCGATCAAGGTCTAGATTTGGCAATTAATAACCGTGGTTTCTTTCAAATTCAACTACCTAATGGTGAAACTGGCTACACTCGTAATGGTGCGTTTCAGTTAAATAGTGATGGTGAAATTGTGAACTCACAAGGCTTTTTATTAGAACCCACAATCACCGTTCCAGAAAACGCGAGCAACGTGACTATCGGTGCCGATGGCTCTGTTTCAGCTACTATTTTTGGTGACCCCGATCCACAGCAATTAGGCGATATCGAACTCGCTGACTTTGTGAACCCCGCGGGCCTACAATCACAAGGTGGTAATATTTTTACACAAACAGCAGCGAGTGGCGATGCTCAGACAGGTACACCAGGTCTAGATGGTTTAGGTGAAGTATTACAAGGTACTTTAGAAAACTCTAATGTAGAAGTAGTGGAAGAGCTGGTTAATTTAATCAGTACCCAACGTACTTATGAATTAAATTCTCGCGTGGTATCGACGGTAGACCAAATGATGCAATTTATTTCTCAGAATTTATAACTTATTAATCGGTAAATTTATCATGTTAACCTTGATCAAAAAAATGGTTCTTACTGGCAGCTGCGTTGTTTTAGCTGCGTGCCAAAGCACGCAACCAATTCTACCCGATGATCCTAATTTTGCGCCGGTAGTTGTGCCGTCAAAAGCAAAGCCTAAGCCTATAGCAGGCAGCTTATTCGTAGCAGGCCATAACTTATCGTTATTTGGTAATACGAATCAACATCGGGTTGGTGACATTATTACTATCGTATTAGATGAGCGCACGGTATCAACTAAATCAAGTACGGTAGAGGTAGATAAAGAAACGTCTCTTTCGTTATTAGAAGACGGTAACAATACTATTTTAGGAAAAAACCTTACGCGAAACCTTCCTCTTTTAGGCAATGTCACCATTCCAACTTCTGCTGAGCAAAGTCGTGAGTTCGAAGGAGATGCCAGTGCTGATCAAAGTAACAGTCTAGAGGGTAATATCAGTGTGACTATTACCGATATTATGCCTAATGGTAATTTGATTATACGTGGTGAAAAATGGTTAAAGCTCAATAGAGGTGACGAATATATTCGCATTAGCGGTATGTTGCGCCCATCAGATGTAGGCCTTGATAACATGGTGCCTTCAACACGCCTAGCTAATGCACGTATTGCTTATAGTGGTACAGGCGAGCTTGCTGACTCGCAACGACAAGGATGGTTAGGTCGGTTCTTTAATGGCCCTTACTGGCCACTATAAAATGCGTAATACACCTAGAGTAATTTTATGAAAAACTTTTTAGCGAAAAAAATAATGGCATCAATGACAAGTTTTTTCTTGATACTTGCGTCATTGTTATCGCTTACGGCTAATGCAGAGCGTATCAAAGATATTACGACAATTGCTGGTATCCGCAGCAACCCATTAGTTGGCTATGGCCTAGTTGTTGGCTTGGATGGCACTGGCGACAGTACCAACCAAGCCCCATTTACTCAGGAATCTTTCCTTAATTTAATCAAGCAATTTGGTATTGCCATTCCAGGAGATGCAACTTTACAGCTTGATAATGTAGCCGCTGTTGCAGTGCATGCTGAGCTTCCAGCCTTTGCAAAACCTGGGCAACGTATAGATATCACCGTATCGTCGATTGCCAATGCCGAGAGCTTACGTGGTGGTACTTTATTGATAACGCCATTAAAAGGAATCGATGGCAATGTCTATGCGATTGCTCAAGGTAATTTAGTCGTTGGTGGTTTGGGTGTTGGCGGTGCTGATGGTTCTCGATTAACCATTAATGTTCCAAGTGTTGGTCGTATTCCTGATGGTGCATCTGTTGAACGCTCTGTACCGACTGCCTTTGCATCGGGTCAGCCGATTGTTTTTAATTTACATCGTTCAGATTTTACTAGTGCAAAACGTGTTGCCGATAGCATTAATGATTTACTCGGCCCCGATGTTGCTCGGGCAATTGACGCTACCTCCATCCAAGTGAATGGTCCTAAAAACCCTGGGCAGCGCGTTGATTTTATTTCTCTACTAGAGAATTTGGAAGTAAGACCTGGTGAAGCTTCTGCACGTGTTGTAATTAATTCACGTACGGGCACTATCGTTGTGGGTAGTCACGTGCGTATCGCACCGGTTGCAGTAACTCATGGTAGTTTAACCGTGATGGTGTCTGAAACTATCGATGTAAGCCAACCCAATGCATTAAGTGAAGGTACAACCGTTGTGGTGCCTGATACTGATATTACTGCCGAGCAAGAAACAAACCCAATGTTTAATTTTTCTCCCGGTCCTACGCTTGATGAACTCGTGCGCGCTGTGAATGATGTGGGCGCGGCACCTGGTGACTTGATGGCAATTTTAGAAGCATTAAAAGAAGCGGGTGCATTAAAAGCTGAATTGGTAGTTATTTAAGAACATTTAATGTTATGCACAGTTGTTAATGAATTGTGAATACTGTGGATAACTTTTTAAAAAAATTATTAATTAGCGGTTAATTAAAAACTTATACAGAAGAACGAAGATAGAAGAAAATAATGAATCATTTACCAACGCAATTAGATAGGTTTCAGTCGAATCAATCTTATACTGATTTGAATCAGTTGAATGATATTAAGCGTTTGGGTAAAGAGAATGAAGATCAAGCATTAAGGAAAGTTGCAAAACAATTCGAGTCTATGTTTGTGCAGATGATGTTAAAGAATATGCGCTCTGCTAATGAGGTGTTTGCCAAAGATAACCCACTTAACTCATCAGAAATGAAGTTTCGTCAAAGTATGTTGGATAATCAATGGAGTGTCTCGCTAACCGAAGGTCGAGGTATTGGCTTAGCAGAATCCTTATATCGCCAACTTAGTCAAAATTATGGTAAAGAGACGAGAGAGGAGGGCAGGCCAAGTGAATTAACTGATCCTCAAAGAAAATCATTGCATAGCCCTTATGGTGCTAATTTTGATGCAATAAAAGAAAGTAAAAAAGACGAAGGTGTTTTAAACAATATTAAAAACCCTGAAGATTTTATTAAAGCGATGCTGCCTTATGCAGAAAAAGCCGCGAAAGAGTTAGGAATAAACCCGAAAGTACTAGTGGCGCAATCGGCGCTAGAGACTGGTTGGGGGGAACATACTATACAAGATAGCTATGGTAAAACTTCCTTTAATTTGTTTAATATTAAAGCAGATTCTCGTTGGAAAGGACATCTCGTAAATGTATCAACGATTGAATATCGAGAAGGAGTAGCACAAAGAGAAAGTGCTAATTTTAGGCGCTATGACAATATTAGTGAATCATTTAATGATTATTTAGAATTTATGAAGCAACCACGTTACGAAAAAGCATTAACAGTTGCGGATAATAGCGAAGCGTTTGTTAATGAGTTGCAAAACGCAGGGTATGCAACCGATCCGAGTTACGCTAAAAAAATTAATTCTATTATTAATAATTATTTCGATAATGAATAATCTAGTGCGTAATAGAAAGTTAATTAAATCGAGTGAGGCATACTCATGACTGGTTTGCTGGGTGTTAGTATTACTGGACTACAAGTTAGTCAAACAGCGCTGCGTACAACAGGGCAAAATATCGCTAATGCTAATACAGAGGGTTATAGTCGACAATCTACAGAAATTAGGTCGGCTGGTGGCCAAGCCTCGGGTGTTGGTTTTGTCGGTAATGGAGTCGAAGTCGCAAGTATCGAGAGAGTTGTTAATGATTTTGTTATTGCACAAATTAGGCAAGATACGAGCCTCGCTAGTGGCCTGCAAGCTTTTAACGACAACATCACACAGTTAGATGATGCTATCTCTAGCGATACTCCTGGATTAACTGGTGGGCTTCAAGCCTTTTTTTCGGCATTACAAAATGCTACCGATGATCCTACTTCGACACCTGCTCGGCAGTTACTAATTAGTGAAGCTGAGGGTTTACAAGATCGCTTTAATGGCTTGTTTGCCCGTGTGCAAAATATTAAAGCCGGTGTGGATGCAAATATTACCACAGCGGTTGATCAAATTAATGGGCTTTCAGTAACAATAGCATCGCTCAACGAGGCTATTAGTTCGGTACAAGGGATCTCAGCCGATGATAGTCCCAACGATTTATTAGACCAGCGCGACGAAGCGCTACGTGAGCTTTCTGAGCTTATTAGTATTCAGGCTATTCAGCAGGGCGATCAAATCAATGTCAGTATTGGTAATGGTACTTCTCTGGTGGTGGGTACAAACGCGAATGCGCTTAGTGCGCAACAAAATGAATTTGATGCAAATCAGATAGATATTTTTTCTACAGGTCTTAGTGCCCCAATTAATGCTTCGCTGTCGGGTGGTGAATTAGGTGGATTATTAGAATTTGAATCGACGGCAATTGATCCAACTCTCAATGAGTTGGGACGAATCGCTCTGGTGCTTGCTGATACGTTTAATGATATACAAGCCCAAGGCATTACGTTAAACAATACCTTTGGACAGGATTTTTTCTCGGATATTAACAGTAACGACAAAGCGATAGCGCGAGTATTGGCAAGTGGTAATAATCAAACCAGTGATCAAATAGTGAGTTTGTCCATCAACAATACTGATTTGTTAACGACGAGTGATTACCGCTTATCTATCAGTGGCGGTGGCACAAATTTTAGCGTAGTTCGGTTAGATGATAATCGTGAGCTTGCAACGGGAGTGATACCTGCAATACCGGGTACAATAGAGTTTGATGGTCTCGCTGTTGAATTACAAGCAGGCACTTTTAGTAATAACGATGAATTTCTGATTCGACCAACACGCAACGGTGCACAAGATTTTTCGGTCAACCCTATACAAATTTCCGATATTGCTTTAGGTAGTCCATTATTAACAGATACAAATTTAGGTAATTTGGGCAGTGCGCAAATATCACCCGGCGAGGTGTTGAGTGTTAACAATACCAGCGGTGCAACGCTCCCTTTATTTGCACAAGCTGGTGAATTTTCTCCGCCGTTGTTAGTACGTTTCACAAGCTCAACCACTTACGATATTTTGGATAACTCCGATTTGGCAAATCCGGTGCAGCTTGACCCGCCTATCCGTAATCAAATTTATGTGCCTGGTATACAGAATAATTTATTCCCAACTGATGTTGGTCAGACAACGGTTGTGAGTAATGGTACCGCTTTAGGTTTGCCTGGTGGTAGCGTCGCTGTCGCAGCGGGTACGGGTGTCAATGGCTATCCTGCCGAGACATTTACCTTTACACGTGTTGACCCAGTAACCGGTGCGACAACTTCGCAAAATGTTTTCTCCACTCTTAATGCGAGTGCGCGTGCAACCGCAGGGGTATTAGATAATATTGATGGTGTGAGTGCTACGGCATTTAATGATCTTGAGTTACGCAACTTAAATACATCGTTAACATTGACGCAACCTCTGCAAATCACCTTAAACGGTGAAGATCTAATCGGTCAGGCGGGAGGTGTGTTTGATCCCGGTATCCCAGCTCCAGGACTTAATGCAGGTGAAGATTTTAATGACTATATTGCCGAGCAAATTAATAGTAACCAAAATTTATCGGACCTAGGTATCTCTGCTGTTAGTTCCTTTGATGCGGTTAGTGGTGAGTTTTTTGTGCAAATTAATTCAACACGCGGTGATGATTTAACCGTAGAGCTTGAAGCAACTGCTGGACAAACGATTAACGTTAACGATGGTACTAATCCTAACGTGACGATTACAGGGGCAGGCTTAGGTAATGTTAACGAGGTGGTTGTTGGTGGTAGTATCGATGTGAGTTTAGCAAGTGATATTACACTGGGTACCACACCGGCACCTAGTGCTATTTTTGGTGCTATTACAGCGTCATCTGCATTTATTGGTATACAGGCAAGTATTACTGGCAATACAGAAACAGGCGATCAATTTAGTTTGGACTTTAACACCGATGCTGCTTTTGATAATCGCAATGGTTTGGCACTTGCTAGCTTGCAAAACGCCAATACGATCGCGAGCTCTACCAATGCTAATAGTATAGGTACCGATCAATCCTTTGGTGATTCTTACGATAGCTTATTAGGCACGATAGGTATTCAGGCAAATATTTCTAACCAAGATACCAGTGCGGCAAATAGTGTTTTGAACCAGACAACTAACTTGCGAAATTCTATTTCTGGCGTGAGCCTCGATGAAGAAGCCGCCGACTTAATTCGTTTTCAACAATTGTTTTCAGCTAATGCACAGGTGATTAATGTTTCCCGTGAATTATTCGATCAATTATTAAATAGTTTGTAATGTTCAGCATAACTTACCGTGCTATTTACGGCACTACATGGAGCCTGCAATGAGAGTATCAACACTCAGTATTTATGACATTGCCAATACAAATTTTGGCAATGCAAACCAAGCTATTGCCCGTACACAAGAGCAAATATCAACGCAGCAACGTATTTTAAGTACCGCAGATGACCCCGTTGCTGCAACACGTATTCAGCAGTTGGAAAGAAACCTTTCTTCTGTCGATCAATTTAATCGCAATATCGATATTGCCGAAAATAGTTTAGCACTCGAAGAAACAACGCTTAATGGTGCGACTAACTTATTGCAGCGTATTCAAGAGCTCGCAGTACAGGCAGGTAATACGGCAGTACTCACACCGAGCGAATATCAATCCCTCGCCGATGAAGTCAATATACGCCTAGATGAATTAGTCAGTATTGCTAATACGCAAAACTCTAATGGCGATTATATTTTTGCAGGCTTTAGAAGTGATACACCCCCATTCACTGGCGATAATATTAATGGTTATCAGTTCAATGGTGATGAAGGCCAATTACAAATTAAAATTGATGAAAATACATTTATTGATTCCAACGATACAGCAAAAGCCTTGTTTGTTGATGTGCCTAGTGATCAAAATAATGTGACAACATCGGTTGGCCCGAATAACCGCTCGAACCCACCTATTGCCATTACTGTGGGTAATATTGTTGATCAAGTGGCCTACGATGAATTTTATCCCGAAGATATTATTATTCAATTTAATGAAGATGCAGATATTACCCCAGCGGGCAGAAATTTTACGGTAACTGAACGTTCTACGGGTAAAGTGATTGAAGCAAATCGCCCCTACACATCGGGTGAGCCTTTAGTCTTTAATGGTGTTGAGGTAACGATTACGGGTAACCCGGCAGCGGCAGATACCGGTGCTGGCTTGGCAGGTGATCAATTATTTATTGACTCGGCAGATACGCAAGATGTCATCACTACATTGTTGCGTTTTCGTGATGCTTTAAATGGCTTTGATGGTAGCGCAGAGGGCAGCGATCGTTTAGAAAATGCTGTAGGTTCGACGATTAATAATTTACGGGCCGCACAAAACTCTATCTCTGAGGTTGTCTCTTCCATTGGTGCAAGAAATAATGTTCTCGAAAGTACAAGAGATTTACACGCAGACACAGAGCTTGTATCGAGAGAGTTACTTTCTAGTCTTAGAGATTTAGATGTTGCCGAAGCGATAGGACGCTTGCAGTTAGAAACTTTCGTCCTAGAGGCAGCCCAAGCGAGTTTTATTCGCGTGAGTGAGTTGAGTTTGATTAATCAGCTGTAATATAGATTAACTTCTGCCTCTTTTTAGCGTAATTACTCCTGATAAAGCGATGTTTTTTTAGTGCTTCTTTTTAAATCAAGTAAGGCTTTACTGTAGTTCTCTTGATTCTCTTTAGTGATTGTTAGTACTTCTTCATTCAGTGAAATAATTTTATGTAAGGTGTCGCTATCGCTGCTTTTTGCCGCTAGCGGTTCTTTAGTAATCTCTTCAATAATCTCTTCTCTTTGCTTTTCGCAAGCAATGAGTTCATCCCATTCTTTCTTTTCGCTATGCGCGAGCATTTTTTTAGTGAGTTCTAATAAATCCGTGTAAGCATTATTCATAGTTATTGTTCTTTGGTTTAAAAGCGGCAAGGCGGCAAAGAGTTGCAGGTTTTGATTGCCGTTACAAGATATCCGAATGGAAAAATAGCATTTTTAGTGCTGTAAGCCAAGTAATTAGGCACTTTTAAAAACTGGCACGGTGGTTGCTATTAGTTAAGTGAGAGTTTAACTGTGAACTGTAAATAAAAAGTAAAAATAGGTTTAGTCAAAAATTTTTGCTTAAGAATTTACTCAACCATTTTACTCAATAGTTTATTACCGCTAATTGATAGAAATGTTGTTAAACAATAAATCCAATAATTTGGATTCAATAGCTTATTTTAAATAGGAGACTATTATGTCTTTAGTTATCAATACCAACGTTGCTTCTCTGAATGCACAACGTCAGCTACTGAACTCTGGTAATGATCTTGATCAAGCATCAGAGCGTTTAGCATCGGGTAGGCGCGTTAATACCGCTGCTGACGATGCTGCAGGTTTGGCGATTGCTAACCGATTAACCTCTCAGATCAGAGGCCTCGATCAAGCGATTAGGAATGCCAACGATGGTATCTCGCTTATTCAAACCGCTGAGGGCGCACTCGACGAGACAACAAATATTTTACAGCGAATTCGCGAGCTATCTATTCAATCAGCGAATGGTATTTTTTCTGACTCCGATCGATCTACACTCGATGCCGAGGTTCAGCAATTAAAAGAAGAGCTTGATCGAATTGCTACAGCGACAACATTTAATGGCCAGCCATTACTAGATGGTAGTTTAGGTAGCGTGACACTACAGGCGGGCTCTGAGGCAACGGATACGATTGAGTTAAATATTGCCGCAGTCGATACCGAGGCATTGGGTGGTCAAAATACAGGTGATGTTATTGGTACTACGGTTGCTGGTGCTAGTGCTGCATTAGCTCTTGCAAGTTTAACCGCGATTGATGAAGCTGCTGCTGCAACCACCTTAACGATTAACCAGCAAAGTGTAGGTGATTTATCAGCTTCTACCAATGTTGGTGAAGCGTTAGCGACGATTAATGCAAATGTATCGGGTGTTGAGACTACAGCCTTTGTTGAACAAGTGGCAACTAATACAGGTAATGGTATTGTTCGTGGTGCAGAGGCAGTAACAATAACCTTGAGTTTGCAAGACGGTAGTACAAATACATTAGAGATCCGAGACACTGGAAGCCTTGAACAATTTGTCGATAGAGTTAACGAACTTGGTGGTGATTCGCTTAATGCTTCTATTAATGATGATGGTCGTTTAGTACTACAAAGTAATGTAGCTTCGTTTATTGCCCTTACTAGTGCGCCCGCAGGGGCTAATGCGACAGCAATTAGTGCAACGGGCTTAGTGGCTGCGGATTTGAACCAAGCATACCAGCTATCTTTTGAGGCAACTGCTGATGATGTTACTGCTGTCGATATTGGTATAGGTACCACACTTAACGATGGTAGATTAGGCTTAAACGCGCGTACATCAGGTGACATTACCGGCATTGCCATTACTACGGCCACAGCTCTGGATATTGATGCAGGCGCGCTCCAATTAAACGGTGTCGAAATTGGTGAAATTAATGGTGGTACACTAGCAGCAACTAACGCTACAGCAATTGCCGATGCCATTAACCTTCTATCTGGCGAACACGGCGTAGTTGCAACAGCAACGGGTGCGGTGTTGTCGCTTAATTCTATCTCTGGTGATGAGATTCAAATTGTGCAAAATGATACTCTTGCTCTTGCTGATACCGGTTTAGTTGATACAAACTTCTCTGAAAGCCAAGGTGATACGGTATCGAGCATTGCCATTGATACCGCAGAAGGGGCGCGTAATGCACTTAACGTTGTCGATGTGGCTCTTGAAGAGATTAATGCCATTCGAGCAGATTTAGGTGCGATCAATAACCGGCTCGATTTTACCATCAGTAATTTATCAAACGTGGTTGAAAACACCTCAGCATCGCGTTCACGTATTTTAGATGCAGACTTTGCCGCAGAATCGGCAGCGCTAAGCCGGGCTCAGGTATTACAGCAGGCCTCGCAGGCTATTCTAGCTCAGGCTAATGCCCGACCCCAGCAGGTATTACAGCTCTTACAGAACTAATTTTTAGAGTCGCTTAATTTTTAAAACGGTCATAAAGTAGACTTTGTGGCCGTTTTTTTATGCATTTTTAGAATAATTCCCTTTGATTAGTTATTTTTTTTATATTTTTCTTTATAAAAACAGTCAATAAATTGTCACGCAAAAAAAAATTATCAATAAAAACATATACTTAACTTTTTGTATTGTGAAGTATCTTATAAACCCCGTTAACTTATCCCATTAAAGATTACATTTATTAGGTCGATATCCCTGACAAGACATTAGAAATTTATTTTCGGTGTATTTAAGTCGGCTCATTAGTCGGCGCTCATTTAACAATGTTAGGAGTCCATCATGGGATTAGTCGTTAACAGTAACATCGCATCAATTAATGCGCAGCGTCAGCTATCGAGCAACGGTGCAGCATTAGACCAAGCCAGTGAGCGTCTAGCTTCTGGTCGTCGAATTAACTCTGCAGGCGATGACGCCGCAGGTCTTGCTATTTCAAACCGTCAAACCTCACAGATTCGTGGCCTAGACCAAGCAATCCGTAACGCGAATGATGGTATTTCGCTAGTACAAACTGCTGAGGGTGCACTCGATGCAACTACTAATATCTTACAGCGTGTACGTGAGCTATCAGTACAGTCTGCGAATGGTATCTTCTCAGATTCTGACCGTTCTACCCTAAACGCTGAGGTTGAACAGTTAACTGCTGAGCTTGATCGTATTGCCAACTCTACCACCTTTAATGGCCAGAATATTCTCGATGGCAGCTTGGGTACACTAACGTTACAAGTCGGTTCAGAAGCTGGCGATACGATTGACTTAAATGTACAGGGTTTTAGCGCTGAAGAATTAGGTGGTGCAGCTGGTGGTGGTGATGTTGTTGGTGCTGCTGGATCAGGCCTATTACTTACAGGTTTACAAACAATCACAGCTACTTCTGCTGCAGAAACTGTAACCCTTAACGGTCAGTCAGTGGGTAATCTATCTGGTACAACGACTCTAGAAAATGCATTGGATCAAATTAATGCCAATGTATCAGGTGTTGAGACTACTGCTTTTGTTGAAGGTACCTTAGGTTCAACAACCACATCGGGCAACGGTATTATCACAGGTACTAATCGTGTTAGCTTTGCCATTTTAGGTCAAGACGGTTCTACAACCACTGTTGAGATAGGCAATACTGCATCAGTACAGGAAATTGCTGATAGTCTTAATGAGCAAGCTGGTGGCCTTGTGCAAGCAAGTGTCAATGATGATGGCCGTTTGGAACTAAATAGTGACACAGCTGCAAGAATTACCGTTGGTGAAACCGGTGCCGGTACAGCATTAGCTGCTATCGGTAGTGCCACAGGTACAAACGTAGAAGCACGTTTATCCTTTGAATTAACCAGTGTAGAGCCAGGTGTGGTCGCAAGCTCTACTACAGGTGGTACACCAACTGTTAACGCAGTCGATATTTCTGTAGGTACCGCTATTACCGGGGCTGCGATTGGTGTACAAACAAGAACCGATGGCGATATTACTGGTGTAGCTAACACTGCTCAAGGCTCTTTGTCAGCGGGCGATATTGTCATTAATGGTGTTGAGATTGGTGCAGTAACCGCGGGTAGTGATGCTACCGCTCAGGGTGCAGCAGTTGCAACGGCAATTAACTTACAAACGGCAGCCACAGGTGTAGTCGCATCCGCAGCATCAGGTGTATTAACGCTTAACTCTATCGATGGCTCTGAAATATCTATCGATTTTGCAGAGACAAATACAACAGTTGCAGCGGACACTGGTTTAATCGAAACCAATAACTCGAACTCGCAAGGTGGCTCCGTTGCTGATATTGATATCTCAACACAGGCCGGTGCACAAGATGCCATTGATGTAGTTGACGTTGCGCTCGAGCAGATCAACTCACAACGAGCTGATTTGGGTGCGATTAATAACCGACTCGACTTTACAGTATCTAACTTGGCAAACGTGTCTGAGAATACCTCAGCAGCCCGTTCGCGAATAGTCGATGCTGATTTTGCCAGCGAAACTGCAGAGTTGAGCCGTGCTCAGGTACTACAGCAGGCGTCACAGGCCATCTTGGCTCAGGCAAATGCGCGTCCTCAGCAGGTGTTATCACTACTTAACTAATCGGTTAGTACGATTAATTAAGTATATTTTCTTAATGATGGGGTACTTAATTTATTATCTACTCCATTATTAAAGTAAGAGGTAACAACCCATGAATGAAGTAACAACGTCACAATTAACCCCTCAGTTGGTTACGAGTGCGACTTCTTCACAGGGTATCGCTACAGCAAGATCATTACCGCCAAGCGGTAATACATTGCCGATAAAGGATGCATCGGCACCTGAGCAAATCGAAGAGGTCAACCGAACAGGGAGAATAGAAAGTAATTCACAGGCAACGACTATACCCGTAGAGGAAGCAGTGACTGAAATTAACGAGTATATTCAATCTGTTCAACGCGATTTGCACTTTAGTATTGATGAAGATTCAGGGGTCACGGTTGTGCGTGTACGTGATAAGGAGTCGGGCGAACTAATACGTCAAATACCCGAGGATATATTCCTTAATTTGGCTCAAAAGTTAAAAGAAGACAATACCATAAGCTTATTAGATGCCCATGGTTAACGACTAAGGATGACTTGATAAACTTGAATATAAAGGCGCATTTTATGCGCCTTTTTTTATGCCTAAAATATTTATTAGTCTTCATGGCCCAAGGTGATTTTGAACGCGTTTGGTCAAACTTACTGATTTTTTAAAGGTAATATATGGCATAGAACTTGAATGATGTTTTGTGGGGAGATTGATAGAGAACGGAACAGAGACTCTGCATAAAATAGAGATGACATCCGAAATGAGAAATTGAACACATTTTAGTCATCTTTTCCTAAGGTCTTTATATTTACCGCCGATAACAGTTAAAGCAGTTTTGTAAATGATTTATATCTGCTTGTTTATATACGAGCAGATTTACAAAAGTCAGGACGACTTTTTTCAGAATTAATAGAAAGGTCACTACTATGTCTCAAAACGTTGTTAGCTTACTAGGTGCTGGTACGGGTGTTGATACCCAAGCCTTAGTAGCCTCGTTAGTCGAGGTCGAACGCTCGGCACCTCAGGGGCGAATCGATACTGAGCGAGAAACTACCGAGACACGTATTTCTGACCTGGGTTTATTAAATAGCGCACTGTCATCGCTACAGGATGCAGCCCGTGCTTTGGGTAATGCCGATGTTTTTAATACACGAAGTGCACTCATTGGTGATAGCACGGCATTTAATGCTGTCTCCTTAGATACCGATGCACCTGTAGGTGATTTTTCATTTACTATTTCTCAGTTGGCTCAGTCGCAATCGCTTTCTTCCCAAACGGTGTTCGCAAATACGACCGATACCGTAGGTACAGGGACATTAACCTTTAATTTTGGTAGTTACGAGCCAGTAGTACCGCCAGCTAACCCAACGACTTTTACTGAAAATACAACAAGGCCTCCACAGACCATTACCATCGATGAAACCAATAATACCTTAGCGGGTTTGGCGCAAACAATTAACGATGCCGACTTTGGTGTACAGGCAAGTATTGTTAACGACGGCTCAGGTCAGCGTTTGGTATTTAGTGCGGAGTCAGGGCTCAATAATCAATTACAAATATCAGTATCTGATAGTGATGGTAATAATACCGATGCTGCTGGCTTGTCGAGCTTTGCTTTTAATTCAGGGGCGCAACAATTGGTACAAAATCAAATCGGCCAAGACGCTGAGTTTGCCGTTAACGGACTTCAAGTATCGCGCTCTAGTAACACGATCGATGATGTGATTAATGGCTTTGAATTTAATTTGTCGGGGCTTACTGACCCAGGCGAGGCTGTTAATGTCACTATCGAGCAGGACACAACCACTGCTGTGAGCACCGTACGTGACTTTGTTGATATTTATAATACATTTTTAGAGGCAATTGAGCCGTTAATTGGTGTCAACCCAGAAACTAACGAGCGCGGTAGCCTTGCCAATGATACCTTGGCACGCAACCTACCTGCGCAAGTACGACAATTACTTGTGGGTGATGTGGGTGGTTTGGATGGTGATTTTTCAGCACTGACTAATATTGGTATTCGTACCGAGCGCGATGGCACGCTTTCAATTAACGAGACCGATTTTAATAATGCGATCAATAATAACTTCGATGCATTTGCAGAGTTGTTTATTCCTTCAACTCAGTCCTCGACAGATCAAATTACCGTTAATACCTTTGGCGAAAACACACAGGCAGGTCAATTTGATGTTGTGATTACTCAACAACCTTCACGTGGCAATTTAGTCGGGGATACACTCGGAGCCAATATTTTAACCAATTTGGCTGCACCTGTTGCAACCAGTGCTATTTTAACGGGTACATCACCCATCGCGACACTGAATGACTTTTTGCCAAGGCCCGCTACCCTAACAATTGCTGGGTCTGATGTACCTCTTAATATTCAATCCTCTGGTGCAGGCCCTAACGATAATGATTTTGAGCTAACGATAGATGGTATTACCTCAGCTGCACCTATTAGTATCCCTGTTAATGACTTTGCCGATGAAGCATCGCTGGCAGCAGCGATTGAAGAGCAAATAAATAACGATGCAAATTTAAGTGGTGTTAGCGTTAATTTTGAAAATGGTAATTTTGTAATTACCTCACCAACTACTGGCCCTACATCCACGATTGGTTTTAATGCTATTGGTATTGGTGTGCAGCCATTGACTCCGGTTGTAGAGCAAGGTACAGATACGACTAGTGATTTTGATTTCACTATCGATGTAGATGGCATAACCTCGGGGACTATTAGCCTTCCATTAAATGGGCCTACAAGCTTTGATGAGCTTGCCATTGAATTACAAACACAAATCAATGCTGATGCTAATTTGAGTGGTGCAGGTGCAAGTGTGGCTGTTAGTCATAATGGCACCCAATTTGTAGTGACTTCTAATTCTACTGGTGCAAGCTCGACTATTAGTAATATTACTCCAATCGGTACAAGTGCCGTTGATCTAGGTCTTAATGGCGGCGTTACTGAGCAGGGTGCAGCAACAGGTGGTAATACTTCGGACTATGATTTTTCGATTGTACTCGATGGTACTGAGTCCGGCGTTATTAGTATTGATTCTGCGAGTTATGCAAACTTTGATGAGCTCGCCGCTGAAATTGAGTCACAAATTAACGCAGATTCTGCACTTGCAGCGGTAGATGCAACTGTTAATGTGACTTTTGATGCCGTGAATAATCGGTTCAATATTGAGTCGAGTCGCTTTGGCTCAGTATCGAGTGTAGTGGTAACTAATATTGGTGTTAATGCAGGTGATCTTGGCTTAGCAGCAGGTGTGTCGACATCGGGTACGAATGTAGCGGGTACGGTTAACGGTGTAGAAGGTTTTGGTTCGGGCAATGTTTTATTACCGGCACTGGGAGAGCCTGGCGAAAGTCTTGCTTTACTGATTGGTGAGAATGCGACAACGGGCACGATTAACTTTTCACGAGGGATTGGGGGTGCACTAGAGGAGCTGATCACACAGTTTTTAGGTACAGATGGTGCTATTGCTCTACGGCAGACATCCCTAAATAGTGACTTGGAAGACCTCGATGAGGATCAGCTCCGCTTAGATTCTCGTATCGAAGCATTCCAGCAGCGTCTAACGTCACAGTTTATTGCTACAGATGCCATTGTACGTAGCTTGCAGCGTAGTGGTGAGTTTTTGGAAACAACCTTAGATAACCTATTAAACGCGGGCCGCGATAATTAATTTTAATTGATAAAAACTCTAAAGCCATCTCCACAGATGCCGATAACAATAATAAGAGACAGATGAATAGTACAATGTTCATCAATTTACTATTGAAATCAGTGGAGATGTATCGTGAATGCACAAGTCGCATTAAAGCAATATGGTCAAGTTAAAGTCAATGCAGGCGTTGCTGGTGCTTCATCCCACGATTTGATAAAAATGCTTTACGATGGTTTGTTAGAGCGCATTGCACAAACCAAAGGTGCAATGGAGCAAAAAGATATCGAGTTAAAAAACAAAAGACTTAACCAAGCTGTTGCAATTGTCTCTGGCTTACGTGAATCACTAAATCACGAAAGTGGTGTCGAATTATCTACGCGCCTTGACGACATTTATGACTATGTGCAGCGTCGTTTATGGCAGGCGCATACTCAAAATAATGTCAACATGCTCGACGAGTGTACAGCTTTAGTCACTGAAATTAGTAGTGCCTGGGCTGAGATTGGTTCGCAAGTCTAGCTCCTCTTACAGAACTAGAACAACCTTTCGTCACAACTTCCTTTAGCTTAACGCTAACTAAAATTATCTAAGGTATCGTCGAGGTCAAATAGTTGGTTGTCAATCAATGTGATTATTTCGTGTGCTAATTTATCCAGCTCTTCCCTACTTGTTTGATAGCATTGCTTAAACTCTGACTCCGTTTGTGTGCGACTACCAAAAACTGTTATGAGTGCTAATAATTGCTCTATACTACCTTGTAGTAAAAAGTAAATAATTGGGCTTGTTTCTTGTAATTCTTTTAGGCTAGCAAAAAGACGAGATATTTCTTGATATAAATCGTTAAAGCTATTTATATTATCTTCCGGTAATGAAAACCTGTTAATAATTTCTTTAATGTTAGCAAGGTATTTATTTTTAATTTCGGCTTTTTTGATAGGTTTACCTTTCGGTGTAAAAAAGCTATTTTCTAATATTGATTTAACTAATTGAGCTTTATCATCTATAGGTGGATTTTCTATAGCAAGGGTGTCAACCTGTTGAGGATTTGTGCCTTCTATAAAAGCACCATTACATGAGTTTACACATCGTATATCAGGGCGTGAATGTAAGAGTATTTCTATAGTTCTTTTTGAATTCTCCAACAATTGTGTTGTATAGACTTCCTTACAGAGGTTACCTCTAACTTTATATTGATTACTATATTCGGTCTCTTTAACAAAATCGGCATAGTGCTTATTTTTTTCGTCTTTCTCTAAGTCACAATAAACACTACTTTTAGTATGATGCTCCTCTTTTTTTGCCATACCAAAATCAGTACCAGTCAAAAATACTTCTGTAAAGCCTAATGTTGCAATAAATGCTAAGCCACAGTTAGAGACAGTCGGATTGCAGTATTCTAGTATTTTTATAGCCTGACCTGGATTTTCATCAAGAATAATACGTGAGCCTAAATCGCTAGCTTTGGCTGCTATGAATGCGTTTTTAAATTTATCAATAACAACAGGGCTTACTGTGTTCAGGCAAAGCAAGGTAATTGATTTTGTGTATTCTACATCGGTGCCATATTCAATGAGTTGAGAGACGTTAAGGCAGCGTTCCATTTCTACATGAATGTCAGGTTTTACTCCTAGCTTATACAGCGTTCCCAGGGCCGACCCGCAGGATATTATAATGGCCTTGTCCTGGTTTTCTTTGATGAAATTTATTTGTGTATCTAAGGAGGGACCATTAGCCACAAGTATTGTGGGAGGTAAAGATTTAAGTGTTGTTTTTGAGTCAATTAATATTGGGTGCTGTTGATTAAGGTTATGTACTGTATGCGCTAAGCTAATACGCTCATCATCAATATACCCCATGTCAGCGCCTGTTAGCTGAAACTGTTTTCTGAAACGTTTATTGAAATCAGTATTACTTTTATTTAAAAAGTGCGTAAAAAATTGCGTATTCGCTGTATTGTGTAGACCTATTTGCTTACGATAGCTGATAATATCGTTAATAGATTGTTGCGGGTGATTGCCAATTTGTAAAAGTATTGTCCCCGACTTTTTTGTAAAGTGGTCGCAAATTAGAGGCCAGTCAATACAGTAGAGCGAAGCATAGAAAAAGTCTTCCTCGGAATCGTATACAAATAAATGCTGTATATCAAACTCGTTGATCAATTCCTCTAAGTGGTAACCAAGGCCACAACCCAATGCTACCATAAAGCCTATCTTATCCAGTGATGGTAGGTTTTTTTCAATATCGTGTTTTTGGAATGCATCGATAGATGCATTAAGCCTTCGAGTATGAACAAACTTCTTATTATAAATTGGGCTTTTTAATAGTTTTGTATACAACAGAAAAGGTTTATCTCTATATTGATTTACCTGTTCTTTGGCTACCTGTTTGGGAGCATCGCTGTATACAAGGGCTTTAGTTTTTAAATTAATAATATTAAGTTGATTATTACTATCAATCAGTAATTGATAATTATTAGGCCTATAGTTTACGTATTTGTTATACCTTACGGGATCTATGCCGGTAAAAAAGCTGATGTTTTTCTGAAATAGATCAGAGGCATGGGCTTGTAAGCGTAATTTCTCTGCCTTACATAATATGTCCTGTAATGCATCGTTGTTATTACTGGCGTTGTTGCTGGCAGTCATGGGCATAATCTAGTCCGTAAGTATTTTGACACTATGATAATTTAAGTGGTTAAAGCATATTTGGTGCCAATAACTAACTTTAGTTATAGAGTATGAGCGGACTTTTGGTATTAGTATGAACTGGAGATGAAAAGCTAAAATATTCATTCTCAAGTGATTATTGGAAAAGCAATAGGGTAGAAGGCAGGAGTATCCCGATGATAAACAAAGTAACAATGTCTCTATAATAGCTCTTTATGATAAAGCAATTAACTTTTTAGAAAAACATACTAGTCACTAGACAGAGGAAGTAGGAAGTTTTCTTTTTGCTGAAATACTTAAAAACTCATCGTACGGGGTGGTATCAATAAGTAGGGAGATTATGCTCAATTACTATCGATGTTATTTTTGGCACGGTCTATGCTATATCTTCTATGAATCTTAAAAACGACGGTTTTTTGCCGTTTTATTTGTAGGGGATACACTATGAGTCTGTCAGCAAAGTCTATAGACATTAAACCAGAACCAATGGATGAGATAACACCTTATCAGGTAATCACCATGCTATTAGATGGTGCTTTGGAGCGAGTTGATCAAGCTATTATAAGCTTGGATGAGGGTGAGCTGGATGAAGCTAATACCTTGGTTGGAAAAACTATTGGTATTGTCGGTGGCTTACGTCAAAGCCTTGATACAAAGCAAGGTGGTGAGCTGGCTAATAATTTAGACATGCTCTATGAATATATCGTTGCACAGCTTCAGGCTATTGATGAATATGATGAACCAGTGATTATCTTGGACGAAGTAAGAAAGTTACTAAATGAAGTCCATTCGGGTTGGGTAGAAATCGAATCACAAGTGTAGATTCTATCAGTTTGATGCCTACTCTATAAAATTGTATTTTATTGGTATTAATTGTTAAAGATTTTACGAGATAAGCCGTTAGCCTTAGTGAACAATATATCACAGAGGTTATCATGGCTATTATCCCGGCATCACAACTATCACTCATGAGAAAGCGTCGTGAACTTAAGAAGTCAGTGGATAACTGTGAATGGGATAAGTTGCTTAAATTAGAAGCAGACCTTTGTTTAGAGATTACGAATGCAGTATCAGACCCACAGCGTTCACCTAAAGCCCTAATGGCAGAGCTTGGGGGAGTGGTTAAACTCTATCGCGAAATGTCTGATATTTGTATCAGGAGGCAGTATCATCACCCACAGTAATTATTTTTTGATCTTTTAGTAAAAATTCCTTTGGCTCTATTTCGATAGGGCCATTTTTTTATCATAAATTACTATATTTAATTTTGTTTACTATTTGATCTTATTGTTGTGTTATAGCAATAAAACTGAGATTTGCTCGACAATAATTTGACTTTGTGACGTTATTTAGCTATTTGTTTAGTCTAACTAAAATAAACTGACGCTGATGATAATTAGAATAATAATTGTCCTAAATTCAACAGCTTGTACTCAATAACCGATAGGCAAAGAAGTTTTCACAGTATGGATAATATGAACGATACACTATCACTTATTGGTCGGAGTCGAGAATTCTTTAGATGCGATATGAAGCATTTGCATAATCGTCTATCTGAGGTTATCTCAGAATCATCGTTCCTTGTTTTAGGTGCAGCGGGTTCTATTGGTCAAGCTGTTACAAAAGAAATTTTTAAGCGATCACCTAAAAAATTACATATTACCGATATTAGCGAAAATAACATAGTAGAACTTGTACGTGACATACGCAGTAGCTTTGGCTATATAAACGGTGATTTTCAAGCCCTGGCTTTAGATATTGGTTCTTTGGAATACGATGCCTTTATCAAGCAAGATGGCCAGTATGACTATGTGTTAAATCTATCTGCTTTAAAACATGTACGCAGCGAAAAAGACCCTTATACATTAATGCGTATGATTGATGTGAATATTTTAAATACCATTAAAACATTACAGCAAGCTATTGATCATAACGCTAAAAAGTATTTTTGTGTATCTACTGATAAAGCGACAGACCCTATTAATATGATGGGCGCATCAAAGCGTGTTATGGAAATGTTTTTGATGCACTATAGCAAAGATGTCTGTATCTCCACGGCTCGTTTTGCAAATGTTGCCTTTTCAGATGGGTCTTTGCTACATAGTTTTGAGCAGCGTTTAAAAAAGCAGCAACCGATTGTTGCCCCCGATGATATAAAACGCTATTTTCTTACTCAAAAAGAGGCGGGAGAATTGTGTTTATTATCCTGCATATTTGGCGATAATCGTGACATTTTCTTCCCTAAGCTGAAAGACTCCTCAGACCTAGTCTCTTTTGTTGATATTGCGCTTAAATACCTAGAAAGTAAGGGCTTAGTCGCGCAGTATTGCAGTGACGAAAATGAAGCAAGAAGTTTTTTAAGTAAGAGTTCTAATTCTAATTTGTGGCCATGTCTTTTTTCAAAGAGTGACACAACAGGTGAGAAGTTTTGCGAAGAATTTTACAGCCATAATGAGCTTGTTAATCAGGACCGATTCGACAGTATTAGTGTTATTAAGAATAAGTCGCTGGGAAATAGTGACTTGCTTAATTATTTTGAACAGTCAATTAATCATATGAGGAGCAATGGAGTTTGGGATAAAAACGCCATTATCGATTTATTTTCGCGAACACTGCCTAATTTTGATTACCAAGATATTGGTAAATATCTAGACAGTAAAATGTAGTTATGAATAACCAGACGCTAATTAACTTTATTAGAGAAACGTATTCAAGTGATGATTTAATTCCATTGCATGAGCCTACATTTTTAGGAAATGAGAAAAAATATGTCTCAGATACATTAGATAGTACGTTTGTATCTAGCATTGGTGGTTATGTAGGGGACTTTGAACGCGCTATTGAAGACTATACGCAGTGTAAAAAAGCAGTGGCTGTTGTTAATGGTACAACAGCACTTTACACGGCGCTTTACTGTGCGGGTATTACTAGGGGCGATTTAGTTATTACTCAGGCATTGACCTTTGTTGCGACCTGTAATGCTATTAAACAACTGGGAGCAGAGCCTGTTTTTATTGATGTGTCATCCATTAGCTTGGGCCTGTGCCCTTTGTCTACCAAAGCTTGGTTGGAAGACAATGCCTTTGTAAACGAGTATGGTGAATGCTTACATAAAAAAACAAATAGAAAAATAAAAGCAATTTTACCTATGCATACCTTTGGTCACCCCGTTGATTTAAATGAATTTGTTGAGATTTGCGAAAATTGGTGTTTAACCTTAATAGAAGATGCGGCCGAAAGTTTGGGTTCCTTATACCGAGGAAAGCATACAGGAACCTTTGGAAAATTCTCTGCTATAAGTTTTAATGGCAATAAAATTATAACTACAGGTGGTGGCGGTGCTGTTTTATGTGGTGAGCTAATTGATGCTCAAAAAACCAAACATATTACGACGACGGCAAGGATCGCTGACGGCTATCATTTTTCCCATGATGAAGTTGGTTTTAATTACCGAATGCCAAATATCAATGCGGCTTTGGGCTGCGCACAGTTTGAATATTTACACCATTTCGTAAAACAAAAATGGCGTTTGGCCTCTCGTTATCAGGCGTTTTTTGAAGGTTCTATCTATGATTTTTTTACTGAGCCTGATTATGCACAATCTAACTATTGGTTAAATACAATTATTTGCCCCAATATTGTATCAAGAGATAAGTTATTAAAAGCGACTAATGATCAAAAGATACTAACACGACCTGTTTGGAGACTAATGCATCACTTGCCTATGTTTAAAGATTCTATACGAGGAAATTTGTCAGTCTCAGAGGATCTAGAGGGGCGCTTACTTAATTTGCCAAGCACACCAGTTAAAGGGGATAGCTATGCGTAAGGTAGCTATTTTTACTGGGACAAGAGCAGAATATGGATTGTTGTACTGGGTAATTAAAGGCTTACAGGCAGCTAGGGAGATTGAGCTACAGCTGTTTGTTGGCGGTATGCACCTGTCGCCCGAGTTTGGTTATACACTTAAACAGATAGAGGCTGATGGCATTCCTGTTACCGAAAAGCTGGAATTTCTTTTATCCTCTGATACTCCTGTTGGCATGGGTAAATCGATGGGTTTGGCATTAATCAGTGGCGTCGAAGTTTTGGCTCGACATCAACCTGACATACTTGTCTTATTGGGCGATAGGTTTGAGGCATTAGCGTTAGCTCAGGCTGCACTAGTAAACTCGACACCTATCGCACATATTCACGGAGGAGAAGTAACCGAAGGCGTTATGGATGATGCTATGCGTCATGCTATTACAAAAATGTCGCACCTACATTTTACTGCGACAGAAGTTTATAGAAATAGAGTCATACAGCTAGGAGAAGCTCCAGCCAGTGTTTTTAATGTTGGTGCTCCGGGTATCGACAATATCAGAAAGCTACAGCTATTAAGCAGAGAGGCACTAGCAAAGGAGTTAGGGCTTTCTCTGGATTCTCCTTATTTTGTGTTGACTTATCATCCGCTTACTCTATGTGATGAGAATAATCAAGCCGATGTGGTTTCTCGTTTGTGCCATATTTTATTGGCGCATAAAAGACATAAACTAATTATTACTTACCCCAATGCCGATAAAAACGGACGTGAAATTATCTGTGCAATCGAGGCATTAGCACAGCAGTACCCTGAGCGAATACATGTCGTTAAATCCTTAGGGCAGCTAAGATATTTAAGCTTACTCAAACATTGTGTAATGGTTGTTGGTAATTCGTCGAGTGGTTTGATAGAAGCGCCAACGTTTAATATTCCAACCATTAATATTGGCTCTCGTCAGAATGGGCGAGTACTTAGTGATAGTGTGATCTCCTGTGGCGATGATGAGCAGTCTATCAAGCTTGCGGTAGAAAATGGACTGACTGAGAGCTTTGTTCAAAAATGTAAGGAAATAAAAAATAAATATGAAGGTGAAAATACATCAGAGAGAATTGTCTCTAGCCTAATTAATTTTCCATTAGAGTCTATTGTTCAAAAAAATTTTTACGATATTAATTAATGGCTAGTTTGCACAAGGGGTAAGCGAAGTTATGAGCACACTGATTATTGCCGAAGCAGGAGTCAACCACAATGGCGATGAAAAATTAGCCTTTGAGTTAATTGATGCAGCTTATTGTGCAGGTGCTGATATTATTAAGTTCCAAACATTTAAAGCGAGTGAATTAGCTACTTCGCAAGCAGCCAAAGCAAGTTATCAAAAAAGCAAAACGCAAGCCGATGAATCCCAATTAGACATGCTACGACAACTGGAGCTGTCGCAGGATGCTTTTATACGATTAAAGGAATACTGTAAAAAGATAGGTATTGGTTTTTTATCGACAGCATTTGATTTTTCTAGCTTAACGTTCCTCACTGATAAGCTAGAACTTCAGCAGTTAAAGATACCTTCTGGTGAAATAACCAATGCACCTTTTATATTAGCTCATGCGCACACAAAGCAGCGTCTAATTCTATCCACGGGTATGTCCAGCCTTGATGAAGTAAAAGCAGCATTAGCTGTCATTTGTTTTGGTTATTTGAATGATCAATATAGCAAACCAAGTAAACTGGATTTTTTAGATGCCTATGCCTCTCTAGAGGGGCAATCTTTACTAAAAGAAAGAGTCACGCTATTGCATTGTACAACGCAATATCCGGCTCCATTAAACGATATCAATTTAAAGGCCATGGATACTATGAACTCGGCCTTTGGTTTGCAGTTGGGTTATTCAGACCATAGTGAAGGTATTCTTGTACCTATTGCCGCTGTCGCCCGCGGTGCCTGTTTAATTGAAAAACACTTTACCTTAAATAAAGAAATGGAAGGGCCTGATCACTGCGCATCATTAGAGCCTGATGAATTTGCCGAGATGGTAAAGGCTATTCGTGACACTGAAAAGATACTTGGTGATGGTATTAAAGAGGCAAGACCTTCGGAGATTAGTAATAAAACAATTGCCCGCAAGAGTTTAGTAACTAAAGTCGATATGAAATCAGGTGAAATATTTAGTGAAGATAACATGGCTATTATGCGCCCAGGCTCAGGCATGAGCCCTTACCTCTATTGGTCGCTAATAGACCAAGCGGCTAAAAAAGAATATAAAAAGGGTGATTTGATTGATGAATAAGCCTGTGACGGATAAGCCAATAGTATTATTAGGCGCCGGCGGTCATGCGGCGGTTCTCTTCGAAATAATTCGCCACCAGAGATTGAATATAGCGGGAATTGTTGCACCTGAGATTAACGCGGAGTTTTCTGATTATCGACACTATGTTAATGACGACGATATTTTATCCTTCAATGTCGATGATATCTACTTAATCAATGCAATTGGTTGTTTGCCTGGCGAAGGTCTGCGGGCTGCTCTTTATCAAAGATTCTCTTCGATGGGCTATAGTTTCCCAAAAATTATTTCTCCTTATGCCATTGTCTCGGATACTGCTGTGGTAGAGGCCGGTGCGCAGATTATGGCAGGTGCTATTGTGCAAGCCGGTGCACGTATCAAAGAAAATACTATTATTAATACCGGCTCGATTATAGAGCACCATTGCTCTATTGGCGCTAATAATCATATTGCACCAGGAGTGACATTAAGTGGTGGAGTTACAACGGGTGAGGGTGTTTATATTGGTGTTGGAGCAAGCGTTATTCAAGCAGTGACTATTGCCGATAAAGCTATTATTGGTGCTGGTGCAATTATTACTCATGAGGTTGATCAACAGCAAAAGATGCTGGGCCATCGTGCCACATTATCTGTAAAACAGGATAAATAATATGTCGCAGAGCTGGAAAAAAACATTAATTGGCCCTGAAAATAGCATTAAGGATGCCCTTAAAATACTCGATAAATGGGCCTTAAGAGTTGTCTTGATTGTTGATGATAAACAACGTTTATTGGGCGTTATTACCGATGGAGATATTCGTAGGGGTATTTTATCAGGGCTTTCTATCGAGGAGTCAGTTGTTAAGGTAATGAATAAAAACCCAACCGTTGCCAATGCCAATACTGAGAAAAAAGAGCTAATAGCTTTGATGAAAAGCCTGGATATTTTATTTATCCCGCTAGTAGAAAAAGATAAAGTTGTTGGTTTGCAAACACTACATACCTCGACTCTGAATAAGAAAAAAGATAACCCTATTTTTATTGTGGCTGGTGGTTTTGGTAAGCGTTTAAAACCGTTAACTAATGATTGCCCTAAGCCGATGCTAAAAGTAGGCGAATTATCTATTCTCGAAATATTGATTAATCAATTTATACAGTACGGTTTTTATCGTTTTTATATTTCTATCCATTATCTACCTTTTGTTATTAAGGACTACTTTGGTGATGGTAGCCGGTTCGGTGCTGAGATTACTTATATTCACGAAGAAGTTCCTCTCGGTACGGGTGGGGCTTTAGGCTTATTGCCGCAAGATATGCCGGAGCTACCGCTCATTATGATCAATGGGGATATCTTAACTAAGGTAGATTTTGATAAGTTATTAGAGTTTCATATGCAACATGATATTGCTGCCACCATGTGCGTACGCGAACATGAATATCAAGTCCCTTTTGGTGTGGTCGAGAGTGATGGTATTTATATTGATAGTATGGTTGAAAAACCCGTGCATAGGTATTTTATCAACGCGGGTGTTTATGTAGTTAATCCACAATTATATCGACGTGTAGACAAGCATAGTTATTGTGATATGCCCGATCTGTTAGAAGCGAGTATTGAGAGCGGAGGAAAAGTGATTCAGTTTCCTATCCATGAGTATTGGCTCGATATTGGCCGATTGGATGATTTCCATCGAGCGCAACTCGACATAAATACATTAGGCAACAGCTGTGATTAACTGCACTGGGGTTATTGGTTTGGGCAGTATCTCTGCTCGCCACCGAAAAAATATTCGCCGCTTATTACCTGATTCAAAGATTATTGCCTTGTCTGCTAGCGGTAGAGAGGTTAACGAAAATATTACGGATTGTGATCATCTTGCTCAAAGTATCGCAGAACTTATCGAGATTGCGCCCGATTTTGTGATTGTTGCATCTCCGGCCTCTTTTCATGTGCAACATGCATTGCCATTAATTGAGCACAATATCCCCGTGCTGATTGAAAAGCCTGTGTCCACATCAATAGACGACGCAGTTTTATTACAAGAGGCTGCAAGTTCTGGACAAAGTAGCGTAGCGGTTGCCTATTGCCTGCGTTACTTACCATCAGCGCAGATCATCTTAGAGCAATTACAACATAAAAAAATTGGCAAGCTCTATAACGTTGATGCAAATGTCGGCCAGTTTTTGCCGCAATGGCGGGTCGATAAAGATTATAGGCAGTCGGTTTCGGTCAGTAGAGAGCTCGGCGGTGGCGCACTTTTTGAACTGAGTCACGAGGTAGATTACCTGCAATGGCTTTTGGGTGATATGAGCGTGAATTTTGCACATTTGCGCTCCTCGCCGGAGTTAAATCTTACAGTAGAGGACATCGCCGATGTTTTTTTAATAAGCAATAGTGATGTGGTCTGTAATATGCATTTAGATTTTATTCAAAAGGATCCACACAGGCGTTGCCGATTTATTGGCTCCGATGGTTGTTTAGTGTGGGATCTACTCAATAATTGTGTTACTCGCAACGATGCCAAGGGAGAGCACATAGTGTTTAGTGATAAAACCTACGATAGGAACCATATGTATATCGACATGTTAGCCGATTTTTTGCGCCTGATCAGAGGAGAGACAAATAGCTGTATTAGTATTGCAGAGGCATCTAAAACCGTTGCTATTATTGACAAAATCAAAAACCTAGCTAAGAGGGGTGATAAGGCTTGATTTCACATGCTTTTATTTTTGCTCGTGGTGGCTCTAAAGGTTTACCAAGAAAGAATCTAAAGTTATTGGCAGGCAAGCCATTGATTCAATATTCTATTGAGATTGCTCGGCAATTGGACGAAATTGACCGTATTTTTGTATCAACTGAAGATGAAGAAATAGCAGAGGTTTCAACCAGTCTAGGCGCTGAACTAATATTACGGCCTAAAGAATTATCAACGGATGAAAGCCCTGAATGGTTGGCTTGGCAGCACGCGATTGAATGGGTCGAGAGTCGCTATGATAAATTTGATGAATTTATCAGTTTGCCGACGACTAGCCCTTTACGCAGCAAGAGCGATGTCCAGAAGGCTATTAAACAACGTAGAAAAACAACGGCAGATAGTTGCGTATCGATCAGTACCAGTAGTAAGAACCCTTACTTTAATATGGTTAAATACGATCAAGAAGGCTACTTAGAATTGGTGAGTAATCACCAAGAACTCCCCATTTTTTGCCGGCAACAAGCCCCCGAAGTCTTTGATATAACAACGGTGGCTTATGTAACAACCCCATCTTTTATTGTCAAGAATAACAGTTTGTTTGATGGGTGTATTACGAGTATTTCTGTACCTAAAGAAAGAGCGGTTGATATTGATGATATCTATGATTTTATGTTTGCAGAGACTTTGGTAAAAGGTTCTCAGGCATGCTAAAGGGTAAAAAAATTATAGTGGCTGGTGCAGCAGGGCTCATTGGGTCAAGAGTGGTAGAAGATTTACTCGCAGCAGGAGCTCAGGTTGTTGCCGCCGATGTATCCATCGATTCGATACATAAAAAATTGCAGTCATTTGATAGTAAGAGTAATAACAGTGCGCTTAGCTTTGAGCAAATAGATTTAACTAATGAGAAAGGGGTTAAATTGTTATTTGACCAAATGAGTAGTTTGGATGGTGCTGTTAATTGTTGCTACCCGCGTAATAAAGACTATGGGGAGAGTTTTTTTAATGTCTCTTACGACAGTTTTACCGACAATGTCTCATTGCATTTAGGCGCATTTTTTTTATTCTCCCAACAATGTGCGACTTATTTCAAGCGTTGCCAAACTCCATTTAGCTTAGTCAATCTTTCTTCAATTTATGGTTTTAAAACGCCTGACTTTTCTATTTATGAAGGTACAAAAATGACGATGCCTGTCGAATATGCTGCCATTAAAGCAGCCATATTGCATCTGGATAAATACATTACTGCCTATGTGGGCGATTCGAGGTTTAGAATAAACAGCGTAAGCCCAGGTGGCATACTCGATGCACAAGCTGATACGTTTATTGAAAATTACCAAAATAAGACCCAGGGTAAAGGCCTATTAAATGCTACCGATATTACTGGAGCGATTAAGTTTTTGCTGTCTGACCAATCACAATTTATTACAGGCCAAAACATTATTGTTGATGATGGATTTTCTCTATGAGTAAACGGCCATTGCTGCATATTGTGCACTGTATTGATACCGAGGGCCCGTTAACAGAGGATTTGTCTGATACTTTTCAACGTGTTAATGATTTATATGGACTTGCTATCGAGCCAACACAAAAAAATCTCATACGATTACAATCGAAAGAGATTGATCTAGGCGGGATCGAAGAGGATGTCGCAACCATGCTGGCTCCCTCGCTGTTGAATTATAATAACAATTGGGCAGATATTACGGCGATGCTCAATGTGTGTATGGCAAAAGATTACAGGCATCGATTTATCGACGATTTTGGTGGTGGCTGGGTTTATAGCTGGCATTGTATGGACCATATTGGCTATGCTGATAATCCACGCCGAAAAGATTTGGGTTTTGGCAATATCTATAAGTTTTATAGCCAAATAATCAATGAAACTAATAGTCATCGGGATGAAATTAATTGGCATTACCACCCCTTATCCTTTTCCAGAAACCCTTTGCAGTGCGCTACTAATTACGCTAACTCCTATGCATTACTTTGTGAGTCTATTGCTAGAAGGATAATTGATTTCTCGTGGTTTCCCACGGTGAACCGGCCCGGATTTCATACAGAGAGACCCGATATACATTTGTTTTTAGAGCAGTGGATACCTTTTGATTATGCTAACCAGTCCTATGACTACGATGATGGCCAAAGTGATTTAGTCGAAGGGCGGTTTGGTGATTGGCGCCGAGCGAGTAAGAGCTGGCGTGGTTACCATCCAAGCCACGACGACTATCAGTTGCCTGGCGCATGTCGACGCAAAATTTTCAGGTGCCTTAATGTTGGTACGCGATTTAATATTTTACAAGAGTCTCATCTGCTTGAGGCTTTTGAAGAATCTTTAGAAAAGGGTGAGGCTATTTTATCCTTTTGTAATCACGATTACCGAGATATTAAACCTGATATTGATTATATGCATACTTTGCTTAGAAGTGTAAAACAAAAGTACCCACAGGTGCGCATTCGTTATTCAGGCGCAAAGGAGGCTGCTCAGGCCTTATTTAATTCTCTGGTGAGTAATAAGAATAAGGATAACGTTGAAAATCTAGTGCTAGAGTCGCGTATAGAAGGTAATCGATTTGTTGTCGATGTTGTTAGTGGAGCACTCTTTGGCCCCCAACCCTTTCTTGCCATCAAGACTCATGGTGGCCGTTATTTACATGATAACTTTGATGTTATACAACCTAAAAAATCCTATTCCTACACACTAGATATGCATACCATTAGTCAGCAAAATGTCGCGGTGATAGCTGCAGCCAGTGCTGATGCTTCGGGTGAGTTCTCTGTGACTAAACTAGAACTAAATAGATGAATTTGCATTCCTTATCGGTGTATAACCGTTTGCCAGAAGATAGTACCTCGGCTCCTGATTTTATTTTTTTGGACAACGATTTTTCTGCTCTAGATAGTAATCAACCCCCGGATATACTTTATCGAGAGTTCATCTCTATTCTGATGGGAAAAGTCATTGAAGAGACTGTATCAGAAAAAAATATCTCTGATGTCGTCACTTTTTATAGTTTTTTTTATCATAATTTTTCCCATAAATATATTAATAACGAATCCTTAAAAGAACTATTTTTTGGTGAGTTCTATACTATTAATGAGTACTTCATATCATGTTATAGAAACTTGTTAAAACACCAACGCGGAGGCTGTAAATCTGTCAATGCTACCAAAAAAACACTATGCCAGCTGATTAACTACTGCTTTCAAAATGTATTGTCACTGTATCAAAACAAAAAGCCAGATGAGAATTTATTTTGCTCTGCAAAGAGTATTGCTCTTCCGTTGATGCTAAAGCCTTGGGACGCTTTATATCGCACAGACTCTTCGCGTTTGTATCTTGTCGATAGCGACTCTGGGAGAAATTTTAAAATCTATAATGACCAGTTTGCGATTGAACAGACATTTAGCGTAGATCAGCCCACTAAATTGACCTCTATTCAGCAACGGATTTATATCAGTAGCACCTATGCAGCTAAACTTTACCTTTATGAGCCTAGTGTAAACAACTTAGCAACTATCGCTGTGCCTGAGCCAATAGAAATTGTTTATGGTAAAGGAGAGGATATATTTTTAATCGGTCGAAGCAAAAAGCACTATCGACTCACAGGGACTAATTGCCAAGCTGTAGGTGATTGCGCCATACCAGCAGATTTTTATGTGGATAATTATTGTTTTTATCAAGATAAGGTTTTATGTACTTCGCATACAGATAATAGAATTTGTGAGTGGAGCATAGGTAGTGATCAGGTTCGTTATATAGTGTTACCTGGCTTGTATATGCCTAATTCTATTGAGGTATCGGAAGGTCTCATTTACATTGCTGAAAAAGAGACGGGTCATTTGAACGTTTATGATCTCGTGAGCTTCGAAGCAATCTGTTCGAGTGGCTTCTTTTCAAAGCAAGGGCTGGGTAATGCTGACACCACTAAACTATTACCTGTTAAAAGGCGGGGGCAGCCACCACACCTTTATGTCTTTTCCTGGCTAAAACACACCATTGTCGATTATGAATTGGCGATTTTTTAAAGTGCTCTTCTGTAGGTCTTGCCTGAATGTAATTTGTCCTACTTGCCTGCTATTTGCACAGGTATGGGTTTGAACTAATCATTATTAAAAATATCCTGTCATTTATTTGACTTATCATCATTGTTTGACTATTTATTTAAGGGAAGTTAATCAATTGACGCTGCATTAAAAGGCGGCCACAACATATAACATAATATTTCATCAGTAGTAGGAATGATCTATGAGTGACATTAGGATCTTGGTAGTTGATGAAGACGATAAACGTCGGCATGAATTAAGCATTATTTTAGATTTTTTGGGTGAGTCTGCAGTGATTGCAACACCTGCAAACTGGCAAGAGTTGGTGAGTGATCAAAACGTCGAAGAATTTACGGGTATCTTGCTAAGTAATACGGGATGTACATCAGGACTTAACGAATGTTTAACCGCATTATTGGGCTGGAATAAATGTGCTGCAGTGGTTTTACTCGATGAGCTTGCTGATGATGCTGATTTGAAGGTCAAGCTTGATCCTAATCTTCGTAAACACATTATAGCGACGCTCAACACACCGCCGAGTTACAATCAACTATTGGCTGCACTTCACCGTTCACAATGTTTCCATCAAGCACAAATAGATGCTCAACGGCAGCCTGTTAGGCGTGCTCCTCATTTGTTTAGAAGCCTTGTGGGCACTAGTCGCAATATTCGCAATGTCCGTGACATGATGGCCCAGGTGGCCGATAAAGACGTGACAGTTTTAGTCACTGGTGAGTCTGGTACAGGCAAAGAAGTTGTCGCGAGAAACTTGCATTATCATTCATCTCGGCGAGATAAGCCATTTGTGCCAGTTAATTGTGGCGCTATTCCTGCTGAGCTATTAGAAAGCGAGCTTTTTGGTCACGAGAAAGGTGCCTTTACAGGGGCTATTAGTGCCCGTGCCGGACGTTTTGAAATGGCCGAGGGTGGAACACTATTTTTAGATGAAATCGGTGATATGCCACTTAATATGCAGGTAAAGATACTGCGTGTACTGCAGGAGAAATGCTATGAGCGTGTGGGCGGTAATAAATCGCAAACCACTAATGTCCGTATTATTGCTGCGACGCACCGTAATTTAGAGAGCATGATCGAAGAGGGCAGTTTTCGCGAAGATTTGTTTTATCGCTTGAATGTATTTCCTATTGAGATGCCATCTTTGGATGAACGTCGCGAAGATATCCCCTTATTGTTAACAGAAATTATTGCTCGACTAGAAAACGAAAAGCGTGGCTCTGTACGCTTTAACTCGACAGCAATTATGTCGCTTTGCCAGCATCGTTGGTCAGGTAATGTGCGTGAGCTTGCCAACCTTGTCGAGCGTATGTCCATTTTACATCCTTATGGTGTTATTGGTGCTAACGATTTACCGCCTAAATTTTGTCATGTTGATGTGAGTGAGGAAGTTTTTGATCTTCCTGATGTGCCAGAGCAAGATGCAGGCCCTGCTGTGGTTAATTTAAATGCCACACCGCTATTACCCGAAAACGGTATTGATTTAAAAGAATACTTAACAAGCTTAGAGCAGAGTCTTATTCAGCAGGCTTTGGATGACAGTGGTGGGGTGGTTGCACGTGCAGCTGAGCGTTTATCTATCAGGCGCACAACACTCGTTGAAAAAATGCGTAAGTACGAGATGCAAAGGGCTTAAATGCAAAGCAGCATTTTTAGTACTGCTACATATTGCTATAAGCAGTTTTTGGGACGTGGTAGGCCTGCAATTTTACTCAATAGTTTTGCAGGGCTGCCAGGGAATAATTGCATTAAATAAATACTATTGCCTTTTTCTTTCCCAAGTTTGCTTGCTGTAAATTTCACCAAAGGTCGCATAGCAGGGGAGAGCTCAAAGTTTGTGTGGAACTCTCTAATCAGGTTAACCATCTCCCAATGCTTATCTGATAGTTCAATACCTTCTTGACGGGCAATTTCCATAGCGACACCTTCATTCCAGTCATCTAAATTTTTTAAATAACCTTCTTTATCGGTATCAATATTAACGTTGTTAATAACTATAGGCATACTAATACCAACTTTGCACGAGCTTGTATTGTGTGGTTAAGCCTACAAAGTCTGTAAAGTTAATGAGTTGAATATGCGATGCGAGTGTTTGCTCTAATAGCCCCCGTGCCTGAAGGTCTGCTTCTATGGCATAACATTTTTTACCGCTAAGTTTATCGCTCAGAGGGTGCGTTAATAACGCGGCATAAACACCGTTCTCTAGTAATAAAATAGCATCACACTCTTGGGTATAGCATAGGCATTGCTCTAACGCGCTGTGTGTAAAAGGCGATTGATTAACAGTATGTAAAATAGCGTGGCTCATCATAAATAAACAGTCATTAGCAAAACTAAAAAGACAAAACTGTATCCTGTGTAGAGAGAGCTTTTTGTAGTTCAGCAGCGCTTAGGCAAACGGCGTCAATACAAAGTGAGTGAGTATCTATATTTCTTTGTCTAAGGGATTGAGCACATACAAAAACGCGCTCAATATCGTAGAGCTCAAAGGCGCTTATTTGCTTTTCTACAGATTTTTGATGTATATCTGAACTGCTTTGGCTTTTTAGTAGTTGAAACACACCGTCGGCTAAAAAAAATAGAGTAATCTGTTGGCCAAATAATCCCATAGCCAGCGTCGCATCTAAAGCTTCTTGGGCGAGATCACTGCCGTAGGGTGCATGTCGCAGTGTAATGCCGATTTTTTTATTTTCCGTCATCTTATCCGCCAAAAGTGATCATTCGATCAGACTTAACCGTGGCGTCAGCTAGTTCACCAAGCCCAGCTAAGTTTATTTCGTTATTTAGGTTGTAGGCTGTCTTTTCGTATCTTAGAGCTTCTGTTTCATTAATAATACCGCGTTTCAAACCAGCGGCAATACAAACGACCCTATCAAACTCGTATTGCTCCTGTAATGTATCCCATGCCTTTATGACATCAAATTCACCTTGCCCAATACATTGAATACTCGAGCCGTTGTAGGCCGCATCGTGATAAAAAAATACGCGATATAAGCTATGTTTTTCTAAAAGTAGTGCATTGGCAAATTGGTAGGCGCTTAAGCTTGCCTGTGATGAAGGGGGTGAGAGAACGAGTAGTGAGAATATCATTTAAAGGATTATATAACAGGGCGTGATGTGACAGCTACTTGGAAATAGGTTTGCTGTAAATAGAGAGGCATAAAAAAGCCCCAATAAAGGGGCTTTAGAATAACTTATTGTATTATAGATTTAGTCGTCACTCATTACGCCTAGTATAGACAGCAAGTGAACAAACAGGTTATAAATACTTAGGTATAAAGAGGTTGTGGCCATGATGTAGTTAGTCTCACCACCATTGATAATACGGCTAGTATCATAAAGGATGAAACCTGACATTAGCAATACGATTAACATGCTAAAACCTAGGTGAAATAGCGATACATCAACACCGAACAGGCTAGCGACAAACATACCGACCATGCCAACAACTGCGACAACCATACCAACCATCAAAAAACCACCCATAAAGCTAAAGTCTTTACGTGTTGTTAATACATAGGCAGAAAGGGTAAAGAAAACCAATGCTGTGCCACCTAACGCTTGTGTCACTATCATGCCACCGTTAGCAGTTGCTAGGTAGTGGTTAAGCACGGGGCCAAGGGATGCACCTAATAGGCCTGTAAAGGCAAAAACAACGCCGATACCTGCCGCTGAATTAGCCGTGCGTGGTAGTACTAGCCAAACAAGTAGTAGGGCACCAACCATAAACACTAGCGATAGGATATGTGGTAAGCCAACGGCCATGGATATACCCGCGGTCATTGCGCTAAATAGTAGCGTCATGGCCAGTAATGCATAGGTATTTCGCAGCACTTTGCTGGTTTCAAGCTGTTGCACACCAGCATTTTGATGATTATAAATATCTTGTTGCATAAAAGACTCCGGGTACTTTTAATAATTAACTTGTTACTGTATTTGAGGGCAATCCTCAGAATTACAAGCCTATAATACAAATACCTAATATAAAATCAACCTTAAATAATCCATGGTTACTGTATTAATTATGGCTTTACGGTATATGTTATATATATTCGCTAAAAGCGGGCTTATAGTTTACGAAACTATTAAAAAATAGCTTTAAAAAGATATTTTACTTGTAGCTAACAAGTATTTTTGCGGCTATTATATGGCTAAAATGTACTCAATATGAATAGAATAATACAGAGCAGGCTATGAAAAACGCACAAGAACAATTATCGACCTATAAAAGTGTTCATCTAAACCCATCTAACATCAAAACTCACTTTGTTGGCATTCCTCTTATTATTGCATCTATTGTCTTATTACTGAGCTTAGTTTCACTGCCACTGGGTGATACTACCCAGCTGACCTTAGCCCAGCTGTTTTTTATCGGTGCGATGATTTATTACATAATATTACGTTGGTCACTAGCTATTGGCCTGTTTTTATTTTTGGGGCCTTTGGTTTACGTGGCCACGATAGTTTCGAATGTTAATAACTTGTATCTATGGGCAATCGGTATTTTTGTTGTGGGGTGGGTTATGCAGTTTATCGGTCATCATTTTGAGAAAGCTAAGCCGGCCTTTGTGGAGGACTTGAATCAACTCATGATTGGCCCCTTCTTTCTAATGGCTGAACTTTATTTTATGTTGGGGTTTGAAAAACAACTCGAAGAAGAAATAACTCCAATGGCTATTGAAAAGCGCCGTATATTAGAGGTTAGGCGTAAATAAATTACCCGTATGGATTGAAGGTAATTGGTGCTAGTAGTGGGCATTGATGGCTTTGCCATTAACCTTTAGTTGGGTCATATTCTCTCATCCTGTTCTGTTTTTTCTTCACCCATAAAAAAACCGCCTTGCGGCGGTTTCTTATTGTATGGCGGAGAAGCAGGGATTCGAACCCTGGGACCTATTACAGTCAATGGTTTTCAAGACCACCGCATTCGACCACTCTGCCACCTCTCCCAGTCGTTTTCTTTTATAGAGCTTGCCGCTTTTTAGTTGCGAGCTCTATAAAAGAGAAGGCGATTATACAGAGGTTTTTTGTGGTATCAACCACTAAAAACCCACTTTTTGTAATAATTGTCTATTTATAAATGTTGTTACTACTAACCTACCTTGCTTGTGTTTCTTGGGTCGTTAAAAGCACGCTCTAATGCCTTGGGTTCATGGCTAATATTGGCTGCTTGAGTTGTATCTAAAGGTAAGCCAGAGAAGCTATCGAGTGCTGTTGTCGATATAGCAATATTAGTAACAGGCTTTGGTAGTAACCTTGGGTCGTTACTTGCTCTTGTGTAAGTAACCTCCATTGTATCATTGATAGTCTGAGTTTCACTGATAACTTCTTCCTTAACTGGTGCTTCAACATCAGCTTTTGCTGTTTCAGAAGGTTCAGCCACATCGCTTGCTGGTGTGCCAGCAGCTTCTGTGATTTTTTCCTCAGCAGGTGCTATTAAAGCTTCAGGTGCCGCTTCTTCTGCTTGTTTCTGTTGCAATGCTTCCGCAGCAGGTGTTTCTGCTATAGGCTTTTCTACTGTAGTTTGCTCTGTTGAGACTGTGACCTGTGGCTCACTCGCTGCGACAGTTGTTTGCTGTGGAGCAGCCTCTACTGGCTTAGGAGTATTGCTCTCCTCAGTGCTTACTTTTTTAACAGGCTTTTCCTGTTTGTCTTGAGGCTTCTCAGATTTTTTGGGTGCTTCTTTATTAGAGGTTCGTTTGGCTCTTTCTTGTTTAGGTGCCGTTTGCTTCGGTGCCTCTTGAGTAGTTGCTTGAGTTTCTATTGTTGTCGTATTTTCGCTTTCTACCGCTGGATTTGCATCTTGGGGTTTACGATTACCGCGACGACGTTGTTGATTGCGCGGTTTACGATTAGCTGGGCGTTGTTCAGGAGTATTACGGTTGCCATTTTGTTGGTTATCGTTTTGCTCTTGATTCTCAGCTTTGTTTTGCTGATTTTGCTCTTGCTTGCGGCGATTGTTGTTGCGATTTCTGTTGCGGTTGTCGCGATTATTTTCGCGTGAGCTATCACGGTTATTTTCACGAGAGTTTTCGCGGTCTTGGTTATTTCTCGCTTGATTGTCATTACGATTGTCGTTGCGATTACTGTTACGATCGTTATTGCGATTGTTGCGATTACGGTTATTTCGGTTACGGCTACCGCGGTTATTTCTGCGGTTATTAGAGCGCTTAGGTTCTGGCTCTGGCTCTGGCTCACTTTCGAACAAGCCTTTAATAGCACTGACTAGTTTACTAAATAAGCCTGCCTCTTCTTTTTTAGTGTCGCTCTCTTTTGCAGCGCTTGCAGGCGCAGGTGCTGGTTGCGATGGTGGTAATAATTGTACAGCCGGTTGTGCAAGTGCAATGGGTTTGGCTGTCTCTAATAAATTGTTATCGTCGTTAGCATTTTCAACTATTTTATAACTGGTTTCGAACTCTTCAGTACTGTCATCGCGTAGGCGTTGTACTTCGTAGTGCGGAGTGACCATGTCGTCATTAGGAATAATTAATATACGAGTTTTGCTGTTAGCCTCGATAGTCGCAATCGCTTTACGTTTTTCGTTAAGTAAATAAGTGGCGACTTTAACCGGTGTAATTGCGCGTATTTCCGCACTTTTCTCTTTTTGTGCTTCTTCTTCTACTAAGCGTAGGATAGAAAGCGCAATAGATTTGGTTGAGCGAATAGTGCCCTGGCCGCTACAGCGTGGGCAAACTTTTGAAGTGGTTTCACCTAATGAGGGGCGTAGGCGTTGACGAGACATTTCTAGTAAACCAAAGCGAGAAATGCGGCCAACTTGTACGCGGGCACGGTCAATCTCCAGCGCTGTATTCATGCGTTGCTCAACGGCACGTTGGTTACGTGCGGGTTGCATATCAATAAAGTCGATAACAACTAGGCCACCCATATCACGCAAGCGTAATTGTCTAGCAATCTCATCGGCTGCTTCTAAGTTAGTTTGCAACGCAGTTTCTTCAATGTCCCCACCTTTTGTAGCTCGTGCGGAGTTAATGTCGATAGAGATTAGTGCTTCGGTAACATCGATAACAATAGAACCACCCGAAGGTAGTTTAACTTCGCGCTCATAGGCAGTTTCAATTTGCCCTTCGATCTGATAGCGATTAAACAAAGGTGTTGCTTCGTCTTCGTAAAATTTAACTTTGCTACTGTAACTAGGCATAACTTGCTGCACAAAGGCACTAGCAAGCTCATAGGTTTCTTTGTGATCAACAATGACTTCGCCAACATCTGGGCGTAGGTAGTCTCGAATGGCGCGGATAATTACATTACTTTCTTGAAACAAAAAGTGTGGTGCGCTCGCTTTGTCGCCTTCTGTTTTAATGGAGTTCCAAAGTTGTAGTAGGTAGTTTAAGTCCCACTGTAGTTCCTCTGCGGTACGACCGATGCCTGCGGTACGTACAATCACACTCATTCCTTTGGGTACATCAATTTGTGAGAGGGTTTCACGTAATTGGCTACGCTCTTCACCTTCAATACGGCGAGAAATACCACCGCCACGAGGGTTATTGGGCATTAACACCATGTAGCGGCCAGCTAGGCTAATAAAAGTTGTTAGGGCTGCACCTTTATTACCGCGCTCTTCTTTGTCAACCTGCACAATAACTTCGGTGCCTTCTTTGATGACGTCTTTAATTTTAAAGCGGCCTTCAATATCTTTAGGTTGGCGAATAAAGTATTCACGTGCGATTTCTTTAAGTGATAAAAAACCGTGGCGCTCAGCACCGTAATCAACAAAGGCAGCTTCTAGGCTGGGTTCTATGCGAGTGATTTTACCAATATAGATATTGGCTTTTTTCTGTTCTCTGTGGCGGTTTTCGATGTCTAGGTCGTAAAGTAATTGACCATCGACCATTGCAACACGAACTTCTTCAGGTTGTGTTGCATTAATAAGCATTCTTTTCATGATATGTTTTGTCCTTAGCTGTCAGGCAAAACAATAGAGGGGCTAATTGGAGGGGAGATAAGCGATAAAGGAAAGTGCGTTTTAGTTAATGACTTAATAACTACTTAAACGATTGTGTTTAAGCTCGCCTTTTACTTTTTAATTGCGATAATTAATGTACTCGTAACAACGTTGTAGCACTTATTGTTCACTACGGTGTTATTGCGCCGTGTACAAATATTTTTTACCTGTAAATTAAAAACAATACTGTTTAGGTACTGTTTTTAAAGGTTGAGCTTACAAAGTTATATTGCAAACTCATAAAATACTTCTACATGTATTTATCTTTATTGCCATGCACTGTTGTTGGACAGTTTATAGTGATTTACAGCACTGTATGTGTTTGCTGTTATAAAGATAAAAAGGTATCGCTATTTAGTAAGAGCTAATATCGTTGTTTTAATACACGATTATTGGCTGCTTATATCTTGCTGGCTTATCGTCTTGGTATTATTTATCAATTTTAGTGGTTGCTAAATTGCCTGTCAGTTTTATCTGCTCAAGGCTACTGTAATAATAATTTAACGCCAGCCGCTAATCTCTTGGAGAACAATCTTTACTGTTCTCTTAATCTTCAATTTAGTCTATCTATCGTCTGCGTATAATAAACAGATTATATCTATCTGTTGTTAACTGTTTGTCTATTTAAAAAGTGCTAATAATTATTGATATATTGAATTATTAGCGTTGGATATTTTGTTGCCCATTGCTAGATGCTCGTTTGCTTAAATAATGCGGTTATACCCAGTTTTAATTATCTAAGTGAGACGTTATAAACAACCTTTGGTCGGTTTATTTAGCAATGGCATTAGTTTGTTCAGTTGATTGCCGGTATTTTCTTGTGGTTTAGCCAGTAGCCATAAACTAACTGCTACCCCCGAAAACCAGCGCAATGCGCGGCTATTGTAGACTTAACAAGCATTTAATTCAATCATCTTAATTTTTACCCTTGATAGTATCTTAAACTGGTATGATCGCGCCCATGACTAAAGTAGCCTCCGAAACTGCCTCTATTTCACCTAAAGTGCAATTTTTGACCATTGATGAAGATGTTGCAGGTCAACGTATTGATAACTTTTTGCTGACAAAACTTAAGGGCGCGCCTAAATCTTTGATTTATCGTATTGTGCGTAAAGGCGAGGTGCGTGTTAACAAAGGCCGAATCAAACCCGAATATAAGCTAAAAGCAGGTGATGTTGTCCGTGTGCCGCCGGTACGTCTCGCCGCAAAAGGTGAGCTTAAAAAGCCGAGCCAGAGTTTGGCTGAGCTTTTAGGCGAGTCTGTACTCTTTGAAGACGATGCTATTTTGGTTATTAATAAACCTTCGGGCTTGGCGGTGCATGGGGGTAGCGGTGTGCAGCTAGGCTTAATAGAAAGCTTACGCCAAGTACGTGATGATCGTTTTTTAGAGCTAGTTCACAGGCTTGACAGGGATACTTCGGGTTGCATTATGGTGGCTAAAAGCCGCCGTGGCCTACGCTATATGCAACAACTATTAAGAGACGGGCGTATCAATAAGGTTTACCACGCGTTGGTATTGGGCAGTTGGGCAAAGCGTTGTAATAAAGTCGACGTTGCCTTACTAAAAAACCAACTACCTAGTGGGCAGCGAATGGTTAGGGCTGTCGAGTCTGGCACGCAAGGTGCCAAGGAATCGCTTACTCGCTTTAACATATTGGCTAATTATCAAGAGTGTACGTTAATTGAGGCAAAACCTATTACTGGCCGCACTCACCAAATACGTGTTCATACGCAATATGCAGGGCATGCCATTTTAGGTGATGATAAATACGGTGATCCGGCTCAAGGTAACGTGATGCATAAAGTAGGGCTTAAGCGTTTATTTTTGCATGCTCACCGCCTAGACTTTACCGATGTAAATGGTCAAAAGGTTTCTATTGAAGCGCCGTTAAGTCAAGAGTTACAAAAGGTATTAGCTAAGCTTAATAGTTAAGTGTAAATAAGGCGTAGTATTGAATGATAGGTGATTTGTTTGCTGTTAATTTTTGATTGGGATGGTACTTTAAGCGACTCTACGGGTAAGATTATCCGCTGTTTACAAATGGCGGCAAAATCGGCTGGCCAGCGAGTGTGTAGTGATGAGGCCATTATGAATATTATTGGGTTAGGGCTGCCCGAATCAATGAGGGTACTCTACCCAGAATTAAGTCAGTTACAGCAAGATGAGATAAGGCATTATTACTCGGTGCACTTTATTCGAGAAGATCAAACTCCTTCCCCTTTTTTTGAGGGTGTTAATGAAGGGCTGAGTTATTTAAGGCAAAAGGGTCATCTATTAACTGTAGCAACGGGAAAAAGCCGTAAAGGCCTTGATCGAGTATTTACTAATTTACAACTACATGACTTTTTTCATGGTAGCCGCTGCGCTGACGAAACGGCCTCTAAGCCTAACCCTAAAATGTTAAGTGAATTATTAGAGGAGTTTGCGATCGATAAAGACGATGCCTTAATGATTGGAGATACCGAATACGATATGTCCATGGCAAAGCAGCTATCTATGCCAAGGGTTGCAGTCAGTTATGGGGCTCATTCGGCAGATCGTCTGCAGGCCTTTGAACCTGTGATTTGTGTTGATCATTTTTCTGACTTTGTGGAATGGCTTGTTAAAACCTATTAGTGATTGCTTTTTTATAGTTAATCGTAATAGTCTGTTTGTGCGTAATAGTTGGCTCTAGACTTGGTAACAATTATTTGGTGTTAATCAGTACCAAATAAATATTAAGTCGTTATTTGTTAAACCATTTAAGAGATAAATAAGTAGGAATATCTATGGGATTATTTAAACGCCGCTCATCTATCGATGCGAATAGCGAAAATCGTGATTGGGAGTTAGTGGCAAGCATTGCACAAAACTCCTTAATAGAGCAGAGAAAGTCTCGCCGATGGGGTATATTTTTTAAGCTTTTAGGCTTCAGTTACCTTGCTATTGTTTTAATAAGCTATTTTGTAGGTAGTGGTTTAAGTACCCAAGGTGCAGATACTAAAAAATCGCATACGGCCATTGTTTATGTCAACGGCCCTATTGCCGATACCGAAGAGGCAAGTGCTAATAATATTGTAGGTGGTTTGCGTAAAGCCTTTAAAAGCGAAGGAGCTAAAGCCATTATGTTAATTGTGAATAGCCCTGGTGGCAGTCCTGTACAGGCGGGTTATGTTTACGATGAGATAAATCGCTTGAAAGCGCTAAACCCGGACAAAAAAGTCTATGCCGTGATTAAAGAATTAGGCGCATCGGCGGCTTACTATATTTCGGCCGCAGCGGATGAGATCTATTCTGATAAGGCGAGCCTTGTAGGTTCTATTGGTGTGACTGCAGCTAGCTTTGGTTTTGTCGATCTAATGGGTAAGCTAGGTGTCGAGCGTCGTAACTTTACCTCGGGTGAGCACAAGTCTTTTCTCGATCCGTTTTCGCCACTAAAGCAAGATGAAAAAGCGTTTTGGGAAAGTGTGTTATCAAAAACTCACGAGCAATTTATCACTGTCGTTAAAGAAGGCCGTGGAGATCGTCTAGTAGATGATCCAGACTTATTCAGCGGTTTGATTTGGAATGGCGAGCAGGCGCTAGAACTTGGTTTGATCGATGGGCTAGGTAGCCCGGGCAAAGTCGCTCGCGATGTTATTGGCGAAGATACCTTTGTTGATTACACGCCAAGGCTTTCTCGTCTGGAGGAATTAACCCGCCGGTTTGGTGCATCGCTAGGTTTGGGCATTGGTAAGGCCATTGCACTATTTGCTGAGCAGCCAGTTCAACTCAAATAAGTTATCACTTTCGAGCCACTAATTCAGTGGCTCTACTCCTTCCTCTCGCAACATTTTAACCAGCTCTATTAAAGGTAAGCCAATCAATGTGTTGGGGTCGTCTCCGCGTATATGCTTAAATAAGGTGATACCCAAGCCCTCGGACTTAAAACTACCGGCGCAATTATAAGGCTGCTCTTTTTTCAGGTAGCTCTCTATTTGCGGAGCAGTCAGTGGTAAAAAGGCAACCTCATAAGGTACCACCGTTATTTGGTGCTGCTGTGTTGAACTATTGTAAAGACATAAGCTCGTTAGAAAAGTCACCTCTCTATTACTTGCTGAACGTAACTGCTGGTATGCATTTTCGTGGGTATGGGGTTTGGTAATTATTTGCTCATCGAGCACGGCAACTTGATCAGAACCGATAATTAATAAAGGGTCTTCTCGATTATTGTTTAAGTCATCGGTCTTGATCGATGCAACGGCTTTTGCTTTGCTAAGAGCAAGTCTTTCAACGAGCTTTTCAGGTGCCTCGTTTGCTAGTGGGCTTTCGTCGATATCAGGTGATATCGATTCGTAAGCGATGCTTAACTTGTTGAGAACTTCGCGTCTATAAATAGAGCTGGATGCTAAGATGATTTTGGGTTTTTGGTGAGGCATAAGATATGTTCGTTAGGTACTTTGAGGACAAGAGTCGTTAGTGTGATTTTTGCTATATTTAGGCTATCATAATTGATAAAACGGCATTTGCAGCATGGTTTATGTTTTTATTCCCTTATTTGGTGCTTTTTTAGCTAAAAAGCGGGCTAAAACACTAAATTCGCTTTGACACTGCCTTTGCAACTCCCTATCATTGCGCCCCTATGTCGAGTACCACTTCAGAGTCAGTTTTACCTAGACACATCGATCCTCGAAAATTTGCCCAGCAGGGTATAACTATTCAGGGTAATGTAGATCTTAATGCGCTAGAAAGAGTCAGCTCTTTATTGGCAAATGAGCAGGGTAATATCTATGCTGATTTAGTATTTGGTATTGATGAGCAAGGTATACGTCACTTAACGGGGACAATTGACGCCACTGTTAATATGATATGCCAGCGTTGCTTAGAGGCTGCATCGCAATCGCTACAAATGAACTTGAATTTAGGTTTTATTTGGAGTGATGATAATGCCGATAAATTACCAAAAACCTATGATCCATGGATTATAGGCGAAGGGCAAACCGATATATACGACGTCATTGCAGATGAGTTGATATTAGGTTTACCTATAGTTGCTTACCACGCAGAGTCATGTGTGTCCCAAGAGCTATTTAGTGTAGGGGATGCAGATGAGCAATCTGTTGGTGATACAGTGAGTAGCAAGACAGACAAACCAAATCCATTTCAGGTGCTAGAGCAATTAAAAGGCTCATTAAATAAAGCATCCGATAAACCTGAAAAGTAAAACAGGAGCCCATCATGGCAGTTCAAAAAAGTAAAAAAACCCGCTCAAAGCGCGGTATGCGTCGTTCACACGATGCTATTGTTTCAACAGCGGCGTTAACTGTTGATCCAACAAGCGGTGAAAAACACCTACGTCACCACGTAAGCCCAGACGGCTTTTACAAAGGTGAAAAAGTTATTGCAGGTGGCAGCGAAGAGTAATAACTACGAGGGCTGCACGTCCTCTGTTATTGACTCGCTTAATTGCTCCCTCATTTGTTGAGGTACACCTTGCATTTTCTAAAAGGCTGATTGTTATCAGCCTTTTGTTGTTTATAGTGCATGATTTAAAGTGCTACGGGCAGCACTACCTAAACTGTAGCGCTTATGCTTAAATAAAGCGTCACAACTTACAACAATATAATTAAACTAGCTTTCTTTTAAAAATAATTAAGGTTATCAAGTCTATGAATAACTTAGCATTTATTTTTCCAGGTCAGGGTTCTCAAAAAGTCGGTATGCTAGCCGATGCCGCAGCCGAATTTCCCATTATCGAAGAGACATTTCAACAGGCATCCAGTGTGCTCGGCTATGATTTGTGGGCACTTGTTCAAAATGGCCCACAGGAAGAGCTCAACCTTACTGAGCGTACTCAACCCATGTTGCTAACTGCGAGTGTTGCTTTATGGCGTGCTTGGCAGCAACAAAATGGCAGCCAACCTGCGTTAATGGCGGGACACAGCTTGGGCGAGTGGTCGGCGCTGGTGTGTGCCGGTGTTGTTGCATTTGAAGATGCTGTAAAACTCGTGCAGTTGCGCGGTAAATATATGCAAGAAGCGGTACCTGCCGGTGTTGGCAGTATGGCCGCTATTATTGGTTTGGATGATGCTGCGATTATTGAGTCTTGCGCGCAAGCCGCCGAGGACGAAGTTGTCTCTGCGGTTAATTTTAATTCGCCAGGACAGGTAGTAATTGCAGGCAATACTGGCGCGGTTGATCGTGCTTGTGCGCTTTGTAAAGAGAAGGGCGCAAAACGAGCGCAGTTGCTAGCAGTGAGCGCACCGTTTCATTCGTCATTGCTAAAACCAGCGGCCGATAGATTGGCAGAAGATATAGCCGGTATTACCTTTAATGCACCAGCAATCCCTGTTGTTCATAATGTTAATGCAGCGACACAGGCCAATCCTGAGACCATTAAAACCTTGATGATCGAACAAATTCATCACCCAGTATTGTGGGTTGAGTGTATGAGTGCACTAGCTAAGCAAGGTGTTGATACTTGTGTTGAATGCGGCCCAGGTAAAGTGTTGTCTGGTTTAACCAAGCGTATCGACCGTAGTGTTAGCTGTTTGTCTGTTGAAAACCCAGATGCATTAAAAGAAGCCGTTGCATCGTTAACTGAATAATAATCGGAAGAAAGTTATGAGTTTAGAGAATAAAGTCGTATTAGTGACAGGCGCTAGTCGTGGAATTGGCGCTGCAATTGCCGATAGTATTGGTGCTGATGGTGCTATTGTTATTGGTACTGCAACCAGCGAAGCAGGTGCTGCAAAAATATCAGCACGTTTTGGCGAAAAGTCGATTAATGGCGAGGGTATGGTGCTCAATGTAACTGACGCAGATTCGGTTGCTAGCTTAATTAAAGCAATACAAGAAAAGCACGGTACACCACAAATATTGGTCAATAATGCAGGTATTACCAAAGATAATATTCTTATGCGTATGTCTGAGGATGAGTGGTTTGATGTGATTAATACTAACTTAAGTGCGATTTACCGTTTAAGTAAAGCTTGCCTGCGTGGCATGATGAAAGCGCGTTGGGGCCGTATTATTAACATTAGTTCGGTGGTTGGGTCTATGGGTAATGCTGGGCAGTCTAACTATGCAGCAACTAAGGCAGGTGTGGCTGGTTTTGCACGTGCATTGGGTAAAGAAGTGGGTTCACGTAATATTACGGTTAACACGGTATCGCCAGGCTTTATCGAAACCGACATGACTGATGAGCTGAGTGACGATCAAAAATCATTGATGCTAGGTGCGGTTCCACTAGGGCGCCTTGGTCAGCCTGAAGAGATAGCTGGTGTTGTTAAATTTTTAGCAAGCGATGCCGCAGCCTACATAACCGGTGAAAATATCCATGTAAATGGTGGTATGTACATGGCCTAGTGTATTTTTATTTGCGGCTAATTCTTTGATTTTTAAGGATAAAACCTAAAGCCCATATAAAATATACGATAAAAAGTTACATTGATTAAATTTCCATGTAAAATGCGCGATCAAACAGTCAGTCAAAACAAATGCTACTAAATATAGCCGGCTGTTTACTGATATCAATTTAAAGGGGAGTTCGATAGAACCATGAGCAACACTGAAGAACGTGTAAAAAAAATCGTTGCCGAGCAACTTGGTGTTAAAGAAGATGAAGTTAAAAATGCGGCTTCATTTGTAGAAGATCTAGGTGCTGATTCACTTGACACCGTAGAGTTAGTAATGGCTTTAGAAGAGGAGTTCGAAACTGAAATTCCTGATGAAGAAGCAGAAAAAATTACTACAGTTCAGCTAGCGATTGATTACATTAATAACAACCTAGCTTAATAGTTCTCTATTGTTTACCCAATAGTATTTACAAAAGCCGCACCTAGCTATAGGCGCGGCTTTTGTGTTTCTCAAGCATAAAATTTAGTATATTCTTCGACGATTATTTTTTATTGCTATTAACAGCTTTATTCGTAAATTAATAAGTAGACAGGAACGAATGTGAGACGCGTTGTTATAACAGGTTTAGGTATGGTCACGCCCGTAGGTAATACGGTTGATGAGACATGGGCATCGATACTTGCAAGTAAGAGTGGTGCTGCACCCATCGAAAGCTTCGATGTTAGCGCTTATTCGACTCAATTTGCAGCGAGTGTTAAAGATTTCCAAATTGGCGATTATATTGAAGTAAAAGAAGCCCGCAAAATGGATCTTTTTATTCAATATGGTATGGCTGCGGGTATACAAGCTATGAGCGACAGCGGTATCGAGATTACCGATGAACTTGCTCCTCGTTTTGGCTCTGTTATTGGCTCTGGTATTGGCGGATTAGGTACCATCGAAGAAGGTACATTGACAGCATCTAATCGTGGTCCACGCCGCATGTCTCCTTTCTTTGTGCCAGGCTCAATTATCAATATGATTGCTGGTAACCTCTCTATTCGCTATGGTTTAAAAGGCCCCAATTTAGCGGTGACAACCGCTTGTACATCGGGTACGCATTCTATTGGTTTGGCTGCACGGTCTATTATGCATGGTGAGGCGGATGCTATGCTTGCAGGTGGTGCTGAAGCATCCATTACACCTGTGGGTTTAGGTGGCTTTGCTGCGGCTAGAGCGCTCTCTAAAAATAATGATAATCCTACAGGAGCCAGCCGCCCGTGGGATAAAGGCCGTGATGGTTTTGTACTAGGTGATGGTGCAGGTGTTGTTGTATTAGAAGAGTACGAAAAAGCAAAAGCACGTGGCGCTAAAATTTACGCCGAGGTTGTTGGCTTCGGTATGAGTGGTGATGCTTTCCATATGACATCACCACCTGATAATGGCTCTGGTGCAGCGTTATCTATGGCTAATGCATTGTATAGTGCTGGTATGAATGCAGAAGACATCCAGTATATTAATGCCCATGGTACCTCTACACCAGCAGGTGATATTGCTGAGACTCGTGCGGTTAATTCGGTATTTAAAGGCGCTACCGATCACCTAGCCGTTAGCTCGACTAAATCAATGATTGGCCATTTGTTAGGAGCCGCCGGTGCCGTTGAGGCAATCTTTAGTGTGCTCGCCATACGTGATCAAGTCGCACCCCCAACGATCAATTTAGACGACCCTGAGGAAGAATGTTCTTCACTCAACTTAGTGCCTAATACGCCGCAAGAGATGAAAATTACTGCTGCTTTATCTAATTCCTTTGGCTTTGGTGGCACCAATGGTTCATTAGTGTTCAAAAAGATCGATTAACTCAATTTTTGAGCATTAAAATTGTCGAAAATGGCGAAATAGATTTAGTTTATTTCGCCATTTTTGGATACACTTCTTATTATGTCTACTTACTCCTTACCGCTTATTTATATTAATGGCCAAGAGCATAATGGTCTGTCAACGCTTGACCGTGGGCTTGCCTACGGTGATGGCCTTTTCGAGACTATGCTCGTTGTCGATGGTCTCGTACCGTTATTGTCTTACCATCACAAACGTTTACTAAGAGGCTTATCGTATCTTGGTATTGAGCTAGATTCTGACCGCTTAGTAAGTGATGTAAACGCATTATTAGATATTGCAAAATCTACCCGCGAAAAACATTTGATTCTAAAATTAACCGTAACTCGTGGTGTAGGTGGGCGAGGTTATCAAGTCGATAGTACAGCGACTGCGACACTTATTTTACAGTTGTTTTCTGCGAATATCGATTTATCAAAACATAATGGCGTAAGTGTTCATATCTGCAAGGAGAGCTTATTTCCCGTTAGCTGGGCTGGTCTTAAAACACTAAATCAACTGCCCTATGTACTTGCAGCCAAAGAGCGACAAGGCAGCGCATTTGACGAAGGGCTTTTACTCAATAGTCAAGGTGACTTAATAGAGGCCACTGCGCGCAATGTGTTTATTGTGAAAGATGAACAATTATTAACACCATCGCTTAACGAGTCGGGTGTTGCTGGTGCTCAGCGCCAGTTTATTATTGAGTCTGTGGCAGGGCAGTTAGGTTTGCACATTGCCGAACAAAAAATTAAGTTTGAAGAGTGCTGGAATGCCGATGAAATATTTTTAACGAATAGTATTACTGGTATTTGGCCTGTGACTCACTGTGAGTATAAGCAGCAAGACTACACGTGGGATGTAGGCCCTATAACGCGTTCGCTACAAGCTATGTGTCATAGTGCTTTCTTTGAAGAATAAGTGATACTACTTTATGCTAAAGCGTTTATTAAAACCTATTATTTATTTGTTACTTGCTGGCACGCTAATCGTTGTTGTTTGTTTTTTGACGTTTAATCAATGGTTAAATGAGCCCTTGAGCGTTGACGAAAAAACTATTATTCGCATTAATCCGGGCGATACACTGAGTAAAATTAGTTATCAGCTAGAGAAAGATGGTTTTCTTAAACATCCTCAATGGCTAATTCTTTACGCTAAAATTACTAAAAAAACAGCGCTAGAAGTGGGTGAATATAAACTACCGACACAAGTCACCCCTAAGACATTACTAGACACCTTTCGTGATGGCGAGGTAGTGAGTTACCAGTTAACACTGGTTGAAGGTAAAACATTTAAAGATTATCTAAAAGTACTTTCCCAGCAAGAAAAGCTAGAGCATAAGCTAGGCAATAAAACCTTTGATGAGATTAAGCAATTACTCGAACTAGATATAAAACACCCAGAGGGATGGTTTTACCCCGACACTTATCAATACATTGCAGGCTCTAGCGATGCTGATATCCTATTACGTGCACACAATAGAATGAAACAAGTTTTAGACGAAGAATGGTCGAAGCGCGCTAAAAATTTACCCTACAAAAATGCGTATGAAGCATTAATAATGGCCTCAATAATCGAAAAAGAAACGGGCGTTGCTTACGAGCGACCAGAGATATCTGGCGTGTTTGTACGACGACTACAGCGCGGTATGCGCTTACAGACGGACCCAACGATTATTTATGGTTTGGGCGATAAATATAAGGGCAATATTCGCCGAAAACATTTACGGCAAGCAACACCTTACAACACCTATGTTATTGATGGTCTACCCCCAACACCTATAGCGATGTCGGGTAGGGCAGCTATTAATGCAGCATTACACCCTGCAAAAGGTAAGACTTTATTCTTTGTGGCAAAGGGTGATGGTAGTCATCAGTTTTCTGAAACGCTAGTGCAACACAATAAAGCTGTACAGGAATACCAAATAAAAAATAAAGCAAAGGACTATCGCTCGTCGCCTAAGTAGTTATCTAGATACTTAACTTAGGCACTTAAAATAATAACAACGACCAGTAATGTGTGTGAAAATAAATGAGCAAACAAATCGCTAAAGGTAAATTTATTACTTTTGAAGGCTCCGAAGGTGTGGGTAAAAGTACGAATATAGCCTTGGTAAAAGAGTTTTTATCATCAAAAAATATTAATTTATTACTGACACGTGAGCCTGGCGGTACACCACTGGCTGAAAATATTCGTACATTATTGCTCGATAAATCCAGCGAGGCCGTCGACGAAACCTGTGAATTATTAATGGTGTTTGCAGCAAGAGCGCAGCATTTAAATACAGTCATTACTCCAGCGCTTAATGCCGGTACTTGGGTACTTTGCGATCGCTTTACCGACTCGACCTATGCCTATCAAGGTGGTGGTCGTGGTTTAGATACAGCATTAATTGCTCAACTAGAAAATATAGTGCAAAAAACCTTAAAGCCGGATTTAACATTATATTTAGACATCGATGTAAAACTTGGGCTATCGCGTGCGAGTGAACGTGCTGCACTTGATCGTTTTGAAAGTGAAAAAATAGATTTTTTTGAACGTGTCCGAGAGGCCTATTTAGCGCGCATAAAAATGGACGCGCCCAATAGTCATTATCGTTTAATCGATGCAAGCGAGAGCTTAGAGCAGGTACAGCAAAATATTTTGACAGTATTAGATGAGTTTCTTAAAGCTCAGGTATAAATAAACATTAACTATGATTTCTTGCGATCGCCACGACTATATCGAAATAGCCTGCATGTATCACTTTTTGGTAGAGCTAAGCCTCAAAAGTGGTGAGTGTGTTAAAGGTGTTGCTCAAACGATAGTGCTTAATGAGAAAAGAGAAGAGTGCATAACATTGACCCATAATAATGAATCTATAGCGATAGTCTTAACCGAATTAGTTTCAATGCGTGCGCTACAAGCTAATCCTCATTTTAATGTTGTTACCTTTGATGAGTAGATGACTGAATGAAGAGATAAGTAAATGGGCAATAAAAGGATGATCAAATTATTAGTTATTCTTGCTAGCGTATTTTTATTGCATGCTTGTGATTCGACTGGTCTAAAATCACTACCTAGGGATGCAGTGATTTTAGCTTTTGGTGACAGCCTGACAAGTGGTGTGGGCACGAGTAAAGATAAAAGTTACCCTGCCGTATTGCAAGAGCTATCGGGTTTACGAGTTGTTAATGCGGGTGTCTCTGGCGAGACAACCGCACAAGGTTTACAGCGTTTAAACGGGGTTCTCGATCAATCTACGCCGGATATAGTCATTTTAATTGAAGGCGGCAATGACATACTTAAAAATTTAAATATGCAGCAAGCAAAAAATAATTTGCGCGAAATGATTTTGCTAATTAGTGAACGTGGCATTCCTGTTGTTTTAATTGGTGTACCCGAAAAATCATTATTTTCTAGCTCTGCTCCTATCTATAAAGAGCTTGCGGCAGAATTTGATTTAGTTTTTGATGGTAAATTAATTTCGAGCCTACAGCGTAGCTCGGAATTAAAGTCAGACATTGTTCACTTTAACGAGAAAGGCTATCGCAAAATGGCAGAGGCGATTCACCAATTGCTCATAGATAACGGTGCACTTTGAACCTAGCGCTACTATCTATTTTTATTCCCACTTTCTTTTTTGTCTCTATCACACCAGGCCTGTGTATGACCTTAGCAATGACGCTAGGTATGACTATTGGAGTTAAGCGCGCATTATGGATGATGGCGGGGGAGCTAGTGGGCGTCGCCATTGTTGCTATATTATCAGCAGTAGGTGTGGCGGCGTTATTACTCAATTACCCTACAGCATTTAGCGCGTTTAAAATTATTGGTGGGTGCTACCTAGGGGTTATTGGCCTGCAAATGTGGCTATCTAGAGGCAAAATGGCCTTTAAAGCCGATATGCAAAACCAAAAACAAGCATCGCGCCTAGTACTGGCGACTCAAGGCTTTATGACAGCCATTAGTAACCCTAAAGGCTGGGCCTTTTTTGTAGCGCTATTACCCCCATTTTTATCGGCTAAAGAGCCCTTATTTGAGCAATTACTATTGTTGGTGAGCATTATTTTGTTGCTCGAGTTTATTTGCTTGTTAATTTATGCAGCAGGTGGCTTAACACTGCGCTCAATATTAATGAAAGGCGCCAATATACGCTTGATGAACCGCATAGCTGGCTCCTTAATATTAGGAGTAGGGTTTTGGTTAGCCGTAGGTTAGCTCAGCTAGTCATTGGCAGTTAGCCTTATAGAATGTGGCTCCCATCGCATAACTCACTATATTTGGTATCCTTTTAGTTTAATTGGGGAATAAATGGGGATTACTGGTGTCCAAATCTGTTAACAAACTACAAAGTAGTGCGAATAGCATTATTATTGATAATGACAAACATACGGGATAAGTTATGAGATTAATTAAAAAATTACGTTCTTCTGTTTTATTGAGTGCTTGTGCATCGCTGTGTATTCTTGCTAGCAGCTCTGTATTTGCCCACGAACATGCCAAGAAAAACCCTATTCAAACCCAAAAGCTCACCGACTCGATTTATTTTTTGAGTGGAAAGGGCGGCAATTTGGCTGTCTCTGTGGGTATAGATGGTACATTTTTAATTGATGATAAATTCGCCCCCTTAAGTGACGCGATTATAAAGTCGATCAAAAAAGTCGGTGGAGATGTGCCTAAGTTTGTGATTAATACACACTTCCATGGTGATCACACAGGCGGTAACGAGGAGTTTGGCAAGCAAGGGTCGGTTATTGTTGCCCACGATAGTGTTCGTGAACGTCTAAAACAAGACAACTTTATTAAAGAGTTTCTTTTTCGTTTCCCTGCGCAGCCGCGTGAGGGTTTACCAGTAGTTACTTTTTCTGACACTATCACCTTTCATTTAAACGACGATAAAATTGACATCGTTCACGTACCAACAGCCCATACCGATGGCGATAGCGTTGTGCATTTTACTAAAGCCAATGTTGTACATATGGGCGATCTATTCTTTAATGGTTTTTATCCTTTTATTGATGTGACCCACGGTGGCTCTCTATTGGGTTTAATTGCCGGTATTGAATCTATACTAGAGTTAACCGACGATAAAACAGTTATTGTTCCTGGTCATGGGCCGGTTGCAAATAAACAGGATTTATCTAATTACAATGACATGCTTAAGTTCGCACACAAAAGATTATCTGATTTAAAAAATGCCGGTAAAACTATTGATGAGGCCGTCGCAGCTAAACCACTCGCGTCACTAGAGTCAGAGTGGGGTGATGGTAACTTTACTAGCGAAAAGTGGATTCGCAAACTCTATGAAAGCCTATAAGGCTTAATTAGCTTTTAGCATATTCAAAAACCCTAGGTGATTTCATCTGGGTTTTTTTTTTTGCGCTTAGTTAAGGAACCTCTGGTTAAGTTCGAATGATTTCTGCGTGAGTCTAAAATGTGCTTAGGCGTTTGAAAACTGCTCCTGCATTTTCAATGTACCCTCCGTCCATGGAAGGCAAGGCATGCTTCGCCGTTAATGGCAGTACCCTTAGCAAGATGTATAACGACGCATAAGTGCATTTAGCCACGTCCTGCAGGACTTACAGATGTCCCCTTGATCTCGAACGTCTGATAAGCCAGAAATTTCCGAACTTAACCAGAGGTTCCTTAAGCCCTAAGCCTTAGAATAACGGCACCTAGGTAGAAAATCTCTGACATAAAATAAGCAAAAAGGTATACTGCCGCCTTTAATTCACGCGCTAAATAGCAAAGACCATATTATGACCGTTCGCACACGTATTGCACCTTCGCCAACTGGCGACCCTCATGTAGGTACCGCCTATATTGCCTTATTTAATTACTGTTTTGCCAAGCAACATGGTGGTGACTTTTTACTACGCATAGAAGACACAGACCAAGCACGCTCTACAGCTAAATCAGAGCAGGCAATATTTGATAGTCTGCGTTGGTTAGGCCTTGATTGGGCCGAAGGGCCAGATGTGGGTGGGCAACATGGGCCATATCGCCAAAGCGAACGCGCTGATATTTACAAAAAATATGCCGATGAACTCGTTGAAAAAGGCCATGCTTTTTATTGCTACCGCACACCCGAGGAGCTTGATGAGCTTCGCGAAGCACGTCGCGCTGCTGGCGGTTTTACAGCACTTAAGGCGAGCGAGCTAAAGCTAGATGATGCAGAGGTAGCCCGTCGACAAGCCGCGAATATGCCCGCTGTTGTACGTATGCTGGTGCCAGAGGAAAACGGCCCATGCCCAATAGACGATATGCTACGTGGCACTATCGAGCTAGATTGGGGGCAAGTAGACGCGCAAATCCTATTAAAATCCGATGGCTTGCCCACTTACCATCTTGCTAATGTGGTGGATGACCACTTAATGCAAATTACGCATGTGATTCGTGGCGAAGAGTGGATTAACTCAGCACCTAAACATAAGCTATTGTATCAATACTTTGGCTGGGATATGCCGGTACTTTGCCACTTGCCACTACTGCGCAACCCCGATAAATCCAAATTGAGTAAGCGCAAAAACCCAACCAGTATTTTGTATTACCAACGCATGGGTTATCTGCCAGAGGCTTTGCTTAACTACCTAGGGCGTATGGGTTGGTCCATGCCCGATGAGCGCGAAAAGTTTACCCTAGACGATATGGTTGCGGCCTTTGATATTAACCGTGTATCCCTTGGTGGGCCGATATTTGACGTCGAAAAACTCTCTTGGCTCAATGGTCTATGGCTACGGGAAGATCTAAATATAGAGCAACTAGCAGATCGCCTACAAGAATGGGCCTTAAATCGCGACAACATACTCAAAGCGCTACCACATGCCATCCCACGTATGGAGACATTAAGCGATTATGTGCCCCTCACGGCGTTTTTATCCTCAGGTTTACTACCCGTTGAGCCCGAAAAATTCACTGCTCTAAAGTTAGATGAGGAGCAATTGAAAGAAGTACTACAATTCGCCTTATGGGATATGGAAGCACTAGGCGACTGGCAACGTGATGCCATCTTTGCAGCCCTTAAAACCTTGGCAGATCGTATGGAGATCAAGCTTAAAGACTTTTTAGCACCATTATTCTTGGCAGTATCGGGCACCACAGCGTCATTTTCCGTAATGGATGCCATGGCACTGCTTGGGCCAGAACTGACTCGTGCGCGCCTACGCAATACCTTAAATACAGTGTGTGGCGAGCCGGGTAAAAAACAGCTTAAAAAGCTAGAGAAAAAATACCAACAGCATAAAGCTGATACCGAAAATTAAGTTGGCCTAAGCTATTGTCAGATAGGGGCCTTACCGGTAGAATGCGGCCTCTTTTCACTTCTAAGGGCTTTTGATGCCATTAGATGCCAAATATGGGGCCTTAGCTCAGCTGGGAGAGCGCAACACTGGCAGTGTTGAGGTCAGCGGTTCGATCCCGCTAGGCTCCACCATATAACTCTTTGATTTATAAAAAGAAACTTAGAAAGCTTAACAGTTATCGTTAGGCTTTTTTTATTTCTGGGTTAGCTATGGGTTAGCGTATTTTGAAGTTTACCAATCTCTTATTTCCTTTCTAGCAGTTATTTAATCAATACAGCCCTATTGAAAATACACTTAGAGCCATATCGGCAAATAGGTGGAGTATGGCACATGAATCCTTAATTCCATTGGCTAAATTATTTAACGCGTTTGTTAGATATTCCAATCGTAAATTGTTAAGCCTATAAATGTATAAAGAGGAGTTTTTACTTGATGTTTTTGAATTATTAGGGTGTGGCTTTAACGCAATAAGCGTAACAAATCTGTCGCAAAAAATTAGTCACATAAAAGGAGATATAACATGCTAATTTTAACTAGAAGGGTCGGTGAAATACTCATGATTGATGATGACGTTAGGGTAACGGTGTTATGTGTCAATGGAAACCAAGTGCGTGTTGATGCGCCAAAGGATGTTTCCATCCATCGAGAAGATATATATCAGCGTATTCAAAATGAAAAAAACGCTTCAAATGTTTTCTCTAAGTAAATATTATTTGCTCTCAGCAAAGTTTCGTGTATTATAGAATCCTGACTGGATGCAACCATCCAGACGTTCTTTAACAGACTCATCCTCAGAAAATTGGTGTGCCAGACACTGACCTACTCCTTTTGGTTTGGTCGATGCTTTTTGCTGTTTTAAATCGCATCTTGCCGGATGCACAGATACCGCTGCACCTCTGCGCCAATCGTTCACTGATAACGCGTATCGCTACTGAGCAACTAGCAGTAGTACTACGGTAAAAAGCAGACGATGAGCAATGGGTAAAACAACGGGTTATATTCGGTTTATATCAAAGGGTTCGCGGGTTCCGCTGTGTTTCTTTCGGTCTCCAATTGTGTTGACAACGGGTGCAATTGCACTGATTGAAACTAGTCTACTTTGAGGAATTTTACGATGAATAATCTTGAGTCTTTTGAAAGGTTACTTGAAACGCTTATGGCGATGAAGGTGACATTACGTGATACAGCGGAACCCAGTATTAACCATGAGTTGGATGAAGCAATAGCAGAACTCCAGCGCATAATCGCAGCTAACGAGAATAGTGAAGCGTCCCGTGCGAAAGCATTGGAATTGCTAGGAAAGTTTCTGAAAAGCTTACCCAGCATAGCTAAGCTGATTGAGTTGTTCTGTGGATAATACAGCGAACCCTTAATTTTGAGGTGGTCTTATGAATTTAGGTGAAACAATCAAACAATGCCGAAGCGTTAAAAAATTAACCTTGGCTCAATTATCGGAACGTTCCGGTATCTCTGTATCTCATCTTAGCTTGCTAGAAAACAACAACCGTGAACCTAGTATTAGCGCAGTTGAATCAATAGCAAATGCACTTGGCTTACCTTTAAGCGTATTGGTTTTCTTAGCGGCACAACGTGACGAAGTAACCGATCTCAACGCTTCGTATATCGAAACACTTTCTAACAACATCATGGATTTGATGGCAAATGCTAAGGGATAGATACCCCAAAGTTAAGATACCTTCTATTTCCAATACCAGTTCACTTGCGTCAATATTATCTATTAGCGAAGACGAGTTGAGCTACTTCACTGAACATGTTGATGAATACTACAAATCAGGAAAACTTTTAAAAAAGAAGAACGGTGACCCAAGACTTACGCATGACGCGAAGCCAGCACTCAAGCAGGTGCATGAAAGAATTAAAAACCGAATACTTAAAAAACTCGATTACCCCTACTACATGCTTGGTGGTATTTCTGACCCGGAAAACCCACGCAGCTGTAAAACCCATGCATCAATTCATTGCGGCAAGAAAATTCTAATATCTGAAGACATATCCAACTTCTACCCGAACACTTCAAATGAAGTGGTAAAAAACATTTGGAAACAATGCTTTCATTTCACTGAATCCATTTCAGATATTCTTGCTAAGCTAACGACTTACAACGGAGAACTGCCCCAAGGCTGGAAAACGAGCGGTTATCTTGCAAATCTTGCGCTGTGGAACCGAGAACCCGAATTGGTCAAAACTCTTGAGGAAAAAGAGTTTTCATATAGCAGATTTATTGATGATATAACTGTTAGCAGCCCATTTTTTATCAATGATAAAGATAAACATTTTATAATATCTAACATTTATGGAATGCTATTACCGTGCGGATACAGTCCAAAACGAGCGAAGCATGATATATCAAGTCGTGAAAAACCAATGGTAGTTACATCTCTTAACGTCAATACAAAAAAGCCAACAATACCAAAGCGTCAAAGAAACAATATTAGAGCAATGGTTTTCCAAATGGAAAGGAAACACGCAAGCCAAGGGCGAAGTCACTCTTATTATAAAGAATGGTTGAGTACGTACGGGAAAGTAAACAGAATTAAGTCATTTCACGAAAGTGAGGGTGAAGATTTACAGATCCGTATGCGCTTGGTTAAACCACCTAAACACTTTTTCCAGGGAAAAACTAAGCAAAAAAAAGCGAAGTAAAAGTAGCGAAACATCATTAATTAATGCCTGCTTTTGGTCGTTTACGGTAATTTGTATAAGTATGTGTAACCGACTAATGCAACGGCATAAATTCAATAAGCCTTTGTTAATATAATAATGAGAATTCATGATTATATTGATAAAAACTAATATATTTCTTTTGTAAAGCTATCAAGGCTCAATAATGAATATGACCTATGAACAAAATTGGAAGTTGTATGTTTGGGAAAAGCTGATATTTGGCGTAGTTGTTGTTGGCGCAACAATAATAGGAAATTTTATTGTAGATCAGCATAATTCAATGGATTTAGAAAGCCTCAAATCAGTGGATAGAATAGTTAATAAATATGAAGAATATGCACTCTTGCTAGACAAATTTCGGTATGAGCTTGAAGAAGTTGAGCGAAAGAAAGACTACTTAGAGATGTTAACGCTCTTTCGAAAAAAATACGATGAAGAGTATGAGCAAACGAGTAAAGAAATTACATCGTTAACCTCCATCATTGAATCTAGAAAAAAAGAAGTACACCGCATGCTACGGTCATCAGACATAGAACTTGGTAAGTATTTACAAAACCACCTTTTGCTTAACTTATCTTATTTGCTAACTCTTCACTCAGCAAAAGACAGTCTTAGACAAGCCAGACTTAAGAAAGTAGAGTGGTCTATTGAAAATTCGACAGCTGTAATTCAAGAAATGGAAACAATACTTCGGGATATGCGCCTATCAAGCTTTACGATAAGAAAATTTGCTATTAATCAGGCTATGCATTAGCTGTAATAGCTCAGACTTGATCTGACAGTTATTGCTATTTTGGCACTTACAACCGGTGCTTTTTTCTTAGTGTGATTTTTGATCAAGATTTTATTTTGTGAAGGGCCTAATAAATTTAATTGTAGGGCATTAGAGCTTTACTCCTACTCTAATTTTTTTCGCCTGTTTATTTATTTCTAATACTGATATTCCTGTATCAGCCATCAGGCTGCGGTAAGAGTCCCGTAAGTTCATTAAGCGACCTAGTTCTGATTCGTTAATTAATACTGTTTCTAAGCTAGTGCTTAAAATCCAGCCAGTCTCATTTGTAATACCTTCATCGGCAAACCAAAAATCGAATAAATCCATAATTAATCTACCTGTTTTACCCATGTTTTTTATATAGCGATAATCAGACATTAGGATACAAGCGCCAGCGCACGCAACACTTGCCAGATCAACTGCAATTACTTCATCTAGTCCTTGTTCGCATTTACAATTTGTTACCCCCATCCTGAGTAAAAAGAGCGCTATGCTTGATGTGTTTAAGGTGTCATAGCAGCTAATTATAGACTGGCTGACGGGTTGGCTAAGCTCAGTTTCTTCCCCTTTATCAAATGAAATTCTTGGTTCTGATAATTGGCCAAGAGTTGTAATTCCCCTAGATTTAGTGTTGTGAGTTGTGACTATTCCATTACGATTTACAAACCAATCGTTGTGAATAGTTTGGAGTATCGTCTGTGCCTCTTGTCGAGTGCTGTTTGTCTCGCTGAGACCTAATTCTAAACTACTTAAATGGCAGGCTAATCGGTTATTTACTAAGCATGGCTCGAGCCACTTTGAGGCAATGTTATTTGTTACTGCGTTGATGGTTGCCCTCATAGTGATATTAGGCTTGCGACGGCCGTGCCACCAATCATTCCATGTGGATGCGGATATTTTAGACGTATCGAAACCTCGAGAATCAAGAGCAGAAATGACTAGCCTGTATGAAGGCTTGTCACAAACTTGATCAATGAGTTCTCTTTGAAGTAGCCGACAAAATAGTCTGACTCTCAGTGTAGATATATCCAATTTTTATCCTGTTTTAAAAATTCTGTTTTCAATAGTTAAAAATAGAATATAACAGAACCTCACGTAATATCATATTGGTTATTGTACCTCCATCAATGCATAACTGGAGATCACAATGGCTACTGAGTACCTCTCTCTTGAAGAGGTTAGTCGTCGTTTACATATAAGTCCGGCAACTGTTCGTAACAGGCTAAGTCGTCGAGACCCAATGCCGCCCTCAATAAAAATTGGGCGTAGGCGCTTGTTCCCTGAAGATAAGTTTGACTTATGGATTGAATCATATGAGGAAGATTCTAGTGTCATTCGATGAAAATGAGCTTGCAGAAATAACAACGCCTTTAGAATACATAGTCTATGTACCCAAGGCTTTAGTTATTACGACGTTACCCTATACCAAATTCGAGGGTACTGAATTTATTCGGCAAAACGGGCATCACCGTTTAAGCGTGTTGGCCTCAGAGAGCGTTGGTATCCCTTACGGTGTTATACCAAGGCTTTTGCTAATTTGGGTGGCAACAGAAGCTAAGATTCATAAAACCAGAGATATTGAGCTTGGGAGGTCATTTCGTAGTTTCATGTCAAAACTTAATCTGCAATGTACAGGGGGCAAAAACGGAACTATTGGTAGAGTACGTCAGCAGTTACGAAGCCTTTTTTATTGTTCTATAAGTTCCTCTTTGATGGTTAATGAGTGGCAAGACATTGAGTCTGGTATGCGCTTGGCTGACTACTCTCATTTTTGGTGGCAACCTCATTCCACCTTTAGCGATAACACGGGGCATATAAAGCTCTCTGAGCTCTTTTATAACGAAATAGTTTATGAAGCTATACCCATTGACTTACGAGCTGTTAGAAGTTTGCAGCGCTCACCGATGGCTTTGGATATATACATGTGGATAAGTTGGCGGGTGTTTAAACTTAAAAAGTTATGTGTCATTTCGTGGGATGAACTACAAAAACAATTTGGCGCCAATTATAAAAAAGGCTGGCATTTTGAGCGTGCTTTTAGTTTGCATTTGAGACGTGTTAAGCAGGTATATCCGCAGGTTCTGGCGCATACAATTAAAGGGCAGGGGCTAATGCTATACCCGTCTCAAACTCATGTTTTACCTCGCTGTGTATAACCCTGTTAGCTAGACAAAAAAGTACGCATAAGCGGTAACCTTAAAAAGTAGCTTTGCGCATAAGCAGTAACCCTTTTACGCATAAGCGGTAACTATATGCGCATAAGCAGTAACTCATTTACGCATAAACAGTAACCAAGGTTTGTGAGGGCCATCGTAAGTTATTGATATACATATAGAAAATAAAATTAAAACTTAACACCCTATATAGTCCTATAACTACCTATATATATCCTATAGCTAGCCCCTTGCCTCTATGTAATGTTAGCAGTGTGGATAAGTTAATAAGTCCGAGATAGGTAGTAAATAAGTTAAGTAAAAGCGGGTCAAGTCAGCGTTTAACCCGAAAATTTTTTAACCGAAAAGGAGCGTTACCCATGAATAAAATAGTACTAATTTCATTTGTTTTACTTGCTTTGTCTGCTTGCGGTGAACAAAAAAAAGAGACAATAAACGTAACTATAGAAACGACTACCGAAGAGCAAAAAGAAGCGCTTAAAAAAGCATTAGAGTATGAATCAGACGTAAACAAAGCAAAAGGTTTTTAAGGAGCAATCTATGTATAGCATACTAAGTAAAATCGACTACACAAATCCACGTAATATCGTTGGGCTGTTCTTGTTTGGCTTGCTGCTAGTGTCATTCTCTGCACAAGCACAGGTTAATACACCAAATATATTTGATGGTATTGTGGCTGATTATCGAACGGCGGCGGGCGGTTGGGAGGCTGCTATAGCAACTGCCGCCCGTAGGCTCTTTTTTGCTTTGGTTGCTTTAGACTTAATTTGGATGGGTATTCAATTAATGTTTAAGAAAAGTGATTTTTTAGAGTTTACTGGTACGTTAGTACAGCGAATTTTGATTATCGGATTTTTCCTTACTCTGCTAGAGAATGGTAGTAACTGGTCTAGTACGATTATTTCAAGTTTTAGAGAGCTTGCTGGTAACGCCGGTGGTGTTCCGACAATTAGCCCATCTAGCGTTATGGATGCGGGTATAAGAATCTCAGTTAACTTGATTGGTACATCAAGTATTTTTAATGTACCTCATGCCGTAATCTCTGGGCTTATATCGATTGGTATTTTAGTCGTTTTTGCACTGCTAACAGCGGAGCTAATCATTGTACTGATCTCGTCGTTTATCATTTTAAATGGCGGCATAATCATGTTGGCGTTTGGCGGCTCACGTTGGACACAACAATTTGCGATTAATTATTACAAGACTGTTTTAGCAATAGGCGTTCGCCTGTTCATCATTCAATTGTTGATTGGTCTGGGGGTAACACTCGTTAATAATTATGCTCGAGATTTGTCTGACTCACCACGTTTTGTAGAAATTTTTGTTGTCGCTGGTGCCGTTATTATTTTGTATTTGTTAGTTAAAAGTATTTCCTCTTTGGTGCAATCGCTTATCTCTGGTAGTGGTGACACGTCCACTGGTGGAACGGGTGCGCTTATTGGTGCTGCGCTTGGCGCTGGTGCGGCTGCGGCTGCGTTGGGTAATGCCGGTGCTTCTGGCGCTCAGAGTGCGGCGGGTGCGGCTCAAGCGGTTAATTCTGCCTCTAACTTAGCGTCTCAAGGTATTTCAGGGAGCGGCGGCCAGACAACAGCACAACAAGCCTTTAGCAAGATTGGTGGGACTGCTTTTGGATCTCAAGGTGCAGCTGCGGGTGAAGCTCTTGGGCTGGGGTTATCTAAAGTTGCTGGAACAATCAGTGAGCTAGGTAAGGGCGTGGCATCAGATTATGGCAGTCGGATTAGAGGTGATATAGGGGCCGAATCTGGCTCTGCTGGCGGCAGAATAGCGAGTCGTCTCAACGACCAAATAGAGCTTAATAAGCTGGAAAGTGAAAACGCTGGCGAGCAAGCTGCTGACGGCCAAGACGACAACGATAATTATATTTCAGGTGTACCTGATACAGACAAGTAAGGGGGATTTAATACATCTTAAATAATTACGCCACTTGATCGGAATTAGAGCTTCCAATCAAGTGGCTATCACAGCTAATCAACTAAGAGGAATTAGCAATGACTGACTACAATGATACACCAAATCTAGGAGAATTTTATGCCTCTGACTTAGAGCTGAGAAGTGCGATTTTAGCTTTCGATGAGTTCATAGAGAACATCGACGAAGAGCATTCATCTTATCACCTACTCAGCACACTTAATCATAGTATCAAGGAAGCCCATAATGAGCTTACGGAACACTATACGTATGAATTTGAGAGGATGTTTTCAGATCATAGGCGAAAACCCAAAAAAGGCCGTTTTCGCTTATTTCAGGTTGTTGATGGAAACTATGTTGATAATTAGCTAGAAAATTAGAGTTGTTGTGTTTTATATAAACGTTTTTATATTTTTTAATGTTTTATTGTGTGTTTTTATGTTTTTTACAGATATTTTATTAGTTTTCTTAAAAAACCAATAAAAACGATAATTGTAACTGTATATTACATGAAGGTTGAAGGGCAGGATGTGTAAACCGGCCTCGGTTTACTAACTTATTCGCCTATGGCTCAACATTTCCTGTTCTACGAAGTGGAGGCTACCGCCTATGAAAGAAAAAGCAGAAATAAGAAATATCGGGCTACGAGTCCGTGTTAATGAAGACGAAAAAGAGCGCATAATAAATAACGTTAATGCCTGCTCTTTTAAATCTACATCATCTTTTTTAAGGGTACTTGGTTTAGGCTATGAGCCTAAAAGTACACTCGACCAACAGAATATATTGGCCTTAGCTAAGGTCAATGGAGATCAAGGTCGCTTAGCCGGCTTATTAAAAATGTGGCTTACCAATGAAGAAAGGCATGATCCAGTTACTTATGCCGCAGTTAAAAAAGTCATCCTAGAAATTGAGGATGTTCAAGCTGAGCTATGGGAAGCAGTCAATAGACTGTGATGATTAACCATAAAAACGAGGTTTTATAATGATTAACCGTCACATAGGTAGTTCACTAAATAATTTTTTAGACGATGAAGGTATATTGCCCGAAGTCCAAGCAAAAGCCTTTAAAGAAGTTATAGCTTTTAAAGTCAAAAGATATATAGCAGATAATAAAATAACTAATACAAGAGCAGCTATTTACTTTGGCATAAGTGAAAAAAATCTTAAAAAACTAATTAATGGCGATCATATCGATATAGAAATACTGACAATTATTAAGGTCATCAATAAAATAGGTAAGAGGTAATCTTGCCTGATGACTTGTTTTACCCCAGATACATCATTACTGACACTAAAAAACTAATCGGTGGGCCTCACAGAAATATCGAGTTGTTTAGTTCTGGTGTCGATGCTGACATTGATCTCTGTCTTATTCATAAGGTAAGCTACCTCCACTTCGCTGTTCGCGCTAGATGCTCAGATGACTATTCGAGTTATGTCTAGTGAGTTTTGTAAAGTTCCTTAATTGCTATCAGTTTTTTAAGAACTGGTTAGTCAACGCCTTGTTACAAAAAAGACCTTTGGTGGCCGCCGAAGGTGGGTCTCAATTTACCCGTTTAAAGGATTTTTATAAATGGTGAGTTTCAATCAATTACAACCATACAAGTCAAAGACTTTGATGTAGCGACGCTGCACAGCGTGTTTGAGATGTTAGCTGCCATAAGAGTATCTATGAAAAATATTAATGATTTCGATACAGGTGTTGCCTTGATCATGGGAATGCTTTATGAAAACTTTCCCATTCCTATAGATATAAAAACAAGTGAAATTCCAGAGCTGAATATCAAAGAGGACGACTCTGACATAAGAGAAAAGGGTGAGCGATGGTCAGAACTCTCTAGAATTTATTATTATTCAGCCATTTTTCTGCTAGAGGAAGGGTATATCCGAGGAGAACGAGTTAAAGGCTATATTGTACTGAATAATTGCTGCCTAACTTCAAAGGGGCTTGCTGCACTTCAACAGATTCCAGAGTTTATGAAATCTAAAAAAGCCATAGGTGAGTGGTTTTCACAGCTTGGAAAAGAATCTGTAAAAGATATTACAATTGATGGTATTAAAGCAGCTGTAAGTATGGCACTTCATGGCAGCTAACAAGCACATCAAAAAGTTCTCAATTTGCAATAACATCGGTTGTAGTATTTAGCCTTGACCTGCAGGGTGTGCAGTTTGGTGCAGCATCTGTAATTAAAGTACTTTCTTGCTATTTAAAGTGAGAATTTTAGTATCAACCGCTCAACTTTCTCCAAGGCATCAAGCAAAGCATCGTTATCACTCAAACCTGTGTAATCGTCTGTAACATCTCTTCCTGATAAATGGTTCAGTAGGTCTTTTTTAGTTGTTGATCCTATGCCTGCTGCTTCTGCAATCCCTGCAAAAGTTCTTCGTAAGTCGTGTGGTGTGATATGTAGGTCACATGCTCTTTTAATATGTTTGGTAACTGTTTTAGGTTCCGCTAATGGAAATATAAGTCCGTCAATAGATTCGCTAATATGTGAATTCACGAGTGTATGAAGTGTATCTGTTAGCGGGAGAGTATGGTCTTTGCCATTTTTAGTTTTATTAAAGGTCACTGTTTTACGTACAAGGTTTATGTCCTCAATATGTAAATTCCGAGCCTCTGAAGACCGGCAACCTGTCAGTAACATAAACTTAAATAAATCGCGTTGAACGGGGCACATAAGCTTATGTAAAGCTTGCCAGAATATAGGGAATTCTTCGCGATGTACTCTACGGCTTCTGGGCTTCTGTTCTACCCACATTTTTAAGCCATTCGGGCCAAGCTCCTCAGCTGGCCATCTAGGAAGTTCGCTACCACCTGTTAACGCTCGATTAAAGTTAAGAATGCGGCGTAACTTTTTTATGACTTCATTAGCACCAACACCGCCATCACCAGACTTGCCTCGTTTAGTATTCTCCTCAGAAATACGCTGGATTAGTGAACGGTGCATTGAGTAAATCTTTTGAGGTGTGCAGATATCTGTTAATGGTTTGTTTAGCCATTTAGCGAGATGGTGTTCTATGGCATTACGCCAATTAATAATTACCCTTGGTGTATTTGTTGATTGTTTTAGGTAGTTATCAAGTCCTTCTTGTAATGTCATTGTGCGATCAAAAGCTTTCTTCTCTTGGTTGGGGTTGATACCTTGATCGAGTGTGGCAATGATTTGACTAGCCTCTGCACGAATACGTTGCATGTTCGGCATAGACTGGTTGACCCTGAACGGTAGTGCTACTCTGACGGCGCTACGGCTGCCTCGCGGGCATTTATAAACAGATAGTGTTGATTTGCCTGTGGGGTGTACAACCAGTCTTAGAAAGCGATTTTCAGAGTCTTTATACTCAACTCGTTTTTCTGGTGATGACTCAACAGCTTCTAATAGCCAGTTTTTTGAGAATTTATGTATCTGCATTTATATTGGGTTAGCGTCTGGGTTAGCAAATAGGGTTTTATCGTGTGATACGATGTGATGCTAAGATGAGGCAAAAATACAAATATGTCAATAAAAACAATATCTTAGTGATTTATCATTATGTTATGTGATATAGCGTGATATGTTATTTTCAACACTGGCAGTGTTGAGGTCAGCGGTTCGATCCCGCTAGGCTCCACCAAAACAAATCCTCATCTCGTTAGAGATGGGGATTTTTTTTGGCCGAGATTTATCGAGATTGCTCTTAGCCCTGGTTTGATGTGCATGGATGCACGAATGCCGTGAAGCACAGGGAAGTGCGAGAACGGCCGATCCCGCTAGGCTCCACCAAATAAAAAAGCCTCGCACCGTGTGCGGGGCTTTGTTTGTTAGGTATCGGTTAGTTCTTGTTGGGGCTTAACCTTCTATATGGCTTCCTCGCAGTAACATTAGAAATAATGATCTTATAGCTAGTTTGCGGCAATGGTGGATCTTTAAACAGGCTGCTTTTTTAGGGAGCTTGGGGTGCTAACGTTCAATACATTTGTTTGAACTGTGCCTAATCATCTTTGTGAGTCGAAAGTCCAAAAGGCTTCCACTCTTTGCCGGCAGCCCTTCTCAGATATACAACAATCCTACAGCTCATCATCGCTAACAGTATTCTTGATAGGAGAAATACAATATGTATTATCTTCGATATGAAGCATATGAATTTTATTAGGATCTATGTCTTCAATTAGGGAAAAGATATTAACGTCTTTTTTGTCATAGTCTCTATCTTGTGATATAGCCAGAATGACTTGCTTTCCGATATTTGAGCTGTGAGACAATAGTTCCTTCATACTGTCCACCCGCATCTGATGCTGCCCCGGTTCATCCATTAGCAAGAAGCCAGGATGTAAGCCCCCCATATCTAATAGGCAAAGATAGTAAGACCAGATTGATCTTACGAAATCACTGGCGGAAGAAACATATCGGATATATTGAGGCTCTTGCCCTGCCATAACAACAATTGGCATGAGCCTGTGTGGAGGCTTATCCTTAATAGTTATATTTGTAACTCCATTGCTTTTATAACCAAATGAGTCTAATAGCGAAATAAATGAATTTTTGAACTTATGGATTATTGCACCATCATTAGAAACTAAGCTTTTAAGCTTTTTTTCTTCAGTGTCTAGAATGAAGTACTGTGTGCTTAACTGTTTCATCTTATTCTTCATTGATTCAAGGTAAGCATTAAACTGGTTGATGTCATTAAGCCGGTATTTTAATTCTGCCTGTATTTCAAGTTCACCTCGAACTGATTGTGAACTAGGCGAATTTAAATCTTTATGAATACTATCGAGTTGTGTTCGTTTTAATATGATATTTTTGTCATAGTAAGCTAGAGCAGATATATATCGCTCAAGAACTGATTCAGATGCTTCAATATATTTTTCATAAGTTGATTTTTGAGATTTAAGAAAAGCAATGCTTTTTTCAATGGTTTCTTTTGAGAGGTCAGCGTCTTTTTTATTCTCGACATTATTTTCACAAACTGGGCACTTGGAAGTTGGTAAACTCTCCCAATTTCGATTAATAGATAACTTCTTTACATCCTGAAAACCTTGAATGTCGTTTATCGTAGAATATAATGAGCTTTTAAAACTTGCTAATTTTACCTTTTCCTCTTCGTATGATTCCGAAGCTTCATTCCTTTCAGATATGAATGTGGACAGAGACTCTTTTATCTTTTCCCTAGTATTAATTAAGTCTTTAGAGGCTTCTTTAGGTGTATCCGCTATTTCAATACGTTTGCTAGACGCATCAATTTCTTTTTGAATAATCTCGGCTAGCTGGTTGGTTTTGACTTCTTTTTCTTCTTTGTTCAGTTCGGCTGCATATATGCCATCGATCTTTTTATCTGAAATTGGCGTCTTCTTATCGAATATTGACAAATAGAGTTGTGTTGCTTGTGCACGATAATTCAGGTCATTATCAATTCGATTCCACTCGCCTTTTATCTGGTTTTTATTGTCTTTAATTTGGTCAAGTTTCATATTTAATTCTAGGGACTTAAGCCCCAAGGAATATTCTACAACCTTTTGTTTAGGGTCTTTAATACCAAAGCTTGGCATCATTGAGAAAATGTCTGACCAGCCTTTTGTCTGCTCAATAAAAGCTAGGGAAAATATATTCTGCATATATAAAGGCTTAGTCGATTCACCGTTAAAAGATTCAACATTAAAAATTTCTAAACCGTTAACTTCTGCAAGCCATTGATAGAACCCTTGATCACCGTGATCTCTTGCAGAGTGGACAAACTTAGGTGTAGTTATGATGCCATCGAATATCAGTATTTCATTGATAGTGATTTCATCAGAAGAAGCAATTTGGCGTGTCAGTTTGTATTGTTTACCATTATTTGCAGTGAAGCTAAGAGAGCACTCGGATTCATAAACATTACATGTATGACCACCAAAATTAAGTACCTGATGCAAGGCTGGGCTTAAGGCATTAATGCCCTTGCTCCCCATAAGTTGCTCCATTCCTAAACAGTAATACATACAACTAAGAATAGTAGATTTTCCGCTGGAATTATCACCGCTCAGGACATTTAGTCCCGGCTTAAAGCTATACTCAAAACCAAAGGGTTTAAGCCCGTCGTCTGTTCCTGCAAGAATTGTCGCTGATACTGAGTTTATGTGCATTTTATTAACTTCTAATAATCGGGTTGTCAAATCTATTTTCAGGAATCTTAATTTCCTTTAAATACTCTAAATAGTTCGCAAATACTTGATAAATTTCAACTGAACTAAGGTATATATCGCCCTTGTCGGTGAGTGATATTCTAATCTCTTTAGAGCTATCAACTAGTAGCTCTATAAAGTCATTGGATTCAGCCATTATAAGAGACTTTTTAAAGTCGTTATCAATATTCCAAGATGACAACGTTATTTTAGATGCAAACGCATTAGCTTCTAGATTTATAGTTTTATCGAATATGTAAGCTAGTTTTATAAACGACATAGTGCTTGCGCTTCCAAGACAGTGTTTTAAAGCACCACATATAATCACGAAATGAGCCAGTGTGCTATTGTCAGGTGCGCTATCAAGGAATTTAGATTTAAGTTCTACTTCTATATTCATTTTTTAAAATCCAAATTGCAATTTGCTAATAATCTAGCTATTTCTCCAGCAGCTATAACTGAACTGCTCGATTTAATAGATGTCCCTTCCAGCTCTTCTTTTAGTAATTCAGTAAGATTATCTAGAATTTTATGAAAGCGATTGTTACCTTGCTGAATGCTACTTACATGATATTTTTTGTTGCCTGATGCCCATATAGCTTTAACATTTTCAATGCGGTCTCTGTATAAGCTGTGATTTCTAATTTTAGTATGCTCGATATCTTTCCATACCAATATATCGATTATAAATCCATCAAGATCTTCAGGTTTCCAATCTTTCATGAATAAATCCATTTTTTTTGTTAAATTTTCAACATCTCCATACTCATTGGTCTTTTTTCTTTCCTCTATCATGTCTTGGGTAATATTTTTTTTAATTTCAGCAATGTTCAGCTTTAACTGAGCATTACCACCATGAAAGTCTGAAATAGCCATGGTAGGAATAAATAAATCTTTAACTACTCGGATGGAGAGGCAATTTACGCCAGTAAAATCGTCTTTATCTATATTTTGAGCTATACCGACCAAATAAATTTTATTGGGTTGTATTATAAATATACCGCTTCCAGAATAACCCCCTAACACATCTGCTCCTACATTACCTTTCATATCAGAGTAGGCCTCGAGAGGAACTTTGATACAGAACATTCCCTCGTTATTAGTATCTGTATCTAGAAAGCATGGAGTGATTGTGTGAGCTTTTAAGGCTGTAGACTTTTGCGTCCCTCTAAACATTAGTGGAATGTTAGGAAAGGTAATATCTTCACAAAATCTAATGCTGGGAAAGTTTGAAAATTTTTGTTCCCGATCAATTTTTATAATAGCAATATCGTATTTCTGATTTGCTTCGGGTTTTTCTATCGATATATCAAAATTAATTTTTCCATACTCTTCTGATAGACCATAGAAGCCTTCCAGCGTTAACGGCTCTCCGATATTTTGAGTGAAGACATGAGCTGCACTAAACACATAGAATACGTTGTCAATTTCAATCAGTACTCCTGATCCGTAATATTCACTCGACTTATAAATCTGTATGCAGGTTTTTGAGAGTACGTCTAATTCATTCATTTTATACAGAGGCTACTTTGTTCAATTAGTTTTATGTTGTGCTTATTCATTTCTTCTGAGGTAATTAATAAGCCGTTTCTAGCAGTGATTTCTTCAATAGGGTAATTGAAGAAGAACTGAATATCATTGCTACCGTTTCGCTCAACATTCAATGTCAATTTTGCTATGGTTTCTCTACTAGGATGCATGCTTCGAGCCTTTCCACCATTGGTGCTCACTATATAGTTAGAACAGCTCACCATTGAAATAAATTTTTTAGATATGCTTGTAACACTGCCATGATGTGAAAGCTTGATGTAATCAAAGGTATATTTCTTGTTCTCTGAAAAACCTTTGGCTTCCAGATAGTCAGTGACAACTGTAGGGTGTGCATCCCCTAGAAACAGAAGGCTTCTGTTTCTGTACTTGAGTATGAATGCTATTGATGCCGCATTTGTAAAGTCTGATGTCTTAGACTTATACATATCTTTATTTTCTGCTAACTTCTCAAGTGGAATGATAGGGTTGGACTTTGATATTGGATCTGGACTAGAAGACTCCTTAATTTTCTTGTATTTTCCAATGAAGTATTCTAAATCTTCTTGAGAGGGTGAAATAACCTCTAAGCTAATATTTTCGGAAATATTAATTGTCATACCCGCTAAAAGGCTTTGGTAAGATATCTCTTTTTCGTTAAGTAGGTTTTCAAGTGTAATTGCTTGATGAATAGAAATATCTCCATCCTCGGAGCCAGTCTCATATGAGCTTGGTACATTTACGTATACCTTCCCAACTGTGAATTTTTGAGGCGTATCTTCAATTAGAGGGATCGCACCATGAATATGATCTTCATCTGAGTGAGTCAGGATTAGATAATCGACGCTTGAGGTTAACTTTTTGATATGGTGCTGGTAAGTAAGTTTAAATCCACAATCGAGTAACAGCTTTTTAGGTGCATCGGTATCTTCAATTAAGAAGCTATCTCCACAACTAGCCTTTATATTTGTAATTTTCAGCATGAGAGCAATTTATTATCAATCTCAAAAGAAGAAGAATTTACAACATATAACTGTTCCTTTGTTGGCATATAAAGCTCTCCATTTTAAACCTACAGCTATAGGTTAATCATTCTAACTACAGTGGTCAACTAAAATGAACCGAGTTCAGATAAATATTTAAGCCTGCTTACCTTACGCGAAAGCTCTCATCTGCTTCCGATCATCTTAATTGATAGGTGCATAGCCCTTTTTTAATAAGTCCAAAGTAATAATAATGGCTACTAACTCCCCTTATTCAAATGCTTCGCCAGCCGGCTTTTTAACCCCGCTGAAATATTATGTATCGTTAAGTTATCGGTTTGCGAGTCGTAGACGATGCTATTGCCTAGGCAGCTTGCAGAAAAGCTCATGCTAAGCTTGTGGTCGAGGCCGCTAATTCGTACATATTGATTAAGCTTAGATCTGTCGGGGATTATCTCTGATTTTTGTGTGGGTTTTTGTTTGGCAACAAAGTCAGCAAAGTCCGGTAGTTTAGTCGCAGGTTTTGCAGTTGATATTTCCTCAGAGTTTTTCGCAGGTAACGGTGGCTCTTCTTTAAGTTGTGTGGCGAGCTCTGTAATAATAACGGGCTTGTCTACTTTATTTTGTTCTAAGCCGTAGTCGATTACATACTTTTTGGTTTGATAGGCTTCAAGCTCTGGTAAGTCTTTTGTGTAGTCAGATACAGTTTTTAAAAAGTTATCGGCCTCGGCGCCTAGATCTACTTTATCGGTAAAGCCAATAAAAAAGACAAAACCATTGAGTAACGTCTCGCTTTTATCTATCTCAGTTTTTAAGTGCTCCATGGCTTTTTTACTAAGGTTATCGAGCCCTATCTTTTCTTCTTTAAAACTTTTAATCCAGTTGGGTAGGGGGTGGCTGCCGATATCGTCCAGCCGTATATAGTAACGTAATTATTCGTGCATTATAGCTGAGTAGACTTCTACTAGTAATACTGCTCTGAGTTAAGGGCTAATTGGTATACATAGATATTGACCAGTGATACCTTTTATTCCTATGCTCCAAGTCTTGCGCACAATAGATACAGGTTTGAACTCCTGGTAATAATCGGCGGCGTTGAGTAGGTATTTTTGAATCGCATTTAATACAATAATTAGCTGGCTCTCCTTCATAAAAAGTGATGCCGGCTAAGGCTACTTTACGTTGCAAATCTTCAAGTTGTTGCGCCTTATCTACTATATCTGCCATTTTTCCTCCTGGTAGTTTTTTATCCCGTTACGATTTTTTTTGATTAAAAATTTAGCCTAACTTACACAGGCTTTACAGAGAGTAAATTTTTCACCATAGGCTTTTTCCCAGGTATTATTTTACTGTGGCAAAGTGCGCAGGTATTTTTAGGTTTTCCTAATAATATTTTTATTGGCGATTTTTGACCTTTAGTTAACATTGCTTTCATGGTTTTATACCGATAAAATAGTTGTTTTCTGCACCTATAAATTTTTCTTACATTGTTATGCAGCTTTTTCTATAAGCTGTTTATAGAGTTGCTCTGCATAGGATTGAACCTTATGTTTAAAATCTTCAAGCGTTGTATCATTAGTTAATATTTTTTCTCCCGTAAGAACATTTAGGTCTTGCTCGGTAATATCATTGGGGGCGGGTTTTGCGTTAGGGTTTTTAATATGTATAAGTATGCCGTTATTGTTTCGTATGTAGTCTGCCTCTAGTGGCAGGCGTACATCTGTAATTAATTGGCCGTTAAATAAATAATTTTCTGATGCATTTAGCCCAATGCGAAACTTCAGATTCTGAATAGCGAAATATTCATTGTCTAAACGAAGCTTGGCTCCAATGTGTTGCATAAGTTGTCGTTTTGTCAGGTTTTCTATAACCAAGGTATCTTTAGGCAGAGACAAAAAATCTATATGCGCCATATTTAAAAATTTGGCGCATCGTAGTGTAATGGGCTCGGCAAATGTGTATGGGCGAAGGTTCAGTGCTTCTACCAATATTTTTGCTGCTGTGTCTTTGCCAACTTCAGCCCGGCCAGCTAACCCTATCAGCTGGTTTATATAACTAAACATATTGATGACCTCCTTTATCGTGCTTTGCTTTATGTGAGGGCTTGTGTTGCTAGTAGGTGAATAGCCCTACCAAATAACAAGCGGTATTTCATTGTGTTTACCGTGTTTAACTTATGCTGCACTTGGTGGTGGAGGTGTATCGTCGGTATTGGTGTGATGTGCTGGCGGTTTAATTACTCGATTATCGGGTATTGCCTGTGGGGTGCGTATCGCCTTTTTATAACTAGCTAAGTCGACTACTCGGGTTTGCGTGGTATTTTCCATAAATCTCCCCTTTGTGTGTTTTACGCAGATATTTTATATTGCGTAAAACGCAAAATCAACTAGTTTTTTGCGCAATTTAGCTACCGACAACGGTGAATAAGCTGGAAGAAAGTGAGATAACGGGAGGGGTAAGTGGGGACTAATCCCCGGGTTAGCGAGTCACGAGAGGGGAGTAATTATGGCTCGCTAACATAGCCAAGTTTTATTGATTAAAGGTCAAATTCGACTTTTTTAACCACCCCCACAATAGAGCAATTATCGTCTATCTGAAACATACTATAAGTTGGGTTTAGCGGTTTTAGGTAGGTATGGGGTCCATCCATGATGAGTTTTTTAATGGTGACTTCCTGAGTGTCTTCGAGTTTGGCAATGACAATATTGCCGTTTTCCGCCTGTATTTCGGGGTCAACAATAACGATAGAGCCTTCGGGTATTGAAGGGGTGCCAGTGGGGTTATGCATTGAGTCGCCCTTTACCCGCAAGGCAAAGGAGGATTTGCTGACTTTACTGGTTATTTCGCGCCATTCATCGGCATCACCCGGAAGGAAAGGGTCTTCTGCGCCTACCCATTGGCCCGCTTGAACAAAGGATATAACCGGTATTTTTGTTGCATTCTCTGATTGATAAGGCATGTCTGAATGATCAAGTGCCGTATCGCCGTATTCACTCACATAGCTTGAGTTGGCCTCTTCCATTAAAAGAGGGATGTCTTCCAAGGCAATCGCGTTTGTATTTAGCTGCTCTGCCGCTGAATAGATGTCCTTAAGTGAGATATCAAAGGCGGTGGCTATTTGGTTAAGCTTTGTCTCTTTAATACCTTGTTTGCCTCGCTCAAACTTCGAGAGGTTGCCGGTATCGTAGTCGGTAATCTGTTGTGCCAACTCTTCAAGGCTCCACCTTTTGTATTTTCGAAGTGCTCTGATAACTTCGCCAATGGGTAGTTTAGTGTCTGCTTGTTGGGTGATCATAATGATTGTCTAGTTATTTAAATATGTGTTCTTTTTATAAGCTATCTTTTTTTTGCGTATCGCGCAAGGTGTTTTACGCATATTTAGCTTGACATAAATGTGCGTAAAACGCAAAATAGTGTTTTTTAGAATGCCTCTTCAGTGAAAAGAGCCATTTAGAGAGCATAGAAAATAGGTTAATTTGCCCATGAATGCTGTTGCTCGGGTAATAGAGCGAACACTTTAACTCTATCGAGAATGGAAAAGGGCAAGCATAACCACAAAAGACAGCAGATGAGCATTATTCACAAGTCCTAGGGGATAGGTACAGCAGCGCCCCTTCTAATCGGGCTGCATAAGTAGTTAAGAGATTACAGTGCTATATAGCCCAGCACTTAGTAGCTATAAGCGGCAGAAGTTAATACAGCAATTTACTGACTATCAGAGAGTAGATCCAAAAGTATATTTATCCGTTATTTTCCACACATTTATTGGAGGGGCCAATCATCTTAGTCTTTGATCTTATCTACAAAAACAAACTCGCGATTAATTACTTAATTATGTCCTTGTATATGCTGAATATTTTAGCCGGTGCATTCCATCGCGATGCTGTACATGCTTGGTATTGGGTGTCGGCTTTTTCGATCACCGCCTGTATCACATGGGGTTATGCAAAATAATAAAGGTGACAAGCAGTGCCTGCTACAAAGAGTGTAGTGAGCAACCGTATCAATAAACACAAAATATTTGATTGGAGGTAAAAACAACGAGAGTGCAGTCAAGGTTCCTATTATTTATAACGTATGGATTGGAGGGAATGATATAACAATGTGGTTCGTAAGATTCAATGAAGCTGAACGAGATTTATTTCGTAATAATGAAGTAAATCCTTTTGTTAAGATTTTATATTTTAATTTACGAGGACGTATGGATTACGCCACGAGTATTGTGGGGATGCCACCGCATAAATTGAGTTATGCATATCTAGGATGGGATGTGGATTACAAACCACGTTCTGGTAGCAAAGAGGTTGCCAAGGTACATAAGCGATCTCAATTAATTAATTATTTGTCAGTATTAAAAAAACTAGGGTTTCTCGAACCTGTCACTAAAAATGGAAAAACACTCGATTTGGTTTTTAAGCTACTCAAGGCAGATAGCAAATTAATTTATCAAAATGAGCTACAACAAAGCTACGACAATGTAGCTATAGCGACAACAACAGGTGATGTTGATAACTCAAAAATGGAAGAGAAAACGAGTAACCATCGAGGCTTGTCTTCATGTTGCGATGCTGTAGCTGAAGAGGGCAGCGAATATAACTTCAGCAATGCTGAAACACAATCGCTACAACATATATCAGGTACTCAGGTTACTACTAGTACTAATATTTCTAAGCACAGAAACTCTTATAAAGGGTATCTTCTCGATAAGAACTGGTTGCCAAGCAAAAAAGTATTAGAGCAGTTAAATAGCCTTGGTATAGAAAAAAATAGGCTGGTTGATTTTACATTTTCATTTAAAAGCTATTACTTGGAGGCTGGATATATAAGTAGAGCATGGAATCATAAGTTTTATGAGTGGTGTTTAAGAGAAATTAAAAAAGCGAGTTAAGGAGAGGTTTTTGTGATTGAAGAAACAAGAGAAGAGTTAAAGCAATTTGGTGTTTGGTCGAGGCAGGGTATTAACTTTGGTAGAGTCAGGTCGTGCATGCAAATTTTTTTGGAGATGAGTACGGGTAGTCGTGTTAAGTCGATAAACATTACCGACGAAAGAGCAATGCTTATCAACGATGCTGTTGCTGCACTAATGCTTGAAGATAAAATGAGTGCAGATATTTTATGCCTGTTTTATATACGTCGATTACCCGAATATATCATTACTGAAAAGACAGGTTTGTCTCGCGGGAAAGTTAAATCATTATTATCATTAGCCGAGGGTTTTGTTGATGGTTTTTTGTGTTCAAAATTAGCGGCGTAAAAAAATAATTTAAAAAAGACTTGATTTTGTCGACAAGAATATGGTTTAATTACTGCATGGTCGCCAAGGGTGACTGAGAAAAGCTCGCAAAGCATTGCGGGCTTTTTTTTCGCCTGTTGTTTGTGTCCATAGCTGTTTATATTTTTTAATGTTGTCCCTATTGCCGCCTGAGTTTTCTCGCGCGGCTTTTTTTATGCAAAAAATTTAATGAGTAATTAATTTATGAATGCAACGCCTTCTGAGTGTAGTGCAGCAGTAGGCTTTATTGTCTCGCTCTGTAGTTGGATCTCAAGTCATTTTAGTTTGATGAACGATGCTTTGTCTTTTTTCGGATTGATAATGGGGCTTGTGCTCGGGCTGACTAGCTTATTTTTTCAGATAAGACGCGATAAACGCGACAGGCAAAAACATTTGCGAGAGCAAGAGTTACACAGAATGAAAATGCAGGAGTATAGAAACAATGAGTGTAATTGATCAACTTAAGCGACACGAAGGCTTTAGACGCAAGCCCTATCTCGACACGGTTGGCAAACTCACCGTAGGATTTGGTCGTAACCTTGAAGATGTAGGCATCAATATGGTCGAAGCTGAATACCTGTTAAAAAAAGATGTAAGACAGGTTCGCCAACGGTTAATGGACCAGTTGCCAATATTTTTAGAGCTGTCCCCAATCAGGCAGGCGGTATTAGAAAACATGGCATTCAACTTAGGTTTGGATGGCCTGATGAGATTTAAACGCATGCTTGCCGCTATCAATTATGGCGACTACACGCTGGCAGCAAAGGAAATGCTCGATAGCAAGTGGGCAAAACAGGTTGGTAGTCGCGCTGTCGAGCTTGCCGACCAAATGAAATTTGATGAATGGCAGGTTTGATGAGTAACAGGTTGGTCTCGGTCTTTTTGACTGCTGCTGTGTCCGCCGTTGCCAGTGGTTTCTATTTCTATGGCATTGGCGTTGACAAGACGACACTATCTTATGAAAAAGATATTGCAGCAGTAAAAGACCGTTTAAGGGAACAGTATAACAGGGATGTTGCTGACCTGATTGAAAAGGCCGATGCCAGATTGGCAAAAGAAAAAGCCAGGCAAAAAAGGCTAAAGCCCGTCGAGAAAGAGATTATACGTTATGTTACGCAATACAAAGATACTGATACTAGTCAGTGTGTTATTACTGATAACGGCTTGCGCATCCTCTCGCGTTATCTCTCAGCCAGCGACGATACCAAAAATTGAACGGCATTATTTATCTGCTTGCGAAATGCTGGAAGATTTTAATGATATTGATCCGGTATTGACTTTAAAAAGCTGGATAGACAGTTTTTCTGAGTGTAGAAAAAAACACAATGCATTAGTTAATTATATAAGGGTGATAGAAGAGTGATTTATTTTAAAAGCGAGACGGGTAATAGAAAATTAAAAACCTTTTTATTAATGTTTATCGTTGCTGTTGTATTTTTGGTATTTGATCTATTCACTGCAGGGAATTTTATTGATTTCGTTAAGTGGTCATTCTTTGCATTTGTTGCTGGTAATGTTGGTGAGCATTATATGGATAAAAAATAAAACGTCTTGTATAAATTTTTGCCTGCTATATCGAACTGTAATATTAATAGAATCGTACTGGGAACATAAATGACAATTGAAGAAACTTTAGCAAGTTGGATCAGTGGGTTGTCGCTGCCTATATATTCGGTAGTTAATACTAATGCACAAAATCTACCGAGTGTTATCTACGCGATAGAAGGTGAGTTTACTCCAGAGGACGATAATGGCCCTTATACTGCAAAAGGTTATCGGGCCAGTATCGTTATCTCGAATACAAGCTATCAAACCGCCTACGCAATAGCTAATGATGCCAGAGCTGCACTCAATTTACCGCGTAGTGACTTCTTGGTAACTGTAGTTGATCGTAGTGACTCCTACGATGCCAGCACAGGTTTATATAGCGTAGCGATTACTGCTGAAATAATAGAGTTACAAATTTTAACGGAGCCTCAACAAACAGGGGTGCGTGGGGCTGTGAGGTCAATGTTGCTTAACAACACCGACTGTGGTCCCAATGTATTTGGTTCTCGTATTGCCTTTGCAAATTGCAATCAGCTTCCCTGTATTAATATCCGTATCGACACTATCGATATTGAAAACAATAACGACGACGATTTGTATACCGCTGAAATCGAAGTAAGGGTTAAGCTGCCGTCTTCGGTGGATTCCGAAAACCAAATAGAAGCTATCGTCGAGCAGGTAACTTCTATTTTAACAGGAGATGTGAAATTAATACCCGATTCATTACTCAAGCTTAGTCGTATCGATAGCGAGTATTCGTCCGTAGGACGTTTTAGCTTTGAGGAACGCCGTATTGAGTTCGAGCTTGACTATTACCAATCAGTTTTAAGCTCAGATAGCTTAGCACAATTTATAACAGCCGATGCTGATTGGACTATTAATGAGAATGAAGAGCCAGAAGCAAAAGATACCTTGACGCTACCACAGGATTAACTCAGGAAAAATATGATGAAAGTTAAAGCACAGCCGGGGCAACAGTGCCGGTTGACAGATTCCCTATGCATAAAAGATAAGCCCGTTGACGTTGAGCCAACGGCAACAGTTCGTCGTCGCTTACGCGATGGTTCATTAACCCAGTGTAAAAATACACGAAAAAAATCGGAAAAAACTATGCACAAAACAACGCCAAAAACCAGAGGTAAACATTAATGTCACAAATAAGCTTTGAATTATTACCCAATAATCTACGTGTGCCGGGTGCATACGCAGAGATAAATAACGACTTTGCCGTGCAAGGTTTGGTCAGACAACCCTATACCGTTTTGATTACTGGCCAAATGTTGTCAGAGGGCACTGCCGAGCCACTAAAACAAGTTCAAGTAACGCGTGCAGAACAAGCCGAAACGCTATTTGGTAAAGGCTCAATGCTTGCCAGTATGGTTGCGGCTTATAAAGCTAACGATGCTTTTACAAAAACAATTTGTATTCCTGTTAGTGATTTAACCGCAGGCTCTGCCGCTACCGGCACATTGGCTTTTACATCGAGTGCAACGGCTGCGGGTATTCTCTACTTATACATTGGTGGTGTATTAGTTCGCGTAGGTGTTGCAAAAGATGCATCTCCAGAGACTATTGCAACTGCCGTTGCCGATGCAATTAATGCACAACCTTTATCGGTTAGCGCGAGTGCCAGTTTAGGTTCTGTTACATTAACTGCAAAGCACAAGGGTGAAAACGGTAACGCGATCGATATTCGTGTTAACTATTTTTCTGATCAGGAATTGCCAGCGGGAGTTGCACTGACTATTACTGCTATGAGTGGTGGTGTTGGCAACCCGGATATTAACGAAGTCATCGCAAGCATGGCAGATACCTGGTTTAACGGTATTGTGTTGCCATGGACAGACTCGGCTAACTTAACGGGATTAGCTATTGAGCTGGCGAACAGGTTTGGCCCTATAGCAGCTATCGATGGTGTTGCCATTGCTGCTCATCGTGGTAATCACGCAAGTTTAACGACCAAAGGTCAAGGGAATAATTCGCCGCACATTTCTATTTTTGAATCCAATGCCTACCCAGCGAATGCAGAAGTGCGTGCCGCCGAGATCTCAGCACAAATATTCCGGGCTGCGCAAAACGATCCGGCTCGCCCATTTCAAACACTAGGTTTAACAAACGATTTACCACCAGTGGAAAGTGACCGCTTTACTTTAGAAGAGCGCAATCTTTTATTGTTTGATGGCATCAGTACATGTTTTGTTGATGGTGGCGGTAAAGTGCGTATTGAACGCGCGATAAGTACCTACACCGAGAATGAATTTGGTGGTCCAGATCCCAGTTACCTGGATTTAAACACCTTATTTACGCTCAGTAATTTACGTTTTACTTGGCGCGCGAGAATACTGCAAAAATTCCCACGCTTTAAATTAGGTAAAGATGGTACACGCGGTGATAACGTGATGACGCCAAAACTAATGAAGGCCGAGTTAGTTGCACTGGCTAGCCAATGGGCAGATCTTGGTTTAATTGAGAGCGTTACGCAATTTAAAACAGATTTACAAGTATCCATCGATCCAATTGATCCAAATCGACTCAATATGATTTTGCCACCGGATTTGGTTAATCAACTTCGTATCACCGCCGCACGTATAGATTTTAGACTTTAGGGGTTAATAATGAGTAATAACAGAGTAGCAGGCCGTATCTTTTTTAAAGTAGATGGCCAACAGTATAGCGTTAAAGCAAGCATCACCTATAACTTGGGTGTTGCAAAGCGCGAGTCGATGTCCGATGCCGCGCATGAACACTTTTATAAAGAAACTGCGCAAGTACCTTATATTGCCGGTGAGCTTGTTGATAAGAACAGTGTTGATGTGGCTATGTTTTTGGCTTTGGATGAAGTCACTATCACGGCAGAGTTAGCCAATAATAAGACCATTGTACTACGCGATGCCTGGCAAACAGGCGAAGGTGAAGTCAATGCCGAGGAAGGTATGCTTGGCTTTAAATTTGAAGGTAAATCAGCCGAGGAAGTGAAGTAATGTCAGTGAGCTATCCAGTAGAAATAAAACTAGCAAAACCGGTTGACTCTCATGGAGAGCCAATCGACAAGCTAGTATTTAACGAAGCAACGGGAAAAGTACTAATGGGTATGGCACTCAAGACAGAAGAAGATGGATCGTTTGTTATGCCAAATATTTATTTGGCATCATCCATGGCAAATGTACCCCCTTCAACTATCGAAGCATTATGCGAAGAAGATTCTTTAAAAGTGATGCGACTTGTCAGCCCTTTAGCCGTAAGGTGCCTAGAAACATTGGCACCTTAATTGGCAATATTGCTTATACATTTAAGTTTCAACCATCAGAAATAAAATCAATGGTTCTTTCGGAGATTATCTTTTGGTGTAGAGAGTGTAACCGAATAACAAGAGAGGTAGGTTCTGATGGATAGTCGAGAACTAAGCAATATTTTTAATACGGTAAATCGTGTGATTGCCGTTGTTGATGCAGCAGAGAGTGTCAGTACCAATGCAGCTAAGGCAATCTCAGGTATTACTGATGTGACGAAGAAGTTTGCAAAGGGAGCAAGTGAAGGTTTACTTAATCTGGCTCGTAGTTATGCGAGCCTTGGTAATAATATTGCAGCAACATCTCGTCGCTTAGGGATTGGTACAGGAGCCTTACAAGAGCTTCACTTTATTGCAGGGCGCACGGGAGTTTCTGTTAATACTATTGAGACAGCAATTCAAAGCTTTAGTGATGCAACGGGTAGGGCCATTGAGGGTGTTGGTAAAAGCTCGCAGGCATTCAGTCAGCTAGGCGTTAGCTTGAAAAACTCAGATGGCTCCATACGTGCTACCGAAAATGTATTGTTTGATACATTAGCTGCGCTGGAAAAAATAGAAGACCCGATACAGCGCGATGCTGCCGCACTAAAGGTATTTGGCGAAAGTAGTACAGAAATGCTACGAGCTATTGATAGCGGGGCAGGTGGCGTTGAAAAGCTACGTAAAGAGGCGAATGACCTTGGTGTTGTAATCAAAGGTGATGCTGTAAAAGCTACTGAGGAATTTACTAATAAATCATTTGGCTTGGGTGCTGCGTTTACAGGGTTACGCAATCGTATTGGCGTTCATTTGTTGCCTGTGTTAACTCCGTTTATAGGTAAACTTACTGAGCTTGCTAAAAAGATTGGTCCCGATGTGAGTGATTGGGCTAGAAGGTTCGCTAAAGATTTGCCTGGTGTATTACAGCTACTTTGGTCCGGTTTCGAGAAAGTAATTTCAGTGTTAAAGGTCGCGAGTGATGTTCTTCGGTGGGTCGATGATACATTCGGCCTGGTCAATGCATCGATTGCAGTATTTGCTGGCTCCATTATTTTTCAAGTGGTTAAAGCAATTACTTTATTAACGATGGCATTTAAAGGTCTAGGTGTTGCCATTTCTCTCACGGGTATCGGGTTAATCATTATTACAATTGCTGCTTTAAGTGCAGCGATACTTTGGGTTATTCGTAACTGGGATTCTTTAAAAATTGCTGCAGCAATTGCTATTTTTGGTATCTCGCAAGCGCTTAATCATCTGAGTGAGTTTTGGGAGACTGTCAAAGAAAGTATTTCTTCTGGCGTATCGTCACTGGTAGATAAATTTTTAAGTATGGCAGACAGTATTGTCGAAGCGCTTAAATTTATTGGCAGCGTTAATCCGTTTGCCTTGATTGCAGAAGGTATTAACTGGGTGATTAAAGCATTAACAGGATTTGATGTACTCGGAAAAATATCTGAAACATTGCAAAACTTATTGCCAAATTGGGCGATTAATCTCTTAGGCCTAGATGAAGTATCTGCTCCTGTGAAAGCAGCTATCCCCAATGCACGTTCAGAGGTAGGTGGAACTATCCGTGTACAGATCGATTCCGAAGGAAGAGCAAAAGTTATGGGGCTGGAAAGCCAGAATAAAGATGTGCCAGTAGAAGTCGATGTTGGTACGGCTATGGGTAGTTCTTATGTGGGGTAATTTTTTATGTCCTTGTGGTTAAACAAGTTAAGGCCCGCCTCTTTTAGAGGCGAGCCTTTTTTTTTACTCGAAGATCCAGATATCAGCGTTGGGCGAAGGTTGGCCAATCACGAATATGCTGGTCGAGATACGCCCTATAGCGAAGATGTTGGTCGTAAACAACGTTCTTATACGATTAGTGGTGGCCTCGATGGTGATGACTTTATTGAAAAAGCGAATCGATTGATAGATGCATGCGAGCAAAAGGGTGCTGGTTTATTAGTACATCCTTTTCTAGGTGAGCTGATTGTTACGGTTGAAGCGCGTTTTACTTTTCAGGGGCGCTTTGCGTCCTTCCAGATGACGGCAACCGAAGCCGGTGATAATAGTAACCCGTCTCGCTCTAGTGATACGCGTAGTATTGTTATCGATAAAGCGGCTACTGCAGAATCTACGTCTATTGATGCTTTTATTAAACAATATGATGTAACCGGTCCGGGCTTTATACGTGAGCAGGCATTAGCTAGTGTATCGAATGTGCTATCACAGATACAAAGTTTTGGTGCGCTAATAAATACAGATGACGTTTCTAAAACAATTGATTCATCACAAGCACTCAGTCGCTTTTTATTCGAGAGTGTAAGCCTTGCTTTTAATACTGCTAATCAAACGCTGGCAGAAGTGCTTACTGTTTTTCTGCCTGAAAATACTGATGTGGCTAGAGTAGGTGCGTCACGGAGAAAAGCTTTAGAGAATGAGTTGGCAATACGTCGATTAGTTTATGAGTCTATTGTAATCGATGCTGCAAAGAAGATAAGGGACTTTAACTTTGTAACGCAATCCGATGCAGTTAAACGAGTGGGTGAGATTGCTAACGGTATCGATCGAGTTATTCTCGAATCAAACGATGATACCTACAAGGTGTTAACGGATTTACGTATTGCTATTCAGCAAGATATGCAAGAGCGCCTCCCAAGTTTGCCGACACTTAATAGGTTTACTGTAGTACAACCGACACCATCATTAGTTGTCGCTTATCGCTATGGTAGTGGAATCGAAAGTGAACCAGAAATTGTCGCGCGTAATAATTTTCTTCACCCGGGGTTTATTCGTGGTGATATAGAAGTAATTAATGAGTCTAGCAATGTCTGATATTCGCCTATACGTTAATAATCAAATTTATACAGGTTGGCAAACAGTCAGTGTAACTCGGGCGATCGATCAAGCGGCTAGCAGCTTTAGTATAGGTTTGACATCAAACTTTGATTCTTCTGTAGGCGTTTTACCTGTTGCTCCTGGTAGTGCTTGTCAGCTTGAGCTCGATGGCGAAATTGTTGTTACCGGTTTTGTTGACAGCATAAGTGGTAATTTCTCTGCATCGTCACACACGTATTCTGTTACTGGCCGTTCGAAAATCGGTGACCTGATTGACAGTGCCGCGATTATCGAAGGCGGTGAGTTTCGGGATCAAAAAGTCGATGCAATTGCGCGGTCAATTTGTTTGCCCTTTGGAATCAAAGTTGCCGTTGCTGATGGCGTCGATATTGGTGAGCCGTTGAAGGTTCATCGAGTAGATGATGGCGGAGCACACGAGGTAATAGAACGTGCCTGTCGCAGGCGTGGGCTATTACTGTTTAGCTCAACGAGTGGTGGTCTGGTTATTGGTGATATCACTAACAATCAGATATCAACGGACTTGGTTGTGGGCGGCAATGTTAAATCTGGATCGGGAAAATTTTCAATCAATAACCGGTTTAGCCTTTATCGTGTGAAGGGCCAGCTTAATGATAGTGATGAAAGCCTTCCGCTTGAGCAACAGGTTCAAGTGTTAGGTGTTGCAAGAGACCCTACTGTAAAGCGTTATCGTCCAACGGTAATCGATGCCGAAGATGGTGACACCAATTTAACAAAGCGCGCACAGTTTGAGGCATCAACCCGATTTGGCCGCAGTATAAAAATGACTTACAGCGTACAAGGCTGGAAACATAGCGATGGCCTTTGGGAACCGAATCAATTAGTGCGTGTAAAAGATACCTATTTTGGTGTTGATGGCGTCTTTTTAATTAGCCATGTCAATTATCGTTACGGGCCAAGTGGTACTGAAACCGATATAAGCGTTATACCGCGAGAAGCATTTAAAGCGCAGGATTTACCAAAAAACAACACAGGTGTTGAGCAAACTTGGAGGGATATATTCAGTGATAGTTCCACTACGGAAGTTAGCACGTAACATTGCACGTAAGGTGTTACGTTGTATTGTCGTGCTTTCATACGACGACAGAGGAATACAAGGTGTACAGGCTAAAACTCTTGCAGGCGATCTTTTTGAAGTACCGCGTCTGCAGGAATATGGTTTTACCTCAAGACCTCATCAAGGTGCAGAGGGTGTGTTGTTAATGTTTGATGAGTCCAATGCCTTGGTGTTAGGGGTTGATGATAAACGTTACCGACTAAAAAACTTAGAGCATGGTGAGGTGGCCCTTTACGACGACGAAGGCACAACTATTCATATTAAACGTGGAGGCAATATTCAAGTAATTGCTGCTACAAAAATAAGTTTCGATACGCCACTTGCCGAGTTTTCCGGTGATATAAAAGCCATGGGAGATATTAAAGACCGTATCAACGATGGTGGTTTTAGTATGCAAGATATACGCAATTTGTATGACGGCCATGTTCACGGTGAGAACGGCAACAGTGGGCCTACTAATCCTCCTAATCAACGCTTTGGATAAATATATGAGCGATATTAAAACAGTCTTTAGAGATATAACCAGTGGTACTACCTACAATATTACCGAAACTGGTTTTGAAGAAGATACAAGCCTCGCTACCGCTGCGATCATTTCTCTGTTTACAGATAAACGCGATCTAGTAGCTGCACCGGAAGATGCACGGGGTTGGTGGTGTAGCGATATTGGTTCGCTACGATGGACGATTAATCGATCAAAGCAAACCAATGAAGTACTACAAAAATTTATTCAATACGATACACAAGCACTTGAATGGATGCGTACAGTAGGTTTGGTTAAAGCCATTGCTGTGACGGCCCAATGGGTAGCGCCGGGTGTACTTGATGAGCGTATTGACCTGACATTGGCCAATGATTCAGTGGTTAACTTTTCTATTTCGGAGTCATAATTTATGCCGTTTTCACGTCCAAGTATTGGTGATTTGATACAGCAACAAACTGTAGAAATGAGCACGCAATTAAACATTGCACGCGAACAGGTAGAGCATTCTAATGCAAGTGTTATTGCAAAAGTACAAGCAGGTGCAGTGCATGGTTTGCACGGGCATCTAGCATTTTTAATTGATCAAAATTTTGAAGATACAGCCAGCATAGACTACTTGCGCAGGCGCGGTGCTATACGTGGTATTTTTGAAAAAAAAGCCACAAAGGCAACAGGGCAGTGTGTCGTTAATGGTATCGATGGCTCATCGATTATTAGCGGAACACTACTACAGCGTGCTAGTGGTCAACAATTTGTTGTAACTACTGGTGCAGTTATTACTAATGGCACTGCCGAGCTTTTGATTGAATCCGTCGAAGCTGGTGCACAATTTAATACAGCGGCTAACACACCATTAAATTTTGTTACGCCTGTTTCTGGTGTCGAGTCCGTTGCTATCAGTGATGAACTTGTCGGCGGTAGCGACGACGAGGCAGCAGAGAGCTATCGCGCAAGAGTACTCGCCGAAATTCGTGAGCCAGCACAGGGTGGTGCCGATACGGATTATATACGCTGGGTAAGAGAAGTACCTGGTGTCAATGTACATCGAGTATGGGTAATGCGTAAATGGTTGGGTAGCGGTACGGTTGGTGTCTTTTTTACGGTCAACAATGGAGAAATTCCGAGTGCCGAAACTGTCGCGCTTGTGCAGCACTATGTAGCTGACAGGCCAGAAGCAAAAGCCCCAATTACCGCAGATATTTTTATCCTTGCGCCGATACCCGTTACCGTTCCAATGACTGTTAGTGGTCTAGTACCAGATACACCAGCAGTGAGACAAGCAGCAGAGTTTGAACTGATGGATTTATTTGCACGCTCAGCTAATGTCGAGAATGGTGAAGGTAGCGGCACCATATTGTTATCACACTTGCGAGAGGCAATCTCTATTGCATCGGGTGAGCGAGATCATGTGCTTGTAACACCTGATGCTAATGTTAAATTCAATAGAGGCGAGTTGCCAATATTTGGTGGTGTTACATGGACGCAGTAGCTTATCAACAACAACTCAAAGCACTATCGCCACAAGGCCTTGCATGGAACCTAGAAGCCGATAGTGAGTACAGCAAATTACTACAAAGCTTTTCCGAGGCACTGGGTCGTTTTGATGGCGATATACAACAAGTGATCGAAGAGCTTGACCCAAGAACAGCGACGGAATTATTGCCAGAGTGGGAGCGTTTATTAGAGTTGCCTGATCCATGCGCAATACAGCCACAAACTTTGCAGCAACGACGAGAAGCGGCGCATTCAAAATACATAAGCCGTGGTGCTCAAAGTAGAGCTTATTTTATTAGCCTGGCCAAATCATTGGGATATGAAGTAACAATTGATACTTATCAGGCTTTTATTACGGGTTTGTCATATTGCGGTGAAGTTTTAAACCCTATTAATGCACGTTTTGTTTGGCGCGTTAATGTTACAGGCGAACGTAGCTATCGTTTTCGAGCGGGTGAGTCTGCCTGCGGTGAGCAATTGCTAAAAATTGTGTCAGCGACACAACTCGAGTGTACTTTTCGTAAATTGCAGCCATCTCACAGCAATTTATTTTTTAACTATTCTTAAATTTTTCTTACTAAATCCGAGGTAATTTATGCGCTATCAACAACCATTAGGTGCTGATACGGATGCTCCCTATATTGATGGGAATCCACAAAATGGAACACCGGGCTCCCCCGTACCTGCTGCTGCAATTGAGCATACGCAGCGTGAAATTGTTAACTTAATTATTGCCGGTGAGCTGGTACCTGATCCGGGCAATTTGAGTCAGCTATCTCTTGCTGTTCAAGCAATGATTGATAAATCATTAAGTAATGTCAGTGCGAACGTGCCTATTGGAGTTCCATTTTTCCACATAGGGACTCAACCGCCACAAAACGCGATAGAGCTTGGCGGTTTTGAGTTGTCTCGCACAGAGTATCCAGAACTTTGGGGACAAATCAATGATGCTAACTTAAATTTTGATATTGTCACCGATGCTGAATGGCTAGGTGGGCGTTGGGGTTGTTATTCGTCAGGTAATGGAGCCACAACATTTCGTATACCGGAAACAAGAGGCGAATTTATTCGTGGTTGGGATAATGGTCGTGATGTTGATACAGGTCGACTAATAGGTCAGTATTTTGATGATGTAACGCGTTCGCATTCACATTCATTTGCTACACAAGGTAGTCGACATACAGTCGGAGGTGGCCCATATCCAGTTTATTCAGGGGGTGGCAGTGTTAGCGGTACAACCGCTACAAGTGGAGGTAGCGAAACACGTCCCCGCGGTATTGCGTGGATGATTTGTACAAATTTTCAATAAGGATGTAAACAATGCAATATCACCATTTTGATTCAAAAACTAAGTTATACACACATTCATCACCAGTTGTGATGAGCCCAAAAAATAATAAAAAACCTTTACCTACTGCATTCGCACTGTTTGTTGATTTGCCTGATTTAGAGAAAAATCAAGCTGCAAGATGTAACAAAGATCGTACAGGTTGGGATGTTATTCCAAATTATCTTGGTACAAAATACTGGCTTTCCTATGACGAAGAAAGAGAGGTTACTGAAATTGACGAGCTTGTACCGGAAGGCGCTTTTTTAGATCGCCCAGATGAACCGATTGGTAGGGTTAAGTCTCGAAAAATATCGATGCTAAGCAATGCTATAAGCTCAGAAATTCAGTCTGGTTTTAAGTCTGACGCTCTTGGCTCTATGCATATGTATCCGTCAACTGAGACTGATCAAATAAACTTAGCTGGCCTTGTTGCAATAAGTATCGATGCAGCTTATGTTTGCGAGGATGAACAGGGTGTATGGGATAAAAGGCTACATACCACAGCACAACTAAAGAAAGTAGCTATTGATGGTGCAATGTGGAAATCAGCTTTGCTAGACGAGTTTAGGGCAAGACGCGATGTCGTTGAAAAGGCAATAACTGTTGAAGAGATTGATTCTGTTAGCGAAACTTACTAATATTCTATCTAAAAAATAAGTAAGGATATTGTATGAAAGGAATGGTTGTGGCCCAAGCTAATTACCAAGATTAATAAAAGAATTTTTATTCAACTGGTTTCACGAAACAAGCTGCGATAAGCACGATGAAGGTTACGCTCAAGGGGCGACGAGGTTTGCCGCTTTGAGTGTAATTGAAAATTCTGGTTAGCGATGTGTAGAGATTCTTTCAGACTAAAATGTTTAAAACGCTGGTTAGCTTGGGTGCACGCCATTTTATTTTTTATATTTGTTTGTTTATTTGGTTGGGTTCAATTTAACTATATTGATATTTTTAAGTTTAGGTTTATGAGTCATAATGTGTATAAGAAAAGTGTCCAAGTTGACGATAGATATTTATTTTTTAAATGTATTCTAACCTATTGTTTCCTTATAAAATTAAATACATAGCTACTTGTCCTAACAGCACTGGCAGTGTTGAAGTCAGAGTTTCGATTCCACTAGACAAAAAACTTTTCACTGCTTTATTCTAAGGTGCTTTCATCTTATCTCAGGCTATCTGAATAATTCCAAATTGGTAATGATAGCTACTCACTTCCCTTATTCAAATGCCTCGCCAAACGACTCTTTAACCCCGCTGGAATATTATGTATGGTTAAGCTATCTGTTTGCGGGTCGTAGACGATGCTATCGCCTAGGCAACTTGCAGAAAAGCTCATGCTAAGTTTGTGGTCACGCCCGCTGATTCTGACATATTGATTAAGCTTAGATCTGTCGGGGATTATTTCTGTTTTTTGTGTGGGTTTTTGTTCGGCAACAAAGTCAGCAAAGTTCGGTAGCTTAGTTGCAGTATTCACACTGCTTGCCTCATCAGAGTTTTTCGCAGGCAGTGGTGGTTTTTCCTTAAGTTGTGTGGCGAGCTCGGTAATTACAATGGGTTTACCTATTTTATTTTGCTCTAGGCAATAATCAACCACATGCTTTTTGGTTTGATAGGCTTCAAGCTCTGGTAAGTCTTTTGTGTAGTCAGATACAGTTTCTAAAAAGTCATCGGTATCTGCTTTTAGATCAAGCTTATCGGTAAAGCCAATAAAATCAGTAAACGCCTCGGTTAATTCTTTTTCACCGCGCCAGCGTAGTAGCGTGAGTGCATTACTTGAGCGATGAATATCGTCACTTTGCCAATCGCTAATGTTAATTTTAGCCGATAAGTTAATGTTGGATGTTTCTAAATAAAAAGATTCATTGATATCCAAACTACCATCGATAAATTGGGCAATATTGTGCTGTACAAAAAACAGGTGTAGCAATTCGTCGCTTTCTAATTGCTCATGGGCAAAAAATACAAACCCATCGACTAGTGCCTCACTTTTATCTATCTCAGTTTTTAAATGCTCCATCGCTTTTTTGCTGAGGCTATCAAAGCTCATTTTCTCTTCGCTAAAGCTTTTAATCCAGCCCGATAATGGGTGGCTGCCTATGTCGTCGGAAAAACGACCATAGTCTTTGGTGAAGCGCTTAATAACTGAGATTTTTAATTCCCGAAAACATTCTTCAACTCGTCCGTCTTTTCCCCAGCAGTGATCACGAAAAGAAATGGTTGATGCATTGTTAGGGTCTAGGCGTTGGATACGGTGAGCGATAATGTGGAGTAAAGCCATAATGATGTATAAGTAGTAAATAGTGAGATCAAGCCGTATATAGTAACGTAATTAATAGGGCATTACAGCTAAATAGGCTTTTCTTGTTATGGCTTTTATGTACTGTTTTGTCTTTGCGGTTATACTATTAGCAGGATAGGTAAGAAACAATATTACCCCCATTTTTTACGAGCCTTGGTATAAACAACAATGACAAACCAACAGTCCCAGAAAACTTCCTCAACTATATCGACGCTCGACGATCTCGCGAAATTGGCAGACTACTCTCTTATAGATACGCTCAACTGTGATCCAGAGGCGACGTCAGATGGTACAGATCATGCTCCTCGGCAAGTTTTCTCGGGCCATTACGTGCCCGTTAAACCGAGGCCAATCAAAAGCCCTGAGTATGTAGTACACAGTAAACACTTTTTCTCGGAGCTTGGCTTTGCCGACAGCATGGCGGAATCCTCGGACTTTATCCAACTGTTCTCTGGTGATATTTCTGAGGCTCCCGAGCCGATACGTAAGGTCGGTTGGGCCACTGGCTATGCGCTGTCTATTTACGGCAGGGAATACACCCAACAGTGCCCATTTCAAACAGGCAATGGCTATGGCGATGGTCGTGCGGTTTCTGTGCTTGAGGCTGTCATTAATGGACAGCGCTGGGAGATGCAGTTAAAAGGTGGTGGTCGCACGCCATATTGCCGTGGTGCCGATGGCCGTGCTGTCTTGCGCTCAAGTATTCGTGAGTTTTTAGCGCAGGAGCATATGCATGCCTTGGGCGTACCCACATCACGGTCTTTAAGTTTGTACGTCTCAAAAACAGAGACGGTAAGCCGGCCATGGTACTCTGAGGGCTCGCGCTCGGCAGATCCTGATATCCTTATCTCCGAGCCCGTTGCTATCTCGACACGTGTCGCCCCCTCGTTTATCCGCATTGGTCAGCTCGAACTTTTTGCCCGCCGCACGCGTAAAAATGCACATCCAAAAGCGATGGAAGAACTCGAGAAAATTGTGCTGCACTTGATTGATCGCGAGTACGCGGATGTTATCGACAAGCAGCTATCCACGCCAGAAAAAGTAGTGATATTGGCGCATGAGTATCAACGCCGTTTTACATCGCTCGTGGCAAACTGGATCCGTGTCGGCTTTTGCCAAGGTAATTTCAACAGCGATAATTGTGCCGCCGGTGGTTTTACATTGGATTACGGCCCCTTTGGTTTCTGCGATGAGTTTAATCCCTATTATCAGCCTTGGTCCGGTAGTGGTGATCACTTTTCGTTTATGCACCAACCACATGCAGCACAACGCAACTTTGACATGTTTTGTTCGGCATTACGGCCATTACTTGAGGCACATCAGGATTGTTTGATAGAGTTTGATGATGTGCAAGCTGAGTTCTCTACGGTTATGCAGGTGCAAATGGAAAACATGTGGGCTAGTAAGTTAGGTCTTAGTGGTTTACATACGGTATCGCACAAAAAGTTGCTTAGCGACCTCGAAACACTGATGATGCAAACGCCCGTCGATTTCACTTTATTCTTCCGTGAGCTCTCGTGGTTACCTAAGGACATTGGTCCGCTTAAGAAAAGCTTTTATGCTAATTCAAGATATGATTCATACGCTGAGGAGATGGACAAGCTCTGGTCAGATTGGCTCACACAATGGAAAGCGCTTCTCAACGAGGATGCTAGTTCATCCCGCTCTAGCGATGAAATTTCTCGGCAGATGAAACTCGTTAACCCCAAATACATTTTGCGGGAGTGGTTTATGGTGCCGGCTTATCAGCAAGCAGCTGAGGGAGGCTACTCTCTTATTCGAGAGCTACAGGCTGTGATGACCCACCCCTATGAAGAACAGTCGAGGGAAGTAGAGGAAAAATATTATCGCTTGAAATCACCTGAGTTTTTTGGCGTGGGTGGCTTGTCTCATCTTAGTTGCTCGTCATAATTCTTTGAATGTATAAGGAGAAAAAAGAGGCTGTAATTATTTATAAGAAGGTGTTATTCCTTTATCGGTGTGACATCTACCAACGGTGTTTTATAAGCTAGCATTAAAGGGTGTAGAGAATCTCTAGACTTTGTCCAGCCAAAAACTTTTATCGGCTTACCTGAATCTTTGAGCCTCTCCATAAGTTGATCTAAGTGTTTATGGAGTTTGTCTGGTACTTTTTTCCTACTGCCCCAGCAGGGCACTAAGATGTCCGCCTCTTGAATTATAGAGCTTATATGCTTGTCGTTGTCAGGGCCAATAGGGTCACTAGCTGTTGCAAGTTCTCCAATATTTGTTGCTCTATACGCAAAAACATTTCCTACAATAAATTGCTTGCCATTATTTAGTTGAGTAAACCCCATCCATTTTTTTACAGTAGAGTCATCTTCTTGTTCATCGGCAGTAGAGGGGTTTATGCCAAAGTAAGCAAATACTAGATGACCGAACATGTCGGCATTCCTAGATAATTGATAGCGATACTGGCGACATTTGCTTAATTTAGCGCTCATAATAGGGTTAGATTATATTCTTAAGAGCGGGTAAAACAATAGAATTAATTTTAATGTTTTTATAAAAAGGAGGCGTACTATTTACTGGCTTAGCAGTTACTTTTTATTTATTATCTATAGCTCGATTGACTTTTATCGACTTCTATTTTGATTCTTTATCAAATTTTTTATTTAAGTATGCTTGAAAATACCATAAGCCTATCGCAATACCAAAAAACAATAACTGTAATACTATAAGACCAGCAATCTGAAATATACTTTGAAGGATAAAGGCTCCACCAATTGCCCAATTAAAGTATTTTTGCTTTGGTTTCATGAGTAAGAAGCTTTGTGCCCACCAAAACATTATTAAAGCAGAGGCCACTGTTGTAATTAACTGCGATGTCTCATTCATAATTTACCCTTTAATACGATTCCAGTTATTCTACAATATGATTAGTGCGTGTTTGGCAGTTTACCTTACCTAATCAGAATGCAGCCTTTTAGTTATTTTGGGAGTCAATACCGCAAAGCTTTTTCATGGAGATGTTAACAAACATTCCCGGATTTATTAAGAAGAGCATCACAGTCTAAAAAAGACACGCAATTATTTAAAGGAGGGCAATGAGGTCTTGTTAGTTACCATCAAGTGCTCTTTCATAAAGCCTCTATTGACTAACCTTTCGTAATTCCTTTCTATAGGCGAGAGTTTCTGGCGTTTGCAAAGCCCATGTAAGCCCTAGGTATTCAAGCAGTTTTAATACCCACCAACCAGGGTCTGATTGGCCTTTGTTTATGCCTATTTTAGCTGAGCCTGGGAAAGCATGGTGATTATTATGCCAGCATTCCCCAAATGTTATTAAGCCCGAGAATTTTATGTTGTAACCTTGAACTCCAGCCCCTTCTACATGCCAATCTTGGTGACCGTTTCTGTGGGCAAAGTAACCAATTAACCAGTGGCCTGTTACGCATATTGCTACTCGGGCACAGATACCCCATAAAACAAAACCCCATCCACCTAGGGCGTAAAATAGAATAGCCCAAGGTAGTTGTTGGATCATGGTTGTACGCTCAATAAACTGGTAAAAGCGGTTGTTTTTAACTCTTTCTTCTATATCTAGCAGCGGTGGGTGTACGAGCTTTACATCGCAGTGCATTTGCGACCAAGCATCCTTAAAAAAGGCCTGCCTATGTGCAAAATAGTCGTGGCAATGGGGCTTTCGCTGTGCCCAATCGCGAATGTCGTGGGTATATATCATGGTCATTGGCCCACCTAAGCCTACCAATGTGCCTAAATAAACCATAATGTGTTCAAGCCATTGTGGGCATTCAAAGCTATTATGAATTAACCTGCGGTGCATGCCTAACGAGTGGCCAAAACAGAGTACAAGGGCCGTAGTAAAAAGAAAGAAGAGTATGTTCTCAAGGCTCGTATAAAAGGCAATCCCGGTAATAGCACCTATATACATGATTGTGATCCATAGTGACTTTTTTACTGACCAATATACTTGCCCTTGTGATGCGTCAGTGATGTCAGCTTCCAAAAAACGGGGCTTATCAATTCCATTTTCACTTTTTGCCATTGCTATTTCTCCTATTATTCTTGGATATTCCTTCTAGTTGATGTAGTATTTAGCTAATTATCTAAATACTACTCCATTTAGATAATTAGTCAATTAGCTAAATAATGTTTTATACAAGAGAATTATCGTGGAAAAAGTGTTTCAAGCCTTGTCATCAACTATCAGACGAAAGATCCTTGCCTATTTGTCCGGCTCAAGTATGACGGCAGGTGAAATCTCTGAGAGGTTTGAAATCACCAAACCATCGCTATCAAAACATTTGAGTGTGCTTGAAAATGCGGGGCTTATTCAAAGTGAAAAGAAAGGGCAGTATATTCATTACAGCATTGTGCAAGATAATTTGATGAATACTCTAAATGGTTTTGTACAAGAGGTATGTCCTGTATCTAGGCCTCTCAAAAAAGAAAGTCAGGAAAAAGCTAAAAACAATAGCTAAGTAACTTTTCTATATGTTTCTTAGCTAATTGGTACTAAGAAGCCACCTTGCAAATCTTTATAAAAAAGTAAGTACTTTTTTCATTCAGGCTATTGGGTTGTCTAGTTAATGGCCGTGTTCTATAAAAACCATTCCATAAAGCCTCTTTGAAGGCACCTTATTTCTTCTTATTTCTTTCAATATTGCTATTCAAAAAATCGTTATCCTAAGTTGGGTAATGAGTAGTGTGCATATCCTAAAATGGTACAACCTATTACAACGATAGATTTTTATTAAAAAGATATTCCGAATAATTTATTAGCTCAGCTTGTTATTAAATAGTTCGATTATTAAAAGTTCATAATAATTATGTTGTTTTGTGATGCTGTTTTTAAAAACTTAAAAATAACTATTTACGTGAAACCAAAAGTACATTCATTCGTATATCGAAGCTATGAGTTCAAAACTGGACTCGATCACTAATAACCTACTAAGGATAAATCGTGAAAATTTTAAAAGTAGCGCTTTTGGCATTAAGCACTGTTTGTGTCTCTACATCTGTCTTGGCAGGCCATCACGCGGGTTCTAAAGGTTACGCATTGGCTGAAGATGGAAAAACCCTTGCAGTTATGTCTGATTTGGCTAAGCCAGGTGCAATTACATCTTATTCTTTATCTCGTTCTTTATCTGCGATTGCTTACCGTCCAGTAACCGGTGATCTATTGGGTTTAGTGATGGAGCTATTTATTCTATTGATGCTAAATCGGGAAAATTATCTAGCTATGGCGCAAAATTTATGGGCGATGCTGTTATAGGTTCGAGCGCAATGGTTGGTTTCGATTTTAATAATAAAATTGATGCTGTTCGCGTTGTTTCAAGTAGCGGTGATAATCTTGTGTATTTTCCAGTTGGTTTTGGCAATAATGATACTAAAGCAAATACAGTACGCCGATTTGCCTCGCTTGCTTATGCTAAAGATGATACAAATTCGGGTGTAACACCTGAAGTTTTTGCTAACGCCTATACCAATGCAATCAATGGTAAAAAAGCGAGTGGTACTTTTCAGTATGCGCTTGACGCTGCTACAGATTCATTAGTGAGTCTTGCTAATAATGCAGGAACCTTAAAAACTATTGGTAAAGTAAAAATTGGCGGTAAAGCTGTTGATATCTCTGCGATGGGCGGGTTTGATATTGTATCTAAGGCTGAGGGTAAAGATACCGCTTATGCGGTTTTGCAGTTAGAGGGCGAGTCAACCTCTGGCCTTTATGGAATTAATTTAAAAACAGCCGAAGCAAGCTTAATTGCAAAACTTGGCTTAGGTGGGATTACTAGTTTTGCAGCATCTAAGTCTCGTTCTCATTAAATAGTATAAAAACGTTTGTGTGGCATATTATTTCACCTCAGAGTACTCTTGAGGTGGATGGTTTACTACAAATGTTTACATTTATCAGTTTTAAAAGAGTGGGGGTGTAATAATTCACGCTAGATATACCCCCTTACTTGCTCACTATTTGCCACAATTCTTTTTTATCATATAATCTGTGTCAGCTTTTTAGGTTTAACCTAACGGATATAAAGTTGGTGTACTTATATGACGCGACAGCGACTGTACATAGGTGTGTTAATACTGCTCTTTTGCGGAGTTGGGGGATTTTTTGTATCCGAGCCATCTATAGTACAAAAGGAACAAGTTCTTGCGCTTGAACTTAATAAAAAACAAAAATCTACATACCCTCCCTTATTACCCTATACAATCACCAATAACCACTATCCTGTTAAGCAGGCCTATCAATTATGGCTTGAGTCGGAGTTAATAAGTAAGCCAGTGTCCGAGAGGTTTTATAAAGTCGATATGGATGGCCAACTGCTCCAGACTGAAACTGATCATTGGGTGTGTGTGTATGATAGTTTTTCAGGTTTGATGTGGGAGGTTAAACAAAATGACGGTGGATGGCAGGATAAAGAGCATACTTACTCTTGGTATGAGCCATCTATAGAATTACCCAGCTCAAACTTTAATAAACATAATATAAATGCTGCGGGCATCGGTAATAAATTAGAGTACGGGGCCGCCGACTTAGGTCGCTGTTACAAAATTCGATGCGACACTCATAGCTACAAAATAGCGGTTAATAAAGACTGGCTATGCTCTTCAAATAATTGGAGATTACCCTACGCCCATGAACTTGCTTTGCTCGATCACCCTGTTAATTATCACCCAGATATAGATACCGATTACTTTCCCAATACTGCTTTAGGGCAATATTGGAGTCGTACTGAGGCGCCTTCATCTAAGACTTTAGCGTGGTCTGTAGATTTTCAAAATGGTTTTCCTTATATCACAGAAAAGCGCTTAGATAACTCTATAAGGTTGGTGACCGAAGCGCATTGGCTGACGGAAGAATTAAATGCAATGGAGGCAAATAAATATTATAAGTCTCAATAAAATTAGATAATTAAAATGGGTTTGTAAGCCCCTTTATTTTTATTAATCTATTTTCTATTTTATTAGATAAATAGGTTAATAATTTTTTATCCTTCATGGAAGATAGGAGGAGAAATTATTTCGTTTTAAAAAAATCAACTGTTTTTTTTTCAAAAAAATAATGATTATTAATTGTGTTAGTTTTTGTTTTCACCTTTAACTTTATTGGAGAAAACATGAAAAAATTAACATCAAAAAAATCATCAATTTCATCTTCTATTTCACTTTTAATTGATAATACGCCACTGCTTGATTTTAAGGTTTTATTTTTTGAGCTGGTTACTGAAGAGCAAAAAAAATCAGAATTAAAGCGTTGGCTTCCTGATGGTGATATTCAGGTAGATAATTTAGATGGGAGAAAAAAAATCCTTCAGCATTATTTTAGAGAAACGATGGAATACTTGAATAACTTCATGCTGTCTGAAGAGTATAGTGATGAACAAAAAAAGGAATTAGGAGAGTGGATTCGTTATGAAATGTATCCTTATATACATATTGGTGGGTGGAGTAATCGAGCCTATCAAAAGCCTTACGGCCCAGGGGATCACTATACTATATCCCAGGTGTACGACATGGCTTCAAACGAAAAACGGTTTTCTGCACACTTAATAAACTATTGCTTTATGCAAGAGCCTGCTGCAAAAGCTATTAGGAATCGCCGAGGAATGTTTACCGATATTATCTTAAAAACGATCAGCAGCAATAATGGAGGGCAAAGCTCAATTACAAGTATTGGCTGTGGCCCTGCAATGGAGGTGTTTGATGCTTATACACATTTAGAAGATAAGGCGCAGTTAAAGTTCTGCTGTGTTGATCTCGATTATAGAGCGATTGAAAATATAGAGGAGCGGAAAAAAGCCTTTGGCCTTTCTCACAATATAACGGCATTTAGGGAGAATATTTTTTCTTTTAATAATCAGTTACCAGAAGATCAGGATTTAATATATGCCATTGGCTTGATGGATTACTTTAGCGATAGGCATGTAACGAGAGTTTTAAATAAAATCTTTGGTCTATTAAAAGATGGCGGACGCTGTATTATAGGTAACTATCATACGCTAAATCCTACTAAGGCATTAATGGATTATGTGCTTGACTGGCCTGTTTATCATAGAGATGAAGAGACGATGAAGGCTATATTCAGAAAAAGTAAGTTTGGTAATCGTGAGCTGTCCATTTTTTTCGAAAATGAACAGATGAATTTGTTTGCAGATATAAGGAAATAGCCCTTTTTATTTGCTAAATAGTTCATGGCGTGGCATTTGAATGGTGAATGTCACGCCTTTATTAACTTTGGTGGAACAATCAATTGTCCCACCTAATTTTTGGGTAACAATGTTATAGACAATATGCATGCCTAAGCCGCTGCCACCGGAGCCTCTCTGTGTTGTAAAAAATGGGTCGAATATCTGTTTTACTATCGAGTCTGCTATTCCACACCCATTGTCTTGATAATCTATTGTTAAGTTTCGTTTGTCGGTAAAGACGGTAATATTAATACGATTATCCTGACGGCCTGAAAATGCATGTAAAATAGAATTGTCGATTAAATTAGTAATTATCTGAAAAAAATCACCAGGGTAGCTGTATAGCTCGATATGACTGCTACATTTAATGTGTATACTAACTTCATATTTTTTTGTTTTATGGGATAGGGTAGCTACTACTTTTTCTATCTGACGTTTTAAATTAAATCGACTCTTCTCATTTTCATGATGTTGATCTACCGATACTGTTTTAAATGTCGAGACTAACGATGCAGCATGTACGGATTGTTTGTTGATTATAAGGCTATGCTGTATGAGTTTTTTTAAGTTGTCTCTAAAGTCGTTTTCTACTAGCGCGTTATTATTAAAGTCAGATAATATAGATTCAAGCTTGATTTTGCTTAAATCAGAGAGTGAGTTAACAGCTTCAAGCGGTGTGTTTATCTCGTGAGCAATTCCTGAGGCCAATGTATTAATAGTTTCTCTTTTTTCAAGAGCAATGAGCTTTTCTGTTGATTTGTCAATCACAATGGCAGATTTGTGAGAAAGGTAAACGGATACTAATGTTATTGACAGCACATTTAATAAAAAGAACCCACCTCCTACGATCTCGGTTTCTGATAGGCGCTCAGCATAAATCGAGTATCCACCAACCATCTGTACTGCCACAATAATATAAGAGCTGAGAACTGAAGGGTAGCCCCACAAGAGTAGAGCAGCTGCACCAATAAATATTGTTGAATATCCAAAAAGATATGCATAAAAATCATCGGCAAGAATTACCATTATCCCTAATAAGAAGATGAGAAGGTAATAATTGGCCATAAAAAGATAGTAGTAACTTACTTTTAGTTTTTTAAGATATACATATAAGCAAATAATGCAAAATAGAATATATATAACTCTTAGGCTAAGAAAGAAGTAGAATTGATCGGGTGCTAGAATATAATCAAAGGGGATCCACGCAGCGACAAGTATGGTTGCAAGTAGTATATATACTTGGGAGCGAACAATCTGCCGATCATGCAGGGTACTTTTAATTGAAAATAGTGATGATAGATCGAGTTTTAGCATTAAAATCTTTATATTTGGATAAATGTCTATAGTAAGTATAAGATAATGGAGTATATCGCATATACTTATATAGTAAGTTCGTATTAATGAGATCAATACATTGGACAAATTAGTTAAATTTATAAAGTCTGAGCCACCCTCAGACCCTAACGATAGCACAGAAAATGCCTGGAAGCTTTTAGTTGTTGATGATGAAGAAAGTGTGATTTATTCGATCAGTGCTTTGCTGGAAGACTTCCGCTTTTTAAATCGCTCAGTTGTTATCCTCAAAGCTCATTCAGTAAAGGAAGCAATGGAGTTAATCGGTGTACATGAAGATATCGCGGTCGCATTGCTAGATGTGATCATGGAAGAAGAAGACAGTGGCCTTAAAATCGCCAGCTATATCAGATCGACTAACTCTGATATGCGTATCATTTTACGAACGGGGCATACTCAACTATCAAAATTACAAACATTATTAGATTATGATATTGATGGGTACCTCGAAAAAGGAAGGTTAGGTGTTGATGATATAAAGTCTGTCTTAGTGGCGGCTTTTCGCTCTTATTATCGTCTTAAGCAGTTGATAGACGAGAAAAAAACAAATGACTCATTGGTTAATAAGCTAGAGCAGCTTGAGAATCTCTCTTTTTTTGGTGAGTTTTCCCATGAGCTTTATTATCATTTTCAGTCACAGGCGCAACGTTATGCCGATTCTCATTTTGATCTAATCATGCGTAGGCTGGCAAAATTTAGCGAGCTATACCTTGGTAAAAAAAGCTTTCAGTCTCAGTCTCCTACAAATTTAGTCGAATCGATAGTTCATCAGGCACAAGAAAAATCAAATAATGCTGGACTTATCATTAACTGGGATACAGCCTATGATGAAAGTATCGGCAATATATTAGTTAGTCGTGATACATTAGGGTTTGCAATAAAATCGCTTATAGAAAATGCCGTTGTATTTGCTTGCCTTGATCAGCAAAAAGAGAAAACTGCTACTGTTTCTGTGCATGCTTACGTAAATAATAATGAAATGATTCATATTGATGTTATCGATAACGGTAAAAACAAGCCCCATGCTAAATTGTGCTTTGTTGCACTACACACAACATGTAAAAATAATAATACAGATTATTCAGTCTTACCTAGCTCAGAAGATTTTAATTTTACAAAAAACTACCATGTCGGCTTAAACTTAACGATGGCGCAATTTTGTGTCATGCAGCATGATGGGCTTATTAGCCTACATACACCTAGCTCAAAAACCTGCTTTCGTATACAAATTCCAATTGAGCAAAAAACCTTAAAAAGCAGAGTTGATGAAACTAATAGCTTACGTGAATTCTCTCGTTTTCGAAGGGGAGATATTACTAACGATGGTAGCTAATAGAGTGATTATTGCTAAGTCTTACTAGGTAACGTCTTTCTAAAATAAACGCGCTCAAACCCATCTTCTATTCTACGATCAATCTCTTGATATCCCAGCTTTTTGTATAAACTAAGGTTCTCAAACATCTTTACATTGGTATATAACTCTAATGCTGTTTGCCCATTTTTTTCTCCGACTCTCCCCGCGTGCTCGAGTAGTTGACGGCCTAGCCCTTTGCCTGTATATCTTGGATAGATCGCTATATTTTCTATCTGTAAATGATTCTTTTGTTGATAGAAAACGATATACCCAGCAAGTGTGTTCTCAATTAATATAACAGTTATGTAACCAAGCTTAATTTGTGATTCAAAATCTGCCAGCATAGGTGCAGGTTTTTTACCTATTCGATCAATATATTTAGCATAGGCTTCGCGGGCGCACTCAGATATGTCGGCTAAATCTTGCGGTATTGCTCTACGTATTGTTATCGTATGCTCCATCAGCTTCCCTTATCACAGTACTTGGTTTTAATCTGGCCAGTGCCAAGAAGGCTTATCTAATAATCCTTGATCTTTTATTATTGTTTCGCCGAGTTCTTTAACGAGAGAAATCGAGTGAGTATCTGTATCCATATTTAATTCTTTGACTAATTTTGTTGAGTGCGAAACGATCCATACTTGAGCTTCTCTAGAAGTGCGGACAATTAAGCGCGCTAAGGCAGGGATTAAATCTGGGTGTAGACTTGTCTCGGGTTCATTTAGCACCAATAACTCTGGTGGGCGAGGTGTGAGTAGGGCAGCCACTAACAATAAATATCTCAATGTACCATCAGATAATTCGGATTGATCTAGCGGCCGCAATAAACCATGTTGATAAAATTGCAGGGTAAAACGTGTGCCTTCATCGACACTTATGGCTATTCTAGCGCCAGGGAATGCATCGTCTATTGCCAAGTCTAGAGCTTCTTTATCGCCTATTTCGATAATAGTTCGCAATGCCGCTACAAGATCATGGCCATCATGGTCTAATACTGGGGTTCGAGTGCCTATTTGGGGTGTTCTGATAATGGATTCTTTGTCTGTGCGAAAGTGATCATAGAAACGCCAGCTTTTAATAATACTTCGTATCGAAAAAATCTCTGGTACGGCGATAGGATCTACAATTTCATTGAGAATACTTTCAAAAGCGTTCATGTTTTGCACATAGACTTCCCATTTACTTCCCAGCCTTACCTTAACTAATGGTCCCTTTCTGTCTACTAGGCAGGTTGCGGGCCGATAACTAGGCCCTGCCCATATGCACTCTCTTTTTATTTCTGGATCTAGGCTAAACATCGATGGGTCTGGGTTATCAGGCATTGGAGGGGGCGGTAAACCTAGCGAAACGGAATAACCAAAATCATCGCTACAAAATCCCAGCTTAAGTTTAACTGCTGCCTGCCTTGGTCCGCCTTGTATCGCTTGTGTACCCGCTTTCATCTCCCTCGAAAAAGACTCTGGCCCTGCCCAAAATAACGAGTCTAACCCGCCTTCTTTAGCCAGCGCATTGACTAAATTGCCAGAGGCTGCCTCAGAAAGTAGTTTGAGTGATTTATACAAATTAGATTTACCACTGCCGTTAGCACCAGTAACAACATTGAGTTGTTCTAAGGGGGCTACTATGTCTCTTAGTGAGCGGTAATTGCTAATAGCAAAGGCTTGAATCATTGATCCGTCCTTGATGGGTTATTGTAAAGCTAACAATTTTTTAAAATCAAATCTACTTTTATAGCAATACATGTATAGGTATAAGCGAAGAAATATTAGCGCTTTTCTCTAAGCTTCTTTTGTTCCCTTTGTATAAAACTCGATTTAGCTGTTTTCTCCCAAGCTGGTCTGCTGTTATCAGTAATCATGGTGTCGGTTTTTGTTTGGGCACTACGAGTGAGATCTTTGATTAGCGCAGCCTCGGGTAGATTAGCCCAGTACTTTTTGGGCATCTCCGATTGCATGGCTTTAACCTTAAGTCTCGCAGGGTTGAATATATTTTTGTAATACTCCAGCCATAAATTTTCGAGATCATCTTCTATAGTTGGGCTGCGATTTATTCCTTTGGTGTAGGTTAATTGTTGCGTATCCCAATGGGCGCAAATATCGGGTGTTAGTATTGACCAGCGCATATTGTTGAAACGTTTAATAAAAAAAGAGGTTTTGAGTGGAACAATTAAGTGCTCCGGCTCAAACCAAGCAACATAATATTCTGATAAGTCATTAGTGCCTTGGGGTAAATCATGAGTGTTTTCGGCAAGTTCGGGCCTCTCTTTTAGTGTCGTCTCGTCGATGCGCTTAAAACGTACAAAGGCTTCCATTTTATGCATATCGCGCGCAATGGTTTTACGCATAGCTAGTAAGCGCGCAACTTGTTTGTCTAAGGTAAACTCTAATAAGCGACGGTCTTCAAATAGTAGCCGCCATGCGATACTGTACAATAAAGCCCAGATGCTATCATCACGAAAGCAGGCAACGGTTTTTGCAAGCCTAAAAAATTCTCTTGGTAGTGTTAACTCTTTATTGATAACAGGTAGGGCTAGCATAGTATTACTTGTCTCGCTAAAAGCAAGTGAGTATTGGCCTGCGTATTGCCAAGCGATGTTATCTGGTGGCACATTACGCTTTAATAACTCACGGGCTTGTTGGCGCCAGTGGTTAAAGTCTTCAACATCAACGGTAAACATAAAAGCTACATTCTCTAAGTATTACTTACAAATAGACTACTTAAAAAGACACAATTAAAATAAACTCAGTTGAGGGGAGGATTTTTTTATAAAGTGTTGTTTTAAATTCTCTTGCTCCAATAAATAAGCCTGTGGGTTATGGTCGGCAGTTTGTACAAAAGGCCCAACGCGTTTCACTGATACGCCACATTTGACAAGGTCGCCAAAGCGCAATCGCCTAAACTGGCGAGCCTTAATAATACGCCCAGTGCCAATAGTGCCAACGCCGGGTATGCGCAAAATCATCTCGCGTGGAGCGCGGTTAATATCCACAGGGAATAAGTCTCTATGGTGCAGTGCCCAAGATAATTTAGGGTCAATATCTAGGTCGAGCATACCGCTTTGCCCTGTGTTTGATTTGTCGACTTCGGTAATTTCTGAGACATCAAACCCATAAAAACGTAATAGCCAATCAGCTTGATAAAGGCGATGCTCGCGCTCGAGTGGTGGGGATTGGGCAGGAAGTAATTCTGCGCTACTGGGTATAGGGCTGAAGGCTGAATAGTAAACTCTGCGCATTTGATAGCGCCCATAAAGGCCATGGGCGAGAGTTAAAATCTTCGCATCCGATGATGTGTCTGCACCTACAATCATCTGAGTGCTTTGCCCAGCAGGTGAATAAACCAGCTTAGTCGCTTTTGTTTTTTTGCGCATACCTGTCGAGGTGATTTTTTTGCTATTGCGGCGACTTTCTTTCGACTCATCAATATGCTCGCGCAATTGCCCCATGGATTTATTAATCGTCGTCGGGTTTTTTTCGGGAGCATAAAGCGCTAAGGATTTTTTGGATGGCAGCTCGATGTTAATACTAAGGCGATCTGCATAAAGCCCTGCTAAGCGAAGTAACTCGGGGCTGGCATCGGGGATAGTTTTAAGGTGAATATAACCTCTAAAGTCGTGGGTTTTACGCAGCGTTTTAGCTACATTAACCAACTGCTCCATGGTGTAATCTGAGGATTGTATAATACCAGAGCTTAAAAAAAGCCCCTCTATGTAGTTGCGTTTGTAAAAATCGAGGGTGAGGTTAACCACTTCTTCTACAGTAAATCGTGCGCGCTTAACGGTACTTGAGGCTCGGTTAATACAGTAGCTACATTCATAAATACAAAAATTGGTTAGCAATATTTTAAGCAGTGAGATGCATCGCCCATCGGGTGAATAGCTATGGCAGATACCCATACCACCGGTAGTAGAACCAACGCCTTTACCGCTAACGGAATTTCTTTTAATCGAGCCACTGCTTGCACAGGATGCATCATATTTGGCTGCATCTGCTAGTACCGCTAATTTTTTTTGTAGGTTCATAGCAATATCCTTACACAATACTGTTATTATATACAGTATTGTGTAAGTTGCATACTATGAGTTTACTTATAAACTGTGTTGCGAAGAGCCGTATTACTTATATAACAGTAATATCTCAACGATATAAAAGCTATAAATAGTCTAGATTTTCAATGCACCATGCAGCGCGTTTTAATACAGCCTGTTGTGTATCTTGTTCTTGCTTACCCCAGTTGTGATAGATCATTCCAATGCGTGGGTTCTTTTCAAATTCTTCTTTGTGTTTGATCATAAACCCCCAGTATAAGCTGTTAAAAGGGCAGGCAGTTTCGCCAGTTTTTTCTTTAATTTTATAGTGGCAGTTTTTGCAGTAATCGCTCATTTTATTAATATAATTACCACCTGCAGCATAGGGTTTAGTGGCTATTAGCCCACCGTCGGCAAATTGGCTCATGCCTCGCGTGTTTGGCATCTCTACCCATTCAATGGCATCAATATAAATACCTAAATACCAAGCATCGACTTGCTTAGGGTCGATCCCAGTTAGTAGGCAAAAATTTCCAGTAATCATCAGGCGCTGTATATGGTGTGCATAGGCATAATCAAGTGACTGTTCAATGGCTTGCTTCATGCATTGCATTTTTGTCTTACCTGTCCAAAAATACTTGGGTAAATTTTGCTTTGCATTAAAGTGATTGAGGGTTTGATACTTGGGCATATTGGCCCAGTAGACACCACGAATATATTCACGCCAACCAAGGATTTGCCGGATAAACCCTTCAATTTGCGGCAATGTGATATCGCCAGCAGCTTGTTCAAAGGCATTGATTGCCTCATTAATAACGGTAAGAGGGTGTAGTATCTTACTGTTGAGGGCAAAAGATAATCGCGAGTGATACAAGCTCCATTGGTGCGCGCTGTTGCAAGTCATTGCATCTTGAAATTTGCCAAATTGTGGTAGGCAATACTCGCAAAAAAAACGCAGTAACTTTGTGGCTTGTTGTCTGTTGGTAGGCCATAGCAGTTGTTTGTCTGTTTTACCAAAGTACTCAATAGTGTGTTTATCTATACGTTCAGTAATCTCGCCAACGTCGTTAGCAAATAATAACGGCTGAGGAATATGCTCGAGATCTTCTTTTTTGAGTTTACTTCTATTTTCGGCATCGTAATTCCATTGCCCACCTAGGGGTTGATGGTTATCCATAAGAATATTAAAACGGCGGCGCATTTTACGATAGAAGAACTCCATTTTATGGTGCTTACCTTCGCTAAAATGATCACTTATCTCATCAATGGGCAGTAAAAAATGCTCGCTATCTACCATTGCTTGCTTAATTTTTTTAGGCAGGTCGAGCTCGGTCAATTGTGTCAATAAGCGGTGTTCATCGGGGCGTTGATATTCAAAATGCTCAATGCTGTATTCTTTACACAGGTGCTTGATTAGTGCTGGGAGTGATGTAAATGTATGGGTTTGATCAAGGGTTAAATACAAAACCTGATGGTTAGCCTGTTGTAAGGCGTTAGCAAACTGTGCCATAGCTGCAAAAAACGCACAAAGCTTTTGGCCGTGGTGTTTAACATAGCTGGTTTCTTGTTTTAGCTCTGCAATAACATATAAAGTCGAGGCATCTTTTTGTTTATACCAGCTGTGCTGTGCATTGAGCTGGTCGCCAAGTATTAAACGCAGTGTTTTATAGTGTTTTTTTAATGTGGGCATTAGTGTTGTGGCTTCTGAATTTTTATTGTTTGATTATTTTTTATCAACTGTTTTGTTTTTTCGACAGCGTTCGGAGCAATATTTTACGCTCTCCCAGTTTTTAGCCCACCGCTTTCGCCACAAAAAAGGCAAGCCACAGGATACGCATTGTTTACTGGGTAGGTATACTTTTTTATGGGCCATATTTGTGAGGTTTCGATTATTGCTAGTGTTGTTTATATTGCGTTGGGCAGTAGCCGCGCAGAACATTGGCTGGGCGCAGGGCTTTGTGTTTGGTGGTACGACCACTAACACGCGCTCGCCAAACTTTAAATGAGCGAGGTTTTAATTGCCTGCGCATTAGCTGGATGACATTAGGTTCGCTTAAGCCAAAACTTGTTTCAATCGCCTCGAAAGGAGTTCTATCTTCCCATGCCATTTCTATTACTCGTGAAATCTCAGAGCCAGATAGTGAGTGATGTTTCATTAGTCGCTTACTCATATTAGAAGTATCCAGTACTGGTGCAGTTTTTTGTGGATTTTATTTATGGTTACATTATTGCAAAGCATGTTGTTTGAGTAGGGCCAACGGAATAATCTCTAGCGCTTTTTCGTGGGTAGAGATAAGCTTAACCGGTGGTGCAACACCTGCTTCAAAGGCCTCTAACCAACGAGAGGCACATAAGCACCAGGAGTCACCATCTTTTAACCCGTGAAAGCCGTAGGCGGGCATAGGGGTCATAAGATCGTTACCTTTAGATAAACTATAGTCTAAAAACTCTTGAGTAACGATGGCACACACCACATGTATGCCCCTGTCTGTGGTATCGGTTCGGCAAAATCCATCGCGAAAATACCCTGTGGCTGGGTCATGGCAGCATGGGCTTAATGGTTCGCCCAATAAGTTCTTATGTCTCTTTTCTATCATATTTGACGATTCACTCGTATTGATTGCTTATTAGTTTGATACGTATCGATGCAAGCTAAGTATTATAGAAATGGCTATCTAGCCAAATATTTTTTATATTTACATATTTATTTTTTATATCGTGCATCCAAATCAGTATTTCGTATCGTCTTAGGTAGCGTAACTTAAATAATTACATAACTTAACGTTAATACTTAGGAGAAAACAATGCACATTTCTACAAAAATCGCTTTAATATCGACAGTATTTTTCGCGCTATCAGCTACGGCTTATGCAGGTGAAAGCCTTACTAACAAAGATGGTATGACGTTATATACCTTTGATAAAGATAAAGAAAACGAGTCGGTTTGTTATGGAGGGTGTGCTATCAAATGGCCTCCGTATATTGCTAAAGCTGGAGCAAAACTTAAAGCAGGCTGGGGCTTAGTCGAGCGTAAAGATGGCTCGCAACAATGGACATATAATGATCAGCCGCTTTATACCTGGATAGGCGATACAAAAGTGGGTGATACTACAGGCGACGGTGTTGGTGGTGTTTGGCACACTGCTAAAAAGAGTAAATCTGCTAGCTATCAAAAATCAAGCGACTCATCGTATTCTTACGGTTATTAAATAATATTAACAAACAGGAGTTCTTTTGATAAAAATAATCAATGTGCCGTTTTACGGTACATTGATTAGCTATTTTATTAGGCTAAATTATAAAGCCCCAATAGTTAGATGCATCATCATTACAGTCTAAATCGTACGCAAGCCATTATTAACGCACAGAAGGTAAAATTGTTGTTTGATCCTCTATAATCTTGCACTGGTTACATGCAAAAAACACTATTTCAATGTAAAGTGTAGCCCCTCCCATCTACAGGATATGTTCGCTATATGGGTACTGATAAAATACTGTCATTAATAATAAAAATTGGCTGATACATTTGTCACTAACGAGCACCTATGGATATTTATGTCGGATATTAATTGGACGGAAAAAGTAAACCCACTGATTTATCGAATTCAACGACAAGATAAATATGCTCTTAACACACTCTACGAGCTAGTTCACTGTCGCCTGTTTTCGATCATTTTACGTATTGTAAAAAATCATCAAGAGTCAGAGGATATTTTGCAAGAAGTGTTTATAAAAGTGTGGGGACAAGCGAATAAATATAGCGGAACAGGCAGTGCTTGGGGGTGGCTTTGTGTGCTAACACGCAATACGGCATTGGATCGTATTCGCAGTTTAGGGACTCATCCTCAAATCTCTCTCAGCGATGATGATAAACTTTACCTCGGCCAATTATTCAACGAACACTCACTTACACAAGAATGTTCACTTACTACTCATAGTCTTGATAAGTGTATTAATAGCCTCAAGTCGCAAGCGCGTAACAGTATTCTAATGTCTTTTATCTACGGTTATAGCCATGCTGAACTTGCTAACGAATTATCCGTACCTCTGGGTACAGCAAAAGCCTGGATCCGCAGGGGACTCAAGGAGTTAAAGCAATGTCTAGCTGCCTAAGGTATCGTAACCCCATTATTTGTGAGCATGTAGCCGGACAGTATGTGTTGGGGACTATGACCCCACGAGTAAAAGCACGTGCAGAAAAGTTGCGGCAAACCGTGCCAGAGCTCGATCGTGCAATTTCATTTTGGTCCGACGAATTATCGGTTATTCACCAATGTGGTAAGCCGGAGGCTATACCATCGGCAAATGTGTGGCAGCAGATAGAAAAACACATAGAGCTTGGCGAAGACCAGCAAAAAACAAAAACACGGAGTACTCAAGCAATACCTTGGTGGCAAAATTTATCGGTCTGGAAAACCACCAGCTTTTTGGGGATGGCAACTTCTTTTGCACTAGCACTGGTATTATTAACGTCTGTGCAACAACCTATCAAGCCTTTAGCAACAGGAGCAAGTTATGTGGCTGCTATGTCGGCACATAATCAAGCTGGTGCCGATATTCAATTTATTATTAGCGCCTATAAAAAGCAGGAGGGTATACCGTCGCGTTTGCAGGTACAGTGGTCAGAAAACCATCCTCGCACCAATAAAGTCGCGCTTCACCTATGGGCTGAAGACAAAGACACCGGGCAGCTCACTTACATAGGGCTAGAGCCATCATCTGGTACTGTGTGGGATTTGACCAAACCAACTTGGCTTGCTGTCTCCAATAGTAGCCGCTTACTGATGACAACTAGTAATGAGCAGCCTGATCAGCAAAACACCTTGTTCTCTGGTCCTTGTATTCAATTAAAAGAGTGGCAGCAAAAAACTTAAAAATATTCATAACGAGATTATTACAGGGCGTAACTCTGTTATTTTTTAGTGGCTTTGTTACTCACTAATAGGCCAGTCAGCGGCATCGACGCTATCGATAGCGTTACCAGTTCTTTGTGCGTTGTTAGTTTTATTCCAATGTTTAATAAATATACCTTTAGGGTCGTACTGCTGGGTTTGTTTTTCTAAATTAAAGTGCCTACCTCCTCGTGGGTCGGCCCCCACACCTGCAATATATTGCCAGTTACCCCAATTGTTAGCGACGTCATAGTCCAAAAGTTGTTGCTCAAAATAAGCAGCGCCACAGCGCCAATCTAAACCTAAATCGTAGATTAAACAGCTGGCGACTAATTGCCTGCCACGGTTGGACATATAACCTGTTTGATTCATTTGTATCATGCAGGCATTTACAATAGGCCAAGGCGTTTGCCCAAGGCACCACTGCTTAAAGCGTTGTGGATAAAAAGTAGTGAGTGGCTTTTTATTATTGATTCCCTTAAATAAAAATATTTGTTTACCATAATGTAGTGCATACCACTGGAAGTATTCACGCCATAACAGCTCAAAGTATATCCAGTAAGTTGAGTCATTTTCTCCGTTCTTAGCTTCGTAATTTTTTAACTCCGATACAATTTGCCGCACAGATAATGAGCCATTAGCGAGCCAAGGCGAAAACTTACAAGACGAATCCCAGTCGTCTAATTCGTTGCGAGTTCGTTTGTAGCTGGATGCTAAGTTTTCAGAAAAATAACGCTTTAGGTGCACGAGCCCATTTGTTTCCCCGCCATTGAATAGATGTGCCTTTTCATTCCCACTTTGTCCTATTTTTTTGTGGTCAGGTAATTTATGACCAAATAATTCGACTTTTAGAGCCGGCGGTAATTCTTTGGGTATGGGGGTAGTTTGAGCAACCGTAATTTGTTCAACTTGTTTTCTAAAGCTAGAAAAAGTCGTAGGAAAGCCAGACGAGGTTCCGCGCTCGGTTGAAAATACTATCTCAGGCGTAAATAACGTAAAAGTATGTGCAGTTTTTAGGGACAGATTAGGGTAGTTCTCTCGAATATTTCGCCATTGTTGGTTTTCATAAAATCCCGAGTGTTGACTGCGGATAACGGTATTAACACTGTAGTTGTTGATTAGCTGTGTAATAACTTCACTGGGTTCACCATAGGCGATAATTAATTTTTGCCCTTTTGATTTTAAATGTTTATCCAGATTAGCCAAAGATTCGCTCAAAAATCGCCAGCGCCTGTTACCCATGGCCCGTGTGTTGTATTGATTGGTTTTAAACCATTGTGGATTAATACAAAAAAGACAGATAAGCAACTGATTAATATTTACAGCCTCGACAAGTGCGGGGTTATCGTGCAAGCGCAAGTCATTGGTAAACCACAGTAGTGTTGTCGACATTGCTATTAAACCTCAGATTGACAGTTTGGACACTTATACATGGTTTTGTTACCTAAGAGAGTGCATTGAATCACATCAGTGCAGTAATAACAGACAGGCTGACTTCTAGACTATCGGCTAAGCGCATTTCAGTGCCTTTGGGCATGGATAGACTTTTTGCTTTAATACACCCTTTACGTTACATCTCTGAGATTAGATGATCGAATATAGTGAGTTAATGTCAAGCTACACATTCGATAACTAGGTTAGTGTGGTAAATGAATTCAGTTGTATTTACTTGAGAGCCACAATCAATCGCTAGTTGTATCAGTTGGTAGTCGAGTGCGCTTATTGATGACTTATTTTCGTATATTGTTTTATGGCACCCACTTATAAGTGGGTGATTTGCTTTTACTTAAAAATTTACTCGAAAAATAATAAATAGGGATTACGTATGATCAATAATGAACAACAGGTGGTTATTAATCAGGCACTATCTATTTTAGATGATGAGTTAAGGCAAACGGATATGCCTTTATCGTCAGTTAATTCGCATGAAGATGCAAAAAATTATGTTCGTTTATTACTTGAACAGCAAGAGCGTGAAGTCTTTGCTGTTATGTACTTAAATACTCATTATCAGTTGATCGAGTGTAAGGAATTATTTTACGGCACGGTAGACAACAGTCGGGTTTATCCTCGTGAGGTGGTGAAGCTAGCTTTGCTTAACAATGCTACTGGCATCATTCTTGTTCATAATCATCCTGCTGGCGGCAATAAAGAATCTAGGGCGGATATTAAACTCTCGGAGCATATTGGTCAGTGTGCTTCGTTATTTGATATAGAGTTAATAGATCATTTAATTGTGTGTAAAGGTGAGGTAGTCAGCCTAGTGGAGCAGGGTGTTATTACCAAAAGTTAATAGTGTAAATATTGATCGTAATAGAGACCAATACTTACTGCACATGGTCACTGTGGTAGCATATCATCTGAAAGCCCTTAATCAGTGTCTCTCATCACCAATCTCAAAGCGTTTAGGCATGGCTTGTCTATTCGTCTGCGCAAAATAGCATGACTTTTTACAAAAATAACAGAGGTATTACATGACCAATTTGAACATTCATCAGCCACATCGTCGTATTATTGTTGGGGATGGAGTCGCAGCTGCAGCCTTGACCGAAACATGTACAGCACGGGCAGGCGATACTTTGATTGTTGTTGGTTATAAAGCGTCACAACTTGGTCGTGGGTTAGCCTATGCGTCAGAACCTGATGAAAACCCTTGGCGTTATGCTTATTTATTAAACTCCCCAGCTGATGATATTGCCCCAGATTTTGGGCAGTGGGTTGTGGATAACTGGGAGCATATTTATAACTCGATGGTGGGGCGTAGCCCAGACTGGATCGGTTCTGCTCAGTCTTATCTAGATTGCGATGATAAGCGTGGCCTTAATGTTCCTCGTGCCTTTTTTGGCGAGTATATGGAGCAGAGGTGCCAGCGAGCGATTGGTGTATTGCGTGAACGTGGAGTAAACGTCGAAATTATAGATGACGAGGCAGTATCGCTAGATCAAGAGGGTAACGGGTTTTGCTTGCGAACAGCTTCGGGACAATGCATTTATGCTGATGCTGTCGATATTGCTACAGGTGGCCCTAAAACCCAGCGTATAGAGGGCGATGATGGTCCATTTTGTGCGCCAGAGCTTTTTGGGCATGAAGAGCGTATTGCAGAGCATGCTAAGCGTGGCGCAGATATTTGGTGTGTTGGTACTAATGCGACTATGCTAGATGCTTTGCGCCTTTGTCAGTCCGTTGTCGCTGAGGATAAATTGCGTTTTACGGCTTGTAGTCCGCGGGGTGTGATGCCCGATGCATTAATTGCACGCCTACCGCGTGAGCTCACAAAACCTGAGCTTGCAGGCCCTTACCCCAATGCAAATGCGTTTTTGGAGGATGTGGAAGCCAATATGCAATTGGCGCAAACGGCAGGACACCAAATGCGTGAAATACGTGCGGGATTTAGGGCATTTTTTATTGAGCATGGGCTCAAGCATTTTGTGCCAGATCTACACGAGGCGCGTTTGGTACCGCCAACACTACGTCACTGGTTAAGGGGGGGGACGCGAGATACATTGCACGATTTTCATCGTTTGAGCCTAACAAACCATACCCGTGTGGTCAGTGGTGCAGTGAGCGCTATTGAGTCGACGGACGATGGAGTGAATATATTATTAAAGGACGAGACCGGTGCCTTAGTACCCTACAAAGCAGGTTTTGTTATTAATTGCTCGGGAGCGGGGTCAGCATTTGAGTTCGACCCATTAACACGCTCGCTGATTGATCGCGATTGGATCTCGATTTGTAATCGTAGTGGTGGTATACGTGTTGGTGAAGGCTGCGAGACGAGTATGCCAGGGGTGCGTTACTTGTCGCCAGCCACAACAATTATTGGTGACGAAGTCATGCCAATGCCGCTTTATGATGCGCATTTACTTTGCACATGGGCTACAAGAGCCAATCAGTACTTAGCGAAGGCTTAGTTGTTTACATGTATTGATAAAGGTAGTTTAAGCCCTAATTGCTTTCTCTCTGTCGACATTTTTTGAGGGTATTGTAGTGCTTGAACCTTTATTTTGATCGATATTTATACATAATCCTATAATTATAACTTCTCTCATCGAATGTAGGATATGTCTCACAATACATGTCTGATTCTACCTACAGCCAAAATTCTATTCTTGTTTCATACTGTTTAAAACTTACTTCTTTAAGGTATTTACCATGCGATGGAATTTTATTAATGCTACTACAATTAGCGAGATGAACACAGGTTTTACGATTAGGTTGGTTTCGGGAACTTGGGAAAATCCACAGGAAGTATCTCCTGATGGAAAAACAGTAAGCGCTTATATGCAGGCGAAAATGTTACGTATGGGACTTGAGTTTGCTAAGGAAGCGAATTTAGTACCTGCATAACCTTACAAGGACTATAAGTTCAGAGTTACCTCTACTAGCTTAGGCAGCTTCTTATACCTGTTATAGTATTGCTATTGGTGCTATAACAGGTTTTTTTATTTTTTTACTTAGCAAAAATCCACTTCAATTTTTTTGGCATACTCCTGCTGTATTTTTCTATTTGGTCTTGATAGTACGGTTTTTATTAATTCTTTTCTCGCTATAGCTATCATGTCTTTGTGCATTTGAGCCAATAGATGATTACTTACTATATTATGACCCGCCTCTACTTCTATATATTTTATTGGAGTATTTTTAAGCTGATTAACATCAACGATAAGTTTTCCTAAGTTCAGCATTAAGCACTTATTGTTACGATAAATATCAGACAATAAACTCTCTAACTGATAGTTTTGTAAAAGCTCAAAAGAGGCCCGTAAAATTATATTAGGTTTTTGACTGATTAATTTTTTAAGTAGTGACCTTAACGAAGGACTATTCAAAAATGCTGGATAGAATAAATCAATAACTATATCTTCATCTCTTTCGCTATGGTCTTCCATGTGAGCTATAGATTTTAGTAGATACCATGTAAATAAGTTTCTTACATAATCGGCTTGGTATGCAGTATTTATTAGCCCACGTTGATTGATGCCTAAATAATCAGGCCACGAAAACTTAAGATACCTAAGAGTGGCGTTATCAGTCCCTATCGATATACATTGGTGTTCTTCAAGTAAAAGTTCATCATTTTTTATTGCTAGTTCAAGGTCTATATGTAGCGGTGTAAATGCATCTGTAATCGTCTTTGTTGCTTTTTCTAAATTTGCAGGTAAATCTGCAACGTTATTATGACAGTCAGTATTGGTACGAGTGTGGTTTATTCGTAAGGGTTTTGCTATTGAGTTATCAACACTTTTTATTAGTTGTTCGTCATTCCAAGGTTTTGTTAAAAATTCATCTACACCTGCTTTATTGATAGAGTCTGACAATTCTTGTTCATTGCTATACCCGGATAAAATAATTCGCCCAATTTTAGGGTAGCGTTTTTTTACAATAGTTAATAATTGCGTGCCACTCATTCCAGGCATTCTCTGATCAGAGACGATAGCATCAATATGGTTTTTTTTGAGTATTGATAGTGCCTGTTGGCCATTATTAGCTTGAAAAACCGTGTATTTACTTCTCTTAAATGTGCGATTTAATGCAGAACAAATAGATTGTTCATCGTCAACTAAAAGTATTGCAGGGTTCATATCATCACCTAAATCACTGAATGGTTTCGGATAATATTTATAACTAGATAAGGCTTTTATATCTAATAATTGTTTGGTCTATATTTTCGATCACTCTTAGGTTTTGTGATATATGTCACATTTTTGTGTGCTTTTTGTGCCTAAAAGTGTATCCGATATACCTTTAAACTATTGATGAGTGATTTTTTAGTGTTAATTAATATTAAATGCGTATAAATATTCATGAAGATATTATTAATATCCGCGCTTATTTTTTTAATATCATTCGGATTATCTATTTATTTTTTGGCACTGTCTTTGCTATTTATTCATGAGAGTAAATAGTTAACCAAAAAGCGGCAATGCCTTGCCGTTTATAAATGATATTAGGCCACAGTGTGGCTACCTAAGTGAGGGTGTGATGACAAATCAATTATTGCCATTATTAGAACTAGGTGCGAGTGATAGGGTCAGTAAAGTTAATAATGATCGTACGATTGAAACTAGAGATCAAGGATTTTCGAGGACATTTGAAGATGCAGAGAAAGAGATTACATCAAATAAACCGGATGCGCAGACGGCAAAAGAGACTAACTCTGAACGACAAGAGCCGGCAACTAAAGATAATAGATCTGTTGAAGGTAAGGAACCTGTATCTGCGAAGGTAGAGGCACAAGACGATACAAATACTACTGTAAATGCTAAGGATGATTCAGGCGCCACATCAGCCGCAGAGAGTTCAAGTAATGATGACAATCTAGCAAACACACAAGCTCAGCCAGTAACAGATCAGCCCATTGATGCTGATCCGGCTGTTGATGCAGACAGCTTGGCTGCGGTGAGTATTTTAGATACAGCAATTAATAACGATCTAGCATCAGTGTTAGAGCAATTATCAGCTCAGTTACAAGGTTTGCAAAACACCGAGGGAGTTGAGGTTACCCCTGAGGCATTACAACAACTTGTTGATGAGTTGTTTGTTGATAGTAGCCAATTGCCTATTGCTGATATAGCCTCTAGGGTGACCGAGGCTATCAATAACCAGCCTTTCACCGTTGCTAGTGCAGCACAATTTATCAATGACTTAAAAAAGTATGGGCAGCTAACACCTAGTACAGAAACTGCAGGTGTACGTTTTAACACGGCACTATCTGCGAGCCCAGATGTAGGTTTATTAAATTCGACCGATCTTCTAGCTCAGTCGAGCATTTTAAGCCGAGGATTGACAGGAGAGAGCCTCGATACGCTAACGCTACAGGCAAACACGGCGATTACCACTACAGCTGTTACGGATAAGTTAGCTATTGATAAACTTAATTTCGCCCAATTACTTAATGCAGGTGGAGCAACTAGTGACTCGGCGACGCCCAAATTATCAACCGATATAAGCTCTATTACAGCATTAAGTACTACACAATCTACCGCCGCAACTGTTGCTAAACCACAGTTAGCGATAGGGGCTCCATTCCAACAAGCTGGCTGGGGCGAGGCTGTTACTGAGCGAGTAATGTGGTTGAGTTCGCAAGGTTTACAAGAAGCAGAAATACATCTAAACCCAGCAGAATTAGGTCCGATGCAGGTCAAGGTGTCGGTGGCTAATGAGCAGGCTCACGTTAGTTTTGTTGTTAACAATACGTCAGTACGTGAAGCGCTTGATCAAAATGCGATTCGCTTAAGAGAAATGTTCGATGGGGAAGGTATTAACCTCGTCGATGTTGATGTATCGGATCAATCCCAGCAGCAGGCTGGCAGTTCGGACAGAGACACTGGCCGCCAAGGTTTTGCCGGTGAAGGCGGCGAGCCCGATGACATCGAAGGAGAAACTGTAATATCCAGCCATATAAATGGCACTAGCTTATTAAGCCTATATGCTTAGTTGAGCAATTATTATAACTATATCAAAGCATTGTTAATATGCAGCCATTGCTCAGCCAATGGCTGCTATATAGCTCCTTATCATTTCGATCAAATCCCCATTTTTCTAGAGTTACCTCTATCTAGCACCTAGTCATTCTTTTCTATTTTATCTCCTGTGTCTGTATATAAGTATTTGGCATATCTCTTGCTGTAATGCATTTATATTAACTGACTGACGGATTTTTGGCATGGCAGAGGAAGAAGAGAATAAAGGCGCTGAAGAAAAACCCAGTGGCGGTAAGAAAAAACTTATTATATTTATTGTGCTAGCGATTGTGCTTATAGGCGCATCGATTGGCGGTACCTTAGTGGCTGTCAAAATGTTATCTCCCGAGCCCGAGGTAGTACAAGAATTCGATGAAGACGGTAACCCCATCACTAGCGCGGAAGAAGAGGAGGTAAAAGGGCCAGCCATTTATTTCCCATTAAAGCCTGCATTGATTGTTAACTACGATGTACGCGGCAGACAGCGCTTTTTGCAGGCGGAAATATCAGTGATGACACGCGAAGAGGATGTAGTTAATGCGGTAGAGATACATATGCCGATGATGCGCAATAATCTCATTTTATTATTTAGTGGGCAAACCTATGATGAGTTGCAAACCGATGAGGGACGCGAACTATTAAAGCAGGATTCGCTAAAAGAACTACAAAATATTTTGGAACAGGAAATTGGTAAGCCTGGGATAGAAAAAATTCTTTTTACCAATTTCGTTATGCAGTAAGCAACAGTCATTTATACATAAATTTAAATTAAACGCTAACGAGAAAATTTCTGATGGATTTACTCTCACAAGACGAGATCGATGCGTTACTCCATGGTGTTGATGATGGTGGCGTAGAAACTGATGACGACAGTGATTCGAGTGGTGTCGGTAATTACGACTTAACCACTCAGGACCGTATTGTTCGTGGGCGTATGCCGACGCTCGAGATGATTAACGAGCGCTTTGCACGCTACACCCGTATTAGTATGTTCAATTTACTGCGTCGCACCGCAGACGTTGCCTCTGGTGGTATTAAAATTCAAAAATTTGGTGAGTATGTCCATACCCTCTATGTGCCAACGAGTTTGAATATGGTTAAGTTTCGACCACTACGTGGTACCGGTTTGGTTGTGCTCGATGCAAAATTAGTTTTTAAACTTGTGGATAACTTTTTTGGGGGTGATGGTCGCCACGCAAAAATCGAAGGGCGTGAATTTACACCAACAGAATTACGTGTTGTTCGCATTGTGTTAGAGCAAGCATTTATCGATTTAAAAGAAGCTTGGCGAGCGATATTACCTTTAGAGTTCGACCATGTTAATTCAGAAGTGAATCCGTCGATGGCAAATATTGTCAGCCCAAGCGAAGTGGTTGTGGTGAGCACTTTCCACGTCGAGTTAGATGGTGGCGGTGGTGATTTACATATCACAATTCCATACTCGATGATCGAGCCAATAAGAGAAATGTTGGATGCCGGTTTGCAAAGTGACAGCGATGATAGAGATGATCGCTGGGTAAATTCACTGCGTGAAGACATTATGGCAGCAACGGTGAATATGGAATGTGATCTTATTCGGGATACTATCTCATTGCGTGATGTGGTTGGTTTAAAAGAAGGCGACATTTTACCCGTAGAGATGTTAGATGAACATAAAATTAGGGTAAATGGCGTACCTATGTTCACAACCGAGATAGGCCAATCTAATGGAAATTTAGCACTTAAAATTATAGATCCGATTAAACCATCAAAAATTGTAAGCTCACCCATTCCGAGCTTAGATGACCCACAAACCAACGATGAGGATGCGTCTGATGAGTGATGACGACAAAGAAAAACCAGCAGAAACTACCGACGAAACAGCTGCTGAAGATCCATGGGCAGAGGCAATGGAAGAGCAGGCTACTGCAGAGGAAGACGATCCTTGGGCAGGTGCGATGGAAGAACAGGCAGATGAAGAAGCAAAAGCAGAAGCCATTGATCTTGAAACATTTGATAGCAATAACGACACAGCCAAGAGTATTGATCCAGACTTAGAAATTATTTTAGATATTCCAGTTTCGATTTCAATGGAGGTCGGTAGCACCTCCATTACTATTCGTAATCTTTTACAACTTAATCAGGGGTCAGTGATTGAACTTGATCGCTTAGCTGGTGAGCCGCTAGATGTGTTGGTTAGTGGCACACTGATTGCGCATGGTGAAGTTGTGGTTGTTAATGAAAAGTTTGGTATTCGCATGACAGACGTTATCAGTCCAGCTGAAAGAATTAAAAAGCTAGGACATTGATTATTAATTAATGAATAAAATTATGAAAGATAAGATTACAAAAGAGATAACTATTTTTTACTTTCCTAAGCATATTTTACTGCTTGTCCTTCCATTATTCTTTTCTGTCGCAACTTATTCAGCTGAACAGCCAGTCGCGCCTGTTTCTTATTCTTCAAATCTATTGCAAATGATGTTGGGTTTAGGAGCAACTATTGCGATGATATTTGTGGTTGTATGGCTAATAAAGCGAGTAGGTTACAGTGGTTATGGTACGAATAATACTATGCAAATTAAAAGTACTCTGCCGTTGTCTCCTAAAGAAAAGCTGCTGCTTGTTGAAGTTGAAGGGGAGAAAATACTTATTGGTGTAGCGCCTGGGTTTGTAGGACATGTAAAGACATTGGATAAAACATCGGAATCTGTACCTTTGGTTAGTGCTAGTGAAACAGCAGCGCAGCAAACACTTAATAGTGGATTTTCGACTAATAAAGTCGTTAACGATTTATCGTCTTCCTTTGCAGAAAAATTAAAAGCGGTAATTAATAAGCCAGAACCTAAAAAAGAAGAGATAGCCCGATGACGGAATCAAGTCATCGTAAGTTTATGTCTCTTAAGTGTAGACCGGTAAAGTTTTCAGCCATTGTGCTAATCTATATTTTTTTGATGTTGTTAAGTACATTTGCATCGGCACAACAAAGCTCCTCAACAAATACAAGTAGTACACCTTCTACGCTAGAGAGTATACAAAACTTACCGTCTTTGTCAGCAATTACTGTTAGTAAAGACAAGGATGGCGGTGAAGAGTATTCGGTGAGTATCCAAATACTCGCTATCATGACGGTGTTATCATTTTTACCAGCACTGTTATTAATGACAACCTCTTTTACTCGTATAATTATTGTTTTTGCTATTTTACGCCAAGCCTTAGGTTTACAACAATCGCCATCTAATCAAATATTAATTGGTATGGCATTGTTTATGACAATGTTTATTATGGCACCAGTTTTTGATCGTGTGAATGTAGAGGCATTGCAGCCCTATATTAACGAGGAAATCGGTTCAAAAGAAGCAATCGATCGTACGATTAAACCTTTTCATAGTTTTATGATGGCGCAGACACGCGAGAGTGATCTTAAACTATTTATGGATATATCTAACACCAATAATATTAATGCGGCCGAGGACGTACCCATTACTGTATTGATTCCTTCATTTATTACCAGTGAATTAAAAACAGCATTCCAAATAGGGTTTATTTTATTTATTCCCTTTTTGGTAATCGATATCGTTGTTGCTAGTGTGTTGATGGCAATGGGTATGATGATGTTGTCCCCCTTGATTATTTCACTGCCCTTCAAAATTATGCTATTTGTACTTGTTGATGGTTGGGCGATGCTTATGGGAACACTGGCAGCAAGTTACGGTATTTTGCAATAGGTAAAAGTTTCTCGATAACTATCACCGGTAGGTATTAAAAATGACACCAGAAGTTGTAATGGATTTATTTGGTAATGCATTATATTTGTGTGTATTAATGGTCTCGCTGATTGTTGGGCCTGGTTTGGCGGTGGGTTTGCTCGTGAGTATTTTTCAGGCCGCAACACAAATTAATGAACAAACATTAAGTTTCCTCCCAAGGTTATTGGTTACCCTTGGCTCTATTATGTTTTTAGGTGGGTGGTTAATTAATGAATTTATTGAGCTGTTTCATAAATTGTTTATGAATATCCCAACTTTGATTGGCTAATTTTACTTCTTCTCTCTTTAATAGTAGCTGTTTGATGTGATAACACATGCTTGAATTAACAGAAGCACAAATAATGCAGTTTGTTAGCTCGTACTTTTTTCCCTTAGTGCGCATCACCGCTTTTTTGCTGGCAGCCCCTATTTTCGGTACGCAAGTCTTAACTGCACGTGTCCGTGTTGTTTTAGGGTTTATGATAACTGTTATTCTTGCGCCTTTATTACCTGCAGGCCCACAGTACGAAGCATTGTCGTTAAGTGTGTTGTTAGTTGTTGTTCAACAAATATTAATTGGTGTCTCGCTTGCGTTTATTTTTCAAGTGGTATTCCAAATATTTGTGATGACTGGTCAGTACATTGCTATGTCTATGGGGTTGGGTTTTGCAGCAATGAATGACCCTGCTAGTGGTTTATCTGTTACGATTGTTTCGCAGTTTTATCTCTTAACGACTACTCTACTTTTTGTGAGTATTAACGGCCATTTAGTATTAATACAAATATTAGTCGATAGCTTCACTGTTATGCCGATAGGCTTGACGGGATTTTCTACGGCAGATTTATCTAAAATTTTTGGTTTGGGAAGCTGGATGTTTGCTAGTGGCTTAACGATTGCGTTACCTATACTCACATCGCTTTTATTAGTTAATATAGCCTTTGGTGTTATGAGCCGTTCTGCTCCGCAAATTAATGTGTTTGTTGTCGGCTTTCCTATGACATTAATTTTTGGCTTATTTGTTATGTGGCTGGGTTTTGATGCATTTTTGCCAATTTTCAGAGAGTACACCACTCAAGGTTTTATTTTCGCTCAGGAGCTTTTAAAGTAAGGGGGTGTTATGGCAGATAACGATCAAGGTCAAGAAAAAACAGAACAGCCCACACAGAAAAAGCTGGAAAAAGCAAAAGAAGATGGGCAAATTCCTCGGTCAAAAGAATTAACCACGACTTTTGTTTTACTGGCCTCTGCATTTGGATTTTTATGGTTTGGTGGTTTTATATCCCAAAGCTTGATGGCTGTATTTCGTTTTAACTTTTCTTTTTCTCGCGAGGATATTTTCGATACCTCACGAATGATTCACCATTTAACACAATCTTTTTCCGATGCACTGATAGGTTTACTCCCTTTTTTTGGGGTGCTGTTACTAGCGGCACTGATAGGTCCTATTGCACTGGGTGGTTGGTTATTTAGTACAAAATCCTTAATGCCTAAGTTAAGTCGAATGAACCCTCTTGAGGGCATTAAACGAATGTTTTCTACGAAGTCTTTAGTTGAGCTTGGTAAAGCTTTTGCTAAAATTGTACTAATTATTAGTGTTGCATTAATAGCCTTTAATGTTTTAAAAGACGAGATTGCGGCTTTGGCTTTCGAGGATCTTCGCGCTTCTACAGGCCATGCTATAGAAATTGCTATTTGGGTGTGTATTGTCTTAGGCTCGATCACTATTTTAATTGCAATCGTAGATGTACCTTTTCAAATTTACGACCATACAGAAAAACTAAAAATGTCTTTACAAGATGTAAAAGACGAAATGAAAGATACCGATGGTAGGCCAGAAGTTAAAGGCCGAATTCGCCAGTTACAACAAGAGATGGCCAATAAGCGTATGATGGCCGAAGTGCCAGAAGCCGATGTGGTGATTACCAACCCAACTCATTATGCTGTTGCTGTTAAATATAAACCCGACAGTATGAATACACCTATTGTTGTTGCTAAAGGTATCGACCAGGTCGCCTTAAAAATAAGAGAGGTTGCTGGGGCTAACCAAGTAGAAATTGTTGAGTCGCCGAGATTAGCGCGCGCTGTTTACTATACAACAAAGCTAGATCAAGAGATTCCTACGGGTTTGTATGTCGCCGTTGCTAAAATATTGGCTTATGTTTTTCAATTACAAAACTTTCGTCGTGGTCAAGGTGATAGGCCAACTTATCCGCGGTCAGTCACTGTGCCTGATGATATGATTTATGATGAGTAAAAAAGTAGGTAGCTTAGAGTAGGTAATCTTTATTGCGTAAACGATTGATAAGATCATCCGCTAATGAGTTGTTTTGTGTTAAATCCAAAACGTGGTAACCGTAAATTGTATTTTGTCTGATATTAACCATCAGTACAATATAGATATCTTCTTGTCCAAAAGAGTAGAGTGCATATTGAAATGCATCCATAGGAGAAGGGAAAGTATTCACAGGCTTTATATTGTCACTTTCTATTCTATAGCCTTCTCGCTTTAGAATAGCTTCCACCTGTTTATTTTCAACAATTGTATTAATAATGCTTTACTCAAAATGAATAAAATTTGATTTAAAATCACTTTTTATTAGTATTTATTAACATCTGACTATACTCTAACGAAGCTTTATCGCTTAATCAAGCTGGTTTGTAAAAGGCTTGTCTTATTATTTCATCTTTCAAGTGATAGGCTTGTAAAACAGCCATGTAATTTATAAATTAACGTACTCTAAGCCAAGACCTGTACTTGTTATTCTAACAATTTTCATGTCGACAATAGGTGGGTCTTCGGCCATGCATTGAACTTGACCTTTAACGATGGTGCCAATGGGTGGCATTTTGTTGGGGTCAACCGCGACAAACAAACCACCATCTGAAATATCTTTTGTTTCTAGAGTAATATCGCCAATACTTTTATGAGATATCTTAATGTTAACTCCAATGGGGTGGCGACAGTGCTGACGATTGTTGATCATATTAATAATTTAGTTTGGCTATTCATTATTTGATACCAATAAATAGAAGCCAAAATTTCTCAGTAGTGAGTATGCAATATGTTGAGTATAGTAGGGTACAGTGGTTTCGCAATGTTAATCGCGCAGTGTTAAGAGGCACTTAAAGGAATAGTAAATGCCTCTTGCATGGTTATTTTAGCATGTCTAACATGAGTTGAGCGGCAGTGGCAGATGAAGCTGGGTTTTGGCCAGTGATTAAATGTCCGTCTGTAATGCAATAAGGTGCCCAGTCATTACCTTTAGAGTAACTAGCCCCAAGTTCACCGAGTTTGTTTTCAAGTAGAAACGGCACAATATCACTGAGCTCAACAGCAGCTTCTTCACTATTACTAAATCCAGTGACTTTTTTACCATTCACTAATGCATTGCCGTTATCTATATTCACATTAGCTAATACAGCAGGGGCATGACAAACCGCAGCAACAGGTTTGCCAGCTTGGTAAATCGATTTTATGAGTGCTATAGAGTTTGTATCGTCAACTAGGTCCCATAATGGGCCATGGCCACCAGGATAAAATATGCCATCGTAATCGTCGGCTGAAACCTCAGCTAGCTTAACTGTATTAGCAAGAGTGGCCTTTGCTTGATTATCTACTTCAAAGCGTTTAGTTGCTTCGGTTTGAAAGTCTGGCTCATTACTTTTAGGGTCTAACGGAGGCTGACCTCCTTTAGGTGATGCCAATGTAATATCTGCATTGGCATCTTTAAAAATATAATAGGGGGCTGCGAATTCTTCTAACCAAAAACCGGTTTTATGGCCAGTGTCACCGAGTTGGTCATGAGATGTTAACACTAATAAAATTTTCATTGGTTTCTCTTTAAATTAATAAGTAGTAAATTGGCGATCCATGACAATAGCATCAGCTTTATCGTGTTATTGCCATTATAAAGACTAATATGTCCTTACTTTGTTTATTGGTCAATAAGATTAATATGTTTATATTACTATTGCAGTTATAATTCATCGATTTATAGGGCATATAGTTAGATGCCAGTAATCAAGATAAGGTGATTCGGATGCTAATACCTCCAAACCAACTTAGCCAAGAGGCATTAAGAGGCCTAATTGAAGAGTTTGTAACGAGAGAGGGAACAGACTACGGTCATATTGACTATCATTTATCTGCAAAAGTTGATCAGGTGAAAGCCCAGTTAGAAAAAGGGGATATTGTTATTATTTTTGATAGTACAACGGAATCTATAAATCTAATGACAAAGCAGCAGTATCAAGAGTGGTCGATCACCCTTTAAGTGGCTTTTTGTGCATGTAGGGTATTTTGCAGTGCTGGTTAATTTAAATAACCTTTAACGCGTTGTCTACATTCCTCGCCAATTTTTATCCACTCATCTAGAATAAAATGGATGCACTTTTGGCGTAAGTCATCTCTAGCTTTATCGCTTTCGTCAGCAGGCTTTTCACTAAGCCATTGCTCTCCAAGTTGAGTGATCGAGGAGATAATTTGAGGGATAATATCAGCGTCTAACTCTAGCTCTACATCGGTATCTGGCAGAGGATGCTCTTCTGGCCCTTTGATAATACGAGTTAGTTTAGGTTGATATTGCCTCAACAGTACAACAGTGAGTTCTAGCGCTTTTGGATTAATGCCTGCGATAACTTGCAATGAGATACCTATGCTTTATTTGAAATCATTTACTCATTAAGCATAGTTCAAAATAATAGATTTTTGTATTTTTGTTAATCTTGATAGAAAATAACCACCTATGGCGCAAAAAATAGACAATGTACTCGATACAAGCGGGCTTATTTGCCCCGAACCTGTGATGCTATTGCACAAAAGTGTACGAGAGTTATCGATAGGGGAGGTCATAGAGGTCATCGCAACAGATCCTGCAACGACACGAGATATCCCTAAATTTTGCCAGTTTTTAGGTCATGAACTGATTTCTCAGACGAATAATGCCGATATCTCTTATCGCTATTTAATTAAAAAGTCCTGAAATAACAAAAGCTTACGAAAACTTCGATAGCTCTGCAATTTATTCGTCGACTAAGAGCGATATAGCAGCGATCGCCTCTGGGTCTTTAGATTTAATCTTATTGGCAATATGGTGCTGAAAGAAATACTTAAAGTTGGGATTATTTTCTGCTGGGTATAAACAATCGTCCCCAGGAAGTATCGGTGTTGAAAGTACCTTTTCGTCGTCTGCAAGCATACCGAGTATGGAGCCATCAAAATAAAGACGCCAGCTAATCACCTCGGATAAAGTCAGGTTTTGAAAGCCGTCATCGGATAAAATGGCATGAGTACCAATAGTATCTGGCACTTCTTGTATCACATCAGTGGGGCTCTCGCACTGGTATTCGTAATAATCTGCAGCGGTTTCTAGCTCTACAATCTTGTGTAGCGGTGCTTCCTCAAATACTTCGTCGATGCCTGGGTCGTAGTAACCTTGCCATTGACCATTAAGTGGATCGCAAAGCTCCTTACATGACATGATTTGATTTAACCAGGGCACAAATCCAACGACCTCCCCATTCTCTCTAAGGCCCCAGCATAAAATTTGTAGGCTAAACATACGTCCTTCACTCGCATCGTTAGAATAGAGCATTTCTAGGCCGTCTAGTTCTGGGGCAAGTCGAATAATGCGTGTTTCGTCGTTATCTGTGACCGGGCGGCCACTAAAAATATCGACAACATTATCTCGTTCGGGTTTTTTATCTGAGGTTCCCATGTTAACTTCCTCCAAATAAGAAAGGTCAGTGAACAGTGTGAAATTGCGAGTCAAACACAATCTATAGCGGTAAATGACTGAGTAAATACTATATTTAGTGAATTATCTACCGGTTACCTCTTATAAAGGTATATGGAGTTCGGTAAAATCACAAGTATAAAATTACTTAAATCAGCAATTTCTTTAAGGTTTTTGCCCAAAGGCCTCCCTTGCCTATGAATTCTAATCAAAAAGTATGCGATAAACGACTAATTAAGCTATTTAATCGTACGTTTTACCAAAGCCATAACACGCAACTGGTTGGCGGTGGACAAGAGCCTGAGTATATTCCAGCGGATCAAAAGGTGGATCATCATAGGGTAATTTTTACCCATGACTATAGCGCGAGTGCACTACATGAAATTGCCCATTGGTGTATAGCTGGCGAGGTGCGTAGGCAACAACATGATTATGGCTATTGGTATATTCCTGATGGCCGTAGTGTAAGTGAACAAGCCAATTTTGAAAAAGTAGAGGCCAAATCCCAAGCATTAGAATGGATTTTTACACAGGCGATTGGCTGCCAGTTTAGGGTCAGTATTGATAATCTTGATAATACAGCGAGCCGATGCGATGGACCTAGTGAGCGCTTTAAGACTAACATTGTCAGTTGTGCCAAACATTACTGCGAAGGTGGGCTCAACGATAGAGCATTGGCTTGGGTTGCAGTGCTTATGAGTGAGTACAGTAATAATGCCGATGTGTCTGAATGCTTAGATTCGCAGCGCTATTCTATTAATGCATTGAGCTAGGCTATAAAGTGAATCAAATACACAAGCCTAGCTTACTGATTGATGCCTCTATTTATATTTTCCAATACTATTTTGCACTGCCTGATCACTGGTTTAGTGAAAAAGAGTCCTGGCCAACGGCGGCTGTATATGGCTACACCAATTTTTTAATTCGATTACTCAAGGAGCAAAGACCCGAGCGGGCGGCTGTCTGTTTTGATGAAAGTCTAGAGAGCTGCTTTCGCAATGATATTTATACACAGTATAAATCCAGCCGGGTATTACCCGACGAATCCTTAGCGTTTCAGTTAGCTGCCTGTAAAAAAGTGACGTCGTTATTAGGTTTTACGACTTTTGCCAGTAAAACCCACGAGGCTGATGATCTGTTGGGAAGCTTATATCAGTCTTTGCGGAGATCAAAAAAGCCTATCGCAGTCCTGACACGGGATAAAGATTTAGGACAGATTATTTTGCGTGAACAGGATTTTTTGTGGGACTACTCAGCCGTAAACGAAGATCAAGGCAAAAAAAGTAGTAATACTATTAACCCGTATATTGAAAAAGGCATTAAGTATTACCCTTGTGATATTGAGCAAAAATTTGGGGTTCGGCCACAACAGCTAAGCGACTACCTTGCCCTTGTCGGTGATATTAGCGACGATATTCCAGGTGTGCCTGGGGTAGGTAAGGTAACGGCCAAAAGCCTACTTGGTCACTTTGCTAATATAGAGGCAATATTATCAAATGTTGATGAGATAGGTGCATTATCTATAAGGGGTGGCAAAGGCCTAATCGAGAAGATAATAGCCCACAAGGAGCAAATAGTAATGGCTAAAAAACTGGCAACAATTGTAACGACGCTACCCTTAATAACAGCAGTCGATGATTTGGTCTTAAAAAAGCCTAGCCTTATACAGTACCAAAAATTTTGCAAAGAAATGGGGTTTCCTCGCCTCCATAATAGTATTGATTTTTTGCTGGCTAAAAACTAGATATTGCTGAAATCAATAAAACCTGGCTATTAAATAATAATGGCATCACTCTTACAGCTTAGATAACAGATAAATATAATGAGAATTGTAGCAGATCAAAATATCCCTTTAGCGCAGGAACTGTTTAGCGAGTTTGGCGAAGTCATTAGTTTGCCGGGGCGAGAAATAACGTCACAAGATATAAAACAGGTAGATATTTTATTGGTGAGGTCGGTAACTAAGGTTGGCAAACACTTATTAGAAGGCAACTCGACTATTAAATTTGTCGGTAGTTGCACTATTGGTATTGATCATATAGATACTGACTATTTATCGGAGGTAGGTATCGCCTGGGCAAATGCTCCAGGTTGTAATGCAAATGCTGTTGTGCAATATGTATTGAGTGCAATGGCTCTCGCTACCCCTGATTGGTTAACAAAAACAATAGGTATTATTGGCTGTGGCAATGTTGGGGGCCGCCTATACCAATGCTTAAGTGCACTGGGTGTTAATTGTATCGCCTATGATCCATTAGTAAATGATGCTGATAAGAAAAATACAATAAATTTTATTGAGTTAGATACGCTGCTGAGCCAAGCCGATATTATTAGTTGCCATGTACCACTAACGACAATGGGTGATTATCCTAGCTACCATATGTTAGGTGCGCAAGAATTAGAGACAATTAAAGATAATACCTTATTGATTAATAGTGGTCGTGGTGCAGTTATTGATAACAGTGCACTAAGCCAAGAGTTAGATAGACGGTCTAAAAATGGTGGCCACTTAAGCGTGGTATTGGATGTTTGGGAAAACGAACCGATTGTAAATCACAAGTTATTAAATAAAATCACAGTGGGTTCACCACATATTGCAGGTTATACCATAGAAGGCAGAGAGCAGGGGACGTTTATGATTTATCAAGCGCTCTGCCGATTTTTAAAGCAGGAGCCAAGTGCTAATGCTCATGAACTTTTAACGAACGATACTACGTCACTTAATATATCCAGCTTTGTGCATTCCGAAAAAGTTGGTGGTTCAATAAAAGACGGTGAGATTTTTAACCAACTATTATTGTCTTGTTATGATATCGTTCGTGACCATAAAGCTTTATGTAAAGTCGATAACTTTGATGGCCTTAGAAAGAATTATCCTGCGCGTAGAGAGTATAAACATTTTTTATTACCTAAGACTTTAACTGATAAAGTGATTGATAGTGAATGTAGTGGCCAAGCTATCAATTGGTTTGAATCTATCCGGGCACCATTGTCGTAGTCAAAAGCTACAAATTTTTAAAAGAAAGGTTTTATATGTCGGTTCAAGGGCGTTTGTTCGCACGTTATTTGCAAGATTTGCCTGCTGGTAAATTAGAGTGGATTGGCTTACGCCCTGCGCGTAAAGTGCCTATGGAAGTTGTTGATACTGCGACTGCGATACCGGGTTTTGGCTTAGAAGGTGATCGACGTTGCCAAGGTAGCGAAGGTTCAGCAAGGCAAGTGACTGTGATTAGTGTTGAATATATTGATATTATTACGCGTTTGCTCAAAAAGGACGGTATAGATCCTGCTGTACTACGACGCAATTTAGTAGTCTCTGGGATTAACTTAACGGCTTTGCGCCATCAGCGTTTCCAAATTGGCGAATGTGTTTTTGAGGCTACTGCGTTATGCCATCCTTGTTTAAGAATGAAGCAAGCTTTGGGTAAAAATGGCGTTTCTGCAATGCTTGGGCATGGCGGCTTATGCACAAAAATAATAACGGGGGGCTCCATTAAACGAGGAGATTCTGTTATACATCTTGGCCCGGCTCCTGGGTAAATAATTATTGCTTTATGACGTATTCAATCGAATCTTATTCTGTGCAGCCAATAGGTTATATCGAAAGTTGTTTTTCGCATAAATTTGGTATCCCTAGGCAGCCTTTGTTATGCCCCAGTGCAACAGGTAAATTGAGTCTCTTAGAGCCTTTTAATCAGCGTGATTGTGTCGAGGGCTTAGAGCAAGTCAGTCATATCTGGCTGACTTTTATTTTCCATGAACATACAGATAAAGATTGGAAGCCAAAAGTGAGGCCGCCACGTTTGGGTGGTAATAAAAAACTAGGCGTTTTTGCTACGCGCTCTTCATTTAGGCCTAATAATATCGGTTTGTCAGTTGTTAAACTAGAGAAGATCGAGCTTTTGGATCGGCAGGTGGTTTTATATTTATCAGGTATTGATCTATTGGATAAAACACCGATTATAGATATAAAGCCATATGTTCCTTATGCCGATTCAATTAGTGGTGCCTGCAATACCATAGCACCAGTTAGTCCTTCGATTATTCCTGTAAATTTCTCAAACACAGCAGAAGATGTTTTAAAAAATAAAGTAAGCAAGCAGTATGGTAGTAGCTCGCTTAAGCAACTAATAGTCGAAGTGCTACAGCAAGATCCAAGGCCTGCCTATCATGCTGAAAAATCAAAAGAGGGGCGAGAGTACAATATGTATTTACATGATGTAAATATTACATGGTTTTATAAAAATGAAATGGGTAATAATATAAGTATTTTTGTGAGCAATATTGCTTAAGTATATTTAGCGTTTATTAAACAATAAGTTATCCAGCGATACAGTACCGCCGCCATACTTCATTATATACATGAAAATAACTATCCAAAAAACATGTACGCTCCACCAAAGTTGGGGGTGTACATAAACTTGGATGATAAGCGTCATTATTAAAAGAGAAAATGCAGAGAGTCGGGTGAATAAGCCAAATAAAATAAATAAGGAAAAAAAGAATTCAGCAAAAGTAACAATATAGGTTGCCATTGAGCTAGGAATCAACGGTACGTTATACTCAAAATCAAAGAGTAGAAAAGCCGTTTTTTTTATGTTCCAAAAAGCGAAGTGTTGCCCAGCAAATGTTGCTCCGACTATTTTGGCTTGAACCGATAACCAAAATATTTTGAAAATAATTAAGCGCATTGCTATATTAACAACAAACTCAGGGATATGTGCTACAAATCTATCGATGGGGGTTAGTAATTTAGAACTCATTCCACTTATACCAAAATGCTAATCTTATATTTAGAATGCCATTATAAACTATGTGTCATCTAATAATTGTGAAATCATACCACTATCTATAGTAAATGCAGTAATAGTGTTATCGCCTATAAAATAATAATTATAGCTAGTCGAGAGATAAAAAAAGCCGGCGAAAACGCCGGCTATAAAGATAGTTAAGTTAGGAGACTTAACTAGGTAAATTCTGTGTACTATTGCCTGTGTTGAATAAAAACTGTTGTTTTTGCTGAGCTATATATTTGATCGCTCGAAGCTATGGCCTCATTGTTTGAGCCTAAAAATAAACCAGCTAAAACGGCAATAGAAAGCGCGAATACTATAGTGATCCTATGCATATCTAGCCCTCATTATCATTTTAAGTTAAGTGGTTTGTTTATGCTGGCTCTAATGAAATGCCAGCCTTTTCTCTATCTGCTTAGTATGAGTCTCATTAATAACAAAAGTTCATCGTTTTTAGGATTTTTATAAAATTATGTATTATGTGCTCGAGTCCGTTAATACGATTAAAAGAGGACTGTAGTGCGATAATGATTAGTGCGAGAGGCGTAATGATTAAAAAAGCAACGATAACAGCGCTAATAATGGTTGGTTGTTTAACTGCAAGTTCAGCATTTTCATGGGGCCCTTTAGGTCATCGGGCAATTTGTGATGTTGCCTGGCGGGCAGGCGATACAGTAACAAAAGCCAAGCTTGCTGCAAGTGCTAAGCGAATGGGTTATAAAACTTTTGCAACGGCATGCTTGTGGGCAGATCATGTGCGTAATAAAAAACGATATGACTACCTTAAACCACTGCATTATATGAATGTCTCGCGAAAGCTTGTGAGAATATCCAGGAACTCTTGTAGAGATGCCCACCTTAAAAAACCTCGTTGTGTCTTATCTGCTATTAACTATTATGAAAATCGCTGGCGAGACAAAACCTTAAGTCAAAGACAGCGAGATGAAGCGTTACTATTGATGTCCCATTTTGTTGGTGATATTCATCAGCCGCTACATGTAAGCTTCCGTGATGATCGTGGTGGCACACTGAGGCGGGTTATCTTTGAGGGTAAGGTTATCTCCTTACATAGGCTTTGGGACAGCAATCTTTTGCGTTGCAAAGGTGATACGTCTTGGCGCAAGTTAGGGCAAAACCTACACCACCAGTTAAGGGGGCAAAAAGCCCTCGAGCTTTCGCCTCTTATTTGGGCGCAGGAATCCTACGAGATTACCCAAAGGCTCTATCAAAATATTAAGCGGCCATTGGCTAAATCTTATTGCTCGGAGTTTAATGGCATTGCTGTTGAACGCTTGGCAATGGCAGGACTTCGCCTATCGGCGATGCTATCTAAACCTCGTTAAATTAATTGCCCTATTATCGCATAGTATCTCCTAATAAGAGGCTATTAGAGAGGAGCTTAAGGTGGAGTAAAGCCTGCACATAAGGTACAATCCGCGCCAATTTACTCAACCAATTCAATGCATTATGGAAATTAATCCCTACCTGACAACCCTTAGCGAACTACAAGAGCGTACCGATGTGCTTAGGGGGTATCTTTGACTACGATGGTAAAAAAGAGCAGCTCACCGAAGTTGAGCTAGAACTCGCTGAACCCGATGTATGGAATGACCAAAATCGTGCCCAAGAATTAGGGCGTGAACGTGCCTCACTAGAGCAGGTGGTTAAAACCATCGATGACCTCGATCAAGGTGTTGCCGATACCCGCGAATTGCTAGATATGATTGTTGAAGAGGGCGATGAATCTGCTCTTGTCGATGTCGATAATGATATTACCAAGCTTAATAGCCATTTAAGCACGCTGGAGTTTAGGCGTATGTTCTCGGGTGAGACTGATGGCAATAATGCCTACCTTGATATTCAATCGGGCTCAGGTGGTACCGAAGCGCAAGATTGGGCCGAGATGATGTTACGCATGTATTTACGTTGGGGCGATGCGAGAGGTTTCAAAACAAGTTTAGAGGAAGTTTCAGCGGGTGATGTTGCGGGTATTAAAAGCGCGACGATTCACTTTGAAGGTGAGTATGCTTTTGGTTGGCTACGTACCGAAACTGGTGTGCATCGACTCGTACGTAAATCTCCTTTTGATTCTGGTAATCGTCGCCACACATCTTTTGGGTCGGTGTTTGTTGCGCCAGAAATAGATGACAATTTTGAGGTTGAGGTCGATAAATCTCAAGTGCGTGAAGATACTTACCGTGCGTCGGGTGCTGGTGGTCAACACGTTAACAAAACTGATTCCGCAGTACGTTTGACCCATGAAGAAAGTGGTATTGTAGTGCAGTGCCAGAGTCAGCGTTCACAACATCAAAATCGAGATGCGGCCTGGAAAATGTTGCGTGCAAAGTTGTACGAAAAAGAAATGTTAGAACGTAGTGCCGACAAGCAAGCAATGGAGGACTCCAAAGCCGATATTGGTTGGGGGAGTCAAATTCGCTCCTATGTATTGGATGACCAGCGAATTAAAGATTTACGTACCGGTGTACAAACCAGTAATTGCCAGGCTGTACTTGATGGTGATTTAGATCAGTTCATTGAGGCCAGCCTAAAAGCAGGGCTTTAATGGTAGTAAAAATACCCACTAGTTAATGAATCTAATTGCTGTCTTTTATGGCAGCACAGAAAAATGAATAAGAGCTAATGACTATGTCTAATGAACAAGCCCAAGATGAAAATCGATTAATTGCTGAGCGCCGCGAAAAGCTAGCTGCAATCCGTGAACAAGGTGTTGCCTTCCCTAACAATGTAACCCGTGAAGATAAAGCCAGTGATCTTCAGGCCGCATTTGGTGAGAAGACAAAAGACGAATTGGAAGCGCTCGACCATAAGGTCTCTGTTGCTGGGCGTATTATGGCAAAACGTGGCCCTTTTATGGTGCTGCAAGATGTCACTGGCCAAATACAGTTGTATGCCAGTAAAGATGCACAGAAAACCTTAAAGGCAACGACTGGTCTTTGGGACTTAGGTGATATCGTTAACGTTAGTGGTGCGCTACATAAATCAGGCAAAGGTGATTTATACGTTAACCTTGATGAATTTCAGTTGTTAACGAAATCGTTACGCCCGCTGCCAGATAAATACCATGGGCTTGCCGACCAAGAATTGCGTTATCGTCAACGCTATGTTGATTTAATTGTTAATCCCGATGTGCGCGATACATTCAAAATTCGCTCGCAAGTTATCAGCTTTATTCGCAACTACCTAAATAGTAATGAATTTTTAGAAGTCGAAACACCGATGCTGCAAACCATTCCTGGTGGCGCAACAGCTAGGCCGTTTATAACCCATCACAATGCGCTCGATATGGATATGTACTTACGTATTGCGCCAGAGCTTTATCTAAAGCGTTTGGTTGTTGGTGGTTTTGAACGTGTCTACGAAATAAATCGAAACTTCCGCAACGAGGGCTTATCAACACGTCACAACCCAGAGTTTACTATGCTGGAATTTTATCAAGCCTATGCCGACTACAATGACTTGATGAATTTAACGGAAGACATGTTACGCAAAATTGCTGAGCAAGTACTTGGCTCGACTGATGTAAAAAATACGGTTAAAAACAGCGAAGGCGAGATCGTCGAAGAAAAGATGTACGATTTTGCTAAACCCTTTGCACGTATTAGTGTGTTCGATTCTATTTTGCATTTTAATGACGACATTAGTGCAGAGGAGTTGGCCGATGAGGCAGGTGCACGAGCAATAGCTGAGCGTCTACATATACCACTAAAAGATTATTACGGTTTAGGTAAAGTGCAAATTGAGATCTTTGAAAAAACCGTTGAGCATCGCTTAGATAACCCAACCTTTATTACCGAATACCCAACGGAAGTTTCACCACTTGCCCGCCGTAGCGATACCAATCCTTTTGTAACTGATCGCTTTGAATTTTTTGTGGGTGGTCGTGAGATTGCTAATGGCTTTTCCGAGCTTAACGACGCAGAAGATCAAGCCGAACGCTTTCAACAACAGGTCGCCGAAAAAGACTCAGGTGATGATGAGGCCATGCATTATGATGCCGACTATGTGCGTGCATTAGAATACGGCTTGCCACCAACGGCAGGTGAGGGTATTGGTATTGACCGTCTCGTTATGTTGCTGACGGATTCACCATCAATCAGAGACGTATTGTTATTCCCGCATATGCGACCAGAGTAGATATTCTTAATCATGACTACTAAAAAATAATAAAAACTATATTTGACAAGGAAGAAAAGAGAATGGTTAATAAACTTCTATTAATGATGGTGCTTTTTGCATTAATGGGCTGTGAATCTGTTCAAACTAATTCTCCATTTAACCAGCTAAATGTTTATGAAAGACAATGTGATGCTGGTAATTATGATGCCTGTAATGAGCTAAGTTATATTTACTTCAATGATGAAGCGAATCCCGAAAGCAAAGAAAAAGCTATTATATATTTTAAGAAGATGTGTGATGCTGATGTTGGTGTGGGTTGCTACAATATGGGGTTAGCCCTTAAGAAGGGTGTTGGCATTAAAAAAAATGATGCAGAGTCTATACGATACTTTAAAAAAGGTTGCAAACTAGATTATGGGGGAGGTTGCGGTATTTTAGGTATTGCTTACTTTGAGGGTATTGGGGTTATAAAAAATGATAGAGAAGCCGTAGAATATTTTAGAAGGGGCTGTAAATTAAATGATGGGAAAAGCTGTGATCATTTAGGAATTGCTTATACTAATGGCATTGGGGTCGCAAAAAATTATGAAGATGCCTTTGTATTACAGAAAAAAGGCTGTCTGTTGAGGCATATGAGAAGTTGTGTTGTTCTTGCATATAAGTACCAAGAGGGAGAGGGGGTAGAGAAGGATGCTATGGCGGCCTATGAGCTGCTAAAGTTTACTTGTGATAATGATTATGGTTTGGGTTGCCAGGCTTTAGCGCAAGTGTATGGGCTAGGAGTTTTGGTGAAGGAAAATAGAGTAAAACAAGTTTCTTACCTCAAAAAAGCGTGCAACTTAGATTTTCTGCTTGCTTGTGGGAGATTAGGGGCAATGTTTGAGTACGGTGATTTTGTGCTTAAGAATCTTGAGTTTTCTCGATTATATTATAGTAGGGCTTGTGAAGGTAAAATTGAAGATTCTTGTGAGAGACTTGATAGGGTCAGTGGCGATTAGCGGCTAGTTTTACTCTTTTTTAAAAGCAATAGGAGGTGTGGGTAAATTAAAATCTTGCGCCTACTGTGTCATTGAGTCGCCTATGAGAGTTGATATTTAACTATTAAAAAGTGCGGGCTGTTTGGAGCTGGTCAGTGGTAAGTTTTGTTTGCACAAGCAAGGATTTAGAGATGTTAAATAGATTATTGATTTTATCGGGTCATTAAATATGGAGTCTACTATAAAGCTAGATCAAAGTTGGCTGAAGTATTTAGTCGATGAGTTTACGCAAGACTATATGCTTCAGCTCAAACAGTTTCTATTGGATGAGAAAAGTAGAAAAAAAGTTATTTTTCCTAAGGGCGATTTAATTTTTAATGCATTCAATACAACGCCTTTAGATAAAGTTAAAGTCGTCATATTGGGTCAGGATCCTTATCATGGCCCCAATCAAGCTCATGGACTTTGCTTTTCTGTTTTGCCTGGGGTAGCTATTCCTCCCTCACTCAAAAATATTTATAAAGAAATCGAGAGCGAGCTAGGTATTACCATGCCCACGCATGGATGTTTGCAAGCATGGGCGGAGCAGGGCGTGCTATTGCTTAACGCGACGTTAACTGTCGAGCAAGCTAAAGCAGGCTCTCATCAAGGTAAAGGCTGGGAGGTATTTACTGATCGTGCTATTCAAGTAGTTAATGATCAGTGCGAAGATGTTGTGTTCTTGCTTTGGGGTAGCTATGCTCAGAAAAAAGGGCAGCTAATAGATGCTAATAAACACCATGTTTTAAAGTCCTCTCACCCTTCGCCACTCTCTGCACACCGTGGCTTTTTGGGTAATAATCATTTCACTCTAGTCAATCAATGGTTAGAGGCTAAAGGCAAGGCTCCTATTAATTGGGCTTTATAACTGAGCTTTAATGTGCGGGTAAAAAATAGGGTTGCCATTTAGCGTAGTGGTCTTATCGATTGTTTCGCGGTAGGTTGCTAGCCTTCGGGTTTATCTCGTGCATGCTAGTGATGATGGATAATTTAATAAGAATAATAGTAATGCCAAGGGATATGGATTTAATTTGTATGTCGAAAATAATCACCCCGTTTAACCCGCGATAGCCAGTATTGCTGTTTTTGATACTTTTTGTTGTGTAGTGCATGCATGTCTCAATAAGGGCGAGCTGACGGTAAAATATTCATTAAATGGTAAAGGTTGCCATGTGAAAATATTGCCTTTGTGATCGTATAGGGGCGTTAGTTATTCAAAGGTGTGCTGTGCTTCTTATATTTTCGGTCAAAAAATAATCTATTTGTGTTTGGGGTAAAGCTATAGCGCTTTTAGTTGTTGTGATTTTGATCCGCTGTTTCTCGCTGGTTTACAATCTCCTTATTGTTTGTTACATGTAATAAAAACTTTAATGACATGTGATGAATATTGACTAATTACATGTAATAAAATATAGTGGTTTTATGAAAACAAAATCATCTGCACATTATCAGCGAGAATATCGTCGGCGTTTGCGCGAGCAAGGGCTGGTTAAAAAGGAGGTTTGGATACGCCCAGATAATACTGGGTTACTCGCTGCTGTAGAAAAGCAGCTCCGGCGAGCAGGTACAGAAATTAGCCATGAAGGAGTTGTTGGAGTAAATCGAGAGATAGGAGTAAGTGTTATGAATGGTAATCTTGAAAGTTGGACAACAGTGAGCTTGTTTGATGCGTTAAAAGAGGCTGACCTATTTGTGGAAGCTAGTGCTTCTATAGAGATGATAGATGGTGTCGACCCTGCCATTCATATAACAATGCACGACTACGGCGATTTACCGGTTTTTTTAACGGTGTCGGGTGAGCAGATTATAGTTGAGTCGGTATTGTGGGAGGTGTCAGAGATTGATGACGTAGCTGCCTTTAATGAGGCTATATTAAGGACGCACAAGTATTTTCCATTATCGACTATCAGTATGGATAAAATGAGAGACGGAGCTGATTATTACCATATGTTTGGAGCGTTAAGTTCAACGTCTATTTTACATAATGTGCTTTTTGAAATCGAAGTGCTGGCAAGTAATGTCATTCAAGCGACGTCAGCTTATAGTAACTTCCTCAATATTTCGGTTGAGGCTCAGTAATTAATAGAATAGTCCAATTAACTTATCGTGTTAATTAACGGGAGCAAATAATGAATATTTGGGCCAAAATGATGACCGCCTTACGCGGTGGCGTAAACGAAGCGGGTGAAGCCATTATTGATGGTCAGGCGCTGCTTATCCTAGATCAAGAAATTCGAGATGCATCGGAAGAGTTAAAGCACTCAAAGAATAGCTTAGCTTCGATTATTGCAAGAGAAAAGCTTGCAAAAGAAAGGTGTATCAGCCTCAAAAAGCATATCAAAGAACATGAAGGTTATGCGATTAAGGCTTTGGAGCAAGAAAATGAATCATTAGCACATGAAGTTGCAGAAAAGATCGCTGAGTTTGAAAATGAATTAGAAGCAGAGCAGGACTCTTCCGATAGTTTTTCTGAGAGCGCTAAAAACTTACGCTCTGCAATCAAACAGACAGAGAATGATTTACGCCGCCTAAAACAGCAGGTAGATACAGTAAAAGCCACCGAGAATGTTCAGCGAGCCCAAGAAGCGGTTGCCCAAAGGCATAGTGGATCGAGCTCAAAGCTGCGTACAGCAATGGATTCTTTGGAGCGAATTAAAGAAAAACAAGCACTTAAAGCAGCAACAATGAGTGCAGCCAACGAGCTAGCAGAAGAGTCTTCGGACTTATCGCTAACGATAAAACTGCAAGAGGCCGGTATTGCGCCTAGCAGTAAAAATGCCGACGACATATTGGCAAGGCTTAAAAAGAAAAAATCAGAAAAATAATGCTGGCATATTTGCCTTAAGATAACGATAGTAAATAAGAGGGATATAGGGTTATGTTTGCCATTTTGTTAAGCAGTGAGATGGATCCTTTTTATCAAAATATTCTATCTTTTCCTACAGCCTTTTTCAGCGCGGTTTTGGTATTTTGTGTACTTTTTTGGTTGGTTGCTATATTGGGGTTCTTAGATATATCCTTCTTGGATATACCGGAGCCAGACTTTGATGTCAGCGGAGATGTAGATTCACCTTCTACAGTAGATGCAGTTGCTGGTATTATTTTAAAGCTCGGTTTAAATGGTGTACCACTAACCGTTATTATTTCTTTAATTACATTGTTTGGCTGGTTTATTAGTTATTACACTGTTCACTTTTTTTATAGCTATGTTCCCGCGGGTATTATCTACTACCTCGTAGGTGTATTTGTACTATTAGTCTCTCTTTATTTATCTACATTACTTACCGCTCAGCTTATTAAGCCATTAAGACCATTGTTTAAAAAAATGGAGCAAGATGTCGAAAAAATAGTATTGGGGCAAACAGCAATTGTACGTACCTCACGTGTTGATAATGAATTTGGTGAGGCTACTGTAGACGACGGTGGGGCGGGCCTGATTTTAAAGGTTCGTTCATCAGGGGAGGAGCGCTATAAGGCTGGTGATAAAGTGGTATTGATTGAATACTACGAAGACTTAAATGCTTTTAGAGTAGTATCGGAAGAAGAATTTAAAGGTTTATAAATACATTGTTATAACGTTAAAAGTTAACAAAAATGGAGTGTAAGTGTTATGAGTCAGTATATCCCAGATGTTGCAGGCTTTATTGTTGGTTTTGGTGTTCTTTTTATTATTGGGCTAGGATTAATAGCGGTTGTAAAGGCTTGGTATATCAAAGTGCCTCAGGGTACAGCGTTAATTATTAACGGTTTGGGTGGCGCGCTAAAGGTAAGTTTTACAGGTGCAATTGTATATCCTGTTATCTACAAAAAAGAATTAATGAAAATCTCCTTAATCACTTTGGAGGTAGATAGGCGCGGCCAAGACGGTTTGATTTGTCGAGATAATATGCGTGCAGATATTACCGTTGCATTTTACTTGCGCGTTAACGAAACAACACAAGATGTGCTCAAGGTTGCTAAATCCGTGGGCGCCGAACGTGCATCGGATAGAGAGGCCGTTAATTTGCTATTTAATGCTAAGTTCTCCGAGGCATTAAAAACGGTGGGTAAGCAAATTGAATTTGTAAATTTATTTGAGAATCGACAAGAATTTCGCGAAAAAATTATTGAAGTTATTGGCAATGACTTAAATGGTTATATTCTTGAAGACGTTGCGATTGATTACTTAGAACAAACTCCTAAATCTGCACTTGACCCAAATAATATTCTTGATGCTGAAGGTATCAAAAAAATTACAGAGCTTACTGCTACACAAAATGTACGTACGAATATACTTGAGCGTGATGAGCAATTGGCGATTAAGAAAAAAGATGTTGAAACCGTTGAGGCAATGCTAGAACTGCAACGTCAGCAAGCAGATGCCGAGGCAAAGCAAGAGCGAGAAATAGCAACGCTGCGTGCACGGGAAGAAGCCGAAACCAAAAAAGTACAGGAAGAAGAACGTAAAAAAGCAGAGACAACCACTATCTCTGTTGAGCAAGACTTGGCTGTCCAAACTGAAAACCAAAAGCGTGAAATCGAAGTTGCCGAACAAAATAGACAGCGTGCAGTAGCTATTGAGGAAGAAAAGGTCACTCGTGCGCGTGACTTAGAAATAGTTGCTCGTGAGCGCGAGGTCGAACTACAGCGTATCGAAGCAGAAAAAGCTGTAGAAGTTGAGAAAAAAGAAATTGCCAATGTTATTCGCGAACGCGTTGTGGTCGATAAAACCGTAGCGATAGAAGAAGAGCGAATCAAGGAAGTACGGGAAGTCTCCGAGGCGGATCGACAAAAGCAAGTGCAAGTGCTAGCTGCAGAAGCGCAAGCAGATGAAGAGAAAGTTAAGCAAGTCAAAGCCGCAGAGGCTGAAGAATTAGCCGCTAAGCATAAGTCTACAGAGATTACGACTATCGCACAGGCACACCTAGAGGCTGCGGCCAAAGAAGCTGATGGCAAGAAGAAATTGGCAGAAGGTGTTCAGGCAGAGCGTGCAGCTCCTGGGCTTGCCGAAGCTAAAGTGCAGGAAGCAAAAGCCGATGCGCTAGAAAAAGAAGGTTTTGCAGAGGCCAAAGTGATTGATGCGAAAGGTAATGCAGAGGCCACAGCACAAAAAGAAATCGGTTTGGCCGGCGCCAATGTGACGCGCGAGCAATTCAAAGCCGAAGCCGACGGTTTAGTTGAGAAGTTTCAGGCAATGGACTCTATGAGTGACAGCGCTAGAGACCATGAGGAATTCCGTATGAGCTTGGAAACTGCGCTGAAAGAAGCATTGGCGTCTATCGAGGCAGGTAAAGATATAGCGAAAGAGAATGCAGATGTGCTAGCTACTGCACTGCAAAAAGCGAATATCGATATCGTCGGCGGTGAAGATCACTTCTTTAATAATTTTGCGAAAGCACTATCTATTGGTAAGGCGATTGATGGTTTAGCCGATAAAAGCAGTACGATTACTTCGCTAGTGAGCAAGTTTGTTAATAAATCTGCTAAAAATAAAGAAGATAAGACTGAAATTTAATAATGTTTGGGGGTTAGTAACGCCTATTTAAAAGCATTATATTCCGCTTATTTTTTGCTAATGCCATTGATAGAAGGATAGTGTTATGGCCGCTCAGGGTAAATCAAATTCTCCTAAAAGCGAAACTAATATAGTTGATAAAGCCGTTGCTGAAGGTGGTGCTTACGAGCTTATTCGTCAGCGACTGATTGAGCAGGGGCGAGAACTTAACCAGCAGACACAAAATCTGAATGAAGAGCGCTTAAAGGAATTTGGCAGCTCAGATATGAGTGTTCTTGCACGAGTGCGAGTTAGAACAGAAAACAACTGTATTGCTAGAGATATTGTGCAGGTTGGAGAGCACCTATTATTTGGCTATAACGTTTTTATTGGCCTTAAGAAAGATACTAAAGTTGAAGATGTGTTTTCTCTGTTTAGTATTAAAGAGGCTGATGGTAATGTTGAAATGCTACCCGTTGAGTCGGGTGGTACTTTTTTAGCTGATTCTCGCTTTGTTAATGATTTTGATGAGCTTTATCGCTATTACAAAAATACTCGACTTATTCAGCTATCTGTTAATAAAGGCAAATTATTGGCTGGCTTTCAAATAGGTGAAAAGTTAGAAGACATTCGAGTCTTTCGTTGGTCTATCTCTGCCGATGGAAAAAATATAGAGTACATTGATAATCGCGGCGAACGCGATATACAACTACCACCACCTTATGACTTTGAATGGATTGAAACATCGAGAGACGATATCGTTCATGGGCGTCATTCGCACATTAATATCTTAGATACGGTATTTGTCGAAACTCTTAACGGCGATTTAACCCTAAAAATAGAAAATAATACAGAAGATGGTTTGGGTGTTTATCGCGAGCCTGTTGATGATAAAACGCAATCTTTAGACGATGCCGATATTGCTTATGCTAAGGTCGGCAAGCTAATTTTAGTCAAAATTCTCCCCTATAAAGAAGAGCAATGGCGCTATCTTATTTTTAATACGCTAACTCAAGAAGTATTGCGGGTCGATGCTATTGGCGAATCTTGCGTACAGCTACCAGAGGATCATGGGATCATATTTCCTGGTGGTTATTATTTAGAAAACGGTGAACACAAGACCTTTGATGAACAGCAAAAAGGTTTAAAGTTTAAACGTAGTATGCGATCACCCAATGGCGAAGATGTGCTTTACGTTTTCTATGAACCAGAGGATGGTGTGATAGGCTTGTTTGCCTACAACATGATTGAGAAAACACTAAAAAACCCAATTTATGGCAACGGCTATGCTCGCTTTGACAATGGTCGTATTGTTATTTTTTCAGCGGAGCTAGAGCCCACACGTGTACACCCAATGCAGTTATGGGATACGCCTTATGTAAGCGCCGAATTTGCTAGTAAAGCGCCAGAGAGCCAGACATTTTTCGGGCGTATAGGTAATGCTGTTCTTGTTAGAGGTATTTCTGATTTATACAGTATTTGTCGGATGATTAATAACCAGTCTGTTTCGGTGCGACTCTATGAAGAGCTGAGTAAGGCGGTTAGAAAAACCTTTGATGATCACTATTGGATCCTTGAGGAAGAAATACAAGGTATTGGAGCCGTTCTTAAAAAAATCACCGAAACCGCCGAACTTGTTATCGATGAGTTTGAAAAAGTTGAAAGCATACGCCAACAATCATCAAAAACAATGGCTGAAGCTGAGCGAGTTCAAGAGAGCTTATTGGTTTCGGTTCGTCCAGATAATTGGCAGACCGCCGAAAGTTACGTTGATGCATTAGGGCAAATAAGAAAGCAACGGGGGCATCTGACTACAATTAGAGAGTATCGCTATATTGATGTTGATCGCATCACGATTTTAGATGAGCAATTGGTCGAAATAGAACAGGGGTTAAGCGAACAGACCGTTGAATTTTTGGTCGATGAAAAGGCATTAATGCCATATCTTAAAAAGATTGATGACTTAAACAAACAAGTTGATAGCGTTGAAAGTATTGCTAGCTTAAAGCCGCTAATTGAAGAAATAGAGTCGACTGCAGCTGGTCTTGATTTACTATCCGAGTTGATGAGTACATTAAAAATCGACGATGCTACTGTGCGTACGCGTATCATCGATACCATTTCAGAGGTGTATTCCAAGCTTAATCAAAGCAAAGCGCAAGCCAAACACAAACAAAAAGGCTTGGGTTCGGCCGAGGCAATCGCACAATTTGGTGCGCAGTTTAAGTTGTTTTCCCAAACAATTACTAATGCTTTAGGTTTATCGACGACGCCAGAAAAATGTGATGAACAACTGTCACGCCTATTAGTGCAGTTAGAAGAATTAGAAAGTCAATTTAGTGATTACGATGAATTCTTAAATGATATTATCAGTAAACGCGAAGAAATTTATCAATCCTTTGAATCGCATAAACAGCTATTACAAGATGAACGCCAACGTAAAGCGCAAGCCGTTACCGACGCTGCCGATCGTATATTGGGTAGTATTGAAAAACGCTCCTTAAAATTTACAGAAATTGATGAGCTTAATACCTATTTTGCAGCAGACTCGTTAGTCGCCAAAATACGTGAGCTAGTCGTCCGTTTACGTGAATTGGATAGCGCTGTAAAAGCCGATGATATCGAAGCGCGGGCAAAGGCTATTAAGGAGCAGGCATTAAGAGCCCTTCGTGATAAAACAGATATTTTTGAGGAAGGCGGTAATGTTATAAAGCTTGGGCCTCGACATAAGTTTAGTGTCAATACTCAAGAGCTCGATCTGACAATACTGCCTCGCTCGGGTAAGTTAAATATACATTTAACAGGCACCAATTTTTATGAAGAGATTGAAAATCAAGAGTTACTTGATTTAAAAGACTATTGGGATTTATCCCTTGAGTCAGAGACCGAGCAGCTTTATCGATCAGAGTACTTAGCCGCTTCAATCATGGATGCTGCAAAAAATCAGCAAGATGGTTTATCAATAGAGTCTCTACATGCTGCCATAAGCGATAAAGCAACGCTTAATAATATGGTAAGGCACTTCGCGACTCCTCGCTATAAAGAGGGCTATGAAAAGGGTGTCCACGACCACGATGCGACCTTACTGTTGCAGGCCATAATACCGGCAATAGAGAGAGCGGACTTACTATGTTTTGACCCGCTAAGCCGTGGCGTTGCACAAGTATTTTGGGCCAACATTAATGCAAAGCACAATACTATCCACTATAACCTAAGCCATGAGACGTGGCCGGAACGTGCGCAATCTGCTGCTCAAATGCGAGAAACCTTTGCAAGCAGTAATGCAATTGATCTATTGGTTGCCGAGGTTAACTCTGCGTTTAAGCAGTTCGTTGAAGTTCACTCACTACCTGTTGATTCGCTTGTGCTCGATAGAGCCGCAGAATATTTGGTGGCCGAGCTTAGTCGTGAGCGCTTAGAATTTATTGGTAGTAAGTACGCGACGGAACTCGTTGAGGAATTTAAACGCTCGTTGAATGATTCTACCTGGAGGCAATACCAGAAGTCTTTAGAGAAGCTTATGGGCTGGCCTGCTGAGCGTTGGAACTTAACCCACGCATGGCTTACAGCGTTAGTTGCCGGAAAAAAACTAAGCTTGTTAGAGCATTATATCCCAGAGGCCATTGCTTTAATTAACGCCGATACACGTTTGAGTCGACGATTTGTTGAGGCTGATTTAGAGGTAAGTGTTAGCGGTTTGTTGGGAGATCATAGCCGTATCGCTCAACAAACATTATCTTTTTCTGTCGATACGTTCTTGCAACGCATAGAGCACCATCGTAAAAAAGTAATCCCCGCTTATCACCGTTATTTAGATATTCGTCAGCAAACCACACAATCTGAGCGCGATGCTCTAAGGCTTGACGAGTATAAGCCAAGACCATTGAGTTCTTTTGTACGTAACCGACTTATTAACGAGGCCTATTTACCGATTATTGGTGATAACCTCGCTAAGCAAATGGGTACGGTGGGTGAAAATAAGCGAACTGATTTAATGGGCTTGTTGATGATGATATCGCCACCTGGTTATGGTAAAACAACCTTGATGGAGTATGTTGCAAGCCGCTTGGGTTTGATTTTTATGAAGATCAATTGCCCATCTCTAGGTCATGATGTTTTATCACTAGATCCAGCACAAGCGCCTAATGCTACTGCCCAGCAAGAGTTAATCAAGCTGAATCTTGGTCTGGAGATGGGCAATAATGTCATGTTGTATCTCGATGACATCCAGCATACTCACCCCGAATTTTTACAAAAATTTATTTCTCTGTGTGATGGTACACGGCGCATAGAGGGTATTTGGAAAGGTAAAACCAAAACCTACGATATGCGTGGCCGTAAATTTTGCGTGGTAATGGCCGGTAACCCTTATACGGAATCAGGTGAAGCCTTCCAGGTGCCCGATATGTTAGCTAACCGCGCAGATATTTATAATTTGGGTGACATCTTAGGCGGAATGGACGAGCAATTTGCTTTAAGTTATATAGAGAATTCTCTGACCTCTAACCCTGTGCTAGCTCCATTAGCGCTGCGTGAGTTAGATGATGTGTACAAATTAGTACGCATTGCTAAGGGAGAAAATATTCCAACGACTGATTTAAGTCATCAATACAGTGGTGCTGAAGTCAATGAGATTACAGAGGTTTTACGCAAGCTCTTTGTGATTCAAGATGTCGTCTTGAAGATTAACCAGCAATATATCGCATCTGCAGCGCAGAATGATAAATATCGTACGGAGCCTTCATTTAAGCTGCAAGGCAGCTACCGAAACATGAATAAAATGGCCGAGAAAGTATCAGCTGTGATGAACGAAGAAGAAATGATGGAGATGATAGCGGACCATTATTTAGGTGAGTCTCAACTGTTAACAATAGGTGCAGAAAATAACTTACTAAAACTTGCTGAGCTACGAGGTAATATGACAGACGAGCAGGCCGATCGTTGGCAGCAGATTAAAGAAGATTTCTTGCGGAATAAAGCCATGGGTGGCGACGATGCTGATATAGGCAGCAAAGTTGTTGTTCAGTTGAATGATATTGTTAGTGGCTTAAAAGATTTAGGGCAGGCCAATGCGAGCAATGAGCTGTCGTCTCAGTTAAATAATATTGTCAGCGGTTTACAGAATCTAAGTGATGTTACGGCCAGTAATGGAGAATCTCTCGTATCCTTAGCCGAAACCTTAGAAGAAAGTAATGCCATGCCTTTATTAAGTGATGATGATAATCAGGCTGCAGTACCTGAAAGCTCACAAATGGTGACGGCAATGGTGGCTGTTTTAGAAAAAATTGATGCAACACTGGAAGCTAGTAATGAGGCTACAGTTAGCCAATCTCTGTTGGTACTTGCTGAGGAAGTTGACGCTATTGCCAAACCATTGATGAAAAAGATGAATAAAAAGCTTGCGGTTGATTTGCGCACCTATTACCGGGTTGCCGAGTTATCAAAAAAAGTATTAGAGCTTAAAAATAACAGAACCGCCGATAAACCCAAGAAAAAAGCCAAAGGTAAAATCAGTAAATAGTAGTATCATTTAAGTATATTCTTAAACATTATTTATAACCAAGGGATTAACAATGAGCAACGATTATTTAGAATTGACTTACCACTCTATTCAATGTTTTGCCAATGATGGAAAATTATTAATTAACGAGTTAAACGACTTACTGGCAATTGCGTTGAGAGATGGCGTTGTTGACGATGATGAAAAGAGAGTGCTTAACTCTATTTTTGACAAATTGACAGAAGAAGAGTTAACGCAAACAATGCAGGATAAAATCGCTGATATAAAAGAAAAACATTTTTAGTTTTAATATCATCACCTTTTGCAGGGCCCGATAATGATAAATATAAATATGCCCGATTTAACCCAAGCTCAGTGGCTCATCCACGGGCTTGTCTTTGCTTGTAATTTATTATTGTTGTTCTTTGCAAAGCCGGTCATTAATCGTATTGATCCAGGGCAAGATCACAGTACTGCGCTACGGTTTTTTGTCACCATCAATGTGCTATTTTTAGTCTTGCACATATTTGATTTACTGCTGATGACAATTACTACGAGCTACGAGAATCTCTTTATTAAAATGGCGCATAGTGCTTTATGTTTTTATGCCAGTGTTCTTATCTTTAAAATTGGCAATGTCTTTTTTAGAAAGCGATTTGGCAAGGTGAAGACCTTCGAAGAAGAAACCATTTATCTTGATTCTTATAGCAGTCGGATTGTTGAAATAATTTTTCTAGTGGTGGTTTTTCTATTAACGACCTATACCTTAATTAAAATATGGGAGATGGATAGCCTGTTAGAAACGACAGGTATCTTCGGTATTATCATTGGTTTTATTGCATTAACGAGTAATGCATGGGCACCTGATATATTGAGTGGGCTGATTATTCTTAATACAAAAATACTAGAAGATGGTGATGTGGTTGTTGTTGATGGCTATAAAGATGAATATATTATTCATAAAGTAAGTTTTATCTATACAATTCTCTATGATATTCGTAATAATCACCGAACATTTATTCGCAATAAACGCTTTATAGAATCGAAGATAGATAATCTAAGTCGTATAGCAAGTACCGATGGTATTAGAAAGTCATTAAGCTACAAAATAGGTTATCCAGCATTATCTTCTTCAGATTGCAATGTAAGGCAATCAAGTCTGGAGGATTTTAATCGCAGAATTGATAAACTTTTTTCAACCGCTAACGAGATGGCTATTGCAAAAAAAGGCCTACCCATTAAAGATCAAAAAGAGTTTGAGTGGTATCTCACCAATACGGGAGACTATGCTTTGGAATACACACTTTTTGTTTATCTTGAAAGTGTACCTACAACAAAAATTACTTCACTGGCTAGAAAACATCTACTATCCAGCTTATACACTATCAATGCTATTGTTTTGGAGGCCGCTACTATCGCAGGTCTAGAGCTTAAAACCCCTGATTTACTGGTGTTAGATAATGAGCGCTCATCGAGACACTAACAGTTCTCATTTTTACTTCTAGATAGTTGGGGAGCATAATTTAACCAATTGAGAGTCGTTTCGTTTGTGGATGTGGTGAACCTCGTTTGATTAATATTTGTGTTAATATTTTATTAAAGTATGGGTTTGTATATACTCAGTAGTGGAATAATTATAAAAAATAATTAGATAATTTCTTTAAGGATGCGCATTATGACGATAAAAATGCCTAGATATTTCCCACCTATTAAGCATGCCGATAAACTAGTTAATGACGTTGCTTTTTGGGATCAGGCAACCGAAGCCTTTAATCAAGGAAAGTTCAAAGACTCTTTGATTGCTACGCTTAATTTTATTAGCCCTAGTATAGTTGGTAAAAATAAAGCACACGAGGAATTTGATGTAACATGCCATCATGGTTCTGCCTCTATTTCACTATCGATAAGTAACACTGCTTTTCGAGTTAATGCTCCATTTCTTAACATTAAAGATGCCAATCGTATAGCGATATTGCGTCGTGTAGCTGAGATAAACTTCACTCCTTTAATGCTTGCTCAAATTCAGCTAAAAGACGATATTTTAAGCTTTCATTTTGATATCCCTTTAGAATTATGTCACCCAAATAAAGTCTATGATGCCTTGAGAGAAGTCTGCATTTATGCAGATGATTACGACGATGAATTTATTAAAAAATATAAAGCCTCGTACTATGCAGAACCAAAGGTAACCAAGTTAAAGCCAAAACAAGAAGATGAGGCTTGGCGGATATTTTGTGCTATAGCAGAACAGTATAAAGACTATGTCAACGAGTTTGAGCAAAAGCGCTGGATTGGTTCGATGTGGGATATTATGGCAATGAGTATGCTTAATGTTGCAGATATGCCGTACGTGCAAGGAACATTAAAAACTGAGCTTGAAGATGCTATACGTTTTCACTATAACGGTAATATCGATGGTCGCCATCGCATTGATAAAACCAAGGCCTTTTTGAATACGCTGTTTATAGATACGACTAAAGAGGTCTTTTTAGATAACGTTTATATGGCAGATACGGTTGTTAGCGTTAAAAGTCGCAGTAGTATTGAGACGCTTAAACGTATATTTGTTGATGCGCAAAGTACATTTGCAAAAGATTATAATGAAGGTAATCGATTTGCCGCAGCCTATACGATGCAATTATTCTTTATTCGAACGCTATATGAATACAATCTTGATGAAAGACACGAAGATATTATTTACCAAACACTGAAAGAAGCTGGAGGTAAAGACGCGAGCGATGCTGCTGTTACATTGTGGAATGTGTATTCAGGTTTTTCTGATGGCAGCCACCAAGGTGGTAAACGGTCTGTCGGGTTTTTATCAAAGATATTTGGCTAGAGGTTAATGTTATGGAAAAGAATATATATAAAGTTATTACAGCATCTGGCACTGGTACCGGTTTTTATTTGGCTGAGAAAAATTGCGTCGTCACTAATTATCACGTTGTTCAAGGTAGTCGAGAGGTCGCACTACAAGGTTTTGATAAAAAACGTTATATCGCTAAAGTATGTATGGTAAATCCAGATGCAGATTTGGCTTTTTTGAAATCTGATGTCCCTATATCTGAAAATTCAGAAATATTATTAACCAAAGATGTCAGTGTAGATAATGCAGAAAGAGTCTTTATTCATGGGTTTCCTTATGGGCTTCCTTACACTGTTACTGAGGGTATTATTTCCTCCTCTCAGCAACTTATGGGGCAACGTTATTACCTGCAAACAGACGCTGCAATTAACCCTGGTAATAGTGGTGGTCCCATGTTAAATAAACAAGGTGAGCTAGTGGGTGTAGCCACTTCAAAGTTTGCTAACGCTGATAACATAGGCTTTGGTATTACACATGCAGATTTAATTAAAGAATTCGATGAATTCAAAATAGAATCTGATGAGTTTCATGTGAAGTGTAATTCCTGCAGTAATTTTATTTTTGAAGAAAAAGAGTTTTGTGATAATTGCGGAAACACAATAGATAAAGGTGCATTTGAGGAGCTGGAGCTGTCTAAGTTTGCAGTTTTTATGGAGGATGCACTGACAGGGCTGGATATGAACCCTGTACTGTCTCGTGCAGGCCGTGATGAATGGGAGTTTCATCAAGGTAGTGCTTTGATACGTTTATTTATTTACCGTAGTGAGTATTTTATTTGTACTTCGCCATTAAATAAGTTGCCTAAAGAAAATTTAAACAACTTATACACATACTTGTTAGAAGAGCCAGTCACACCATATATGTTTGGCGTCAGTAATAATCATATTTATATTTCTTACAGGGCACATGTAAGTGATTTATTTTCATCTTATGCTGAGGAAATAAAGAAGGATATTGCCAATCTTGCGATTAAAGCTGATGAATACGACAATTTCTTTATGGATAAATTTGGATGCGAAATGTCTATCGAAGGAACCCAAGAGGCTTAGTGGTATTTCTTGTTTAGCCTTTATACAGCACTGCTATTGTTTGGACGTGTTGGCTATTGAAGTTTATATGGAGACTTAAATCATGAAGTGTACTGCTTGTAAGGTAGGTGTTTTATCCCCAAGTTTTATAGATAGCTTATTTAGAGCACATACTTGTAATAATTGTGGTGGCAACTGGATACTGATTGAAGACTTCCTCGCTTGGAAAGAGAATAACCCAGAGCATAAATTTGATGATCAGCTTCAGTATGAAGAGGAGCCATCAGAATCATCCAAAGCTTTGTTTTGCCCTGTTACGGGTTCACTAATGACAAAGTTCCGCATTTCATCGAATACCAATCATCGTATTGATTATAGTATAAGTACTGGGGGTATTTGGCTGGATCAGGGGGAGTGGCCATTGCTCAAGAAAGAGGGCGTCGCAGGCTCTCTGAACACTATAGTAACTCAGTCTTGGCAGAATAAAATCCGTACAGAAAATACCAAAGATAACTTTATTAATTTATACGAATCTAAATTTGGAGAAGAGGATTACAGTAAAATCAAAGAACTCAAGGCTTGGTTACAAGAGCATCCACAAAAGATAGACCTACGGGCTTATTTATTAGCAGATGACCCTTATTCAGCTGAGAAATAAGTCAAATTTAATTTTTACTTATTTTAGCTTTAAGACACAGAGATAGGTAAAAATATCCTCACGTCAAATGTATCGTCTGTGGATAAAAATTGATTTTTTTTGTAGTGAACAAAAGCCGGGGTCGTTTGTAGTTTATAACCAGAATCCGGCAGCCAGTGCTCTAGTATTTTTCCAATCCAAGGCAGTAATTCACCATATTGTCCCTGCAAATCAAATACTGCATGCAGGCCACCAGGAATAGTTAAACTATTCACAATGCCACGACGTTTGAGTGGTTTATCGATACTTATACAGGCCACATAACGACAGCAATTTAATTCTACCCATGCAGGGTTAGAGTGATGTAGGCCTATTTGCTGACCTGTAGGTATGCTTTTTGGCGATGCCGATGAATTACTTGGAGAATGCCATAGAGATTGATGATTCAATACAATGCCCTCTTGCTTGGCCCATGCTTGTAACAACAACCACGCTTTTTTAATTCCTCGCCTATAGCCTGTGTGGCGAACATAGGCCACATGCTGTTTATCTAGCATAGTAATCTCAGGTTCAGGCAAGGGGTTATTTTTAATGCGTTGATAACCCGCACTGATTTCAGGGTCAGCTAAGTAGGGTACATCCCCCGAGCTAGTTTTAGTGGTTCTCCATTTGCCTGGTGTTGTACCAAATTGCGCTTTAAAAGCTTTGCTAAAAGAGGAAAGTGATGTAAAGCCGCATTTTTCAGCGATGCTTAAAACACTGCTATGGTGATCAAACATAAGTTGGTTGGCAACTTGCTCAAGCCGAGTACGGCGAATATAAGCATTGACAGTTTCGCCAACTATCTGATGGAAAACACGGTGAAAATGCTGCTCCGAGTAGGCGGCGGTTTTGGCGAGTTCTCTGGCGGATAAATTTACCGAGATATCTCGGTGAATTTCATAAAGAACATCATTGATTCTAGAGCGTTGTATTTTATTGTCCATACCTTGTTACTGCTTCAACTTATTAATATGAGGCCTTAATGGGCAAAATTATTATATCGCATATATCAACATATATAGCAGCATATATAAACAATCATGCCTAATGCGATGAGGCTACTATGGCTTTTCTGTCTCTCTATTATAAAAAGTGAAAACCATGGAAATTAGTCGCCATCTACAACATATTCGCCCATCTTATATTCGTGAAATTTTAAGTGCTGCAAAGTCACCCGATGTTGTTTCCTTGGCAGGAGGCTTGCCCGCGAGTGAGTTACTCCCTGTGCAATTGTTTACAAAAGCAATGAGCTCCATTACGGATATCCCTGATCTATTTCAGTATGGGGAAACACAGGGCTACGCTCCTTTTTTGGATTATGTCGATGAGATATATAACCGCTCTTTAGATATGGCTTCTATTATCTGTAATGGCTCCCAGCAAGGTTTGGACCTTATTGCTCGTAGTTTTTTAAACCCCGGAGATAAGGTAGTTGTCGAGGCTCCAAGTTATCTTGGGGCTTTGCAAATATTTGGCTTAGCACAAGCCGAGATATTATCGGTCAGCCAAACAAAAGCAGGACCTGACTTAAATGAGCTGGAATCTGCGTTTGCACTACATGAACCCAAGATGTTTTATGCCGTCCCAGATTTTCATAACCCTACAGGCTTGTGCTGGTCCCTCGATGTTCGTAAAGCTGTAGCAAGACTTTGCCGAGATCACGGTGTGACTTTCATTGAGGATGTTCCTTATCGGGATTTAAGGTTCACTGGTAAAGTCTTGCCCCTAGTCTCATCGTTTTACAAGGAAGGTTCTATGGTTTTACGTTCGTTTTCTAAAATATCGGCTCCAGGTATTCGCTTAGGCGTTGTATCCGCCCCCTCTAGCTATTTAGCCCCTATGTTAAAAATAAAACAAATTTCTGACTTACATACGAGCGTGCCTATGCAGGCTATACTCATGCATGTATTAAAAGATAAAGGATTCTCCCAGCACTTGGACTCTGTTTGCACAAGCTATAAACAGCGATACGAGGCACTGAAGCAAACGCTTTCTAGCCTTGAGAGTAAGGGCTGTCATTTTGACGAAGTTGAGGGAGGGATGTTCGTCTGGTTAACATTGCCAGCTATTGATTCCATGAATTTGGCTAAGCGACTCGTTAAACGAGGTGTTGTTGTCGTACCTAGTGCCGTGTTTTATCATCATGCAGAGGAGGTATCACCAGCGCTACGCCTTAATTTCACTCATAGCCCTGTGGATAGTTTTGAAGTGGCAATCGCTAAACTGGCGCAAGAGATAGAATATTTAGCTCGCTAACATTTCCATTGCTGCTTCCATTTCTTCACTTAGGTCAGTTGATTCTATATGTTCTTCGACTTCTAAGCCTAAGCGAGTAAAGGCGCTAACATTTGAATAATCGACATCGACAAATTCGCCGCCTCCGTCCATTTGTGTTTGCAGCATGGCTACTGTTACCAAGTCTGAATAATCAGGTTCGGGAATATCGCGCTCAAATTTTAAGTGATCTACAGGGATTGATTGCAACTCTTTAGGAAAGTCCCACTTTCTTAAAATGGCACGGCCTATTATTGGGTGAATTGTTTTGATGACTCGATCGAGAGACAGGCTGTCTTTCAGCAGTGAGGGGTGCTCCTCTGCAAAACTCAAAATGGGTAGTTTACCAATTTGATGCACCAGTCCACCTAGGGTTGCTTGGTCTGGGCGTAGCTTAGTCCTGTGGCGGCACAAAATATGACATACACCAGCAATTTCACTAGAGGTCTGCCAGATTTCTCGCATACGTGTATCAACGATGCTGGAGGTTGCTTGAAACATTTGCTCCATCGCTAGACCAACGGCAATATTGGCAGTGTAAGACATACCCAGTCTACCCAGTGCCATTTTCATGTCTTTAATTTCTTGTGCAGCCCTAAAAATAGGACTGTTAGCGACTTTTACAATACGGGCACTAAGGGCTGTATCGCTACTAATCACCTTTTCTAGTTTAGTGAGGTCCGACTCGGGGTCCTCTGCAACATCGCGTACTCTTAATGCGACTTCGGGCAAAGTGGGCAATACAATCTGATCATTTTTGATTAAAGAGATGATTTCTTTGCTGACTTCTTCAACAATATTGCTCATAAAATAGTCTCGCTGCCCTAAATAGTCATTTTTTTATCCTACTCATTAGTTATAGCATAGAGGGGGGACTCTGCTCGTCTTTTGCTGATATTTTTAGTGCTAAGACTGAGATTGTTTATGGATCAAAGTTATTAAGGTGCAAGGTAGCAATTAGGCCTGGAGTATTGTCTGCAAATCGTAATTCACCTCGATGTAAAAGAGCGACTGCTTTGACTAGACTCAAGCCTAAGCCACTACCGGGTGTATTGCGGCTGGTTTCTAGTCGATAAAAGCGCTGGCTGACTTTATCGCGCTCCTCGAAGGCGATACCGGGGCCTGAGTCGGCCACTATTATCTCGGTATAGCTATCAGACTGTTTAATACCAAGTGTGATTTTACCTTGAACTGGTGTGTACTTAACGGCGTTATCAATCAAGTTGGCGAGTGCTTGAAAAAGTAGGTCCCTATCACCCTCAATAATTGCCGGTTGGCTTTTCTCTATGATGAGCTTTAGTTGTTTATCCTCGGCCAGCGCCTCGTAAAGCTCGGCGGCATCGTTGAGAAGCTCGTTTACATTCACTGGCGCAAAGTTAGCCTGATGACCACCGGCTTCGATACGAGCTATACGCAACAGTGCCGCAAATGTTTTGAGTAATTGATCTGCATCGGTAATACACTCCTGAACGGATTCCTTATAAAGGCTATTATCGTCAAACTCTAATTGGAGGCGCTCGAGCCTATTGCGTATTCGGGTGAGTGGGGTACGTAAATCATGTGCAATATTGTTAGAGACTTGTTGTATACCTGTCATCAAATGCTCAATCTCATCGAGCATATGGTTGAGGTTACTGGCTAATTGGTCGATATCATCGCTACCTTGCTTTGATAATGGAATTCGCTTTGATAGGTTACCCGCAATAATTTCACGGCTATTTTGATTAATTAATTCAATTCTGCGCGTCATGCTACGGCTCATTATAATGCCGCCAAATAACCCCAAGCCCAAAATGATAAGCAACCCCCAAAGCATGGCTCGCTGTAGTAATTGTTGGATACCTTTTAAGTCGCTGGTATCTCTTCCTACAAGTAAGTTAAAGCCTTCTGCTAGCATGAATAACCGCGCTCGAGCATGGAAAATTCTGTTAGAGCGTTCATCATAAAATTGGAATGTCATCCAATTGTCTGTGCTAACTCCCTCCGGTGGCAGTGAGGATAAATTCCCTGCAACTGGTGTTAGGTTTGGTGTCGTTAATAAATATACTGAGGAGCTATCGGGGTCTTGTTGCAGGCGGTCGTTAATGCTAGCAACGAGGCCATTTACGCCTCTAAGCCTATATTGTTCGGATAAACCCGTGATATCCGATTGAATCGTTGTATCCATTTGGTTGGCGGTAAAGGTAACCGTTGATAAATAGATAAAACCCAAGAGCATGAGTGCAGAGCCTGCGAATAGTAGTAAATAAATGAGTACTAAGCGAAAGGAAGAAGATTGTAGCAACACATTAACTTTCATCGAGTGGTTCTCGAAGAATATAGCCTGCACCACGGACGGTATGTAGTAGTGGCTTTTCAAAATCTTTATCAATTTTGTTACGCAGGCGGCTTATGTGAACATCAATGACATTAGTTTGAGGATCAAAGTGATAATCCCAGACATGTTCTAATAGCATCATACGCGTCACTACTTGCCCCATATGGCGCATTAAATACTCTAGTAATCGGAATTCACGGGGCTGTAATTCTATATTTTTGCCAGAGCGATAAGCGATGCGATTAAGTAGGTTTAATTCTAAATCAGCTATGCGCAGAGAAGTTTCTGTCTCGTTATTGGGGGTGTTTGTTGCTCTACGAATAATAGCATCTAGCCGTGCCAGTAACTCACTAAAAGCAAAGGGTTTAGTCAAGTAATCGTCACCTCCGGCACGTAGGCCTTCGACACGGTCGTTAACCTCGGCTAAAGCACTTAATACGAGAATAGGTGTGGATTTTCCCGTGGCACGAATACTTTTTACAATATCCAAGCCATCTAACTTGGGCAGCATTCTATCGACGATGATGGCGTCATAATTTTCGGTATTGGCGAGAAACAGACCATCGCGACCATCACTGGCATGCTCGACATTATTGCCGTTTTCTTGCAGGCCTTTTATCAGGTAAGAGGCTACATCAATATCATCTTCGATAACTAAGAGACGCATGTATTATCCAGTAAATTAATGTGCGGATATATTACACGAATTAGTTATAAGTAAGGATACTCGCAACATTACAAAAATGTAATCTAGCGGTAAGGCGGCGACAAGTATGCCGTTGTTACAGTGTCCTCAATCAAAACATTTATGAGGTACGCTATGAAAAACACACAGTCACTTAAGCATTGGAAAAAAACAGTCATAGCCAGTGCATTCGCGGCACTTGTGATAGGCAGCTATAGCTTTAATTCGTCTGAAGCAACAGCGATGGATCAGCCGCTTAACCAACAAGTTGACTCTATCGCACTAGGGCCGCCTAGTTTTTCAGCTCTAGTTAAACAAGTAAAGCCGGCGGTAGTTAACATAGCGATTACTGGTAAAGTGCCTAATAGGGCCAATATACCATTTCCTGAGGTATCACCTAACTCCCCTTTTTATGAGTTCTTTAGGCAGTTTCAGCAGCCTGGGTTTTCTGGTCCAAACAACAGGCAACGAGATTTTCAGGCCGTGGGGTCTGGTTTTTTTATCTCAAGTGATGGTTATGTTGTAACCAATAACCATGTGATAGAAAACGCCGATAATATATTCGTCATCACTCAAGATGGTAAAAAAATAAAAGCGACCCTCAAGGGTAAAGATCCAAAAACAGATTTAGCCTTGCTTAAGGTAGAGAGTGGTGATGTTTTCCCCTACGTTGAGTTAGGTAACTCCGAGAAGACCGAGGTAGGTGAATGGGTCATTGCTGTAGGTAACCCTTTTGGGCTAGGCGGTACTGTTACTGCCGGAATTGTTTCTGCTCGCGGCCGGGATATTCAAGCCGGCCCTTATGATGATTATATACAGGTAGATGCGCCGATAAATCGCGGGAATTCTGGTGGCCCTCTATTCGATAACAAGGGACAAGTGATTGGTATTAACACCGCGATATATTCACCCACTGGTGGCAACGTCGGTATTGCTTTTGCTATTCCTGCCAATTTGGCTAAAGGCGTCGTCAGCCAATTAAAAGAGAAGGGTAATGTTGAGCGTGGCTGGCTTGGTGTTCAGATTCAGTCTGTTGGTAAACTCGCAGCGCAGAGCTTGGGTTTAGATAAAGAGCAGGGTGTATTGGTTTCTGATGTTATTGCCAATAGCCCTGCAGAAAAGGCCGGTGTACAAGTCGGGGATGTAATTCTCAGTATCGATGGTAAATCACTTAAAAAACCTAAAGATCTTTCTAAGCTTGTGGCGCAAACTCGCTCGGGTAATACTTCGACACTGGATATTATGCGCAAGGGCAAAATGCGTACATTTAATGTCACTATTAGCCAGCTTCCAAGTAGCGAGGCACAGCTCGCAAAAGTAAGCACTCAGCAAGAAAAAAACACCGATAAGCTCGGGGTGTATTTGTCTGACTTAACTCCGCAAACTCGTGAATATTTTGGTATAGAGCGCAATACGCGTGGCGTTGTTGTCACCGATATAGAACCCAATAGTCCAGCGGCTAAAGCGGGTATTCGTGCAGGTGATGTGATTAGTATGGTTGATCAAGAGCGGGTTAATTCACCCAGCAATGTAATAGATAAGGTTAAGCAAGCAGCAAAAGAGGATAAACCGTCGGTATTGGTATTGATAGAAAAGCGCGGTCAAAAACGTTTTGTATCTGTAGAGTTTGCCCCGGCTTAGTCGGTCGCTTAATTAATTAAAAGAGTACCCTGTTTACCGCTTCCAGTGATGTATCAGACTTCATTCGGAAGCGGTTTTTTTATTTTGTTAAAGGGAAGCCTAGCCAATGAGAACGTAACTAACTTTTACTGTTCTCAGGTATATCGTAGGGTAGGGTTTGCACGCTCAGCTTTTGTTGTGTGTTTTCATCAAAATAAACTGAGTCGGCTTCTGCGGCTTCTGCATTAACTACGGCGAGTAAAACCTGACCATCGTTAAGCGGTGCGGATAATGCAACATGACCAATAGCTTGCTTTTTATTGGGCGTGTAAAGTGGTGTATTGGGTACAAGTGGCGTGTTTGTATCACTCGAAAACCGATAAAGACGCTTCTTTAACTTACCCAAGTATTGCATACGAGCCACAACCTCTTGGCCGGTATAGCAGCCTTTTTCAAAGCTAATGGCTTCTCTAACCACCTGGTAGTTAAGCATCTGCGGTATAAATTCTTCGACGGTTTCACTGCGAACCTCGGCTATGCCTTGATGGATATTATCAATACACCAAGCCTCATTGCCAGACGTTAAAGATCCAAATTCACTTATCTTATTAGCCTCGTCAGAAGGTATCCAGCACTCAAACCTTTCGTCATCTAGCTTAATAATAGTGGTTGATTTATGGTGGCTTGCCTCACCAATTTTGTTAGGAGGTGATAACCCCAATTTTTGTAAAGCACTAGTATCACTACCTTTGATACCAATAATACGGTATGAGCTTGAGGCGTCGATAATCTCAACCTTCGAAAATATACTGTATTTTTTTAACTGAGCTATGGCATCAGCAAGTAGCGGTGTATATATCGAGAGGCCAATCGTCTGTTCATCAAGCCCACAGGCTAAAAAGCTAAATAACATCCTACCTTTGTGCGTACAGTGGGCACCTAAGGTGGTTTTACTCTTATTATCACTGATGGCTAGTTGTGCAACATCACAAGTTACCTGACCTTGTAAGAATTTTTGTGCATCGGGGCCTTGTAGTAATAATAGGCTATGGTCACTAATGTCTAAAAATATTGTCATGTTTTACCTAGTCGATGTGTTATTGGCCATCTGAGTCTCAACGCAGTGATTTACGCTTGAGTATTATAAAGGGATTCATTATTGTATAGCCAATATTCTCAACAGTAGATTCATTAAAATAAGGGCAGCAGTAGAATGGAATACAATCGCTTGGTATGGGCAAGTCGACGTGGTATGTTAGAGCTAGATCTGATCTTGCAGCCCTTTGTAGAAAATGTATACAAAAATCTCGATGAGTCTGACCAAAAACGTTATGACTTATTGCTTGAAGAGCAAGATCAAGATTTATTCAATTGGTTCTTAAAAAAACAAGATCCGGCCGATGAGAACTTACTAAGGATAGTGAAGATCATTCGTGAAAAATCCAACAAGTACGCTAATAAGCAACAGTGATGTAAAGCACGTACATCCGTTTACTCAAATTAATCCATCAAAACGACTACTTACTTTAGTAACGTTAGTACATTTACTCGCGATTTTGTCATTTCTGAGTGCGGGTTTAGCAATCGCTTGGGCACAAATACCCATAGTTTTATTGTGTATTCATATGGGGTGGTATTGGCACCGATGGCGTTGCTTTCCGGTTTATATTTTAAGAGAGCTACATCAGCAATGGTGCTTATTTCCTGATTTGCCTCATGCAAGTAAGTATGAGGGCAGGGAGGATGAGCCAAATAATAAAAGTCTTACGATTGTTGGTTGCCACTATTGGTCAAATTTTTTAGTGATACTTATTATTGAAGATAGCAATGCTTGTAAACACTATATGCCTATTTTATCTGATTGCTCTAAGAGTTTTCGTCGCATAAAAGTGATCAGTAAAACGATGCTCGACTTTCCTGTAAGTAAATTGGCAGATATTCATAAAGAACGCGACAAATAATTATTAGGTAAGTTAATGACAAACGAAACAAAGGGAATGCTTTGGGGCTTAGGTGGTGTTATCGCTTTCTCGCTAACGCTACCACTTACACGTGCTATTGTTGATCTCTTTGACCCCGTATTTATTGCCAGTGGACGTGTAGTCGTTGCTGCTATAGCGGCTGGGCTCTGGTTGATGCTTACTAAGCAAGCCAAACCAACGCTTGCTCAACTTAAACAATTAGTGGTTGTTGCCAGCGGTATTACCTTTGGCTTTCCTATTTTTTCATCGATTGCAATGAAGTCTTTGCCTGCCTCTCATGGGGGTGTGGTATTAGGTATATTACCCGTAGCAACGGCTATTGTTGCTGCAGTAGTTTATAAAGAGCGTCCTTCAATCGCTTTTTGGCTGGCATCACTAGTAGGTAGTCTATTGGTTATCGTTTATTCCTTGTTGCAAGGTGGCGGGCACTTCCAAGTAGGCGACCTTGCCCTACTTATAGCGGCTATATCAGTCTCTATTTCCTATGCGTTTGGCGCTACTTTGTCTCGTGAGTTGGGGGGCTTGCAAGTGGTAAGTTGGGCCGTAGTTTTATCGGCTCCTATACTATTGGTAATTGCATTATTTACCTTGCCAGCAGAGATAAGCGAAGTACAGTTTTGGGATTGGGCAAGCTTTTTATATCTTGCACTTGTGAGCCAATGGCTAAGTTTTTTATTTTGGAATAGAGGCCTGGCTCTAGGTGGTATTGCCCGTGTTAGCCAAACTCAATTACTACAACCTTTTATGACGATATTGTTTTCAATTATTTTATTGGGCGAGTACTTAGATCTAATAACCGTAGTTTTTGCAGGTTTAGTTGCCGTTATTGTGACATTAAGTCGAAAATTAAAAGTGTCCTAATGGCAGTTTAATACACTATAAATAGTTTACACGGCGATATATTTTTGTAAGTTATATTTATACAGTCAATAAAAGTTTTAAATATTAATTGCTTTTTAATTCTTGTTTATACAATACCTATTAATATATTTGAATCACACTTTTGACAATTAAGCGCCAGTATTCTTTTGAGTATATGAATGATATGCTGGTTTTAATAAGATAATAAATAAGCATTGAAGATGATGAAAAATAAAAAAATTGGTTTTATTGGCATGGGTTTGATGGGCATTCCTATGACTAAGCGCTTGCTAAAAGCAGGCTATGAATTAACAATTTGGAATCGCTCTCCAGAAAAATGTACTGAACCTCAAACAGAAGGTGCAACGGTTGCTTCTAGTATTGCAGAGCTTGTACATCGTAGTGATATTATTATGAGCTGCCTAACCGATACCAATGGGGTTGAGGCTGTTGTCTTTTCTGAAGGCTTTATCAAGTCCTCGGCCCCTGAAAAAGTACTTGTTGACTTTTCTAGCATTGATCCTGAACGTACAAAAGTATTTGCTGATAAATTGGCGAGCTTAACGGGTATGACCTGGGTAGATTGCCCAATGTCTGGTGGTGTTGCTGGTGCTGAATCTGGAACACTCGTTATGATGGCCGGCGGCGATGCACAAGTCGTTGACTCCCTACGTCCTATTCTTAAGAACCTTGCGCAGCGTATTACTCACATGGGGGGCGTTGGTAGTGGTCAGGCAACTAAAGTGTGTAATCAGATGATCGTCAGTTGTAATGTTTTGATTATGGCGGAAGTGCTGGCCTTGGCAGAAAAGTCAGGGATTGATAGCCAAAAAATTCCAGCGGCATTGGCTGGTGGGTTTGCGGATTCAATACCATTTCAGCTTACAGGCCAGCGAATGGTGAATAAAGAGTTTGATGAATTAAAGTGGCATGTAAAAACACTGGCAAAGGATTTAGATTTGGCTACAGAAATGGCGCAGGTAAACTTGGGTAATATACCGATCTCATCCTTGGCGAAAAACCTTATGCGTAAATATTGTGATGAAGGTTATGCTGATTTGGACCCGGCCAATTTAATTAAAATTTATTCTAATTAGCGGGTAATAAATATTTTAGCACTGTGGTGGGCTAATAATTAATGAGCATTAATGTTTTCGTGCTTCAAATAGATACCCTTAATCTCTAGGTTTATGGCTAAGGTTTATGACTATGGCGTTTGCTCTGAGCATATTATAGGTAATAAAAAGCCCAGCTATAATAAGCTAGGCTTTTAGGTGCTAGTGCTTGTAGATTTAGCTAATAAACTTACTTAAGTGAACCGCCGCCCCAAAGTACTGAGAATTTTTCACAGTGAATTACGACTGAAGAAAAATCGTCAAGGCTAACACTTGCTGGTAATACGTATTCCTGAGCACCTTTATTTGATTTTAAAGGGCTAACAAGTACTGAAGAGCTAACAACATTTTGTCCATTAATTTTGTCCATTGTTAAATTGGATAAAAATATTTTAAGGTCTGGGCCATTTTTGGTTTTGAATTTTTCATCAAAGGCAATAATTGTTTTGCCGTCACGCTCAATGACTTCCCACGAGCCTTTTATGCCGTATTGCTTTTCAACCCATTCACCAGCATGTGATTGTAGGCTAAATACAGCAATGATTAAGAATGCCAAAGCTTGTAGTGTTATTTGTACTTTTTTCATGAATATATCTCTCTTAAAGAATGAGTAGTTACATAAGTGAGACATAACCATTCGTCGTAAAGTTCAACCGTCTTTAATTTAAAATGAATAATATTGCTAATTGAAATAAATACGTGTTTTTCTTTTGCATTAAGAGCAGCCCTTAATGCAGCTTTAAGCGTGGTCTAATAATTCTATTAATGCGGCCAGAGAAAATGATCAATGCTGTTCTAAACCAGCCGTGCAAAGCCATTTGGTGCATTCTATAAAGCGAGATATAAACAATACGTGCCGCTCTGCCTTCGATCATTGTTGATTTGCCCATAAGATTACCCATAAGGCTGCCGACAGTTGAATATCGACTTAGCGAGACTAAGGAGCCATGATCTTTGTAAATATAATGCTGTAAGGGTTTATCCTCCAAGGTACGACGAATATTTTTATATACATGGCTAGCCATTTGATGCGCAGACTGCGCGCGTGGTGGTATGCGCAGGCCGTTTTCTTGGGTATAGCTCGCACAATCGCCAATGGCATAAATAGCATCGTCCAGCGTTGTTTGCAGGCTGGGTGTTACAACTAGTTGATTGGTGCGAGTACTTTCTAGTCCACCGATATCTTTTAAAAACTCTGGTGCTTTAACCCCTGCAGCCCAAACGCGAATATCCGCTTGAATCAGCTCTCCATCGGCGGTTTCAAACCCTTCTTTGGTGACTTTAGTGATACGGGTATCGGTACGAATATCTATATTGAGTGTTTTAAGATCGGTCACTACTGCGCTCGAAATTCTCGCGGGTAAGGCGGGCAAGACTCTAGGTCCGGCCTCTATAATGGTGACTTTTAAATTATCGGCATTCAGTTTTAAACCGTATGCTTGCAAAAGCGCTGTAGTATTGTGTAGCTCAGCGGCTAATTCAACACCTGTTGCACCAGCGCCAACGATGCCAACAGTCAGTACAATATTGTCCTTGGGCTTATTTGTTTTTGTCTCTGATTGCTCGACTTCTCTTTCTTCCACTTGGCTGCTAAGACGTAGATAAGTGTTGATTAGTCTTTGATGAAAAGCATCTGCCTGGTGCCTACTATCCAAGAATGCGCAGTGCTCGGCTGCACCGGGTGTACCAAAGTCATTGGTTTGGCTACCTATGGCAATCACTAACAAATCGTAGCTTAAAGATCGGGCTGGCTTAATCTCTTCGCCTTTGTCATCAAACATTGGCGCTAATAAAATGTGTTTTTGCTCGCGATCAAGGCCATCCATTTTGCCAATATGAAAATGGAAATGATGCTTATAGGCATGCGATAAATAACTGACCTCATCAATGTCGGAGTCGAGGGAGCCCGTGGCCACCTCATGTAGTAATGGCTTCCAAAGATGTGTTGGATTGCTGTCAACAAGATGGATACGGGCCTTTTTTCTCTTGCCCAGTGTATTGCCAAGACGTGTGGCAAGCTCAAGCCCACCGGCGCCACCGCCAATAATCACTATCTTAGGTTCATTCTGCATTTAAGTTCCTGATTATACTAAAGTCTAATAATGGGGATGGTCTCAGTTTTAGCGATAATATGTCAATATTTCTCGGCATCTACACCACATTTGTTGAATTAATTGGTAGTTTGTTGTCTCATGCAGTCTAGATTAACTTTGGTAACTAAATAACCATATCCATCATAGAAATAGGAATCTTTATGTCTATAACATTATATGATCTTGCCGGTAGCAATCCTGAAATAAAGTTTAGCCCGTTTTGTTGGCGCGCACGTATGTCACTTTTACACAAAGGATTAGACTTTAACTCTGAGGCTTGGCGTTTTTTAGAAAAGGACACCATTGCTGAATCTGGCCATAAAGCAGTACCTGTTATTAATGACAATGGCACTTGGGTAGGTGATAGTTGGCAAATCGCGAAATACTTGGACGAAAAATACCCCGAGAATCCGCTATTCAATGGCAAAGAGGGAGAGGCCCTTGCTCAACTAGTTGATGCATTATGTAATACTCAAATATTTCCCGCGGCTATTCCTATGGCTATTTATCCGGTAAGCCAAATACTCGATGAAGAGAATCAAGCCTACTTTGTTGAAACGCGTGAAGCTAAGTTGGGTGGTAAATTAAGTGAAATCAATGCGGAGCCAGAAGAAGGTAAAGCTAATTTAGCAAAAGCTTTAGTACCTTTTGAAACCATGCTTAACAGCAGTCAGTTTATTGGTGGTGATGCACCGACTTATGCTGACTATCTACTCTTTGGCATTATCAAGTGGATAGATCTTGTTGCAGGTTATCGCCCTATTGATAATAACTCTGCGGTAGGTCAGTGGTTTGTGCGCCTTGAGAATATGTACGGTGGCAATGCCGCTAATGCCCCTAAAGTTGCCCAGTCTTAGTAATAAGTGATAACACCGCGTACCTTGATCGAGTAGGCTTGGTTTCCATTGCTCTACTCGGTCTGCATTTCTAAACCAAAAAGTACTATCCTATTTTTATGTTAAAGTGTTACCAAAGTTAACTATCTATCGGTTGATAGAATGTTTTTGCAATGATATAGTGCTCATAGTTTAATTAATACACTTCCTAGGAGAAGACTATGCTTGGTTATGCAGTAATTGGTACAAAAGATCTAGAGCGCTCATGCGCATTTTATGATGCTTTATTAGAAAGTATTGGTGGTAAGCAATTAATGGGCTTAGACCGTATAAAATTTTATGGTACTGATGCTGGTGGAGCGATGCTCGCTATTGCAAGCCCTCATAATGGTGAACCACAAGCTTGTGGCAATGGTAATATGATTGGGATACCAGGTGGATCACGAGAGGGTGCAGATGCGCTTTACAAAAAGGCAATGGAGTTAGGTGGTACTGATGAAGGTGAACCAGGCCAGCGTTTTCCATTCTTCTATGGTGGTTATGTACGTGATCTGGACGGTAATAAACTAGCTTTTTTTCATATGACAGAAGGCTAATTTGGCACTAGATTGAGCTGTTTTGTGGCATGTGTAATAACTAAAAAGGCCTCACTTTGTGAGGCCTTTTTTATATGTAGTCCATATCACGCTAGGTATAATTAGCTTCAAGCCTTTTGCCTATAGTTACGCATTGTTTTAGCAAATTATTAATATGTTCTTCGGTTAATAATTCGTTAGCAATAATCAAGCGTATTCCCACTTTCCCTTTATAGCGAGCATAGTCACTATAGGCGCCACCCTCGGCCATCATAGTTTTTGTGATGGCCATATTTAACTTAGCTACAGCCTCTTCGTGCTCTGCTCCCACTTCTTTTAATGATGCAGGGATATATCTAAACAATACATTTAAGTAGGCAGCGGGTGCTAACATTTCCAGCGAATCATGTTGATTAATTTTGTCGACACAAAGTGTTTTAGTGTTCTGCAAATGATCAATTTTTTTAGCAAAACCCTGTTTGCCAATTGCCTTCCAGCTTAACCACACTTTTAATGCATCGGCACGTCGACCGCACTGAATAGAGCGCTCTCCCAAGTTGTAGTCAGCATTAGCGTCTTGGTGAAATAAATACTCGCCACCGCCTCCGGCAATACAAGGTTTTAATGAGCCCGCTTGTTTGACTAAAACAACCGCAGCAGTCAAAGGTACATTCATTAGTTTATGAGCATCCCAAGCAAAGGAGTCAACTAGGTGAGAGTCTTTGATTAGTGAACGATGTGTCTCTGAAAAAAGCACAGGAGCCCCCCAAGCGCCATCTACATGGAGCCAAATATTGTATTTTCTTGCGATAGGGCTAACATCGGTAACTGAATCATAGGCGCCAATAACTGTGGTGCCAGCAGTCAGGCCGATATAAAAAGGTAAATCACCATTGGCAATAGTTTGTTTAATAGCGTCTTCTAATGCCTCGGGTATTATTTTGCCCTGATCATCTGAGGCAATGGCAATAAGGTTGTCCGTACCAATGCCTAATAAATTAGCGGCGCGTTGATTAGAGTAGTGTGCTTGATCAGAAACATAGGCAACAAGTTTACGTCCCATCATGCCCTGTGTTTTAGATTCAGGGTAGGCATGGTAACGGGCGAGCATCATGCCAATAAGGTTGGCCTGACTGCCACCAGCAACCATAATACCTTCGCCATTCTCAAAGCCAATTAATTTATTCCACTGGCGTATTAGCTCTAGCTCCATAAGTGTAGCGACAGGGCCAACTTGATAAGTATGCATGGTCGAATTAGCAAGGCTCGTAATCCAATCACCGAGTAGTGCAGGGCGATTCGCACCTGAATAAAGTAATTTGTTAAAGCCTGGTTGAGAGACATCGGGGCTATAGTGGATATAATCTGTAATCGCTTTTTCGAGATCTTCAATTGTGCAGCCTTCTTCACCTAGTTCAATATCTAGTATTTTTTCTAGCTCGGTTGCTATCGGTGTTTGAGAGACTGGACGGTCTTGTTTAGACCATTGATTTACAGCTCTAGAAAGTATGTCGAGATTATCTTGCATAGGAGTAGCTCACGAAAAAATAATAAATAAAGAAATACACAACGGGCATATACACTAGCAGTATAGCGATGGCGCGTATTATAAAGTAACTTAACGAAATTGGCTCATGCTATTTAGTTGCCTTAGGCTATTGGTTGGGTTAGTGTTGTTTAAATAATGTAAGTTCCTTCTTTTGGTAGTAAATCCCTATGAAATCATTTAGTAAATCCTTTACTCAGCAAGAGTCACTACCAGAAAGAGCTATTGATGCTGCGACTGCGGTTATGCGTACAGGACGACTACACCGCTACAATACTTTACCCAATGAATTAAGCGAGACGGATCATCTAGAAATAGAATTTGCCAAATATATGGGCATGCCTTATTGCCTTGCCTGTTCTTCTGGTGGCTACGCTTTGCATATAGCTATGCGTGCAGCGGGTATCAATAAAGGAGATAAAGTATTGTGCAATGCATTTACTTTAGCACCTGTACCTGGTGCGATTCATAATAGTGGTGCTACCCCCATATTGGTCGATGTAGGTAGCGATTATAAAATTGATTTTGATGATCTTGAATTAAAAGCCAAGACCAGTGGCGCGCGTTTTTTTATGCTGTCACACATGCGCGGCCATATAGCCGATATGGATCGTGTTGTTCAATTATGTAAGCAATATGATTTATTTTTGATAGAAGATTGTGCCCACACAATGGGCGCGAGTTGGAAGGGTAAAAAGAGTGGCACCTTTGGTGATATAGCCTGCTTTAGTGCACAAACCTATAAGCATATTAACTCTGGCGAGGGAGGTTTTTTAATCAGCCCTCACGATGAGATTATGGCGCGTGCCATTATGTATTCGGGCTCTTATATGCTGTTTGATCGCCATCAAGCGGCACCGAACAAAGAGACCTTTGAAAATATTCGCTACGAGACACCAAACTACAGTGGACGTATGGATAATTTACGTGCCGCGATTTTACGGCCACAAGTACAGGCACTGGATGAACAGTGCGAGCGCTGGAATATACGCTACAAATTATTAGAAAAAGTGCTGAGCCAAAGCGTGCATATCTCGCTGCCTGAGCGCTCGGTTGATGAAGAGTTTGTTGCTAGTTCTATTCAGTTTTCGCTATTGGGGTTTTCATCGCAAAAAATTAAACAATGTGTTAAAGACTGTCTTGATAGAGGCGTCGTGATTAAATGGTTTGGTGCGAGCGAACCACAAGATTATACCAGTCGCTACGATAGCTGGCGCTATATTGAGCAGATGCCGGCCTTACCCAAAACAGAAAGAATACTCTCGACTTTATTAGACATGCGTATACCGTTAACTTTTAGCGAGGGAGATTGTGAGTTAATTGCAGAGATAATTGTTGATGTTGTTGAGGCATGTTTGTTAAAAGAGGAGTCAGCTTTATAGTAAATGACTAGTAGTAATAGGTTTTATTAAGAAAAAGTCTCTAATTAAATAGCATCTTTTTCTTTTTAGAGATAAAACCAAAGGTTAATGGAACAACAGCCAGTAATAGCATTGATAATACTAGCTGAGGGCTGAAAATATCCTGTACTGAGTTTATTTCAGAGAGGCTTCTACCTGCATTGACATAAACAAATAAAATTATTAGTAAGCCCAGTTGTGTTGATGCATAGAATTTTAAGGTGCTAATTCGACTAAGCCCCAATAAAATAGCAGGGAAGGAAAACGGCATGCCTGGCACTAGGCGCATGCTTAGGGCTACCATAAAACTGTCGGTATTGGTGGCTTTTTGCAGGCTGGTAAATTTATCAGCGAATTTTTTTTGTATCCAATCGCTACATAAATAGCGTGTTATCAAAAACAAACATGTCCCGCCCAAGGCACTCATAAATGACACAATGAGTAGCCCATCAATATTACCAAATAAAAACCCGGCAATCATAGTAGGCACGCTTACAAAAGGCATAGGCAGTGAGCAAATAGCAAAATAAAATGCCATAAAAATAAGTATGCCTTCTAGGCGATTATTTTCTACAAAATTAAGTGCAGCGCTCGCGCTCTCTTTTGCAGCTTCTAGTGATAGGCTATCTTTGAAAAATAATAATAACGCCAAGGTGGCTGCAACAAATACTAAAAAAATTAGTATTTTTGTCGCAGCACTCGGCGTGTTTTTTAATAATTTCTGTTTCAAGATTTTTACTGGCTGAATCACTAGCGTGCAGGGGAGAGGGAGCATTGACCTCTGTCTGGATTGGGTGGCACATCCATTTCTAGCTTTTTACTCAACTGATCAGCACCACCAACGTATTCTTTATCTATCCATATTTGTGGTACCGTCACGGGCGTTTTAGGGCCGACAATAGGTTTTACTCGCGCGAGCATTTCATAGAGTGCACGAGGCTGTTTTACGACATCGTGATATTTATAATTAACGCCCGCACGATCCAAAGACTCTTTAGCGATTTTACAGTGTGGACAGCTCTCTTTACCAAAAACAATATTTTCAGTAACGGGGGCTTTTTTTGCATAAGCTTCGATGACTGCCTCGGTCAATAAACCGCGGTTAAGTGCGCGACCTTGGCTAACAATTTTATCTTCAACAATAACAATAGGGGCATGAAACCCACCTTTCATTAAAGGCTTCCACCACTCACTCAACCAGTCACGCATAATGAGTTTGACTGGGATGCCTTCAAGATCAGTATCAATAGTATCTTGAATAACATCTTTTGTAAGAGAACATTCGCCACAAGGAATATTAACTTTAAATGGTCCCCAGCTGCCTGCCCATCTGTAAACGGTAATAGTAATTTCGTGTTCACTCACGATTTTTATCCTCAATTAATGGCTCATTAGACTTGATAGGTCTCTGCTTATTCGAGCTTAGCGATAAGCTTTCCAAGTATAAGCCTATAGAGTAGTCCATTAGCATTAAGTTCACCGAAATAAATTTAAGAAAAGGCTGTGTACTGCACAGCTTAAGCCACTAACCCTCCGGTACTAGAATAATTTTTGCGGCAGCGGTTTTACCTTGCGACAAATCTACGAAGGCATTACCGCCTTCACTTAAAGGGCGCTGTTCTATCCAATCTAGTTTCCCAAGAGAGCCATTATACAACGCATCTACAGTGTCTTTAAAATCTCGCATAGTGTAGGTGTAGCAGCCACCAAATGTCACTTCTTGTAAGGTTAATTTACGTATGTCCAAACCATCGTTACTGTCCATTAAACCAATATGAACAATAGCCCCGCCAGGTTTTATGGCTTTTGAGGAAGCCTCGCGGGTGAGTCGACCACCTACGGCATCATAGATGATATCGTAGCTATTATCTTCGGGTGAAATATCAAGAGGATTATAAAGCTTACAGACATTGGCTTTTTGAACGGTTGTTCGGCGAAGCTGATTCGTCTCGCCAAGAGTAATATCACTACAGCCAAGACTGTGCAAAATTAATGCACAAGATAACCCAATAGCACCGCCGCCTAGTATCAATACTTTTGCATCACCAATATTGCAGTTAGACATTTCTTTGCCGCGCATTACTGCATGCCACGAGGTAGCTACGGGTTCTGTCAGTGCTGCGTGCAAGTAGCTCATATCATCGGGTAGGGAGACTAAATTGCGCTCGGGCACACGTAATAATTCTGAGAAGGCGCCTTGGCGCGGCTGCATACTGATCATTTGTCGAGATTGGCAGAGATTTTCGTGACCATTCGTACAAGAGAGGCATTGGTTACAGCTTACTAAAGGATTAACGACAACTCTTTTACCTTTTTTACTGCCACTGAGAACTTGCCCGCTCACTTCGTGCCCTAAAATTAACGGTGCTATACGGCGTTCGTCATGGCCAAAGTAGGCATGCATATCAGAGCCGCAAATACCACTAGCTTTTACTTGAATAATTGCTTCACCTACCTCAGGAATAGGGTCAGGTTCGCTACGGTACTCTAATTGGCAGGTATCGGTATAGACTAATGCTTTCATTATTTTCTACCTTTTTAATACTGTTGAAGTACAAACTTATTTTGCAGTAAATCCCCCATCAACAGATAGTACTTGGCCAGTTATATAACTCGATGCAGGGGATGCCAAAAAGATAGTGGCACCATCAAGGTCGGCTAGTTCACCGTTGCGGCCAATGGCAGTCATGCGTGCATTATGCTCAAGCATTTCTGGATTTTCATAGACGGCTTTGGTGAGTTCTGTTGGAAAAAAACCCGGTGCAATTGCATTAGCCATAATGCCATCGCTGGACCAGTTCTCGGCCATGGCGCGGGTTAATTGTGTAATCCCACCTTTAGAGGCACCATAAGGCATGCTGTTGGGAAAGGCGCGAAATGATTGCAACGAAGCAATATTTATAATACGTCCATACCCTTTTTCTTGCATACCTTTGATACAGTGGCGTGCTAAAAAAAATGGCGTCGATAAATTAATATTGATTGTTTGATCCCAGCTTTCGTCACTTACTTCATCAGCTGGCTGGCGTAAATTAATGCCCGCAGCATTAACGAGTATATCTGGTGCGCCAAGCAAGTTTGTCGCTTGGTGGACGACATCATCAAGGCATGAACGGTCTGATAGGTCAGCAGCAATTGTCGCGACCTTTCCTTTAAAGGAAAGGTCGTCTTCGAATTCAACTCTTGTACTAGCTAAGTTCTTCTCGCTGCGTGCCACTAAAATAACGTTTGCGCCTGCATTTAATAATGCCCATGCCATTCTTTTACCAATACCCGAAGAGCCTCCTGTACAAAGTGCTGTATGGCCGGTGAGATCAAAAAGAGACTGTATGGGTTTGTCCATTATTTTTCCAGTTGGGCGCGTGTTGGGGCGAATTGTTAAGGTCGTTTTTAATTTAGGCACAGGATTATCTATTTCGCTCAGGGCCGTTTATTGCAACGATCCTAAGTTAAAAGTCTCCTCTGGGTAGTATTTCTCTAAGCGAATATCACCGGTACGTGCGTGCCCCTCCATACCTTCTCCGCGAGAGATTCTAGCTGTTGTCGCAGCAACATCACGCGTGGCCTCTTTATTTTGACGCTGATAAGTCACGACCTTAATAAATTTAGAAGCACTTAAACCACCGGTGTAACGACCAGCTCCTTTTGTAGGCAAAATGTGGTTAGTACCTGAGCACTTATCACCAAAGGCAACGGTAGCTTCCTCGCCTACAAAGAGCGAGCCGTAGTTTTTAAGGCGGCCAAGCCACCAATCCAAATTATCTGCTTGTACTTCTAAGTGCTCTGCGGCGTATTGGTCGCTAACAGTAGCTATTTCTTCATGAGTATCGCATAAAATAATTTCGCCGTAATCTCTCCAAGCGGCAAATGCCGCATCACGTTGTACTTGCGGTAAAGATTCAATGTAGTGTGGCATTCTTTCTATCACGGCATCAGCTAGTTCACGAGAATCAGTAAATAGCCATGCGGGAGAGTCTGGCCCGTGTTCGGCTTGGCCAGCTAAATCGCAAGCAACGATTTCTGGGTCTGCATTGCCATCGGCAATAATGGCGATTTCAGTTGGGCCTGCAAATAAATCGATACCCACACGACCAAACAATAAGCGCTTAGCTTCTGCGACAAACTTATTACCAGGGCCCACTAAAATATCGGCAGGCTGACCTGTGAATAACCCATAGGCCATAGCGGCAATACCTTGGACGCCACCCATCGCCAAGATAGTATTGGCCCCGGCAAGATCCATGGCATAGACAATAGCAGGGTGCATACCTTGCTCACCATGTGGTACAGAGCAGGCAATGACGTTTTCGACACCGGCAACCTTAGCCGTTGCCACGCTCATAATAGCCGATGCGATATGAGCGTAGCGGCCACCGGGGACATAGCAGCCTGCAGTTGTCATGGGGATTAATTTTTGGCCAGCAAATAAACCAGGGCTTAGCTCGGTTTCAAACTCTTGCATACTATCACGTTGTGCTGCGGCAAATTTGCTCACGCGTTCGTAGGAAAAATGAATATCGTCTTTTAATTGCTGAGGGACCAATGCCTTAGCAGCTTCTATTTGTTCGCGACTCATAATAGGGGAGCCCTTGTCCCAACCATCGAGCTTTTTAGCGTATTCGAGAGCTTTTGCCTCACCACCTTCTTCGATGTCTTTTAGCATACTAATGACTATTTCACGGGTATTGTCTTCGCCTGTTGCCGAGGTTTTATCTGCTTTTTTGATGTAGCTTATAGCCATGATTTTCTCCTGCTCACGTGATTAACACGATTGTTTACTTTATTTTAGGTCTTTTATAAAAGAGTGCGCACGACAGATTGTATGGTCGACTATTACTTTTAATATACTCAAATGTAAGCGCTTACATTTAGAGTAATAATCCGGTACGCTTTTGTCAACAGTTTAAATATAATGCCTGTACTTATGGGGGATAGAGTTAGTGCTGAATTGCCTCTTTGATTGCGCTAACCGAGATAACAAAGTGTATTGGAATATACTACTATTATAAAAAACAGGAAAAATATATGTCTCGTAGTGTCTCGCTTAGTGATGTTGCAAAACACGTTGGTGTTTCAACGGCCACAGTATCGCGTGTGCTCAATAACCCCGAAAAAGTTGCTGAAAAAAAGCGCTTAATGATTGAGGCGGCTATAGCCGAGTTAGGCTATATACCTGATGGCGCGGCGAGGGCACTGGCTTCTAGGCACACTAAAACCATTGGTGCTGTAGTACCTACACTTGATAATGCCATTTTTGCAACCGGTATACAGGCCCTACAGAGCCAGCTTAAAAATGTAGGGTATACACTATTGGTAGCCAGCCACGAATATGATCTCGATGAAGAGTTACACGAGGTTAAAACCCTGCTGCGCCAAGGCGTTGAGGGCATTATGTTGGTAGGTGGAACACACCGGCCTGCATTGGATGATCTTTTAATGAGGCAGCATATCTCTTATGTTAATTGCTGGGCTTTTGATGCGGCCTCGCCAAAACCCTATGTGGGTTTTGATAATAAAAAAGCATCCGAGCGGCTCACCCGTTATTTAATTGAGCTTGGACATAAAGACTTTGCTGTGATCATTGGTCATACAGTTAATAATGATCGTGCAGCAGATCGATTGGCTGGAGTTAAGGTTGCAATAGAGCAGCAGGGGCTTAGACTTAGTGATGAATCTATTTTGCAGCGTTCTTACTCTGTTAAACAAGGACGTGAGGCAATGCAAGCCATATTAAACAGTAAAAACAGGCCAACGGCGGTTATCTGCGGTAATGACGTGTTGGCATTGGGTGCTTTGGCCGAGTGCCAAGCAGCTGGGATTGATGTACCCAATGATATTTCAATTACAGGTTTTGACGATTTAGAGCTATCCTCACAGCTTGTACCTGCCTTAACAACGGTGCATATCCCCTCGGCAGAAATGGGTAGATTAGCAGCCGATCATCTACTGGCTCAAATTAATCAAGAAGATACCTCGCTAAGTACAGAGGTAGATATAGAATTGATGATTAGAGACACTACCGCCCCTCCGCCCACCCAAAAATCCCTTTATTAAGTCATTTTTTAGCTAAATATTTAGTATTTATTGATAAAATATGGTTTTATAGCTTTTCTATTAAGTTTTTCTTATCCTTTATGTTTCTTTTTGTGTTTTGGGTGATGGAGTAAGCTATGGCAATTAAATTCTTACGAACATTGATTGCAATCTCTGAAAAAGGCAATTTTAGCGCTGCTGCTGATCAAGTGTGTGTTAGCCCAGCAGCGGTTAGCCAACAAATGAAAAAGCTGGAAGAGATATTGGACATTAGCTTATTTGAGAGAAATAAACGTACGCCTGAGCTAACCGCTGCGGGTAAAGCGCTAGTCCCTAAAGCACGCGAGATTGTACGTGGCTACGATGCTATGTTGAGTAATGCTAATAATCAAGATGCTATGCGTGGTGAGCTAACCTTGGGTGCAGTGTCTTCTTCGCTAACGAGTTTAGTGCCTATTGCCATTAAGGCTTTATTGCATGACTACCCTGAAATACATATACGTTTAATAACGGCTCCATCCCACGATTTACTACCCCAGTTAGATCGTGGCGCAATTGATGCGGCTATTATGAGTAAGCCTCTACAGCTACGGCACCATTTGAAGTGGCAAACTTTTGCACAGGAAGAAATGATGGTGATGTGCTCAACGGAATTGTCATCTAATGATCCGCTGGAACTACTCAAAAATAATCCCTATATACGTATGAGCCGCCATAGTGTTGTTGGGCTTATGGTTGATGATATTTTGCAGGACTACAAACTCAACCTTAGCGATGCTATGGAGTTATCTTCGTTGGATAATATTACCAGTATGGTGTCGCATAATTTGGGTGTTGCCATTGTACCGCGCCCCTGTGTTCTCGACCCTCATTACGAGGGTGTAAAATTTATCCCGTTGCCTCAAGCAACAAGCGCAACAATCAATGCAAAAACGGTATCGAGATCGATGGGTATACTTTCTAGGCAAGATAGCTCCAAAGTTAGTATGCTCGATGGCTTATTACATACTCTTGAGCAAACAATTGTCTCCCTTGAACAGCGTGGTAATCATTGATAGTTCTTTATAGCTGTAGTTAAAGTTTATAAATATTGCTTTACTCTTTTTTCATTCTTTTTTCACTTTCTTTTTATTCCTTCTTTTTGTTAAGTTTTACTTAATCGAGGCTTAACTTTTTTTGCCTGTTTTTTCTGTTATGGGTGTAATAAAGTGCTGGAGATCGGGTAAGCATTTTCCCAGATTTAACTTAGTTTTAATAATAGGAACCTGCCAGCATGTCCATTAATAGTAAGATCGTTAAGGATTTTGAAAATAACAACGTCGAGTTTATTACGACTGTACCGTGCAAACAGCTTGCCGGTGTTATTGAAGTCATCGATAACAGCGAGAAGATTTTTCATATACCAGCCAACAAAGAAGATGAAGGCATGGGCTTGTGTGCAGGTGCTTATATGGGAGGTAAACGGTCGGCTATTATTATGCAAAATACCGCTATTGGTGTGACTATTAATACACTGGCCACACTCATACAGTACTATCACTTTCCGCTACCTATGCTAATAAGTTATCGAGGCGAGTTGGGTGAGCCTGTCGCTTGTCAGGTAGAGATGGCGATACATACCAAAGCATTATTAAAGCAAATGAATATCCCTACTTATCATTTTCATCACCCCGATGATGCGCAAGAATTCGATGCTATCTTGAAGCATACCTTTATGTGTAATAAGCCAACGGCGATCTTAACCGATGCGAGTTTTTGGAATAAAGCCAGTAGCCAAGAGGGGACAGCATAATGATTAGAAGTGACGTATTAAAAACATTGATCCCCGTTATTTCCGATAAACTCGTTGTCTGTAATATTGGCCTGCCTTCTCAAGAGCTGCATATGCTCGATGATCAGCCCAGTAATTTTTATATGCTAGGGACTATGGGTTTATCGTCCTCTATTGGTTTGGGGTTAGCGCTTGCTCAAAAAGATAAAGTGATTGCCATTGATGGTGATGGCTCCGTGTTAACCAATTTTGGTACTCTACCAACTATTGCCAACAATGTAGCCGATAATTTTATTTTGCTGATTATCGATAACGGCAGTTATGGGTCAACAGGTGATCAACCAACCTATGCCGGTAAAAAAACATCACTCGCTGCTGTTGCCAAAGCTTGTGGTTGTGAAAATGTTGTCGAATGCAGTGCGGAAGATACAGTAGGCGCATTAAAGGCGGCATTAGATTCTAATAAAATGACAATCATTGTGAGTAAATGCGAGTCGGGCAATATACCTGTTCCAGTTATTACTATGGACCCGGTTGTGATTGCTCATCGTTTTATGAGTGAAGTGAAAACAAGAAATTAAAGGAACCTCTGATTAACCTCGAATGATTTCTGCGTGAGTCTAAAATGTGCTTAGGCAAGGCGTACTTTGCAGCTAATGGCCGTAGCCCTTAGCAAGAAGTACAACACAGCATAAGTGCATTTTAGCCACGCCCTGTGGGGCTTACAGGCGTTACCGATCTCAGTGTTGACTCTTTTTGCAAGGTCTAGACATTACTGCAAAGAGTCGCCTTGATCTCAGCAACGCCTGTAAGCCAGAAGTTATCCGAGGTTAATCAGAGGTTCCTAAAATCAGAAACTAAAAACCTATTAAGTACTTGCTGATGTTTATCAATTCAAATATTCACACCTTCTCCGATGCTAGGCGACTAGCTCAGAAAAAATTGCCCTGGATGGTCTATGACTATATTGATGGCTCTGCTGGCGAAGGCCTAGGTGAATCGTTAAACCGCGAAATAATCAGTCATTTACGCCTCCAATCACGCGTATTAAAAAATGTTGAGCATCGTAGTCTAAAAGGAAAAGTATTTGATAAAGAAACAGGGCTTCCATTTGGTATTGCTCCTATGGGGATGTGTAATTTATCAATGCCGGGGGCGGACCTTATGCTCGCCCGTTTGGCTGCTAAACATAAAATTCCTGTCGGGGTATCGACAGCGGCATCTACACCATTAGAAAAAATGATCGAAACAGCTGAGGGTAATGCTTGGTTTCAGTTGTATTTTGGGGGTGATGAATCGGTTACTAACAAATTAGTCGATCGCGCTGAAGATTGTGGTTACGAAGTGCTAACCTTGACTGTCGATGTTGCCGAAGTTGGCAGGCGTCCACGAGAGTTACGTCGTGGTTTTAAAATGCCCTTTAAAATAGGGCCAAGTCAGTTTTTTGATTTTGCTATGCATCCACGTTGGTCGCTCAAGACTTTATTTAATGGTCCACCGGCTTTAGCAAATTTTGGTGGCGATACAGGGCATTTTGATCGCACAAAAAGTCGTGCCGGTGCTGATTGGGAATTTTTAGCGCGCCTACGCGAACGTTGGCAAGGCAAGTTAGTGGTTAAAGGTGTACTCGATGTTAATGATGCGATTAAACTCAAAAGTGCAGGTGTGGATGCTATTCAAGTATCTTCTCATGGAGGTCGCCAATTGGAGAGCGCTCCACCAGCTATTAATGCCTTGAGTAATATTCGAGAAGCTTTAGGAAAAGAGTTTCCTCTTTTTTATGATTCCGGTATTCGCAATGGTGAAGATGTTATTAAAGCTTATGCAAAGGGAGCGGATTTTGTGATGTTAGGTCGTCCGTTTTTATTTGCGATTGCGGCTAAAGGTGAACAAGGCTTGGCTCAACTTTCAGATGTTCTTAAGGAAGAGGTGTCTATCGCTCTGGCATTATTGGGCCTGTGCTCAATTAATGAGATTCATCCCAATATTTTGCTCTGACATTAAAAAATTCTCATCATTAAATCTAAATATATCTTGGGCTCATCGGCTAATTTAAAGCTCGCTTATCACTCCATTTATTGAGTCTAACTGTCTTAATATCCTTCCAAAGCCTTTATTTTATACTCTATGAAGTATTCGTTTTGATTATAAAAAGTATAGCTATAAATATCTTTTAGTTTGTTTTTGTCTCATTATTTAAAAATATAATCATCTGGACCCATAAATTTTTGTTGATTTATACCAGCCGTAAGGAGTACTTTGTCCCTGAGATACAAATATATGCACTTTTAAACATAACTTGCTAGAGGGATAATTATGTCTAATAAAATTCTAGTGGCTATAGACGGAAGCGAAGGTGGCAAAAGAGCATTAGGTGCTGCCGTTGAATATGCCAAGTTAACTCATTCAAGCCTTATTCTTTCTTATATTATTGATTGGTCCCCATATAGTTTTCATACACCAGAAGAATTAGATGAAAGGCAAAAGCGCCGAGAGTCAGAAATTCAACGGGCTCATGATTCGATTCTTAATCCGGAAATTGAAGCGCTTGGCGATCAAAATTTGTCTATTGAAACCGTTGTCCGTCATGGAAAAATTGCTGAGGCTCTTAAAAATATTGCCGATGAATACAAGGCTACACAAATTTACATTGGTAAATTGGGTGAGTCTCGAGTTCGCTCCATGATCTTCGGTAGTGTGACAGCGGCTTTAGTACAAACGTCTCTATTACCGGTAACAGTAGTTCCATAAGCGGTTCTATAAATGATCCCTAAATCTCTTTATAAATAACCCTTAAATAACTCTATAGATTGATCAGGTTTAATTGGGTTTTGAAATTTTTCATAAGTAAAATAAATTAATAAAAATGAGGCGAGATATGAAAAAACTACTCTTACTTTTTAGTTTGGTTTTTATTCCGTTCACTAATGTTTATGCAGGCATTGACGAGGCAATCAATAATGCGACTGCACCAATTGCGACCTTTATTGGGAAGGTTGTCTTCTTTAAGGTTCCGGTATTCGGCGCACAGTTACCCCTAGTTGTATTATGGCTAGTCGTCGGTGCTGTATTTTTTACTTTTTATATGCGTTTTATTAATGTTAGAGGTTTTAAACACGCGATCCAATTGGTCAGAGGTGATTACTCTGACCCCAAAAGCCACGGTGAGGTTTCTCATTTTCAAGCATTAGCTACAGCGGTTTCGGGCACTGTTGGTATTGGTAATATTGGTGGTGTCGCCGTTGCTGTAACCGTAGGTGGTGCGGGAGCAACCTTTTGGTTAATTGTTGCGGGTATTTTAGGGATGTCGACAAAATTTGTGGAGTGTACCCTAGGTGTTAAGTATCGGCAGGAATTTGAAGATGGTCATGTCTCCGGTGGCCCGATGTATTATTTGCGACAGGGATTTTCCGATAGAGGCATGGCAGGCTTTGGTAAATTCATGGGGACTTTTTATGCCGTCGGTATTTTTATTGGTGCATTAGGTATTGGTAATATGTTCCAATCCAATCAGGCCTATGTGCAATTAAATACTGTAGCTGGTGGTGGATTGGATGGTTTTGGTTGGTTAATTGGTTTAATACTTGCCGGGGTGGTTTTTTCAGTCATCATCGGTGGTATTAAATCGATAGCGAGAGTGACAGAAAAAATTGTTCCCTTTATGGCTATTTTTTATTGTATTTTTGCCATCATTGTCATCCTAATGAATATAGGCTCACTGCCGCAAGCTGTCTCTAATATATTTACTGGTGCCTTCACTGGCGAAGGTGTTGCCGGTGGTGCATTAGGTGCAATGATTATTGGTTTTCAACGTGCTGTATTTTCAAATGAGGCGGGCATAGGCTCAGCATCCATTGCGCATTCGGCCGTTAAAACTAATGAGCCTGTCACCGAGGGTGTTGTCTCTTTATTGGAGCCATTTATCGATACCATTGTGATTTGTACGATTACTGCATTGGTAATTGGTACGGCACAGGTTGCTGATCCTAATTTTGCCAATGGTGCCCAAGGTGTTGCGATGACGTCTGCCGCTTTTCAGCGCGAGTTTAGCTGGTTCCCATTACCGCTAGCATTTGCGGCACTGCTTTTTGCCTTCTCTACCATGATCTCTTGGTCTTACTATGGGCTAAAAGGGTGGACCTATTTATTTGGTGAAAGCGAAAAAGGGCAAACGGCTTATAAATTAATTTTCTGTGCCTTTGTAGCTTTGGGCTGTATTGTCGAGCTAGGACCAATACTTGATATATCCGATGCCTTAGTGTTCTTAATTTGTGTGCCTAATATATTAGGTTTGTACTTCTTAGCACCGATTGTAAAACGTGAGATGGAGTCGTATTTTGCGAGAATAGAAAGCGGAGAGATAAAAAAGTTTAAGTAGGTATGCTTCTTTTAGCAATAGCGACTAAAAATAGTATTAAACTTGCTAATTATTAGTTGCTTTGTTTGTTTTTAAGTTTAGGTAAAGGTATAAAATTAATGTATTTGGTTTAAAGGCCTTACTTTATGTGATGATATTAAGCCTCAATACTCAAATAAATCAATAAATAAGGTATATCTCCACCATCAGACTAAAATCTAATAGTCATTGTATGCAAATATTTTGCTGTTCCACTATAGTAGCCTCCCTTGCTTGTATAAAATGCTGGCGTTTGTTTTATTATAAATAGTGGCTATGCTTTATAAGTATCAATAGCACTCTAGTTGGGCTTGATGAATGCCGTAGAAACGGTAGTTAATAACGTTTACATATATCAATATTAAGCGAATAAAAAGGGGAGAGAAAAATGTGTTTAGTGAAACAGCAATATTTTTCTTCTTTAGTAAAAAATATAGCTAAACATTCAATTTTTTTTTTCAACTCTCACCAGTATAAACGAAGCGCTCAGCGATTTAGTTTGTTATGTGCCCTGATTTTTAGCAATCCCCTTTATTCTCAAGAACATAGCAAAGTAGATGATGATCAAACTACAGAGATAGGAGGGGCGGTTATCGGATATTCTGGTATGTTTAATCAGGTCGACTACTGGATAAAGCTTGCTAAATCTTTAAGAAGGGAAGCAAATGAAAGAAACTCTGTACTACTTAACTATACAGAAAATATAAAGCCCCCCAAAATTTCCTACAAAGAAAAACTGTCTATCCCCCAAAAAGCAATATCCGACAATGTTGATGGCCTGATTTTAGGTTCTCTAAGTGATGAAACAATACACAAAGTAGATATTTTAAAGGAAACCAACATTCCACTGGTGCTCGTTAATACCGATATTGAACATCCTTTGGTTAGATCTACAGTGATGACAAATAATCACTTAGCATCGACATTAGCTGCTGAATTTCTCCATGAAGAAATCAAGCGAAAACAAAAAACGGGTGTCACGGTTCTTATTGTTACTGGTGATCAAGGGAATGTCGATGCGCGAACTAGGGCGGATAGCGCAAGAAGAGCTCTTTCTCGATTAGGCGGTTACAATGTGCAAGTACTCTATGCCGAGAACTGGGATGGAAAAAACGCTTTTGATATCACCTTAGAAGGCTTACAGGAATATGGAGATGATGTTGCTGGTATTTTCTCGGCATTTGCTCCGGCATCTATTGCCGCAACAGTCGCTGCCGAGTCATCGAATACCGAGCCTGTGATTATGGGGTTTGACTGTAATATTGTTATGAAAAAATTAATAAGAGAAGAGAAGTTAGTTGGTACAGTCATGCAAGATACATCCCTTATGGGAAAAAAGGCTGTAGAGGTAATGTTCAAGTTACTAGAGGGACTAGAGGTTGATAGAAGAGTCTATATAGATCCTATAATTTTAACTAAGAATACAATTTGATTGTCGATGGTCTCTTTTTGTCAAAGTATTAAGTTTCGCCTAATGATCGTGGTTACTCTGCCAGTATTGTTAGTGATGCTTGCTTATTTCTCATTCACTATATATCAAAATAATATATTCTATGATACTGGCTTGTATCAGCAATCCGATGCGTTGGTTTACGACTTTCACTATGAAGTTAGAAATAATATACCTCAAAAAGCCGAAAACTATAACGAGCTTGCTCACTTGTTAATCAAAGTTAGAGGTGCAACGTTTTTTCCTGAAAGAGTTGATTCCAATACTAATTTCCTAAGTTACTATTATGTTGATAAAAACGGAGAGGAAATCTTTTCCTATGGCGATGTCGTACTCGATAAAGCTCAGATAAGAGCGGCTATAACTGATATTGATCGCTATAAAATAGTTTGCACCAGCGATCTAGATTATGCCTTAATTATTTTACCTTTTAGCGTGGATGATTCAGATAGTGGTTATTCTATCGTTGTTTACTCTACTATAGCGTATGAAAAACAGCATAAAAAATTATATACCGCTATTTTCCAAGCATTAATTATTACTGCACTTGTGTGTTTTATTTTTGTTTATTTGGTGGGTAATAAAATCGCAAAACCAATAGTGTCATTAGCTAATCATATTGTTGATCCTGATAAGCATGTGCTTGAAGACGATACTAATAATAAGGGTGAAATTTCTATTCTTACTCAGGCTTTTCTGTCGATGCAAAAAGAAATTGCGCATAAAATGGAAGAGCTTAATAAAGAGGTTGCGGTAAGGTCGGATGCTGAAGAGCGAGCGCAAAAAATAGCGTTTTATGATCAGTTAACAGGCCTTCCTAATCGTTATTCGTTTAATCGTCATCTCGATACAATTATTTCAGAAGATAAAGCTAAAAACGAATTTTTTGCACTATTATTTATTGATCTAGACGGTTTCAAAGTCGTTAATGATCTATATGGTCATAGCATCGGCGATCACCTACTGAAAATATTGGCCGATAGATTAAAAGTTGGTGTTGGTGAAAGAAATTATATTGCTCGTTTTGGTGGTGATGAATTTGTTGCAATTAGCCAGCTTGAGGATATTTATGAGCTTGCTCAGGATATAGTGGCTATCTGCTCACAGCCTGTGACTATCGACGGTTATGAACTTATGGTTTCCTCTAGCGTTGGTATATCTTTTTATCCACAGCATGGTAAAACGAGGACAGAGTTGCTCAAGCATGCTGATATCGCAATGTATAAAGCTAAGCAAAAAGGTGGCTCCCATTCCGTTTTGTTTGAAATATCTATGTCGCAAAAAATTGTTGAAGAAAATAAGATAAAAGAAGATTTACTTTTAGCAATTGAAAGGGATGAATTTGAATTGCATTACCAACCTATTTTAGATTTAAAAGATGGTAGAGTGACTTGCCTTGAAGCATTGGTCAGATGGCGACATCCAGAGCGTGGTTTGTTATATCCCGATTCTTTTATTGAAATAGCCGAACAAGCTGATCTTATCTCGGATATTGGCAATATTATTATTAGAAAAGCCTGCCGCCAATATCAGTATCTTAAAAATGCTATTCAAGATAACTTACTTGAAACTATTTGCATTAATGTTTCGCCTAAACAGCTAGAAATAGACGGTTTGGAGGAGACGGTTAAGAGTGTTATTTTAGAAACAGGGATTGGGGCTAATGAAATAGAAATAGAGCTCACTGAAAATATCTTGCTCGATAATAATAAAATTTATAGCAAAAAATTAAAAAGAATTCGTGAATTAGGCGTTCAAGTTGCCATCGATGATTTTGGTACGGGTTATTCATCTTTTTCCTATCTATGGCAATTCCCTATCGACACATTAAAAATTGATCGCTCTTTTGTAGATGGCTGCGCAAAAGATAAAAGTAAGCAGGGTATCTTACAAGCAATTGTTGCAATTACTAAAGCTTTATCTATTTATTCGATAGCAGAGGGAATAGAGACAAAAGCCGATGCTGATGTTGTCCTTAATAGTGGGTGTGGCTATGGGCAGGGTTATTATTACAGCAAGCCTCTAACGGTTGAGCAGCTTGAGGATTACTTAAAAAACAATAAAAGCTTAGCAAGTTAAGCTAACGTATTCAGGTGTGTAAGCTCTGGAAGAAAAACTCACACACCTAGTTTATGTGTTTAGTGCTTTTTAATTACTAAACTACCAATGGAATATCCTGCACCAAAGGAGCAAATTAAGCCGATATCGCCACTGCTAAGATCCTTGTGGTGAAGGTTAAAGGCAATAAGCGAACCCGCTGAGGCCGTATTAGCATAGCGGTCTAAAACAATGGGTGCTTCATCGGGTGATGGATCACGGCCCAACAGCCTTTTGGCGATTAACTGGTTCATATTAATATTGGCTTGGTGTAGCCACCAGCGTTTAACATCTCCAATAGCAATACCTATGGATTCCAGTTGGCTTGATATATGTTCAGCGGCCATAGGGCAGACTTCTTTAAAGACTTTTCGGCCTTTTTGATGAAATAATTTATCATCGGCAAAGGGGTCACTGTCGTCGACGCGTGAAGTATAGCCAAAGTCCGAGCGAATATTATTCGAGTAGCTGGTTACAGCCTTGGTGTTTAATATTTCATAGACATGATTAGAGTTAGCAGTATCAGCACGTTCAATAACTGTTGCTGTGGATACATCACCAAAAATAAAATGGCTGTCGCGGTCACAATAGTTGACTTGTGGTGAGGTTAGCTCTGGGTTAATGACTAATACGCTTTTGGCTGTACCAGCGCTGACCATCTCGTAGGCGCGTTGTAGGGCAAAAGTTGCCGCGGAGCAGGCGACCAACATATCAAAGCCAAAGCCTTGAATACCCAACTCATTTTGTACCTCGATAGCAATAGCGGGGTAGGAACGTTGAGTGTAGGCACAAGAGACAATAACTGCATCAATATCACTGGCAGGTTTGTTGGCCTCGCTTAAGGCAATTTTGGCTGCATTAACTGCCATTTCCGCTTGGTGCGATAGTTCTGCAATAGGACGCTCTTCTAATTTAGGGCGCATCCTATTTATATCTAGAATGCCTTCTTTACGGTAGGCAAAGCGGCTTTTAATACCCGATGCTTTAGCAATAAACCCAGCGCTAGATAGCGGCTTTTCGGTTTTACTCCCTGCGGTAATGGCCTCTGCATTATCCAAATTATACTTTTCGGCGTACTGATTATAAGAATCGACTAATTCTTCATTGGTGATGGTGTTTTCTGGCGTCCAAAGGCCAGCACCACTGATCACTACTGCATTATTATTCATGAATACTGATTACTCTTGAGTTAAAGCTGAGATGGAACTAGGCAGAATGATTACACATTATTCTTATTAACAACGATGATTATTTGCCCAAACCCCGATTGTGTCTTAATTAAGCCGAAGCGTCTAGTCAGTTATGCCCTTATGCCCTATCTAGAGCTCTATATTGATATCCAAGGCTGACTGCTTATGACCTTTTGGATAAAATTACACCGGCCTCCAAATGGTCGGTATAAGGGAACTGATCAAAGGCAGCTAAGGCTTTTATACTATGAGTTTTGCTTAGCGTATTTAAGTTCTCGACGAGAGTTGCTGGATTGCAGGAGATATAAATAATATGATCGAAGCGTTGCACCATATTTACGGTTTCCTCATCCAATCCAGCACGAGGCGGGTCTACAAAAACCGTTGAAAAAGCATAATCGTCTAAGTCGATGTCCTTTAAGCGTCTAAATTCCCGTTTCTTGTCCATGGCAGAGACAAACTCTTCGCTAGACATACGAGCAATGAAGACATTATCGATGTTGTTTTTCTCTAAATTGCTCAGAGCTGCATTGACTGAGGTCTTGGCAATTTCTGTTGCGACAACACGGCTAAAATTTTGCGAAAGCGGAAGGGTAAAATTGCCGTTGCCGCAGTAAAGCTCTAATAGGTCGCCACCTAAGTCACGGCTGTTGTTAACGGCCCATTCGAGCATTTTTTCGCAAACCTTGCCATTTGGCTGGGTAAAGCCACCTTCTATTTGTTTGTAGTGATAAGTGCGGCTATTAACGTTTAAGGTTTCATCGACATAATCGCGATCGAGTACAATTTTCTGTTTACGACTGCGGCCTACAATATTAATGCCTAGCTGTTCTTTGATCGGTTTAATTGCCTCTATCCAGCTATCGTCTAAAGCTTTGTGATAAATGAGGCTAACTAGCGTGTCGCCGCTCAATGTACTTAAAAACTCTATCTGAAAGCACTTTCTGCGCAGTATTTCCTGTTTGCAAATAACGTTGAGTAGCTCAGGCATTAATTGATTAATGGCGGCGCAAGCGACGGGGAATTGCTCTAAAAAGATAAGCTCTTTAGTTGATTTTTCTGTCATGGCGTAATGGCTCTGCTCGCCTTCGTGCCAGATTTTAAACTCTGCTCTAAGCCGGTAATGACGCCTTGGTGATTCAATGATGTTCATATCACTAGCGTTATAGGTAGCATCGTCTACAAAAGGGTTTATAGCATTCTTGAACAGTGTAACTTTTTCGTCGAGTTGTTGTTGATAAAGCGCCTCGATACTGTCTTTGTTGTCGAATGTACTTATCAGTTGTTGGAGGCTAGTCATTGTGCAGCTTGCTCTATTGTGTATGTATTAGCTTATATTGTAGGCGTTAGGTCGGGTGCGAATCATAAACGAAAATCTTATCGACTTCATGGGTTTATGAGGCAATTGCTTTGTCACAAGGTGAGAGGTATATTCCCTGTGCTCTGGTGACTTCTCATACCCTTATAGACGATAAAGACTAAATAATGCTCGATATTCTCGCAGCAGCGACAATGCTGTTTTTAATTATGGATCCTCTGGGTAATTTGCCGATTTATATGTCGGTACTTAAAACCATTGAGCCTAAGCGCCGGCAAATAATTATATGCAGAGAGCTCGCCGCAGCACTGCTTATTTTGATGCTTTTTTTGCACAGTGGCCAAGCATTACTCGACTTTTTAAATATTGAGCAAGAGACAGTCAGTATTGCTGGCGGTATTTTATTGTTTTTAATCGCGCTACGGATGATATTCCCACAACCCGGTGGTGTAATGTCTCTACCCTCCGGCGAAGAGCCGTTTATTGTGCCATTGGCTGTACCCCTAATTGCGGGCCCATCGACAATGGCCGCACTGATTTTGTTATCTAATCAAGAACCCAATAAAATGGTGCAATGGAGCCTTGCTCTATTTGCTGCTTGGTTAGTCAGTGCTGTTATTCTATCGTTTTCGGGGGTTTTTCATCGGCTGTTGGGCGAAAAGGGGCTTAATGCTATTGAGCGCCTGATGGGGATGATTTTAATTATGGTTGCAATCCAAATGCTATTAAATGGTATTTCCATTTATATCCGTAGTCTTTGAGTCTATGCCTCCTACCTTCCCATGCTTACTCTTAATTAATACTGTAACTTTATGATTGTATTTCCTACGGCTTATCCAAGCCTTGATCTTATTGGTGACTTTCGCACATTACCCGAAGACTTTATTGTTAACGAACATTTGGGGTTTGAGCCAAACGGTGATGGTGAGCATGTATTAATTTGTATCGAAAAAATAGGTCAAAATACTCACTGGGTCGCAGAGCAATTGGCTTTGCTGTTGGATCTTGATAAAAAAGCCATTGGTTATTGTGGCCGAAAAGATAGGCACGCAATAACTCAGCAGTGGTTAAGTATTTATGATCCACATCGTCGTGTTGACTTTTCGAGTGAATCTGCCTCTAGCTCGTATAAGCCTATCGATATTGAGGGCGTCACCGTACTTAAAGCCACCCGGCATAGCCATAAATTAAGGCCTGGAGATCATCAAAGTAATAGATTTTGCATACGCCTACGCAATGTCAGGCAAACAGGTATTGAGAATGTGCACGGAGAGGGTGATGGGCTGTTATTGAAAGAGTCTCAAAAGCCACAGCTTATTGATGAAATTAAGCAACGTTTATCAGCGGGTGTACCCAATTACTTTGGTGCTCAACGCTTTGGGCGAGATGGCAACAACTTAACCAGTGCTGCCAGCTGGTTTGAAAAAAAGCAAATGCCACCTAGGCGTCAAAAATCGATGGTAATGTCAGCGGCACGGTCATATGTATTTAATACCGTACTAGCGGCTCGAGTTAAACAAGGTTGCTGGGCACATGCTATCGAAGGTGATGTAATGATTGGTAATATACCAACAGCTCCGCTCTGGGGTAGAGGACGCTTGGCCACTAGCGAGCAAGCACTTTTGCTAGAAGAGACTGCACTTTCGGGATTAACTAGCTGGTGCCATGGCCTTGAACACTGTGGGCTAAATCAAGAGCGCAGGCCGATGGTGCTGGTGCCTACTAATGGCGAGTTTACAAGCTCAGTCGAGTTTGACGAGAATGACTTAGTGTTAAAATTTGAGCTCACATCCGGTGCCTTTGCTACAGCGGTATTAGCCGAGATAGCTATATTACGGGCCAGCTAAATAGCTTTTTGACAGCACAGTATAAATTTGAGTTTACAAAGTAAATAGAAGGCTAATTGATGATTAAAACGATCACTATCAATACAACAAGGCAGGGCTTACAGGCTATTACCGATAGCGTTGTTAAGGTCGTCAATAACAGTCCAGCTAAAGAGGGGTTGTGTACCTTGTATATGCAGCACACCTCGGCCAGCTTATTGATACAGGAAAATTACGACCCAAGTGCACAGGCCGATCTAGAGGCATGGATGAATCGCTTAGTGCCAGAAAACGATCCGCTCTATACCCATACACTTGAAGGTGCCGATGATATGCCTGCCCATATCAAGGCAAGCTTAACGGCCGTTTCTTTATCTATACCCTTTAGCAATGGCCAGTTAATGTTGGGTACTTGGCAGGGGATCTATTTATGGGAGCACCGTAAATCACCCTCGGCTCGCAGGGTTATTGTTCATCTATCAGGCTGATAGCTACTTTCAAAGCTTATCGTTAGTGTATTTGCTGAATAAAAACGTATAATCTCAACAATACTAGAAACTTTATAGATTATTTGTGTTCTAGGGAGCATCTGTTTAAAAGCATCGTTATAATGCTTCGATTCCATTAAGTGAGTTTAGCTACCCATGCCTTCTCCCCGTGTTTTTCTATTAGTTGTTAAAACGCTATCCCTTATCTTTTTTATCTCGTTATCGATGTCGACAACAACGGCGGCCTTTGAGGCGCGTGAGTTTGATACAGAGTCTCAACGACAGCGCTACAATGTGCTGATTGACGAGCTACGCTGCCCTAAGTGTCAAAATCAAAATTTAGCAGGTTCCAATTCGCAAATCGCTGAGGATTTACGCCGTGAATTGCATAGGCTGTTAACCGAAGGTAATAGTGATCGCGAGATTAAAGACTTTATGGTGGCACGTTATGGTGATTTTGTGCTTTACAAGCCGCCACTTAAAGCCTCGACAATAGCATTATGGGCGTTACCGGTTATTTTGTTGCTAATGGGAGCGATTGGCTTGGTAATGATTATTCGCCAGCGTGCACGTACCAATACCAATGTGATCACAGAGGCGTTGTCTGCAAACGAGCAGCAGCAACTCGATCAATTATTAAAAAGCAATGATAGCCCTGAAGAGGCTGTCAGCAGTGGCGCTGACGATAATACAACCACCAAAAAAGAAGAGAATTAAGCACAATGACAACACTTTATATTGGCTCCTTTATCCTTGTGCTGCTAGGTATCGTCTTTTCACTTTGGCCCTACATCAATTATCGCTTGTTTGGTCGTATTGATGACAGCACCGAAGTAGTCGAGCGGGAGGCTGTGAACGTCTCGCTCTACCGCGATCACTTAGATGATCTCGACAAATCCTTGAAGTCGGGTTTGATTGACCAAGAACAGTATGATCAGTTAAAACAAGAGCTTGAACGTAACTTAATTGAAGACAGTAATACTAGCCGAATAAATGGTGTTGATGGTGCTGGTGAGGGCGGCTCAAAGCAATCAGGGTTGCTGGCACGCTCGCATATTCCTGTGTTCTTGATTGCGGCACTTGTATTGCCTGTTGCATGTTTTTCCCTTTATCAGTATCTAGGTAACCTCGAGGGAGTTCAGCTAGAGTCCAAACTTGCCAAACAAAGCGAGCTGCAACAACAGCTTGCAACAGCAGCTAGTGCTAGCGAAGTGGAGCAGTTGAGTACTGACCTTACAGAAATTGGGCGAGAGATCGTTGATGGTCTGATCAAGCATTCTGCCAAAAATGAAACCAATCTCGATACGAGGGTGTTACTTGCACGAAACGCAGTGACTATTGGTGATTATGATACCGCAATTAAACACTTCCAATATGTACTAGAGGCACAACCTCAGGCAGCACAGATTATGGTGGAGATGGCGCAGGCTATCTTTGTGCAGGCCAATAATAATGTAGTGCCAGTTGTGAGTATTCTTGTAGAGCGTGCACTTGCTTTGCAACCTGACAATGTTATGGGCTTAAGTTTGCAGGGTATTACACACTTTCAAGCGGGTGCTTATCGGGAGTCCATAGCGGTATGGGAGCGTGCTATAGGTTTGTATCCTCCAGGCTCCGCCAATGCGGTCGCACTACAAAATGGTATCGTACAGGCACGTGCGCGCCTTGCAGATAATGTTGTAGCTAATGGGCGCGGAGGTACTGCTCAGAGTGATCAAGATAGCACCATAAATGATGTAACAAATGCTGATGAGAAAGCTAGTGTTACTGTCAATGTGTCTTTGGCCAGTAATGTACCTTATAAACCCGACGCTACCGTATTTGTTTATGCGCGTGCATGGCAGGGGGGGAAATTACCGCTAGCGATTACACGTGTATCGGCTTCGGACTTGCCTATTAGTATAGAGCTGGACAATACCATGGCAATGGCACCGGAGTTTAACCTCAGTAGTGCTAAAACTATTCAGCTGGTTGCCCGTGTCTCAGAGACAGGTAACGCCATTGCGGCCGAGGGTGATTGGGAAGCCTTATCGGGTCCTATTGATATGACATCAGAGAATTCTGGAGAGCATGTTTTAGAGATATCTCAACCTTTTAGCGCCTCTAGTGGTGGTTAGCTATCCCACTTTAATCTTCTTATCCATCGATTATCTGCGCTCTCAATAAAAAATAAATATTGAGACGCGGGTGCGATAATTTATGTGCATTTCCTCATTAATCTAAAAATCACTGCTGTAATGCACAAGTGATCTGTGTAAAATTACGCTTTTTATTAATTGTGGGGCTATTGTGTTGCAAGCCTCACAATATTATCGAGTACAAATAAAAACGTTAATCTAAGCTCTTGAAAAGTATAAAAATATCTCCCAAGAGTGGACTTATAAAGAACTCGATCAATATGGATAACCATTAAATGCGTTTAAAACATATCAAGCTTGCTGGCTTTAAATCCTTTGTAGATCCTACAACGGTGTCTTTTCCTAGCAACTTATGCGCGGTCGTTGGCCCCAATGGCTGTGGTAAATCAAATATTATCGATGCTGTGCGCTGGGTGATGGGAGAGTCGTCTGCCAAAAATCTGCGCGGCGAATCGATGACAGACGTTATCTTTAATGGCTCAAATAGCCGTAAACCCATTGGGCAGGCTTCTATTGAGTTAGTTTTTGATAATAGTGATGGTACTTTAAAAGGCGAGTATGCAGGCTTTAGCGAGATATCTATTCGACGTAAAGTTACCCGTGATGCACAAAATATCTATTACCTAAACGGTAGTAAATGCCGTCGCCGTGATATTGTTGATATCTTCCTTGGAACGGGGCTTGGCCCACGCAGCTATTCAATTATCGAGCAGGGCATGATCTCGCGCTTAATTGAAGCAAAGCCCGAAGAGCTACGCATTTACATTGAGGAGGCAGCAGGTATCTCTAAATATAAAGAGCGCCGCCGAGATACAGAAAACCGTATGCGTCGCACTAAAGAGAACCTTGAGCGCCTAAACGATATTCGTGAAGAACTGGAGCGCCAGTTGGCACGTTTGGAGCGTCAGGCTAAATCTGCTGAAAAATATACCGAGTTTAAAAAAGAAGAGCGTGAGATCAAAGCACAGCTCAATACGCTACGCTATCGCTTATTAGACGAGGAAGCCAAAAAACAGCAGCGAGATATATCAGAGCGTGAGTTAAAGATTGAGTCTTTCGTTACCGAGCGTGTCAGCCACGACACGGCAATAGAGAAGTATCGTACAGAGTACTCGGAGCAAGGCGATGTCTTTAACGAGATACAAGGCCGTTTTTATGGCTTAGGGAACGAGATCGCACGTATAGAGCAAAGCATCCAGCATGTTCAGGAACGCAATCGACAGCTACAGCAAGATCTTTCTCAAGTTGAGAGCGATAGTAAAGAAACTGCCGAACTACTTGAGCAGGATGAGCAAAAAATCGAAGATTGGCAAATAGAGTTAGCCGAAATAGAGCCCGAGTTAGAACTATTGCAATCTGCCGAGACAGATTCGGGTTCTGACCTGCTAGAAGCCGAAGAAAACATGCAGGTTTGGCAGCAAGAGTGGGATGAGTTTAATCAGCGCGCTGCTGAGCCACGTAATCGTGCCGAGGTTGAACAATCGCGTATACAGCACCTAGAGCAGGTACAGACGCGTTTGCTAGAGCGTATCCAGCGATTAAACAATGAAGCCGATAAGGCCGAGGAAATTGAAGCCGCAGACGATATACAAATACGGCAAGAGGCGCTTAGTGAAATTGTACTCGCGCGCGAAGAGATAGAACAAAAAGTAGAGTCGGTGGTTGAAACTATTACTACCAACCGAGAGATGAGCATTACTGCCGAGGAGTCTCTCAACGAACAGCGCAGTCAACTGCAAAAGCTACGTGGTCGCCATGCATCGCTAGAGGCACTGCAACAAGCGGCGGTTTCTGGAGGCAAAAAACTGGATGATTGGTTAGCAGTACAATCATTGGATGCGAATCCACGACTATTGTCGCAGCTTAATGTTGACCCACAGTGGCAAAAAGCCGTAGAGATGGTATTGGGCGATGCTCTGCAGGCTGTATGTGTCGATGGTATTGACGCCGTAGCAGATCTATTAACGAGCTTAGAGCAAGGCAGTTTAGTATTACTTGATACCAGTGCGGATGATTCTAGTCAGACGAGTAATAAGTTTTCAAGTTTGTCTGACAAAGTAACGGGGCAAACCAGTGCAGCTAGCTTATTAAACGATGTATACATTGCCGATGATTTAACAGCGGCATTGTCTATGCGTAGCCAACTGGGTGCTAATGAATCTGTTATTACACCTGAAGGTATTTGGTTAGGGGCCTCCTGGCTACGTGTTAAGCGTGAAGCCGATAGTAAAGCGAGCGTATTAGCCCGCCAAAAAGAGCTAGAAGAGACGACTAAAACCATTGAAGAGCTAGAGGCAAGCGTTGCCAAATTGGCTGGTTCACTACAAGAGCAGAGAGAGTCCATTAAACAAGCAGAGGCTTCTCGTGAATCCTTGAGGGCGGATCTTGACGAAAAGAACCGCTACTTTCATGAGCAGCAGAGCCAATTAAATAGCTTGCAGTTACGTATAGAGCAAGAGGCTCATCGTCGTCAAAAGCTTGCAGAAGACATTTCTGAGGCCAAAGAGCAAATGGATATCGAGGCTGAAAACCTTTCCCAGTCACGTCTTGTATTGCAAGAAGCCATCGAGTTAATGGAAAAAGACACAGAACAAAAAGAAGCTCTACTTGCTCGCAGAGATGATATTCGTGCGCGTCTAGATTCAAGTCGACAGCGTGCACGCCATGATAAAGATACCTTGCATGCGCTAGCTATGCGACACCAGTCGATTAAAACACAATTGCAATCAATTACGGCGAGTGTTGGGCGCCTGCAAGAGCAAAAGTCACGTTTAGTGCAACGTAGGGAGCAGTTGTTATCAACCATTGGCGATGGCGAAGACCCAACAGAAGATCATCGTCTTGAGCTGGAGGCGCTACTTGAAAAACGTATTAACGTAGAAGAAGAGCTCACTACGGCTCGTCGCCAAGTAGAAGTTGTCGAACAGCAGTTGCGTGACTCAGAGCAAGCAAGGGCAAGGGTAGAAAACGAGCTACAATCACTACGTGGGTTACTGACAGAGCATCGTTTGGCGGCACAAACGGTACAAGTAAAGCGTGAGACAATTGCCAAGCAGTTACTAGAAGAGGGCAATGATTTAGAGGTATTGTTAACAGCACTCCCTGCGGATGCAGCAGAACAACCCTTTGAGGATGAGCTGGAGCTGATTCATAATAGGATTACGCGGCTGGGTCCCATTAACTTGGCAGCGATTGATGAGTATAAAATAGAGTCAGAGCGTAAAAACTATCTCGATGCACAGGATAGTGATTTACGCGATGCACTAGAAACCCTTGAAAATGCCATTATTAAAATTGATAAAGAGACACGCACGCGTTTTAAAGAAACCTTCGATGCGGTTAATGCCGGTGTACAGGAGCTTTTCCCTAAAGTGTTTGGGGGTGGGCATGCATATCTTGAACTAACCGGGGATGATCTGTTAGATACTGGGGTTGCCATTATGGCAAGGCCACCAGGTAAGCGAAATAGTACTATCCACCTACTATCGGGTGGTGAGAAAGCACTGACGGCCATTGCATTAGTATTCTCAATATTTAGGCTAAATCCGGCACCATTTTGTATGCTTGATGAAGTAGATGCACCGCTAGATGATGCCAATGTTGGTCGCTACGCGCGCCTAGTAGAGGAAATGTCTGCGCAGGTACAATTTATTTATATTACCCACAACAAAATAGCCATGGAAATGGCACAGCAGTTGATGGGGGTGACCATGCACGAGGCTGGGGTTTCTCGTATGGTGACCGTTGATGTCGCCGAAGCTGCCGAGTTGGCTGCGGTTTAAGGTGTTTCATACAGTGCACTCTAATAGCTATTATGGGGAGTGCTGGCAAACAATTACGTTAAATTTTTGATAAAAAGATAAACAGCAATATGGATCAATACTGGTTAACAATTATCATCGTTGTCTTACTCATCGCAGGTATCATTTTCGATGGTGTTCGTCGAATGCGAAAAGCGCGTTACGATTCGCTGCAGATGAAATTAAAACCTACAAAAAATAAAAAGGAAATAGAAGAAGATAACGAAGACAATGAGAAAGGTTACGGTAGTGAGTTTCCTAACGGTGGTGCACGCGTCAGCAATCGTAGCATCGACCCCGAGCGCATTAAGGAAGTTCGTAACAAGTATAACTTTGGCAGTGATATGTCTGCTTGGCGTGAGAAGGTTGTTGAAAAAATAGCAGAACATACTAGTAAACTGCACTCGCAAGATGATGAGCAATCAATGGCTGACAGGATAGAACCTTCTTTTGAAGCAGACCCGTTACTCGATGATATCTCTCATAGCGAAGATAAGACATATAGCGAGGAAACTAGTCAATCATCAGCGCAAGCCTCTGTGCAAGAGAGTGCAGCTGAGTATGACTCGTATAATAATAAGTCAGATGATAGCGATACTATTGATCAAGATATAGAGCCGGCAGAGCCTATAGAGAAAGAGGTTACAATAAAACCTGCACAAACTCCTGTGCAAGTAAGTTTGAACTTAGATGAGTCTGTGCCCATGCTGATGGATACCTTCGATGAGAACGACTCACAAAACGATAAGAGTAAAGTAGAAGAAAAAACTGCACAAAAAAATAAAAAGGCTGAAAAGGCAAACCTTAAAAGTAGCTCTTTTGATGAGCCCATTACTAAAAAATCCTTAAATCCATTTGCTAAGCCAAGCTCAGTATCATCAGCCCATGCTGATAGCGGCATTGATAGCACTAGTGCCAAAAAAGAGCCGATCATTGGTAGTAGCGATACGAGTACTAAACCAAAGGTATCGATGCCAGAAGAAGTACTCGTTATTCATGTGCGTGCATCACAAGATAATATTTTTTATGGCAGTGACCTTTTAGAATTAATTCTTGCGCATGGTTTACGCTTTGGTGCCATGGATATATTTCATCGACACGCTGGCGAAGATGGCGAAGGTCCTATCTTGTTCAGCCTTTCAAATATGGTTAAGCCTGGTGTGTTTGATTTACATACCTTCGAAGAATTAAACACTGTGGGTGTTAGTTTATTTTTAGCACTACCCGTTGAGACGGGCAGTTATATGGAAGCCTTTGACGCTATGGTCGATACCGCAAAAGATATTGCGAACAAGTTGCAAGGTGAATTAAAAGATGAGAATAGAAGTGTCTTAACAGGGCAAACTATTGAGCATTATCGTGAACGTATCCGTGATTTCTCTAGACGCGAGCAGTTAGAAAAGCATAAATTATGACCCAAGAGTTTAAGCAAACTTCGCCCATTCAAGATCCATCCGTAATACATGAAATCCAAGCGCTAAGAGATGAATTACATCGGCATAACTATCTCTATTATGCGCTTGATAACCCAGAAATTCCCGATGCTGAATACGATCGCCTATTGCGTCGTCTACAAGCTTTAGAGGCGGAAAATCCTGAACTTTTGAGCGCCGATTCTCCTAGCCTTAAAGTGGGGAGTGCACCACTCGATGCCTTTACGCAGGTTGCCCATAAGTTACCCATGCTATCGCTAGATAATGCGTTTAGTGACGAAGAGATGCTCGATTTTAATAAACGGGTTATCGATCGCTTAAATAATTCGCTTAAAAATAGTGAGCTCGACAACACAACAAAAGAGGCTTTCGAATCTCTTGAGTATGTGTGTGAACCCAAACTCGATGGTATTGCCGTTAGCCTCTTATACGCAGAGGGTGTATTAGTTATGGGTGTGACTCGTGGTGATGGAACAACGGGTGAAGATATTACTGCGAATGTACGCACCGTGGGTTCTATTCCTTTGCGATTAACGGGCGATGATATTCCGAGTGAGCTTGAAGTTCGCGGTGAGATTTATATGCCTAAGGCAGCCTTTGAAAAAGTAAATAAAGCGGCCTTAAAGAATGGCGATAAACCTTTTGTAAATCCACGCAATGCCGCAGCAGGTAGTCTTAGACAGCTGGATTCTAAAATTACCGCAAAACGCTCGCTAGAGATGTGCGCCTACAGTGTTGGTATTGTAGAGGGCATAAAAGAGGGGGTAAATTTCCCCGAAACCCATGAGAAAATATTAGTAAAGTTATCCGAGTGGGGTTTTCGTATCAATCAAGAGATGCGTGCAGTAACAGGTATCAATGCCTGCGCTACTTATTATAATAAGCTATCAGAAAAACGTGATGGCCTCCCCTATGAAATCGATGGCATTGTTTATAAAGTTAACAGTATAAGCCTACAAAAAACTCTGGGTTTTATTTCACGCGCGCCACGTTGGGCTATCGCACGTAAGTTCCCAGCACAGGAAGAGATGACTCAGTTATTGGGTATTGAATTTCAAGTGGGGCGCACTGGAGCTATTACACCGGTTGCAAGGTTAGAGCCGGTGTTTGTTGGTGGCGTTACTGTCTCGAATGCAACGCTGCATAACCAAGACGAAGTGAAACGACTAGATGCACGTGTAGGCGATACGGTTATTATTCGCAGAGCCGGTGATGTTATTCCGCAAATTGTCTCTGTTGTATTATCGCGCCGCCCTGAGCAGACAGACGCTTTATGCTTTCCTGAATCTTGCCCTGTTTGTGATTCGCCCATTGTGCAAGTTCCCGGCGAAGTAGTACTGCGTTGTAGTGGTGGTTTAATTTGCGGTGCGCAAGTTAAAGAAGCGATCAAACACTTTGCCTCACGAAAAGCGATGGACATTGATGGACTTGGCGATAAATTAGTCGAGCAGTTAGTTGATGAAAAACTGATTAAGTCTGTCGTTGACCTTTACCATCTCGATGTAGAGGCTGTAGCGTCTCTTGAGCGTATGGGTAAGAAGTCAGCCGAGAATCTATTGGCAGCCATTGAGACCTCTAAGGCAACGAGTTTTGCACGATTTATTTATAGCTTGGGTATTCGTGAAGTAGGTGAGGCGACTGCACGTAATCTTGCCCAGTACTTTGGCGATATAAATTCTTTATTAGCAAGCGATGAAGAAACGCTGGTTGTTATTAATGATATCGGGCCAATCGTTGCACGCTTCATTGTTGATTTTATCTCCCAAGAGAGTAACCAGTTATTGATTAAGCAATTGCTAGAGCATGGTGTTAATTGGCCTGAAGTTAAAAAACAAAGCGACGATGATGATAGTAATGAGTTACCTTTAGTAGATAAGACCTATGTGTTGTCTGGCTCTTTATTTTCGCTAACGCGAGATCAAGCTAAAGAAAAACTACAAGCATTGGGTGCAACTGTGACGGGTAGTGTTTCTAAAAAAACAGACTATCTAGTTGCAGGGCCAGGGGCGGGATCTAAATTAACCAAAGCTGAGTCGCTTTCAGTACCTGTTTTAGATGAAGATCAACTGTTAGCCTTATTTGATGAATATACCTGAAAAATATAGAGTTTTAGTGGGTTTTTAAAGCTTACTTAATAGCTATGGTAGATTGTAAAATTTTATAAAAATAACGTAAAAGAGAATCCATGAAACTATTAATTAAATTACCGCTGCTTTTATTTAGCACTATTTTGATCAGTGCCTGTGCCACGTCGCCACCTAAAAATACCAGTAATATTTGTCAGATATTTTCTGAGAAAAAAAGCTGGTATAAAAAGGCTAGCAAAGCTAGTGAGCGTTGGGGCTCTTCTATTCCGGTAATGATGGCAATTATGCATCAGGAGTCGCGTTTTCAAGCTAAAGTACGACCTCCGCGTACCAAAGTATTGTGGGTGTTGCCGGGGCCTCGTAAAAGTGATTCCTATGGTTATTCGCAAGCTACAAAGAGCACTTGGCGCTGGTATCAAAAAACTACAAAACGTAGTGGTGCAGATCGAGATGACTTTGCCGATGCGATTGACTTTATTGGTTGGTATAACTCGATTACCCACGAGAGGAATCGTATAGGCCTAGACGACACTTATAATTTATATTTGGCGTACCATGACGGTCATGGAGGTTATGCTCGTGGGACTTACAAAAGCAAAAAGTGGCTACAATCTGTTGCTGCTAAAGTAGGCAATCGTGCTATTAGTTATAAACAGCAACTACAGGGTTGTGAGTCTCGCTTTAAGCGCTCATCAGGGTTTCGCTTATTTTAATTGAAACGGTTTTTTAACTAGTGGCAGCAGTATTTAATGCTAGATCGTCGGGTTAGTTCTTATGAGTAATCGTTTTATCGTAGATCAAGAATCTGTCGTTTATGGGCGTATTAAAAGTGCATCGTCACTTACCCAAAAAGAATTGAAGCAGCAGATAGAAAGCAATAAAAAAGCCATTTTGTCGCTATCGGATGTAGATTTTTTATCATCTGAAGTGTTTGCCCCCGATCTTGCCGTTAATGAGTTTACGAGTGACGATTATCCATTGTTAGCATCTGATATGTTCTCGGTGTCGAGATTGCGAATGAAAGGCGACTGTGCCGCCGCAAATATTATTCATTTTGCAATGTCTTATTATGGTATTGAATATGAATGGTCTGAGTGGATATCGAAGTTTGAAGCATTATTAAAGTTGATGTATTGGCAGTCAGTTGTTGTTCATTTAGAGACCGAGTTTTCTGGAGTGCACACGTTTAAGTGGGAATCTGTTAATTCAAGTCATATACCCGGAGAAGATGATTTTAATGTCCGTTGTGAATGGGATCATGAAGTGAGTTTTTCTGAGTAGCGCACATATAGTATTAGTTAACCAAGAGTAGATTAATTATTTTATTGCCTGAAAGTGTAGTGAATATACGGCCAAAGCTATTTTTTTTTGATGTCGATGGGACTCTTTTAGATGCCTATGGGCAATACTCAAAAACCTTAAAGCCTCACATAATGCGTTTAAAAGAAACAGGGTGTAAGTTTGCCATTGCATCAGGTAGACCTGCGATAGCGGCACAATTCTTATTTGACGAATTAGAAATCAACGATGCAGGTTGTTTTTGTAGTGGTGCAGAAGTTTTTGACCCACAAAAAGGAAAACAGCTTTATTCCAAACCGCTTGAATCGCGGACATTGTCTAAACTCTACAAGAAGATAAAAAAACATGATATCTATTACGAGTGGTATAGCGATAATGAATACGGGACCGATATTGCAAAAACCGATGATGCATATGCTATTACAGAAGTGCATAGCGATCATTTGCGTGTGTTACCCCAAAACGCTTCTCTTGCTGATGTGCTTGATAGAGAATGTGTGATCACAAAATTATTACTGGGTGTAAATAAACAACAGTTTCCAAGGTTACTGCAAGAATTGGCGCAAGAGTTCAGCGAGTGCGAATTTGCTTTTGCAGGGTTTCTGGCTAAGCCCAATTGGCTTTTTGCCAGTGTTATTAGCAACAAAGCCAGTAAAAAGAATGCTTTTGAATTTTTACTGAATTATCACGGTGTTAAGCAATCTGATGTGGTTGCTTTTGGTGATTCACATTCAGATGAAGTATTTCTTAAATTGGCCGGCCTTGGTGTGGCTATGGGTAATGCTACGGAAAACGTTAAAAAATGTGCCAATATGACCACTGCATCATCGAATGCTAAAGGTGTAGAAAAAGTCTTGTCTCTATTTTAGTGACAGATCATAAAGTTTTACAGATACAAAATTGATTTATCTAAACAACTTGTTTAAGTTAGATCAAAATAAAAATAGACATTAATAATAATATTGACTGTCAAATAGCAACTACTGGAGTATTTATGCAAAATTACCAAGCCATTAGCGACATGTTTAACGATGTTTGCGCTAAACACAGAAACTCACCTGCGTTTACATGCCTTGGCAAAACCATGACTTATGGAGAGTTAGACAGCTTAAGCGCTAATTTTGCATCCTATTTACAACATCATACAACGCTAGCACCCGGTGATCGTCTTGTTGTGCAACTGCCTAATTTGTTGCAATACCCGGTTGTTCTATTTGGTGCTTTGCGTGCTGGTGTAGTCATTGTTAATACCAACCCTCTCTATACTGGTCGTGAACTTGAACATCAACTGAATGATTCCGGTGCTAAGGTACTCGTGGTACTTGCCAATCTAGCCAAGGCTGCTGAGAGCGTTATTGATAAAACCCAAATACAACATGTTATTACCACGGAGGTCGGTGATATGCATGGTTTTCCTAAGCGCTTATTAATTAACGGCGTACTGCGTTATATTAAAAAGCAAGTACCAGATGTGCATTTTCCGTCTTCAGTCAGTCTACGTAAGGCATTGTCTTTGGGTAGCCGTGATACCTTTTCAGAAGTTAAACGCAAAGCTGATGATCTGGCTTTTTTACAGTATACCGGTGGTACAACTGGCGTTGCGAAGGGCGCAATGCTGTCTCAAAGTAACTTGTTATCTAATAAACGCCAGGCAGTTGAGCTCTGGGGCGATAGCTTACAAGAGGGTAAAGAGAACTTTTTGGCTCCATTACCGCTGTATCATATTTATGGCTTTACTATGCATTGCATGGTTTTATTTTCACTGGGTTGCCAAAGTGTATTGGTACCAAACCCGCGTGAGTTAGCATCGGTTGTTAAGGCATTTAGAGAAAATACCCTCACAGGTATGGTTGGGCTTAATACTCTATTTGTAGCATTGGCGCGCGATAAAGATTTCCAAGAGCTTGATTTTTCATCCCTAGAAAAAACTATTTCGGGTGGTATGGCGTTAACAGAAGATACGGCTAATACCTGGGAGAAGTTAACTGGCAACCGTATTGTCGAAGGTTATGGCTTGACCGAGACATCTCCTATTGTTACTTCAAATAAACCCAAGGACCCACGTAAAAATACTATTGGTATTGCACTGCCTGATACGGAGCTAAAAGTTGTTAATGCCGATGGTGAGGCACTACCTAATGGTGAAGCCGGTGAATTATGCGTACGTGGGCCTCAAGTGATGATGGGCTATTGGCAACGACCAGAGGCCACGGATAATGTACTTAATGCCGATGGCTGGTTGCGTACTGGTGATGTTGCTGTCATAGAAGATGATGGCTATGTGCGTATTGTTGATCGTCAAAAAGATATGATCATCGTCTCTGGCTTTAATGTATATCCGAACGAAGTCGAAAATGTATTAGTCTCTCATCCTGAGATTGTCGAAGCCGCAGTTATTGGTATCCCCGATACAGATAGTGGTGAGAGTGTTAAGGCCTTTGTTGTGAAAACTGAAGAGAGTAATATTGACTTTGATACCCTTAAGAAGTTTTGCCGAGAATCAATGACGGCTTATAAAGTACCTAAACTATACGAATTTAGGGATGAATTGCCAAAATCCAATGTAGGTAAAGTATTACGTAGAGAGCTGCGTGATAATCCAGACAATAGCTAATAATGATGCAGCTGCTAAAACAAACGATGATAGATATAAGGCTATAGCAATTGAGTATTATTAATAATAATACAGGTCTTATTTTGTCTGGTGGTGGTGCCCGAGCCGCTTATCAAGTAGGGGTTTTGATGGCTGTCAAAGAAATTTTGCCGCCACAAAATAACCCTTTTCCTATTATATCGGGCACTTCTGCCGGTGCTATTAATGCGGTCTCTCTTGCATCGTTGAGTGACGATTTTCAACGCGGTGTCGAACTTTTACGCCTATTATGGTGTGGTCTCACGGTTGAGCACGTGTTTAGAACTGGATGGGGAGATTTATCGGGTGGTTTATACCGGATATTACGATCATTTTTTCGAGAGGGCGTCGACTATCATCGGCCTTTGAGCTTATTAGATAATTCACCACTCAACCACTTTCTAAAGCAAAATATTGATTTCGCAGGTATTCAGCGAAATATTGACCACGGTATTTTAAAAGCAGTTTCAGTGTCGGCATTAGGCTATACATCGACTAAATCGGTAAATTTCTTTCAAGGTGAAGATAACCTGTATGAATGGCAGCGTGCGCGCAGAATAGGGGTAAAAGCCACGCTGGGTATGGAGCACCTTTTAGCATCATCGGCTATTCCTTTTGTTTTTCCTTCTGTGCGCATAGGCAAAGAGTATTTTGGCGATGGCGCCATAAGACAGTTAGCACCCATTAGTCCAGCGCTTCATTTGGGAGCAGATAAGGTATTTGTTATTGGTGTCAGTGGTAATCGTGCTGCGCATGCGCATCACCAAATGCGCAAGCGTAAAACAAGGCATGCTCCATCAATGGCGCAGATAGCGGGGCAGATGCTAAATAGTATTTTTATCGATAGTCTTGAGTCAGATATTGAGCAATTAGAGCATATTAACGGGCTTGTCGATTTAATTCCTGCAAAAGAACGTGAGGCTAATGGCCTTACCTTACGCCCGGTAAGAACAATGGTCATTTCACCTTCTAAAGATATTGATAAAATAGCGGGCAGGCATATTCGCTATTTACCCAAAAGCTTGCGTTTTTTCTTACGCTCATCTGGTGCGTCTGCACGTCGTGATGGCTCAGCTATTGCGAGTTACTTGCTTTTTACACCTTCTTTTACCGATGAGTTGATTAGCTTGGGATATAAGGATGCAATGTGGGAGAAAGAGAGTATCAAAGCCTTCTTTGAGGAGTAAAGATTATCTTTTGACGACTTATTTGTTTATTAAAGGCATAAAAAAAGGCAAGTCAATATGACTTGCCTTTTTTGCATTAGCTTAGTAACAGGGTATATAACTTATGTTATTTGGGCTTTTGCAAAATATGGGTGCTTATAGAGCAACGATATCTTCGGCTTGTGGGCCTTTTTGACCGCTAGTAACGGTAAATTCTACACGTTGGCCTTCGGCAAGAGTTTTAAAACCAGAACCAGAGATAGCGCTAAAGTGAGCAAAAACGTCTGGGCCAGACTCTTGTTGAATAAAACCGAAACCTTTAGCTTCGTTGAACCATTTTACAGTACCAGTAACTTTATCAGACATGACATATCCTTGAATAAAAAATGTAAGTAAGTTCCATTAATACATAAGTCGTATACTTAACAGAACAGTTGCGCAGGAAATAGATAGATTACTTATAAATTTTAGGACAGAGGTACAACAATAAAACATCGGTACGCTTAAAATAAATAGTGTGTTCTCTTTCTAGCACAGGAGATTGTACGTGCATTTACCCCTATGTCAATTAAATTTGTTGACTTTCTACTAATTTATATCAGATCAAAAATAATAAAAGCGCATTAGCTTAATCTGGTAATAAAAAATCTATTTGCAACTACGACATTATTAATTATAAAGCGTGAATTATGACAATATAATGACCAAAATTTAGCATATTGATTATTTTTTTATACGAAAGCGTATAATGATATGCATAACAATTAGATAGATGAATATTGTTTGTATATAGTTATTTTTTAACCAAAACTTTAATGTGTTATGGCTTTTAAAATTTTTAAAGGTTTAAAATTATAAAGAGGCTACTTTTAAATACTCTATTTTTATAAAAACTTTATAGATTTCGCTATTGCATCTTTTTATGTAGGGGTACTAAGCTAATATTTTTTGTATAAGGAAGGTACAGCACTCATTAGAGTCTTTGTATATTGATGTTTTGGCCTCAAAATAATATTCTCTGTCTCACCTGTTTCGACAATTTTACCATTAAGCATAACGGCCACTTCATCGGCAATATAACTCACAACGGATATGTCATGAGTAATAAATAAATAAGATAAGCCTAGTTTTTCTTGTAATTCTTGGAGTAAATTTAATATCTGTGCTTGTACAGAAACATCAAGGGCACTTGTTGGTTCATCACAAATAATAAGAGTAGGGTTTAATGCTAGCGCACGTGCAATGGCAATGCGCTGTCGTTGGCCGCCCGAAAATTGATGAGGGTAGCGATTTAAACTGTCTTTATCTAAACCTACTAAATGTAGTAATTCAAGCATGCGCTTTTCTAGTGCATCTGCGGCAGTAAAAATTTTTAATGCTTTCATTCCTTCAGATAAAATATCTCTAATCAGCATTCGCGGGTTCATAGATGAGTAGGGGTCTTGAAAAATAATTTGAGTGTTATAGTTTCTTTTTTTAAAGCGAGCGCTCGTTTTATTTTCGTAGTTATTTATTTCCCCGCTACTTGCTTTGAGCAAGCCGATAATTGTTTTTGCGAGCGTTGTTTTACCCGAGCCAGATTCTCCAACAAGTGCGAGTGTTCTTCCTTCTTGAATATTTAAAGAAATATCATCGACCGCCTTAACGTAATCATAGGTTCTTTTGAATAATCCCTTTTTGATTGGAAAATATGTCTTGAGGTTTTTGACTTCGAGTAATGGTTTAGCGTCGGTTTTTACATCTGTTGTATCTATATATTTTCCATCATTGTTTAGAGAAAATATTCCCTGCTCAGTAGCACTTATACTATGCTGTTGCAGGTTAGCCGAACTTAATTTTTTGCCACGTTTATTCAAACTTGGAATGGCATCAAAAAGGCCTTGGCTGTAGTCATGTTTTGGTGTACTAAAAAATGTTGCTGCATGGCTAATTTCTAATATTTCACCATGACGCATAACAGCAATACGGTCTGCAAAGTCGTGTACTACACCTAGGTCATGAGTAATTAACAACACTGCCATCCTACGTTTTTTTTGGATCTCTTTAATCAGATCCAGTACTTGTGCTTGAATCGTCACATCGAGGGCTGTTGTCGGTTCATCGGCAATCAATAAATCGGGTTCACAGGCGAGTGCGATGGCAATCATTACCCGCTGTCGCATACCGCCAGAAAATTGATGGGGATATTCATTTATCCGTTGTTCTGGGTTTTTAATACCAACTAGTTCCAACAGCTCGATAACTTCAGCTAATCGTTCCCGCTGAGAACTATCGGGTTTACTATTGCTAATAGCCTCGCTAATTTGCTGGCTAATAGTCATAACAGGATTTAACGATGTCATTGGCTCTTGAAAGATAATACCTATGCGCCTACCGCGTATCGTGCGCATTTCGGCCTCTGTCATATGCAGAAGGTTCGTATCTTGAAAGCTAACCGTCCCAGCTGTAATCTGCGCACTTGCAGGGAGCAGGCGCATAATAGATAGCGCTGTAATGGATTTACCACTGCCACTTTCGCCAACCAATGCGAGAGTTTCTCCTTTAGCTATAGTAAAACTAACGCTATTAACGACCTGTTTACCCTCTATGGTAGTGACTAAGTTCTCGATACTAATAAGATCATTAGGGTTGGGCATGGCTTTCACCTCTTGGATCAAGGGCATCGCGTACAGCATCTGAGAACAAATTAGCCGCAAGCACCAAAACTAGCATAAACACAAAAGCAGCTGTTAGTGACCACCATACAGCCGGGTCTCTCGCCATTTCTAATCTTGCACTATTGATCATATTGCCCCAGCTCTCAGTGGTTGGGTCAACGCCGATTTGCACATAGGCAAGCACTGCCTCAGCAAGTACAAGGGCACTAAAATCCAGTACGACAGTGATAAGTACAATATGCATGACATTGGGTAATATATGGCGAGTGATAATAGAGAAGTGCCCAACGCCCATTGTTCTAGCAGCAGCAATATAGTCCATCTCGCGAAGCTTTAAGGATTCTGCACGTAGATAACGACATAACCCGGTCCAGCTGGTGACGCCTAAAATCATACATAAGAACAGTAAACGCAGATCCGCTCTTTCAAGCAGGCTTGTATAGTTATCTTGGTTGTTATCAAGATAAACCTGCAGCATAAGTATGGCCGAGGCGATCAATAAAACACTGGGTATAGAGTTGAGAGTGGTGTATAGGTACTGGATAACATCATCGACCCAACCACGAAAATAACCGGCAGCAATACCTAAAGCTAGAGCGAAGGGCAGCATGACTAGTGTCGTTAGTGTGCCAATCATAATCCCTGTGCGAATACTTTTTAGTGATTGGTATAACACTGAGCTGCCAATTTTGTCGGTACCAAATACATGATAAACCGTGCTCAGCTCGGCAATAACCGCAGTCAGAATAAAAATAACGCCCATAACGATTAAAAATGGCTTCCACTGTGTTCCCGTTGAACTGTTGAGTAAGCGAGTTAAACTTTGACGAAACGAGCAGCGATATTTTTGTTTATTTCGTGATGCGATCAGTAGTAGAAGGAATAAAGTCAGAAGGCTACCTTTAATAACGCCAGGTAAGCTACGTATCGATATATCGATGAGTTTTGAATCACCTTCGCGTAAATGCACTCCACCGTATTTAAGTGCAGGATAAATACGTATCTGTTGACCATTGTCTTGTTCTACAGTCTGTTTAGTAAAACTATGGCTTGCAAAGGGTGCCGAGTAGGTAGTTTCACTCTTTTCTCTGAGAGGGGTAAGCAGTACATCCAGTAGACTGAGGGTTTCGCTTTGGAATTGCTGAATATTTTCAGATTGAGTGTTTGGTATCTGTGTACTTTGGGTGGTTTGCGACTGAGTAGTATGTTCAACGGGTAGGCGAAAATGAATGGAGTCGATAAAGGCGACAAATAAATAACACAATAAAATAGCCGCAGTACCCATGGCTATTTTGTTTTTTAATAGACGCCTCCAGGGGGCATAAATATGCTCATGCCGTTTAGCGTATAAGAAGTAAGCAATAATGATTGCAAAGAGTGCAAACAATAGAATATCGGTAATCAGGAAGACAAGTTTAATGCCAAACAAAACCATTAATTTAACCTCACACGTGGGTCAACAATGGTGTAGGAAATATCCGTGAGAATAAGGCCAATAATGTAAAGTACCGAGCCTAAATAGACCATGGAGCGAACGATTGCAAAGTCCTGTCGTTGAATACCGTCGATGGTATAGCTACCAAGGCCCGGGATGCTAAAAAATGACTCGGTTAATAGACTACCCATAAATAATAGAGGCAGTATTACGACCACGCCCGTGAGTATGGGGATGAGTGCATTATTTAATACATGTTTAAATAAAACAGTGGTTTCTTTTAACCCTTTTGCGCGAGCAGTGCGCACATAATCTTTAGATATTTCCTCTATAAAAAAAGTGCGGTATAGTCGAACACCGCTACCAATACCACCAATAACGCCTATTAGTATTGGCAGTGTTAAAAATTTAATGGCATTTATACCTGTGTCATAGCCTGAGATAGGCACTAGATGGAGCAATTTACTAATTAAAAACTGCCCGCCTATAATATAAAAAAGTGACGAGATAGATAATAAAAATACACAAATAACAACAGCCACAGTATCGATTGTTGTACCTCTAAAGAATACAATCATTAGTGCGAAGCTGATGTTAATCGCTAAGCCTACAATTAAACTCGGTACGGCGATGGCAAGGCTCGGCCACATGCGTTGGCTGATATCATAATTTATATCTCTGCCGCTATCTGATGAGCCAAAATCAAAAAACATCATGCGAATAGATTTATCGTAAAATACGGTTTCGCTAACTTTTTTCAATCCATTAGCGTCACTATTCCAAATCATGGGTTTATCATAACCCTTTGATGCCTTCCACTGTTCTACAGCCTCAGCTGTTACACGTCTATCGCCCAATTGCGCGCGTGCAATATCATCGGGTGTGTTAACAAAAAAGAAAAGTAGAAAGGTGAGTATATTGACACCCAGTAGTATAGGTATGGCGTAAAGAAAGCGCCTAGCAATATAGCTCATCATAGGGCGCGTTTTCTCTCGTGTTTTTTATAGGCTAGGACTGCCGGAATAATTAATGCAATGAGTAGTGTGAGAATTAAAATGATTGGCCAGGTAACGGGTTGATTCCATTGCTCTCTGTTTTGATTGCGTAAATTTGTATCGATACGTTTATATTTAAGTGTGCCCGTATTGCCCATAATAAATGGCTTGGTATTTTTATACCATGCATGTTGCAGTGAGAAGCTTTTTGGATGAAAAGCAAAAATCCAAGGTGCATCATGCTGTACCATTTTTACCATTTCATTAATGGTTTTTTGTCGCTGGGGCGAGTTTGGCATATTTTTCATTTTATCAAACAGGCGGTCAAATTCAGGGTTGTTATAGTTGGCAGCATTTTCACCTTTATGTTTAACTTTACCCTGTGGCCCATATAATAAAAATAAAAAATTCTCTGGGTCGGGGTAGTCTGCGTTCCAGCCCCAGTTAAATAGCTGTGCCGTGCCTGCCGACATTTTTTCTCGAAAGCGGTTGTAGTCTGTCGAGCGAATAATCAATTGTATATCTATTTTCTCTAATTGTTTGCGTAACCAATTTAGTCGAGCTTTGCTATCAGGGCCTTGATCAACGGATTCATAAAATAATGATAGTGGCTTTGCTGTCAGGCCATCAATACCATTTTTATAATTTGCTTTTTCGAGTAGAGATTTTGCATATGAAATAGACTTGCGTTGGTATTTATTATTTTGCCAATCATAGACCATTGAGTTGATACCAGCCTTACCCTCTTGGTAACCAAAAATACCCGGTGGTATAGGACCTTGCCCAGCGATGCCACGACCATTCAAGAAAATGGATATATATTCTTCGTAATCGACAGCAATTGAAATAGCTTGGCGTAACAGGCGTGCACGCTCCGAGGTGCCCCCAATGACTGGGTCAAGCATATTAAAGCCAAGATAAAACAGGCTTGTGTTAACGACGGTTTCTAAACTAACTCCTTTAGCTCTCATCTCATCGCTCACCTCAATGTCACCACCTGAGCTAAAGCTAATAGCAGAATCAAAACTATCTGAGCTAATGCCAGAGCTGTCAAAATAGCCCTGCAAAAATTTATTCCAATAGGGGATCGATTCTTTTTCGAGTATGTAGACGGCTTTATCAATAAAGGGAATCATTTTACCTGCATCATCTAATAAGCCGTTTTCTTTGTCGCCTATATCGCCGGTTGATGGATACTTTTGGCCACGAAAATTAGGGTTTTTGTCCAGCACCATACGCAAATTAGGATTGTTCTCGCTGAGCATATAGGCACCGGTACCGATAGGGTACCAATTTAAACTGATGTTGTTCTCAGCGAGTCCTGGTTGAGCATAAAAAATATCCGCTTCCCATGGCATGGGAGCAAAAAAAGGCATAGCTAGCCAATAGATGAATTGTGGGTATTGACCATAAATACGGATACTAAATTGGTGGTCGTTAAGGCTGGTGGCACCACTTAAGCTAAAGTCGCGTAAGTCGATAGTTGTTTGCGAGTCAGATCTAGCTGTTTTTAACTCAGTATTCAATTCTTTAAGGCCAACGATATAATTTTGCATCAAACCATTAATCGGCGAGTGCAGGCGAGGGTCGGCAATACGTTTTATTTGATGGATATAGTCATTGGCGACTAACTCACGACTACCTGTGTGTTTAAAATGATTGAGGGTTTTTAGTGACTGCGTTTCTTGTTTTGTAAGCTGGTGGTAATAGTGCTGGCCGTCTTTATTTTTAGCGAGAGCAGGGTGTGGCTGGTATTTAATGCCCTGTTGGAGCTTAAAGCGGTATTCCGTAAAGGCTATATCTTCTGCTTTTATGGGCTTATCTAATTCCCTACCATTTTTATCTAAATAAACAATATCAGGCATTTGCGTCAATGTTTGTGTCTGAAGAGTATAAGGCCTGTGTAAGTAATGGTATTGCAGTGGAGGTTCGTAAATCTGCGCCAAAAACCGATATTCGCTCTCTGCGTAGGAGCGTACAGGATCTAAATACTTGGGGCGTTCAGAGAAGGCTGAGTAAAGGATATTCTTATTGGACTCATCTTTAGCATACGGGTTGTTCCAGGCTGCAAAAGCTGAATGGCTTGTGATCAATGCTAAAAGAGTCGTCAATAACGTTGTATGAACAGCCAATCTCAAACACAAAGTAGGGGTGTTTATAAAGCATCGTTTTAACCAATGTATTATAGAAGCTAGCTTATAAAAGATAGTGACTTTCTCTGTGTTTTGTTTTTATAAATATAAGGCAGTGTTATACAAAAAAATTATGTTGTCTATACTCTAATAAGAGTAAGTGCAAAAAGTGCCCTAGTCCCTATTACGTGTGCTTTTAAGCAAGAGATTAAAATACCCTAATTACGGGGAAGTAATCTATCAATAGTGACCAATTATTAGGTATAGATTGCTTAAATTAGAATGGAAATTAACAATTAATGTCAAATTTGGAAAATAAGGGAATCGAGTATTGGGTAGATAAGCTGAGTAACAGCGAAATGCCCGTATTGTCGAATGTAGTTGCAGTACTTAATAAGCTAACGGGCGATGATGATGCTGAGTTTAACCAGTTAGCCGAGGTTATATTAAAAGATCCACATCTAACGACTCAAATATTAAAACTTGCCAATAGTGTGCAGTATAACCCTGCAGGTAGCAGTATTAGTACTATTAGCCGTGCCATTGTATTACTGGGGTTTCGCAAAGTTCGTACCATGTGTATCTCATTAATGGTGGTCGATTCCTTATTAAGTAAAAAGCCGCGTGAGCGCTTATTAGAGAATATGGCTAAGGCGTTTTATGCAGCGGTGCAGGCAAAAGAGATTTATAAGCAAATCAGCCAAAACCCTACTGAGCAAGAAGAAGTATTTATTGCTGCACTATTATTTAATCTAGGCGAGATGGTTTTTTGGGCTTATGGCGGTAAATCAGCCGACACCTTAGATATTGCTCTAAAGGAGTGTGTGCAGAGTGATAGCAGTAATAGAGTTATCGAAAAAGAGCTCGGAACCAGTTTTAAGTCGTTATCACGCGAATTAAGTAAGGCATGGAATTTGGGCGATATATTACAAGTGGCTTTGTCTTCTAAAGGTATTAGCACAAAGGGTAGCCTTGGTTTACAGGCACAAGCAGTGGAGTTTGCTAATGCACTTAGCAAGCTTAACGAAGATCAAGTTGAACGTAGAAGAGCCTTAGTGCAGCGAATTGCTAAATTTATAAAATGTAAAACTGTAGATGCGGCCAATATGGTTAATGATGCTGCTGAACAAGCGGCAAATGTTGCCGTAGATTTTGGTGCCCCCGAGGTTTGTCATTTAGTACCTAAGGCTGCACCTGTAGAAGAGCCTGAACAAGAGCCTAGTAAAGAAGATAATAAGCCTATACAAGTGCTGTCCTCTGACCCTAATTTACAATTAAAGATTCTTCGAGACCTTGCAAATGCCAGTGTTGAATCGATGGATATGAATACTATTTTCCAAACTGCGCTTGAAGGCATGCATCGAGGTATAGGTCTTGAGCGCATGGTATTGGCGTTTTTTAATAAAGATCAAATAAAAGCAAAGTATGTATTAGGTGAACGCACAGAAGGTTGGCGCGAAAAGTTTGTGTTTAATATTGGTGCTGAAGAGCGCAATCTGTTTTCTGAAAATATTCAAAAGCCACAACCTGTATGGGTTGACCATGCCTATATTAAAACCCATAAATATTTGTACACAGAGACCATTGCTGGGCTTATCGGGGTGCATGAGGCATTTATTGGTGTATTAAAGGTGAATAATCGTAATGCCGTTATGTTCTATGCCGACCGTAGTACAACAGGACAGGTGCTCAGCAAAGAGCAGTTTGAAGCCTTTGGGCATTTTTTAACGCAGGCTGAATTCAGTATCCAAACAATAGCGGGTAAAAAGCGGAAGTAAACTACCGCAATGTCTATATTTACATCGCGATAGTTTTATTGTGAGCTAGTTTGCTTGATGTTTAAGCTCAGTTCTTAGTTGGGTAACCACTCTGAAATGGCTTGGCCAATTTCATCAGGTGAATCCTCTTGAATAAAGTGAGCACCAGCCACTGTAACTTCTGTAAGGTTGGGCCAGGTACGCACAAAGTCACGCGCATAGCCCACAAGAAAAGCACCAGGCTCAGCGTTAATAAATAGTTTTGGAATATCGTGGGAGTTTGCTAAATACTCTGCATAGCTTGCCACAATTGCTGTGGTATCAGCAGGGTCATTAGCAATAGGTAGTTGGCGTGGGCCAACTATTGTTGCTCTGCGGTCCTCACCAGGGTTCAAAAAAGGTCGGCGATATTCATTGTGCTCTGCCTCGCTTAAGTCACGTAATATGGCGCTTGGCAGCAGTGTTTCGATAAAGAAATTATCTTCCAGTGCCATTTTATCGCCTTCGGCTGAGCGCAATGTACCTATTGGCCCGTGTAGGCCTACTGGGAAGTCATCCCATGTCGGAAACGGCGTTACAATTGCTTCCATAAAGGCGATGGCCTTAACGGCCCCTCGGTGCTGATTTGCCCAATGAAAGCCAACGCCAGAGCCCCAGTCATGTAATACAAGAGTGACATTCTCCTTAATGCCTAGCTCTTCGAGCAATGCAAAGGTGTACTTACTATTACAGGCGAGAGAATAGCTATCCTCAGTTATTTCATCCAATTTGTCTGAGTCACCAAGACCAATCATGTCTATAGCAATGATGCGGCCTCTACCTTCGAGATGTGGTATGACATTACGCCATAGATAAATTGACGTAGGGTTGCCGTGCAAAAATACAATGGGATCTCCCGTGCCTTCGTCAATATAAGCCATGCGTTTTCCAAGAACAGTTTTAAACTGCTTGGTGTAAGCCAATGTTTCTGTGTCTCTAGCCATAAAATAGTCACCTTTCTAGTTATTGATAATTATGTATGATTGAGTCATATATTATCGCTAGGGATTGTAGCTGTCCATAGTTTTTTGTGAGCGGATCGTATATTATTGCTGCATTGACGATGTGGTATGAGAAACGATCAGTGAATAAAGAGAGCTACATAACAAACTTGTTAGGAGCCGTTGCGACGACTATTGCGACGCGTATCGAGCAGGGTATTGATAAATTGGGAGGGCATAGTCTCACCCATGAATCTGCCTTGGTTGCCATTAGCCAGCACCCCAATGAAAGTATCGATACCCTAAGCAAAGTACTTGGTTTAACTCACTCTGGTGCAGTGCGCTTAATTAATACCTTAGAAAAAGAAGAACTGGTTAAGCGTGTACGTAGTAAGCAAGATGCCAGAGCAGTTGTTCTGAGTGTAACGGGTAAAGGTGATAAGCGTGCTAAAAGTGTATTGCAGGCAAGAGAGCAGGCCACTAAACAAGTCTTAGATGGGCTTAGCTTAGAACAAATACAGGCCTTGGAGCCAATTTTAGAAGCAGCTCTTTTGGGCGCTACTAATAGCCAAAAGGATGCAAGGCGTATTTGTAGGCTGTGTAACGAACAAGTGTGTAGACCACAAGGCTGCCCAGTAGAATCGGCTGTGACTAGCCTAAATTAAGTCGATTGCCCATTACCCATTAAGTAAGTTTACAGGCCAAGGACATTTTACCACCAGTTAAATAACCAGCTTAAGCCGCCTGCGACGGCAATGAGTAATATGCCGGCGATCCAGTTTGCTTGGAATTGGGCGGAAGGAATAGAGAGACTACTTGGCCATTTCATATGGCCGGTAATCATTGGCTTAACCAGATTAATACCGCCTCTCAGTGCATAAAAAGCGATAGTTACTATATGGATAATAACGATAATTTGAATAAGGCGCGCATTTTGATAATGGAGGCTTAATAGTTCACTAGATAAATCATCCGACAGCATACCGTAAAATACACCTTCGAGTAGTTCATCTTCATCGGCAATAAATAAACCGCTAATTGCTTGAAAGCCAATTAATAACAGCATCAATATTACTGCCCAGCCGCCAGAGGCACTGTGACCACGCTCATGGTGAACAGAGCCTTTAAATAAATCGATTATATGTTTAAAGGCGTATTTGGGATGGGTAACAAGAGTAGTTAGTTTTGCTGTACTACTGCCAAATATTCCCCAGAGAACGCGAAATAATATAAGGGCAACCACTATTTCTCCAGCGAGTTTGTGGCCCTCAAAAAAGAACCAGCCAAATTCACCACTCAGCAATAAAAAAATAACAGCTATAGCGAATGTCCAGTGGAATAATCTTAACCAAATATCCCAGACTTTAATTAAGGTTTGTGTTTGTTGTTGCCCCATATAAACTACTTTTTCTTTTTACGGTAATCATCGTGGCAGCCTTTGCAGCCATTGTTTATATCGATCATAGCACTCTTTAATTCACTTAAACCAGTGGCGGCAACATTATTCATTTTAACGGCTGCATCCAACATTTTTTTATCCGCCTCTGCGACTTTGTCACTATCAGTCGTCCATAGTGCAGGGAGTGTCCAGTTTTCTGTATTGCCTGCGGTTTCACTGTCTGACCCTTCTGGCCACATATAATCTTGTTTTATCTTTAGTGCCGTTAATAAATTATGTGCGGCAATCCCTGCTGCTACCGAATCGTAATCTGTTTTGCCCTTTGCCATATCACCTAAAATACCCCAGTCAAAGCGATAAACTTGCATAAGCGCTTGCCTTGCCTTAATGGCATCGTCGTGTTTACCTTCGGCCCAAGTCATTATTGGCAGCAAGAGTGCGCATATAGAAAGTGTTAGCAGGATCGATTTCATGATTTTCTCCAATGAATAATTATCAGAAATCATAAGTTTTTTTAAATGGCAGATACATAGACAATCATGGTAAATGTATGGACAAAATCTAAGTCAGAGGGAAAATAAAGCTAATCTAATCTTGTTGCTTTGCTACTGTGTGAGTCTAAACTGTTATTTTAGTGATTTTTTACTACTCAGTTATTCTCTTGTTTTTTTAATATAGTGTCTCCTTTATTTGATACTTATAGAATGATTGTTTATCTTGGTATCAAGGTCTAGCAAGTATTCAGTTAATACATCATCGTACAGGATAGCTAAATGATTTATCGAGGAAGCTGCCATTGCAAAGCAGTGCAGTTCGAAGTAGAGGCACCAGAAGTTCTTGAGGCAGAGTATTGTAATTGCTCTATTTGTGCTAAATCAGGGTTTATTCATTTAATTGTTCCGCTGAATAAATTTAAGTTGTTGAGTCCACAAGACGTGTTATCTGTCTATACATTTAATTCGGGTATTGCTCAGCATACTTTTTGTCGCACCTGCGGTATTAAACCTTTTTATGTGCCGCGCTCTAACCCTGATGGTGTAGATGTGAATGTAAATTGCCTAGATACAAAACCCAAAACTGTTAATGTCGCTGATTTCGATGGCCAAAATTGGGAAAAAAATGCACACACGCTTGCTCATAAAAGTAAATGAGTAAATGAAAGTGTACTTCTGATACTCAAGTGAGGTTTAAAAAGGTAGGGGGCCTAACGATAGTCGTTTCTCTGGGTATTACACTAAGGTGTATTCATAAAAGAGAGGTAAAAAATAAAAGGAAATTGGAAAATATGATGGGGGTAAAGCCACTGCTAAAGTGACTTTATATACGAAGTGCTAGATATCAAAGCTTTCTAGATTTAAACCCTTCTCATCTGCTATTAAGTACCAACCTTTATTGTGCCAGTCACCCAATACAATGCGCTCGGCAGTTTGATCGTTAATTTCAAGAGGATGTCTTGCGGGTCTATGGGTATGGCCATGGATTAACCTTAACGTGGATGCCTCAGTCATTACCCTGATAACTTCTTCTGGGGTAACGTCCATAATGTTTGCGGCTTTTAGGCTGTTTTTTGAGTCACTAGTCGCGCGAATATGTTGACCAAGTGCTTTGCGCTCTGCCAGCGGTTTTTGTAGCATTGCTTGCTGCCACTGCGGATCGCGGACCATTTTACGAAATTCCATGTACTCTACGTCGGCAGTACAAAGGCTGTCTCCATGCATCAATAGTGTTGGTTCAGCATTTATCTCGATAACATGTGGGTCTGGTATCATGGTTACATTAGCTTGTTTGGCAAAATCATCACCTACGGTAAAGTCTCTATTACCATGCATCAAAAATACATTATGACCTTGAGCGCTATAGTCAGCTAAGGCTTGTGTTATCTCGGCATACTCTTCGACACCATTATCATCACCTACCCAGACATCGAAAAAATCGCCCAAAATATAGAGGCTCTCTGCATTTTGTGCAGTAGTATCTAAAAAGCGTAAAAACGCTTGTGTCACATTAGGACGAGAATCGAGTAGATGAAGGTCTGAGATAAATAGCTGCATAATGATGCCATCGAGTAGAGTATTAGAGTTTTATTATTTTATCGTGATTTTCGATAATCGCACTAGCTATTCAATATTAGAAGCAGTAGTGCGATTAACCGAGGGTACTAGGATGGCTTATTCGCTAACGGTAACAGTATTAATTATAACTGGTTCAGTAGGTACATCTTGGTGAAAGCCGTTAGAGCCAGTTTGTACTGCTTTAATCGTATCAACAACATCAGTACCGTCGATAACTTTGGCAAAAACGCAGTAACCCCAGCCTTGAGTTGTTTTGGCCGAATGGTTAAGGAAATCATTGTCCTTTACGTTAATGAAAAATTGAGCGCTCGCACTATCTGGATCCATGGTGCGGGCCATAGCAATCGTGTAGCAATCATTTTTTAAGCCGTTATCAGCTTCGTTGGCAATCGTTTCGCGAGTTTCTTTTTGTTCCATATTCTCGTCAAAACCACCACCTTGCACCATAAACCCGTCGATAACACGGTGGAATATAGTACCATTGTAAAAACCGTCTTCAGCGTACTGTTTAAAATTAGCGGCTGTGACGGGGGCTTTATCGAAATTAAGTTCAATCGCAATATCGCCGAAATTGGTGTGTAAAGTAATCATTTATTATTCCTGCTTGGTATAAATTATAAAAAGAGCCGATTAGTTCTTATTGATAAGTCCTTTAGCGATCAATAATACAAAAACTTGTCACTTTTGGGGTGTGAAGCCTCCAGCGGCCAGCTATAATACGCCTTTTATTTTTATACTTCCATAACCTAATACTTAAGATAATCACCTATGACGGCTGCCCCTGAAAACAATACACACAATGCCACTGCTGCTACCTCTGAGCGTCCTCTACATTTTCTTGAGCAGCAAATTGAAAAGGACCTTGCAGAAAATAAACATCAAAAGGTTGTGACGCGATTCCCGCCAGAGCCAAACGGTTATTTACATATTGGTCATGCAAAATCTATTTGCCTTAATTTTGGCTTAGCTGAGACCTTTGGGGGTGAGTGTAACTTTCGTTTTGACGACACGAACCCTGCGAAGGAAGACCAAGAATATATCGATGCTATTATCCGTGATGTGGAGTGGTTAGGATTTAAGTGGGCAGGGGATATCCGTTATGCTTCTAGTTACTTCCAGCAATTGTATGAATGGGCTATCTACTTAATAGAGCAAGGTAAGGCTTATGTTTGTCATTTATCTGCAGAACAAACTCGAGAGTATAGAGGCACTCTCACTGAGCCTGGGAAAAACAGCCCTTATCGTGATCGCAGTGTAGAAGAAAACCTAGCCGAATTTGAAAAGATGCGCAGTGGCGAGTACGACGAAGGTACTTGTATTTTGCGTGCCAAGATAGATATGGCAAGTCCTAATATTAACCTGCGCGACCCAGGACTTTACCGTATTCGAAAACAAGCGCACCACCAAACGGGTGGTACTTGGTGTATTTATCCAAGCTATGATTTTGCCCACGGGCAAGAAGACGCCATAGAAGGGGTAACACACTCCATTTGTACTTTAGAGTTTGCCGACCACAGGCCTTTGTACGAATGGTTTATCGAGAACTTACCCGTACCTAGCAAACCACGTCAGTACGAATTTGGTCGATTAAACCTTAACTATACCGTGACCTCTAAGCGCAAACTAAAACAATTAGTTGATGATAACTATGTCGATGGTTGGGATGATCCAAGGCTACCAACCTTAGCAGGCCTTCGTCGCCGAGGTGTAAGGCCACAGGCATTGCGTAAATTTTGCGAAATGATTGGAGTGACTAAATCCGATGGTGTTGTTGAGATTGGTATGCTTGAACATGCCATACGTGATGATCTCGACAAAAATGCATCTCGTGCCATGTGTGTGTTAAACCCCATTAAATTGACCTTAACGAATTACCCTGAAGATAAAACCGAGGTAATGACTGCACCGGGTCACCCTAACCGAGACGACCTTGCTGAGCGTGAACTTGCCTTTAGCCGAGACTTGTTTATCGATGCAGCTGACTTTAGAGAAGCCGCCAACAAAAAATACAAGCGCTTGGTGATAGGCAAGCGTGTGCGCCTACGCAATGCTTATATTGTCGAGGCCGATGAATGTATTAAAGATGATGCTGGTAATATTGTCGAAGTGAAAGCACGTATTATTGAAGGTACCTTGGGTAATGATCCAGCCGATGGCGTTAAAGCCAAGGGTGTTATTCACTGGGTAGATGCAAGAGAAAACACGCCTTGCGAAGTACATATGTATGATCGTTTATTTACCGACGAAGCCCCAGATGCAGGCGGTAAAGATTTTTTACAGAGTATTAACCCAAATAGCTTAAACAAGCTAAGCGGTTGTGTTGCTGAAAAAGGGCTTGTTCAGGCAGAGGTAGGGCAGACTTATCAATTTGAACGCGAAGGCTATTTTTGTCGGGATTCAAAGGATGCGAATGACACCATTGTATTTAATCAAACTATCTCTTTGAGAGATAATTTTAACGGTTAAGTAGCCCCCATTTTATTGATTATTTATCTGCTGATATAAAAAATATTTTATATCTTAGAGTAGAAACATCAGCAGTAATTTTAGAGCACCTATTTTAGAGAAGATATGACATTAAAAATATATAACACCTTGGCACGTAGCAAAGTTGAATTTACACCCATCGAGCCTAACAAAATTCGCCTATACGTTTGTGGCATGACAGTATACGACTACTGCCATATTGGCCATGCGCGCGTGCTGGTGTCCTTCGATGTCATTACACGTTTTTTGCGTGCCACCGGTTGGGATGTTGAGTACGTTCGTAATATTACCGATATCGACGATAAAATCTTAAACCGTGCCGACGAAAATGGCGAAGAGTACACAGCGTTAACCTCACGCTTTATTGATGCCATGCACGAAGACGAAGCAGAACTCAATGTGCTAAGGCCCGATCAAGAACCTCGCGCAACGGCACATATGAGTGAGATCATCGATATGATTGCGGTCTTAGTCGACAAAGATGTTGCTTATAAGGCCAGTAATGGCGATGTTTACTACCGTGTTAATAGTTTTGAAAATTACGGGCAGTTATCGGGTAAAAACCTCGACGAGCTTTTATCGGGTGCGAGAGTTGATGTTGAAGAAACCAAAGAAGACGCTAGAGATTTTGCATTGTGGAAAGCTGCTAAAGAAGGCGAAGTTTTTTGGGAATCACCTTGGGGCAAGGGTAGGCCTGGCTGGCATATTGAATGCTCGGCGATGACTAAATCCTGCTTGGGTAACACCTTTGATATTCATGGGGGTGGTCCCGATTTACCTTTCCCGCATCACGAGAATGAAATCGCACAGAGCGAAGCCGCCAATGGTTGTAAGTTTGTTAACTATTGGATGCACGCGGGTGCTGTACGTGTTGATGGTGAAAAAATGTCTAAATCGCTGGGCAATTTCTTTACTATTCGCGATGTGCTCAAAAAATACCACCCAGAGGTGGTGCGCTTTTTAATTGTTAGTAGCCAATACCGCAGCGCGATTAATTACTCGGAAGATAATCTTATTGAGTCTAAAGCGGGTTTAGATCGTTTTTATCAAACCCTGAAAAACTATACCAATATTGCTGCTGTAAATGATCTACAAAGCTCTGTTGATGAATCTAGCGAGCTAAGCACCGAGCAACAAAGGATTGCCATTGATTTTAACGCGCAATTTATTGGCTCCATGAATGATGACTTTAACACGCCGCAAGCGCTATCGGTTATGTTTGAAGTACTGCGTACTATTAATGCTCAAGCTAAAACTGATCTTGCTTTGGCTAATTATTTAATGACGCAATTAAAATGCATGGCCAATATTTTGGGGGTGTTGCAAGCCAACCCTATCGAGTTTTTGCAGGGCGCCGATAGTAGCGAAGGTTTATCAGCCGATGCTATCGATGCGTATATTGTCGAGAGGCAAGAAGCAAAACTCGCTAAAAACTATGGCAGAGCCGATGAAATACGCCAACTATTACTGGATGAGAAAGTTATTCTTGAGGATTCGCCCACAGGGACTACCTGGCGTCGAGAGTAATAGTCAGTAAGAACGCCACATAAAATATTGTAAAACTAGTAATCGAATAGACCCAATGAATTTAGATAAACTACAAGCAAGATTCGAAAAAATACGTACCAATAAAGCATTTGAACTCTTTGTGGTTGGCGTCATTATATTTTCTGCCTTGGTGATTGGTGTTAAAACCTATCCCATACCAGAGTCAGTCTCGCAGTTAATCATTGTACTAGATTGGATGATTACGCTTATCTTTTTAACCGAGATAGTAATCCGTTTTATAGCCGAGCCAGTTAAGCGGAATTTTTTCAAAAGTGGTTGGAATATTTTTGATACCTTAATTGTATTGGTCAGTATTATTCCTATCGACGACAGCGAGCTTGCCATTATTGGCCGTTTGATTCGCATTTTTCGTGTATTGCGAATGGTATCGATTATTCCAGAGTTACGCTTGCTACTTAACTCTTTGGTTAAGGCATTGCCAAGGCTTGGTTATGTCATGTTGCTTATGTTTATCATTTTTTATATCTATGCAGCGATTGGTACCACCTTTTTTGAAAAGGTCAATTCGGTATTATGGGGTGATATTGCGCTAAGTTTGTTAACGTTGTTTCGTGTAATGACCTTCGAGGACTGGACCGATGTCATGTATGAAACTATGGAGGTCTACCCCTTTAGCTGGATTTTTTATCTTACCTTTATTTTCTTTACGGCCTTTGCCTTTTTAAACATGGTCATTGGTATTGTTGTTAGTGTATTAGAAGAAGAGCAAAAAAAGGTAGACCGTGAGCAGGGCGAGCCAACCTTGCAAGAGTTACAACAAGAGCTACAAGAAATTAAACAGTTGCTAAAAAACCAAACAAGCAATAACGCTAACTGATACAGCCATTATTATGCCTAAAAGTGAACCCCAGTTTTATTCGCGCTCTGCACTAGCAGAGAAGTTGGATATGAGCTTAAAGGAATTAACGCAGTTAATGCTTAAGGGTGGTTGGATTACTGAGGCAAGCAATGGTTTGGAGTTAACGGCTAAAGGCGAATTCGAAGGCGGTAAATACCGTGAGAGTAATAAGTACGGTAAATATATTGTCTGGCCCGATAGTGTTCTTGAACACGCTTTATTACGTGGAGTTACCGAGTCAGCGGTTACTGTTAGCCAGCTATTAAAAGGCACAAATTTGCCACCGAGGTTGTTCAACCGCTTATTGGCCGAGCTCGGTTGGATTAGCCCTTTTTCTAAAGGATGGAAGCTAACGGATTTGGGTAAAATGCAAAAAGGTGAGCAGTATGAAAATGACAGCTCGGGTCTCCCCTATGTTAAATGGCCACGAGACTTACTTTCTCAGCCTACTATTAAGTACGCATTTGATTTGCTAAATGTAGCAGATAAGCCCTTGGAAGCAGAGGGCAGTGCCACCGCAGCCATTAAAACCTTAAACGGTTTTTGGGTCGAAAATATTGGGCAAGCAAAGATTGCAAATTGGCTTTACCTTTTAGGCTTTAATACGAGTTACAGGCGGGAGTTTTTAACTTCTGATAATAACTCTGTTATTCCTGATTTCTATTTGCCTGAGCATGGCGTTGTGATCGAATATTGGGGCGAATCCTTAAAGGCTAGCGAGTTGTCGGACAATCTACATAAGCAAGACTTTTACAGCACTACAGCATTAAAATTAATAGAGATAAATCATCAGCAGCTTGCAGACTTAGATCAAGTCCTATCAAAAGAGTTATTACATCTAGGTATTAGTGTTTATTAAGTGACTTACTTAGTAGCGAAAGCTGCGTGATGAATAAAACTAAGGCTACATAAACAGAACATCAAACAGGTTACAGCAAAATAATGGGGTCGATATGAAAATTGCATTTATAGGTTTAGGTGTTATGGGGTTCCCCATGGCCGGTTACCAACAAAAAGCGGGTCACAATGTGACTGTCTATAATCGCACTACTGCCAAAGCCCAAAACTGGGTAGAGCAATACGGTGGTGAATTTGCAACAACACCATTTGCAGCGAGCCAAGGCGCCGATGTTGTGATGATTTGTGTAGGTAATGACGATGACGTTCGCAGCGTTGCCTATGGTGACGACGGTATTATTAAAGCGCTTAATAGTGGTGCCCTTGTTGTTGACCATACAACAACCTCCCACGAACTTGCCCTAGAGTTGAATGAAAAATGTAAAACAGCCGGCCTTGGTTTTATAGATGCACCAGTATCTGGTGGCCAAGCAGGTGCAGAGAATGGCGCACTGGCGGTTATGATTGGTGGCACAGATGAGCATTTAGCGCAGGGACTTCCAGCTATTGAGCCCTATGCAAAAACCACTACCCATATGGGCGAAGTCGGCACAGGTCAGCTTACCAAAATGGTCAATCAAATATTAATTGGTGGTATCTTGCAGGGCATGTCCGAGGGCTTTACCCTTGCCCAAAAAACAGGTTTAGATTTGCCTAAAGTCATTAATGCTATATCCGGTGGCGCAGCAGGCAGTTGGCAGCTATCTAACCGTGGCGAAAATATCGACAAAGATATTTTTGACTACGGCTTTGCCATTGACTGGATGATAAAGGACTTAGGCTTTTGCTTAGATGCAGCGAATAAAGTAGACCTTAAACTCCCCAATACAGAATTTGTAATAGAGCGCTACAAAGAGCTACAAGCACGTGGTTTAAATCGTTGCGATACCTCGGTGCTTATCAAGCAATACGATAATGACGACCAAGCGAGCTAAACAGCTCGTCTATTGCCATCAATGTAAATGGCCATTAACAAACATTTCTATAAACAGAGTCAGAATTACTTATGCAACAACGCGTATTAACAGGTATAACAACAACAGGGTCACCACACTTAGGCAACTACGTGGGTGCTATTCGCCCAGCTATCGATGCAAGCCGTAAAGAGGGTAACCTGCCTTTTTACTTTTTGGCTGATTTCCATGCACTCATTAAATCCCGCGACCCTGCTCAAGTGCATCAGTCAAGCCAAGAGATTGCCGCTACGTGGCTCGCACTTGGACTCGATACAGACAATGCGGTCTTTTATCGTCAATCCGATGTGCCTGAGATACCAGAGCTTTGTTGGTTTTTAACCTGCATGGCCGCCAAAGGCTTAATGAATAGGGCACATGCCTATAAAGCAGCCGTGCAAGCTAATGAAGAATCCGGTGAAGACCCTGATTTTGGTGTTGCCATGGGGTTGTATAGCTACCCTGTGTTAATGGCTGCCGATATATTAATGTTTAATGCAACACGAGTGCCTGTTGGTAAAGACCAAATACAACACGTAGAGATGGCACGAGATATTGCTGGCCGCTTTAATCATCATTATGGAGAGAACTTTGTTCTACCTGAGGCAGTCGTTGATGATAGCGTTGCGGTTTTACAAGGCTTAGACGGCCGTAAAATGAGTAAAAGCTATAACAATACCATCCCGCTATTTTTGCCCGAAAAGAAACTTAAAAAACATATCAATAAAATTAAAACCAATCTGCTAGAACCTGGCGAACCTAAAGACCCTGATACATCAACGGTCTTTCAAATATGGCAAGCATTCGCAAGCGAGCAGCAAACCGAAGAAATGCGACGAGCATTTAAAGACGGCATCGCTTGGGGCGAAGCTAAAAAACAATTATTTGAATTGATTAATACAGAGATAGAAGAACCCCGCGCACGCTATGAAGAGCTAATGGCCAACCCTGCCCACATAGAAAGTGTATTAAGAGAAGGCGCCGAGAAAGCACGCAGTTATGCCACTCCATTTTTGGCTGATTTACGTAAGGCTGTTGGGATTTATTCTTTTGGGTGATAAATAAAATTCATTGTAGTGAAACATAGATGCTTAAAGGATATGTAAGAAAGCACGCTAGTTCTGTATACAAATGTCAGAAGGCGCTAATGGCAAAACGATGGAGTAAACTCAAGAAAGAAATTGAGTCCTTGTTTGAACCAGGGCTACGATTAGATTTACATTGCGTCGATGTAAATAAGTCAATTGATGCTAAAAACGGTAACTTGGGTGAAGGTCTTTCAATGCTTTCATTAGGCAATTCTCGGGTTAATTTAAACCAAGAAACAATTTGGAATTTTCCAAAAGATTTCAAAGAACCAAACTTTGAGAAATGGCCTGAGGAGAATCCTTGGAAATACTCCGTTACAGAGATTAATGTGCTAATCAGAGATTACATAGATACGCCAAAAGATAAGCTTCTAAGTCAAGAATTTGAAAATGACTTATTTGGCCTTACCAAAATTTTATTAGCAGCTGACAGAAGAATTTCAATAAAGAAATTGTTAGGCTATTTTAAACAAAATCCAGATGAATACGGTCTTAGAGTTTTAAACCAAAGAGCCTCTAACAAGTCAGGATCACACATACTGTTTAAAAAATCTGATTAAGCAATACTAATAAGATTACTGTATGACGTATATGTGATTAAATATTGTCTGCTTATTCGCTCTATCTACAGTCATATCCTTGGAGAACATAATGAAGAAGTGTATTTTTTTAAGATAGTTGTTGACCCCGATTATTCAATACATTCAGGAAGTCTTGAATGAACAAGGAAATAGTTACAGCATGGCCACGACAAGACTAAAAGTAAGTCAGCAAGAAATAAGAGCGGCACAGATTGCCGACAAATATGTTCGAGGATTGGCATTCAAATGTTTATTTCCTAGTTGTGGTCGGAAGGCCATTAGGAGCCACTCTATCCCATCTTCTATCATTAAGCTATCCCTTGCGGTTGACGAACATGTGATGTCACTCTCAAGATCAACGACTTCTATTTTAAAAAATAAGTATTATGATTTAGGTATGCTAGACAAAATACCTGTTTCTAAAGCAGGTACCTTTAAAGGGTATTGTAATTACCACGATAATTGGGTTTTTGGAGCTGCTGAGCGAGATAATAAGAAAACCCAAGGAATGTATGGTGCTATGCATACTAGAGCTCTATCAATTGAGTGTACGAGAAAGCTCGAACTGTTGGCTTTTATGGAAAAGAAAAAACAAGTACTGGGCTATCAAGATTCCGCTGATAATCTGATGGTCAACTTGTTCAAAATCGAAGTAAAAGATCTTGAAAATAGAATAACTAGGATCCTTTCTCCACATTCTTCGGGTATTTATGATTTTAGAGTGTTTACAGTTAGTAAAAATATTGGTGTGGCTGCTTGTGGTGTATTTTCTTTTCCTCAGAACGATTCAAATCATATAATCTGCTACAATGTAATACCTTATCCTGATATGAGTTTTCTATTTTTAACAGCACCTTATAACGACATAGGTATTGTTGATACTTATATAAGTCATATGGGAGGAGAGCGATATTGCCAAAAAATTTTTAATGATATTATCTTCTTGAGGGGAGAGGAAGCACTGATGTCACCATCATTATGGCATCGACTTTCTAGAAAAAGAAAACGAGAAACTGTCGAATGTATCTTGTCACCAATATTTGGTGTTCAGAAAATACCTCCGATAGTGAAAGTTAAACGTCATGAAGTTGGCGTAGACTCTAATCTTATTGATCGTTACTTATCGAAAGGTATTTAATATCCGGATATAGAGAAAAACAGGGTGATATATTGCTATTTGTTTTTATCTTTATCTTAATAAAAAAGCTGACTTTATATTTTAACTTCAAATACTATAAGGCTGAGATGCTCTAGATAAAAAAGAGTAATAAGCGCTATCTTTGAGTGGGGAAACACTCAGAGGTAGTTAACCATCATAGTTAATCTACTGTACTGCCATAGCCTTGTTCGAGTTAGGCCTTTTCTACAATAAGGTTTCAAATCTCCCATCTCCGTAACCTCAAAGTCTATTGGCTCAATAAGGCAGGGTTTTCCGTTGCTGTACCTAAATATCTGGATGTAAAATAGCTGCATTACTATCAATTCCAAACCACCCTCAGTAAGTTATCTTATTTTTGAGTAATCTTGTTTGAATATATGAAATCTTTATATTTCAAAGAGGTCTATAAAAAAGAATAAGAAGATAGCAGAATATATTTGTATATATCGACGCTGACCATCCTACGTATTGAAGTGTTAAGCATCACCAAGAGTATAGAGAATGAATAATCAACCTGGAATGTCTATTAATAGATTTGAAGAAGAGTATGAAGGGCAGGCTCCTTGGGATGTCGGAAAACCTCAAAAGTATTTCGTTGATACGTTTGCTGACTCTCTTCCTCAATCACCAGTATTAGATATTGGTTGTGGTACAGGAGACTTATCTATATTTGTTGCACAATTGGGTTGCCAGGTTTTAGGTGTCGATTTTTCTCCAAAAGCGATCGATCTTGCGCAACAAAAAATGCCTGAGTTAAGCAACTTATCGTTTAAAGTGCATGATGTATTTAACCTAAAAGATCTTGGTGAGCAATTTGCTACTGTCTTAGACTGCTGCTTTTTTCACATGCTAGATGACAAATCCAGAAAAAATTACGTGTCGATATTACACGATATTCTGGAACCTAAAGGGAGGTTGTATATGCTCAACTTGTCTGTGGACTTACCTATTCCAAATGTCCCTCGTGGTGTGAAAGAAGATGATATTACAAATGCTTTCGGTGAGGGGTGGTCAATAATAAGCCTTGGCTCCCAAAACGTAGATTTAACCTTTGTAAAGCAGGGTTTGCCAGGCACTTATGCGTGCATAGAGAAAAATGTAAAATAAAACGGGGAAGTCTCGCGATCCTCTTTTATATTTACAAAATAAGGCCTTCGATAGCTGACGAGTGTGGACTCAATTTACTCATTCAGTGCTTAGTAGTCAGGGGGATTATAGATAAGCAAGAGGGTTACTAGTTAGGCAAAATACTATAAATACCAGGGCTTACCTGCTAAGTAGGCTAAGTTACATAAATTTAATTTATAAGCTGTATTGTCTCATTTAATTTCATTTAGGACAGGCTTGTCATCATACTGCCCCTAATCAAAAAATGAACAGTGCTAAAGAGGGTTAATGATGCAGAGTTTTACAATATATGGTCGGCTTGATTGTGGCTATTGCGCAGCGGCTAGACGTTTACTGGAGTCTAGGTCTGAAAACTTCGAGTGGGTAGATATGGTGGAAGAAGGCATTAGCAAAGGCGAGCTTTCTGAAAAGATAGGTCAGCCTGTTTATACTGTTCCACAAATTTTACATGGGTCTACCTATGTAGGCGGATACACAGAGCTTACCCAATATTTATAGCACTTATATTTGTTTGTAAAAACCGAGCGCTGCTCGGTTTTTTATACCGTTGACTTCCTTCTAGTTATTCCCTTTGTTGCCCTAACTTATCTCTTGCTTCTAGTGCAAGCACTAACAACCTGTTAAGTACTGATATGTCTATTATCCTATAGGTATGGCTTATGTGGCTGTTCTTTTGGCTACACTTACTAGTACAGGCTACAAGCGTAAAAAAGGCCGGGTATCTCCCAGCCTTTTTGGTAGTGTCTTTCGTTAATGCAATACTTATTGATGCGGTTGAATTAACGCGTTGGTAATACGTCTTTTAGCTTCTTGTGCATGGCACGTACGCTAGTCAGAGTAGTTTCCCAATCAATACATTTATCGGTAACTGATACGCCATACTGCATTTGTGAATGGTCATCTAGAATCTTCTGATTACCAGCACCAATATTACTTTCAACCATTAAGCTAGTAATCGACTTATTGCCATCGATAATTTGGTTGGTCACATTTTCTAGTACCAGTGGTTGTAACTCATGGTTTTTGTTGGAGTTCTCGTGGCTGCAATCAACCATGATGTTTTCGCTCATACCATACTTACGCAAGTCTTGCTCACATAGAGCAACATTGACTGAATCGTAATTGGGTTTACCACCGCCACCGCGAAGTACAACATGCGCGTAAGGGTTACCGTTGGTACGAATAACGGCAACTTGGCCGTTGTTGTTAATGCCTAAAAAATGGTGAGAGCTAGATACAGATTGCATTGCGTTGACAGCAACGGTTAGGCTGCCGTCGGTACCATTTTTAAAGCCTACAGCACAGGAAAGGCCACTGGCCATTTCACGGTGAGTTTGAGACTCGGTTGTGCGTGCACCAATAGCCGACCAAGAGATTAAGTCGTGCAGGTATTGTGGCGAAATAGGGTCAAGTGCCTCGGTTGCTGTTGGTAGGCCCAGCTCTGCAATGTCGAGTAAAAGCTTACGCCCTATTTGTAGGCCTTCTTCTATATTAAATGATCCATTCAAATAGGGGTCATTAATTAGGCCTTTCCAGCCAACGGTCGTACGCGGCTTTTCAAAATAAACACGCATAACAATCGCGATGGTATCCTTCACTTCATCAGCAAGCACTTTTAGTCGCTTAGCATAATCCATAGCAGCATCTACATCATGGATTGAGCACGGGCCAATAACCATAAATAGACGATGATCTTTTTTCTCTAAAATATCATTAACCATTTTACGACCGTTTAGAATAGTCGCTTTGGCAGCCTCGGAGACGGGCATTTTTGCCTTTAGCTCTGCGGGTGAGATAAGTACCTCTTGAGAGGCGAGATTTAAATTTTCCATAGCTGTGTTTGACATAATAATAGACGCTAAATAAAGTGAGTAATCTTTACGAAAGGCAATTGTACTGTAATTTTATTATAAGCGGGGATTGAATTGATTTATTAATGTTATAGTCTACCAAATTACTTGAAATTTAATAGTAGTTAAACGCTAGTATCTATTAATTTTAGCGCTTAGTGTAAAAATAGTGTTTATCAAATGAGGTAGTTATTGTTTTGGAGAAGATGTGTGGGTGAGATTAGTCAGTTATTACCAGTAATTATTGGTTTGGCATTTGCGGGAATGTTAGCAGGTACCTTAGCCGGTTTACTGGGGGTTGGTGGTGGTATTATTAATGTGCCCGTTTTGTTCTTTTTGTTTCAATCTTTTGGTGTCGATTCGAGCAATGCTATGGTTATTGCTACAGGTACTTCTTTGGCAGCAATTATTCCCACATCTTTGTCTTCTATTAAGGCACATAATAAACGCTCTAATATAGATTGGCTACTAATTAAGCGCTGGTCGGCCTTTATGGTTATTGGTGTTTTGGCAGGTAGTTGGTTAGTGACAATTGTTGATGGTCGCTATTTTACGATTGTTTTTGCATTAATTGCGTTGTTCATGGCTTACAATTTGTCCTTTCGAGCCAATAGTGCAGCCTTATTTGATAATCTTCCGCCTATGCCTGCGCAAGGCCTCTTTGGTACGGTTATTGGTTTCTTCTCAGTGATGGCAGGCATTGGTGGAGGAACGCTTGGGGTTTCTGTACTAACCGCGTTTAATTATGCGATTCATAGAGCGGTTGGTACCTCTGCAGCCTTTGGTTTGTTGATATCTGTTCCTGGTGCTATTTTTTTACTACTGTTTGCGCAAACACCAACTAATGCACCTTTTGGCACATGGGGTTATATTAATTTTTTATCGTTGCTTGTTTTGATTCCGCTAAGCGTTGCTTTTGCGCCTGTAGGTGTTTGGATAGGTGCAAAATTAGATGCCAATAAGCTTAAAAAAATATTCGCTGTGTTATTAACATTTACAGCGATAAGGATGTTGATGCAGGCGATATGATGATGGTGTGCTAAAACTGTATTACGATGTAGTTTTAGCTTCTAACTTTTTAATGGTTTGCCTTAATTCTTTCGTCATGCAGTTGTATCTTATCCGCTCGAAAAAGCCCATTTTAGAGGCTTCTTTTAAAGCGGGTAGGGCTCTTGTGTCGTCAAGTCGGTTGAGTTCGACAATCGCGACCTTTTTGTGTTCGCATTTTTCAAGCTCTTTTAAATCCCATATGTTCAAGCCAACGCGATCTATTTTGTCATTATTACCTGAGTCGAGGAGTAAATAAAATGCATCGTAACGAGCGCGCAGGCCTTCTTGCCCTGATCGTTTAGCTAATTCATTCACCATAGGCTCACTAAAATAGCGTGCAATTAACTGGCTGGCTTCTGGTCGTTTATGTTCCAGTAGTGCAACCAAGTTTTTAGATAATAATTCTTCATTAGCTAAAGTCGGCTCTGTCTTAAGTGATTTCTGATAGTGCTCAATCGCTTGTTGATAATCTTTGTTATGAAGAGCGAGATGACCTTTCAACATGTCTAAGTAGTTATTGTCGGGGAATTTTTTACTAAATTCCTCGATTTTGTTGTTAAGTCCGAGATAATTTTTATCAAGTAATAGCTGCGCTGTTTCGGCAATGATTGTAAAGGTTGGATCGGTCTCAAGAATATTTAGTGCCTCACTATCGAGATCATCAATATTTTGGAGGTCTGTAATTCTTTTGTTAGTGACACTGTGAAACTCAACAGCTATCTTATCGGCCTCAGAAGGGCGAACACCTGGCATGTAATGAATGGTTGTCCACCAGCTAATGAATGCAGCCAGTAATGCAGCAGAGATGCCAACAAACATTCTGCCAACGGTAAATGCAGAACGCCCGGCAGGCTTTAAATTTATATGAGCCCCATCGTAGGGGTATAACGCAAATTCAGAATCCTCAATAGGGCGTTCTGTTTTTTCCTTTTTTGCATGGGCGCGATAAATATTAATCGGGTGAGAGATGCCTTTAAATTCAGAAGGTCCAAGTTCCTCTAACCTTACTTCGTTTTTGTTCATCGAGAGATAAACAGACTCAGTTAATAAAATAGTGCCCGCTGGCGTTTGGCTTTCTAATCGTGCAGCAATATTGACAGCCTCACCAAAAATATCATTAGAACTAACTCGTACTTCACCGGCATTGAGTGCAATACGAACAATAATTTTTTGCTCTACAGCATCAGTTTGATTGTATTCCCACAGGCCATCTTGTATGGCCATCGAGCAAAGAACAGCATCAGTCGGTGATCTAAATGTTGCCAAAAAAGAATCGCCTACGGATTTAATTTTTTTGCCGCCAAAACGTTTAATCGTCTTTTCAACAATTCTATCGTGTTGCTTAATAATAGATTCACTGTCATTACGTGATAACGATGATACCATTTTTGAAAAGCCGACAATGTCGGTAAACATAATTGTTAGATTTTCAATATCAGTATTCATAACTCTAAAAGCTGCGGCGTTGGTAAGATGTTGGGGCAATTATTCTACAGGAGAATAGTGTGGCTGTGTATCATTAGCTGAATTATAAATGCACTATAAGTAAGGTAATACCCTTTGGGTATGATCGGATAAATGACAAGCAAATGCTAGTTATATGTCGATGTTTAGAATATGTAGTGTATCTAAAATAGGGAAGTATAGGGCGCATTTGACGGTTTCTTCTCGCTGGGTAAATAATTGCTTATACGCTACGAGCTGATCTCTATACTGGGATTCCTGTTGTGTAATAAATTCGTCGAGAGATTGTTCTTCTGTTGGGGTACTGCTTTTATAATCTATGATCCAGCGAGTGTTGGTGCTTATGTCGATAAATGTTCTATCGATAATATATTCCTTCATTTCTTTATTGTAGGCTTCTTTCCATAGGCTTAATTCACATGCGCTGTCTTGGTGGCGATTATCGAGAATCCACTGCCCTGTCTCGCTCGCAAGGATACGCTTAATGATATTAACGATCTGATGAGAATGATCCAATGCTAATGACTCAGGGGTACCTATCTCCTCTAATTGTATTTGCCAAAAATTGCGCTGTTGATTAATTCTATCTTGATTCCATTGCCTATAGTTGGATTCACTGATGTCTTGTAAGGCCTTATGCAAAACAGTGCCAAAGTAGCGGGCATAGCGCTGTAACAAAGCATCGGGTTTGGCTCGATTATCTGTATTCAAAGATTCAGCATGATGTTGCAGTCGGTAGCTGCTTAGTAAATCTGTTGTTGGGTATTCTGGCAAAGCCCAATCAGCGCTTAGGCGAGAAATAATAGCCGGGTGAGATAAGGCGTTGTTTAAAGACGTGTCATTTGCTTCAGTGTCAATAGTAATTATTGTCGTCGATTCTTCTATGCTTGGCCAAAGTTTATCCAATAATGTATTTGCTTTAAATGTTAAGGCTACTGCCTCATCTTGCTGTTTTTCTTTTTCAATCCCCTTGTTATTGGACTCTTTGTTTTTGGGTAAAGTAGCATGAGCCAATAAATGTAGATTATGAATAGCGCGAGTACAACCGACATAAAATAATCGATTGGATTCTAACGATTGTTTTTGTCGTTGTTGGAGGCGAATATAATCATGAATACTATCTCGATTTTCTTTTTCGCTACCTGCTGGGTGTACTGGGCTAATAAGTAGGCGAGACTGTTGATCCTCATCCAACCATTCCTGCCAAGCAATAAGATCTTGCTTATCACTAGCTGAGCTCTGATCTAAACCCGGAATAATAACAGTATCAAATTCTAAACCCTTTGATTTATGTATTGTCATAATTTCAACTGGAGGCACATCGGCTTTACTATTTATAATATTTTTCTCAAATAAGTTATCAATAGCGGCATCAAAAGTTGCCCAGTGTGGTAACGCATATCCTTGCTGATATTTTTCTAACAAATCAAAATAGGTGGTGATCTTAGAGTAATCTTCCAATTTTTTTAATAGGGCACCACCACCGAGCTGTAACCATGTACCTTCTACCCATTCTCTTAAATTATTTCGCCCGTGCTTAGCCATGGCGTCGGTTATTGTCTTTAAAAAGCGCTGTAAAATAATAAATCCATCATTCGACAAAGTAATAGTCGCGCTTTGATCTTCGTAGCTTTTGCTAAGTGATGTTTGCTCAGACTCAACCAATTGCGTCAGTGTCGTCAATAAAGAGGCATGCTTATATTGAATATTATACTGGCCTACATAATAGAGGTCGTTCATATCGATACCACACCAAGGCGCACGTAAAATAGAAAACCACGCTAGACGGTCATTAGGAAACAGCAGGGCGCGCGTTAATGATCGTAAATCAATAATGTCCATATCTGTATTTAAACGGTTAATATCCGTCGCGCGGTAGTCAATATCTTGTGCTTGTAAGGCGTCACTAATTAGTTTGACCTGACTACGTTTTCGTACTAGTACAGCAATGCTTTGTGCGGAATTTTGCTTTTGTGCATCTTTAATAATATGAGCGACTTTACTAGCCTCGTCTATTCTAGTAGTGATTTTTTCGTCGCTAAGGAATAGGTAACTACTAATAGTACTATCTCCCTTATTATTTGTATTATTAAAAGCAACGGCTTGTTGATATTTAACCGCACCTGTATTTACCTCACTTTCGTTGGGTAAAACTGTAGAGAAAACTTGGTTGCACCAGTTAACAATAGTACTGTCGGAGCGGAAGTTAACGGTTAAATTAACAGGCTTTATAGCGATGTCACCTAAGCCATGTTCGCGTACATTAAGAAAAATACCCACATTAGCATCTCGAAACCCATAGCAAGATTGCATCGCATCTCCTACTAAAAATAATGTTCGCCCATCATCGGGCTGCCAGCCAGCTGTGAGTTTTTTTAATAGTTCGAGTTGTGGAGAGGATGTATCTTGAAACTCATCGACCAAAATATGTTGGATGCGATAATCTAGAATTAACGCCAAATTAGTGGGTTTTTCTTCATCACCCAAAGCACGCAGAGCGGCTAAGGTTATATTAATAAAATCTGTTTTGCCTAAGCCAATAAAAGTAATATTGAGTTTGGCCACTAGTACTAATAAAACTCGAGTGAGGCTATCTAATAGCTCCCACTGAGAATCTTCATAAACAGGTGATGGTAGGGTGCGAATACCGTTGAGTAACTCTATTAACTTTTCTTCGCTTTTAAGCTCTGTTAATAAATCAGTAATACGGCTTTTTTGTTGCTTATTGAGAGCGTTGTCTTCATCGCTACGGGTTTTATCAGTAGCAGGAAAGCCAATTCTTTTATCAACTTTTTTGCGTAGCTCGCCCGATTTTGTCGTTAATAACTCGCTCAGGCCGAGCCATTGTTCTATAGCACTTGTATCGGTTAGTGGTAGCTCGACTATACCAGCGCAAGCATTAATGGGGGAGTCAATATTTTCCTTTAGGCAATTGGTAGCGGCAAAGTCTGCCAATGCGATTATTTCGCCGGTGTAAGGGAGAATCGCTTCAGCAGTCTTTTCAAGGTGTTCATTAATAACGGTTTGTAAAGTTGACTCTAAAAAATCTCGTTGATCTTTTGTGGCATAAAGTAGGCTTAGCCACTGATCTCGTCGTTGTAGTAGTCGAATAAATAATTCTTCTAGTGTATTGAGTTGATTGTTAAAGTGTTTAATCAATCTAATCAAGTCAGGTCGGATATTCTCATCACTTTCTATACTCGCTAAAGTGTCGCGGGCAGCGAGCTGGTAAGCATAGCTTACCTCGGCGTTATCAAGTACATCGGGTGTATTGCCTAATTCATTGGTCAGTGGTGTCTGTTGGCTTAGTTGCCTACAGAAACTATCGATAGTGGTTATATTTAATCGATTGGGTAAAGACAGTAGCTGCCAGTTTTTTTCTTGATCGCGCTTAAGTACTTTACAGGCAAGTTCCCATGTTGTTCTGGCGTAATCATCTTCTGGAGGGGGTTCGTTTTTAGCTATCTTGTGCTGGGTAGCTTGCAATGCAGATAAAATCCTCTGCTTCATTTCTGCCGCTGCTTTTTTAGTAAAAGTAATGGCGAGCACATTTTCTGGTTGCTCGCAGGTACCCAATAGTGCGAGTACACGTTGTGTGAGCAGGCCTGTTTTACCAGAACCCGCTGGTGCACTCACCGCAAAGGACTGGCCAGTATTTAATACTTCCTTCCTAACAGCTTGGTCTTGAGGGGCTACTTGCGATGACCCTCGTAAAGTGTGCTGGTGATCAGACATATTATTTATGTTGTACTCATTAGTATACTGGTGTGGCTGTTTACCTAAGCCGGCGCCCAATTATAGGTTACCAGAGTATCAATATCACTGATCTTTTGACGATGCTTAGGTGTTTTGGTCGACTCTGTTTAGTGTTTCCAGTATCCTTACAGGCTTTTTGAATCCTCTTCACTATTGAATCCACACCTATGTATTCCTTACTCAAAAAAGCCCTTTTTACGCTTGATGCCGAAACATCCCATGATCTAAGTCTAGACATCTTAGGTGCAGCAGAGCGACTACGCATACTTAACTTATTTGCCCCCAAAATCCCTAGTGATCCTGTATCGATACTGGGTTTGAGCTTTGACAATCCAGTAGGTTTAGCGGCCGGTTTGGATAAAAACGGCGACTATTTTAACGCATTGGGGCAATTTGGTTTTGGCTTTGTTGAGATTGGGACTATTACCCCAAAGCCGCAGCCAGGTAACGATAAGCCACGTATGTTCAGGCTAGAAGATGAGACGGCTATTATTAACCGTATGGGCTTTAATAATAAAGGTGTTGATTACTTAGTCGAGCGTGTTAAGCGCCGCCGCTATACGGGTATCTTAGGTATTAATATCGGCAAGAATAAAATTACCAGCGAAGAGGATGCTCTCAATGATTATCGTTGGGCAATGGAAGCTGTGTACCCTTATGCCGACTATATCACTGTCAACATATCATCACCCAATACACCTGGGTTACGTAATTTGCAGTTTGGCGATAATTTAAAGCAATTACTCGAAGGCCTTAAAGAAGCTCAGCAACAATTAAGTCAATTACATGGTAGTTATAAGCCGATATTAGTGAAAATAGCACCTGATATGAGCGAGACTGACGTTAAGTCTGTTGCCGAGACATTACTGGCCAACGAGATAGATGGTGTGGTGGCTACGAATACAACATTGGATCGAGCGGCGGTAGCGAATAGCAAATATGCAGGTGAGGCCGGTGGCCTGAGTGGGGCACCACTGACCAAAGCGTCAACCGAGATTATTGCGCAGTTACGTAGCTATGTTGGCCAACTGCCGATTATTGGAGTGGGTGGCATTATGCAGGGTAGTGATGCTGTTGAAAAAATAAAAGCAGGTGCCGATCTCGTGCAAATATACTCAGGATTTATTTATCAAGGTCCAGAGCTAGTACGCGATGCTAGACGAGCAATCTATGAAGCACGTTAAATCACATCAGCCACTGATAATAGATACCACACTATGACATCTTCCATGCAATATTTTGCAGCGTGCCCCAAGAGTTTAGAAAATTTACTCCTACAGGAGCTGCAACAACTCGGTGCGATAGATACCCGTGAAACAGTAGCAGGTGTTTATTTTAGCGGTGAGTCAGCGCTACTTTATAAGGCTTGCCTATGGTCGCGCCTTGCCAATAAAATTTTACTGCCCTTGGCTAATTTTGCAGTGAGTGATGAGCAAGCCTTATATGACGGTATAGCAACTATTGTCTGGGAAGATCACCTAGAAGTCGACGGTAGCTTCAAAGTCGATTTTTTAGGTACCAATGAACAAATTCGCAACACGCAATTCGGCGCGGTCCGTGTTAAAGATGCGATCGTCGATCGTTTTCAAAAAAACTTTCGTGCGCGCCCATCTATAGACAAACAAAATCCAGGCTTAATTATTAATGTACGCCTAAGCAAAGGTAAAGTGCATGTTAGTCTCGATCTTTCGGGCCAAAGTTTACACAGACGCGGCTATCGACAAAGCCAAGGTGAGGCACCGCTTAAAGAGAATTTAGCCAGCGCTATTTTATTACGTGCTAACTGGCCGAGCATTGCAGAGCAAAAAGGGTTTTTGATCGACCCAATGTGTGGCTCGGGTACTTTATTGATCGAAGGTTTTATGATGGCCGCCGATATAGCTCCGGGTTTACTGCGTGCTAGACATCAATGGGGTTTTAGCCAGTGGCGTCAATTTGATGAGAGCGTGTGGGAGCCGCTTATTAGCGATGCCAAATTGCGCAAAAGAGCAGGGCTAGAGAAGGTAGAGAGTATAGGTTTAGAGTGTCGTGGCTACGATCAAGATTGGCGAGTTATTAATGCGGCACAAAACAATATCGAACGCGCGGGTTTTGAGCAATGGATCCGCGTTAACTGCAAACCCATCGAAGAATTTGCAAAACCTACCCATAAACCAATGGAGACAGGTTTACTCGTTTGTAATCCACCCTATGGTGAGCGTCTAGGTGAAGAAAAAGCACTAGAGCCTGTTTATTTTCAGTTAGGCAGTATTTTGCGAGAGCACTTTTTAGGTTGGCAAGCCGCTGTTATTACCTCTAATCCCAAGCTTTCTAAACAAATCGCTATACGCGCACAAAAGCGCTATAAATTTTGGAATGGCACACTCGCCGCAGATTTAGTGTGTTTTACTATTGAAGCAGAGCATTTTTATAAAGAACTCGATAATTTATCCAGTGACGAGGTTCTACTTAAAAAGAGTGTCTCTAAGCTCGCACTTAATGATCTTAGCGAAGGTGCTAAGATGGTGTGTAACCGTCTAACTAAAAATAAAAAGCAGCTTAAAAAGTGGCTTAAAAATGAATCGATAACATGTTATCGCCTCTATGATGCAGATATTCCTGAATATGCAGCGGCGATTGATGTTTATAATGACCATTCGCACGTCTACGCACATGTTCAAGAGTACGCTGCTCCGAAATCAGTTGATGAGAAAAAGGCGCAACAGCGCTTTCAAGAAATAATCGATGCTGTAAGCGTGGCGCTTGAGCTAGATGATGAGCATATTTTTACCAAGCAACGCCGCCGCAATAAAGGTAAGCAGCAGTACGAAAAAACCGAGCAAAAAGCTAATGAAAACCGTGCAGAATTAGTTGTACAAGAAGGGCAGTCGTCGATTCTTGTTAATTTATGGTCCTATCTAGATACCGGTTTGTTTTTGGATCATCGTCCAGTACGCCAATTAATTGCAAAGCAATCAAAAGGAAAAAGCTTTTTAAATTTATTCTGCTATACCGCAACGGCATCGGTACACGCAGCGTTGGGTGGTGCAAGTAATAGTGTGAGTGTCGATATGTCGCGCACCTATATTGATTGGGCGCGGCGTAATTATGAGAAAAACAATATCGATCTTGAACAGCACCAGCTAATTCAGCAAGATTGCTTAACCTGGCTACAAGAAGCTCGCCAAGGCTTTGATTGTATATTGCTAGACCCGCCAAGCTTTTCTAACTCTAAAAGAATGGACGATGTGCTCGATATACAACGTGACCATGTTGCTCTTATTAAGCGTTGTATGGAATTATTAAATCCCAAAGGGACATTAATATTTTCCAATAATCTGCGTTCGTTCAAGTTAGATAACGATGCCCTTGGTCATTATAAAATCGAGAATATTATTGATAAAAGCCTTGATCCCGACTTTAAGCGTAATCGTAAAATTCATCATTGTTGGTTGATAAAGAATTAATACAACATTGATAAACATTGGTGAGCAGTAAATAAGAATATTGTATATTTTATAATGGCAAAAATAGATAAATATTATGAGTAAATCCTTTCAAGTTGTCAGTGAATTTGCCCCCGCAGGTGATCAGCCCAATGCTATTGCAGAGCTAACCGATGGTATTGAGAGTGGCCTTGCACACCAAACTTTACTGGGTGTAACGGGTTCGGGTAAAACCTTTACCATTGCCAATGTGATACAAAATATTAATCGCCCAACAATTATTATGGCCCATAACAAAACCCTGGCTGCTCAGTTGTATGGTGAGTTTAAAGAGTTTTTTCCTAACAATGCCGTAGAGTATTTTGTCTCCTATTACGACTACTATCAGCCCGAGGCTTACGTCCCATCCTCAGATACCTTTATAGAAAAAGATGCCTCGGTTAACGAGCATATCGAGCAAATGCGCCTCTCTGCCACTAAAGCCCTAATGGAACGTAAAGATGCTATTGTCGTGGCTACGGTATCGGCGATTTATGGTTTGGGTGACCCCGATGCCTATTTAAAAATGGTATTGCATTTAAGCTTGGGCGATCATATTAACCAGCGTGATATTTTAAGGCGACTAGCAGAGCTACAATACAACCGTAACGATGCCGTATTCCAGCGGACGACTTATCGTGTGCGTGGTGATGTTATTGATATTTTTCCAGCAGACTCCGACAGCGAGGCATTGCGTGTTGAGCTGTTTGATGATGAAGTTGAAAAGCTCACCTTGTTCGACCCGCTAACAGGCGAGAGCTTACAAAAGCTACAGCGCTTTACTATTTACCCTAAATCACATTATGTAACACCTCGCCAGCGTATTATCGATGCCATCGACGAAATAAAAGAAGAGCTTAAAGAGCGATTAGAACAGTTGCGAAGCAATGAAAAACTCGTTGAAGCACAACGCCTGGAGCAACGTGTTAAGTACGATGTCGAGATGATGCAAGAGCTGGGTTATACCACGGGTATCGAAAACTACTCGCGTTATTTATCGGGTAGGCCAATAGGTGCTCCACCACCAACCTTGTTTGACTATCTACCAGACGATGCATTACTCGTGCTAGATGAATCCCATGTTACTGTGCCACAAATTGGTGGTATGTATAGGGGTGACCGTTCGCGTAAAGAAACGCTCGTCGAATATGGTTTTAGGCTTCCTTCGGCGCTCGATAATCGCCCTTTACGTTTTGAAGAGTGGGAGGCGCTTGCGCCACAAATGATTTTTGTATCGGCAACGCCTCGCCAATACGAAGCCGACCACGCCAGTCAAATTGTCGAGCAAGTAGTGCGACCAACGGGCTTAATTGACCCAGAGATCGAGGTACGTCCAGCGGGCACGCAAGTTGACGATAGTATGTCGGAGATTCGCGAGCGTATCGCAGTGGATGAGCGCGTACTGGTTACCGTTTTAACTAAACGTATGGCAGAAGATTTAACGGATTACTTTTTAGAGCATGGCTTACGCGTGCGTTATTTGCATTCCGATATCGATACCGTTGAGCGCGTTGAAATTATTCGAGACTTACGTTTAGGTGAATTCGATATCTTAGTAGGTATCAACCTACTACGAGAGGGACTTGATATGCCAGAGGTGTCTCTCGTTTGCATTATGGATGCCGATAAAGAAGGCTTTTTACGTTCAGAGAGTTCGCTAATACAAACTATTGGCCGTGCAGCGCGTCACTTAAACGGTAAAGCGATTTTATATGCCGATAAAATAACAGGTTCTATGCAGCGCGCTATGGACGAGACCAAGCGCCGCCGTGATAAACAAATCGCTCACAACAAAGAGAACGGTATTACGCCTAAAGGTATTAACAAAAAAATTGCTGATATTATGGAAGGGGCGGTTATTGTAGGTAAAGGTAAAAAGCGAGTCGCTAAACAAGAAGCCTTTACTCTCGATGAAGATGCTCAACAAAAGCCTATTTGGGAGCAAATTAAATTGCTCGAAGAAAAAATGTACGAGGCAGCAAAAGATCTCGATTTTGAAAAAGCAGCGAATATTCGTGACCAGATTAAAGAGCTTAAGATGCACCAGCTGATTGAAGGCTGAGTTTCAAACGTAGGCTAGTTACAATCAGAGTTTATTTAACTCTTTTTGCAGCTTTTTAATTGCATAGGTCATGGCCGATTTTGTATAAGGTGCATAACCAAAAATAATCCCTTTATGCTGTGTTTTATCGACACAAAACTGCGATACAGGCGAGGTATTGATCTTTGCCTGTGTACAAGCTTTTAAAAAATCACTTTCTGATAAATCGTTATTTAAATAAGCAATGAGATGCAGCCCACCCTCCAATAATGGCATTGTCATATAGTTTGCCAGATGTTGTTCTACCAGCTTAATTAAATGCTGTTGCCGCTCGGCATAGAGTGTGCGCATACGGCGTAGGTGCCTTGCAAAATGCCCTTCATTAATAAAATCAGTTAATACAATTTGCTCTAAAGGGGGAGAGTGCCTATCAAGTAACCAACGTAGTTGTGCTAGTGGTTGCATCATTGTTTTGGGTACAACCATATAACCCAAGCGCAGTGATGGAAATAATAATTTGCTAAAGCTACCCAGATATATCACTGTATTTGCTGGTGCCATTGTGTACAAGGTAGTTAATGGTCTGCCATGGTAGCGATATTCGCCATTATAATCATCCTCTAGAATAATGGCGCCGCTATGGCCTGCCCATTCCAGCAATTCATGTCGACGTGTTTGCGATAGGGTAGTGCCCAATGGGAATTGATTCGACGGTGTGGTGTAAATTAACTTTGCGTGTTTAACTGAGTTTCTTAAATAAGCAACATCTAAGCCCTGTTCATCAGTGGGAATAAATTTTATATTTGCTCCCAACATTTTAAATATAGCCACCGCTGGCATGTAGGCTGGGTCTTCAAAGCAAACGGTATCACCGGGCTCTATTAATAGCTTTGCCAATAACTCAATAGCTTGCTGTACACCTGCGGTAATCATTATTTCATTGGCATCTGCTTTTATCATACGAGCACTGCCTAAATAAGCTGATATAGCCTGACGCAAAGGATAGTGCCCGCTAGAGTTGGTTTCTTCTATCCAATCTTGCTCAGTTTGTCGCAAACATTTACCCATCAGTTGAGCCCACTGTTTATGTGGGAACTCTCGATAGGCAGGGGTATGGGGAGTAAAAGGCTTTGGTGAGTCAGCTTGTTGTTTATACTTAAAACAACTAATTGCCTCATTAAAGCGAGTTGATGGTGTAAAAGGGGGGACTTGCGCTACGCTATTTTTATTGTATTTTTTGCTAGTACTCGTTGCTTGCAAAAAATTTTGAGCAACCCGAGTACCAGAGCCCCTTTGTGAGAATAAAAAGCCTTCGGTAATCAGTTGTTCGTAGGCATTTATGACAGTGTTTCTAGCAATATTAAGTTGCAGCGCAAGCCTTCTACTTGAGGGTAATCGCTCATTGGTCCGTAAATATCCGTCCCAGATAGCTGAACGTAATTGTTTCTCTAGTTGCCTAAATAAAGGTTCTTCGCTTGTATGATCAATAGACAAACTTTCAAATTCAAAGCGTTGGTGATGTTTACTCTTTGGCATATTGGGTACGGAATTGAATTATGAAAAGTGGTTCCTTTTATTTTTTAAAAGTGGATCTTTTGATAAGTCCAATTATTGGTAGTATTTAGCCATGAAAGGAGTGCTAAATCAAATGGATAAATTGTATTTTACTAAGAGAGGTTAAAAGATGAGCATGGCTAAAAGCTGTAGTAGTATTTATCGCGTTTTACGCACGAGCTTTTTTATTGTCGCTTTACTGGCGCTATCAAACATCGCAAGTGCAGCTAAGTATACGATTGGTATCGTTATTTATGATAACGTCTTGACCAGTGATGTGGTCGCACCACTAGAGGTTTTTGGTGTGGCGACTAAGCAAGCGTGGTTTTCTAATTACGAGGTAATATCTATTTCTCCCACTCGTGAAAAGACCATTAAAACAGAAGAAGGTTTAACAATGGTTGCAGATAAGACGATTTATGACGATTTGAAATTGGATGTATTACTCGTTGGTAGTGCATACGATATGAAGCCCTACGTTAATAATAAGGACCTAATCAATTTTATTAAGGAACAAGACAAACATACATTGTGGACGGCGAGTAATTGTTCAGGCTCATGGTTATTGGGTGAGGCGGGTGTTTTAAATGGCAAAAAAGCAACTACCTGGGCCGGTGGCGAAAAAGAATTAGCCGATAAATATAAGAAAATAGATGTTCAATACGATACTAACGTTGTTGTCGATGAAGGTGTCATTACATCTAATGGTAGTGTTGTCAGCTATGAGGCAGCATTGGTATTACTAGAAAAGCTAAGCTCAAAGAAATTCTCACAAGAAGTTGCTGATGTTATACAGTTTGGTCGTGTAAGGCCTACTTTTTAGCTCGACCTCTTATTTTTACTTGGTAAGCAGTAACATTAATAAAGCGGGCATTCATGCCCGCTTTATCTTTTATCTATTAGTAGTAATTTAGATCTTTTGTTTTTCCCCAAAATACACGGTAAGAAAACATTGTATAGGCAAGTATAAATGGCAGTACAAAAACCGCACCGTATAAAATAAAACGTAGAGATTCAGGTGCACTTGCCGCCTCAAAAATGGTTAGCTGCCCAGGTACAACGTAGGGATAAAAGCTAAAGGCCAAACCCGAGAAGCAAAGCACAAATAAAAATAGAGTAATAAAGAAGGGAAGCCAACATCCTTTATCGCCCTCAAAGGGCAGGCGCTTAAGGATAAAATGCCCAGCTAATAAAAGTGCAAAGCTTGCGATGGGAATGATCGCTGCAAAATAAATAAAGGGAGCAGATATCCAACGCTCATAAACCAAAGGGTTAATGAGAGGGTTAACAATACAAACGGCCAAAATACCTATAAAACTAATTTTTCCTGTCAGTTTTGCCCAAGCGATAGCACGTAATTGTAAATCCTCGGTGGTTTTAAGAATCAGCCAGCCGCTACCAATTAAGGCGTAAGCGCAGGTTACCCCCAGTGCACTAAGTAGCGAAAAAGCAATAGCGTAGCTTGATGACTCAAAGCCCATGACAAAGCAACCTAACATATAGCCTTGGCTTGCGCTGGCAATAATACTGCCGGCTTTAAATACTTGGTTCCAGCGGTGCTTGTCAGTCTGGGCGACTTTAGCCCTAAAGTCGAAGGCGACGCCTCTTAATATTAACCCAACCAACATAATTGCTGAGGGAATATAGAGCTCTTTTAAAATAACGTTGTGCGCGCTTGGGAAGGCAATTAATAAGAGTCCAACGGCCAGTACTAACCACGTTTCGTTGGCATCCCAAAATGGCCCTATAGAGGCAATCATTTTGTCCGAGTGCTGGTCATTATCGAGCGGTAGTAAAATACCAACACCCAAGTCGTAGCCATCTAATATGGCATAAACAATAACTGATAAGGCCATTAGCCCCGCAAAAATAATAGGTAGGTATGTATCAGGTATCATGGGTTTACCTCGCGATTGTTGATAGAGTGATGAGCCATAGAGTAAAAGGGAGAGTTCTTTTGGGTTTTTCGCTCTGCCGGTTGAATCTCTTCTATTTCTACCGCTCTGCGCGCCATCAAAAATAATGTACGCAAGTAGGCGATCAATAAGACACCGTATACGCTGAGGTATAAAATTAAACTAAACAGCACGTTGCCTGGGGCAATATCAGTCACCGCCTCGGATGTTTTGAGTACACCAGAAACCAAATAAGGTTGGCGACCAATCTCTGTCACATACCAACCAGCTAGGGTGGCAATCCAACCAGAAAATGTCATCCCAACTAAGCCCCACAAAATATTTTTTTGCAGTGTTTGTTTGCGCAATAATTTGGCGCTTACAAACCATGCAGTCAGTAGCATTAACATCCCGACCCCTAGCATGATTCTAAAGCTATAAAAAACAGCGCCAACAGGTGGGTGCTCTCCTTCAAAGTCGTTTAAGCCTTTTATTTCTCCATCGAGTTCGTGGGTGAGAATAAGGCTTGCAAGTTTGGGGATGGCAATCTCAAAATGGTTTGTTCTATTTTCTTCATCGGGTATGGCAAAAAGTAATAGAGGCACGCCTTTTTTCGTCTCCCAAACACCTTCCATTGCAGCCACTTTTGCTGGCTGGTGCTCAAAGGTATTTAGCCCGTGTAAATCGCCCGCAATAATTTGTAGAGGGATTAAAGTGGCAGCAACGTAAACAGCAGTTTTTAAGGCAAGAAAAGGGGCTTGTTTATTATCGCCACGCAATAGGCGGTAGGCCGATATACCGGCAATTAAAAAAGCGGCAGTTAAACCAGAGGCCAGTAGCACATGCACAAAACGATAAGGAAAAGACGGGTTAAAAATAATTGCCATCCAATCTGTTGCGTGTACTACACCATCGCGCAACTCAAATCCTACAGGTGTTTGCATCCAGGAATTGAGCACCAAAATCCAAAAGGCAGAAAGTGTTGTACCAACAGACACTAACAATGTCGCGGTAGTATGCACCCAGTTGGGTACTCTATTAAAACCAAAGAGCATGATGCCTAAAAAGGTGGCTTCTAAAAAGAAGGCAGTTAATACCTCATAGCCCAGTAAGGGGCCTGCAATATTACCCACCTTTTCCATAAAGCCCGGCCAGTTAGTACCAAACTGAAAAGACATGGTAATACCGCTAACAACACCAAGAGCAAATGTGAGTGCAAATACTTTTACCCAAAAGCGGTAAATGCGCATCCAAACAGGGTGACCACTTAAATTAAAGCGCAGCTTAAAGTAAAACAGAAACCACCCTAGTGCGATAGTAATAGTCGGGAACAGGATATGAAAACTGATATTGGCAGCAAATTGCATGCGTGAGAGCATAAAGACGTCGAGCATAGTGACCTCTCAAAAATAAGAATAATGTAATTACGGTAAAGAACTGCTTAGTTAAAAGGTTGCTAATTATCTGGAGTTAATTAGCGTCTCTTAGGCCTTGTTGTCATTAGGGCTGGCTTTTAGTAAAAGTTTATCCTTCATATCTAAGACCTTGCCAACACCAGAGCCAAGCTTCATTAACGTGTCTAGCTTTTCGGGCCCTAAGCGTTGTAGCTCGCTCGACCACTTGACGATGCCTTCAAGTAAGTTGTGTACTTCCTGTAATTTTTCTTGTGCGTATTCTTCTTTCGCGTTGGCAGGGGAGTCGAGCAATATATCGCGTATAAGCGATAATGTTGGATCCATCTCTCGTTTACGGCGCTCTTCAAATACACGATTGGCCATATCCCAGATGCTACCGTTGGTTTGGTAGTATTCTTTTCTATCGGCAGGTTTATGGTGTGTTTGAATGAGCTGCCAAGCCTGTAATTCTTTTAAGCCCATGCTCACATTACCACGAGAGACACTGAGTGCTTCGGCAATATCATTAGCACTAATCGGGTCTTCGGTAATTACTAACAAGGCGTACATTTGCCCTACAGTACGGTTAAACCCCCAGCGGCTACCCATCTCACCAAAATGCATAACAAATGTTTCAATCATTGGCGTCATTATCATTAGAAAGCCCCTTAGTTTTTAAAGTTTCAGTATTTACTGAAACTTTAAAAACTAAGGGGCCAAAGGTCAAGTTTAATTTGAGAAATTCCGATAGTTTTTAGCTACTGCCTTAATAGTTTTCTTGTTGGCTTGCTGTATTTATAGCGGTAATTTCCCGAATATATTTGTAAGGTGAACAGTTTCTTGCTTAACTTATACATAAGAGTAGTCTTAAGTTAAGTTGTTTTATGACCTTGTTATTAAAAAACAACAGCTTATGGGCCGTAATAAATGCACCTTAAGTATAGATATGGTGCTAATTGTTATTACGGCAATTTATTATTTTTTCGTGCATCAATTTACCGATAGCAAAATAATAAGTATTGAATCGAGCCCTAATGAGCCATTTAGTAGCTAATAAGCATAAGCATCCTATTCTACTTTTAATCGATAAAAAGGGATGCATTATTGAAAATGTTACCCATGTAGCACCTATAAGCTTGAATCAAGCAAATCGATTAATAGCTAAGTCATCTTTTATTAATCAGTCTGTGCATGACTTATTTCATGGTGATATCGCTACCGATAACTGTGAAATATGTAATGCCGCGAAGCAGTTAGATGAGCCCGTTGGCTTTTCTTTAGTAAAAGGTGAACAATGTTTTGACATTTATTTATCACCTTACCCGCTTGAAGATGGCAGAACTCTCATTTTGCATAGTTACTATGATGTGACGCGGCACCATCTAGCCAATACAGCCAATAAAAACCTCAAATTAGTTAATCGTTTATACAATATGCTAAGTCGGGCTAATCAGGCCATTTTTAAACACACAGATGAAAACACGTTACTCCAAGAGTTGTGTGATATTGCTATAAATACTGGAAAGTTTGAACTTTCGTGGTTTGGTATTTTGGATAACAAAAAAATTACACCTCATGTTTTTGGTGGTAAACATAAAGAATATATCGACGCTATTGATATCGACCTTGCAGATAGTCGACAGATGAATGGTCCTGTGGCGAGAGCTTTAAAGACTAACACAATTTGCTATGTTAATAACATTAGTACAGACGAAGGTTTTGAGCTTTGGAGAGAAAAAGCCGAGAAAGTGGGATTTAAATCTGTCGTTGTTATGCCGTGGGAAAAAAACGATTTACCCATAGGTGTTTTTGTTTTATATAGCGACGAACTTGATGCTTTTGATGCTCAAACTTTAAATATGATTACCAATTTAAGCCATGATTTGAGTCATATTCTCAAATATATGGATGCAGAAAAAGAGAGACGCTTTGTAGAGAAGCAACTATTTGAACTGTCGACTGCCATTGATCAAAGCAAAAGTGCCGTCATGATTACTGATATGAAGCTTACAATAGAGTATGTCAATCAATTCTTTTGTGAGGTGAGCGGCTATAATGAAGAGGAGCTATTGGGAGGTTTAGTTTTTGATTCCTTAAAGTTTATCCCTGAATCACAAAAAACATTAGATAGCGCCTGGGCTATTGTAAAAAGTGGCCGGAATTGGGAGGGGAGCATATTATTAAAATCTGTCGATGGTAAATCCTACTGGTACTACTTAACTGTTGCACCTGTTTTTTCAAATGATAAAAAAATAAGACAAGTTATTTGGACTGGGAGAGATAATACAGAGCTACATAACGCGCAACAAACTATTTCTGAATTAGCTTTTTACGATAGTTTAACTAAGTTACCAAACCGTCGCCTTTATTACGATAATATCGACCGGGCAATAAGACGGGCAGAACGACGCCAAGTACAATTTGCTGTATTGTTTTTTGATATTGATCAGTTTAAAGCTGTTAACGATACAATGGGGCATGATTACGGCGACCTTCTTTTGCAACATATGGCACAAGTCCTTATAACTAATGTTAGGGACTCGGATACTATAGCGAGATTAGGTGGCGACGAATTTACTATTATTTTGGAAGATATTGAATCAACTGGGCAGATCGAAAGTATTGCCAAAAAAATTATTGATGCACTAAATAAGCCTACAAAAATTGATGGCTCTATTATGTCTATCTCCACAAGTGTCGGTGCCAGCATGTACCCATTGGACGGCAAAGATGGCACAACATTGATGAAAAAAGCTGATATGGCCATGTACCATGCCAAAAATTCTGGGAAAAATATACTTAAAATATTTGATGATTCCATTCAGCGTGACCATATTCAGCGCGAAAAAATTCAACAAGATATCCAACAAGCTCTAGCCAATGATGACTTTCAATTATATTTTCAACCACAAATGTGTTTGCATAGCCATGAACTCATTGGTATAGAGGCACTATTGCGGTGGTTTCATCCTACGCTTGGCTGGATTGCACCAGACACCTTTATTCCAGTCGCGGAGAAGAGCGATTTGGTGATTCATATCGATCAATGGGTGCTTAAAAAAGCATGCAACAATATGAAAACCTTAATCGATAATGGTTTTCCCTGCGTAAAAATAGCGGTTAATATTTCGGCTATTAATTTTAAACGCCCCAATGAGCTATTTAATGCGATTGAATCTGCCTTGTTAGATTCTGGTTTGGATGCTGACTTACTACAAATAGAAATGACTGAGACATCCTTAGTGCAGGATGCCGATCTAGTTGTTGAAGCTGTAAAAAGTATAAAGCAGATTGGTGTTAGCGTTGCTATTGATGATTTTGGTACAGGCTATTCTTCACTCGCTTATATAAGACGTTTTCCTGTAGATATGATTAAAATTGATCGTAGCTTTATCAGTGATTTAGAAAAAGATAAAGATGTTCGCTCTATTGTGGAAGGGGTTATTAATATATCGCATAATTTAGGTTTGGGAGTACTGGCTGAGGGTGTTGAATGCCAGAGCCAGCTAGAGTGCTTGATTAGTTATGGGTGTGATTGCATACAAGGTTTTTTATATGCAAGGCCGATGAATATTTATAAACTTGAGCAGTTTATTAAGGATAGTATTAAAGATCATCGATAGTTAAAAGAAAAAATATTAACTACTTTTAGAGTTTACTATCAGTATATGCTTTGCCCGAGGCTATGTAGATGGCTTATAAATGCTCCTAGGCAGATAATATGTATACTATGTTAATAATGATTTAAAATAACGGGGCTGTAGAACCGCTACTGGATAACTAATACATTGACTTCGTTTAAAGCGTCACTATCACTTAATAATTTCCTTTCGGCTTTTTATAGTGTGACAACATTTTTAATTACCCTCGTGTTGGCGTGGTTTATCTTAGCTGGGCAGGATTTCGGCTATAAGTTTTGGCACGACAATGTAGGTATTGCAGAGGGAATAGAGAAATACGGCCCTAAAAATCGTTATCGCCATGGTTTTGCAGACACTACGCGTGAACAACGCTTTGAGTTGTTTTCTCAAATCAATCACTCGGTTCACAACCAGGGTAAAGGCCTAAGCGAGATCACCTATCAAACAAAAACAAGTCGCGGACAACAAACGTTATTGCGACAACCCGAAATCGTTCATTTGCAAGATGTTGCTAACTTAATAGACTCTTTAAAAATAGTGGTATTGTTAATTGGTATCTCTTGGGTGTTTTTGTTTGTCATATTGACTAAAAAATACCGATCGATCCCTTCAATTAAGTTTCAGTTATTGAGCTTGTTTAGTTTGTTATTGTTTGGGCTAGTATTAATTATTTTATTCGGCCCTGAACAAGTGTTTAATATTTTGCATGTTTGGGTATTTCCCAAAGATCATCAGTGGTTCTTTTATTATCAAGATTCGCTCATGTCAACGATGATGCTTGCTCCTATTTTATTTGGGTGGATAAGCATTTTATGGCTTGCAGTCGCTATTACCATTTATGGCCTAATAACTTTGTCTCTTGCCAAAATTACTGAGAAGCTCATAAATAAATAGCAGAGTATTTCTATGTGCTTTATATAGCTTTATTCCTAAAAAAGTTGGCTACATGAAGCGCAGATAAATAGCTCCCTTCAACACGCCCACCAAAACACCAATCACCAATAATGGCAATTTTGTCATTTGATTCGATAATAGGAGTTAAGGCACTGTGTTCATCGCTTAATTTTGCGTATAACCAAAAATGTTGATAGTTGTGTTTACAACTTAGTGCTTGGCTAGCGTTTTGTTTGTAGGGCGCTAAATATTGATTTAACCAAGCTAATGCTAGCTCAGGAAGGTTTTGCGAAGTGTTTTTGCTGTGCTGGGTTGACCATTGGCTAGAGAAATGGAGTAACCAACAATCATCATAGTCGCCCAGCATTGGTCGCTGCGGTTTGGCCGATTGGCGCGAGACCCAAGAGATCGTTTCATCACCAAAAATGCCTTGGATTTCTCGGGCTACCTCACCCTTAGTAGCAAGCGCTACGGCCCAACAGGGGAGGTGTGCATTACGGGGTAATTGCTGGCTAATCGCTGTAAGGTCTGATGGTGAGTTATCTAATAAATATTGACTTTGCTCAGCGGGCGCACTTGAAATCAACCAATCATAATCATTGTAGTGTTTGCCGCTCTCGTCAATTAAACACCAGCCTTGGTCATTTCTTTTGAGGATTCGATGAATACGTGTATCGAGATTGATATTAAGGCCTTCGCGCAAATGATGAACAATGCTGTTCATTCGAGGTGTACCAACATAACGCTTGGTTGTATCACTAGAGTGCAAAAGCTGGTTATCTTGAATGCTAAAGGGCGTAAACTCCCATAGCTCAGCTGCTTGTGTCACTTGCCATTGTTTAACTTGCTCGGTAAAACGAGGGTCTCTTGCAGTAAAGTATTGTGCGCCTATGTCGATATGTGCCCAGTCGAGGCGTTTAGTCGTGAGCCGGCCACCTAGGCCACGAGATTTCTCAAAAACATCAACACTGTATCCTTGCTCTACCAATAACTTAGCCGTAGTAGCACCGGCGATACCTGCGCCTATAATAGCTATTTTCATAACTCTTCGCTCTTATAAAATAATTGATTCGTATAAAAAGGTTAGTAAAACTATACATACGTAACTACAGCACTATCAGGCCTTCGCCCATAGGATGAGGCCATTATCTACGACTAAAGGGCACTTTTGCTGTTGCCAGAGGTCTCTATAATTGAATTATATGTAAGTAATAATAAAAGATAGGTGAATTTCTGTATGAAGCGCTCTTCAATAGTTTTAGTTTCAGCCATTTTTGCATTATTAACAACAGGCGTATATGCCCAAACTTGGGGTCCATCAAAGCCGACTAAAGACGGCTTTGATAAATTAGCCGAGCTAAATAAATATTACGATTTACTGTCGCGCTCACCTAATGCGGATGTCTCACGTAATATCTTTAAAGAGTTGTGGCAAACTTGGATGATTGCACCTAATGAAGATGCAGCAGAGAGACTAAATCAAGCCATGCGTGCAAGGGGAGGTTATGAGTTCGATAAGGCAATTACTATACTCGATACACTGATCACCGATTACCCTAATTTTGAGCAAGCCTTTACCGAACGCAGCTATGTAAATTTTTTAAAAAAGGACTACTCCAGCTCTTTAACTGATTGTGAAAAAGTCCTAGAATTCGATGAGCGTCATTTAGGATGTTTATCAGGTATGGCGCGTATTTTAATTCGCCATCAAAATCGTTATAAAGCTGGAAAATCACTACTCGACAGAGCAGTTGCTATACACCCTTATATTTTTGAACGTGTGTTATATAAAGAAATTCCACCGGCCTTTTTATAGACAGAAGTTGATAAGTAGAGGGCTATCAGAAAAACTTAAAACCTAAGTAGAGTAATAGCCACGAATGGACATCGTCTATGTAGATCATGCACTATCAGATAAAGAGCGTGCAGATATTTTATTTAGCGGCAATATTATCATCTATAAAAATGTACCTGCGATGTCTCAGGTGATTGCCTATGCTGATAAGCTTCTTGGCGAAAAGCTACGAGGTATACCCCCTGAGGATGTACAGCATCATTTATCTCCCGAGGAGTTTTTACACCTAACCGGTGAGGCTCAAACTATCTTTCGTAAAGACGAGTCGGTAAGAGGCTTGTTTTTTGATGCGTTGAGACAGTGTGGTGTTTGCTTAAATTCAACATTTTATGATCACTTCCCCATGCGTATTGTCCCATTTGGGAGTACTCACGGTGGAGCACAAACAGCTGGGCTTGGTCATCATCGCGATACTTGGGGTAGTAATATTCATAACCAGCTTAATTGGTGGGCACCGCTTTACTCTTTAACAGCCGAGCGCAGTATTGCTTTGTATCCAAAATATTGGAGTGAGCCTGTTACAAATAATACAGATACTTGGAGTTTTGAAAAATTTATTGAAGAGCGTAAAAACACGCCTGCAGAACGTAAATGTCAATATCTCTCGGCGCCCAGCCCTATAGAGAGCATAGACGAAAATAGTGCGTTTAATGTTGTATTGCAACCAGGCGAGGTACTTAACTTTGCCAGTGCTCATTTGCATGCAAGTGTCTCCAATACTACCGATAAAACACGCTTTAGTGTGGAGATGCGCACCGTTGCCATGTCTGATTTGCAAGAGCAGAGGCAAGCCCCTAATGTAGATAATGCAGGGCAAGGTGAGATGTATCAATGGTTTAAAAATATTAGCAGTAAGCAGTCGCTGGCTGCTGCTTTGCAATAAACTCTGCTATTAATGCATTAAATAATATTTCTCGATACGACTCATGCCTAAATTTGTCTCTACAGAATCCCACTTTTTACTAGAGCGAAAAAAGTCTAAATTTATTTGTCACTTATTTCCCTATGCAGATTTAGCGCAAATTAAAGCACGTTTAGTTAACGAGCACCCTAAAGCTCGGCATTTTGTTTATGCATACCGTTACATCAATGAGTATGACCAAATAGTAGAAAACTCCAGTGACGATGGCGAGCCAAAGGGTACGAGTGGTAAGCCTAGCCTAGCAGTATTAGCAGGGTTAGATTTAGTGGATACAGGCGTGATAACTATTCGCTACTTTGGTGGTGTTAAACTCGGTACTGGTGGTTTGGTTAAGGCCTATAGCGATGCTGTTAACGGTGTATGTGATACGGCAAGTTTTAGCGAGTATGAAAAACTCGAACAAAAAATTATAGAGGTTGAACACAAAGACCTATCGCTGTTGCTTTACCAGTTAAAGCAACAGGATATTACAGTGATTAATAAGGAATTTACGCAGTGTGTAAAACTAACACTTGCAGCAACTGCCGAAAAATTTAAAGCGTTGGAAGAGCTACAATAATTAACTACTTAGATGCCGCTCGATACCTACACCATCCATAATGCGCGTAGATAACTCCTCTATCGACAAATGTGTCGAGTCTAAATGCGGTATTTTATAACGCTCTAATACCGCCTTGTACTGGCGGGTTTCGAATTCACATTGTTGCATCGAGGCGTAGCGCGAATTGGCATAGCGTTCTTCACGAATGCTAGCGAGGCGCTTAGGGTCTATGAGTAGGCCAAATAATTTTTGGCGATGAGGTTGTAGTACTTTGGGCAGAGAGGAGTCGTCTAGGTCTTCCTCAGTAATGGGGAAGTTGGCAGCCGATATACCAAACTGCATACCCAAATATAAACAGGTAGGTGTTTTACCGCTGCGGCTTAAGCCAATTATTATCACATCGGCATTGTCGTAGTTTTTAGTTTTACCGCCATCGTCGTTATCGAGCGCAAAATTAACCGCTAAAATACGTTGGCGGTAGTTAGTATGAGTCATAGCAAAGGCCGAGCCTGTGCGCTCATCGGCTGTACAGCCAAATAGCTCTTCCATGGGGGCGAGAAACGCCTCAAACATATCCAAAATCAAGCCATTGGCCTGCTTAATAATCTCGCGATGCTCGGTAGATACAATACTAATTAGTGCAATGGGCTTCTCGCCAGTCTCGATAGCGGCGTCGTTAATACGCTTGACTGCTTGATGAGCACGCTCCTCGGTATTGATATAGGGTAGTGTAATTTGATCTAAGTGGGTTTTGCTAAAGCGTGATAGCAAACTGTGACCAAGAGATTCTGCCGTAATACCGGTTCCGTCAGAAATAAAAAAAGCTTTATTATTCATAGGTAAGATCTATCTAAAAAGAAAATACTAATAAAATCAATGAGATTGAAAGGGTTGGCAATTATATTACCTGAGTATTCCCATCTCCGCACTACACTATTTGTGGCAATTCTATATAATGCGCGGCTTTAATATGAAACCGTTTGCTTATACATAGCAAACGGCTATGTTTTGCAAAACTACTTAAGGTAACACTATGACAGACTACGTACTTTGGTTTGACGGCTTAGGAATGGATGACGTAAACCGCGTTGGTGGAAAAAACGCATCCCTTGGTGAAATGATCAGTCATTTGAAAGGTATGGAGGTAAGTGTCCCTAACGGTTTTGCAACCACAGCTGATGCCTTTAGAGAGTTTTTAGATCAAAGTGGCTTAAACGATAAAATTCAAGCGACTTTATCAGCGCTTGATGTTAACGACGTTAATGCACTCGCCAAAGCTGGTGCCGATATCCGCCGTTGGGTGGTCGAGACACCATTTCAGCCAGCACTCGAAGCGGCTATTAAAGAAGCCTTTACTACCCTACAAGATGGCAACGAAAACTTAGCCGTTGCCGTACGTTCATCGGCTACCGCCGAGGACTTACCCGATGCCTCCTTTGCAGGCCAGCAAGAAACCATGCTTAACGTGCGTGGCTTTGAGCAAGTGATGCATTCAATTAAAGAGGTATTTGCCTCTTTATTTAATGATCGCGCTATTAGCTACCGTGTACACAAAGGTTTTGAGCACGCAGGTGTTGCACTCTCTGCGGGTATCCAACGCATGGTACGCAGCGAGACGGGTTCAAGCGGTGTAATGTTTACCCTTGATACCGAGTCTGGTTTCCGTGATGCGGTATTTATTACCTCGTCTTACGGTTTGGGGGAGACTGTCGTGCAAGGTTCAGTAAACCCTGATGAATTCTATATATACAAGCCTGCACTAAAAGCCGGCAAGCGCTCTATGCTACGCCGCAACCTTGGCAGCAAAATGATCAAAATGGTGTACTCATCTAACCCTAATGAGCTAGTCGATACTGTCGATGTTCCTGAGGTAGATCGTGCACAGTTTTCTATTACCGATGCGGAGGCCGAAGAGCTTGCCAAACAAGCCCTAATTATTGAAGGTCACTATGGTCGCCCAATGGATATTGAATGGGCCAAAGATGGCGACGACAAGCAGTTATACATAGTACAAGCGCGACCAGAAACCGTTAAAAGCCAAGAGGCTGGCAATGCGATCGACCGTTACAAGCTTAACGAAACTGGCAGCATCTTGTGCGAAGGCCGCTCTATTGGCCAGCGTATTGGTAAAGGTGTTGTGCGTGTTGTTGATGGTATCGAGAATATGGACCAAGTCCAAGAAGGTGATGTACTGGTTACCGATATGACCGACCCCGATTGGGAACCAGTGATGAAGCGTGCCAGTGCCATTGTCACAAACCGTGGTGGCCGTACTTGTCACGCGGCAATTATCGCGCGTGAATTAGGTATACCTGCCGTTGTAGGTTGTGGCGATGCGACCAGCAAGTTAAAAATGGGCACACCTGTGACTGTATCTTGTGCAGAGGGTGATGTGGGTTTTGTATATGCGGGTGAACTCGACTTTACACTTTCGCAAGACGAAGTCAGCGAGATGCCAGAACTACCTTTTAAAATTATGATGAACGTGGGTAATCCAGACCGTGCGATGTCTTTCTCAAGCTTGCCGCACAAAGGTGTTGGTCTTGCGCGACTAGAATTTATTATTAACCGTATGGTTGCTGTTCACCCTAAAGCACTACTTGAGTTTGACCAACTAAAAGGTGAGTTAAAAGAACAAGTTACACGACAAATCTCAGGTTATGCATCACCTACTGATTACTTTGTAGAAAAGGTTGTTGAAGGCGTATCAACCATTGCAGCATCTTTCGCTCCAGAGAATGTGATTGTGCGTATGTCTGATTTTAAATCAAACGAATATGCGCATTTAATTGGCGGCACCAAATACGAGCCAGAAGAAGAAAACCCAATGATTGGCTACCGTGGTGCCTCTCGTTATATCTCTGAATCCTTCCGCGAGTGTTTTGCTCTTGAATGCAAAGCACTTAAGATTGTTCGCGAAGAAATGGGGTTAGAGAATGTACAAATCATGATTCCTTTTGTGCGTACAGTGGACGAGGCACGACAAGTCACCGAGCTACTCGCCGAGTACGGCTTAAAGCGCGGCGAGAATGGTTTAAAACTCATTATGATGTGCGAGTTACCATCCAATGCACTACTGGCTGAGCAATTTTTAGAGTACTTCGATGGCTTCTCAATTGGCTCTAACGATTTAACCCAGCTTACGCTAGGGCTAGATCGTGACTCAGGCTTAATTGCTCACTTATTCGATGAGCGTAACGATGCCGTTAAAGCTCTATTATCAATGGCAATACAGGCATGTAAAAAACAAGGTAAATATGTAGGTATTTGTGGGCAAGGCCCATCGGACCACGCCGACTTTGCCGTGTGGCTAATGGAGCAGGGCATCGATTCAGTATCACTAAACCCAGATTCCGTACTTGATACTTGGATGCACCTAGCAAAACACGCAAAATAATTGGAATAAACCTATCGATGAGTTAATAGATCGTTTAGAATAATCTCATTAGCTCTTGATAATATTAGAAATTTTGCACCCGTAGCTCAGCTGGATAGAGTAGGTGGCTTCGAACCACTTGGTCGGGAGTTCGAATCTCTCCGGGTGCGCCAAATAAAAACCCCCTAGCTCGTAAGAGCTAGGGGGTTTTTATTTGGCCTCTCTGAAAGCTTCTCGCAGTATTCCTAGTTCGACAAATTGCTTGGAGCAATTTGAACCGCGCAAGCGCCGCAAAGCGGTCAAATACAGGAAGTATTTGGGTTAATCTCTCTGGGTGCGTTTTGATTAACTCCTCTTAAATATAGCTCAACGAGCTAGGTATTTTGTTTGGCGTACCTTGAAACCTTCTCTCAGTATTCCCAGTTCGGCAAATTGCTTGATAAGTTTTCCTCCAGACATACTTAAACATACTACTATAGTGGATTTTTGGATGATTGGTCTTACCAGTTTGTGCCGTGGTGGAGAGCCAATTCGTTGAAATACCTTAAGCTAGATGCTAAATTTTTTATTGCTTTCTTTGTAAAAAAATAAAAATAATTTTTCAAATGGGGTGTATTTGATGAATGAAAATAAAAAGTATACGGAACTTTCTCGTCGAGGATTCTTAAAGTCATCAGCTACAGTAGCCACTATTGCTGCTGCTCCGGCAATGTTTGTGAGCAAGGCCAATGCCTATGTGAATGCGCCAAAGGGTAGTTCGGTCACTTTGGGTTTTAATGTGCCTTTGTCAGGTTCATTTGCTCATGAAGGCAACGATGAGCTGCGCGCGCTTAAATTAGCGGTTAAGCACCTCAATGGTGAAGGTGATGGTGGCTTAATGAATACAATGAAGCCACTAAGCTTAAAAGGCAATGGTATTTTAGGCAAAAAAGTCACTTTTGCCGAAGGCAATACTCAAACGAATGCAAGCGCTGCTCGTGCCGCTACACAAAGATTGATAGAAAAAGACGGTGCTACAATGATTTGCGGTGGCGTCTCATCGAGTGTTGTTATTGCAATGCAGTCATTGTGTGATGAGGCTGGTGTTGTTTTTATGGCAGGTCAAAGCCACTCTAACGATACAACGGGTAAAGATCGGCGTAAACACGGCTTTCGTCATTTTTGTAATGCGGATATGTCTGCCGCTGCACTTGGACCTGTTTTAAAAAATGAACTAGGTAATGGTCGACGAGCCTATCATTTAACATCAGACTATAATTGGGGTTGGTCGATTGAGAAATCGATTATGGAGACAACTAAAAAATTGGATTGGGAAGTCGCTGGGTCTTCTAGAACTCCACTGGGCTCTTCGAATTTCATCACTGGAATTCTTGATGTTATGAAATCAGGGGCTGATACTCTTGTGCTAAATCAATACGGAAAGGACATGGTTAACGCAGTGACTCAGGCTGCTCAGTTTGGATTGAGAGATAAGAATATTAATGGCAAAGACTTTCAAATTGTAATTCCTCTTTTTTCACGTTTAATGGCTCAAGGTGTTGGTGAGTATATAAAAGGCATTTATGGTACAACAAACTGGCATTGGTCATTACAAGATGCCGGCACAAAGGCTGTTGTTAAATCCTTCACGGCTGAATATGGGTTTCCACCTTCACAAGCAGCGCATACTTGTTATGTACAAACGCTTCTCTATGCCAATGCTTGTGAGTTGGCAGGTACATTTGATCCATGTGGTGTTATTGCAGCATTAGAAGGATTTAAATTTGATGGTATGGGTAATGGTGCTGCGGAATATCGTGCAGAAGATCATCAGTGCTTTAAAAATGTTGTCGTTGTAAAAGGTAATGATAACCCGACATCTGAGTTTGATCTGATGGAGGTGGTAGAAGAAGTGCCTAGAGAAATTGTCGACTATCCAGCCTCTAAGCTAGGGGGTAGCTTAGGTAGTTGTAAGAATACAGCCTAGTATGCCCTAAAATAACATAGTGTAATATCTCTAGGATATTACACTATCATTTCTGTAATATTATCCCATGATGCAGTTGGTTCATTAGCTTCTGTGTTTTGATCCCACCTCCTCAAAAAGTGCGGGCTGGACTCGCTAAGCCTCAAATATATTGGCGGCGTTATATCTTTTGATAGAAAGCATAGATGGCAATCAAGAAAATATATAAAATATTAGTAAAGAATGAAGAGTTTTGCTGACCTATACGCAGTCATAATCTATTATGGAAGAGAAAAACATAATTAAATACACCATTTGGCACATTCTTGCGCTAGTAATGTTAGAGATATAATATGGAAATTTTAAGTAATATTATCAATAGTCCAATTCTTCTGTTAGGGATCATACTACTTTTAATTATTTACTTCGTACGTTGTCATTATACAAATAAAAAATGTAAATTCTGTGGTATAGGTAAGATGCAAGAAGTTTCCAGAACTCCTTTAGGTATTAATAGTCAACCGCATAGCGGCCTTGGTAAAGTATCGTATACATTCCACGGAGTGAGAATTAAAGTTAAGTATCAATGCAATAATTGTAAGGAATTTAATGAAACAATTGAGAGCCGTTAATAAATTCATTCTAAAAAGTCAAAGCAGTGCCACTGTTTTAGGGGGCATATACACATGTTTTTAAAGTCATTTGCATCAATGATATGTATACTTTTTAGCACACATGTCTTTGCAACAGAATCACAATCTTTAGAAGGTTCATTTTTTGTTAGTCCTGAATATTATATCGACCCATCGCCGGATGAAAAAGATACTCATTACAGAATTGTATTAGTAGGGCAAAGCGCTAAAGAGCTATATGAGTTAATGAATGTTGATGTAAAGATAGATCATTGTACTGAAGCAAAATCAAAAACAATCGGTAAAATGCAATGTCTTCATTTTGAAAGTGGTAGGGGTTATACGTGTCACTTTTCAATTGATGTCAAAAATCAAGAAATAGGTTTTGGCCTTGCTTGCTAAGTATATAGCAAGGCAAAACACTTTCACTGTGCTTGGATGTGATGTTAACTGTCAGGATAGAATGCTAAAACTGTCTTTTTATCTACTACTTTTTGGCTCTCTTTTGAGTTGTGGAAAAGCTAGCCCAATAATAGGTAAGTGGGACCTTGTAAAAAAGGATTCAGAATTTAAGTTTTGTGAAAGACTCGTTCTTACTGAAAATATCCAAGTTTGTGATGGAGTAATAACTTCGATAAAGCATATCAATAAAGGTGAGGTTTGGGACGTTTTACCTACCAATTCAGTGGATAGTAGTTGGACTTTTAAAGTAATAAGTTCAAGCCGAATTGCATTAATTGTTCCTGATATTGGGTATTTTTATTATGTTAAAGTTTCTCCTTAAAATGGTCTTGCTCTTATGTTGGTAATCATGCCTATCTTTAGCTATCTCATAGTAAAAAAGTTAGTTTTTGACTTGATAGATGAGATCTATGACGAAGGTGCTTCTCTTTTTTAAAAAATTAGGCAAAGAGATACGAGTTGATTTTTGTGCTGTTCACTAGGTTTGTACAAAAGTAATCACCTCTACTAAGGCCGCTGCTACAGGATGTTTGCTCCAAAATGATTAGAAGCTTTACTGATACATTTGACCATGATGTAGAAACAGTTTTCGAATATATTGTTTTTTTGAAAGACAGTTATGACTGGGTTCCCATGGACCTTAGAGTGAAGAACAATCTAATAGTCGAAAATGGTCTACCAATACGCTCTGAGATTGAAACAATTCGTGGGGGCAAGATGTTTATGACATATTTATTCTCGGAGTACATATATCTTAAAGAGGTTAGAATCGTAGAGGAAAAGGTCCTAGACAAAGAAGGCAATGACTTACGAAAAGGCTCTCTTTGGCCGTATGTTTATTCAGCTATTAAGATTAATTTCGAACCTACAGAGAACAGTACCACCTTGGTCAAATATTCCGTATTCATTAAACCAAAAAGCGTGTTCGAATGGTTGGAATGCTTCTATGATATATTTAAATGCATAAAAAATGATACGTTAAGAACAAATGAGGCATTAAAAAATCACTTATCGCAAATATAACAAGCCAATATTGTTCGCAGCCTTCGCTGCTGAGTTCGCTGACACTCCGGAAATTGAAGCGTTAAGTATATAGATACAGTAAGGAAAGCTACTTATAAAGCCCTATGATTATTAGATCTGTTAAAATACATCCGCTAACAATAGCGCTGCTTATTGCACTGACTATATTCTTAAGCACAAAGTCACTCGACCTTATATATAGGAAGCCATTTCAAAAGATTAGCGATACACAGCCATACGGTTTTGAACCTGTTGAATGCTGGTTTGGTGAAACATCTGTATCACCTCGTACAGAGTGCTACTACATGCATGTACCGGAAGATCATACTAAGCAAACTGATACGGCTATTAGATTTCCTGTTGTGGTTTTTCGCAGTAATGCCATGTTTTCCACCAAAGCACCTGTCCTTCATCTCGGAGCTGGAGGCCCAGGTGCTCCAATAAATCTTGATTCGATTGAGAGAGTTAAAACAATCTGGGAATATCATGATGAGCTATCTACTCATCAAGGGAGAGACTTATTTGTAATAGATCCAAGAGGAACTGGGCTTTCAAAGCCACTACTCACATGTGACACTTTTGTTGAAAACGAAACAAAGAGATTAAAGCAGAACCTTTCGTTTACACGACAGCGAGCGGAGGCAGACAAAGATTATTTTGACTGTATTGATAGATTTAAACGCCAAGGGATAAATCTATCGGCATATAATAGCTTGTCGATAGCCAATGACATTGAAATGATGCGCATCGCAGGCAACATAGATGAGTGGGTGTTGATCGGCGTTTCATATGCTGCAACTTACGCACAGATAATTGCTACTCAATATCCTGAGTCTGTTGAATCCATGGTTTTGGACAGTGCAACCTTTCCAAATTTAAAGCCGCATGATAATTATTTAAATAAAGTGATGGCAAGCTATTTAGCACTTTACAACTATTGTAGCTTAACACCAAATTGTTCAACACCAATTCAAAATATAAAACCTAGGATATGGAATCTACATAAAGCGCTTAATCTAAATCCCATTCAGTTAGAATTAGACCACCCCTATAAAAATAATAAAATGGATGTTCTTCTAAATGGAGAACGTTTTATATCAGCATTGTTGAATGGGGTATATGGCGAAAAAATATTTGTTGATCTTCCCAGTATTATAGTTGAACTAGAGACGGGACGTGTTAATACAATCACACCATACCTTAAGGACCATATCGCTTATTTATTAGATACTACTTATGGAGATGTTAGTACAAGTAGCCATTACTGCTACGACGATAAGCCATATACTAATTTTGAATCAATCAGAATGCAGGCAAATAAGTTACCCAAAGGATATATACGTGATACTGCATTACTTTCAATAGATCTTCCTGATTATTGTAATGAGATGCTAATTGAGGCCGGTGATCCAATCGTTTCAATAGCAACAAAAACGGACATACCTTCTTTATTTCTCCATGGAGAGCTTGATACGATTACACCGTTAAGTGATGTGATTGAACAACAAAAGTCATTTACTAAAAGTCGTATAATCACATACAAGTTATCACATGATGTGATTAGTGCTGATGAGTGTGCAGAAGTAGTAGCAGCTAAGTTTATTGGTAACACCGAAATCGATCGGGTAAAGTTGGACTGTAGTTAAATATAGATAGCGATGAAGCTACGGTAATTGTAAATAGTATGATGGTTCTCACATCATTTAATTTGAACCTCGTCCATGGTTACTGTTTAATTTATGGAGAGCTTAAATCTAAAGGAAGAAGGCTAGAGCCTTTTAATGTTATGAAAGTAAGTGGTAGGAGCGATTAAGATGAATAATTCTCAAGATCCATCAAATGTCCAAGAGCGCCAAGATGTTGAGTTTTGGCTTCGATGGGCGAGCACAGGTCTGGGTTTGCTGTTAATTTTCTCAGTACTCATGATTGTTGCGCTCCATGTTATAAATAAAGAGTTATACCCAAAACCTGAGGATATCGAAGCAGCTCTTCTATTTGGATTTGGAATTCTGTTGATTGCATTATTCAATTTACCTTGGTCAAAAATTCGGATAGGTGACCTTGAGATAGAAAGAGCAATAGAAGAGCAGTCACAAGAATATACATAAGAAATAGAAAGGCTAGAAAAGCAAATACAAAATTACGAAGCTATTCTCGAGAAGCTCAAAGAAGCTCCACCAGAAGTTATATCAACAATTGCCCAATCAAAGAATGAAAGGGCGCAATCTAGTAAAGATGAAGAATTACTGGTGCAATTCTTGGAAAATTGGTCATCCTGGGGCTTTACAGCTACACGAATAAAAAATTGGGGTGCTGATAAGAGACCAGAGTTTAAAAGGTTTAAAGAGCTTGAGATTTCTCGATTACGTTCTCTTGCTAACGAGTTGGTTGGAAAAGGTCGTATTAGAACAAGAATTAGTAGTAGTGGCAGTGTGCTGTATCAGGCAAAAAATACATAATAAATTAGTTAGCTTTACTCCTGTTGCTGGACTAGCTAGGTGTTACTTCGGTTGTTTGTTATTGAAATGTTACTCTTAAAATCACGTTTAAGGAGGTTTAAATTGGACTTTGTTAGAATTTTTTTAACTTCATTCATAATATTAATTTTAGTTGGCTGCAGTGATGGCGCCTCTGAGAATACATCCGATAGCCCTTTGGCAACTGAAAAAGGGAATAGTATTGAACAGATAGAAGATAAAGTGATATCGGGTAAGGTACGTAATACTACATTCGAAATTGAAAAAGCGATTATTGGTAATGGGACTTTGACCTTGAGGCAAGGTAAAGATTTTTTTGCTGATGTGTCTGTCGATATTATTACTTTTGACAATGGAGAAATGGCAGGAAAAACATTTAGCTCCTCTGAATCGAGCAATTCATTTAAACCGCATATTAGATTAAATATAAAGAAGCAAGGGGAAAATCTTCCTAATGGAATAACAATGACTGATGACTACGAGTTACTCCTCATTTTTGGCCAAAAGGAGAGTTTAGGAGTGCCGTTCTCAATAAAGTTACTTGCATTAAAAAATAATACAAATATCGAGGGTAAGTTTTTCGCTACACATAAAGATATCAAAGTTGTGGATGGAGCAGTAGATGTTAAGTCAGATAGTTTTGATACTCTAAAATATTTGGCCGAAGAGTATATAAAAAGTAAAGATAGTGAAGTCAAACTTGGAGAGGTATTTGGGGTTACATATACAAGTTATAGTGATGATTATCCAAAAAGTGGTTTTGTTGGTTATGAAGTGGATGCAGGTAAACCGTCGGTGATAAAAATTCAGCTAGCTAAGAATAAGAATGGTTGGAAAGTAGTCAATCAGCTTACCGCTAAGCAAATACATCAGGCTCATCCAGTTGTAGTTGATATAGAAGGAAATTTACGCACAGTAGAAGGCTTAAAAGCAACTACAGTTGCTGCTCGTAAATTCGAGAGTTATTTAAACGATAAGGCTTTAATTGGTAATACTCGATCGACTAGTGTGAGTTGTTATTTAACAAAAACGGCACATAAAGCGAGTTGTAGAGTTGTGTACGGCTTGAAAGAGAATGGTAATGTCGAGTGCCATAATGTTAACTACTTGCTTGGCAATAATGACAAAGGCTGGATATTTGAAGAAGAAATACTCGACACCCAAAAAGTAGATTACACATCTGGAGAGTTGGTTAATAAAAAGCCATTTTCTATGCATTGTAAGTAGCGCTAAAAATTAACAAGGGTAGGACTACCTTTTGTTTTGTTGTGGGTGTTATAAATCATGTGGGAAGAAAAAAGACCTGTTATATCAATCAAAAACTAATGTGGGAATTTGTAAGTGAATTGGGTTGTATATTTGATGTCGCTAATGCTTTTAGTTAGTTGCGCCAGTGCGCCAAAGTGGTATTCTCCAGATGGTAAGAGACTTAGTCATAATAAGCTCAATGAACGTCAAGAGACGTGCGGTTATAGCGAAGTATCTAAACACAAATCAAACTGGTTTCGGACTGCTGTGAAACAAGCTAGAGATAATGGGCGTAAAAAAGATGTGCCAAGTCAGCAAAATCTAGAATATCTCACGGCCCTTCTCGAGTATAACTCGTGTATGAGAGAAGGTGGATATTACAGTAAGTAAAGCCCAAGATATAACTGAGTTAACTCAAGCTTCCCCCAATTGGTTTAGACCCTTTTGCTAAATATAGTGAGCCTAATACGAATGAAAGATAGGATTTCTTTAAAAATTACCACTCTATTTTTTTTCGTAATGTCCAGTATAGGCTGTGCTTTACTCCCTCCTTCATTAGATAATACGACAGCCATACTCTTGTTACATGGGGCAAGTATTAATGGCTTACCATATAACTCCAAACGAGCATTGGAAGCTGCTCTTCTCCATGATAATGTTCATGGCATTGAAGTAGATGTAGTATTAACAAAAGATCATATGCCGATACTGGTACATGATCCTTGGCTAGATTCTCAACATTGTCGGCGTACTGATTCATCAGTGATGGAATACGTTTTGATTAAAGATATTTTATGGAATGACTTGAAAGTAAATTACGAATGTTATTATCCAGCATTACTAACTCGAGTGGCTAACCAGGCGGATAAAAAATATGAACGCTTAATTTCATTACCTTATGCTTTAAATAAATTAAAAAGTAAACCTGGTCTTAAGTTATATCTAGATGTGAAAATTCAGGATGAATTTACCAAGGCGGAATTTAGTTACGCTAAAGCCGTCTCTGATGCCCTAATTACTAGTGGGGTGTCGAATGACATCTTTATCGAAGTCCCCACAGCCCAAGCCATTAGAGTATTCGATGAATTTATAGGCCAAGATAACTATCAATCAGTAATTTCGTACCCCGCATTTTATGCGGGAGAAAACTGGAGCTTGGTGGGAGCTTTAAAAAAGGTAGAAGCATTGGTTTCTCCAGCGACACTTGCGAAATTAGCTAAATCCTCGAATGCCGATATAGTGATGAGTCCAACGGTGGTGATGACAAAGTCGGCTGTTAAAAAATTACATAAGAAAAATATTAAATATGGAACTTTTTTAATTGATAGTGAACAGGCTTTTAAAAAAGTCTGTGCATATAAAGCTAGTCTAATGGTTGTAGATTACTTTCCTGAGATGGGTTGTTTTTAGTTTGAGTGAAAGGAAAGAGAAACTTGTTTTTCATGGAAAAGTCACAAAGCTAAAAAGCTGAACAACTACGACTTTTCTATTAAGCGCTTAGTTGGAATAGAAACGCTATGCCTTTAAGGTACTTAGAAGCTAGCTTAGAGATGGACTATTATTTTGCTTAATATATATTAGTAAAAAATAGCTATAGATGTGAGAAAGCTAAATAGTTTTATAATTTTTACTTTATAAGATAATGCATTGTGTGTTTTTGACGAGTACAAAAAATACCAAAATTGACTTATAAAATACTTAAATAGAGTAATTTCTATCACAGAAATAAAATAATGAGAATAAATGATATGAGTAGTGGGAATGAAGCAGATGATAAAGTGGTTGAAGAGAATAGAAGAGAGTATTTGGCCTCAAAAATATTAATCTCTCACGGAAAAGAAATTTCCATAGCTGTAGTCATCGGGGTGATAATTACAGTTACTAGCTCGATAATTCTAGACTACTTTTTTCCGGAAATAGCATTTGAAGAAAAAGTTGTGTACTTACAATCCAACACCCAATTGGAAGATGCACAACATCATCTTCAAGCTTTGGAAGGTGCACAGGATCATCTTCAATCTGAAGTTGCAGAGCCAAGCTACAGGCATCTATTTGTTCAATCCCACTTAGTTAACGTTATTAGCAGCCTTAACCCAGTAAAAATTCAGATAAATACACACTTTTATTCAATGGGAAGGTTTCCCACTAAGGAAGGAGATATTAATTTATCATTATTCGACTTAGATGAGCATGAGCAGATTGATTCGGTATTTATGACCGATACCGGTGGAGTAGGTGTTCATCTTGCCAGTATGTTTGGTGATGAGAAATATCTAATATTACAGCCTAGGTCTTCAAAGAATGGTGCCTTTATAAAGTGGCGTTGTTTGACTAATGTAGAGGAAAAATACTTAGGGGTATCTTTAAATAAGAGATGTGAATTTCAAGAAAGTAAAATCTAATGAGACAGAGTCTATTTTAACGGCTCAAGCTTCAATGAGAAAAGCATGTATATAGGTGAATTCTGTAAATTAACTCAAACTACTCCGAAGACTATTCGTTATTATGAATCGATTAATATCCTTCCTAGTGCACAACGTATTGGAAAGTATCGAGTTTACGATAAGACTTACGTAGAGACGGTTAGGCAAATAAAGCTCGCTCAAGAGATTGGATTTACACTTGCTGAGATAAAAGCATGGTGTAAAGGAGAAAATATAAAGAAAGGCTTGCCAGCCATAGTCATTCAACAAGCAATTAGTGATAAGAAATCTGATATAGAATTAGATATAAAAAGGTTAAATGAAAAACTAAAACTAGTTGATGAGATAGGCCAAGAATTAAAAAATTCTACATGCAGGCTTGACTCTTCCCTATAGGGAAGAGTGTAAAGTTACCCCAATATTTATCAAGGGGTAAGCTATGAAAAGAAAAAACTATAACAACATCGTAAAATTAAGTGCGATATGGGATTTGGTCTTTACAGCGGGCTTTGCACTGCCAATTATTGCAGGCTTTAAGCTAGATATACTTAGAACACTCCACGAGGCTTTGGCCCTATCGGGTGATTTTCCAAACTTTACGTTAGTTCATATGTTTTTCGTAAATCTTACCGGTAGCGTGGTAGTTATATGGTCTGTTTTGAGGGTTAAATACCCCCTTGCCTTATTTGGGTTGTTCGATAGTGCAGCGAGAATGCTTTTTTCGATAGCTATGGTTTATGCCTTAGTTTTTGGTAATGCTACTCAATTAATTTTAATTATGCTTGTTCCGGAGATATTGTGGGGGATAATTCAATTCTTTGGATATTTCCTGCTTCGACATAATATGGCTAGAGAAAATGATAAGATGCTATCCTATCTATCGTAAAGCAATAGATAACACATTTGTTTTATGGAAAAATCACAGAACCTATCTATTAAATAGAGGTGTTTGAATACTGAGTTTATGAGTGACTACTATGATTCGAGTAGTATTGTTAATTATTATATTTATATCAACAGAGACTATTGCAGATGATGCTCGAGTAGTTGACGAAGAAACTATAAAAAGCTGGGGTTATAAAACAGTTGTTGTTGATAGAAAGCAATCTATTAAGCGGGTTTTCAAAGTCCCAGGAAAAAGTGAGGCTTATTATCCGAGGTTTGTGTTATGGAAGGAATGCTTTGAATCAATTGATTTAGTAAATAAAAGGGTTTTTTCAGTAAAAGAAGAAAAGCGCGCTTATACTTACGGTTATGACTATAGGCAAATGATTATCAAAGATAAGTGTATATTTTTTATTACTACGGACGTTCAGTATTTCAGCTTGGAATTTCAGCCAGAAATGTTAGAGCGTTATAAGGCATACTTAGATAGCCATTTTGTATCATAATAAATGTATTGCATTTATGGTAAAAACTACAAATCTCTGCCAGCTAAATGGTTTCCCCTTTTACACTAAAGATTTAACCGGAACAGAAGTATTATACTTTTGAGGGGCTCAAAAATGAGCCTAGAACTATACTGCTATTTTATTTATAGGATTATGACTTTTTAAATGGACATTGCGATTATTGGAGCAGGTATAGGTGGGCTTGCAGCCGCTAGTTTATTGGCTGATCAAGGGCATACCATCTCTTTGTTTGATCAATTTGAAACCCCTAGGCCTGTCGGTTCTGGTTTAGTGATTCAACCAGTAGGGCAAGAGGTATTAGCTCATATTGGTGTGCTTGAGCAGGCTCTTGCTCTTGGCAATAACATCTCCCGTATGTTTGGTGATGAGGTGAAATCAGGTCGTACTGTATTGGACGTTCATTATGATTTAAATGATGCCAACCAATTTGGTCTTGCTATTCATCGTGCTTCTCTTTTTGAGGTGCTTTTTCAGGCTCTTCAGACACGTAAAGGTATAACACTGCATACCGCGAGTCCTATAAGTTCAGTAAAGCATGATCAACATCAAACATATATTGTTACTAAAGCAGGCGAAACTTTTGGTGCGTTTGAACTGGTTATTGATAGTGCTGGAGCAAGTTCACCATTATCGCCATTAAAAGCACGTAAGTTGGGCTATGGTGCTATATGGGGTACTGTTGACTGGCCAAGTGATAGCAACATTAATAAACAGATGCTAACACAGCGCTATAGACGAGCTACTAATATGGTGGGTGTTTTGCCCATTGGTCAAATGCCGAATAATGGTAATCAAACACATAGTAAGCAAAAAGCTGCCATTTTTTGGTCTTTACCGGTTAATGATTTTTATCAGTGGGAAAAGGCTGGGCTTGATCCATGGAAAGCTAAGTCCACAGAAATTTGGCCAGACTTTGCCCCTTTTGTTGAACAAATTACCGATACTCAGCAAATGACAATGGCCGCTTATTCTCACGGTACGCTTTACCGTCCTTATAGCCATAACCTAGTGCATATTGGTGACTCTGCCCATCGGGCATCGCCGCAATTGGGGCAGGGAGCCAATATGGCATTATTAGATGCGCTGGCACTGAGCCATGCTTTATCTTATTTGCCGGTAAAGGAAGCGTTGCCAGCATATGCTAAGGCAAGGCGCTGGCATGTGGGTGTTTACCAATTAATGTCTCTAATGTTTACACCAATGTATCAATCCGATAGTAGACTGCTGCCGCTAATTCGAAATCATTTGCTTTACCCTGTCTCGCAGCTACCATTAATGCCTCGTCTATTAACAAGTCTTGTGTGTGGCTCAATGTTGCCTCCTATTGGGAAGCTGAACAAAAGAGAGGGTGTTTTTGAATGAGTTTTTAAAGAGGGCAGAAGCTCCTTACTGTGAATGTTGTGGGTATATATTGCGTTTATGCTATAGTTCGCGCTTCGTGTTTTAGGTGTCTTGAAATAGTCGCTTTACTCTACTGATAGGTGAAACGGGAAAATAGTTAAATTCTATTGCTGCCCCCGCAACAGTGATGAATATGTCTGCATATTCTCAGTCTGGAGACCGGCCTGAAACAGTTATTTACTGACAATTATACGGTGGGTGTAATTTTAGGAGTTAAAAATCATGCATATTGAAGTTGGTGTCGTCGAAAGCACTAAAATGGTATTAAGTTATGTTACAGCAGGCGGGTCTTTTGCGTATCTCGCCAGCCAATTAAAGGATGAAATTAAGGGGCATAGAGTCCTTTCGTTGTTAGCTCGTTCGCTATTAGCCACAATCGCTGTATTTATATTTTTTGAAGTATTACCTCATCATCCTGTTGGTATTTCAGAGGTACACTTTATCTTAGGTTCAACATTGTTCTTATTGTTGGGTGTTAGTGCTGCTAGCATTGGCCTAGCGGCGGGTTTGCTAATACAAGGGATATTTTTTGCCCCCTTTGATTTGCCAAATTATACGGTCAATGTCACCACATTATTAGTGCCATTATTTGTTATGGCAGCACTAGCAAATAAGATAATTCCTAAAGATGTTGCCTATAAAGATCTGGCTTACTCACAAGTGTTGAAGCTATCTCTTGTTTATCAAGGCGGTATTGTAACTTGGGTGGTATTTTGGGCGCTTTATGGGCAAGGTTTTGCTGCTGAAAATCTACTTGCTGTAAGCACATTTGGTGCTGCTTATATGTTGGTAGTGTTGTTAGAGCCATTAGTTGATATTGCCGTGCTGGCTGGGGCTAAAACCTTCGGTGGTTTACAGCGTAGTGGTATACTGACCCCACGTTTATATCATAGTGCATAGCACTTTACTTTTGAGACCTAAGTAAAAAGTAAGTAAAAAAGGCGCATTTATTTTAATGGCAAAATAACAAAGCTCTGCCAGTTAAATATTTGCGCCCCATCAAGTTCGTTATCCCAAGTCTCAAAATTAAGAAGATATCTTTTTGATTCGAGCCAATACCGCTTGCTTCTTTTTCTCTTTTTCAAGGTCACTTAATTTTTTACTAGTGTCCTCGGTAGATATTCTCCCTTCCATTTCTTCCCAAACAGACTCCCTATCATCGTCGCCAGATTGTAAGTCCGCGACATGCTGGCGTGTATGTTGAAGTTCACTTAGCTGCTTAGGTAAATTGCTCTCCTTAGCTAAAATGCTGCTATTAATCTGTTTAGCTTTCATCAAACGAAGATCGCGACGATATTGTGTCACTTGAGAGAGCCCTTTTCGTAGCGTCGCCTCTATTCTAGAAATACGTATCGCCATGGTATTGCTTTGTTGCTTTAAGTCCACAAGCATAGTCTCATACTGAACAATGTCATCGGCTATTTCTTCTACCAATTGAGCATTGCTCTCTCCGCTTAGTAATTCACTTGCTTGTTCTTCCCGTTTTTTAATAACTTCTTCTACCGATTCTATTTCTCTATCAACTTGTTTACGAGCAACTAGCATTTCACTCATTGTTTGTTTACGTGCACCTATAGCGGCTTCGACGTCAACAATTTCTTGTTCGAAGATTCTAATCGCATTTGCATCGATTAAGACTTCTGCTGATTCTCTTGCTGCGCCTCTTGTTAAGCTCGCTAGTTTATTTAAAATCCCCATAACTACTCTCCTATTTTGCCATTTCATTGATTATCTTTGTGGTACGAGCTTCGCTAACTTTATTAATTAAACGATTAGCTTCGTGCTGGTCACGTAAGGTTTTCGAAAGCGTTATCGTTGCACTCACTAAAAACAAAGAGCTTAAAGCGAAATAGCCTTTGATCAATAAACTTCCTGGCACTAAAACAATACCCGCGGCAATGGCTAATATAGCGACTGCAAAACTGACTTTAACAAAAAATATCCATCCATCGGATGTGCTCTGAATATCATATTCGTTCATAATATTTACCCCTTCATTGATTTGGTGTATTCAGTGTTAATGTTTTTTTTCAGGTGAACAAGCAGAAACTAAGGGGTAGCGATATGTAATACTCTAGGTATAAAAAAGTACTGCTAGTGGAGAATTTATTTTGGCATAGCTTCAAAGATTGATAGGTACAGGTATAGCTACCCAACTTTAAATCAATAAACTAATTGAAAGTTTTATCAATGAATTTCAGGATAAGCCAAAAATTTATATTAGTGATATGAGTTTTCTTGTATGAATTAAAAAGATATAGTATCGAAGGAACGTGTCGATATTTTCTTTTTTACAAACATCAACTTAAAAAATAATTATTATATATGTCTATTTTTAAAGAATACTCCACTTACGATGCACTAGGCTTAGCTGAGCTTGTTCAAAAAGGCGAGGTCACTCCATTGGAGCTACTCGAAGCCGCTATTGCAAAAGCTAATGAACTGAATCCCTCTTTAAATGCGATTATCCATACCTTTTACGATAAATCGAGGCAGGCAGCAGGTGATTTAGCGGTAGGGCCCTTTACCGGTGTGCCATTTTTACTTAAGGATTTGAATATATGTTTTGCCGGTGAGCCAACTACCAATGGTAGCCGTGGGTTAAATAAGCCTTGCGATCACGACAGTGAATTAACTCTACGGTACAAAGCTGCTGGGCTTAATATTTTTGGCAAAACTAATACACCAGAATACGGGCTAATTATTACTACTGAGCCTAAAGCACATGGCCCCACACATAACCCACATTGCCAAGGCTATAGTTCTGGCGGCTCCTCTGGAGGCAGTGCTGCTGCCGTAGCTGCGGGAATTGTACCTATAGCTCATGCGAGCGATGGCGGTGGCTCTATACGCTTTCCGGCGGCTTGGTGTGGTGCCTTTGGTATGAAACCCAGTCGTGGGCGTACTCCAATGGGGCCCGAAAAGATTGAAGATTGGAGTGGGGCAGTTGCCGATCATGCTATTACTCGTTCGGTAAGAGATAGCGCTGCCTTATTAGATTGCACCGCAGGCAGCGAGCTTGCTGGGGCTTGTAATATTTCACGGCCTATAACAAGCTTTTTAGAGGCTGCACAGCGTGAGCCTAGACATTTAAAGATAGCACTAAGTAAAAAACCGTTGGTGCCAACGGAAATAGATCCAGAAGTACTTACTGGCCTTGAGAAGACCGCTCGTGAATTAGAAACAGAAGGGCATATTATTGAAGAAGCCGAACCAGAGATTAATACAAATACTTTTTGGAAGGCTTATTTTATTGTAGTGGCTGCCCATACGGCTGCTGTTGAAGCAGAAATAAAGAGGGTACATGGTAAAGAGGCAGCGAAATTACTTGAGCCTCAAACCCGCAATTTGGCAATGATTGGCCGCTCTTTTAGCGCCGGCGAGCTAGTTACAGCTTTGAATGAGTGGCAAGCTATTCAGCTATCTACCGCGAATCTTATGCAGCGCTATGATGTGATGATGTGCCCCACGGTGCCAACACCTGCGGTAAAACATGGTGTATTGCCTGTAAGTGGTTTTGATGAATGGCTGTTAGGTGTGAGTAGCTATGTGAATATAGGTAAGCTATCTTTTGCTCTAGGTATAGTCGATAAATTAGCATTGCCAGTTTTAGGTAAAATGGCCTTTACGATTTTAGGTAATATAACAGGGCAACCTGCGATGAGTATGCCGCTACACTTTTCGAGTAAAGGCTTACCTATTGGTATTCAATTTTATGGTCGCATGGGTGATGAAGAAACCTTATTTAGTTTGGCAAATACTTTGGAACCATCATGTCCGGTATCTGCACTGGTTAATAAAAAATGAAATAAAAAAGTCGTAAGTAATGATAAGAAATTCCCATCAATAATTACGACCTTTTCAGTTACACTAACAAACAATGAATACGTGTTAATAATTCATTTGGTGGTGTGTCTTTAGGGTCATTTAGATACTCTTCAAATGGTGGAAAGTCAGCGGCCTCGTAGCCACTTTCAGGCAACCACTGACCAAATAGCCAATCATAGGGTTTTTCCAATTCTGCATAGGGGCCTTTAAATAAAACCGTAGCGCATTTACCAGTGGGGATAGTTATGCGTTCTAAGCAGCTCTCTTCGATAGAAATAGACGCATCTAAACTAATGCAAGCCATAGAGCGTAAATCATTTGTATCGACTGACTGTGGGTCATCGTAATATAAGCCAATGGAACGGGTCTGTTCGCTGATTAATTCTCTGCTGGCACAATCAATAAATAGCTTCTCAAATACACGCCCGATATCCATATAGTCGCCCTGATGGTGATAGCCCACTAAACTTAATTGTTCATTTTCCATTATCTCTACAGTAAACATCGTAAAATACCTTTTTTCTTCTGGTAGTACTGCAATAAAAGGCTCAAGCTTTACAGCAACATTTGTTTTTTGTTGCCGGTATTCTCCAGGGGCTATGCCAAAGCTTTTTGTGAATGCTCGGGTAAACGCTTCGAGGCTGCCGTAAGCTACTTTTTTTGCAATGGTTAGGATTGGCAGATTGGTACGAATAAGATCTGCCGCTGCTTGCTGTAGGCGTAAACGTCTAACGCTTGCATTGACAGTTTCCTGTGCAATTTGACGATAGATGCGATGAAAATGATAGGGTGACATTTGTGCAATATTAGCGAGTGTGTTGACATCGAGGTCATTATCCAAATGATCATGAATATAGTCAACGACACGTATTAAGCGTTGACGGTAACTTGTACTAGTCGTTTTTTTCATTTTCTTCACTATCCGTTGTTATCTACAGCGGGAGTTAGTTTAAGATAGGATAATTGATAATGTTTGCGGATTTTTATGCTACTTCTTTATGATTGTGCTCCAATAAACATTTATCCCTCTCACACAGTAACTTATGGCAGATATAAACTATCCGAAATACTATGAGAATTTTAATCTGGTCCTGATTTGTGAGACTCAAATCGACTAATAAGCTTTTGTAATACTGTGGATGCTAGTTTCAAGTCAGATTCACTAAAGTCGTCTGCAATTTCATTAACCCACGGTATTTGTTTTTGCATTATGCGTATATAGATGTCTTTTCCATCTTCGGTGAGTGTCAGTAGCTTCGCACGTTTATGCTTTGGGTTTACCTGAGAAGTTAATAAACCTTCTTCTATCATTTCATTTGAAAGCCTTTGTACAGCCTGTCTTGATTGCCCCATCATCCGAGCAATTTCTGAAACCGTGATCGGGGAAGGATAATTAGATAATGCTCCCAGAACTTTCCAGCGTGCACTAGTTACGCCTAACTCTTTAATCAATTCGTCTCCCTCCAGTATCAATAGGCCATTAAGCTTAAACGTTTCTAAAATAATACAGGTAAGAGTGGTTCCTTTGGTTGTGTGTTTCATTGATGGGCTCGTTCATTGACAGCATGTTGTCAACTTATGATTATTGTGTATAATGACAACATACTGTCATTTTTGAAAAGAAAATGAATCGCTTAATTTTAACGTACTTTTATCCGAGTGTTGCATGCTTAACTACAGTAGTAGGCCTTATTGTTACCTCAACAGGGAGAAATACAAGTGAAACATAAAATACATCCTGTTGCTGCTACTGTTGCAACGCTTTGTATTGCGACTTTTTTCATATCTACCGTTATAGTTGAGCTGTTTGGCTCCTATGAAAGTATCGCAGTTGTTAAAAGCCTCATTGTGATGCCGGGTTTATTTATTTTGATCCCAGCAATTGCTATAACGGGTGCTAGTGGCTTTGCTCGTGCTAAGGGAACCAAAAGTGGCATTATAGGCAGTAAGAAGAAACGTATGCCATTTATTGCTGCAAATGGAATACTGATCTTACTGCCTGCCGCAATATGCTTAAATCAGTGGGCTGCTATTGGAGCATTCGATACCAAATTTTACATCGTACAAGCTTTTGAGTTGTTGGCAGGTGCAATCAACCTAACATTAATGTCTATGAATATGCGTGATGGTTTAAGACTTTCTGGAAAGCTGAAAGCCAAGTAATTTAAAGAATTAAAAATGATATTTCAAGCAATGCATTGTTGTGGGTTTTTTGGGAGTAGCATTGTATATCTGACTGGTACAATATTTTGTAGCTTTGGCGTCAGGCGTTCTTGTTGTCTCCAGCGAGGGCTATTTTAAGGTAGGGTAATCGATAATTTTTGCGGATTTTATATTAAAAATTATGAGTAGATAATACATTCGAGGCTGATTAAAATGAAATTAGTCTTACTAATATAGTGGACATCTCCTAGTTACCGGTAGGCAAGTTTGTGAGATATGTCTCACAAAAATTAATGCCAATATCCTACAGACGAATTTCAATATATATTCAATACTTATAACAGTCGCCACTTACCAACGGACCGGTTAAGGATAGATTAAGGGCTGGAATATTAGGATTTACTTGAGCCAGTGGCGATTTTACTTTCTTCTCTATTTAGCTTTAAAAAATCTCTTTAGTGTATTCATAGCTATATAAATTATTTCTGTATTATTTATCTCTAAAAGTTCTCAATCGATTTTTCTTTATTGAAAACAATTAATTATTAGATAGTGATTAATCAATTCATTAAGCCTTAAATCTTTTTATTATATTTTCTCTATTTTTTATGAATAAGTAAAAAATATTGCACTTCTATATCCATTATATGAGACCTTTTAATTCATTATTTCAGTCTTTATTGAGAGTTTAATTGTTGGGGTGTTTCAAATAAATATTTTTCTCTGTATTTATTGTAATGTTGTTGAAAGATGGTTTGTCTGAGCTATTGTTAATAGTATGGACCATTGCTTGAAATATTAAGCTGCTCCTAATGGATTAACTAAACTATGCAGTAATAAATTTATTTGGGTCTATGTCTATCATGAAAACTCTCAGTACTTCCTCTCTTAATAATATAAGCTTGTCAAAAAAATTATATCTTGGTTTCAGCATTATTTTAGTGTTGTTGATGATCACAGGATTTTTTGCATTTAATTCTATACAAGGCTCATCCAAAGGTTTTACTAGCTATCGAGAGATGGCGAGAGACACAGTGCTCTCAGGTAGGGTGCAAGCCAATATGTTAATGGTCAGAATGAATGTGAAAGACTATATTATTACGGCAAGTGATAAGGATAAAGCTGAGTTTGAAGCCTATTGGGATAAAATGAGTGCCTATATGGCAGAGGCACAAAAAGAAATAAATGACCCTGAGCGTGCAAAGCTTATCGATCATATCGATAAGGTCTTATTGGATTATAGAGGTGGCTTTAAGGAAGTTGTTGAACTTATTCGTGAGCGTAACACACTAGTATATGATGTGTTGAATAAAAAAGGGCCCATAATAGAGCAAAACCTAACAAAGATTTTGGTCTCTGCGAGACAAGATAATGACATGACTGCCGCTTATGAAGCTTCTTTAGCGATGAGGAATTTATTATTAGCTAGGATTTATGCGGGTAAGTTTTTAGATACCAATGATAATGCGGCGGTAAAGCGCGTACATGAGGAATTTAAAGAACTCTCTAAACATCTAGAAATATTAGACTCTGAATTGCAAAATAGTGAGCGCCGAGGCTTATTGGCTAGCGTTGTCGAGGGTAAAGTCACTTACTTTAATGCTTTTGATCAGCTTGTAGGAGTTATACAAAAACGCAACGATATTATTAGTAACACACTAGATAAAATAGGACCTGTTATTGCAGGTGAAATTGAGAAAGTAAAATTAGATATAAAATCAGTACAAGACAGTATTGGCCCACAATTGCAAACAAGCAATGATCGCGCAACCATAGTGATATTAATTTGTGTACTGCTTGCCGTTACTATCGGAGTAGTTATTGCTCTTTTAATTACGCGCTCTACGTTAAGGCAGTTAGGGGGCGATCCGATGGAAGTTGCGGAGATTGCGAAGCGTGTTTCGCAAGGGGACTTGGATATTAGCCTACCGAGTAAAAATGAAGATGCATCAAGCTTGTATGCAACAATTCGTATTATGGTCAATAATCTAAAAGAGAAAGCTTTACTTGCTCAGCGTATCGGTGATGGCGATCTTTCACAAAATGTAGAGCTTGCCTCTGATCAAGATGTTTTGGGTAAAGCTTTATTATCAATGAAAAATAATTTGAAAAATATCCTTATACAAATTCAATCTGCTGGAGAAAAAATTGGTACAGGAAGCTCACAAGTTGCTGGAGTGAGTCTATCTCTCTCAGAGGGTGCCAACGAACAGGCAAATGATATTGAAGCTATTTCAGAGGCGCTTATCGAGCTGACTGCAAGAACCAATAAAAATGCAGAGAATGCAGCTGAGGCTAATGAGCTTTCGGATGCTGCACAAATTGCGACAACCAAAGGTCAAAAAGATATGGAAGAAATGGTTCAGGCGATGAGTGAAATAAGGCAGGCTAGCGAAAGTATTTCGACGTTCATCGATACCATTGATGAAATTGCTGCCCAAACTAATTTGTTGGCACTCAATGCTGCAATTGAGGCAGCAAGAGCTGGAGAGCAAGGGCGTGGTTTTGCTGTTGTTGCGGATGAGGTCCGTAGTTTGGCAGCGCGTAGCACCGATGCTGCGGAAGAGACTTCAAAACTTATACAATTATCTGCAGATAAAACCGAAAACGGTACGAGAATAGCAGCTAAAACCGCTGAGGGACTACAGAATATTTTTGAGGGTATTACACAGACATCTAAACTTGTTAAAGAAATTAGTATTTCAAGTACAGACGAAGCTGAACATGTCGAAGAGGTTAATAAAAATGTTCACAGTATTAATGATGTTATCAAAACAAACTTGAACGCGTCTCGAGAAGGTGTATCCGCAGCAGAAGAGCTAAACGTGCAAGCGCAATCTATGCAAGAAATTATGAAACGCTTTAACTTCTAGATAGCTAGGGATACTTTTGTACAAGTGTATAGAATTATCTTTTAACGTGGTATTGGTATGTTATTGACATTAATAGGCTCAGCGTATCCTCTTATAAATGCAGGCCTTTCGGCAAGTTGTAGATACCACCGTTTGATATTTGGATATTGATTAATATCAACTTGGTGGTATTCATATCTAGAGACCCAAGGCCAAATAGCAAATTCTGCAATGCTTATATCGCTTGCGATATACTCGGAGTTGGCCAAATGTGTATCGAGTACTTCATAAAGCTTTTGACTCTCGATATTGTAACGCTTCTCGGCATATTCAGATTTACCTGGATTATAAAAAAGAAAGTGATGAGCTTGACCTAAAATAGGACTAAAGCTGCCCATTTGCCACATTAGCCACTTGAGAGTTGTCCAGTATTCGGCGGACCCTTCGGGTGCTAGAAACCTACCCGTTTTTCTCGCCAAATACATTAAAATAGCTCCTGATTCAAATAATGTCGTATCACCATCCTTGATTGCTGGGATTTTATTACTTGGGCTAATTTTTAAAAACGCTGGATCAAACTGCTGACCTTTAGTGATGTCTATAGGAATAGATCGGTAATCGAGCTCCATTTCTTCAAGAGCAATCGAGATCTTGCGACCATTAGGTGTTGACCATGTATAAAGCTCGATCATCGTTCTCTCCTTAAATTTCGGTTGTATAGGCAGCTCTGCCAGAGCTTAGCGCTTTATCTAGCATATCTAAGCGATCTTGGCCCCAAAAGATTTCACCATTGAGCACATACACAGGTGAGCCCATAACGTCATGATCTATAGCCTCTTGGGTATTTTGCTCGTAGGTGGCTGCTGCGTTATCTGTTAGCGCTAAAACTTCTTTAGGGTCTGATCCTGCTTGTTGAATCAACGATGAGATAGTTTCTTCGTCGGCAATATTTTTATCCTCAGACCAAAATGCTTTAAAAGTAAGCTCAGAAAATAAGCTGACATTGCCACCCGTTGCAGCAATGGAGATAGCCGCACAGTCGACAGCCATAGGGTTTGTGGGCATATGCTTTGGGTTGATGTTAAGGTCGATGTTACGTTCCTCAGACCAGCGTTTTAGCTCAAGAACACGGTATGCTAGCCTTGCAGGGTTGCGCTTGCCCAGTGGTAAGCCGCCTGTCTTTTCAAAAACAGCCATAATTTTGATGGGTTTATAGTTAATTTGGCAGTTATACTTTTTGGCCAATTCTACAAAGGCGTTGTGGCCAAAATAAGCAAATGGCGATAAATGCGTATAAAAATAATCTATAGTCGTTGTCATGAGTCACTCTCTTTTAGGTTAATAGTCTTGTAGCCTTATGGCTATTTATTGAGTTGTTGTGGCCATTGACAATATAATAAAACAATTTATTATCATTTATATCCTAATAAACAGACTTAAAGTACGTTATGGTGCGTTGCGATAGATTATCCACACTTATTGGGCGATTTTCGCTTAAAGTTATTGTTTCTAGCCCAGAAGAGGCCAACTTAGTTATATTAAAGTCAATCAATGAAGAGACGTTAACGCGTGTCATTTTATCACCTGTTACCTTCGTGGATTTAGATACCCGTAATTCCAGCGAAAAACCTATATTTCACGCAAAAGTAGAATGGGGTGGTAGCAGCAACCCATTATTAACCGCATTACCGGCTAATATAATCTTGGATGTTGCTGATAGCTCCGATACGGGCAATTTGGTTCACTTACTGATAAATGAGAGTGCTGCGCTTCGCTGCGGCTCAGGTGCAGTGTTAGACCGTTTGGGTGAGGTGTTAATCGTTAGATTATTGCGAAAACAACTTGAGCAAGGCTCCTCGGACCCAGGCTTATTAGGTGGTTTGGCAGATAATCGTCTGAGCAAAGCAATTGTAGCCATACACGACAACCCTGAGAGCAATTGGTGTAACGAAGACTTAGCAGATATCGCAGGGCTCTCTATGAGCCGTTTTTATGAGTTATTTAAACAAGTCGTTGGTGTTACCCCAATTGCCTATTTACGGCGATGGAGGATGATCCTAGCGCGTCAAGATATCGAAAAAGGCGATCGTATACAGATAGTAGCAAAACGTTACTGCTATGGGTCAACAGAGGCGTTAAATCGCTCGTTTACCCGAGAGTTTGGCCATAACCCAATGCAGCATCGGAGGTTGCAGTTAAACAAATGAGATTTTTTAGGCAAAGATAGTAATCGGCTTAAATGATTAAGTCGCAACCCGAGGGCCGCAACTTAATCATTCTTTGAAAGGGATGGTGCCTAACTAGCTTGTGCTGGTTTAACAACAAGTTTGTAGTTAAGAGTTGGGTTTAGTGGGCATGAGTAAACGTAGTTACCTGGTACAAGGTTAATATCATAATCTTTTGATGTTCCCTCAGCTAAACCACCACCAGAAGTACTTGGTAATTTTAAGCGATTGATAGCGCCGTCGCCACGAATCCAAAACCCTAAGTCATAGGGAACGCCTTTATTGTGCACTCTAAAAGTGTAGCTACCTTCTTCAACAACTAAAGTTTTAGCCTCAGCAGCACGCTCTTTTCCAAATTTGGTGTTAATGTCTTTACAGTCTGATTTTTTAGTCGTGCTATAGCCGTGATTGATGCCATTTTCACTTTCTATAAACTGACATGGAATTTGTGTAAGTTCGATGATTTTACGGTCTTCTGCAAATATAGATAGGCTGGCGATTAAGGATGCTGCCGTTACGGTTGTTAGCAAAGCACTTTTTAAGAAACGTGTCATGTATTTCTCCTGCAAATATAATAGTTGCAACTTCGATCAGCTAGTACAACGAAAGTTCCAATACAAAATTTTCGGCGTACGCGGCTCTACCAAACCTACGCCTTTAAAAGCCCCATCAGCTCTAATTTGCAAGTCTGTGAACCATTAATACTGGCACAGTTGCTGGCTTTCGCTTTATTTAGGCCAACTGTACTACAGTAGTTATCTCCGTATTACAGTCTATCAACAGTATTAATATATTAACCTTTTAGGCAATACTCATACCCTAAAGGCTACAACTTGCTTAAGGGTTACTCAAATCAACCACATTAATAATAATGCTTATTCGATATATTTTATTGGATCAGAGAATCGGATAAACATTGTTTATGTTAAATGCTAGGTTCATCAGTTATCTGGGTAGTACTTTGTATTATTCGTCTATATAAGTAGTTAACCTTGTTTTTTATATGGTGACTCTACATCTCGTCTTTAAGGGCAGTTTTTATCTTTAATCAAAATATAATTGACCTATATCAATCTCTTTGTTTGATAACTCACTACTATAGTTTTGTGGCAATAACAGAAGCGGTAGATTATTTAGAGTTTGTAATTAAATGGTGAGGTGAAAAATGATAAAACATGTCCTAGTTTGTTTAAATAACGTCAGAGATGATGATAATACACTTCAAACAGCAGCGAAATTTGCTCTCAGTAATGATGCCCGTTTAATTGGGCTATATATTATGGTTAATCCTGTTATGAGCTCCTATCATGTTTATGATCACTATACAGCTAATTTACATCAACAAATTATCGAAGAAGGAAAAAAGCAATCACAGCTTGCAGAGGAGCGATTTCATAATGTCACCTCAAAAATAGGGTGTAAAACAACATTTTATAAAGCGGCAGAAGATGATAAGCCAATGCAAATCATGCTGTATACAGACCTTATCTTTATGAGCTATAGCAAAGGAGAAAATAGTAATAATTTTACCAGTGCTGCCTTTATCAATAAATTATTAGTCGATATAGGTCGTCCTGTTATTGTTGTACCAAAAAACTGGAAAAAAGATAATTTTGGTAAGCATATTCTTTTAGGTTGGAATGAAACAAGAGAGTCGGCACGCGCGCTCCATGAAGCTTTGCCGTTAATGAAAGCAGCCGAGCAGGTGGATGTTCTCACCGTTTACAAAGAAAAGGATTTAGACAGTAATGTCGCTAAAGGAATGGAAGTCACTAGCTACTTAGAAAGCCATAATGTTAATTCTCAGTTGTACCCCAAACAAATTACCAATAATGATCCTCATGTGGGAGGTATATTGATCAAGCACTCTGACAGAAGCGATATAGACCTTATTGCCGTTGGTGGCTATGGACATTCTTACTTAAGAGAAACCCTATTAGGCGGTGTAACTCAGCATCTAATTCATAATGCGCGTATGCCTTTGATGTTAGTGCATTAATAAAATTGTGCCAATTAACCGTATTTTTTAAACAAATAATTATTATTTTAAGGAGCGAATATGCATGTAGAGAATTATAAAAAAATGGCGGGGACGTCAGCTGTTTTTGTATCAACGGAATATACGCAAGCCTCACCTGTCGAACGTGATGGTATGATTTGGAACAGTCACGAATTACATCTAGATGATTTACCTTCGCAGCATCAACAAAAAGCACCTATGTCAAATGCCTTGGCCTTAGAGGGCTTGGAGGATTACGATAAGCCCAGTAATGGTGACATAAGGCATGTAGAATCTATGGGGGTTAATTTTATTTACTTTGAGAAAATACAGGGGTGGGTGCAGTTAAATTAGGAAGTAAATAAATCAGCTTTCTATTTTTTTACCATCCCATGCAAAGGTGTTGCCACTGTCGTTAATTTTTAGTTCTTGTATAACGCTCATCATTTTTTTTGTTGAGTACTCAGGTGTAAATAGTTTCTCTGATTTGATATTACGTTGAAAAGGCTCAGACAATTGGCTGTCGACTGTTCCGGGGTGTAAGCCTACAACAATTGTATTGGGCTGTTTTCGAGTGATCTCAATACTGGCTGTTTTAATGAGCATATTTACTGCTGCTTTTGATGCCCGATAAGCATACCAGCCACCTAAACGATTATCGTTAATACTACCCACACGCGCAGAGAGAATAGCAAAAACAGCACGTTGTTTTTTATTCATTTTGGGTAAAAAGTGTTTGGCGACTAATGCAGGTCCTATAGTATTAACTAGAAAGTTTTTTTCAAATTTTTCCGCAGATAATTCGCGAAGAGACCTTTCTGGCATTATTGTATCGTCATGCAAAAATCCTGTTGCCACAATTACAAGGTCAATAGGGCCCGCAACTTCAGTGGACTTAGCTGCCTCAACAATAGATGCTTCGTTATTGTAATCGATATTTGCCGAGATAATATTCTCGTGAGTTGTTGGCGTTTTTTTATATGACCGAGAGAAAGTATAGAGAGTATTCGTAGAATCCTTACTAAGTAGCTGTATAAAAGCATGGCCAATACCACCACTAGCTCCAATAATAACAATATTATTCGGCATCATTTATACCTCGGTGTAGGTTGTATGCTGTTTGTTTTGAATGAGAGAATATTGTATTGGAACTAACCATTTAGCACGCAACGATATGCATTGATAAATGGTTAGTTAAAAGGCGAGAGATAGCTAGATTATAGCTTAGAGTAGTATTCTGCTAATTCATTCATCTCTGCATCACTTAAGCTGCTAGCTTGTGCTTTCATAATGCCACTCAAACCACCAGTACGGCCGCCATCACGATAAGCTTTTAACGAATCAACGATGTATGCTTTATTTTGACCTTTTAATTTTGGGTAGTTAGGAGCAATAGGCTTATTGCCTTTAGCGCCATGGCAAGCTCTACAAGTTGCTTCTTTAGCAGGAGCCGCAAGAGTTAACGAAGGGATAGATAGTGCTAGTGCAATGAGTAATAATTTTTTCATAATAATCCTAAAGCAGTTGGCTAAATAATAAACAATGGTTTCTCAATGGTATCGCTATTCTTGTAGAAACCATGTGGATAATAAACTATTCATTCATATTTAGCCTAGTTAATATCATGATTTTTATCAATAACTGCCTTGTAGGGCGCCAATTCAATGGTTTTAAGGCGGTTTCCGATCAAGAAAATTTCACCAGGGTAGCGTCGATCACCAATCGAAGAAAACTCAAATGTGTAACTCCTGCCTATGGCAAAGACTGAATGGGGAGAGCGGTGTAGGGATAGCTTTCTTAAAATGATATTTTGGTCTAAAAATTGAACACCTAAAGATTCACAGTGCTTTTTAGCAAACATTCTTGCTGTACGACTCACATTTAAGTGATTCCATAGCGCATAGGCGACAAGCACCACTATAAATAGATAAAAGAGGTTGGATAATGTCATCGGGTGTTTTCACTCTAATGAAGTAATTAGTATAAAGTAGATGCGATTTTGTAGCTAAAGTTACTTTCTCTGTTATTGGCTACTTGTATCGACTGCTTAAGCAGTGCATGGTTATTTGGTGAGTATCAACTAATAATGCGATGGCTAGAGGGTATTGGGTGAATTTTAAACGGATCGAAGCGTTTTTTTGGGTGGCAAAGCTTAATAGCTTTAGCAAAGCGGCGGCACAGCAGTGCACGACTCAACCGGCTATCTCCACGCGTATTGCAGCATTGGAAGAGGAGTTGGGCGTAAAGCTGTTTGAGCGTGAGGGTAATAGTAAGGTTCTATTAACACCTAAAGGGCAAGAGTTAATGCCTTATGCTGAAAAGCTGGTGTATTTTGCCAAAGAGTTTACCAATAAAGCCAATAATGCAGCGGCTTATTCGGGTTTATTGCGCTTAGGTGTCTCTGAGACTATTGCGCATTCTTGGTTGTCTCAATTTCTAAAGTCCTTCCAGGAAGATGTACCCGGCGTTACTGTTGAGCTAACTGTGGATGTATCCGTGACGTTGCGGGAATTGCTGCTTTCTGGCTCCATCGATATTGCCTTTTTAATGGGGCCTTTGGCAGACCCATCGATAGTGAATGAGCATTTATCGACCGTTCCTCTAGTGTGGGTAGCGAGCCCTTTACTTAATATAGGCTCAGAGCTTTTACCTACATCTGCTTTGGCTCAGTGGTCTGTCATTACCTATGCCCGCAATACCGTTCCTTATGCAGAGATTACACGGGAGTTTGCTAAAAGCTCTGAGCAACCAGCCAAAATCATCACTTCTAGCTCTTTAGCGATTTGTCGGCGTTTAGTGCTCGATGGTATGGGGATATCAGCATTACCTGCAGATTTGGTACAAAGCGATCTTGATCAAGGTGTTATGCATAAGATCGTAACGGATTGGCACCCCTCAGATTTAACTTTTACGGCCTCTTACCCCATGAGCCCCCACAAGCCGGAGTTATTGCCTATGATCGAGCTGGCAAAATCTACCGTAAAGCTTGGGCTGTAAATATTTCTATAAGAAAAATTAATAGAATTCTAAAAATAATCATAATTTGAATTTATAACGTTATTTGAATAGCATCGTTTAGACGATAACTAATAAAACTACTATTTGAGTCATCATCTTATGTTGAACGAGCTAAGTGATATTCGGGCGAAAATACGCGGTGGCCTTTTTACCTCTAACACCAGCGGCATTATGCCTGGTTTAGTACAGGGCAATCTTGTCATTATGTCTAAACGCTGGGCAGATGAATTTCTTGAATTTTGCCATATGAATAGCAAACCTTGCCCAGTTATTGGTGTTTCTGCAGTGGGTAACCCGGCATTACCTGAGCTGGGAGATGATCTAGATATTTGTGTTGATGTACCCGAGTATCATATCTACGAAAATGGGCAGCTTGTCGAGGCTTCTCCAGATATTAAAGCTCATTGGAGGAGGGACTCCGTTGCCATTGTATTGGGATGTTCTTTTTCTTTTGAGGATGCGTTGAAATCGGCGGGCTTACCCGTTAGGAATATTGAGCTAGATACAAACGTATCGATGTATGACACCAATATTGCCACTAAAGCAACGCAACATTTTGCCTGCAATATGGTGGTCTCTATGCGACCTTATAAAAGGCATCAGATCGATGAGGTAGTCAGTATCACTAGCGCATATAGCAAAGCACATGGTGCCCCTGTACATATTGGTGATCCAGAAGCTATTGGTATTAGCGATATTCATGCCCCAGATTACGGCTCGTCTATTCCGCTAGAGCACGATGATGTGCCTGTTTTTTGGGCTTGTGGTGTGACCACGCAAGCAGCCATAAAATCTGCAAAATTACCCAAAGTCATTACCCATGCACCAGGTAAGATGTTAATTACCAATCGTTTATACGAGGAGTTAGGTGCTGTGTCGGCCTAATTGTAAATTAAAAATTTAGCGGAAGTAAATCAAGTAATAATCAACAAGTTATAAAAATAATGAGGATACTATTATGAAATACTCTATGTTTTTTGGCGCAGCTCTTGGGCTTGTCATATCTACTACAGCACTTGCAGCTAAATGGGATATGCCAACACCTTACGGCGATGGCAATCATCCTACACAAGTCGCTAAGCAATTTGCTGAGGAAGTAACTGCCAAGTCTAACAACAAGTTAAAAATCACCGTACATTCTGGTGGCTCTCTGATTAAGCACCCCGAGATTCATCGCGCGGTTAAATCTCGCCAAGTACAATTGGGCGAGGTGTTTATTGGTCGCCTAGGTAATAACGACCCTATTTTTAAATTGGATAACATTCCTTTTTTAGCCACGGATTTTGACTCGGCAGAAAAACTCTACAAATTATCGAAGCCAGAGCTCTCCAAACAACTTGCTAAAGACGGCTTGATTTTACTCTACACCGTGCCTTGGCCTGCACAGGATTTGTATTCAAACAAAACAGTGAATAGTTTGGCAGACCTGAAAGGTTTAAAAATGCGCGCTTATAGTCCAACGACTTCGCGCTTGGCAGATTTGATGGGCACAACACCAGTGAATGTACCCTTTAGCGATGTTGCACAGGCATTTACCACCAGTGTTATTGATGCAATGATCACCTCGCCCAGTACCGGTGTTAACAATCAAAGCTGGGATTATATCTCGCACTTCACTACGGTGAGCGCATGGATTCCTAAAAATATGGTGTTTGTTAATAAAAGAATGTTCGACAGACTTGATAGCGACACTCAGCAAGTTATTATGACAGCTGCTGCGAATGCCGAGAAAAAAGGTTGGGAGTTAGGTAAAAAGAATAGTGTTGCTCACACCAATATCTTAAAAGAAAAGGGCATGACAGTACTCTCACCCTCGAGTACCTTGCAATCTGAACTACGTGCTATTGGTAAAACCATGGTGGGTGAGTGGTTAACTGAGTCGGGTGATGTGGGTAAATCAATTATTGATCAATTCAATCAATAATCAGTGCTTAATTTTTCTTAATAAATCAAATAATAATAGTTGTGGTAATAGATGGAAAAGTTTAGACGTTTGTTTTATCTCACTTCGGCGTGGGGTTCAGGTTTATGCCTTATTACCATGACCTTGTTAATTTTGGCGCAAATTGTTGCGCGCATGATTGATGTTGTGATTCCGTCTTCGGAGGATTTTGCAGGTTGGATATTATCAGCAACTATTTTTTTTGGTCTTGCCTATACGTTTAATAATGGTGGTCATATTCGTGTCACCATTGTGCTTAATCGGTTGTCTGCTAAGCATCGCCATATTGCTGAATATATAAACTTAGCAATTGGTTTATTGATCAGTGGTTACCTTGCCTACTACACAGCGTTTACGGTGTACGAATCATTGGTGTTTGGCGAAGTTACCGACACTTATTTAGCCGTCCCTCTATGGATGATTCAATTGCCTATGGCGATAGGTTCGAGCTGCTTATTTTTAGCGATAATCGACAGCCTATGTTTAATGATTACAGGGCGCACTCCTAGTTATATTTCCTCGGAAGATGAATTAAGTATAGAGGGAGAGGGCTAGCTTATGGATATCAGCTTGATTGGTTTTATCTTAGTTGTTGTCATGCTCCTTATGTTAGTGAGTGGTGTATGGATTGCTTTAACGCTTACTGGGCTTGCGATCATTGGTTTAGTGCTTGTCGAAAACTCAAGTATTGGTTTGTTGCTGGGTACTTCTTCTTGGAGTGCAACTACGGGTTGGTCACTCACCGCATTACCGTTATTTATCTGGATGGGTGAGATATTGTTTCGCACGCGCTTATCGGAGGATTTATTTCAAGGGCTTTCGCCAATTTTGGCAAAATTGCCAGGTAAATTACTGCATGTAAATATTCTAAGTTGCGGTATTTTTGCCGCTGTTTCTGGTTCGTCTGCGGCAACGGCTGCGACTATCGGCCGTATGACATTGCCAGAGCTTTCGCGCCGCGGCTATGAAGACTCTATATCCATTGGTACCTTGGCAGGCTCAGGTACATTGGGTTTACTAATTCCGCCTTCGATTATTTTAATTGTTTATGGTGTAGCTGCAGAAATCTCCATTGCACGTTTATTTTTAGCAGGTGCCTTACCGGGTGTTTTATTGGTAGGCTTATTTATGCTCTATACCATCGGCTGGTCTGTTATTAATAAGCGCAAAGTAGATACAGAGACAAGTGAGCATTATAGTTTCAGTGAGAAAATTATAGCTCTGAGAAAATTACTACCAATAGTATTGTTAATTGGTGGTGTTTTAGGATCAATTTATCAAGGTATTGCAACACCTACAGAGGCTGCCGCTTTGGGTGTGACGGGGGCTTTGCTATTATCTGCGATTACGGGTAGCTTCTCCTTGGCGAGCTTTTCTCAGAGTGTTTTGGGCGCTGTAAAAAGCTCCTGCATGTTGGGTTTGATTTTAGTTGGCGCACACTTTTTAACACTCGCGATGGGCTTTGTTGGTATCCCCAATGCGTTGGCTGCATGGATTGCCGAGCAGGGTTTATCCTCCATTGAGTTGATTATTTATCTCACTTTCTTTTTTATTATTCTCGGGTGTTTTCTCGATGGTATCTCGGTCGTTGTATTAACAACGTCCATTGTACTACCCATGGTGCAGCAATCGGGTATTGACCTTATCTGGTTTGGTATCTTTTTAGTGTTAGTGGTCGAAATGTCGCAAATAACTCCACCTGTTGGTTTTAATTTATTTGTAATTCAATCTTTAACGGGCAAAAATATTTTATATATTGCTAAAGCGGCGCTACCTTTTTTTGCGATGATTGCTGTTGCTATCGTTTTTATCACTGTATTTCCAGATATTGCACTATATTTGCCGACGCTAATGACGCGTGGCTAGAGATGAATTGTTTATACCAATTAGTAGAAAGTGGGGTAATAACTCATGAAACTTAACTGTGATATGGGAGAAAGTTTTGGTCAATGGAAGATGGGCATGGACGAAGATATTATGCCCCATGTTGATATGGCAAATATTGCCTGTGGCTTTCATGCCTCGGACCCTTTGACTATGGCGAAAACGGTTGCATTGGCAAAAGAGTACAATGTTGCGATCGGTGCGCATCCGGCCTACCCAGATCTCTTAGGTTTTGGGCGGCGCGATCTTAAACTCTCTGAGTCTGAGATTATTAATATTGTGCTTTATCAGGTGGGTGCGCTACAAAGTATTTGCCATAGCCAAGGTGTACAGCTTAGTTATGTTAAGCCGCATGGTGCCTTTTATAATGCCATGATGAGAGATGAGGCTATCTTTTTGAGCATTGTTAAAGGGATATCTTTATTATCTTCTAAACTACCATTAATGATCCTTGCGACCAATGATGCTGAAAGAATGCAGTCACAGGCTGATAAGCTTGGTGTGTCTCTTTTATTAGAGGCTTTTTGTGATAGAGCTTATTCTGATGAAGGACGTTTAGTGCCACGTAATATGGAAGACTCTGTTTTAAAAGATGAGCGTGACATAGAAAACCGCATTCGAGAGCTTATTCAAGATAAGCACATCACGACGATCACTGGTAAAAAGCTATCGGTTAATGCTGATACGATTTGTGTGCATGGAGATCACCCTGAGGCTTTAGATTCTGTTAAAAAAGTTAGAGCTTTTATTGAAAGTTTATGAAGGTAACGATTCTTTCTGAAAATTCATTGCTTATCTTATTTGAACAAGATATCAACCCATCTGTTTTTAATCAGGTTTGCCAATGCGTTGAGTTAGTCAAGGCAAAACTATCTGTTTATATAATCGATATGGTGCCTTCCTATACATCAATCCATATTGTATTTAATTTGTTTAAAATATCTGGCGATGAACTCGCCAAAAAATTAAATAATCTTGCTGATCAGCTTAACAATGCCGAGCAAACAAAACTTCAAACTAAAATAATAGAAATCCCTGTTTATTATGGTGAGGAGGTCGGGCTCGATTGTGCATTGCTAGCAGAATTTGCAGAGACTAGTGTTGATGGTGTCATCGAGATGCATTCGAGTAAGCTGTACGATGTTTATGCGATTGGTTTTGCCCCAGGTTTTGCTTATTTAGGGAGTGTTGATGAGCGTATTGCCATGGCGCGTAAAGAAACCCCCCGAAAAAAAGTAGCGAAGGGTAGTGTCGGTATTGCCGACGCTCAAACAGCCGTTTACCCAGCCGACTCTCCCGGAGGTTGGCAAATTATTGGGTGCACGCCACTTAAATTGATCGACTATGAAGATGAGGCTTTAACCATCTTCAAGGTTGGGGACAAAGTAAAGTTTGTACCTATTACTAAAGCTAGCTATCTGGAAATGGGTGGTGAGTTGGCAGTGGGTGGACAGTATTAATGGCCTTAGAGGTAATTAGCGCTAGTTTTCTTGCGCTTGTGCAAGACTTTGGACGATATGGTTTGCAAAGCCATGGTATTACCCATGGCGGCCCAATGGATGAGCATGCTTATTTATGGGCAAATCGCCTTTTACAAAATCATTATAATGACGCACAAATAGAGATTAGTTTAGGTGCATTCTCAGTACGTTTTACCGAGGAATCAATGATTTCTGTCTGCGGCGCTGATTTATCAATAACCTTAAACGATAAGCCTTTAGCACTATGGCGCTCCCATTTTGTACGTCCGGGTGATGTGCTTAAATTCGTCTCGCCCAAATCAGGCCTGCGTAGTTATTTAGCCATCAAAGGTGGTTTTAATATAGGTTCACAACTTAAGAGCTGCGCCACGGTAATGAGAGAGGGCTTGGGTGGTTTATCGCAAGATGGTCAAAAACTTCAAACGGGTGATGTGCTTGACTACAAAAAATACCAAGAAGAATTGCCGCGCTTGACCCCGCAGAAATTTATTCCTGAATATAAAACAAAACTAGCGCTGCGTTTTATTGTTAATGAATCTGAAAATGCTTGCGGCCCAAAAAGTGTCGAACAATTTGTTAGCCAAATTTTTATCATAAGCCAGCATATTGATCGCATGGGTTATAAGCTCAGCGGTAAGGCAATTTCGACGAGTAGCTCGGGTATTATTTCTCAAGGTATTTCTTTGGGTGCTATTCAATTACCTAAAGATGGGCAGCCGATCGTATTGATGCGAGACCGGCAAACGATGGGGGGATATCGGCAGTTAGGCTGTGTCGCTTATAAGGATATTGCTTTGTTAGCACAAGCGATGCCGGGTACTGAGGTGAAATTTGAGCCCGTATTAAGGCAGGCACTTGAAGCAGAGCTGGTTACCTATAAGCGATTTTTTAATTTAACTTTTTAAGTAACTAAAAGCGTGGTAAATAGTTTCTATAAAGCAAAAAGCCAATAGATTATCTATTGGCTTTTAATGAGGTAGAATTAAAAATTTAAATTTATTTTTCAACAAAAGCGCGTTCAATAACATAATGAGCTTGTTGGCCATGTCTGAACTCGCTAAAGCCTGCATTATCTAAAATGGTACAGGTATCTTTTAGCATGCTTGGGCTACCGCAAATCATAAAGCGGTCATCTTCTAAATTCGGTTTTGGTAAATTAATATCGCTAAATAATTTACCACTCACCATTAAGTCAGTGATGCGGCCATTATGGATATATTTTTCACGAGTCACTGTTGGGTAATAAATTAGTTTCTCTCTAATTAAGTCGCCAAAATACTCGTTTTGAGGTAATTCTTCAGTAATATATTTTTGGTAAGCTAGCTCAGAAACAGTACGCACACCGTGAGTTAAAATGATTTTATCAAAGCGTTCATAAATTTCTGGGTCGCGGATAATACTCATAAATGGAGCAAGGCCAGTCCCTGTACTAATTAAATATAAATGTTTGCCAGGTAGCAAATGATCGGCAACCAAAGTGCCTGTTGGTTTTGTGCTTAATAAAACCTTATCACCAATGCTGATTTTTTGTAAGCGAGAGGTTAGTGGGCCATCGGCAACTTTAATACTAAAGAATTCTAGTTCTTCTTCGTAATTGGCGCTGGCAATACTATAAGCTCGTGTAAGAGGCTTATTTTCGGTTTCTAAACCGAGCATGACAAAATGGCCATTTTCAAACTTAAAGCTATTGCCACGGGTAGTTTTAAAACTAAATAAAGATTCATTCCAATGATGGATGTCGGTGACTGTCTCTTCAATTAATGCTGCCATAGTAAAATTCGCTATTAAGTTTAAAAGTTGCTGGATATGATAAAACTATTATCATTTTTGTTAAAATGATTTAATCGAATAACCTTATTACAGAAAGATGTAAAGGGATTACCGATCGACATAATGTTATGATAACGCCTAATATTCTCTAAGCTAGAGACATGGTGAACGTGTATTAGTTCTATCTATAGCTATTTATTGAAAGTAGCTATAGCCAAAACATTAATGACATAGTGCTTATATCAGTAAGCATGTAACTATAAGAAAACAAGATAGGAATCAATATGACCGATTACAAAAAATTCGCCGATTACGCACCAACAGACTATGCTGATGGCTTGCCACGTAATCAGTTTATGAATTACGACATCAAAGCACTTTGGTCTGGAATGGGGCGTATATCTGGCCCTGCGTATACTGTAGAGGTACCGGCGGGTGATAGCTTAATGATGCATGCGGCTATATATGATGCGCCTGCGGGGTCCATTATTGTCGCAAAGACCAATGGCTCTGATGTTGCAGTTGCAGGTGGTAATGTGTGTGGGATTGCTCAAAAACATGGTATTGCTGGCTTTATTATCGATGGTGTTATCCGTGATATAGGCGAAATTCGTGAAATGCAATTCCCCGTTTATGCAAAGGGTATTATTCCAAAGCCTAGCAGTAAAAAACATGTCGGTGATATTAATCCACAAATCGATTGCGGAGGTGTTGTTGTCAATACTGGCGATATTGTTGTGGCTGATGAAGAGGGGATTGCCATTATTCCTGCGGCGGATGCCGAGGAGCTTTACGGTATTGCAAAACATCGCTTTGATACAGACTCTGCAACATCGCTTGATGATTGGGAAGCAAAGCACCACGCAAAAATTACCCAATTAATGGGTGGCTAGGTAATCGATTAGTTAGATATATCAATTAGTGATTGTTGGCTATTTTTTGTAATAGCAGATTACCTAGCTAGTGAGCATTAATTGATATTTTTATAAAGGCTGTAGATACAGACATGGATAGATATACTTGTCGAATCTGACTTGACCTTAATTATTAAAGTTTTAGAATACTCCCCCGTTTTTTGGTTATAAACCTATGTCTTTCCCTTCTAATCAGTCTCAACAAGCCCAGCAGTCCCAGCAAAGTGGTATGGCTAAGTTGTCGGATAATTATCAACCGCTTGATAATACCTATGATGAAGCATCACTTCCCTCTGGTGAGATCCGGGATCACTGGCGCTTTGTTTTAGATAACCTAAAAGCTTTAGATACTGATAGCCTTGCTGATCGGGAGTCAAAAACTCAGCGAATTTTGCGTGATGATGGCGCAACTTATAAATCCTATACTGAGCGTGAGCGCACCTGGCAACTTGATACCGTGCCTTTAGTGATTGATGGTGAGCAATGGGCGAGCATTGAGCCAGGCATTCTACAACGTAGCGAATTATTTAATCGCCTATTTAATGATATATATGGCCCTCAAGAGCTCATCCGTGAAGGTGTTATCCCCCCCGAAGTTATTTTTTCTCACCCTGGTTTTCTACGCCCTTGTTTTGGTATAAAGCCACCATCGGAGCATGCGTTAATTTTGCATGGCATCGATATGGTGAGAACTGCTGACGACCATATTTGTGTGATAGGTGACAGAACTCAAGCGCCTACCGGTGCGGGTTATGCACTAGAAAACCGTACAGTGATGACGCGCGTGTTCCCAAGCCTATTTAGGCAAGCTCAGGTAAAGCGTTTAGCCGCATTTTTTCAAACTTTGCGCGTCAAACTGAATAGTTTATCGGTCGATGATAAATTGCCCAATATCGTTGTGCTAACGCCTGGGAGTCGTAGCGAGTCGTATTTTGAGCATGCTTATCTGGCTAATTACTTGGGGTATTCGCTGGTTCAAGGTCGTGACTTAACAGTACGTAATGGTCAAGTATGGATGAAATCACTCAGTGGTTTGTCTAGGGTCGATGTTATTTTTAGACGTGTAGACGATTTTTATTGTGATCCTGCTGAGTTAAAAAGCGATTCTTATTTAGGCGTCCCCGGCCTATTAGAGGTTATTCGGACTGGCAAGGTGGTTATTGCTAACCCGTTAGGTAGTGGTATTTTAGAAAGCCCAGTATTTTTGAAGTATCTCCCCGCAATCAGTCAGGCCTTGCTTGGAGAAAAGTTATTACTACCCAGTGTTAAAACATGGTGGGCCAATGATCCAGAAGATCAAGCCTATATGTTAGATAATTTATCCAAACTGATTATTAAACCTGTCTATCGACAACAAAATCAACAAAGCATTTTGGGTAGCCAGTTAAACGATGAGGAATTGAAGGACTTACGTAAGATAATTCGCCAAAAACCATTAAAGTATGTTGCCCAAGAATATATAGCCCATTCTCATTCGCCAAGCTGGCAGCAGCAAAAATTTTCCTCAAGGCCAACGGTTTTGCGCAGCTTTACCGTCGCAGGTGAAAGCCATTACAGCGTGATGCCTGGGGGCTTAACACGGATAGGGAAAACTGCTGATGATCGCTTAGTGTCTAGTCAGCATTTAGCATTGAGTAAAGACACATGGGTACTTGGTAAAGAGCCTCAGCGCCACGTTAGCTTATGGGCAGATAAAACACAGCAATTACTAATAGATAGTGAGCAGGAGCAAAATTTACCAAGCAGAGTCGTTGAAAATATGTTTTGGCTTGGGCGCTATGCAATCCGTGCAGAGTACGCATTGCGACTATTACGTACAGTTTTTTTACAACTTAATGACGCAGACCAACTCTCCGATGAGAGCTATCGTACTATTTTAGTAGCGGTCACTTCTGTTACCGAGACATTTCCAGGGTTTGCTCCACGTGAAGGCAAAGAAAATACGGCAACGATTTTATTTGAGAACCCTGAAGCTGAATTAATTTCTATTATTACCGATCTTGATCGTACTGGTGGTATTGTTTATAGCCTCAATGAAATGCTCAATTGTGCCGATGAAGTTAAAGTGCTCCTATCTGCTGATACGCAGCGAGTTATTAATGATATTCGCGATAATGTCGGTACATTAGAGCACACCATAAAAACAGATTTTGCCTCAGCACCAGAGGAAGCACTTGATCCGCTGGTAACGAGCTTATTGGCACTCTCGGGGCTAATTAACGAAAGTATGATCAGGGGTTTTGGTTGGCGCTTTATTGAAATTGGCCGAGACCTTGAACGTGCTTACCAAACGACGTCACTGATTAAATCATTAATGTCGCCAGTACTGAATGAATATGACGAAGATGCAACGCTGGAGACAGTGTTGTTAACACTGGAAACATTAGTAACCTATCGCCGCCGCTATCGTGCCCGTACTGATGTGATTAACGCATTAGAGTTAACGGTGTTGGATAATAGTAATCCTCGCTCTTTAAATAGTTTATTGAGTTCACTTAAGCAACATATTGATGCAGTTCCTGCACGGCAATATAGCCGGTCGCTCACATTAGAAAAACGCCTGAGCTTGGAGTTGTTGAATAAAATACAATTAATACAACCCGTGGCTCTGTGTAAGCATTCAAAGACCGACAAGCGACGTGAAAAGTTATTTTTATTGATGAAGGAGTCTCAAGGTCTGCTTAATCAATTATCGGTTGTGCTAAGTGATATCTATTTCGACCATACGGAAGTTCAACATCAAGTGATGGCGGCATCTTGGGAGGACGAACTGTGAAGTATCGAGTTCGCCACCTAACAGAATACGAATATGGTAGTAAGGTAAATAGCTGCTACAACCGCGCACATATTTTACCAAGAGAAACATTGATACAAGTGGTAGATACACCACGAGTGGTTATCTACCCAACACCCATAACTGGTAGTCGTCGTATAGATTACTTTGGTAATCGTGTTTACCACTTTTCTATACAAGAGCCGCACACTAGTTTAACTATTGATGTATCAACTGAAATAACTATAAGGCCTCGTGCGAATGATTTTGGCGAGCAATTGGCTTACGGAAATACCTGTGAGCAGGTGTCTCAGGGCTTATATGGAGTAGGCTGTTCTATAGAGACTATTTATGCACGCGAATTTTTACTAAGCTCTCCAATGATTAGAAAGAGTGAACGCTTGCAGAGTTTTGCAGCGAGTTGCTTTAGTGAAGATAAGCCATTTTTAACGGCTGTAATGGATTTAACGCATAAAATTTTTGATGAATTTGATTTTGACCCAGCGGTAACGAGTGTCGCTACACCACTCGATGAAGTACTCACGCATAAACGCGGTGTATGTCAGGATTTTGCCCATTTAGCCATTGGTTGCCTACGCTCATTAGGCTATGCCGCTCGTTACGTTAGTGGTTATTTAGAGACCCTTCCACCACCTGGACAACAACGTATGGTTGGAGCTGATGCTTCACATGCATGGTTTTCTGTTTATTCACCGGGAGAAGGATGGTTTGAATTTGATCCAACCAATAATTCTATGCCTACTTTTCAGCATATTGTGACAGCATGGGGTAGAGATTACTCTGACGTTAGCCCTTTAAGAGGCGTTGTATTTGGTGGGGGTAGCCACCAGCAGCTCAATGTTTCTGTCGATGTTGAGCGTCATCACGATTAATTTATAGTAAATACTACGATTAGTTAAATATGATTGAGTAGCATTTAAAAAGGCTTTGAAATAATTATGCAAAAAATTACTTTGTATTCTACATTGGCTTGTCATTTATGTGATATTGCAGAGGAGATAATTGCAGATTGTATTAGCAATAGCAATTTCTTTTTAGAAAAAATTGATATAGCGGATGATCCAGAGCTACTTAAAAAGTATGGTGTTAGCATCCCTGTACTTTATTCAAACGTAAATACTAAAGAGCTATTTTGGCCTTTTGATAATTTAGCGGTTAATGCTTTTTTAGAAGAGCTAACAATCTAATTTACAGTAGTATACAGATAAATTATTTATAAGTTTTTATTACTTTCTGCCCACTGCACACCGTCTAAGTAGGCTTGTGTAATATCATTTGCTTTGATTTTACCACTTTCAAGAATAGAGATTTTCTCGTTGTTATCCCAATTCCCGTTTTGATAATTAACAACGCAATGCAAGACTTTTCCCATTTCACCTTCATAGCGTAGTAATGCGTCCTCCATCTTTTGTGGAAGAGATATTTTCTTCAGTAAAGTGTCCATATTCAAATTTACAAATGCATCCATCAGCGATAAAAGGCCCATAGTAAAGTAATCATCTGCAGATCCTCGAGAAGTTGTTTTTTGCCCTAATATTTCACACATTTTTGCCCTAACCATCGCAAAAACAATCAGTAATTGTGGTTTATTATCGAGGGTTGTTAGGGCTAATAAACTAATCCATTTTTTTAACTTTTTTAAGCCAAGCATAGTAATAGCATGCTTGATAGAGTCTATCTCTTTAGATAGCCCGAATAAACCAGAATTGATCGTACGTAAAAGATTATAGGTTAAATTAGGGTCACGAATAATAATATTAGTGATGTCATCAATATCAACCTCTGGTGAACTTAATTTTCCGATTAATTCTAAAATACTTAACTCGTTATTAGATATTCGCTTGCCAGCTATAATTTTTGGCTTGGCAAAAAAGTATCCTTGAAAAAGGTCAAAATCCAACTCGCAGCAACGTTCAAACATTTCTTGTGTTTCGACTTTTTCTGCCAGTAAGGTGATCCCTTTTTCTTTTAATTTAGGTATGTAATTTGCCCAAACATCTGGAGGAGTATCTAATACATCAATTTTAATAATATCGGCATATTCGATAAGAGAAATAGTTTCTTTAGTTAGACAAAAATCATCTAATGCTATTTTGTAGCCCTTTTGGCGTAAGCGTGCGATGGCTTTGAGTAATTGTGGCGTTATTTCTTGGTCTTCGAGTAACTCAACGACTAGTTGTTTGTGCGAAATAGGGGGGATTTGTTTCAAAATAATATTGCTGGTGAAATTAATGAACGCTAATTTGTCACCAACTACATCTCGTATACATAAATCATTAAATGCTGCCAATAAAACGTCAATGGTTGCCCCATCAGGGTTATCAAGTAGTGGGTTTCCCTCACTGGTCATTTGCATCCTGTATAGCAGCTCGAAGGCTTTAACCTTGAGTTGCTTATTACAAATGGGCTGCCTAGCAATAAGATTTGATAGTTCTTGCATATAAAAACACACACCTTTTTCGTTATTTTTATATTGTAGTTCAAATTTCGTGATTTATTGTTTCTTTTGTCTACACTAATTATATGTCTTACTAAATTGAGTTGTAATATTTTATGTCTGGATTACTCGCAAGTATCGATTCTCGTACAAACTTGGTCGGCGAAAACCGCCTAGAACTGTTAATGTTTCACCTGAAAGGTCAACAAACCTTCGCCATTAACGTATTTAAAATTCAAGAGGTAGTGCAAGTTCCTCCACTAACCGAAGTGCCTCGTAGCCATCCAGCAGTTTGTGGTATTGCGCATTTGCGTGATAGGGCAGTGCCTGTTATTGACCTTAACGTGGCTATTGGGCGATCTCCATTACCACGAGATGAGAGCTGTAATCTTATTGTGACGGAATATAACCGCTCGATTCAGGGCTTTGTAATAGGCGCTGTGGACAGGATTGTGAACCTCAACTGGGATTCTATTTTGCCTCCCCCGAAGGCTTCGGGTAATGCGCATTTCTTAACAGCCTTTACACGCATCAACGAGAAGATTGTTGAAATACTGGATGTTGAGCGAGTACTAGCAGATATTATTCCACCATCAACAGTTGTTTCTGAAGAGGTCCGCGATCCTTCATTGAAAGAGCTGATTGGTGATCAACGTATCGAAATATTGTCTGTTGATGATTCGTCAACAGCTAGAAACCAGATTAGAGGCGCACTAGAGAGCCTAGATTTGAATATTGATGTTGTGCATGCCAGTGACGGTTTAAAGGGCTTAGAAATGCTTAAACAAATGGCAACAGACGGTACTGATGTCGCTAATCGATTCTTAATGTTAATTACCGATGCTGAGATGCCAGAGATGGACGGTTATCGTCTAACCAGTGAAATTCGCTCAGATGAGCGCCTAAAAGACCTATTTGTTGTAATGCATACATCACTCAGCGGCAGTTTTAATGAAACTATGACCAAAAAAGTGGGTTGTGATGGATTCTTATCTAAATTTAGGCCAGATGAGTTGGCAACTTTGGTGCAAGACCGTATCAGAAAGGTATACGGCTCATAGCACTAAAACTGATTACTTCCGAAAAGGCCTTTTATAAAGGCCTTTGTTTCTCAAGTTCTGTTAATAGCGATAAGCTACTGCCTGTTTGATGGGCATAAACGACTGCATAAGAAAGTACGTTTTGGACATATTTACGCGTTTCACCAAAGGGGATAACTTCTACCCATATGTCATGTGGTAAGTTTTCTTCAGTTTCTTCAAGCCAGCGGTTAACCCTACTAGGACCTGCATTATAGGCTGCAATTGCAGTTATTCGGTTATTTTCGTATTTATCGAGTAATGTACTTATATAGCGTGAGCCTAAAATAATATTCTTTTCAGGCTTTAATAAATCTTTCCTTCTATAGCTTATGCCTGCTTTTCTAGCAGTCGCTTTGGCTGTTCTTGGTAATAGTTGCATCAAACCCATAGCACCAGCACTAGAGCGTGCATCTTGCTCCCATGCGCTTTCTTGCCTAGCTATAGCAAAGATTAACGTAGGTGGTAGGTTAGTCTCTGCTGCTTGTTGAGTGATAATGCCTTGATGGGCTATGGGAAAGCGTATGGCTAGGTCATCCCAGCTTGTTGCAGCCGCCATAGATTCAATGGATTTCCTATGCCAACCCCAGTCATTAGTAAGCTTGGCAAGAGTTATAAATTGTTCTTTATTAAAGTCTTTAGTCACATATAGCCATTCAGAACGGGCATCATTCACTCTACCAATGGCGTACAACTCACGTATACGTTTAATTGTCTTATTTTTTTGTAGCTGGGATAAGGTTTCTGGATTAATAACCGAAGGCGAGTTTTGCAAATTATATGGCTTGTCTAGGAGATCAGCTGATAAAAAGCCATAGTAACTACGTGTGTTAGCCAATTTCTCGTAAATAGGTAAATATAATTCTTTTGATTTTTCAATATGCTCATAAAATCGAGCTTGCCAGTATTGCCAGCGGTCAGAGGCACGCTCTTCTGGAGATAAAAGATTGACCCATGTATAAAATTCATTCCATTTACGGTTTTTTAAATGTTCCCGTAAAATAATTTCAATAATAGTCGTTTGATTTTCTGGCGATAATTGACTTAGTAACTCTTTGGCTGCCGAGACCTCATAATCAAAAGCTTTTCGTTTGGCTAATTTAAAATTAAATGCTTGTTTTTGTTCAGTATCGAAAGAAAGTACTTTTTGATACTTCTTCCATAACTCATTCGCTCTTGTTGAGTCTCTGTTGATGTGACGTAAAAGCCCCTTGTACACAATGTTTGTTGTGATTGGGTTTTTATCACTATAGTCAGAAATTTTTTCTAACCTCTCGGGGTTTCTGATGGTTAACTCATATTTTTCTGCAAGTAATTTAGACTCAGCTGACATTAATCGCTTCAAATAACTAATGAGTCGCCTATTCTTTTTTCTGCGAGCGGTTTTTTGATAGCGGCTCCAGATCAATTCTTCAGTAAGATGACCTTTTTGCTTCCATTCTTTAAATAACGGGTCGCAGCTTTTGGGCTGAGATTTCCCAACATTCCATAGTGCCGAAGTTTCTTTTAATGCTTCTGAATCTCCTGTTTTGTGGCGTGACCAGATATATAAGCATTGTTCTGAAGAAGAGGTGATCTCCGCACTATAGTAACTTCTATAGTCGTGCCAACGCTTTTGCTCGGAAAGTACATACAGCCATCTTTCTAAGAGTAAATCACCAAGGTAGGAATCCTTATTGTCGACTAAAAAACGATCAATTTTTTGATAAGGGCGCTCAGGTAAATTTTGTAGTAGTTCTTGATATTCAAGATAGGGAAGTAAAGGGTAGTTACTTAAATGTTGCTTGAGGCTTTGATAAGCCCGCTTTTGTTTGTTTTTCAGCGCCTCTCTTGCATCAATATAGTGTTGCCGTTGTCGTTCATACATCTCTGCTTGCTTTTCAGGAGTATGTTCTATTTGTTTAGTGGCAGCCTTATTGACGCTCGCCTCAGTTGTCGATGAGTAGCTTATAGAATGATTAAGCAATACAGTAAAAGTTAGGCCCGTAAGGGTAAATACCTTTATGAGCCTACTTATATTGATAGGGTGTACTCGCATAAAATACCAGTCTAGATGAACATGTTTTATTGAGAGTTAAGATGATTTTTTCTTATATATTTACAGACATATTATTACAATCTAACAAAATATATAGGTATATTTAAAACGTGTGTATACGATATATCATCTTGTTGTTACAAAGCTATAAAATCTTAAAAAATAATCAAAAGAAAGTCGTCTTGATATTAGGCTTTATGATACTAAAGCTAGGTTATCGTTCCAAAAAATATCAATTTTAATGTTACGATGACTCCCCATAATATAAATTAGCGATAAGGATTCTTTATGTCGTTTTGGCCGATTGTTTTAATTGGTTTAGCAATAGCAATGGCGGTTGGGCCCATTATGCTAATGCAACCCTCAAATAGGGATAAGCGTTTAGCTGATCTCAGGCAAAAAGCTGCACTTGCAGGCCTGCAAATACGTATGAGCGATTATGATCAGGGTGATCAAAAAATTACCGTTGCCATCTATAGTTGCCATGCGGATTTACCTAAGCATACACCTACATGGTCATTACTACGTCGTTCCTACGAGCATGAGATTCATTTTTATGGTGTGTGGGAATGGCAATCAGATAAGCGAGTGGCGAGTAAAAATACTGATAAGTTGCGAGGTTTTTTAGACAAGCTGAGTGATGATATCGTTGGTGTAGCTGTTAATGAGAAGAGTGTTAGCGTTTGGTGGAAAGAAAAACCGTCAGAGATAACCGTAGATCACATCAAAGGTTTATTAGACGAGATTGCAACTATTGCTGCATAGTGTTATTAGTCGTGTTGGCCTCTTGAGTGTGCTGCATATTTTCACTATTTACTGTAACGCTGTCTTCCTCTCCATCATTTTGCTCATCTGTTAGTGGTGTATCAGTAGGATTAAACCCATCTTCTGGCATTAGGTCCTTGTCTAAAAAGCGCCGCCGTCCAAATAAAAGGTCAGCTATTTGCTTAATCATTTCGTGGCGGCGTTGGTCTGGGTGTCCAGAACTTAAGAGTTCGGTTTGTGCCTTCTTATAAAATCCATTAGCTTTCAATATATCGTTACGAGTGTATGCTTTGTGCCCTTCAGCGATATTGGTGATTACAAATACTTGTAAATGCAGCCATTCTAACTCGTTGATAAATTCTTGTAATTCTGTGGCGGAGAATTTACCTTCGGAATTCTGCCTTTTTAAAATATTCGAGGTTTCCTGAAGATAGGCTCTACAGCGTGCAATTTGTGCATCGCTGGTACATATACGGTCAATTTGCCTCGGATGAGAGTCATCACTTAATATATTTGAACGCATCTTGGCATTGCTGTGACCAGCTTTGATATACGGAGTCTTTGGGGCAAGCTCGATCATTTCTTCATAGATTTCAATAACATCATCATTAACGAATGTGGTGATCATCTTATTGTTACATAAGCGGTCAAGTACAAGAACAATATCTTCTAGCTGCTCAATTTTTGCCTTATGTTGATGTATTTTTGCACGTATTTTTTTGTTTTGCTCAACCCTGTAATTACTATAAGCCACAACACACATTGACAAGAGCGCGACAAATATAAAAAGTAATAAGCTGGCGAAAGCAGACATAAGCGGTATCTAGTTAAGTAAAAAACTATTTCTGGGCACCTCTGAATAACGTCGGATAGTTTCTGGCTTACAGATATGGCTTTAATCAAGGCGCAGCAATCATTCGACGTTATTTAGAGGTGCCCTAGTATGGTTATCGACGTTTTTGTTAAATACTTAAGCCTTTTTTACATAGATTAACGCTCAGTATTGCTAGCTAAGCTTTGCCTTTTTAAAGGATGTTGTAAATTGATAAAAGTGTTTGTTTTATATTCAAATAAGGGCATAAAAATGAGGCAATGATGCAGAATTACGACCCCTTAAGTAATAGTTAAATACATAAATTACTTGACCCGAGTCCACTGACGTTTTATATATGCCTCCCATAATGATTATCACCGTTCCTGTTTACTGTGTATTTATTGGCTTTTTAATCGTAACCGGTCTATTAATACGTACTTAGTTTTTAAGATAACAGACATAAACAAACGCAAATTAGAGCACTCAGAGAAAGAAGTATGGCTAAATCGCTTGTCATTGTAGAGTCACCTGCAAAAGCAAAAACTATCAATAAATATTTGGGTAGTGACTATATTGTCAAGTCAAGTGTTGGTCATATTCGAGACTTGCCAACAAGTGGCTCGCAAAAAAAACCTGTTGATCCTAAAGAGCGTGCTAGGCAGGCAGCAATAACACGTAAGCTGTCACCGGAAGATAAAATTATCCATAAGGCAAAGAAGTCGCGTGAGCAATTAATTAAGCGTATGGGTATTGACCCAGATAACAATTGGGCTGCGCACTACGAAGTGCTACCGGGTAAAGAAAAAGTGGTTAACGAGCTGACTAAGCTTGCTGAAAATGCGGACACTATCTATCTTGCAACGGATTTGGATAGGGAGGGAGAAGCGATAGCTTGGCATCTACAACAGGCAATAGGTGGCGACGATAAGCGTTATCGCCGTGTTGTGTTCAATGAAATCACCAAAACAGCTATCCAAAAAGCATTTGAAGCACCTGGTGTACTTGATCAAAGTCGGGTCGATGCTCAGCAAGCTAGACGCTTTTTAGACCGTATTGTGGGTTATATGGTATCGCCACTCTTATGGGAGAAGGTCGCCCGTGGATTATCGGCAGGGCGGGTGCAATCCGTTGCTGTACGTTTAGTCGTTGAGCGTGAGCGTGAGATTAGAGCCTTTATCCCAGAAGAGTATTGGGATATTAATGCGCTTTTGAATACGCAGAAAAAAGACAGCATCAAATGCGACGTTAAAAAGTACAAAAAAGAAGCATTTAAGCCCGTTAGTAAAGATGAAGCAATGGCTGCAGTCGCATTGCTTGAAAAAGCCACTTACACCGTTACCAAGCGGGATGATAAGCCGACTTCGTCAAAGCCCAGTGCTCCTTTTATTACATCGACTCTACAGCAGGCAGCGAGTACGCGTTTAAGCTTTGGTGTGAAAAAAACCATGATGATGGCGCAGCGCTTATATGAAGCGGGTTACATCACCTATATGCGTACTGACTCTACTAACCTTAGCCAAGAGGCAGTGGCGAGCTGTAGAGAGTATGTTCTTGAAAACTACGGAAAAAAATACCTACCAGCTAATCCTGTTAGCTATAGCAGTAAAGAAGGCGCACAAGAGGCTCACGAAGCCATTCGTCCCTCTAATGTTAATGTAACTCCCACTCAGCTATCGGGCATGGAGCGCGATGCAGAGAGGCTTTATACACTTATTTGGCAACAATTTGTTGCTTGCCAAATGAGCCACGCAGAATTTACTAGTACTTCCATTGTTGTTAGTGCTGATGATTTTGAGTTGAGAACACGTGGCCGTGTTATTCGCTTTGATGGGTTTATGCGTGTACAGCCACCTGCGGGAAAAAAGGAAGAAGATGTATTGTTACCCGACTTAAAAGTCGGTGATGTGCTTGACCTGAATAAACTTGACCCCAAACAGCATTTTACAAAACCTACAGCCCGATTCACTGAGGCAAGTTTAGTGAAAGAATTGGAAAAGCGTGGAATTGGCCGCCCGTCAACCTATGCATCTATCATCTCAACGATTCAAGATAGAGGCTATGTACATGTTGAGAACCGTCGCTTTTACGCCGAAAAAATGGGCGACATTGTAACTGACAGGTTAGTCGAGAATTTTACCGAGCTAATGGACTACAGCTTTACCGCAAACATGGAAGATTCACTCGACGATGTAGCTGATGATAAATTAAAGTGGCGCGATCTGCTCGATCAGTTTTATCAAGATTTTTCCGAAAAGCTAGCTACAGCCCAACATCCTGATGACGGTATGCGTGGTAACTCACCAACGGAAACTAACATCAAATGTACCAGTTGCGGCCGTAATATGCAGATACGAACAGGTAGTACGGGTGTTTTTCTGGGCTGTTCAGGCTATGCGCTGCCGCCAAAAGAGCGCTGTAAAACTACTATGAATCTTGTTTCTGGTGACGATGTTGTTAGCACCGATTATAACGAGGAAGAAGAGGTTCAAAAACTGCGCAATAAGAAGCGTTGCAGCATTTGTAATACTGCAATGGATAATTATCTCGTTGATGAAAAAACCAAATTGCATATTTGTGGTAATAATCCCGATTGTGAAGGTTATGAAATTGAGGCGGGCAGTTTTAAAATCAAAGGCTACGATGGTCCAATTATCGAGTGTGATAAATGCTCTAGCGAGATGCAATTAAAAACCGGGCGTTTTGGTAAGTACTTTGGGTGCACCAATGATGAGTGTAAAAATACGCGTAAGTTACTTAGAAATGGAGAGGCTGCGCCACCTAAAATGGATCCAGTGCCAATGCCTGAGTTGCAGTGCCAGAAAGTCGATGATACGTATATTCTTCGAGATGGTGCGAGTGGGTTATTTTTGGCGGCTAGCCAATTCCCCAAAAATCGAGAAACAAGAGCGCCGCTTGTAGCAGAATTACTGCCGCATAAAGATGAAATAGACCCTAAATATAATTTTTTATTTAGCGCTCCTGTAGCAGATGATGATGGTATCCCTACTTTAGTAAGATATAGTCGTAAAACCAAAGAACAGTATGTTCAGTCGGAAGTGGAAGGTAAGGCAACGGGCTGGAAGGCTTTTTATGAAGGTGGGAAATGGGTTGTATCGAGTAAGCCTATTAAAAAAGCGGCTAAAAAAACAAAAGCCAAAAAAACTAAAAAAACGACTAAGAAATCTGCATAATCATTAGCTAGAGCTAAGCCTTAAGTGGCTTGCTCTAGCCACAGTAGTTTTATATAGCTATCGGGATAAGTAATGGAGCGAGATTATTCGTATTCGTCTCAAGTTAATCGACGTTTAAGTGCCGCTCGGTTTCTTATTGAAGCCTATAGCAATCACCAGGCAATATCCTCTATTGCTTCAGAAAGACAAGCCTACATTGACTCTATTTTATTACAACTATATTTTGCTTGTGTATCTTATTGTAATGAGCTGTTATTCCATCATCAAAGGCCAGCTTTAGAAGATAGAGGTCTTAATTTAGCTGATGTTTTTGATGGTCAAAAACAAAATTTTATGAATATGTCTGAATTCAATGAGCTACAAAATTTATACAGTCAAAAGAGTAGTGGGCTTTTTGAGTTATGCAGGCTATTCGAAAGTTTAAGCTCTATTGGCTCTAAGCAAGAACAAGAAGAAAATAGAGTGCGTCGCGATCAACTAAGTTATTCATCAACTAGTGATGTTACTAAAAGTATTGCAGCAACAAAAATTAATCTTTTCGATATGGATCAAGTAAAGGTCGATTTGGCCGATATTAAAATGATTAAAAATCTGCTCCAAGAGCTCCAAGACTTGATAGATAGGCAACGAGAATATTTATTAGAATACTAAAGCTTTTTAATATTTTTCGGGTATTTAATATTGTCTAAATTTAGGGAAGCAGTAGTTTGCAAATTAAATCAAATACTCCACTAACTAGTGTGCCCGATGATTATTGCCCAAAAGGTAGTGATAAATGGTTTGTTATCCCCAACGGTATAGATAAAGGTAAAAAACTCTTTTATTACGACTACCAAACAAAATGTACGCCAAGTGACACGACAGTTTTATTCGTACACGGTAACCCAGAGTGCTCTTATACCTATCGCCATATTATAAATTCGCTAAATCAATCTGGTGTATCGCTGCGAATAATTGCACTCGATAATATCGGCTGTGGGTTGTCTGATCAGGCAAGCTTTGAAATGATCGATATGCATCATGCAGCTAACCTTAAAACTTTAATTGAATATTTGGACTTAAGTAATATAACCCTCGTTGTACACGATTGGGGTGGTCCTATTGGTATAGGTGCATTTTTGAATCAAATGTATCGTGTCGATAAATTAGTAGTTTTAAATTCTACGGTGTTTCCTATGCCTAAAAAGGGAATTACTTATGCTAATTGGCCGCTCAGATATCTTTCTTGGAGTCATTTTGGCCATCTTATACCTTGTAGCCTTTGGGGTGGTGTTGCCGCAACTGTTTTAAAAGATGCAAATAAAGGCTCTTTAATAAAACTGTATGCGAGAGCATTTTATACACAGTTAATTTTTGCTTTACGTTTAATACCTAAAAATACACCCAGTTGGGTTTTTTCTGAGTCTTTCCGCACAAAAGCGAATGCAAAAAGCTCTAAACGCAATGTGTTACAAACGCCTTATTGGGGTTATGGTTATCAATATAAGGATAGGGCTCTTGGTGAGCAAAGTAATGTAGAGTTTTATCAGCAAATACAATATCAGTTGCCCCTATGTTGGGGTAATGGTTTTGTGGATGCTAGTAAGAGTCCCGAATGCGAACGTGAGATACAAGAGTACGCTGTAATTGAAGGTAAGCAAAGCGAAGATGAGAATATTACTGATTTAGTAAATGATGAAGTTCGTCGAAATATTCCGGTTGCTGCTCATTTTGGTGATTATGATCCCTGCGGTAAGCCTGAGGTTATTGAGCAGTGGTGTGCAGCACTACCAGAATTACGTGATAATATTCATGTCTATAAAGACTATGGGCATTTCATTGAAGAGTTTCAAGGTGAAAAAATAGCAGATACTATTTTAAAATTAGAAGCAGACAGTGAATGATAGCTATGGTAAATGTGTGGCCACTAAAGCGTTGTTGATTATCTTTGTTATTTTTTATAGTAATTTGAATTTATTTTGTATCAGTATCATTGTATCCTTGAGTGCTTCTTAGGTGGTGGTAACTTTAAAAGACAAACCAATGAATGATATTGGTAAAGTAAGATCAGGGTTTTTTAATTTAAGTTCGAATGTCTAGGGTATTTAATGAACAATAATGTGCAAGTTTTTCGAATAACTCAATCTACGACTCAGACCTTTCGAAATCTCTATATGCATAAAACTATGCTTGTCTTTGTGCAAGTTGGCTCTAAACAACTTCACCCTGAAACAGACAACAGCTTAACTGTATATCCTGGTCAGTTACTTATATTTCCATCGGGTACATTTATTACTTTAGAAAACCGTATTCTTTCAGGGGTTGATTACCAAGCATACTGTATATGTTATTCCGATGACATGGTTGCTGAGATTTTTTCACAACAAAAGGCTTTTTCTAAAATATCTTCGGCCATTCATATTAAATATTGCTCCGCTGAATTTATCTCAAGAGTTCAAGGTTTAGAGCAGTTGATATCTAGCAGTGAGTTGCCTAATGAGATAAAACATCATTATTTACTTGAGCCTTTGGTTTGGCTAAAATCTATGGGCGTTGAACTCTCTACGATCTCAGTAAAACCCCTTGATTGTCAATTGCGTGATTTTATTGCAAGTGATGTTTCTAAAAAATGGCGCTCCAGTGAAGTCGCCACTGAATTTGGGTTCAGTGAAGCTACGCTGCGCCGAAAACTCAAGGAATTAAAAACATCTCTGTCAAGTATTATCATGGATGTACGCCTTGAGTACGGTTTAACAAAGCTTCAATCCACCCAGCAACCCATCTCACAAATCGCATTAGATTGTGGCTTTTCAACCCCCTCTCATTTCACCGATGCGTTTAAATCCCGATTTGATATTCCTCCAAGAGTACTTAGGGCAACTACTTCTAAGCATTGAACGAATTTTGATAGTATCTGATCTCAAGATGGAAGTTGCTTCAAGGTAATTATTAGATACTACTGCAATGTATTTTTAATCGGAGATAATTATGTTCAAACAAATTTTTACAGTAGCAGTATTAAGTGCGTTTAGCTCATTGTCAGCAGTTGCTGAAAACTTAGAATTATCCAGTTCAGATATCGTAGAGGGCGGCCCACTTTCTATTAATCATGTTTTTAAGGGATTTGGTTGCGAAGGGAATAATCAGTCACCTCAGCTTTCATGGAGTGGCGCACCAAAAGGCACTAAGAGTTTTGTTGTAACAGCATACGATCCAGATGCCCCGACGGGTTCTGGTTGGTGGCATTGGGTAGCATTTAATATTCCAGCTACTACCCAAATGTTGCCGAGAGATGCCAGCGATAGCGGTAAAATGCCGATTGGCACTGTTGAGGCGCGCACGGACTATGGCACTAAACAATTCGGAGGAGCCTGCCCACCACCAGGCGAGGTACATCGCTACATTTTTACTGTTTACGCCTTAGGTGTTGAAAAGCTCAATCTTGACGCATCGGCAAGCCCCGCGCTGGTTGGTTTTATGACTAAAGCGAATGCGATAGATAGTGACAGCATTACCGCTGTCTACACTCGCTAGATTCCGGTAAAAATAGTGAACTTAAATAGTATTGATCACATAGTGCTGACAGTTGCATCTATTGATGTAACTGTCGCATTCTATAAAGATGTTTTAGGGTTTGAAGCATTAACTTTTGGTGAGGGCAAGCAAGCTGTTCGTTGCGGATCTCAAAAAATTAATCTACACGAAGTCGGTGCAGAGTTCCTTCCTCATGCGAAAAACCCAACGGCTGGTAGCGGAGATATCTGCCTCATTTATGATGAAAGTATTGAGAAAATTATCGAGCATTTAGCTGTACATCAAGTGGAGATTGAAGAGGGGCCAGTAGTGCGAACTGGCGCAGTCGGTAGTATTGAATCTGTTTATATACGAGACCCTGATGGAAACTTAATCGAATTATCAATCTATATTAGGTAGAGCGTATAAAACTGCAATGCATAAATTACTTAAATATTGAAAGGCTGTTTTATCATTAATGTAATGTATTAATTGATCTTGTTAAAATCCCGACGCAATCACCCTGCGTTGCAGCTACTTCAAGTTGTTCGATATCATTTTTAGAAACACTCTCAATGTCGGCAATAACTGTATGGCTATTGCCCTTGCTGAGTGCTTCCCAAATTATCCAGCGATTATCCTGTTGTGTATCGGTATGTATAATACGAATATTAGTGTTATCGCTACCAAAAAAGTCTAGTTGTTGTTTGCTAGGTTTACGATTAGTAATCCAGGTTACCCAGCGCTCTGGGCTGCCATGTAAACTATCTTGTTCTTGTTGCTTGCTAAGTGAGGCGACTAGAGGCATTAAAATATGGTTACTATTTTGCCCCTGTGGAATAATAACTTCTGTCATTCTGCATTTGATAGCATATTGAGAATCATTATTTAATTGTCTTTGTGTGTTTATATTTTCACGTAAAGTATTCATAGCAGCCTCTCTTGAATACATCCCTGTATTATTTTGTAACTTTAAACATATCCCTAATATTTATTTATATAATTTTAATTAATTAACTAGTGTTGCCTTAGTACACCAACACTTAAACCCTCTATAGCAAAAGCTTCATGCTCTAAATCAACGATAATGGGATCATAATCTTTATTTTCAGCGATTAGCTTAACAATGTTGCTTCCTTTATCTTGTTGAAAGCGCTTAACAGTAACTTCTTCGCCAATACGAGCTACAACAATCTGCCCGTTGTGTACTTGGGTTGTGCTGTGTACAGCTAATAAATCACCATCAAAAATCCCTATATCTATCATGCTCTCGCCATGTACTTGTAAAAAGTAATCAGCGGCAGGTGAAAAGAAGTTAGGTTTTAATTCACAGTAATCTTCTATGTGTTCCTCAGCTAAAATAGGGCTACCGGCAGCAACTCTACCAACAATAGGAATCCCTTGATTTTTGGACTCTGGTAAGCGAATACCACGAGAAGCACCAGGCACTATTTCTATGAAACCTTTTCGAGCGAGTGCACGTAGATGTTCTTCTGCAGCATTTGCGGATTTGAACCCTAACTGCCTGGCAATATCAGCGCGGGTTGGGGGGTACCCCGTCTCGCTTATATGGTCTTTAATTAAATTTAATACTTGCTCTTGTCGTGATGTTAATTTGAGCATTCTTTTGTCCTTTTCGTCATGGTGTTATAACGGTTATGGGTATTTGTACATTGGTTATTTATACAGATGTGGTTATTTATACAGTAGTTGTTAATTGCATGCAAGTTTAATTGCTACGAGTAATTTATATAAAATGTAGTTTTACGCTTGACGGGATTTACATAATCTATATATTGTCTCAAATAAATTTGGCAAGTTACTGATTCTTTTATATTTTTTGTAATAAATAGGCTTTTGAAAAACAAATTTAAGGAACAAAAATGCTTTTAGGCCCGATTATGCTAGATCTTGCAGGGACTGTACTGCAGGACGATGAAAAAGAATTATTACTGCATCCTTACGTGGGCGGAGTGATCTACTTTGGACGAAATTATGAGTCGCCCAGTCAAATTAAGGCACTCAGTGACTCTATAAGGGCACTTCGCCCTGAACTCTTAATTGCTGTCGATCAGGAAGGCGGACGTGTACAGCGATTTACACAAGGTTTTACTCGATTACCTGCTGTGCAGAAGTTTCTGCCGCTTTATCGCAAAAACGCTGATGCGTGTCTTAGTATGGTCAAAAATACAGGGTGGCTAATGGCGAGCGAATTGCTTGCTGTTGGTGTAGATTTTAGTTTTGCTCCAGTATTAGATGTCGACGATAACAAGTGCACAATCGTTGCCGATCGATCCTTTTCTCCTAAACCCCATGAAGTAACGGCACTAGCAGGTGCTTGGATGGAGGGGATGCATGAGGCAGGTATGGCAACCACAGGGAAGCATTTTCCTGGGCACGGTAGTGTCACCGTAGATAGTCATTTGGTGCAACCCGTTGATGAGCGGGAGTTTGCTGATATTGCAGAGCACGATTTAATCCCTTTTGTTGAATTGCTACCAGCGCTTGATGCGGTTATGCCTGCACATATTGTTTTTCCACGTGTCGATAAAAATAATACGGTGGGGTTTTCACCGTATTGGCTACAAACCATTCTTCGAGAAGAGTTTGGCTTTAGTGGCGTGATTTTTAGTGATGATTTATCGATGAAAGGTGCCCATTCTGTGGGAGGGTATGTTTCACGAGCTCAGCATGCACTAGCGGCAGGCTGCGATATGGTTTTGGTGTGCAACAACCGTAAAGGTGCGCTTGAGCTATTAAGTAGCGATAACTTTGCTATGGCTGAGCAAAAATTACAAGGGCTCTCTTCAAAGCTTTCGACGATGAGTGCTAAGCATTTATCCAACGTGCAAATTTTACCAATGGATGTATTGCAGCAATCGTCACGTTGGCAGCTGTCGCAACAAATTATTCAGGTGTTAACGTAACCGTTACTAATTCTTTTAAGATCGCGTAAAAAGTTTGAGGGTAGTCATATTATTAATAAAATTGAGCAGTGGCTAGATTACGAATATACATGGGTGCTTTTTGTTTTTGGGGTTGTCTTATTAACACTATTGGCCGCATTTTTTACAAAGATATTTTTAAATAAAATAGCCGATAAATCTACGAAGACTAAAAATCCTTGGGATGATGCTCTAATTAGTGCACTGCATCTACCTTGCCGCTTATTAATATGGTTAATCGGTATATCACTCGCAGCGGACTTAGTTGCATTTTATGCCGATGCATCTATTGCCAAACTAACAACACAGCTAAGATCCCTTGGTGTTATTGTGATTATTAGTTGGTTTTTGATTAGGCTAATCAAAGCATTAGAGCTCAATTTAACGGGAGTAAATGACTCTCCACAAGTTGTTGATGCGACTACTGCGAGTGCTATTGGTAAGCTCTTACGCGCGGCGATTATTATTACCGCTATACTAATTGTGATGCAAAACCTGGGTTATAGCATCTCTGGTGTTTTAGCTTTTGGTGGTATTGGTGGCATTGCTGTTGGTTTTGCAGCAAAAGATCTACTAGCCAATTTTTTTGGTGGTCTGACTATTTATTTAGATAGGCCATTTAAAGTAGGGGACTGGGTTCGCTCACCCGATAAGGAAATTGAGGGTACTGTAGAAGACATTGGCTGGCGTTTAACGCGTATCAGAACCTTTGATAAGCGCCCCTTATATGTACCCAATGCAACTTTTACACAGATATCATTGGAAAACCCCTCGCGTATGCTTAACCGCCGCATTTACGAGACAATAGGTATACGCTACGATGATGTAGATAAAATGCAGAATATTGTGAGCGATACACGTGAGATGTTACAAAATCACCCAGATATAGATACAACGCAAACACTTATGGTGAGTTTTAATCAATTTGCTCCATCTTCTTTAGATTTTTTTATTTATACCTTTACAAAAACAACCCAATGGGAGGAGTTCCACCGTATAAAAGAGGGTGTGCTTCTGTCCATCATAGGTATTATTAATAAACATGATGCAGAGTGTGCTTTTCCTACATCCACAGTACATCTTGCAAATTATTCATCAATAGAAACAAATTCTATGGCTAACAACAATGAATGACTAGTCGTTTAGTTATAGCCATTTGTGAAAGGTTCTATAATTTTTATCTTGTTTAGTCTGCTTAATTCTAATAAATAGTGGCTAAATTTGGGATTGTGTACGTATAATAAGCAAGTGTATTTTATGCCAAAATATAATTTTTTGTAATAATATAATTTTGTGTAATAATGTACTGATAACAATGATAAAAGCCTCGTTAGTAACAGTAGTTAACTTTAAAAATAAATTAATGTGTTATTCATACTGCGAAAATATATCAAGTTAATTGTTCAAAAAAGTAAAGCCAAATACTGGCAGTACTTTTAATAAAAATAAATATATATTTCAATCAAAAAATCGACAAGATTTTCATTATATGGCCATGGTTTTGGCTAAATTTATCACAAGAGGTTTGTGTATGTGGCGGTTAAGTTTTTTAAAATACCGTGGATTATTTATTTCGACGACAGCCTTCGTTTTATTTTTTATTCTCTACTTACTTGTCAATTATTCTTTTCAAAGCAAAACAATTGTTGATGTATCTTATTCCGATACTATTCAAAAAACTTATTCAAAAATGTCCGACGAAGGACTAACACCAACATTACTCAATGATCTTTCTACAATAAGGTCAGGAGGCATCGTAAAATTATCAATAAATGATCAAGTCACACTCCCTTCGCTCGAAAAACAATTGCCTGATGCTGTTGGCATACTCGATAGCTTAGTGGTTGCTGCCAATGCTCATGATGAAGCACTAGCATCCCAGCATATGTCTGACTTAAGCCTTTTGGCAATTGCTAAAAAAAATCGCTCTGTTAAGTTACTCAAAACACTGCAGGTTATTACTGCTATATTGACCTTGCTGTTGTATTTTATGGTGATTGTGCAGTTGGTTTTACGTTTATCAAAAACAGATGTAGTTGAAGTGCAATCCCGTAAAGAAACAGAAGGTATTATGAGTACCATTTCGGAAGGCATTTTCTTGTTAGATGATTCGTATGAGATATCTTCAGAGCAATCAGCCTCTTTAAAAGGTATGTTTAAAAGTGAGAAGGAATTGGAGGGGCACTTTCTTGATTTTATTAGCGCCTATGTCACGCAAAAAAATGTCGAGCTTGCACAAGAGTATTTAGAGCTATTGTTCGGTGATCGAGTTAAGGAGCGTCTAGTTGAAGAGCTTAACCCCTTAAAAGAAGTGGAAGTTAATATAGTGCGCCGAGATGGCAGCTTCGAGAGTGTCTATCTCGATTTTAAATTTAAGCGAGTTATGGTTGAAAGTAAGGTTAGTCACCTTTTAGGTTCTGTTAATAATGTAACCAAGCAAGTTTTATTAGAAAGGGAATTAAACGAGACAAAAGAAGCGCAGGTCGCACAGTTAGATCTATTAAAAAGTATTCTGCATATAGACAGAAACAAACTGAGTTTATTCTTCAATAGTACGGATTCGATCCTACATGAGGTGAATGATAGCCTAGAAGCTCAAGGTAAGAACTTTAGTGATGGCGATATGAGAACCTTGCTAACAACTATCTCGTCAAGGATACATCAAATTAAAGGTGATGCAGCAGCGTTAGGTTTGCATCGCTTTGAGTTTTCTGCCCATGATCTTGAGGATAGTATTAGCGCAATAAAAACAGAAAATAAAACCATAACGGGTAAAGATCTATTCCCGCTAACGACTAATTTAAGAATGATGTTCAGTGATCTTGAAGACCTCAAAGAGCTTGTTAATAAATTCTCAGGTATACAAGTAGCCAGCTCTACTGGCACTAGCGAAAATGATCTGGATAAAAATGCAGTTGATGAAAAGGCCGATATTAGTGATTCTTCGTCGCAAGATATCGATATTCACAGCTCTATAGAGAAACTCGTAGAGACTATTAGTGAGCGTAATAATAAACGAGTCAATCTTGCTGTGAGTGGGCTGGAGCCAAGTAGTATCCCTACATATTTACAAAATGCCATACAGACCATCGCAACACAGTGTGTTCGCAATAGTATAGTGCACGGTATTGAGCACCCAGAAGATCGCTTGGCTGCAGGCAAAGCAGATACAGCAAGTATTGAAATTGAATTTGCTAAGACTTCACGTGGCCATATTTTAAAAATTCATGATGATGGTGTAGGTATAGATGAAGAGGCGTTGATTAAAAAAGCAATTGCCCAAGGCGTGCTAACCGAAGAGAAAGCAGCTGGACTCTCGGCAGGAAAAATAAAAGCGCTATTATTTCATCCAGGATTTTCTACACAAGCTAAGATAAGTATCGATGCGGGTAGAGGCGTGGGTTTAGACGTTATTAAGCGCCTTGTTGACGAGCATGATGGGAAAATGAATGTTGCTTATAAGCAAGGTGAGTATTATCGGTTTGCGGTGCTTTTTCCATAAATTCATACGAATGTAAACACTAGGAATTTTATTATGCGGGTAATGGTAGTTGATGATTCAGAGATCATCAGGCTAAAAGTGTCTGAGGTGCTTTCGTCGGAGAATTTTGAAATCGTTGGGTCGGCTAAAAATGGGCTTGAAGCGGTCGAGCAATTTAAGTTGCTTAAGCCTGTCGTGATGACGTTGGATATTACTATGCCAATGATGGATGGAATTGAGACAATCAAAAAAATTATGGCGATTGATTCTGAGGTTAGAATTTTAGTGGTCTCTGCACTCGCTGATAAGTCAACATTATTAAAAGCAATGTCGCTTGGAGCCTATGGTTTTTTGTGTAAGCCATTTACGGATAATAGTCTAGCAGAAGCCATCGAAGAATTGGTTGAGGATTTAGTACAATGAATGATGAAAATTTAAAGCTTTTTGTCGAAGGATCTAGCCACTACTTTGAGACTGTGTCACAAAAACCTGCAACTATTGGTGCGCCTTTTTTAATCAAAGATATCAATAAATATCTATATGACTATACCGGTATTATTGGTATATCTGGTAATCATAAGGGCTCTGTCTTTTTTTCTGCCCCTAAAAATATGCTTATCCAATTGTTGTCGGCTTTGAGTATTTTAGATATTAATGAAAGCAAACTGATGGATTTGGTGGGCGAGGTTAGTAATACTATTTCGGGTAATACGCGCAGGGAGTTTGGTGATCAGTTTATGCTCTCTACACCGGTTGTATTAAAAGGTAAGAGCGAAGATGTGCAAATCACCAGAGTCGAAAAAATCTATGTGATTCCTATTGTTTGGCGCCAACATCAGGCAAACCTTATTATTAACCTCGAATAATTTAATGGAACATTTTAAGATGAAAAATTACAAAAATATTTTTATCATGCTCTTGTTATTTGTCGCTGCCCCAAGTATGGGGCAGAGCACTTCTCCGACGATTATTGAGTTTTCGGCTGGTGATCTTAAAATTGTCTGGATTGCTATTTGTATTGCTTTAGTACTATTCATGCAATTGGGTTTTTTGTTTTTAGAGAGTGGTATGGTGCGCTCTAAAAATGCAATTAATGTAATTTTGAAAAACTTTACCGATATCGGCTTAGGCTCCATTGGGTTTTGGATGTTTGGTTTTGGTCTCATGTTTGGCGCTAATTCATCGGGTTGGTTCGGGACATCTGACTTTTTGCCCAGTTATACAGATACTAGCAATACGCTTAATCTCTTATACCAATTAATGTTTGCCGCGACGGCAGCAACGATAGTCTCTGGAGCTGTTGCAGAACGATTTAGCTTTGTTCCCTATATTATTGGCGCTTTTTTTATTACAACCATCATTTATCCTATTTTTGGTTCTTGGGCTTGGGGCGGCAGTGGCAATGCACTAGGGTGGATTGCTGACCTCGGCTTTCACGATGCTGCCGGTGGTACTGTTGTTCACTCCATTGGTGGCTGGTGTGCATTGGGCGCTTTATTATTTATTGGGCCACGTTCTGGGCGTTATAGTCGTAAGGGCGCCATACACGAGATATCAGGCCATAACCTACCTTACGTTGCTATTGGTGGTTTTATTTTATGGTTTGGTTGGTTTGGGTTTAACGGTGGTGCTGTAAATGATGACTTCTCTAATCTTGGTTTGATATTGTTGAATACACACTTTGGTGCAGTTGGTGGTATTGTGGGCTCGATTTTTTGGTTACTAATAACTAAAAAAGGCTTTTATATGGCACGCATTGTTAATGGCACACTTGGTGGCTTGGTGGGTGTTACAGCTGGGGTTGATGTTTTAGCTCCAGAGTTTGCACTACTTACAGGATTTATTGCTGGCGTGATTGTTGTTGCGAGTACTAATATGCTTGATCGTATCAAAGTTGATGATGTAGTGGGTGCTGTTGCAGTGCATGGGTTTTGTGGTGCATGGGGAACCTTAGCTCTTGCGTTCTTTTATCAGGGGGACTTTTTTAATATCGAGCGTATTGTTGTTCAGCTAATTGGTATTGTTGCCGCCTTTGTTTGGGGGGTAACAATGTCCTATGGTATTTTTTGGGTTATTAATAAAGTAGTAGCATTAAGAGTCTCCTCTAAATATGAGCAACGTGGGTTAGACATCAGCGAGCATAAAGAGATTGCTTATAGTGATTTTATGACAACTCATGCAAGAGCAGATACTTGAGTTTACTCGGTATATTTCATTTATTTTTATTGCTTATGAATTTTAGGGCTTGGCAATGTCTCAGGAAAGTTTAGCTTACTATCAGCGTATCGTCTGTATTGGTTTACGACGTATGACGAAAGATTCGGCGTTAATCAGAAGTGGTTTCTTGCACTGGAATGAAATACTTGCGGATAAAGAATTTGATATTGAAGAGTCGGTTGCAGAACTAGTTAATTACTTAGGTCTTGATAGTGGTGACAAGAAATCACTAATGATTACTTTTCATGCTGCAAACAACAAACTCTTTGATGAATTGCCTGCTGTCCCAGAGGTCTTACTCAAAATGATATCTCAGGCATCATCGGCTGTAGGAGATGGGGATTCTTTATCTTTGGAGGCTGCTGCCGATAATGAAAAAATTATTGCGGCAAAATCTCCACAATTAATCGTTACCGAAAAATTTTTAGGTTACTTTGTTGTTTTTCTTGAGAAATATAACAAAAGTGACCTGCTAGAATTTAAAAGCATACTTATTGATGAAGGTATACCTAACACTAAAGAGTCTATAGATGAAGCGCTAATATCGTGGGCCGCTGTAGGATTTAATCGGTTAGAATTACCCGATGATATTTCTGAGGAAGAATGCTCTGATGCCAGCCATAAATTATACTTGCTAATGTCTGAAATCATCGGGCCTGTTGAGTCAGATAAAATAATTCATGCGACCATTGATGAAGCGCTCAAATTAGAAGCAGCCTCTCGCTTTAGTCCTAAGAATTTACTGTAGCCATTGTAAACTGCTGGACCAAATAGTTAATATCTTCGAGTATTTTTTCATTTCACTTTATAGCTGTATTGCTTTTAAAAAAACGATATGTTTCTATATGCCACACTTATAGGCAACTACCGTTGCTATGGTGCTCTATTTATAGTGGATAAAAAATTAAAAGGTGCTTGATGAGTTTAACTGCGATTATTGGTGGGTCTGGTTTTGATACGTTTGAGGAGTTAGCAGTAAAGGATGCTATTTTCCAAGATACGCCTTATGGCCCGCATTCCGGTCCGATTCTGCAGGGTGATATTAATAATCACCCCTGTTTATTTTTACCTCGTCATGGCGTTGGCCATCGGTACCCACCTCATGTGGTTAATTACCGTGCAAATATATGGATGCTTAAAGAGCTAGGTGTCTCACAAATTATTGCTTTTAATGTTGTTGGTGGTATTGGGCGGACGATGTCGCCCGATACAATTGTGATTCCTGAGCAGGTTATAGATTATACCTCTAACCGTGAACATACCTTCTTTGATGGAGATCAAGATAAGTTATTGGAACAAGGTTTGCCGCCAGTAGAGCATATCGATTTTACTCATCCTTACTCCCCAGAATTACGCAAAAAGCTCATTCGTTTCTTTTATGATCAAGGTATTGATTTTGTGGGACATGGTGTTTACGGCTGCACCCAAGGACCAAGATTGGAATCTGCTGCTGAGGTTGAACGACTTAAGCGTGATGGCTGCGATATGGTGGGTATGACAGGTATGCCAGAAGCTGCACTCGCAAAAGAGTTGGGTTTGGATTATGTCTCTGTTGCCATTGTCGTAAATTGGGCTGCTGGTGTTTCTGATGAAAGCTTATCAATGATCGACATCATGAATACGGTTAAAAACAATATGAAGCGTATCAAGACTCAATTGCCAGATTTATTAAAATTTTTATGATCTATGTCACTCAATAGAGTGTTTGACTATGGCTTAATAAACATGATGTTTGTTATATAGTGAGGCGATCTCACCTACAGGAGTAAATGATGAGCTTAAACGAAGGTAGCAATAAACAAAAAGGTAAAGTTAAGTGGTTCAATAATGCCAGAGGCTATGGCTTTATTGAATGTAGCAGTACGCAAGAAGATATTTTTGTACATTATCGCAATATCATTGGCGAAGGTTATAAGTCGCTTTCTGAAGGACAGGTTGTTGAGTTTAGTTTAGCTAAGGGCGATAAAGGCCTACAGGCCGAAGAGGTAGAGCCTCTTTCTTTAGAAGAGCTTACCGAAGAGGTGTAAGGGAGAGAATAATAAATATATACCTATTAAATAGGTATATATTTATTATCATGCGTTTAGAATGGTATAGCTATCTGATGTGACTTTGATATTTGTTACCTTTGCAAAAAACTAATACCCTCCCTAGTATGAGTGTGAGATACGATCTTTACCTCATCACTGTCTGCTGATCGTCCTATATAAATAGAAATGCATTCAAAGGTCATAATTGAATTGGTTTGAGATATTGTGTATAGATGACTTCAAATGCGCCCGCTGGGTTGCTTTGCTCTCTTGTTAGTATTTTAATCAAACTTTAGGTTTTTCACTTTCAAGGAGAAGGGTTAGGTTACTATCTTTTTAAGGTTGTGTAAGAGATGGTAGTGGGTGAGTGGTGTTGCCCAATATGGCCCATAACTGTTTTAGTTATCGTGTAATAGAATACTGGCCTTATAGAGACTGTAGCCTGTAGAGGTGGAAATATTTATCTCGGACCGAAGCTTGGTATTTACCTTGGGCCTGTACCTCTTAGCAAATAAATTTTTAATGGACCTAAGATAATAAGGATAAATATTATTGTTTATTCTAATTAATTGAGTGGTGTCATAAAGACCATTATTCCCATGCTGGGGTGGTCAATATAATGTAGCTCGTTGCTACGCATTCTTCTTCTGTTTTGTAGTGTAATAATAGGGTAGGGGCTATTGCGTTCAATACCAAATTGTTTTTCTAACTCTTCAAATACAGTGCTGTCATTCTCTGTTCGTTTATTTTCTGCGTGAGTTCGGCCAGCATTTGCAAGGCTGGGTCTCTCGGGTAGTGATGGCCATCGAACGTCTGTATTACTGGTAATATCTTCGGTGAGCCACAGATTGCTTGTTACGTGTAAAAAGCGAGCGATATGTATTTTTATATAGCCTTCTAATTCTTGTCGATTTCCAATTTGTTTGCCACCGCTAATTATAATCGACGGTGATCTTTTTTCATTTTGCATCTGCTGTGACCAAGCCATATGCTTTAATATCTGAAATTTTTCATTTCTTCTTAATGCGTTTTTGTAGCGGTTTAGTACATATGAATCACTAGTCAGTAGGCTTAGGTGACTTTTAGGATTAGCTTTGGGTGATCTCAAATACCGGTAACGGTCTGGGTAGCTTAGAGAAAGATCATTTCGCCAGAGTTCTTGGGTTTGGATGCTCGCATCTAATCGTTTGAAAATGAGTATTTCAACATTGTACCAACGCCCCTCATTTTGAGCCTGAGCAAGCGATGTAAACAAGCTCATGCTTATACTGATAAATAAAATAACCGCCAATCTAGAGAACGCTATGGCCATGCGTAGTGATTTTAATAGAGTCATAAATTGTCTGCTTTATTATCCGAGGTAAGCGCATTGAGTATGCTTGCAACAGCTTCTATTCTAGCCTCTGCGCTATGCATATCTTGTATAAATATCAGCTGGTTTGCGCCACGAAGCTGATAGTTTTGAGGTTGCGTTTGTACCATTTTAATTATGGTTAATGGGTCAATGTTAGGCGTTGTACCAAAGTCGATTTTACCCTTATGAGGATTAGCGTCAACTTTAGTAATGCCTAGTGCTTCGGCTTGTAATTTTATTTGCGTTGCAGCGATTAAATAATTGACCTCGTTGGGTAATAATCCAAAGCGGTCAATCATCTCTACTTGTAGCTCTTTAAAGTCATTGGAATTTTTGACAGAAGACAAGCGTTTATAGAGATTGAGTCGAGTGTGGACATCGGGAATGTACTTGTCAGGTATAAGTGCCGGAATATGCAAGTTTACATCAACAGAGCCTGCATCTAATTTAACTTCTGCAAGAGGTTGCCCTGATTTTAGTGCGCTAACAGTTTGCTCTAGCATCTCCATGTAAAGCGTAAAGCCAATTGTATGCATTTGGCCACTTTGCTCATCGCCTAACAATTCTCCAGCGCCACGAATTTCTAGATCGTGAGTAGCAAGGGTAAAGCCTGCCCCCAAATCATGAGCATTACTAATCGCCTCTAGGCGTTTTTCGGCATCGGCCGTCATTACTTTGGGCGGCGGGGTTAATAGGTAGGCATAGGCTTGGTGGTGCGAGCGGCCAACGCGACCACGTAGTTGGTGTAATTGAGCAAGACCAAATTTGTCTGCACGTTCAATAACAATAGTATTGGCATTGGGTACATCGATACCTGTTTCAATAATGGTTGTGCACACTAAAACATTAAAACGCTGATGGTAAAAATCGGCCATAATTTGTTCAAGCGAACGTTCACGTAATTGGCCATGAGCTACGGCTACTCGTGCATCGGGAATTAATTCTTCGAGATCGCGTGCGGTTTTTTCAATGGTTTTTACATCGTTGTGCAGATAATACACTTGGCCACCCCGAAGAATTTCGCGCAAGATAGCTTCTTTTATGAGATTGCTATCGTAGGGGCGTACAAATGTTTTTACCGAGAGCCTGCGAGCCGGTGGCGTCGCAATAATTGAAAGATCGCGTATACCATGCATAGCCATATTGAGTGTGCGTGGTATGGGTGTGGCTGTCAGGGTGAGTATATCAACTTTGCTGCGCAGTGCTTTTATTGCTTCTTTTTGGCGAACACCAAAGCGATGCTCTTCATCGATAATTAACAAGCCTAATGATTTAAATGAGAAACTAGAGCCCAGTATTTTGTGTGTGCCGATTAAAATATCGATATTGCCAGAGTTAATTTTATCCTCGATAGCTTTAATTTCTTTTGCGGTTTTAAAGCGTGAGACAAACTCAATATTGATAGGCCAGTCTGCAAACCGGTCACAAAAATTATCGTAATGCTGTTTGGCAAGTAAAGTGGTGGGCACGAGTACAGCAACTTGTTTTTGGTCGTGGGTGGCAATAAAAGATGCACGCATAGCGACTTCTGTTTTACCAAAGCCTACATCACCACAAACTAGTCTGTCCATTGGCTTGGTATTACGCATATCGTTAGCAACGGCTTCTATGGCTAACTCTTGATCAGGTGTCTCTTCAAAGGGGAAGCTGTTACTAAAACGTTGATACTCCAAGTCATTTATCGCAAATGCATAACCTTGTTGGGCATCTCTGCGTGCATAGATTTCTAAGAGCTCGGCGGCGACATCGCGCACTTCTTTTGCTGCCTTGTCTTTGGCGCGCTGCCAATGATCGCTCCCTAGTTTGTGTAGCGGTACAAATGCATCTTCAGAACCTGTGTAGCGATTAATCAGATGTAGGTGTGTTACGGGGACATATAGTTTGGCTTGGTCGGCATACTCAAGAGTTAAAAACTCATTGGCTTGATTATCAACATCAATAATTTGTAAACCAAGGTAGCGACCAACACCATGGTCAATATGCACAACAGGAGAGCCAATTTTAAGTTCAGTTAAGCTTTTAACAATGTTTTCTGTAGCGCTTTGATTGGTTGCGCGGCGTCTACGTTGTTGGACTTGCTGTCCAAATAGCTCAGTCTCGCTAATAATAGCAATAGAGGTAGAGTCGCCTTTAATTGTATTAGCATGGAGAATGCAACCGGTATCAATGGGGGATTCAACAATGGCGCAAGTGTGTGATGACGAAATAAACTCATCCCAATTTTCTACAGTTTTGGGCTTAATTTTAAGGGGTTGCAACACATCGTAAAGTGCCTCGCGCCTGCCGGCTGATTCAACACAAAATAATAAACGGTAATCTTTGCTGGCTATAAAGTTATCGAGTTGTAATAACGGTTGCTTGCTTTGCCCTTCGATTGCAAGCACGGGCAGCTGCTGGGTTAAAAAATCAATATGTGAATTACTTGAACTGTCTAAAATACTGATTTGTGTAAATTCTTTGAGTTGGCTAAACAAATCATTCGTTGATAAAAAGCATTCGGTAGGTTTTAGGATGGGGCGATGTAAATCGCCGCAACGGCTCTCGAAACGATTATTTATTTCACGCCAGTAATGGTCGCCAGCGGTTTCCAGGCCTTGCAGAGAAACTACGCACGTATTTTTAGGTAAATAATCAATAAGTGAGGCGCATTCATCAAAAAATAGGGGTAAGTAATATTCAATACCTGCTGGTACGACACCATTACTAATATCTTGATAAAGCGAGCACTGCCTGTGGTCCACATCAAAACGGTTGTGCCATCTATTGCGAAAATGTCGGATGCCATCATCATCTAAAGGAAATTCTCTAGCAGGTAAAAGGCTAATTTCGTCTGTTTGGGCAACGGTGCGTTGCGTTTCAGGGTCAAAGGTTCTCAGGGAATCGATAGTGTCGTCGAATAAGTCAATTCGGTAGGGTAGATCGCTGCCCATGGGAAACAAGTCGAAGAGGGAGCCCCTCACGGCGTATTCGCCATGCTCATACACAGTGTCGACGCAGCGATAGCCAGAGTTATCGAGCTGTGTACGCATTAGTTGTGTGTTAAAGGCATCGTCTTTATTGAGTACTAAGCTATATTTTTGTAAATGCGATGATGGAGCGATACGCGTCATCAAGGTGTTTATAGGAGCAATAATAACGCCTTGCTCTAATCGTAATAGGCGATACAGGCTTTGTAATCTAGCTGAGATAATATCATCGTGGGGTGAGAAATTATCGTAGGGTAGTGTCTCCCAGTCTGGAAAATGTAAAACAGGTATGCGGCTGAGTTCGCTTGCTTTATGCCCTAAGAAAAATCCAACTTCATTGCTTAGACGAGTGGCGCTGGCGGTGTCTTCTGTAATAACTAGAATAGGCCTGTTTTGTGTTGCTGCTGTGGCAATAGCGAGCGCCTTTGCACTGCCTTTTAACCCACCCCAATTTTGTTTATTGCCTATTTTATCAAGTGCGGGTGTGGATAATGGATAAGTCATAAAGTAATAGTAATGTGATTATTGAATGTAAGGGTGTGCTGTTGCAGTGAAGATTAAAGTCATCAAGGTAAATGCGTTTTGGTTGCTTGTACTTGTGAGTTATAACATATTGCTATTTTAACGAAGTTGCACCATTGAGTCTCTGTATTTTCCATAAATTTTATGCTCTCTACCTTGCTTAAAACTTGCACTTATTGCCTGTAACAAAGATAATACGCGCGCCTATTTTAGGCGTGTTAGTAAGGGCTAAAGGCTTAATGTTTTAGTCTAGAGCTTTATTGTAAAGCGTTATTACTACTCCTATTAACTATTTTATTAAAAGGTATCCCTAGTGAATCGACCTAAGCCAGATGATTATTTTAAAGATTGGAAAGAGCGTGAGGCTCTAGCCGAAGCTATGATCCCTATGATTGGTAAGCTTTATCGTGAAAGCAATGTAAAGATCTATATCTATGGGCGTTCTTTAATTAATCGATCCGTTATCGAAATTATGAAGTACCATCGCGCGGTACGTCAGGTCGAGAAGAACGAATTGTCTGAGTTTGAAACCTTTCCTGTATTAGAAGCTATTATAAAACTAGACTTAGGCTCAGCTAATATCGATTTAGGCAAATTGGCTGTTAAATATATGGCTCTTGAAGGGACCGTAGATGTCGATAAATGGGTAGCGCAAGAGCTAGCTGATTTTATTGGTAATAAAGGTGCACAGTTAGAGCAGCCGCAAGATGTTGTTTTATACGGCTTTGGCCGTATTGGCCGCTTAATGGCCCGTCTGATCTTAGAGAAAACCGGTGGTGGTGAGTTGCTACGTTTACGTGCAATCGTTGTACGTAAAGGCAAAAGCCCCAATGATCTTGTGAAGCGTGCCAGCCTGCTGCGTCGGGACTCTGTGCATGGTAGTTTCAAAGGGACAATTCGTGTTGATGAGGAGACAAATACCTTAATTTGTAATGGCTCAGAAGTTAAGGTTATTTATGCTAATTCTCCATCTGAGATTAATTATAACGATTACGGTATTGATAATGCTGTTGTTGTTGATAATACAGGTGTATGGCGCGATGAAGCTGGCCTATCTCAACATTTAGAATGCACGGGTGTTAATAAAGTACTACTTACGGCACCAGGCAAAGGTGATCTGAAAAATATTGTGTTTGGTATTAACAGCGACACCATCGAAGATAGCGATAAAATTATTTCTGCTGCATCGTGTACAACCAACGCTATTACGCCTGTATTAAAAGTAATAATGGATAAATATGGTATTAAGCATGGTCATGTTGAAACCGTACATTCTTACACTAATGATCAAAACTTAATTGATAATTACCATAGTGGTGAACGCCGTGGACGTAGTGCCGCATTAAATATGGTGATTACTGAAACTGGTGCTGCAAAGGCAGTACAAAAAGCAGTGCCAGAGTTAGCGGGTAAATTAACGGGCAACGCGATTCGTGTACCTACGCCGAATGTCTCAATGGCTATCCTTAATCTTCAGCTAGAAAAGTCGACGACCAAAGAAGAGTTAAACGACTACATCAGAGAAGTGGCGTTGCACTCTCCATTAAGACAACAAATCGATTACACGAATTCGCCAGAAGTTGTTTCTAGTGATTTTGTCGGTAACCGTAAAGCATGTATTTTTGACAGCCGTGCAACCATTGCTAATGATAATAGCTGTGTCGTATATTGCTGGTACGACAATGAGTTTGGTTATAGTTGTCAGGTAATGCGCTGTCTTGAACAGATCTCTGGTGTGGAATACAAAACCTATCCATAAAAATACCAAAATCTTATTTTCTCGTTAAAGGCTCATTTATGAGCCTTTTTTGTACCTATCAATTGTGTGGTTATATTGCGATAGTTTTTGTATGTGGGAGTTAATTTCAATTGTAGATTAAATGTACAGGTATTGATTGTGAAATGAGCAATTATCCCTTGATCTACGACTTTAGTTTAATACTATTTTTGCTGTTATTTTCAAAATTTTCCTCTAAATGGTTATTTATCATTTTTTGTTATAAATGATACTGTTTTTACTGGCAAGCTGGCATAGAGAACCTTATAATTAGCTGCCGCAAATTTCTTGCATGAAATTTCTGTGCATTAGTCTACACTTAAGTAGTTTGCAGGCTTTCTCCTAGTGATTGTTCAATAGAATATGTAATTAGGGTGTTATGCTGCTTAACAAATAACCAATAAAAATGCATGTCATTTTTTGTATCCCACCAACAACTAGGTTTGATATATGATCAAAATCCGCCAGGGATTGGATTTGCCTATTAGTGGCAGTCCCGAGCAAATTATTAACGATGCACCTAAAGCGCGTTCAGTCGCCGTTATTGGCCCCGACTATCATGGTATGAAACCAACCATGGCAGTTAAAGAGGGCGATAAGGTTAAATTAGGGCAATTATTATTTACTGATAAAAAAACAGAGGGTGTACGTTATACCGCACCTGCCTCAGGTACGATTGCTGCGATTAATCGTGGTGCAAGGCGTGTTTTACAGTCAGTTGTCATTGATATCGATGGTGACGATGCTATTGAGTTTACGCACTATAAAGCCGATGAAATAGCCGGTCTTAGTCGAGAGGTTGTTGTTGACACGTTGGCAGAGTCTGGCCAGTGGGCTGCATTTAGAACACGCCCATACAGTAAGGTTCCAGCACCAACTACGACGGCAAGTGCGATATTTGTCACCGCTATGGATACTAACCCCTTAGCTGCCGACCCCAAAGTTATTATCTCTGCAGAATCGGAAGCCTTTAGTCTCGGCCTTATGTTACTAACAAAACTCACCGAGGGTGAAGTGTACGTTTGTAAAGAAGTTGATGCTGATATCTCTGTGCCTAACAATCCAAAGCTTAAAGTAGAAACATTTACTGGAGTACATCCTGCGGGTAATGCAGGGACACATATTCATCATTTATCGCCTGTGAGTGTGAATAAAACTGTTTGGACGATAGGCTATCAAGAAGTGATTGCCTTTGGTCATTTGTTTACTACAGGTAAAATATATACTGACCGTGTGGTTGCTTTAGCGGGCCCGCAAGTATCTAAGCCTCGCTTACTTAAAACACGTTTGGGGGCAAATTTAGATGAGTTAACCGCAGGTGAACTTGAGAGCGGTAATAACCGGGTTATTTCAGGTTCGGTATTTGGTGGCCGCATTGCAAGAAGTGCGCTTGCTTATCTTGGCCGATATCACCAACAAGTCAGTGTCTTAGTCGAGGGTGATGATAGACCTTTCTTGCATTATTTACGCCCAGGCTTTGAATATTTCTCGACTTTAGGTATTTATGTATCGAGCTTGTTTAAAGGTAAAAAATATAATTTCACCACTACAACTGGTGGTAGTGAGCGTGCAATGGTACCTGTAGGTGCTTACGAAAACGTTATGCCTTTGGATATTTTGCCAACACAGCTTTTACGTTCGCTCATTGTGGGTGATACCGCTATGGCACAAAGCCTAGGTTGCCTTGAGTTGGATGAAGAAGATCTGGCCTTGTGTACCTATGTTTGTCCTGGTAAGTATGAATATGGCCCAATTTTACGCGATAACCTTACACGTATTGAGAAGGAAGGATAATAATGAATTTAAGATCAATCCTTGACAGTATGGAGCCTCATTTTCATAAGGGGGGCAAGTATGAAAATTGGTATGCTCTTTATGAAGCGGTCGATACTATTTTTTATCGCCCAAGTTCGGTTACTAAAACCACTGCACATGTGCGTGATGGTGTCGATTTAAAACGTATCATGATCACTGTGTGGGTGTGTACTTTCCCAGCTATGTTTTATGGTATGTATAACCTTGGCTTTCAAGCTAATACCATTATGGCTGAGCTTGGTCTAGGGGCTGTAGAAGGTTGGCATGGAACTATCATTGAGCTGTTTGCCAGTTATAACCCTAATAGTGTTTGGGATAACTTTTGGCATGGCGCTGCTTATTTCCTTCCTATCTATGCTGTTACGTTTATTGTAGGTGGTTTTTGGGAAGTACTTTTTGCTATGAAGCGTGGTCATGAAGTTAATGAAGGCTTCTTTGTTACTTCTATATTGTTTGCGCTTATTTGCCCTCCCGATTTACCACTATGGCAAGCAGCATTGGGTATTACCTTTGGTGTTGTTATTGGTAAAGAAGTCTTTGGCGGTACTGGTAAAAACTTCTTAAATCCTGCATTAACTGGCCGTGCCTTCTTATATTTTGCCTATCCAGCGTATATGTCCGGCGATTCTGTTTGGACCGCGGTCGATGGCTATACAGGTGCAACGAATCTATCGGTTGCTGCAAGTAGTGGCGTTGAGGCACTAGGTGGTACTAGCGGTTGGATGAATGCATTTATTGGTAATGTGCATGGCTCAATCGGTGAGGTTTCAACACTGATGATCTTTATTGGTGGGGCTATCTTGCTAATAACTCGTATTGCTTCGTGGCGAATTATGGCTGGTGTTATGCTCGGTATGATTGCAACATCTAGTCTACTTAATTTCATTGGCTCAGAAACTAACGCAATGTTTAGTGTGCCTTGGTATTGGCATATGGTCATTGGTGGTTTTGCCTTTGGTATGGTTTTTATGGCGACTGACCCGGTGTCTTCTTCTATGACGAATGTGGGTAAGTGGTGGTTTGGTGCGCTGATTGGTTTTATGACGATTTTAATTCGGGTCATTAACCCTGCCTTCCCCGAAGGTATTATGTTGGCTATTCTATTTGCTAATTTATTTGCACCATTAATCGATCATTTTGTCGTTCAGGCAAATATTAAGAGGAGGTTGGCACGTGTCCAATAAAGACTCTATTCAAAAAACATTTATAGTCGCACTGCTACTTTGTATTGTTTGTTCAGTGATTGTATCGACAGCGGCAGTGCTTCTTAAGCCAGCTCAAATTGCGAATAAATCAAAAGATTTTAAAATTAATATTTTAAAAGCGGGTGGTTTGTATGACGCAGGTGTCGCTGAAGGTAAATCTATTAACGATATGTTTGAATCAGTTAGTAGCAAGCTTGTCGACCTGGATACCGGCGAATATTCAGAGGCGGTCGATGTTGAAACTTACGATCAACGCAAGGCATCTAAAGATCCTGCTCTCTCTGATGACTTATCCGGTGCTGATGATTTAGCTAAGATTTCTCGTCGTGAGAAATACTCGGTCGTTTATTTAGTTAATGATGGCGATGATGTTAAAAAGGTTATTTTACCCATTAAAGGTTACGGTCTTTGGTCAACTCTCTATGGGTTTATTTCTCTAGAGTCTGATTTGACGACAGTTTCTGGCTTAACTTTTTACGAGCATGCCGAAACACCAGGGCTTGGTGGTGAAGTTGATAACCCTAGATGGAAGGGCTTATGGACAGGTAAAAAAGTTTACGACGACGAAAACAACGTAGGCCTAACCGTTATTAAAGGTAAAGTTGATGCTGGCACCCCTGGAAGCGAGTACAAAGTTGATGGCCTTTCTGGTGCTACGCTAACCTCAAAAGGTGTCGATAACCTCATTAAATTCTGGATGGGAAATATGGGTTATTCTAAATTTCTTAACAACTTAAAAAGTGGAGAGGCATAATCGTGAATATTAAAGAGTTATTATTTAAGCCTCTTTTTCAAGACAACCCAATTGCTTTACAGATATTAGGTATCTGTTCTGCACTAGCCGTTACTAGTAGTCTTAAAGTGACTCTAGTTATGTGCTTGGCAGTAACTGTTGTTACGGCATTTTCTAATCTTTTTGTCTCTCTTGTGCGTAACCATGCACCAAGTAGCATTCGTATTATTGTCCAAATGACAATTATTGCATCACTCGTGATTGTTGTTGACCAAATACTAAAGGCAGTTGCTTATGAAACGAGTAAGCAGTTATCTGTTTTTGTTGGTTTGATTATTACCAACTGTATTGTGATGGGTAGGGCAGAAGCTTTTGCCATGAAAAATAAACCACTACCCAGTTTATTAGATGGTATTGGTAATGGTCTTGGCTACAGTATTATTCTCGTTATATTAGCTGTTATTCGTGAATTATTTGGCTCGGGTAAATTACTGGGCTATGAGATATTACCTTTAGCAACTGAGGGTGGCTGGTATGTATCTAACGGCATGTTGTTATTACCACCAAGTGCCTTCTTTATTATCGGCTTTATTATTTGGGCAATACGTACAGTGAAAATCGATCAGGTTGAAGAAACCGAATTTAAAATTGCACCGAATACACAAGCGAAGGAGGCTCACTAATGGAAGAATTATTGAGTTTATTTATTCGCTCGATTTTTATCGACAATATGGCTTTGGCCTTTTTCTTAGGCATGTGTACATTTATTGCTGTATCCAAAAAAGTGGAGGCCGCAATTGGTTTGGGTATAGCGGTTATTGCCGTACTAACCATTACAACGCCAATTAATAACTTATTGTATACCTACCTATTAGCCGATGGCGCTCTCGCATGGGCGGGCCTTGGCGATGTGGATTTAAGCTTTTTAGGTTTAATTGTATACATCGGTGTTATTGCTGCACTCGTACAAATACTGGAGATGTTTTTAGATAAGTATGTGCCTGCTCTTTATAATGCCTTGGGTGTTTTTCTGCCCTTGATTACAGTAAATTGCGCGATCTTAGGTGCTTCTTTATTTATGGTTGAGCGCGACTACAATTTATCTGAAAGTGTTGTCTTTGGTGCTGGTGCTGGTACTGGTTGGGCACTAGCAATTACCGCGCTTGCTGGTATTCGTGAAAAGTTAAAATATAGCGATATTCCTGCTGGTCTACAGGGTTTAGGAATTACTTTTATCACCGTTGGTTTGATGTCATTAGGCTTTATGTCTTTTGGTGGTATCGACCTGTAACACGAGTCTGAATAAGAGGAAGAGAAAAGAATATGAATTTAGAAATTATTCTCGGTGTGGTCATGTTTACGGTGCTTGTTTTAGCGCTCGTAGCAGTTATTTTGTCTGCCAGAGCAAAGCTTGTAAGTACAGGTGATGTTGTTATTACTGTTAACCATGAGAAAAAAATTACGGTTCCTGCTGGCGGTAAGCTTTTACAAACATTAGCCGAAGCAGGTTTGTTTTTACCTTCTGCTTGTGGTGGTGGCGGCAGTTGCGCCCAGTGTAAGTGTGTAGTCGAATCTGGCGGTGGTGGTATATTGCCAACAGAAGAATCCCACTTTACTAAGCGTGAGGCTAATGAAGGCTGGCGTCTTTCATGTCAGGTTGCTGTTAAGCAGGATATGGAAGTTGAAGTTGAGGACGATGTCTTTGGTGTTAAGCAATGGGAGTGTACTGTTGAGTCAAACCCTAATGTTGCTACCTTTATTAAGGAGCTAACGCTTAAATTACCAGAGGGTGAGAATGTTGATTTTCGCGCCGGTGGTTATGTTCAATTAGAAGTACCTCCGCATCATGTTAAGTATAAAGATTTTGACATTGAAGAAGAGTATCGCGGCGATTGGGAGCGTTTTGGCTTTTTTAATATAGAGTCTAAAGTCGATGAGCCAGTTATTCGTGCATACTCTATGGCAAATTACCCTGAGGAACGTGGAGTTGTTAAATTTAATATTCGTATTGCTACACCTCCTCCAGGTTCACAAGGAATTCCTGCCGGTCAAATGTCATCTTATGTATTTAACCTAAAGCCTGGTGACAAAATTACTGTTTACGGTCCGTTTGGTGAGTTCTTTGCTAAAGACACTGATGCTGAAATGATATTTGTGGGTGGTGGTGCTGGTATGGCACCGATGCGCTCTCATATTTTTGATCAGCTACGTAGACTCAAAAGCGATAGAAAAATCAGCTTTTGGTATGGTGCGCGTTCTCTTCGAGAATTATTTTATCAAGAAGATTACGATACGCTTGCTGCCGAGAATGAGAATTTTGATTGGCATATTGCTTTATCGGATCCACAACCTGAAGATAATTGGGATGGGCTCACAGGCTTTATTCATAATGTGTTACTGGAAGAATACTTGCAAGATCACCCTGCACCAGAAGATTGTGAATACTATATGTGTGGGCCACCTATGATGAACCAAGCAGTTATCAATATGCTTAAGAATATGGGCGTCGAAGATGAAAATATTATGTTGGATGACTTTGGTGGTTAATGCTTTTTGTTAATCGAATCAATCAACTAGCATTAGTGCTTAACGCTAAAACGAGGCTTTTTTTTAAAGCCTCGTTTTTATTTGTGCTATGTATTTTTATTAGTACTTTTTTAGCTGCCTGTGCAGAAAAGAGTCAACCCAAGTCTTTTTTATTGACTGGGCCAACAATGGGGACCCGCTATCATATAACGGTTGTTTCTCCACCCAGCCAGCTTAATGAAGTAAAACTGCAGAAAGAAATCGATAAGTTGCTGATTAATATTAATCAGCAAATGTCTACTTATATAGCTGATTCAGAAATATCTAATTTTAATCGTTGGCCTATTAATAATTGGCAGACAATATCGGCTGATTTTTTTAAAGTAGTTGAATTAAGCCAGTCTATCTCTCTCCTAAGTGAAGGTCGCTTTGACATAACTATAGGTCCATTAGTGGATCTCTGGGGCTTTGGAGCAGGTAGTAGTGATACCCAAAAAATTCCCGATGAAAAACTAATAGAGCAAGCAAAATCGAGAGTCGGTTGGCAATATTTAGTTTTAGATAAAGATAAGCTCGCGATTCAAAAACTGAAACCCGTTAGCATCGATCTCTCTGCTATTGCTAAGGGGTATGGCGTTGATAAAGTGTCAGCACTGTTGGATTTAAATGGTATAAAGAACTACCTTGTAGAGATAGGTGGCGAAGTTAAAGTTAAAGGCTTAAATAAAGAGGGTAATCTCTGGCGTTTAGGTATAGAAACGCCTTCTTTACTACAGCAAGGTGCGCAAAAGATTGTGCAGTTGGAGGATCAAGCGATAGCAACCTCTGGTGATTATAGAAATTATTTTGAAGAAGAAGGTGTGCGCTTTTCGCACACGATTGACCCGATTACGGGGCGATCCGTAAAACATAATATTGCTTCTGTATCTGTTATAGCTACGACTGCTGCTGAAGCAGATGCTTTAGCAACGGCACTTAATGCAATGGGGTTTGATAAAGCCCAGGCATTAACTAATAGAGAAAACATAGCGGCATACTTTATTTTGTACGATAATGTACAAAATGAAACTAATTATCGTATTTGGGCATCAAATAGTTTTAATAGCTTAGTTAATGCCGAGCTATCCAATTAAAAGGTATTGAAATGATCACGTTATTACTTGTTTTTTTACTGCTGGGGTTTGTTATCTTAGCAACATCTGTTGGCGTAATGTTTGGCCGAAAACCTATCACAGGCTCATGTGGAGGGGTTGGTGCTGCTTTAGGTGAAAAGAATTATACCTGTGACCTTTGTGGTGGTGATCCGGCTAAATGCGATGAACAACAAGCAAAGGTTGAGCATAAGACAGACCTAGCGGTTAACGCTATGGACCCGTCGACTAAGAAAAGAAGCTAATTATCAATTGGCTTTACTGATACTGCTTTTAGCCCTTAAATTATTAAGGGCCAGTTAGTCATCTCTTCTGTAAATAATAAATAACTCCAATAAAATGTAGGTATCTATTACAGGCGTAAAGCAGCATTGTGATTACTATTTGTGCAAATGGATGATAATAAGTACGAAGTTATAAGAATAAATAGATAATTATCCACTGAGTGCTGTAATCCGTATTAATAAAGCTCTAAACCTTCAAAATGCTATTGACTGGATTATTAATAGAGCTGGCGTTGTGTAAAATTGAGAAAATAAAGGGGAAAGGGTGGCTTTTTTACTGACTAGTCTCCTACTTATGTATTAATAAATCCTTACTTATGTGGTAGTTATAGCGCACAGTTTATGTATAATCGAGCTAATAACTGGCAATCTTAGTATTTATAAAGCTTATCCTATAGAATAATTTTTTTGATAGCTAACAGTAACTTACTGGGGTTTCTTGAGGTAACTTATAAGTCTATTATTTGAGGGCGAAATAAATAGATACTTGCCTACTATGTTTAGTTTTTACCATGATATGTCTTTAACATAGTTTATTAATACCTTATTTAGTACTAATTGATAGAGGAAAGTACCTTGCAGAGCAACCATAAAATTAATTTAACATCATTACATGTTGTGCGTGATGAGCTTGTTATAACAATCGAGCAAGCAGCTACTCAATTAGAAGGGTTTGTCAGTGACAGAGAAAACACCAAGTTACTAAACGCTTGTATCGCATCATTGCAGCAGATCCGAGGTAGTTTAGATCTTATAGAATTAGTCGGCGCGCGTGAGCTGTCGAGTGAACTGCTGGCTACGGCTCAAAAGATAAGTGAAGATGGCGTGCCCTTAGGTGATGAAAAGCTGTCAGCTCTGACTAAAGGCTTTTTCGTTTTATCCTGCTATTTTGAATACGCGCTCCAAAAAGAATGGGGTATGCCCGCATTGATGATTCCTTATATCAATGATATCCGCATCTCTAATCGCCAACCGATTATGTGGGAGAGTTATTTTACAGGTGTAGGATCATCATTTGCTCTACCTACGGACAATGAAGGACCAGCTAGTATTCCTGAAGGCGAAACTATTGAAGGTATGGCAAAGCGGTTTCGCCATATGTACCAGATTGGTCTACTAGGTGTAATACGCGATGTTCGTTTGAAAACATCGCTTGAACTTATGAAGCGTGCGTTAACAAAAATAACAATCTACTCAAAAGGACAGTCTAATCAAACATTTTGGTGGTTGGCTTGTAACACTGTAGATGCTTTTTTGAAGCAAGATATGCAAATTACCTTAGAGCGTAAACGCTTATTTAGCCATTTAGATAAAGAATTTAAACGTGTAGAGAAAGAAGGGTTGAGTGGATTTAGCCATGTAACTGATCAGTCATATATGACGGAAATGGCTTATTACATAGCTCTGGCAAGTATTGATGAACAACCATTTATAACTATCACTAAATCCTTTGGTTTTAGTGACTTAGGTTATACAGAGGAGGATCGGTGTAACCAAACTCAAGTACTTACAGGACCTAGTGCAAGTACGGTAAGCTCTGTTGTCGATACCCTAAAAACCGAATTACTTATTGCCAAAGAGGTGATAGAAAATAGTGCTGAAAGCGACTCAGCGATGCTTGAGAATAATGAAGATTTTCTTATTAGTATTACCAAAATCAGAGATATCCTCGGCGTTGTTGGCCTAAAATCGGCAGCTGAGACAATGCGCCAACAATTAGAAAAAGTAGAGGCATGGAAGGAAGAAGGTGAAAAGCCCGACTCTAAAGAGTTAATGGATGTTGCGGATGCATTTCTCTATGTCGAAAGTGTATTAGATAGTGTCATTAATTCTAATTTCTCTGATGAAAAATTAACCCAGGTTAATGAGCAGTCACGGCATGACATGATTCTTAATAGTCATTTGGCGGGAGCTCAGCTTGTTGTATTAGAAGAGGCTGAAACAGGTTTAACTTTGATTAAGCGAGCTCTTAGCTCATTTTCTGAATCTGCATATGATCGTGTGCATATTAAAAACGTAGCGAAAACAATGAACAGTGTACGTGGTGGAATGATTGTTTTAGAGCTACCTAGAGCAGCTGAAATAATGGCTAGTTCTATTCGCTTTGTCGAAGGTTGTTTGTTGTCTAATACACCACCTGCGGCGTTGGAACATATGTTGGAGACTTTCGCAGATACTATTATCTGTTTGGAATATTATCTCGATTGCATGAAGGTTGATAAATTTATTAGTACAGATACCCTAATTATTGCTGAGGAAAGCCTAGCAGCCTTGGGGTATGGTGTTAATTATTCAGGTGACTAATGTCTAACCATAAAGTGTAGCCAATAAAAAAGGTGCTAAAAGCACCTTTTTTATTGGCTACAATATTTTCGTGATTAGCTCATAAGCTTAAATAGAGCTTCTAAACTCTCTTTAGCATCGCCAAATAGCATACGTGTATTTTCTTTATAGAAAAGGGGGTTTTCAACACCGGCATAACCCGATGCCATTCCGCGTTTTAATACAATGGTGTTTTTACCATTCCATGGCTCAAGAACAGGCATGCCTGCAATTGGGCTATCGGGTACTTCTTGTGCAGCGGGGTTTACGATATCGTTTGCTCCAATAACAATTGAAACGTCTACATCAGGGAAGTCCTCATTAATTTCTTCCATTTCAAAAACAATGTCGTAAGGTACTTTTGCTTCTGCCAGTAAAACATTCATGTGGCCAGGCATACGACCAGCAACTGGGTGGATACCAAAGCGTACATTAACGCCTTTTTTGCGTAAAGTTTTAGTGATATCGCTGACCATATGCTGTGCTTGAGCAACGGCCATACCGTAACCTGGGATGATCATGACTTCCTTCGCACTCGTTACCATATCAGCAACTTCTTCAACATTAATGGGAGTCACTTCACCTTCGATCTCCGCTGCTGGGCCAGAGGCTTTAGGTGCACCAGAGCCAAAACCACCTGCAATAACAGAGATAAAATTACGATTCATTGCGCGACACATAATGTAAGAGAGAATCGCACCACTGCTACCAACCAGTGCACCAACAACAATTAGTAAGTCGTTAGAGAGCAAGAAACCCAATGCGGCAGCAGCCCAGCCTGAGTAACTATTTAGCATAGAAACAACAACAGGCATATCGGCACCACCAATGGCTGCAACCATGTGAATACCAAATAGTAAGGCAATAATTGTCATTATGGCCAAAGCAGTTAAGCCAGCACCTTCGGCAGCATTGTTAACAAACTGGATGCCAAAATAAATGGCAAGGATTAATAACCCGAGATTTAGCCAATGGCGAGCAGGTAAAAGTAATGGTTTACCACCCCATTTTCCACTGAGCTTTAAGTAGGCAACGACCGAACCTGAAAAGGTTAATGCACCAATTAAAATACCAATATAGGTTTCTATATGATGAATAGTTAATTCGATACCGCTAAAGCCTGTAGCGTGACTTAAGAAGTTAGCATAGCCAACTAATACTGCTGCTAAACCTACAAGACTATGCAATATAGCAACAAGCTCGGGCATTTGTGTCATTTCAACTTTTTTGGCAAGTATTAAACCAACACTACCACCAACGACCAACGCTCCAATTAAAAAAGCATAGTTACTGGTAACTAAGCCAATAATAGTCACGACAAGGGCAAGGCCCATACCGATCATGCCGAATAAATTACCCCGACGGGCTGTTTCTTGTTTGCTTAAGCCCCCCAGTGCAAGAATAAATAAAATAGTTGCTCCAATATAGGCAACGTTAATTAAACCTTGTGACATTCTTTTTCTCCAACTAGATCTACTACATCTATATTTTTATTTTTAGTGATTGCTATTTTCTAAACATATCAAGCATGCGTTGAGTAACCGCAAAGCCACCCACAATGTTGACGCTCGTAATCAATACAGCAATACCTGCCAAAATAATCACCCATGGATCAGGCGAGGAGATTTGCAAGAGGGCACCAATAATGATGATACTACTGATTGCATTGGTAACACTCATCAGAGGTGTATGTAGTGATGGAGATACATTCCATATCACCATATAGCCAACAAAACATGAGAGTACGAAAACAGTAAAATGAGACATAAATGAGTCAGGTGCCGAAGTACCTAATCCCCATAGTGCCAATCCGCCAATAATAAAAGGAATCCATGGCTTTAATTTACTAGGCTCTTTTGGCTCTTCTTCTTCAACAACCGCTGGTTCTGGCTTTTTGGCTGGCGCTGCAGATAGTTTTGGTGGAGGTGGTGGGAAAGTAATTTCACCTTCTTTAACAACCGTTGCTCCACGTACGACTTCATCTTCAAAATCAACAATGACATTTCCGTCTTTCTCTGGCGTCATATCACTGAGTAAATGACGTAAATTAGTTGAATAAAGTTGGCTCGCTTGGGTGGGTAGACGGCTAGGTAAGTCGGTATAGCCAACAATATTAACACCATGTTTTACCACGACTTTATCGGCTTCAGTTAACTTGCAGTTACCACCCATCGCAGCAGCGAGATCAACGATAACACTGCCTTCTCGCATGGATTTAACCATATCTTCAGTAATTAACTCAGGAGCAGGGCGGCCAGGTATTAATGCTGTTGTGACAATAATATCGACATCTTTAGCTTGTTCTGCAAACAATGCCATTTCAGCGTCGATAAACTCCTTGCTCATGGTTTTGGCGTATCCGCCTTCGCCACTGCCATCTTCTTCAAATTCGAGCATTAAAAACTCGCCGTCCATACTTTCTACTTGCTCTTTTACTTCTGGACGAGTATCAAAGGCACGAACAATCGCACCCATACCACGAGCCGTGCCAATAGCGGCAAGACCGGCTACACCAGCACCAATGACCAGTACTTTGGCAGGAGGCACTTTACCGGCAGCAGTAATTTGCCCAGTAAAAAAGCGGCCAAAGTGTTGGGCTGCTTCGATGATTGCGCGGTAGCCGCCGATATTTGCCTGAGAACTAAGGGCATCCATCTTTTGCGAACGCGAAAGACGAGGAATAGTTTCCATGGCAAGTGCAGTGACTTTTTTATCAGCCAGTTTTTGTAATAGCTCAGGATTTTGTGCAGGTGCCATAAAGGAGATGATCATTTGTCCTTCATGTAAAAGCTCGATTTCTGAATTCTCAGGTGCTCGTACTTTTAAAATAATATCGGAGTCTTTCCATAGCGCTTGGGTTGATTCTATAATTTCCACGCCTGCATCAGCATAATCACTATCACTGAGTTTTGCAGTATTTCCTGCTCCTGACTCAATTGCGACGCTAAATCCGAGTTTCTGTAATTGTTGAGCAGCTTCTGGCGTTGTAGCAACTCGTTGCTCGCCGTCAAATACTTCTCTAGGTACACCAATACGCATAGGATCTTCTCCAATTTGCTAAGTTACATCTTGTTTTAATTATGTTAGGGCGCGCATTCTAACGGTTTGAAGGTTAAATATCACGCATTAATCTGGTGCAGGTATGTCTGCGGGGGAGCATTCTCTGTTAATCAAATGCATATGTAAATAGATTGGAGGTGTTTTTTAGAGCGCTCGCTCTAAAAATGAAATTATATTGAAGTGAAAGGTAGTCCATAAAATGCAGATATAAAAAAACGGCTTAAGATGATTCTTAAGCCGTTTTGGTGTTTTTTAAAGCTATAGTTAGCCTTTACCTCTCCATGGAATCACCTTATTGATTACCCAGCGCATGATTAAGTCGAATATCAGACCTAAGAGTCCGAGGATAATAATAGTCGTCCAGATAATTTCATAGTCAGACTGCTTTCTGGCTACGTTTTCCACAAAACCAATACCTGTTGTACCTGCTAGCATTTCTGCAGCAACTAACGTACCCCAACAAACACCAATGGCAATACGAATACCTGTTAGGATCTCAGGTAGAGAGTTAGGCAAAATTACACGGCGTAATATTTGACGGTTACTAGCGCCTAGTGAGTGAGCAGCGTGTATTTTAGATAAAGCTGTACCCGTTGCACCGGTGCGCGCTGATATAACCATAATGGCAAAGGCAACCATAAATAACAGGAAGATTTTACCGTCATCATTAATACCAAAAATCGTTAAGATTAGTGGTGCCCAGGCAAGTGGTGGAACAGGGCGGTATAGCTCGATCAATGGATCAAAGAAACCTTTACAGAATCTTGATAAGCCCATAAATAAGCCAAGTGGTACACCCAGTATAATACCGAAGAACAGGCCAGCTAAGACACGAAGTAACGAATCCCATACGTGCCCCGCAGGTACCGGAACAGAGAATAGATCAAAATTACCCGTAGCAAAGTTATAAACACTGGTTTTAAAGTTACCCGTTGTTAAGCCAGACTCATCGTGACGAGGGAATTCACCCGGAACAAGAGAGACAATAAAGTCGGGTACGATAAAACCAATCATTTCACTCACAGGTTTCATTTTGTACCAAAGTAGAGGAAAACCCTTGTAGCCAATATCCGGATCTGAAATACGTGCTAGAGTTGCTATCGTATCCGATGGTTTTGGTAACCAACGGCCAGAGCCCTGCTCACTACAATTGCTTGCACCTGCGTCAATACTACCACCAGGCATCATCAATGAAGCATAAAGGCTTACAGCACCTTGTTGGTTACGTTGCTCTTTATCGAGAGCGATAAGGGCTGCTTCGATACCCGTTAATGCAGTGGGAGGAAAGACAAGACCATCATCAATACGTCTTAATACACGGGTTAGTGTCTTAGAAAAATCTTTACGCTCTGATATTTCATTGTCACTTAAGCCAGTTGCAGACTCAGTTAATTGATTAAAGGTTTTAAGGCGACTTTTTTGCTCTTCGATTTGTGCCAAGAAAGCCGCATTAGTATTTCTAATTCGACCAAAATCACGAGCAATTGATCGCATCTCTTTAGCGGCAGCATCAAACTTATAGCCACGAGGACTGGCAGGATGAAGAGGGATCTCATTGAGAGGGTCACCCCAATGGCCTTGATTTTCTGCAAGCTCTATCTGTTTAGCTGTCGGTGCACCAGGGAATGCAGCATCTGCCATATTATCGGTAAGCGTGTTAATTCGCTCCTCGATACCTGCAAGCTTCTGCGTAGTAGCTGCATCTAGGTTTTCTGCAGACGCTAAACTAGTCATTGCGTCGCGCATCGATTCAATAATCAATAAAGCATAGGCTTTTTTATCGTCATTTAGCCCTAGAGAATCTATGTTACCTTCTAATCCTGCGAGCTGAGCTTCTTCTCGTTGGAGTAGGCGAGTCCCACGTAAGTAATTATCATCGATAGGAAATACTGTACGAATAGGGTTAACGGCATAGTCTAGTTTTGCAATTTGACATAGTTCGTTAGCCGATTTGGGATTAAATGCGCGAGCTGCATCCCAAGAAAAATAAAACCAAGAGAGTAAAATAAAGCTAACACCAGTGACTACCCAGTGCCAGCCACCTAAAGCTTTAGTAGGATTACCGAATACGGCATCTGTTTTTTCGGTCCTGATGAGTTTACGACCATAAATCGTTGCACAAATACAGGCGATGATTAAGGCTATAAATAAAAAGCCAACTATGAAACCACTATATCCACTCATAATTACACCTGCCCCATAATTTCTTCTTCCATGTTCCAGATCATGGTAAGAATTTCTTCACGTGTTTCACCAAACTCCTCAGTAGCTTTAACATCACGCAGGTCTTGTGTCAGGCCTTGTTCTGCAAAGGGAAGCCGGTACTCTTTGTGGAGTCGCCCAGGTCTCGGTGCCATCACAAACAAGCGCTCTCCAAGAAGCAAGGCTTCTTCAACGGAGTGAGTAATGATCATGATAGTTTTGCCTGTCTCCTTCCAAATCTTTAAGACGAGGGATTGCATTTTTTCCCGAGTCAGGGCATCTAGTGCACCTAGAGGTTCGTCCATCAAAATAAGGTCTGGATCATTGATTAAGCAGCGAGCTAGCGCGATACGCTGTTGCATACCACCCGATAGCTGGTAAGTCGGGACGTGCCCAAAGCCTGCGAGGCCTACAATTTCTAGCCACTCTTCAACTTTTTTGTTGATGACGTCAGGGTCTGTTTTTTTAATTTCTAGTCCAAAAGCTACGTTTTCAGCAACTGTGAGCCATTCAAATAGAGCGCCTTGTTGAAATACCATGCCGCGGTTTACACCTGGGCCGTCTATTTCTTCGCCGCCTAATTCTAGTTTGCCGCCTGTTGGTCTTATAAAGCCGGCAATGATGTTTAATAGTGTGGTTTTACCACAACCAGAAGGGCCGAGAACGGATAATAATTCCCCTTGTTTTAAGGTAAAGCTAACATCCTTAAGGGCATGCACGGTGCCGCCTGTGGAGACGTTAAATACCATATTTAGGTTATCTGAAACAAGATCGGACATAAATCACCTTGATATGTATGGTCTTTGAGAGCCCAACATGAACATTGGGAGTGTTTTTATTTATTGTAATTAAAATGTTAAGGCAGATGCAGTTGCTGCTATCTGCCTTTTGTGACCCTGCAAAATTACTTTGCAGGGTTTACTGATAGTTACTTAAGGAAAGAAGTATCAACAGCTGGTGTATAGTCCGCTTTTGCTGGTGAGCTTTCAGTAGCAAACATTTGGCCCATAAATGGAAGCATATCCCAAACACGACCGTCTTTACCAAAGTATGCTGTTAATTGCTCATCAACTGTTGGGAAAGCAAAGCCTGCCATTTGTGCTTTAGTTTTTGCAACAGTAAGGCCTGCATCGCTGGCAATGATATCAATTTTAGATTGATCTTTAGCAAATTCAGCGTTAGCTTCTGCAGTTACTTCAAGGAAGGTGCGTAGAGCTTCTGGGTTTTCTTGAGCAAATTTTTCAGTGACAGAGATGATATCAAAGCTAGAGATGCCTGCTTCTGCTTTCTCTGCAGTGGTTAGCATTGGTTTACCAACTTCTTTCATTTTAGAAAGAGAGTTTTCACCAAAACCACAAGCCATTGAAACTGCACCATCAACTAGAGAAACAGCAGCATCTGCTGGCTCTTGGTCAACGATAGTGAGTTTGCTGAGGTCAACACCTAAATGCTCCATAGTTACACGAAAGCCGAAGTCAGCCATGGTGTTTAAAGGAACAGCAACAGTTTTGCCTTCTAGCTCGGTTGCATTAGAAGAGCTGATGCCTTCTTTTGAGTTAACGATACAGTCGTCAGCAGCACCATAAGCAACAGCAACACCTACCATTTTAATCGGTGCATTTGCATTAATAGCATTGACGAAAGGGGCTAGGCCTTGGCTGAAAGAGATATCGATATCGCCAGCAAGCATAGCTTCTGTCATTGCGCCACCGCTGCCAAAGTTAATCCAGTTTATTTTTTCGCCAATGGCTTCATCGTATGCTTTTTCTACTTTAGCAACCTGATTAGGTGTTGCCCACTCAAGGAAGTAAGCGACATTAACGTCTGCCACAGCAGATGTTGCTAACGTGCCTGTAATAGCAACAGTAGATGCGAACTTTAAGATATTTTTAATAGGTTTCATTATAGTTAGAGCCTCTGTGATATGTAATCGTTGATGGAATCATTGATTATCTTGTTATAGTTATAAGTTAGCCAGCCAATGTTATAAAGCTTGTTATGTGACTAGCTATTATATTTATACCAACGGCTCCTAAAAACCGCTGTTTTTTGATCTAATAGGTTTATTAGATGCTTTTCATTATAAATATACGATGTGACTATACAATACCTATTTAAGTATTTAGGGTATCAGTTGAGTTGTCACTGTTGGTCCAGTTGTGTGCTGTTTGTTTATGCTGCTAATGGTGCTTAATAATGAGCAATGAACCATGCTGGTTCACTAGTAATATCGTATGGCTTAAAAACTTACAAATTGCTTATAAAATCCCCTTTATTAGCGATAAAAATGTGTATTTAGCTATTTTTTCGTCAGTTAAGTATTTTTTAGTTGGTAATTCTGCATGATACTGGTGCAAATAAAATATTCAATTTGCTGAAAACCCTCTTCGATATATACTTTTTTTATTAAACAACTTTTGCTTATAACTAATTGATTCTTCAACTGGTTTTAATTTTTGTGGAGCTGTAGCTATAGCTACCTAATTGCCTTTGTTATTACTGTTATTGTATTGAGTTTTTATATTTTAATAATTCGCTAAAAACTTATTGACAAATATTTGATTTGTCATCAATATTCCCCGTGAAAAATATCTGTCTAATTTCATTTATAAGTGATTAAGTGGAATTTTTTATTTATCAAACTGTCGCCTAAAGCCTAGAAAATGGGGTTATCATGAAAATATTGGTTGGAATAAAGCGGGTTGTTGACGCTAATATTAAAGTACGTATCAAGGCTGATAATTCAGCTGTTGATGTTGAAAAGCTAAAAATGGTTGTTAATCCATTCTGTGAGATTGCAATCGAAGAAGCTTTGCGTTTAAAAGAGTCGGGCGTAGCAACCGAGGTTATTGCGGTTAGTATTGGCTCCGATAGTTGCCATGAGCAGCTGCGTACAGCTCTAGCCTTGGGTGCAGATCGTGTTATTCATGTGGCAACCGATGAGGTTATTCAGCCGTTAGCAGTTGCAAAACTCTTTAATGCCATTGTAGAGCAAGAGAAGCCAGGTCTTGTATTGTTTGGCAAGCAGTCTATTGATGGTGATAATAACCAGTCTGGACAAATGCTTGCCGCCTTATCAGGTATGGCACAAGGTACATTCGCTTCTGAAATTTCTATCGAAGGCGATGAAATTATGGTGACTCGTGAAGTTGATAGCGGTTTACAAAAAGTGGCGCTAAAACTTCCCGCCGTTGTTACTGCAGATTTACGCTTAAATGAGCCACGTTATGTGTCTCTGCCTAACTTAATGAAAGCTAAGCGCAAGCCTATCGAAAGCATTTCTGTTGCTGAACTGGGTATTGATATTACCCCACGACTATCAACGGTAACTGTTCTTAATCCACCTGAGCGTAGTGCGGGTGAAAAAGTTGCTAATGTTGCTGAATTGGTCGAGAAATTAAAATCAGAAGGAGCACTATAATGAGTATTCTTGTCATCGCTGAACACAATAATGAAGAGCTCCAAGCAGCAACAGCCAATACTTTAACCGCGGCTAAAGAAATTGCTGAAAAAACGGGTTCTGAAATTAGTTTGTTAGTTGCTGGTGGAAACTGTAATGCAGTTGCTGAAGCAGCAAGTGCAATTCCTGGCGTTGCTCAAGTGTTGTTGGCAGATAGCCCTGCATTAGAAAAGCAGTTGCCAGAAAACTTTGCGCCTTATTTATCAGAGTTGGTTAAAGAAAAATCCTTTACCTACGTTATCGCACCATCAACCACGCAAGGTAAAAATGTTTTGCCAAGAGCTGCGGCATTACTCGATGTTGCCCAAATTTCTGATATTACAGGAATTGTTGATGGCGACACATTTGTACGTCCGATTTATGCGGGTAATGCGATGCAAACCCTAAAAAGTAGCGATACCATAAAGGCAATGACTGTTCGTACAGCAGCATTTGATCCAGCTGACTTAACGGGTGGTAGCTGTAGTGTTGAAAAATTAGGTGACGCAGCGGATGTTGGTCTTTCACGCTTTGTCAGTGAAGAAGTTGTTCAATCTGATCGCCCAGAGTTAAGTAATGCACGCATTATTGTTTCTGGTGGCCGTGGTATGCAGTCTGGCGATAATTTCGAAATGCTAGAAAAAGTAGCTGATAAATTAGGTGCTGCTGTTGGTGCATCTCGTGCCGCTGTTGATGCAGGTTATGTTCCAAATGATATGCAGGTAGGTCAAACGGGTAAAATCGTTGCTCCGGACCTATATATTGCTGTTGGTATTTCTGGTGCTATTCAGCATTTAGCAGGTATGAAAGACTCTAAAATTATTGTCGCTATCAATAAAGATGAAGATGCTCCTATCTTTAATGTTGCCGATTATGGTCTTGTTGCTGATTTGTTTGACGCAGTGCCAGAACTCGATTCTCAGTTATAACTTTTTAATTAACTATTAATAATTATTTTGCTGCTCACCTTTCTAATAAGGAATGGTGAGTAGCGCTTTGTGGAGAGTGTTATAAATGACTCAAACTTATCGTTTAGTCTTGGATTGCCCAGATCAAGTGGGAATAGTTACTAAGGTAGGTGGCTTAATTACTGAGCACGGTGGTTGGATATCAGAAGCATCACACCATTCCGATGTTGATAGTAATTGGTTTTTTTCTCGTTTAGAAATTACTGCTGATTCATTACCGTTTGGCGCTGATGTGTTGAGAGAAAAGTTTCAACCGTTAGTCGAAGAGTTGAAAATGAATTTGCGTGTTATTGATAATGCGGTACCTAAGCGTGTTATTTTAATGGCGAGTAAAGGTTCTCATTGTTTATCAGATTTACTCGATCGTTGGAAAAGCGGCGATATTAATTGTGAGATTCCTTGTGTTATTTCCAATCACGATGACATGCGCGGTTTGGCCGAATTTTATGGCATTCCTTATCACCATGTTGTTATTGAAAAGGATAATAAAGCGCCGGGTTTTGCCGAGGTAGAGCGCTTGGTCGATAGCTACAATGTTGATTGCGTAGTGTTAGCTCGTTACATGCAAATTTTTCCTCAATCTCTATGTGAAAAATATCGCCATCAAGTTCTTAATATACATCACAGCTTTTTGCCGTCCTTTATTGGTGGTCAACCTTATCACCAGGCATCCAGACGCGGTGTAAAACTGATTGGTGCAACTTGTCACTATGTAACTGAACAATTAGATGAAGGCCCAATTATTGATCAGGACGTTGTTCGAGTTAATCATACCGATAGCGTAGAAGATTTGGTTCGTTTAGGTAAAGATGTAGAAAAAACTGTTTTAGCGCGTGGTTTACGTGCACATCTTGAAGATCAGATTCTGGTTCATGGAAATAAAACAGTCGTTTTTAACTAATAGTTTGTACTATTAGTTAACTAATTTTTTAGTCAGTACTTTGTGTTAAACAAATAATTATTCGGAGAAAGCACATGTCAAAACAATTACCGTCATCTGCTCAAGTCGTCATTGTTGGCGGTGGTGTTATCGGTTGTAGTATTGCTTATCATTTAACTAAGTTAGGTATTACAGATGTCGTATTGCTAGAGCGTAAAACATTAACCTGTGGTACAACATGGCATGCAGCTGGTCTAGTGCCAACACTCCGAGCAAGTTATAACATGTCAATGCTGGCTAATTATAGTGCGAGCCTTTACGATCAGTTAGAAGCTGAAACAGGACAAGCTACAGGCTTTGTTCGCAATGGCTCTTTAACTATTGCAACTAACAAAGAGCGTTTGGCAGAAATTAAACGCGGTGCTTCTATGGCAAAAGTTGCAGGTTTTCCTTGTGATGTTATTAGTCCTGAGCAAGCAAAAGAAATGTGGCCATTACTTAATGTCGATGATGTTATTGGTGCCATTCATTTACCAATGGATGGTATGGCAAGCCCTGTTGACGTAACACAAGCTTTGGCAAAAGGTGCACGTACTGGCGGCGCTAAAATTTTTGAAAATACTAAAGTTTTAGACATGAAAACCCGCGATGGAAAAGTTGCCGGCGTTATTACTGAGCACGGCGATATTGATGCAGAATATGTTGTTAACTGTGCGGGTATGTGGGCGCGTGAATTTGGTCGTAAAGCAGGGGTTAATGTGCCACTGCATGCTGCTGAGCATTTTTATGTTGTAACAGAAAATATGCCTGATCTTGCAGAAGGCTTGCCTACTATGCGTGACATGGACGGTTATTGTTACTATAAGCCCGATGCCGGTAAATTATTAGTGGGTATGTTTGAGCCGGGTGCGAAGCCTTGGGGTATGGATGGTATTCCTGATGATTTTTCTTTTGATGAACTACCAGAAGATTTTGATCACCTAGAGCCTTATCTAGAATCGGCAATGCACCGTATACCTATTTTAGAGAGAACAGGTTTGCAGGTTTTCTTTAATGGCCCAGAATCTTTTACTCCTGATGATCGGTATCAATTGGGTGAGGCGCCCGAACTACGAAATTATTTTGTGGCTGCTGGTTTTAACTCTGTTGGTATTCAGTCAGCGGGTGGGGCAGGCAAGATGCTCGCTGAATGGATTCAAAAAGGTCATGCACCGCGTGACTTATGGGATGTTGATATTCGTCGTAATATGCCGTTCCAGGGTAATGAACGCTACCTATACGATCGTACAACAGAGTCTTTGGGATTGTTGTATGAAACACATTATCCATTCAAACAATTTAAAACAGCGCGTGGTGTAAGGCGTTCAGTGTTACATGACAAACTTGCATCACTTGGTGCCGTGTTTGGTGTTGATAACGGTTGGGAACGTGCTAACTGGTTTGCCAATGAAGGACAAGAGCCTGAGTATGAATACTCTTTTGGTCGTCAGAATTGGTTTGAAAACAATAAAGCTGAACACGAAGCTGTGCGTAATAAAGTTGGTGTTATTGATCAGAGTTCCTTCTCTAAATATCAAGTCGAAGGTCCTGACTCTGAGAAATTCTTAAATCGAATTTGCTCAAATAACGTTGCTGTTGGTGTTGGCAAGATGGTTTATACCCAGTGGCTCAATGAGCGTGGTGGCATAGAGGCTGATGTGACGGTTACTCGCCTAGCATCGGATAAATATTTAGTAATCTCGGGTGTTGCTACGCAAACGCGTGATATGGATTGGATGCGTCGCAATAAAGCCTGCGACGAAGTTGTTTATATTAATGACATTACCTCTTCAATGGCTGTTGTCACTGTTATGGGACCGCGTGCTCGTGACACGTTAAGCAAATTAACCAGTGATGACATTTCCAACGAAGGTTTCCCTTTTGCCACATCAAAAGAAATCGATTTACATTATGCAAAAGTACGTGCATCGCGTATCACTTATGTGGGTGAGTTAGGTTGGGAACTTTACATTGCTACAGAATACGCACCGAGTGTTTACGATGCGATTTTAGAGGCAGGTGAAGAATTTGGTATTAAACCTTATGGCTATCATACGATGAACTCTCTGCGTATGGAAAAATGCTATCGCCATTGGGGACATGATATTACCGACGAAGATACACAACTTGAAGCCGGTTTGAGCTTTGCTTCGGACTTTGAAAAAGAGGGCGGCTTTATTGGTAAAGAAGCATTGCTTGCACAAAAGGCAGAGGGCTTACTGAAAAAACGTTTTGTCGCATTTGTTTTTGAGGATCCAGAGCCACTTTGTTATCACGAAGAACCGATCTATGCGAATGGTGAAATTGTGGGTAGAACAACGGCGGGCATGTTTGGTCACTCGGTTGGTGCAACAGTTGCTATGGGTTATGTGAATCACGACGGCGGTATCAATAAAGAATGGTTAGATAACACTGATTTTGAAATAGAAGTTGAATGTGTGCGCTATAAAGTGAAGCCATCTTTACGTTCGGTTTACGATTCTGCAATGGAAAAAATTAAGTGTTAACTTAATTTGTAATTTTTTATTACTTTGAGTTAAGTGGCTAAATTATATTTTTAAATAGCCACTTTATATCAATTGTTTTTATGAACCATAAAACGAGATAAATAAATGACAACTTTGATTCTTGATGGAAAACAATTAGTAAAAGAAAGAGAAGTAGCGTTAACCGCTAGCGTTGCTGAATTAGTAAAAGATAATCCTGTTCCTATCTTGGCTACTATTTTAGTTGGTAGTGATCCTGCTTCTGGTACCTATGTACAAATGAAAGGTACTGCCTGTCGTCGTATAGGAATGGATTCTATTAAAGTTGAAATGAGTGAAGAGACAACAACTGAAGAGCTTTTGGCAAAAATTAATGAGCTGAATGCTAATCCAGATGTACACGGTATTTTGTTGCAGCATCCAGTGCCGTCTCAAATTGACGAGCGAAAATGTTTTGATGCAATTTCTATCGAAAAAGACGTTGATGGTGTTACTACAAAAGGTTTTGGTTTGATGGCCATGGGTGAAGAAGCGTATGGTTCGGCAACGCCTGCAGGTATTATGCACCTTTTAGAGCATTACAAAATTGATTTAAATGGTAAGCATGCTGTTGTCGTTGGTCGTAGTCCTATATTGGGTAAACCAATGGCTGCTATGCTTTTAAATGCAAACTGCACTGTAACAATCTGCCATTCCCGCACACAAAACCTTGCTGAGCATATCAAACAAGCTGATGTACTTGTTGGTGCAGTGGGTCGCCCTGAATTTATTAAGGCAGAGTGGATTAAAGATGGTGCAGTTGTTGTTGATGCTGGTTATCATCCAGGTGGATTAGGCGATATTGATAAAACTGGCTTAGAAGGTCGTGTATCTGCGCTGACCCCAGTTCCAGGTGGAGTTGGCCCAATGACAATTAATGCTCTAATTAGTCAAACATTGGAGGCTGCACAAAAAGCATCTTCTTAGTAAATGGCTCTTTAGATCCGCGGTTTATTAAGTAGATCGCGTTTTCATATTTCGGTTAATAAATAAACCTATTAGGTTAGTTGCATGTCCCAAACAACCCATTCTGTATTTACGGATATGGATAAAAATAAAGTGCGTATAGGCCTCCAAATTCGAGACCTACGAAAGGCCAAAGGGATCACGCTCTCAGCTATCGCTGAGAAAATTGGTAAGTCCGTAGGTTATGTTAGCCAAGTCGAGCGTGGTGTTTCCTCCCTTCCTATATCAGTTCTTCAATCCATTAGTGAAGTCTTAGGCGTTCAAATTACATGGTTTTTTCATACCGATAATCAACAAAAAGTTGATGAGGTAAATCATGTAGTTAGGCATGATTCAAGACGCAGTCTCGACTTTTTTGGTACGGGTATCCGTGAAGAATTATTATCGCCATGGTTAAGTGGTGATATTTTGATGATCTTAACTACCTTTTCTCCTGGTGTGGAGACCAGTAAAGAACCGCGAAAACGTAAAGGTGAAGAAGCGGGTTTTGTTAAATCAGGTGTTTTAGAGTTAACCATAGGCGATAAATTATATATTTTGGGCGAAGGTGATAGCTTCTCAATTGTTGGGGAGGAGCCTCATTTTGTGAAAAACCCATCGGCAGATGAAGAGGCTGTCGTGTTGTGGGTCATGGGTTCTCCGGGGTATTAGCTATTATTCTTCATTCTGGCTTATACCTTCTTCATTTAATAAAAAATGAGACCAAAATAATCATTATTTGTAATTTTTAATTGATTAAGTCGCTATAGATTGATAATCTACGCCACTACGTTATATTGCCTAACATAAAAATTTATACAATAAAAAATTAAGTGGTGTGTCAATTATGTCTACTGAAGTTTACGACTACATTGTTGTAGGTGCTGGTTCCTCTGGTTGTGTCATGGCTAATCGCTTGTCAGAAGATCCTAATAAAAAAGTTCTATTGCTTGAGGCTGGTGGTAAAGACACTAATCCTTGGATTCATGTACCCATCGGCTATTTTAAGACAATGCATAATCCAAAAACCGATTGGTGTTATAAGACTGAAAATGACCCAGGTTTAAATGGACGTAGCCTTGAGTGGCCGCGAGGTAAAGTTCTTGGTGGATCTAGTTCATTGAACGGCCTATTGTATGTGCGTGGTCAAGCAGAAGATTATGATAATTGGGTAAAACTTGGTAATAAAGGTTGGTCTTACGACGAAGTTTTACCATACTTTAAAAAATCCGAAGATAACGAGCGTGGTGCGAATGAATACCACGGTGCTGGTGGACCATTAAGCGTCTCTAATATTCGTGTAAAGCGTGAAATTTGTGAGCTATTCATTGACGCCGCTGAAGAAATTGGTATTCCGCGTAATGATGACTTTAATGGTAAGGATCAAGAAGGTGCAGGCTATTTTCAGCTCACCATTACACAAAAGGGTACTCGTTGTAGTACAGCTGTTGGCTTTTTAAAACCAGTTCTTCACAGAGAAAATTTAACTGTTGTTACTAAGGCATTAGTACATAAAATCAATTTCAATGATAAGCGTGCTTCTGGTATTACCTATTCAGTTAATGGTGTTGAAAGTACCGTTCAATGTCAGGGTGAGATAGTGCTGTCTGCTGGAGCTATTGGCTCGCCGCAAGTTTTAATGCTGTCAGGTGTTGGTGATAAAGATGAATTAGCCAAACATAATATTGATGTTGTTAAGCATGCGCCGGGTGTGGGTAAGAACTTACAGGATCATCTACAAATTCGAACTATTTATAAAGTTAAAAAACCACTGACTTTAAACGATGAATTACGTAATCCATTACGTAAGGCAATGATGGGCGTTGAGTATGCCTTGTTTAGAACAGGCCCGTTAACGATGGCGGCAAGTCAGGTGGCTATCTTTACTCAAAGTAACGATACACTTGATCGCCCTGATATCCAATATCATTTGCAGCCGTTAAGTGCAGATAAGCCTGCTGACGGTACTCATAAATTCTCTGCTTTTACAGCGTCGGTTTGTCAGTTGCGGCCAACCAGTACGGGTCATATTGAATTAAAATCAGCAAACCCTGCTGATTACCCAGCAATTCACCCTAACTATTTGGCTACAGAGCTTGATCAGCAAACAGCAATCGATTCTATTAAGCATGTTCGTAAAATCATTAATGCGCCGGCACTCAAAGATTTAATCGCCGAAGAGCATGAGCCTGGTATCGAGCACCAAAGCGATGAAGAATTGTTACAGTATGCAAGAAACCGTGCAACAACTATCTATCATCCAACGGGTACTTGTAAAATGGGGCCTGAGTCGGATGAAATGAATGTTGTTGATGAGCGATTACGCGTTTATGGTTTAGAGGGTTTGCGTGTAGTTGATTGCTCGATCATGCCTGAAATTGTATCGGGTAATACAAACGCACCGGCAATAATGATTGCTGAAAAAGCAGCTGATATGATGAAAGAGGATGCTGTAGGCTAGTCAGCAATTTTGATGTTTTAGCAGCAAGAGAGAATCATAATAAAAAGGCTTATATAATTGATATATAAGCCTTTTTTAATGCTCAATAGATACTAAATTGCTTCTTAATCTTGCATGGTTTCGATAAGTTCAGAGGCTGCAAGTTGCAAAGAAGGTACTTGTTCAAGTGCTTTCTTCATATCCATACGAGCGCTCGGTGCATGCATAGCAAGTGCTCCAAAAAACTGGCCTTCAGAGTTTTTAAGTGGGACAGATACAGCAACCATTCCTTGTATAAATTCTTCATTATCTACACCAATATCCTCGCGACGAATACGTTTTAATTCGGCTTTGAGGTCGTCTTCGTTGGTGATTGTATTTGGTGTGAGTTGCTCGAAGGTAATCTTTGATATTAAGCGATTTCTCTTGGCGCTAGGTAAATTACTTAAGAATAATTTACCGCTAGCAGTGCAGTAAACTGGTACCCTGTCATTGATTTGTAGCTGTACTCGTAAAGGCCAATGCGTTTCTACACGGTCAAAATAGATCATCTCGGAACCATCGGAGATCGAAATATTGCATGTTTCGCCAACTTTATCGGAAAGGCGCTGTAAGATGTTATGCCTTTCCGTTTTCAGGTGTTCATTGTTACAAAAGATCCCCATTGACATTTTTGATAGTCGATTACCTGGTAGGTAGCCGTTGCCATCTAACCTGGGCTGTAAAAACCCTTCCTTTTCTAGCATTAGACAAAGGCGATGTATTGTTGGCTTGGGAAGCTTTAGTTTTTGGTTTATTTCTGAGGCAGTTATGGGCGTTGGTGATGCTGCTACAGCTTCAAGAATGCTAAGTGCGCGAAGCGCAGAAGATGATTTCTCCGAGGCATTAGAAGAGGTTGGCATTAAGCAGTCCTTCCTTATAGTTATACTTTATTATGAATAAATGTTTGAAACATTAACATCTAATGTTCTTTTTGATAGACGTCTACGTATCAGTGTTAGTGTACTATATTTTCAAGCTTTTTATTCGTCATCGTCAAGAATTGCAATTAGCACCACATTATTTTTTGATTATTTAAAAATAATTTAGACACTTATAAAGGATGATCAAAAGGCAATTGCATTATTATTTTAATCTTATGTATTCATTAAGTATCTGATCTAACCTAATGAATTAACAGTGTTTTGGTTCGACGCTAATCCATGCATTTTGACAATTTGGCTAAATGCACAACGATTATACATAGTTTCGAGACGATAAGTATCAAAACTATTGCGCAAATGGTGTTTTTTTGCTCCCAAAATATTTGCTAAAGGTTTTTTTCTATGATCTAATTGATCCATGGATTTAATACCCATACTTTTACAACAATAAAAAATAGACTGGATATCAATAAATCTTTTCTTAATTTCTTGATGTCTAATCTTTAAACAATAGTCTCTAAAAATATAACTAAAGAGGTGGTTTATGACAATCAAAAACAATACTCCTGCAACTGGTGAAAGCGTATCTCGTCGCGATTTCTTCCGTGTGGCTGGAAGCTATGGTTTAAGTTCAACAGTTCTTGCTGCAAGTGTTTTAGGTGCGGGTTACACACTTCCGCAACTAGCAACTGCTGCTGAAGCTGAAATGAAACGTCGTTATGCAAAACCTGCTAAGTACAATTTAAAGTTTGGTGCTTCTGGTTTTAACGAGCGTAGCTTATTAATTGAGCGTGCTGGTTCTATCGATTTCATTAAAGATATCGAAGAGCGTAGTGACGGTGAAGTTCGTGTTGAATTCATTGGTGATAACCAAATTTGTGGTCAGCTAAACTGTGTTAAGAAAACTCAACAGGGTATTATCGACCTGTTTACTGCATCTACACAGAACTCGGCAGGTGGTGCACCATACCTTAACGTTCTTGATTACGCTTATATGTTCCCAACTCGTGCGTCTCAGTATGAGTTCCTATATCACCAAGATAGCCAAAAGATTTTGCGTGATCCACTGAAAAAGCAACACGGTCTACAGTTCTTATTTTCTCATTGTGAGCTTCGTGGCCTTCAAATGGGCCTTGGTTGGGATAAGAAACCTCTTATTACTAATATCGAGCAGTTACGTGGCACTAAAAACCGTGTTACAGGTACTCAGTTGGGTCGTATCGCGATGCAGCTTCTTGGCCTTAACCCAGTGCCAATTGCATGGTCAGAAACTCTAGACGGTCTTAAGCAAGGTCTTATCGATGGTGCTGAAACTTGGGCTGGCGCGGTTGCTTATGCAAACATGTCACCTGTTGTATCTCAGTCAGTTGACCTACGTTTCTTCTGTGGTACAGAAGCAACTATGATGAATGCTAAAGTATTTGACGGCCTAAGTGGCGAGTTACAAGACGCTGTTATGGAATCTGCTTACTTCACACAAGCTAAAATCCAGTGTGCTCAAGAAGCAGCATTATCTAACACTGTTGGTGCAACTACTCCTCAACTACCAGGTACTCTATTTAAAGAGCACGGCGTTCGTATGGCTCATCTTAGTGATGCAGAGCGTGAGAAGGCTGCTAAACTTTGTGCTCCTGAGCATAATCCAGAGCCTTGGACTAAGTGGCGTGAGCGTATTGACAAGTGGTCAGGCGGTCAAGATACTTATGGTTCAATTCATAAGATTGCTCGTAGTATCCCTCTTGATACAAAAGCTGAAAATGTTCAACCACGTCGCTGGTGGAAATCTTAATAGTTTAACTATTAAGTAGCAAATAATTACCTGAGCCCTATATATTAGGGCTCGGGTATATTTTTATAAGAGTTCTTTAAATCCTAGTCTAGGTACGTTTTAGTTAAGTGGTTTTTAAATAAAATAATTATTTTTGTAAGTTGTAAAGAATCACTTTAAATCGTAACGTGCTGTTCTTCAATTTAGTAATAATTGCATTTAAAAACCAATAAACGTATTCACTACATGAAGGTAGTCTGCAGATATAAAATATTTGTCTAGAGGCTATGTAAGAGGTAAAGCGTATGGTCAAATCGACTTTAAAATGGCTAGACGAAAATATTGAGAAGTGTTTTATTCTCGTTTCCTATTCTGCGATGGGATCAATTATTTTCGTGCAGGTAATTCTCCGTTTCTTCTTCAAGTACCAAAGTCCTTGGAGTACAACGATTCCTATTTATTTATTTTTGTGGCTTACCTGGATAGGTGCCTCATACAATGCAAAACAGAGAACGCATTTACGTTTTAATGAGTTGCGCGAGCGTTTAAGTTATAACGCACAATATGCTTGTTTGGTGTTGGATGCCGTTGTTTGGTATCTGTTTAGTGCTGTTGTTATTTATTTTACAGCACAACAAGTGCAGCTATCTTATGACAACTTCTCAATCGTTGAAGGTACTGACGACGTTATGCAGTGGTGGTTTTATACAGCTGTACCGTTGGCATTTTCTCTTTTAGTGTTCCGTGTTACTCAAAATTTATGGGAAGACACAAAAGCATTTTTAGCGAAGAAACCTTTGATAATTACAACATCAATGTTCGGCGATTAGGAGAGAAATGATGGATGGTTTTTTAATTGGTCTAATTAGTATTGCAGTAACAATACTATTTGTTCTTGGTATCCCCATTTTCCTAATTATCGGTATATGGGTGGTCGGTGTTAGTATTGTTATTGATTTCACACTAGCTAATGTTGGCGCAACGTTATTTGAAGGTCTTAACTTCTTTGGGTTGTTGGCATTACCGTTATTTATTTTAACGGGCGACTTGATTAGTGGAGCAGGTATTGCGAAGCGATTGATTGATTTTGCTTACTCTTGCTTAGGTTGGTTGCGTGGTGGTCTTGCTATGGCATCTCTAGGTGCTTGTGGTATGTTTGCTGCTATTTCTGGATCTAATTCGGCAACAACGGCAACCATTGGTGGCATCATGCATCCTGAGATGGTGAAGAATGGCTACAATGATAAATTTGCGGCGGCAACATTAGCAGCAGGTGGTACGGTAGGGATTATTATTCCTCCTAGTATTATCTTTATTGTTTATGGTTTTATGCTGCAATTACCTATCGATGAATTATTTATCGGTGGATTTATCCCCGGTTTCTTGATGGTTGTTGCAATGCAGCTAGTGTGTTTCTACTTGGCTCGTAAGAATAAGTGGGGCACTATCATTAAGTTCGAACCAGCACGTATCGCCATAACTGGCATTAAAGCATGGCTAGGCTTTATGGCCATTGGTATCGTCATCTGGGGTATCTATAGTGGTAAATTCTCACCAACTGAAGCAGCAGGTATTACCGCAGGCTTTTGCTTAATAGCGGGTATACTGATTACTCGTGAGCTTAAGTTTAGTGCATTGCCTGGGATTTTGATGCGTTCGGGTACTATTACTGGCATGTTAGCACCGTTGATTGCAGTATCGGTTGTTATGCAACAAGTGCTTTCGCAATTAGGTGCAAAGGATTTTATCACTGAATTAGTGGGACTGCTTGGTGGTTACTATCCAATACTATTTGCTTGTATGGCGATTGTTTTACTAGCAGGTACTATTCTTGAGAGCTTACCAAACACCATTATTTTGGCGCCTATTTTGGCTCCAATTGCTGCAAGCATTGGTGTAGATCCTATTCACTTTGCTGTTGTATTTCTAGTGGGTGATGCGATTGGTTTTATTACTCCGCCGTATGGTCTTAATTTGTATGTTGCGAGTGGTATTACGGGGATCCCGTATCTCAAACTCTTGTTTTATACAATGCCATATCTGATCGCACTATTGATTGTTTGGGTGCTTGTTGCTCTTATTCCTGAGCTTTCTACTTGGTTGATTACTTTAAAATCAGTTGGTTAATTGCTCAGTAAAACAATAATGCTTATGATAAAAAGGCTCTATTTGATAGAGCCTTTTTTATATTTGTTTTAATTAAAAATATATTAATCGTAAAGCATATCCAAGGTATAAATCTTCCCAGTTCGATAATCATCAATTAAGCGCTTAACAAGTGGTCCACGTAAGTTTTCCTGTTTTATAATATCTTCGTAGCTCATCCACACAGCTTCTATTATCCCATTATCTAGTTCCATATTAGAATGATGCTTAATTGGTTTTGCGAGAAAGCCATGCCTTAAATAAGTAATACCATTCTTTGCAATATGCCTATATAAACCTAAATAATTTGTAATTTCTACTTCCCAACCAGTTTCTTCTAAAGTTTCTCGTTGTGCAGCATCGATAACGCTTTCATTTTCATCTAAGTGGCCAGCTGGTTGGTTGTAAACTTCATTACCATTAGGTGCTTCGTGTACCATTAAAAATTTGTTGTCTTGTTCGACCAATGTGGCAACGGTTACATTGGGTCTCCAGCGATCATTTTGCATGTCTATCTCTATATGATTTGTTATGTGCTTTTTTGGTTCTCGGTTTTGGTGAATATTTACGTTGAGTTTTCTTTTTAAGCTTCATCGGAATTTCAAAAGATTCTATTCGCGATTCTCCTGGCATAAGTTCTCTTAATTTCCAATTTCCAATCGATACACGTATTAATCGTAGAGTGGGAAGACCTACCGAAGCGGTCATACGTCTAATTTGCCTATTACGCCCCTCTGTAATAGATATCTCTAGCCAGTGAGTGGGAATCGATTGCCGTTGCCTTATTGGAGGGTTTCTGTCCCAAATTTTGGGTTCTAAGATATTTTGGACGGCAGCGGGCTTAGTAGGGCCGTCTTTTAATATTACTCCTTGCCGAAGTTGTTTGATAGCCTTTGGATTCACGTTGCCTTCGACTTGTACCCAATAAGTTTTAGGCAATTTGTAGGAGGGGTGTGAAATATAGTGTTGCAAATTACCATCATTAGTTAAGAGTAAAAGTCCTTCAGAGTCAAAGTCTAGGCGCCCGGCAGGGTAATATTCCGGTGTAGCAATATACTCGGACAGGTTGCTTCTACCGTTATCTTCACTAAATTGGCATAAAACTTTATAGGGCTTGTTGAGTAATATGAGTGATGACATAGAGTAGTTTTATAATACCTAGGTATAAATAAATAAATTAATCTGAATAATAATGCATATGATATAATTATTGTATCTTGAGCGCTTACATTAGCTGTATAGGTTCTGAGCACTTGTGCTCTTACCCAATGATAACCATATACCGACACTAGAGATCATGATTCGGATTTCGATTTAAGGAAAACTAATGACCACAGATACCCCAAAGATCATTTATACTAAAACAGATGAAGCACCTGCCTTAGCAACATATTCCTTATTACCCATAGTCAAAACTTTCGCAAAAGCCGCCAATATTGATGTTGAGACACGCGATATATCTTTGGCTGCACGTATTATTTCTGCATTTCCTGAATGTTTAAAACCTGAGCAACAAATAAATAATGCGCTAGCCGAGTTAGGTGAGCTTGCTAAGCAGGCCGATGCCAATATTATTAAGTTGCCCAATATTAGTGCGTCTATCCCGCAATTAATCGCAGCTATTGAGGAATTACAGGCTAAAGGCTATGACTTGCCTGATTATCCTGATGAGCCAGAAAGCGAGGAAGAAAGGGCAATTCAAAAACGTTACGATAAAATTAAGGGTAGTGCCGTAAACCCTGTTTTACGTGAAGGTAATTCTGATCGCCGTGCTCCGTTAGCGGTAAAAGAGTATGCTCGTAGAAACCCACATTCTATGGGTGAGTGGAGCATAGATTCTAAGTCTCATGTTGCTAGTATGACAGATGGCGATTTTTATGGCAGTGAGAAATCTCTTACGATAGAAAAGGGATGTGATGTTCGCATTGAGCATGTGTCACCTGGTGGTGTTGTTTCTACCTTAAAAGAGAAAATATCATTACTCGATGGTGAAATTATTGATGCATCTGTTATGAGTTGCCATGCTTTACGTGACTTTTTGGAGGCAGAAATTTCAGCCGCAAAAGAAGAAGGCGTACTATTATCGGTGCACTTGAAAGCAACAATGATGAAAGTATCTGACCCCATTATTTTTGGGCATGCCGTCAGTGTATTTTTTAGATATGCCTTTGAAAAACACGCTAAATTATTTGAAGAAATAGGTGTAGATACCAATAACGGATTGGGTGATTTGTACCAAAAAATAGAAGAGCTACCTGAAGAAAAGCGCCTCGAGGTAGAAGCTGATATTCAAGCCTGTTACGAAAAACGGCCAAAACTTGCAATGGTAAACTCCGATAAAGGTATTACCAATTTACATGTGCCTAGCGACATTATTATTGATGCTTCTATGCCCGCTGCTATTCGTTCTTCGGGTCAAATGTGGGGCCCTAATGGTAAGTTAAAGGATACTAAAGCCATTGTTCCCGACCGCTGCTATGCTGGTGTTTATCAAGAAACAATGGAGTTTTGTAAAAAACATGGCGCTCTAGATCCTACAACGATGGGAAGTGTGCCTAACGTTGGCCTAATGGCACAAAAAGCAGAAGAATACGGCTCCCATGACAAAACCTTTGAGGCCGAGTCAGAGGGTATCATTCGTGTTGTAGACGATTCAGGTGCGACGCTATTGGAGCATGCTGTTGAAGAAGGAGACATCTGGCGTATGTGCCAAGTTAAAGATGCCCCTATTCAAGATTGGGTTAAGTTGGCTGTTAACCGTGCTCGTGCTACCAATTTGCCGACTATTTTTTGGTTAGATGAAGAGCGTGCACATGATGCAGAGCTAATAGCTAAGGTCAATTTATACTTAAAAGATCACGAGACTAAAGGCCTTGATTTACACATTATGTCGCCAGTAGCGGCTACACGATTTACTCTTGAGAGCATTATCAACGGTAAGAATATAATCTCTGTCACCGGTAATGTCTTACGAGATTATTTGACAGATCTATTCCCGATCTTAGAGTTAGGTACCAGTGCAAAAATGCTATCAATTGTTCCATTAATGAATGGTGGTGGCTTATTTGAGACAGGTGCAGGTGGGTCTGCTCCAAAACATGTTGAGCAGCTTGTAGAGCAAAATTATTTGCGCTGGGACTCGCTAGGCGAGTTCTTGGCATTGTCAGTATCGTTAGAGCATGTGTGTGATACATTTGCTAACCCTAAAGCTAAAGTGCTGAGTGAAACCTTAGATAAGGCAATTGGGAAAGTACTGCAAAATAATAAGTCTCCAGTACGACAATTAGGTAGCTTAGATAATAGAGGCAGTCACTTCTATTTAGCGCTGTATTGGGCACAAGCACTTACTGAGCAGTCAGATGATGCAGATTTAAAAGCGCGGTTTACTGATTTAGCTCGCTTTTTGACTGAAAACGAAGAACAAATTGTTGATGAGATGAATGGTCAGCAGGGTAAAAAAGTGAATATCGGCGGCTATTATTTGCCGGACGTTGAAATGGCCGAAAAGATAATGCGCCCAAGCGAGATTCTCAATAAGGCAATTTCTTCTTTATAATCAAAATACTATAGCTAACTCTTAATCTTAAATAGAGTTTAGGGTGCAGGAGTTAGTAGGCAATTAGAAAACCACTTAGACTATTTCTAAGTGGTTTTTTTTATCTTTTGTTTTAGCAGGGTCAGAGGCTTGTTCTGTAGAAGTGATTTCTTCTGAGCGGATGTTAGCAGCATGAAAGCCTTTATCGCCTTTTATGATGTCAAAGTAGACGGTTTGGCCGGCCTTTAAAGTTTTATAGCCTTCCATATCAATAGATGTGTAATGTGCAAACAGATCTTCTGTTCCATTTTCTTCTACTATAAAGCCATATCCTTTTGCGTTGTTAAACCATTTCACTTTGCCAATTGCCATAACTCATACTCACTTCTTGGCTCTCCTTAATATGGATAAATTGTAAGGGGGCTTAGCCAAACACATTTACGTGTTAATATTGGATTACATCTTATCTTTATTCGTATAACTTAAACGTAATGAATATAAGATGTCAACTTTTTGATCAAATAGTACTATTTTTTGCCATATCTTACTATTTATGCACTTGATTGACGCTTTGATGGCCCCGATATACTCTAGGCCAGAACGACTTATACAGAGGTACACTAGCAAATGCAGTTCTTAGCACAAATTAATATGGGTACTCTTCGATTTCATCGACTACGCTTAAATAAAGATGATGATGAGGCTACTAGTGGCTCTGGGGACGATGGTTACCTATTACTTGAGGAATCTAAACCTGAATTAAAGAAGCCGTCGCTCTATAAAGTCATGATGATGAACGATGATTACACGCCAATGGAATTTGTGGTTCATGTTTTGCAGTCATTTTTCACAATGGATGTAGAAAAAGCGACGCGAATTATGCTTCAGGTCCACAAAGACGGAAAAGCAAATTGTGGTGTTTTCACGCGTGATATCGCAGAGACAAAAGCGGCCCAGATCGTCGAATATGCAAAACAAAATGAACATCCACTGCAATGCATGATCGAAGCAGTAGACGATGAATAAGTGAATAAATAATTTTATATCTAATGAGGATATCAAATGTTAAGTAAAGAGCTTGAGCAAACCTTAAATGAAGCCTTTAAAGGCGCTCGTGTTAAACGTCATGAATTTATGACGGTTGAACATCTTTTGCTGTCTCTGCTGGATAATAGTGCTGCGTTGGACGTTTTAAAGTCTTGTGGCGCCGATTTATCAGCTTTACGCAATGAGCTGATAGAGTTTGTCGACGCAACTACTCCTTTGATTCCCGAAGCAGAAAGTGACCGTGAAACACAGCCAACTCTTGGTTTTCAACGAGTTTTGCAACGAGCAGTTTTCCATGTTCAATCATCTGGCAAGAAAGAAGTAACAGGTGCTAACGTCTTGGTTGCTATTTACAGTGAACAAGAAAGCCAGGCTGTTTACTTTCTTAAAATGCAAAGTATTGCCAGGCTTGATATTGTCAATTTTATCACTCATGGTATCTCTAAGGTGGGTGATGACAATGCTAATAACGACTCTATACAAAGTGATGATATTAGCGAAGGTGCAGAAGGGGCTTCGGCATCTACTGATCCGCTAGAAAATTATGCCATTAACCTTAATGTAGTTGCTGAAGAAGGGCGTATTGACCCATTAGTTGGACGCGACCATGAAGTTGAGCGTGTTACACAAATACTTTCGCGTAGACGCAAAAATAACCCACTACTGGTCGGTGAGTCTGGTGTAGGTAAAACGGCAATAGCAGAAGGTTTAGCTAAGAGAATCGTCGATGGTGATATTCCTGAGATTCTTGAGGGAAGTGTTGTCTACTCTCTAGATATGGGGGCATTACTTGCCGGTACTAAATATCGTGGTGATTTCGAAAAGCGTTTTAAAGCGTTATTGGCAGAGCTTAAAAAGCGTGATAGATCTGTACTCTTTATCGATGAAATTCATACAATTATTGGTGCAGGTGCTGCATCGGGTGGCGTTATGGATGCCTCTAATCTATTAAAGCCTCTATTGTCATCGGGAGAAATTCGCTGCATTGGTTCTACTACCTTCCAAGAGTATCGCGGTATTTTTGATAAAGATCGCGCGCTTTCTCGTCGATTCCAAAAAGTTGACGTTAATGAGCCAAGTGTTGAAGATACCTATAAGATTTTAAAAGGCCTTAAATCACGCTTTGAAGAGCATCACAATATTAAATATACCGATGCCGCATTGCGTTCAGCATCAGAATTGTCTAGCCGCTATATTACTGACAGATTCATGCCTGATAAGGCCATTGATGTCATCGATGAGGCAGGTGCATATCAACAGTTGCAAACACCAAGTAAGCGCAAAAAGCAGTTAGGTGTTAACGATATCGAAAAAGTCATTGCTAGTATCGCGCGTATCCCTGCAAAAACTGTGTCTACATCAGATAAAGAGCAATTACGCAAATTAGATAGCACGTTAAAAATGACAGTCTTTGGCCAAGATGATGCCATTGATGCGTTATCGACGGCTATTAAGTTATCTCGTGCTGGTTTAGGTGCCGAGGATAAACCAATAGGCTCTTTCTTGTTTACTGGGCCTACGGGTGTGGGTAAAACTGAACTGTGTAAACAACTTTCAGAGGCGATGGGTATCGATCTTATTCGCTTTGATATGTCTGAGTACATGGAGCGGCATACAGTTTCCCGCTTAATTGGTGCACCTCCAGGTTATGTTGGCTTCGATCAAGGTGGTTTGTTGACAGAGGCTGTTACCAAACAACCTCATAGTGTCGTATTGCTGGACGAAATAGAAAAAGCGCACCCTGAAGTCTTTAATATTTTGCTGCAGGTGATGGATCACGGTACCTTAACCGATAATAATGGCCGTAAGGCGGATTTCCGTAATACGATTATTATCATGACAACCAACGCTGGTGCAGAAGAAATGAGTCGAGCTTCTATTGGCTTTACCCAGCAAGATCATAGCACTGATGGTATGGAGGCACTTAAAAAAGTCTTTACGCCAGAGTTTAGAAACCGACTCGATTCGACTATTCAATTCTCTGCTCTATCTAAAGAAGTGGTTAAGACTGTTGTCGATAAATTTTTGGTGCAATTACAGCTGCAACTTGATGATAAGCGTGTCGTGCTCAACATTAATGATGATGCAAGAGCTTGGCTTGCTGATAACGGCTATGATGAGAAAATGGGTGCTCGGCCAATGGCACGACTTATTCAAGATAAACTTAAAAAACCGCTGGCCGAAATGGTGTTGTTTGGTGATTTAAGTGGCGGCGGGACTGTGAATATCACTGTGCGTGATGACAAACTCATATTAGAAGTGGAGAGTGAGTTAGAACCTGCTTGACCTTTGAGTAGCTTTTAGTAAATTTATGCACAAAAAAAGAGCCATTAGTGGCTCTTTTTTTATTTGAACAATCTATTTGTCGCTTAACGAGCGCGAAAGGTAATGCGACCTTTTGATAAATCATAAGGTGTCATTTCAACCTTAACTTTATCACCTGTTAAAATACGAATGTAGTTTTTGCGCATTTTCCCAGAAATATGTGCTGTAACTACATGTCCATTTTCTAATTTTACGCGAAAAGTGGTATTGGGAAGGGTGTCGATAACTTCGCCATCAAATTCAATATTGTCTTCTTTTGCCATCCGGCGCAAACCTCTTAAAAGCCTTTATAAATAAGCGCTGCATTGTGCCTGAAATTTGCCCTTGCGCCAAGGCGTAATTACGTTACAAGTAACCATTGAGAGCCATTTTGTATCTCTAGAGGTCGATAAGCGGATTTATAATTCATTTTTTGGCAGGATTTAATCCAATAACCGAGATAAACAGCCTGTAATCTGTAGACTTTTGCTTGCTCGATTAAAAAAAGGATAAGGAAATTACCTAAGCTGCGTTTTGCAAGGTTAGGTGAATAATAGCTGTAAACGGCGGCAATGCCGTTATCCATTATGTCTGATACAGAGACAGCAATGAGCTTACCACTGTCTCTAACTTCGTAGTAGCGAACGGATTCCCATCCACTGGTTAAAAAGCTACGAAATTGCTCTTGTGATGGAGGGTACATATCTCCATCGCTGTGCCTTTGATTTATATAATCTTCATATAAGGCGTAGTGTTCCTGGGTATCAATCGTCTTAACGATAGAAATAGATAGATCTTGATTGCGGCGCCATGTGCGTTTTTGTTGTTTGCTGGGTTTAAAGAGACTAACAGGTATTCTAATAGGAATGCAGGCATCGCAATTTGCGCACATTGGCTTATATATATGTGTGCCACTACGTCTAAAGCCGTACTCCGACAATTGTGAATATAGTGAGGTATCAATTTTTTGTTTGGGGTTCAAAAATAGAGTGCTAGCGTATTGCTGATCGATATAGCTACAGGGATGGGCTTGCGTTTGAAAAAATTGGAGCGATTCGATGTCACTCGTGTTTTTTTCACTCGCAATAATGCTGTCGTCTAATTCGCCCATAATAAAATAACATTAGTCTTTATTGTTGCGTACTGTTATGTATTCTTGGATAACCAGTAATCTTTATCAAGTGTTATGTCTTGTATATTCCATTCTGGTTGCAATGATACCGAATCCGCTTGTTCTGTATATTTTTCGATAATTCGTTCAAAACTTAGCCTGTCAATTTCTATAGCGCCAAGGCTATTTAAATGGTCATTATGTACCTGACAGTCAATAAGCTTATATTGCCATTGTTTTAAGTGTTCCACTAGGTGTGCAATCGCTATTTTGGAGCCGTTGGTCATTTGGCTAAACATCGATTCACCAAAAAAAACACGCCCGATAGCGACACCGTAGAGTCCACCGCACAATTTATCCCCTTGCCACACTTCAACTGAATGAGAAAAACCTGCTTGGTGGAGAGCGAGGTAGCTTTCTGTCATCGATGAAGTGATCCATGTGGCTGACTCGTCATCAAATAAGCTGCCCCTTCTTGGTTTAGCGCAAGCGGTAATGACATCTTGGAATTTATGGTTAATGGTGACAGTAAAACCGCCTTTTTTAAGGGCTTTACGCAAACTACGGCTGATATGAAGTTGGTGAGGGTAAATCACCATTCTGGGGGAGGGGCTCCACCACAATATAGGGTCTCCCTCATTAAACCATGGAAATATACCTTGCCGGTAAGCGGCGAGTAGCCATGGCACAGAGAGATCACCACCTGCTGCAAGCAAGCCATTGGGTTCGCTGAGAGCGTGGCAGGTGTCAGGGAATTCAACAGTTGAAGGGTCTAGCCAAGGTAATTTCATCAAAACAACTTGCTTTAAGTAAATGCCATAACTTTCTGATAAATATACTAATTGTCTAGAAATTTCTCAGCATCTAGAGCTGCCATACAGCCAAACCCAGAGGAAGTAATAGCCTGTCTATAGATATGGTCAGCAACGTCACCCGCGGCAAAGACACCTTCTACACTGGTTTGTGTGGCATTCCCATCTAAGCCACTATTAATCGTGATATAGCCATCTTGCATAGCTAGCTGTCCTTCAAACAAGCCTGTGTTTGGTGTATGCCCAATAGCAATAAATACACCTTGTAGTGCTATATCCTGTGTTTCCCCCGTTTCTGTACTTTTTATACGCATACCTGTAACGCCAGACTGATCACCAAGGACTTCATCGAGAGTGTTATTCCAAAGCAATGTTACATTTCCATTTTTTGCTTTAGCTAATAACTTGTCTTGGAGTATTTTTTCAGAGCGTAGGCTATCGCGTCTGTGGACTAAAATAACCTCTTTACAGATATTTGATAAATACAGAGCCTCTTCAACCGCTGTATTGCCACCACCGATGACAGCAACAACTTGATCGCGATAAAAATACCCATCACATGTTGCGCAAGCACTAACGCCTTTGCCCATAAAGGCTTTTTCTGAGTCTAGGCCCAAATAACGAGCAGATGCTCCTGTTGCAATAATTAGCGAGTCGCAAGTATAGGTCTCATTACCCTTAATAGTAAAAGGGCGCTTGTTAAGGTCGACCTCGTTAATATGGTCAAAAATAATACTGGTGTCAAAACGCTCAGAATGCTCTTGCATTTGCAGCATTAAATCGGGGCCCTGCAGATCAGGAGCGCCACCTGGCCAGTTTTCCACCTCGGTAGTGGTGGTTAATTGACCGCCTTGCTGCATGCCTGTTATTACAGCAGGATTTAAGTTAGCACGCGCTGCATAAATGGCTGCGGTATAGCCAGCTGGGCCTGAGCCAAGAATTAATAAGCGGTGATGATTGTCTGCACTCATGGTGAATTCCACAGTAAAATTAATAGTAAATTTATGTTAATGTGCCAAATAACCTAGAAAAAGTTATTCTGGCCAGTAAAATGGCGACATCATACCATGGTGCTATCTATCTCAGTAGGTATATTGCTGGCTTATTGGGTGGAGCTTTATTTCGTTGTCAGATAGCGTTAATCAATAACTGACTCATTAACTCTTTAGTGTCTTGTAGTGTAAGTTTTGATAGGAATAATATTTAAAAGTTGATTTTTATAGGGTGTATATCGCCAAAGTGTGGCCTAGTTACGGGCACTAATTAGACGGCTTTTTATACCTACAGATATCGGTATAAATTTAGACGTAAAGCACTAAAGAAAGATAGCCTTTAGATAATCAAAAAATAGCCATGTTATTTATTTGTAGTAAGGGCTTAATGGAAAGCAATCATCAATCTTTGTATGTTTATTATAATTTAGTATTTTTTATCAAGGTTATTTATATTTGAAATCTTCATCCAAAACAGTGAGTGAGACAACACCGATCCAGAATACGCTGCTTAGAATATTAAAAGAAGGTGCATTAATTGGTTGGTTATTGCTGTGTATTTATTTGCTCGTAGCACTAACTTCTTATTCGTCCTCTGATCCAGGCTGGTCAAGTACAGGCAACTCTAGCTATATCAAAAATACGGCGGGTCCAGCAGGTGCTTGGATGTCTGATGTTTTTTATTCGTTATTCGGCTACATCGCCTATCTATTTCCATTGATGATCTTGTATCGCCTATGGCGTGTATTTATGGCCAGAAATACTAACGAATTTTTTGATCCCCTTATGTTTTTTGTAAGACTAATTGGGCTTGTATTGGTCATTATTGCTGGCACAGGTTTGGTCTCTCTACAAATGGGTGCAGCGAGTGTCGATTTGCCTTTTTCTAATGGGGGGATATTAGGCGTTTCTATTGCTGAGGCTGCTGAGGGTGCGTTTGGCTATGTTGGTGCCAATTTATTATTAATGGCAGCTGGTTTATTTGGTATTACTATTTTTACCGACTTATCTTGGCTGCTACTAATAGATACAATCGGCCTTAAAACTATACAGTTTTTTGCTTGGTTAAAGAAAAAAACAACACACTATAGAGACAATAAAAAAGAACAAAAGGATATTTTATCGACGGTGCAGACTCGTAAAGAAAAAGTCTCTAAACAACTCGAGAAAAACAAACAACGTATCCCACCGACTATTTCAAAGCCTGCTGTAAAGCCACAGCCAAGTGCGCGTGTAGAAAAAGAAAAGCAAACCAGTTTATTTGATGCGCCTATAACTGGTGAATTGCCACCCATTAATTTGTTAGATCCTAGCGACGAAAAAAGTGATAAGGGCTTTTCTGTTGAATCACTAGATGCAATGTCACGTCTACTTGAAATAAAATTAAAAGACTTTGGAGTGATTGCAGAGGTGGTATCAGTTTTACCAGGGCCTGTGGTTACTCGATTTGAAATACAACCTGCTGCTGGTGTTAAAGCAAGCCGTATTACTAACCTTGCAAAAGATTTAGCGCGTTCGATGGCTGTGGTGAGTGTTCGGGTGGTCGAAGTTATTCCGGGTAAAACCGTGATGGGTATTGAGATACCTAACGAGCACCGAGAAATGGTAAGACTGAGTGAAATAATCTCTTCCGATATCTATGAATCCTCTAAATCGCCATTAACTTTGGCTTTAGGGCATGATATTGCAGGTGAGCCAATTGTTGCTGACATGGCAAAAATGCCGCATTTATTAGTGGCAGGTACGACGGGCTCGGGTAAGTCTGTTGGTGTTAATGCAATGATATTAAGTATGTTGTATAAATCGACACCCAAAGAAGTGCGTTTGATTCTTGTCGATCCTAAAATGCTTGAGTTGTCGGTTTATGAAGGCATTCCGCATTTGTTAACGCCAGTAATTACCGATATGAAAGATGCAGCCAATGGATTGCGTTGGTCCGTTGGTGAAATGGAGCGCCGTTATAAGTTAATGGCGGCTCTTGGTGTAAGAAACTTAGCAGGATATAACCGTAAAGTTGAAGACGCCATCAAAAAAGGCGAGCCAATACTCGACCCACTCTGGCGGCCAGAGGAAGAGTTTATTGCAGGTGAAGATGTTCCTACAGCACCTGCTCTAGAAACATTGCCAGCGATTGTTATTATTATCGATGAATTTGCCGATATGATGATGATTGTAGGCAAAAAGGTAGAGCAGTTAATCGCACGTATTGCACAAAAAGCACGTGCGGCAGGTATTCACTTGATGCTTGCAACCCAGCGCCCCTCCGTTGATGTGATCACTGGTTTAATTAAGGCCAATGTACCTTCACGTATCGCTTTTCAGGTGTCCTCTAAAATCGATTCACGTACTATTTTGGATCAAGGTGGAGCTGATCAATTATTAGGTCACGGTGATATGCTCTATTTGCCGTCGGGTACCAATATGCCTACACGGGTTCATGGCGCTTTTGTCGATGATCATGAGGTACACAGAGTTGTTGCCGATTGGAAGCGACGTGGTGAGCCTAATTATTTAGAGGGCGTTATTGATGAAAGCACGAATGCGATTCCTGTTCCAGGCTTAGCCACCGAAGGCGAAGATGAGGACAGCGAGAGCGATGCCCTGTACGATGAAGCGGTTGCCTTTGTTACTCAATCGCGCAAAGCCTCTATTTCTTCCGTACAAAGAAAATTACGCATAGGCTACAACCGCGCTGCTCGCTTAGTAGAGTCAATGGAGGCCGCAGGCGTTATCTCGGAGGCAGGGCATAACGGTTCACGAGAAGTCTTGGCACCACCACCGCCTAGCTGATAGCCCTTCAGGTACGATTCATATTTTTTGTGTTAACTTAGTTGCCTATTAACTAGTCGTCTAATTTATTGATGAATGTAAATATTATGAAAATTGTTGTTTGTTATTTATTATTATCTTTTTCTTTGGCGGTTACTGCCGATGACTCAAAGGAGCTCGCACAGTTACTAGAAACTTATAAAACCATACAAGGTGAATTTGAACAAAGCATCAAAGATGAGAAAGGGATAGTCGTTCAGGAGACATCTTCTGGTAAATTTGTTGTTAAATCTCCAGGTTTTTTTCATTGGGATACACTAGAGCCTTTCCCACAGTTATTAGTATCTAATTTGGATAAGATTTGGCTATACGATTCAGATCTAGAGCAGGTGACAATTCGCCCTTATAGCCAGGAGGTTGACCAATCACCAGCGTTACTTCTCAGTGGTAATGTAGAGAAGATTTCGGCTATTTATAATATCCAAAAAATTAACACCGACGTTAATGCAGAGGGAATTACCGGTCGATTTGTACTAAGCCCTAAAGCAACTAATAATATTTTTGTTCGTTTAGAGCTTGGTTTTATTGATAAAGATTTATCTGAAATGAATTTAGTTGATAGCCTGGGGCAAACGACACGTTTTATTTTAAAAAATACCCGTCTTAATGAGCCTGTAGACGACAGTATATTTGATTTTACTATCCCCGATGGTATTGATGTACTTATCGATGAGTAAGAAATGTAAGCCGCTAGTGACAGTTGATGAACGATAAGTGCTAATGGAAAAAGATCTTTTTGAAAAGTCAGCAACAAATATTCATATGCCATTAGCTGCACGTCTAAGGCCGCAAACCTTAGATGAATATATTGGTCAGCGGCATTTATTGGGGCAGGGTAAACCACTTCGGGATGTGATTGATAAGGGACAATTACATTCAATGGTCTTTTGGGGGCCGCCGGGTGTTGGTAAAACCTCGCTAGCAAAATTATTAGCACATTTAATCGATGCACATTTTGTGACTTTATCAGCAGTCATGGCGGGAGTTAAAGACATACGAGAAGCGGTGAGCCAGGCAGAATTTCAATTGCAGTCAGGCAGGCGTACACTACTATTTATTGACGAAGTTCATCGCTTTAATAAGTCACAACAAGACGCTTTTTTACCCTATGTAGAAAATGGCACCATTACCTTTATTGGCGCGACTACAGAGAATCCATCCTTTGAATTGAACAATGCGTTATTATCCCGCTGTCGTGTTTATGTGTTACGTGCACTGGAAGAACAGGATATTAAAGCACTATTGCAACAAGCTTTAGCGGATAGAGAAAAAGGTTTAGGTCAACAGAGATTATTATGTGATGACGATGTTTTAGATCTATTGGCAAAAGCTGCCAATGGTGACGCAAGACGTGCACTGAATTTATTAGAAATTGTTAGTGATTTGGCTGTTGATAAAAAAATTAGTTATGAATCAGCAGTAGAAGTTATTGGTGGCGATGTACGTCGCTTTGATAAGGGGGGTGATATTTTTTATGAACAAATATCTGCCTTACATAAATCAGTTAGAGGTTCGTCACCAGATGCCGCACTTTATTGGTGCATGAGAATGTTGGATGGCGGCTGCGATCCGCTCTATGTTGCACGCCGTGTTGTGCGTATGGCTATAGAAGATATCGGTAATGCCGACCCGCGTGCGCTTCAGGTGAGTTTAAATGCATGGGATACACAAGAAAGGCTGGGTAGCCCAGAAGGGGAGTTAGCCATTGTACAAGCGGTTATGTATTTAGCCTCCGCACCAAAGAGCAATGCGGTGTATAATGCGTTTAATACTGCCAAAGCAGATATACAGCAATTACCTGATTATGACGTGCCAGTACATTTACGCAATGCGCCAACACAGTTAATGAAATCCTTAGATTATGGTACAGAGTATCGCTATGCCCATAATGAACCAGAGGCTTATGCGGCCGGGGAGAATTACTTCCCCGAAGAAATTGCCGATAAACACTATTATTATCCCGTAGAGCGCGGATTAGAATTGAAAATTAAAGAGAAGTTAAGCTATCTTAGAGAGCTTGATCGACAAAGCCCTATGCAGCGCTACTCTTCATTCCCTAAAGATGATAAGGGCGAGTCATGATTTGGTTATCTATTGCAATAGGTGGCGCCTTAGGAGCAATGAGCCGATATGGCTTAACGTTATTAATACCTGTTTCTAGTAATGGTTTTCCATGGGCGATCTGGTTTGCCAATGTACTTGGGTCCATTTTAATTGCTTTATTTTATGTGCTCATTGTAGAGAAAGCCGTGTTAGCAGAGCAATGGCGTTTTTTTATTATTGTTGGTTTTTTGGGTGCATTAACAACTTTTTCGAGTTTTGCTTTAGATGGTTTACTACTTTGGCAAAATGGAGAGCTGGTTATTGCACTAACTTATATTGTTAGTACCGTTCTTGCCTGTTTGGTTTGCGCGGGTCTAACTGTAAATATTCTTCAACGATTGCTATAAAAGATAGGTGAGATTGATTTAGAAATTGTATGTAAGAAAATAAATAGTCATTATGGAGAGAATTATGAAAAATAATTTTGTCGCTAAACACGCGAAAAAATTTAATAAATCGGTTGTTTTTAAAGATAAAAAGAAAGCGCTTAAACGAGGGGAGAGTAAACATTGTAAGAAAGTATTACGCCGCAATACAGAGTCTTATCAAATAGCAGTATAACCTCTGAGTTAAATTGTTATCTGATAGGGCTTTTTATTTAAATTACCTTTAACTATTTATTGTAAATGTTCAGTAGTAAAAAATTGGAATAATTAATTATGCTTGATGTAAAGTTGGTTCGCGCAGAGCCAGAACTGATTGCCAAGGCATTGGCAAAACGCGGTTTTGAACTTGATGTAGAGACATTAAATGCACTTGAATCTGAGCGTAAAGTGCTGCAAATAAAAGCAGAATCTTTACAGCAAGAGCGTAAGTCAAGAGCAAAAAATATCGGTAAAGCAAAAGCGGCAGGAGAAGATATTGCTCCTTTACTTTCCGAGGTGGAGAGTTTGAAAGAGCAATTAGCAATGGCAGAGGCAGACTTAAAAGCAGTTCAAGAAAAATTGACTGCTATTTTGAATGCACTACCTAATATGCCTGCAGATGAAGTACCCGAGGGTGCTAGTGAAGACGATAATGTTGAAATCCGACAGTGGGGCACTCCTAGAGAATTTAGTTTTACCGTAAGAGATCATGTGGATTTAGGTGAAGTGTCTAATGAGCTTGATTTTGAAGTTGCGACAAAACTAACGGGTTCTCGCTTTGCAGTGATGCGCGGGCAGTTGGCACGTATGAATCGTGCTTTGATTCAGTTTATGTTAAATACTCATATCGAAGAACACGGTTATCAAGAAATTTATGTGCCTTATCTAGTCAATAAGGATTCTTTATTTGGTACAGGGCAGCTACCAAAATTTGAAGAAGATTTGTTTAAAACAAACGACGAACGCGATTTATATTTGATCCCAACGGCAGAGGTGCCAGTGACTAATATTTTGCGTGATGAGTTGTTAAAAGAAGGGGCATCATTACCGATTAAGCTGGTTTGTCATACTCCTTGCTTTAGAAGTGAAGCGGGTAGCCATGGGCGAGATACTCGAGGAATGATTAGGCAGCATCAATTTGAAAAGGTTGAGTTAGTTAACTTTGTTAAGCCAGAGGATTCCGACCAAGCGCTAGAAGATTTAACCGCTTGTGCGGAAACAATCTTGCAAAAGTTAGAGCTGCCTTATCGCACGGTTATTCTGTGTGGTGGTGATATTGGCTTCTCATCGGCAAAAACTTACGACATAGAAGTATGGGTTCCCTCTCAACAAAAATACCGAGAAATTTCATCTTGTAGTAGCTTTAGAGATTTCCAAGCACGAAGAATGAAAGCGCGCTATCGCAACCCTGCTACTGGTAAAAGCGAATTTCTGCACACGCTTAATGGTTCTGGCTTAGCTGTCGGTCGCACATTACTTGCTATCATGGAAAATTATCAGCAGGAAGACGGCAGTATACAAGTGCCAGAAGTACTACGACCTTATATGGGTGGTATTGAGTTTATTGGTCGCTCTTAAATGGCGGTTAATATTTAAGAATAATAAAAAGGCGCTTTTTAGTGCCTTTTTTAATTTCGTATCAATGAATTAGAGATTTCGCTATGGATTTTATGCCATTTTTTTTCGACTTAAAAAACCGAACCTGTTTATTTGTGGGTGGTGGTGGTATTGCCACGCGTAAAGCTCGTCTCATTAGTAAGGCAGGGGCACGTATTGTTGTGGTATCTCCTTATATTACCGATGAGATGCAATCGCTCGTAAAAGGAAATAATGGTGAATGCCACTTTAGAAAATTTGAAGAAGCAGATTTGGCATGTGCGATGATGGTTATTTGTGCAACCGACGATAGCGAAGTCAATAAGAAAGTATCGCAGTTAGCGCAGGCGCAAAAATTACCTGTCAATGTTGTCGACTCGCCAGACCTGTGCAGCATTATCACTCCAGCTATTGTTGATAGATCACCGCTTATGATCGCTATTACCAGCGGTGGTGAAGCACCTGTGCTTGCTCGTCAAATACGCTCTAAACTTGAGGTCATGTTTCCTTCAAGTTACGGGGCACTCGCGAAAATTGCGAGTAAATTTCGCCATCTCGTTAAGGATAAATTAACCTCGGGTGAGCAGCGTTTACGTTTTTGGCAATCGGTATTTGATGGGCCAATTGCCGAGAAAGCATTCTCGGGCAAAATAGATGATGCTGAGAAAGATATTCATTCGCTACTAGAGTCCTATAAGCAGCTTGCAACAAAAGAGCTAAATGGTGAGGTATATTTAGTCGGTGGTGGCCCAGGTGACCCTGATTTATTAACGTTTAAAGCACTACGGCTAATGCAGCAGGCAGATATTGTCTTATATGATAGATTGGTGAGTGAGGCTGTTTTGAATCTAGTGCGTAGAGATGCTGAGCGTGTATATGTAGGCAAACGACGCGACGATCATGCTGTGCCTCAGCAAAATATTAATCAGCTATTAGTCGATTATGCACAGAAAGGATTGCGGGTGTTACGCCTAAAAGGTGGTGACCCTTTTATCTTTGGTCGCGGTGGTGAAGAGATCGAGCTACTTGCGGAAAATAATATTCCATTCCAAGTTGTGCCCGGTATTACTGCCGCCTCTGGCTGTTCGGCGTATTCTGGTATACCTTTAACCCATAGGGATCACGCACAATCAGTGCGTTTTGTTACAGGGCACACCAAAGATGGCAAGCTCGATTTAGATTGGCAATCGTTCCTTGATACACGTCAAACCTTAGTTTTTTATATGGGCCTTGTTAACCTCGACGAAATTTGCCGCGAACTTATAGCCTATGGCCGAGATGAAAATACTCCAGCGGCCATAATAGAAAAAGGCACAACTCTAGATCAGCGAGTTGTAGTAGGCTCACTTTCTACATTATCAGATAAAGTGAAAAATGAAGCAGTACGGGCACCAACATTACTGGTAATAGGTAGTGTGGTTTCGCTCAATAACCAATTAAATTGGTATGAAAATAAATAGTATAAGTGGTTTTTATAGGCCATATTTGCTCTTAATCTATAGCATTTATATCTACTTTTCTTATGCCTTTTATAGTTAATTTATTGCCATTTATAGCAATAATATCAAAATATAAAATATGAAGTTGTTTTCATATTTTATATTTTGATATCCATTTACATTCTCAAATTTAAGGTTTTTCATTTTTTTGCACAAAAAATTACAGTTTTTTAGTCTTTTATATGAATTAAATTTCATAGGTTTTGCGAATTAACCCTTTCTTTTTTCCTGTTATTAAAAAACTTAGCGCTGACAGCTACGAATCCTTGGAAAGACAAGATTAATCGTGGTAGTCTTTGATAATCGCTAGTTATAGATTAGTGACTTTTCTTGTTAAAAAACCATAATAACTATAAGTGGAGCAAGCAGAGCAATACCATAATTAATTATAATAATCAGAGGAATAATAATGACTATTAAAGAAGCATTAACAGACCTCCCTATAAAAACGTCCGATGAGGGCTTTTATAGCGGTTTTAGTAAATTCATTGCCTTACCGTCCAAAATAATTATCAGTACTTTGATTATTTGGGCTTGTGCTTTTCCGACCGAGGCTGGCGCGATTTTAAATACGGTCAATAAATTTATTTTATCTAATTTTGGTGCTTGGTATATCTGGGTCGTCACATTTTATGTCATTGTCTGTTTAGCCTTAGCTTTATGGCCATCATCGGGGCGAATGAATTTAGGTAAACCTGGTGAAAAGCCAGAATTTTCTAACTTTTCTTGGTTCTCTATGATGTTTGGTGCTGGTATCGGCGTAGGTATGTTGACCTGGGCTGTTGCTGAACCAATGATTCACTTTTACAACAACCCAGAGGTTATCCGAGGTTTAGCTGAGGGCGGAACTGAAGGTAACGTCAGAAATGCCTATAAATGGTCATTTTTACACTGGGGCTTAGGCGCTTGGGCGTGTTATGCACTAGTTGGCTTGTCATTAGCATTCTTCTGTTACCGTCGTGATTTACCGCTTACCATGCGTTCAGGCTTAACGCCTCTTTTTGGTAAGTCACTATCTGGTGGCCTTGGTAATATCGTTGATGTTGTTGCGGTTGTTGCAACAATCTTGGGTGTTGCCCAAGCACTAGGTTTTGGTGTTGAGCAATTTACACTAGGCTTACATCGTATTGGTTTTGGCGATTGGCTCTTAACAGCTAATGCCGATGGAAAGTCAGTACCCTCTACAGCGGCTATCATTTTTGCTCTAGTTATTATTATGGGCGCTTCAACTCTTTCTGCACTGTCTGGTATTGGTCGTGGTATCAAATGGTTGTCTAATATCAATATGACATTGAGTATCGCTCTATTGTCCTTCTTATTGATTTTTGGTGCGACATGGTTTGGTATTACTGCATTATTTACCGGTATTGTTGATTATTTGGTTGCACTACCTTACTTATCATTTGCTGTATTTAGTGCAGATGGTACAGAAGTTGGCGATGCTGTTGCAGGTTGGCAAGGTGGTTGGTCAGTATTCTATTGGGCTTGGTGGATTGCTTTTGCTCCATTTGTTGGACTTTTCCTTGCACGTATCTCTCGTGGACGTTCTATTCGTGAGTTCATTCTAGGTGCGATGATTTTACCTTCTATCGTTTGCTTTATCTGGTTTTCTTTTGCCGGCGGTACTGCAATTAGCCTTGAGCTTAGTGGTGAAGCAGGTGGCGTTATTAAAGACGCACTTAACGGTGATAAGCTTTATGCGGTTATGGGCGTATTGCTCAACGAAACAGCCGCTTGGATTGCAACTGCATTGATTATTGTACTGCTACTCACCTATTTAGTGACCTCTGCTGACTCGGCAGTACTAATTGTTAACACAATTAATGCGGCAGGTGATGAGAGCCCTAAAGGTCGTGCGCATATTATCTTCTGGGGTATTTCGCTAGGCTTGGTGGTAGGCTCATTACTGATTGCTGGTGGTTATGGTGCTATTGTAACGGCAATGGTTATTGGTGCCTTCCCGTTCTCTGTAGTGATGGCATTAATGTGCGTCTCTCTTATCAAAGCAATTTATCGTGATGGATTGCGTGAAAAGGCTGGTGTACCCACAACTGCACCAGTTGCAGAGGCTTAATTTCTAATAAATAGATTTTACGATGACGAAAGCCCCATTAGCTTTGCTAATGGGGTTTTTTAATTTTTGCTTGTTAAAAAATTAACACCATAAACAGAAAAAATAACAATCAAGGTGTTATATGCTCTTCTTTACGTAATAAATCTATTTGCTATTACTCCATTCGATAAGTTTTCTTTTAAGTAGATATCAAAATCTACAGTATGTTTTTTTTGTTCGATTTTGAAAGTGAATGCAAGTTTTAAAGGGGGTGGAATTTAACGGAATACTATTGGGATAGTTGTGCCTAAAAGCTGGAGCTGGTTTTTAATACTTAGGAATCAATCAAATCTAATACTAGTTGATAGTGATAAGTTTTTATTACGATAAAGTCACTCTAAGGCTATTAGTAATGCCGCTATACAAAAAATCACAGTTTTAATTATCGCTTTACTGGTTGTGCTTAAAAAAGTAAAAAGGTATAGGGTTTAGCTTTTCTTATCACTATTAACTGAGCACATGTTAACTAATTGTAGTACTAAGTTTTCCATGTCTTTTTCGTCAAATTCTTCGCGATCTGCTGGCCGCATAGCTTCTTGCTCTTCATTTAATAACTGCATGTAGTACTCTCTAATTTGAGTGGCAGATTCAGGTGCAGTATCGACGGCAATTTTTGCCATTTCTAATCGTAATTCAGGTAATACACGGCCAATTTCAATAGCTACAGGAACTACTTGTTCAGGGTACCAGCCATTTAACTTTTTAATTAATTCTTCGGCGAGTTCTGGCTTTTCAACCACAATGGCTCGGGTGACGTCTAATATTTTGTTAGGAATTGCCTCACTCATTACCTGATATAAACGTAACACATCAATACCATCTACATTAACAACAGCGGCCACAACTTCCTCTGCAAGTTGCGGGTTGGCAATGGCAATTGCACGCACTAATTTTACGGCAGCGGCAGGATCAGTTTCAGCAATAGATGTTGCTGTTTCAGCCTCTATACAAGGTGCTGAGTTATCAACGTATTCTGCGCGAGGGTCGAGTTCGGCGGGAGCAGCAAATGCACTGGCTTGCATTACAAAAGATTCTTGCTCGTCTACAGGCAATGCATCACGTATTTGCATTCGGTAAAGTACAAATGCTGCTAATGATAGCTGCACAGCGGCTAAACAATAAAAAAGTGCATGATCACCAAAAGTATTCATCAATAAAGATGCGGAATAGGGACCAATAACTCCACCGATTGAAAAGGCCATAATCATACTACCCATAGCTGAGACCATTTCACTTTGTTTTAGTTGGTCAAAAGTTTGAGAAATACTGATAGGGTATATACAAGAGATGATTCCACTAGTAATTGTAGTCGCTAAAAAAATAAGCCATAAGCCATGGGAAGGGTCCAATGCGCTAACAATAAAATCTGCTAAGACTGAAATAAGTAATAAATATAAAAGAATAGTACGGCGATCGAACCGGTCAGAAAGATAACCAATTGGAAACTGTAAAAAGAATCCACCAAGGATGGCAATACCAACATAAAGAGAAATAGTGAAGCTTTCAAAACCATAATGTTTACCAGCAACGGGTAATAGACTCATCACAGCATAATAGGTCGCCCCGGCCGTAAAACAACTGACCACTCCAAGTGGCGATATTTTATAAAGCTTGAGTAGTGACATTGGCACAACTTCTAAAATTTCGGGAGCTGTATTTTTACTAAGGGCAACTGGAATTAGTGCAAAGGAAAAAATAATACCTGCCAATATAAATAATTCACTCTCTGAAATTTCAAAAAAGCCAATAAAAAACTGCCCACTAAATAGGCCTACCATAATAATTGCATTATAAACCGCGAGTACGCGACCACGTGTTTCTTTAGAAGAGATTTCACTCAGCCAGCTTTCCATTGCTGCATAAGTACAAGCGGTACAAAATCCAGCAATGATGCGAGCAATTGACCAAAGGATAGTGTTTGAGTCTAATGCGCAGACTAAAACGCTCGCAGCAACTAACGCTACCGAGCCGCTAAACATACGGATGTGGCCAACATTTTTAATTAAGTTTTTACTGTACATTGCCCCTAACAACATACCAATAAAATAAAATGAAATAATCAGACCGATAGTATTGGTATCTAGTCCGTTAAGTTGCATTCTTAGTGGTAAAAAAGTATTGGTAAGTCCATTTCCCATAAATAAAATAAAACAACTACTCAATAGTGGGATAAGAGGGGAGAAAGTCGCTAGCACATCGGTGTCCTATAATAATATTTAGTTGTTGCAAAAAGTTATATCTTGTGGCTTTTTACTGCTGATTAGCAGAGTGATATATTTACGACAGGGTGTGATTGTTTAAAAAACACCAGCTTCAACGCCTGCCGACATGGTCATTGCTAAGGTTTCAACCCGCTGTATAAAGTCATTGGTAAAATCACCTTTGTAAATCTCTATAGGCTGGGCTTGGCTCCATTTGAGTCCACTTATTATCTTTTTGATGGCAATTTGAGTGCCTGTACCATCAAGTCCTGCACGAATATAACAACTATAGGGGAGGCCTTCAGTTTTTTCGAGGCAAGGGTAGTAAATTCGATCAAAAAAATCTTTGACCTCGCCACTCATATAGCCGAAGTTTTCGGTTGTGCCAATGATAATACCGTGACAATCAAGCACATCACTTGCCTCAGCTTGTAGCGGTGGAATACAGTAGACATCAACATGATCAATATCTGGGTGTGTAGCACCACGAATGGCAGCATCAACAAGAGCTTTAGTGTTTGTCGAAGGTGTATTGGCAATGATTAATAGTCTTTTGTGAAAAGTCATAATTAATCAACTCGGTATTGTTATTAGGCTCGTGATTTTGAACTTTATTAGAGGTGAAAATCAAGTAAAAAATTAAGCAATAATCTAAAAAATATTCGACCCCTACTTTTAAGTTAATAGAGAGTAATCAGGTTTTCTGTTTGATATTTGTACACTAAAAATTAATTGGATAATTAATTACGGTCATGGAGCTGGATGGCACTGTTTTTGCGATAGTGAAGATATTATTACTCATTGCGTCAAAAAAGCGACATTTCATGGAATTACCAAGATTTAGCCAGTTTAAAGTCCCCGAGCCTCGCGGTGTCTTGTCTTCTATACAAACGTTAGGTGCGGGTAACATTGGTATCCCGCTTATGCTAATGATGTTGCTAGGTATGATGATTCTACCTGTGCCAGCATTTTTACTTGATGTCTTTTTCTCTTTTAATATCGCGCTTTCTATTGTTGTCCTACTTGTGGGTATTTATAGCCTAAGGCCGCTCGATTTTGCTGTTTTCCCGACAATCTTACTCTTAGCAACCTTATTGCGCTTGTCTCTTAATGTAGCCTCGACTCGTGTAGTGTTGCTGGAAGGGCATGAAGGTGGCGATGCCGCTGGTAAAGTGATCCAAGCTTTTGGTGAAGTGGTTATTGGTGGTAATTACGCTGTTGGTATTGTTGTATTTCTCATCTTGCTAATTATCAACTTTGTTGTTGTAACTAAGGGTGCAGGGCGTATTTCTGAGGTAAGTGCACGTTTTACACTTGATGCGATGCCAGGTAAGCAAATGGCTATCGATGCAGATTTGAACTCGGGTTTAATTGATCAAGAGGAGGCAAAAACAAGACGTAAAGATGTCGCTGGTGAGGCTGACTTTTATGGGGCAATGGACGGTGCCAGTAAATTTGTTCGAGGCGATGCGATCGCAGGTATCTTAATTTTGATCATCAACATTATTGGTGGTTTGGGTATTGGTATGGCTCAGCATGATTTAGAATTTTCTGATGCCATAGAGAAGTATATTTTATTAACTATTGGCGATGGCCTAGTGGCGCAGATCCCATCATTACTACTATCGGTCTCAGCCGCAATTATGGTGACCCGCGTCAATAATAGTAATGAGGATATGCGTACTCAAATCATGACGCAATTATTTGATTCGCCTAAAGCACTGACAGTGTCTGCAGGGGTTTTATTTATTATGGGTGTCATCCCTGGAATGCCGCATATTGCATTTTTAGGCCTTGCCGCTGCCTGTGGGGGGATGGCGTACCTAATTAAGCGAAAAAATAGTGAGCCGAGCATTGAGGAAGTTCCGAGTGGCGAGCGCAGAGCAGGAGCATCTGGTGTGTCTGAGACGCAAACTCTACCGACATCACAACGACTAGGTCAAGACACACCTATAGAGGGAAAGACAGAGAGCGTTGAGGTTAGTTGGGATGATGTAATGCCAGTTGATATTATTGGTTTAGAAGTTGGTTATCGCTTAATTCCATTAGTTGATAAAAATCAAGGTGGTGAGTTATTAAATCGTATTAAGGGCGTTCGTAAAAAACTATCCCAAGAGCTTGGCTTTTTAATTCCTTCTGTACACATACGTGACAATCTAGATTTATTACCTAATCAATATCGATTAACGCTAATGGGCGTCACATTAGGTGAGGCTGAGGTTTTTACCGATAAAGAATTAGCTATTAATCCGGGTCAAGTTTTTGGCGATCTGCCCGGTTCCAAAACGACTGATCCAGCTTTTGGTTTGGAAGCTATTTGGATTGAAAAGTCCACCAAGGATAAAGCGCAAACCTTGGGCTATACCGTTGTTGATGCTGGTACCGTAATTGCGACACATCTCAATCAAATTATGCAAAAACACAGTGATGAGATGTTGGGTCACGAAGATATTCAGCAGCTGCTCGATAACCTCGCAAAAAATTCTCCTAAACTCGTTGAAGAGCTTGTTCCCACTACTGTTACGTTAAATGTATTGCGCAAGGTATTACAAAAATTACTGCGTGAACAAGTATCGATTAGAGATTTTAGATCAATCGCCGAAGCCATAACGGGGTTTGGGCCAAGCCAAGATACCGAAGCATTAACTGCTGTGGCACGTAAAGCGCTAGCGCGACAAATTGTTCAGGGCATTATTGGTAACGAAGTTGAATTACCTGTTATGACATTAGATCCTGGGTTGGAACAGTTATTGCTGAGTTCTGTAGCACAGGCACAAAAATCTGGCGTTGATGAAGGTGCGTTCATAGAGCCTATTCTTGCTGATAAGTTACAGCAGTCCATTATGAATGCCGCTAAGAAGCAAGAAATAGTTGGTAAAGCATTAGTACTACTCGTTGCAGCGCAGTTAAGGCCCATGCTTGCGAAGTTTGTGAGAATGTTTACAAGTGATATGCATGTCTTAGCATTTACAGAAGTGCCAGAAAATAAACGTTTAACTATTGACGCCTCAATCAGTGCAGACGCTCAGTAGTTAACAAATATAAATAGTTATTACGAATAAGCCATAGTAAATAATATAGCGTTGATAAACGTTCTTTAATGAGTAAAAGGTAGCAATTATGCAGACTAAACGTTTTATTGCAGCAGATATGAGTCGCGCACTTGATTTGGTGCGTGATGAGTTTGGTGAAGAAGCGATGATACTGTCTACACAGCGGACAGGTAAAGGAGTTGAAATTGTTGCCACATTAGAGGAAGTGAAAATACCACAGCCCCAATCGCTTCAAAGAGAATCACTACAAAGAGAGCCTCTACAAAAAGAGATGCCAGTGGTTGATAACTTACAATCTACTTCTGTTTTGAAGCAGGCTCAATATGGCTCGGCTGTATCTAATAATGCGGGTTCGGTTGGTTTAGCATCGGGTAAAACACAAGAAGAGCTAGCAGCAGAATTAGAAAATGCCAGACGACGTATGTTGGCAATGCAACAGCAAGAAAACTTGACTTTGAACGAATGGGCAGAACGCCAGAGAGATGAAAAGCCAGTTAAGGCTGCTAAGGGTAATTCGTCAGGGAAACCTGTTTTAAGTTCTGTAAAAACTGATACTAGACCTAAAATAGAAGCACCGGTTGATCATCGTAATGATGAAGAAATTTCTCGACTGCATGAAGAAATTAGCAGTATGCGCGAATCTTTTGAATCGCAGTTAAGAGCGATGCTAATGAGCCAAGAAAGGCAATATGAAGAACAACTTAGTACTCAAAAAATTATTCCTATTACCGCAGAAATTAAACAACGTCTAAACTCTTTGGGTTTAAGTCGGGCTTGTAATGATCAAGTTATTCGTTCTTTGCGCATGGTCGATGATAAGTCTTTAAGTAAAGAAGCACTTTGGGGAGAAAGCTTAGCTCGCCTCTCGAACCTTATACCGGCTATTACTAACGACCCCGTTTCAATGGGCGGTATTTATGCCTTTTTAGGGACAACAGGTGTTGGTAAAACAACAACCATTGCAAAATTAGCCGCGCGTTATGTGATAGAGAATGGAGCTGATGATGTCGTTTTATTAACAACAGATACTTATCGAATTGCGTCTCATGATCAGTTACGTTCACTTGGAAAAATCCTTAATGTACATGTAGAAGTTATTGATGACCTACAATCATTACCTCAAGTTTTATTATCGTATAGCAAGAAAGCATTGGTCTTAATCGATACACCAGGAATGAGCCATAGTGACCCTTTATTCAAACAACATTTACAAGCACTAAAACTCTGCCGGCATTTACAAACCTGCTTAACATTATCGGCTAATGGCCAATATCAAATGATGCAGGCAACAATACATAGTTACCGTATTGCTAAACCGCGTTTTTGTGTAATGACGAAATTAGATGAATGCGCCAGCCTCGGAGATGGTATTAGCCTTTTGAGTACTAACGATTTGCCTCTTGCCTATATTACCGATGGGCAATCTGTTCCTGGAGATTTGTCTGTGATGAAACCCCATCAGCTTGTTGCAAAAGCAGTTGCACTAGCAAAAACTAGAAATAATTTTGATACTCATGCAAATCAGAGTGTGTAATTTAGTTTTACACCTATACTTACGAGTAGTTAGAGCTATGTTTATATTAATTTACAGTCAGGAGTCCTTACGCTAATGAGTCATCCAATTCAGGTGGTTGCTGTCACAGGTGGTAAGGGAGGTGTTGGTAAAAGCAATATCTCAATTAATTTAAGTCTTGCCCTTGCCCAATTACAACGAAGAGTTGTGTTGCTTGATGCAGACTTTGGACTCGCTAATATCGATGTGTTACTCGGTATTCGGGTTAAAAATACTATTGCTGATGTACTTTCTGGTGAATGCGATCTACGTGATATTCTCGTTAGTGGTCCAGGCGGTATTCGTATCGTACCTGCCGCCTCGGGTGTACAGCAAATGGCAGCACTGACGCCTTATCAACACGGGGCCATGATCCAGGCCTTTAGTGAACTCAGTGATCAAATGGATATCTTGATGATTGATACCGCTGCAGGTATTTCTGATTCAGTGATTAGTTTTGTCTGTGCAGCACAAGAGATTGTTGTGGTTGTTTGTGATGAGCCTTCATCAATTACAGATGCTTATGCCTTAATTAAACTGCTTAATACAGAATACAATATTCACCGTGTTAGAGTCATCGCCAATATGGTGTCAACAGCAAAAGAAGGACAGTTACTTTTCAATAAGTTGCGCAGCGTTTGCGAGCGCTTTTTAGATATCAGTATGCAATATACGGGTGCTGTACCACTAGACGATAATGTTCGTAAAGCTGTGCAGAGGCAAAAGCCTGTACTTGAGTATGCACCACGTTGTAAAGCATCCATGGCCTATAAACAAATAGCGAATAAAATGCAAGATTGGCCGATTGCATCGTCTCCTCGTGGCCATATGGAGTTTTTTGTAGAGAGGCTATTACAACAACAGGTCAGTGCATAAACGTGACTGCTGCTGATAGTATAAATATGTACGAGCAAACCAAACAGTATTCTGAGTTCTCGTCTATCGAAGACTATGCGCCATTGGTGAAGCGTATCGCTCAGCACATGATGTTGAGAATGCCCGCTAGTGTCCAAATAGATGACCTCATCCAAGCGGGTATGATTGGTTTACTTGAAGCTTCGCAAAAGTATGATGCTACTCATGGCGCTAGCTTTGAAACCTACGCAGGCATTCGTATTCGCGGCGCGATTATTGATGAAATGCGGCGCGGTGACTGGGTACCACGCTCAGTCCATCGCAATTCACGTCGGATTAACCAAGCTATCGCAGATATTGAATTACGAGAAGGCCGTGATGCTACTAGTGCAGAAATCGCCAATGAGCTAGACGTAGATATCAATGAATACCACACCATGTCACAAGATGCTATGTGTGGACGCCTTTTTAGTATGGATGAAAGCTTTGATGGGGAAGAACCTCACCTGCAAGAGAATGATAGTGTCTTTGCTACACCGCATGTGCAAACACATAAAGAATCCTTAAAACTATCGATCGCCGAGTCTATAAAAGGCCTGCCAGAAAAAGAGCAAATGGTACTGTCACTGTACTATACCGAAGAGCTCAATTTAAAAGAAATCGGGTTAATTTTAAACGTGAGTGAATCACGTGTTAGTCAAATACACTCTCAGGCCACTTTACGCCTACGTTCACGCCTAAAAGATTGGCTTTAACTAGCTGATTTTCTTAAAAGTTTCACAGTTCTTTACAGAATATGCCATTTTTTTACATTTAAACTGGCTACATCAAAAACACCAGCTAGACTAATAGATAGAACTGCTTACAAGTCGAAGTGCGGAGGTTACATTGGACAAAAATATGAAAATCCTTATTGTTGACGACTTTTCAACGATGCGCCGGATTATTAAAAATTTATTACGAGATTTGGGTTTTACAAACACTCAGGAAGCAGATGATGGGTTAACAGCTCTGCCTATGCTTAAGAGCGGCGACTTTGATTTTTTGGTAACAGATTGGAATATGCCAGGAATGACGGGTATAGATCTTCTTAAGCATGTGCGCGCAGATGAAAAATTATCTGAGTTACCAACATTAATGGTAACGGCCGAGGCTAAACGTGACCAAATTGTTGAGGCTGCTCAAGCAGGTGTTAATGGCTATGTTGTGAAGCCATTCACAGCCGCTGCTCTCAAAGAAAAAATTGAAAAAATATTTGAGCGTGTATAGCAGTATTTTATTCTCTTACAGTTTAAGGTTCGTAAATGACTACCCAAACAGAGTTACCTAGAGAAGATTTTATCATCGGCGAATTACGTCAGTGTGCTTCGTTACTATTAGAGAAGCTTCAAAGTGATGATTATAAAGAAGCTTCTAAAATGATTGTTGATCTCAATGAGACTCGTGACAAAACTATTTTTCAGAGCGTTGGTGAATTAACACGCGCACTGCATGAGTCGATAAAGAATTTTAATATTCCGGGTGATCCACAGTTGTTGGCTGCTCAAAATAGTGATGATAAGAACGGCTCCGAACTTCATGATGCGTCAAACGGTTTAGAGTATGTATTGACACTGACTAAAAATGCCGCCGACAAAACAATGGATATGGTTGAGGAATGTGCTCCAATATCTAATGAGCTAGGCCAAGAAGCTAGTTCGCTAAAGCAAGAGTGGCTCAGGTTGCGTAATCGTGAAATGACACCTGATGAATTTAGGGCGCTTTATACCAGACTTGACATCTACTTTGAAACACTCGATGTAGGTACTAATAAACTGAATGAAAATATGCAAAATATTATTTTAGAGCAGGGCTTTCAGGATTTAACCGGGCAGGTTCTAAAAAAAGTGATTAATTTAGTGACAGAAGTTGAAGGTAACTTAGTGTCATTAATGAGAATAGCCGGACAAGTTGAAGAAGTTGTTGGTATTGATGTTGATGAATATTCAAATAAAGACGATGACGGCAAAACTAAAGGGCCAGATATAGTTGGTGAAGGCCCACAATACAACGCTGAAAAGCGTGCTGATGTAGTAAATAGTCAAGATGATGTTGATGATTTACTATCAAGTTTAGGTTTTTAGGAGTATTTAATGAGCTTTTCTGATGATGACGAAATCCTTCAAGACTTTTTAGTTGAAGCAGGTGAAATCCTTGAACAATTATCCGAGCAGCTGGTAGAGCTTGAACAGAGTCCTGATGATAAAGATTTATTGAATGCCATTTTCCGTGGGTTTCACACTGTCAAAGGTGGCGCTGGTTTCTTGCAGCTCGATAATATGGTCGAATGCTGCCATGTCACAGAAAATTTATTTGATATTTTGCGTAATGGTCAACGTGATGTAACAGCAGAATTAATGGATGTTGTACTACAAGCGCTAGATACCGTTAATGCACAATTTGCTGATGTACAACAAGGCGAAGACCCACAACATGCAGATCCAGAACTGATTGCAACACTAGGTCGATTAGTTGCCGGAGAAGATATCAGCGGTGATAGTGAAGACGCGACAGACTCCGTAGAGGAAGAAAGTACTAATGATGTGCCAGTGGCAGAACAAGAACAAAATACAGCGGCTCCACAGGCAGGGGATGAGATTACCGATAGTGAATTTGAGACACTCGTTGATGCAGTGAGCGATAAAGAGGCTGTTCCAGCGGCCAGTGGTGCCGAGCCCACAGATAGTGCTGCTGCAGTTGCTGCATTCACTGAAGCAGATGGGGAAATTACAGACGACGAATTTGAAAAGCTTCTTGATCAATTACATGGAAAAGGAAAATCACCAAAAATATCCGATGATTCTAAAGTAGACTCACCTGCTGAAAATAAAAAACAAGAAGCGCCTAAAAAACCTGCTACACCAGCAGGGGATAGTAATGTTATTAGTGACGATGAGTTCGATGACTTGCTTGATCAGTTACATGGGCAGGGTAAAGGGCCAACGGCAAAAACAACTCCAAGTGCTAAACCTGCAACATCACCAGAGCAAAAAGCACCAGAACCTAAAGCAGAAGCCAAAAAAGAAGTTAAAAAACCTGCTGCCAAAGCAGCTCCTAAAGCGGCGGCCAAACCTGCAGGGCGTGAGCCAGTGGCACCTGCTGGGGAAACTACAGTACGTGTCGACACCCAGCGCTTAGATGACATAATGAATATGGTTGGTGAATTAGTATTAGTTCGTAACCGTTTGGTTCGTCTTGGTGATAAGTCTGCTGATGAATCTTTGAATAAAGCTGTTTCTAATTTAGATGTTGTAACTGCTGATTTACAGACTTCCGTCATGAAAACCCGGATGCAACCTATTAAAAAGGTCTTTGGTCGCTTTCCACGAGTTGTACGTGACCTTGCAAGAAACTTGAAAAAAGATATCAATCTTGAGCTTGTAGGTGAAGATACAGATTTAGATAAAAACCTTGTTGAAGCGCTAGCGGATCCATTGGTGCATTTGGTGAGAAACTCCGTTGACCATGGTATTGAGTTGCCTGAGAAACGACGAGAAAGCGGTAAAAATAAAACCGGAAAAATTATATTGGCTGCCCAACAAGAAGGCGATCACATTCTCCTTTCTATCACCGACGATGGTGGTGGTATGGATGCTGATAAACTACGCGGTATTGCTGTCTCTAAAGGTTTGATGGATGATGACGCTGCACAACGTTTGTCGGATACAGAAGCATTTAACTTAATTTTTGCCCCAGGCTTTTCGACCAAAACAGAAATATCCGATGTCTCTGGTCGTGGTGTAGGGATGGATGTAGTTAAAACCAAAATTACTCAACTTAATGGATCGATTGAAATTCAATCTAAAATGGGTGAAGGTACTGTTATTACTATTAAGGTGCCATTAACGTTAGCCATTATGCCGACACTCATGATCATGTTAGGTGAACAAGCATTCGCATTACCGCTTGTTAGTGTTAATGAAATTTTCCATATGGATTTAACTAAGACAAATGTTGTTGACGGTCAAGAGTGTATTAACATCCGAGATCAAGCAATCCCTGTCTTTAATTTAAAACATTGGTTAGTACGTAATGCATCGAGTAATAGTACACCGGCTAATGAGTCCGATGAAGATGCTGGGCATGTAGTCATTGTTACAGTGGGTACGCAGCGTGTAGGTTTCGTTGTTGATCAACTTATTGGACAAGAAGAAGTTGTTATCAAACCTCTAGGTAAAATGCTTAATGGTACACCCGGTATGGCTGGTGCAACGATTACAGGCGATGGCACTATTGCATTGATATTAGATGTGCCCAGTATGCTTAAACGTTATGTAGGTAAGGTTTAGGTGCTAGCGGTTATTTAAATTTTTAATGCAAAGTAAGTTTTTAAAAGCAGAATCTGTTACAGGTTCTGCTTTTTTATTTTTAACCACTTAATTTATTTACTTATATTTTTTTTCTATAAAAAAAACCACTTATAGTTACCTGCGCATTGATTTAATAGCATCTACTGCTATGTTTAAAAGAGATCTATTTATTATACAACTTATTATTGAACAGTTAATCCATGGATATTCTCAGCCTACTTGGGATCATAATTGCATTTGCTGCACTTTTAGGAGGTAACTTCTTAGAGGGTGGTGCGCTGCAATCATTGATCAATATTCCTGCCGCCCTTATTGTATTTGGTGGAACAATTGGAGCTGCCTTACTGCAAACTCCTATGATGACATTGCAACGTTCGTTGCATTTATTTTCATGGGTATTTAAACCTCCTGTTGTTAGTTTCTCTGGCCAGATTAAGCAGATAGCCCAATGGGCTGCAATCGCAAGACGCAGCGGTTTATTAGGCCTCGAGAAAACCGCAGATAAAGAATCTAATATATTTGCTAAAAAAGCGTTAAATTTATTGATTGATGGTGCCGATACACAATCGATTAGACGCATATTGGAAGCGGATATTACACTTGATGAGCAGCGTGATATAAACGCGGCAAAGGTTTACGCGGGCATGGGTGGCTACGCTCCCACGATAGGCATTATTGGCGCTGTTATGGGGCTAATTTATGTCATGAGAAATTTAGCGGACCCTAGTGAGTTGGGCGGGGGTATTGCTGTCGCCTTTGTTGCAACAATATATGGTGTTGCTTTTGCCAATTTATTATTGTTACCCATTGCCAATAAACTAATACTTTATGTTAATCAGCAATCACAGCTAAAAGAGCTAATCATAGAAGGCGTACTTTATATTGCCGACGGAGAAAATCCAAAATCTGTAGAAATGAAATTAAGTGGTTATCTTTAATATGGTATCTATCAATAGTAAAAGCATCGTTATAAAAATAGCTTTAGAGTTATCTCATGCGACGACGTATTGATACTGATATAAATATTAATCACGAACGTTGGTTGGTTTCCTACTCTGATTTTGTGACACTATTGTTCGCTTTTTTTGTTGTCTTGTATTCTATTTCTCATGTTAATGAGAATAAATATAAAACTCTTTCTGAGGCAATGAGCGAAGTATTTAGTGATCCTAAGCGTTCTTTAAACCCTATACAAGTTGGCGAGCTGGTACGCTCTAACACTCCATCTATTATTGAGCAAAGTAATGTTAATGAAGTGAAAGCTGATACACACATATCACAGGGGGACGATGGTGGAGAAGGTGTGCTAGACCAATCTGCTGGTTTGCCACAATTATCTGATCAATTTAACGATGAGTTCTCTGATCTAATCGATAGCGATGTAATTCAGGTCAACAGTAATGAATATTGGCTGGAGATTTCATTAAATAATAGCATTTTATTTCCTTTGGGAAGTGTTAATACGAGTACCTCTGCCGAGAAGGTCGTCTCGGAAATAGCAGATATATTAAAGCCCTTTAATAATCCTATTCAGGTCGAAGGTTATACTGACAATATAGCTGTCAGCTCGGCTCAATTCCCCAGTAATTGGGAATTGTCTAGTGCTAGAGCCGCAGCGATTTTAAAAATTCTAACAGCTAATGGCGTTGCCCCTGAGCGATTATCAGCAGTTGGCTATGGTGAACATCATCCTATTGCTGAAAATGATACGGCTGAAGGTCGTGAGAAAAACCGAAGAGTTGTATTAATGATTGCAAGGGAAAAGACAAATCGTCCACAAGTTAAAACAGCAGAGGCTATCAACAATGCGATTAGTCCTAGTAGAGCTGAGCTCGATAATGTAGGTGCGCAGCAAAACGTAGATAGAACTATCGATACACTAATTAGTGAGAATCCAGACTTGGCCATTGGTACCTTATTAGACGAAGTAAATATACAAAACCAAACAGGAAACACGGTTGATAATTCTCTGGAGATTAACGATACCATTGTACCCGTTGAGACGGAGAATGGTGGGCTCTTATTTAGTAGTGATCCCAATCGATAACATAATTTACCGAGTTATAGATTGGAATAAGTAGGGACAAATAAAAGTGGCAGTAATTTTTGGGTGCTTGTACTAACAGGCATAGTATTTGCTGTTAATGGGAAAGTAGCGATTACTTGACGTTAATTATTGGAAATAGGATAAGTCTTTTGCAAGTCTGGACAGTATCAAATCAAAAAGGTGGTGTGGGTAAAACCACGACAACCGTTGCCTTAGGCGGGATTGCTGCTACAAAAGGGCAGCGAGTGCTATTGGTTGATTTAGATCCTCATGGTTCTCTAACCAGCTATTTCGGTCAAGATCCTGACACTATTAAAAATAGCTCCTTTGATCTATTTCAAAACCCTAATGACATAACGCTCGATCGTGTAGCTCAATTGCTATTACCAACAAACTATTCGAATATTGTTTTACTACCTGCCTCAACAGGGCTTGCAACACTTGAGAGACGAGCTATCGGTAAAGATGGTATGGGTCTTGTCATAACAAGAGCGATTAATGCCTTAAAAGACGATTTTGACCTTGTGATTATTGATTCACCACCTATTTTGGGCGTGTTACTGATCAATGGCTTGGCAGCTTGTGATCGCCTGATTATCCCTGTACAAACAGAATTCTTAGCCCTAAAAGGCCTAGACCGAATGCTGCATACATTGAGGATGTTGGAGCATTCACAAAAGAAAAGTATGGAGTATGTCATTGTACCCACTATGTACGATCGTCGTACACAGGCATCTGTTGGGTCCTTGGGTGATATTAGGCACCGTTATGGCAAACAGGCATGGCCAGGTAAAATCCCCGTCGATACTCAGTTTCGCAATGCCAGTAAAGAGGGTGTTCCACCCAATTTATACGCAGAAAACAGCCATGGTACAGAAGCCTATAAAAGCTTATTAGCTTGGCTTCAACCCGCTGAAAGCAAAGCCTCTCGTTATTGGGAGGCAAGTTAATGTCGAACCAGCAAGTTGACGAAGTACTCAATGATTATTTTAGTGACCTTTTAGGTGGCTCTGATAGTGATAGCGATCATGCTAGTGAAAAAACAAAGAATGTGCCATTAGTTGATTCATCGCGGGATAAAGCCTCCTCGGAGGAATTATCCCAACAAGCTAATTCTGATAATACTGATACATTAGAAGATGATAATACGAGTAAGGTAGAGCAAACTGCTAAAACAGTACTACCTGAAGAATCAATCTTGGAGAGCAAAACTCATACTCACTCTATTTCTACTAATAATAGCCGTGCAGATAAGAGTCAATTGGATACTTCAGGCTCAAGCTATGATAAACCTGTAATACCCCAAAGCTTACCAAAGTCACAACAGCTTAATGAACCGCAAGCTCTCGCAGATTCAAGTAGTTATAGCGAGCACAAGAAGAAGCTTGAAAAGATGCTACAGCAGGTGACAGCGCTCAATACAGCCGACGCAACGCCACAAGCAAAAGTTTCTAGTGAACCTAAAGTGTCTGAGCCAAAAGTAGAGACAGAAGCGATAACATCGCCTTTAGAGCTTATTACTCCTGATGTATTAGCAGAGAATGTAGTCGAGAGTTTGGTAGAGGGCCAAGAGCAAGCGGACAGCGAGGCTTTTTTTGCCCAGGCACTCAATAGTCAATGGAATGAAAATGGGCGCCCTGAGTGGGCGCAAGATCCCTTTGATATTCTTTTAGTCGAGGTGAATGGTCTACAACTTGCCGTACCCCTCGTTGCGCTCGGACAAATACAAGAGATAGAAGAAGAAATAACGCCGTTGTTTGGCCAATCGAAATGGTTTATGGGTTTGCAAAAGACGCCAACAGGTAATGTGAAAGTTGTTAATACCGCGCAATTTATCATGCCTGAGCGTTACAAAGATCAACACAACTATAAATTTGTTATTTCAATTAACGGTCTACAGTGGGGACTTGCCGTTGATACGGTTAAGCAGCCCATCACCATAAAACCTGAGGAAATACGCTGGCGTGCTAAGCGTGAATCGAGGCCTTGGATGGCTGGAATGGTTAAAGACCATATGTGCGTATTACTTGATATCCCTAAAGTAGGTGAAATTTTGCAGGATCAGGATAAAAATCGTGTGGATTAACTGGCGTTACACGTGAGATACACTATATTTAAGAGAATAATGAATTATTTTATTTGTAGAGGGTTAGCATAAATGTCGAGTAACGCAGCACAAAAAACAACAAGTGATGATCCAGTCCTCCAGTGGGTAACGTTTCGTTTAGCTGGTGAGACCTATGGTATTAATGTAATGCAAGTACAAGAAGTGCTGCGCTACACGGAAATTGCACCTGTCCCAGGCGCACCGGAATATGTACTAGGTATCATTAATTTACGCGGTAATGTAGTCACAGTGATCGATACACGTAACCGCTTTGGTCTAGAGAGTGGCGAGATGACAGACAATACTCGTATTGTCATTATCGAGACCGAAGGCCATGTTATTGGCATTTTAGTAGATAGTGTCGCTGAGGTTGTCTATCTCAGGCAATCAGAAGTTGAGACTGCTCCTAATGTTGGTAACGATGAGAGCGCTAAATTTATTCAAGGCGTGTGCCATAAAAACGATGAGCTACTTATTTTGATCGAGTTAAATAAATTATTAACTGATACAGAATGGGCTGAGCTCGAAGAAGTGTAATTTAATCAGTTAATAGAGTGAGTAATATCATGACAATAAATCAAGTGCTAACACAGTCAACGCAACTTTTTAGTCAAGTTGGGGGCGAAGTAACACTAGGGTTAGTTATTGTTAGTGCACTATTATTATGCACTCTATTAATGAGCATTAAAAAAACACGCAAGTTAGATAAACAGTTAAAACGGATGCAGCAGGATTTAAAAGTATCGAATAGCAGTGTTATTAATATAGGACAGCAGCTTTTAAATCTTGAAAAAAAGGTCAACAAACAAAATTTACGACAGCCGAAAAAAGCTACAGTTGCTAAACCTTCTATTCCCCCTGTTGCAGCCAAGCCACAAGCCTTTGCAAAAACACTAGACAGTGAGTTAAATACCTCTAAGCAATCAGCAGTAGATAACAATGAGTCTGTTTACGATAAAGCACGTTTTTATTTAGCTAAAGGTGATTCTATCGAAAATATAGCTAAACGTTGTAACCTATCTCATGCAGAGGTCTCATTGCTACAGGCATTGAGTAACAACCCTACAACAACATTATAAGCTAGGTTATTTATTTAAAGAGCTTATTTATGACGCTATAGTTAGTTATAAGCTCTCTAACTCACATTCCTTTCCTCATATTCTTTCCGCTAAAGCATGTATAAGTCATTGACTGTGTTTATCGCCACGATATATACACAAAGATTATCAATTGTTTATTAAACAGATACACTGTACTTTATATTAAAGGGCCCAACTCATATGTACTAATTCAGTATTGTAAGGCTTGTTCAATTTTTTAGTGTAAAAGGAAGTGTAGTGGCGACAATTACTTACCAAGCTCAACAAGTTGATATTTCTGAGCCAGAGACTCTATTAGAAGGCTTAGAGAACGCCGGTTTTAGCATTCCATTTAGCTGTCGATCAGGTATTTGTCACAGTTGTATAATGCAAGCCGATGAACAACCCCCTATTAGCTCTCAAGTAGGCCTAAGTGATAATCAAAAGGCTCAACATTTTTTTCTAGCTTGCAGTTGTATACCTAATAAAGCGATGAAGGTTAACCTTATTGCGGCAACAAATAAATTAAGTGCTACGGTAAAGGATAAGCAACTTGTTAATGAGCAAGTTGCTGTATTAAAAATTCAGGTGGATTGTAAATGGTACCCAGGGCAGGCAATTGATATTTGGTTTGATGATCTTCAAGCTCGTTCGTATTCTATAGCAAGTCGTTGCGAACAAGAAAAAATAATAGAAATCCATGTTAAAAGACACGAGCAAGGGCTGGTAAGCCAATGGTTATATGACCGAGTGAGTGTGGGGCAAAGCCTGCAATTGTCTAAACCTTTTGGTGACTGTTTTTATAATATCGATCAACAAAATAAACCGCTCTTATTAATTGGTACTGGCACTGGTTTGGCACCTTTGTACGGTATTGTTCAAGAAGCTATTCATCAACAGCATAAAGCACCTATTTATATTTATATTGCAGCGTCCAAAAAAGCAGACCTTTATTATGTTGCAGAAATAAATTCGCTTAAAAGTTCTAATGATAATATCCATTATAGAGCGGCTATTCGTCATTCGAATGGACTAACTGGTGAAGAAGTAAGCGATAACGAGCCAAGGCCAAGTGATATAATTGAAAACAATATTATATCACTTGATATTAATGGTTATGGTGGCGATATACTGAATCTTGTGAAGGAAAAACATACAGATTTAAAAGGTTGGCAGGTTTTTTTATGTGGCAATCCCAACATGGTCAAAAAAGCGCAGCGTGAATGCTTTTTCTTAGGTGCAGGTGTTGGTGATATTTTTGCTGATGCATTCACTGTTAAAAAATATTAAAGCTATTGCTGTAAATAATATCCGATTTATTTATTAAGCTGACATGATTAATACAGTTTAGAAACGGTAAATTTTGTAGGTGAGTAAATGTTAGGACTGTACTTTTTGGGGACTTCGTCGGGGATACCTACCAAAGAGCGAAATGTTTCAGGCATTGCTCTGACATTACCAGAACCAAAATCTTGGTTGCTAGTTGATTGTGGTGAAGGCACTCAGCATCAAATTCTAAAATCTCCTCTATCGCTTGTTACTCTTAAAGCTATATACATCACTCACGTTCACGGCGACCATTGCTATGGATTGCCTGGGCTTATTGCAAGTGCGGGTATGGCCGGCAGAGTTGAGCCACTTTTGGTAATAGGGCCAAAAGAGATAAAACAAATGTATTTAGCTATACAGCAAATGACACAATTGTTCATACCTTTTGAGGTGATATTTATAGAGACTGAGTTACTAGGTACGCACACTATTGGCCAAACTGAATCAACGGCGATTGTGCTATCTCATAGAGTGACTTCGCATGCTTTCTGTTTTACTACTCGTTTAACTAAAAAAACACTATGTAAGGATAGATTACTTCAATTGGGCATTAAGCCAGGACCGTTATGGGGAGAGCTACAGCAGGGTAATGACATAAACTTAGCTAATGGAAGAGTGTTAAACGCTGCAGATTTTGTTGAAGAGGAGGTGATCTCGAAAAAAGTGGTCGTATCTGGAGATAATGATGACCCAAATATGCTCACTGAAATAATAAAAGATACTGATGTGTTAGTTCATGAATCAACCTATACAGAAGAACTCTTAGAAAAAGTTGGGCCTGAACCACAACATTGTAGTGCCAAGCGTATCGCTGAATTTTCTCAACGACATAATGTCCCCAATTTGGTTTTGACACACTTTAGTGCAAGATTTCAATCTAAAACTACAGCAAGTTACTCCATTAGTGAAATTGAAAACGAGGCTAAAAAATCATTTTCAGGCAATCTTTACCTCGCTAATGATCACGATCAATTTACATTAGATCAAACGGGTAAATTTACTAAAAATAGAGGCGTGATTGTTAGCTGATACCTCTATTTTCTGTCTGATCAACAGGGTGATATCTAATAGAAAATTTGCTAGAAAGTAGCGCGAGCTTAATTAAAAGAGCGCCTATTGGTTATATCTACAAATAATCTAAGTGATTGACCTGGTTGAATATATTTACTATTGGCATCATTGTTCCAGCTTTTTATATCTCTAACACGTACATTAAACCGGCTAGCAATATGAGCCAATGAGTCACCTTTGCGTACGGTATAAACAACTTTACGTTTTTCATTGCTAGATTTTGCTGCTTGTGTATTTTTAGTCCAAATAACTAGTTTTTTATTAAGTGCTAGTACATCGCCTGGTGCCATACTGTTCCAGCGAGCCAATTCTTTTACACCGACTTTATAGCGCCTAGCGATATCCCAAAGGTTTTCACCATGACTAACACGATGAACTATTTTTTGTGTTTTGTTACGTGGTGAGCGATTTTGGCGTTTGTTATGACGTTGATCGGCGCTGAGTCGATAAAAATCACTAGACTGTGAAGCTGACGGAATAAGTAACGCTTTACCCGCACGAATACGATTATTTTTTACACCGTTTACTTCTGCGATTAACTTAGGGCTGGTATTAAATTTTTTGCCTATTTTAATCAAAGAGTCGTTTTTCTTGATGATATAACGCTGCCAAGACAAACGTTGGTCGTTTGGTATGTCTGATAATTTGGTTTCTAGGATAGTCGCCTTTTCTACAGGAACGGCCAATAAATGGGGTGCCTTTGGGTCGGTAGCCCATCGGTTATAGGAGCCATTTAATTTATAAATAGTATCTATATCAACATCGGCAAGGGAAGCCGCTTCTGCTAAATCTATTTGCGAGCCAATATCAACGAGAGAAAAATGAGGTTCATTAGCAATGGGGAGTAAATTGATATTATACTTCTCGGTGTTCTGAATAATGTCGCGCCATGCCAATAACTTAGGGATATAGTGTTGGGTTTCCTTGGGTAAATTTAAAGACCAATAATCCGTTGGCTTACCTGCTTTTTTATTTTTTCTAATTGCTCTGGCAACATTACCTTGACCTGCATTATAAGCCGCCATTGCCAGCAGCCAATCGTTATTAAAGCGCTTGTGTAAGGATGATAAATAAGTAATTGCCCCACGAGTGGCAAGTACTGTATCGCGACGTTTGTCTTGCCACCAGTCTTGGTGCAAACCATAACGGCGACCCGTTGCTGGGATAAACTGCCATAATCCAGCTGCGCGACCCGGTGAGTATGCAAAGGGATCATAGCGGCTTTCGACAATAGGAAGTAACGCAATCTCTAAGGGGATATTATTTTTTTTGAGCTCTTCTACAACAAAAAACAAGTAAGGCTCAGCATTTTTAGCAACATTATTAAGTAGAGAGGGAGAGGCAAGTAATCGCTTACGATAACGCTCGACTCGTTGCTCGGGTGTTTTATAAGAGCGTCTAGTATTCTGCTGTCCAGTCGAAAGTGGCTCTACAAAACTAAACCCATCGCGGATTTCTTGCCATAGGTCAGCAGGGGCCTGCGCCTCTTCGTTTATGGATTTTATAACTGAGTTATTTTGATCTACTGAATTTGGAGCAGCTACTTTTTCTTCTTTAGCTGGCTGCTGAGGAGTGATACTCGTATTTGTTGTGGTTGATTCTGTATTGTTATTAGTATCTTGTGCTATCCCTCTGTCTTTGACAGTAACTGAGGTGCAGGAAGTGACTAGTACGAGAGCAATAGAGTGAATCAATAAAGTATTTAATTTGGGGAAATTAGAGCAATGAGATATAAAATAGGCGATGGAGTGCATAAGGCTTTGCTAATAATTATCTAAAAGAATAAAGGCGACGATTCTAAGGAATAGTATCGCACTGTGCAAATTGTTTGTTTTTCGATCTTCTAAAGGCTGTTTTGATACAGCCCATACTAGGTGTTTTTATTGCTTAGAAGTCATCCTTCCACCGGCGTAGTGCTGTAAACAGTTCCTGCTCCTCTTGCCAGGTTTGCCGCCAGTGTTTGTTGATGCTTTCAGTTATTTCGGGCTGTGTGCAACGTAAAAAAGGGTTGGTCTCTTGTTCAATCGCGATTGAGCTCGGCAGTGTAGGTTTAGCATTTTTCCGTTTTTCAGATTCAAGGGTAATTCGTTGGGTGATATGGGTATTATTTGGTTCGACTGCTGTGGCAAAGGCTAAATTGGCCAATGTGTACTCGTGAGTACAGTAGACGAGGGTGTTGGCAGGCAATTTGGCAAGGGTTTTAAGTGAGCTGAGTAATTCTTCGGCAGTTCCTCCAAGTAATCGACCACAACCACCAGCAAATAGTGTATCTCCAGAGAACAAAATAGCTTGTTGAGTACTATCCAAGCCTGTTTGGTAATGGCCATAATAGGCAATATGCTCAGATGTATGCCCAGGTACTTCGATGACTTCTAAGCACAATGAGGTATCACCAAATAAATTAATGGCTGAGCTATTGCTTTGGATGTGTGTGATTTGCGGGATCTCGGGTGACTGTGGACCATAAACAGATACATTCGGATATTGCTTAACTAAATCATCAATACCGCCGGTGTGATCCCAGTGGTGGTGGGTAATTAATATGGCGGTTAACGTTAACCCTTGCTCTTTTAGCACTCGTAATACTGGTGCGGCATCGCCTGGATCAACGACACAAGCCGTATTATTGCTATGTGTGATTAACCAGACGTAGTTATCGCTGAATATTTCAATGGGGGTAATAGAAATCATAATCTCTCTGCCTATTATTGATAAAACGACTACATAGTATTGGGCAGCCACCCAGTAAACCTATCGTTATTTTACTATTAGTTTATATTCGCGCATAATTGTTTTAAAGGGTTATTCAATGGTTTCTACAAAATAACCACCGATCGATTTTTCAAGGATGAAAAATGTTTATTATTCTCTGTGCCATCATTGGCATTTTTAGTGTATCGCTACTATCAAACTTGCCAAGTGCTGGCACCTTTTTTTCCTTCATTGCCATCATCATTACCGCAATAGGCTGCTTATTGCGTATATCGTTTTTAGTATCTGCAAAAAATAGTAAAAGTAGTATACATCTTTTTAAAAATGGGCCTTATTTACGCTATATTTTAGTATTGGTTATTAGTTTTTTATTAGGTTTTTCCTATAGCTATATTAAGGCAAGGTCATTACTTGATAGACAGTTAGCTATTGATTTAGATAATAAAACCTTTGTTGTTGAGGGTGTTATTAGTAGTCTTATCAAAAAAACCTCGTCAACAGTAAAATTTGATTTTACTGTTAAGCATTTATATTTAGAAGAGAGTAACAAAAATTTATCAAGGATAAGCGATAGTGGTTATAAAACGATACGCTTATCTTATTATATTAATAAAAAGCGTAAAAAATCCCGTATAAATAAAGTACTTACAGGGGATTATTGGCAATTTAAAGTAAAGCTAAAACGCCCAAGAGGCTTTGTTAATCCCTCTGGTTTTGACTATCAGGCTTATTTATTATCACAAGAACTATCTGCGACTGGATATATTAAAGATAGTGAAGGCAACAGAAAATTGGCTAATGCTTGCAAAGATATTCCCTCTTCAATTATCAGCATTAATTGCTTAAGGGCAAGTTTAAATAGTTTTTTAGATAAGAATTTTAGTCACTCACATACACTGGGTGTTTTAAAAGGCCTATTAACAGGTGATAAGCAATCTATTACCGTAAGCCAGTGGGATACGCTGAAAAATACTGGGACTATTCATTTGCTAGCAATATCGGGGTTGCATATTGGTCTTGCGGCATCCATAGGGTTTTTTCTTGGTAAATTTTTTCGAAGATTGCTTCAGCTAATTATTGCTAATGACCGATTTCGACTATTTAAAAACTTTCAAATTGGTCGATATATCCCGCCGGTATTTTCTGTTTTATTAGCGTTAACTTATAGCTTACTGGCAGGTTTTAGTTTGCCAACACAGCGTGCCTTAATTATGGTGATGGCTTTTCATTATGGCTTGCTGCTTTATCGTAAGTCTAGACCTTGGTTTTTGTGGAGTACGGCACTTTTTTTAACGGCATTGATTAATCCTCTAGCGATTTATCAACAAGGTTTTTGGTTATCTTTTGCAGCAGTTGCTATTTTAATTTTAGTATTCAATAGTTATACGCCTTACAAAAAAACAAGTGCCGATACACATACAAAATTCACTCTAAAAGATAAATGTTATCAGTTTCTCTTGGGCTTTTCCAAAGCCCAGTGGGCTGTATCTATAGGTTTGTTATTACCAAGTCTCTTATTGTTGAATGGTGTTAGTGCCTTAGGCTTTATCGCTAACTTTATAGCTATTCCTTTTGTCTCCTTAGTCACTGTACCGCTTATACTAATAGGCCTTTTGTTATTACCGATAGCTAGCTCTTTAGCATTAGTTATTTTTTCAATTGCGGATAAGAGTATTTATCTACTCTTTATCATGCTGGAGTATACACAGCAGCTAGGTATTAAATTTTGGCCTCTAAGCCTAGGAGGTAAACCCATATTGGTTTTATCGATTGCTATTGTGGGTACTTTTTACCTGTTATTGCCTAAAGGAATGCCTGTAAGGTGGCTAGGCTTTTTGTGCATACTGCCTGTATTTTTAACCTCCATATTCCCAGAGCTTTCTGCACAAAAAGAGTTGCCTACACTCAAAACGACGATATTCGATGTAGGACAGGGGACAGCTATTATTGTCGAGACGCCCAGTCATACACTTATTTATGATGCAGGTAAGCGCTATAGCGATTCTTTTGATGTAGGGGAGCATATATTGTCTCCTTACTTATTAGAAAAGCGCAGACGTAATGTTGATAGATTGATAATTAGCCATAATGATGCGGATCATGCCGGCGGTGTTGGTGGCCTATTAAAGTCTTTAACAATTAAAAGTATCTATGCAGGTGAGAGTGCTAAGAATAAACACATTGATGCAAAACAATGTAAAGCTGGACAACAATGGCAGTGGGAGGGCGTTGATTTTAAAGTTGTTTGGCCAAACCATGCGACTGTTCTTTTGGTGCAAAATACGAAAACGCTTAAAAGTAATAATTTATCCTGTGTATTGCTCATTACTTATGAGTCCTATTCTATTTTACTTGCTGGCGATATAGAGGAGAACATTGAGAAACAATTAATAGCTAGTGGTTTGATTCCTGAAGGTATTACTTTATTACTTGCCCCTCATCACGGGAGTAAAACCTCTTCACATTCCCAATGGATAAATTATGTACAGCCAAGATATGTTGCTTTTTCCGCTGGCTATAAAAATTCCTATCATCATCCCCATTTTGCTGTAGTGAGAGGATATCGTGATAGAGGGGCAAGTACATTAAATACTGCTAACGATGGAGCCATTCAATTCACAATCAACGACTCTAATGCTGTAATTGAGACAAGTCGAAAGGCACAGAAACGATATTGGTATGATTAAGCCCAGGAGTAGCCAAATTTTCCATTATTTGATACTTTTGTTATCAATAATTGAAAATTTAAAGCTAGCGAAAGGTTAGTGTTTTTGTTAGAGTCATTTCACTCTAATAAGAAAGAATTATTATGCAAAAAAGGCGGCAACTCTATCGCTTAATAATCGCTCTCGCTATTTTGTGGCTATTACTCTCGGGGATATTTACCCTCTTGCACTTATTCTTGGGCGCATTATCAATAGCAATTAGTCTTTACATAGCAGTAAGGATGGATGTCCTAATGCACAAAGGACAGCCACTTTATTTTCGATTTTTTGGTGTGCTGCAGTACTGCGTTTGGTTAGTTGGACAAATTTTACTCTCTAACTTTGATGTGGTCAGGCGAGTTTTTTCGCCCACACTTGATATTAAGCCTATTTTAAAGGCAATCCCCTCATATCAGAAAACTGAACTTGGTCGGGTTGTTTATGCAAATTCAATCACTCTAACACCAGGGACAGTAGCTATTAACATAGCCAAAAATGGAGACGTTTTAGTTCATGCTCTCCATGCAGATGTACTGACTGATTTGGAAGAGGGTACCATGGGTAAGCGGGTTAGCCGTTTGGAACCTAAAATCGGCGATACCTTATTAGGCCCAGTTGTTTCGGGAGATGAATAGTTGTGTTTTTAGTATTAGTTATTGTCATTGTTATATCGTTAATTTTGGTAATGGTGAGAGCACTATTAGGCCCGACACTGTATGACCGTCTGCTGGCAGTAAACTCAGCAGGTACAAAAGTGGTTATTTTAATTGCTGCTTATGGCTTTTTAACAGGTAGGCCAGATTTCGTTGATATAGCACTTCTTTATGCACTAATTAATTACATTGCGACAATTGCTGTTCTTAAGTTTTTTGAATACGGTGATCTTGGGTCGGGTGGGTATCAAGAGGATGACCTCTAATATGTTACTTGTCGATATTGTCAGCGGTGTATTTATCTTTGTTGGCTGTTTGTTTGTTTTTGGTGGTGCCGTTGGCCTCATTCGTATGCCTGATTTTTATACTCGCCTACATGCAGCGAGTGTGACCGATACAGGTGGCTTACTATTTATTACTATTGGTTTAGTTTTACAGGCAGCTTTTGTATTTGATAATCCTGCAGCGGCCATAAAGCTCACATTGACCATTATATTTTTATTTTTTACTGCTCCTACTGCATCCCATGCAGTTGCTAAAGCTGCATTAATGGCAAATATTACACCACAATGCCAAAACGGTAAGTCGGTTGTCGATGAATCTTTAAACTCTTTGTACAGCGATAAAGGCAAAGATTTATCCGCAGTATTAATGCCAGTTGATCCCCCCGAAATCATGAGTAATTTTGCTGAATCTAAGGCTGAATCAGAGCTAAATAATAAGGATAAATCAACATGAACGTTGATGCTATCGTGATAGAAAATATTATCGTCATGGTGCTGTTAACATTGTTAATTGTTGTGGCAGTTGGCATCATCATGTTGAATGATCTACTGACAGCAGTTATTTTATCGGGTTTATATAGCCTGCTTTCTGCTACGGTTTTTGTTGCTATGGATGCAGTCGATGTCGCACTTACTGAGGCTGCGGTTGGAGCGGGTATATCAACGATTATTTTGTTGGGTACATTGTCCTTTACAAAGCGTATACAAAAGCCACAGGAGCATAATAACTATGTGGCACTCGTTATTGTATGCATAACTGGTGGTGCATTAATATATGGTACACTCGATTTGCCTAGCTATGGTGATCCAAATTCACCTGCTAATTCTAACCCCCAATTAGCTCAACACTATCTGACCGAATCCAAAAAAGAAATAGATATTCCTAATGTTGTTACTTCTGTTTTGGCAAGTTACAGAGGTTACGATACCTTGGGTGAAACAGCAGTAGTTTTTACTGCGGGTATTGGTGTTTTGAGTTTATTAGGTTTGCGTCGTCGTAGGAGAAAAGAAGATCCACTTCTAACGGAAAAACAGCAGCGAAAACAGCAAAATGAAGATAACTAACGGATTATTCGAGTAAAGTCATGCTTAAACGGAATGTACAACAACGCCATAGAGTTGTTCAAGTTATTACAAAATTTTTGATCCCCATGATTTTATTGTTTGCATTTTATGTGCAGTTTCATGGCGACTTCGGAGCAGGAGGTGGCTTCCAAGCAGGTGTTGTCTTTGCGTCTGTTTTTATTTTACATGGCTTGATTTTTGGCGAGGCGCGAACTCGGCTCGTGTTAACGCCTAATACTCTACGTGTATTAATGTCATTGGGTTTGCTGCTTTATGCGGGAACTGGTGTTGTGAGTTTACTTCTTGGCGGTAACTATTTGAATTATTCGGTATTGCTCAGCAATCCTGTATCTGGTCAACATTGGGGTATTTTTGTTGTTGAATTAGGGGTAGGTATTACGGTTGCCGCTGTGATGGTATCGCTGTTTTATTGCTTTTCAAGTAAGCGTAACTTTGTTGGTCATATTTCGCATCCAATAGACGAAAATGAGTTAAATTCTGATGGTTGAATGGTTAGCACTTTATAATGATTGGGCGGTTATTGTCATCATGATGGCAGGTTTTTACATCATGATTGCACGCTATAATTTAGTTAAAAAGATTATAGGCCTGAGCATATTCCAGACTGGGATTTTTTATTTTTATGTCGGGCTTGGAAAAGTAGAGAATGGTACTGCGCCTATTTTTTTAGAGCCAAAAGTTATTGACGATTCAACGACGAATATTGCCGCTGGCGCCGTGGAGCAAACGATTATTTATTCGAATCCATTGCCCCATGTACTTATCTTAACAGCCATTGTAGTGGGGGTTGCAACAATGGCCTTAGGGTTAGCGCTAATTGTGCGCATTTACGAAAAGTATGGATCCATCGAAGAAGATGATATTCAAGCAATAGACAATAAATTTATTTGCCAACTAGATGACAAAAAATAACATAATAACAATAGATATCAATATTCATGCTTTTTAACAACCACTTCTCTGTTTTGTTAATTGTACTGCCATTAATGGCAGCGCCTATCTGTGTCATCTTGAGAAACCCTAAAGCTTCTTGGCTAGTTGCGCTCATCAGTAATTTAATTATTGTATTGCTGTCTTTGTCGTTATTAAGTCATGTGCTCAATGGTAATGTCGTGCGTTACGAACTAGGTGGTTGGGCTGCTCCAACAGGTATCGAATATTATATAGATGGTATAAATGCTGTATTAATAAGCATTGTCTCTATTATCAGCTTAGTTACACTGATTTACTCCAAACAGTCTATTCGCAAAGAGATCGCAACACCTAGGCACTATCTTTTTTATGCGGGTTGGTTGCTTTGCTTGACAGGTTTATTGGGTATCTTAATTACAGGTGATGCATTTAACGTTTTTGTTTTCCTAGAGATATCGTCCCTCTCGATGTATATGCTTATTGCACTAGGGAGCGAAAGGCGACAAGCACTGGTAGCCTCTTTTCGGTATTTAATCTTGGGAAGTATCGGTGCATCATTTATTTTGTTGGGTATTGGCTTTTTATATGCAGCGACAGGTACGCTGAATATGTCTGATATCGCAGAGCGTTTACCACTGGTTAATAACTCAAGAACAGTCATTGTTGGGTTTAGTTTTATCACCATTGGCCTCTTTATAAAAACAGCTATGTTTCCGGTTTTTTCTTGGTTGCCTAATGCTTATCAATTTGCACCATCGGCGGTTTCTGCTTTTTTGGCAGGTACGGCAACCAAGGTTTCGTTGTATATATTCTTACGTTTTTTCTACCATATTTTTGGTACAGACTATAGCTTTGGCAATTTATTATTAGGCGATGTTTTACTACCTCTGGCGGTGATTGGCTTTTTTGTTATGTCAGTGGTGGCAATCTTCCAAACAGATATACGTAGAGTATTAGCGTATTCGAGTATTGCACAAATTGGCTATATTTTTGCGGCTATTAGCATGGCCACAGAACAAGGATTAACGGCAGGTATTATTCATATCATTAATCACGCATTCATTAAAACCGCTCTATTTATTTCAGTGGGCTGCATATTGTATCGTTATGGAACAGCGAATATTAATCAGTTGAATGGCATTATAAAAACTATGCCGTGGACTTGCGCTGCATTTATTGTTGCCGGTTTTAGTCTTATTGGTGTGCCTTTAACTGCGGGCTTTGTTAGTAAGTGGTATCTGGTAAGTGCTGCTATCGATAGTGGCTGGTGGCTTATTGCTGTTATGATTCTTACGAGCTCATTAATGGCGATTATCTATATCGGCCGAATTGTTGAAGTGTTCTGTTTTAAAACAGGAGATGCCACGAATTCTCTAAAAGTTAAGGAAGCACCGTTTAGTATGTTGCTGCCTTTATGGTTTTTAATCATTGTTAGTGTTTATACAGGTATTAATGGCGATGTAGTTGTCGATATGGCTAAATTTTCAGCAACTCAATTGTTGGATAGTTTACCTAGCTTGAGCAACTCTATAGGTAACCCGCTATGACCATTGCAATTGATCCTATTATTACTATTTTACCGCCTTTGGCCGTCATTCCTTTTATTGTCTTTTTTGGTGAACGCCGTAAGAATTTACGAGAAGCATCAATCATTATTGCAGCTTGTATACTATTTGCTGTTAATTTTTCTCTATACCAGCAATTTTTAGATGGAGCTTTATTACAAAGTCAAAAGTTTACTTTTTTTAATGGATTAACATTATTTTTAAAAGGGGAGCCAATAGGTATTATTTTTGGTTTGCTCGCAAGCTTTTTATGGATAGTCACAACTGTCTATAGCATTGGATATATGCGAGGGCACAACGAGGCACACCAGACACGCTTTTATATTTGTTTTGCGATTGCAATTGCCTGCGTTATGGCAGCAGCTTATTCAGGCAATTTATTAACGTTATTCGTTGCCTATGAGGCAATTACGCTATCAACATATCCGCTAGTGACTCATTCGGGTAATGCTAAAGCTAAAAGAGCAGGGCGTATTTATATTGGCGTGTTAATGGGTGGCTCTATTTTTCTATTGATGCCTGCAATTATTGTTACTTGGTGGCTGACGGGTACTACAGATTTTATAGCCGGCGGTGTATTTAATAGCATTAGTATTTCGCCATTACTGGTTACTTTACTATTATGTTTGATGGTATTTGGTACAGGTAAAGCAGCTTTGATGCCCTTTCATAGCTGGTTACCTAACGCTATGGTCGCACCAACACCAGTAAGTGCATTACTCCATGCTGTAGCTGTTGTTAAAACAGGTGTATTCTTAATTATTAAAATTGTTGTTTACATTTTTGGCTTTGATCTAATTGCACAAACCAATGCAGCTGAAATTTTGTTGTATTTCGCAGCAGGTACAATATTGCTGTCTTCTTTTATTGCGCTCAAAAAAGATAATTTAAAAGCGCGACTAGCTTATTCAACTATAGGTCAGCTTGCCTATATTGTTTTAGCTGCATTAATTGCCAATGTTCGTGCAATAGAAGGGGCTGCACTGCATATTGTTTCTCACGCATTTGGCAAGATTACACTGTTCTTTTGTGCGGGTGCCATTATGGTGGCTTCTCACAAAACATTGGTTAGTGAATTGGCAGGCCTTGGTCGAAAAATGCCTTACACCTTTACTGCCTTTCTTATTGCGGCTATTAGTATTATTGGTTTACCACCACTGATTGGTGTGTTGAGTAAGTTCGTGATTATTGAAGGTATAATTGATAGTCAATATGATTGGCTGATTATTGTTTTAATTCTTAGCTCATTGCTAAATATAGCGTATTTGCTGCCAATACCTTTTATGGCATTTTTTAAAGAGCCACAATCTATCGAGGCTGCAGATTCGACTTCTCAGTCAGTTATTGAGGAGGCTCCAACAGCTTGTTTAATTGCAATATGCATCACGACTGCTGGCTGTCTTATATTATTTTTTCAAATAGAGCCCATTGTGCATTTGTTATCTTTGATTGAGACAACGAGTACTACAGGTGTAGGTGGATAAATGGGCATAAAAGATCTACAAAATATAATGGCTACAATGCTATGACAAATTCAACCGATAAACAGACGCATCTATTTGACCGTCCAGAGGTGGTTAAATGGACGCTGCGTATTTTTTATAGCAGTTGTATATTTTTAGTTCTAATCGATTTTTTGATTCATCGTCATGTCGAAACATCGGTAGAGAAAGTGCCCGCTTTTTATGCTATTTGCGGCCTTATTGCCTGTATCGTTTTTGTTTTGCTCGCTAAACAATTACGTAAGTTATTGATGAGAGGCAAAGATTACTATGAGTCGCCGATGTCTACAGACGAACCTAGCTCTAATAATACTTTGTTGAGCAATAGCCTAGATGAACGGCAGAATACGGAACATAATAATAATGGTGATGAGAGATGAGTGAATTATTTAGCACTCCTATTCACCCACTTATTTTCTTTTTGTTGGGCGCTATTCTTATTGCCGTTTTGCCTGCTACAAAAGATAAAATTGCATCAATAATTACTGTCATTATCCCCGTTGTTAGTTTTATTAGCTTATTACAGTGGCAGCAGGGTAGTTTTGGTTTTTATCAATTATTGGGGTTAGAGCTAACCCTACTCAAGATCGATGGCCTTAGCTTATTATTTGCTTATCTATTTCACTTAGCTGCATTTATTGCAGGTATTTATGCTTTTCATATTAACGATCGGCTACAACAAGCGGCTTCGCTGCTATATGTAGGTAGTGCATTGGGTGCTGTGTTTGCAGGTGATTGGATCACGCTGTTTATTTTTTGGGAGCTACTGGCACTAACCTCAGTTATGTTGATTCTATCGAGGCGTACGCAAGCGAGCTACCGTAGTAGTATTCGCTATTTCATCATACAAGTACTCTCGGGTGTGCTACTTTTTTCAGGTGCCTTAATGATTGCTCATCAAGCGGGTACACCCTCTATTACCGCTTTGGTTTTAAATACGGATATATTGTCCATTAATACAGGTTATGACGTTGCAATATGGCTGATTTTTATTGCCTATGGGATTAAATGTGGATTTCCTTTGTTTCACAGTTGGGTTGCCGATGCCTATCCACAAGCAACGCCAACCGGTGCTATATTTTTAATCTCAATAACGACAAAAGTAGCTATTTACGCACTGGCTCGTAGTTTTGCAGGCACAGACTTTTTAGTCACTATTGGTTTGGTAATGTCTTGCTTTCCAATTATTTTTGCCATAATTGAAAACGATTTAAGGCGTGTGCTCGCCTACAGTATTATCAGTCAGATTGGTTTTATGATCTGTGCCATTGGCATTGGTACCGAGATGGCGATTAACGGCGCCGTTGCCACAGCGTTTAACCATGTTATTTATAAAAGCTTGTTAATGATGTCGATGGGTGCGGTGTTGTTAAGGGTTGGGCATGTAGATGGTTCACACTTAGGCGGCCTGTATAAGAGTATGCCCAAGACAGCTATCTTTTCTATTATTGGTGCACTCTCTATTTCAACGCCATTGTTTGCGGGTTTTGTCAGTAAAGCAATTATTATGTCAGAGATGTTAAAGGCGGGTCATATCATTGGTTGGTTATTATTATTAGCAGCTGCGGCAGGTGTGTTTCTTGCTTCAGGTATTAAAGCTCCTTACTTTGCCTTTTTTGCAAAAGATTCAGGTTTACGTGTTAAAGAAGCACCGACCAATATGCTGTTTGCAATGACAATTGCCGCTGTGTTGTGTCTTGTTATTGGAATATTCCCATCGACTTTGTACAGTATTTTACCGTATCCTATTGATTACTCGCCCTATGACGTTACACATGTCGTCACACAGCTGCAGCTCCTATTTTTTTCTACTTTTGCTTTTGTATGGTTAAGCCGAAAAAATTGGTATCCATCTGAGTTACGCTCCACTAATTTAGATATAGATTGGTTTTATCGTAAACTGTTTCCAAAAGCTTGGATGAAGGTTTGCCAATTTAGCCATTTATCTCACCAGTGTTTTGTTTTATTGAGTACCAAGGTACTTAACAATGTGGTGATGAGCCTTGCAAAATATAGCCGCCCCGATGCGTTATTGGGTAGGGCTTGGAGCATCAATGGCATGTTGTTATCGTTATTGTGTGTGCTACTATTTGTGTTGTTCTTTAACTACAGCCAATAATAGTGTCAGTTATAGGACGAACTTAGCTTACTCTTTGGCTAATAGCTTTAATAGTAGCCTCTTAAAATAACAATGAAGATTGTATGTGGTAAGGCCTTAACTATTACTGACTATTGTCATTGGTAAAAGAGAAATGTAATCTGGTGGGATTATAATACCAATGATAGCTACTCTAGATAGTTGTTTTATGTAAAACGAGATCATATTTTATGGGTTATTTGATTATTTCAGCAGTATTTGTTGTTCTAGCCGTATTGTTAACCCTATGGGTCATTAAATTATTGTTCAAAAAAAGCTGGTTCTTAGGCTGGTTAAGAGGCAGCTTTGGTATAATTCTGTTATTTAGCGTCTTTGTTCTGGGCTCTATGGCATACGATATCTATAGCTATAAGCAATTAGAATCTGAGCAAAATATTGCAACTATCAGCTTTGTGTCCTTAGGAGATCAACATTTTTCTGCGAGTTTTGTTGAGACTGGGCAAAGCCAAGAAACCTTTGAGTTACATGGGGATCAATGGCAACTTGATAGCCGTATTATTAAATGGAAAGGCATGTTTACACGCTTGGGGCTTAAAACAGGCTATAGGCTTGATCGAATCAGTGGTCGTTATTTGCTATTAAGTGATGAGCAAACAAAAAAACGTACTGTTTATCCTGTCTCTGAAAGTGTTACAGGTATCGATGTTTGGCACTGGTTAAAGCAATCAGAGAATGACTCTATTGTCGATGCACGTTATGGTAATTCAACCTTTTTACCTATGGTTGATGGTGGTCAGTATCAAATTTCTGTTAGTAGTTCTGGCCTGCTTGCCCGCCCACTGAATCAACCTGCAATTGATGCCGTTGAGCAATGGCGTTAAAGGCGAAGATATTTGTTATATTACAATACCCAAATCTGCTATAAATTCTTTATAGTTCTATCATCTATTTAACTTTTTAGGAGTCCTCGTGGAATTCGTATACGAGTATGGTTTATTTTTGTTGAAAGTCGTCACTTTTGTTATTGCTATAGGGGTTGTTATTGGGCTTATAGTAAGTGCTGGTGCGCGTCAAAAGCCATCGGCTACAGGGTCTATACAGGTGACAAAGATCAATGATCGCTTTGATGAAATGAGCCAATCAATGAAGCGTGCTATGTTTGATGAGGATGTCATCAAAAAAGAAGAAAAAGCGCTTGCTAAAGAAAAGAAGCAAGAGAAGAAAGCGAATAAACAAAAGCTTAAATCGGACGAGGAGATAGAACAGCCTAAGCGTGTTTTCCTGGTCGATTTTGATGGTGATATGAAAGCGTCTGCTGTCTCTCAGTTGAGGGAGATAGTTAGCGCTGTCTTATTTGTGGCAACACCGAAAGATGAAGTGGTACTTCGTCTAGAAAGTGGTGGTGGTATGGTGCATAGCTATGGGCTTGCGGCAAGCCAGTTAGACCGAATACGCCAGCGGGACATCCCTTTTACGGTTTGTGTTGATAAAGTAGCGGCTAGTGGTGGTTATATGATGGCCTGTGTGGCTAATAAAATTTGTGCCGCTCCCTTTGCAATTATTGGCTCTATTGGTGTTTTGGCACAATTGCCTAATTTTCATAAAGTACTCAAAAAGCACGATATAGATTTTGAGATGCTAACAGCAGGTGAATATAAACGCACTTTAACCATGTTTGGTGAGAATACTGAAAAAGGTCGAGAGAAATTTGTTGAGGACCTTGAGTTGACTCATGGTTTGTTTAAGGATTATGTGCATCAGCAACGCTCTATCGTTGATATTGATGCCGTGGCTACGGGTGAAATTTGGTTTGGCACACAGGCTAAGGATAATAATCTCATTGATGAATTAACCACAAGTGATGATTATATAACGGGCTTAGCTGCTGACTACGATGTATTTTCCGTCACCTATAGTGCTAAAAAAAGTTTGCCTGAGCGTTTAGGGCTCTCTGTTCAAATGGGTATTGAGAAAGGAATTTCACGCATTATGGAGCAATTACAGACCAGCCGTTTTTTTCAGTAAATTTATGAGAAAATACTTGATTTTTTAATAGTCTTTTAAAAAAGTATAGCGGGTGTATTCTAACTTTTTGGACAAAACGGAGCAATCGGCGTCGCGAAGTTAAGAGACGCTAACAAACGTTATGCACATATGTTACAAAATGTAATATTAAGTGATAAAAAAGCACATTTTTTTTAATTCGAGCGTTGACATTCATAAGTTATTGATTTTAAATGACTTTTTGATAGGTCAAAAAATAACCAATTTGTTGGGCGTAGCCATTTCCAAGGCCTTAAGCTAATTTTCAAATAGCTATCCACGGACTTATCCACAGAAGCTGTGGAAAATATTGACTGACAACTATATGACTCCTGAGCGTTACTCAAAGATTTTACAAGTACTAAAAAATCGCCAAGCAGGTTTGACGGTAATCACGGATGAAGTGCATAAAGGCAGGAATATATCGGCAATTGTACGTACATGTGACGCAGTGGGTATAGACACTATTCATGTGGTTACACCTAAGGCCGGTTTCCAAAATTATAGAGGAACAGCACTTGGTAGCCAAAAGTGGGTTACTACTGCGCAATATGATTCAGTTGCTACTCCAATTAATTCATTAAAGGGAGAGGGATTTCAGATTGTTGCTGCGCATTTATCAGCGACAGCTCTAGATTATCGTGATATCGACTATGCGAAACCAACGGCTTTGTTACTAGGTGGGGAAAAACCTGGTCCTAGTCAGTATTCATTAGATAGTGTTGATCACCACATTACGATTCCTATGATGGGTATGGTTGGTTCGTTAAATGTGTCAGTCGCCTGCTCAATTATTATGGCAGAGGCCCAGAGGCAGCGTACTAATGCAGGTTTATATGGTAGTGACTATCTACCAAAAGCTCTGTTTAATCACCGTTTATTTAATTGGTGCCAGCCGACATTAGCGGAGTACTGTGATAAGCATAATTTAACGTATCCAGAGCTTGATGATACTGGAGGGATTATTGATGGGCCTGAATGGTATCGAGCGGTGCAGGATAAGATGAAGCTTACCGAGTTGAATAAGCCATCGGCTTAGCTTTAGGTGATTGCTCAATAAGAGCAATTTTAGGCATAAAAAAACCAAGTGTCTGGGGGGATCACTTGGCTAAGACCATTGGAATTAATGACTAACTAAACAGGTTATTACCCACAATCAAATAGGATAAAAACACTATACTTATAGTATGGTGCTTATTTGAGTAATTTCCAGTTAATCTATAAATTTTTTTTGAATTAGCAGTTTTTTAATATAACTCTTCTTAATAATAGGTTTCCCTTTTCTTTTTGTTAACTTATAAATTATTTTAATACTAACTAAATCATATACTTAAGAGTATTATTTAATGTTAAAAATATATTATAAATAAGGCTGTATCCCTCCTTAATTATTGTCAAAGACCGCCGATAACTTTATATGGGTAAATATATTTAGTGTTATCTAATCAATACCAGTGAGATCGGCTAATGTACAAACTTCTTATTCTATTTGGCAGTATTACTTTACTGATTGCTTGTAGCGGGATCAGTCGGCAAGATATGAAGCAGTTAAATAGCATTACTTCACTCAACAACCATGTCTCGGTAAAGCGTCAACGACAATTTGTGATATCGCCTGAGAGTAGTATTGGCTTGCTTGTAAAGGGAAGCCCAAATCAGCATAAGCCTATATTAGAGGGCTTTAGGTACCATTTTAGACATGCTGAACTTGTTGATGATGTGGAGCAGGTGGCTAATCGTTATGACTTTGTATTCGAGATAGCGTTGTTAAAAATGGATATAAAGAGCACAAGAGTAGCTATTCACGCTCAAAAAGTAGAGCTTAATAAAGATAAAGTACCTGATAGCGAATTAAAGCCTGCCCAGAATACTGCCGATAACAAACAGAAGGCAAGTACAACGTCCGTAAAGATAAAACCCTTAGAAGTGGTCATGAGTATTAGTTTGGTGGATGCAGTGAGTGGTCAAGTGGTAGATGTTGTACTTATTGATGCTTATTCGAGTGTTATTAGATTGCCTAAGGAGAATGATTTTATTAAAGATACAATTAGTCGATATATGTATACATTAACTAGTATTTAATCCGTTAATTTAGTGTTTAGCCAAATCTCTAGACTTGCTTTATTCGCTAAAGAAATACCTATTGTCCTACAAAAGCCGGTATAATTGCCTCAGTTTGTATCGTAGTCTCAAAACTATCGTGAGAACGATATAACCTCTTATTCAATATTTACCGATACTTATTTAATCAGAGGTTCCTGTAGTACTTTTCCCAGTAACATTTCTCTATAAAGTACTATGAATCCTCTTAAATGGTATCGTTAGCACAAACCTCTGGTTGTTTTTATGTCAGTTGCACAATTCGAAACGCTCTCTTTATATATTGGTATTGGGGGCTTAATACTTTTTATGTGTTTTATTATGTGGGATTTAGCAAAGCGTTCGGAGGCGGGGCGTTTTGGAAGTTTTATACTGTTTTCGGCTTTAGGTGTTGGTTTGTTGGGTTTTGTTATTAAAACTGTATTGGTTGAGTTTATAATACCCTCCTAGTATCTAAAATCCTCAAGAGAATTGTTTGGGGTAGAGTATACTCCTTAAAATAATTAACAATAATTAAAAGTAGTTAAAAGAGCCGCTATGCAATTTAGTTTCTTTACTCCAGTGTTGAAAGTACACAAGCAGCGTAATTTGCTTCGTGATACTGACCATAGGTTAGCTCGTTATTCTATTCGTGGCTTAGGTATGAGTATTGTCATACTGGTACTTTCACTCTTTTTGGGGCAGTACTACAAAGAGAGCCCACTAACTGCAAGTATTTTTGTTTTAGGCATCGTTTTAATCAGTGTTTTTCGCGTATATTATTTGGCGCGCTTCCATGTGCTTTACGCCCAGGGGCCATCCCGGTGGCGTAATATCTACTTAACCCTTACCGTGATTAATGCAGCCTGGTGGGGCATGATATTAGCTGTTCTTACCCACAAAATAGGTATCAAAAATGAGGTGCCTTTATTGTGGTTTTATACGATTGCATTTATTAGCAGCTGCTCTCATGTTTTTTCACCCTACAAAAACTTTTATATCTTATATGTCTCTTTAGCTTTGTTACCTTGCAGCTTGGTTGCCATTCTTTCTTTTAACGCCCTAGAGAGTATCTACGGGATTATAATGCTGCTGCTCTTTATACTACTTAGGCGCCAAGGTGAAATTATAGGTGGTGCTTACTGGTCGAGGCTACAGGCAACCTATGATTTGACTCAAAGAGCAAATGCACTAGAAGCAGAGAAGATTTCTTCAGAAAGCTCTCTGTCTAATAAAGATACATTATTTGTTAATTTAGCTGATGAACTAAAAACATCTCTCAGAGAAATACTCGGTAGCCTTAAATTACTTAAATTAGCTAAATTACCTGAGCAAGAAGAGATGCTTGTGGCATTAGCTGAACAAAAAAGCCAACAGCAAATTCATATGCTGCAAAACGTGTTGGAGTTTTCATATATATCCCGTAATGAAGTGGTGCTTGATGCTCAGGTAATTGACCTTAGGGGTACGATAGAAAAATCGGTTACAGCGATTAGTGATCAAGTTTATAAAAAAGAAATTGAAATATTTTCACGCTACTGTTCAGAATTCCCATTAAGAGTAAGGGGTGATGCTGAGCGCCTAGAGCAAATTATTATTAATATGTTAAGTAGCGTGATTGGCTATGCCGATAAAGGCTGCTTGGTGTTGGATGCGGATTATATCACTGACGATGACAAACAAGATGTGCTTACTGTAGTTATTACGATTGATCATCCCCACCGTAGTGTAGAGATAGAGCAGCAATTGCTTGATGCATTTAAGCCGCATTATGCAAACGATATGAGTCAAGGGCTCAGCCTTGCTATTGCTAACGGTTTAGCTATTCGTATGCAAGGTAAAGCCGGTGCGGAGTATACAAAAGATGGGCAATTAAACTTTTGGTTTAATGTAGTGGTGCCTATGGTAACGCCAATAAACATAAACACTCAAAAAGTCTCTAAGCTAAATGGTAAGCATATACTAATTTATCAACCGCCAAAAGTTATTGAAAGTGAATACAAAAGTACACTCGAATACTGGGGGCTTATTGTTGAGGTTGTACATGATGAAGCTGCTGCGATAAATCTAATAAAACAATCCCAGGCAAGTATTCATCCTATAGATGCTGTGCTCATTTATACAAAAATTCAAAGTTTAAATAGTTTATCCTTTTCAAAGGCAATCGCTGCGCTGTGTTTAGATAATCCAGTTAGTCAATTGATTTGTGTTAGTGAGCATCAAAGTAAGCTCCCAGAGGTTGAAGAAATTGTTCATACCAATCCGAATGTTGAGTTAATTCGCAAGCCGGTCGAGCATAACCGTATGCGTAAAAAACTTAAGCACTTATTAATAAAAGATTTAGAAGAAAATGTCGAAGAGGCAAGTGAGAATTTTCTTAAAAATAAGAGGGTATTACTTTTACAGGACGAGGATATTGATCGAACTATTGCAGAGGTTATGCTGAAAAAGCTGGGCTGCTTGGTGACAACGGTTAAAACACCAGATGAAGCGACTAGTCAATTTGAAAAGACAGCCTATGATGCATTTATTAGCGATGTACAATTGGGTGATGAAGAAATGAAAAAATTTATTGCCTCTGCTAAATCTAAAAATGTTGAGTTCCATTCTAAAAACTATATATTGCCTGCACTTGGTTTAAGCCATCACGAGCAAGAGGGCGAAGAAACACGCTGTTTACAGTTCGGAATGGACTATTATATAGACGCTCCTTTGCAAATCGATGATTTGACTGCGATTTTACGACGCTGGATAGGTCGTGCTATTCATTTGTCTGAAAAAGACGAAAAGTAAGTTACTACTTTCCGCTGTTACTCATAAGTTATTAAGTTACTCTGTAGGAATTAGCTAGTGGCTAATATATCGCTATAAAATGATTCTAAATAGTTTTTTGCTCTTCAGAAATTTTGTTAATGCTAATCTCAATAAAGTACTGATACTTTCTGTGCTGATAGGGTTATTTGTTCCTGGTATTGAGTATGTGCCTGAGGCTTATGTACCTTATATCTTGGGTGCTATGGTTTTTTTTCTTTGTGCAAAAATCTCGATTAAAGAAATACAAGATTTGCCAATAAAAGAAGCCCTATTATTTTATGTGCTGCGTTTTATAGCATTTCCATTAGTACTGTATTTTTTGGCATCATTAGTGGTGCCTCAGTTTGCTATCGGAATATTACTCATTGCTTTAATGCCTGTTGGGCTTACTACCCCCGCTTTGGTAGGAACACTTTATGGTAGTGTAGCCTTGGCCTTTGTGCTAGCTATTGTGAGCAGTTTATTAGCGCCTTTTGTTATACCTTTTATGTTCTTGCTGGTTGGCGACTCTACTAATATACAGATTGCTAACCTTAGTTATACTTTATTTGCTGTTATATTTATACCTTCATTGCTTTATATAACACTAATAAAAATTAGGCCAACAAGCAGTATTATTATTAAAGAACAAAGCTCTTTCTTATCTATCTTATTACTCGGGGCTATTATATCGGTGGTGATTGCTAAGCAAAAAGCGGTTTTTTTTAGCGATTTTATGCCAATCGCTCATGCAGCTTTCTTTTGTAGTGTTTTATTTTTTTCGATGTATCTTTTTGGTTGGTTCTATTACCGTAAAAACAACCCGAGTCGGGTTATCGCTTATACACTGTCCTCGGGTGCAAGTAATAATGCACTGGCAATTAGTTTAGCCTTATTGTACTTCCCACCAGATATAATTTTTTTTGTGATAGTCAGTCAACTTAGCTGGGTGCTTGCGATTCCCATTTTTAATATGGCACGGCAATATTTTTTAAAAATAGCTTATTAAAGACGAATATGCTTTAAAAATTAGCTTTTTAGTACTGCAAGAGCATCTCGCAAACTTTGTTCTTCTACTTCCTTATATAGGGCCATTTCGCTAATTACTTTACTCCCGAGAGCTTTTTCAAAATTTTCCTTATTTGCTTTGTTGGCATATTTTGACTCCGCATTAATATCTAAATTGGAATGAAAGATTCCGGCTGCAGAGACGGGTAAGAAGTCTTCATAGGTCTGAGTTGAGTAGACTAGGGCGCCTGTTTCGATGAGAGCCTCTATACTGTTGCCTGGCTCAGCTGATGTTATTTCTGGGTTAGCGTGATATTCAAAAAAGCCTAGCCCTTCGTCTTTTAAACGTTGATGATTGTTAGGGAAGGCTTTAAATGTTTTCTCTAATATACGTGAGTATTGATCTGGGCTTTGCTGCTTCTCACCACTACTAGTATCTAAGAGCTCATCGTATAGCTCTCTACCTTTTGGTGTGAGCGCACTACCGCGTTGTTCTATCTCACCAAAGCGGGCGGTATGAGTTGAATTAATGCCATCTGTAAAGCTTACATTCTCTGTCAACGCTTTAAATGCGGTTTGGCGAAGTAAAATAGGTAGTTCACGCTTAGGTGGGCCTTCGATGATTTCTTTGGCAGGCATATTTTTATCGAGCATTCTTTTCTGCGCAAGATCAATATTAAGTGTGCGGGGTGTTAGGTGATTAATATGCGGGCCACGAAAACTAACAATGTCGGCAACAAGGCTATGTGCTTTTAATAATTGTTGATATGTCTCTGAACTTACAGTAGCTTCGCTATGCCAGCGGAAAGTTTCCAGTGCCTCTTTAACAAATTCATTCGCTTGTGATTTAGATAAACCATCATTTTTTTCGGCTATTTGAATAAGCTCTAATGCTCTATCTGTAATAATCTGACGTTTTGCTAGTATATTCTCTGCTTTTTGTGCGAGTTTGCGATCTTCTAATAGCTCTAAGCGTAAAAGGGAAGTGAAAATTCGAAAAGGATTTTTGTTTAATGACGTTTTACTTATAGGTCGAAATGCTGTGGAATGTACCGGAAGACCGGCGATAGAAAGATCATAATAGCCAACAGGGTACATACCCATTACTGCAAATAGGCGACGAATACCATTAAGTTCTGCTGCGGTGCCTAAACGAATAGCCCCATGTCGCTCTATATTGAGTCGATTAATCTCGCCTGTCTTTTGCAACTGTTTCCTCAGCTCAGGGTTGGAAGTTAATACTTCATTATTAACTTCCCGAACTAAGGTAATTAGCTCTTGATAAAGAGGTACTTCCAATCGGTACATTTCTGACATAGCATCAGAAAAATGAGAGCGGATATCATCGGCCGGTAGTTTGGAAGCCATTGTTATAACCTCTTATGTATCTTTTTCTATGATTTAGAATATAAGTATTTATCAGCAGATTTTAGACAGATTTGAGTGTCATAGCTAAAAAAGCAAAGGGAATATTTGCCGCTAGGTAAATTATTATGGCTTGTAGAAGTTGCTTAATAGAAAAATTATCATTGCACCAAAAAATAAATATACCCCATAAAAGCAGGAGAAGTAGCACATAAAAATTAAAGTTGAGTATATAAAGTATATCCCAGTCGATAGTGAGATAAAATACTCCCCCTAAAGCAAAAGTACAAATTAAATCTAGTAACAAAATACGAAAGTACAGTTGCTTATTTGATAAAAACGAAGGCGTTTTCATTATTATTTATAAGCCTATTCACCTAAGTGTTAGCGAAATATATGCTTTGCATAAAATCTAAAATAGATTTACTCGAAACGTGTCCATATCGGCGCATGATCGGAGGGTTTTTCCATTCCACGAACATCGTAATCGATGCCGGCATCCTTTGAGCGCTCATATAATGATTTAGTCGCTAAAATAACATCGATGCGTAAGCCGCGTTTGGGTTCTCTTTCAAAACCACGGCTTCTGTAATCAAACCAGCTAAACATGTCTGTCGCATCGGGATAATGCTTACGGAAAGTATCTTCTAAACCCCAGCCCTTAAGTGTTGTCAACCATTCGCGCTCTTCCGGTAAAAAGCTACACTTTCCTGTTTTAAGCCAACGTTTACGGTTGTCTTCACCAATGCCAATATCTTTGTCGGTAGGTGAAATATTAATATCTCCCATAACAATGACTTGATCATCTGCTGAATATTTGTCCTTTAATAATTGCGTTAAATCAGCATAAAACTTTCTTTTATTTGGGTATTTGGTAGGGTGCTCATTGCTTTCACCTTGAGGGAAATAGCCGTTAATAACGGTGATTTCACCTCCAAAAGGGGAGGCGAAGCGACCACTAATAATACGCCGTTGGGTTTCTTCGGTATCGTGAGCAAAACCTTTTTCTACACTAATAAATTCATGTTTAGAGAGTAGTGCAACACCGTAGTGGGTTTTTTGTCCATGGAAGTGCACCTGATACCCCAATTCATTAATAAGTTCTTCAGGAAACTCTTCATCGGTTACTTTGGTTTCTTGTATGCCAATAAAATCGGGGTTGTAAGTGTTAATCAGTGCTTCGAGTTGATGTATTCGTTGACGAATACTATTAGTGTTAAAAGAGATAACAGATAGCATAAGAATAGGGTCTATTTTAAGGTGGGTTGATATTAGCTGATGTAGTTTAAAGCTCTCTATACTTACCGATATCCCTTTATCTAATGATAAAGAATCAACCAATAAATATGAGAGCACTACCCATTTGTTACTAAGGCTTTACTCGAGCTACTTTGCTTTTTCTTGAATTATTAGATAGTAAATCGGAGAAATCCTTGAGTATGTAACCGGCTTCTCGGAGCATGGCGTCATCATCAGTATCGATAACTGTCGTTCCAGCTTTTGCAGCGCGTTCGGTATTTTTACGTTCATTATCTTTATTTAACGCCTCATATGTTTTAAATACAGGCAAGCTTTTGTCTGTACGTCTCTTATTCTCAAGAGATAATAGTGCGCTTTCAAAATCATTTTTTTCTTTTAAGCGAATAGATTCATTTAAAGAAACCACTTTTCTATTAGCATATGTGTCGAGTAGTTTTTTTTGCTCTGTTAAATAAACAAAATCTGGGTCTTCGGTAATACGTTTTTCGTGATTTGATTTTAATGCAGCAACAGTACTTTCAATAGGCAGGTACTGAGAATAGGGTACAGCTTTTGTTTTGCTCCAAGCAAGAGCGGTATCGTAACTGCTCTCGCCAATAGCTTCGCTATCGAGTAGCTCGGGGAAGTTAATGTCAGGAATAATGCCGCGATGTTGTGTACTATCACCAGAAACTCGGTAAAATTTTGACTCTGTTATTTTCAAGTCGCCAGGCGCCTTAAGTGGATTTAAGCTCTGTACTGTACCTTTGCCGAAAGATTGTGAGCCGACAATGAGGCCACGTTTATAGTCTTGTATTGCTCCTGCAAAAATCTCAGATGCTGACGCGCTTAAACGGTTGATCATTACAACTAAGGGGCCACGATAATGTGCATTGAATCGAGATTCTTGAGTTTGGTTTCTATCATCACCTCGACCAATTTGTACAACAGGCCCTTTATCAATAAATAAATCAGTCAATGTTGTGGCTTCTTGTAAAGAACCGCCACCATTGTTACGTAAATCGATAACGACACCATCAACTTTTTCTTTTTCTAACTCGATAAGTAGTTTTAATACATCTCTAGTCGTGCTTTTAAAGTTGGGGTCACGCTTTCTATAGGCTTCAAAGTCAATATAAAAAGCAGGAATATTAATTACGCCAACTTTATAAGATTCGCCTTCGCTCTCGACAGTAAATACAGCTTTTTGCGCTGCTTGGTCTTCTAGTTTTACTTTATCGCGTTTGATTCGGATATATTTAGTGCCTTGTTGGAGGGAATCAGAAGAAGGGGTTACTTGTAAGCGTACGATACTATCTTTTTTACCGCGGATAAGCTGCACAACTTCATCTAAGCGCCAGCCAATAACATCGACAAGTTCACCGTCATCACCTTGGGCAACGGCGGTAATGATGTCTGCTGCTTTAAGTTCACCTTGTTTTTGAGCAGGGCCGCCAGTAACAACGCGAACAACTTTAGTAAACTCATCTTCGGTTTGTAAAACAGCACCAATACCTTCAAGAGATAGAGATAAATTGATGTTAAAGTTTTCAGCCGTTCGTGGTGCTAAATAATTAGTGTGTGGGTCATAGAGCTCGGTGAGTGAATTGATATAGATCTCATAAATTTCGTCATCGGAGCTTTTTTGCACACGAGATAATTGGTTGAGATAGCGTTTTTCCAATTGACCTTGTGCTTTTTCGAGTGAATCCCCAGAGAGTTTTTGAGAGAGCAAGAAAGACTTAATGCGCTTTCGCCAATAATCATCACCTTCAGTTTCCGACTCTAGCCAGTCGTTATTAACTGTATCGGTGTTTAGGGTCTCTTGCTTACTAAAATCGAAATTGGTTTCTTTGTTTTGCAGTAAAGCAATGACTTTTTGTAGACGTTCTTCTATACGTTTTTTAAAACGGTCATAAATTAAATATCCAGTGCTATCATCGCCTTTTTTAAGTTGATCATCGAGAATATTTCGGTATTGATCAAATTCAGCAATATCAGATTTCAAGAAAAAGGCTTTGTTTGGGTCAAGCCTTTCAATATAGTTATCCAGAAGCTTTGATGACAAATCATCATTGAAGTTTAAGGTTAGAAAATGTTTTTTATCGAGTGTTTTCAAGATTTCTTTTGTTAAAGCTGGGCTTTTTTTATGGGGTATTTCTATACCCGTTGGATCTTGCTGTATGGCGTAAGAAAAGGCTGCACCCAGTAGAATGAGTATAAAAACAATACTAAGGTGAAATGCTTTAACGGTTTTGATGAAATTCACAGTGTGAAATACTCCTGCTGTCTCGTATAAACGATGGTTTTACTAATATCGACATCTGTCATGGGCTGCATTGTTTATCTTTGTTGATGATTACCACGATGACAAATACTATTGTTACATTATGTTTTACGTTATGCCTGCGAATTACGCTTAAATATACTAGTTTTGGTTATAAGCTTAAGTATAGTGTACTTAGCGGTCTTTATTGCCTGGCTTATGTTTCGGACACCAAAAATATCGATTTATTCACATTTCTTAGACTTATTAAGTGATTTTTTGCTCTTTAGCAACGAATAGGCCAATAACTGCTTTTATCGGGTGTAGCCTGCATTAAATCCCTCGTGTTGTAAAGATGAACTCAATTTTAAAAGAAGCTTTGTTTACTGATATACCTGTAGCGTATTGTAGCCCAATATTAAGCGTACTTTTAGAGTTAATACTCCTTCGAGTTTATTAGATATCAGGTAAAATAATACAAGCGTACCTAATAGACGTACAAAACGATCTTATGTACCATAAGTGGCCTTATTCTACTCGCTAAATACAGTTACTAATGTATTAAGTGCTCAGTTGTTAATAGGCAATCATGTATTCTTAGTTTTATTATTGGGCAGTTACCTGTGGCATCAGTATTTCCTTGAATTGTCTGTTACTGCGTCTATACATTACTTCTTTCTTATCTCTATTAAAGAATATCTATGAAAAAAGCATTTTTTGGGGTTTTTGTTGGTCTTTGTATAGTTGTTGGAGCGCTTGCTTATGTAAAATATGAGCAGATATCTACACTCATTAATGCCGGTGAAAACCGTACTTTACCATCGATTACAACGACATCCTTCAGTGTAAAAGAGGCCTCTTGGGAGCAAACGTTATCGGCTATTGGCTCTTTGGAGGCCGCCAAAGGCCTTGTCATTACCGCTGATATCTCTGGCCGCATATCTAAAGTGCTATTTGAAGCGGGTAGTGAGGTCGAAGCAGGGGACTTATTAGTGCAGCAAGGCACCTCAGAAGAGCGGGCGCAGCTGCGTTCAAACCAAGCTGCGGCAGCATTGGCAAAAAGCACCCTTAAACGTACGGCTGAGCTCTATAGGAAAAAGGTCGCATCAAAATCGGAGCTTGATAATGCACAGAGTACCTATGACTCTGCTGTTGCAGATGTTGATAACACCAGAGCAACCATCGAAAAAAAGAGTATCAGGGCACCATTTTCGGGGCGCTTAGGTATTCGGCTAGTAGATTTGGGGCAGTTTATTAATGCGGGTGACTCGGTTGTATCATTACAATCAATCGATAAAATGTATGTAAATTTTTCGCTACCTCAGCAGTTTAACGCCAAGGTATCTACAGACTTGTCAGTTCGCTTAGAGTCGGATGCTGTTCCCAATCAGCAATTTATTGGCAAGATAAAGGTTATTGACCCAGAAATCGACACGGCAACTCGTAGCGTACGCCTACAAGCCATTATCGATAACCCTAGACAAGAGTTATTGCCCGGTATGTTCGCCACTATTGATGTACTCTTACCTGAGAGCGAATCGGTATTACTGATTCCTGTCACTGCTGTGCAATACGCAACCTTCGGTGATTCTGTTTTTGTTATAGAACGTGCTCTGGATGAAGAAACTAAAAAGCCAGTTGAGCCACAAAAACTCATTGTTAGACAACAATTTGTCAAACTCGGTGAGTCGCGTGGTGATTTTGTTGTGGTTAAAAAAGGATTAAAGCAAGGTGAAACAGTAGCCAGTACAGGCGTATTTAAGTTAAATAATGGTGCCAGTGTTATTGTTAATAATAGTGTTGCACCTAACTTTAATATTGAACCTTCGGTATCTGATGAATAATTAATCCTTAGAGGTTTTTAAATTAACTTCTGATAATGGATGTTTTAGAGAAGAACTATTGAAAAGTATTACTGATATTTTTGTTCGTAAGCCTGTGCTGTCGCTAGTGGTCAGTTTTATTATTGTGATTGCTGGCCTACAGTCAATCAATTCACTATCTATCCGGCAATATCCACGCAGTGATAACGCAGTTATCACTATTAATACGACTTATATTGGTGCTAGTGCGGAGTTGGTGAGAGGGTTTATAACGACTCCTATTGAGCAGGCCATCAGTGCTGCCGAAGGCATTGATTATGTCGAATCATCAAGCCAGCTAGGTTTGTCGACAGTAACGGCGCGTCTGGAGCTAAATTACGACCCCATCAAAGCACTTTCTGAAATTAATACCAAAGTAAATCAGGTGCGTAACGATCTCCCAACCGAGGCCGAGGTACCTATACTCAACGTAGAATCTGCCGATAGTCAGTTTGCTTCGGCTTATTTAAGCTTTAATTCTACTATTTTAGATAATAACCAAATTACTGATTTTTTAGTGCGTGTTGTGCAACCAAAACTCTCGGCACTTGAAGGGGTTCAGCGTGCAGAGGTATTAGGTGCGCGTAGATTCGCTATGCGCATTTGGCTAAAGCCAGAAAAAATGGCAGCGCATAATGTCTCTCCCTTACAAGTCAGGCAAGCGCTTAGTGCTAATAATTTTCTATCTGCTTTGGGGACAACAAAGGGAGCACTGATAGAAATAAATTTATCGGCCAATACAGATCTCAATAGCGTCGACGAATTTGAGCAATTAGTCTTGCGCTCAGAAGGTGGCGCTATTATTCGCCTGAAAGATATCGCTGATGTAGAGCTTGGCTCTGAATCCTATGATTCAGAGGTGCGTTATTCTGGTGATACTGCAACCTTTATGGGTATATGGCCTCTACCCAATGCCAACTCTCTTGAGGTGATTAAACGGGTTCGCAAAGAGATGGCGGCTTTGCAAAAGAGTTTACCCTCAGGCTTAAATGGTGTTGTTGCCTACGATGCTACAAAATACATCGATAGCTCAATTAATGAAGTGGTTTCGACATTAGCGGAGACTCTCTTAATTGTTGTTTTTGTTATCTATCTTTTTTTAGGTTCCCTTCGTAGTGTACTAGTCCCTGTTATTGCTATTCCTATTTCGCTGATCGGTGGTGTTTTTTTAATGTCACTTTTTGGGTTTAGCCTAAATCTATTAACGTTACTGGCTATTGTTTTATCCGTTGGTTTAGTCGTCGATGATGCCATTGTGATTGTCGAAAATGTACAGCGACATATTAGTGAGGGTGAGTCTAATATAACAGCTGCATTGCGTGGGGCGCGAGAATTGGTAGGGCCGGTTATTGCGACAACAGCTGTTTTAGTCGCAGTTTATTTACCTGTAGGTCTACAAGGCGGGCTAACTGGCACACTCTTTAAAGAATTTGCATTCACCCTAGCAGGTGCCGTTGTGATTTCTAGTATCGTTGCCTTAACACTGTCGCCAATGATGGCATCTGTAGTGTTGAAAAAGGGTGATGATAAAAAAGGCTTTGCAAAAATTACGGGTGATTTATTTGAGCGTTTAAAAAAATCTTACAACCGGTTATTACATCGTACTCTTAGCGTACGCCCAGCAGTTTACACGGTTTGGATCGTAATCAGTCTACTTGTTCCAGTACTATTCATGTTCTCCGAATCCGAGCTTGCACCTAAAGAAGATCAAGGTGTTATCTTTGGCATCGTAGAAAGCTCTGCCAACTCTACACTCAATCAAGCGAGTATTTATGCAGCACAAGCCAATGAAGTGTTTGCAAGTTTTGAGGAAACCGACTTTACTTTCCAGCTCACGTTTCCTAGCTCTGGCTTTTCTGGGATGGTGCTTAAACCTTGGGAGGAGCGCGAGCGTAGTGCTTTTGAGTTACAACCGCTAGCTCAGCAAGGACTAGGTAAAATAGCAGGTATGAGTGTTTTACCGATTATTCCAGCTGCACTACCTGGCGGTGGACAGTTCCCGGTTGAGTTTATTCTTGCATCAACAGAAGAACCGGAGGCTATTCTCAAGGCCGCAACGGCATTAAGAGATAAAGCCGCTGCCTCGGGTATGTTTGCTTTTCCACCTATCATCGACACTAAAATAGATAGGCCACAGGCAGAGCTAGTTATCGATCGGGATAAGGTCGCGGACCTTGGTTTAACGTTAGAACAAGTTGGCAGAGATGTCGGCATTATGCTTGGCGGTAACTTTGTTAACCGGTTTAATATCGACGGGCGTAGCTATCGTGTTATCCCTCAAGTAAAGCGTACAGAGCGATTAAATCCAGAGCAACTCGAAAAGCTTTATATCACGGGCCCAGGGAATGAGTTAATACAACTGTCTAGTGTTGCTAGCATCAAGTACAGCACTGTACCGCGGAGCCTGAATCGCTTTCAGCAACAAAATGCGGTTAAGCTAAGCGGTGTTGCTATTAAACCACTAGGTACAGTACTTGAGTATATGCAAGAAGAGGCAGCCAGAATTGCACCTAATTACGGTGTTGACTATACCGGTGAGTCGCGCCAGTTAATCCTCGAAGGTAACAAATTTTTACCCGCTTTCTCGCTGGCTTTATTACTTATATTTTTAGTGCTGGCAGCCCAATTTAATAGCTTCAGAGACCCATTTATAATCATTATTGGTTGTGTGCCACTAGCGATGTTTGGCGCGATGATTTTTATCTTTTTAGACATGCCAAGCCCAATGCCTTTTTGGACGGATGGCTGGACAACAACGCTCAATATCTATTCGCAAATTGGTTTAGTAACACTGATAGGCTTAATTGCAAAAAATGGTATTTTAATTGTTGAGTTTGCGAATAAATTACAAGAGCAGGGTCTGGCTAAGCTAGACGCTATTAAAGAAGCATCTAGCACGCGTTTGCGGCCTATTTTGATGACGAGTGTAGCAACAGTAGCGGGGCACTTTCCTCTAACATTAGTGACTGGTGCCGGGGCAGAGGCCAGAAACTCAATTGGTTTAGTGCTGGTTGGTGGGATGGCTATAGGGACCATTTTTACTTTATTTGTTATTCCTTCGGTTTATATGTTGCTTGCAAAGGAGCACGTTAAAGTTAGTAATAATCTTGAAGATACTATGGCCACGGCAAGTGCTACTTAACGGGCACTATTTTTAATAGTTAATATCTATTGTCTTGGTTAATGTGATTAAGTCACTTATCAGTCCATATTGTTTAATCTATAGTCCATATACTAAATATATAGTTTTCAATAATATAACGTGTATTTTATGAGTGCTATTTTAAATTTAAGTAATATTAGTAGGTTGATAATGAACAAAAAAATCATGCTAAGTGCGTCAATAATTGTTATTGTCGCTTCCTTTCTCTGGATGAATATTTCTGCGGCAGATACACGAGAAAAGTTATTGGCTAATAAAGCCGTCGGCGCCGTTACACAAAATGATTTGCAAGAGTTACTTGCCAAAGAAGATTTTGAAAAAGAGTATGCATTGATCGATGTAAGAACACCGCTAGAGCATAGTATTGGTCATATTCCTTCTTCAATAAATATCCCTCATTATAAAATTTTAAATAACCCAAAATTACTGGATCAGTACAAGGATAAAAAAGTCATTTTTTACTGTCACAGTGGCGTTCGAGTTGGCAAGGTTGCTGATTTATTGACTCAAAAAAAACATTCCAATTTAAATCATCTGCGTGGTGACATCTCAAAATGGAAAGCTAATAAACTTCCTTTAGAGTAGCCTTGAAGCTTTCAGGCTAAAAATAAAGTGTTAATTATCCTGTTTGTTTTAGGTTGTTTTGTAATAACTTAAATTTTTATTGTGATGAGCTAATATATGCTAATTGCCTTCTACGAGAGAGATAGAAAATAAAAAATGTTCGACTTTAACGCTAACCTAGTGCGCTTAAGTGTTTTTATTGGTGTTTTTATATTTTGTGCCATTATCGAGGCTGTCTTTCCCAAGAAAAAGCGTACCCAGACACGTGCCAAAAGATGGTTTAGTAATATAGGTATTATTGTTATTGATAGTATTGTGGTTCGGTTAATCGGTCAATTGTCTGCGGTTGCCGTTGCTTTTTATGCTGCTGGACAAGGGTGGGGATTATTGAATTGGTTGAATTTGCCAGCTTGGTTCGAGATTATACTAGCAGTTGCCTTACTTGATTTGGCAATTTACGCGCAGCATGTCGCTTCTCATAAAATACCACTGCTTTGGAAGATGCACCGTGTACATCATGCTGATCGTGATATTGACGTGACAACAGGTACACGTTTTCACCCCTTAGAAATAATCTTATCTATGTTATATAAATGTTTGATTATTTTGTTGCTCGGGCCAAGTGTTTTTGCAGTATTTTTATTCGAAGTAATACTCAATGCTTCTGCAATGTTTAATCATTCAAATTTAAGGCTAACCACTTGGTTTGATAAAATATTACGTAAGCTGATTGTTACCCCAGATATGCATCGTATACATCATTCTGTTATTCCCAGAGAAACCGATAGCAACTATGGTTTTTTCTTGTCTATTTGGGATAAGTTATTCAAGACTTACAACGAACAACCCGAAAAGGGGCACGATGGCATGTTAATCGGTTTGAATGAATATCAAAACGAGAAACCATCGAATCTTTTATGGTGTTTAAAGTTACCTTTCGTTAAGTAATCTTATGTAAAGCTAAACTATGTGTATCAATAAATTATTTATCGATACACTTAAGTAAGAGGCCTATCTTGTTAGCGGTGTGATAGACGGCTATTAAAGATAGGTGACACGAGTAGTCCCGTGAAGATCTAATAGACGGACACGGTCACCAGGTTGGAAAAACTTATTATCTTTTACTTCTTGGACGACAGAAATAGTCTCGCCAGACTCCATACGAATAGAAATCTCTTGCCCTTGTTTACGTGTTACATTCTGTTCAACTTTTTGGCCAACAATACCACCAACGATAGCACCGACGGCTGTTGCTAATACACGACCACGTCCATCACCAACAGAGTTGCCGGCAATACCGCCAATAACACCACCACTAACAGCGCCAACAGCGGAATCTTTGTTACCTTCAATAACAACAGGGCGTGCAGATAACACACTACCAAACTCTACTTGTTGTACTTGACGTGCATCTTGCCGACTATAGCTTTCGCCAGTTAAGCCACCCGTTGCACAGGCACCTAAAAATAATGCTGAACTTAGTGTTAAAATTAAAACAGATCGATTTTTCACGGAATTCTCCTACCTAATTATCATTTAGAGATTACTTCAATTGTTTAGTTCATGTTCCTACAAATAAAATATTATACTGTTAAACAGTTAATACTTTGGCATTTAAACACTTTACCTGACCATTACTGAACGTAAGCTGAACAAGCATTAGATAACGTCTTAACCACTACTCGCCCAAACTATCGTTAATGGTAAATTATAAAACACATCAACTTGCTTGTTGTAAGCAAGCTGATGTATGCTTGACGCAATGTATACAAGCTAATAGGTAATCTATGACTTCAGATATCGTGATTGTAAGTGCTGCAAGGACCCCAATGGGTGCATTTCAAGGAGAGTTAAGTACAACAACTGCACCCGCTTTAGGCGCAACAGCTATTAAAGCTGCAATTGAACGTGCTGGGATAGAAAAAGACATTATTGATGAAGTATTAATGGGTAATGTACTTAGTGCTGGCCTAGGGCAAGCACCTGCCAGGCAAGCCACGCTTGGCGCCGAGTTACCCCAAAGTACGTCAGCTACTACTATTAGTAAAGTTTGTGGCTCCGGTATGAAAAGCGTGATGCTGGCCTTTGACCAAATAAAAGCAGGCAGTATTAATACAGCAGTAGCTGGTGGTATGGAAAACATGTCTCTAGCTCCATACTTTTTGCCTAAAGCGCGTGGGGGCCAACGTCTAGGGCATGGCGAGATTGTCGATCATATGTTTTATGATGGCCTACAAAATGCTTACGATGGGCAATTGATGGGCTGTTTTGCTGATATCAATTCAAAAGCGGATGGTATGACACGTGAAGAGATGGATAATTATGCCATTGAGTCGCTTAAACGTGCTCAACATGCAGTAAGTAACGGTTATTTTAAGGATGAAATCACACCTGTTACAGTTAAAAACCGTAAAGGTGATATAAGCGTTGCTGTTGATGAATCGCCTCAAAAAGCAAAGCCAGAAAAAATTCCAACGCTAAGGCCTGCTTTTGGCAAAGATGGTTTAGTGACCGCAGCCAATGCAAGTTCTATTTCCGATGGCGCAGCGGCATTAGTGCTTATGAGAGCTGATAAAGCCAAAGATCTTGGCTTAACTCCATTAGCGGTAATTAAAGCGCATGCTACGCATTCTCACGAGCCTGAGCGATTCACTCACGCACCCATAGGGGCAATTAAAAAGCTCTTAGAGAAGATCGATTGGAGTATTGATGATGTCGATTTGTTTGAGGTGAATGAAGCATTTGCAATGGTGGCTATGGCTGCTATCAATGAACTTAAACTTCCCTACGAAAAAGTGAATGTTAATGGTGGTGCTACAGCGTTGGGGCATCCTATTGGTGCATCGGGCGCGCGACTGATAGTGACATTACTCTATGCACTTAAGCGTATTGGAAAAACAAAAGGCGTAGCTAGCCTTTGTATTGGTGGCGGTGAAGGAACAGCTATTGCTATTGAATTACTCTAGCGAGAGTTGATAGAGATACATACCTCACAGTATATAAATAAACTAAAAAATTGAACACAATAAAGAATACAGGATTAAAACATGACTAAATATATCGCACCCGTTGAAGAAGTAAACTTTGTTCTAAAACATTTATGCCAAATGGATGAGATAGCAAAGCTACCAGGTTTTGAAGATGCTACACCAGATATTGTTGCTGCTATTTTAGAAGAAGCAGGTAAGTTCTCGCAGGAAGAATTAGCTGAATTAAATTGGAGTGGTGACCAAAATGGTGTGACGATAGATGAGACTGGTGTTAAAGCAGCACCAGGCTTTAAAGAAGCCTATGACAAATTTGTAGAAAGCGGTTGGATTAGTCTCGCACAGCCTCAAGACTTTGGGGGGCAAGGCCTGCCTTTTACGTTACATATGGCGACAAGTGAATTTTGGAATAGCTCAAATATGGCATTTGCTCTATGCCCAATGTTATCAGCAGGTGGTATCGATGCATTGCTTGCACACGGTAGTGATGAACTTAAAGAAAAATATCTTGAAAAAATGATTTCAGGCCAATGGTCCGGCACTATGTTGTTAACAGAGCCTCAGGCGGGATCTGACCTTGCGGCACTAAGAGCAAAAGCAGAACCTAGTGGAGATCATTACCTTGTTAGTGGTAATAAAATATTTATTACTTGGGGTGATCATGACATGACTGAAAATGTTATTCAGTTTGTATTGGCACGCCTTCCTGATGCACCAGAAGGTGTTAAAGGTATTTCTTTATTCTTAGTGCCCAAATACCTCGTTAATGATGATGGTAGCTTGGGTGAATTAAATGACTCCAAGGCAAGCTCTGTGGAGCATAAATTAGGTATTCATGCGAGTCCCACTTGCGTTATGAATCTAGGTGAAAAAGAAGGCGCTATCGGTTACTTAGTCGGTGAAAAACATAATGGCCTTGCTTGTATGTTTACCATGATGATTCATGCGCGCTTAGAGGTGGGACTCGAAGGTGTGAGTCTTTCAGAGCGTTCTTATCAAGGGGCTGTTGAGTATGCACGTGAGCGTATTCAGGGTGAAAAACCAGGGCACGATAGTAAAGTATGTATTGCAGAACACGCGGATGTTCGCCGTATGCTCATGTTGATGCGCAGTTTAACCGAAGCCTCTCGCGCTGTTTGTTATGTGGGCAGCGAAAGCTACGATCACAGTAAAAATAATACAAATGATGTTTTAAAAGCCGCGCACCAAACTCGTATGGATTTATTGATTCCCATACTAAAAGGTTGGTCTACAGAGATTGCCCAAGAAGTTACTAGTCTTGGTGTGCAGGTTATTGGCGGTATGGGGTTTATTGAAGAGACTGGTATGGCACAGCATTACCGCGATGCACGTATTACAACGATTTACGAAGGCACAACAGGCATTCAATCGAATGACCTAATTGGTCGTAAATTATTGCGTGATAAAGGTGAGGGGATGCGTTCATTAATTAGTGACATGAAAGCGGTTACTGAAGAGCTATCTCAATCAGATCTTGCCGATATTGGTATCGATCTACAATGGGGTATTTCTTGCCTAGAATCGGCGGTTAGCTCTATTTTTGCCAATATTAAAAGTGATTATGATTTTGCAGGCTCGGTATCAGTTAATTTATTGATGCTAGCGGGGACTGTATGTGGTGCTTGGCAAATGGCTCGTGCTTCACTTGCAGTACAGGGTGATGATGAATTATCGAAAGAGTTTTGCGATAATAAGTTAGCGACTACACGTTTTTACATGAAGCATGTTCTACCACGTGCAGCTGCCTACCAGCAAACTATTGAGACGACAGGTAATTGCGTGATGAGTATCCCTGTAGACCAGCTATAAATTAACAATAAACTTTCTCATGGTTTGTCATAGTATTGGCAACCATGAGTTAATCACCAGTTAGTATTATACATATGCTTAAAGAAAAAAAATTATCTAATCAAGAACGTATTAATCAGTCGGATAAGCTAATGCTTGCCGCGGCAGTTGAGCTAATTCTTACCAAAGGGACAGAAAAAACCACATTAAAAGAAGTGGGAGAAAAAGCAGGCTATAGTCGTGGTTTAGCAGGTTATCGCTTTGGTTCTAAGTCAAGCTTATTTGCTTTTGTTCTCAGTAAGCTTCATCACTACTGGTTATATTATTTAAAGGAAGCGACGGCAGGTAAAAAAGGACTTCAAGCGATTCATTCTTGTACCGATATACACTTTAAAGTACTAGATAAAAATTACGATAATGTAAAAGCATTTTATATTTTATGGTTTGAAGCATTGGGTGATGATGCCGATCTCAAGAAAATTGTTGCGCATATTAATAAGCAGCGCCATGACAGTGTAGTTGACTGGATTGTTAGCGATAGTACTTTAAGTGAATATCATATTAATGCATCGACGTTAGCAGCTCAGTATAATTGTATTATTAATGGCATTGTCTATCAGCACTTACTAAACTCCAATTCTCTCGATGATAGCAACGCAACGACCGAGCAGCTGAAAATATTGCACGATAATTTAAATAACACCATGGCTATATTATTAAAATAATGTAAGCTACAAGCTTCTTAATAAACAGATCATTGAGGATAATACTAATCATAAAGTGGAGATGATTTGATGATTGCTGTTATTTTTGAAGTCAAACCTAAAAATAATAAAATGGATGAGTATCTGGCACTTGCTGCTGAGCTCAAACAACACTTAAAAACTATCGATGGTTTTATCTCTATCGAGCGTTTCTCTAGCCTATCCGAAGAGGGAAAGTTACTTTCACTTTCCTTTTGGCGTGATGAAGAGGCGGTTAAGCAATGGCGTAACCTAGAAGAGCATAGAGCCATGCAAATAAAAGGGCGAGAGTCCATTTTTGATTATTATCGTTTGCGTGTTGCTAGTGTTGAGAGAGATTATACTTTGCAAGAACGTGAACAAGCTCCTATCGATAGCCAAAAATATCATTTGTAAAGATGCTCTAAAGGTTAAGTACTATTATGGATACACGTGGAGGGTTTTCATCCCGCTTAGGTTTTATTCTTGCAGCAGCAGGCTCTGCGGTTGGCCTTGGTAATATTTGGGGGTTTCCAACACAGGTTGCAAGTAACGGTGGTGGTGCCTTCGTTTTAGTCTATATCTTTTTAACTTTTTTACTAGCATACCCTGTATTAATGGCAGAGCTAATTATTGGTCGTGCTGCTCAATCTAATATTGTGACAGCTTTGGAAGAGGTTTCTGAAAGTAAAACCAATATTTTTGGCACTTGGATAAAAAAAGTCAGTCAAGGTATTGGGTTTTGGGGTGTATTAACGGCGAGTTTAATTCTCAGTTTTTATGCCATCGTTGCTGGTTGGATGATTGCTTTTGCAGTCGCGCCTATTGCAAATTTGCTCGGTTTGTCATACTTGGCCGAGTGGTTAACTTCTTTTAGTGCTTCTCGTAATTTATTGTTTTGCCTTCTTTTTTACTTGCTGACAATGAGTATTGTACAAAGGGGCGTGCGTGCAGGTATTGAGCGATGGTCTCGGCGTTTAATGCCTTTGCTATTACTTATTATTGTTGTGCTTATCGTCTATGTTGCAACCCTTGAGGGGGCTATAGCAGGTTGGTCACTTTACTTAAAGCCAGATTTCTCACGTGTATTTGACTCAAGCTTGCTCATCAGTGCTATGGGGCAAGCGTTTTTCTCGCTCTCTCTGGGTGTGGGTACTATGCTAATTTATGGCTCATATATTAGTAAAAAAGAAAATCTACCAAAATTAGGCGTAGCTGTTACCTTTGTTGATATAGGTATAGCCATTTTAGCGGGTTTGTTAATTATTCCTGCGATGTTTGTTGCTGAGCATAATGGAGTGCAAATATATACTACGGCAGGGCAGCTGTTAAGCGAAGATACTTTACTATTTACAGTATTACCAGCGTTATTTTCTACTATGGGGTTAGCGGGTTATATTGTTGCTATTGTCTTTTTTATATTAATGACGATTGCTGCTTTGACCTCAAGTATTTCTATGTTGGAGGTGCCGGTTGCACTTGCCGTTGAGAGGCATAGTGTCGCTAGAAAAAAAGCAACATGGCTGATTGGACTAGTAATTTTTTTAGTCAGCGTTTTTATAATTTATAACTTCGGCGAGCTTTTTGGTTTGGTTATTGCGATAACAACAAAGTATAGTGAGCCACTAATTGGTTTATTATTGTGTGTGTTTGTTGGTTGGATATGGAGAAGGGATTTACTACTTAAGGAAATCAAGCAAGGTTTTAGTGATGTCGAGACTGGCATTTTTTGGCTTATATGGCCATTTTATGTCCGGTTTATTTGCCCGTTGATTATCGCCGTTGTTTTCTATAATCGTATTATTTAGCACTCTGTCTTGCTGCTAAAATGGCACTGACCAATTGCTCTGGTATTTCTTTTTTGGGGTTTTTTTCATCGTTAGAAAAAGCAGCTTCGCTCAGAGCAATACTATTTTGGTAATCTTCTAAATATTTTTTACATGGTGCACATTCAATCAAATGCCGAATAAAAATTTTTTTCTCCTCATCCTTTAGGTTATCATCAATATAATCCACAATAAAAGCATCAAAACTTTTGCAGTTGATTGAAGGTATCGAATCACCATTCATGATGTTTTTAGAATCATCTGTATTCATAATAAGTTAACGCTGTTGAATTTCGAGTTTTTTCTTTAGTGCTTGCCTTGCACGATGTAAGCCTGTTTTCACTGACGAAACTGATATGCCTAATAGCTCAGAAACTTCTATCGTACTGTAGCCCTCGATATCCCGTAAAAGTAAAAGATTTTTGGCCGTTTCTGGTAAAGCATCGATTTGCTGCCTGATAAGTGCTCGCTGGCGGCTATCAATGGCGACTTCTTCTATTGATAATGTGACTTCGGCTGCTGTCTCTATTCGCTTGCCATTACTGTCAAATAGTGAGGGAATATCATCGATCAAATCAATAGGACGGCGTTTATATGTACGCAATTTCATTAAAGATGCGTTCACCACTATTCTATGTAACCAGCTTTTTAAGCTAGAGCGACCTTGAAAATTATTAATCCCTCTAAATGCCTGTGCATAAGCGTCTTGTACGGCATCCTGTGCATCGGCCTCACTGCCTAAATAACGTTTAGCTATAGTAAGCATATAGCCACCATACTCTCTAACAATAAACTCAAAACTGGCTGGGTCGCCGTTTTTAAGTTTCTCGATTAGTTGGTCTTCAGGTAGATCAATTATGTCAATATTTCTTGATAAATCCATACTTTAGTATAAAACCAGCTTTAGTGTCGATGTTGTATTTTGCCGCATAATATACTATAACAGTTCTTATTGAAATCTCCCTCTAAGAGCGTAACAATCGCGCTTTATCGCTAACTCTGATTACTAGATATACAGTTAAACGATACTGGTATTCTCTGAATCAAAAGAAAGTAATAAGAATAACGACTGCTAGATTACCTAAATACTACATAAATTATGTGTTGCTTATACTGCTTTTACTAAAAGCATAATAATCTGCTAACTATTAGTCTTGTAATCACAAAGGCTTAAAAAAACGGGTAGGCATTATTAAATACCTACCCAATAGGGGGGGTTACTTAATGGTTGCAACACCTAGTGGTACGCTGAACTTTTCACACCAAATGTAAACTTCATTGAAATCTTTAACATTAACTGATGCAGGAACAATATACGCTTGTTCGCCTTTTTTAGAAATTAGGTGACCAAGTTGAGCTTCAGTAGCATATTTGCCATCTTTACCGAAACCAACTTTAGGGTCTGGTGCGCCATCCAATGAAAAATCTGCACCTAGCACAACGGCATATCCTTCAGGAGTTTTAACAACACTAACTTTACCGGTTGTAATATGATCACTTGCACCTGTGAATTCGCCAGTTTTTGCAGAACCTGCTGCATGGCCAAACAAAGAGAAAGCAAGTAGCGGTAAAGCAATAAGTAGGCTTGTTAAAAATTTTGTATTCATAATAACTCCAAAACAATTTATTTAAAAAATAGCAACATTAATGTTGTTGCTTATTAGATGTCAGGTATAGAAAACTGGTTACAATAAATTATTATTATTTTTGATAAAAAGTTATCCAGTTAAGAAATATGGGGTAGGGGGGGGGCAATTAAGAGTGTTTTTTGTACAAGTAATGCCACTTTGATTATTTTGTGGCTGGCACTAGCTTTGTGTTATAGCTGGTGATAATAATGCCATAAGAACAAAGAACCTACGCTCTTATTAGGTGACCAGTGATCGACTATTTCTCGTGCTTTTTTAGGTGTAGGCCTTTCTTTTAGGCCTTTTAAGTGTGCTAAAGCATTGAGTAGTGCTAAATCATCAGCTGGGAATACATCTGGGCGATGTAGAGAGAACATTAAGTGTATTTCAGCACTCCAAGGGCCAAAACCTCTCAAGCGAGTAATACTTTCAATAACCTCTTGATCACTCATTGAATCAAGTTTATCAAGAGCTAGCTCACCTGTCGTAACTGCGCGTGCTAAGCCCTTTGCGTACTCAATTTTTCTCCAAGATAAGCCAGCGTCTCTTAATTGCTGCTCATCGATATCGAGTACGCTAGAGGCAGTTAATGAGGGTAATGTGCTTGATACGCGAGACATAATTGCAGCGGCAGCTTTGGTCGAAATTTGCTGGCCAACAATAATAGATAAAAAGCTTGCAAAGCTATTCTCTCGGATACGAGGTTCTGGAGGACCAATCTTTTTATAGGCTTTAGCAATATCTTGGTCGACTTTACTAAGAGCATTAAGCCCTTTTTTAATAGCTTTTTGATCAATCATTAATAAAGTGTTGCCTTGTATTCAGTCGTGGGAAGGTACTATTACCAGCTTACCTACGTACTTTTTGTCAAGAAAATCTTGCTGTGCAGCAACAATATCACGTAGTGCATAACTTTTAGCAACCAGAGGTTTTATTTCCCCAGTCTCAATATAGGAAATGAGATTTTCAAAGGCAGTTGCCTCTTGGTTAGTCCCATCAAAAAACTTTAAATCTTTCAGATGTAAGATAGGTGTATGGGTCTCATCGGCTAGATTAGCAATGGGGCTTGTACTCACGTAGCGGCCATCATGCTTTAAGACTTTGAGCAGGCTAGCTAGTTGATCATCTGGGATCACATCGATAACGACATCTACGGAATTTTCTCCAATCATAGATATAAGATCTGCCCCGTGTTCTATCACCTCGTCAGCACCAATTCCGGCCACACTAGAAAGCTTGTCTTTGTTGGCTATAGCAATAACATGCGCCCCGCGGCGTTTACATAATTGGATGGTCGCGCAACCAATACCTCTGGCTCCACCGTTAATAAGTACGGTCTCCTCACCTACAGAGGCGCGCTGTAGCATACTTTCAGCGCTGGAGTAAGAGCAAGGCGTAGAAGCTAACTCTGCATTGCCCCAATCACAATTCACAGCATAGGTATCTTTTGCATGTGCTGTGGTGTATTGGGCAAAAGCACCATTGCGCTTTAAACCTAGGGTTGTGCATTGATAGGGTTCGCAATTGGTAGAATTTGGCAGCATACTGCGCACAAGTACGCGCTCGCCAATTCTGGCTTTATCGATATTCTCACCTACGCCAACAATGAGACCGCAGCAATCGACACCCTGAATAATAGGGAATGAAATTAGTGTGCTAGTCGACTCTCCATCGTTTTCGGTGATATCTTCACCGCTACTATTATGTGTATCGACCTCTGTTTCTTTAGAATATTGGCCTGTACGTGTATTGATATCGATGGTATTCATGCCTGCGGCAAGCACTTTAATCAGAACCTCATCAGGCGATGGGGAAGGGAGAGGTGCTTCACTAGTATACTCCAGATTTTCAAAGCCACCATGGCCAGTTAAGAAAACAGCATTCATCTTATCGGGTAGAGACATGACACACCTTATATTTATTATTGTTTATGCAGATAAATCTTTACATAGAGTCCAATGATATTTCAAGTGCAATGAGCTAAATACATTATTTAGTTAAAGCTTGCTGCTCTTACCATGCTTACTATATCGCTGTTGTTAGAGTAATAGCCGAGTAAATAATCCTGTGTGTTTTTTGGGGCGCTCGATTCGCTAGCTTTATAAGGGAGGGCAGCGAGATATTAATACGGTTGTGATAAACCTTTTTCGCGATTACTATCTACTGCTGATTACGCATAAAATTGGGCATAAGTAAGTTCATGTAATAAGCTGACAATAATTTTATACTTTAATAGAAATACAAATAATAGCTATCAATATATTCATATAGAGAAGGGATGACTAATGCTTGCAGCAATATGCTTAGGAACAAATGATCTTATAAAGGCTAGAGTGTTTTATGACCATCTCCTAGCTACGTTAGGCATGGTTCGATTAATAGAGAATGATATTGAAATTGGTTATGGTGTTTTAGATCAGGATCCAAGTTTTTGGGTGTTGCTCCCCTACAATAAAAAACCCGCAAATTTTGGTAATGGCTCTCAGGTGATGCTGCGTGCGCAATCCCCTGATATTGTAAATAAGTTTCATAGTGTTGCACTCAATGCAGGAGGTAAAGATGAAGGGCAGCCTGGGCCACGCGACTATGCTGACAATTATTATGGTGCTTATATTCGTGATTTAGATGGTAATAAACTCCACGTGTTTTATTTGCCAAGAAAATAAAAGGAGATTAAATGGCTTGTACTGAAACTCAAGGCATAATTAATATTGGTGGGGCCCTGCATCAAAGTGGATGTGCGCCCTATAAACTTGAAAAATACGTTGAACAGTACGCCAGCGAGAGAGGGCTGAGTGTGGTTGTTCAGGCGACTCCCACATCTATTAATTATCAATTCCCTGATGATAATAACTCTATTTTTATTAAGCGAGTAAAGCCTACATCGATTAATTTAGGATTGCTAGCTAATACAATTAACCGCATTAATAATAGTGCCACTAGTACAGAGAATGGTATTGCAAACTATTCTCAGTGGTTAATTATGTTTGCAAATATATTGATTCCACCTTCATTTTTAATTTTAATTGGAAGTACAGTTAATGCAGTAATCATGTCTTGTTTTTTGGGGTTTTTAGTATGGTGTTGTCAGTTGCTTTGCAAAAAAGAACGTATCATTCTCGTTGAATTTTTTAGTGCTTTTATTGTTGCTTTAACGGTATCTTTTATTGTAAGTATGGGTATAGACTTGCCTATCTGGGGTGTTTGTATTGCTGCAATTATTTTATTCGTACCGGGCCTGTCTATTGCTAATTCCTTAGAGTGTTTAGCGTTTAACGATTTGGTATCAGGGACTAGTTTATTTGTCTCGTCTCTCTTTACTTTTATTAAACTTTTTATCGGCATTATGATTGGACTGAGTGTTGGTCAAGCAATATGGGGACATGCTGATTCGGTAGTTAATGTTAATGAAATACCTTTGTGGCTTTCATTTGTTGCTCTACCTTTGCTGTCTCTCTCTTTGGGCTTTATTTTAAATGCCCGCTTTATTGATATTATTTATGCGTTTCCCATTGTTATATTGGGTATGTGGGGGCCTATATTATTAGATGTTGGTGCAGGCTGGATTGTAGGAACATGGATAACGACTATTTGCATTACATTTTATGGCACGTGGTTGGGTAATATTTTGAAGCTGACAGGTGCCATATATATTGTTCACGGTATTATTATATTGGTGCCCGGTAGCAGGGTGTTAATGGGTGCGACGCAATCGCTTTTTGACGAGACGCTGATGCAAATTCCAAGTGTTGGCCTCTCGGCACTATTTATATTTTCGGCCATTGTTGCTGGGCAAATCACGGCTTATTCTATTTACTCACCTAAGCAGGGTGGTTAAGTGCTTTTATCCATTATTTTTCATGCAGCAAGATTATGGAAACGGTATTTTATGTAACGTTACCTCCAAGTTTTACTCACAAGATGACGAAGTCTCAAATAATAAAGGTAAAGTAGATAGTCATGAGTATGAGTTAGCATTGTCAGCAGTGAGTTAAGTTTGACCTCCCTAGCTACTAAGGGAGCAATGTCTTTATTACCCTTCTTACTCTTAATGGGTAGTGGTCAATGAGCTTTCTCTGCCTAAGGGAGAGCGGAGGCGAGCTAGGTTTGTTTTCTCGGAGGCTAATTACTGTTAAGCTAGCGTCCGTTCTTAGGTGTCCAGTACTAGCCTTATTTAGTACGTTTTTTGTGCTTATAGCTGGTCAGGAATAATCGGGAAGTATGGTACTAAATCCCATCGCTGCCCCCGCATCGGTATCAAAGAGTAAGCTTGTAGTATAAACAGAGTATTAAACGCACTATCCAATGCTCCAAATGATACAAGTCAGGAGTGCAAGCTCCTCCTTTTAGCCCGAAGACCGGCCTATGTTCGTTCATAAACCATACATGTACGGTGGGTGCATTAGAGGATCTTACTATGTTATCAAGTTTACAAATCTCAGGTTTGCAGCCTGTGGCTCACGTCACACATTGGCATTCTCTTATCACTGATTCTCTTTTTGCCGCTCAAGCAGTTAACACTTAAATTGTTTTAAATTTAGAGCATTTACCTATTTTTATATAGTGGTTTTGGAATCTTATAAACCATTATTAATAGGTATTTAATACATAAAAGAATTGATAAAAATATGATATTTCAACGAATTACTACCCGTCTTTTACTCGTAGATCTAGCTACTACAGCGGTATTAAATGCATACCTGTTTGAAGGTGTTCAGGTCAACCGAAGTGATACCAATGCTTAACTTTCCTTTTACCGCTATTGTTGGGCAGCCTGTATTTAAGTTGGCTCTTATTTTGTCAACGATCAATCCCGCTGTTGGTGGAGTATTGGTGAGTGGCCCAAGAGGTTCGGCAAAATCGACATTAGCCCGTAGTTTGGCAGATATAAACCCTATGAGTAGTGATTGCGGGATATCACCTTTTGTGACGCTTCCTTTAGGGGCGACAGAAGAGATGCTAGTCGGTACACTTAATCTACAAGATATTTTAAAAGAGCAAAATGTCGCTTTTCAGGAAGGCTTATTAGCAAAGGCCCATCGCGGGGTACTCTATGTTGATGAAGTTAATCTCTTGCAAGATAACTTAGTCGATCTATTGTTAGATGTATCGGCCAGCGGTACGAATGTTATCGAGCGCGACGGTATTAGCCATAGCCATCCAGCACGATTTTTACTACTAGGTAGTATGAACCCTGATGAGGGTGAATTAAGACCTCAGCTGCACGATCGCTTTGGTTTTTCTGTTGTATTGAATAATGAATATAGCCTCGAAGAGCGCATTGCTATCGTTAAGCGCCGAGAAGCCTTTGATGCTGATCCACAAGTATTTGTTGAGAATTATAAAACTGAGCAAGCTGAATTATGTTCCCAAATTTTAAATGCTAAAAATATTTTGCCCGCAATAAATTGTAGTGATGAGTTAAGGCTAGTTATTGCTGAGCGGTGCCAACAAGCTAATGTAGAAGGCTTACGCGCAGATATTGTTTGGTATCGCGCTGCGCTTGCCCATGCTGCTTGGCAGGCAAACCACACAAGGCAAGGAGTTGAGAAAGAGTTACAGGTAACATTAAGTGATATTGATGCCGTTGAAGACTTAGTATTAGCTCACCGCAAGCATTCTTCATTTGATAGTTCGTCTACTACTCCGCCGAATCATTCATCAAAAGCTTCCGAGAACCAAAAAAAGCCTGATCAACATCCTTTTAAGCGACCATCAAGTTCTTATTCCCAACCTAGCGAAGATAAAAGTAAGCAAAATTACTTTGATACCGATGCCGATACCAATACTGATATGAATACACAACAAGAGAGTGCTCAAGGTGATTGGGGGCAAATGCAGGGCCAGCAACAGCTAAGCTCTGATATGTCACCGGTACTGGAACAGCACTTAAAAAAGTATTCGACCAATAAGGGTGCAAATTATCTTGCTAATAAAACACTAGCTTCTCAAGTTTTGGCAAAAACAAGCTTTAAAAAATCAGTGCTAACAAAAACACTAGCGAGTAAGGGAAGGCTTGGTAGTGTAAATAACCGTTCAGTTGATTGGTTTAAGAGTCTACTTGTAAATTTAGGGCAGTGGCCATTAAAGCAACTATGTTATCGCCGCACAAAAGTAGGGCAGCCTGTTTTGCATCTGGTGTTACTCGATACATCAGCTTCTACGTTACAAAATAAATTACTTGCTCATGCAAAAGCATCAGTACTTGCTATTGCAAAGGAAGCCTATCTTAGGCGCGAACAAATTAGTATTTTAGGATTTGGCAACCAGCAAGTAAAAACACTATTACCGCAAGCAAAATCGCCTAAAAATTTACGTGCATGGCTAGATACTATTACAGCGGGTGGAGGAACTCCATTATGCGATGCACTCGATAGCGCATTGCAACTTCAGAAAAAATATTATCGCCAATCACCTGAATTAGTAATTAAAACCTATTTAATTACTGATGGTCGAACAACACAAAATTTTGCCGATAAAAAACTACTTGGTGAAGTGTTAGTAATTGATACAGAACAAGCAGGCGTTAAAAGAGGTAAAGGCAAGGCAATCGCACAAACTTTGTGTGCTGACTATATTCATTTATTTGCCTAAAAACTCTTATCTAAAAATTTGTATAAAAAGCGTATTAAAAATGACAGAGACAGATAAGCACAAAAGCCGCATGTTGGCTAAAAAAGCGGTGATGGATAAAAAAATTGCCGATGCAAAAGAAGAGCGTGGCGTACTCATCCTTTTAAAAGGTAATGGTAAAGGAAAAAGTAGTTCCGCCTTTGGTACCATGGCTCGCTCTATTGGACATGGTAAAAAATGCGCTGTTATTCAATTTATTAAAGGCCGTAGTGAAACCGGTGAATATAAATTTTTTAAAGACCACCCTATGGTGGACTGGCATGTTATGGGTCACGGCTTCACTTGGGAGACGCAAGACAAGCAGCAAGATATTGCGGCCGCGAAAAAAGCGTGGGGGGTTGCCGAGAAGCTTTTACAAGATGATAGTTACGATATGCTAGTTTTTGATGAAATGAGTTATATGTTTAAATATGGCTATCTTGATGTCGAACCTGTTGTAGATGCATTAAAAGCGAGACCAAAATTCCAAAATGTGATGATCACTGGCCGTACTATGAGTGTACCCTTGCAAGACATCGCCGATACTATATCTGTTGTGCAAGATGAGCGTCATGCTTTTCGTCTGGGAGTTAAAGCACAAAAAGGAATCGAATATTAATGAGTGCGAAGAGTAAAAATAGTGTGATGTGCCCGGCATTATTTTTATCGGCTCCGGCATCGGGGCAGGGTAAAACAACAGTAACAGCTGCTTTGGCACGCTTATTACATAGGCAAGGAAAAACAGTACGTATTTTTAAAACAGGCCCAGACTACTTAGACCCACAAATTTTAGCGCAGGCATCAAAGCAAGATGTTGTTCCGCTAGACATGTGGATGGCAGGTGAACAATGGTGCCAAGCTCAACTTTACGAAGCTGCTAAAACAGCCGACCTCATCCTAATTGAAGGAGCTATGGGTTTATTTGATGGTGAGCCATCGAGTGCGGATTTGGCAGCGCGCTTTGCTATTCCCATTGCACTGGTTATGGATGTAAAAGGCATGGCGCAAACAGCTGCTGCAGTTGTTGCCGGTTTAGCAAAATTTAGAGACGATATTGAATTTGCTGGTCTGATTGCCAATAATTGTGGCTCCAGCAGGCATCGTGAGCTTATTGAGCAAGCACTACCCAGTGATTTGTCTTTTTTATTTTCGGTGGCACGCTCAGAAGAAATAGCACTACCTGAGAGACATTTGGGGCTTGTACAAGCAAGTGAAGTCAAAGAAGAGTTAGAAGAACGTTTTGAAAAAGGCGCTGACCTATTAGCACAAACAGGTGCATCAGACTTTATCGAGAGCGTAAAACCCGTTGAATTTTTACCAGCAGAAATAAGTAATTGCTTAAGCAAGCAGCCAGAAATAATCGATGAACCATTTGCTGGTTTAACCGTTGCAATTGCACGAGACGATGCCTTTAGTTTTATTTATGATGCTAACACGCGGTTTTTAGAAAGCTTAGGGGCAACACTTGTTTTCTTTTCACCTATTAATGATCAAGCAGTACCTAAAGCTGATGTTGCTTGGTTACCCGGTGGTTATCCTGAGTTACATGCGCAAGCATTATCAAAAAATACTGCAATGTTACGTTCGATAAAAGAGTTTTTTGAGCAAAATAAAGTAATTTTAGCAGAATGTGGCGGCTTTCTTTATACACTAAATACCTTAACAGATTTAGATAATAACACTTATAACATGGCTGGTTTGTTAAACGGTGAGGGTGCCATGCGAGGTAAGCGTGGTTGTCAGGGTATGCAAACGGCACCGTTACCGGAAGGAAATATACGTGGCCATGCACATCACCGCTCTCGCAGCGACCTGGTTATGGAGCCGCTTGCTTTTGGTGTAAGACAGCGCCATCCTGCACCAGGCGAGCCAATTTATCGAGAGAGAAATTTAACGGCAACTTATTTGCATTTATTTTTCCCTTCAAATTCAGAAGCTATTATTGAACTGTTCTTGAATAAAAATGTGGAATGAAAGCCTCGATCCAGAAAAAGGTAAAAAACCACCTGCGCTCAAAACAGGCTTAACGACTGGCTCTTGTGCGACGGCCTGCTCTGTCGCAGCCGCATTACACCTACTACGAGAAGAATCTCCCTCGGTTGTTAGTATTACTTTACCAAATAGTAAAGCTAGGAATAAGCAAAATAAAACCGTTGAGCTATCAATAAATAGTTATCAAACGATAGACAAAGGAGTTCGTGTAAGCACGATAAAAGATGCAGGAGACGATCCAGATGTGACTCATGGCTCTACAGTTTTTGTTGAATGTAAACTAACAGCTAAGCAAGGTATTACATTTAAAGCAGCAAAAGGTGTCGGTACAGTAACGAGAGAGGGCTTATTGCTAAATGTTGGTGAGCCAGCAATAAATCCCATACCACGTAAAATGATAGTCGAACATTTGGAAGAAATTGCTAAAAAATACCTATACCAAGGCGGTTTTACCGTAGCAATTGGTATAGAAAACGGCGAAGCCATCGCGCAAAAAACCATGAATCCACGTTTAGGTATTGTGGGTGGTTTATCTATTTTAGGTACAACAGGTATTGTTAGGCCTTTTTCTTGTGCTGCTTGGATTGCTTCTATCTACCAAGGTATTGATGTGGCAAACGCCAATAACTGTATTCATATTGCAGCAACAACAGGCAATAGCAGTGAAGCAGCTATTAAGCAGCATTATCAATTAGATGATATGGCACTAATAGAAATGGGAGATTTTGCAGGAGCAGTTTTGAAGCACCTAAAAATGTTGAGCCTAGATGGCAATAACCTAATGGGGATTAAAAAGTTATCTATTTGCGGTGGTTTTGGAAAAATTAGTAAGCTTGCCCAAGGCCACATGGACTTAAACAGCCGTGTGTCCTCAATTGATTTTGATCATTTAAGTTTGAGTGCTAAAAAATTGGGGGCCAGTAATGCCTTATGTGAAAAAATAGAAAGTTCCAATACAAGTATAGAGGCATTACAGCACTGTCAAAAACATCAAATCGATTTGGCAGCTGGTTTGTGCGAACAAGCCTTGCGTGTTGCAAAAAGTATTGTCCCAAATAGTATTGAAGTAGAGGTGATGGCCATCGACCGGCATGGAAATTTTGTTGCTAAAGCCACTGGTCTTAAAATATAGTGTTGTCATGAAATTATTATTACTGGGCGGTACCGCAGATGCTCGTTATTTGGCAGAGAGTTTATATCAAAACAATATTGAGCTTATTTATAGCATCGCGGGTTTAGTGAGGTTACCCAAATTACCTTGTCAAATTGTGAGTGGTGGCTTCACCCAATTTGGCGGTTTAGAAAATTTTATTAGCAGTGAAAATATAACGGCAATTATTGATGTAACACACCCCTATGCTCAAACAATGAGTAGTAAGGCTGCGAAAGTATCTAAGCTATGTAAGATACCCTATTGGCGCTTTCACCGTAGAGAGTGGCAACAGCAAGCAGGGGATAATTGGCAATTTTTTGATAACTGGAAAAACGCATTGCCGGTATTAGCTGAGAAAAAATCCGTCTTGTTAACCGCTGGGCAGTTAGAGCAAAGCTTTGTAGAGGCTCTTTCCCAAAACAAGCAACAGCGACAGTTTTTGCGCACCGCTGTTGCTCCAAAAATTGATTTGCCAAAAACTATGACGTGGATAAAAGCAATAGGCCCTTTCTCCTACGAAGATGAATTTGATTTAATGCGTAAAAATAATATTGATGTGCTTATTAGTAAAAATAGTGGTGGAGACTCTACTATAGCCAAACTGCATGCTGCACGTGAGCTAGCGCTACCCGTACTTATGTTAAAAAGGCCTCAACTACCGGATGCGGATCAGCTATTTTTTACACGTGATGAGTTCGTAGACTTTATTACCAAGGCTGCTTTGAGCTCGCCTGCTAATTAAAGCCGCTGAAAGACAAAGGTTGATATGACGTTTATTTACGAAAAAAACCCTACACTTATCGAGAAAAAAAGCTTTGTAGAGATAAGAGAGTTAAGCGATTTATCGCCTTTTGATAAAGAGCAGCAGCAGGTCGTTATGCGTATTATTCACAGCCTTGGTTTGCCTCATTTGGCCAGTCAAGTGCGCTTTAGTAAAAATGCTTGCGCGAGTGGTATGCAAGCTTTATCAGAGAACTGCACAATATTGTGCGATGTAGAAATGGTAAAACAAGGTATTACCAAGCGCATGATTAATAAAGAGCCATTATGTTTTTTAAATGACTTAAGTGCTGTACAAAGAGCAAAAGAGACAGGCGAGACACGTTCTATGGCAGCTGTTGCTCAGTGGCAAAACCATTTGGCGGGTAGCATTATCATTATAGGTAATGCACCAACGGCTTTATTTAGATTGTTAGAAAATCTTAAAACCCTACATAAAGACCCTAAATTATTACCTGCTTTAGTTATCGGTATGCCAGTTGGTTTTGTTGGGGCGGCAGAGTCAAAACAAGCACTATGGGATTATCACGAATCATTAGGTATAGAATGCATTACACTGCTTGGACGCGAGGGTGGTAGTGCAGTCTCTGCGGCTAGTTGTAATGCTTTGCTGCGATGTAATCGTGGTGAATATTATTGATGGGTGTTTGAAATAGATGGTATTAATGCATAGCGTGGCTAAAGATAATATTCATATTGTCGGTTTAGGTGTTGCTGAAACAGCAGCGCTGTCTATTGCTGCGCAAAGTATTATAAAGGATGCAGATATTATCATTGGCTCTGAACGCCAGCTAATGACAATAAATATGTTACTTAGCGAAAACGTGTGTAAGAAAAAAGAGAGAACGGTAGTTTTGCCACTTTTATTAGAATTGCCGTCACTGATTGCTTCATATAAAGGTAAGTTAGTTGTCGTATTAGCCTCCGGTGACCCGTTATACTATGGTATTGGTCGTTGGTTCTCTAAAAATTTTGGTCACGAATATTTACGATTTTATCCTGCAGTATCAAGTATTCAAGCGGCATGCCACGAGTTAGGGTTAGCACTACAAGATGTTGATGTTATTAGCTTACATGGTAGACCTCTCGAAAAAATACGTACAAAACTTCATCAAAATCAAAAGCTGGTGGTATTAACCGATCAGTATAGTCAACCACAAATATTGGCAAAAGAGTGTATCGCTGCTGGGTTCGCGCAATCGACATTAATAGTCTGCGAAAATTTGGGCTATGCACAACAACGTATCCGTTCCTTTTTAGCTGTCCAGTTAAATAAGCAGCAAGCGCTTTTATTTGATCCTTTACATGTTACGGTTATTGATGTTGTTGGTAGTGGCGGTGTCTTACCAGAGTTTCCTGGTATTCCTGATTCACATTTTATAACAGGAAAGGTCGCTGGAAAGGGGATGATTAGTAAGCGTGAAGTGCGCTTAGTTATCTTGTCTTTGTTACAGGCAAGTGCTCAAGATATTATTTGGGATATAGGCGCAGGTTGTGGTGGAATTAGCGTTGAGTTAGCTTATTGGAATGAGACAGCAACAGTGTATGCAATAGAGCACCACCGGGAGCGTCTAAAGTATTTATTACAAAATTGTCAGTGTTTTGGCGTGACGCACAATGTTAAAATTATAGAAGGCCGAGCACCCGAGGCATTAAATAGTTTGCCTTTGCCCAATAAAATATTTATTGGCGGTAGCGATGGAGAACTTAACAGCCTACTTAGAACAGCTTGGAATATATTGCCACTAGGTGGAGTGCTTGTTGCCAGTGCTGTTATTGGCTCGACAAAGAAAATTCTCACACAGTTTGCAGAGACTGCAAAAAATGCAGCGGTAGAGAGTATCGAGGTGAGTATTAAACGCGGCGATATAAAAATAAATAGCAATGCAATGAAAGAGTTAGTTTATGAAGATCGTCTACCGGTTACGATATTTAAAATACTAAAGCAGGAAAATAAATATTGATAGCTAAACTAGCAGGAATAATTGTTTAATGTCAGCAAAATTTATAGGTGTAGGCGTAGGTCCTGGCGACCCAGAGTTAATAACGTTAAAAGCTGCGCGTTTGATTAAACAAGCCGATGTAATTAGCTATATTGCCAATGAACAGGGTGAGTCTCAGGCTAAAGATATAGTTTCTATTATTTTAGCCGAGGCAGCTGGAAGCGATGGCGATAAGCTGCAAAATGAAATTCCTTTGCTGATGCCAATGTATGATGATCGTACTATTGCTAATAAAGTATACGACGATGCCACGGTAAAAATACAAGCAGCGATTGATAATAACCAAACTGTGGTCTTTATTTGTGAAGGTGACCCTTTATTTTTTGGTTCTTTTGCCTATTTGTTGGGGCGCTTGCAACACCTGAATATTCTATGTGAAGTCGTCCCGGGTATCTCGTCGGTACATGCAGCAGCATCTAAATTGCAGTTACCACTGGCTATGCTAAAAGAATCCTTTGCTGTAATGAGTGGCCGCCATAACCTCGATGAGCTGGTTGGGGCTCTAAATATGCACGATAGCCTAGTAATTATGAAGGCAGGCCGGTCTCGCCAAAAAATTATAAAGGCATTAAAAATCGCGAGACGATTGGCTGATGCGAAATATCTAGAATACATTGGGCGTGATAATGAAAAAATCGAGATAGATGTTACCCAGCTAGGCGAAGAGGGGCCTTATTTCTCTTTGTTTGTTGTGACCAAAAATCGATAGGCGATAAAAAATACCAATGATTAAAATCATATCACTCACAGAACAAGGGCAGCAGTTAGCTCAAAAAATCTATCGCTTTTATCAACAAGATACTAAAAACGAATGTGAGCTTTGGCATAAACCACAACCTTTTAGCGAGAAAGTCCAACAAGCCTTTAAGCAAGGTGATGCACTGTTATTTATTTGCGCCACAGGTATCGTAGTGCGCACATTAGCTCCTGTGATTAATAATAAGCATGATGACCCACCGATACTTGTGTTGGACGAGCTAGGGCAGTTTGTTATCCCTTTATTGTCTGGTCATGAAGGTGGGGCTAATCAGTGGGCATCTAGGCTAGCTCAACATATTAATGCGCAATTAGTGCTGACCACGGCTAAGTCCTATACGCAAGCTGTTTATACTGTTGGTATGGGCTGCGAGAGAGGCTGCTCAGCATCAGAGCTTAAAAAGCTATTCATGCAGTGCTTAGAGCAAAGTAATTTAAAGCTAGAGAAGATCAGTAATCTCAATAGCATTGATATTAAAGCTGACGAGGAAGGCTTGCTATCCTTTGCGACAATGCTCGATAAACCGTTTCAAGTGTTTGATAAAAGTACGCTTTCAGCGGTCGAGCACTTGCTAAGTGTAAAGTCCGATTATGTTTATAAAACTGTCGGGGTTTATGGCGTTGCAGAATCTTCAGCGCTAGTAGCAGCCGAAAAATTAACGGGTAACTCTGCCGAATTAATATTAAATAAAGTAAAAACCAAAAAAGCGACTTGCGCTATTGCGCGGTCTTACTATTGATACATAGGCAATCAAGAATATTAAAATACAAAATATGAAGAAATTATATTTAGTCAGCGCAGGCCCAGGCAGTAAAGAGCTATTGACTCCAATGGCCGTAAAGGCGATTAAAAACAGTGGTGATCTTGTTGCCTATGGTCTTTATTTAACATTGTTAGGTGATATTTGTAATGATAAAACTCATCACGATTTACCCTTAGGTCAAGAGATTGAGCGTGCGCGCTTAGCTTTAGATTTAGCCGCTTCGGGTAAAACAACGGCGTTAGTATCGAGTGGCGATATCGGTATTTATGCAATGGCCACACTGGTGTTTGAGCTTTTAGATAAAGAGCTTAAAGGCGCTATTATTAACAACGGTTCTATTGAAAACCACGACATGAGCAACCCCGAATGGCTAGATGTCGATATCGAAGTAGTGCCCGGTATATCTGCCATGCAAGCCGGTTCTAGTCGTATTGGTGCCATGCTTGGCCATGATTTTTGTACGATTTCTTTGTCGGATTTACTAACGCCCTGGCAAACTATCGAAAAACGCTTACATGCCTGCGGCGAGGGTGATTTTGTGGTGTCTTTTTATAACCCACGCTCAAATAAACGTGATTGGCAAATCAATACGGCGCGCGATATTTTATTGCAGTATCGTCCAGCATCAACGCCGGTTTTATTAGGCCGACAACTCACTCGTGATGACGAGACTATTACTATAACCACATTAGAAAATCTGCATTCAGATAATGTTGATATGTTTACATTAGTATCTGTTGGTAATAGTGAGTCGCGCCACATTATTAATGGCGAGCAACAATGGGTATACACACCGAGAGGTTACAGTAAAAAATTATGACCGTTTACTTTATTGGTGCAGGTCCCGGCGACCCGGAATTAATTACTATTAAGGCTCAAAAGCTTATTAATGCTTGCCCCGTTATTTTATACGCGGGTTCTCTCGTGCCGCGTGAAATCTTTGTTGATGTAGAAGATACTGCCGAAAAAATTATTGATACGGCCTCTATTCATTTGGATGAAATTATTGAGCATATTGTTGAAGCAAATAAAGCAGGTAAAGATGTTGCTCGCGTACATTCTGGCGACCCTTCGCTTTATGGCGCGATCGGTGAGCAAATACGCAGACTGGAGACGCTAGATATTGGCTACCAAATTATCCCAGGTGTTACAGCAACCTCAGCGTCGGCAGCGTGGCTAGGTAAGGAGCTAACGCTATCGGGTGTTTCTCAAACCATTATTATGACGCGCTATGAAGGTAAAACTCCATTCCCAGAGCGCGAGCGACTCCCAGCACTGGCAGCATCGGGGGCAACCTTGGCGATTCATTTGGGTGTTACGCGTATACATAAAATTGTCGAAGAATTAATTCCTTTTTATGGAGAGAACTGCCCGATAGCTGTGTGCTACAGAACAGGTTGGCTTGATCAAGATAAAGTGACCGGTGTATTGAGCGATATCGTCGAAAAAGTTCGAGCGAAAAAATTTACCCGCACATCATTAATTTTAGTGGGGCCTGTATTGGGCACAGATGATTTTAGAGATTCTTACCTTTACGATGAAGATAAAGCGCATGTATACCGACCAAAGGTGAAACCCAAAAAACTACGTAGCGTTGAGAGTAGTCAGGCACATCCTGCTTTAAAGAAATAGCACGTAAATTATTACGAACTTTAAATTTCTTATAATGGCAGGAACCATTGCAAATATAACGTCAACTTCTGCGAAGCACTTGCCATAGAGCAGTACACGACATTCTAAATATCTGTGCAGCTTAGTCACTAACTGTGAGTCTATGATTTCGCCACAAAAAAAGCGCCGTCAACAGATATATCGCTGCTGAAAGCTCAAACATTTCTTCAATATTTTTTATTCGAAGATCTTCCGAGGAGTTCAGCCGTGATTTATCTAAAATTTGAGAGAGCGAAAGTAAACAAAACCACAATGCGCTAGAAATTGCCCAAGGTTTCATCCGTAAAAAAGATGAAAGCAATTGCTTAAAATATTTAACTCCAAGGTATACAGAGAATAAAAGAAAGCTAACAAGAAAGGTGCCAGCAATTATTTTTCCCAGTAACGGGCTATCCGGATCTTTGTAAAACTTTAATTTAGTGACATTGATTTCTGTAAATACACGGTGAAAATCAGCTTCGCGCATTAAATAAATTTGCAAAATAAACGCCAATAATAGCCAGTCAATTGTATGTTTTTTATTTTTAGATGAAGAGGCTTCCAGTAGAACAAAAGACTGTGCTAAAAATAGTAGAAAAATTGTTGTAATTGAGACGGCACCTTGATCCTCAAAGATGCTCATACTAAATGTGCCTGTTCCAAAAACAATAATTAAATATGAGTTAATACAAAAAAACATCACGATGGCATTAAGTGAGTGTCCGAATTTCTCGTTGTGTGTCATAAAGTTTATCCTTATATTATTATATTTCTACAATTTTTTAGTCGCTAACTTTTTCTAGGGGCGTGGTTTCATGGTTTTAGTGTATACGTCGCGTTAGAACGGCAGGTAAGCCTGTTCCAAAACATGTTTTTTTAGTGGGAATATTACACTTTTTTTGGTTCTTTGATTGGTCGCTAATAACCATTAACTGTAAAACTGAAATATCTTTCTTCTTTATTGTAAGAAGTATTATCCACTATATATCAGCACCCTAACAATCAAGAACGCTTACAACTCGGCGTTCCCGGTATCTCTTCCTTAAGTGCTTTTTCTTCATCAATAATATGTTGAGGAAATTGCCCCATAAAGCAGCAGCAAATATTTTCGTTGATCATTGTACGTGGCCCATGCGGGTGGCTTATATGTTTGTAGGGTGCATGAGAGTGCCCGTGTGAATGGCTGTGCCCATGGTTATGATTGTGATCACCGTGAGAGTGCGTGTGCTCGTTGGAGTGATCGTGCGAGTGGCTGTGTGTATGCGAGCCTGTCTCGTCATCCTGCGGGTCGTTGATCTCGGGCTGAAACTCCGCATGGTGGTGGTGTACATCCACTTCACCACGTGCAAGCCTTTCTTTAAAATCCTGCATTAAGGATTTATTATTTGTACCACTTACATCCCCATTGATTGTTTCATTAATACGTTCGATAAAGGTATTAATTACATGGGCTTGGTCTCGTAAATAATCGGCTTTTAAAAAAGTGACTTCGGGGTTTTCCCGGGCGACTTTATCAATATAGCCATAAATGCGATCAATAAGTCGACCACCAAATAAGAAGTAGGGTGCAACTACAATTTTCTTAAAGCCTAATTTAACGGCCATTTCTAAACCGCGGCCCACCGATGGATAAGTCACACCAGAGTAGACAGTCTCTGCCCAGCCAAAGCCTAAATTTTCACACACAATACGGGTTAGCTTAGCTGCCTCGGCGTTGGCTTCGGTCACCGAAGTGCCGCGGCCTACGGTGACTAACATTGTGTCGTAAAGCTCGCCATTTTGAGGAACATCAGTACTTCCTAATACTGCTTGTAAAATCCGTGCCTGAAATGCCTTAATCATTTCTTCGTGTAGGCCGAGCTCTTTGCCGTACTCTATCTCTATATTGGGAAATTTTTCTTTATAGGTAGTAAGCACAGAAGGGATATCATTTTTTGCATGTGTCGCGGCAAATAACATACCGGGTACCGCATATATTTTTTTAACTCCCGAGGCAATAAGCTTATCGAGTGCCATATGGATATTGGGGGCAGAGTATTCTAAAAAACCATACTCTACATTTAACTCAGGAAAACGCTCTCTTAACCCTTTGGCCAATAAGCTGAATTCTTCTTCGGCAATTTTGGCGCGACTGCCATGGCCACAAATTAAAATTCCGGCATCTTTATTTAGTTGTTTAATAGTTGTGGTCATAGTGATCAACTCAATTGATTTATATTTTTACTTGGTAACCCCAGTGGTAATATTGGGTAAGTGTCATTTCAGTGTGTTGCTATAACCTCAACCATGGTAGTCAAAGGATAGAGTCATTTCTGAAAAGCCTGCCTTTGTAGGTGTAAAAGTAAAGCCTTTACCGCTTAGATAAATGTACCATTACAACATGGTTTTTCCGTACTCATAATAATAAATACCAAGCTTATAATCAACATTAAAAACTATAGTTAAGTTATTGATATTAATAAATTTAATGCTGTTTAAAGTTAAGTGAACTTTAGGGTGCTAGGTTTTGCTTACTACTGCTAATAAAAGCCTCTTTTAGTTCCTCATAATTTGCTGTGCTAGGCAACAAAGGGAACTCATTAGAAATATAATCAGGGGCGTTAAATAAAATACCGCTATCTGCTTGTTGGAGCATAGTAATATCGTTATATGAGTCACCTGCAGCAATCACTCGATAATTAAGCCCTTGTAGTGCTAAAACCGCCTGCCTTTTCGCATCACTCTGGCGCAATAGAATATCTATTATCCGACCATCATTATCAGTGTTTAGATGATGGCATAACAGCGTTGGGAACCCCAGCTTCTGCATTAGAGGCTGACATAGCTCATAAAAGGTATCCGATAGTATCATTACTTGAAACCGCTCTTGCAGCCAGTACAAAAACTCACAGGCTCCCGGTAATGGCTCTAAGGATTCAACAACATGTTGAATATCGTTTAAGCGCAGTCCGTGCTTATCGAGCACCTGTAGGCGCTCATACATAAGTGCCTCATAATCCAAACAATCGCGTGTTGTTTGCTTAAGTACATCTATGCCTGTTTTTTTGGCAAATGCCACCCAAATTTCAGGAACCAGCACACCCTCTAAATCAAGACACGCGAGTTCCACATTGATCTCCTGTTTTGTTGGTTATGAGGGTGATTAGCACTTTGCTAACCAGACAATAATAGGCGCAGCATACTACGCGAAAGCGCTACTAAATACATCCATTTGTTACTCAATTTCGTGCAATATTAAGCACAAATAAATCAGCAAATTCATGTATAATTCTGCTCAGCCCATCGGTGCTTTTTTGTACCTTTTTCGCTCAATATTATCTGAGATTAATCATGTTATTAAATAAAATACCCGCCACTATTGTTACTGGCTTTTTAGGCAGTGGTAAAACCACATTACTATCGAATATATTAAAGCAAGCTGCGGGTAAGCGTATTGCGGTTATTGTTAATGAATTTGGTGAGCTGGATATTGATGCCGAATTACTACGTAGTTGCCCGCTTGATTGCGAAGAGGAAAGTGCCACTATAGCCCAAGGCGAAGAGGGTATTTACGAATTAGCCAATGGGTGTATTTGTTGTACCGTTGAAGAAGAGTTTTTACCCGTGATGAAACAACTTGTTGAGCGGCGCGACGATATCGACCACATTTTGATTGAAACATCGGGACTTGCTTTACCTAAACCTCTAGTACAGGCATTTAATTGGCCAGAGATTAAACGCTATTGCACAGTAGATTCCGTGGTTACCGTAGTTGATGGCCCAGCGGTGGCCGCAGGCCGTTTTGCCAACGATGAAGAAAAAGTACAACAGCAACGCTTGGCAGACGAGAGCCTCGATCATGATCCGAGTTTACAAGAATTGCTAGATGACCAGCTCAGTGCTGCCGACCTTGTGGTGGTGAGCAAAAATGATTTATTAAACAACGAGCAACGCGACTATGTTAAAGCTATCGTTGATAAAAAGATTCCAAGCGCGGTAAAAACAACGCATATAAGCCATGGCCAAGCACCGCTCAATGTATTGATGGGGCTAGAGTCTGCGGCAGAAGAGCGGATTGATCACGTACACACTCATCACGACCACCACCACGAGCATGGTGAACATCACGAACATGCCCACGATCATTTTGATTCTTATGTCATTAGCGTGGGTGAAGTTGATGGCGAAAAAATTCAAGCGGTAATTAAAGAGCTAGTTGCCAAGCATACCATTTACCGTGCAAAAGGCTTTGCTGCGGTTACCGGTAAGCCTATGCGACAAGTACTACAGGCTGTTGGTAAACGTCTGGATTCTCATTTTGACCGCCTATGGTCAGAGGACGAGCAACGTCAAACCCAACTTGTGGTTATTGGTAAACACTTAGATGAGGCTGTACTCACACAAGCACTAAAAACTGCGGAATCTTAAGCAGCCGATTATGCATTTATTGGCATCTCAACCTGGTGGTTTTACCGATGACGAAGGCATCATCGATTTAGATCAATCACCTGCCAATATTGTTATATTATCTGCCGCCGATAGCTTATTAGCGGCCTTAGCCGATAGCGCAGAGTCGCTACCGGCTGACTTTCCTTCTATTCGCTTGGCCAATTGGATGCACTTGCTAAAACCTGCGGCATTCGATTTATATAACCATAAAACCATTGAGCACTCTCACGTTGTTGTGCTTTCTTTACTTGGTGGTGAAAATTACTGGCCTTACGGTTTTGAACAGTTACAACACTGGGCAAAAGCTGGTAAAAACCGCCAGCTCATTATAGTGCCCGGAGATGATACTTCAGATGATAATTTATTTTCTGCATCGACTGTCGATACTCATTCTGCGATTAAAGTATGGCGCTTCTTAAGGGAAGGAGGGGCATCTAATAATCAGCAGTTCTATTATTTTTTAGCCTCGCAATATCTCAAGCAAGAGTACGTTTGGCAAGAGCCTCAAGTATTGCCTCGCTGCTTATTATATTTATCGGCGAGTTTGCAAAGGTTTTTAGATAAATACCACAGTGACTCTGTTAAAAAAATTAAAAATATCAAACAGCAAGCAAGCTTTAGCGAGTATAAAAAATATTGGAAAAACTCTAAGTCTAACAACAATCCCGACACTGCGGTTTGTGTGTTGTTGTTTTATAGAAGCCACTTGCAGTCAGCAAATACGGCAATGTTTGATGCATTAATAGAGCAGATCGAACAGCAAAACCTTAATGTATTACCCATTGCGATTGCATCTTTAAAAGATAAAGAGTCACTTAGTTTAGTGAATGGGCTTTTGTTAGCCTTAAAAAAAGACGAGCAAAGCACACTTATTATTAATACCACAGGTTTTACCAGTAATACGGTGAATAGCCCTGACTTATCCTCAGAACCTACGCAATTTAATCCCCTTTTTGCTATTAGCGTACCGGTACTTCAATTGATTCTGTCGAGCTCTACCGAAGAGGATTGGAATAACTACAGTCAAGGTTTACGCAGCCGTGATATTGCCATGCAGGTCGTATTGCCCGAAATGGACGGGCGCATAATCACACGAGCAATTAGTTTTAAAGCCGATAAAGGCTTCTCCAAGCGTTGTGAAGTTTCTGTTATACGCTATGAGCTACAGCAAGAGCGCGCTCAATTTATTGCCGAGCTTGCTGCCAATTATTGCAAACTTGCGATAAAGAACAATGCCGAAAAGCGTATTGCCGTTGTTTTAGCAAACTATCCAACAAAAGATGGGCGTATAGGTAACGGCGTTGGTTTGGATACACCAGCATCGACCATTAATATTTTAAACGCGCTCATGCAACATGGTTATTCTATTAAAGATATTCCTAAAAATGGCAACGATTTATTAATAGATTTGTTAAGTGCTATAACCAATAATCCAAACACACTGGATCAACTGCCTTGCTGGCAAAGTATCTCGCTTGCTAGCTATAAAAAATATTTTTCACAATTACCGCTCGATAACCAACAAGCAATCATTACCCAATGGGGGGAACCTGAGTTAGACCCTAAATGTAGAAATAATCGCTTGATGATATCGGGGATTCGCTTGGGTGATATTTTTGTCGGTATTCAACCTGCTCGTGGTTTTAATATCGACCTTGTGGCTAATTATCACGATCCAGACTTAGTGCCGCCGCACAGCTATTTAGCTTTTTATTTTTGGTTACGCTTTGAATACAAAGTTGATGCCTGTATTCATGTCGGTAAGCATGGAAACTTGGAATGGCTGCCAGGTAAAGGAACAGCACTTTCTAATCAATGCTGGCCAGATATAGCGCTTGGGCCTCTACCGCATTTTTACCCTTTTATCGTTAACGACCCCGGCGAGGGAGCACAAGCAAAACGTCGCTCACAAGCCGTGATTATTGACCATTTAATGCCACCTATGACGCGTGCAGAAGTTTATGGCGAGCTCGCCGAACTAGAAAGTTTAGTCGATGAGTACTATCAGGCAATGGGGCTAGATACACGCCGTGAGATATGGCTAAAAGAAAATATATTAAACCTTGCGAAAACAACACATTTATTAAGTGAGCTATCAAGCTACACTGATAGCAACAGAACGAGCGACGAGATACTCAATGATTTAGATGCTTACCTTTGCGATATAAAAGAAGCGCAAATTCGTCACGGCTTACATATATTGGGTGAATTACCTGAACCTAAAAAATTAACGGATACTTTAATAGCGCTGCTACGCCTGCCTCGTGGTAAAGGAACCAGTGAACAGGGTATTTTACATAATTTAGTACAGGATTTAGGTCTTAAAAATACCAGTGATAATGCAGGAGACAATGCTTTTTTTGAGCCTTTGCAAACGAGTGTAGAAAGATGGAATGGCTGTAAGCCTGATTTACTAAAAAGCGTATCGACAGTTCCTTGGCGAACTAGTGCAGATACCCGTGAACGTTTAGAGTTGCTCGCTAGTCATTTGGTCACACAAATAGTTGACGACTGTTTTTCTGGTGATTTTATTGATGATAGCAAAAACAAGAGTGGTAACTTAACCAAGGCGATAGATAAAATTTATTCGAGAACAAAAGAGCAACTACCTAATACCTATGAACAACTAGAGTATGTCAAACATACAATTGTTGCCGCGCTAAAAACAAGTGCAAAACAAGAAATAGATGCACTAATCAAAGGGCTAGCTGGTTATTTTATTGAGCCAGGTCCAAGCGGTGCACCCACAAGAGGGCGCTTAGATACTTTGCCAACGGGGCGCAATTTTTTCTCGGTCGATAGCCGTTCTATTCCTACACCTGCTGCTTGTGCCATTGGCGAAGCCTCTGCCAATAAACTTATAGAGCGCCACCTACAAGAGCATGGCGACTACCCCAAACAATTGGGTTTATCGGTATGGGGTACGGCCACTATGCGTACTGGTGGTGACGATATCGCACAAGCTTTTGCTTTAATGGGTGTCAAACCCATACGAGCAGCAAGCTCCCAAAGGGTTGTAGATTTCGAAATTATTCCTTGTATGTTACTCGGGCGTCCACGAGTGGATGTGACCTTGCGTGTATCCGGTTTTTTTCGCGATGCCTTCCCTAATGTGATGAAACTATATGATGCAGCAGTACTTGCTTTGGCAGAGTTTGATGAGCCGGGTGGAGATAACACCATCCAAAAAAATATTCGTGCGCGTACAAAAGTATTAACTGCCGAAGGTCTCGATAAAAATCAAGCTGCTCGCGAGGCGAGCTACCGTGTCTTTGGTAGTAAACCCGGAGCTTATGGTGCGGGTTTACAAGGCCTAATTGACGAGCGCTGTTGGGAAGTGCGAGGTGATTTAGCCGAGGCCTATTTAAATTGGGGGGGGTATGCCTATGGCAAACAAGCTGACGATAGGATTGATAGCACTAAAGGTCATCAAGATGGGATAGAAGCAAAAATAGCTTTTCAACATCAGTTAAGTCAGTTAGAAGTTGTCGTACAAAACCAGGATAACCGCGAGCACGATCTACTGGACTCCGATGATTATTATCAATTCCAAGGTGGTATGGTCAATGCAGTGTCAGAGTTCGCGGATCATGAACCTGTTATTTATCATAGCGACCACTCCAACCCTAGTCAGCCTGTCATACGCACCTTAAAAGAAGAGCTAAACCGCGTTATTCGCTCGCGTGTGCTTAACCCTAAATGGATTAGTGCTATGCGCGAGCATGGGTACAAAGGTGCTTTTGAAATGGCTGCAAGTATTGATTATTTATTTGCTTATGATGCCACAACCAATTTAATTGATGATTACCAGTATCAACAAGTGGCCGATGCCTTAATTTTTGATAAAACAAACAAAGAGTTTTTAGAAGAGAATAACCCGAATGCCTTAGAAGAAATGGCAGAGAGATTACTCGAAGCAACTCAGCGTGGCATGTGGGATGACAGAGATTATGCAGAGCAATTACAAAATTTGCTACTAGAAATAGACGCTAACCAAGAGGGGAGTGTATGAACCAAAGTAGCACAAAAAATGCTAAAAAATTCGCATCGCCTGCAACATTAATGATACAGGGGACTACATCGGACGCTGGCAAAAGTATTTTAGTCACTGCGCTTTGTCGTATTTTAGCTCGCAATAATATTAGCGTTGCACCTTTTAAATCGCAAAATATGGCGCTCAATAGTGCAGTAACAAAAGAGGGCGGAGAGATTGGGCGTGCGCAGGCCGTACAGGCAGAGGCTTGTTATTTAGAGCCATCAGTAACGATGAACCCCGTACTATTGAAACCCAATAGTGATTTAGGCGCGCAGGTGATTGTTAATGGTAATGCTATTGGTAATATGCAGGCGCAAGCATATCATCACTACAAACCTCAATTACTGAATACCGTGGTAGATGCACACAAAAAATTACAAAGCGAATATAACGTTATTATTGTTGAGGGCGCCGGTAGCCCTGCCGAAATTAATTTACGCGAGCACGATATTGCTAATATGGGTTTTGCCGAAGCCATCGATTGCTCTGTTATTATTGTTGCAGATATTGATCGTGGTGGCGTATTTGCTCACCTTTATGGCACTTACGAATTATTAAGAGAATCAGAAAAAAAGCGTGTTCAGGGTTTTGTGATTAATCGCTTTCGTGGTGATGTGAGTTTACTAGAGCCTGGTTTGAAATGGCTAGAAGATAAAACTGGTGTGCCCACTTTGGGAGTGATTCCCTATATTTCAAACTTACATATTGAAGCTGAAGATAGTCTTGCAACTAAAAATCAATTAACAGCCGATAAAAAAGAAAGCTACCAGCGGTGCAAAATTGTGGTGCCGATGTACCCGAGAGCAAGTAACCATACGGATTTTGATGCATTAAGAATACACCCGCAGATCGATTGCCAATTTCAAAAAGAAGTCAGTGAGTTTAGCGGTGCTGACATTATTATTTTGCCAGGCAGCAAACATGTACGTGGCGACTTACAGTGGTTAAGAGATATGGGTTGGGAAAAAGCCATTAAACGCCACTTGCGTCTTGGCGGTAAAGTAATAGGTATTTGTGGTGGTTACCAAATGTTAGGGCACTGGGTACATGATCCTAATGCGATAGAGTCTGATGCTGGCTCGAGTATGGGTTTGGGTTTGCTCGATATGGAAACAACACTGACCGAGAAAAAAACATTACGCAATGTCTCTGGGTATATGTTGGCAACTGCGAGTAAAACTACGCGCAGAAATAATACATTGATTAAAGGTTATGAAATACATGCAGGCATCAGTAGTGGTCCGGCACTGAAAAGCCCGTTGCTGCAATTAGCATACAATGACAATGAAAGTAGTGCTGATAATAAAGCCGAATGTATACACGATGGTGCAATTAATACCGATTACACCGTAATGGGTAGTTATGTGCATGGCTTATTTGATGAGACGAGTATGCTGGAGTATTGCCTGAATTGGGGGCTGCCAAAAAATAATGACTCAAAGGTCGCCAAAAACTTTAATTATCAAGAATATAAAAATGCCGAGATCGACAGGCTAGCCGATGTCGTAGAGGTTGTTATGCCATTAGAGTTAATTCTTGATTTGTTGAGGCTAGATAAAAATATAAAGGGTAGGGTGTAAAATGAGCCAACAAATACCTGTCCATGGTGGTGACCTTGTAAGCGCCAGCGAGCAATACAGTATTGCTATAGATCAATGGATCGATCTATCTACAGGTATTAATCCTATCACTTATCCTGTCGTGCTTGAACTAAATAGCTTTCAACAGCTTCCTTATATTCGTCCAGAATTTATAGAGGCATCAACCCAATATTATGAATGTTCGCAATTCATCCCTGTCAGTGGCACTCAGGCAGCTATACAACAATTGCCCAAGTTACTGGCTGATTTTCCAGTATTAATTCCGAAATTAGGTTATCAAGAGCACGTTAAATACTGGCAAGAAAAACGCGCGACTATTATTTATTATGGCTCCGATAAAAAAGATTCAACGGTTACCGAAATTAATCAAGCGCTTGCAGATAACCCCGAGCAGCACTTAGTTGTTATTAATCCAAATAATCCAACGGGTGTATTAATTGATAAAGAGCAGCTGCTAAATTGGGCTGGCCAATTAGCTCGGCAAGCCTACCTCATTATTGATGAAGCTTTTATCGATACCCATAAAGAGCAAAGCGTACTGAGTGAAAGCTTGCCAGATAACATCATTGTTTTACGCTCCTTTGGTAAATTCTTTGGCTTGGCTGGTGTTCGCTTGGGTTATTGCTTTGCCAATAAAACAATACTTGCGCAGTTGCAAAAAAAACTCGGTTTGTGGCAGGTTAATGGCCCGGCACAATCTCTTGCTATTAAAGCCTTGGGTGATAATAAATGGCAGATGCAGGCGCTTAAGGATATTCGCTCTAATAATCAATTAATGCAAAAGCTTTGGGAGCCATTGTTTGATAAATATAGTAGCCAAGATAATACTACTGCTATTGCTCAAAAATATCCTTCTCCTTTGTTTATTACGTACAAATTATCCATGGGCGTTGGCTTACTCATTCGTGACTACTTTGCCAAAAGGGGTATATTACTGCGTATTATCACTATTGGCGAAGGTGGTTCTCAAAATACAAAAAATGCACAAGCACTATTGAGAATTGGTTTAATTGACCAACATGATAAAGCCACACTAAGTCATGTGACTGATGTAATAGATTCATTTGTTAATGATTCTAATCATAATGAGATGAGCAATGTATAATAAATTATGAACTTCTTTCCTTTATTTCACCAACTTAATAATAAATATTGCTTAATTGTCGGTGGTGGCCAAGTCGCTTTGCGAAGAGCGCAGGCACTATATGCAGCGGGTGTTTGTATCGATGTTATCTCTCCTGTTGTTGGCGAACAATTAGTTGATGTAGTCAAAGAGAGTGGTGGTAATATAGATATCTCATATTTTGATGAAGCTTTATTTAATAAAAAAATACAAGATAAAAATTACTTTATGGTTATGGCTGCCACCGATGACAAAGCGGTTAATGTTACTGTTTATCGCTGTGCAAAAAGTAACAACATGCTTGTCAATATAGCCAGCGATCAGTCTCTTTGCGATGTAGTGTTTCCCGCCATCATTGATCGAGGGCCTACGACGATTGCTATCTCTAACAATGGTTTGTCGCCAGTTTTAACTCGTGTGTTAAAAGAAAAGGTAGAGCACGTAATTCCTGATAATTATGGTGCTCTAGCGGATCTTATGGGTAAATACAGAGAAACAATAAAAGATCGTATTCCCAATACAAAAAAGAGAGTCGCTTTTTTAGAGCGTATCGCAAAAGGCTCCGTGGCTGAGGCTATTTTTTTGGGCAAACCCGATAGGGCCGAAAAGATACTACAGGCTAAACTATCGCAACAAACAAGCGAGAGCATGGAAAAAGAATGGGCTGCGCAATCGAGCATAGATCAGCCTGCAACGGACTTTAGCTATACAACACAAGAAAAGTCGGCCATTTATAAAGTAATGGCTGAACGTAGAGATATGCGCCACTTTAATAGCCAGCCTCTCGATGAGAAAATCTTCAAACATATACTCTCGGCAGCGCATATGGCCCCCAGTGTTGGCCTAATGCAACCTTGGCGTTTTATTCGTATTACTCAGCAAAAAATTAGAGAAGATATTTTTGGTATTGTTAATGAAGAGCGAAAACTAACCGCCGATGCATTAGATACACGAAAAGGAGAGTTCTTAAAGCTAAAGGTAGAGGGTATTTTACAATGTGGCGAACTCGTTATAGCGGCTTTGCCCGAAGGGCGTGAACAACATATTTTTGGTCGTAGAACATTACCCGAGATGGATTTAGCATCGTTGTCCTGCGCTATTCAAAATATGTGGCTAGCGGCTAGGGCAGAGGGTATAGGTATGGGGTGGGTCTCCTTATTTGATCCTAAAAAATTAATGCAAATTCTCAATATGCCTGAAGGCAGCTGGCCGATTGCTATTTTATGTATAGGACATGTCGATGAGTTTTATGAAAAACCTATGTTAGTGCTGGAAAACTGGACGACAGAACAACCCCTAGAAGACATGTTGTTTGAAAATACATGGAACGATACTAAAGGGCAGGGCGGCAAAGAGCAGAGCGATAACGATACTTAACCCTATGATTATTGCTGTTACTGTCATTGCTGCTGTATTGCTGGATTACCTTTTAGGTGAGCCTAAACGCTTCCATCCTTTGGTGGGTTTTGGTTTTTTGGTGTCGTGGATAGAAAAGCGTTTTAATCAACCTAATAAAAGTAAGCAAGTACAATTCTTGAGTGGAATGGTAGGATGGTTCATTGTCGTCTCGATACCCGTCATTTTTTTTATGGGTTTATATGCAATATTTTCACTCTGGTTTGATCAGTTATTTTTACTAGATATTATTATTCTTTATCTAGCCATTGGTTATAAAAGCTTACGTCAACATGGCTTGGCCGTTTATGAATGCTTAATTGATAATAAAATACCTGAGACGAGAGAAAAGCTTGCCATGATTGTCAGCCGAAATACAGAGACTCTCGAATCAACAGCCATACGCCAAGCAACGATTGAATCAGTGTTAGAGAACGGTAGCGATGCGATATTTGCACCGATATTTTGGTATGTCATTGCAGGACCTTACGGTGTTATCGTTTATCGCTTGGCGAATACGCTGGATGCTATGTGGGGTTATAAAAATACACGTTTTTTATATTTTGGTCGCTTTGCTGCACGTATAGACGACGTACTTAACTATATTCCGAGTCGTCTGGTTGCCACAAGTTATCTCCTGTTGGGTCATTGTAAATCAGGTTTGCACTGTTGGAGGCAACAAGCGCAACTACTCGATAGCCCCAATGCGGGCCCGGTGATGGCCGCTGGTGCAGGGGCATTAAAATTATTACTAGGTGGCGATGCTTATTATCACGGCCAATTAAAAAAGAAGCCGACTTTTGGCTGTGATAAATTACCAGAGGACAAAGATATTAAGCGTAGTTTGTTTTTGATCGATAAAACCTTATGCCTGTGGTGTGTTGTTATATTGATAGTGTTTTTTACTCTAGAGCATATACTTTAACTATTCATTACTCGGGTTATAAGCCAACAATCAATTATTAATAGTCTTTAAAAACACACTCACTATTAAGCCTGTAGTTTTCTCATTGTTTTTTAGTGAGAGCTTAAGTTGATGGGCATCGGCAATCCACTTTACAATCGATAAACCGAGTCCACTACCGCTTTCGCTGGCGTGTTTCTCTCTAAAAAAACGTTCAAACACTTTTTCGTGGTTCTTTTCAAGAATGCCGGGGCCACTATCTTGTATGGTTAAGGCGCCATCTGACGATAGACCGACACTAATAAAGCCACCCTCTGGTGTGTATTTAAGGGCATTCTCTAATAAATTTGTGATCATAATGGATATAGAAGCTTCATCGCCCAAGGTTTTTACGTCTTCATTAATATCAACGGTGAGTTTAATGTTCTTGTTGCTCAATGCTGCATCTACATCACAAATTATCCCACTTAAACAATCCGATAGATTAAAGACAGCGAAAGGAAATTTATTATTTTGTAAGCGAGATAGCGATAATAGCTTTTCCACCATATGCGCCGAGCGATCGATAGATTGGAGTAAATAGTTGAGATCTTCTCGATGCTCGGGTTTTTTGTAATCCACTTCTTCTATACGTTTTTGCATCACTTGAGCTTGCGTTTTCATTGCCGCAAGGGGGGTCAGTAGTTGATGTGCAGCGTGATCTGTAAACTCTTTTTCACGTTTAAGGCTATAAGATATACGTTCAAGCAAGCGGTTTATGGCTTGTATAAGTGGTGATATCTCTGAGGGTAGGCGATTGTATGAAATAGGGCTCAAATCGTCACTATTACGCTTATCAACACTAGAGGATATAGCAACAATTGGTTTGAAGTTGGTGTTAATGGCTTTCCAGACAATAAATAACACGAGAGGGATAAAAATGAGTAATGGAATAATTAAAGCCGCGATCATTGCCGATATAAGTTCATAGCGAATAGCGTAGCGTTCCGAGGTTTCTACCCGGATATTATTTTCTGTTTCTAAAAAAACAAAAAAACGCCATTTTTCGTTATTGATTCGTTGATCAGAAAACCCCGGTGGCGCTTGAAAGCTTTCAAAGCCTTCTGCGCTTGCTGTTTGTGTAATTAACTTATTGTTGTGCCATACGCGTAATGCAATATTTTTTTCGTACTGGTGCTGTAAGCTAGATTCCTTGCTGAGAATAGTAAAAGCATCATTATCTTGCTCTTCTATGAGCTCGTGTTCTAGTAGTTGTAATAGTACTTTGGCATGATTGACTAATTGGGCATCGTATACCTCTTCTATTTCATGCCATGCAGATTTAAAAGCAATAGATAAGGTGATTAGGCTTGCCAAAAGTAATGGTACGCTAATATATAGTAATAGTTTTTTGCGAAGCGAATAGTGATTAGACATTATTGAATAGAATACCCTATGCCACGTGATGTTGTGATTAAATCTTTACCGAGTTTACGTCGTAATGCGGCAATATGTACCTCAATTGTATTGCTCTCTACCAGCTCAGAGGACCAATCATAAATACTTTGTTCTATTTTCTTTTTACTCACTGGTCGCCCTAAATTACGCACTAGGCAGTTGAGTACTGCGTTTTCTTTAGCAGAAAGTTTTACCTCAGTACCGGCAATAGAGGTATAAGCGGTTGCTGGTTCGTAGTACAGATCTCCGTGTACAATAGCGGGCTCTGCTACTTCTCCTCGCCTGAGTAAAGCCCCGCATCGAGCAATTAACTCGTCGAGATCGAAGGGTTTTATAAGGTAATCGTCGGCACCTGCATTTAAGCCTTCAACGCGGTGTTCTACGGCATTTCTCGCTGTTAGTAGCAATAGAGGAGTCAATACTTTCTTTTTTCGTAACTCACGCAATAAGCTCAAGCCTGATTTGCCTGGCAAATTAATATCTAAGATTAATAGCTCATAGTCTACTGTTGAGATAGCACTTTCCGCTAACTCGGCCGATTTAACCCAATCTACGGCAAAGCTGGTCTTTAGGCCTTGCTCTGTCGCTCGGCCCAATTCTTCGTCGTCTTCTACCAAGAGAATTCGCATATTAGTATAGCTCTTAAGTGCAATAGTAAGTGCAGTATGAATGGAGTAAAAATAGCTTAGCCATAGATTTACTATAGAGAATAACTCGAATGGTTAAGCTATTCTAGTAAGTGGTTATTTATTAGCAATAGCAGCAAGTGCTGCTTGTATCTCTTGGCGCCGCCCTTCGTCGGCTAGTTTTCTGCCTGCTCTGGGCTTTGCCGATAGTGCTTTATTGAGATATTCCTTAGCTCTGCCATAGTCTTTTTGTTTTATTAAGAAATCACCATAAAAATAATTAGAATCGATACCCCTTGGATTAATTACGAGTGCCTGCTTAAAGTACTTTCTTGCCTTTTTATCGCTACCAAAAGATATCGGCCAACTCGGTGCCTGATAATAAAGCGAAGCCAAGGAGGTATAGGCCGACCCAGACAGAGCCTCGGGATCTAGCTCTATGGACTCCGTTAATAAGACTTTTGCTTTTTTTAACATTCCTAATGAAGACAAGTTATTAGTAACACCTGCATCTGTCGATAAAATAATTGCTTGCCAGATTTTTAATTCAGCTGCATCGGAGTGCTCTAGTAAATACTGGCCTCCTTTTTCTTCTAAGGATCTAAGTTGTTTAATCTGTTCTTTTCTATCAAAGACTTGATACTTAATTTTAGCCCATTCCTGCTGTAATTGAGCGATGGCCTCTGTAGTTGTAGAGTCCGCGTTGGAAAACGCACTTATACTTACTAGTGCCATGAAGAATAATAACCAGGTGTTGTATGTTTTCATTTCTGCTCTCCTAAATATATCTGTTAGCAATGTCTCTCTTTTCGACAAGAGCTTTGTCGACTAAAGAGGGTAATATGTGATTAATGCTGATAAAAATATTTTCCGAAAAGCCTATGTTGATATTTCTCTTTTCTTTAATGATAGCGTTCAAAATTATGTCGGCTACCCTTTGGGGTGAGTCAATGCTCGATTTTATACGTTCATTAAAAAGACTAATTTCGTCGGTGTTAAATGGCGTGTCGACAGCACGAGGAGATACATGGGTAACATTAATACCTCTATTTTTATACTCACGTCGGAGACTATCAGAAAAGCCTTTTAAGCCCGCTTTTGTTGACGAATAGGCCGAAAAATAAGGGAAGGGTAGTGAGCCAAAAATAGAGCCTATATTAACTATACTGCCTTGGCAGTTTTTCTCCATTGCTGGCAATACAGCCTGAGTAAGTTTAATGGGCGCCGTTAAATTTACGGCAATTAGTTTTTCGAGATCAACTACAGGCTGTTGCTTTAACTGGCCAAAGTACATCATCCCGGCTAAATTAATAAGAATATCGACATGCTTATTTTTAAGCTCCTTACATAAGCGATCAATACTATTGTTATCTGCTAGGTCTGCTTGAGTAACACCAGCCTCTTCTTTACGGCCTATGGCAATAATATTGGCTTGTTGTTCTTTCAGTAGATTGACAAGGCAGCGCCCAATGCCACCTTGTGCACCGGTAATAACAATGGTTTTATTGTTAAGCTGCATGATGATTTACCTGAGGAGTGTGCGGTATTGCGCTTAATAGATTAGCAAAAAGGCAAAAAGTGTTTTGTGCGACTTCGATAATGGCCGCTTTATCCTCGGGATCAGTCATTGTATTAATCACTTTTTCAAAAAATACCATATGACTAATATCTAATTCGCCATGAGAATAAAGATAAGAAAATGCACTATCTGGTAGGCCTAAATTTTGTTGTAGAGCCTTGGCACCTTTACTGGCCAATTGTATCGATGTGCTCTCTAGCATAAATACCATGCCAAAAAAACCAATAGGGTTTTTACGTAGGATATAATCGTAATTGTAAGCGATTAACACTTGCGTCTCTAAAGAAGGGATTGACATGCGTGCTGCTTCTTTATCGCCACCTGCTGCGGCAATGTCGTTTAGTATCCATTCTTCATGGCCTACTTCTTCTTCAATATATTCGCTAATGACTTTTTGTAATGACTGATGTTTAGTAGGTAGCTGAGCACCCATTGCCATTAAAAAGCGCACAGTGTGACTGACATGATGATAAGCCTGTGTAAGGTAAGCAATATAAGTTTCACGACTAATAGTGCCGTTTAATCCATCAACTAATTGAGGTACTGTTGCTAGTTTTTGACGAGAAGGTTCAGTTGCTTGTATTAGTTCTTCATAAAATTTCATGATAGTACCTATTTAAAATTAACAATAAGAGTTTTCTGTAAGATGTTTGTAGTGATCAAGTATTACGCTACGGCGAGGACGACCTGTGCCCGTTAGCTGTTTGTTGTCGAGTGTAAAAGGCTCAACAAAATGAATATTTTTAACTTGTGCGTAGTCAGGTAATTGCTGGTTTAGCTGGCTAATGGTAGCTTCGATCAACTTAAATTGGCTGCTGTTGCTTTGTTTGTTGCTGATAGGAACAATAAGTGCACCTAGGGATGCTTTGCTGTCACCAATAACGATAGCTTGTGCAATGTCGGGAGATGAAAGTAATAACGACTCGATCCACTCGGGAGATACATTGCGACCAAAGGTTGTGATTAAAATATTTTTTTTACGCCCTGTAATACTTAGATAACCTTGCTTGTCAAATTCGCCAATATCACCGGTAGCAAAAACTTTATGGGATGTTTCACCCAAATAGCCTAAAAATCCCGGATCAGTAATAATAATTTCACCATCGCTAATACTTGCTTTAACATGAGGTAATAATTTACCAACACTACCCAAGCGTTGTGATTCTGGCGCATTAAGGCTCACCACAGAGCCACATTCAGATAAGCCATAACCTTCATAGACTGGCAGTCCCAACAATTGAGCTTGTTTTAATAGCTCGGAGCTAATTTTAGAACCGCCAACGGCTACAAATTTTAAGTCGGGTAAATTACCTTTGTGTCGAACTTGCATCATTAATAGGCGCAATATTTCGGGCACTAAAATAATAGAGTTAGTTTTATTATTGAATAATGTCTCGTGTAAATCTGTATAGGTTTTATCAAATTGCTCTATTGATTCTAAATGAATACTACAACCTGCGATTAAGCCAGCATAAACACCTGCAACATTCTCAAGTAGAACAGCCAAAGGTAGCACACACAAATGATTACCGACAAAGTCATTGCCCAGTAAATCAACAATACTCTTGGCAACACGCACCATAGCCTGTTCGGATAAACACACACCTTTAGGCTCGCTTGTTGTACCCGATGTATAAGTGATTTTTGCAGTGCCTTGTGGAATATTTTTATTAGCTTCGACTAAGCTCGCCTCTAAGCCTTTGTTTGATACGATATGTGTAATACCCGCAGATTTTACGCTGTGTTGGATTTGAGTCTCGCTAAAAAAAGGGGGTAGAGGAACACAGGCAATATTTGATACGAGTGCAGCAAGGTCCCATAAAACCCACTCGACACTATTGTCCATGGCTATGCCCAATGTAGTCACATCAGTTAATTGTTGGGCTCGTATGTTTATTTCGTGAAGCAACTCACCATAAGTAATTTTTTGCTTATCGTCTTTGAGCGCAATTCTTTTTGAATTGCGGCCACTATTTTTTAATTGCTGTCTAAAGTTAAATTCTTTCACAATTATTCCTTTAGCAAATTCATAGAAGGTAGGCCAATAAATTCAGCGTCTAAAAAGCGTTGTAAACATGCATAACCTTTATCAACAGAGCCTGCAAGCACGTTGGGTGTTGTTTTGTAATAGCTACCCCAATTTTCTCCTTCCTGTAACAATAATGATGGGTTTGCTGCAGCCAATCGTTGAGGGTTTAATCCCATTGCATCGAGACGTTTCTCTAAAAAGCGGGTACATGTAACCACTGCTTTGGTATAACCTTGATGGTGTAAGTAGGCAGATAACGCAGCAAATAAATACGTTGAAGTGCCACCTTTTGCAGAGGCTAAATTACCAATTTCTACAATATGCCTTCGTGGTGTACTTAGATGATCTTCAATATTTTTTGTTAGGTACTGTTCAAGAAATAATGGCTGATTAAAAGCGCAGCGGATGCCAACAGCAGCTAATATATTGCCCTTTGCATCTTTAAGGCTGAGTAAATACGGATAGCGGACCTGTATTGCGGCGCCATAAATTTCACGATAAATCCCGCTAATATAGTTGGCGATAGGATTGTCAATATCGATAGTATTGGGCGTTATAGTGACAGTAGAAGGCGTAGACTTTAACCTCATTAGAAACGTCGAAGGCCTAAGTGAGAGCTGGCCAGTGTTAAAGCCGTCTTGCTGGTAGTTAATTATAAGCATTGTTTGTCTCAAGGTTAGCTAATTGAAATCTATAGTAATTAGCCAACCTTAAGAGAACCTTAAGCTATCGAAGATATATGCAAAAACTACAAAAAATATTTAATGAGTATATCTAGCTGCCTAGCTCTGCTGTAACTATAACTATAGTACTGCACACATATTTGTGAGCTGTTAACGACTTCCCCGTAAAGTAATGTATGCGGTGCGCTAATACTTTCTCTATAATCCAGTTCGCGTAGGCTTAGTCTTTATGTAAAGGAAACTTTGGTAATACTTACCAGTCCTACTAGCGTATAGCTAATTAGCACTGTTATATTGGCTGAGGCTGTAATAGTATTTGCCCACTACACGTTTATAGATAACTATTTCACTTAAATGACCCTAACAAAGGTATGTATATATGTTGACCACATCTTGGAGTAAACCTGCATTTAAAGAGATTCGTCTAGGTTTTGAGATTACTATGTATGTAACGCATCGTTAATCAGTGCCTCCTTCATTAATGGCTTAATTATTTAAGCCAGTTTCTTACTATTATTTTTTTTACGCTTCGGGGCTTATATGCATATCCATGTCCTTGGGTCGGCAGCCGGTGGTGGATTTCCTCAATGGAACTGTCACTGCCATAACTGTAAAGGCTTACGGGAGGGCAGTATCAAAGCCAGGGCGCGTACGCAGTCATCTATTTGTATTAGTCCCGATGGTGAAAACTGGGTCTTATTTAATACATCGCCAGATATTCTAGCCCAGCTAGCTGCATTCCCTTCTTTACAACCCAGCCGCCAGCTACGTGACACCGCGATTAGCGCTATTGTGTTTATGGATAGCCAGATCGATCACACGACAGGTTTATTGATGTTGCGTGAAGGCTGCCCCCATCAAGTCTACTGTACCGATATGGTCTACGAGGATTTAACTAGTGGCTTCCCTGTGTTTAACATGCTCAAGCACTGGAATGGTGGTATCCAGCGACATCCTATTCCTATTAACGAAAACACAGAAAGTTTTAGTATAGAGCAGATGCCAAGCCTTAAATTTACGGCATTGCCACTGTTGAGCAAGGCTCCGCCATATAGCCCTCATCGCCATAATCCATATCCTGGTGATAATATTGGTATTCAAATAGAAGATACACGGACAGGTAAAACCGTATTTTATGCGCCTGGTTTGGGACAAATTGAGCCGCATATAGTTGATGTTATGCAGCAATCTGATTGCCTGCTCGTTGATGGCACCTTTTGGCGAGAAGATGAAATGGTATGGGCAGGGGTAGGGACTAAAACGGCAGCAGCAATGGGGCACTTACCACAATCTGGCCCTGAAGGTATGTTGGCCTTACTGTCACGTTTGCCAAAAGAGCAACGACAAATTCTTATTCATATCAATAATACCAACCCAATTTTAAATGAAGATAGTGCAGAGCGAGCAGAGGTAGAGGCTTTAGGTATCGAAGTTGCCTTTGATGGAATGGATATTACGCTGTAATAAAACCTATGTAGAATTAATATTAACTTTATATTCTACTTTATTGAATTAAAAGACTTTATGAACAATAAGCAGCAGTATATTCGTCTTGCTAAAACCCACCGTTTGCAGTGGGAAGAGGCACAACAATCCTATGTTTTATTATTCCCAGAGGGGATGGTACAACTCAATGGCCCCGCAGCAGAGATACTTAAACTTTGCCCTGACAGCGATGGGCCGGCGCGATTAACACAAGAAATAATCACCGAGTTAGAAGCACGCTTCCCTGATGTGCCTACCTTGGCTAATGATGTCTGTGAGTTTATGACTATTGCAGAGCAAAAAGGTTGGGTTGAACTTGACTGAAGCACGGCCCAACTTACCTCTATGGCTTCTGGCCGAGCTGACCTACGCTTGCCCATTACAGTGTGCTTATTGCTCAAACCCCATTGATTACTCCACAAGCCGCAAACAGGAGTTGAGTACAGAGGAGTGGGTACGAGTTATGGGGGAGGCACGCGCGCAAGGTGCTGTACAAATTGGTTTTTCGGGCGGAGAGCCATTGGTCCGCCAAGATTTAGAAACGCTTATTACCGAGGCTAAGCATTTGGGTTACTACAGTAATCTGATTACTTCAGCAGTGGGCATGGATAGCAAACGCCTAAGCCGCTTGAAAGAAGCAGGCCTTGACCATATTCAGGTGAGCTTTCAGGCTGCTGAAAAAGAACTTAACGATTATTATGCAGCGAATAAAAGTTTTGATCATAAAGTCGCTATGGCAAAAGAAGTTAAACGCCTTGGCTTTCCGATGGTGCTTAACGTTGTACTACATCGCCATAATATCGATCAAATTGAAGATGTTTTAGAGTTAAGTCTCGCACTCGGTGCAAATTATGTAGAGCTTGCGAACTGCCAGTACTACGGTTGGGCTTTAGAAAACAGAGAACACCTATTACCAAGCCGAGAACAATTGCACCGTGCAGAGGCTGTCACTGAACGCTTTCGTACAGAGCGCGCAGGTAATATGAAGTTGTATTTTGTAGTACCGGATTACTATGAAACTAGACCCAAAGCTTGTTCTAATGGGTGGGGAACCACTTTTTTAACGGTAACACCCGATGGCTTAGCACTACCTTGCCAAGGTGCACGAGTTATTCCTGATGTAGTCTTCCCCTCTGTAAGAGAGCACAGCGTTAAATGGATATGGGAGGACTCTCCCTTATTTAATCGTTTTCGTGGCAATGCGTGGATGAAAGAACCTTGTCGTAGTTGCCCAGAGAAAGAAAAGGACCTAGGTGGGTGTCGTTGCCAAGCGATGATGCTAACGGGGGATGCAGAAAACGCAGACCCAGTTTGTGATTTATCGCCGCATCATCACCAGATTCTTGAGGCAGTTGAACACGCACAAAAGGATAACGGCAGGTATGAAGAAAAACCATTGTTGTTTCGTAACCCCAAAAATGCGAAACAATTAGAACCGTAATAGAGCTAAGTAGTAGAGCTAAATCAGTACACATAATTTTTATATTCAGCAAAACTTAGTAGAGAATCAATAATGCTATCTCCGTGGACTCGGCAAGAATTTGAACAGCAATTACGCGCCTTGGGTGACTACTACCATATTCATCACCCATACCATATTGCCATGAACACAGGCCAATCGACTCGTGAACAAATACAAGGGTGGGTGGCTAATCGTTATTACTATCAAATAAATATCCCCATTAAAGATGCAGCAGTAATGGCCAACTGCACTGACCAACAAGTACGCCGTGAATGGGTGCAACGTATTTTAGATCATGATGGTTATATCAATGAGAGCGGAGAGAGCATTGAAGGGGGGATCGAAGCATGGCTACGTTTAGGTGAGGCTTGTGGCTTAACTCGCGAAGAAATTATATCGCAAGAGCATGTGTTACCTGGCGTTCGCTTCGCAGTTGATGCCTATGTTAACTTTGCACGGCAGGCAACATGGCAAGAGGCTGCATGTTCATCACTAACAGAAATGTTTGCTCCCACCATACACCAAAAGCGCCTAGACACATGGCCAGAACATTATCCGTGGATAGAGCAGGCGGGTTATCAATATTTTCGTACACGACTAAGCGAAGCTAGGCGTGATGTAGAGCATGGATTAACTATCACCTTAGATCATTTTGTAACACGTGAACAGCAAGAAAAAGCACTCTCTATATTGCAATTAAAGCTCGATATATTGTGGAGCTTACTCGATACTTTACAAATGGCTTACTACCACCACCAAGCTCCGTATTATTGTGTCAATAGTTCTGTAATTAGACGACAAGCGTATTCTAAAATCTTTGATAACAGCTAAATAGATTTTATTGTCATTAAACTACTGATTATTCTGAATAAGCAGCCGTTATTATAATCTCTACTTTTAACTCATCGCGCGCTAGTCGGGCCTCTCCACAAGCACGAGCTGGCGCTTGTCCCTCTGGAAGCCATTCATCCCAAACAGCATTCATTGCTGCAAAATCTTTTATATCAGCAAGCCAGATTGTTGCTTGTAAAATTTGAGAAGTAGAAGAGCCTGCATCACTCAATAATGCTTCTATGCGTCGAATGCACTCTTTGGTTTGTTCCTCAACACTCTCTCCAGCTATACCTACTTGCCCACATAAATAAACCACGCCATTGTGTTTGACAATTTTACTGGTGCGCTTGGAGGTATGTATTCTTTCTATCATAGTTGTTGTGTCCTTTTTATTTAATGGTCAAAGTTTAGTTATAGCAGAGTGGCAAATATAGTTGTCGGGTATTATATCGGTGCTTATATGTGAGTGATAGTAAGTTGGTTTAAGAAGATAAGATTGTATGTATTATTCTTATTAAAAGAAGTTTTACAAAGTATTCAGTAATACCTAACATTTAGTATGTAATCTAGATGTCGAATAGAATACTCATATTAAACAACTCACTTCATAGCCGCTTTTTTTAAACATAGTTAAAGGCAAGGTATCTTCTTAATAATTAATTCAACTCAAATTTAATCGGTGCTATAAATCGGTATTCTAATGCTCCGGTACGAATAGAATCAGGTATTTTTGGCAATGGGTTGGCTTTTTTAATCATTTTTTCCACCGCTTTGTTTAAAGATTTGTACTTTGATGGAGAGGGCAATTGGTATGAAAGTACATTGCCATCTTGATCAATAACGAACTCTAAGTTGATAATCCCTTCTTGCCCACGTCGCATAGCAGAATTTGGATAGCGTTTATGGCGCTCTAGTTGTTGTAATAATAGCTGCCTATAACTAACCCGAACCTTAGGGTCACCACCACCTAGTGAATTTTTAGATTTACTAGCTAAATCTTCTGATTCACCACTATCAGATGTATTTTTTATATCTTCTGTTGTTACGACTTTATTAGTACTTGTTGTTGATGTATTTTGCGTGCGTTCAGTAATGCTATTTGTCTCGGTAACTGATGCAGAGATAGCCTCTTGTTTAATAAGTTTATCGCCGATAACGGCTGTCGTTTTTTTAATGACCGGAGAGGGTACTGCCTTAGTTTTTTTAAGTAGCGGCTTTATTACTTTTTTCTCTATTTTCTTTTCTTTTACTATTTTCTTCTTTACTGCTTTTTCTTTGGGTTTTTCAGTTACAACAGGTGCTGGTTGTTGTTTGGGTAGCGCAATCTCTTTAAAGCCTATCTCTACCCCTTGAAGCCCTTCGTGTTTTGCTCCTTGTGTTTGTGTGTTATCTAAGTCATAAATAACAAATGCAGCAACATGAATAGCCAACGCTATTATTAACACAAGCAACCAGCTAGATACTTTGATTGTGGTATCGGTTGGGAGAGAATGAGTGCTTGTCAAACTAGACATTAATAAACTAGTGCTTGGTGGTTAACAAATGAATAGAAGACACACCAATGTTGCCTAGCTCTTGCATAAGCTCAAGTAGTTTTGCAGAGTGTGCTTGTTGATCAATTTTAAGTTGTATTGCAGGTTTATTTTCTTTATCAGTTTTTTCGTGAATAAATTCAATAACCTCACCTTGGGTATATATTTGATTCTCGATAGAGAACTGGCTTTCGCTCATTACAATAATGATTTCTTCGGATGACGTAGGGTTAATAAGCTTGGCATTAGGCACATCAACTGTTAATGCCTCTGGTTTAATAAAGGTTCCAGAGATCATAAAAAAGATAAGTAACAAAAAAACAATATTGACTAAGGGCAATACGTTTTCGAACTCCTTTTTCTGAGTAGATTCAACAATATCCATTACTCGGTCACTTTTACTAGCGAAATATTATTGCCTGCCACTACAGCAATAGCATCGACAGCATCGATAAGCTGTTGCACAGGTAAATTGTCAACAGGCTGAATAAGAATAGGGTGGTCGCTTTCTTGCTTTAGTTGAGTGTCAACTGCTTTTATGATCTCTGCCAAGGGCATAGTTTTATCGTTAAATGTATATTGTTGGTCAAAATCAACGTGAATTAAACTTTGTTCAACCACACTGCTAACTGTTCCAGCTCCGTGGCTTGTGCCAAGTACAATCGCATTCCATTTACTAAAGCTGGTCGAGAGCATAAAAAAAACCAGTAGTATAAAAACCACATCGATCAATGATGTAAGGCTGATAAGGTTCTTTTTTTGTGGAGTATCGGCAATTTGCATGGCTGTTTTATATGTTGATGTCAGTGTTGTCGTCAAATAATGCTAAGCGCAGGCAGGTATCTTCTGGCTATCACTAACATCTTGTAGCTGCACAGATTGGCTCACTTCTTCTTTCGTCAAGTTTGAGGTAAATACCTGTGTCATTGCGTCTTCTATATTGAGCTTTAGGTTCTCTACTTTTTGTTCTAGCCAGTTGAGTCCCAATACCGTAGGAATAGCAACAATCAAACCCGCTGCCGTTGTTAAGAGCGCCTCCCAAATACCACCCGAAAGCACACTTGGATCAACGGCTGCACCAGCACTTTGTAAGCTTTGAAAGGCGACAATCATTCCAAGCACTGTACCTAACAAGCCAAGTAATGGGCTTAGGGTTGCAATAACTTCTAGTATGCGATGGTGGGATCTAGCACTAGCCAGTTGCCTTTTCGCAACCCGCAAAACTTCTTCTTTAATGAGTTCATCATTGTCGCTTTTACTTTTAAGCAGCATCGCTACCTCTAATACACGAGCAATGGGATTTTTAGTATCACTTAGAGTGAGTAGGGCATCCTCTGTTTTATCTTCATGCCAATGCTGTAGTGCTTTAATAACCTTTTTTTTTCGCTCTAAGCCAAACCACAAAAATTGCGTACACTTTAATAAAAAAACACTCATCGCAATAATAGACATAATGGCCAATATAATAATAACTGGGCCACCGGTTTCGATAAGAGAAGATAGCTGTGCGACATCGATTAACTCTGCAGTAGCTGTTGGTAAACCGGATGCTTCAACAGAGGTGTCTAGAATAGGGGTAGATGACTCAAGTGCAGCACTTGTTATAGATGCTTCAGGAGTCACTGCATTAGTTAGTAGTAAATAGGGGGGTAAAGACATAGTCTCTCTTTAAATTGGGTCGATAATTGCGTAAGTGATAATGATTATTATTGTTATTATTGCACAAAAAATAGCTTTTAAACAACTAAGAATAAAAGATTCGGAGTGATAAACGCTAATAGTAGATAACACTTTACTACAACTATTAGCGTTTGCTTAGCAGATACAAATCAATACTAGCCGCTAGTAAACGAGTTTAGTTTACTGTGTTGTGACTAACTTCTCCTATAGCGTAGGCAACAATATCTGCCACTAAATCGACTTCTTTTTTAGTAATAATTAAAGGTGTTAAAAAACGTAGAGTAGAGCTATAGCGGCCACCTAGTTCTAAAATTAAACCGTGCTTTAAAGCAATCTGCTGAATACTTCGTGCTTTTTGACCATCATAGGGTTTATTTCCCAAACTGTCTGGCTCGCCATGCGGGTCTATTATTTCCATACCTTGCATAAGTCCAAGTCCACGTACATCGCCAATAATTGGGCTGTTAATATCGACCAATCGTTTATGCAGGTGCGCGCCCATAGTAGCTGCATGTAAATGTAATTGTTCCTCTAAAATATGACGGATGACGACTTGACCCGATGCCATGGCTAATTGGTTACCGCGAAAAGTCCCTGCGTGTGTTCCTGGTTGCCAAGTATCCAAATCTTGCTGATAAACGATAAGCGACATAGGTAAACCACCACCTATAGCCTTTGATAACACAATAATATCGGGTTCAATTTGAGCATGTTGAAACGCAAATACCTTACCCGTGCGACCCATACCTGCCTGCACTTCATCGAGAATCAGCACAATGCCAAATTTTGTGGCTAATCGTCGCAACCCTTGTAACCAAGCAAAATCAGCGGGTAGGACGCCAGCTTCGCCCTGTACAGCCTCTACAATAATTGCTGCAGGTTTAGGTACGCCAGATTCGGGATCACTAAACATACTCTCAAGCTGATAAAGGCTTGCTGTAACCCCTTTTTCACCCAGCCCATAGGGGCATCGTTTTTCATTGGGAAAAGGAAGTATGATGGAATCATTCAAACCTAGTTTCATTGCGGTTTTAGGGCCAAGATTGCCCATTAAATTAATCGTGGCCTCAGTCATGCCATGGTAAGCACCGGCAAAAGATATAACCGTGTTTCTGCCCGTTGCCACTTTAGCGAGTTTAATAGCAGCTTCTACGGCATCGGCGCCCGAAGGGCTACAAAATTGTATACGAGAGTTTTTGCGCATAGCGTTGGGAAGCAATTCAAAAACCTGTTCGATAAATTTATCTTTTATTGGTGTGGTTAAATCTAGTGACTGCAGAGGTATACCACTTGCGAGAGTTCGCGTAATAGTGTCGTTGATTTCGGCATGATTATGCCCAAGGGCTAAGGTGCCTGCGGCAGCCAGTGCATCGATAAATACTTGTTGCTGGGTATCCTGTATATAAATACCTTCGCCCTTGGTCAGGGCCAAAGGTATACGCCTTGGGTAACTACGCGCATTAGACTCGCGGTGCTTTTGTGTCTGTAAGTAGCTATTCTCCTCTAATTGACGAGGCAGGTGAGGGTTAAAAGCAAATGAAAGTGCACTATTTACCTGAGCAGTAAAGGGGGCAACGTTCTCCAGCGGCTTATCTTTAATTATCTGAGTCATGATCTTTCCTAATTCTAGGTTCAATATTCTAGGTTCGATAAAATTAGCTGACCGCCATTGCCTCACGTAGGCTTTTGGGGCGCATATCAACCCATATACCTTCTATGTAATCAAGGCATTCGGCCTTTGTGCCTCGTTTATCCAGTGCGCTCCAGCCCCCGGGTATCTCTTTATAGTCGGGCCAAATGGAGTATTGCTCTTCATGGTTTATTACAACAATAAAGCCAGTGTTCTCGTCATCAATGCTCATGGTGATTTCCTTCGTTTACTAATTGAACAAATATTAAAAGTAGAGTGTTAACTCTTTCACTCTTTGGGAATAACTTTATAATACAAATACAAATCATTATCAATTAGATTATATTTTATATTTTTTTTGTGTATGATGCGTCACGATTTACCGCAATCAGCAAAACTGTTACCAATGGAGAGGCTTTTATGTCTGTGGCAATACAAACACAATCATCTGCAATAGCAGTGTCATCCCTAAGCAAGGATCAAAATTTACCTTTACTCATTCAGCCTGCTAATGCCGGAAACACTTGGGAGGTTTGCGAAGACGACATAAAGCTAACGATTAAAGAACATTTGATGAAGACAGGTGGTGTTTTGCTGCGTGGTTTTTCAGGTATTGATGACCAAAGTTTTAAGAGCTTTGCAAAATCCTTTGGTTATCCATTGCTAACCTATGACTATGCATCAACACCACGTACCGAGGTGGATGGCGGTGTTTACACCTCAACAGAATATCCTTCACACCAAATTATTCCGCTGCACAACGAGCAGGCTTACACTAAGCAATGGCCAATGAAAATATGGTTTTGCTGCATCAAGGCCTCAAGCGAAGGGGGTGAAACACCAATCGCCGATAGCCGTAAGGTGTATAACACCATAAACCCCAATGTTCGGGAACGCTTTGCTAGCAAAAAATTAATGTATGTCAGAAATTATGGTAATGGTCTCGATTTGCCCTGGCAAAAAGCTTTTGGTACCGAGGATAAACAAATTGTTGAAAATTTTTGTCGGCAAAACACTATTGAGTTTGAATGGAAAGAAGACGGCGAACTGCGGACTCGCGAAATCTGTCAAGCCGTAGCACAACACCCACACACCAAAGAGAATGTCTGGTTTAACCAGGCACATTTATTTCATGTATCAAACCTTGATCCTAGTTTGCAAGAGACGCTGATTTCTATTGTGGGCAAAAACAATTTACCGCGTAATGTTTACTACGGTGACGGTAGCGATATCGAAGAGAGCGATTTAAATCATATCCGACAAGTACTTAATGAGTGTCAAATAAAATTTCCATGGCAAGAGGGCGACATGCTAATGCTCGACAATATGCTCGCAGCTCATGGCCGCAGTACCTTTAGTGGAGAAAGAAAAGTGATCGTGGCAATGGCCGAAGCTAACTCATAAATAATTTATTGATTCAAATTAAAAAGTATTAAAAGGGTAATGGATATGACTCAGTCAGTAGTTTCAAAACGTTCTTTTTTAAAACGTGCTTTATCTAAGCAGGTGAAAGAGGCAGGCAATTGGGTTAATGTTTTAGAGTCCCGCGCAACAAACAATGCAGAGGATATTGCATTTTCATTTCTAAGCGACGGCGAAGTTGTTACCCGAAAAATTACTTATCTCGAATTAAGTTTGCGGGTAAAAGCTTTAGCGGTTGACCTATTAAAGCATGCGTGCCCTGGTGATAGAGCTATATTATTAATGCCTAATGGTATTGATTATATTATCGGTTTATTTGCTTGTTTTTACTCTGGCATTATTGCGGTAACCGCTTATCCTCCGCTGCATAAAAAAAGAGATTGGAAGCGCATTAATAGCATGTTAAGTGATAGTGCGCCTAGCGTATTACTGAGCGACTCTAAGCTATTAGAAAAAGTACACATTTGGCAACAAGAGAATGCACCAAGATGCCATCTTGCCGAAGTCGGCAAAGAAGATTTGTCCTTAACAGATAATTGGCAAATGCCCGTTATAAATACAGAGAGTATTGCCTATTTACAATATAGTTCGGGCTCAACGGGTGATCCTAAAGGTGTCATGCTCAGCCATAAAAACTTATTGCACAATGTATGCTTGTCTTGCCAGTTTTATAATGTAAGCGATAAAGATAGTCTTGTTTCTTGGCTGCCTATGTATCACGACATGGGCTTGATCGGCTCAATTTTGAACCCTATTTATAGTGGAAATAAGGCTTGGTTAATTCCTCCTGCGGTTATTTTGCAAAAACCGTTTTTATGGTTAAAAGCAATATCCGATTTCAAAGCAACGGTCAGTGCAGGCCCTAATTTTATTTTTGAGCACTGCGTTAATCGCGTTAGCGATACGCAAAAACACACCATTGATTTAAGCTCGTGGCGTTGTGCGATTAATGGTGCCGAGCCCATTAAAGTAAAAACGCTGTCAGATTTTACCAAAGCCTTTGCCGTATCGGGTTTGTCAGATACTGTGTTATCTCCCTCCTATGGTATGGCCGAGAGCAGTTTATTTATTGCAGGCACGCCAACCAATGAACAACCTATCTCGCTTAAGGCCGATAGAGAAGATTATAAAAATAGCAAAATACAAATTAATGACTCAGGAATTTCTATTGCGAGCTCGGGTGTATTAAACAATGCAATGGATGTCAAAATTGTTAACACGAAAATTAGTCAAGCGTTACCCGATGATACCGTTGGCGAGATACTCGTAAAGGGCGACAGTGTTGCCAGAGGCTATTGGAATAAGAAAGAGCTGAGCAATACAACCTTCAATAATTATGTCAACGGAGAGGGCGGTTATCTCAATACTGGTGATTTAGGGTTTATTCATGATAATAACCTTTATATTTGCGGGCGTAATAAAGAAGTCATTATCGTTAATGGCCGCAATCATTTCCCGCAGGATATTGAGGCAACCATTCAATCCGTTGATACCGCACTAACTGATCATGGTGGTGCTGTATTTTCCGTCAATGCTAATGAAGACGGCGAGCAACAAATTATCGCAGTACAAGAATTAAGCCGTGCAGCAGCGAAACAAAAAGATCATCAAGCATTGATTGAGCAGCTGCGACAAGCGGTAGCAGAAGTGCATGAAATTAATTTGACTACTGTCATCCTTGTAGCACCTATGACACTCAATAAAACCACATCGGGAAAGATACAACGCTTTTTGAGTAAAGAAAAGTTTATCAATGATGAGCTAAAAATTATTGATCAATGGCACAAACCTCAAATAACTAGCAGATACGATCTTAATCAAGGTATTACGCTTGTCGCCACTAAAAAACTTCCAAGCCTGAGAGCTAATGAGCCTAAGTTAATTGAAGCGTGGATTATTACTTGGGTATCACAGCAGTTAGAGATTGATCCAAACAAACTTAAGCCAGGGCAAGAGCTTATTAATTTAGGTTTAGACTCCGTAGATGCCATGATGCTAATCAATGAGTTAGCGACACAATTAAATGTAAATATAGATCCAGAGCAGATATGGCAATACCCCAGTATTAAAGATATTTCACTTTATTTATCGAGCTTAGATAAAAAAGAGCAATCATCAGAAAGTATGTTAGAGGGTGAAATTTAATGACGGATGTTATTAAAAACTTATCGGGTATGAAGCTGCTTGAGCACTGCTGGAAGTCGGGTATTTATTTAAGCCTTAAGGATGGCCGCATCAGCTATAAAGCCACCGCGGGTATGATGAGCTCTGAGTTACTGGCAACAATAAAAGCGCATAAAGAAGAGTTAATCACTCATTTACAAGAATCACCCGATTACTTTGCAGCAAGGCCACTCAGTGCTAATGAAAAAGCCTTGTGGTTTATGTATCGCATGAACCCCAACAGCAGTGCTTATAATATGGCCTATGCTGTTAAATTAAGCGCGGGCACTCATGGCGAGGCAGTCAATGCTGCGTTTAAAAAATTGATTGAGAGTCACTCGATTTTATCTTGCCCCTATGACGAGCGCGACGGTGAAGCTATTCAGTGGTTAAATAAACCGACTTCACCGTCTATCGCTCGTGCCTACAAAAATAATCAAAAACCAGAGCAGATCAAAAAGATACTTTGTGGCAAAGCCGATGTGCCTTTCTCTTTAGAGTCTGGCGAACTTTGCCGTGCCTTTTTACTAGAAAACAATACAGAAAAAGGGATCGATTGTTATCTGTTGATGACGGTTCATCACATTGTGGCAGACTTTATTTCCTTTGAGCAGTTGCGTAAAGATTTTCTAGCCTTACTAGACCAACAAGTATTAGCGCCTATTGATACAGCCTATAGTTACAAAGATTGGTCTGCCGAGCAGTACGGCTACTTACAAGGTTCTGAGCAACACCAAGAGGATAGAGCCTTTTGGGTTAAAAAAATTGGCGATGCACCACAACTACAGTTACCCACAGACTTTGCCTACACCAAAGATTTAGGTGCAGAAGGTGAGGAAGTCGATTTTGTTTTAGCCTCGGCGCAAGCACAAGCAATACGTGATAATTGTAAGCAACTAGGTGTAACACCCTACAGTTGGTGGTTATCCGCTTTTCAGTGGTTTTTAAGCAGGCTCTCTGGGCAGAATGATTTTGTTATTGGTACGCCAAGCGCGGGGCGACTATCACAAGAGCATCAATCACTGATTGGCTATTTGGTTAATCCTTTGGTTCTGCGTTGTCAGCCCAATAATCAGCAAGCTTTTAAAGAGTGGGTTATTCATACCAATAAAGAGGTTCGTGAGTGCTTGGCTCACCAGCGTTATCCTTTTGCGGAGCTGATACAAACTTTAAATATAGAGAGAGAAAGTGGCCGTAACTTACTGTTTCAGCATATGTTTACACTAAATCACGAGCGCGCCAATTTATTTGACGATACATTAATCAGCGAGGAGTTATTGGCTGAGCAGCGTGGGGCAGCTCATGAATTAAACCTTGTTATTGTCGATAATCGAGCGCAATTTAAAGGTAAATGGCGTTACAACAATAGCCTTTATAAGCGAGAAACCATTGACAAGATTAAGCAGGCTTTTATTTGTTTTGTTGAGCAGCTTAGCCAAAACAATGCTAAAAAGCTCGGTGAGCTCGCCTTAAATAAGCCTCTTAAAAAGTCAAAATCACAATCATTGATGTCGGGCGAGTCTGTAATGCCTGAAGATAAAGTAGCCCCTTTATATAAGGCAGCTTGGGAGGCTTTTATCGCTCAGTGCGACACTAAGCCTGACAATATTGCACTACAAATCTCTCAGCAAAAAATCAGCTACGGCGAGTTATTAAATAGGGTTAACGCTTGGGCTCATAAACTTGGGCCTTATCTTAAGGGATCAGAAGACAACACCTTAGGCGTATTTTTACTGAGAAGCATTGACCAAATTGCCTTAATGCTTGCCAGTTGGCAGTTGGGTAAAGCATACGTTGCCATGGATGTGGAATGGCCTTTGGAGCGCCTACATTATATTAGCGAAAATGCCAATATAGGTGTCGTCGTGGGTGCAGGTCGGCATCCTGAATGGCTAGCCAAAGATAATCATTGGCTAGATATTACATTGAGTAACGTCACAGCTACTGAAAATTTGCTTAAAAGTAACAGCCTCGAACAAACCCTAACGCCAACAACTAATCAAGCCGCCTATATTATTTATACCTCGGGCTCTACGGGTAAACCAAAAGCCGTGGTGATAACTCAAGGCAACCTTATACATTATGTCACAGGGGTGGATAAGCAACTTAAACTAGACCCCACTGCGAGCATGGCAAGCCTTGCCGGTAACGGGGCAGACCTGGGTTATACCGCGACATTTGGTGCCTTATTAACTGGGCGCTGCCTACGCCTTTTGAGCGAAGATCTTGCCAGAGATGCCGATGCACTGGCCTCTGAGCTAGAAGCCTTTCCCGTTGATTGCCTTAAAATTGTGCCTTCACATTTAAATGGCCTAATGCTCGCATCCCAAAGTGCCTCTCTATTACCAAGGCAATTATTAATTACCGGAGGCGAGGCCTTAACGCCACAACTGCTTAACAGCCTTTGGCAAAGAAAAGCATCACTGCGTGTCGTGAATCACTATGGCCCTACAGAAACCACCGTTGGGGTCATTACTGCTGAACTAGAAGCATCGGATGCTCGCCAGCAACAAGCAATTCCTTTGGGTAAGCCACTAGCTAATGTTGTCACGCGTATTGTTGATGAGTACGGCCATGCGGTTATCGATGGTCTACCCGGTGAGTTAGAAATAGCCGGGCCAACGGTGGCAAAAGGTTACATGCTGGCAGAGTCTAAAAACACTAGTAGTGATAGAGCGTCTTTTTATCAAGAGGGTGAAACACGCTGGTATAGAACCGGCGATAAAGTCAAGCGCAATAATGATTTGCTGTATTTTATTGGCCGCTGTGATTTTCAAGTAAAAATACGCGGCTATCGCGTAGAGCCTGCTGAGGTCGAAGTAGCTATAAAACCCTATGTCGATGATGTTGCTGTTATTGATTATTTAGATGAAAGAGGGCAGTGCCAGCTAGCCGCTTATATTGTTGCGAGTAATAAACAAATAAGCGAGGCAAAAACACAGCTTGTTAATACTTTACCCAACTATATGCTGCCTAAGCGCTGGGTGATGATTAACGATTTACCGTTAACGAGTAATGGTAAAGTCGACAGGAAAAAACTGCTTGCGTTTAAAAGTTATGATGCGGAGTCCAATAAAGCGCTTGAGAAAGCATCTTCGCAAGATGCCAACCGGCCCCTTACTACTGTCGAAGCTGATTTGCTCGACATTTGGCAAACACTACTCAATAAACCCGAGCTAGGTATTTATGATAATTTTTTCGAAAATGGTGGCGACTCGATTCTTGGCCTACAAATTATTTCCCAGGCAAAAAAGAAAAATATTGTTTTAACGCCTAAGTCTATTTTTGAAAAACAAACCATTGCCGAGCTCGCTAAAATAGTCGAGCCTTCGCTATCGCCTGTAGAAGAAAAGCTATTGGCGATTTCTCAAAGCTTATTAAATAAACCAGATCTAACCATCAATGACAACTTCTTTGAAGTTGGTGGCGATTCGATTTTAAGTTTGCAGCTAATTGCAAAGGCCAAAGCACAACAGATTGCTATTACACCTAAACAAATATTCGGATACCCAACGATACAAGCCTTGGCAGGCGTCGCTGTATTTGAAGAGCTGGCTACCAAGGCACAAGCAGTGGTGAAACTGCCTCAAAAGCCCTTTGCGATAACACCAATACAGCAGTGGTTTTTTGAGCAAGAGCAGCTTAACCCAGGGCACTGGAATCAATCTTTACTGCTTAATGTAAAGGCGCAAATCGATCTTTCATGTCTTAAAAAAGCAGTTGCAGATGTCATTAAAGCCCATGCGAGTCTGCGTTTGTGTTTTGTACAAGGCGAGAGCAGTCAAAACAAAACACAATGGATGCAATGCTATCAGGCTTACAGCAACGACTGGTTGCCAGAGCTTGTCACTATCGAAGATGAATTATTAGACAACAATAGCTTATACCATGCACAAGCAGGGTTTAATTTAAGCTCGGGGCCATTAATTCGCTTTGTATGGTTTACACAAACCAATCAGCTATTGTGTACCGCCCATCATTTAATCGTTGATGCCGTCTCTTGGAAAATTATTCTCGGTGACTTACAAGAGAGTTATAGCGCTTATGTACAGGGCGAAGAAGAGGTTGTAATTGATCCTGTTGCTGCGCATTTTCATCAATGGTCTGAGTTGTTGGTAAATTATAAACAAAGCAGCGATAAAATAGAGGCTCACTACTGGCTTGAACAGGCACAGCAAGAGTTACCAAAAACCCACAAAGACAATACCTATACTAATACACTGCACGAAATAATCAGGCTTAATCAGTCGCTAACTAAGGCTCTACTCGTCGATTGCCAGCAAGCATACAATACCCGCGTTCAAGAATTTTTATTAGCGCCTTTAGTTAAGGTTTTATGCGAGTGGCAACAACTCACTGAAATGACTATCGAGCTCGAAGGTCACGGTAGAGAAGCGCAAGTTATCAATTCTGATGTTGATCTATCGAGAACAGTGGGTTGGTTTACTAGCCGTTATCCGCAAAAAATTGCCTACCACAAAGAGCAAGAAAACCAGCTTGTCACCACCAAAGAGCAGCTAAGGCGAACACCACACAATGGCCTGAGTTATGGTTTGGCGCGTTACTTACACAGTGGTAATGGCGAGCCGAAGCAATGGTCAGGAGCATGGCCCGAGCATAGCTTCGTCTCCTTTAACTACTTAGGGATACAAAACCAGGATAAGGCCAACAGCTTATTCGTTCTCGACAATATGCTGTGCCCAGGCAGTCGCGCGCGCGAAAACCAACGACCACACTTAATTGATATTAACGCGGTGGTGGTTGATGGTGAGCTGAGTATTGATTGGTGTTTTCCTAATGATACCGCTTACTCGCGTGTGCCCGATATCGCCAAGGCTTACCAAGCAGCACTCGAACAAATGATAACGTTTTGCCAACACCCGGAACATGGACGCGCCACAGCGGCTGATTTTCCCAATGCACAGCTGAGTGACAAAGAATTCTTAGACTTACTTGTCGAATTGGATGACTAAAAATGACAAACAACCTTAAGCAGCGATCAAAAAATATTGAGGCTATTTATCCTTTAGCACCTATGCAACAAGGATTGCTCTTTCATACCCTGATGAACCCAGCACAGGGTATGTATTTATTGCAGTATCGCCACGTCATGAAGTTAGAAAATCTAAACATGGATGCCTTTCAACGCGCATGGGACGCAGTTGTCCAAAGACACGAGCTACTTCGCACCAGTTTTGTTTGGAAAAAACAGTCAAGGCCACTACAGGTCGTTCATAAAAACGTTAAGTTACCTATCGAGCTCGTCGATTGGAGTGAGTTTTGTAAAGATAAGCAAGAAGAGAAGCTAGAAGAGTTATTGCAAGAGGAGCGTGAGCAAGAGCTAGCTTTCACTAAAGCACCACTGATGCGCGTACGCTTAATTAAACTTGCACCCAACACCTATCAGTTTGTGCGTAGCTATCACCATATTTTGATGGATGCCTGGTGCTTTTCTATCATTATGATGGACTTTTTAAATTTTTATCGCGCCTTCGAGCAAGGTAAAAGCTTATCGCTAGCAACCCCAAGAGCTTATCAGGATTTTATTCAGTGGTTAGGCGAGCAAGACCCCGATAAACATCAAGCATTTTGGGAATCCCAACTCAAAGGCTTTGATACCCCAACGCCTTTGGGTATTCGCAATATCGGCCAAGCTGTCGAGGGTGACTCTGTTGTTGATGTGGTATCCCTATTAACAAAAGAGCAAAGCCACAAAATACAGGAAGTTGCCAAGGCAACACAGGTGACTGTGAATACATTATTGCAAGGGGCTTGGGCCATGTTGTTGGCCCAATACAGCGGTAACCGGGATATTGCTTTTGGTGTGACAGTGGCTGGCCGTCCAACACATATGACGGGCATAGAATCTATTGTTGGCTTATTTATCAATACTTTACCGTTGAGAGTTAATATTGATTCTCAAGTCTCGTTAAAGCAATGGTTACAAGCTTTACAGTCAACTAACCTATCGCTGCGCGAGCATGAGACATCCTCACTCACCGATATTCAAGGCTGGAGCGAAATAGATCAGCAGGACTTATTTCAAAGCTTATTTGTTTTTGAAAATGCGCCCATGGATGCGGCACTCTCGCAAGAAAACCTAGAGTTTATCGTCGAAGAGGCTACCAATCGTACCCACACTAACTACCCGATTACCGTGGTTATTATCCCGGGTGAGTCGTTGCATTTGCAAATTACTTATCAAGCCTCTGATTTTAAGCATCAAGATGTTGAGAACATGCTCGCGCATTTTCAAAAACTCATTATTGATATGAGTGATACACTCACAGTCGGCGATTGCAGTATTGATCAAATCAGCATGCTATCTACTGCAGAGTTCGCTCAACAGCAGCAATGGGGCAGTGGTGATGAGCTGGATTTGTCCTGGGATTATATTCAACGTTTTGAACAACAAGCCAAGCGACTACCACAAAAAATTGCAGCAGCTGACAATACCGTTAGCCTTGATTACCAAACACTCAATAATCGCGTTAATTTACTGGCTAAAGACTTAATTGTACAGGGTATTAGTACCGACGATGTTGTGGCTATTTTGGCCGAGCGCGGCGTTGAGTTGTTAATAATGATAATGGCAAGCCTTAAAGCAGGGGCTGCTTATTTACCACTAGACCCTAAACATCCGGCAGCGAGGTCGGCACAAATTATCGAACAAAGTGGTGCCGTTTTATTACTCGTAAGCGATGCCCAAAGTGATGCCCTTGTAGAAATAAACGAAGAAATTAATGGAGCAATAAACAAAAAAGAGGCAAACAAAGCAACAGCCATAAACATAATTACCTTTAGCATCGATAAGCAGGCACTGGTCGAATGCGCCAACCCCAATATTAAATCTTACCCAGATCAACTGGCTTATATTATTTTTACCTCGGGCTCCACAGGTACACCCAAGGGAGCAATGGTCACAAGGCAAGGCATGTTGAATAATATGCTAGGTAAATTTGCACCGCTTGCATTAAGCGGCGAGGATATTATTGCCCAAACTGCATCGCAATGTTTTGATATTTCGGTCTGGCAATTTCTTATCGCACCAATACTGGGGGCGCGCGTCGAAATACTCCCCGATTGTATTAGCCAAGACCCCATCACCTTAAGCCGAGAAATCAGCAAGCGTGGCATTTCTATACTAGAGCCGGTGCCTGCCTTATTACAAAGTATTGTAGAGCAGCAGCAAAGCTTGGATTCGCTACGTTGGGTCATACCAACAGGTGAGGCCTTACCGCCGAGCTTGATCGAAGCCTGGTACCAATCCTATCCCAATATCCCGCTAATGAATGCCTATGGTCCAGCGGAGTGCTCCGACGATGTTGCCTTTTACCCCGTCGAAAAATCTGATACAGCACTTGCTCATGTGCCTATTGGTAGCCCAACGGCTAACAATAAGCTCTATATTTTAAGCCCACAATTAGAGCAAATGCCCATAGGCGCTATTGGTGAAATCTATGTCGCTGGTACAGGTGTTGGCAGAGGATATCGCAACGAGCCTAAACGTAGTGCAGCGGTATTTTTACCCAACCCATTTACAAGTGAGTGCGATAAAAATCGAGGGGAAAGACTTTATCGTACCGGTGATTTAGGCCGCTTCTTAGCCGATGGAAATATCCAATATGTTGGCCGCAGCGACTATCAAGTCAAAGTGCGGGGTTACCGTATAGAGCTGGGCGAGATCGAGTCGCGCATTGCCAATTACCCCGGTGTGAACGAAGTCGTTGTTATCGCCACAGATAACGCGCAACGGGGTACGGTGCTGGTTGCCTATATGGGCATTAATCCAGAGAGTGATCAGCCTGCTATTGACACTGTTAATGGCATGAGCGAGCAAGGCTCTTGGTCTAGTCTAAAAGATTTTATTAAAGAATCTTTGCCAGAGTATATGGTACCTAGTGCCTTTGTCGCACTCGATAAGCTACCTCGTAATAGCAACGGTAAAGTGGCTCGTGCGCAATTACCTCCCGTCGATTTTAGTGCGCAATCGGTACTGGATTATGTTGCGCCACGTAATGAGCTAGAAGAAAAGGTTTGTGATATTTGGCAGAGCTTGTTAATGGATAAACAAAATTTCTCTCAAAATAGTACTCAAAAGAGCACGCAAGAAAAAACGAGTGCGAGAAAAATAGGCATTAAAGATAACTTCTTTGAGCTCGGCGGTCACTCGCTATTAGCCACTCAACTTGTCGGGCGTTTAAGCCAGTTATTATCTGCCGATGTATCGCTTCGCAGTATCTTTGAGCAACCAACAATTATCGACTGGCTGGCATGGTGGGAAGCGCAATCACAATCTCAAGAACTTCAAGAACCAGCGGCACTAACACAGTTGCCAGAACTGACTCGTCTCGATACGCAAACAAGTGCGACTCGACTCTCCTTTGTGCAACAGCGACTATGGTTTTTACAGGGGCTAACGCCCGATAGCGCCAGTTATAATTTGCCAACGGCACTACGCTTAAGCGGTGAGATAGATGTCTCCAAAATTACCTCTGCAATTAATAAGTGTATTAAACGACACGACATTTTACGCAGCTATTTTGAAGTAGAAGAGGGTACACCAGTACAAAAATTATCACCGGTTTTCTCGGCACTTTTTGCACACCGACAAGTTGCCTGCGAGGCCGAACTTAACCGTTGCTTGCAGCAAGATGCAATGACACCTTTTGTACTTGCTCGTGCACCTTTACTGCGTTTTTCTATCTATGCAATTGCAGGTAAAAACAATGAGCTCGTATTGTCGATTAACTGTCATCACATCATTGCCGATGCTTGGTCGCTGCACTTATTGATTGAAGAGTTTTGTCACTACTACAATACGGAAGCTCTAGCAATTGAGTATACAGACACTATTCGCTATAGCGATTACGCGCTATGGCAGCGTCAGTGTTTGGAAAATGGTTTTTTTGATGAACAACTCAATTACTGGAAAAATATCCTAAGCGGTGAGCTGCCCGTACTTGAATTAAATTACGATTTTAAACGGCCCACAGAGCCTACCTTTGCCGGTGCTCGGCACGCTATTCGTTTGCCCAAGATGCTGGCAATGCAATTACGTAAAGCCGACAAAAACGCTAAGCGTAGTCACTTTGTAAGCTTGTTAGGTGCCTTCCAGTTACTGTTGAATGCCTACAGTGGGCAAAGTGATATTGTCATTGGTATTCCTATTGCCAACCGACATCACCATCAAACGCAAGAGACAATGGGTTGTTTTGTTAATACTATTGTTCAGCGCGCTAACTTGCAGCCGCAACATACGGTGAGCGAGTTTTTGCAGTCGATCGCCGAGCAGTCGATCAACGCACAGGCAAACCAAGACTTACCCTTCGATTATTTGATCGAGCAGTTAGGTGTTGATAGACAGCTAAGCTACAACCCATTGTTCCAAGTAATGTTTAATTACTTGTCTGAAAAGCCTTTGAATCAATTCGATCTTAAGGACCTCAGTGTCGAGGTGATTCATAATCGCTCGGATACGGTGTTGTGTGATTTTAAATTAGATGTTCAAGCCAGTGGCGATAACTTCGACCTACAGTTTGAATACAGCACGGAATTATTTGAAGAGGCATCGGTCATTGCCATCGCAGAGGATTATCAGCGAGTTTTGCAATGGCTACTAGAAAATGAGGCAGCACAAACAACCTTAGCAGCTATCGACATTTGGCAAGAAAACACTGAGAGAGATACACAGGTCCAAGCCAGTCCTCTTAACCAGCAGCAATTGATTGAACATGATTTACTTAACGACTTTCAATCAAGAGTTAGCGATCAAGCAGACAACCTTGCCATCCAAGGTAAAAGCGGTACGCTCAGTTATCAAGAACTCGATGCCTTAAGTAATCATATTGCCAATCAACTAATCAGCAAGGGTGTTGAGAAATATCAGCGTGTCGCTATTTGTGTTGAGCGTGATATCTCAATGATCACGAGTATGCTGGCGATTTTAAAAATAGGAGCCACCTATATACCCATCGACCCCAATTGGCCCGCCGAGCGTGCAGCGTATATTGTAGAGCACTCACAAACAAATATATGCCTAGTAGACCAAGTTTCTCATGACCATACAAAGGCTTTAACAAAAGGGCTAAATTGTTTATTCGCCGATGTATCACTGTCGGCTACTAGTGACTCTACAACGACATTAACTAGCACAGCAATTACACCACAGCAGACTGCTTATATTTTATATACCTCAGGCTCTACCGGTAAGCCTAAGGGGGTGTCGGTTAATCGTGGCAACCTCAGTAATTTATTTGTTGATTTGCAGCAACGCCTTGGCTTAAAAGCTAAGCAACAGGTATTGGCACTGAGTAGTTATTGTTTTGATATTTCTATTGTTGAGTTATTGCTACCCTTAACACAGGGTGCTTCGATTGTTATTGCCGATAAAGATCAAACACGCGACCCGAAGTTACTTGCCGAGTTATTGGAGCAATGTAAAAGCGAAGGTCGCGCAATTGATCTTATGCAGGCAACGCCAGCAACCTGGAGCATGTTAATCGCTCAAAGTAAGCTGCCATTAAAGAATACGACACTGCTATCTTGTGGTGAGGCTTTAGGTAAAGAGCTAGCTAAAAAATTACTGTCTACAGGTAAACAATTATTTAATATTTATGGGCCAACGGAAGTTACCGTTTATTCCACCTATAAAGAAATCACTCGTATTGATGAAGCACCCATTAGCATTGGTTATGATGGTTTTGATGTGCAGTCCTATATTTTAGATAGCCATTTAAAACCTGTTCCGCAGGGCGTGATTGGTGAGTTGTACTTAGCCGGCGCCAATGTGACTAATGGTTATGTCAATGCACCTGCGCTAACTGCGTCTGCTTTTCTGCCTAACCCTTTTGCACAGCAACAAAATCGCTCGGGAGATCGACTTTATAAAACGGGCGATTTAGTCAGACGCAATAAAGATAACGAGATTGAGTATATTGGCCGTAACGATTTTCAAGTTAAACTGCGTGGCTTTCGTATAGAACTTGGCGAAATAGAATCGCTGCTCAGTCAGTTAGCTTTTGTCGAAAATGTCGCCGTGATACTCAACAAAGCTAAAGACGATACTCAACAAGAAAATGACCGCTTGATTGCCTATTGGAGTGGGACAAAAACCGATTCCAAAAAAGATAATGCACTCATGAGAGAGCAGCTAATCAATCACTTACCCGAGTATATGGTGCCTAATATCTTCCAGCATCTGGAGGAGCTACCACTCAATAGTAGTGCCAAAGTCGATCGAAAAGCACTCCTTGCTATCGAGCCAGAACTTGAACAAAAATCTGATAATCCTGTTGCCATGCCCGAGAGTATTTGGGAACAGCGTTTACTAGTGCTATGGCAACAGCTCTTTAACCGACAAAACATTAACAGAGAGGATGACTTCTTTGAGCTAGGCGGGCACTCCTTATTGGTTGCGAGATTAGTAGCACGCTTACAAGAAGAGTATGCAATAGAGTTGCCTTTAAAAAGCGTTTTTGAAACCTCGGTGTTAGCCAGCCTTGCAAAATTAATAGAAGCAACAGCCAATGAACTTCACAGTAATCAAGCGATTGTCGCCAGTGATCAAACCGACCATATCCCCATGTATGCGACCCAACAACGCCTGTGGTTTATGGAGCAATTTAATGGAGCAGGGCGTGCCTATCAATTAAGTAGCGCGCTAAAAATAAAAGGCCAGCTTGATCATAATTACCTCAATAAAGCTTTAGTGCTACTTGCCAATAGGCAACACAGCTTACGCACAGTATTTGGCGATATAGATGGAGCGCTATTCCAAAGTATTAAAGCCAGTATTGATATACGGCTACGTATCCATCAACTGGAACTAGAATCCAATACACAAAATACAGACTTAAACGCACAATTAGAAGCGCTAGCAAGTGAGCCCTTTGATCTATCAAACGAGCCCGCATGGCGCGTTGACCTCTATGAGATTAATGGGAACACACAACAGGCCTACAGTGTTATTCAATTATGTATCCATCACATTATTGCCGATGCCTGGTCGCTGGATATTTTCTTAAAAGAATTACAAGCATTGTACCAAGGAGTTAAATCAGCTTATCAACTAGACTATGCAGCCTTAGAAGTGGTTGATAAAAAGGCTGTGGCCTCACTGCCAGAGTTACCGTTCCAGTTTAAAGATTTTAGTCTCTGGTCAAAAAGCGAAATAGCCAAAGAAGCCATCGATAAAGATGCACACTATTGGCAGGTACAGTTAGCCGGTGAGTCGCCTATATTGGATTTGCCAACGGATTTTCCTCGACCAAAACAGCAAAGTTTTACGGGTAATCGCTACCGCTTTAGCTTGCCCAAAGCCCTTGTATCGCAGCTCAATAGCGTGAGCGCACAAAATAATCTTACGGTGTTTATTCCATTGCTAAGTGCTTGGCAATTATTGTTGTCACGCTACAGTGGCCAGGAGGATATTCGTGTTGGGATTCCCGTCGCTAACCGTCATCGCTCACACACCCATCAATTAATTGGCTATTTTGCCTCAACCCAAGTGATTAAATCTCCCTTGAACCAAGGGGCGAGTGTGCTTGCACATTGGAGGGCGTTACGTCATACCTTAATTGATGCACAGCAACATCAGAGCTTACCCTTTGAGCAATTAGTTGAGATGCTTAATGTCTCCCGCAGCACGAGCCACTCGCCACTGTTTCAAACGCTGTTTAATTTGATCCAATTGCCCTCCGAGCAGTCTATGTCTTTCGATGGTATTGAGGCAGCGCGCCTACCCATTGAGGACGGCACCTCGATTACCGATATTAGTTTGCAAATAGAAGCAACAGATAACGACTGGGATTGTGTGTTGGAGTACAACACGGATTTATTTTTACCTGCAACCGCCGAGCGCTATGCCAAGCAATACACTGATGTTTTAGCGCAAATGCTTAATTCAAAAGACAGCGCATTGGCAGCGCTTACTGTGCTAAATGATGCCGATAAACATTCGTTAATTGCTTTGAATGGGCCAAATAAAACCAGCAACACAAGCCTAGACGACTTCTCTCCCCAGAATCCACAAGAGAGTTTTATTGCGCACTTTGAACAGCAAGTTAGCAATAACCCTGACAATATTGCGATCCATTATCAAGACAAAAAAATTAGCTATGCAGAGCTAAGCCAGCAAAGTAATTACCTTGCCGAGCGTTTACATGAATATAAACTTAATGCGGATGAGCGTATTGCCGTTTGTCTTGAACGCACGCCGCTTTTATTGATCACATTAATTGCCATTCAAAAAATTGGGGCAGCTTACATTCCGCTAGACCCAATGCAGCCAGCGCAACGACTTAGCTATATTTGTGAACATGCAAAACCGACCTTGCTGATTACTGAAAGCCACTTGGATAATTTACTGGCAAGCTCTAGCAGCAGTGCTGCGACTGATCAATTAACAACAATCCTTTTAAGTGAGGGCTACTTCGATTGTTTGCATACCGATAAAACCCTGGCAGAAAACTATACTCATAAGCCGTTTTTACAGAACCTTCCTGCCAACCGATTGGCTTATGTTATTTATACCTCTGGCTCCACGGGTAAACCTAAGGGCGTTGCGGTCACACAAGATAATCTCAGTAACTTCTTAAAAGCTATGGATAATCAATTAGCGCTAACGGCTACGGATAATTGGCTTGCAGTTACCACCGCATCCTTTGATATCAGCGCGTTAGAGTTTTATTTGCCACTGATGAAGGGCGCGAGTATTACCCTGGCAAGTACGCGCGAATCGATGGATGGTGAATTGCTATTTGCATTATTACAACAAGCAACAGTGCTACAGGCAACGCCGACCACATGGCAGCTTTTGCTAGGCCAAAAAGAAGGACAAGCGGAACAAAAATGGCCAGCCATTCGCGGCCTAGTCGGTGGTGAGGCCGTACCTGAATCACTCGCCAATAAATTGTTAGAAAAATCAGTCGACTTAATTAACGTCTATGGCCCAACGGAAACCACGATATGGTCAACTTTGCAGGCGGTATCGACAAATTCTCTAACAGGTCAAAACGCCATTGTGCCCATAGGCCTACCTATTTTAAATACGCAATGCTACGTGTTGGATAAGTATTTAAATCTAGTACCCCAGGGTGTTAGTGGTGAGCTATATATAGCAGGTGCCGGTGTTGCTCGTGGGTATCATGATGCCGCGCGCCTATCGGCCAATGCCTTTGTACCCAATCCATTTAGTTGTGATGGCAGCCGTATGTATAAAACCGGTGATGTCGTCAAATGGAATGCGCAAGGGACACTTGATTATATTGGTCGTAGAGACTTCCAAGTTAAAGTCCGTGGCTACCGTATCGAGCTTGGCGAAATTGAATCCTGCCTTTGCCAGCAAGCGCCCATAAGTGAGGCCGTTGTCGTCACCGATAAACGACAAAACCTAGTGGGCCTGATTAAAGTTAACAAGAGTGATTCGCAAAATGAAACTGAGCAAGAGCTCGATACCTTGTTAGTTAAAAAGGCACTAGAAGCTCAATTACCTGCTTATATGGTGCCGCAACGCATTACGGTAATTGAGCAATTCCCACTCAACAGCAACGGCAAAATAGACCGCAAAGCGCTTGCGGTTATTGCTGATAAGTCTGCGCAACATAGTCGTAGCATTAAAAGCCGACCACCCGAGACCGATGTTGAAAAACGCTTGGCTTCACTGTGGAACAAACTGCTGAATGTAGACCCAGGTGTTGAGGATAACTTTTTCGAGCTTGGCGGGCATTCATTATTGGCTATGCAATTAATCACTCAGGTAGAAAAAGAATTTTCGACCAAGCTCTCGCTTCAATCTTTGTTTGAAAACCCAACCGTTAGTGCGCTGGCCGAGCAACTTAAGCAAAGCAGTGATGAGAATCACAACAAAGAATTGGATTTAATAGATCAACTACTCAGTGAATTTGAAGGCTAATACTGAATGAACACATCACGTTACCAAGCATTAGCCAACAGATTGGCTGCACTCCCGATCGACAAGCAACAGCTATTTAGGCAAAAACTTGCAGAGCAGGGCATTGATAGTTGGTCACTACCCATAGTGCCCTTTATATCACCAGATATAACATTGACGGGTGAGCTTAAAAGAAATGCATCAAGCGCTGTAAACGTTGTTGCAAATAATACGCTTGCGCATTATCCGCTTTCGCTTGCGCAGCAGCGGTTTTTAATCGCTGAAAAAATGAGCGGCAAGGCGCTCTACAATTTATGCTCCATTTTACATTTTAATAAAGGCCTAAATATCGATACATTACAACAATCGATAAAATGTTTAGTGAGCCGCCATAAAATCTTACAAACTACATACCGTGAGCTTGAAGCAGGCCTTTGGCAACCGGTATTACTTGATGATATTAACGAGCAGAAAAACCTTTTTAATATTAATGTTCGCACAAGCAACGTTACCTGTGATAATAAAAATAGAAGCGAGTTAGAGAGCTGGTGCCAAAGCGAATATGAAAACCAGCTTGCAAAACCCTTTGACCTTACAAAAGAATTACCTTTTCGTGTCGATTTATTTTCTCATACTAAAAAACCCGTATCAGACAATAACAGCGAAGGCTTTTACTTGTTTTTTACCATACACCATGTTGCCTTTGATGCTTGGTCTGCCCAGCAATTAATTAAAGAGCTCGTTATTATTTACAGTGCTTTGCACAAAGAGCCAACTATCGATATTGCTACTGTCTTACCTGAACTGGCTATTCAGTACCAAGATTACGCTGCATGGCAACGAGCTTGGCTACAAGGGCATGCTTACAAAAAGCAACAGCAGTATTGGCAACAACACCTGAATGACTACCCTGAGCCGCTTAAACTACCTATTGATTTTTGCCAACAGGAAAAACATAAACGTAGCCATGCTGGTGAGATGGGAATCTACCATTTAAGCGAGAGTTTAAGCCAACAAATAAAAACGCAGGTAAAAGCACAAGGCACAACCTTGTATAGCTACTTACAAACTGCTTTTAGCTGGCTGTTGGCCACTTATACGGGGCAGCAGGATTTTTGTTTAGGCACCTCTGTCGCTAATAGAGACAAAGCCGAGTTAAATGACTTAATAGGCCCTTTACTTAACACCCTTGTAATACGTCACAGGCTCGATACAACGCTAAGCTTTACTCAGGCTCTAGAAAAAACACAAAACACCGTCAGCGCCGCCTTTGATAATAAAGATTACCCCTTTGAGCATTTGAGTAAGGTTTTACCCAAAGAGCATCAATCACCGCTATTTAATGTGATGTTTGTGCATGTGGCCTTACCTACCGAGGGTAAGCTTGCCTTGCCAGAAACTGATATAGAAGTAGTGAGTGCCACACAAAAACATGCGCGATTTGATGTAACGCTACGAGTGACTGAATCCATTCAAGGCATTAGCCTAGAGTTAGAATACGCAACAGAATTATTTAGCGAAAAAAGTATTCAGCAGTGGCTATCGCATTTTAATCAACTATTAGAGCAGGTGAGTAGTCAGCCTGAGCTTACTCTTGAATTAATCAGCTTCTCCGATGCAATGAGTACATTAGCTGGCGAGGACTTGGTAAATAGTCCGATATTGTTATTAGAAAAAATACAACACTGGGGCAAACAAACACCCGATGGGATAGCCCTTAGAGAATTAAAAGAAAACACATTAGTAGCGCTCACTTATAGCGAGTTAAATCAACGCATCGATGCGCTGGCGGTTTATTTACAACAGCAAGGGCTAACAAAAGGCGAGCTTGTAGCCATTTGTATGCACCGAAGCCGCGAACAACTTGTCGTACAACTCGCCTGTTGGCGCCTTGGCCTTATTACAGTACTACTCGATCCTAGACAAAGCCCAATGCAGCATCAAAAAGTATTAGAGAATGCTAAACCACAGATAGTATTTGTCGCTAATCATACCGATGAGCAAAAAATAGTAGGGCACTTTCCATTAGAGAACGCTGAGAATAATGCAGCGATTAAAACAATCAATGCGTCATTTATCTTTTTGCAAACGCTGCCTACAAGTACAAGCGAATCTATTAGTAAATTGCCTGTACTTACCAGTACAGACCCTGCTTATATTATTTATACATCAGGTTCAACGGGTACGCCGAAAGGTGTGGTTATTCATCATGGTGCAATCAGCCATTATAGTGCGGCTATCACACAGCGCTTAGCCAAAACTTATGGTGTTATTAATAAGAATATTAATAATGTCGATAATAAACAAGCTAAACAGCCTCAGTGGTTAACACTAGCAACCGTTGCCGCAGATCTTGGCTTAACCTCGGTATTTGCTGCGCTTTATTTAGGTGAGTCAATACTACTGCTCGATGCCGAGCTTGCCTTTAACCCGCCAGCGCTTGCAGAATTTTTAACACAACACCCTGTCGATTATTTAAAAATTGTACCATCACACTTAAAAGGTTTATTAAGCACCGATAAGCCGCAAACTTTATTGCCGCAACGCGCATTACTACTCGGCGGCGAAGGTCTTGATAAAAACCTGTATCAACAAATTACCGAGCTAAAGCCAGAACTCGCAATCATTAACCACTACGGCCCGAGTGAAGCCACTGTGGGTATTAGCAGTAAGCTATTATTTAGTTGGCCCGATAATACAGTTAGTACAGTGGCACCACTTGGGCATTTATTACCAGGGACGTCGATACAAGTAAGGGGCAGTCAAGGCCGATCCGTACCCAAAGGCGTGAGTGGTGAGCTATATATTGCAGGCCCACAAGTATCACAAGGTTACTGGCAGCTTACTCAACAAACACAGCAGGCTTTTTTGCAAGAAGGTGATAAGCGCTATTATCGCAGCGGTGATTTAGTCCGTATTAATCGAGATAACGAGCTGGAATATCTTGGCCGACTGGATGATCAAATTAAACGCAGAGGTTATCGACTAGAGTTAGGGGAGATCAATGCCTGGCTAACCATGCTTGATGGTATTTCATTATCGAGTAGCCTTATTTATAAGGACAATATCGATAACAATAAGCAGCAGCTTTTAACTTTTATTGAAGTAAATAACGCACAAAAAGAGCAAACACAAAACCATAAAGACCAACATCATAAAGAGCTACTACAAACTATTCGCAATACACTACCTAATTATATGGTGGCCGATGAATTTATTATTGTCGATAAAATACTACTCAACGATAATGGGAAAGTGAATCGCCAAAAATTACTCAGCGATTTTATCAGCCACAAAAATAGTGCGCTTGAATCGAGCAGCATTGGTTTGATGGCTAGTAATGTTGGTGATCAAAAAGCCGCTACAAAAAGCATCAACCCAGTAATTAAAAAGCAACTAAGAGATATTTGGCTAGAGTTACTTAATATCGACAAGCCTGAAAATTTATCCCTAGAGGATGACTTCTTTGCCCTAGGCGGTGACTCTATTCTTAGCCTGCAATTAATTGCCATGGCGCGTAGACATAACTTAGTACTAAAGCCCACGGATGTGATTGCCTATAGTCAATTTGGTGCTATGGCCAAATTACTCAGTGCCGATATTAATGATAAAAATGATGCTCAGGCAAAGGCGATAGAAAATACATTAATCACGCTATTTACGGAAGTGCTAGCAAACGCAACCGACACTAGTGCGATAACAAAAGACTCCGATTTTTTTCAATGCGGTGGAGACTCTATACTGAGCCTGCAACTCATTGCTAAGGCACATAAAGCAGATATTGCCTTAACACCTAAACTCTTAATGCGATCAGCAACACCCTGCGGTTTAGCACAGCTATTGCTTGCCTTAGTTAACACTACAGAGGCGAATACAGCTAGCAGTAATAGCAAGCAGCAAATAACTATCCCACGGCTTAATAATAAGGCACGTTATCAACCGCATACATTATCAGCATCGCAACAACGTATTTGGTTTTTACAACAGTTTGACCCAAACAGCACTACCTATAATGTCAGCCAAGTGTTTGCCCTAAGGGGTCATATTAATATCGCTGCTCTTGAGCAAGCGGTGCAACAGCTGCTAGCCAAACACGATATTTTACGCTGCCGTTATTTCGAAAAAGATGCCCAAGTTTTTCAACAACTACTTACGCTCAATGAGCTAACAACACCGTTAACGCTACATAAGCTTAGCGAGGGCGCGCACGAAAAACAGTGGCATAAAGAAATCGACAGCGCGATTAATCGCGTCTTCGATTTAGCCTCAGGTAATGTATTTGCTATTGATCTTTTTGAGTGCAGCTCAAATCAATATCAATTAGTGATTAATTTACATCATATCGTTACTGATGGTTGGTCCATGGGTGTTTTAGTGCAGGACTTTATTGCACTCTATACCCTATTTACAACAAAGAGCACAAGCGATGCAAAAGCGCAGCTAGAAGGTTTAGAAAAACAAGCAGGCTATCTTGATTGGTTGGCTAATCTTGTCAGTAAGCAAGCCGCAGAAGGTAATAGTAAAGCGCAATCAGAAGAGTCCCTTGAACATTATTGGCTTAAACGTTTAGAAGGTGCTAGTCATACTATTTCCTTACCCGTAGATAAACCGTATCCTGCCGTACAAAGTAGCAAAGGTAAGCTAATTACGACGAAATTTTCTGACAGCCTGACAAAAAACATTAATACGCTTGCGAGTGCTCATCAGACAACACCTTTTAACGTACTACTTGCAGCCTTTAAAATTTTGCTGTGGCGCCATAGTGGCGAGAGAAACGAGACCGAGTTTACTGTGGGTATTCCGGTATCGGGCAGAGAAGAAATAGAGACGCAAAACATAGTCGGTGTGTTTATTAATACCATTGCTAGCCGGCATCACTTAGATAGCCGCTTAGGTTTTAGCGATTGGCTCAAGCGTATTCAAAAAGATAACCTCGAAGATTTTACACACCAAGCCTTACCAGTGGAGAATTTATTCGACTTACTGGGTGTAGAGCGTCAGTTAGCAAGGCCAAGCTTATTTCAAACATTGTTTAATTATCAGTCTGATGTGAATAATACACGCGAGCTCACATTGCCAGATATAACGCTCGCACCTATTAATAAAAGAGAAGTCTCTGCTAAGTATGAATTAAGTTTTAATCTATTTAAGCAAGAGGGCTTATCACTGCAGGTCGAATTTAATAGCGACCTCTTTAGCGATGCAACCATCGAGCGATTAATTGGTGACTACAAAGACTTATTAGCACAAATTTGTCATCAACCAGAGGCAGCGCTAGATCACTATCAATTGCCATCGATGGTGCAGGTGCATTGCGCGGGTGAGCAAAAAGACATCGCCGTAAGCGATGACTTTATCGCACGCTTTGAACACAGCGTAAAACAATATCCCGAAAAAACAGCGCTGGTTGCCAATGATAAAACCCTTAGCTACGCACAATTAAATAGCGAGGCCAATCAATTAGCTTACTGGCTAATAGAGCAGGGCCTTCGCCCAGAGGATCTCGTGGCTTTTTGCCTGCCAAGAGATAGCCGTTTGCTAATTACTTTACTTGCTATACAAAAAGCAGGTGCTGCTTATTTGCCATTAGATCCAAGCCACCCAGCAGAGCGCCTACGCTACATTGCAGAACATGCCAAGGTATCACTGTGCTTATGTGATGCTCATTTAATGCCGCAGCTAGCACCTGTGTTTGCTGGTCTTTGTGTACAAGACGCATGTGGCGTTGATCAAAGCATACAGCTGATTAATATTGATGATGTTATTAAAGACCAAAAAATTGCCTGTGAAAAAACACCTGCGCTTTCAACACAAAACCCTGCGGTTACGATTAATAAGCAAAACCTCGCTTATGTCTTGTATACCTCAGGCTCTACAGGCAAACCAAAAGGTGTGCAGTTAGAGCGTACACAATTTGCTAACTTCTTGTGCGCAATAGAGCAAGTGCTGCCAGAGTTTTCTGCGATTTTAGCACTCACTACCATTACCTTTGATATTGCAGGTTTAGAGTTATGTCTGCCACTAGTCAAAGGGGCAAGCGTTGTACTTGCAGACGATGCTGCACGTTTAGATACAGCAACGCTTGATGTATTGATTGAGGAAAACGACGTTGATCTTATTCAGGCAACACCGGCAGGCTGGCAATTACTGCGCGATATTTCTGCCAAGCACTTAAGCAATATTACGGCGCTGGCCGGCGGCGAAGCATTAGATAATCAACTCGCTGCCTTTTTACAATCTTCCTGCAAAGGGTTGATTAATGTTTATGGGCCAACGGAGACCACGGTATGGTCAAGCAGCTATACGCTAAAGGGTATCGATACTCCCGAATTACAAGCAGGTGTTGTACCTATTGGCCAACCACTACTTAACAATCAGTGCATAGTCTTAGATGAGGCATTACAGCCAGTACCCATAGGTGTCGTCGGTGAGTTATACATTGGTGGCCATGGACTGGCACGCGGTTACCAATTTAGACCAGATCTAACCGCAGAGAGGTTTATCCCCAACCCACAATCAAACAAGGGCGAGCGCCTTTATAGAACTGGTGACAAAGTAAAATGGTTAGCCAATGGCGAACTTACTTTTATTGGCCGCACTGACAATCAAATTAAACTACGTGGTTTACGTATTGAGCTAGGAGAAATTGAAGCCAGTTTATTGTTGCACAACGATATTGCACAAGCTGCCGTACTTGTAAAAAGCGAACAATTAATTGCTTATATTGTTGTTGAAGCCTCTAAGACTAGTGATTATGTGACAGAAGAAAGCACTCTCAATAGTACTTTCAATAGCACTCTCAACAGTAATCTCTTCAACACCTATTTATCGACGTTATTACCCGATTATATGCTGCCGCAACGCTATCAATTGTTAGAGGCGATGCCATTAAATAGTAATGGTAAAATCGATAGAAATACACTCGATAAACAGCCATTAGCAGAACCTTTGCAAACAGGCACAAAGCGCGAACTACAAGGTAAAGTACAGCGCGAATTTACAGTGCTTGAAAATACCATTGCCAACATTTGGAAAACGCTATTAAATCAGCAGGCCGTTTACCTTAACGACAACTTCTTTGAGCTAGGTGGCCATTCCTTATTAGCCGTGCAAGTACGCGCACGACTTGCAGAGCAAGGGTTCTCACTCCCACTAAAAGCCTTTTTTGAAAACCCAACACTGGCTATGCTTGCACAGGAGCTTAATCGTGCGGATAAGAACACCGATGAGGTTGCCATAACCGTGGTTGCACGAGAGGAATTTATGCCGCTCTCTAGTGCGCAACAGCGCCTTTGGTTTATGCAGTCAATGTCGCCTAACGACACCAGCTTTAATATGAGCAGTGTTTTAGATTTAGCAGGCCACCTCGATTATTCCCTAATGCAAACGGCGATTGATAGTGTTGTAGCAAAACATGAAATTTTGCGCACGACCTATCACGATATTAATGGCCAAGGTTTTCAGAAAATACACGAGTATTTGACCATTTCTATTAGCTTTGTAGATTTTACAAATAATAATCTAACACACTCAATAGATGAGCAAATTGCAAAGGCTGCCAATAGCCAGTTTGATCTAGCCAAAGAAGCACCGATAAAAGTTTATGTATATAAAGTGGGCAAGGGCGCGCATGTCTGCCAGTTGGTACAGCACCATATTGCCTCTGATGGCTGGTCAACCATTATTTTAATGAACGATTTAACAACCGCTTATGAACAGGCTAAAAAGCAAGCTGCTTCACCATTAGCTCTACTTAATCCGTTACCGATTCAATATGTCGATTATGCGCTATGGCAAAATACTCAACTAAAAAGTCAGCAAAAAGATATCGAGTACTGGCGAGGCACACTAGCTGGTATGCCGCCACAATTAACATTTCCTTTTATTAAAACAAATACACTAGAAGCTAATGACTATAGCAACGACTATCGCGGTGATGCTGTCGATTTTACTTTGCCCGGAGAATTAACGGCTAAGCTCAAGCAACTCGCTCGAGATAATCAATCATCATTATTTATGGTGTTAATGGCGGCGCTATCTGCACAATTGCATCATCATACACAAAGTGAAGATATTGTTATTGGCACCGACGTTGCGAATAGACAACAAGCACAAACCGAAGGGCTAATCGGCTTTTTTGTTAACCTTATTGCTATACGTAACCGGCCTAAATCTTCACAGACCTTTAGTGACTATTTACAACAAACTAGGCGAGTATGTATTGATAGCCTTGATCACCAGCAATTACCCTTTGACAAAGTGGTAGAGGCAGTTAAGCCCAAACGCATTAGCGGCATTCATCCTATTATTCAAGCCTTGTTGGTTGTGCAAAACATGCCTGTCACGCACACCCATATGGATGATATCAAAGTTACTCAGCGACAAAACCTGCAAAAGCATTCTAAATTTAATATGGCGCTGTTTGTTCATGAGTCAGTTGTAAATGAATTAGAAAGCGCTGAACAAAAAACCTCTCTCTCGATACGCTGGCTATTTCGCCGCGCTTTATTTGAGCGCTCAGCGATCGAGTTTTTAGCCAAGGATTTACTACGTCTATTACATGCCATTACCGATAAGCCCAGCACGAGTTTAGCGGGCTTATCAGCAAAAGAAAAAGGAAACACCACTATGAATACTGTATCGGCCAATCACGAGCTAAAGACATCGGGTAAAAGAAAGCTGAGCAAACTCGGCAAAATGAAAAAACTTAAAAAAGGAGGCGCGACTAAAAAACCGCAAGCGCTGATCAACACGCGTACGCTGGTAGCAGGAAAACCTTTTCCATTGCTGGTGGAGTCAAGGGAGCCAGGACTTGATGCTTTTGCATGGGCTGAAAAAAATCAAGAGCAAATCATACAATGGTTAGAAACCCATGGCGGTATATTATTTAGAGGCTTTAATTTACCAACGCCTGTGGATTTTGAAAAATTTTGTCAAGCAATGTATCCAGAACTTTACGGACAGTATGGCGATTTACCCAAAAGAGGCTTAGGTAAAAAGATTTATAAATCGACACCATACCCAAATAATCAAATGATTATGTACCACAACGAAAGCTCACATCAGTACCGTTGGCCAAGGCGTCAATGGTTTTATTGCGAAATACCTGCCCAGAGTGGTGGTGCTACACCAATCGTTGATTGTCGGGAAATGTATTTAAAACTACCCGAAGATATTCGCGACAAGTTGGAGCAGAAAAAGCTCTGCTATACCCGAAATTTCAGTGACCTCGATGTCAGTTGGCAACACTTCTTTAAAACAGAAGATCGTTCAGAGGTCGAAAAAATATGCCGCGAAGGTAATATTACCTTTGAATGGTATGGAGAAGACAATTTAAAAATCAGTGAGATTTGTCCTGCGGTGATTAAGCATCCCGTCACTGGCGTTATGAGCTTTTTCAATCAAATTCAATTGCATCACTACAGTTTTTTAGAGGCGAGTGTTCGCGAGCATCTATTACGTGCTGGCGGAGAGGAGCAACTTCCGCGTAATGTTTACTACGGCGATGGAGAACCCCTAGAGCAATCAGTGATTGATTTGATTAGCGAACTTTATGAAGAATGTGCAGTTCGTTTTGACTGGCAGCACGGCGATGTTGTGATGGTTGATAATATGTTAGCAGCACACGCTAGAGACCCCTTTGAAGGCAAGCGACAAATGGCCGTTGCTATGGGTGATATGTATTACAGAGAATCCGTCGAGTTAGCTAGTAAAAAAAATAACGACAAAAAAATTGAAAATAATGGGCTCGAAAATAAAGAGTTACACGGAAAAGAGCCTGCCGGGAAAAAAGCAACAGGAGAATTGGCATAATGAGTGACAACCTTCATGTCGATATGGAAGCAACTTTACCTTTAACACAGCAACAACAACGGCGCTTTGACATTTACGGCGACAAACCGTGCTCCTATTGGCTGAGGTTAGACGCAGCAGGCGAGCTAAATATCAAACAGCGCTTACAAAATTTAATGGCCGAGCACACAATTTTGTGCACGCATTTTTTGCACCCGCAAGGTTTTACCACACTCAGACAGTATATTACGGAGCTAGTATTGCAGTGGCATCATTCAGTGGCGCCTGCGGAGCAATCTTTAGCAAATCAATCTTTAGAAAAGTATCAAAAAGAGGTTGAAAAAGAAGCGTTAGAACATTACTCGCAAGAAAAGCCACATTTACTAGCCCATTGTGTTACACATGCGAACAATAATTATCTATTGCTTGTCGGCTCGATCTTGGCATTAGACGATGCCAGTGTCCTACGTATTAACGACTATCTGTTACAGGGTGGTGAGTTAGAGCCGGTAGAGATGCAATACAGTGACTATGGCGAATGGATCACTGAGCTACAGGGTGATGAAGATGCCGATGAGGCGAGTCGATATTGGCAGAGTTTTCATTTTGAGCAAACACCTAAGCTTATTTTAAATGAAAAGAAAGACGTCTATTTTATGCAAGAACCTGGCGTGCGTGCGCAGGATTATGTTAGCCATACAATGAGTGTATCGACGCTTAGTATATTAAAGCAAGCTACCGAGACCTTACAAACCGATATAAAATCCATAGCGCTTTGTGTGTGGGCGGCTTTATTAAGCAGGCTATCTGGTTTGGATAATTTTTACCTACAAAATTACCACGATAGTCGTGATGATTACGACGAGCTTGCCGATGTGTTGGGAGTGTTTTCGCAAGCACTGCCTATTCCTTTCGAAAATATGAGCACGATCAATCTTGAGCAATGCCTGGAGCGTTTATCCACAACAATGGATGGGCATATCGAGTACCAAGAATACATTACTAAGGCTGCCATCGCAGATACCGTTGGGTTTCAATATACGAGCGAGACTGAAAACATTAGCAGAGCAGGGCAAAGCTACCATAACTCCAGCGATTTATTTTTAAACTTTATACAAAAAGAAACCACCGGCGAGTTACGGCTTTACTTTACTACCGCTATTTATACAAAAGCATCTATGCAACGTGCACTAGCGCATTTTTTAAGTCTACTCGAGGCAGCACTAACCGCACCTAAGCAGCCACTAATGCAATTAGCGTGCTTGTTAGAGGATGAATCGGTTAATTATCGCGTTGTGAGCGGAGCAGAAAAAACAAAAGAAAACTCATTGAAAAATGAAAGCCTAGGTGAAAACCTAGAAGGAAACCCATTATTAAATAGCCTATACCAACATACTATAAATTCACCCAACGCAATCGCTATTCGGCACCAAGATACTACTTATACCTATCAACAATTGTGGGCACTTAGCGATAAAGTTGCAGCTAATCTACAAGCTTTAGGTGCAGGCCCCGAACGTATTGTTGCGCTTCGTTTGCCGCGTAGCGCAGAGTTTTTAGTGAGCCTCGTTGCTGTATTTAAAACAGGTGCGGCTTACTTACCTATAGATCCAGCATTACCGCAATCGCGTATTGCCCATATAGTGCAAGATGTTAACCCAATCGCAGTTATTGTTGATGAACAAGCTGCTATAAAACCAGAAGAGAAAAATAACAATACTCAACTCATTAACTGGTCGGAATTAGTTAAGGAGGCAACAGCACTTGAACCCGTTAGCTTTAATCAACATCAACTTGCTTATGTGCTTTATACATCGGGCTCAAGTGGTGTACCTAAGGGCGTGCAGGTGAGTTATGCCTCTATACTGCACTATAGCCTATCGGCAATTTCTGCATTGAAATTACCTAAAGCAGGTAGCTATGCACTGATCTCTTCACTCATGGCTGATTTAGGCAATACAGTATTGTTTCCTGCTTGGTTACAAGGGGGAACACTGCATTTATTGTCGCAAGAAACCGCAACAGATGCTCAATTGTTTGCTCACTACAATGAGCAATTTTCCATCGATTGTTTAAAAATAGTTCCATCACATTTCTCTGCTTTACTCAGTGGTAATACAGCAGCTGTCGTGCCTAAACATAGCCTGATATTTGGCGGCGAGAAAATAGATAGCGGGCTTCTTAAACAGTTACAGAATTATCAGCAAAAAAAATTAATTGACTGCAAGGTTTACAATCACTATGGGCCAACGGAGACAACGGTTGGTGTGTTATGGAGTGCTGTCGATTTAGCAGCAGGCACCGATATGCTAAACACTGCACCGCTAGAGTACTGTCTAGGTGATAATCATGTTTATCTACTCGATAAACATTTAAACCCAAGTATTAGTGGTCAACTTGCCGAGTTATATATTGCTGGCCCCAATGTGACTCGAGGCTATTTGCAAGATGGCGCTAAAACGGCTGAGCGTTATCTAGCCGATCCTTTTTCTGAGCATGGCACACAAATGTACCGCACGGGTGATTTAGCTATACGCAGTGCCGATAATAAAATTCATATTATTGGGCGCGACGATAAACAAATAAAAGTGAGAGGCTTTCGCCTAGATCTCGCCGAGATCGAAACACTGCTTTGCCAGTTTGATGGCGTCGAGCAAGCGAGTGTGCAGGTTGATGGCAGTGGCGAGCAAACCAACCTTGTAGCTTTTTACACGGTAGATACGGATAAAAGTATTAAAAAAGACAAAATTTTATCCCATCTCGCAGACTATTTGCCAGAGTATATGGTGCCTGCACAATTGTGGGCGATTGATAGCTTACCGCTGAATGCCAACGGTAAACTCGATGGTAAGGCGATGCTCGATTGGGCCTTGGAGCAAAAAAATAAACGCTATATTGCACCGAAAAGCGATATCGAAATGACCATTCACCACATATGGCAAGATATTTTAGGTATCGACAAAATCAGTATCGAGGATAACTTTTTTGATATTGGTGGGCACTCTTTGGCAGCGATTAAAATTGTTGCCAGACTGCGCGAATCATTAGGTCGTGAGCTGCCAACAAATAGTATTTTTCAGGCACAAACTATTCAAGAACTCGCTGTATTTATACAAAATAATAGAATAGTTAATTATCTACAAGAGATCTCGACACCCGTAAATATAGCAAGCGAAGTACCGACACTGGTACTCATGCATAGCCACAGTGGGCATTTACAATATTTCCAGTCTGTTATTGATAAATTCAAAGAAGAGGTCCATATATTTGGTTTGTACCCCGACGATAAATTGTTGCTTAATGCCGCTCCTGAAAAACTCGATGAGCTTTTAGCACATTACCATCAATACTTATTGCCATTAAAAGATACGCCTATTATTTTATTAGGCTGGAGTTTGGGTGCAAGGCAAATCGTTGTGCTGACCGATTACCTACTAAAACAAGGCTTTATTATTTCTGCTTTGGGCTTAGTGGATTATAACCCTAATAAAAGGCTCACTCATCCAAACAATGAAATAGCACAACTATTTGTCGATATAGAGAATTATTTTACAGCGAACAAAGATAAAACAACGATTGAGGTATCAGATTTAGAGACACTAAAGGCCTCTCTAAAAAACCAAGGCATTACCGATTATCAACAAGGTCTACAATACCTGTTAGAAAGCAATGTTCTACAAAAATGTCTTGGCAAGGATGTACCCATGCAGTGGATAAATCAGCGAGTAGGCCAAAGATGGGTATTGAGGCGTATGTTTTACGCTCATAATATACCTAAAGTACCTGTACCTTTATGGGCATGGCATGGCAACCAAAATACGGCCAATGCTAGCGAGTGGCAAGCCTACAGTGACAAGCCTGTGGCTGGCTACTTTATTGATGCCGATCACGATAGAATTTTACAGTCTAGTGAATTTATTGATCTATTTTCGACACATCTATTACCTGCAAAAATATCTGGCGAGATAAATAATCAATACTCAAAATCAAGTTCAGATAATAATTGTACAAATAAGGAAGTTACTACAGCATTATGAGCATTATTAAGCAGCTGTTTATTCAATCAAAGCGCAATATGTTACTGGCCGTACTGACTAGCATCTTGAGTGCCATTGTAGGTGTTACGCTAATTGCGAGTATTAATTATGCCCTTGAGCATGACATGCCATCGCTCACTTACAGTATAACGTTTTATGTCTTGATGCTTGCACTTTTGTTTATCAGTGGTGTCTGGTCGCAAAAATTATTGGTCAGCCTCGGGCACGATATGGTGTATGGGCTGCGCATAAAACTTGTTAGCCGTATCCTGCAAACCTCTCTTGAACGTCAAGAGCAACTGGGCGCCCCTGTGCTTTATAACGCGCTTACAAGAGATGTTACCGTTGTTGCCAATGCTACTAAACAATTACCTATCTCTTTGTACAATGGGCTTTTATTGCTGGCAGGTACTACCTACCTTGCTTGGCTGTCGCCATTATTATTTGCCTGTAGTTTGGTGATTATCATCTTTGGTGTATGGGGTGACTTTGCGCTTGCCGGTCGTATTAAATCCATGATGAAAGAAGTCAGGCAGCTCGATGAAGATTTATTTCGTCAATATGAGGCGTTAATTGAGGGAAGAAACGAACTACGATTAAATAATTCAAGACGACATTTTTTAAAAAATAAACGCATAGAACCCTGTGCAGAAAGTGCACGTAAAAAAGCCATCAAAGCCGATGTCATTTGGGCGATGAATTTAAACTGGACGACAGTTTTAGTATTTTCTTTAATTGGTTTAGTATTTTTTCTTGGGATGAGTGTAGAGTCTATCTCGCAAGAAGTAATAGTTGGTTATGTATTAACCGCTATGTTTTTACGTACACCTATTGCGATGATTTTAGAGGCCATACCCTCTGTATTACGTGGCAGTGTTGCACTACAGGCCATTGATAAACTCTTACTCGGTGATATTCCAGAGGGTAAAACAATTGATGCATTACCACCCTTTAGCAATTTATCAATGCAGCACGCCTGTTACGAATACCCAAGCGATGCCGGTGAAAAAGGTTTTACATTAGGTCCTATTAATTTCAATTTACAGGCTGGTGAATTGGTTTTTTTAATTGGCGGTAACGGCAGCGGTAAATCTACACTGGCAAAATTACTCACCGGGCTGTATCTACCGACGTCGGGTACCATTACCATTAATAATATTGTGATCAATAAAGAGACACAGGAGCGTCACTGCGCTTATTTTTCAACTATTTTTCCTAATTTTTATTTGTTCGATGATATTTTAGACGAAAAGGGTAGCTTGGGTGACGACACTGACCCGCGTATTACTCATTATTTAAATCGTTTAGCCATTAACGATAAAGTCACCATCAAAAATGGGCAATTATCGACCACATCACTATCCCAAGGGCAGAGAAAACGCCTAGCTTTACTGCTCGCCTATATGGAAGAGCGGCAAATACTCCTGCTTGATGAGTGGGCAGCAGACCAAGACCCCATGTTTCGCGAAGTATTTTATCGAGAAATACTGCCAGAGCTTAAAGCAGCAGGTAAAACTATTATTGCCGTTACCCACGATGATCATTATTTTGATATTGCCGATAAAGTCTATCGCCTAGATAATGGCGCAATGAGTGACTTTGATACAAAACACCATGTGGTTTTTTCTAAAGCACATGGTTAACTAAAAACTATTAAAAATTATTTGTTGTTACTGGTAATCACTTGCTGGTAAGTACAAGCTGATTAAAACAGGACATATTATGGATGCCATTGAAGCATTGCTTACACGTCGCTCATACGCACGGGGGAATTTAATTGAGCCAGCACCTACTAATGAGGAGCTGGGGTTAATTTTACAATCGGCAATGAGCGCACCTGATCACGGCAAATTAAAACCCTGGCGTTTTATTGTGATAAGAGGCGAAGGCATTAAGCATCTGTCCCAAATTGTTTATAAGCGGTATCAAAATAGTGATATGACACCTGAGCAACTGGAGGCTTTTGTCAAAGAAATTGCCAATACACCAGTGATGATCTTTGCCTGTAGCCAAGTAAAAACCAATTATCGAATCCCTATCATAGAGCAGCATTTATCCGGTGCAGCCGCCTGCGAGCATATTTTACTCGCCGCACATGCACTGGGGTTTGCAGGTATTTGGCACTCGCTTGAGGCCGATAAGGACTTACAAAACCTGCTTAATATGTCGCCAGAGGACATAGTATTAGGCGTATTATCACTCGGCACACCAAAACGTACAGCGCCAGCTAAGCGTAAACCCTTTGAAGATTACACCTTTGAGTGGGATGCTATTCAAGGCTTAAGGGAGTGGGGTAGCTGAATATTTATTAACAGAGTAGAGAGCGATTTTAATCACTGCACATGCACTAGGTTTGGCACTGCTTGAGGTTATAAAGACCTAAAAAATCTACTTAAGATAAGACCAGAAGACATAGTACTAGGCGTATTATCACCTAAATCCTATAGCACTGGCTAAGCGTGAACCCTTCAGATCACCCCTTTGAATGAGATACCTTGCGAGTTTTAAGAAGGAGGACATAGGGAAAGACAACAGCTGACTAGTGATCAGAAAATCTTCAAACAATAAAGATAATCAACCTTATTTGTTATTGATAATTATTATCATTAAGTTTATTATTCATTTTTTATAAGTTCCCTCTTATTAATCCGATGTAATAAATAAAATTTGGAGTTATCTGTTAATGAAGCCTACGGTGCTGTCTAAAGCAATTAAAAATATTAATAACAAAAAGAACAAGAGAGTTGCCAGTGCATACCTTAGCTCTCTATTTTTTGCATCTTTTACGTTTGTATCCCATGCGCAAGAAAAAACCGAAGAGCTGGATAAAATCGTAGTTAAAGGAGCCAACCAAAGCCGCTACGAATTTAAGCAAGCTGAGTCAGCGACGGGTTTTAAAGCTAATGTTGATGAACTACCGCGTACCATACAGGTTATACCCGAGCAGATTATCCGTGACCAAAATGCCACTAATTTAACTGATGTATTATCTAATGCAGCCGGTGTGACACGGGCGCATGGCTTTGGTGGTGCAGAGACCCAAGTGAATATTCGTGGTTTTACCAACAGCCGCACCTTTGTTGATGGTAACCCCGTCAGTAATCGATTTAATATCGAAGTCGAGGACATTGAGAGAGCTGAGGTGATACTTGGGCCAGCATCGGTTTTGCACGGGCAGGTTAGTCCCGGCGGCTTAATCAATATTGTGACTAAATCTCCACAAAAAGAAAGCGCACACGCGATACAGTTTGGTTTAGATGAAAATGGCCAAAAAAAATTCTCCGTTGATACAACCGGCCCGTTATCGGATACCTTACAGTATCGCCTTGTGGTATCTGGAGAAGATTCAGATAGTTTTCGTGAAATTACAACAACTGACGGCACTAGTAATAATGGTCGCGAGAGCTACTCTATCTCGCCTTCGATAAGCTTTACGCCAGATGAATACAATACCTTTACCTTACGCTACAACCATACAGAACAGCGACTGCAAATCGACCGAGGTACTGTCACTGTTGAGGATGCCAACGGTAATATCTCTATTGCAGATATTCCAAGAGATCGCCGCCTAGGTAGTGATTTTGACGAGCGCGATAGTGACGAAGATCGTATCCAACTTGATTGGGAACATGTCTTTAATGATTCCTGGATTAATAAGTTTAATATCGGTTATTACAAAAAAGAATTTGATGATTTCCAAGCTCGCCCAGCAGTTGGTTTCAATTCAGTACCAGCAAACAATTCTCTGTTGGCAATATTAGGAGCGACGCCTACGACTGATGGGGTTCGAGCATCAAATGGCTTGTTAGGCAGAACACAAGATACTAACCTTGGTGTTGAAGAAACTGACTTTTTTATTACTAACAGCTTGGTAGGCGACTTTACTATAGGCGGTATCGAAAATACTTTATATATTGGGGCTAACTATTTTGAGCGTACCATTGATAATACCGATGGTTTTGCACTTGTTGATGCCAGTGCTGTAGCTGGTGCTGGAGTCTTTTTACCAGAAATCAATATTATTAATATCAATTCCGCAACTCAACCAGTGCTTACCCGAAGTGAACAAACTACAATTAGTGCAAATGATTCTACACTCAAAGAATTTGGCTTCTCGATCCAAAATCTTGCCTATCTAACAGATAATCTTAAATTATTAACAGGCATTCGTTATGATCGTTTTGATTTTGAAAACGATACGACATCGTTTTTTGAAAATGGCCCTAATGCATTACCAGGTTCTCTTCGACAACTAAATGCACCTGCTGAAAATACTGTTGATAGCACCAATGATAATGTTAGTGGTCAAGCAGGCGTTCTCTACGATATTAATGATAATTTCGCAGTTTACGCCTCTTATTCGGAGTCCTTTACACCTAATTTTCCTGGCGTCACAGCAGGTGTTAATTTATCTAACTTAGACTTAGATCCTGAGGATGCCAACCAATTTGAAATAGGTTTTAAATCTAAATTCTTTGACGATGGACTGCGCTTAGGCGTCTCTATTTATGAGTTAGAAAGAGAAAATGTATTACGTTTTGATAACCTTCAAGCATTATTAAACGGTGAAGAACGTACACGCGGTGTTGATATTACCTCTAGTATACAAGTCACCGAAGGGCTAAATATATTAGCGTCATTCTCTTATCTCGATAGTGAAATTGTCGATGACAATGATGATGGCAGTGATAATGGTAATACGCCTTTTAGTATTCCCGACGAAAAACTTCGTATTTGGGGCTCCTATGAATTTCAGGAAGGTTCTCTAGCCGGGCTTGGCTTGGGTTTAGGTGCCGAGTATGTTGGTGAGCGTTTTGGTAATAATGAAAATACTTTTACATTACCCTCTTATACCGTTGTTGATACCGCCGTTTGGGGTTATATATCCGCACCGGGTAAAGCTAGAGTGCGCTTACAAGCAGGTATTAGAAATTTGTTTGACCGCGAGTTCTTTCCAGCCAATGGTAGTGGCGATAACTTCCGTATCAATGTTGGCGAGCCACGAACAGCGTATGTTACTGCACGCTTAGAATTTTAATTTTTAACTAACAAACAAATAGGCGCTATGTTGGCGCCTTTTTGTGCTTACGGAATTGGGCCTTATATGTTGACCGTCCAACAGTTATGTGTCGCTTATCAAAAGCAACGCATCTTACATAATATCGATTTGGAGTTTTCCTCCAGTGGCTTTACTGCACTAGTCGGCGCCAATGGCTCGGGTAAAACGACGCTACTGCATACGCTTGCTGGTCTACTCAAAGCAGAGCAGGGTAGAGTCTATCTTAACGGAAAGAACTTAAATAATTATTCCAAAAAAGAAATCGCTAGAGAACTTGCGATGTTACCACAGATAACCGCTACCCCTATTGGCTTAACAGCAAGGGAGCTTATTATGCAAGGACGTTTTCCCTGGCAGTCATGGTGGAATCAGTGGTCCGATGATGACGAACAAATTTTTGACTTTGTTATAAAATCTATTGGTATTGAGGACTATTTAGACACACCCATCGAGCAGCTATCGGGCGGCCAGCGCCAACGTTGTTGGATTGCGATGATCGTAGTACAGGATACCCCCTTTATTTTACTGGACGAACCAACGACTTATTTGGATATTTCGCATCAAGTAGAATTGATGAATTTAATTGCCTCTTTATGCATGCAAGGCAAAAAAATTATCGCTGTATTGCACGACTTAAACCAAGCCGCCGCTTATGCAGATAAGTTAATTATGCTAAAACAAGGTAAGATTTTTACTCAGGGTAGTGTAAAAGATACCTTTACTAGCGAAAACATTAAAGCTGTGTTTGATATCACAACTAACATCATTACTTGCCCTCATACTGGCAATCCTATCTGTGTACCATTTACCGAAGAGAGTGCCTTGCAAAAAACTGATGATAGTAAACCTAAAATAGCGTTAGTTTAATACAGTATTATGCAAGCATTAATAAAACCCCTTAACACAACTATTGATAGAATCTTTAATACAACTGTGCCAGTGCATTATAAATATAGTGTGTTTTTAAGCTGCCTATTTTTTGCCTTACTAATTGTTTGTTTTTTTCATCTAAGTTTAGGCGCAAAAAATATTCCTTGGGAATTGGCTTGGCAGGCGTTAACTATGCCTGATTATACTAATCCCGACCAAAATATTATTTTAACTATACGTATCCCTAGGCTTTATGTCGCCTTAATTGCAGGTGGCGCGCTCGCTATTGCTGGTGTTCTTATACAGGCAATTAGTCACAACCCCCTCGCAGATCCAGGGATATTGGGTATCAATAGTGGAGCTGCATTCTTTGTTGTTATTGGCTCGGTATTTTTCTCTACAAATTCTTCTATTTATTTAGCCTTGTCTGCTTTTTTAGGGGCTTTATTCGCAGCGGGTTTAGTTTTTTTATTGAGTGGTAAAAATAGGGGGGCTGAACGCTTAATACTTTCTGGTGTTGCGATCACCGCATTATTTTCTGCAATGACGGCGATTGTTTTACTCGTTGACCAACAAGGTTTAGAAAAATTACGCCATTGGCTAACAGGCTCTATTGGTGCAAGCGATGCAAAAAAAATACTCTGGGTATGGCCTTATCTTTTAGTGGGTGGCATTGGCGCTATAGTATTAACACGCTCACTCAATGCTTATCATTTAGGTGAAAAAGTAGCCAATAGCTTGGGTGTTAATATCAAGCGTTTAAAAATTATTACCATTTTATCTATTGTTTTACTATCGGGTTCCGTTGTTGCTCTGGCAGGCCCCATTGGCTTTGTAGGTTTAGTGGTGCCACATATGGCAAGGCTATTTGTTAAAAATAATTACCTATGGCTATTACCTTTTGCATTGGTTTGTGGTGCGCTCTTACTCGTCAGTGCCGATCTTGTGGCACGTATTATTATTGATCCCTATGAAATAAACACAGGTATTGTTACTGCTTTAATTGGTGCTCCTGTTTTTATCGCCTTAGTTATTGGGAGATTGCGATAATATGTCAGACATACAAGGCAATGTTTCAAAAAATATCCCATTACCTAACTTTCGAACTAAAACACTGTTTATTAAACCTGCACCTAGTATTTTATTACGCGTGCGCAGTAAAGACGTTTTATCGCTTATTAGTTTTTCTTTATTAGGCTTAGTCGTCTTTCTCTTTAGTATCAGTAGCGGTAGCTATGAAATAAGCATGCTTAAAAGTTTTAAAATACTATTTTCTGTTGGCAACCCAGCTCAAGATGCCAGCAAAATAATTTGGGATTTACGTATGCCCAGATTATTAGCAGCTATTTTATGCGGTAGTGCACTCGCTATAGCTGGGGTGGTTTTACAATCTATCACCAGAAATGCATTGGCATCTCCTGGGCTTATCGGTGTAGAGGCTGGTGCAAGTGTTACGCTTTTATTATTTATTGTGGCACTACCAAATATTGTCTCTTCATTTTGGTTACCTTTTAGTGCAATGATCGGTGGGGTTTCTGTTGCCTTATTTATTTACTTTTTATCCTCTTTTGGACGCTTTTTACCTATTCGATTAATTTTAGTCGGTGTTGGTATCTCATCGATATTAAGTGCCATTAGTGATTTGCTTATTACCTATGGTGATATTGACCGTGTTGAATCTGCCTTATTGTGGCTAGGCGGTAGTTTACATCAAGTCGATTGGCCACAAATTAAAGTTATGTGGCTATGGTTTGCCGTTGCAGCACCGCTTATATGGCTACTTTTTAGAGAACTCAATCTGCTCGCTCTGGGTGACTCTATAGCTATAAGTCGAGGCGTTAGTAATAAAATAATTGTCCCTGTATTACTTATATGTAGTGTTATCTTAACTTCGGCATCGGTGGCTACAGTAGGTACATTAACCTTTGTAGGGCTTATGGCACCACATATTGCGCGGCAATTTTGTGGCAACCGACACGGGGTATTAATTCCTTTGTCGGCATTAGTTGGCAGTGTGCTAGTTTTATTAGGAGATACGATAGGGCGCCTACTTTTTGCGCCTCTACAGTTGCCAGCGGGCTTGGTTATTGTTTTATTTGGGTCTCCCTATTTTATTTATTTAATCATAAGACTTAATCGACAGCAGGCTACTTAATGTTAGTAATCTCACACTCACGAGTGTTGCCAGTTAAAGATCTTATCAATTAGGAATATTATGCTTTTTTTTAAAACAGTAATCATCACCTTGCTTTTTATACTCGCTATCGATGTGCAAGCCGAAGATAAAAAAATATTTAGCAATCAGTTTGGTGATGTAGAGGTCCCTGTTAATCCTCAATGTGTGGTCTCTTTACATGACTTTAGCCTGACAATTCAGCTAATGGAGTTGGGAGTTACTCCTTGTGGCTCGGTAGCACGCAAAAAACTATGGAAGCCAGCTTATTTTCGTGGAGCTCAACATCGCTTTAATACTGATGCGATTAAATACGTAGGCAGTCACTCCAGTCCAGATATAGAAGCGATTGCATCACTTAAGCCTGATTTAATTATCGGTTTGTCATACCAAAAAAAATGGGTAGAGAAGCTAGCCACCATTGCCCCTGTTGTTATTTTACCTACACGAGAATCTCATACTACGATATGGGCAGAGCAACTTGCTAGCCTAGTTAACAAAAGTGATAAATTTAAACAGCAACAAAAAGAATACAATTGGATATTGGCGGAGTTTAATCGCTTATTACCTAATGCTAGTGAGATTAGTATTACTACCTTAGAGGTCTATGAAGATAATTTTCAATTAATAGGTAGAGGAGGCTTAGATCATGTCATTGAAGATATGAAATTAGGTCGAGTTGAGGCTTATCAAAAAGCCAAGAAGGGCGTTAATTATAGTTTAGAAAGAATCTCTGATTTCAACTCTGATGTTATCGTCGATACTTATGAGCCTTTGTTGAATAGCCGTGAAGATACGCAGGATTTTCGCAATTCTCTACAATGGAAAAACCTATTTGCCATTAAAAATAATCAGTTTTTATATTTTCATCGAAGTCGCTATGGTGAATCGATGGGCGGGTTAATTGGCTCTGCTTATTTATTATCCTCTCATCTTACTGAGCGTCCACTAAAGTCACAACCATAAAAATGGTAATAAATATTGACGATAAATAGCGAGATAAACATGACCACAACTATCAAGTCCCTACTATCAGTGATAGTAGGGGTTATCTGTTTAGCCACGTCAGTGGTTTATTTAAGCTATGCAAAATCAGCTAACCCTATAGTTACTAATACATCTACCAGTAAGTCCATTACTTTAGTTGATGTTATTGCCATCAGTGACCTAAATGCTAATAGTGTCACTGTAAAAGCTAACGGTACCGTAGAGGCTAAGCAGCTCAGCCATGTTAATGCTAGGCTCTCTGGCCACGTTGATTCGATTTCTCCTGCTTTAAGTGTCGGTAGTCGTGTAAAAAAGGGAGAATTATTGCTTAGCCTAAGTAACTTAGAGGCAAAAGTCGCATTAGCTGAGGCAGAGCTCGACCTAGCTGATGCACGAATAAGAGTCGTCGAAGAGCGAGGTGAGCATAGGCAAGCAAAACGTGATATTCAGGCTTATAGCAGTACTGCCAAAGCATCAGAGCTTGCAAAGAGAATTCCACAATTACAAGCAGCGGAGGCAAACTTTAAGGCGAAGGAAATAGCCGTCGAAAAAGCGAAAGTAGACCTTGCCAATACCAAAATTACGGCTCCATTTAATGGAGTTATTTTAAGTAAAGAAGTCAACCAAGCAGAATACATAACAACAAACACTGCCTTATTTACCCTCGTTGCAGATTCTGAACCCGAAATATCTCTTCCTTTGACTTTACAGCAATGGCAACTCATTGACGATAAACGACTCATTGGCGCCGAGGTCAAGATTAAAATTCAAGATTTGTCTGATTCCTATTGGGCCGGTGTTGTCAGTGCGAAAAAACCTGAACTCGACACCAGGACAGGTAGCTTACCGATTATTGGGTAATTACCTGCAAACTGCAAAAAACGCTTATAGCAAATGATAATTAATTCTATTTACAGAATGGATAGCTTTCGCAAATTGTGATGGGGTCATGATTATCAATACTACATTTAAGAATATAGTGGGTATATAAGATAAAACTATTGATTTTATACTATCTTGCGGGTGACCAGATCATAGAGTAATGCTATTGAAGACAGCCTTTTGATCGGCTGTCAAAATTATTAGCATTAAAAGGGAATTATCAATCTAATTGAGGTTGCCCGTAGGGCATTGCTTGGATTATTTGGATCTTAAGATTTTGTGTGTAAACTACAATATCGTGTTTGAGTGGGAGCATAGCAAGTAAGCTTTATATGTTGTATGCCAGTAATAGCTAGGCTCTTAGTCGATTTGTTTTTTATTTGAAGTGATTATGATATCCGTCTTGGTAATTAGTGACAAATTATGCGTAAAAGAATTGGTGAAGTGGCTACAGTACTCAATGTATCAGTTGATACCTTACGTTACTATGAGAAAATTGGTTTGTTAGGGGAGGTAACACGTAGTACAAATGGCATACGTTATTACAATAACGAGTTAATTGCGCGTATTCGGTTTATCCGACATGCACAACGAATGGGGTTTAGTCTTGACTCTATTAGACAACTATTAGACTTTCGTAACCAACCTGCTAATGTTAAGCCGCAAATACGCAAGATGATGAAACAGAAACTGAACGAATTAGAACAAAAAATATACGACCTATCCCAACTACATGACGAACTTCAGAGCTTGCTAACTGCCTGTGAACTTAGCCTAGAGCCTGATTGCCCAATTTTAAAAGAATTTGAAAAATAATATCTTTTCTATTGACCCTAGAGCTAACTCTAGGTGTTTAATGTGACTACACATTAAATGAAAAAGACGCTAAAGCTATACTAACTTCATGAAAAAGCGACAGTTCACAACGATATTGTTAATTTGGTTTCTTAGCCAGCAACTTTTTGTGGCTGCATCGGCAATGCATCATACCAAGCTGGACTGTACCGGGCATAACCAAACAGATTGTATAACTCAGCTTATAGAGCCTGAAGGACCTATTGCCATGCACACAATGGATACTAGTTCTACTGCTAGCGCTCATGATATGTCATCAATGAATTGCGATGCTTGCAGTATAGTTTGCCAACCATCATTAATTTTGAGTAATTTGTTGCCTATCATAAAGCCAGTTCATTTATCGTTTCAAATTTACTCAACCTCTCTCTCTATCGATATATTATCTAGTTCACTCTACCGTCCACCTATTCTCGCTTAACACAGGGCAAGTCCGTCTCCTGCCTTAGTCTATAGGCTAAATAAGGTCGGCTTTTCTGCTCATAAATTTTATTCTTTTGCAATCTTCGAAAAATCTCATTGGTAGGTTTTTAGGAGTCAACATGTGTACAAACACGAACCTTAACGTTATGGAATAGGGCACTGAATTATGGACGTGTCACTAAAAAAATAATGTATTTGGAGAAAAATAATGAAGACAAATTATCCATCGGCGATTCTGACGCCACCTCATCTTTCACGACGCCGTTTTGTGACAGGTATGGCTGCTGGCAGTGCTGCTCTAGGGCTTGGCTTGAGTTCAAGTCTATCGTTAGGAGCAACTACTAAACGATCATCACCACAAACATTGCGGGGCAATAAATTCAATTTAGATATTGGTTATCAAGCTGTCAACTTAACGGGTAGAGATAAAATAGCAACCACTGTGAATGGCTCATTACCTGCACCTATTTTACGCTGGAAAGAAGGCGAGCGAGTAAAATTGAATGTCAAAAATAACCTATCTCATGATAGCTCCATCCATTGGCATGGCATGATTTTACCCTCAAAAATGGATGGTGTACCGGGTCTGAGTTTTGCGGGTATTAAGCCTGGCGATACTTTTGAGTATGAATTTGATGTCAATCAAAGTGGTACATATTGGTATCACAGTCATTCTGGTTTTCAGGAACAAACAGGGGTGTATGGCGCTATTGTGATTGATCCAAAAGAGCCAGACCCTGTTGCTTATGATCGTGATCATGTTGTGGTTTTATCGGACTGGTCAGATCAAAGACCTGAAAGAGTATATGCTCGCCTAAAAAAGGTGAGCCATTATTATAACCGCCGAGAACGAACAGCAGGTGATTTGTGGAAAGATATTAAAAGTAAAGGTGTTAATGCGACGCTACGTGATCGTGCTATGTGGAATCAAATGCGTATGAGCGACACGGATCTTGCTGATGTTAATGGACATACTTATACATTTTTAATGAATGGCATGACGCCAGATGACGGTTGGCAGGCTCTGTTTAGTAAAGGAGAAAAAGTTCGTCTGCGTTTTATTAATGCCGCTGCCATGACTATTTTTGATGTGCGTATCCCTGGTTTAAAAATGACTGTGGTTGCATCCGACGGACAAAATATTGAACCTGTAACTATCGATGAATTTCGAATAGGCGTTGCAGAAACTTACGATGTTATTGTTGAGCCAAGCAGCGATAGTGCCTACACCATTTTTGCACAAACTATTGATCGAACGGGTTTTACACGAGGTGTATTAACGCCAAATGTTAACTGGCAAGCAGAAATTCCATCAATGGATTATGCACCCGTGTTGGGTCATGGTGATATGGGAATGGCTGGAGGAAGCCATAGTCAACATGGCCAACAGAAAAAACAAATAGACCATAGTGCACATACTAGCTCTGTAGTAAAGGCATCTAACAACGGATCTAAAATGGACCATAGTAAAATGGATCACAGTAAAAGAGGGCATGGTTCAGCACCAATGGATCATAGCAAAATGACTCACGCATCAGGCTCAATGAGCCATGGGCAACATGGGATGGTGACGAAGTCAGTATCTACTTCTATGTTGGGTATGGCTGGGTATGGTACAAATAAGACAAACCTTGTTCATGCTAAAAGTGAATTTGGTCCACATATGGATATGCGCGCAGAAAGTTTTCAAAATGGCTTGAGCGATCCAGGTGTTGGTTTGCGTGATCACTTGCAACTTTATAACCGCAAAGTTTTGACCTACGCAGACATTCGTAATTTAACACCAACAATTGATACTCGAGAACCTACACGGGAAATCGAGTTGCATCTTACCGGCAATATGACGCGTTATATGTGGTCTATAAACGGCATTAAATTTACCGACGCTGACCCTATAAAACTCAAATATGGTGAGCGTGTTCGCATTGTTTTAGTCAATGATACGATGATGACTCATCCTATGCATCTACACGGTGTTTGGAGCGAACTCGAAACCGGCGAGCCCAATTATATTCCACGTAAACACACTATTCTTGTTCATCCAGGTTCTAGCATCAGTTACTTAGTTACAGCAGATGCTATGGGCCGATGGGCGTATCACTGTCATCTTATTTACCATATGCCAGGCATGATGCGTGAGGTCCAAATCAGTTAAAACTGGCCACCTAATTAGTGAATGTGGACACAATATTAATAGAGAAAATTAAATGAGTATAACAATGAAAATTAAATTGAAAAGAAGATGCCTGTTGTTGCTTTTGCAAGCCTCAATTTTAGCATTCAGCGTATCTGTATTTGCCGGTGGCAAAGACGATCCATTGCTTTATAAGGTTAACATTGATCAATTTGAGCAGCGCAACGGTGATGAAGATCCCTTTGTTTTTGAAGGGCAGGCTTGGGTTGGTTACGACTTGAATAAATTTTGGATTAAGGCAGATGCTGAGCGAGTTGATGGAGAAAATGAAGAAATAGAATTGCAACTGCTTTATAGCAAAGCAATTTCTTCTTTTTGGGATTTTCAAGTAGGGCTCCGAAGAGATTTTGAACCTACGCCAGAGCGTAATTGGGCTGTTGCTAGTTTTCAAGGATTAGCGCCTTATTATATTGATATCGAAGCTGCTTTATTTATTGGAGAATCAGGACGTACAGCCTTTCGTTTCGAAGCTGAATATGAGCTGCCAATCACACAGCGCCTTGTATTGATACCTGAATTTGAGATTAATATATTTGGTGAAAATGACGAGGAGACAGGAACCGGCTCCGGTGTATCTGATACAGAAGTTGGATTACGTTTAGCCTATGCAATTATCCCTGAGTTTTCACCTTATATCGGTGTTAATTGGGAAAGAAGCTATGGGGTAACCGCCGATTTTGCAAGAGATGAAGGTGAACCCACTAGCGATGTGCAATTTGTTGTTGGTTTTAGCGCTTGGTTTTAATGTAACAATTTTACCTTACTTATAATTATGATTTTTAAAGGAAAAACCCATGTTAAATAAATTATTGATAACTTTTATCAGCATAACTTTCATATTGATTACAATGAGTGTCAATGCACATGACCCTGCATTGCATAAAAAAAATAATGCAGAAAAACCTAATTGCCAAACAGTAGATCACTCAACAATGGATATAAATGACCCAATAGTACAAGCGATAATGAAGCGATGTATGGACGAAGATAGTCATGATGGGAAGCATCAAAAAGAAGAGGGTAGGACTAAAAAAGAAAATGAACATAAAACAGATGAACATAAATATGATCATCATGGGTAAATAAAAACCTTGCTATAAAATTAGATGTGGAGTGAGTGTTTCTCGCTCCATTGCATGCATTGAAGATACACGATAAAAAGTAAAGAGAAAATAATGAAAACTACAATTAAATACTCATTCGTCATATTGTTGATAGTAATATTATCTACCTTGGGCTTTATTTATTCAGGCTTTTACCCAATTGGAGCAGATAATAAACATAATGCTTTAACGTTTTTTTTATTAGACACTCTACGTAAAAAATCCATTGCCAGAGCATCAAAAGATATTAAAGTTCCTCCACTAGATGATCCTCAGCTTTTGCTCAGTGGAGGCGCAGATTATAATGATATGTGTTCAGGCTGCCATTTACAGCCAGGACAAAAAGAAAGTGATTTAAGCCTTGGCCTATATCCCAAACCACCTAACTTAACAGTAAGTGCCGAGGAGCATGGGCACACACATGAAGATGGTGGACATAATGCTCTAAATACTATCGAGCAACAACAATTTTGGGTGATTAAGCATGGCATTATGGCATCAGGCATGGCGGCTTTTGGAGCAACTCATAGTGATGAGAGAATTTGGGCTATGGTCGCATTTTTAAAAAAATTACCTGAATTAACACCGGATCAATATCAGATTATTACCGCTAGAAAATAAACTATGCAGGATTTTTTACCATGAAAATAAAATCATTTATTATTGTGTTGCTACCGTTGATTATTCTAGGTTGCGATAACAGTTTGGAATCAAATAGCCAGTCTTCAAAAAACAATTTAGTGTTGAGCCAGATAACATTGTCTCCTAAAGAAGATACTGACCGCTGGTATTTTACTGAACAGTCTGAACGGGGAAGAACTATTTTCGCTAATAATTGTGCGGTATGTCATGGCAATAAGGCTGAGGCAACGCCTAATTGGAAAACTCGTACAGCGAGCGGCCATTATCCGCCACCGCCATTAAATGGAACAGCTCATGCGTGGCATCATCCACTCCGCATTTTAAGTCATACTATTCGCAATGGTGGCGCTACGGTAGGTGGGCAAATGCCACCATTTAAAAATAAGTTAAATCCAACGGATATTGTCGACGTGATTGCTTATTTCCAATCTTATTGGACGAATGATGTTTACGAGTCTTGGTTGTCAATTGAAAAATCATCACGCGAGTAGTCCTTAGTATTAATGCTATGACAGCAAAGGATTTAGTTATGAAAACACGATAATAGAGTCAGAGCCACGATGCTCTTAGCGTAATTACTCAACAGAAATCCGGACTATTAAACATGTATTATTGTGCCTGGTATACCAGCTTTGGGGACTACTTATAATAAAATCGATAATAACCAATCAATGCACAAAGTATTGTAGAAAATTCATATTTATTTCGGCTAAAAGCTTACTGTAATAAGTTGGCTTTTCAGGAAATTGGTCAGACAAATTAACAGCCTCATTAGCTATTTAATAGCTTAGAGTATTCGCAAGCTTTTTTACTATACTAGTTATTATAAATAAAGAAAGCTATGGACAAAAAAACTATACCTAGAAAAATAGATAGTAATGAAAGAGCAGCAACAAATTCAGATCTTTTCTTGTTAATATCGTGCTCTTTACTTGCTTCATAGCTTGTAAATTTAACTGTGCCTCCGTCTGTGGTGTTTTCGAACTCATATCTCTTTAAGTCATCAATAATGTTTAACGATTTTCGTATTTTAATGAACCCGATAAAAAGAAAAAATGTACCTAATAGGGTAAGTGCTAGCGTAACTGTCCTCAGTTATTGATATAAATTATTTTTTATTAACAGGCTTCGTTAAAAGCGTGCTGTAGTAAAATTAATTCTTCAGAAAATTGACCAGATAAACTAATACCTTTACCAATCATAGCGGCCTCAGGAGCGCTTTCATCGACTAGCGATGTGCCATCAACATTAATATCTTGAATAACTCCTAAAGAAATATCCCCTTTGTTTGGTGAAGCATTGCTTTCTTCCTCTGAATTATCTTGGGAGTGATTTTCTATAACAGATGCTGTGTCCATTTGTTGCATTTCAACAATCGCCAGATCACTGGGCAGGTCTTTCCCTATACGGTTTGCATAACCGAGTAACGTTTCTTCTGCCAGTACATATAAATATGCGAATGGATAGCTTTCTTTTCGCGTACGTACGATACGCCCAAGTACTTGACGAAAATAGAGCTCCGTTTTAACCCTGCTTAGATAACAACACACTTGTAACCTGGGGATATTAGTCCCTTCACTTACCATACCAATGGCAATAATCCATTTAGCATCACCTTCTTCAAAATTTTCAATAATGCGTTGTGACTCTGGCTCTTCATAACTCACAATAATCGCTGGTTCGTTTAATTGAATTGCCAGTATGTCCTGCAGCCAATAAGCATGATCTACCGATGACGCGACGATTAGGCCTGCTGCTCTGGGGTTATGTTGGCGGATACCGTTCAATCGATTAATGGATTGCTGGATGATAAAAGTAACAATAGGCGCATTATGTAAAAGGTCGGAATAATTGATCTCCGTATGGCATAACAAGTCGCGGATGCTCTTATAACTCGTTATCTCGCCACCTGACTGGGTATAACCGATATGGTCATTATCAATAGCCACAACTTTAGGTGTACGGCAAACCCCGTCAGCGATAGCCCGTGATAGTGGATAAATATAATCACACTGAAGCTCACTAGGATTGCCACTGTATTGCGCTAAGGCAATGGGGAGTTTATCTGAGCGCCAGGGGGTGCCAGACAGTGCAAGTGTATAGCTTGCTCTTGAACGAATATGGCGTAGGATTGCTTCACCCCACATATTCGCTAACGCTATATCCTGCCCACTACAATGATGAATCTCATCAAAAATCACAAAGACACGATGATTGTTGAATATCTCCCAAAATGAAGTCGATATAAAACTGAGGTGGTGATACGTGAACACTTGTCCGGCTGAACCTAGCTGGCCAGCCATTGATTTATTGGTCACAAACTCCAGTGTTTCCTGAAAACTGTTCGTTACAGTAACAGAAGGGGTGAAGCACAGTACTAAATCAATTTTACCGAGTTCAAACAAACGTTTGGCTAAATGTGCTGCCATATAGGTTTTTCCTGCGCCGGGTGTTGCCATTGCAAGAAAATTGGTTAGGTCGCACTGATACTTGCGTAAAGCGGTCGTGATGCATTCGTCTTGCCACGTTCTTAGCATAGCTGGCCCTCAGTGGTTTGTGTTGCCATAAGTTTTTCAATCGCCCGTATACGGCCCAGCATACGGTAATTGTCATCAACCACTAATTTAAATTGTTGAGCGGCAGCATCACCTAATTCAGGGTGCTCCTCTCGAATACGTTTGTATTCCTCAATTTCACCTAACTGGCTCAGCATGGTTTGCCGGTAGGACTCAAGTTCACTCTGCAGTGCTTGGCTCTTAGTATGCTTATCTGCTTGTATGTTTGGTGCAGATTGGTACTGCATGGGCGTTGACGATGTCTTGTCACTGAAGTATTGATCAAAGGAAGAGGATTTCTCGAAGCAGTATCGTTTACTGCCAGGTAGCTTTTTCCGAATCAGTACTCCCTTATTGACCATCGTCATACACTTGCCATTCACCCATCGACGCATAGCCGCCGGATCAAATGCTTCCCCAGCATAATGCGCTGCAAATTTATCCCTAATATCTGTCACTCGAATTTCTGTGGATTGGTCCTGATCCAATATAGCCAAAAGGATTCGATCTTTATCTTTCATAAGGATACACCGCCTACAAAATGAGGATTATAGTCCGTGGCCTTTAAATCCTCAATACCGACAATGGGCCTATTGCTCAAATGTTGGTTAAAGTGATGGATAGCCTTGAGGCCTGTTTTGGTGAAAATGTTCGAAAAGCTCGGAAGAAACAGCGTATTTCTCAAGAGAAGCTGGCATTAATGGCCGGCATAGATCGCAGCTATATGAGCAGGGTAGAGCGGGGTATTGTCAGTATTACGCTACAAAAAGCGTATGTGATTGCTGATGCGCTTGAGTGTGATGTAAGAGACTTATTACCCACCGTAGCCCAAATAGCAGCACACTCCTAAATTACGGATTATCGACCAATTCATTCATTTTATTGAGTAATGCCACTGCACTATTGTCAGTAAACTGCTGGCCTTCCTCAATATACTCCCAAACTGTCGAATCACTTTTCCATCCGCCTTGTTTCTTAATCAGTCCGAAGTCAATCTTTTCCCTCGCGGCAGAAGTCGATACGCCTCGTCGAAAACTATGGCTGCTCAGCGATGCAACAAAGTCAAATCCGCTATCGGCGCCTAAGGATTTCAGGATATAGTTGATCGAAGCGGGGTTTAATGGCTTGCTGTGTATATGATCCCAACGATTAATGGCCCTAAAAATAGTACCGGACGTAATGGATGCTCTTTCAAGCCACTGCTTTAAGGCCGTAACCGCACAAACATGACCATGACCGTAAGGAATTGAGCGGGTCATCCCTTGGGCTTCTTGGTCAGTTTTTGATTGTGGTAATGTGATGGTGATTCCATCCTCTGTCCACTCAATTTCCTCACACGCAATAGCGGCAAGCTCACTGCGTCTAAATCCACCGAAAAAGCCAATCAATATCATCGCCTTATCACGGATCACCTTGTTCGATAACGGCTTTTGCTCCAAGGTATTGAGTAGGGTAGCAATGTGCTCAAGGCGCAGCGCTTTTGCCTTTTGCTTTGGTTTGCCATGGGTGCGGGTAATCCCTTGTAGCGTTTTCTTTACTTCGAGACTCTGGGTCGGGTCGTCAAATCGCTGTGTGAGATGCCATTGTCGGATAGCAGACAGATGCAGTGATAAACTCCTTGGGTTTAATGATGGTGCATTGTCGACAAGGTAGTTGATCAGTGCATGCGCATCACAGGGGAGTTTCAGCCCCCATTTTTGTACGCGTCGTATTGCTGATCGGTATGTTTTCCGAGTATTGTCCGCCGTCGCGGCAGCAATATACTGTCGGTGGCCGTGGATTTGTATTGCCTGCGTATCAATAGTCGCGAGATCGGATTTTTTCATAGCCATTGAGGAACATATCGTGTTGTTGGGTGGGGTCGAGAGTATCTGCAACGTCACTTGCCCACGTCAGCCACTGTTTTAGCCGTGTATCGTGTGATGCTTGATGTGTCAGAGAGTCAACAAGCGCTCGTATATTTGTTGCCATAGCGCCGTTATTGGCCAAGGTGAAAAGCTGTTGTTGGCATTCACGCTCGATGGCTGCCTGCTGTTGCCGTCTTCTTTGTCGCGCTTCCTCTTCTTCGCGTTTCCTTCTCTCATTTTCGCGTTCGATTCTCATCAACCGTGAATGCTCAAACGTGCGACTTAACGACTGCATGATCTCTGTGATGTGGCTTTCAAGGGGCATTGTCGGTGTCTCTTTCCATCGCGTTTTAAATCCCCTCGCATGTTTGCTAATGGAAAGCTCCAGGATCCCGGTTGGCTGATAGTCGTAAACGGGCTCGAAGGAGAATAACCGGTCGGCTTTAGCTGGATCTTTATCACGTTTAACTTGCGTCACTAACTCTTTGATTTCGACGGCGACAGATTCGTTATTGTTAGTGAATGCGTAAGTGGCCGGCTTGTATTGGTTGTACTCATGTTGTTTCTTCGTAAATCCCCAATCGATCTCTCGACAGAGTGTAATCATCCCATGCAGCAACCGACAGGCTCGATCGAGGGTCTTCGGTGTGATTTTGAGACCAATATTGTCGCCAGTAGTGATACGCCCATAGCGGTCGATGCCTGATGAGTATCTGTGTATTTTTCTACCTGTAAATGCCTTTTTATAAGCCGCAATCGCTGGATGAAACCTCTTCACCTCTTTGGGGAAACCAAATGCCATCACTACTGCTAGCTGCTTGTCGTCTAAATAAGACGTTTGATTGGCGGGGGTGGGGCTTGCCACTACGTCCTGTAACTTTGGGAAAAATGTCACGGTGTCCAGGATGCGATCACTATTCAAAGGCAGCGGTGTTTTGTCAGGTTGATGACCATGTTGGACTTTGGCCCAGTAACCGACTTTAGGGCAGGGGATCCGGTGTTTTGCGCACTTTTTCGATAGTCCTTGATCACTTAAATCGAATCGTTTAGCGAGTGTTGAGATAGGCTCAGACCATACGAGCTGATAAAGCGCTTCTCGTGACATCGTGATTGGCTTGTCCATCAGACCTCCTGTTACTCGGATAGGCGGATTTTCCTTGGCAGTACGTTACAAAAATAGAGAAGAGTCAGTATAACATACGATAATATTGATTATAGTATGTTACATAGGCTAATTAATAAACAAATAAATATTGACAATATTATGTAATATTACATAATATGTATTACATTATGAAATATAATGAGCAAAAATTATGGCCAGAGCAGGAGTTACTTATATCCAAGTCGCAAAAGCGGCAGAAATGCTTAAACAGCAAGCTCTGGAGCCCACTGTCGATCGTGTTCGTGAACAGTTAGGGACGGGGAGTAAAAGCACCATCGGGCCTTATTTGAAAAAATGGAAGAGTGGAAACCTTGATAAGGATTCAATTTCAGGCTTGCCGGATGAACTGTTAAAGACAGTAAAGTCTTTGCATGAAAGGCTTCAAGGGGAGGCAACGTTAAAAGTTGAGGAGGTAACGACAAACCTCAACCAGAGCATCTCGAAACTTAGAGAAGAACTTGTGAGCGCGCGGAGCGATATAAAAGAACTTACAAGTCAAAATGAGCAACTGACTAGCCAAAATCAATCATTATCCAAACAACTGGAAACGACAAATATTGATAACGTCGCCTTCGAGCTGAAGCAACAACAATTAGAGCAGGAAACGACTCGATTAACTGCATTGCTATCCGAAGAGAAGGGAGAGGCCAAGCAAGTGAGAGCTCAATATGAGTATTTTCAGGAAAAATCTGCCGTGGATCGACAAGAGCAAAGAAATCAACATCAGTTAGCCTTACAGCAGTCACAAAACCATATTGATCAACTAAACAATCAATTAAAAGAATTAAATACTGATATTTCAGCATTGAAAACACAGCAAAAAGAAAGCAGTGCTGCTTTAAGCATGGTAGAAAAAGAAAATTTAACGTTAAAGCAGCAGCTGAGTGAAAAAAATCACAAAGTGGATGAATTAGGTGACAAATTAACAGAAAAAAACTTAGAAATTGAAAAACTGATAGAAACAAAACAAAAAATACAGGATGATTATAGCGCAACATTAAAAAAGCAACTAACCGCTGAGAAAGATGTTGAATATCTATCAGATACTCTTAAAAAAACTGAATCTGACCTGAGTGATGCAAGAAACAAACTATCACGACTTAATAATGAGAATAAGCTTATCATACAAGAAAAAGCAATTATTCAAGGTCAATTTACACAGTTACAAAATTCGTTGTAGCGATTTACAGAGGGTAATGATATGGCAACTAATAGTAAGATTGAGTGGACGGAGCAGACATGGAACCCTGTAACCGGTTGCACTAAAGTGTCGCCAGGGTGTAAGTATTGCTATGCTGAGGTAATGGCAAAACGGTTACAGGCAATGGGGGCAGCTGGATACGAAAATGGTTTTACTCAAATAAGTCTTATGTACGATCGTTTAGATCAGCCTCAACGACGAAAAAAGCCGACAGTATATTTTGTGAACTCCATGAGCGATTTATTCCACGAAGATGTACCAGATGATTTTATTGATTTAGTCTTTGATACAATTTGGCAAACGCCGCAACACTCGTATCAAATACTAACTAAACGTTCAAAGCGTATGCGCGACTATTTCAAACAACGTGTCGTGCCTGATAATGCCTGGTTAGGTGTTTCTGTAGAGGATAAAAAATATGGCATACCTAGAATCACAGACCTGCAAAAAATTAATGCTAAAACGCGCTTCTTGTCAGCAGAGCCACTATTAGAAAAATTAGGCCGAATTCCACTTAAAGATATTCATTGGGTCATTGTTGGAGGAGAGTCTGGCGTGAAAGCACGCCCAATGCAAGAAGAGTGGGCGCTCTCTTTAAGAGATCAATGTCGGAAGTACGGGGTTGACTTTTTTTTCAAGCAGTGGGGCAGTTGGGGGCAAGATGGAATTAAAAGGAAAAAATCAGCAAATGGCCGAGAATTAGCCGGGCAGACTTGGGATATGATACCAGCGATTGCCGTTTAAAAATAACGAGAGGGATTATCATTGGCAATTCCAGAGCATTATATTGGTAGAGAGCAAGCACTTGTAAAGCATACAATATTAAAAGATTACATATTACGCTTATTTATGATTATTGGACAATCAGGTGAAGCCACAGTCAATTTTGTTGATTGCTTTGCTGGCCCATGGTGCGAAGGTGATGCCGATCTAAAAGATACCTCTATCGGTATTTCTATCAACGAAATTAATAAGGCTATTAATACTCTTAAAAAGAATAATAAAAGTATTAAGTTTAGGGCACTTTATATAGAAAAAGATGAGGAAGCCTTCAAAAAACTGAATGCGTTTATTTCTAAATCATCACATCTGCAACTTGATGCTTCTTGCATACAAGGTGATTACACTCAAAAAATAGATGAAATTGTTAGCTGGGCCGGAGATTATTTTACATTTTTCTTTATTGATCCCAAGGGGTGGAAAGATGTTGTGAGCCCTGATGTTTTACGTCCACTATTGCAAATCAAAAAATCTGAATTTTTAATCAATCTTATGTATGACTTCGCCAATCGAGCTGCCAGTATGAGTAAGCACGCAGAGGATATAGAATCTCTAGTTGGTGAGAAAATTCATTTAACAGGTGAAGAAACATCGGATATTCGTCAAGATATTTTTCTTAGTGCCTATTGTAAAAATATTAAATCAATCTATCAAACGGATAAGGCCAACAAAGTTCGTTCATCTTATTTACCAATATATAGACCTGGAAGTCAAAAAGTCCTTTATTTTTTAGTGTATTTTACTCCTCACCCTACAGGGATTAAAACGTTCAAAGAAACATCTGAAAAAATGCTCTATGTTCAGCGAGTAACACAGCAAGAAGTGAGACTAAAGAAGCAAGAAGAACAAAGAGGAACTGGAGACTTGTTTGGTTGTGATGAATCACTAGAATTAACATCTGAAAAAAATAATAAGTACCAAGCTAAAAATTATTTAGAAGATAAGCTTTCAGACGCCGAAGATATACTCATAGATATTGACTGCTGGGCAGACTTTTTAGAGGAAAGTGGCCTATACCCAACTGATTTTCAACTTGCAATAAAAGAGTTATATCAGCAGGGCAGTGTTGTTAATATAGACTCTGATGTTAGCAGACGCAGAACACAGTTTATTCAACCCAAATGGAAAAGCAAAAGTGAGCGTTGGAAAAAAATAAAATAGCTTTTCCAAAGACAATGTCGTATCACCAGAAACACCTATTTTACGCAAATATCTTCCCGGCGTTCCTTCAGTGCTTGGCGTACTATTTGAATAGCGGATGATATAAATAATCCCGACATAATAGCTGCAACAATGAGGTCAGGCCACCGACTTGCCGTACTCCAAACACTCAATGCGGCAATCATAACAGCAACATTACCTATCGCATCATTACGCGAACAAAGCCAAACGGAACGGACATTCGCATCTCCATCTTTGTAGCGTACAAGAATCAACACGCTGGCGAGATTGGTCATAAGGGCTAAAAAACCAATGGCTCCCATGATCTCTGCTTCCGGTATATCGGCATAGAAAACACGGTAAAGAGTGGAGCCCAATACCCAGAACCCCATCAAGAAAAGACTAGCGCCTTTAAAAAGAGCCGCATTCGTGCGCACCTGGATCGACGCCCCGATCACTGCAAGTGAGATACCGTAAGTCAATGCATCCCCCAGAAAATCAAGCGCATCCGCTTGGAGCGCTTGTGATTTTGCCAGCTGTCCCGCTGTTATCTCAACGATAAACATGATTGCATTCAATGCGATAACAAACCACAAACGCCGCTTGTAATCCTCTGAAATGCCATCAAACTTTGTATTATTTTCGCAACATTTAGCCATCGAAAGCTCCATCAAGTTGTAATCAATTTGATGGCAGTATAATATCTCTAGCGACTAGAGGTTCAAGGTATTTTTTTATGTTTTCTATTGGAGAGCTTGCAAAACAAACCAAGGTTAAGATTCCTACGATTCGTTATTATGAGAGTATTGGCTTATTAAAGCCTGCTGAACGTACAGAAGGAAATCAACGCCGTTACACCGCAGAAGGCCTAGAGCGCTTAGGCTTTATTAAGCACGCAAGAGAGCTCGGTTTCTCAGTTGAGTCAATCTCATCGTTGATTGAGTTGCAAGAACATCCTGATCGATCTTGTTATGCCGCTACGGCACTCGCTGAAACACAACTTCGTACTGTTCGATCAAAGATTAAACAATTGCGTTCATTGGAACAGGAGTTAGCACGTATATCGACAGGGTGTAGTGGCGATGGTGTCTCTGAGAATTGTTATGTTTTATCTTCTCTGGCTAATCATGATTTATGCAATAAAGACCATTAACCAAGTAGGTGGCACATAACTAGTGCGATTGTTTCGGAGTTTCGGTAAATGAGTTTGCTATAAATTTTAAAGGGTTAGCTATACTATACGAAAAAATGTGGTATTCTAAAGAAACTAGATCGTTTGAACTTAACAAAAACAAAAAAACCTATTAGATTATAATGATTCGACATTATTTGATAAGCCTGTTAGCTATACTGGTTGTTTTACAGTCGGCAATTGCCGTGGCTGATCTCCATAGTGTCGATCAATTTGGGGCAGGCAGCTCTATATCTGACCATTTACATCAGCCTGTTGATGCCCAAAACGATCATCAATCTGCGACGAATAACTCTGAAAAACCTAGTGAATCTCTATTTGATTGTCAGCACTCTTGCCACAGTCATAGTTCAGCGGTGCTTACCCAAGCGATTTCCTCTTTTGTTGTTTTGCCTTTGGTAAACAAACAAACTGACTATCGAGTCAAACTTATTTCTGGTATCCCACCCTCACTGTTTCGCCCTCCGATCGCCTGATCGTACTTCCAAAATACTTCATATGCTCTGTAACCATGTGTTACAGCAGTTAAATCGTATTTATTTTTTAGGGTGAAATATCATGAAACCGATTGCTATTGGGCTCACATTGGGCCTTGTATTTATTCATTCTGTTCAGGCCGGAAACCTGTTTTCCAATGTTGAACTTATCAACACCGAAAACCAACGTTGGCAGTTCCGTCGAGTGACTGTGAACCACACCGATACGGAAGTGACTGTATCCGGGAGGATGAATGCTCACTCGCGTCATGGACTTCGTCGGGGGCATGTGGATATCGCCGCTTGGTCTGCCGATAATAAGCAATTAATCGCGGAAACAACAACTGCTTACTCTCCGCGCCTTCTCACTAAGCGCGCATCACGCAAAGGTGGCGTGCGCTTTTCCGCGAAGCTTCCCGCTTTACCTGTAGACGCTCGGATAAAAGTCGCCTTTCATCCGAATAAACCCCAACCACGTCAAAAACCTGTGCACGACCAAACCGTCGCACGCTGAATGTAAGGATTATTATTATGAGACGACTTAACTGGCCCAGTAGCGCCTTGGCTCTGTTCGCCACCTGCTTGCTTGTTGTGCCATTGTTTGGACACGCTGAATCCTCCAACTGGAACGCTTGGCTAGCAACCCAAATAGAACAGCACCCCGATATTGTTGCTGCTCGTGAGCAATGGCTAGGTGCCAACGCCAACGCTGATGCGGCTGAACAACCAATCTACAACCCTGAGCTATCAACTGAATTAGAGCGAGATGGTGATGAGAATAACTTTTTAGTAGGAGTTCAACAAACCATCGATTGGTGGGATAAACGAGGCGCTAAACGACAGCAAGCAAAATTCTTGAGAAGCGCAGCTGAAGCGCAGTATCGAAAACAAGTGTTGAACAAAACTGCAGATGCGTTAGATGCTCTGGTTGAATGGCATTTCGCCAATCGTGCCGCCATGATTGCTCAGACACAACAACAGCAATTTAACACCTTGCTCGAACTGGTAGAAAAACGTAAACAGGCCGGTGACCTCGGTAGCATCGATGCTGAATTGACCTTTCTGTCCCTTTCACAACAGCTACTTCAGGTCGCAGAGGTAGAGGTCGCTCTGCAAAGGGCTCAAACCCAAGTACGCGAACTATTACCTGAATGGTCACCAGAGCGAGGCGGTATTCCCAATGAATTTTGGCCGCCTCAACTTGATTCAGTTACGGATAAAGAACTGCTTAAACATCCCACTGTGGTCAGCGCCTACGACCGCTGGCAATCCTTTAAAGAAGAAGCCAAGGTGATAAAGCGTGCCACCAAGGCAGAGCCCACTGTTGGCGTTAATGCGGGTCGTGATGATGGAGAAAACGTAGTGGGCTTAACGTTTTCTATCCCACTGACTGTACGAAACAATTTCAATGCTGAAATCCGCGCTGCTGAGAGTAAGACACTGGAGGCGGAAGCTCGCTTCCAAGCCCTTTTGCGTAAACAGCGTTTTGACTGGCAAGCTGCGCACAGTACTTGGCAGCGTTATGCACAACAATACCGTCGTTGGCAAACTGTGGCCCAGGATCGGGTAGAGAACAGTGCACAATTGTTAGAGCGTCAATGGCGTAGTGGTGATTTATCCACCTCCAATTACCTGCTTGCATTGAACCAACGTGCTGAAAGCCTTTTGGCAGGCATTCAATTAGAGAAACAGACACAGCGGGCTCTCACCGAAGTATTACAGCAATCGGGTCGCCTGAACACCGGGACAATACCCGCAATTTCGCCCACAAATTAATAACAGGATCATAAAGATGAACAAAATACTAATCGCTATGCTCATTGCTGGCCTAACAACTACCTCCATAGCTTACGCTCAAGAACCTAGCGCTAAACACGACCATGATAATCATAAATCCGACTCTGAACATAGGCACGATGATCATAAGTCAGAAGGTAAGCACGACCACGATGAGCATGAGTCAGATGAGAAACACGACCATGATAATCACAAATCCGGTTCTGAACATGGGCACGATGACCATAAATCTGATACAGAACACGGCCATGATGACCATAAGTCAGAAGAGAAGCACGACCACGATGAACATGAGTCAGATGAAAAACACGACCATGATAATCACAAATCTGGCTCTGAACATGGGCACGATGACCATAAATCTGATGCTAAACACGGGCATGATGAGCATAAGCCAGAAGAGAAACACGAACACGGTGCTCATAAATCGCTTACGAAAGGTAGCCATGATGACCACGGGTCTAGTGACGAACATGGGCATGATGGTCACGAAGAAGCAGCATCCGCATCGCTCAATGCTGAGCAGTTAACGCTGGCGGGTATCCAAGTCGAAGCGTTGAATGCAAACCCCGTCGATTATCAACTCTATGCGCCAGGAGAAATTCTCTCCAACGGCTACACCAGTTATCGGGTATCCCCTCGTGTAGCATCCGTTGTGTTAAAGCGTCATGTCGCGTTAGGTGATCATGTTAAACAAGATCAACCCCTCGTCACACTGTTTAGTGAAAATGTGGCACAGGCGCAAGCGATCTACCGTACGGCTTGGCCTGAGTGGAATCGAGTACGACAGCTTGGGCGTAAAACGGTCGGTGATAAACGCTATATCAACGCCAAAACGGATTTTGAAGCAGCACAAGCAACACTTCAGGCTTATGGTCTAAGTTCATCGGATCTTCGATTACTGACGTCGCAGAAAACCTTGTCGCTGGGGGAATATACATTACGTGCCGAAATCGATGGCGCGGTACTGGCCGACGATTTTGAGCAAGGCCAGCGTATCGAGGCAGGTGCGCCTCTGATTGTATTAGCCGACGAAAAACAACTCTGGGTAGAAGCCCACTTATCCTCTAATGTCTCGCTGACACTGGGGGCAGGTACGCTAGCCGAAGTGGTAGCGGGTGATGTGCGTGTGAAAGCGACTGTGACTCAAGAAGCACACACCATTGACCCTGTCACCCGTACTCGTACTGTGCGTTTGTTAGTGGATAACCTCGAACACCGACTGCACCCTGGCCAATTTGCTGAGGTATTTTTTCGCTTTCGCACGGAGAAGCCAGTATTGGCTGTACCCGAAACAGCATTAATGCGCAGTGCGGACGGCGACTGGACGGTATTCGTCGAAGATCATCCAGGAGAATTCCAGCCAGTAGAAGTGGAGCTCAATCGCTCGCTTGGCCAGCTGCGTGAAATCAGTGGTATTGCGCCTAATACTCGTATCGTCACCAAAGGGGCCTTCTTTGTGGCTTCGCAAATAGCCAAGGGCGGTTTTGACCCGCATAACCATTAAGTCGTAGGAGACCCCATGTTTAACCGAATGATTGATTGGGCGGTCACCAACCGATTGCTGGTAGTGATAGCGCTTATCACGCTAACGGTCAGTGCCGTTTTTATTATTCCCAAATTGAATCTGGATGCGTTTCCAGATGTCACCAATGTACAGGTATCCGTTAATACCGAAGCCCCAGGCTTAGCGGCCGAAGAAGTGGAACAGCTAATCACTTTCCCCATTGAAGCCGTCATGTATGCGTTGCCCGATGTAGAGGAAGTACGCTCTATCTCTAAGACGGGCTTATCCGGTGTTACCGTTGTATTCAAAGAAGGCACAGATATCTACTTTGCTCGACAACTGGTATTTGAACGACTTCAAGGGGCTAAAGAGCTCATTCCCGAAGGCGTTGGCACACCAGCAATAGGGCCAAATACCTCCGGGTTGGGTCAAGTCTATCAATACCTGCTAGTTGCCGAACCCGGGGCCGGGTTTGATGCTATGGCTCTACGCAGTCTTAACGACTGGGTTGTTAAATTATTACTGATCCCTGCGGAGGGTGTGACCGATGTACTCTCCTTTGGCGGTGACGTTCGCCAATATCAGGTCAACCTAAATCCGTCCCGGCTCATAGCTTATGGGCTGTCTCAAGACGATGTAATAGCGGCTCTTGAGGGCAACAACACCAATGTAGGTGGTTGGTATATGGATCGAGGACAAGAGCAACTTGTGATTCGGGGTACTGGCTGGTTGGATCATGGCAAAAAGGGGTTGGAAGAAATTGGTCAGGTTCCTCTAAAAACCATTGATGGAACAACTGTCACCGTGTCTGACGTAGCGGAGGTGGCATTAGGGAGCGAAATTCGTCAAGGTGCAGTGACCATGACACGCAAAACCAGTGACGGTACAGCAGAAAACCTCGGCGAAGTTGTTTCCGGCATTGTGCTCAAGCGTATGGGCGCTAACACCAAAGCCACCATTGATGCCGTAGACAGCCGCGTTGAACGTATCAATCAGGCCTTACCTGAAGGTGTTCGCTTTGAGGCTTTTTACAATCAAGCAGACCTGATTACGCAAGCGGTACAAACCGTCGTTAATGCCTTGCTGCTTGCGTTTGTGTTTATTGTGGTAATTCTTGCTTTATTTTTGATGAACCTGCGCGCCACGTTTCTGGTATTGATCTCGATTCCGATTTCGATTGGTATTGCTTTAATGGTGATGTCGTGGTTTGGTTTATCAGCCAATCTAATGTCTCTAGGCGGAATCGCCGTCGCTATTGGGATGCTAGTGGATGGCTCTGTTGTGATGGTAGAGAACATGTTTAAACACCTGACTCACCCAGATGCTGAACATGATGCACAGCGAGCAGCACGTGTTGGCAGTGATGATAAAGATCCTGTGGACGCGGCACATGATAACCACGGTATTGCTTTGCGCTTGCAAGAAGCGGGCAAGGAAGTCGCACGCCCCATCTTTTTCGCAACCGCGATTATTCTGGTGGTATTTATGCCGCTATTTAGTTTTGAAGGTGTCGAAGCCAAGCTATTTCAGCCCATGGCTGTCAGTATTATGCTCGCCATGCTTTCGGCAGTGTTTGTGGCCTTGATCATTGTGCCTGCCTTAGCGACGTATCTTTTTCGAAGAGGCATCCGTCAACGCGAAAGTTTTGTATTAAAGCCTCTCGATCTGCTCTATCGCAAGGGTTTATCCTGGGCAATGGGTCATAGCATAGTGGTGGTCGGTATTGCTGCACTGATGGTGGTCTCTGCTGCACTGGTTTTACCACGTTTAGGCACTGAGTTCGTACCGGAATTGGAAGAAGGTACCATCAACTTGAGAGTAACGCTGGCACCGTCTTCTAGCTTAAACACTGCATTGGACGTTGCGCCTAAACTGGAAGCCATGCTGATGGAATTCCCTGAGGTGACCTACGCGCTGTCGCGTATTGGTCGAGCTGAAATTGGTGGTGACCCTGAACCGGTCAATAATATTGAGATTTATATCGGTCTTAAACCGGTGCCAGAATGGACCAGCGCCAGTAATCGCTATGAACTGCAATCACTAATGGAGCTAAAGCTGGAGCAGTATCCAGGCTTGCTATTCAATTTCTCACAACCTATTGCAACTCGAGTAGACGAATTGTTATCGGGTGTTAAAGCGCAGCTTGCCATTAAGTTGTTTGGTCCTGATTTAGCGGTACTGGCCGAAAGAGGGCAGGCCATTGAAGCGGTGGTTAAGGAGATTGAAGGAGCGCGTGATGTGGCGATGGAGCAAATTGTGGGTGAGTCACAATTAGTGGTGAAGCCAAATCGTCGTATTTTGTCTCGATACGGTCTCGCCGTAAGCGATGTGATGGAGTTAGTCAGCGAAGGGCTCGGTGGTGTCAGTGCAGGCCAAGTCATTAATGGTAATGAGCGTTACGATATTTATGTGCGGTTCGCTGAACGCTTTCGCCAAGACCGCGCTAGTATTGCCGACTTACGATTACAGGCTCCGTCAGGTGCTTGGGTACGCCTGGGTGATGTCGCTGAAGTGACTATTGAATCAGGCCCACCTCAGGTTCGTCGTGATGATGTGCAGCGTCGAGTGGTCATACAGGCCAATGTTCAAGGGCGCGACATGGGAAGTGTGGTAGTAGATATCCGCCAAGCGATTGCTGATAAAGTTGACCTGCCGACGGGCTACTCCGTTGATATTGGAGGGCAATTCGAAAACCAACAGCGAGCACAAAAGCGTTTGTCATTGGTCGTTCCGGTGTCGCTGGGATTAATTGCTTTGCTGCTTTACTTTGCTTTTGGCTCAGTCGGTCAAGCGATGCTGATCTTGGTCAATGTGCCATTGGCGGTTATTGGCGGTGTCTTTTCTCTGTGGATTTCCGGGCAGTATCTATCAGTACCAAGCTCGGTCGGTTTTATCACTCTATTTGGAGTAGCCGTTCTGAATGGCGTTGTGATGGTGGAGAGTATTAATCAACGGATTACGGATGGATTAGCAGTGGCAGATGCTGTATTTGATGGCGCTACTTCCAGACTAAGACCCGTATTGATGACAGCCATCACATCAGCTCTGGGGCTGATTCCCATGCTACTTTCACAAGGCGTTGGCGCAGAAATACAAAAGCCATTGGCCAGTGTGATCGTGGGTGGATTAATCACGGCCACATTTTTAACGCTGTTTGTATTACCGGTTTTATTTGCCTGGTTCTCAAAAGGGAAGTTAGAGGACATCACATAAATTCTTGCCTGCGACTGTTATGATAGACAGTCTCAGGCTTTTTTAAAGAGCGCTATTGTTGGGTAAGACCTTTATTGAATTATTAAAAGTGACTTACCTCTTATAGCGACTGATAATTTTTTTGTATGGAGTCGTTATGAACACACTAAAAATTTTAGGTTTATGCTTGGTTTGGCTTTTTATGAGTTCAAGCACCTATGGCGACGGCAGAAATAGCAGTTTAGAGTCTTTAAGACCCATCACGGTCTATAAAAGCCCAACGTGCGGCTGCTGTGAAGCGTGGGTTAACCACCTAAAATCCGCCGATTTTTCTGTCAGGATCAAACATCCAGAAAATTTAGACAACCTTAAAAAGACCTTGGGTATCTCACCTCCTCATCAAGCTTGCCATACTGGGGTAAAAAGTGGCTATTATTTTGAAGGTCATATTCCAGCAGATGTCATTCGACACTTCTTGGAAGAAAGCCCTGACGATGTGGCTGGATTAGCTGTTCCAGGAATGCCAATGGGTAGCCCTGGAATGGATGTTTCTGGTCGCTATCAGCCTTATGAAGTACTCAAGATTAATAAAGATGGTCGCAGCACGCCTTATGCACTCGTCTCGGCGGATGGAATTGTGTATCTGTAGTAATTGCTCATTCAATCTTTTGTCTTCACTGGAAAAATTAACTAAATATCAGAAGAGTAGGGATGATATTTCACTTTTACTTCCCAAATTGGTAAGGTTTGCGAACTCTTCGGATGTTACAAAGAATAAAGCATCAGCAGCTGCCCGTATCGAATAGAACTTCTTTTTATATCTAGGGGAATACCGTAGATGAATTCAATAAATGATGTAATTGTAGATTTAGCTGACAACACACCTCGTCCAGGGCGGCTTTGTCCTTTACTCAAACAAGACAATAACACTCTACATGTCGGTATTAGTGCTGGTATGGGAAATTTCGAACTGACTCCTATAGAAGATTGTAAACCACTCGTAGCTGATGCCATAAAGCAGCTATACGAAACGGAAAACCTTGTCCCAAGCGGAAAGGCTCGTAGCATTTATCCTGGAGATGATTTATTTATACGCTTAGTCTACAAGGAATAGGTACCTGAGATGAGAAGCTGGTATATGAAGCCTTATTATGTCTAATACCGTCACGTAGTAGACTATAAGTAATATTCTAGATATAATCGGGAATAATTACCAATAATAAGAAAAACGCTATGAAGCTGCCTAAACCCATACCATTATATCCAACCTATGATGAACTCAAAGGCATCAATCTCGCGGATTATCCCGAGCTAGATGCCTTTCTACATGAAAACCCTGAGCAAACATGGCGCCTCGATCATTGGAATTGGGGATTGGAATTTCTTCAATATGTAGGACGCAATAAATCTGAGCACACATTCACGCGCTTTAGGAATGAAACCGAACGCTTTCTTACATGGATATTTTTAGTTAAACAGCAACCTATGGACGGCTTACGCAAGCAAGGGATTCTTGAGTATGCGGACTTTTGTTGGAAACCACCGGTAGCTTGGATTGGGCTCGCAGCTTATGATCGTTTTTTACCCAATGATAATCAATACAGCGTGAATCCTAAGTGGCAACCATTCCGCTTAAAATTACCTAAAAGCCAGATTCAATCCGACCAAAAACCTGATAAAAAGAAATACCGACCGTCACAAGAAACGCTTAAGTCCATGTTTACGGGGATTATTGCTTTTTATAAGTACCTAATGAACGAAGAAATTTGTTATGGCAATCCCGCCCAAATCGCTAAAACAGACTGCCGGTATTTTATTAACGATGCCCAAGTCAAAGAGATACGACGGCTGACCGAAGACCAATGGCAGTACGTATTAGACATAGCGTTAGGGTTGACCGACAAAGATCATACCTATGAACGGACATTATTTGTTATTGCAACCCTTAAAACACTATTCTTACGTATTTCAGAGCTGTCTGAACGTAGAGATTGGTCACCTGAAATGCGGCATTTCTGGCAGGATGACGATAAAAACTGGTGGCTAAAAATATACGGAAAGGGGCGTAAACTACGCGATGTGAGTGTACCCACGCAATATCTTAATTATTTAAAGCGTTATCGACGCTACAGGACACTACCTGATCTACCCTCTTCTTATGAAAATATCCCTTTAGTAGAGAAAATCAGAGGTCAAGGCGGCATGACGACACGCCATTTAACACGCCTTGTTCAAGAGGTTTTTGATAAAGCCCATGAAAAAATGGTGGGCGAGAAAGGTGAAGAAGCTGCTCGTAAATTACTTGAGGCTTCAACACATTGGTTACGGCATACCGGGGCAAGTATGGAGATTGAACGAGGCCGTGCCTTAAAAGACTTATCTGAAGATCTTGGCCATGCCAGTATGGCAACAACCGATACGGTGTATGTACAGAGCGAAAACAAAAAGAGAGCGGCTTCGGGTAAGAGCCGAAAGGTTGAATAATGACTAGGGCGGACTCTTTTCCAATTCGTGATGAGAGTTTCCTATATTACTCAATGGGTTTTACCGTTTCTTACTATAGTTATAGCCCGAAATATTCTCCAAATAGACCATCCCTGCTTGGATAGAATCAATGCTAAAGCTTAATATCTGTCCATAATCATTATCCGTTAATAAAGATTCACCAAACTCAAGATGTAGGTCACTTAGAATACGCACGTTCATGATATTATCGGTTCTGATAACAGCTATTGACTGGTATCAGTAGCTAAATACTGATGGCAAGCATCCACAATAGTGAGATGCTTATCGCTGATCATCTTATCAATAATACGCATAAAGTGGTCGGGTGACAGCCCTATTTGCTTCAGCACTTGTTCTGCATCGGCGATAAGAATTGTACCTCCCGTGACTCGTCTGTATTTCGCACACATAAACCGTAAAAAATCAGTATCCATATCTGGTAGATTATATTGTTGGGTGGAATGATAGAGCGGTGATTTTATATCGTGAAAAAGCTGAGCTAGATTCGTATGTGATGCACTGGCGTAGATAGCACATAGCATATTTGCATGTTGATCCAGTGCTGTGCGAAGAGTCGCTGTTAGACTAGATTCAAAATGATTCGATAAGTAAGTGATTTCATCAAAGAGAAATAGCGTTCTACGCTTGCGCATCGATAGTTTATGCAGCTGATTAGACAGTTTATCAATGGCATCTCCAGCAGCACTAGAAGCAGAGAGATCTGCTTTTCTCATAATAAGGAAAGCCGATAGTTTGCCAAGTAACGATTGTCGTGTAATTGCTTCTTCTATAATTGTGACCAGTGCTTTTGCAGGGTTGCTACTGTCTTCCTCTATTTGGCAATAGATAATATCGTATCCTTTTTTTCTGGCTAATGGTGCTATATCGTTGCACAAAAAGGCTGTTTTACCATACCTATGCTTAGCAAAAAAAGAAATTGAATTTGTGATGCCAATATCAAAAAGATGGAGGTAGTATTCTGCCTCTCTTTCACGAGAGTAATGCCAATTTATTGTTTTCATACTTGCGCAGATTACTTGATTCTACATATTTTTCTATACTTAACTAAGCGTTATTATCTATAAAAAGCTTACCTTGTAGTTTACGTATGGTTTGACAAATAATAGATAATTACTTGAAAAATCCAAGTTATCGATAGAAGCGTACTAAACTGCGATTTATTATCGCTGAAAAAATCGCAAAATATGCTATCAATGATTACGATTCATCGATTGACGTATTTTCAGCCTATGATGGCCAAGAAGCGTTGGATTTTCTTAATTCACAGGAAGCATCGATTGACTTAATATTCCTTGATATTAATATGCCTGGCCTCAATGGTTATGAGTTTTTAGAAGAGTACGCAAAAGGTAATAAGCCAACATCAATTGTCGTTATGCTTACCTCCTCTGATCAAACTAAGGATAAAGAAAAATGCCAGACATACGATTTTGTTAAAGAGTACTTATGTAAGCCGCTTGAGCCAGAAATGATTGGTGAAATAGCAAGCTTATTGTAGCACTGTGTTTAATGAGCACTGGAGAGACTTTTTGAAACCGCTCTACACTGCTCTATCTGTCTATTTATTGCAGATACAGATACACTATCTAGGCTATTTAATAAAAGGAGAATTTATATGGCTGGGAAATTTGAATTATATAAAGATAATGGTGGACAATTTCGCTTTCGGTTAAAAGCTGCCAATGGACAAATTATTTTAGTCAGTGAAGCTTATGTGCAAAAATCAAGTGCAGAAAATGGGATTGCCTCTGTTAGAGTCAATGCGCCATTAGATGAACGATACGAACGCAAAGAAGCAAGTAATGGTAAATCAATGTTTAATTTAAGAGCTGCCAATAATCAGGTGATTGGTACATCTGAGCAATATGAATCGATATCAGCTCGAGAAAATGGAATAGAAAGCGTCAAGAAAAATGCACCTGATGCCCCTGTCTATGAGTAACCGGTCATCTGCATAAGCCAAATATTATTAACCACCTCAAAAGCCAGATTTAAATAATCTGGCTTTTTTGTATATTGGGGTGATTCTTTATAATTATAAACTATACCCGGCACTGCCCTCTTCCCTGCTTACTTTCAAACTCCCTATTAAAGGATGTTGCCTTTCCTCTCTCCATTATTGGTATAACCATAAAGCAAGTCAGTAACTTTACCGACTTGTAGATCAACCCATTTTCTATCTTTAAATGAGTCGTTATAGAGAGTAGAATTGAAAAGCTAAAAGTTATTGGATTTTGTATTGACAGAAATTGGGAAGTTATTCACAGCTTATTAATATTAAGCCTTTCATATAAATCTATAAATTACTTTAAAATAGATTTGCAGGCTATTGATTTTAAAGGATAAGCAATGCTTTTAAAAAGAAGGAAGGAATGATCTGATTAAATTTCAATCAAAATTGGATCGTACGATCCAATTTTTAAGATCTCTAGTACTGAGTAGCGCTAATGAAACACAATATAAGTATACAGGAAATGGATGAACCGACGCGACAAATTTATGATGTTCTGATTTATGCCTTTAATTTTTTTAATAAGAAGCTGTTTGCTGATAGCTTACCCAAATGCATTATTACCTTCCATCGACAACGAAAAGTGATGGGCTATGCAGCCTTTGACCGGTGGACAGACAAGTCAGGTGACAAAGTCAATGAGATCGCCGTTAATCCCGAATACTTCATGCACTACCCACTCATAGAGATCTTTCAGACCATTTGTCATGAGATGGTCCATATCTGGCAGATTTGTTATGGCACCCCTAGCCGAAGAGGCTACCACAATAAGGAATGGGCGAAAAAAATGCGCTCCATTGGCCTAATTCCCTCCTCTACTGGGCAGCCTGGTGGCGCAGAAACAGGAGAATATATGATGGACTATATTCTACTCGAAGGGGAATTTCATGAAGCTTGCCAAGAACTGGCGGGTACAGGCTTTGATTTTCCATGGGTAGATGCATTCCCTATGTTTAGGCTTGAGAGACCCATCTTAGCTTATACGAGTAATGAAGAATCTGTCGAACTACAACGTAATTTTTATCCTAAAGCCTACAAACATGAACGGACTCTACCTATTACAGCGGACGATAATACCCTAGAAGGGTTTATCGATGAGACTCAGGCTACTGTAGGCAATGCCGCTGAGCATTTAGACGCGCTCTATGGCGAACTACCAGAGTATCAGTCGACGAAGCCCCCTCTCCGTTCAGGCAAAACAAAATATACCTGTCGTGGTTGTGGTATCAACGCTTGGGGCAAACCCAATCTCAAACTGGCTTGCTTAGAGTGTAATCTTGAACTAATAAATATCGATTAAATCACAGCTACATTTTTGCTCTTATGTACACTCAAGGTCCCTAAAACTAACAAGTTAACAGGAGCAACCATGACAAGAGCATTTAGGATTCTCGATGATGATGAACAGCTAAAGCATGACAACCCACCTACCTTTAACGCCATTGATCGCAAAAGAGCCTTTTATATACCTAAAAACTTTGAGAGGACTTTAAACGCTATTCGCGGCAGTGCGAACAAAGTCTATCTTTTAGTTAATTTTGCGTATTTTAAAGAAACGGCACAGTTTTACCCTGAATTTAATCCACGTGATATTAGGTACGCTTGTAAGCTCCTTAATATTGAGAATAAGTATTCAGCGATCAGTAAAGCAAGCTATACGTCTCGTGTTCAGCATGAGAAAAAGATTATTGAATATTTTGGAATGCAAAAATTCAATAATGACATAAAGGTACAGGTAAGAAATTATTTACAGATCAAGTTACGAGAAAATAGAAGCCCCCGTGATATTTTTTTTGACATTATCGACTTCCTGAAAGATATTAAATGCCAGATACCTAAATACTCTATACTCGCAACCTTAATCAGTAAAGCATATAACGAAGAACGTCAGCAGCACCTATCTATCATTGAAACATTGAGTAGTGAAGCAAAGCGAAAACTAGAGACACTCGTAGAGCGGAATGATACGTATAGCGGAAATATTAAGTATCAACTGACTCATTCAAGCAGGTTTTCTCATTCTACAAAGCCTAAAAAAGTTAGAGAAAATATAAGGAGAAATAGTGACTTACAAGATATTTATAATTCAGTAAGTGGTGTATTTGAAAAATTAAACCTTACAACGGAACAAATACGTAGTTTTTCTACATCAGCAGAATTACAAGATGTCATTCAGTTAAAGAGAAAAAGTGAGTCTCTGCGCAATCTTTATTTAACGGTTTACACAGCAAATCAATACTATCGATTACAAGACATTCTGATTAAAAGCTTACTCAATATTATAAAAACTGCATTTTCTGCTGCGGAAAAGCAAGCTAAAGATGCGTATTATAAAAATCAGAAAGCTAGAGAAGAAAGTATCGATGGGCTAGCAGAAAATGCAGATTCACTGATTAACCAAGTCAAAAGAATGGAAAGTATTATTAGAGATGCCTCACTTGATGCAGAAGCTAAAATAGCGAAGCTTTCAAAGTATATTGATAAACAGAAAAAATCTACAGAAGACAGGAAAAAAGACATTGATAACATCAATATAGACTTGATTAAAACATCAGCAAGAACACTATTCTTTAAGTTTCTTGAAGAAAAAGCAACAAGCCTTAAACTCACTTGCAAACCTATCATTCTTTCTCTGGAATTTGACTATTCATGCTCAAACAGTCACTTGGCTAAGGCGATACAGTACTATCGTCTCAATGCTGGCTCTATCAAAAACGATGCCCCTATTAGTTTTTTGCCTAAACAGGATAAACACTGGATAGTGGGAGATGATTATTTTAATAGCGATTTGTATACCATGTATTTATTTAGAGAAGTGTGTAAGGCGCTAATTGCTGGGGATTTAGCTCTCATGCATTCTCATAAATACTTAGGCCTTGAGCGTTCACTTATATCGAAAGAGACATTTAAGCGAAACCGAAAAAAAATCTTAGCCGATACGAATATGACTCAATATGGTGACGTTGAAAAGCTCTTAAATAAACTCGCAATTGATTTAGATGAAACATACACATCAGTTAATAGCAATATACTGAATGGAAAAAATACCTATATAGGTGGTAATGTTAAGGAAGGCTTAACCGTCCACTCAGAGAGGAATACACAGCTGTCACCGGAAGAAATACAACTAAACAACACAACGGAGCTCTACCCGGCAGAGAATTCAATCAGCTTAGTGGAAGCATTAAATACGGTAAATAACGCTTGCGGGTTTTTACGAGAATTTGGTCACAGAGAGCATAAATATATTAAGAAAAGACCTAATAATACAACGTTTTTTGCTGTCATTATGTCGTTAGCTCACCACTTTAAATCCTCTACTTTCTCAAAACTGGCTGATGCGGTTAATAAAAATAGTGTCGAGTCTGCGATGAAAGCCTATGCGACTAAAGAAAATTTCAAACGAGCCAATGACTTAATTATCAATTTTGTAGATAAATTACCACTAGCAGACTTATTTGATGAAGAAATTAGTTCATCTGATGGACAAAAGTATATTGCTCTCAAAGAGTCACTTAATTCTAATTATTCGTTTAAATATGGTGGTAAAGATCGTGTTTTGGTTGAATATAAGTCTTCAGAGGCAAGGCATCTTAGCTTTTCTCCGTATTTGATCAATGGAGCAGAACTTGAAGCGCATTATTTATTCGATGCATTATTCAACTCAGGCGCAATACGTGTTCATAGTCATAGTACTGACTCGCATGGAGCCACGTTGGCAAATTTTGCACTGGCCTCTTTAACAGATATTGAATTTTCGCCGAGAATTAAAAACTTTCAGAAATGTGAGCTATATTCACTAACGAGTATTTCTAAATATAATAAGTCTAAGTTCCCTATTTCTCCAACCAGAAAAATTAAAGTAGATCTAATCAAAGAGCACTATGAAAACATTTTACGTATTGTGGCTTCTCTAAAATTAGGGGTAACAACATCGAATCAGTTATTTAGACGCTTAAATTCATATTCAAAAAACAACTCTCTTTACGAAGCTATTGTTGAATTCGGACGAATTCATAGAACGTTGCATATTTTAAAATATATGGACGACAAAGCATACCGAAGTAAAATACAAACCCAGCTTAATAAAGGTGAACATCTTAATAATTTGGATAAGGTGTTAGCAATCGGTGCACCTGGCTATAACGTTGCCAATAAAGAGGATCAAGAATTGATAGTGTCGGCAAAAGCCTTACTTAAAAACGTTATGATATGCTGGAATTATATGCACTTATCGCAAAAAATCATTAATGCAAAAAACCCTATTGAAAAGCTGCAGATCCTCCATCAAATAAAGAATAGCTGGCCAGCGGTTTGGAAGCACTTTTTAATCTGGGGAAAATTCGATTTGTCGGCAGAGAATGCCCAAGATTCTCAAAACTTTCAAGTTGAAAAAATGATCGATCCTAACCTGTTGAAATTCTAAGCACCCTACTCTCACACAAACAAGGACGTTGACTTTAGTTAATTTCTATTGATATTAATCCTCCAAAACACGTCTTAAATGTTTAGTCATATGCATACCTTAATAGCACTATTAGACTATTAAATATACATTTTCCAAAAAATAGTAGTTTCAGTGGCCTTATTTCAGGAAATTTAAATTACCCTATCTAACTGATTTTCATGGTAAATTTAGATTTTAGAAGAGTTAAAAATGCAGTTTGCAGGTAATTACCCTTGGTGGGCTTGTTTGGTTTTTAGTTTATCTAATATCTGGTTTAGTTCCTGATGATGCGCAATCTTCTCAGTCAACGTCTACTACTTCTTCTCAAGTAGCTTCATCTACTCCTAGCACTTCTAGTGCTAATTTAAATAGTAACTCTGATCTTGATTATTTAGAGAGGTTAAAGCCTAGAATTCCTGATCTTCTTCATACTGCACCTATTTATGATGATCTTACTGATCCTGTTTCATTTCCTCGTATAGCTGCTTGTGTTGTTATTCCTAGATCTCCTTTTTGTCAGTGTTATTCACAGCAAGCCACTAAGTTATCTGTTTCTGAGCAATCTTGTTATTCAATAGTTCATAACGGTTATTTTGATCCTACTGTGCCTGATATTCGTGTATCTGCGCAGGGTGCTTCTATTAGCTCTCCTTAAGTCTAATACTGTTAAGTAGTAGACTATAAGCCTAATCCTATTTATACTAGTCATATCTACCTTAATCTAATAAAAGCATGTATATGAAGCTAGACAAGCCTTTGCCTTTATTTCCAACTCATAACGAGTTAAAGCATATTCGTTTATCCGATTACCCAGCTGTACAGACATTTCTGACTGAACCCGATGCGCCTAGCTGGCGATTACAGCATTGGCAATGGGCTGTGGATTTTCTTAAATATATGGGCCGCAATAAATCTGAGCATACTTACAGTCGGTTTCGTAACGAAACTGAGCGCTTTTTAACGTGGCTGTTTGTAGTTAAGCAGCAACCTATGGATGACTTACGTAAAAGCGATATTCTTGAATATGTTGATTTTTGTTGGAAACCGCCAATTACCTGGATTGGCTTGGCCTCCTATGATCGTTTTATCTATCAAAATGGTGTGTTTACAGTAAATGACAAATGGCTGCCATTTCGGCTCAAGTTACCCAAAAACCAAGTATCCAGTAAACCAGATAAAAAGAAGTATAAGCCTTCGCAAGAGACGCTAAAGTCGCTATTTACTGCAGTTATTGCATTTTATAAGTACTTAATGAACGAAGAGATCTGCTACGGCAATCCAGCTCAAGTCGCTAAGACTGATTGCCGTTATTTTATAGCAGATGCTCAAGTTAAAGAAATTCGCAGGCTTAGTGAGGATCAATGGCAATACGTATTAGACATAGCAGAAGATTTAACAGAACAGGATCATACCTATGAGCGTAGCTTGTTTGTGATTGCCAGCCTCAAAACCTTATTTTTACGTATCTCAGAATTGTCTGAACGTAGAGACTGGTCGCCAGAAATGCGGCATTTTTGGCAGGATGAAGACAAAAATTGGTGGTTAAAGGTTTATGGGAAAGGGCGCAAATTACGCGATGTGAGTGTTCCTACACAATATCTCGACTACTTAAAACGTTATAGAGCCTACAGGGCTCTACCATCACTACCCTCTTCTTCTGATATGTCACCTATTGTTGAAAAAATTCGCGGCCAAGGTGGTATGACAGCAAGGCATTTAACTCGCCTCGTACAAGAGGTTTTTGATAAAGCCTACGAGAAAATGAAACTTAAAGAAGGTGAAGACGCCGCACGAAAGTTGCAAGAGGCATCGACGCATTGGCTACGCCACACAGGTGCTAGTATGGAAATTGAACGCGGCCGTGCCTTAAAGGATTTATCAGAAGATCTAGGCCACGCCAGCATGGCAACGACCGATACTATTTATGTACAAAGCGAAAATAAAAAGCGTGCTGAATCAGGTAAAGGAAGAAAAGTCGATTGATATAAAAAATAAACTCCTTCATGGTGGCTATGTTTATTAATAAATAAGAATCACTTATTACATTTTCTCACTTCGACAGAAGTGATTTTAACGGCAATGATGAGTTACCATCTAATTTGGATAATTCAGCGAAAAAAAGCTCTGCCGTAGCTATAGCATCAATCAGTGCATTATGCGCACGATAACGCGGCAACTGCTCTTTATTACGTAGGTTAGATAACCTTAGCTCAAAAGGATTGTAAATAGTAGAGTGTTTATCTAAACGTCTTTTCGATAAATATAATGTGTCAATAATTGGGAATACAGGTGCAATTCCATATAACTGTTTACAAGCTTTATTCAGAAAGCTTTTTTCAATACTTGCGTAGTGCACCAACATAACTTTACCAGCTAGGGTTTGGAGCAGCTCTTCTATCACTGTTTGTAAGGTGTCACCTTGATGGCGTGTATCGTCTGTAATTTGATGAATTATGACATTTTTTTCAGTTAAAGAACCTGTCGTCCGAATAACTTTATGATAAGCACTAGAGAGCTTTATTTCATTTTTTTTGACAAGAATAAAGCCGACACTAAGGATTTGATCGCTTGCAGCGTTTAACCCGGTAGTTTCAAAGTCAACTGCCAATATTGGCGTATCCTCAATACTTTGATTAACATCAGGAAATGGAGTTGCAAGAAAATCTTTAAGTGCGCCATCGGGCGCCTTTTTTAATTGGCGCTTACGTTTTGCCTCATACCCCACTAAACAATCTAACATAACTATTAATAACTTTTATCAAGAGCGCTTTGCATAGTCTGAATAACTTTAAATGCATCTTTCATATGTTCCCTTTCGAGTTTAGATATTGCTTTTGGTGACATATAATTATCAGGCACTTCGCCGTTTCTAATTTGTTTAACTTGGTGTTTTACGCGTAATGAGCCTATAAATGTAAAGGCATCGAGTAAATTAGCAGCCCCTTCTTTACTCAGAGATTTTGTACCCGCTGCTTTTTTTATGCGTTCGACAGTATTTACCGCTGAAATACCTTCCGATAGTGCGTAAATTCTCGCAAGGTCAACAATCGGTGCAATACCGTTATGCTTTAAATCTAACGTGTCATTATGTTCACCATCATGAATTAAAACAAAATCTCTGAAGAAGCCTAAAGGCGGTTTTAACTTTAAGGCGTTACGAGTTAACAAGGCTAAAAACAAGGTGCTTGACTGGGTTTCTTTAAGCATTTTTTTACGGATGTTTTTGAGTAGTTCTTTATTGCCATAAATGGTGCGTAGGTCAAAAAAGATACTGCAATACATGAGTGCTTTTGGTTCTGGTTGATGTACCCATTGATCAAAATACTTTTTCCAAGTGCTAGCTGTTTGCCGCCACTTTGAGTTCATTGCCATTACATTACCAGGGCAATAAATATAACCACAGGCATCTAATCCATCACACACAAATTTTGCTAAAGCTTCAAACCACGGTTCGTCTTCTTTTTTCATAGTGTCAGCGATAATTAAGCCGTTATCCTGATCAGTATACGATGTTTGTTCTCTACGCGCTTGTGAACCTGCAGCGACCCATGCGTAAGGTACCGGTGCAGCGCCCAACTTTTCTTCTGCCATTTCAATCAGTCTAAGCGTAATTGCTGTAGTAATTGAGGTAACACCTTTACCCACATGATCTGCATTTGCGCCCATCCCTACAAGCTGTGCTTGTAATTCGAAAATTGATTGACTGTAGTGCTGTAGCTCTTCGATAGATTTAGCTTTTCTTATGGCGCTGCGCAAATAAGCAGGGGTTTTTCCTTCCTGGCGTATCAAATCGGTAATGGTTAAAATCCCCACTAACTTATGATCTTCAATAACGGGGAGGTGATGAATATGTTTGCGCGTCATGTCCATTAATGCATCGAATACACTACTATTAGGATGAGCCGAACATATTTTAGACGTCATGATCTGAGTCACTGCAGACTTGGGCGAAATCTGTCCAACAACACAACGTTTTGATATATCTTTATCTGTAATAATACCAACGGGTTTTCCTAATTCGGTAATCATTAAAGAGGAAATCCCCTGCTCTGCCATTACCTTTGCACTCTCAAAAATGCTGGCATCCACCTCTATTGCAATGGGTGAACAGTTCATCACCTGTGCGACTGACATCCTCATCAATGGCGAGGCAGCTAATGCTGCATCATTCATAGTTTTAACGGCATCATTCAAGCGCTTAGAAAAATCATTGCGAATAAAATCGATTACCGATAGATGATCTTTTATGATTTCATATAATTCTTTACATGGAATGGAGTAAACCAGAGTGTCTTCAACAACGTTAACTTGGATATTGCTGCTATCTATATCTGAACAAAATAAAGTGCAAATATTGCCATCACTTAATTTTCCGTGTAGCTCTCCTTGTTTATTTTGCAGTGTGATAGAACCTTTGCGTATAACGTAAAGTTGGTTTTGGTCAACATCGAGAGGAGGCATAGGCGAGCCTCTTCGAATATAGCGAATAGAAGCAGCATGTGTTATTTTTTTAACCTTTTCTATTGGTAAATTATCAAAGGGCGTGGTATCTGCCAAAAAATCACAAATTTCTTGCAGCTCTATATTCATTACCTTACTCCTTTATAACTTTTCTAGATCAACCATAAATCAGCAAGCTTTATTACTGAGTATTTGAAAACTCGCTAAAAAATATATGATCTTCAGCGGTGACAACTAATCTAACGGTACCATCGTTAGATGTTGAATCTTTAAAAGTTAAGGTCGGTATAGTCCAATTTTTTTGGTCAGCTTTGGGCGTTAGATTATAGGGGTTTCTATCGCTATCACCGCTCATACCAATTGCGGCTGTCGTTAGTTCATGGTTCGCTTCTATGTTTGTAAGCTCCCCTTTAACAGTATATTCCACAACCAAGCCTGCGCCTTTCAGTAAACAAGGGCCTCTATCAATATTGCACTGCCCTTCTACCTTTAAGGAGTGATAACGTTTTTTATCAACTTGAGATCTATCGTAATAATCAGCAGCAATATAGCCTCCAATAGCAAGAAATGGCGCAACTATAAAGGCTAATTTTTTGTGTCTATTCATTTTTATAGAACCTGTTTTTACATTACATCAAGTGATTATATATAAGAGCTCGAAGAGGTAAAAATAAAAAAGGCTCCCTAAAGAGCCTTATTGAGTATTACAACAATCCATTAATTTCTAATTAATGATCGCTAGCCGCACCTGATCCAACAGGAATACGGAAGTTTTCGATCATATCGTTTATCTCTGAAGGAATTGGCTTACCCATGAAAGAGATGGTGTATGCAACAACAAAGTTAACAATCGCACCAACAACACCAAATGCATTAGGTGAAATACCTAGAAACCAGTTTGGCTCCATACCACCTAGGAACGATGTACCAGGGATAAACATAATACCTTTGTGCTGGAATACATAAAATAAAGTAATACCAATACCCGCTACCATACCTGCGATTGCCCCTTTGTTTGTGATTCGCTTAGAAAACACACCCATCATTAATGCAGGGAAGATTGAAGAAGCCGCCAAACCAAATGCTAGTGCAACAGTTCCCGCGGCAAATCCAGGCGGATTTAGCCCGAGATAGCCCGACACCAATATCGCCAAGGTCATGGTAATTCGACTTATTCTTAGCTCTTTCTTTTCAGAAATACCAGGAGAGATTACACCTTTAATTAAGTCATGGGATATCGCCGAAGAAATCGCTAACAGCAATCCTGCGGCCGTTGAGAGCGCGGCTGCAAGTCCACCTGCTGCAACGAGTGCAATTACCCAGTTAGGAAGATTGGCAATTTCAGGATTAGCAAGAACCATAATATCACGGTCGACCTTAACCATTTCATTCGTTTCTTTATCAGCTACGTACTGAATTTTACCATCGCCATTTTTGTCTTCAAATTTTAGCAGGCCAGTGCCTTCCCAAGTTTTGAACCATTGTGGGCGTTCATCGTATACTAAATTTTCACCAACGACTGGCTCAATTGTTTGCATTAAATTAATACGTGCCATTGCGCCAACTGCAGGAGCAACAGTATAAAGTATAGCGATAAATACTAATGCCCAACCAGCAGAAGAACGTGCATCTTTAACAGTAGGTACAGTGAAGAAGCGCATAATTACATGAGGTAGGCCTGCAGTACCAATCATGAGTGATGCAGTATAAGCAAACATATTGAGCGTACTACCAAGTTTTGCGGTGGTGTACTCTTTAAAACCAAGGTCAGTTACAATCAAGTCTAACTTATCAAGTAAATACACTTCGGAGCCGACCAATTTACTACCTAAACCAAGTTGCGGAAGTGGATTACCGGTTAATTCTAATGAGATGAAAACAGCAGGTACAGTGTAGGCAAAAATCAGTACAACATACTGTGCGATCTGCGTATAAGTAATACCTTTCATACCACCTAGCACGGCATACACCCATACTACGAACATACCAATGCCTAAGCCTATGCCATAATCAACTTCCAAGAAGCGAGAAAACGCAACACCGACACCTTTCATCTGACCGATGACGTATGTCAAAGAGGCAATAATTAAACACAATACTGCGACTGTTCTTGCAGTATTTGAATAAAAGCGATCGCCAATAAATTCAGGAACGGTAAATTTACCGTGCTTACGCAGGTAAGGCGCAAGTAGCATGGCTAGCAATAGGTAGCCACCTGTCCAACCCATTAGAAATACAGAACCACCGTAACCTAAAAATGCGATTAAGCCCGCCATACCAATAAATGAAGCAGCACTCATCCAGTCGGCACCGGTTGCCATACCGTTTAGTACTGGGTGTACACCACCACCAGCAACATAAAATTCTTTAGTACTGCCAGCGCGAGCCCACCATGCTATACCGAAATATAAGGCAAAAGTGCCAAATACTACGATGTAGGTTAATACTTTTAAATTATCCATAGTTTATGATTCTCTCTTTTCTTCAACGCCAAACTTCTTATCTAATTTATTCATGCGATTGGCATAAAAGAAAATTAGTACGAGGAAAGTATATATAGACCCCTGCTGTGCAAACCAAAATCCTAATTTATAGCCACCCAGTCTTATGGCATTTAATTGATCGACGAGTAAAATGCCGAATACAAATGAAACCAAAAACCAAATTGCTAGGCAAAATGCAATAAGCTTTAAATTTGCTTTCCAATAGTCATTATTAACCATAAATTATCCTCTTATTAGTAGTTAAAAATATTTATAAGAATATCGCTAATTTTTCTACTTAAACTCCTAGCTAAGTATATAAGTGCTAGTCTTTTAAGTTGAAGTTATCGTTTCTGATATATACTCATTCAGTTTTTTAATTCGTTGAAAAATTTAATCTATTAAAAATGTGAGAGCGATATATATTTTTTAAACAGTGGTTAAAAATTCCTTAATAATTTTTTGTACTTACTAAGGATTTCTTTTTTGTTACAGCACCTTGTTTATAATTTATACTCTCAGCAAAATATAATTTTCGATCAACGGATAAACCGCTGCGGATTATAGGGATATTTACTACACCGACAATTAGCATATAGTCTTATGCGGCTTATAAGACTAAGGTATTAATTCATAAATAATTATTAAAATCTGATTTCTCTGGTATCAAAAAAGCATTAAACATCCAAGCATTAAAAAATTGCCTGCCTTAAACTACATTACTGTCTCCTCAACAATAAAATAAAATCGGCTATTTCTGGTAGATCAAAATCAGGCTGAACTTAAAGCATGAACAAAAAGACTAATAAGTAAACAAATCTTTAAATAGAAAAACGATCGTAACAAACACCCCTATTACACTTTTCATTTACGCTTTCTATAGAAAGTAATACATGGGCTAAATGAAAATGAGGCAATACGTATTAGACATGACAGATAGCATAAGCGAAGAAGATCAAAGTTACGCCACATAGGTGCTAATGTGGAATTGAACATGGCTGTGCCTTAAAGGATTTACCAGAAGACCTAAGCCACGCCAGTATGGCAACCACCAATAGTATTTATGTACAGAGAAAAAATTAAAAACGTGCTAAAAATGGTAAGGATAGAGAGGTATAATTTTATTGTGAGTCGTGGTAATAACTACAAATATAAGGTAGAAATGCATAGTAAATTTTACAATTTACTATGCATAACAAACTATTGTTTAACAGTAGCTTTTGTTCAGATACTTTACTGCACCTGACATAATATTTTCTAAAATTTCGGCAGCAGGCTTGATGTCATGAATCAAACCTGTACACTCACCAACAAACGCATTGGCTATTAACGGGTTGCCTTTCGCCAGTGCATCCTGCCATATCTCGGCTTCACTATTGAGCGCGTCCTTTAAGCCCTTGGTATTACTGTGCCATTTATCACTAAATTCATTCCTTAAAATACGAGCATTATATCGATCTGGCCAATCAAGCTTACGGACTATATCAACTATATTTGTACGAATTGTATTATCCCCAGTTCCATCAATCGCCGCATTGAGCATATTGGGGTGAACAAGCGCTTCCTTTGAAGCCCAGAAACGGGATCCCACGAGCACACCATCAGCACCAAGCATTAGTGCCGCAGCTAGGCCTCGTCCATCCCCAATACCACCTGCTGCACAAAGCAAAGTTTTTGGAGAGTGGACTGATATATAATCTGCGACTTCTGGCACAAGTGTAAATGTCGACCTTTTTTCACCGTGCCCGCCGGCCTCGCTCCCTTGTGCAACAATGATGTCAACCCCTAAGTTAATGGCATATTGGGCGTCTTTTAATGTTTGTACTTGGCAAATGACTGGTATCTCTGCAGCTCTTATAACCTCTAAAAATGGTACCGGATTACCAAATGAAAGAAACAAAGCCGTGGGCTTGCGTTTTAACACACGATTCAGAAGCTCTGGTTGTTTTTTTAATGCCCAGGTAATAAATCCACACCCCACTTGTTGGCCACGAGTGGCATCGAATTGCTCTGATAGCCACACGCTGTCACCATAAGCTCCACCAATCAATCCAAGCCCTCCTGCTCTCGATACTGCCGAGGCAAGCCGCCCACCAGCGGCAAAAGCCATAGGTGCCTGTATAATCGGATATTTAAGCCCCAACTTTTCGGTAAGCCGGGTTTTTATCATCGTATTTGCTCCTTACGGTATTCCGTGACCGGTAAAGCACCAATACCCCAATTTTCCAGCGCAACCTCATCAATAACCACGACAGTTGTTGCAGGATTTTTATTTAAAACCTGTGCCAAAAGATCAGTTACCCCTTTAATAAGTTCTGCTTTTTCACCAGCTGTTGGGCCGGTTCCATTTGTTCCACCTTCTTTAGTTACTTTGATATTTACGTATGGCATTTAAGCCTCCTGTATTTTGGGTATATAAGTGAAAACTTTTGTCATAATCCGCCAACCAAAGTGATCATGAGTCAATATAAGAAAATCGAGATATTCTCGGCCCATCATAGTCATTGATGCTTTAACGAAAGCCATTTGTGAACCACCAAATTCTATAGAAAGCAGTCGATCCTCACGCCCCTCACCTTTATTGGCCGGTGGTGTACGCCGCTCTACTATTTCAAAATATTCAGGAAGGGACTTATTCATATAATCACCAACCCCCATATTTATATAACGGGCATCGGGGTGGAAAACTTCAGCAAGTTGTTTAGTATTTGCATGATAGAGTCCATCAAAATAGCCTTCTAAAGCATTAAAAACTTCAGTGTATTGCTGCGAATTTGTCATCAAAGTAACCCTTCTGCTTTCATGGCCGATTGAACAGTAGGACGGCTTGAAACTCGCGTAACAAAAGCCTCGACATTTGGCCACTTATCGAGATCAATACCAACAAAATTCGCCCAGTTACTAACAACAAAGAGATAGGCATCAGCAACAGTAAAATTGTCACCTAATAAATAAACTCTACCATCACCTAGCAACTTATTAAGGTAGTCAAGTTTTCCCGCAACATTTATGCGAGCTGCTGCTTTATCATCATCATTTGTAGAACTAGAAAACAATGGGGAAAAGGCTTTATGCAACTCAGAATTTATATAGCTTAGATATTCTTGAAATTTCACGCGAGCGATTGTATTTACGAGCGGAGCTAGCTTTTTATCCGGATTCTGGTCGGCAATATACTGCAGGATTGATGGCCCTTCAGTGAAAATATCCCCCGATGCTACTGCTAATGCAGGTACATATCCTTTGGGGTTTATCAGTTTATAATCCAAACCAGATGTGGTGATACCTGTGTCCGTATTAACTTCTTCGATTTCAAAGCTCACGCCTATCTCACGCAGTGCAATATGTGTTGCCAAAGAGCAGGCGCCGGGTTTGTAAAATAGTTTCATGGTGGGTCCCCTATAGGTTAGATGTCGCTATGTGCAAAAAGAATATCAAGCCACATGTTTTATTGATAATATTGTTTTATCAACATCATGATCTATTTTTGTTATCGTCTTTAATGCTGATTTGGAGAAAGAATTTGACCCATGAACAACTTATAGTGCTACATACCATTGTCACGGAGGGTACATTTCGAGGCGCCGCAGAAAAGCTACATAAGTCTCAGTCAGCCATCAGTACTATGCTCAAAAAACTTGAGGATGAAGTTCAGTTCTCTTTGCTTTCTCGTGAGGCATATAGGCCTAAACTAACCCCTGAGGGAGAGGTGTTTTATCGTCAATCGACGCGTGTCATACAGCAAATGCAACAGTTAGTCAGCGTGGCCACAAACATAAATGCAAAACAAGAAGCAGAGGTATTTCTCGCGGTTACAGCAACCTTCCCTCTCAAATCAGTTTTAGAAATGATTGGGGCAGTTAAGGCCAACTACCCGGCTACTCACATACGCCTATCACGGGAAAATATGGGAGGACCAATTGAACGGCTACTAAGAGGTGATGCAGACATCATTATTGCCTCAATGGATGGTGTTCCTACTGAACAAGTTGAAGCGATTCCATTTTCGGAGGTTACTATTATGCCAGTGGCCCACCCCAATTATGAACCAGCCACAACTGCTCACATGAAAACTGACAGTGAAATGCAAAGCTATACTCAAGTAGTGGTAGCACACAGTGGCAGCGATACTTATTCGCAAAGTAGAGACTTGTTACCCGGTGGGCTACGTTGGACTGTATCGGATTTTGCTGCAAAAAAAGAAATATTACTCGCTGAATTAGGTTGGGGAGGCATACCTACACATATGATTACTGAGGAGCTCAAATCCGGTAAACTAGTACCGTTAAATATTGAAAGCTATCCACCACGGCAATCCCACCTATTTCAAATGAGAAAGCGTAGCAGTAATGTTGGGATAGTTGCTCAATCAATTTGGGAAAAGCTAAAAGCGCTTTAATTAAAAGTTAGAAAGATAATACCTATCAATAGTTTATAAAAAATTCAAAGTATTTTCGCGACAAAAAGTAAATACTTTGTACTCTTATTTTAGCTAGTTATTTTTTGAGTAATAGGCGTAACCACTCTTTTTTCTGTGGTTTCTATATCATCCGATTTTTTAAGTAAAATGTCGGGCTTTCCTTTACAGGCTTTAGCCAAATTATCACGATGCTTTGCTAATAATAAACCAATAGCTTCACTATCTTTTTCATCAATATTTTCGATATTAGCCTCGATTAAGGCGGTAATATTTTCCGCAAGTTCCAGCATTCTATCGTGTTTTTCTGCTTCTTTTTTATCTGCAAACATACTATTGTCTCGATCGCACTTCCATACAGCTATAATGGCCATGATACCCTCTTCAAATATACTGTTTTTATATACAGTATTTTATTTTGCAGCCTATGTCAACGACTTATAAATGTTGTAACCTTAATAATACATAATGGATGTGCCGCACATTAAAGAATTTAACTTATTTGATATGGCCACAACCGCTATCGTTTACGTACAAAGTGAGAATAAAAGGCTTACCGAATCAAATACGCTAGGAAGGTCGATTACATATCTATCTGCTTAACTATTGATAAACTCTTAATTGGTACAATTCAATAAGTTATAGTAAAAATTTGGAGAACTGAATGATAAAAGCCTACGCAGCGATGAGCCCCGGCGCAACTTTAGAACCTTTTGAGTACGATCCTGGTGAGCTCGGCAGAGATGAGGTTGAGTTAGATGTTGAGTCTTGTGGCATTTGTCACAGCGATCTTAGTATGCTGGATAACGAATGGGGCTTTTCTCAGTATCCATTTGTTGGTGGACACGAAGTCGTTGGTACCATCAAGGCTATTGGACGCGATGTCACTACAGTTAACGTTGGTCAGCGTGTCGGGCTTGGCTGGCATTCCGGTTACTGTAATAGCTGTAATACTTGCCAGTCTGGTGACCATAATTTATGCGCTAATGCGCAACCTACCATCGCAGGGCATCATGGCGGCTTTGCTGAGCAAGTCCGTGCTCAAGCGAGCTCTGTTGTAGTTATACCTGAGGGTGTCAATCCCGATTCTGCCGGACCTTTGTTTTGCGGTGGAATAACTGTGTTTAACCCACTTGTACAGTTTGATGTCAAATCAACAGATAAAGTTGGTGTTATTGGTATTGGTGGGCTTGGTCATATCGCTCTACAATTTTTAAATGCTTGGGGTTGTGAAGTAACTGCTTTTACCTCAAGCGAACATAAAAAGGTAGAGGCACTTGAAATGGGTGCACATAAAGTATTGAACAGCAGTAATATTGAAGAATTAGAGGCTGCTGCAGGCAGCTTTGATTTTATTATCTCAACGGTCAATGTGAAACTTGATTGGAATGCCTATATTTCAACATTGGCACCTAAAGGGCGTCTACATTTTGTAGGTGCAACACTCGAACCATTAGATGTTGCTGTATTTCCATTAATTGGTGGTCAACGTTCTATTTCTGGATCGCCCGTTGGTAGCCCAGGCACCATTAAAAAGATGCTAGATTTTGCTGCATTACATAATATAGCACCTGTTACAGAATATTTTAGTTTTGATAAAATAAATGAAGCTCTCGATAAACTACGCGAAGGTAAAGCACACTATAGAATTGTTTTAAAAAGAGATTTTTAACGCTAAAAATGTGCATCAATAAAAAAGCGAATGAAGAGTGATACTCCATTCGCTTTTTTTAGGCTTGGTTTTTCGCCAAGTAACATATTAATGAGCAAGCATTTTTGGCCAATTAGCATCTGCTTTTTTAATGAATTTCTCTTTGTTTCTAATCCATCTATTATTCGTACCGTTATTAAAATTCAAATAAAGTTTGCCTTTATATATGGTAAATAACTCTGGCCTAATAGATGCTGTTGTATTACGTGCTATGGCATAGGCACAGTAGCCACCATATTGTGGTGCATATTTTTCGGGTGATGCCACAAACAAGTCTAGATTAGATTGTGATTCAAACAACCAAGTTGCTTCTTGATATACTGTAGAAAATTTCGCATTTCCTTTTATAGCTTTTCCTTTAATGAAATAGGCAACTGTATCATAGCCACGAATAGCCTCTTTTGAAAATCCACGTGTATTAATTGATTCTATAGCGTATGCATTAATCGATAAAAATAGCAAACCTATATAAATGCTTAACATGGATACTTTCATCAAAACTTCCTACTCTTTTAGATCATTGAAAAATTATTTATTTGTTAAGTATTTTTGGCCAATTCTTATTAGCCTGCTCAATAAAATCGTCTCTACTATTCGTCCATTTATCATTAATACTTTTATTATAATTTAAGTAAAGCTTACCTTCATGAATAGTAAAAAGCTCTGGTTTAATTGAAGCTGTCGTATTTTGAGCAACCGCATATGCACAATAACCACCGTACTGAGGGGCATATTTTTCGGGAGATGCAATAAACAAATCTAAATGAGCCTGCGATTCAAATAACCAGGTTGCGCCTTTATATTGAGTAGAAAACTGTTTTTTCCCTTCAATAGCCTCACCTTTTGTAAAGTATGCTACCGTGTCGTAGCCGCGAATTGCCTTATCGGAAAATAGAGGGGTATAGATAGGGTCTATCGCATGTGCACTAACTGATAAACCCACTAGTAAATATAGAAAAAAAGTTAACTTTATTAATTTCATTAGATAATCTCCCAAGTATGCTTGTAGTGATTAATTATACATTGATGATGACTTGCGTGCTAAAAACAAAATGGCAGCACAACTTAACCAAACTCCGCAGGCCATTATAAATAAAATGCCGTTATCGGTGTTACCCGCAGCATCAACTACCCTCACCACACCAAGAGGAGTAAATAAATGGAAAAATATTGCACCAGATATAACAGCTAGGCCAAGTATTGCTCCTGCCCTACGTGTTGCACCATAAATGAGTAATGCACTCGCAATAAGCTCAGTTATACCAATAACATAGCCTCCATAAGTTTGAAAAAAAGGAGCAATAAAATCTAAACCTATACTTCTCATCCAGTCGGCAATTGTTGAGAAAATAATATCCGTTTCTTCAGAACCTAAAAACTTAAAAAATAAAGACTGAACAAATACAAACACCACATAAGCTATTAGGCAGTAAATAATATAATTCTTCTTCAACATACACAGCTTGCCAACACGCTAAACATACTTACCTCTTTAATTAGCAGTTAGTTTAGTATTGCCCCAGAATAGATTAAAGAGGCATAATTGACCATTTCAAAGGTAAAGTTGCCAAAATGCCTAATAAATACATAAACATCGGAATCGCAACCTACTCTACCGTACAGTTAACAACTGTTTATGGGTTAACAGAGATGTTAAATGTAGCAAATAGCTATATTAAAAAGCAGATAACAGAAGGATGTCCGCTATTTAGGGTCTCTCATTGGTCTATTAACGAAAACAATCAGTTCATTAACCAATACTCAACATCCCCTCAAGCCCCAGAGCAACAAAATGTCATTGTTATACCAGGTACTATTGATACCGATACGGTAGATAATTCCAGCGAGCTAATTATTGAGTGGATAAGCGAACAATACGCTTCTGGAGCGATAGCAACATCAGTCTGTGGTGGTAGTTTTATGCTGGCCAAAAGTGGAATTTTAAAAGACCGTTGCGTTACAACACACTGGATATTAAAAGATCGTTTTGAGAAAGAGTATCCAAGTATTTGTTTGGATATTGATAAAATTTTAATTGATGAAGGGGATATTATTACGGCCGGTGGCGTAACTGCTTGGATAGAACTAGGATTACAACTTATCAGGCGTTTTGCTGGTACTGATATTATGTCGAGAGTTGCAAAATATTTATTGGTTGACCCCAACGGTAAAAGCCAACAGTTTTATCGTGTTTTTACACCATCATTCGAGCACGGGAATAAATCAATTATTGCGGTACAACACTGGATTCATACACATTACGCACAAGAAGTACACCTAAAAGAACTAGCCAGTATTGGCAATATGAGTCAAAGGACATTAATTCGACATTTTAAAAGCTCGTTAGGCCTAAGCCCAACCTGTTATATACAAAAAATACGAATAGATAAAGCAAGGGAAATGCTTGAGTCCAGCACTGCTAGTATCACAGAGATATCTCATAAGGTTGCCTACAACGACCCGGCATCATTTAGAAAAGTATTTATCAGAGAAATAGGTTTAACACCGGGCTCCTACCGAGCTCGATTTAATATTGAGTCGCAATAATATAGTTAGGCTTAGCGTTAAATACGGTCCCAAAAAGCTGCTGATTTTATCTAAAATTTTCTGGATATTTTATATCTCTTAGCTATATCTTAAATTGAGTAACATCTTTTTCTAGCTCCGTCATTAATGTAGAAATTTCTTTGATGGCGTGTATGCTTTCTTTGGAGGCATCGGATACTTCGCTTGCGCCGCTGTCGATGCGATTTACCTTGTTTTTCATATCCAGAGTTACTGCATTTTGTTGCTCTGCAGCTGATGCTATTTGCGTATTCATATCCTTAATTATTTTCATTTTTTGCGCAATATTCTTTAATGTTTCACTAGCAATATTGGCTTTTTCTACACTCTCTTGCGCTTGTTGATGACCGGCACTCATTACATCAACGGCATTACTCGCCCCATTTTTTAGGCGATCCAGCATTGTTCTAATTTCAACGGTAGACTCCTGGGTTCTAGCCGCTAGAGCACGCACTTCATCAGCAACAACAGCAAAACCTCTGCCCTGCTCTCCTGCTCTTGCAGCCTCAATCGCAGCATTAAGCGCCAATAAATTTGTCTGGTCTGCAATGCCACTAATAGAACTTAAAATGGTATCAACTGCGTTTGTTTCTTCACCTAATTGATTAATCGTATTTGCAGCATTTTCAATGGCACCAGCAAGTTCTGTAATGCTAGTAACAGTTTTTGATACAACATCGTGACCTGTTATAGTTGATGCGTCGGCATCTTCGGCAGAACTAGCTGCTTCTACTGTATTAGATGAAACCGCTTCAACTGTTCTAGTCATTTCATGCATCGAATTCACAATAATATAGGTATTGTCTTGTTGCTTATTGGCAATGTTATAAGAGTTGGCTAGTAAAGTTTCTAGCTCATTTGTGTGTGTCGATAAACTATCACTTGAACGCAGGATTCTCGAAACCAAGTTATGTAAGTTTGTTTTAGTATTGTTAAATGCTTTTGCTAAAACATTAAACTCTTTAAGGTGCCCCATTTCTAGGTCGGCAGATCTCAAATCACCTAAGGATAGTAAGCCAGCTGCCTGCACCATTTTATCTAATTTATTAGACAGCGAACGGCTAAGGAAGAAAGCAATCAATATACCGAGAACAATACTACTAGCAGCGATCGCACTACCTATCGTCGATAGTATTTTTTTCTCGTATTTTAAAGACTCTATAGCTTGAACCTTTAAATCGTATTGCGACTCGGCTAACTGAGCCAATGTAGATTTAATTTCAGCAGCACGCGGGGCTGCCTTTGTTGCCAGCAGGTAATTGGCTCTATTCCATTCTTTACCTGCACGCAGGGTAAACATTTGGGGTGGCAATGGTGCAAAAATAGCCCTTTCTTTTACATAAATATCCCACTGTGCTTTTTGGCTGGGTGAAAGTAATGCTGCTCGTTCAGAAATCTGTTTAAAACGTGTTTCGTTAATATTCCATTTTTTCAAAAAATCTTGCTTAAAGCTCTCTTTACCTGATAACAAATAGGCTCGGATACTGGCTAACCCGCCCACAAAGGAGCCTCGGCTATCAGCAAATAATTTGAGCAAAGCTTTTCTGTCGGAGGTGGCTTCAAGTTTTGCTTCTGCATCAATAATAGCGGTAATAGCACTTGAAACTTTTTGAGCAACCGGCGCTGCTTTAGTAAATAAAAGGTTCATTGCTGGCAGATTATTAGGTGCGTGCGCAATATCTTCAACCTCTTGCTGATGTGCACGAAATTGCTCTACTGAGTTTTTGAGGCTACTTAAAAGCTCCACATTTGCAGGTTCAGTCCAGCCTAAAGAAAGTGCCTCGTATTCGGCTAGCATAGAGTCGATCTTAGCCCAACCTTCTGCTCTTTCGGCCTTCATTTTTTCGGCTTTTGTTTCATCATCGCCCAAAATCATATAACCACGCAGGCCAGCCAATGAGTGATGTACACCATCCAATAATTTTTCGCCGGCTAATACCGTTGGCATACGCGTATCCACTAGCTTGGATTGTGTATTTTGAATAATGGTTATTTGGTGGTTAATAAAGAGGATTGCACCAATAAATAAAGCCAGAACAGCCCCAAAACCTAGTAATAAACTTTGTCTTAATGAAAAAACCATAAATGTCCCATTCACCTTTGTTTTTAAAGGCCTAGCTAAAAGGCTCACACATCATTTTGAGTGTAGTTAATAATTGAGGTATTGCTAGTATTATTTATTAGACTATAAATCCTAATAAATAGTATCAATGTTATTAATCAGGTTATTATTGATTTACTTTAAGATTGTGAGGTAACAAATAGTTATCACGCTTGTTTAAAGAAAAATCTAGCGTCTCATTTGGTATATATCGTTAGTTTGTTAGATATTTTTTATAGCAATTATCAAATGGGCGCTTTGAATATGTAATAAGTGAATATTTAGCGCATATTGTTATACTACACAGATACAATAAAACCAAAAAAATAGAGTAATTAATGATTTTTAACTGCCTACAATTTTTAATGTACTATTTTTTATAGTGATGTGATGCATTTATAACTCTTTTATAAATAATTTCGCTAGATATAACTTTTTTGGTAAAAAGTTATAAAGATAACTGCATTTACCATAGAAGTTTTAAGTTATTTTTAGACATTTCTCTTCTTTTAAGCGAAATTACGACCAAAGTCGTACGCTTTTAGCCGGTCCTACCAGTGATAATGTATTATTAGGTTTTTTTATATCTTTTATCAAAAATCTTCTCTAGAATGATTCTGCTTTATTTGAAAAATAATAAACTAAGCTTTTATTGTTGCTGTCTAGAGTTCGCTAACAATAGGACACTCTAATAACAATTGCTTACCATGAGAGTGCACTCGATTAATGAGACTATAATTCTCAATAATAATTAAAAAGTAGCTCGCTTATCGAATTGCATTTGATATATCTTTATTAAAAGCTAATAAAGGAGCTTTGTATGTCTTCAGAAAATATCGATAAAAAAACAATAAAACAAGATAAAGAAACCCCTCAAACTAACTCACGCCGAAAATTTTTAACCACAGCTGCTGCTGCAAGTGGTGCCGCAATTTTAGGTGCACCTTACATATCTAATGCTCAGTCGGCCAAAACTACAGAATGGAAAATACAAACATCTTGGTCAGGTGGTATTGGCTTAGAAACATTTAAAACCTGGTGCGATAGTATTATTGAGCGCACGGGTGGCGAATTGAAGTTAACTCCTTTTGGCGCTAAAGATGTTGTTGGTGACTTCCAATTATTCGATGCGGTAAAAAATGGGGTTATCGATGCAATGAATGCATTTACCCTATACTGGGCTGGACGTATGCCTGCCTCAGTATTTTTAAGCTCTTATCCTTTGGGCTTACGTAACCCTCATGAGTGGGATACTTTTTATTATGGATTGGGCGGTATAGAAATGGCCCGAGACATTTACTCTAAGTTCGACCTGCATTATGTTGGCCCTATTCACCATGGTCCAAACATCATTCACTCCAAAACACCGATTAACTCGATTGACGACTTCAGAGGCCGCAAAATGCGCCTTCCCGGTGGCATGGTAGCTGAATTATTCCAAGCTGCTGGTGCGAAAACCACGTTACTTCCAGGTAGTGAGATATTCCCTGCCCTAGAGAAAGGCACTATTGATGTTGCTGACTTCGTTGGCCCTGCTATTAACTATGCCTTAGGTTTCCATCAGGTGACTAAATTCATCTCAATGGGGCCGGCAGGATTTATGTCTATTTACCAACCCGTTGACATTATGGAATTAACGGTTGGTAAAAAATCATGGAATAAAGTCTCTAAAAGCGTACAAACCTTTATGGAAACTGAAGTTCACCGCTACTCTGATATTCATCATGCTGCTATCCAAAAAGCAGACCAAGAAGCATGGAAGAAATTTGATGAAGCAGGCACCATTGTTACTCGTTTAACTCAAGACGATGTTGAGAAATTTACCGAGCTTGCCATTCCACTTTGGTTCAAGTGGGCCAATAAAGATAAAGATGCGGCTCGTGTATTTAAAGTTCAGTTAGATTATATGATGTCTGGTAGCTTGGGCTATATCACAAAAAGTATGATTAAAGGCCAAAAATTAATTTCTTAAACGCTAGTATTTAGTTGCTTTTGAAATCTGAGGGGCAGGTAAAACATCTACCTGCCCTTCTAATAAATATAAAAACATCTACATTTTTTCTTCGATGTATAAATTTGATCTATTTGGATTAGGTTTTCTATCATTTAACCGAGGTATATTAACAGCATGCCTAATTTAACGTTTGTCTTGCCACATTGGCTCTATTGGTTAGGTTTATTAATCTTTCCTCTCGTTGCTATGTTTATTATTAAACGAAACGTTGGTAAAGAAATTAAAAATATCTCCGCTCCCCTTGCTTATTTTGTATTAATAACTGCTGGCTTTATTGGCATGCACCGCTTTTATTTAAAAAGCCGCTGGGGACTTATATTTATTCCTTTATTTCTTGGTTTGTTGTATTCGAATGTGCAAATTCGAGACGGACAAAACATTATTTCTAATGCAAAAAATGAAATTGTCACCTCTAAGTTTTTAATAAAACGCTATCAAGATCAGATTGATGATGGCGAAGAAGATGCAGTAGAAAAACTCAAAGAAGCTGAAAAGAAATTAGCCTTGGGCGAACAACACACCATTGAAGCTAATGAATATTTTGAAAACTGGCAGCTCACAGTACGCATTATTGCAATTACCATTTTAATTTTAATGATTATTGACTTCTTTTTATTGCCCAAGCTTATTGCTCGTTGCAAAGAGAAGGAAGATGATACAAGCCAGGCCTCTGGTTTTGCATGCCCTGTAGAAGAACATGCTGTCCACAGTGCATCGGTTAATGTTGATTTAGCTTGGACTCGTTGGATCGATAAACTCAATGAATTTGTGGGCAACTATATTGCTTATTGGTCTGCTATCGCAGTTATTGTGTACTACTACGAGGTTATAGCGCGTTATGTATTTAATTCACCCACCAACTGGGCACATGAAAGTATGTTCCTTATGTTTGGTGCCCAGTATATATTGGCTGGTGGTTATGCATTAAAAGAAGATGCTCATGTGCGAGTCGATGTGATTTATATGTACTTTTCTAATCGTATGAAAGCATTTGTCGATGTGCTCACCTCCCTATTCTTCTTTATTTTTGTTTGCACCCTACTCTGGACCGGCTGGACTTTCTTTTATGATTCTTATGCTGTGAATGAGGTTTCATTTACTGAATGGGGCATTCAATATTGGCCCGTTAAATTCTCAATACCACTAGGCGCAGCATTGATAATACTTCAAGGTATTGCAAAACTTGCTAAGGACATAAATGTGTTCATGACTATCGAAAATGATAAACCCGACGACTCTCAAGCAGAAACAATGGGAGGTACTCAATAATGGGGATTGAAATTAGTATTGGGTGGTTAACTATTATTATGTTTGGCTCGCTAGCTATTCTATTAATGGCTGGCCTTCCTCTTTCATTTGTAACAGGTGGTTTAGCCTGTGTGTTCTTATTTATTTTTGGTAATGCACAAATTCTTAATATCTTACCATCACGTATCTTTCCATTGATGACCGACTATCAGTTGTCGGCAATCCCGTTATTTATTTTTATGGCCTCCATGCTCGAACGGGCGGGCATTATCGAAGAACTTTTCGATATGATTTATAAAATATTAGGAGGCTTAAAAGGCGGGTTGGCAACCAGTACTATTATTGCATCGACTATCCTTGCAGCCATGTGTGGTGTTATTGGTGCAACAGAAGTAACAATGGGTTTAATTGCATTGCCTGCAATGATTAAACGCAAATATCACCCAACAATTGCCTGTGGCTCAATTTTGGCAGGTGGTACATTGGGTATTTTGATTCCACCTTCTATTCTAGCCATTTTGTTCGCAGTTGTTGCGCAGCAATCTGTTGGTGAATTGTTTGTTGGTGCAGTTATTCCTGGTTTAATTTTATCGGGCTTATATATATTTTATGTAACAGCGCGTTGCTATATTAACCCAAGCTTAGGGCCTGCTTTGCCCGAGAGTGAGCGCGTTAGTAATCGCGAAAAGTTAAGTCTACTTAAAAAGTCGCTAGCGCCTATCGTACTGGTAACTATTGTTCTTGGTGTTATCTTTGCCGGTATCGCAACACCGGTAGAAGCAGCAGGTATTGGTACTTTTGGTGCGATGATTGTCTCTGCACTTTATAGAAGACTATCTTGGGAAAATTTACGTGAGGCAGCAACAACTACGCTTCGTGTAACAGCAATGGTACTGTGGATTATCTTCGGTGCTACTTTGTTTGTTGGCTTCTATGTGGTTAATGGTGGTCAAGCATTCGTTAACGAGACTATTGTCGGTACAGGCTTAGGCCCTTACGGTATTTTAATATTGATGATGGTAATCCTTGTAATTTTGGGTATGTTCCTTGACTGGGTTGGTATCTTGTTACTCGCAGTGCCTATTTTTATTCCATTACTTAAAACAATGAGCTTCGATGGTGTATTTGGCCTACCAGGTGTAGCAACAGAAGATTTAGCACTGTGGTTTGGTGTCGTCTATATGGTAAATATGCAAATGTCATTCTTGAGTCCACCCTTTGGCTACGCATTGTTCTATCTTAAAAGTGTGGCGCCACCGGAAGTAACAATGGGTCAAATTTACAAATCATCTCTCCCTTTCTTGTTCTTGCAAGCAACAGGGTTAACAATTTGTATCTTGTTTCCCAATGTTGTGCTTTGGTTACCTAAGTTGGTTTATGGTTGATAGCCATTGTTAATTTGATTAATCTCTTAATAAAAAAGCCGTTACAGATGTAACGGCTTTTTTATTGGCAAGGCACATGAGTACCAATAAGTGAAAAGAAGAATAGTTTAATTACATCGGTAAATTAACGAGCCAAAAAAGTGACGTGTTTTAGGGGACTCGTCGCCAATATGCAACGCATCAATTTGCTCCTGTAGCTCCCGATCTTTACCTGTAACACGCTGGCGATGTCTTAGGTGATCTAGCCATGAAACATCATGGAAATACTCAATAAATGTACCGGGGCGATCAGCTTCTTCTAAAATATCCCAATTATAGGCACCGTACTGTTTACGTACTTTCCCTAAATAGCACATTAGGTATAAAAATTTCTCTTCGTTTTCTTTAGCAATAATATATTCAATAGTAACTAATACTGGAGAGCGCTCGTTAACAAAGTCTTTTTCTTCCTCAGAGTTAACCACTACTGTCGGGTTAGCCCAGTGCATAGAAGGGGCAAGATCCGCTGCTTGGCCTTGATTAAGTGGTAATTTGCGGCTGATGTAAGCCCCCAAAAGTAATGTACCCGCGGCGACTAATAATGTGGGAGATATACCAATATGGCTGGCTAAGCTACCCCAGATCATACTACCTAGGCTCATCGAGCCAAAGAATACCATTAGGTAAATTGCTAAACCTCTCGCACGTACCCAATCAGGTAATGCCAACTGAGCGGACACATTCAGTGTCGATAGTATCCAAATCCAGCAACTACCGAATAATACAGCGGTAGCTAGTGCCAGTATTTGGCTGGTAAATATCGCCGATGTCATTAACACAATAGAGGTAAGCACTGAAGCTAAGACGATAATTTTAGGCGGCGTAAATTTTTGTTTGAGCCTTGGTAATAAAAACACTCCCAGTACAGCGCCACTACCAATGGCTCCAATAAGCAAACCAAATAAACTAGCATCTCCTTGGAGTTCAACTTTTACAAACAATGGTAACAATGCCCAAAAAGCACTTGCAGAAATACAAAACGCAAATGATCGCCCAAGTGTTGCTCTCAATGGCTCGCTATAGCGTACGTAACGCAAACCGGCTTTAACTGCGCCAGGTATTTTTTCTTTAGGTAATGGGTCGACAACTCTGCCTGGACACCACCAAAAATAAGCGGCTGCAATAATGGCAAAGCTAATGGCATTAAATATAAAGGGAACAACGATACCAATAGCAAGTATCAATACACCAGCCACAGCGGGGCCAATCGCCCTGCTCAAGTTAAACCCAACACTATTTAAGGCAATGGCGGATTGGAGATCGTCTTTGGGTATTAGCTGAGGTACCGTTGCTTGTTTTGCAGGTGCGGCAAAGGCAGCCCCAATACCTAATATAAAAACAAATATCAGTAGTAATGTGGGTGTCATCATGTCCAAAAAAATTAGCACTACAAATAAAGTAGCAATGATGGCCATAAGTGATTCGACAAAAATTAGCAATTTTCGTCGGCTTACAACATCTGCGACGGCACCTGCTGTCAATGCAAATAAAAAGATAGGAAGAGCGGTTACTGTTTGTACTAAGGCAACAGTAAAGGGGTCGGTCGATAAAGAGGTCATCAGCCAACCAGCGCCAACCTCGTGCATCCTGGAGCCTGTTGTTGATAATAAACTTGCAAGCCAAAGGACCGTAAAGTCTTTCGACTTAAAGGGTGCCCAAGGGTTAGTTTTTGTCCCTGCCATAACAGCTCCTCATAAAAAGTTTTGCGATCATATAGCAAAAAAAGTATAAATAAAGCTTTTTATAACAGGCCTTAAACGTAAGTATAACTCCCCTATTAATTAAGTAGATTTAGCAAGCTCCAAAAAGCCTTTGATGTAGGCATTTCCAATATCTGAGCAGCGTATTCCGAAGTAAATACTCTTATGAATACCATGCTCACCCAATTTAACCGGCTTGATAGCCAACGAACTCATGTATTCATTGACTAGCCATTTAGGTAATGTTGACACTCCCCTGCCCGCAGCCACTAATTGCAACATGATCTCGGTAGCCTCGATTGTTTTACGCGCTTGTGGTGCGCAATTAGCCGGTACCAGAAAATCTGTATAGATGTCTAAGCGCTCTGCATCGACTGGATAGGTGTAAAGGGTTTCGTTACTAAGATCGGCTGGTTCAACAAAGGGCTTTTCACTCAATACGTGATCATCTGTCACAATGAGGACTTGCTCATAATCAAATACTGGGGTGAATAATATGTCCTTTCTCTCTAGCGGATCTGGAGTGATAAGAATATCAATTTCGTGGTTTATCAAGGCTGACATGCCACCAAATTGGAATCGCTGCTTTACATCAACATCAATGTTGGGCCACTCATCCAAGTAAGGTTCGACAACACGCAACAGCCACTGATAACAGGGGTAACACTCCATGCCAATGGATAAACTACCCTTACCTCCAGCGACAAACTGGTCGATAATATCCTCAGCTCGCTCTAACTGTGGCAATAATCGAGAGGCCTCTTTTAAGATAAAGTCCCCAATTTGGGTAAAGCGTAAATTCCGCCCTTCTTTTTCCCAAACATTAGCGCCTAGTTTTCGCTCTAATTTTTTAATGGTATGACTCAAAGCCGATTGTGTAAGGCACAATGACTCAGCTGCAGCCGTTAAAGACCCTTTCTTGTGTACCTGTTGAATTATCTCTAAGTGAATTCGCTCGATCATTGACAATCAACCCATGAATAAAATTAATCAATACATTAGATAATACCATTATTCGTCATAGATCATAATCATTAAACTGGCCTCGTTCTTTATTCACGACAATTTATATAGCAAAGGCGCTCAGATGGTCACTACACATAACTTAGGTTTTTCACGTATTGGTAAAAACCGAGAATTAAAATTTGCACAAGAATCCTACTGGAAAAAAGCAATAAATGCCGAACAATTAGAAGAGCAAGGGCGGCAACTCAGGCAAGAAGGCTGGGAGTACCAAGCCAAATTAGATTATGCCTCAGTTGGTGATTTTTCCTTTTATGACCACGTGCTGGATACCAGCTTTCTACTGGGAAATTTACCCACACGCGCTGAAAATTTAAATGGCAGTCAATTAGATAATTATTTTCGCATCGCACGTGGGCGTGCCCATAATAATGATTGTGCCTGTACACACGCAGGGGAAATGACAAAGTGGTTTGATACTAATTACCACTACATTGTGCCGGAGATCACTGCAGGGACGACATTTACACTCAATACAGAGCATTTGTTTGCGCAAATAGAAGAAGCCAAAGCACAAGGGATTAATCCTAAACCCGTTATTATTGGGCCGGTCACTTATTTATACTTAAGTAAAACAAAAGACAACTCCGATAAATTAGACTTTTTAGAGCCACTTTTGTCAGTTTATGCTGAGCTTTTTAATGAATTAGCAGGCATTGGGATTGAATGGCTACAAATAGATGAACCCGCTCTAGTGACGGAGCTATCGCCTGAATGGCGCCAAGCCTTTGAAAAGGCATACTATCGATTGCAAACGAGAGATATAAAATTATTATTAACGACTTATTTTGGTCAACTACAAGAGAATTTACAGCTTGCTTGTAATTTACCTGTCGCAGGCATCCATATAGATACGATTAATGCCAAAGACGAAGTCAGTAAGGTCATCGATTGGCTACCCTCTCACAAGGTGTTATCACTGGGCGTTATAGATGGTAGAAATATTTGGAAAACCGACCTAAACCAATGTATTAATTGGCTAAAGCCTATCGCAAAAAAACTACCCAATAGGTTATGGCTAGCACCTTCCTGCTCACTTTTGCATGTCCCCGTTGATCTCACAATGGAGACCAACATTGAGCCAGATATTAAAAACTGGCTGGCCTTTGCTGTTCAAAAAATAGAAGAGCTAAGCATAATCGCCACTGCACTTAACCAAGGAAAATATTGTGTAGAAGAGGCCCTTACGCTAAATTCAGAGGCTATTAATAGTCGAAAGCAATCAACTCAAGTGACTAACAATGACGTTAAAAATGCGCTCAAAAAGATAACACCAGAGTTAGGCGCACGCAAAAGTAAATATGAACAACGCATTTTTAAGCAACGCCAGCATCTAAAGTTGCCACTGTTTCCAACAACGACTATTGGCTCTTTCCCTCAAACCAAAGAGATACGAGCAGTTCGCTCGCAATTTAAAAATAATGCATTGGATGTTAATTCTTATGTATCGGCCATTAAAAATGAAATAGAACAAACAATACGGAAGCAAGAAAGCCTTGGTATCGATGTATTAGTACATGGGGAGGCTGAACGCAACGATATGGTTGAGTATTTTGGAGAACAACTAGAGGGTTATATTTTTAGCCAGTATGGGTGGGTACAATCCTATGGTTCTCGCTGTGTTAAACCGCCTATTATCTTTGGCGATATATCTCGATCAAAACCCATGACGACAGATTGGTTACAGTACGCGCAATCTTTAACAGAAAAAACCGTTAAAGGCATGCTAACAGGCCCTGTGACACTACTGAACTGGTCTTTTGTCAGAGATGATCAACCTTTAAAAGAAACATGCCAACAACTGGCGTTGGCTATTCGCGAAGAGGTGTTAGATCTAGAACGAGCAGGTATAACTGTTATACAAATTGATGAAGCCGCCCTGCGAGAGGGCTTACCGTTGAGGAAATCCCAATGGCAAGAATATTTAAGCTGGGCAATTGAATCATTTAAAATTTGTGCAAATGGCGTAAAAGATGAGACACAAATTCATACACATATGTGCTATTCCGAATTCAATGACATCATAGAAGCCATTATTAATATGGATGCCGATGTCATTACTATAGAGACATCTCGCTCTGATACTAAATTACTCGATGCCTTTGATGATATTAACTACCCGAATGAAATTGGACCTGGTGTGTACGATATTCACTCACCTAATATTCCTAACGAGGCTGATATAATTTCGTTAATAGAAAAAGCCTGTGAAAAAATACCAGTCGAGCGATTATGGATCAATCCTGATTGCGGGTTAAAGACGAGACAGTGGTGCGAAGTAACCCCTGCTTTAAAAAGTATGGTGAGTGCCGCTAAAAAACTGCGCCAAAAACAACATCAAGAAAACACTACTAAGCTTGCATCCTAGTAGTATAAAAATAGTAGTCATTAATTCATTACGTGTAAATACTCTTTATCTATCAGGTAACTGGTTTAAAAAACCTTAATCATCCAAAAAGAAAAAAATGAAACCATAATCCACAAAGTAAGACCTTGCCACAAAGCGCTGGGTTTTACTTCTTTTATTTTTTCTCTTGTAAAAGAACTACCAATTAAGAAAAGGCTGACAGCCATCCCTGTTTTTGAAACAGCTAATACCAAAGGCATAACAGTTTCTAAAAAGGGAATAAAACTAGCGGCAAGGCTTGCAACAATAAAAAATAAAATAAATTTTGGAAACTTAGCAGATTTATTATCACCTTTAAATGTAAAGGCAGCGATAAAGACAAGAGGAATAATCCATAATGCTCGCGCAAGTTTAGTTGTAGTCGCCACTTTTAACGATTCATCACCGTAGTGACTAGCTGCACCGATAACGGAGCTTGTGTCGTGTATGCCTAGTGCAGCCCACAATCCAAAATCCTGTTGACTTAAACCTAAGTAGGCACCTAGTTCTGGATATATAATTAAACCCAAGGCATTCAGTAAAAAAACAACGGTAACGGCTACTAAAATATCTGAAGACTTCGCTTGGATAGATGGTACTAGCGCAGCAATCGCACTACAGCCACAAATAGCTGTGCCTCCTGCAATTAGTAACGCTAATTTTTCTCGAGCTTAAATAAATGCCCCAATAATAAACCACAACCTAAAGCAAATATTATTGTGGTTAGCGTAATAAAAAAACTACTTTGAGCCGTACTAACTACTTCTTTAATATTTAAAGTTAAACCTAAAACAACAATACTCGCACTTAAGGTTATTCCAGAAATTTTCAAGGCATCCCGGCCAAATGGATTAACAATTAACAAAGAAAATGCTAAACCTAGTAGCAAGCTCATTGATACACCTACTAAGCCAGTAACCACTAATAGCAAAAGCAAAAAAAAGAAAGCGGATTTTATAGGTGTGGGTAAATTCAACATCGATACAACCGTTACATACAGACAAAAAGGCTAGTTATTTCTTAGCAAAATATAGAGTAACTTCACGTAAAACATGACGATTTGGCAGTACTAAGAGGGAATAGTTCAGATAGGAACATTAAACTTATATAACAATTGAGTCGCTCTGACTCAAAAGCGAAGCCAGAGGATAGAGCTGAGAAGCCAGTCTGATATCAAAATAAGATACAGTCAATCAGTATAGGAGCTTGCCCTCCTTGATAGCTAGTAGTTGAAGCTATGAGTTTTAACACTTTACTTCAATGGCTAAGTAGTAACACAGAGTATTATTGTAAAAAAAGCATAAGCAAGTTAAGCGAGTACATGCCTTGTGAACCTAAGTAGGCTAGATAACTTTCTCACTTAATGCTGCTTAAGTTTATTTATACCTCCTACGCCTCCTTTATGCATCCTCGCTGGCAACCCAAAGTGTTTCGAAGAGTGTTTTTTGAAGGCGGGCAAATTCCGCACTTTCAATTCTAACGGCAAAACTTTCTTTGCTAGATGAAACAAGAGAAACAGTATCGTCATAGATATAGGATGTCATTGTGAATCGAGTATTGTCGGGAGCAAAACGAACTTCCCGAAGTTCTTCAGCCTTTGTCTCCCATAGGTTACTAACCTCCTCTTCTCGTGAACGGACCACCCGTAAATTAAGGTTAGCATCAGCTCTTCGCTGAATATATTGCCGCATAAAACCTTCCCCTGGCGTATTGAGTAACTCAACCATAGAAAGTATTCCGTATAGCTCCCCAGAACGACAATTCAATGTTTCATTCAATACTGAAATGATACCATCTTCGCCTTCATAGTAATGTATGCGTGGCTTTACACTTGAGCGATTATATACGGCACGAATCTCTGGAAGAGCCGCATCTAGCGTTCTGCGCTGCTCATCAAGATTAGCGATGAGCACGGCTGGATCTTCAGCAACAACACAGGTTCGACCAGACTTTTCAATTTGACTTAATAACCCCTGCTTCATAAGGCTGGATAAAATGTCGTATGCAGTTGTTCGGCCTATACCTGCACGCTTAGCTACACTATGAACGGGGGCCTCCCCTAACTCTAATGCGGCCAAATAAAAGCGCCCCTTTTTTCCAGAAAGCCCTAGCTGGTCTAATAAATTTAAAATCACAACACTCCCCCAGTTTCTGTCGAAAAAAACAGACTAAACTTTATCATAAAACAGACGGTCATGTCACTCGTTTAAATTGTCGAATTTTATCGACATAAAATGGCAACATACAAACACATATCAGAAAAATACTTAATTTAAAGCCGAACATTTAAACATCCAAGCAATTCAATTCGTCTAAAATTATTGACAAAAAAGCATATTCGCGGGTAACATTAACACCAGCAAGCTGTAAAATTAAAATAATTACAAGATTGTTAGATCTTTACCGACAATAACTTGATAAAAATAATCTGCCACATATTCTAAGGAGGAATAACAGTTATGAGTCTTTCTATCAAAGCCACACGTTTTTGCAAACACATGGTTGTATCACTGACCTTATCTACCATTTGCGTCGCCGTTAACGCCGCTTCAGATGATCCATTAAAGCTTGGGCTGGTTTCATTCTATTCCGGTGGAGCTTCTGGCCCAGTGGGTATTCCTTCTCGTAACGGAGCCGACGTAATTATTAAAGCTATCAACGAAGGCACATTACCTGGCTCATATAGCAACTCAGGAAAAGGCGCTGGTGGCCGCCCGGTTGCACCGGTTTATAGTGATGAAGCGGTTGATTCTGCGGCCCGCGTTACCGAATACCGTAATTTAGTTCAGCGTCAAGGTGTCGATGCCGTTATTGGTTACGCCTCATCGGGCTCTTGTTTGGCAATTACGCCCGTTGCAGAGGAGCTAAAAACGTTAACTTTGCTTTATTACTGCGGTAGCACAAGAATTTTTGAAGAAGGAGCACGCAAGTATGTTTTCCGTACCATGGCATCTCAAGACGTAGAAAATATTGCTGCAGCGCGTTATATCACATCGCTAAACCCAAAACTAAAATCCATCTCGGGTATGAATCAAAACTACGCATGGGGACAGGATTCTTGGCGCGACTTTAAAGAGTCCTTGGACCAGATAAAGCCCGCCGTTTCGGTTAAAACAAAACAATTTCCAAAAATCTTTGCAGGCCAATATGGTGCTGAGCTAACCGCATTAGCACGCTCAGGAGCCGATGTGGTTCACTCTAGTTTTTGGGGCGGAGACATGGAAGCACTAATACTTCAAGGCGCTCCTCGAGGTGTATTCGACGACCAGACATTACTGCTTACCACGGGTGGAACAGCTTTTTATAGCTTGGCAGACCAAATTCCTGAAGGCACGGTTATTGGTGCTCGCGGTCAAGGTGATATGTTTGCTCCTGAGTCTGAACTAAACACCTGGTTCCGCAACGCTTACAAAAAAGCTTATGGTGAAAACCCAACCTTCCCAGCATATTACATGGCTCAATCAGTGCTCGCACTTAAAGCCGCTGCCGACAAAGCTGCCAAAGCAAAAGGTGGAGCACCGGCGATGGACGAAGTTCGCGCTGCTATGAAAGGCATAGAATACGCTTCACCTGCGGGAACCATAAAAATGGCTCGCGCTAATGGCCACCAAGCAATAACAGGGGTTGGCTATGGAACCTTTACACTAGTTGATGGAAAGCCTTCGCTTAAAAATGTTCGTCGTTATAGTGCCGAATGTGTTAACCCTCCTGCAGGCACCAGTAGCTCTGATTGGATCAAGTCAGGTTTCCTCGGCGCGCAATGTAAACAATAACAGTGTAATTGATAAAGAAGTAAACCTCAGGTCTGTTGTGTGTGCTTATGGACAAGGTTTACTTCTCTATTAAATAATAGGTGTAGGGTAAATATATGACACTGCTTCTTGCAATTTTAATCGATGGTTTAATCTATGCGTCTTGGTTGTTTATTGTCGCTGCAGGCTTAACACTTGTTTATGGCGTGATGCGTATTTTAAACATGGCCCATGGTAGCTTTTATGCCATTGGTGCCTACGCCGCTGCTTCTGCAGTTGGCTGGTATTTCACTCTTGGCTTGCCTGCTTGGGGAGCTTTTGCAATTCTACTATTAGCGGCTATTTCTGCTGGGGTTGTCGCGGGCTTAGTCGTAGAACGCGGGATTCTTAGAATTTTACACGGTCGTGATGAAGTTATTATGGTACTAGTTACCTACGGCATCTTGCTAATATTCGAAGACCTCATCAAACTAATTTGGGGCATTCAAGCCTACTATGCCTACCAGCCTTACGGCATGCTAGGCCGTAGTAAAATAGGCGGCCTTACCTTTGTTAATTACGATCTTATTCTAATTGTTGTAGCAGCATTAATTGCCGGCGCATTGTGGTTTGGCTTAAACCGAACACGAAAAGGTAAGTTATTACGTGCAGTTATTCATGACCGAGAATCTGCCGAACTAGTCGGCATTAATGTAAAACGTTTATTTATCACCACTTTTGCTATCGGTGCTGGTTTAGGTGCACTGGCAGGCGGTTTAGCAGCACCCGCAATTGCCGTTAATCCAGGGCTAGGTATCGAGGTCATTGTGCTTGCCTTTGCCGTCGTTGTAACCGGTGGATTAGGTAGTATTGAAGGGGCTTTAGTCGGTGCAATTTTAATTGGCTTAGCACGAGCAGCAGCGGTTAATTTGCTACCTGAAATAGAGCTGTTTGTCATTTATGGCGTTATGACTTGCGTACTTATCTTCCGACCTCATGGCTTATTTGCACTACCTACAGCGAGGAGGATCTAATGCCTGAAAAGAATTTTAACATTACTATAATTGCCGCCACATTATTACTTATTACCGTAGGTTTTATACTGCCCGGCTGGCTTACTTTCTTGACAATATCTATTCTTGCAAAGGCATTAGTTGTCGTTGGTGTTGCCGTGTTAATGCGCGGGGGAATCGTCTCTTTCGGCCAAGGACTCTATTACTGTATCGGTGCTTACGCTGTTGGCCTTGGCGGTAAATTTCTCGGTATAACCGACTTGCTTGGCCTTATGTTTTTAGCGCTTGTTGCAGGTTTAGTATCCGGTAGTCTACTTGGTTTACTAATGAAGCGATATCGAGAAATATTTTTTGCAATGTTCAGCCTTGCCCTCTCGATGATTTTATTTGGTGTATTATCTAAAAGTCAGCTACTGGGCAGTACTGACGGCTTCACCATCGTAAAACCCACAATCTTAGGCGCCACCCTGAGCACAGATAATGCTAATCATGCGATTTATATTTTTGCGTGTTTATTATCTGGAATTGTTATTTGGCTAGGTCAACGTTATCTACGTTCCCCAATGGGTTTTGCAGGGGAAGCCTTGCGCGACAATGAAGTGCGAGTGGAATACCTAGGCGTAGCACCAGAGACAATAATTTATACAAAATATCTTATAGCCTCTGTTACTGCATCTCTAGGTGGTGGTCTCATGGCGCTCACCTTAGGCCATATCGGCCCAGAGATGGCGTATTGGTCCCAATCGGGAGAATTTATTTTTATCGCTTTACTAGGTGGTACCAGTCATATTGCAGCTCCTTTTGTAGGTACTGCAGTGTTCGAATTTATTCGCACTTTTGCACTAGAACTTGCACCCAATGCATGGCAAATAATTCTTGGGGTTGTGTTGATATTTATCATCATATTTTTTCCTTCTGGCATTTGGTCACTATTTTCATCTTTAAAAGAAAAGTTACGCAGTGGAGAATCGGGATCGCCCTCTAAGACTCCCTCAGTAGACTTAAAAAAAGGGGATAGTTAAAATGAATCCTATTCTTGAAGTAAAGAACCTGACAAAAAACTTTGGCGCTGTAGTTGCGGCAGGCGATATTAATGTCGATATTTACGAAAACGAAATCATCGCCGTTATTGGCTCTAACGGTGCCGGTAAAACTACTTTTGTAAATATGGTAACAGGATATTTAAAACCATCGAGCGGAAAAATACTATTTGAAGACGCTGATATCACCGCTTATCCACCACGCAAAGTAACCCGAGCAGGTATTTGTCGCTCCTTTCAAATCGCTCAACTTTTTCCCGAGTTAAGCGTACTCGAAAACATGATGATCGCTTTTTCTTTAACAGCCTCTCGCTGGCCAAGTGTTTTGCAACCCTTGCGCAACAATAAAACGGCAGAAAATAGTTTCACCGTACTTAAAAACTTTAATATTGATATGTATGCCAACGATCCCGTTGCTTCTCTAGCGCAAGGGGTACGTAAACTTCTCGACATTGCTATGGCAATGGTGAGTAAGCCTTCGTTACTTCTACTTGATGAGCCTACAAGTGGCGTTGCCATTGAAGAAAAGTTCGAGTTAATGGATACCGTAATGAACGGCGTACTTCAGTCTGGTGCATCTACCATGTTTATCGAGCACGATATGGATATTGTCGAGCGGTATGCCAATCGAGTTATTGCGTTTTATGAAGGGCGTATTATTGCCGACGGCCCAACTGCCGAAGTATTACAAGAGCCAACAGTTAAAGAGTTTATTGTCGGTGAAGATATAGCCCATCAAGAAGGCGGAGGTTTAAATGCTTGATATCAATGACCTAAATGTAAGTATTGCGCACACGCCTATTCTTCGTGATGTTGAGTTATCGGTACCCACTGCCACGATGGTGGGATTAATCGGCCGTAATGGTGCAGGCAAAACTACACTGATGCGCAGCATTATGGGTTTGTCGGCAGCGACATCTGGATCAATATTGTTGGAGGATAACGAGTTAACAAAACGCGAGAGTTATGAACGCGCACACCTCCATATTGGCTATATGCCCGAAGACCGAAAACTGATTCCAGACCTTAGTGTTGAAGAGAATATTCTGCTACCCGTTTGGGCCAGCAACACAGCAGACGACATCACAAGGCTCGCTTGGATTTACTCTCTTATGCCAGAGGTAAAAGGGTTTTCATCTCGACCAGCAATGAGCTTAAGTGGTGGCCAACAAAAACTAGTTGCTCTAGCCCGTGCACTCATGATGGGGAAAAAATTACTGTTATTGGACGAGCCTTTCGAAGGTGTTGCCCCAACATTATCCAAGCGATTAGTTGATGTGATCCGCATGCTAAAAGGCGAAGGCTTATCAGTTTTAATCGCCGAATCAGATTACACCCATACAGCCGGCATTATTGATCATTGCTATATCATCGAGCGCGGCTCTGTTAGTGAAACCAAGTAATTACAAAACACATATATTAGTAAGGGAAATATTATGAACCGAGTAAAAGTAGCCGTTATACAAGCAGCATCTGTCGCTTTTGATGCCGATGCAACATTAGATAAGGTTGACCGTCTTGCACGAGAGGCGGCAGAAGCTGGTGCTAAAATTGCTGTTTTTCCCGAGGCGTTTTTGTCTGCTTATCCAAAAGGATTAGATTTTGGCGCCCGAGTAGGTAGTCGCACCCCTGAAGGCAGGGATGATTTTAGGCGTTATTTTGAAAGCTCGATTGAAGTACCTGGGCCAGCAACAGAACGTATTGCTAGTATCGCAGCACGACTCAATATGTTTATAGTTATTGGTGTTATCGAGCGTACACCTGGTACGCTTTACTGCACCGTGTTGCACTTTTCTCCCGAGGGTCAGCTTCTAGAAAAACACCGTAAACTTATGCCAACAGGTGTCGAGCGCCTAGTGTGGGGGCAAGGCGATGGATCTACCCTACCTGTAATAGATACACCTTACGGAAAATTGGGCTCTGTTATTTGTTGGGAAAATTACATGCCCTTATTGCGTACGGCTATGTATGACAAGGGTGTTACACTTTATTGCACACCAACAGCCGATGATCGTGACACATGGGTACCAACACTTCAACATATCGCACTAGAAGGTAGGTGTTTTGTTTTATCTGCCTGCCAGTATACAACCAGAAGTGATTACCCAGAAGATTACGCTCTAGACAAAGACCTAGCACCTGATGATGTATTAATGCGGGGAGGAAGTTGTATTGTAGGGCCATTAGGTGAAGTATTAGCTGGACCCGTATTTAACGAAGAAGTTGTATTAACCGCTGAACTAGACCTTAGCGATATCCCCCGTAGCCGACTCGACTTTGATGCGGTAGGCCATTATTCACGCCCTGATGTATTTTCTTTAGCCGTTGATGAAAGAGAAAAAAATACAGTGCAAACAATTGGGCAAATAAAAAATAAACCCCAAGAGCCACTAGAGGAACTATTAGGCAGCGATCAATGATATTACACTCTGAACTGCATAACGCTTAGCTAATCTCACTTAAGCGCAGAGCTTGCTCTACTGTTGAAAAAGATTGGCTTGGTGATAAATTTAAAATCACCAAGCCATCACCCTTCTCTAAAAGCTAATCATTTATGGCTGGCACTAGCCACCAATAATCATTTGAGCTTCAATAAAAAGAAAATGGCTAATTGCACAGCAAAAACAATAGCCATCACTTTTTAAATTACTTACAAATAACGCTTTAGCCGACTTATAAGGACGTATCTTTTTGAAGGCACAGTTATTTAGCTAGTAAATTATTACCACACAATAACTGTATTAAGCGTTCTGTACTCGCGTTATTTCTTCATCAACCCTGCGTAAATGACCTTGCTTGATCCAAATTTTTGCTCCCTTTGAGCCTGCTCTTATATCCAAGTCACCGCCGGCGGGTATTCTTAACCAGCTATGCTTTACCAATTTGTCTGTACCTTCTGTCAATTCGCCTTCGAGCACAAATACTTCAGCGCCATCGACCATAGTCAATTGAACACTCGCATTGGCATCAAAATCTAAATTAGCCACCTCTTCCACATCATCTTGATACAACGGAGTCACCGCTATTCCTGAGTGTGCCTTATGAGGTATTGCCTGCATAAAATGTGTGTTAAGTCGTACATGAATACGATCTTCCAATTCAAATTGCCATAATTTAACAAAAATAACACAACCATCATCGGAGCCTGGTTGATGCTTTGATTGTGGTGGATTACGAATATAAGAGCCTACAGGAAAATCACCATGCTCATCTTGAAACACACCCTCTAGTACAATAAATTCTTCGCCGCCTGTATGAACATGGGGAGAAAATCGGCTATTAGGTGCATAGCGAACAATTGTCGTGGCACGAGCAACTTCATCACCTACTCGGTCTAATGGACGTCGGGATACACCTGATATCGGTGAATCAAGCCAGTCCATTTGTTCTGAATGAACAACAACTCGTTTGTCAAAATCGGCGTTAATTTTCATGCTGGCTCCTAAAGATAACCACAGTGACTATGGCACTCTATAATTAATTCTATATTGTTAAAAACAGTTTTAGTATGCATCTATTAAATAATAAGTTTCTGGCATTTTTTACTCTTAGCAAAAGAATTAAAAGCCACTAACTACCTACTGGTAGATAATATAACTAAAGAATGTTACTCTTGTCAACTATAGAAAAGTAAATTCACCATAAAGTGTTTAAACTTCAACATCTTATAACCAACACTTAAAGTCGATGCTGAACTTAAATTAAGTTATGCTTTTAAGGCATTGTTTTAAAATGATAAATCAATTATTTGCAGTTAGACAATTACAGTAAGCAGGTGTTCTTCTTATCGACAAGCTTCGGTAAGTTACCTATAGACAAACAAAACATTAATTAAGCACGAGGTTTTCATGAGTCAATCATCCCCCCTTGCAATTATCTCCGGTGCTGGAGCTGGTTTAGGCCATTCATTAATCAAGCGGTTTCAATCTGCCGGTTATACAGTCGTCGGACTAAATCGTTCGGCCTCCGTCAATACCCCCCCAAATTTTGATATAAGAACTATTGATTTAACGCAACCAGAGCTCACTCAAGCCCTACTACAAGACATAATGAGTGAGCATGGAACACCAAAAGTCGTCGTACACAATACTGCACAGTTAGTCATTGGCCCTCTAGAAAAAACGACCTTAGTTGATTTTGAAGATTGCTGGAACTCAATGGTGCTCTCTGCATTTATACTGGCAAAATCGATTATGCAACCGATGGCAAATAATAGTGGCGGCACTTTTATTGTCTCTGGTGCAACCGCAAGTTTACGCGGGGGGGCAAATTTTTCGGCTTTTGCATCAGCAAAATTTGCCTTAAGAGGCCTAACTCAATCCCTAGCCCGTGAATTTCAATCTTCGAATATTCATGTAGTTCATACAATATTAGATGGCATTATCGATACAGATAACAGCCGAAACTTGCACAATATATCTCCTGATAAGATGATGAAGCCTGAGGATATAGCTGATATATATTGGGCTCTCAGCCATCAACCACAATCAACATGGACTCACGAATTAGATCTACGCCCGCAGAGTGAAAACTTCTAATGCAAACAGAGACGCTAATTATTGGCGGCGGCTTAGCAGGACTATATCTAGCTTGGCAGCTGGAACAAAAAGGGCAAGATTACTACCTAATTGAATCAAGGGAGCGGTTAGGTGGGCGTATACATGCCCACTCCATTACTGCGCAAGGGGTACAACTGGATTTTGATATTGGCCCCTCTTGGTTTTGGCCAGGCCAACCTCGTATCGCACGATTGATTCAGCAATTAGACCTAGATTTTTTTGAGCAATATGCTGATGGGGACTTAATATTTGAGGATGAAACAGGCAATGTACAACGAGGCCATGGTTACGCATCTATGCAAGGCTCCTATCGTTTAGCAGGCAGCCTAAAAAAATTAATTACAAAGCTCCAGTCAAAAATACCCACTGAACGCTATAGGCTCAATTGTCATGCAAACACTATTGAGCAACGAGATATATTTATTGAAGTTGATGCTCTCGTAAATAATTCAGGCAACGACGGCGTGCATACGGTAATTAAGTGCAAAAAAGTAGTACTGGCATTGCCACCGCGCATTGCAGCAGAGACTCTTAGCTATACACCCAAACTAAGCGAGAGAACAGCTTCTGCAATGCAAGCAATACCTACATGGATGGCTGGTCATGCAAAAGCCATTGCTATTTATGATCACGCATTTTGGCGAGAAGCAGGCTTATCCGGTGATGCTATGAGCCGTCGTGGACCGTTGGTAGAAGTACACGATGCATCACCCAAAGAGCAAGGACCCTATGCACTATTCGGGTTTATGGGGGTACCTGCTCGTGCACGTGCCGATAAGCAACAAGAATTAACCGATGCTACCCTCGAACAGCTTGTACGTTTATTTGGAGAGAAGGCGCGCACGCCACTTGAAATCATTATAAAAGACTGGGCTTTTGAACCACAAACAGCAACGCTACGTGACCATGCTCCACTCGGCCATCATCCAAATTATGGTCTGCCCGATGTATTAAATAATCTCTGGGACGGCAATATAATTTTAAGCTCTACAGAGGCTGCACCACATTATGGAGGATATCTAGAAGGCGCTCTTGAAGCAGCTGAGCTCACCCTTAAGAAGTTAAACTACTAAAGTAGCTCCAAAAACGGAGCTACTTTAAGTATACTTTACTTTAAAAAAACTCCATAAATATCTATTTTTATTTAAAAAATATAGATTTTAGAAGAGGGGTAATTTTATCTCGGTATTTTAAAACAATTTTATTTCTTGGAATAAACCCATAGGAGTCGACAACAGTTTTAGCCTTAGAAAATGTCCTAAAACCCTCTTCCCCATGGTAATGCCCCATACCCGATTGCCCAACACCACCAAATGGGGCATCTTCAGCAAGAATGTGCATAAGGGTATCGTTAACACATACACCACCACTATGTGTTTGGTAGAGTACTTTGTTAGTGTTATCGGTATTATTCGACATCATATAAAGCGCTAAAGGGCGTGGCCTGTCGTTGATAAACTCAATAGCTTGCTCAAGGTTCTCGTAAGGCACGAGTGGCAATAATGGACCAAATATTTCATCTTGCATGATATTCATCTGGTCATTAACGTCTGTAAACAGTAGTGGTTGCATCAGCTTAGTTGGCGCGTTAGTACTGTTCTCTTGAATATTATGGATGGTTGCGCCCTTTTCTAAGGCATCATCGATATACCCTGACAAGCGTTTTTGGTGCTTATCATCAATAATCTGAGTAAGACCATGACCTTGTGACTCGCCGCTCGTTGGCGTTTTGTAATACTCCAAGTAACGCGCCTTAAAAGTGTCAATAAACTCTTGCTGAAGGTTAGGAGGTAGTAAAATGTAGTCTGGTGCTATACAAATTTGCCCAGCATTCATGACTTTACCCAGTATAACGGCGTCGACACTTGTTTTTAAATTAGCGCTTTCGTCGATAATGAGAGGCGATTTGCCACCTAACTCTAATGTTATTGGTGTTAGGTTACTCGCTGCAGCACGTGCAACATGTTTACCTACCTCGGTAGAACCCGTAAACAATAAATGATCGAATGGCAAAGCTGAAAAAGCAGCACTTACCTGACTTTCTCCTTCGATCATAATGACATCATCACTAATACACTCGAGTATTTGTTTAACCGCTTTATTTGTTGCCGGAGTAAACTCACTCATTTTTATCATGACTTTATTACCAGCAGCTATTGCTGTTGTAATAGGCGCTAAGGCTAAGTAGACAGGATAATTCCACGGCACAATAACACCAACAACCCCTAAAGGCTGGTAGTGCACACGTACACTAGAGGGGTATAAAAACAAACCAGTATGGCGCTTGGAGGGCTTCATCCAGCGCTTAAGCTTCTTTTTTGTATACTTGATATTCATCACACTTGGCATAAGCTCGCCAATTAATGTGTCAAACTCGCTACGGTAGCCATAATCTTCAATAAGCGCGGCATAAACCGCCTGCTCGTTATCAATGATTGATTTTTTAAGGCGGTCTAATACTGCTATTCTTGCCTCTAAACTTGGGTAATTAGCTTGCTTATACGATTGTTGCAATTGCTTAAACTGTGTTTGAAGCACTTGTAATTGCTGCTCTAAAGTATTATTTATTTGCTGCGTTGCGCTATTCACTGGGTGTTGCCTTTACTGGTAATCTGGCTATCTAGTCACTTATCAAGCCATCTTTATATCTTGTCAGAGTCCATCAAATTGACTCACTTGTAAGAAGCAAGTATATACAAATATCCCTTTCCTTCTACCCTTATTTATATTTTTTATACAATAGGCGTATCTGCCCCAAATAAGCCTTACTCACATAGTGTATTTTTTGAAAAAGCAACTAAGCTTAAGTAATAACGAATATAATTTAGGTATAGTAGTCGATTAACATGAATCAAATATCTTCGTCTCGTCACGTATTGCTGATAGAAGATGATGTGGTAGACCACATAATAATTTCTAGAGCCCTAGAAGAATATAAAGACGCTCATTTTATTTGCGAGCATGTACGGATGCTTGCCGACATACCGAATATAATTGAGCAAAATAAGTTCGATATTATAATCAGCGATATGGATCTGCCCGATTCAAATGGCCTAGATACTATACGCTCCTTGATTGGCATGGTTGGGCAAATACCCGTTATTGTTTTATCTGGAAGTGAAGATAAAACACTCGCTACAGAATCAGTACAAGTGGGTGCACAGGACTTTATCCCTAAGCGGTATGTCGATGATACCGGCCTTATCGTACGCTCTGTGACACATGCCATTGAGCGGAACCAATTGCGTCTTGGGCTTGAAAAAACACGCGATCAAGCCTATTTTTTAGCCCACTATGATCAAACCACTAAGCTACCAAATCGCGTACTTTTTTTAGAAAAATTAAACTATTCAACTGCACATGCTGCACGAACAGGCAATAAAGTATCCTTATGCTTTATTGATCTCGATGGCTTTAAACTAGTCAACGACACAATAGGGCATGATGCGGGCGATGAAGTATTACGTTGTGTCAGTAAGAGAATGAAGTCGCTGCTAAGAGAAAGCGATTTGATCGCTAGAATTGGCGGTGATGAATTTGTGGTGCTATTACATAACATACACAATCAAAATGATTTGAACACAGTGACCCAAAAGCTTATTCAAACGATCAACGAGCCTATCGAATATGATGGCAAGTTTTCTAGTGTTGGGGCAAGCATTGGAGTTGCAACCTACCCTAGTCATGCAGATAGCGCTGAATGCTTATTAAAACATGCTGATCTAGCGATGTATCACGCTAAACATAATGGCAAAAACCAATCTTGTATTTTTACAAATGACTTATTAAAAGAGAAAGATAAAAACTTAAGCTTACAATCTAAATTACTCACCGCACTAGAACAACCAGACAAGTACTTTGCGCTTTTTTACCAGCCGCGTGTTGCTCTAGAAGACGAGAGTATCCACTCTGTTGAGGCACTCATTCGCTGGAGAGATGAAGAGTTAGGTTTTATTGCCCCAGATCAATTTATCCCTCTTGCAGAAAACCTAAATATTATCCACAAAATAGATCAGTGGGTTATAGAGCAAGCTTGCAAAAAAATTGTCGATTGGCAAGCCATTAAAAAGAAAATAAGAGTTGGTATTAATATTTCGGGACAATCCTTTAACAGTAAAGGCTTTGTTTCTAATGTCGTTGAGCCACTACTGAACGCTTATAATATTACCGGTGAATTACTAGAAATAGAAATTACCGAAAGTATATTATTAGAAGATTTAGATAATGTTTACCAACAATTGCTTAAGCTTAAAAATTTAGGCATTACCATCGCGATAGATGACTTTGGTACAGGCTTTTCATCTCTTGGCTATTTGAGCAAACTCCCCATAGACACCCTAAAAATAGACGGTAGTTTCATCTGTGATGCCAATAGCGATCACAGTGACCAAATAGTACTAAAAGCTATTGTGGCATTAGGAAAAGCATTAGAGCTGACAGTTGTCGCGGAATGTATAGAAACCGAATCACAACGCCTGTATCTTAAAAGCTTACATTGCACCGAGGGGCAAGGCTATTTTTGGACAAAGCCTATAGAAAACTGGCAACCAATTAGGCATACCTCACGCAAGTAATCTGGAAATAACTGGCTCTTTGTCTTATTTATCACCTCACACCTGCCCTAAACCACTAAGTAAGCCTCCATTACCGCTAAATATATGGATATTTAGCACACCTCATAAAAACTTTCTAAATCCTTGTTTACTTTTTAAATGATAATGATTATTATTTGCAAAACAAACAATGACTATGAGGCTTTACATGGATAAACAAGCACAGCAAAAAACAATGAGCCCTTTCTTATGCCCCAAGCATAAACAGGCATTTATAAATAAACCAGAATACGCAGAATCTGTTTGGAAGCGACTAATCACGGAAGCCCAACAGCAGGTTTGTCAGTATGAATGGAAAAAAGCACTTATCATTTATGGTAATGCGTTTGAAATAAGCGATATTTTACTGAAAGAAACCAATGATAATCATGCAATAAAACGCTACCTAAGAACAGCTATTGAGTTTGCCTACGTATTGAGACAATGCTCCTACAGCGCTGATGTCTCGACTCTAGTTGCTTTTGCTACCGACACACTAACAGAGCATTTATACCCTGCTGAGTGTCAATTAATTTTGCAACCACTGAATAACGTGGCCTTTTCCGCTATGCATGAACCAAAACACTGGATGAATATATTGCAATATATGTCGGAGTCTTATTCTAAAACCATACACTAAAAACCACTATCCAACGAGCACGCTACTGTGCCCATTGGTATGGCAATAGTTAATCTAGCTGATAGATTGTATATCTTCCGTCAGAAAAACCTTAAGTGCCTTTAGTAAATGGGCAGTATCTTTTGTACCAGCTAATTCACGTATGGAATGCATTGCAAATGTGGGCAGGCCAATGTCAATGGTTTTAACACCTATTTCCGTTGCCGTTATTGGCCCGATTGTACTTCCGCAACCAAGGTCGCTACGCGTTACAAACTCTTGCACTGGTGCACCGGCTAAATCACAAGCATGCTTAAATACGCTGCTGGTCTCGCTATTAGTTGCATAGCGCTGATTAGAATTAACTTTAATCACCGGCCCTGCATTAATAATTGGGCCATGGTTACTATCATGCATTTCGCTATAGTTTGGGTGTATCCCATGCGCATTATCAATCGAGATCATCATAGAGCGATTAACTATACGAATGCGCTGTTCGTTATCGGGGATGATACGCTGTAGGCATTGTTCAAGCATTGGGCCTTGGGCTCCACAGCTGGATGCACTACCAACTTCTTCATGATCATTGCAAACAAGTAGCGCTGGCGAATTCTCCGACTCGATAATTGCACGCATACCAAGATAGCAACTGAGTAAATTATCGAGCCGTGCCGATGCAATAAATTCATCATTAAAACCAATAATAGCAGCGGGCTCAGTGCCATAAAAGCTCAGTTCATAATCCATTATTTTTTGACAATCTTGAATGCCATTATCTATTAGCTTCTCTTGTAAAATATCTCGGAAGTTAATTTTTTTATCCGCGGTAGTTTGCATTAAGATAGGAGGCAAATGGGTTTGTTTATTTATATTGTTTCCTGTATTGGCATCCCTATTTAGATGAATGGCAAGGCTTGGGATAACCGCCACTGCTTTTTTAAAATCAAGCAAAGTGGATTTAATCTGGTTACTACTATCTTGATAGATAATACGTCCGGCGATTGAAAGGTCACGATCAAACCAAGGAGCTAATAATACGCCTCCGTAGGTTTCGACGCCTAATTGGAAATAACCCTTTTTATTTATTTCTGGGTTTGGTTTTACTTTTAAACACGGGCTATCGGTATGCGCTCCCAGCATCGATAAACCTTGTTGCTCTATTTTCTCTGGAAGATAACGAAAGGCAATAATAGAAGAGTCATTGCGGGTAAGGTAGTATCCCTGTCCGTCTGCCAGCTCCCATTTATCTTTTTCATTTAGCGCTTTAAAACCATTATTCTTAAGCTCATCAATCATTGATTTGACGGCATGAAAAGGTGTGGGTGAATTATTTAAAAATTCAAGTAAACCATTATTTAATTCAGTATTGCTAGCAGTTTTCATTTTTCACCTAACTCTTAAATACGTAAGTTTTTCACTACTCTATGACAAGCTTAGTAAAAGCTCCATATGAGTAGTCCAACACCTAAAATTAGGCGATAAATAACAAATGGCATCATGCCGATACGATTAATAAATTTCATAAAATACATAATACAAATAAAGGCGCTAACGGCAGAAATCACAAAGCCAATAAATATATCATTCCAATTTACCGAGGGAGCGGCAAGTAACTCCATTGTTTTATAACAACCGCTCAATAGAATGATAGGAATCGCTATTAAAAACGAGAAGCGTGCTGCACTTTCTCGATGAAGGCCACAAAACAAAGCTGCTGTAATGGTGATACCAGAGCGAGAAGTGCCAGGAATTAAAGCGAGCACTTGCGCGAAGCCGATAATGAGAACTATTTTGACGGTTAGTCCTGAGATATTGTATTGGGCAGAGGATCGACTAGTGTAATCGGCCCAACCAAGCAATAATCCAAAAAATATGGTTGTAACGCCTATGACTAGTGTCGAACGCAAATGGGTTTCTATTGTTTCAGCAAAAAATAAACCTACGATACACGCAGGTATCGAAGCTAGAATAATATACCAACCTAGCTGGCTATTCTCTGTTTGTGTACCGCTTTGTAATCCCGTTAACCAGCCTCGGCTAATTGCAAAAATATCTTGCCGAAAATAAAAAATAACAGCAACTAATGTCCCCATATGGACTGCGATATCAAATGCTAAGCCTTGATCTGGCCACCCTAAAATACCCGAGGGTAGCAAGAGATGCCCAGAGCTAGAGATAGGTAGAAATTCAGTGAGCCCTTGAATTAAAGCCAAAGTAATTATATGAAGAATGTCCATTCAAGAGAGACTCATAAATAGTGAACCAGAGGTTTCATCGACGCAAAATTATCATGTGCTCGATTACACTCATACATTTTTTCGAATACGCGTGCGTTTTTTCCAAGACACTTCGTTACGCAAATACGTTGGTTCTGCATCTATCGGTTTAATCGTTTTTCCAAGCTGATATTCCCGCCAAGCAAGTGTGGCAATATCTACAGCATTAGAATGAACAGGTTTATTAACTTGTGTTATAACATCTTGCCCCAATTCTGTTTTATTGAGCAAATCATACTGCCAACCCGACCCAGCGGGATAAATTCTAGATGCTTTCAAACCGCTAAACGCTTGCTGGCAATCCTCTGGTGAGCAAACCATTTCGCCTAATAGAGGATGTAAAATAGAGCCCTCAAACACTTGATAAGCTGCGCAGTAAACCTCATCCATACGTGCATCAAGCACCGGAATAATACAGGCATGAGCATCCAGTTTATCGCCAGTTTGTTGCGCATTGTGAGTACGCAGTACCGCCTGGGCTAAAGCTTGTAGATTAGAAATCGGAATTAAGGGGATATCAGCGCCATAGGCGAGTCCTTGTGCGATACTGATACAAATACGTAAACCAGTGAAAGACCCTGGCCCACAGCCAAAAGCAATGGCATCAACCTCTTTGAGTTGTACACCCTGCTCCTTTAACAATTGAGCAATCATAGGCAATATACGCTGCGTATGCTCACGCGCTGCAATAATACTTGACTCTATAATACTTTCTTCACTGGTCATCAAGGCCACTGAACAAGCATCAGTTGAAGTATCTATGGCAAGAATAGTTGTCATGTAATAAGGCCATTAAGTGATGTATATACAATACAAAAAGCCCCTGCGATTTAAGGCAGAGGCTTTAAGTTAGGTGCGAGGCTAAAAAGGCCAACACTTTATATATAGTTTACTCAAAAGAGGAAAACAGTTGTTTTTGAATATCTTCTACTTCACCAACACCATCTACCTTGGTAAATTTAGGCGCTGGCTTTCCATTTTGCTCTTTTAGCATGTTATAAAATTCAACCAAAGGCTCGGTTTGGTCATGATAAATCTCAAGGCGCTTACGAATAGTTTCTTCTTGATCATCGTCACGTTGTATTAATTCTTCGCCGGTTTCGTCGTCCAAACCCTCTTGCTTTGGAGGATTGAAGGTAACATGATAAATACGACCTGATCCGCAATGGACGCGACGCCCACTTAAGCGATTGACAATAACTTCGTCATCAACATCAATTTCGATGACATTATCGATAACGACGCCAGCCTCAACCAGTGACTCTGCTTGCGGTATTGTTCTTGGAAATCCATCAAATAAGAAACCGTTCTTACAGTCATCTTCACTAATACGCTCTTTCACTAGTGCAATGATGAGATCATCAGATACTAGACCGCCCGATGCCATAATATCTTTAGCTTTTAAGCCAAGTTCTGTACCCGCCTTAACAGCTGCTCGTAGCATGTCACCAGTAGATATTTGAGGGATACCAAACTTTTCCATAATGTATTTGGCCTGTGTGCCCTTTCCTGCTCCAGGTGCACCTAATAAAATGATTCGCACTCATAACTCCTAACGGTTTATAGCATTTAATTAACTAGATGGGATAATAAACAATAACTTATTATACTAATATCGGGAGTAAGATAACATGCCAATCAGTAAAACCTCAAGCCAGAGCTGTTAGACATTAGCTTACTATGCCTTGGTATTTTGCCACCACTGCTCGAGTTTTCTTATATCCTGATCATGGAGGCTGGTTTGCTGCTCTGTGGCTGCCTTTTCCATTTTGCTAAAGCGCTCTTCAAATTTATTGTTCGCGATCCTAAGAGCGGTTTCTGGCTCGACTTTTAGGTGCCTAGCTAAATTAATCACACTGAACAATAAATCACCAATTTCTTCTGATACAGCCTCTGCTGCAAGCGCCATGGCGTTGTTATCTACTTGCTCATGCTCATTAGCAAGCCGTCGCTGATGAGTAACAGCATCTTTTACCTCGGCAATCTCCTCGTCAATTTTTTGATAGACTCCATCTGTATCTGACCAGTCAAAACCTATCGACGCTGCTCGCTTTTGCAATTTTATTGCTCGCATTGTTGCGGGTAACGCTTTTGGTATGTCTGCCATAAGAGAGTCTAGTCCCTTAGAGCCTCGCTCCTGCTGTTTTATTTTATTCCAAGACTCTTTAATACTCTCTGGAGTAATATCGGCGCCATTTGCTCGCCTGCTTTGTAATGTACCATCTGGAAATACATGAGGATGACGCCTTAATAGTTTTTCAGTAATTGCCGTTGTTATATCTGTAAAGTCAAAGGCATTATCTTCAGTACCTAACTGTGCATAAAAAATAATCTGAAAAAGTAAATCACCAAGCTCTTCTTTCAACTGACTCAAATCATTATGCTCTATTGCATCAATGACTTCATACATCTCTTCAATGGTTGAGGGAGCGATAGTTTTGTAGCTTTGCGCTATGTCCCAAGGGCAACCATCATTTTTATTCCGTAGACGCTGCATTAAGTATCTCAGGTCATCAATTGTATACTGCTGTGTTTTACTCATGAATGCTTTCTTTGGGCTGATACGATATTGGGTAACTGATTAATTTTTGCAAGAATACGGCTTAGCTGTGTAAAGTCTTTAATTTCCATTGTTAGCATCATATCGACCGTATTTGCTCCCATATTTGATGAAGTTTGCATCGCGGTTACATTAATATGAGCACTGTCTAATAAGGTTGTAATATCACGTAAAAGGCCAGCGCGATCATAAGCTTCGATTATAATGTCAACCGAGTAATTATCTTGAGGCGCATTTCCCCAACCTACTTTTAAGATACGTTCTGGTTCATCAGTTTGTAGCTGTAAAAAATTTCGACAGTCCATTTTATGAATAGACACTCCCCTACCTTGGGTTATATAACCACTGATATCATCGCCTGGTACTGGATGACAACAACTCGCAATTGTTGTCATGAGGTTCCCAACACCTTCGATATAAATATCTGCACCTTTGTTGGATGCCTTGCTTTTTGTTAAGTGCAACCGTGGCTTTGTAATTGGGGCAATTAATTTTTGTGCGGCATTAATTACTTGTGTAACACTAATAACACCTGAGCCAATACTAGCATAAAGCTCTGTTAAACTTTTTTGCTTAAGCATATCAACAAGTTTAGTAAACTCTATTTCATCAAGCCCTAGGCGCTTTAATTCTTTCTCAAAAACCGAGCGCCCATCAATAATATTTTGTTCACGTGCTTGAGTACCAAACCAGTTCCTCACCTTGGCCCGTGCTCTAGATGTGTTTAAATAACCTAGGCTTTCTATTAACCAATTACGGCTAGGCTCTTCATTTTTTCCCGTAAGAATTTCAACCTGGTCTGAAGTCTTAAGTGTATAGTTCAGCTGAGCAATACGACCATTAACTTTAGCACCGCGACAGCGATGGCCTATTGATGTATGAATACGGTATGCAAAATCAAGCGGTGTAGAATTTTTGGGAAGATCAATAATGTGACCTTCTGGTGTAAAAACATAAATACGATCTTGTTCAACCCAATCAGAGACATCCTCTGATAAAGGGCTAACGCCTAACTGCTCATGCCAATCCAAAACTTGGCGTAGCCATTCTATTTTTTGTTCATAGCTATCGTTATTAGTAGAGCCGGAGTCTGTACCTTTGTAGCGCCAGTGTGAGCAAACGCCATATTCTGCTTCTTCGTGCATAGCATTAGAGCGTATTTGAACTTCGATGACTTTATTTTCAGGACCAACGACTGCCGTATGTAAAGAGCGATATCCATTTTTTTTAGGCGCTGCAATATAGTCGTCAAATTCATGAGGGATATTCCGCCACATAGTGTGGACAATACCTAATAGTTCATAACAATCATGAGTGTTTTCAACCATGATCCTTACGGCACGGATATCATAGACCTCCGAAAAATTAATATTTTTCCTCTGCATTTTTCGCCAGATACTATAAATATGTTTTGCGCGGCCATATATTTCAGCTTTTAATCCATTTTTTTTAACTTGGGTATTTAGAGCATCAACAATTTTATCAATATAGTCTTGTCGAGATAGGCGTTTTTCATCAAGCAGCGTAGCAATTTTTTTATAGTCGTCGGGTTTTAGATACCTAAAAGCAAGGTCTTCTAACTCCCATTTAATGTGACCAATACCTAAGCGATGAGCCAAAGGCGCATAAATATCCGAGACTTCCCTGGCCACCTTACGCTTAGATTTTTCTCCTGCATTTTTAACCGCTCTGATAGCGCAAGTTCTCTCAGCAAGCTTGATGAGAGCAATACGAACATCGTCAACCATAGAGATAAGCATTTTGCGAACATTCTCAAGTTGCTCATCTGCTTCTTTTCCGAAGACATCGGTATTAGTATCATTACGTAGCGAACGTATAGCAGCCATTCGCAATACACCGTTAACAAGTGTTGTGACTGTCTCTCCAAAATCACTCGCTATTTCACTCAGGGATATTTTATTTTCGCGCACACTTCGATATACAATTGCGGCAACAATCGCATCTTGATCTAATTGTAAATCCGATAAAATGTCGGCCATTTCTAAGCCTGAGATAAAACTATTTGCGTGATCCGACCAAATTTTATCGCTTTCTATTGCTTTATTTTCTGCTGCTTGAACCTTTTCTGCTGCATCTATCAATATCTCTTGAGATGGCTCTGATAAATTTGCTTGCTCAGCAACTCTAGCCGCCCATTCTGAGATATCAATACTGGCAGGTGTATCTCCAGAGTAATATTGTCTAACTTGTACCATTTAACTCAGCTCCCTTTTGCTCGAGTTACTATATTGCTTTTTTAAAACAAATAAACTAATAACCTCGTTATGATAAGTTTGAGGAAACATGTCCATTGCACTCATCTTTTTGAGTACATACCCGTTTTCTACTAATACCTTTGCATCCCTAGCAAAAGTATTTGGCTCACACGATACGTATAATATTTTTTTTGGATATATTTTTTTAATGTATTGACAAACGACTTTTGCCCCAGCACGAGGAGGATCAAGTATAATTGATTCTATTTTTTGCTTGCCTACATTTTTAAATAAGTGTTTAACAACGTCTTCATCAAATAAATTCGCTTTCTTAAAAGATAGGTTAGCACAAGCGTTAAGTTCGGCATTTTTAACCGCTTTATTGACCATATTATCAGAACCTTCTACACCAATGACATGCTTACAGGCCAAAGATAAAGGAACTGAAAAATTACCAACACCACAAAAAAGATCCAAAATATTATGGTCTTTTTTAGCTTGTAAAAAATCTATAGCTCGATTGAGCATTTTATTATTAACAACGGCATTGGTTTGAATAAAATCTTGTGGATGATATAAAAAAGAGACTTCTCGCACACCATCCTCTAATATTACTTGTAGGTTATAATCTAGCTCAGGAGCCACCAGTAAATCATTTGTATCGGTTAATGAACTCGCTTTTTTTTCTTGAAACCAGCATGCCACTGCATAATTTTTGAGTTTTTCACCTAATTTTTTTCTAAGCGATAACTCAATTGTTTTGATATGCCTAATAACAATTCCGACAGAGCCTTTTCTACCTGAAAACTCGATATGTGTAACCGAAGGCCTATGCTTAACCAACCAGTCATATAATGGCTCAATGAGTTGATTAAATTCTGGGAGCAGAACCTCACATTGTTTAATACTAATAATTTCTTTGCTATTTTTTTTCCTAAAACCTAATGATACGCCTTTTTTATCAAATACAACGCTTAGTCGTGCTCGTTGCCTATAGTTATACTCATCTCCAGATAGTACTGGCAATATATTCTCTGGCGTAATATGAGAGACATATTTAAGTTTATTGAGTACATTCTCTAATTTAGCATGTTGTTGCGCTTGGATATCCAAATGTTGTAGGTGACAACCTCCACATTGAGTAAAATATTGGCACTGCGGTTGGCGGCGAGAGGTGGACTCTGAACTAATAGCTATTGCCAATCCTTCACCATAATTACTCTTATCAAAGAGAACATTTGCCTCAACCTCCTCTCCAGGCAAGGCATTGTCAATAAAAATAGTTTTACCTTTATAAGAGCTAATCCCTCTACCGTCGTCGCTCAACCGAGTAATCGGTAACGCCTCTATTTTTTGGCTATTTTTGCCCATTTTTAGAGGCGCACTTTTGTTAGAGCGATACTTATTGTGCTTAGAGCTTTTGGCCTCAAAGAATTTTGCCATCAGTCACTACACACTATTTATATACTTAGCAAAAATTTTGTCATTACTCAAAAACGCCTGAGGAGAGGTAGCGATCACCTCGGTCACAAACAATCGCAACGATGACTGCATTACTTAACTCTTTACTCAAGTCTAAGGCGGCTGCAATCGAACCACCTGAGGATACTCCAGAAAAAATGCCTTCTTCCTTTGCCAAAGCCCTCATAATATCTTCTGACTGTTGTTGACCCATATCAACAATTTGATCGACGTAAGTATCGTCATAAATGGAGGGGATATACTCTTTTGGCCAGCGTCGTATTCCAGGGATACTAGCCCCATCTGATGGCTGAAGACCAACGATTTGTATATTTGGATTTTTCTCTTTAAGAAAACGCGATGTACCTGTAATTGTTCCGGTAGTACCCATCGAGCTCACAAAATGCGTAATTGTCCCGCCCGTTTGTTCCCAAATCTCTGGTCCTGTTGTTTCGTAATGTGCAAGGGGGTTATCTGCATTACCAAATTGATCTAAAACAATACCCTTCCCCTGTTCTTGCATACTAAGCGCAAGGTCGCGGGCACCTTCCATACCCTCCTCTTTAGTCACCAAAATAAGCTCTGCACCATAGGCCGTCATGGCTTGCTTCCGCTCATTAGTCGCATTGTCTGGCATAATTAAAATAATGGGGTACCCCATTATCGCTGCCGCCATGGCAAGTGCAATACCCGTATTACCACTGGTAGCCTCTATGAGTGTATCACCAGGTTTAATATCTCCCTTTTGTTCTGCGCGCTTCACCATAGAAATTGCCGGCCTATCTTTAACAGAACCTGCAGGGTTATTGCCCTCTAGTTTAGCCAAAATGGTATTAGAGGTATTGCCAGGTAGCCTCTGCAATTTAACGAGAGGTGTATTACCTATGCAAGATTCTATAGTGGGAAAAGTAATCATATGGATAAAACCTTGGAGTTAAATGATTTGAAAATTAGTATATTGTTCAATTTTACAATATTAGCAACAAAATTCTCTGCTTATGGAATATAGCCACTTATATTGAGGCAATAAAGGATCTATTATACACTCAATCACCATCTCCACTGACCAACTATTAGCATATTTAGATAATTTTATGGCTCGCATAAATAAGGATGCTAATACCAGTTGAGGGAGCAGCTGTACTAACTCCAACCACTTACAGCCATTAGTTAGCTTCTAATCTCATGCCAAAGGCTTTCAAGCACTATGTTTAGTAATTTACTTAATTTTAAAGAAAAACTGATAGGCAGGCAGTCTTCACCCCTAGATATAGAAACTGGAGAAATGTCCAGAGTGCTGATTATAGGGGACACATCCATTAATGATTATTTAACTGCTATATGCATGGATGCCACTAATATTGTTATTGATCATAAGGAGACTGCTGAAGGTTTAGAGCTCTTACTCAAAAAAAGCGAGTATTATTTAATCTTTGTTGAAATAGAAGAGAATACAAAAAAAGTACTACGATTAATCCGGCAAACAGAAAGTACTGCTCGCCGTGTACCTGTAATTGCTATCGAGCCTCCCAAAAGCCGTAAGCAGTTGATCACTTCATTGTCCGATGGTTTTGATGATTTTTTGGTAAAGCCAGTCAAAAAAACAGATATAGAGGCAATATTAACAAGATGGCTCGGGCAATTCCCACTAAAAACAAGTAAAAAAAATATAGATTTAAATAGTAGTTTAATAGAAATAGATGAACAAAATGTCTCGACAAATAACATTAAGAAAACTGTTGATATAGAGGCCTCCTTAAAATATAGCCATCAGAACAATGAATTGGCACGAGACTTATTACTATTACTCATCAAATCAATTAAATCAGAGAAAAACAAAGCGATTAATTATTATAGAAATAACGAATGGGATGCTTTAGGCGATTTAGCGCATAAGTTAAACGGTGGGTGTTGTTACTGCGGGGTCCCCGATTTACAAGAAAAAACAAAGTTGATGGAACAGGCTGTTAACACTAAAAATTATAGTGAGATCGAAGCTGTCTTCCCCCAGTTAATTCGTGCAATGGATGAACTCACACAATGGAATGAAACATACGAACTTGATGTCATTTTTAATCTTGACTAAAAATAAGCAATTAACCCTAAATAAAAAGCTCTCGGCTTTTAATTTTTTTCCCAGCGGTTAAATGGCCGATAGCTTTCCTAGCGATGGCTTTTGCTACCTGACGAACCTCTGATCGCTCATAGATATGATTGGCAATATCCAAAATTATACGCCCCTCAAAAGCAATACAGGAAGTAGCTAACAGATCATTAGCCACCTGCGTATCGATAAATCCCTCTTCTGGTAAGTAATAGTATTCTTTATCCGCCTCAATCATTTCCTGTGAAGTAGAGGTGTTAAAATCTATACCATAGCCAAGCTCAAACAGCAGAGAAAACTCAAACATTCTTAGGCTTGTTTCTAAATCATATTGACATCTTAAAGCAGTCAATAAATCGTCATAGAGTGAGAAAATATCTAAATTAGGTTCATCTAAAGGTAATAAATAAGTGAGCAACTCATTAGCATAAAGCCCACTATATAAGTACTTGCCACTTAGCCGATCAGTGGTAACAGATTGGCCCTTATTACAACTTTCTTTAGTTGGTATCGTGTTAACGACAATCTCCGTTAAGGTTAATGTCTTCAGTTGACTTTTTCCCTGCCACGATATGTTAGTTTTAACAAAAGGTTGTAATATAAAATTATGTTTCTTTTTTTGTTGGCGCGCACCTTTTGCCACTAGAGTAATACGACCGAAATTTTCGGTAAAAAAGTCAACCAGTAAACTAGTATCTTTAAATGGCCTTGAATGCAGAATATATGCACCCTCTAATTCAGCTATCATGATTTAGTTTTATAAAAAACTTAAAGTACTTTTATTATTTATTTGTATCATGATACCCCAAGCTTCTCAGTGCACGTTCATCATCAGACCACCCAGACTTAACTTTGACCCAAGTTTTCAGCATGACTTTAAAGTCAAACAACTCTTCCATATCTTCCCGTGACTGCTGGCCTATCTGTTTAATTCTCGCGCCTTTATCACCAATTAAAATACGTTTTTGACCTTCTCTTTCAACTAGAATAAGTGCATCAATATGAATCACTTTCTCTGTTTCTTTAAAACTCTCGATTTCGACAGTCATTTGGTAAGGTAGCTCATCGCCTAGCTGCCGTGTAATTTTTTCACGAATTATTTCTGCTGCTAAAAAACGAGAGCTTTTGTCTGTCAATTGGTCTTCTGGATAAAAATGAGAATTTGTAGGCAGATAAGCTTGAATTACATCTAGTAGTCGATCCAAATTTTGATTCTGCAATGCTGAAATTGGCACTACATCACTTACATTAAGTTTTGTACTCAATTGCTGAAGATGAGGCAGCAGCAATTCTTTATTATCTATTTGATCAACTTTATTAATAGCCAAGACAACAGGAATGTCATTATTATAGAGGCGTTTCGCGACCAATTCATCTTCTGGAAGCCATTGCAGTTTTTCAATAACAAAAACGATAGCATCAACATCTTTGATGGCAGTTGTTACTGCATTATTCATATATCGATTGAGTGCTTTTTTTTGGTTACTATGCAAACCTGGGGTATCTACGAATAAAAATTGTGCTCCATTATAATTTTTGATCCCCAAAAGATTGTGCCTTGTAGTTTGTGGTTTTCTGGATGTAATGCTTAGCTTTTGACCTAATATATGATTAAGAAGCGTTGATTTACCCACATTGGGTCTACCGACAATAGCAATATAGCCACAGCGTTCTATTTGATTATCAACGGGCATTTTCTTTCTCAGCAAATTCTAGTATTTTAGTGGCAGCCATTTTTTCTGCTTGTCTGCGTGTTGAAGCAGTTGCTATGACTGGCTCAGGGTATAATTTGGTTTTGCAAGACACGGTAAATTTTTGGTCATGAGATTCTCCCTCAATATCGATGACGACATATTGAGGGAGCGGTAGTTTTTTGGACTGCAAAATTTCCTGCAAGCGTGTCTTAGGGTCTTTTAGGTGTTTATCAATCGAAAGGGTATCAAGCCGGGACTTAAATATGCGCAAAATAAATGACTGGCTTTCATGCATCCCCGAGTCAACGAATATTGCACCAATAATAGCTTCCACCACATCGGCTAAAATTGAATCACGTCGAAATCCCCCACTTTTTAATTCACCCTCACCCATAATCAAATAATCACTTAATGCGTATTCACGAGCTATATCAGCAAGCGTTTCCCCCTTAACCAGACTTGACCTCAAACGTGACAGAATGCCTTCGTTTTCTTCTGGGTAATGATTAAAGATATATTCAGCAATCGTTGTACTTAAAACAGAGTCACCTAAAAATTCAAGGCGTTCGTTATTTAACTTGCTATAGCTTCTATGAGTGAGTGATAGAGTCAATAAAGATTCATCTGCAAACTGATGCCCCAGTTTTTTTTGTAAGCGTTGATAATCAATCGATGTGTTATTCACTCGGTTATTCCGCAGGTGGGCTACAACATGCTTCTGGGCGTGAGCTATCCAGTACATTATTAAATGTTACTATTGCATCAACATTGAACAAAATTTTCACACGTTCTTCATAGTTTACTGTCACCAGAGTAACATTCTTCTGCCTACTCACTTTTAATGCCTTTGCAGGTTTACCACGGATAGCATTAATGGTAAATGTCTTTTCGAGCTTAGTGCGTACCTGTCTAGCGGTCATGCTAGGAAACGCGCCATCTTCAGCGAGACTTTTGAGTGCAGACACAACAAATCTATTATCTAAATACAAAGGGACTAGCTTTGCCGCTATCGTCAAAATAGCACCAAAAACTGTAATAACAAACAACCAACCAATAGACGATAGCCCTTGCTGACGTTTTAAATTAACCATTACATCCCCTCTTTTAATTAGTTTATTTGTGGGTATTTATAAGTACAACGTATTTTTACTTGATAGAGCCTGCTCGAGAAAAACTTGGAAGACTGCTAAAACCTTTCCAATGCATCCATATAGCAAATGCCTTACCAACAATATTTTTTTCAGGAACCATTCCCCACTTTCGACTATCACTACTGTGATCGCGATTATCACCCATCATAAAATAATGTGCTTCAGGAACAACCCAAGTCCTCTCTCCTGGAAATGCAATAGGCGTAGTGCATTTTCTCATTAGATGAGTAGTATCGCCTATGGTTTCATCAAAAATTTGATAATGCTCTTCAGCACTATAGCAAAAGTGGTTGTCATGAAAACTTTTATCAACTTTCTCATTTTTTAAAAGTTCATTCTCAACTAACTTATTATTCAAATATAATGAGCCATTAGAATAAGTAATTTTATCCCCTGGTAAACCAATTACGCGTTTAATAAAGTAACGTTTATCATGAGGCGGGAAAAACACCATAACATCACCGCGCTCAGGTTTATTAATTTCAAGCACTTTTGTTCTCACAACAGGTAACCTTATACCATAGGTAAATTTATTAACCAAAATAAAGTCGCCCACCTCAAGAGTTGGAATCATTGAACCTGACGGTATTTGAAATGGCTCTGCGATAAAAGAACGTAATATTAATACAATAAAAAGAACAGGGAAAAATGATTTAGAGTACTCAACGACTACAGGCTCTGCTGTCGCCTCATCACGTCTTTTAGCAAGAACCAGTTTATCCAAAAGAATAACTAAGCCCGACAAAAAAACGACGATGACTAAGATTAAAGGAAAATTAATATCCATAAATTGTTTATCCGAAGGTATTATTATTTATCAACTTTTAAAACGGCTAAAAAAGCTTCTTGGGGTATCTCAACATTCCCTACTTGCTTCATACGCTTTTTACCCGCTTTTTGCTTTTCTAGTAGCTTTTTCTTGCGAGTAATATCGCCACCATAGCATTTTGCAGTCACATTTTTTCGCAAGGCTTTAACCGTAGTTCTCGCTACAACTTGGCCACCCAATGCTGCCTGAATAGCAACATCAAACATCTGGCGGGGAATCAATTCTTTCATTTTTTCGGTCAGTGCACGACCACGGCCCTGTGCATTATCCCTATGTATAATCAACGCTAGTGCGTCTACTTTGTCGCCGTTGATTAATACATCTAGACGCGTCAATGGTGCCTTTTGAAACCGCACAAAACTATAGTCAAGCGATGCAAAGCCTCGACTAACCGACTTAAGGCGATCAAAAAAATCCATGACGACTTCATTCATCGGCAGCTCATAGCGTAGTGATACCTGTGCCCCTACATACTGCATATCTTTTTGCACACCACGCTTTTCAACACACAGTGTAATAACCGCACCCAAATGAGCCTGCGGCACTAGAATACTAGCCTCAACAATAGGCTCTCGCATTTCTTTTACATAGCTTGCATCAGGTAATTTTGAGGGGTTATCAACAGATACGATACTCCCATCATTTTTTTCCACCTCAAAGACAACTGTTGGCGCAGTGGTAATTAAGTCAAGATTATATTCACGTTCTAAGCGCTCTTGGATAATCTCCATGTGCAGCATACCTAAAAAGCCACAACGAAAACCAAAACCTAAAGCATCTGAGCTTTCCGGCTCATAGAATAATGAAGCATCATTAAGTGTTAGTTTTGCCAAAGCCTCACGAAAAGATTCATAGTCGTCAGAGCTAACAGGAAAAAGACCTGCATACACTTGCGGTTTTACTTTTTGGAAACCGGGTAATGCATCGACATCTTCGTACAAGTTAGCATGTGTCAGCGTATCGCCAACAGGTGCGCCGTGGATATCTTTGATACCTGCGACAACAAACCCAACCTCCCCCGCTTTTAATTCCTTAAGAGGTAAGCGCTTAGGAGTGAACACGCCAACGCTATCAACAACGTGGGCTTTGCCAATAGATTTAGTGACAATTTTTTCACGTACTTTTAGGGTTCCTTGTTTTACTCTAACTAGAGAAACTACACCTAAGTAATTATCAAACCAAGAATCAATAATGAGTGCTTGTAATGGACCATCAACATCTCCAACCGGTGCAGGCACATTATTAACGAGTTCTTCTAAAACATCTTGAACCCCCAAGCCTGATTTAGCACTGCAGCGAACTGCATCTATAGCTTCTATGCCAATTATCTCTTCAATCTCTTGCGCCACACGCTCTGGGTCAGCTTGAGGCAAATCCATCTTATTTAAAATAGGAATCACCTCTAAGCCTTGCTCTATCGCTGTGTAGCAATTAGCCACTGATTGGGCTTCGACACCTTGCGCAGCATCAACAACTAGCAATGCACCTTCACAGGCTGCCAATGATCGCGAGACTTCATAGCTGAAATCGACATGTCCTGGTGTATCAATAAAGTTTAATTGGTAAGTTTTACCATCACGAGCGGTATAGTCCAAGGTAACGCTTTGCGCTTTAATTGTAATGCCGCGCTCACGCTCTATATCCATAGAGTCAAGAACTTGAGCCTCCATTTCACGTGCAGATAACCCCCCACAATCCTGTATAAATCGATCTGCTAGAGTTGATTTACCATGGTCAATATGGGCAATAATAGAAAAATTACGAATATGGCTTAAGTCTGTCACTATTGGGTAAACACCGTAAACTGAGGATAAAAACAAAGTGCAGGATTTTACCCCATAAGCTTGCTATGTTCTATGAATGACTCAATATTCACAAAAAAGAATAGAAAAGAAGGCCATATTAGTACAACAGGCCTTAATGAGAAGAGTGTTAATGAAGTTAACCTGCTGCTTCTAGAGCAAGTAAGCTTCGTTTTGCATCAAGTCCACCTGCATAGCCTGTTAACTGACCATTGCTCCCTATAACTCTATGACAAGGGATGACTATAGACAAAGCATTAGCCCCATTGGCATTTGCAACTGCACGGACAGCCTTGATGTTACCGACTCTCTCAGCAAGTTGGAGATAGCTGACTGTATCTCCAAAAGGAATCAATTGTAGTTGCTGCCAAACACTCTGCTGGAAGCAGGTGCCAGCAAGAGCAAGAGGAATACTAAACTCACGACGCTTTTTGGCAAAATATTCATTGATTTGTAACAGAGCACTAGAGATTAGCGCGCAATCCCCACTAATAATCTCAGCGTTAAAATATTGCTTAAGGCGATTATCAACAGAACCCCTTAATTTACGATCAGCCCAATCACATAAACACAACTTATTATTAATTGAGCCGAGTATGATTTCACCACAAGGAGTTTGGCAGCATCTGGTTATTATTGTATTCATAGTCAAGAGTGATATAAATAAAATTAAGGGGCCACGAAGCCCCTCTAATTTTATTACTACACATATTTTATTTATTAATAATCACGCTTCTAAAAAGGGGCGACCCTCGTCGCACTACTCTTATAGGCAAAGGTTTATTAGCTGGTAATGTTTTTTCAATTTTTTGAAAACTTTTAACAGAAGCCACCTCGTCAAAACCCAACTGGACCAAAATGTCACCAGATTGAAGTCCCGCTTTAGCGGCTGGGCTATCCTTTACAACATTACTAATGAGTACACCTTCAATATTAGTTGACTCTTTTATATCATCAGGAATTTCTTCAACCTGTAAACCCAAGCGGCTCTCGATAACACTTTTGGCCGACGCGAGAGGCTCAGCATCACTTCCTCCACGGGTACCAACAGTGACATCAATGTTAACTTTCTTACCTTTTCGCATAATTATAACTGGCACGGTAGAACCTGCACGGGTAGGACCAACAGCATGAGGTAAGTCAGACGAAGTTGCCATTTTACGCCCGTTAAATTTTAGTATGATATCGCCTACTTTTAAGCCACTTTTTTCAGCAGGCCCATTAGGCTCCATTTGAGCAATAAGCGCACCTTGAGGCTTATCTAACCCAAAAGACAAGGCAAGATCTTTATCAACATCCTGAATAACAACCCCGAGCCAACCACGGTCCACTCTGCCATTGTCTTTTAATTGAGCGACAACATCTTTTGCAAGATTAGACGGTATTGCAAAAGAAAGTCCGATCGAGCCACCTGAGCGCGTATAAATCTGAGAATTAATGCCTACAACATCACCCTCTAAATTAAATAATGGGCCGCCAGAATTACCTGGGTTGATAGAGACATCAGTTTGTATGAAAGGGACATAATTTTGATTTCCCTCAGATGGGATGCTCCGTCCTATTGCACTGATAATACCTTGACTAGCAGAAAAATCTAAACCAAAGGGTGAGCCAATTGCCAACACCCACTCACCGACTTTTGCTTTATCAGAGTCCGCAAATTTCACGAAAGGTAAATTCTTTTCTGTAATTTTCAACAATGCCAGATCAGATTGAGGATCAGTGCCGACAATTTCAGCATCATACTCACGGCGATCAATAAGCCTTACTACAACACTTGTTGCACCCTCGACAACATGATTATTAGTAATCACATAACCGTCTTTTGAAATAATAAAGCCCGAGCCTGATGCACTTGCATTGCGCTCAGGAGCACGCCTAGGGTCTAAAAAATGTTTGAATATTTCAGGGACGTTATCCGGTAATTGATTTTCTGAGCGAGAAGCCGCCTTTCTTTTTGATTCTGCTGTGATTTTCACAACAGCTGGTGACTTTGATTCAATTAAATCCGTAAATTCAGGTAGTGAGCGCGCATTTGATAGTACAGACCAACACAAAACTGTTAATAAGATGCTGCACTTTACGAACCATGATTTTACTTGCATATATACTTCCTCGTTAATATTACCGACTCATTAATCAATAAGAATTCAGTTTACGGTGTTGACTCATAAGCCACATTACTGAGTTCTTTAAAGGCGAGAGACTCTTCTTCAACGACTTTAGGCTGAAAGCGTTGATCGTTCTTATATTTGTCTGAAAAAAACCTAACCAATAAACCACCACCCAGTAAGCCACAAACTGCCATCAAAATAGTTAGCAATTCACTAGTAAAAAGATATTGTGCAACGGCTGCAAATATCATCATCAGGGCCAATGGTAACAGATATAAAAATAGCGACGCTCTAACAACAATGCTTTCAGGCAAGCCAATGGTTACAGATTGATTTAGCCTATAGCGTGACGAGCTATTATCATCTAACAAAACACGTAAATAATTAGGTTCTGCACCTAAGCCCGCAAGTAATGCTTGCCCGCACCCTTTTTTAGCCTTACAAGAGCCACAAGTAGATAACTGTACAGTTTCCACCCATATAGCGCCCCTCTCTAGTGCTACAACCCTTGCTTGCTCTTTTAACATAACTAATAGACCCACTAATAAAAAATTAGTTTGAAAATATTTTATCTACTGATTTATACACCGAATAAATCAAATAGGTTTAACAGAAACAGCAATTCGTCGCGCGGTTGCTATTGGGATTTCACCAACAACTGCAATGCTTTTGTTAGCTGAAGAAGATTCAGGGCTGATAACAACCACTGTAGCACCATGCCGTGCGGTTGCTTTTTTTAATTGCTTTTCACCATTACTAATAATAAATACCGATATAGAGACTATGCCATCAGTAAACATTAATACCTGCTCACCTTGCGTGGTGATCCTATTTCCCCCCGAAACAAAACCATCAGGCAACCAAGACACTTTCCATGCAGGCTCAAACTGCTGCGTGTGACAGGGCTCTGCCTCTGGCACTCGCCAAAGATAATCCGGCTCAGCAGTAATATCCAAGGCAGAGTCAGCATCTACAAAATCAATAGCAACTGTTTGCAATCGCTCAATAATAATTGATTTATGATATGTAACCGCTCGTAATAAAAGGCCTGTTTCTTTATCAAGGCTGTATTGATAAGCATATCGAAGGCTATCTTTGGGCAAAAGCTCAAACACTACTGCTTCACGATCAGCTATTCGCTCAGCCTTAAGCGACCTAAGAGTATAGGTGTCTAAGGTTTTTTTTGAATTAATAGGCCACAACCCCCAGCGTGTCTCACCGTTGTGGCATGTATTCAGTTTTTGTCGTCTAACAACTTGACGACGCGGGCCATCCATGAAGAGAAGCTGCTCTTCGACGACATTCTCGTTTATGTTATGAGCTAGCCGGTATGTTGTAATGAAACCATTAGCCTCATAGGTCATCAAACTATGAAAATCGATAGACCGGTTAGCCTCTGCCATTACTTTAAACAAGCTAGACAAAGAATCTATATCGGCGGGAGCTGGTAAATTTACTGTTAATGAGCTTGGCAGCCCTGATTCCTCAACAGAATCAGTGAGCTGGCTCGTTATATTATTGGTGAGATACGTATTTTCGGTTGGTATAACTTGCTCTTCGGAACTATTTTCAGAACTGTTACTGTTAACAGCTGCGAAGAACAAAATTAAGGTAAGGAATAAATGTTTTGGCATTAACGAGCCCACGTGTAAGTTATGAGCTTATATTACTACTTAATGCTGTGAGCGACTACTGTGCAATGTGCACAGTAGTATGTAAGTATTATTCGCCGTCTGGAACTCTCACAAATGGTGTTACGCCATTTGGAGTATTTTGAGAGGCATTTTCAGCATGCTCACGTATTAGGCGCTGAGCTTCTTGTTCTAAGCCTTGCTGTGCCTTTCTTTGAGTCTCTTCACTGATAATGATTTGAGCGGGCTTTGGCTTTGAAATTTCGCCAACAGCTCGCACTGTTGTATCAACACTCAAACTAGGCTGAGTAGATACAGGAGCTTCTGGTGCAGTTGCGATGTTTGTCGATGTATCATTTGGACTGAACTGTACGCCAACAACAACAGCGCCAGCAACTGAGGCAGCTACTGCAAACCTGCCAATATTAGACCAAAGGTTTGCAACCTTATTCCCACTCTTTTTAGTATCTTGGTCAGTATCAACTGGGTTGGCCGATAGCTCAGGCTCATTCGCAATAGCATCAGAAATAGCTGCAGATAAATCAATAGAACCAAAACCCGAATCAGCTTCCTTACGCATAGCAGCACCAGCAAGCTGATATCTTTGCCAGCGTTGAGTTAACTCAGCATCTTCAGATTTAAGGATACGCCTAACTTCCATATCAGAAGCTTCTCCATCTAGCATAGCAGACAAAGATTCGTTTATTTTTTGCTCGGCAGTTTGATCAGATGATGACATAAATAGATACCAAAAAAATTATTTATATAGTGATTTCATGGTTATGACTGGCCACATACGACAAAGTTCACAAAAAGATCAAAAAAACATACTTATTTTTAATCTATTTAATAGAACAAGGCTATATTCCTATTCTATACAACCACAATTAAGCTAATTTCAAGACATTAAAGGCTTAACGACTTTATCGATCGCCTCACGAGCCCTAAATATCCTAGACCTTACAGTACCCACAGGGCACTTCATAATTTCTGCAATTTCTTCGTAGCTTAAACCTTCCATTTCCCTGAGAGTAACCGCTGTACGCAAGTCTTCTGGGAGGTTAGTAATTGCGTTTTCTACCGATGCCTGCAACTGATCACAAAACAAACTGCTTTCTGGGGTATTAAAGTCCTGAAGATTATCATTGCCCACATAATGCTCGGCATCTTCAACATCCACGTCTGTGGCGGGCGGCCTGCGGCCACGCGATATCAAGTGATTCTTAGCCGTATTGATCGCAATACGATACATCCAAGTATAGAAAGCGCTGTCGCCACGAAAGTTAGGCAATGCACGATAAGCTTTTATAAATGCTTCTTGAACAACATCATGAACATCCGCTGAATCACGCACGTAGCGATGCACAACGGAAATTATCTTATGTTGATATTTCAATACGAGCAAATCAAATGCCCGCTTGTCACCTTGTTGGACCCGTTTAACTAATTGTTGATCAGTATCCGGCGCTTTCTGCGCGGTCATATGCACTCCCTAATGGATTTTTTCTAAAACTGGGCAATTAAGTGTTTATTCTTATCGTCCACACAACTCAGGCAATACATTGATACCAATAATGGCAATTTACGTACGCAGTTCAGACGCACTTTATCCTAGTAAGTTCCAAAGTGCTATACTGCGCTTTTTGTATTGCCCCAACATAATTCAGTAGTTTAACAATGAATCACTATTTTCGTCACGACATTCTTATTATTGGCAGCGGTGCTGCTGGTCTTGCACTAGCCCTAAATCTCTCAAAGCACGCAAAAATTGCCGTACTGAGTAAAAATCGATTACAAGACGGATCAACCTGGTACGCTCAAGGTGGGATTGCCGCTGTACTTGATAATGAAGATTCCGTAGATGACCATGTAAAAGATACCCTAAAAGCAGGTGGCGGCTTGTGCCATCCAGATGCCGTAAAGTTTACCGTCAACAACAGTGCCGATGCGATTGAGTGGCTTATTGAACAAGGGGTTAATTTTACCCGAAATGAAAACAATGACGACTTTCACCTAACTAAAGAAGGAGGCCACAGTCACAGGCGAATCATTCACAGTACTGATGCTACAGGTAAAGAGGTACACAGCACTCTAATTGAACGCATTAAAGCCTCGGATAATATTGATTTATTTGAGCAACATATTGCTGTTGATCTTATCCAGCAAGCTGACGCATCCAGTAAGCGGTTACGCTGTAGCGGAGCTTATGTGTACAGCCGCGAGCAAGACACAGTCTCTACTTTTCAAGCAAAAATTGTCATTTTAGCGACTGGTGGTGCAAGTAAAGCCTATCTTTATACGAGTAATCCTGACGGTGCGAGTGGTGATGGTATTGCCATGGCTTGGCGCTCGGGCTGCCGTATTGCCAATATGGAATTTAATCAATTCCACCCTACTTGCCTATACCACCCCAAAGCTAAAACAGTTTTGTTAACCGAGGCTCTTAGGGGCGAAGGGGCGTATTTAACGCTACCCAACGGAGAGCGATTTATGCATCGCTTTGACCCTCAAAAAGAGCTTGCCCCTAGAGATATTGTAGCGCGAGCGATTGACCACGAAATTAAGCGCCTAGGTTGCGATCATCTATATCTCGACATTAGCCATAAACCCAAAGAATTTATTGATTCTCATTTCCCAAATGTCAAAGAAAGTTGCCTAGCCTATGGCATTGATATTACTAAAGACCCTATACCTGTCGTCCCCGCTGCTCACTATACCTGTGGTGGTATTATGGTTGATAAAAACGGGCAAACAGATTTACTTAACCTATATGCAATTGGCGAGACATCATTTACAGGACTTCATGGTGCTAACCGTATGGCTAGTAACTCTCTACTCGAATGTATTGTTTATGCACGCTCTGCAGCTGAGCATATCAAACAAAACATTCAATTTATTGATGAAACCGATACACCAAAAGATTGGGATGAATCGAGAGTAACAGACTCTGATGAAGACGTAGTCATCGCGCATAACTGGGATGAGTTAAGGCGCTTTATGTGGGATTACGTGGGTATTGTTCGCACACAAAAAAGATTAGAACGTGCCCAACATAGAATTAAATTGTTGCAAAGAGAAATTGCTGACTATTACAGCAATTACAAAGTTGGTAATGATTTAATTGAATTGCGTAATTTAACAACAGTTGCTCAATTAATTATACGTTCAGCCATGGAAAGAAAAGAAAGCCGGGGCCTTCACTATTCACTAGACTACCCCGAGCTTGGGCGTATTGCTCGCGATACCATTTTAGTGCCTACCAATTTTGCTGCGCAAAATATCATCGTTGACAAATTTGAGTAGGCCTATTTTTAGGGTAAAACAATAGTAAACACACCGCCATTTAAACTACCACCATTAGATAACTCTATCTCGCCTCTATTGTCACCTTGCTTATGAAAGCTGGCAATCTTTGCGGCGAAAAATAAACCCAAGCGAGTGCTATCTGCACTACTGTTTTTATTGTTTTCAGGTAGTGCTGCTTGCAACATAAAGTCAGGAAAACCAAACCCATCATCTTCGATACTTATAGATAGACGTTCATCCTTACATATTGCCGATAATTTTATTTTAGATTTTGCATAACGTGAAGAATTAATTAGAATATTATGAATAACATTCCCCAGTAATTCGTTATCATAAAACCACACTAAGTCGTCGTCGCAATCCATAATAATTTCGATGTTTTTTGTCTTAAATAACACATCATTTCTAGCGACTTGATCTTCAAAAGTTTCAATTACATAATTTTCATCGATACTAAAAGGTAAGCTTTTATTCTGCAACCGGTAAATATTTAACAACTGAATCAATTCAGAATTAATACGCGATGCCTCATATTGTAGTATTGATATGTGATTTTTCTGTTCATCATTTTGAGGGGGAGATTCCTGAATCATTTCTTCCAGCGAGCCTAACAACATACATAAAGAGTTTTTCATATCATGCACACTCGAAGCTAGTACAAATGAAAAATCCAACTGTTCATCATTCGAACGGCCCGTATCGGAAGGTGGCACTATCTCTTGCGTAAATTCATCCATATCAGGCATTATTTAACCCCCTGTTTGATAAGCATGGCACTTAGCATACTTTGCAATTGTTGACAGCGTTGAAAATGAACATCATCGCCTTTTATATGTACTCTTAGGAAATCGAGTATTTGCTTACACCTATCTATCGTCGCAGGATCTTTACCTACATCTTTCATATGCCCTATCATTGCCTGCACAAGATTTAGTTTTACAGCAGTAAAACGCGGGTATTTTTTTTCTAAGCGAGAGAAACATGCTATTGCACCTCGATTATCTTTTGCCTTATATAAGCCAATACCTTTTCTATTTTCTTCTTGGAGCATCGCTTTTCCCTTTTCGCTAACAGGTTCTGACATTAAATAATCGATCTTCTCTAATACCGACTCATTATCACTATATTTTTTAAGTAGCTCTTTAGATTTAAGTAAGGCTATGTCGAACTGCTGATTATAAATATGGCTATTGACTACCTCAACTTCAATATCAGAAGATACGTTGTCTTGTTTTTTTAAGGAATCTAAAATTGGGTCTATAATCTCTTTGGATTTTTTCTGTAATTTTTGCATTCCTAAAATTTGACTGGAGTAAATTTTTGCCAATGTTTTAGTTTCTGGAACAACTTCATCTTTGTCATCAATCGTGGATAAAGTCTTCATAGCTTCCTGTGCAAGATCATTAGCTTTATCAGGGTCTTGCTCAAAAAACCGAATCGCTGATTTTGCAAAATTCATTTGGTTTTTAGTATTAAAATGAGCCGTATTAGCGCCATAGCGTAGCGTTTTGCGATAGGCATTAGCAGCTATCTCTGCATCACCATTGCCCATTGCTACCTCAGCCAATGATAGTTGTCGATTAAGCGACATTGGCGATACCTCAACAGCTTGTTCAAATATATTTTGTAATTGTTCGTTGTTATTGAGTGACTCATAAGCTTGGGCCAAAATATCGTAAGCTTTCATGCAAGCAGGTTTTGCTTTAATAATATCTTTTAGCCATTCAATGGCTTTTTCGGCATTACCTTGGGCCAGTTGAAGTCTAGCAAGCCCAACCTGGGCCCACTCAAGGGCCCTAACTTCTAACGTCCTACGGCATATCGTTTCTGCCTTTTCAAACTGTTGTGTTTCTATATAGAGATCTGTTAATAATTTTTGGCAATCCATACTGTAGCGTGACTTTTCTGCTACTTTTTTTTCTAATTGGGCTATCGCTGTATTTTTATCGGATTTATTCAGTGTCGTATAAATATCTAATAGCTCTCTACGTTTATTTAACAATCGTTTTAACCGCTGCTCTATTGTTTTTGTAGAAATTGGCTTGGTAAGGTAAGCGTCTGGCTCACAATCATAGGCTGACATCACTACATTGCGACTAGTTTCGGCAGATAGTAGGATAAATATATCTTGAGCCCTAATACGTTTATCTTTACGTAGCTCTTCTAAAACTTGCTGTCCGTTTTTCCCCTTGCCTAGGTTGTAATCACAAAGTATTAAATCATAGTGATTTTTTTTACAGGCTTTGAGTGCCTCCTCACCTGACTTTGCACTATCAACATGTTTAAAACCTAGCTCGCGCATGATTTTATTTAGGGTTTGCCTAAAACTGTTGAAATCATCCACTATCAGGATATGTAATTGGCTATACGCTTTAGAGGGCATAAATGAAGATCACAAGTAGTAACTTTAGTCGATAACTCTAAGAATAGACCAATATTGGCTAACCCGCAGATCGCGAGAGATTTATTGTGCCCCGCTTTATCCGCAGTTATAATCCCAATCTTTGACAAGTCTATGTTTTATGCCCAAAAAATTAGCCCCTGATACTCTATACTCCAAAGAGCTTACCGACATCAGCCATTTTAGCTTTAATGACGAAGTCGTTAATGTGTTTCCTGACATGATCAAGCGGTCTGTCCCAGGATATAACACAATATTAGGCATGATTAGCGATTTAGCAGGACGCTATGTGCAAGCAAATAGTACTTGCTATGATTTAGGCTGCTCTTTGGGAGCCGCAAGCTTAGCAATAAGGAATGGCATAAAAGTTAGTGATTGTCATATCATCGGGGTTGATAATTCAGAAGCGATGATTGCACGCTGTGAAGATATTGTCAGAGCTTCGACAAACCAGGTAGGCAATAATCAATTATCAGCGCCTCCTATTACCCTATATTGCGATGATATAGAAAATATCTCTATCAAAAATGCATCGATGGTAGTCCTAAACTTTACCCTGCAATTTATCCCTTTGGAACAACGATTGGCACTACTTCAAAGGGTTTATGATGGTCTATTACCTAATGGCGTGCTACTTTTATCAGAAAAAGTCGTTTTCGATGATAAACCTCACCAACAACTGATGACGGAGCTTTATCATAATTTCAAACGATCTAATGGATATAGTAACCTTGAAATAGCTCAAAAAAGAACAGCACTTGAAGAAGTACTGAGGCCTGAGACACTTGAACATCACAAAGAGAGATTAAAAGCTGTGGGCTTTAATAGTGCCGACACTTGGTTTCAATGCATGACATTCGCCTCTTTGATTGCTATCAAGTCCTAATACCCATTCTATTCACTGACTCCCTCGATGATTAATTACTATACATCTCTACTAAATTTTTTAGAGCATGAACAACAAGCCAATTGGGCAAAGCAGCTACGAACTCAGATTGAGCAAGGTTTAAGTTTTCAACGCTTTGGTGACTTACCTCAATGGGTCGATGCACTGACACAATTACCTGAGGTATCCGCTAAAGAGGTTAAATTAAAGCATGAAGTCAATATAGGCCACTCATCAGAAATTGAGGATTCAGAGCGACAAGTTATTCAAAACCTATTTGAGCAATTAATTCCCTGGCGAAAAGGCCCCTATTCTTTATTTGGGATTGATATTGATACCGAATGGCGCTCGGACTGGAAATGGGATCGAGTGATCAAGCATATTAAACCTCTGCTCAATAAGCGTGTACTCGATGTCGGTTGCGGTAATGGTTATCACTGTTTAAGGGTGCTGGGTGAATCAGCCCAGCAAGTGATAGGAATAGACCCTTCGCCACGATTTGTTGTCCAGTTTCTTATGCTCAAGCATTTTTTGGGTCAAATACCTGTTGATGTATTACCTATAGGAATCGAGGCCCTACCAGAGGATTTACAGTTTTTTGATACAACTTTTTCGATGGGTGTGCTTTATCATCGCCGATCACCTATCGATCACCTACGAGAGCTAAAAGCAACACTCAAACCCGGTGGACAGTTGGTTTTAGAAACACTCATCATCGATGGCAAATTAGGTGAATGTCTTGTACCCGAAGGGCGTTATGCCATGATGAGAAATGTCTGGTTTTTACCCTCTGCAGCTACCCTATTGAGCTGGCTAAGCAAAGTAGGGTTTTCTAACCCCGCTGTAATCGATATCAGTAAAACAACGACGGAAGAACAACGCTCAACAGAGTGGATGCGCTTTCAGTCACTACCCGATTTTTTAGACCCCAAAGACCCAACGAAAACAATAGAAGGCCACCCTGCGCCACTACGTGCTACTTTTATTGCTGACGCATAAAATATTGCTGCGGAATAATGATATTTTAGTTAATCATTAAAAGATTGCTTGATCTGTTCACACCACTGTTTAACTCGACTATCAGTAAGCTCTTCTTGCTGATCTTCATCTAAAGCAAGTCCAACAAACTGATGGGTACTTTCATTAAATGCTTTCGATGCCTCAAATTCGTATCCATCTGCTGACCAAAAGCCGATTATTTTTGCACCATTATTCACTAGCACATCGTGCAGCATCCCCATAGCATCTAAAAAATAATCTCCGTAGCCGAATTGATCGCCGAGGCCAAATAGGGCTATTGTCTTGCCGGAAAAATCAATTTCTTCCAAATCATCCCAAAATTCCTCCCAATCGGATTGTATTTGACCAAAGTCCCATGTGGGAATACCTAATATCATTAACTGATAGTTAGCAAAGTCTAATTGTGTAACATCGGAGATATCATGGACATCCACTGCTGATTCTTCAAACTGAGATTTAATCCGATAGGCTACCGATTCGGTATTGCCCTCGTCACTTCCAAAAAACAACCCAATCTTCATCTAAAATCCTAGCGAGTCAATAATTTAACATACAACCAGTCAAGGCCCATTAGGCTGGCAAATAGTCGACACTTTGACACTTGCCGCCCATTAATGAGCACAAAACACTACAAATAGTAGTAATTTACTAAATATTTGACATAAAAGCACAATATTTATGCTTTTAGTATTAAAAATCTAACTATTGTATAAATCGGCAGCAATTAACCGCTTTTTTGCAACTGCCGTAGTCAAAATACTGACTACAAATGAGCTTTACATTTTAAAAGATTATAAGATATTGATTTTTAAAGACTTTTAAAATCCAGCAAAGTTGGCACAAGTTTAGCATTATTAGCTTTGAGTGGTAAATTTATGTCAAGTAAGCACTTCATAAATAACCCTACAAAACAGTGTATACACGGATACAAGACACTGTATTAATGGTTTTAGTAACGAGAGATAATTTAAAGGTAGAAAAGTATGGCTTCAATCGTCAGTTCACGATCAAGTTCTCCTCAGCAGGAATATCAAGCTGCTGACTACTCTATTGCTCAAGCTGTCCAGCAAGAATTGGGGGCAAATGCGCAATATAAATTAACCTCTTTGTTACAAACTACAATTGAAATAGAACCTCTATTTGAGTTGTTCTTTGGCCAAATTCAGCACCTACTCAAATTAGGCAGCTGCCAGTTCATCAATCAAGTTAAGAATATTGAAATTAAGTTAGGAAAGACGAATTCACATAACTGTGACTATTCCTTAAATATTCAGCAGCAATATCTGGGCAATATTAGCTTTTCTCGTAAGCAACGCTTTTCTGAGGCAGAATTAGCGCAACTGGAAAATTTATTAAGCACCCTTGTTTATCCACTACGTAATGCACTGAATTATCGTGATGCACTTAACCAAGCATTAAGTGACCCATTAACTGGCTTAGGTAATCGTGGTGCATTAGAAAATGCACTAGAGTATCAGTGGCAAATGGCGCAACGGTATGAACAAGACCTTGGTGTTTTAATGGTAGATATCGACTTTTTTAAACGAGTAAACGATACTTATGGACACGACGTTGGTGACTATGTAATTAAACATGTTGCCGAAAGCATTAACTCAACAACACGACAAACCGACATGGCATTTCGCTATGGCGGAGAAGAGTTTCTAGTATTGTTAAACAAAACAACCCCTCTTGGTTCAACTATTATTGCTGAGCGCGTACGTGAAAATATAGAAAACTTGGCACTTGTTGATAGTAAAGGCCTGCCCATAAAAATTACTGCAAGTATTGGTGGTACTCATTTACGACCTGGAGTAAGCACCCATCAGTTAAAACAAGAGGCCGACAAAGCTCTCTATGAAGCAAAAGCGAATGGTCGCAATCGTGTTGATTTCTATCAAAGTGAAAGCACAAGCAACCACTCTGGCAAATTATCGGTTTAGCTAGTCAATAGTATCTACATATTTCTATTAATTGAAATATGGCAAGGAACTTATCGCCTTTATTTTAGCCTATAACTCTTAATATGATTGCAAGGGTTGATGGGCATGTTTAATAATAGTATTAAAACCAATTTATCGAGACGTTCACTAATTAAGTCTGGACTAATAGGCAGCGCTGTAATTGCGTCTGGAACCATCGCTCCCCTACTCCAAGCACAAAATACAAGAGGTATTAAAGGTGTGCCTGCACCAGAATTAAGCGTGCCCTACTGGATAGACGCTGATGGTAACGAACAAAAGCCTTTTTCTATACTTGCGCAAAAAGGTAAATGGGTATACTTAAAATGTTTTCAGGATTGGTGCCCTGCATGCCATTCTATTGGATTTCCTAACTTACAAAAACTAAGAGCCGCGTTTCCAGACGATAGCAAAGTTGTAAGTGCTGTTATCCAAACAACTTTCGAAGGCTTCTCTACAAACACTGCAGATGCCTTACGCAAAAACCAGCTACGTTATGAATTAGATTTACCTTTCGGGCACGATCCCGGCAATGGTGATTTACCGCACAACGATATAGGCCGCCTCCCACAAACAATGGCCGCTTATAGAACAGGAGGCACTCCATGGGTTGTTGTCATCGATCCAAATGGACAAGTCGCTTTTAATGACTTTCATATCAATATGGATAAATTTATCGAGTTCATGCAAGAAGTGACTGCTTAGCCGTACCTGCTTATTTGGCAGTACTTTTCTCTATTTTGTGTGCAACTAGAAGTAGAGATCAAGAGAAATAAAACAGTTATAATTATATTCACGGAAATTATTTTTCACACTGAAGCACCACAGAATTATAACTATACAGAAGGCTTTAAAATAGAAGAAATTATTTTTATGTTTCTCTAAATATTTTGATTTGCAGATAAACAAACAATAAAAGTGAAAATATTGATACAATTAATCCAAAAATAAAAATCTTACTATCAACCTTTGTTTCTTCTAATTGGTACTCTTGACTAGAAATATATGGAAATAGAACCGAATAGAGAATATTTTTATCTGTATTATCTAACAATCTTTCTTTATGATATTCATCTCTAGTAAGCGGCCTCTCTTCATGTTTATGTGTCTCTCCGTTAACTGAATACTCATATATTTTTACTGTTAAATATTGAGTAACTTTCTCCGTATGCACGTACCTTGCGATGCTCTCTCTAGAAATTAAATCTATAAGAAAATGGCTAAGTCCCTTATTTTTTGAAATTGCCATCGACATGATTCCAATGATAAAAAAAGCGATACATACTACTACTGCTGTATCCAAGTATTCGCGATATACTCGCAACTTACTATCATACATATTCCTTTATTTTACTCCTAAAAATATTACCTACTTTTAAATTCACACAACATGCAGTTTGAGCGAGATAGTCCAAATTTCCGTTATTAAAATTCAGGGGCTTTCCTTAAATCCAATGTGTACGGATAATCTTCCGAACTCTCCTCTTTAGGAGGCTCCATAGGACGAGGCTCACTACTGTGCACAAAGAATATTCGTGCACTTTTCTCACTAGAGGCCCCTTGAATAGGCTGCTCCTCTGGCACCGCGCTTTCCTTTTTCAATCGACTCTGGGTTTTTATTGTCTCTTCTCTTGCTTTTATCGCTCCAGGGCTGTGATTATAATCCCAAAAGCGGTTAACTCGACGAGACTCTGCTTCGAATGCGTTAACGGGGAAAGTATCATAGCTCCTACCACCAGGATGATTAACATGATAAGTACAACCACCAATAGCTATACCATTCCAAGTATCGATTAAATCAAATACTAAGGGCGCATGAACACCGATGGTAGGATGCAGTGCCGAGGGCGGTGCCCAAGCTCGATAGCGAACCCCCGCAATAAATTCACCTTGTTTGCCCGTAGAGCGTAGTGGAATTCTTCTCTCATTACAGGTCAAAATATACCGCTCACTATTAATGCCAGTGACCCGTACTTGTAAACGCTCTACTGATGAATCAACATAGCGCGTTGTACCTTGCTGCCCAACTTCTTCGCCTAACACATGCCAAGGCTCTATCCCCCAGCGTAATTCAATCTCAACATCCCCAATTTGAACGCGGCCATAGTGAGGGAATCGAAACTCTTCAAAAGGAAGCAACCATTCGAGTTTGAAATCGTAGCCATGTTCCTGTAAATCTGCGATCACTTCTTTAATATCAGACCAAATATAGTGAGGTAATAAAAATTGATCGTGCAGGCGTGTACCCCAACGAACTAATTTATGTTTGTAAGGCTTGCTCCAAAACCTTGCCACCAAACAGCGTAGTAGTAACATTTGTACAAGCGACATACGCGCATGCGGAGGCATTTCAAAGCCACGAAACTCCAACAAGCCTAATCGCCCAGAGGCAGAACCTGGAGCATACAATTTATCGATACAAAATTCTGCCCGGTGTGTGTTACCAGTGATATCGATCAATAGATTTCTAAAAATACGATCAACTAACCAAGGCTGATTCGTCTCGCCTTTTGGTACTTGCTGAAAAGCGACTTCCAATTCATAAAGTACCTCATCACGCCCTTCATCAACTCGTGGGGCTTGGCTTGTTGGGCCAATGAACATTCCAGAAAAAAGATAAGATAAGCTTGGGTGATGCTGCCAAAAAGTAATTAAACTCTGTAGTAATTCCGGTCGCCTCAATAGTGGGCTATCTGCAGATTTTGCACCGCCAATAGTTACATGATTACCGCCACCCGTACCCGTATGGCGCCCATCAACCATAAATTTCTCTGTACCTAGGCGACAAAGCCGTGCCTGTTCGTATAGTACATGAGTCTTTTCAACTAATTCGCCCCAAGAGTGACTAGGATGAATATTCACTTCGATAACGCCGGGATCCGGTGTTATCTTAAAGCTTTTTAGCGATGGATGACTAGGCGGTTCATAGCCTTCGAGAATCACTGGCATATCAAGCTTTTCAGCCGTGGCCTCTATCGCTTCGATTAAATTGCAATAATCATTAAAGGACTGCAATGGTGGTAAAAAAATAAATAAACAACCATTGCGAGGTTCGATAGTCAACGCCGTGCGAATGAGTTTCGTCATCACTTTTGGCGCTTTATTTGGCTTTGGTGGCTCTTTATCTTCTTCAAAAGGATCAGCAGCTGGTCGATATAATTCCTGCTCTGTTGCATGAGGTAAACTTTCTAGAGGTAGGCGCAAGCCCATAGGAGAATCACCAGGTATCGCAATTAATCGCTCTCGCCTTGTTGGCCAGTGACAACTGTTCCAGTGCTTACCTGTTGCACTCCACTCTAATGGAAGTACAAAACCAGAGGGGTGATTTAGTCCGTCTTTTAATAGTTTTGCTAAACGCTTTCGCTCAAGATCTAACGTTAAATCTTCATCGTACAAATCTATATTCTCTGGCAACTCTTGTTCTTTTAATAAATAATAAGAAGCATCCTCAAATGTAGAAATAATATAATTCATTGGCACGAGTAGTGATTGACACAAGCTTTGCAAAAATTTTCGTGCTTCTCTGCGAGTAAAGCCATAGTCCGTATCGATATGCCCTATCAACTTATTATTCTTCCACAAGGGTTTGTCGTCTTCACGCCAAAAGCAACCCAAAGCCCAACGAGGTATCTCTTCGCCTGGATACCATTTACCTTGGCCATAATGTAGCAGACCACCTTTAGAAAAACTGTCTCGTAATTTGAATAATAATTCTTTCGATAAGCGTAATTTATCATCCCCCAATGCAGCAGTGTTCCATTGGTCCGATTCCATATCGTCAATAGAAACAAAGGTAGGCTCACCGCCCATTGTTAAACGTACATCTTCCTTAACTAATTCTTTATCGACGGTTTCGCCAAGTTTATTAATTTGTGACCACTGGTAATCACTGTAGGGTTTTGTCACACGAGGGTCTTCTAAAACGCGAATTACTTCGTTGGAAAACTCAAACTCTACTTCACATTCATCAGTAAATCCGGTAATCGGTGCAGCAGAGCTTGGGTTAGGTGTACAAGCGAGTGGAATATGACCCTCACTTGCAAATAAACCAGAGGTTGGATCAAGGCCTACCCAACCTGCACCGGGTACATATACTTCGCACCATGCATGTAAATCTGTGAAATCGGCCTCGGGGCCAGAAGGACCATCGAGTGACTTAACATCCGAAGTCAATTGCACTAAATATCCAGATACAAAGCGGGCAGCTAAACCTAAATGCCTAAATATTTGCACCAATAGCCATGCCGAATCACGGCAAGAACCCAAGGCTTTGCTCAATGTAGTCTCACAGTCTTGGATACCCGGCTCCATGCGAATGGTATAATCAATTTGCTGTTCTAAGGCCTGATTAATTTCTACCAAAAAATCATTAATCGGAATGTCTTTTTTATCTTTAAATTTTTCTAACCATTTAAGTAGTTGCTCGCCTTTTTCTTTTATTTCCAAATATGGTAGTAGCTCTTGTTTTAAATCTTCTTCATATTCAAAAGGAAATTCTTTGGCCTCCTCCTCTACAAAAAAGTCAAAGGGATTAATCACCGTCATATCTGCTAAGACTTCAACCTCGACGCTGAAATGATCAGTTTTCTCAGGGAAAACTAAGCGTGCTTGGTAATTACCGAATGGATCTTGTTGCCAATTAATAAAATGATTTTCAGGTAATACTTTTAAAGTATACCCTTGAAGCGGTGTGCGAGTATGAGGGGCTGGCCTAAGTCTAACTACATGAGGAGAAAGGTTAACCCTACGGTCAAATTTATAATAAGTATTATGATGAACAGCAACTCGAATTGTCATGATATTTTTAGAATCCTAAACAATAAATACAGGAGGGAAACCCTGTATTTACAAATATAGTTTTGAATATTGATTTATTTAACTGAAAACCAATTAAGAGTAAATATACTGTGTAGCTGGTCTAACTTTAACTGTAAATCATTACAATAATTACTCAGGGGGTAATCTAACTCATTAATAATTTCTGGCGATTCTTTTGTTATATTTAAAGACTTAACCGCACTCATTATTTTTCGTCCTTTAGGTAGCCGTTTAACTGCTCCCTCAATAGAGTTAATACAATAATGTACTGAGCGAGGAAAATGAGGATCAGAGATTAAAAAATTAGCAACCTTAGCGCCTTTTACGCTTGCAGCAACATTACGTCTATAAGCATGATCCGCTCCCGAACTACGCAGTACGTTACCCCAAACAACCAATGGTACATGAGACTTTTCTTTGTAATCTTGGGCGAGCAGCAAATTGGCGCCTGCGTCAAGAATACGCGTTGACATATCTGCGCACTCTAAATCGCGACCAATACACCACATATCCCATACCTCGTCGTGAGATAAAGTACTTGCAATATACCCCTGCATTAACTGACATTGATTAATCACTTGAGTTAAAAACTCGTGGCGCTTACCTCGATTTAAACCACCCTCTTTAATTGATTGGTGGGCAAAGGTAGTTAACTCATTAATTAATTCCCAAGCATTCTCTGGCATAACGTCACGAGTCGTGCGTAAATTTTCACGAACCATTGATAGCGAGACTAATAAAGAGCTTGGATTTGTGTCGTCTGCCACTATAAATTTAACAACATTACGCTCGTCTTTTATTTTATAGCGCGTCTCATATTCACTTTCTGCATTGTTCAGCGTGACCAAATTAAACCAAGAGATGTTTATATCTTTGGGTAAATCCATTAATAGATTAGTATAAACATTCACCAACCGTGCAGAACTTTCTACTCGTTGGAGATAACGCGATGTCCAATATATTCTTTCCGCTACACGTGACAGCATTATTTAACCTCCGTATCAACAATCCAGGTATCTTTACTACCTCCGCCTTGGGAAGAGTTGACGACTAAAGAACCTTTTTTCATTGCAACGCGTGTAAGGCCACCTGTTGTTACATAACTACTTTTTCCCTGCAAAACAAAAGGACGCAAATCGAGGTGCCTAGGCTCGAGCTTATCTGCCCCCACTAAAGTAGGTGCAGTCGACAGTGACAATGTCGGTTGCCCAATATAATTACGAGGATTTTTTTTGATTAATTCAATAAATTCGCTTTGTTCTTTTTTAGTTGAATGAGGCCCAACTAACATACCGTAACCACCGGATTCGTTAGCCGGCTTAACCACTAGTTCAGCGATATTCTTGATCACGTAATCTCGCTGTTTTTTGTCACTACACAAAAAGGTTTCTACATTTGATATAACGGGATCTTCATCCAAATAGTATTTTATAATTTGAGGGACATAGGCATAAACCACTTTATCATCAGCAACTCCCGCTCCTGGCGCATTAGCCAGTGCTACCTTGCCACTTTGCCATGCTTTCATTAAGCCTGGCACACCAAGCACAGAGTCTTTATTAAAAACTGTAGGATCTAAAAATAAATCATCGATTCGACGGTAAATCACATCAACTTTTTCAAACCCACTAATGGTTTTCATATAGACATAACCATTTTTACCAACACTTAAATCACTACCCTCGACTAACTCTACCCCCATTTGTTGAGCCAAAAATGCATGCTCAAAATAAGCGGAGTTATAAATGCCTGGGGTTAGTATGACAATTTCTGGTTTGTCGGTGTGAGGGGCAAGATCGCTCAAGGTATTAAATAGCTGATTGCTATAATCAGAAACAGGTAGTATATTTCCCTGTTCAAACAGCTCTGGTAGTACACGTTTAGTAATAGAGCGATTCTCAAGCATATAAGACACGCCCGAAGGCACACGTAGATTATCCTCTAAAACATAGAATTCACCATCACCATCTCGCACTAAATCTGTCCCGCATATATGTGCCCAAACATTGTGCGGTGGTGATATACCTACGCATTCTTTGCGAAAGTTAGCTGAGTTTTCAATAATATGTCTAGGAACAATACCATCTTTTATTATTTTCTGATCGTGATAGAGGTCATCAATAAATAAGTTAAGTGCTTGCAAACGCTGCTTTAAACCATCGGCAGTAACAGACCATTGTTTCGCAGAAATAGGACGAGGGATAATATCAAATGGCCAAGACCGATCGATATTACCCTCTTCTGTATAAACAGTAAAAGTAATACCCATGTCTTGAATAGCTGTATCAGCTAACTGCTGACGTCGTTGTAACTCGTTTTGGTTAAGGGATTGTAAATAGCTTGCTAAACGCTTAGCGGGTAATCTTGCATTACTATTTTCATTAATTAACTCATCATAAAAAAAATTAGCTTGATACTCTTTCCAATTGATACCCATACGATGAATCCATTTTTACAAGTTTAGTTTGCAATAATGTAGTCGATTAAAACACAATTCTCTCGCTATAGTATATAGCTATCCAATTATGAGTTATGTATAGCCTCTGCTATTAGTCTTAACTAATAGCAGATTCAAGACCTTTAGATACTTGTTGCCAGCAATGTAGTGCACAGTTTTTTCGTGTTTCAAAATCCGACAATGTCACAACGGGATGAAATATAACTTTCACTCGAGATTGTCTTAATCCAAGCGCATAAAAGAAGTGCGAGCTAAAAGGCATTTTTGCATACCATGCATATTGATCCCTTCTAACTTTATCCATTGGTGCATCTTTATAGTGCGTATAAGCCACTGTCACGGGCTGGATGGTTACTGTTTCATTCGCTTGTTCAACTGATTGCAACAGACTCGACTTAAAGGGTTCCACATGCTCACCCTCTGTGCTAGTTCCTTCAGGAAATAAAATCAAGTTCTTTCTTTGATCAAAATGCTTGCTCATAATATTGAGTTGTGAGCGTATTTTATTTCCTTTTCTCTCGAAGAATAATGTGTTTTGCATTTTTGCCAGTGGCCCCAAAACTGGCCAATTTGCAACTTCTGATTTAGCAATAAAATAACCCGGCAGTTTTGCACCCAGCACAAAAATATCAAGATAGGAAATATGATTGGACAAATAAAGAGTAGGTGCTTCTCGCGACATTTCCCCTTCTACACTCACCCGCATAGAAAAAATAATACAGCAAACATGATGAAAAAAGTTGTAGAAGCGATTCATGTGCTTGGGTGCTAATAATTTACAAGCAACATAAGCAAACAGCATTATAAATATCCAAAACACCAATAAAGTAGATTTATATACTGTGCGAATTTTATGAATAAACGAGGCCGGTTGGGGTTCACAGGGTTCAGGAATACTTGTCCTAAATCCAGTTATTTTGTCTGAATTGATTGGGGCTTTTAGGTTATCGGGATTTGACTGATGGGCAGTTACTGAATCGACTGTTATATTGTCGTTAGACATGCATCACCAAATTAGGGTTTTGTTGCAACATATTTTTAGTTTCGACATAAATAGCAACGTAAACGGTGTTAAATACTGGATCAATAATAGCTGCATCGCTAATTTTTGCACCTAGTTTTAAATAGCCGCGTAGTAGTGTAGGCACAGATTTTTGGGCATCTTCCCATTTGGCACTTTCTTCATAAAGCGCGTTTAAATCAACATAATCTGTCACTTTAGGCTCAGGCCTTAAGAACTCGGGAGCAAGATGATGCTCATACAGATAATTGAGTATCGGCTGGTGTTGTTCAATATCTGCACCGGTAAAGCTGGCACACCCAAACATGACATCTATGTTATTATCTTGAAGAAAGCTCATCGCATACTTCCAAATAAGCATCAAAATAACACCACCACGACCATTAGGATCTACGCAAAAACGGCTAAGTTCAAGTGATTTGCCATAAAAATTATGTAACTTACTGAGATTAAAGGTTTCTTCTGTATAGAAATTTTGGCCAGGCTTTAAGCATTCGTTAAAAAATAAACGCAGAGTACCTACAATCGCAGGCTGCTCCTCAGCTCGAGTATCGATAACAATAATATGAAAACCAGCATCATCCCACTGATCTAAATCTCTCTTTGCCTCGATCATCTCTGCACTTGGGTTACCTTCTTTCTCGTCGTAAAAAACGCGAAAACGCAGCGCCTGTGCAGCTTTAACCTCTTCTTCATTTTCAGCAAATCGAACTTGGTAACGACCTGCATTGGTTGCCGGTGCAATAATTAAGTCTTCTAGAAAAGAGAATCTTTCAATTGCATCAACAGACTCAATAGAACTCATACTTTTAACCTTTAAACAATTACTTCATACACAGAGATCTGTATATAGGCTGTTGGACCTTTGATTTAAATTTTTATGACAATATACTTTATTTTCCGACTATCGGGTATAGTTAATCGCTGTCTGAAACGCTAAATATTAGGCAATTTTAGAAAACATTGGCTATATTTGTGTTTTTATAAAATAGCCAATGCCCAATGCTACATTAGAGTGCGGAAATAAAGCATAGCAATGAGCCAGAAATTATACCTAAAAGCTATCATGAAAATAATACTGATAGCTTTTAGGCATAAACCCACTGTAACCAATCTGAAGTATAGACCGTAAACTAAACCAATGATTCCAAACTACAAGCAATCTCTTGCTATTACTGTCAGAGTTATTTATCAATAGGTAGTTATATAAGACTAAATCTAATCTACAATAGTAATATGAAGTAATCATAGGCATAATGCCGCCGATTTAGCTCAATCGCCCACTAAACTGTGAGTATATGCCGAAAAGAATTTTTAGAAAGTTCACTCCCGATGCAGCGCGTGTTAAGCAGCAACCTGCTCTGAGGTTTTTGAGGCCATTATTAGAAGACCCTAATCTATTTCATTTCAATCGCCACTCAATTTCACTGGCGATGCTAGTCGGGGTGTTCTTTGCTTTTATCCCCATCCCCTTTCAAATGTTTTTTGCAGCAAGTTTAGCTCTTTGGATTCGATGCAACCTACCTTTAAGTGTCGGGCTCGTATGGATTACTAACCCAGTAACAATAGCACCTATATTCTTTACGACCTATCAATTTGGTCTATGGATATTAGATATACCGGGTATGGATTTAGAAGTGCATGAAATTACATTTACCTTACTACAAGAAGAAATAGCCAAAATATGGAAGCCTCTCTTTATTGGCTCCTTTATCATTGCGGTTTTCTTCTCCATTAATGCCTACTTATTGACACAACTATTATGGCGTTTATCGGTTGTTCGTCAATGGCGTAGGCGAAAAGATAAAAACAATTAGTTTGTTTTTCTTTCCTTATATTTATTCATCAAATCGAAGTGCTTCAGCAGGTTTAACCTGAGATGCTTTAATAGCCGGGTAAATAGTTGCAAAAAAGCTCATAACTAATGAAGCAGAGGCTATTAGTAAAATATCATTAAGTTGCAACGACGAAGGCAAAAAATTAACTGGATAGATTGTCGATTGCAAAAAGCTAAAACCTAGTAGGCTCTCTAAACCCGCCACAAAGCTTTCTACAGATAAAGCAAATAAAACCCCCAGACCTACCCCAATTATTGTACCAATAATACCAATGACTGTGCCTTGGATAACAAAAATAGTAATCACTTGCCGATTGGAAACACCAAGGGTTCTCAAAATGGCAATATCACTTTGCTTGTCAACCACAACCATCATGAGAGTAGAGACAACATTAAAAGCAGCAATTGCAATAATTAAAAACAATAGCAAACTGACTAGGCTTTTTGATGTTTTAATAGCCGAATAAATATTGCCATGTGTCCGAGTCCAATCACTTGTATATGCATTAATCAATAAGTCTTGTCGCAGTGTAGACTGCAATTTATTGGCGATATAGTTTGCTTCGAATAAGTTATCCACCCTTATATGCAAGCCTGTAATATCTTGAGGGCTTTTGCTCAGTAGAGCTGCACCATCGATACCCATTAATGATAAAGAGTGGTCAAGCTCTGTCCCAGTTGTAAAAATATCCACGATATTAAGCCGCTTAACAGCGGGGGTACGACGTACATTTTGTTTATTTAACTGAGGGATAATAAGCGTTACTTTATCCCCAGTTTTAACATTTAATGTTTTAGCAAGACCAGCACCTAGTGCTATTGCATTATTACTTTCAGCTAAAAGTGCTAGTGTATTTTTATTTAAATAACTTGTAATTTTAGACACACTGCTATTATATTTTTGGTTAATACCATAAATAATACTCGGCTGTGTTGCACCACTTTCATGCAACATTCCCTGCAACTCTACAAATGGAGTGGCCGCACTAATACCTTCTTGATTAACAATGCGCTCACGAATTATTGGCCACTCATTACTACTCGCAGAGTAATACACACTAACTTGCGGCATGATAGCTAAAATCCTTTCTCTTAACTCCTTATCAAAACCATTCATTACAGATAAAACCGTAATCAATAATGCAACACCTAAAATAATTCCAAGCATCGCGACACCTGAAATAAAAGAGACTGAACGACTACGCTTTTTTGCTAAGGTATAGCGTAGACCAATAAAAAGGCTAGCGGGCTGTAACATTATTGGCCTGATTTTTTTGAGAATGATGAATATTAATTTCTTGTAGTGAGCCCTTGGTTAACTCTAAAACTCTATCCATTGTATGCGCTAGCTTTTGGTCGTGAGTAACAATAATAAAGCTTAAGCTATACTCTTGATTAAGCTCCCACATCAAATTTTGAATGGACAGCGCTGTCTCTTGATCAAGATTGCCTGTTGGCTCATCCATCAGTACACAGGCGGGCTTGGTAACTATCGCACGCGCAATAGCAACTCGCTGACGCTCCCCCCCTGATAACTCTGAAGGTTTATGGTGCAATCGTTCACCTAAACCTACTCGAACAAGTATTTCTGTCGCACGTTTAGTCGCTTCTTCTACCGAACATTTACCAATAAGTAATGGCATTGCTGCGTTTTCTAGCGCTGTAAACTCACCCAGTAGATGATGAAACTGATAGACAAAACCCAAGTAATGGTTTCGTAGTAGGCCTCTTTTATTCTCGCTTAGGGGTGCTAACTCTTGATTAGCGATCGTAACAGTCCCTGCAGTTGGCGTATCAAGCCCCCCTAATAAATTCAGCAACGTACTTTTACCCGATCCAGAGCTACCAATAATTGATACTCTCTCACCCTTGGCGACACTCATGGAGACGTTATTAAGTACTTGTACTGGGCTCGGGCCTTCTTCGTAGCTTTTGCTAAGATCATGGCATTGAATCACGATATCCTTATCCATTATAAGTACCTTCTTAGGTTTTGAACGAGAGCAGGCTCAATGTTAATTTTATGTATCACAGTAATTTTAATTCCGCATCGATTGTTCATAATCCGACTATTCGTAACGTAACTATTCATATCGTAAGACTTCGGCAGGCTCAACTTGTGACGCCCTAAAGGCAGGATATAATGTGGCTAAAATACTTAATATAAAACCAACACTACAAACAACGACAACATCTTTTACTTGGAGTTGCGAGGGGATTTGGCTAATAAAATAGATATTTGGATCGAACAAATAAAGGCCAGCTAGCGTTTGCACCCAATCAATTAACGTGCTGATATTAATTGCGACTAAGCAACCAACAATGCTACCAATGATAATACCTACAAATCCTATAGTGCTGCCTTGAATTACAAATACAGCCATAATTTGGCGAGTTGTCATGCCAAGTGTACGTAAAACCGCAATGTCACTACGTTTATCTGACACCATGAGCACAAGGCTAGTAATGATATTGAGTGCAGCAACAGCAATAATTATCATCAATAATAACATCACCATCCGCTTTTCTAATTGGATCGCTTGGAACAAACCACCTTGAGTCTGACTCCAATCTTTTGCTTTAAAGTCACTACCCAGTTGCTCTTGCAAAGGTAGAATAATTTGACCAGCTTGGTAGATATCATCGACCTTAACTCGTAAGCCCTCTACTGAATTAGCGTATCGAAACAATCGCTGGGCGTCATTTAAATGAACAAGTGATAGGGATTGATCCAACTGCGCACCTATCTCAAAAATGCCTGAAACAGTAAAACGTTTTGAACGTGGAAATAAGCCCGCTGGAGTTATTGATACTTTGGGCAAGGTCATAATTATAGTGTCACCAACACGGACATTTAAACGCCGTGCGACTAGACTACCTAAAATAATAGAAAATCCTTTTGGCTTAAGCCCAAAAAGTGAACCGCTAAGCATATAGTCATTAATATTTGAGACATTCGCTTCCTCTTGTGGCAACACGCCTTGGAGCTCGACCCCCTGTACATTAAAATCACTCGATAACATAACAAAGTCTTGTATATAAGGCGCGCTTGCCTGTAAATCATTCGTATTTTGTATCTGTGACTGCACTGACTGCCAATCTTTCATTAACGGGGCTTGATTTAAATAAGCATGAGGTACTACACGTAAAATCCTTTCTTTAATTTCACGATCAAAGCCGTTCATTACTGACAAGACAACGATGAGTGCTAAGGTACCCAGTGCCATACCAATCAATGAAAAGCCGCTCACAAAAGAAATAAACCGGTGTCTGCGCTTTGAGCGAGTGTAACGCAAACCAATAAAGATAGGGGTATTAGCAATCATTGGCGCATTATAGCGATTCTAGAGGCGAATAATATAAACAATCAGGTTTTCTATTCAAAAGGATAAAAAAACAGATGAAATCTATTATTTAATATTCAAGCCGACCTGACAATTATACATTTGCTGCTACACTTAAGAGACTTGTTTTACGTGAAATATAGGGTCAACAATGACTGAAAAAAGACAATATTTTAGAATACAGCAGGATGTAATTTTCAACTTTAAATGCGTAAGCACCGACTCTATTCATCAAATTAGTGCCGAACAACATTTTGATCATGCAAATACTTATGGCTTATTTGCACAATTTCAGCAACTCGACAATGATTCAAATGCCCTCTTGCAAGGTATCCGGCAAGATAACTCAGCCATTGCTCAATATTTAGAGGTCCTTAATAAAAAAGTTAATTTACTCTCTCAACAAATGTTAGCAAAGGAAGCAGTCTCTGTTAATGACCGCGATAATGGTAAAATCGACTTAAGCCAAGGGGGCATTGCTTTTGTCAACCATGAACCCTTGGGTATTGAGAGTTGGATTGCTGTAAAATTGGTATTCATGCCCGCCTATAGTGCTATTTTGACCTATGCCCAAATAACTCGAAATCAGAAGCTTGATAATGGTGATTACTTAATTGGTGCACGCTTTCATCAACTTAATGATGAAGAACAGCGTGTTATAGCCAAGCAGGTTATTGAGACACAAATCATACAAAAACAACAATCCCAAGACATAAAAAGCAAAGTACATCACTAAATGCTCAAAGACACGCTATTTTGAGCGGCCAAGAATAGATTTATCGCGATAATTACCATAATATATCTCGAAACAAATCTTTCAGGTACCATCATGACCACTTTAAAATCATTAATCATGCGTATTTTTGCAATAGCATCAATCAGTACATTGTTGGTTGTTGCCAACACTTCAGCAGAAGAAGTACGAGTACCACTTGGTCAACAAGGCGATAAACAAAACGCTATTGAGCGCCCTTCTGCAGGGATGACAAAAGAGCAAGTGCAAGAGCGCTTTGGTGAGCCCTCAGGTTGGAATGGTCCAGTTGGAGAACCGCCTATCTCAAGCTGGCGCTATAATGGCTTTACCGTATATTTTGAATACGATAAAGTTATCCATAGTGTTCTTGCTCACAAACCTCTTAACTAGGCAGTTAACTATAAGCGACCTAAAATAGGTAGTAAGAAATAGGGGCTGCAAATAGATAGCTAACAATCCACCTTTTATTAAAGGCTACATACCCTCTTTTAAAAATGTAGCCAAACCGCCTTGTAAGCCTTTTACATTAAAACCATTATCTTTCAGAAGACCGACAGCTTTTTTACTTCTTATACCCGTTTGACAATAACACAGAATTGTTTGTTTTTTATCTAAAACTAATAGATTATCTAGCAACATATTGAGCGGTATATGCATACCCCCGATATTAAATGCTTCGCGCTCTTCATCCCCTCTAACATCCAATACCAGAGTATCTTCTTTTTCTCGCTGATTGGTAAATTCTAAAGGAGTTAGTTCGTCATTCACATCAAGGTCAAGCTCACAACTCATATCATATTGTGCAGTATCAATCGTCGAATTAGCAGGTTCGTCGCCACACATAGGGCAATGAGCATTTTTATTTAATTTAATTTTTCTAAAGGTTAAATCACTCGCTTCAACCATCAGTAAATTGTTTTCTAGTGGGCAAGGTAAATCAGTCAAAAACTTTATTGCCTCATTGGCTTGCAATGTTCCAAGTAGACCTGGTAACACACCCAAAACACCCGCGCTATTACAGTCAGCCACACCCGTTGGTGGATCAGGAAATAGACATCTAAAACATGCAGAACTCTCGGTAAATAATGCGCACTGACCAGAAAACTGATAAATGCTAGCAAACAGCCATGGCTTTTTAAGCTTAACACAAGTGTCATTTAGCAAATAACGCGTGGCAAAATTATCGGTGCAATCCAAAATAAGATCAGCATCTAAAATCAGCTTCTCGGCATTAGTTAGCGATAAATGCTCAGCAATTGCCGTTACATTAATTGAAGGGTTTAAGGCTAGCAATTTCTCTTGTGCACATAATGCTTTTGATTTTCCCACTTGCTCTGTGGTAAAAATAATTTGACGTTGAAGGTTCGTCACATCAACATGGTCGCCATCAATAATCGTTAGCTGCCCTACACCTGCAGCTGCCAAATAAAGTGAGACAGGTGAACCTAAACCCCCTGCCCCTACAATCAAAACCTTGGCAGCTTTAAGTTTTTTTTGGCCGCTAACACCAATCTGAGGTAACTGTAAATGGCGTGTATAACGTAGCCATTCCTCTGAAGTAAAGTCACCCAAGGAAGCATTAGCAGAGTCAGTATTATCTATTGTCATAAGTACATATTACTTGTTAATTAAGTGATACCTTATTGTTTTTGAGCATCATTAAATTGCTTAATAAAGCTAGCTGCTACATCACAGGGATTTTCTGCAAGGGTAATTGCGGTAATCATTGCAACGCTATCAACACCGGTTTCGGCAATTGGCCCAAAGCGCTCAGTATTTATACCGCCAATAGCAACTAAGGGATAGGATAAAACTTCACGCCAATAGCTTAGCCCAGCGAGCCCATGAGGCACCCAAGGCATATCTTTTGTTGTGGTATGAAACACTGGCCCACAGGCAATATAGGAGGGTTTATAAGCGTGTGCACGAGCCACTTCATAGTGGCAGTGAGTGCTCAAACCTAAGCGCAACCCTGCTTTTTTAATTTCATTAACGTTTGCATCATGCAAATCTTCTTGACCAAGGTGCACACCATAAGCGCCATGCTTAATAGCAAGCTGCCAGTAGTCATTAATAAACAAACGACAGTTATATTTTTTACCCAGTTTAATCGCTTCTATAATTTCATTCTCAAGGGCATCTCCTACTAAATCTTTAACACGTAGCTGCATTGTCGTAACGCCAATCGAAGCAAGCTGACTTATCCACTGCGCCTCATCAACCACTGGGTACAACCCTAATAAAGGCTCATTACATTCGGGAAAAGGTTCTGTAGATAACTGATTAGATAAACCACCATAAATATTATGTGTTAGTACAGGCAAATCGATTTGTTCACTAGGAAAATGCGTAACATTAACAGGACCAAAGCCTTCATCACTATCAATATTCTTGGCATCTACATTATAAGATTGGCGTAGCCCTTGTGAAATGGCCATTTTTGCAATAACGACGCTATCGTAAAGCGAATAGCCCAAAGCAAGGCTTGCAGCGATAGACGAAGAAAGCGCACAGCCTGTACCGCGAGAATTTTTCGTATCAATTTTTTTATTAGCTAGCCAAAAAGACATTTCTCCATCGCTAAAATAATCCTGAACCACCTCTTCTTGCTCAGCAAGATTATTATTAGCGAAGTGCCCACCTTTTATTAATACTGCTTTAACACCCATAGCGAGCAATATATTAGCCGCTTTTATAATACCTTCCTGCGTTGTTATTTTAATACCAGCTAATAACTCAGCCTCTAAAGTATTTGGTGTTAGCAATAGTACATTAGGCAAAAAGTTTTGCTTTAAGTGGGATAAAAAATCTCCATCTAAAAACTCTCTGCCACTACTGCTTGCAACTACTGGATCGAGCACAAGGGGTAATTGCTTTTCTTTTACAAAATGCACTATTTGTTCAGATTGCTCAATTGAGCCTATCAAGCCAACTTTAATAACTTTAATGGGTAGTGAGGCAACAGCATTTAATTGATCAGCAAATACAGGCTTAGGTACTGCGTTGATCGAAATAACTTCTTGATTGTTTTGTGCTGTATTTGCAGTAATAACAGAGGCACTATGTACATTAAATGCATTTTGTACCTTTACATCCATCGCAACACCCGCAAGGCCAGCTGTATCGTTACCAGAAAAATTTAGAACTATTGGGCGTGTCGACATGAGCATTTCACTTATCAAGTTTACTTGCGATAAAAAGGTAAATAGTACAGAGTTTTAGCTATATTTGGTTTACTAAGACTGATGCCAGAAAGGCGTACCAATTGTTGGAGTGCTGGGTTTAGCGAGATTACGCTCTTTGATTGCACCGGCTTCAAAACCTTCACGGCCTGCAAGCAATGCATGCTTGAATGCTTCAGCCATTTTAATAGGGTTTGCAGCTTGTGCGACAGCGGTATTCAACAATACACCATCGTATCCCATCTCTAGTGCTTGTGCAGCATGTGATGGCAGACCAATTCCTGCATCGACAATTAATGTAATACCAGGAAGGCGTTCGCGAATATTTTTAAGCGCATAAGGGTTTAACAAACCTTTCCCTGTACCAATTGGCGAACCCCAAGGCATCAAAATTTTACAACCCGCCTCTACCAACTTTTGACAGAGCACAAGATCGTCTGTGCAATAGGGGAAAACTTCAAAACCTTGAGAAATTAATTCTTTGGTAGCCTCAAGTAAGGCAAAAGGATCTGGTTGTAGGTTGTATTCGTCACCAATAACTTCTAATTTGATCCAATTGGTGCCAAACACTTCTCGCGCCATTTGTGCTGTAGTAACTGCTTCTTTTACCGAATGACAGCCCGCTGTATTAGGTAAAATATTAAGATTCAAATTTTGTAGTAACTGCCAAAAATCGTGGCCGCCATCATTCATAGCACCCTTAGCTGAGCCTATATTCTGGCGACGCAATGATACAGTAACAACCTCTGAACCAGAGGCAGTAATCGCTTTTTGCATAATATCAGGTGATGGATAGAGTGCTGAGCCAATAAGTAGGCGACTTGAAAGTTGTTTATCTGCTAATTGCCACATAAGAATTAATACGCAAATTAAAAGTAAATATAAAAAGGGAAGAAGATTAACCGCCTTGCATGGGTATCAAGACTTCAACTCTATCACCGTCTTGTAGCGATGTATTGTCGTAGGAGGATTTAGGTATAAACTCTTCATTAAGAGCAATGGCAAAACTTTGTTCCCCCAACTGCCAATCATTAATTGCATCAATGATTGAACTACCAGCACGTAGTGTTTTATTTTCACCATTTAATTGAAGCGTAATCATAAAAGTCTAAGCTACTTGTTGTATTAATGAAGTGAAAGGTGATTCATAATTGGAATTATTAAGGCAATTTATCGCTTCTTCCGCAAGCGCTGGAGATAGTAAAAAACCATGCCGATAAAGACCATTCACCCGTAATAAGCCATCACTACATTCAATTTTTGGCAAATTGTCATTTAAAGCAGGGCGACAATTGGTTCGCATATCAACAATACGCGCCTCTGCGAAGCCTGAATGCAAGCTATAAGCAGCGGATAATAATTCCAAACTCGAACGTACAGTCATAGGCCCCATATCACTACTCTCTATTTGAGTAGCACCGACTATGTATAAATCATCATAACCTCTAGGCACTAAATATAAACGATAACGTGGATGCATTAAACGCACTAAGCGCTTGATGTTAACTTCTGGTGCTTTTAACCAAACCAGCTCGCCTCTAACACCTCTTATTTCTGGCCACTCAGATTTAGCACCCAAGCCCCTGCAATCAATTACCCAATCAAAATTATGCTCACCCTCATTGGTGCTTATAGTATGCGATTTAACCGAATGGATAACACGATTTGGATACCAAGTCGCTCCACCTTCAATTAATCGATCTGCTAATAACTTCAAGGTTTTTTTAGGCGATAGCCAAGCTTCTTCTGGTAAATATATCGCGTTGGAGAATTGCCCCGAAAGCTCAGGTTCAATATTTTGTAATTGCTGTTGATTAAGCGCTTGGTACTGATCAGGCCCAGGCGTTAGCTTATGTAACACCTGTTGATTGAATTGATCGTAATCAGCTTGATCTGCTCCATGTGCGACTACTAAGCTACCTTGCTTGAAGTAACTTAAATCACCATTTAGTTGTGCTGCTAACTCATCCCAAAGAGTAAGAGAACGCTTACCCAAGTCATAAACCATAAGTTCGGCTGACTCGACCTCACAATAAGGGGTAAGCATACCAGCAGCGGTGTAAGCCGCTGCATCGCCATAATCAATATCGTCTTTATCGAAAATACTCACAGCACAACCTGCGCGCTGGAGTTGCCACGCGAGTACGCGGCCCATTACTCCAGCACCTGCAATACCTATATTCATAGATGCAATCGACATAATTATTTACTTTACCCTTACTCAATCAGTTGAACTATTGATTAACTAATCAATCTGCTCAATATAAATCTCACTACCGAGGTTTTTAAATTCAGCGGATTTCTGCCTCATACCTTCTTCAATTTCTTTGGTAGCCGCGTAATCACGAACTTCTTGAGAAATTTTCATCGAGCAAAATTTAGGCCCGCACATTGAACAAAAGTGCGCTACTTTGGCTGAATCCTTAGGTAAGGTCTCATCGTGGAATTCACGAGCACGATCAGGGTCTAGACCTAGATTAAATTGATCTTCCCAACGGAATTCAAAACGCGCTTTTGAAAGCATATCATCGCGGTAACGTGCACCTGGATGCCCTTTGGCGATATCAGCAGCGTGAGCAGCGATTTTATAAGTGATAATACCTTCTTTAACATCATCTCTATTAGGTAGACCCAAATGCTCTTTAGGTGTTACATAGCAAAGCATGGCACAACCAAACCAACCGATCATCGCAGCACCAATGCCACTAGTAAAGTGATCATAACCTGGAGCGATATCTGTGGTTAGTGGCCCAAGAGTATAAAATGGTGCTTCATCACAATGCTCTAGCTGCTTGTCCATGTTCTCTTTAACCATATGCATAGGCACATGACCTGGACCTTCGATCATTGTTTGTACATCGTGCTTCCAAGCGATCTTGGTTAGCTCGCCTAGAGTCTCTAGTTCACCAAATTGTGCCGCATCGTTCGCATCGGCCAGCGAGCCAGGACGTAGGCCATCACCTAGTGAGAAGCTCACATCATAGGCCTTCATGATTTCACAGATTTCTTCAAAATGGGTGTATAAAAAGTTCTCTTTATGGTGAGCAATACACCATTTAGCCATGATAGAGCCACCACGAGAAACAATACCTGTAACACGCTCAGCGGTCAGTGGTACATAGCGCAGTAATACACCTGCATGGATAGTAAAGTAGTCAACGCCCTGCTCGGCTTGCTCGATAAGCGTGTCACGGAAAACTTCCCAAGTAAGATCTTCAGCAACGCCATTCACTTTCTCAAGTGCTTGATAAATAGGCACGGTACCAATGGGTACAGGTGAATTACGTACAATATAGTCACGGGTTGAGTGAATATTTTTACCTGTAGACAAGTCCATCACGGTATCGCCACCCCAACGGGTAGACCATACTAATTTTTCAACTTCTTCTTCAATGCTAGAAGTTAATGCAGAGTTACCGATATTGGCATTAATTTTGACCAAGAAGTTACGACCAATAATCATTGGCTCTAATTCGATATGATTAATATTGGCAGGGATAATGGCGCGGCCTTCGGCCACTTCTTTACGAACAAACTCAGGCGTAATTGGCTGAAGGTTAGCTCCCCATGAATGCCCTTTTAAGCGATCAACACGCTCGTCCGTAGTAAATTCATTACTTAATGCTTCGCGTGCTTGGTTTTCGCGAATAGCTATATATTCCATCTCTGGAGTAATAATACCCTTGCGAGCATAGTGCATTTGCGAGACATTCATACCTTCTTTAGCACGGCGCGGCGTGCGTTGTAGCTCTTCGTTATAAAACTGAAACGCCTTTTCAGAATCATCATGCCCATTATCCATAGGCTTAATTTCACGACCTTCATAGATTTCAGTATCACCGCGATCTTCAATCCACTTAGAGCGCACGTCTGCTAAGCCTGTATGAACGTCAATCTCGATACTTGGATCAGTATAAGCACCGGATGTATCATAGACAGTAACGTGTGTACCGTCTGTTAAGTTGATTTTACGCATTGGCACTTTGACATCGGGCATACTGTCAGAAGATACGTAAACTTTTTCGCTGGCAGGTAGCGGCTCACGGGTAAGTATAGAAGTAGGATCAGGCAGTTTACTATTCATCAAAAGTCCTCTCGGGGGTCGTCAAATATTATTTACTATTATGTAAAGTCTAAAATAATTAGCTAAGCAAATAGCCAACAAACGCTAGCCGGCAAGGAAAGAGGTATCTCTCTAGAGAGTGGGATGATAGAAAATCACCCCTGCTCATTCCTACGCCAATACTAACTGGATCAGGTTCACGGGTTTAATAAGACCAGTAACTAACAGCCTTATTTATCTCAGCACTAAGCACCCCGAGAGCAATAAGTCGGCTATTCTAGTCAATAAAGGAAGGAATTGGAAGGTCTAAGCTCTTTAATCTACCCAAAAGCCGGTGCTGCCATAGAATAAAAAAGCACTTGGAACCAGCTTTAATATATTAAAAAGACTTGTTTGAAACAACTCATCACAAATAACACAGCCCGCTAAACTAAAAGGTTTTCCCTTTTAATTGTTGTGCTGCATTGATAACAAACTCTTTGTATTTTTCTTCAATATTTATACGTTCTCTCTCAAATTTTTTCTTTTCAAGTTTTGAAAGTTTTTTCCAGGCATCGAGAATAGGAATATGTGCAGTAGCCTCAGACAACTGGAACAGTGCGCTATACTCGCCTCGCTCTTCTTCGGTTATTTTTAAATTATCTAACAACACACTGATACGAATAGACCCTTCGGTTAAACTAAGCTGCTCATCAATAATGCCTTGGGCTAATACTTGCACGCTATTATTTAAGTAGTTTTTATGGCTACTCTTTAGCTCGTCAAGCTCTTGGTTTTGCTTCTCTTTTAATGCTTCCATTTTTTTTACTTGTACCAAATAATAAATTGCAACACCTACTAAAGCAGCAATTATAACAACACCTGCGACGATAAAACCGATAGACATTCACTTCCCCTACATTAACTGCAATAAATATTTTTTACTATTTTATCTTCTGTTTATTTCTTTTCTAAATTACGTTTTGTTTTAGCCCCTAGTGAGCGTAAGTTTTCTGCACGCTTAAAAAGATTACCACGGCCTTCATACAAACGACTCTTCACAAGCGTGTATGCCTTACTTGTTTTATCCAATTGCTCACCCACTTCTGCGATCGACTCTGCAAACAATACGAACTGATCATACAAACCGCCTGCCTCTGCGGCAATTTTTTCTGCATTTTTATGCTGTTTTTCATATCGCCACAACTGTGAAACTATTTGCAAACTTGTCATCAGTGTAGTGGGGCTAACTAATACTACTTTTTTATCATATGCGTCTTGAAACAATTGTGGCTCTGCTTGTAATGCCAACATAAAAGATGCCTCTATCGGCATAAAAATAAATATCAAATCAAAGCTATTAATCCCGAGCAAATCTTCGTAATTCTTAGCACTTAAGCTTTTAACGTGAGACCGGATAGACTGCACATGCGATTTTAATGCTAAAGCTTGAAGCTCAGCATCTTTAGCTGCATTATACTGCTCATAATGCACCAGCGACACTTTGGCATCGACAATTAAATGACGATCTCCTGGTAAATTAATGATAACGTCGGGTATTTTACGTCGAGTATTCTTCTCGCCATTAAAATCTGTACTTGCCTCTTTTAAAGCAAGCTGCGAATCATATTCAATGCCCTTACGCAAACCCGAATCTTCCAAAATTCGCTCAAGTATCATTTCACCCCAATTACCTTGGGCTTTATTATCTCCCTTTAATGCATTGGCAAGGTTCACAGCCTCTTGACCTATTTTCAGAGTTTGCGACTGCAACTCACCCACCTTGCCCATTAGCTGGTTACGCTCTGCGCTCTCTTTTTGATAAACATCGTTAACTTGCTTTTTAAAATCATCTAATTGTAGGCGCAATGGATTAAGTGAGTAATTAAGCGTTTTTTGATTTTGAGTATCAAATTGCTCTTGTTTAGAATCAAAAATTCTATTCGCTAAGTTTTCGAATTCTTGGCCCATTTGTATACGGGTTTCAGATAAGAGCCTAGATTGATTTTTTAACTGTGATTGCAAAAACTTGCACTGTCCCACAGTCGTTGCCAACTCTTCTCGTGTATGATGGTTAATTGTTTCCAGCTCAGATTGCTTAAGATGTAACAAGCTAGATTTTTTACGAAAGCGTGTACTGAGAAAAATGCTGGCAAATCCTACACCAGCAAAAAGCCCTAAAAAAAATAACAAAAGAGGCAAAGTATTAGTTACAATAAAATTAGTTAGTGACGCCATACTTACGCAAACTCTTCATATAAGTGAACAAAAAAGTAATTATTAACGATATAGCCACAAAAATGAACTCTAATATTACAAACCACTCTTCGATTACCTCCAACAGTACTTTCAGTAACCCCATACTAGCGAGTATCTGTAACGAAGGAGAAACCCTATATAAAGAGGGGGATTATGACGCTGCCCTTAGGCTTTTTTACGAAGCTTGGTTAAAGTTAGCCAAACCCCAGATGGAACAAGAGGACTCAGAACTCATTTTATCCTATATTGGTGATACCTATTACCGCTTAAAGAAATATAACCCTGCTATTGAGGCCTTAAGGTCTGCTCTAGCGTGCCAAGAAACGACTAGGCGTGCATGGGTGCTACTCCGCCTTGGTCAGGCCCTATTCGATACCACACAAGAGATACAATCAAAAGCATATTTGCAAAAAGCCTACAGACTGGGCGGAAAACCTTTGTTTAAAGATGAGAAAAGCATTTACCTCAAGAGTATCGAGGCGCTAATTTAAGTATTATCACCTAGCATTTATAGCTTATTCCAACTAGCATGGGCACAATCGCACTAGCAAATTTTAAGAAAGCATATCAATATTTAGCCAAATAAAGAGCTTTAAAGCCATCGTGATAATGGATCAAGTGATTTCAGTTAAACCACCACATATTTTAGTGTTTGATTCTGGCGTTGGGGGGCTAAGTATCGCCCAAGCAATCAAACAAACACTCCCCTCTTGCCTTTTAAGCTACGCATCAGATAATGCCTACTTCCCTTACGGCACCAAGGATGAATCACAACTAATTTCTCGCGTAGAGCAAGTACTTACGACGATACAAAAAGAGGTCGCCGCAGATATTATTGTTGTGGCCTGTAATACAGCAAGCACTGTGGTCCTACCTAAAATTCGAGAGCACTTCACTCTACCTGTTATAGGTGTTGTACCTGCAATTAAGCCTGCAGCGGAAATAAGTCGTAATAAGGTTATTGGTTTACTGGCAACTCCAGGTACTGTGAAGCGTAGCTATACAAAAGAATTAATCGATAATTTTGCCAATCACTGCGAAGTAATTTCTATAGGCTCAAGCGAATTGGTATTACTCGCAGAAAAAAAACTACAAGGGCAAAAAGTTTCTCTAACTGAATTAAAGGAATTGACGGCTGCCTTCAAAGATACCAGCAGCAACCCACCAGATACAATCGTGCTCGCCTGCACGCATTTCCCGTTATTAAAAGACGAGCTAAAAGCTGTTTTACCCCATATATCCCATTGGGTTGATTCAGGTGATGCAATTGCTCGTCGCACCAAGTTTTGGATAGAAGAGCTCGACCTTCTTAATCGAGGGAGTTCTAGAGCAAACATAGGCAATGGCTTGGGTATTTTCACCCAAAAAACTAAAGAGGTTGAACTCATAAAACCAGCTCTAGACAAACTAAATCTCAATTGCATACAGTATATGGAGATCAGTTAATTGAGCACCCACAATAAAAAATTGCCACCCTTGTTTAGAATAGACACGATACGCGAGGCTTGCGAAAAAAATAGTTTAATTATTACAGCAAATCAACGCTTAAGTAGTAAAGCCATACAAGCATGGGGGTATTACCAGCAGGAGAAAAACCAAAAAATATGGAAATCACCAAGAATATACTCTATTGATACATGGTTTAAGGAATGTTGGAAAAAACTACAAGCACTCGGATACAAAGATAGTTTATATAAAATTCTTTCAAATGAGCAAGAGCGTATTTTTTGGGAGGAAATCACCTCACAACACACGCTGATGCAAACAGAAGTATTGGCTCAACAAGCTGCTAATGCCTATAAAGCGTTACGCAAGTGGGAGCTCACAATAAACGAGCTTAACCAATACGAAAGTGATATAAGCATCAGCTTATTACAGCATTGGTTTGCAAATTTTGAAAAAAAATTAACTCTCACTCAACTTATTACACAAGAAGAAAGCCTAAAAGTTATAGGCCAAGCCTACAAGGATAATCTTTTAGAACAAGAGCCTGAAATATCATTAGTCGGGTTTGATGACATCCCCCCCCTCATTCAAACTCAGCTTAACAAAATGTCAGCCAAGATACATCATGTTAACTCTGATAATTTTACACCTAAAAGCTTGTTTAGATGTGAACATGATGACTCAAAATCAGAAATAAAAGCAGCTGCACAATGGGCTAAAAATATATTAGCCACTAACAATACAAAAAATGCTCCCCGTATTGGAATTATTGTACCCAATTTGGGCCAGTGTCGATCTCAAGTAGAACGTGCATTAATTAACACCTTCGAAGGCCATAGTCTACTTACCGAGACACCTCGATATACACTTCCTTTTAATATTTCTGCTGGGATCCCCTTAGGCGAGACCCCTCTTTTTATCGATACTTTTTTATTACTAAAACTTAATCAGCCCGATTGGGATATAGAAGATGTATATCGCTTACTTCTCTCTCCTTTCTGGGGTACTTACTCAGCTGAAATACAAATGCGATCGTCCATAGCTAATGATTTACAACAGCTAGGCTTACTTAGCATTAAAACAGCGGAATTGTGCTGGAAAATCAAACACAGAGTTCATCAAAAATCATCATCAAAAAATAAGTCCACTAATTCCGAATCAGTTGATAGAGATGGCCAACAAGCCTATGCTTATTTAGAAAATATGAGCAATAAGGAAAAATATCATCGAGGTAAGCAACTACCGTCCCAATGGGTCGAAACATTTTTGCAACAATTGGATGATATTAACTGGCCTGGTGAAAGACAGCCCGACAGTATTGAGTACCAACAGACTCAACTATGGCACCAATTACTAGAGACCTTTTCTAGCCTAGATAACACACTTGGAAGTATTTCTGTTAGCGTCGCTATTTCTCAATTGCAACGAATGGCTAATCGTCAACCTTTCCAAGCGAAAGTACCTGACTCCCCTATTCAGGTACTCGGTATATTAGAAGGTTCAGGCCTCCATTTTACACATTGCTGGGTGCTGGGCTTACATCAACAGACATGGCCACCCGCACCCGCACCAAACCCTATTTTACCCGTTGGGCTCCAACGCAAATATAACATGCCTCACGCAAGCAGCTTGAGAGAGTTACAGTTTGCGCAATCACTTACTAAAAACTATAAGCACTGCGCGAGCGAAATTATTTTTAGCTCCGCGAATTATGATACAGAAAATGAAATTGAATTAAGTCCTAGTCAATTGATACTAGATATTCCTATCCAAGATATATTAACAAACAAAGAGCACAACGAATTTAACCAATCAACAAACGATCTTGATCATTTCATTACAACACAACATCAAACCAAAAATCACGAACGTGTCTACTGTGAGAAAGCACCTAAAGTCAGTATTTTTGACCTTAATTCCGAGGGCATTCTTACTGGAGGATCGAGCATCATTAAATCGCAATCGATCAATCCATTTGATGCATTTGCAAAACACCGTTTAAAAATAAGAAAAATCCCAAAGGCAGCTATCGGTTTCTCTGCTATCGATAAAGGAAATATTTTACATCTATCTCTAGCCTCTCTGTGGAAATCCTTAAAAACCCAAGAAGCGTTGTTATTAATTGAAGACGACGAACTAACGACACTGCTTAACAATATTGTCAACGTAGAAATGAATGCTGTAATTAAACATAAACGCTATCATTTTGGTAAAATGTTATGCCAGCTAGAAGTGCAGCGCCAAATAGACTTAATAATGAAATGGCTTGCATACGAAAAATCTCGTCAACCATTTTCGGTAGTGTCTATTGAAGAGAGCCACAGGGCAAAAATTAGCAACTATACCTTACAACTACGCCTTGATCGTGTTGATAAGATCAATGATGATTCGGGCAGTTTTTACCACTTAATTATTGATTATAAAACAGGCCAATGCTCACTGAATGATTGGAAAGGCGAAAGGCCAGCCGACCCACAATTACCATTTTATCTCACAGTGAATAACAGTAATCATTATTTGAACCAGCTCAATGCCATTGCATTTGCTCAAATTAATGTTAAAAAACAAAGTTTGGTTGGCTTGCACCATGAAAATAAAAACATAACAGCAATAACGTCAATCGAAAAAAATCGAATTGGCCTGCACCCAACTTGGGAACATGCATCAGAAGAATGGAGCCGTATATCAAACACTCTATTTGAACAATTTCTATCCGGCAATGTTGCAATAGATTATAGCAATAACAACCAATTAAACTTTAGTCGAGAGTACATATCACTTAATCGGTTTTATGACCCACAAGATTAAACCTCCCGTTACCACTGAAAAAACACTCCCGCTCAGAAATATCGATTAACTCACAATTTGAGACTAAAGATTTTAATAATATCTATTTTTAAACATTTTATTAGACTAACGTAGTATGTATTTTAGAAGCTATTGATCATCCATTTTTAAAGGTATGAAAAGTGCGGTTTATTACTATAAAAATAAGTATTTAAGGCTACATACAAAGTCGTATGTACAATATTTATGAGAACTTGCACTATCTGACACTACAAAAGATTTGGACATTTCAGCTGTTGTCCTTTGAGGTTGTTAAATGGATCTAAGGTTGTGTTATAAGTCAGAAAAAGCAATACTGGCTTTCGATAGCATTTCGAGAATAATTTTGGTGAATTTTCATTCATTTATTCTTGTGAAATATTACTTGCCTTAGTGAAGTGATATGGTGGTTTAACAGTGAATATTTATTCGCCGAAATCTGTCTTTAATTTACATCTTATTTCTAAAATTATAACAAGTAGGAGATATCTGAATGTCTAATGATAGTAAAAAACTTACTGAGTTGTCTCGCCGAGGCTTTTTAAAATCGACTGCAGCTGCTGCAGCCGTTGGCGCTGCACCAGCAATGTTTGTCAGTAACGCTAATGCCTATGTTAACGCCCCAAAAGGTAAGTCAGTTACTTTAGGTTTTAACGTCCCACAGTCTGGTGCATATGCTGATGAAGGTGCCGATGAATTGCGCGCATACAAGCTAGCCGTAAAACATCTTAATGGTGAAGGCGATGGTGGTTTAATGAACACCATGAAGCCAATGAGCCTAAAAGGTAATGGTATATTAGGTAAAAAAGTTGAGTTCGCTACCGGTGATACTCAAACTAAATCCGATGCTGCTCGTGCTTCTGCAAAACGTATGATTGAAAAAGACGGTGCAGTTATGATCTCTGGTGGTTCTTCATCAGGCGTTGCCATTGCTGTTCAGTCGCTCTGTCAAGAAGCGGGTGTCATTTTCATGGCCGGTCTAACCCACTCCAATGATACAACCGGTAAAGATAAGCGTAAGCATGGCTTCCGTCACTTCTTTAACACAGATATGTCTGGCTCTGCTCTAGGTCCTGTACTTGAAAGCGAATTTGGTAAAGAGCGTACTGCTTATCACTTAACAGCTGATTACACTTGGGGTTGGTCACAAGAAGGGTCAATTAAAAATACTACTGAAGGTATCGGTTGGCAGACAGCTAAAGCTGTACGTACACCATTAGGTGCTGGTGACTTCTCTCAATATATTACACCTGTACTTAACTCAGGTGCTGATGTACTTGTTCTTAACCATTACGGTAAAGATATGGTGAACTCACTCACCCAAGCCGTTCAGTTTGGCCTACGTGATAAGAACGTTAATGGTAAAGATTTCCAAATCGTTGTTCCTCTATTCTCTCGCTTAATGGCGCAAGGTGCTGGTGAAAACATTAAAGGTATCTACGGTACAACAAACTGGAACTGGTCATTAAAAGATGCAGGTTCTCAGGCTTTTGTTAAATCCTTTGGTGCTGAGTATGGCTTCCCACCTTCGCAGGCTGCACACACTTGTTATGTACAGACTCTTCTTTATGCCAATGCCTGTGAATTAGCGGGTACATTTGATCCATGTGGTGTTATTGCTGCACTAGAAGGCTTTAAATTTGACGGTATGGGTAACGGTCCTACTGAGTATCGTGCAGAAGACCATCAGTGCTTTAAAGATGTGCTTGTTGTACAAGGTAACGATAACCCTTCATCTCAGTTCGATTTACTGAATGTTGTACAAGAAGTGCCAAGATCTCAAGTAGAATACAGTACTACTCACCTAGGTGGTGAATTAGGTAGCTGTAATAATAAAGCATAATGCGCTAACCGATGAATACCCCTACCCTGTAGGGGTATTCATATCAGATAAAATCTTAACTACGTACAATTAATTAATAAAATAAAACCATACAGACATCTTCATAACTCAATATTATTGCTTGTTATGGCTTTGTCACACACAAAAAGAATAAGAGGTAGTTATGGAAGCATTACTGCTCCAGGTTCTTAACGGACTGGATAAAGGTGGGGCCTACGCACTCATAGCACTTGGGTTAACCTTGGTATTTGGCACATTAGGAGTCGTCAACTTCACGCATGGAGCACTATTTATGCTCGGTGCATTTGTTGCGGTTAGTGTCGAAAAAGTATTAACAATTTCCAGTAAGGTCCGTGACGAAAGTATTACTTTCTTTGAGGCCTATAAAGAAACACCGTATCTTGAAATTTGGTGGGGCGACACGGGCGCAGCCATTATCGATTGGTCAGTCCCCATATCCATTATTATTGCTATTCCTATTATGCTTGCCGTTGGTATTGCAATGGAACGTGGACTTATTAAATATTTTTATAAACGCGAGCATGCTGATCAAATCCTAGTGACTTTTGGCCTAGCCATTGTGATTGGTGAAATAATTAAAGCAAATTTTGGCGCAAATGCCATTCCACAAGCTGCCCCAGAAGTTGTTTCCGGTAGTGTAGATATTGGTGCAGCTATAGGTCTAGATGGCGTTGTCTATCCCTGGTGGCGAATGATCTATTTAGCATTTTCTCTTAGCATTATTGGCGGCGTCTTTGCCTTTTTACATATGACTACATTTGGCATGGTTGTACGCGCAGGCATGCATGACCGAGAAACAGTTGGCTTATTAGGTATCAACATTGAAAAGCGCTTTACCATCGTATTTGGCTTAGCAGCAGTTGTTGCTGGCCTCGCAGGTGTAATGTACACACCTATCCTACCCCCTGATTACAACATGGGTATGGACTTTCTAGTGCTATCGTTTCTCGTAGTAGTTGTTGGTGGTATGGGTTCACTCGGTGGTGCCGTTGCAGCAGGTTTCTTATTAGGCATTCTCCAATCCTTCTCTTCCATGACAGCAGTCAAAGAGATAATACCTGGTATAGACCAAGTCATTATTTATCTTATTGCCGTTGCGATTTTATTATTTAGACCTCGTGGTCTGTTCGGAAAGGACTAGGGTGAATAACATGAAAATTATTGAATTATCAACATCAAAACGTGACCTACTCATATTGGTTGTCTTTTCTGTCATCGTATTAATTGCTCCATTTTGGGGGTCATTAATTGGGGCTGGCTATCCCGATCTTCTGCAAAAATTTGCCATCTTTGGTTTATTTGCAGTGGGTTACAATATCTTGTTTGGTTTAACGGGGTATCTATCCTTTGGACATGCTGCATTTTTAGGTGTGGGCTCTTATGTGGCAGTTTGGTCATTCAAACTGTTCACAATGAATGCACTACCTGCAATCGCTTTCTCCATTGTCTTTTCAGGAATATTTGCCTTAGTGATTGGTTTTTTATGCCTAAGACGTACGGGAATCTATTTTTCTATACTGACTCTCGCCTTTGCACAAATGTCATACAAACTAGCCTATTCAGTATTAACACCGATTACTAATGGTGAAACAGGCTTATTTGTACTAAAGGATGACCCAAGAGTCATTGATGGTGCATTGGGTATAGCGTCAGCAGAAAACCCGCTTGCCAGCTTATTTGGTATTACACTCAATGGCTACGAAGGCTTCTACTTTTGTGCTGTTGTTTTAATTTTAGGCTTTTGGCTAAGCATGAAAATATTCCGTTCTCCCTTTGGTATGAAACTGGTCGCTATTAAAAGTAACCAAACTCGCATGGAATACACCGGCTTTAATCACCGCCCTTACCTACTTGCTGCCTTTGTGATTTCTGGTATGTATGCAGGTTTAGCGGGTGCTTTATTAGCAGTTGTTGACCCGACTGCAGGTGCAGAACGCATGGTTTGGACAGCATCAGGTGAAGTCGTATTGATGACTATTTTGGGTGGCCTAGGTACGATGTTTGGCCCTCTCATTGGTGCGGCGACTATCAAATATATGGAGAATATATTTTCGGGCATTAACGATACTTTACTCGGCACGTGGTTCGATTTCCTACCACAAGCACTGACAGATTTACTCGTCACTATTGTTTCTCCATTTGTTGGTAGCGGTTGGCACTTAACCTTAGGTTTAACCTTTATGATGATTATGATCTTCTTACCTGGGGGTATGGTGGAAGGTGCTCAAAAAATTAAAGCTAAGTTCTTTAATAAAAGTAAAACAGAGCAAGTAGAATCTGAACAACTAGAAAAGGATGGTGCAGCATGAGTGCAGAACAATCCAACATCGTCCTTGATATCTCAGGGGTGAATAAATCATTTGGTGGCTTACAAGCATTAAGTGACATTAATCTTCAGATTGAAGAAGGCAAAACACATGCGATTATTGGCCCTAATGGCGCCGGTAAATCTACCCTACTCAATACGTGTATTGGCTTATTGCAAGCCGATACCGGTCGTATTGACTTTGAAGGGCATGATTTAACCAAAGGATTTATGCCACATGACATTAATCAAATGGGTATTTCGCGTGTTTTTCAAACACCCCAAATATTTCCTGATTTATCTATTTTAGAAAATGTCATGATTCCTGCTTTTGCAAAGCGCGATGGCTCTTTTAAGTTAAATATTTTTAAAGCCCTACGCGATGAAAAAGCCATTGAAGAAGAAGCATTACATTTTCTCGAAGACCTTGGCATGGCCGATCAACATCATAATCATGCGGGTAGCTTGTCTCGTGGTAATAAACGTCGCTTAGAATTGGCTATGTGCTTAATACAACACCCTAAGCTTTTATTATTGGATGAGCCCACCGCTGGTATGGCACGGCACGATACCAACCAAACCATTGAGCTATTAATGAAGATTAAAGCCCGGGGGATGACAAAAGTAATTATTGAGCACGATATGCATGTTGTTTTTAGTTTGGCCGATAAAATCAGTGTACTTGCACAGGGTGCAATTATTGCCGAGGGTCATCCAGATGAAATTAAAGGCCATCCTAAAGTGAGAGAAGCATATCTAGGGAGTGCAGAAGTATGAGTGACAAACAACCTTTTTTCTCAGTTAAGGATATTCATTCCTACTATGGTGAGAGCTATATTGTTCAAGGCATAAGCTTTGATATTAAAGAGGGTGAGATACTAGCCCTATTAGGCCGTAATGGTGCAGGCAAGACCTCTACCCTACGCAGTATTGCACGTACCGATGACCCACAGATGAAATCTGGTGAAATTCATCTAGGCGGACAGGCTGTTCATAATATGAAAGCCTTTGAGGCTGCGCAAATTGGCGTTAGCCTCGTGCCAGAGGATAGACGTATTATCGCCGGTATGACCGTTGAAGAATCATTAGATCTAGCACAAATTGCCCCACCTATTGGATGGAGCAAAGAGAAGATATTTGAGCACTTCCCTCGCCTTGCCGAGCGTCGTACACAAGAAGGTATTACCCTCTCAGGTGGAGAGCAGCAAATGCTAGCGGTTGCTCGCTCGCTTGCGCGTGATTGTCGCTTATTGTTGTTAGATGAGCCTTATGAAGGGCTTGCACCTGTTATTGTGCAAGAAATTGAACGTATATTGATGGGTATTAGAGACCTAGGTATAACAACCATCATTGTTGAGCAAAACGCCATTGCTGCACTTAAATTAGCAGATAGGGCTGTTATTTTAGATATGGGGCAAGTCGTATTTGATGGTAGTGCAGAGGAAGTCATGAACAATGATCAATTGCGAGAGGAATATTTAGCTATTTAACCTTCGTTAGCTTCTATAACTGTAACTACCCTATCAAAGCCAAGGTAAGTGACTTATCTTGGCTTTTTTCGTTATAGCGCCCAAATACTCCTTTCAAGTGTAACTAGCGGCTTTACTCTGTTGCTTGATCTAATGATTCTCGCTTAAAACACTCCCATCCTCCCCTTTAGTAAGGTTTTCTTCCCTTACTTAATTATTAAAGAGACTTCTCTAATTAACATCGAATGACTTTTGTGTAAGTCTAAAATACGCTTAGGCACTTGAAAACTGCTCAAGTGCCACAGATGACCTGAGGTCTATTTTGCAGGTGCAAAATTTGACCTACATCTCCCAGTTGATTTCAATGTACCCTCCGTCTAGGGCATGATGTACTAAGCTTTGTACTCTTTTTATAAAATCTAAACATTACTACAAAAAGCCGCCTTGATCTCCTTAGTACCCAATAAACCAGAAGTTATCCAAGGTTAATCAGAGATCTCTAAAATATAAGCATTAATCACACCTCAGTAGTTGTATCTAGTTCAATCTGAGCTAGGGTTAAATAAATAGAGTCATAACTAGCGATAAAAACATGAAGATACAAACGAAACTCATCGTAGGGGCAAGTACGTTAATTGTCAGTGGGCTGATCTGTATATCTGTAGTGCTCGGATACATTAGTGCCCAACAGTCTAAACTAGCCCTAGAAGCAAGCAGCCTTGAAAAGCTCAATGCCATCAAATACTCCACTAGTGCCCAACTCCAAACCTACTTTGAACAAGTCGCTCAAGAAATCAGAAGTGTTGCCAGTGATACAACCGTTATTAAAGGCACAAAACAACTGCGCTTTTCTTTTTACAACTATAAATCGGCCGACACAGCAGAGAAACAAAAATCATCGATTAACACTTATTATAATGATGTGTTTTTGAGTGAATATCAGAAGCTAAACCCTAAAAAGACACCTAAATTAAACACCTTGATTGATGAACTAGAGCCCAATAGTTTGGCTCTTCAACATGAATATATTGCTAAGAACAAATACTCATTTTATGAAAAAAGTAAACTTCTTAGCGATGGAAAATTTAATAGCTATGCTTCGGCACACCAAAACATACACCAAGAACTGCAAAGCTATACTACTCAGTTTGGCTACGATGATGTTTACATTATCGATGCAAAGAGAGGCTATGTTCTATATTCAGTTAATAAAAATATTGATTATGCCGTATCACTAAATGAGGGGTATTTTTCGAATACCGGTTTGGCCACTGCCTATAAAGAGGCACTAAAAATAGAAGCCGATCAAGCAGGTGTTGTTTACCTAAGTGATTTTAGCTTTTACATGCCCTCTTTTGATGAGCCAGGATTTTTTATATCAAAACCAATTTACGATAACAAAAAAATTTCTGGCGTTTTAATATTTAAATTATCATCATCTATGATGAATAAAATCATTACCTACAATAAAAATTGGCAACATAATGGACTCGGCAACAGTGGAGAAACATTCTTAGCAGGCAAAGATGGTTTTATGCGTAGCAATAGCCGTATTTTAGTCGAAAATTCGGAAAACTATGTCCAGCTACTAGAGCAACAAAGCATTGATCAGAAATCACTGACTTCAATTAAAAACCACCATACTAGTATATTTTTACAATCAGTGAGTGGTCCAGCTATTGAGGCAGCGATTGCCGATAACTCAGGCACTATTACTTATAAAAAATATACCGGAAATGAAGTAATCGCCAGTTATTCACCTATTAAAATATTTAATAATGAATGGGCAATAATCAGTGAAATAGATTATACCGAGGCTACTGCAGCTGCAGCTGCTCTCTCTAAAAAAGTTACCTATAGTGCTATGGCAACAGCAGTTATTGTAATACTGGTCAGTATGATAGCAACACTATTATTTGCACGAAGCCTCGTCTCACCTATTAATAAAACTGTAGAGGTGATGAAAGATATTGCCGAAGGTGAAGGAGATTTAACTGCACGGCTAAATGAAGATCGTAGCGATGAAATAGGTGAACTAGCAAAATGGTTTAATACATTTACCCAAAAAGTACAGTCGGTTATTCTTGATATTAAACAAGAAGCCATTCAATTAGAGAACACCTCTAAAGAAATGAAATCTATTTCTACCCAAAATACTCAAGGTGCATCGCAACAACAACAAGCTATTAAAAAAGCCACTGTTTCAATGAATGAAATTAGCGACTTGGCAGAAAACGTTGCTGACTTTGCCATCACCGCAGAGCAGACAGCAGACAATGTTGCAAATACATCAAACAACGGCGTAGCTGTGATGGAAGCAAGTAAATCATCGATATTAAATGTTGCTAAAAATGTTGATGATGCTAGCCAAACCATCAATGAACTAGAACATACCAGTAAAACCATTGGCTCTGTCGTTGGCGTTATAAACGTTATTGCAGAACAAACAAATTTACTGGCACTAAATGCTTCTATCGAAGCTGCACGTGCAGGTGAGCAAGGAAGAGGATTCGCAGTTGTCGCCGATGAAGTTCGTGCCCTTGCCAGTAGAACCCAAGAATCCACTTTAGAGATCAACAGCATTATCGAAGTACTACAAAAAAATGCACAAGCAGCTGTCAATGCAATGCTACTTGGTAATCAATCCGTTGAAGTTTCTGTACAAGAAGCTGAAAAAGCCAGTGAGTCACTACTGCATATTAAAGAAGAAATCCTCAATATCACTAAACTCAACAAACAAATATCAGAAAGCGCGCAGATTCAAAACTCTGCGAGTAATAGTGCAAAAAGCTTAATTACAGAAGTTAATAATATCTCTGAAGCAAACCAAGAGAGTTCTGAGGCTGTAGACCAGAACAGCCAAAATATCTCATCGGCTACCCAAAAGCTTAATACACTTATTAACCAGTTTAAGAGCGAATAGTTAGTCCTTAAAGCCACAGACTAGATAGCATTCCGGTAGTTTATGCAAAAGCTGCAGCAATGAGCCACCTAAATTCTATAAACCATCAGTTAAAGCAGTATGTATGCAACACCGGCTGCACGATGACTTTAAAAGCAATAACCTCCATTAAAACTAGAAATATGCATTTTTATCGTAAAATTGTGTAATTCCCCTTCTCTAATTCGCTTATAATTACCCCTTTAGACTTCGTTCGAACTTCAACATAAGTATTGCACAGATTATGAGCTCTTCCTCACATCTACCCCCTGAAAACAACAAAGTTATCGTCGGCATGTCTGGCGGTGTTGACTCGTCAGTTGCCGCTCTTTTACTCATTCAGCAAGGATATGATGTTGAAGGCTTGTTTATGAAAAACTGGGATGAAGACGACGATACCGAGTATTGTACGGCCAAAGCAGACTTAGCTGATGCACAACAAGTGTGCAACAAACTAAGTATTAAACTACATACCGCTAATTTTGCGGCAGAGTATTGGGATAATGTATTCGAATATTTTTTAGAGGAATATAAAGCTGGCCGTACACCTAATCCTGATATTTTGTGTAATCGCGAAATTAAATTTAAAGTCTTTTTAGAATATGCACAGCTATTAGGGGCTAACTTTATTGCGACAGGTCACTACGCTAGGCGTGAAGATAATAGCAATAACACGTATTTGCTCAAGGGCTTAGATAACAACAAAGATCAGAGCTATTTTTTACATGCCGTTGGTAGTGAGGAATTCGCTAAAACCCTATTCCCCGTCGGTGAGCTAGAAAAACCTGTGGTTAGGGCCTTAGCTGAGCAACATGACTTAATTACTCATAATAAAAAGGACAGTACTGGCATCTGTTTTATTGGTGAACGCCGCTTTAAGGACTTTTTACAAACCTATATTCCCGCACAACCCGGTAATATTGTGACCGACTCAGGTGATATTATTGGCCAACATCAAGGCTTAATGTATCACACCATTGGCCAGCGCCAAGGCTTGGGCATTGGTGGGGTAAAAAATGCAGGTGATGCTCCTTGGTACGTTGCTGGCAAAAACCTAGAAACTAATGAATTATTGATTGTTCAAGGTTCTGAGCACCCCTTGCTCTACCACAGCACCCTTGAAGCCAACAAAGTCCATTGGATAACCTCAAACCCCATCAATAATGAAGTTACACACTTCCGTTGCAAAGCAAAAATACGCTATCGGCAGGCTGATCAGTCCTGTGAAGTGAGTATAATACCTAATAAAAATAACAATACCGATACGCAACAAGCATCACAAAACACTGTCCTACAAGTAGTGTTTGATGAGCCTCAGCGTGCAATTACACCTGGGCAATCTATCGTCTTCTATGATGGTAATTGCTGTTTAGGTGGAGCAGTTATTCAAAACCGTCACTAAAACACACCATAAAACAAGCTATAACGATAAAATCAATAAGAAGGAGATTTTTTTTGGCTAATGATCTTACTGGGCAGACAATCGCTCTTGCAGCCATGTTCCAGTTTGCTGGTGGCGTAGGCCAATTGGCAAAAACCGGGCATATTAAATCTGAGGAGTTTGAGGTGGCAGTTAAAAGCCTATTCAACCAAAACCCTGCCGATGCTCTAGACGTTTATGGCGGGCTTATAAACCTAGAAGAAGGCCTTAGTTTTTTGATAGCAAACCTCAGTAGAAGCCCAAAACGCAACGGCGATTGTATACGCTACGTAATGGGAATTTTACATTTGCAGAAGCAACTCACAAAAAATCAAGCCATGCTCGAGGTAATTGCCAATAGACTCGATAAAAGTCGCCTACAACTTGAACATTTTGAGCCAACACACGAGAACGTCATTGCTGGGCTTGCCGACATATATACAGATACCATTAGTACCTTTAGTTTCCGTATACAAGTTATGGGTGAATACCAGTATTTACAACAAACACGTATTGCTAACCAAATTAGAACATTATTGTTTGCCGGTGTACGCTCAGCTGTACTATGGCGTCAGTTTGGAGGTAATAGACTAAAGGCCATTTATCAACGTACATCTATTTTAGCAACTGCGAAATCGCTACAGAAGGAACTACAACAATCATAATGGCACTAATGATTAGAGCTAAAAAGCTTGAAATTAAATAAGGCGTCGATATATAACATTCATGCCTTTAGTATTAACTATTCACTAACAAAACGATTATTACTATGCTCTTAACCCCCCTACGATCTTGGCTTAAACAGCAAATTATCGGCCAGCCTCAACTGATAGATAAATTACTTATTGCACTACTGGCCGATGGCCATTTATTAGTCGAAGGTGCACCTGGCCTTGCTAAAACAAAAGCGATTAAAATGTTGGCCTCAGGAATCGAAGGTGATTTTCAGCGTATACAATTCACCCCTGACTTATTGCCAACGGACATAACAGGTACCGATATCTACCGATCTCAAGACCATAGTTTTGAGTTTCAAGCAGGGCCTATCTTCCATAACTTAGTACTTGCAGACGAAATCAACAGAGCACCCGCTAAAGTGCAATCGGCACTACTAGAAGCAATGGCTGAGCAGCAAGTCAGCGTGGGTAATAAAACCTACCCATTACCTGAACTGTTCTTGGTGATGGCAACACAAAACCCATTGGAACAGGAAGGGACTTACCCACTACCTGAGGCGCAACTTGACCGGTTTTTGATGCATATCAATGTCGACTACCCAGATGCGCAATCGGAAGCTGCTATATTGCAGCTAATTCGCTCAGAAAACATACAAGAGGCAACGGAAACACCACCCGTTGTTAGCCAACAAGACCTTATGATTGCAAGACAGGCTGTAAGCCAGGTACATACAGCAGAGAGCTTGGACAATTATATAGTCCAACTTACTATGGCAACACGTGCACCAGCATTACTCGATAAAGAATTAGCACAATGGCTAGAATATGGCGTTAGTCCACGGGCAACCATCAGCTTAGATCGCTGCTCAAAGGCACATGCCTTTTTGCAGGGTAACGATTTTGTAACACCCGATGATATTCATGCTGTTATATATGATGTTTTCAGACACCGTTTATTGCTGAGTTTTGAAGCCGAAGCGCAAGGCATCACTAAGGATCAAGTTATTTCTCGTCTTTTGGAAAAAGTATCCATCGCATAATATGACTGTTACAGGCTCTATCAATTACCAACCTGAAGGTGCCTTTGTCAGCCTAACAGAGCTACAAAGCCTACGCTTGTTAGCCAAACCTTATCTACGGTTTTCTAGCAAACTAAGCAATGCATTAACCAGTGGCCAACACCGCAGTCGCGCCGTTAGTCGAGGTATGGAGTTTGAAGAAGTTCGCCTATATCAAGTCGGTGACGATGTTCGCAACATTGACTGGAGAGTGACTGCGCGAACCCAAACTACCCATACAAAATGTTACCGTGACGAAAAAGAAAGACCGGTTATCACCTTCGTGGATCAAAGGCGGTCAATGTTTTTTGGCAGTCAGTACTGCTTTAAGTCCGTCTATGCTTGTTATTTATCCGCTATTATTAATTGGTCAATTCTTGCTCGTGGAGATAGAGTTGGTGGCTTGGTTTTAAATACACATCAAGTTCTGGAAACTCGCCCTGCTCGCTCAAGTAAAGCCGTGAACCAGTGGTTACAGTTGCTTAGCCAAAGTAATAATTCTATTGATATCAACGCAACCCACAAAGAACCTAGCTTGACCCAAGGCTTACAGCAACTACAACATATTACACATAGCGGTACCGAGTGTATTATTATCAGCGATTGCTACGATGTAGATCTCGAAAGTGAGAAATCCTTATTTCAGTTATCACGAGCTCACTCTGTGGTTTTATATTGGTTAGTTGACCCTCTCGAAAAGACGCTACCCTCTATAGAAAACATTACACTAAGTAATGGCCAAGAAAAACATACATTATCCATTGATAAAAAATTTCAAAAGCAACAACATCAACGTTTTGCGGATAAACAAAAAGCGGTAGAGGATTTATGTCTACGTTTATCTATACAACTAGTCGTTATTGATATTTCTCTGCCGATATCTAACTTTATCAACGTCCAGAAAAAAAGAGCCTGATAATGTCAAACGCTCTTGCCAACCAAATACTTCCTCTTGAAGACATTATTGTACCTAATAGTGTGTCTATTTGGCCGCTAGCATTTGGCTGGTGGCTATTATTGGCTATCATTATTGCTTTTTTTATCGGCATTTTTTTTGTCTATAAAAACTATCAAAAAAAATGGAATTATCGAAAAGAAGCGTTACGTTTATTAAAAGAATACTCATCTTCTTTACATTACACACAAGATGCTTTGGCAGATAAAGAGATCGTTGCCAAATATCTTGAATGCCTTAAACGAACTGCAATGAGCGCCTATCCCACATATGATATACAAGCGTTATATGGGAGAGGCTGGATAGACTTTCTTAATCAACAAACACCCTCTCCTTTGTTTAAGGGGGAGCTAGCCGATTTTATTTACGAATCTCAATATAAAAAAACAACTAATATCAATCATCAAGAACTGTATTTTGCAGTAGAAAATTGGATTAAGAAACATACTACCCAAGTGAAAGCTAACCTCACACAAATTAATGATGAGGTAGCCTAATGTTTCATTTTGCATGGCCTTGGGTGTTTTTATTATTGCCACTACCTTTATTTATTTATTTATTTGCAAAGCCTATGTCACGTCAAAAAAACGCGGTCATTGTGCCTTTTTACCAACAGCTTAGTTCTCTAAAAAATATAGGGGCCATTAACACCTCTCACCACTTTTTAAGCAATACCTTATTGCTCATAACAATTTGGCTATTACTACTTACTGCCTTAGCGAAACCGCAGCTTGCTGGCGAGCCTGTTGCTACGCCCTCTTCTGGTAGAGATTTACTTATTGCTGTTGATATTTCTGACAGTATGGATCAGCAAGATATGATCATAAAAGGCAAGCCTACCACTCGTCTAGAAATGGTTAAATACGTTTTACAGGATTTTATAGAACGTCGCCAAGGTGATCGTATTGGCTTAGTTTTATTTGGTAGTAATGCTTATTTACAGGCACCTCTGACTTTTGATACAAAAACTGTTGCGCAATTTTTAATGGAAGCACAGCTTGGCTTTGCAGGCCCAAAAACTGCTATAGGAGAAGCCATTGGTTTATCGATCAAGCGCCTACAAGAGTTAAAAGCCTCAAAAGAGCGAGTCATTATTTTATTAACCGACGGTGCCAATACATCAGGAGAGATTGAGCCACTACAAGCAGCAACGCTTGCCAAGCAAACCGATGTAAAAATTTATACTATTGGGATTGGTGCAGATGAACTATTAATTAAGGGATTTTTTGGGCAGAGAAGAGTTAATCCATCAATACAGCTCGATGAAAAATCACTTGTCAGTATTGCAACAGAGACAGGGGGCAAATACTTTAGAGCCCGCGAGACAGAATCACTCGAAGAAATTTATAAAGAACTCGACATCCTTGAGCCCATAGTACAAGAGCAGCAATGGTTACGACCAACTCGTGCCTTGTATATGTGGCCTCTTGCAATTGCACTATTGTTAACAGCATTACTAGCTTTATTGAAAACACGTCCATTAAATAAAAAGCAGGTAAAACTATAATGGATTGGCTAGGTGACTTTCATTTTTTAAGGCCTTTTTGGTTTTTTGCATTCATTCCTTTCGCGTGGCTAATCTATTTATTATGGAAAAAGAGCTCACAGAATACAGGCTTGGAAACACACATCAGCCAAAAATTATTAGAGCATTTAAAATTTAAAGAATCCGTTAGTGTTTCTCGCTATCCCCTTATCGGTTTATCTATAGCGTGGCTTCTCTGTATTTTTATCCTTGCAGGGCCAACCTGGCAAAAACTACCTCAACCAACTTTTGAGTCACAATCAGCTGTTATTATACTGCTTGATTTATCTCCTAGCATGCGAGCGGAGGATATAAAGCCATCACGTATTGTACGGGCACATTTAAAAATACAAGATTTACTAAGAGAGCGTAAAGATGGCTTAACAGCCTTAATTGCCTATGCTGGCGAAGCGCATGTTGTCACACCATTTACAGACGATACGGCAACTATCAGTAATTTATTATCGACACTAGTGCCTGGTATATTACCGCTACCTGGAAGCAATCCTGAGATGGCTATAGAGATTGCACAAAGTCTTGTCAAATCATCAAAACTTAATAAGGCTTCTATCCTATTACTTACCGATGATATGCCTGCATCCTCCATCGACCGTATAAGTAAAGAGCTATCAAGCAATAATGACCTTACTATTATAGGCGTTGGTACCGACGAGGGCGCACCAATCCCTTATAGAGGTGACTTTTTAAAAGACGAACAACGCAATAATGTCATATCAAAGCGTAGCAGCAGCGTATTAAAAAACCTGGCAGAGCAAACTAATGGCTATTATTTACCGATACAAGCAGATAGTAGCGATATTGACTTTTACACTCAATATTTAGAGCGACGCTTTAATGCAGATAATCAACAAGAGAGCATCACCGGTGATGCATGGTTTGAATTCGGTCAATTACTCATACTCTTATTGATTCCTTTTGTATTATTTGCTTTCCGCCGGGGTGTTTTACTCAGTGTATTTTTAATGGTTTACTTAGGCTCATTTTTTCATGCTCCCAATGTATACGCAGAAGAATATCGATCTATTTGGAAGAACGATAATGAGCTTGGATTCGATGCGTGGAAAGCTCAAGATTATAATTCGGCAAGTAAGTTGTTCAATAATCCTCAATGGCAAGGCAGCGCTTATTATAAAAATGGGGAGTATGACAAAGCACTCGAGATATTCAAACAAGATGACAGTGCTATAGGTGATTACAATCAGGGGAATGCCTTTGTGAATCTTAATCAATTCGAGAATGCAATAAAGGCCTATAATAGTGCTTTAAGAAAAGACAGTTCGCTAGCACAAGCTAAAAAAAACAAAGAGCTTGTCGAAAAACTACTTGAAGAACAAAAAAAACAACAAGAGCAACAACAGGAACAAGATAAAAAAAATCAACAAGATAACAATCAATCTCAAGATAATCAGCAAAAGCAAGATAGCGAACAAGGCAAACAAGATAATAACTCGCAAGAAAATGCTAATGACTCTAATCAGCCTAACAATAGCTCACAAAATGATACCGGTGATAGCGAACCTAATAGTGTTGATGAAGATAAAGAAGATGAGAACACACCAAGTAATTCAGAAAATAGTGCCGAAGAGACAACAACAGACAACCTTGAGAAACAAGAAGAAGCCGGAGAAGATCCTGCCGAGCTTGCAAAAAGCAATTTTGATCAGTTAAGTGCCGAAGAGCGACAAGCACTAGAACAATTGCTGCGTAAAGTCCCCGATGACCCAAGCGGATTACTCAGGCGAAAATTTGAATATGAGTTTCAAAAACGGAAAAAACTTTACCAGCAAGATGAATGGAAGTTGCCAACTAATGAAGCACATAAACGCTATTAAGAGTCCAAATTATGAGTAAATATCTTAAGCCTATTTTTACTAGGTTACTATTACTTGTACCAATAGTCAGCCTACTGGCTTTGAGTAGCCCTGCATCGGCTTTAACATTAAAAGCCGAAGTTGATAGAACAAATATTGCTCGTAGCGAAACACTGACTCTTGTAGTCATTGCAGATGATAATGCTAATAGTGACATAGATTTCAGTCAGCTTAGCTTTCAATTCGACATCTTAAACACACAAAGAAGCAGCAGAATCACTATTAGCAATGGTAAAAAGGTCGCCAGAACATCGTGGGTGATAACACTTGCACCAAAAGAAGTCGGAAAACTGACCATCCCCTCTTTTAAATATAAGAACGCTTTTAGCTCAAGTATTACCATCAATGTAACAAAAGAAATTAGCTCATCAAACAGCTCGGACGGTAATCCTGATATATTTTTTGAGGTTGTTGCTGATAAAAATCAATCCTATGTCCAAGAGCAAATTTTAGTATCTGCACGGCTTTATTATAAAATTTCTTTAGCCAATTACGAACATGAAGACTTTAAAGTTGATAATACGCGAGTAGAACAAATACATAAGAAAGACGATACAACTATTTTTCGTGGTGAGCGTTATAAAGTCTTAGAAGAACTTTATACACTCCATCCACAATCTAGCGGAAAAATCATCATACCCACACAGACCTGGCGATTGGAAAAGCCCAGTAGACGTTTTGGCTTTGGCAATACTACCAACCCCTATTTATATGTACGAAGCAAACAACTAAGCATCGATATACTTCCTATACCTGATAACAGAAAGACAAATACTGATTGGCTGCCCTCTAAAAAAGTCGAACTGTCAGCTGAATGGAAACAATCACCTCTACAAGCAAGTATTGGTGAGCCTCTCAATTTACAAATATCGATCAATGCTCAAGGTTTATTTGACTATCAACTACCAGACTTAGCATTGGAACAAACCGATAATTTTACCATCTACCAAGCGCAACCAGAGACAAACAATATAAAAGATGCAGAAGGAGTAACTGGGATACGCACTATCAACTATTCCATCATCCCTCGCAAGAGTGGACAATTCAAGCTGCCTGATATTTCTTTAACCTGGTGGAATACCGAAACCAATAAAGAAGAAGTTGCCCAATTAACAGAACAAGCCATTATTGTTGCAAAGAGCAATATTGCATCGAGTAATGTGATAGCCAATCAAGCGTTGCCAAATACTATTTCGACACCCACAGACACGAATAATCAAAGCTCGGCATCACTACTTGTATGGCAACTTATCACTACCCTTTTTGCTGTCGTCATCTGTTTTTTGTGCTATCAACTTTATAAGTTTAAAAAGGTACAACGAGTAGTGTCAAACACAGAAAATAATTATATGGTACATTTTTTATCGCAAGAGAAAATAAGCCTCAGTAAAATAAAAAATGCGATCGATATAGAACATTGGCAGCTACTACGTAGCGAGATAATTAACTGGGGTAAACTAATACTAAATGATGACAGCATCGATTCACTCGGAAAAATAGCTGAGAGCTTTCCTGAACTTACACTCGCTCTACAACAATTAGAAAACAAACTCTACGGCCAACATGCCGATGATAGCTGTAATCCACAGTTACTCTTTGATCTCATAAAAAGACAGCGGCCGTTAACGCAAAAGACAACTAAAAGTCAGCTAAAAGAGCTGTATTAGGCTTAAGCGCCTAAGAGTCAGAAAGCCAAATGCAATTATTGCCGCTGGCTTTTGCTATGCTCGCAAGCTTTTGCTGATGTGCGGCCTCCTCGGCATCAGTGGCACGGACAACAGGTATAGAGAACTTTTTGCTTAAACGGCGAATAACTTCTTCTTCAGCACTACCAGAAGCTGCCGCAGTATCTTTATCACTTAATGACAACGCCGTTTGCCCACCGGTCATCATTAAATAGACATCAGCTAATATTTCAGCATCCAATAAAGCCCCGTGTAAATCACGCTGGGAATTATCAACCATATAGCGCTTACACAATGCATCGAGGTTATTTTTTTGTCCCGGATGCTTTTGCCTAGCCATCACTAAAGTATCGACAACCGAGCAGTAATCTGTCAGCGTTGTATATCTACCTTGGTGTAGCTTGAGTTCGTGATTGATAAAACCCACGTCGAAGGGCGCGTTATGTATAACTAACTCACCGCCATCAACAAATGTCATGAATTCATCTACAATATCAGAAAAAACTGGCTTATCTGCTAAAAACTCAGGCGTAATGCCATGAATTTCTATCGCCTGTTCGTCAATCTCTCGCTCGGGTTGAATATACTGATGATAATGATTTCCCGTTAGTTTTCGGTCAACAACTTCGACACAGCCAATTTCAATAATACGGTGGCCCTGCGAGGGCTCAAGCCCTGTCGTCTCTGTATCGAGAATAATTTGTCTCATTGAGAAATACCTTTATTTGCCAGTTCGTCTGCAATTTCATTTTCTCTATGGCCACTATGCCCTTTAATCCATAGCCAAGTAATATCATGGCGCTTTGACTCTTCGTCTAGGCGTTGCCAAAGGTCACTATTTTTGACCGGCTTTTTAGCTGCAGTTTTCCAGTTATTTTTTTTCCAATTAGTAATCCACTCAGTAATACCTTTACGCACATATTGAGAATCTGTAGTTAACTTAACTTCACAAGGCTCTGTGAGCGCGGCAAGCCCTTCGATTGCTGCCATTAATTCCATACGATTGTTCGTCGTATCTTTTTCTCCTCCACATAGGCTTTTTTCTATTTTTCCAAAACGTAATAAAGCTCCCCAACCTCCAGGCCCAGGATTGCCTTTACAGGCACCATCAGTAAATATTTCTACACCTTTCACTTTATACTCTCGCACTAATTATTGCTTATGTGTTTTTTCTAATTTAGTTTTAATTTGTTCCGCAGCTTTACCCTTTACCCATGCAGGTAAAGCCCGTCTTTTTTTCCAAGGTTTTCGGATTATAGTCATCGGCACGATATGTTTGCGTGCCACAATTATATAGAAAGCACCCGACGTCGGTAACAGATAATTAAATACTTTATCCAGTTTTTTGCTATGTATGCGATTAAGAGGTAAGCCATGCCCGCCATATTCAACAAGCATCGGCTCAAATCCTAATACCCTTAGCCAATCTACCACTCTGTTTTTACGCAAATCATTATAGCGCCAATGATCGCTGCGCCTAAAATGCCTACCTATTTGCTTTTTAAACATCAAAGGAGAACCGGGATTAAAACCTATAATAATCATATAACCATTAGAGATAATGGTGCGGGCAGTTTCTCGCAATAATTGATGGGGTTTAACAGAGTAATCTAATACATGATGTAAAATTGCGGCATCAATTGATTCTTCGTCAATGGGTAAACTTTCAAACTCACTAATTGCAGCGGCAGTACGCACTGGTTGACTTTCAGTATCCATACCACTCTCACTTGCACTCACTTTTTTTGAATCAAAACCTAAAGAGAAATGATGGGTAACTGGACTTTGTTCAGAAAGGGCTAAATTATCAAGAACACTGAGCTGCATTAAGTGATAGCCAAAAATTTCTGGCATCAATTGATCAAGCCGTTGTTGCTGCAACGAAAGTAATCGTTTGCCAAAATTTGAAGCAAACCATTGCTCTATACTTTCTGACGACTCAACCAAAGGCCGCACACCAAATCGCTTATTATAGTAGCGTTTGATAGCAGCACTTTTTTTGCGAGAGGCGTCAAAAAACATAAGCTTTATTCAACAAGACTTTTACTAACCACTTCGTAAACATCCTTAGACAAGTTTTCCACTGAGGATATAGTCTCAAGCGCTTGCTTCATTAACTTTTGCTGAGTGGTAGCGTATTTTTTCCAACGCGTTAATGGTGCAAGTAAACGTGCAGCTATCTGTGGGTTCATTGCATTTAAGGTAATAATTTGATCGGCCAAAAAGTGGTAACCCTCACCAGAAGGTTGATGAAAACTCACCGTATTATGACAAAACATACCTATAACAGAGCGAACTTTGTTGGGATTTTTGATTGAAAAGCTTGGATGTTCCATAAGTGTCTTGACAGTGTTCACTGTATCTACATGAGGAATAGCAGCTTGCACAGACAACCACTGATTAACCACTAAGGCCTCGTCTTGCCAGTTAGTGTAAAATTCAGCAAGTACCCTAGCCTTTTCATCTTTAAGATTAACGAAAGAGCTGTGCACCAATGCTCGCATAGCAGCCATCATATCCGTCATATTATCGGCAGAATCATACTGCTTAATGCAAGCCTGATGGATAGTATTATCATCCAACATCATTAAATAACTCAGTGCAGTATTTTTTAAACTACGTCTTGCAATACCTTCTGCCGATGGTACGTACGTCGTACTCTCTGATAAACGTTGATACAAACTCCACAACTCATCTTTTAGAGCAACTGCTATAGAGTGGCGCAATCTTTCTCGCGAATTATGAATTGCCTGGACATCAATAACAGATGAGATTTCTGCAAGATAAGCCTCTGATGGCACACTCAACATCAATGCAACCATCCCTTGATCTAAACTAGTATCACTAACGATATCCTTAAGCCCTAAAGCAAGGCGGCTATCCGGCTCAATAGTTTGGTCATTTTGGTAGGCAGCAATAAGCTCCTGTATGATTGAAACGGCTAGTTGCTGAGTTGCATCCCAACGGTTAAAACCATCATCGTCCGAGCGGATCAAACGTAGGTAGTCCTCTCTTGAGTAGCTTGTCACAAGCTTAACTGGGGCAGAAAACCCTCGCACTAATGACGGTACAGGTTTTTCAAAAACATCCTTAAACAAATAACTTTGCTTTCTTTTGTCGAGCTCAATCACCCAATGAGTATTATCCTCCTGCTCAGCTAGCGTATAACCTTCTGGACGCAAAGCCATACAACCAGCCTCACCCACCAAACCCATCGCGACAGGGATAAGGTGCGCTTTTTTATCGGCCCCTTTTGATTCAGGGGTATCGGGTAATTCTTGTGAAAAAGTCAGCTCGTAAGTGTTAGCATCAGCATCATAATTATCACTGATTTTTAATACCGGTGTACCTGCTTGCGTATACCAAAGCTTAAATTGAGAAAGATCACGACCCGACGCACTCTCCATAGCATCAACAAATTCATTGATAGTAACCGCTTGTCCATCATGACGAGAAAAATACATATCAGAGCCTTTTCTAAAGATCTCTTCGCCCAGTAGTGTATGAATCATACGTACAATTTCAGACCCTTTTTCATAAACAGTTAATGTATAAAAGTTTGAAATCTCGATAAAGGAAGGTGGCTGTACGGGATGCGCCATAGGGCCTGCATCTTCTGCAAATTGAGTCGTGCGTAAAAAACTAACGTCTTCAATTCGTTTAACTGTTGGTGAACCCATGTCGGCCGAAAAATTTTGGTCACGAAAGACTGTAAAACCTTCTTTTAAAGACAGTTGAAACCAATCCCTACAGGTAACACGGTTACCCGACCAGTTGTGAAAATATTCGTGGGCAACAACGCCTTCAACACGCTGAAAGGCAGCATCAGTTGTGGTTTTTTGATTAGCAAGCACGCAGGATGTATTAAAGATATTGAGGCCTTTATTCTCCATTGCACCCATATTGAAGTCGTCAACAGCAACAATCATGAATATATCTAAATCATATTCCAGTCCATAAACTTGCTCATCCCAACGCATGGCATTTTTTAGTGATAGCATAGCGTAGTCGCATTTATCGAGATCTTTTTCTTCAACGAAAATGCGTAATGTCACTTTGCGTCCAGACATAGTGACAAATTCATCTTCGATAAATTCAAGATCGCCACCTACTAGTGCAAATAAATAAGCAGGTTTTTTAAACGGATCTTCCCATTTAACCCAGTGCTTCGCCTCGCCATCACTAGAGGCTAAATCACCCTTCTCGACTAAATTACCATTAGAAAGCAGTACTGGGTATTTTTGCTTGTTTGCAATAATTTTTGTTGTAAAAATACTCATTACATCGGGGCGATCCAGATAGTAAGTAATTTTACGAAAGCCCTCTGCTTCGCATTGAGTACAATACATGCCACTTGACTTATAAAGCCCCTCTAGCGATGTATTTTCCTGTGGCTTAATATTAGTCACACACGTGAATTCACACTCCTCAGGTACCACAATAGTTAAACTTTCATCGCTAACACTATAATTACCTTTTTCAACTAATTCCCCATCGATAGAAATAGATACAAGATCGAGCTCCTGCCCCACCAAAACTAATGGGCCTGTTGATTTGGAGTCTGCATTTCGTTTGAGTTGTAAAGTTGATGTAACTGTTGTTTTATCTTCATTTAATTCAAAAACAAGATCTGTTTTCTCAATGAGAAAATCAGGAACAATATAGTCTTTTAAGTGAATCGCTTTAGGTTGTGCATCTCTCATAATAATTATCGCTAAATCGGGTTAATTTAAAACTGATTGTTAGTAACAATATAAAAAGTATTATTTAAACGTCAAAGGCTGTTCGTCATCATTAATTATTTTCTCATCTAACACAACCTCACCATTTTTACTGCCGCAATGGGTATGCTCTTTGGATGGGATATAACCTGTACGATTTTCTGCTGATACATGTATTTGCTCATAACCAATAACCGCCTGCAAACACAATTCGCGCTGCTCTTTAGAGATTTTTTCACCCGTTGGCCATTTACCCAGTTCAACAGCACGCTTTAATTGTTTATAAATATCTGGAGTAATATTATTAACCAGATCGGCAACATTATTAATCATCTTTTCTCTTTACCTATTTTTTTGACTTGCTTGTCATTAACAAATATCACTCATTTGTACCTTTACTAATAGCTTTATCTATCATGGTCACCAAGCCGCCAAAAATAGCACCAATAATTAAGCCCGATATATGCGCAGCATTAGCAATACTACCTACAATAAATAAATCAATAATGCCAAAAACGCCTAATAGTAGCCATATAATAAAGAAAGCAATTGCACCTTTGTGAAACCGTAAAACAGGATCTCTGACTAACTCTTGGTAGACTGCAATATAGCCAATCGCAGCATATGCTACACCTGATAAACCACCAAAAGGGACATCGCCTGTCGAAATATACTGACTGTAATTACTCACAACAGCGGCCATTAGAATAAAGCCCAAATAATGTAAAGACCCTCTACCTAGCTCTATACGTCGCCCTACTTCCCACATAATTAAACTGTTTACTAGAATATGCAAAAAGTTGAAGTGTATAAAAATTGGCGTTACAAAACGCCAGTACTCGCCGGCTTGCAGCCCAATAGATAAGGGCACAAAAGAATCATTACTAAGACCTTGAAACAAAAACGGCTCAACATGTGATAATGTATGACGCTCTGCATTAACCAAAGCAGCACCCACAAAACCCAACACAATTATACCTAATGTAATGGGTAATAATGCCAACAAATGAAGGCCCACACCTACTCTTAACGGTGACTGTTTTGCAGCTGAATGATCAAAATCAAGCTGGACCTGGTCTATTTCTTGATCTAGCTCACCATTGCACCATTGCAAGCATACCTCGGCAACCTCTAGAGCCTTGTCTTTTCTGCTCACCCAGATTTGCTGTTGCCTGCATCCCTCGACAATATCCTCAGTGACACAGCAATGAATATTACTTTGTTGCAAATGAGCAATTAATGGCTGCAAATGTGTCGATAATGGAAAGTAAATTACAGGGTACCAAGATGTACTTGCCATTAAATAACTACGCTCTTTCAAAATCTTTATCGCTTAATGGATCTACATATAACCAGACATATTTATCAGGGTCTAGTTTAGTATCATTATCGTAGCGATAGGCAACTAAGCGACCATATTTTACTGCACTATAATCTAGGCAGCATATATTGGAGCGTACTGGCATTGGCTTACCTTGCAACCAATAATGCCCAAAGAATACGGGCTTAGAATTAGCAGGGTAATAAAGCAGCTGCGCAAGCTCATCTTCGTCTAATTCACGGTCATTTAGTGCTTTTGGTAGAGGATCTGGCTGGAAAACAACATCACCATAAGTTTTAGGTGAGAGTGCCCAGAATTTGGTTCGAAAAAAGTGTCGATTAAAGCCATCGCGGCTTTTTACTGTTTTGTTCTCTGGTAGTTTAAGGCTAGTACCGCGCATTAGGCGATCGAGCACTCGCCCTTCAAAACTGTCCAAATCAGTTGAGGCCTCTAGAATCTCCGGGCTTACCCTATTGGTCTTAAAACGAGCTTGGTAATCTTTTACATAAGCCTCGTCCCAACAGGCATGCACAACTCGAAACTGGTCAGTCTCCAGATACAGCGGGAGTGTGGCAAACCACTCTAAATATTCTTTAAACTCCAAGGGATAATTAGCAAACTGCTCGAAGGTCTCGGCAACAAAACGCGTATGATGTGCTGAATGTGATCGTAGGTATTCATTATCGTTATCACGCTTATCAGGTGTTGCATAACAATAGACGTTGTACTCATGGTTACCCATTACCATCTGCGCATGGTTGTTAGTCACCATATCATAAGCAATATTAAGGGCCTGGCGGATATGCGGGCCACGATCTACAACATCACCCACAAATATGACCTGCCTTTTAGGGTGTTGATAAACTCCCGATCTTTTACGGTAGCCCATAACCTCCAATAGCTTGGCTAAGGTATCGCCACAACCATGGACATCACCGATTAAATCATAGCCTTCAAACTGTCGTTCGTTCACTAAAGTGCTTTTCCCCTTATAACTCTATTTTTTACCAACGGTAAGATGTTGTCCCCAACCTAGTTTTTTACGACAGGTATCATAATAATTATGATCTGAGGGGTGAATTAATTTAAGTGACTTTGGTTTTTTCTTAATGTGGATCTCATCCCCTGCTCTGATTAAATCCGAGTCTTGGCCATCACAAGTAACATTGAGTGACTCAGACATACGCTGACCAATCAGCAGTTTAATTTGGCTATCGCCACTGACGACAATGGGGCGGCTACTCAAGCTATGAGGGTTAAGAGGCACCAAAACAATAGCATCCATACTTGGATACATAAGTGGGCCACCGCCGCTTAGAGCATAAGCGGTAGAACCGGTGGGGGTAGATATAATGATACCGTCGGATGACTGGCTATAAACAAATTGGCCATCGATATACAGCTCGAACTCAATCATTCTAATATGGCGACCTGGATATAAGACCACATCATTAAGCGCATCACCAACGGCTAATTGTTTACCTTCACGGATGATAGACATATCTAATAGAAATCGAGACTCGGTAATATAGTTACCCGAAAACACCTCGGCTACTTTTTTCTCGACTTCATTTGGCATGATATCCGTTAAGAACCCAAGGCGGCCACGGTTAACACCCAATACAGGGACATTATGGGCAACCATTGCCCTCGCTGCACCGAGCATACTGCCATCACCACCGATAACTATGGCCAAATCACAATGTTGGCCAATGTAGTCTTCATTACCCTTTAGCACATCCGGCGTACCGAGCAAATCAGCGAGTTTATCCAGTAAAACTATCTTAACGCCTAATTTATCAAGACATTTGATAAGCCGCTCCGCTGTTGCTTTAGTTTGATCGGAATGAATACGCCCAATAAGACCAACCGATGCGAACTGGGTACTAACCGTTGAAGATGTTGCTTTTTCCGTCGATTGAGTCATAAGTTACCAGTTAAATTAAAATTGAGGGGTATGATACCATGATCGAATGTATCACCACCCCATAAAGCCCATTTACCGCTATGTCTGTATCTAAACTGGCTCCTGAGTTTCTTGCCCTTAAGAGCCGTGCATTAAGAGACCTTGCTTGGTCGCTTACTTGCTCATCGCTTTTTTCACCCATACCATCATTACCTAGTGAATGGTTCAAGAGTGACTATTTTGCAGAAGATCAATTTTTAGCATGGTTGCAATATATCGATGCATCCCCAACAATATTAGCCGAGCACTTATCGCAACAGCGCTCAACACGACTCGGTATTTATTTTGAACAACTGTTAAGCTTTTATTTTAGTTATTACGAGTGTAACGGTAGAAAGCGATTTGAATTGCTGGCGAAGAATTATCAAGTTATCGAAAAAAAACGAACTCTTGGTGAATTTGATTTTATTGTCTTAGACAATACCAATGGTGATATAAAACATATTGAAGTCGCTGTTAAATTTTATTTAGGCCATCACAACTATAATCAATCAAACATTTACCCTATCGAGAAAAATCGCCCACTTCATAATTGGCATAATTGGGTTGGGCCTAATTTTAGAGATACACTCGCCATAAAAATGCGCCATCTACAGGAACACCAATTATTACTCAGCCAATCTAATGCCGGTACTGAATCACTTACTCAGTTATTATCAAAAAGCCATATCGATACGAGCCCTTTTCAAACGGCCGCTAAACCCATACAGTGCCGCCTGCACATGTCTGGTCGTTTTTTTTCGCCGCTACTTGAAAGTATTGACAACCCTCTTTATGCAAAAAATACAGCAACTGATTTTTGGCTATATTATTCCGACTTTATAGATGCTCTAACACCTAACACGAGTCAAAAAAACTGGCATAAAAGTATACTGGATTTATATAAAACAACAGAAGTGCAATATTGTTTATTACCTAAACAATATTGGCTAAGTGAAATAACTGAAAAGGATATAGAAGAAGCTCAACTACAATTATTAGATGAGAATTGCCTTTTAAATTTTTTAACAAATGATACAGAAGAAAATCAATGGCACTTGGCCATTATTGATCGGCAAAGAGTTGATAAACGAATATTATCTAAGCAAAACAAGAACGCTCATACTCTACATATAGAGCATGGCCGATTTTTTATCATTAGGAAAGAATAATCTAACTAGATTCACTGGCCAACTGATGAATAGTATCGAATTCACTAACGAGCAAACGTTTAACATCATCTTTACTAATACTAGCAAGACCACCCTCTAACAAACTCACTTGATAACCTTTACTTGCCAGCAAAAATGCCGCTGCACGACTACGTGAACCCGTATTACAGTAGATCAAATAATGTTTTTTTGCATCGAGCAGACGTATTTTTAAACGTAATAAAATAAGTGGTATATGGACAGCATCAACGATATGTTTGTAGTCAAACTCTTCTTGTGAACGCACATCTAAAAATTCAAAATTTTGATCTTTCATCGTCTCTAATGTCTCAAAGGATACATGAGAAACATTAGGCTCTATCAGCAAGTCTGCAAAATCGTTTTTGTGTAAACACATTAACGTACCATCGGTTAACATAGTCACCGTTGCATTACGTGTAGTATTAGCAATCAAAGCATCCTCGCCAAAACAGCGATTATTGCTGATCTCTGCAATGGGGATATCTGCATCGCCTGTTTCTGATGCACGAGAAACCTGAGCACGTCCTTCTTTAATAAAATAACAGTAATCGCCTTCGTCGCCTTCGTTCAGGATAACATCACCTGCCTTGACATCTTTTGGTGTAATTTTAGAAAAAATAGAAAGCACATTAAGCGGCGCGATTTTATAAAAAAGATTGGAATTTAAAACCGTTTTCATCCAATTGGAATGCTCATCGTAGCTACGCTCATAGGAGATGTCGATCTCTAAATAATCAGCGACTTGGCTCCAAGTTAATAACTGGTCTAGCTTGATTCTATCAAAACGTATCAGTTGGCAATCGGTAATTGCTCTTGCGGTAAATTCCTCGGCCTGAAATTGAACAATAGGCAGCCAGTGAAAATCCGCTGTAATTACTCTCTTTTGCCCATCTTTGCGAGTCAGGAGAAGCTCACCGGAAAGCAAATAGCACAGGCAAGTACCAAAATCATCTCCGCAAAGTACCTCATCATCCTTACAAGCGGTGACTTCCGTTGCCTCTGCTAGTGCTGCAAGTAGGTGATTTTCTCTCATTGTTGCCAATGGAGCTAAGCTTCGACACTGTTTTATTAACTGCGTATTATCCATAAAACTTATCACTCATTACATCGGAAACAAACACACTCCATTAACTTAAAGCAATTAGGCTAAATCAAAACCTCTTCGCCCTTGTAGGCCGCCACTATGTATAGCGACTATATGGGTAGATTGTGGTGCTTCTCTATTATTAGTATCCCAATATCCAGCGATAGCTAGCTCTTTGATCGCCCAGAGTAGTTTAGCAGTATACACTGGGTCCAGCTTAATAGTATTTAGTGCCTCTAAGCGAGACATAAACTCAACTAACTCCGGGGTAACTTTAGCATAACCACCATGGTGGTATTCATTACTTAAAGACCAGCCGGTAAGTTCTTTTTTTCCAAGTAACGACAGCCATCGCCTTATTTTTGGTGAAATAATATCCACACCCTTAAGCACACTCACTCCTACGCAATGCGCACGCGGCGAAGACGCAATTAAACCGGCAAAGGTAGAGCCTGTCCCTACAGCACAACATAGTGTATAGGGCTTATCACCCAATAGGTTGCGCATACGTTGGTCTATAGTTGTACCCATAGCCAAACACCCTCTAACACCAGCAAGATTCTCGCCACCTTCGGGGACAAGGCACAGGTGACCATACTGTTTATTAAGTATAGGTAATAGTTCGCTAATATCCTTAGATTTATAGGCCTTTTTCCCTAAAAAGTACAACTTCATGCCAAAACTTTTAGCATCTTCTAGAGTTGGGCTTAGTTTTGCCGTCTCATAACCACGAACAATGCCAATAGTTTGGATGCCTAGCTCTTGCCCCATTGCCGCGAGGGAATATAAGTGGTTCGAATAGTTACCGCCAAAAGAAAGGATGGCAGCGGCACCTTGTGCGCTTGCATTGCGAAGATTGTAATACAACTTATAAAACTTATTACCCGAGTAGAAAGGAGAGATCGCATCATCACGATGCAAATAAACATTAATGGATAACGCCTCTAACTCTGGCCATTGCAAGCGCTGTAATGGAACAGACTGGGCTATATCAAGTAAGGGGGCTGTAATTACAGGGCTAATTCGGTAGGTCCGTTTTTCTTTCTGGCAGCATTAGAGGCACTTTTAATGGGTACAACCCTAGTGGCTCCACTACGATGTTCTGCACAACAATCACTCTCGCCAACGATAAACTGACTAGGATCTTCTATTTGCGTCACTGGCTTATCGCAAAGACGCCCGTTATCGAGCTGTTTTTGGCAAGTGGGGCTATAATAATGATCGAGCCAGGCACTGTAAAGCGGTTCATTAACACCGCATTTATCTGCAACAAAAGCGATACTATTGGTAAGGTAACTATCAATTTCATCAGCACCAATAGTTAAATGCCCCACTCCTGGATGGTAAATAACAAAATTAATACCTGCATCACTAAGATGATGGAAAACAATATCTCGCGAGCTTTCGGCTAACTCTTGCTTCTCTTGTTTTAACTTAATAATCTCTTGCTGTAATTGTGACTCTTGCTCACGACGGTAAAGCAGCTCCACATCACGCGACTGCAGCTCAGACTGGTACTCGCTAGCTAATCGGTCTGACTCTGCCGCAAGCTCAGTGTCATAGTATTCTTTTAAAGCCTCTGCTTGCACAGAGTCTTCATTTTGTTGGTACTTCTCAAGCTTGGCTTCAAAATATTCACGCATGCCATCGATCTTGTCTGACTGTCCCTTAGACTTCTCTTCTAACTCGATGCGCTGTTGCTTTTCTTGCTCAAGTTCTTGTTGTAGCTCGTTAAACTTTTGTTGGTATTCATAGATTCTTTGCTGATGATCTAAATTTAATTGGCGCATGTCTTGCTCTGCCTTGGTAGACAAGAGCTTTTGGCGAAGGCGCTGTTCTTTTATAATCATGGCTGTTCGCGTACGCTCTTCAGCCAAGGACTCAGACACTTCATCTGATTCCTCAATGCTAGAATCAACATTAAAAATAATCCCTAAGTTATTATTTTTAATTGATTTTTTTATCGCATGAAAATCATTGGCAGTCGCTTGCATCTCCGGATCCCAGAGATTATTTTTTTGCCACTCGATAGGGCATTGGCTAAAACACGCAAGGCTAATTGGACCCGAGCCCAAGTTAGGACCTTTAGCTGCTTTATCTGCAAGCTGCTGTAAGGGTACATTCCACGACTTTTCGACAAAACCTTTGCGATCAAAATTAATACGGAAGAACACTGTCCCTGTAATGTGGTACTTAGCATCAATACGCACATAAACCGCACCCATAGAGCGATTCGCCATATCGTGCAGAGGCACATAGCTATCTAAAATAGCCTGAAACTCAAGATAGGTCATTTCTTTAACGATCTTATGGTCATCAAAGAAAAGAATTGCTTCAGCAGTTAATGCTTGTTCCATACTGTACCGCTCAAAATCTAGGACTTAGTGTTACAAGTTATGACTACAGTATGGACAAAAAATGCATAATAGATTGTGAACAACTAAGCATTTTTTAAAAGAAAAGTCTAAATTGTATACATATTGCAAGTAAGTGACCTAAAAGGTCACTTACTTTTTTAATTTAAAATACATAAAAATAATCGTTAGAGATTACCCCTAACGATTAAATATACTATGCACTTTGCCAAGTTTCTGCCAAGGTTGTTTGCAATTGATCCTTAATATCTTGTGGAATCACATTGCCAACCCCCAAGGGTACATCGTAAGCAGCCATAGCAGAGACTAATTGATCCACCTGGTTATTTAACAAAGCAGACGTTTCTGTATTGATACTATCTAGCTGATTCTCTGCTCCCGTGTACCAATGACTCACTGTTACTTGATTATCTGTACCTGCCTGAGTAATTTGTAAGTTATCGCCATTACGACTAAACCATAAATCATCGAAAGAGACATTATTAAACTGCGCAATATCAACACTAGCAGCGTCAGTATCGTTATTGAGAATGGTATCTGCACCGGAATTGGCGTTAAAGACATAGGTATCGCTACCTGCCCCGCCCGATAACTGCTCATTACGAGCACTACTGATCAAAGTATCGTTACCTGTACCACCAGTAATCACATCGCTTAAAATATCGTAGGTCTCGCTAGTTGTAGCAGGTGCAGCGGCACCAAAGGCACCGTAGAGTTGTGCAGCACTTATTGAACTGCCATTTTCAAAGTTGAGGCCAGCGACGGTATTAGCAGTAGAGAAGAAACCCGCAACACGTACCTGATTTGTCGTATTACCACTTATATTTAACAACAAATCATCGCCCGCACGCGATAAACCGCTAGCAACATCGTTAAAGCCAATACCATCGATAAATTGAATAGTGTTAACCCCAGCCGTATCAATAATCGTATCTTGGCCACTGCTAGCACCAATAATGTAGGTGTCGTCACCGGCACCGCCTATTAATTGATCACTGCCTGCAAGACCACTCAAGGTATCATCACCACGACCAGTGATCACAATATCGCTGGCTGCACTACCCTCCACCGTATTATCGGCACCATCACCTAAGAATACCTCACTGGCAGCAACCACTGCGGTGGGCGCGGCCAAGCCAAAAGCACCAAAAAGCTGGGCACTGGTAATTTGCCCGCCAGCTTCAAATTCAACTACATCGATAGTATTAGCCACCGAGAAGAAGTTGGTAATGGTCACATTATTGGTGTTGCCTGCAATATTAAGGATAAGGTTATTACCCGAACGCGATAAACCTGTCGCTACATCGTTAAAGCTAATACCATCGACAAAGCGGATTGTATTTTGGCCGTTAGTATCAATAATCGTATCCTTACCGCTATTGGCACCAATAATGTAGGTATCGTTATCGGCACCACCTAATAAGCGATCGTCACCTGCAAGGCCAGATAACGTATCCGCGCCTGCACCAGCAACAATAATTTCAGCATCAGCTGTGCCATTTAGTGTATTGGCAATATTCAAATCAATTATGCTATTACCAACCGGAGGCTCTGAGTTATCACCACTTCCACCCGTATTTTCTCCACCCGTATTAGCGGGATCAGAATCGCCACCTCCAGTATCTGGACTTGGGTCTTCTGGACTGGTGGTCGTATTACTGAGAATATCTAAGGTCTCCGCTGTTGCTGTAGGTGCTGCCACACCAAAAGCCCCATAGAGCTGAGCAGCGGTAATCGAGCTGCCATTCTCGAAGGCTAAACTCTCAATTGTATTGGCAACCGCAAAAAAGTTGGCGACACGAACCTGATTAGTTGTAGTACCACCAATATTGAGTAATAAATCATCGCCCGAGCGCGACAAGCCACTAGCAACATCGTTAAATACAATGCCATCAACAAACTGGACGGTATTTATACCTGCGGTATCGATAATGGTATCTCTACCGCTGTTGGCACCAATAATATAGACATCGTCACCAGCCCCACCAATCAACTGATCATTACCGGCTAAACCCGATAGCGTATCATTACCACTACCGGTAATAACAATATCATCGGCAGCAGAAGCAATACTCGTATCATCGGCATCGCCCCCTAGCACCACATTACTTGCTGTGCCAGTAGCAATAGGCGCTGCGACACCAAAGGCACCGTATAGCTGCCCTGCTGTAATCGCACTACCATTTTCAAACTCTAGACGCTCCACGGTATTAGCAAGCGCAAAGAAGTTAGCAACCCTGACCTGGTTGGTATTACCTCCAATATTAAGAATCAAATCATCGCCCGAGCGCGATAAACCACTGGCGACATCGTTAAAACTAATGCCATCGACAAAACGAATGATATTTTGACCATCGACATCGGTAATAGTATCTCTGCCGCTATTGGCACCAATTATATAAGTATCGTTACCGGCACCACCCAATAAGCGATCGTCGCCTGCAAGACCCGATAAGGTATCGGCACCGGTACCAGCCACAATAATTTCACCCGCGTCCGTGCCGGTTAATACATCATCACCGCTCAAATCGATACCACTATCACTAACAGCAGTGACATTAATAGAGACAACAGCCGTATTTGTACCACCATTACCATCGCTTACGGTATAGTCAAAACTCGCAGGGCCAAAATAGTCTGCATTGGGTGTAAAAGTAATCGTTTGTGCGACCTCATCAATTGCAACCGTACCATTACTCGCCGCGCCCACAGTTGTTATTGTGAGTACATCACTAACATCTTCATCACTGTCATTCGCCAGCAGCTCGGCAAAGGTAAATATTACCGGCGTATTTTCTTGCGTAGTGCCTGCATCATCAGCCCCGATGGGCGCATCGTTAATATTACCAACTGCCAAAGTAAAGGTATCGCTCGCCACACCACCACTACCATCATCTGCTGTAACCACAACGGCAATATCACCCACATCACCTTGCAGCGGTGTACCACTAAAGGTTTGTGTAAGCGCATCAAAACTTAACCAATTGGGTAAGGCTGAGCCATCGGCCAACGTTGCCGTAAACGATAAACTATCACCATCGGCATCGGTAAAGGTATTAACAGGTAGGGTAAAGCTAAAGGCTGTGTCTTCGAGTAGTGCTTGATCGTCAATTGGATTAGATAACTCAGGAATAGTATCGAGTGGTATCTCTTCTACAACGTCAATTGTTGCTGTTGCTGTTGCCTGCCCACCGTTACCATCACTAATACTGTATGTAAAACTTGCATTACCAATATAATCTACCGTCGGTGTAAAGGTAACTGTTTGAGCTACGTCGTCTATAACAACAGTACCATTAGCTGGATTACTCACCGCGGCAATAGAAAGTACATCGGCTGTATCAATATCGGTATCGTTAGCTAACAACTCAGCAAAGGTAAACACTGTGGCTGTACTTCTTTCAGCTAGCAGTAAATCTTCGTTGGCTATTGGGTCAGTGTTGATATGAGGGAGATAAAAATTATAAATCTCAGACTCACTTGCGCCAGAAAGCCTATTAGCCGTAGCACGAATGAGTAACTCTAAATCGACTGCGCTATTGTCAGGTCTTTCCCCCCTAAAAACTCGCCCAAATCTGTCAAAGGTTAGCCAATCAGGTAGCGGAGAGCCATCACGTAAGGTGATGGTGTATACAGTCTGTTCATCAAGGAATTGAAGATTAGTTAATGGACTAGAAAAAGTATATCTTTCAGCAACTATATGGCTACTGGTTTGCTCTACAATCTCATTAATCTGAGCAAAAGATAACTCAACATTACCCTCTGTGAATCGAATAAACGTATTCGCCTCATTAAACGGACCATCATAAAAATTATCAATACGAATGGAATCTGAGGAATTCCTAAAGAAAACAACAAGCACTTCTCTATCTGAATTAGCAACATTTTCTCTAGAAAATAAAATATCATCAATCGAAATGCCTGCTTTTAACTGAATAACATCTTGCTCTGTGCTATTGCTTCTTATGTTAAACACTCTATCGCGGCCATCACCCAGCCCAAATAAATAAGTATCATTACCATCAGGAGTGTTGCCGCCATCGCCTGAAATAACATCATCACCTCGACCGCCATCAATAATATCGTTTCCAGCAGCCCCACTTAGTGTATCGTCACCATCACCTCCATTGATAACATCATCGCCCCCATTACCTCTAATTGTGTCATTCCCACCATAACCGTTGATTACATCATCTCCATCGGACCCTATAATGGAATCATCAACTTCTGTCCCCTCTAGACTTAGTAAACGTACCTGTGCCGCAGTCCAAGTAACTGAGCTATCTTCAAAAGTAACAATAGCATTGTTACCTGTAAAAGTGGTGATATCAGCATCTCTAGTTGTAGCAGTAATAGGAAAGTTATAGCGTACAGTTAATTCATCACTAGAATTTTTAAACTGAAATACATATTCTTCATACTGAAAAATTTTACGTCTGACAACTGTGATGTCATCTGGATTAACACCAGATTTGAAATGCACACGGTCCAACTCTATAGCATTTAGGTTAAGATCAAAAACTGTATCTTGCCCATCACCATAACCAAATAAAAAGGCATCGTTACCATCGCCACCTATCAATTGGTCATTACCAACACCACCCTCAAGAGTATCATTACCACCGTTAGCTCGGATAAAATCATCGCCACCACCACCCGATAAATTATCTGCGGTATCACCACCAACCAGAGTGTCATCAAATTCGGAGCCTAGTTGCACGAAATTTAAAATATCTTCGGTAGACCACACAACACCATCAGCAAACTCTATATTTAGTGCAAGGTTTGTAGCATGAAAATTTTGCTGGAATAAACCAATAATCGAGATATGATTAGTATCGTTAGGAAAGTGAATCTCCAAGTGCCTGTCACTACGACGAAGCAAAAGTTGGTCAGCAGAAATACCTGGTTTAAAGCGTAAGGTTTCAATATCTGTTGCACTGGCCGAATCAAGATCAATGCGATCGGAGCCATCGTCAAGACCATAAATATAGGTGTCGTTACCAACACCACCACTTAAATGATCATTACCTAAACCGCCCTCCAGCACATCATTACCGATACCACCGTGCAGACTGTCATCACCTAGCCCACCATCGAGGGTATCGTCACCAGCACGCCCAATTAGCGTATCACTGCCACCTAAACCAGCAATTTGGTCATCCGCTGATGAACCACTGACACGATCATTCTCTTCAGAAACAGCTAATAACATTTCGCGAATAATATCTGATGTCCAAAGCGTACCATCAGCAAAAGCAATATCGAACGCTGTTGTTAACACATCGGAGGTATTATCAAAAAAATCGATAATAGTGATTTGTTGATTACTAGAGGTCAAAAAAATCAATAGATCTCGAGAAGTTGAATTACTTTGCAAACTGACATCAGAGGCAGCGATATTACTGTCAAAAACAATTTGATCGGTACCTAATGCAATAGAACCTGAGGTATCAATTCTATCGTTACCATCGCCCAATGAATAAAAGTAGGAGTCACTCCCACTACCGCCGGTTAATTCATCATTGCCTCGACCACCCACAATAATATCATCACCACCACGGCCAAAAATTCTATCGCGGCGATCATCGCCAAAGATATGATCAATAGTACTATTACCATTAATGCTTGGAAAATTAGTCGCATTAGGTGGCAGTGGCCTGGTTAAATTATTTTCTGCGGCCAGAGAAAAAATAAAGTCATTTTTAGTATAAGTCGTACCATTAACCTCAATCGTATTAAGCGTGGCAAAGGTATCGTCGCGCATAAAAATAGTATCACCAAGATACTTAACCCTGATAAAGCCACTCGATGTTAACGTACCCTGATCACTTTCGAGCACGATATCACCAATGTTGGCACCATTGATAACCAAAGTATTATTGCCCTCGGTATCAATAATGATATTAGCTTCGTTAGCAACGGTTAGTTCACTCGCATCACCACGGTTAAAAATATAAGTATCATTACCCGCACCACCTGCAAGCGCATCCACACCACTACCACCCGTTAAAGTGTCATCACCCTCATCACCATGCAGCTCATCGTTACCTGCACCACCGAGCAATTGATCATCCCCTGCGCCAGCTCGTATCTTGTCGTCACCCTCGCCACCATCAAGAATATCGTCGCCATGAAACTCTTCAGCTAAATCAGATGCATCACCAAAAATTTCATCATCATCACTACCACCAAAAATTTCATCTTTACCTCCACCGCCTTCAAGGTAATCGTTACCTGCACCGCCACTCAAATAGTCATCACCATGATCTTTTGGCGCAAGGGAGTCATAGTCTGCATTATCACCAAGTAGAACATCATCATCATCACCACCAAATAATTTATCATTACCAGCATCACCGAATAGCTTATCGTTACCTGCACCGCCATATAACCTATCGTCACCACTAAGAGAAGGATCTAAAACCTCAGAGACAAATCGATCAGTCTCTATAATGGTTCCATCGGGAAGAACTGATTCAAAACTACGATAAATTCCTGCAGGCCTATCGCCATGTAACTGATCATTACCATCACCTCCGAATAAAAAGTCACCGCCGATTTCCCCATAGAGATAATCATCTCCCTCACCGCCCGTAAGGGTGTCGCTATAACCATAACCATCTAACCTATTTTCTACATAAACAATATTTGAGAGACTACGACCAACAAAAGAATTGCCCTGATATTCAATGGTATTTGTTTGCACAGCCTCGAAATAAGAATCACCGTAAATACGATCGTTACCTATCCCTCCATCAATAGTATCTATGCCAACATTACCGTATAACTGATCATCCCCTATGCCACCCAAAATAATATCATCACCTTGCCCCCCAGCAATATTATCGTTACCAGCACCACCATCCAAATAATCAACAGTACCAGCTTCTTCAAAATTGTAATAAGCACTCGGCAACGAACTTTGAAGGTTTCCACTCGTACTCAAAATAGAGATATTATCTCCATCATAGGTTAGCTGGACGCGATTACCCCAAATATAATCATCCCCTGCACCTCCATCTATATAATCAGAGCCAAGGCCACCATTTAATTCATCATCACCACCAAACCCAAATAAATCATCATTGCCAGCGCCACCATCAAAACCATCGCTACCCGCATCATGTCCCTTTAGATAGTCATCAAAACTACCGCCGTCAAATGCCACAAAAAAATGATCACGCCAAGCATTATTAGAGCTTGAGACATGGGAATCGTAACCACCAGACTCATCAGAAAACACATTATTATTATCGGGGTCAAAACCAAAGTTTGTTACATCGCTATTTAATGCGAGCCATCTAGTTGAGTCAAAATTAAAACCCACACTATCTAGATAAGGCCTATCATAAAAAGTAAGGGCTACTTGCCCCCCAGAAACAGGAGTATAGATATACCCTGTTTCAGTTTCTGTTCTTGAATATTCAAATGGAATAGCTTGCGCCAATGCAAAAGCACCATTACTTTGAGTTTCAAAAAGATTACTCTGTCTGTGCACATCTCTTCGAAAATTATTAACTCCTGCATGTAGCGAAAATTTATCAACTGATCCTTCTGGTAAGCTGCTTACATACCCTAAGATATTATCAACATAATCATAATTACCTGTAGGCTCGATAGGCCTAGTAAAATCAGCTATATCAATACCAAACTGATTAGTAGACCCACCCCAATCTTCAATTGTAATTGTGCCGCCGTTACCACCATCAATCGAGATAAATAAATCCACTTGCCCAGCAACAGCGCCTGAAACAGTCGTATAAGTGGTTGAAGAGTTAATGACATCGCCATTGGCATCTACCTCCTTATAAACATCTCCCCCTGTAGTAGTTAATGCCAAACGAGTCACACGGCTAGCCACACCACCCTCTTTATGAGTAATCAATAATTCATTGCTCTCATCTGTTGCACCATTATCAACAATTCGGTCATTGCCATCGTTGTAATCAAACTGGTAAATATCATTACCCACACCGCCTTCTAGGTAATCATTACCTTTACCACCGTCCAATATATCGTTGCCACCTGCACCATAGAGGTGATCTATGTTTTTATTTCCAGTGACTGTTTCAATGGCATTATTACCAAAGTAATAGTTTTTTCGATAATCTCTTTCATTAACCCCAATTGTTGATGCTAATTCATCTGAGATGATAACCGTTTCATTTGTTGTTGTGCTCTCAAATGTAACAAGCGCATCATCTCCATTTGTATCGGTAAAAGATTCAAAAGTAGCCGTATCAGGTGAGATATTGCTTGGAGAACCACCCGTAGAGTTAAACTCCAGTAGGTTAGATAAGTAGTCAGCGCGATCTCTAAGATATTGATCAGACAGGTTTGTCAATTCTCCATTAACATCATGAGTGGCATACACACTCTCAGCATTCTCTAATACAAATGCATTCGTATTAACTAAAGCATAACGATAAGCAATAGAACTTTGGGCGGCTTCATATAGTGCATCTGCGCTCAAACCATCTAAACGAGAGATATTAAGTGATAATTGATTGTTTGTTTGTATGGTTGAGAAAACAGTGTTAGCCCTCTCGAGAAAATTAGTTGAATCTACAGGAGAGTCGTTAATACCAAATAGAGAAGACAAATCCTCAACTAATTCATACCTGTTGTAACTGGTAATAAATGAGATGGCAGACTCTGCCACACCACCACCGACAACAGCTAACAATAATTGATTCCAATCATCATTAACAGCACCATCAATACCTCCTGCTAAAAAATCGAAAAACTCACTTGCAGAATCCACTCCAGACCTCAAAGCACGATAACCTATTACGAGATTTTCACCTATATCACTACCAAAAACCTTAGAAAAATCATCCGCACTTTCGGCAGCATAATTGAAAGCATCAACAGCAAATAATAAATTTCGGAAATCCTCCAAAGTATCAAATTCATTTTTTCGACCAGCTGACAATAAGCGATCGGTTTCATCTGTACCAAAAATAGAAAATAAAATACTGCCAGACCAACCTGCATTAAAAGCTATTGCACTATCTGTTTCCGATGACTGGCCAAATAAAATACCGCCAACAATAGCAGCATCCCTATTTGCAATCTCTTCTATTGATGGCAATAAACCAGAGTTCCTAAAAATGTCATTTAGTACTACTTGTTGAGCAATTTCATCCGACGCATTCTGCATTTGGTTAATGACATTTTCAGCTGCCCCCTGCCCATAATGCAATTCCAGCTGCCTTGCTGTGTACTTACGAATTAAAGTCGAAAACACCGACTCACCACTGTTAACAAGTACTGCGCCATCAAACCATAAGATAATTCTATTCGTTTCATCTATATCATTATCAGCCACCCTATTGTCTTTTACTGCAGCTGTTAAAATTGTACTTACTTTTTCGTATACTCTAGCCCAACTAATTTCTCCTAATTCAGCTCTATTAGCAACCGCCTGTAATTGATCAAGTTCTTGGTTTGTAAACTGATACGCCATTATTTAATCTCCTTAAATGATTCCAATAACTCTTCTACATCATTAAAAAACACTTTCCAATTCTTTAACAGATCCTCACCGAACTGAATATCTAGCGAAACCCCATCTCCATTATCTAATACAAGCTGACATTTTTTACCAGTTTTAATAGAATTACTCTCCAATTCTTTATTTTTATATCCAGAACATGAAATTATTTTGGGGTTACCTTGGGGTGTTAAAAACTTATCATTTGGGCCTACAAAATAGCGACCTGAATAATTTTTATTCTGATAATATTCCAACCCGGGATATGTATCACCCTTATTTACAAAATAGATAGCCCCTCTATCCATTTCTCCCTTAATAGTTTTTTCTAGAGTTTTTTCAACCCAATTACGACTATAATTAGGCATAGAAAAGCTTATTCTTACACCATGCGGATTCAGTGGCCACCTGCGGTTTTTTGTATTTTTCATGTCTGGCCAAGTGAAATATATATCTAAAAAACCATCTTTCCCCCTCTGAGCAACAAGATCCATAGGAAAACTCCAGACCTGATCATCATATTCAACCCTCCAAATACTACCTGCCGGGAATTTTCCTGTTGGATTTATTTGTGAATACATGACTTTTTTAATCGGCTCTTTTACCTTAACCTCACTGGGTTTATCTGAACATGCTGACAATAAAACTAACAGCAATAAAAGTAGTCCATTAAACCCACCCACTTTATTAAATAACACTATGCAATCCTCCTAAATGACTCCATTAATTGATTTATATCTTTTAAAAAGGTTTTCCATTCATACAAAGCATTCTCATAAAACCTGACTTTAATTGAAACACCATCACCATAATCAATTTGATATGAACACATATTGAGAATCACATTGTTTAATTCTCGCTTCATACCGTTTATACAACTAATAACATAATAATTTTCTTTAGGTGTTAAAAAATTTTTATCCTCAACAACAAAAAACCAACCCGTTTGATGCTCGTAACGCACAAGACCTGAGTAATCTTTACTCCCCCCTTTTTTCTCTATGTTTCCCATCGAAATTTTTTTCTCTACCACTTCAGATACAACTTCTTTATAAGGGTTATCTCTTTTTATTCTCATTAATATTCGAACCCTCCCCTCGTTATAAAAATCTGGCACTCCAGGTTTTATATCCGGCCATGAAAAAAACACATCTAAAAAGCCATCAATGGACCTCTGCCCTAAATATTGCATTGGAATTTCTAAGACACCTTCATCGTACTTTATCTGCCAAATACTACCTGCCGGGAACTTTTCCGTTGGTTTTATTTGTGAATATATAACTTGTTTAGTGGAATCTTCAGTTTGGCTTTCTGTAACTTTATTTGTATTGTCAGAACACCCGAGCAGCACGATTACCGTCAATAAAAAATAAAGATATTTTTTCATAGTTTTATCCATTCACTATTAGTGAGAAATATTAAACTGGTTATGCTGCCAGCTTCCCCTTAATCAAGCCGAGCGTTGATGATAATAATGGGTTAAGGCAACAGGGCAGGTTTTTGCTCCTGCAAAACCTGCATTCCCTACATCCTTGTAGGTCACGTTGATTAAAGCATTTTGCTGCATGGGCGCAGCATAGAGCCGACCCATTATTGTTAGCGTAAGTGTGGGAATGCGATAAAAGATTGCTCTTGCATTTTTTAAGCACCCCACATCCTGTAAGGCAAGTACTTGATTGTGGGATATGTTTTTGACCGCCATGGACGACGGAAATGCTGGAGCAATTACCCGTGCTTTGGTTCACCTCTCTAGCCACATAAAGAAATAAACTCGCCCTTTGGGTGAAACTAAAAATAATAGAAACCATCATCGTTCTCTCAACCCTTCCTTCCTATACCGCAGTAGTGGCGCCATAAAAAATTCCACCAAGCGCCTATGGCCCGTTTGCATCTCCGCCGTTACTGTCATACCCGGTATTAATTTAACAGGCTTGCCCTGTACATCGATGGTGCTTTGTTTTATGGTAAGTTGCATGCCGTAAATTAAGCCGCGCTTTTCATCCAAAGTGGCATCATCAGATACAGTAATCACTTCGCCATCGATAATGCCGTATTTGGTAAAGGGGAAGGTATGCACTTTGATCTCGGCAGTCATGCCCTCACTGATAAAACCAATATCTTTGTTCTCTAAAAACACTTCGACTTCTAGTTGCTCTTCATCGGGTACAATCAGCATTAATTGTTGTGCTTCGGTCACAATGCCACCGACGGTATTGGCTGCGAGTTCTTGTACATGACCGGCAACAGGCGCATAGAGTATTTGCTTGGCATTTAAGGCACTGGCTTTGGTAAGCTCTTCACTCAGTGCCGAGAGTTGGCGCTCGTACTCTGTCATTGCAGATAACTGCTCGGCCATGGTTTGTGCCGCAAGGTTATTTATCTGTTGCTCTATCTCATTACTTGAGGCTTGCAGTTGTTTAAGGCGCTGCTTCTCTGAGGCGAGGTCTTGCGTAGTGACAATACGCTCTTGCTCTAGCGTTAGGTATTCGTCCTCGGAGGCGTAGTTTTTTTCAAAAAGTGCTTTTACTTTTTGTGCACGGCGGGTAATGATAGGTAGCGTTTGTGTGAGTTTTTTTATCTCTTCTTTAACGGCTAATTGCTCGGCACTTGTGCGTGCTAAGGAGTTACGTAGTACTTGTTTTTGCGACCAGTATTGTTGCCACTGTTGCCAGAGTAGTCGTTTATGTAAGCGGTACTCAGTTTTGGTTTTTTCTGTCTTTAGCGTCTGTTGTAGTAAGCCATCGAATTGAATATTCTTTTGTTGTTCAAGTGGTTGCGATAATAAATCGACAAAAGCATTACTAACCGCAAGGTTACGCTCGGTCATCGCAAGTTCGCTTGCGGTGCGGGTTTGGTCGGCAAAGGTCAGTGTATTGTCCAGCTCAATTAAGGGCTCGCCTGCCTGTACGTACTGCCCCTCTTTTACCAATATGTTTTTTACAATGGCTTTTTCTAGTGGTTGTATTTGTTTAACGCGAGAGCTTGGGATAATTTTACCCTCGGCAGAGGCAACGATATTTACCTTGCCAATACAGGCCCAAACAATACCCAGTAGTAATAAGCTAATTAAGCTCCAGGTTAACCAACGTGCTAGCGGGTGTGGTGGTGTTGCTTGTATCTCTAACGCTGCTGGTAAAAAGGCGGCAAGCTCTCGCTCTTGATTAGCATCACCCATAGTATCGCGTTGCTGCCAGGCCTCTTTAAATTTACGAAAAACGCTCATGGCTGCTCCTCCGGTTGCAGTTGCAATGGATGCTTGGGTTTTTCTGTTTTTTCAACCGTGTGTAATGTCGGCGTATGGTTTTGGTAACTGTGTAGCTTGGCGTAGTAACCATTGTGCTTTAATAATTGATCGTGATTACCCTGCTCAACAATACGCCCTTTTTCCATCACCACAATTCGATGACATTGGCGAACGGTAGTGAGGCGGTGGGCAATAATAAAAACGGTGCGGCCTTTACAGATATTGACCATATTGTCTTGTATTAAACGCTCGGATTCGTAGTCAAGCGCACTGGTGGCTTCGTCAAAAATTAAGATGCGAGGGTTAGTGATTAATGCCCGAGCAATGGCTAAGCGTTGGCGCTGCCCACCCGAGAGATTACTACCCTGCTCACCCACGGTGGTGTCGTAGCCCTCGGGAAGTTCGGCAATAAACTCGTGAGCACCGGCCATTTTAGCTGCGGCAACCACGCGCTCCATAGAGATAGATGGGTCAGTAATGGCAATGTTTTCACGCACACTGCGATTAAATAAAAAGTTCTCTTGTAGCACCACACCAATTTGTTTACGCAGCCATGCGGTATCGATCATCGCGAGGTCAACGCCATCGACAAGTACTCTACCCGACTCCGGTGTATAAAGCCGTTGTACTAATTTGGTAATAGTACTTTTACCCGAACCCGATCGCCCAACAATACCCAATACTTCTCCGGGGCGAATATCCAGATGCACGTCTTCTAAAATAACGGGCCCATCGGGACGGTAACGAAAGCGCACGTGATCGAGAGTGACCTTACCTTGTAGCGAAGGCAAGCGAGAGCGATTAGGGTTAAACCCTGGCTCACGTGGTGCATTTAAAATATCACCCAAGCGTTTGACAGAGATACCCGCTTGTTGAAAGTCTTGCCACAGTTGTACGAGCTTTAAAATAGGCCCACTGACTCGCCCTGCAAGCATATTAAATGCAACAAGCTGACCAACAGAGATTTGTCCATTAATGACCAAATGCGCCCCCACCCAAATAATACCGAGTGTCATTAATTTATTGATTAAACCCGCTACTTGATTAGCCACATTATTTAAGTTTTGGCTCTTAAAGGAGGAATGCACATAGCTGGATAAATGGTCTTCGAGTTTACGTCGCATTTGTGGCTCGACGGCCATAGATTTAACCGTACCAATGCCGGTAATAGACTCGGTTAAAAACGCGGTATTAGCCGCACCGTGTTTAAATTTTTCGTCGAGGCGTTTGCGTAAAATAGGCGTAATAAAAATAGACAACAAAACATAAAAAGGGATAGTGGCTAATACAATCCAAGTGAGTGTTGGACTGTAATACCACATGACGGCGAGAAACACGAAAACAAAAAATAGATCGAGTAATAATGTCAGTGCCGTGCCCGTAATAAAATTACGAATCGTATCAAGCTCGCGCACACGCGCTACATTTTGCCCCACTTGTCGCGATTCAAAATACGAGAGAGGCAAAGCCATCAGATGATTGTACAACCGCGAACCGAGCTCCACATCGACGCGGTTGGTGGTATGACTAAACGTATAGTTACGAATACCGCCTAACAACGCCTCAAACACCACCACCACAAAAAAACCAACAGCCAGTACATCGAGCGTGGTAAAGCCTCGATGAACAAGTACTTTATCCATCACCACTTGAAAAAACAGCGGCGTAACAAGTGCAAATAATTGTAAAAAAAACGAGGCAATTAACACCTCGCCAAAGAGTTTTCGGTATTTAACTAATGACGGAATAAACCAAGAAATATCAAAGTGTTGTTGTAAGCTCTCGCCTAAACTATGTCGGCGTACTAAGGCGATGATCTCACCCGTCCAAATATCATCTAATTCTGCAAGTGTGATAGAGCATGGTGACTCTTCACGGAGATCGTGTATAAGCACGCCTGAAAAATTATTTTGCTTTTTATCGTTCTCTTTATCGTCTTTATTATTACTGACACCATCAATTTTTTCAGAAGGCGCCTCGGCAAGTCGTGCAATAATAAAATAAGAGCCATCTTTATGTTTGGCAATTGCCGGCAATACACCGGGCTTTAGTGCCGATACTGTTGAAGAAATCAATTTGGCTTTAAGGGTAAGCGCTTTGGCTGCTTGCAGAATTTGTGTATCAGAAAAGGTACTACCTGGCTCGCAGAATTCGTGAGTAAGTTGATCAGGCTCTGCGGGCAGTTGGTAAAAGCGCGCAACCGCAACAAGACTGTGCAAGCCAGTATCAATCATACGTAAACATCCTATTTATACTGATGGCATCCATTCTACTTTTACTATTTCTAGTTTGATTCTATTAGGCTAACGGTAGTCAATACAACTGACAACACACAGAAGAAATATAATAAAAATGAATAATGAGTAATTTTTTATAATAATTTGATTCAGGCTAACAACCCCAAAAAAATCTGTCAATGTATTTTTAAATGTATTTTTTGAAGATAAAAATCACGGAGGGAAAGAAAAAATTTACGTGAAGCAAATCACATTTTTAGCAAGAAATTAAAATAAAAACTAATAAACTCGGCTTAATAAATAGTTTTAATATATAGCTAACATCTAAAAGTGAGAATACAGAAAATAAGCGGCTAAATGTTTACAAGGTTTAAGTAATTATAATTCTGAAAAATCATCACCCCATTCAATACTGTCGTCAGATAAGTCATTAAGCAATATTTCTATTTCTGTCAGTTCTTCAATATAGTCTTCCATCAGCTTTCTCTCTTTATTAAGTAGTGGAAGTCTATCAATAATATATGACAGTTTTTAGACAACATATAAGGCAGTAATATAAAACGAGCATGTTATGCGCAGCGACTAACTATAAAGTATTAAACTGCAAACCATTGCTCGCGAATTAAGCACTGATCGCTCAAAAATACTTCACCCACAAAACAATCGCCTACGTTCACTGCTCCAACACCTTTAGGTGTGCCACTCATTAAAATATCATTATCTTCAAGGGTCAAAAAAGAGCTTGCTTCGGTAATAAAGGTATCGGGTTTGAATAACATCATATCTACCCCGCCTTGTTGTATGACCACATCGTTTATCGTCAACTTAAGCGATAACTGTGGAATATCTTTTTCATCGACGGGGACAAAATGGCTAAAAACTGCCGCACCATCAAACGCCTTAGCTCGCTCCCAAGGTAGGCCTTTTTCTTTAAGTTGCTGTTGGGTTTGTCTGCGCGTTAAGTCGAGCCCAAAGCCAACCGCATAGATTTTTTTCTGGTTAATTAAAAAAGACAGCTCCGACTCATAATGATGAGCTTCGCTCTGACCATTAACCATGCCCTCTGCTGTAAGTTGTGAGCTAATTGAAGAGTTAGGTTTTAAAAAGATAATTGGCGTACTAGGCACTTCATTACCTAGCTCTTTGGCATGCTCAACATAATTACGCCCTATGCATATTACTTTTGAAGGCGTAATGTCAGTTTTGGAAGCCCCGCCTCCAAGATAACTCACTGCTTTCATAGTCTAACTGTCTTCTTTAGGCGCCATGCCATGAATGATATCGGCAAGCTTTCTTATACCTTCTTCTATTTTATTATCCGCAATCGCAGAGAATCCTAAACGAAAGAAGTTAAGTGGTGGGTTATCGGATAAAAAGTGGATATCTCCCGGCTCTATTAAAATACCTGCATCAGCCGCCAGATCCTTTAATAGACGTGAATCTAAATATTCTGGCCCCTTAACCCAATAGGACGAGCCACCATAAGTTGGTGGTTGCGCAGAATCCGGCAGGTATTTATCGAGGACTTCTTTAACTAAGCGACATCGTTCACGATAAACATGGACTAAATTACGCACCAAAGTATCGTGATAGCCACGGGCTAAAAATAAGGCAACAGAGCGTTGATTGTTAGCCGCAGGATGCCTGAGCATTAAGCGCCTGAGTGCACGAAGTTCACGAATTAGTTCGATCGGGCCAACCATATAACCCATACGCAATCCCGGTGATAATGTTTTAGACAAGCTACTTAAATAAATAACTCGGTCGTTTTTATCGAGGCTTTTTAGTGCCGGTAGCGGGTTGTGATCGTAATTAATCTCGCTTTCGTAATCATCCTCGATGAGAATAATGTCTTCATCGACAGCCTTTTGTAATAGCTCGTAACGTCGTTCAAGCGGCATGGTTACCGTTGTTGGTGACTGGTGACTCGGTGTCACATAAATACAATCACATTCATCAAGCGCCGCACTAATCTCTAAGCCATCGTCATCAACAGATAACGGCTTTAATGTCGCCGGTGTTTGTGTCGCAATATTGCGTGCATCAACATAGCCTGGGTTCTCTAACCCCATCACGCTATCGTTGCCAAGCAGTAGTCGGGCCAGCATGTAGAGAGCATGTTGCGAGCCGACGGTAATCAGTATTTGCTCAGGGTCGACCCAAACGCCACGCCTCGGTAATAGGCGTTTATGTATTTGCTCAATGAGTATTGGGTCGTCGTGGTCAAAATGGTCCGATGTCCACTCTTTGATAGAACTTACACTAAAGGCATCTCGACAGCATTCACGCCAATTGTTAATAGGAAATAAGTTAGAGTCTAACTGCCCATAAATAAAGGGATAGTCATATTTCTTCCAATCTAAGGGCTTATTAATGTTCCTCTGCTCTGAGGGTTTGTTAATCAACCGCTCTGCCCAATCGGGCCGACCCTCAGTAATCTCTTGGCCGTAGGAGACATTGACATCGACTTGTCCCTGCAAGACATCGGGGTTTACAAAATAGCCACTGCGTTCGCGCGCGACTAGGTAACCATCGTTTAATAGGTGGTCGTAAGCAAGAATAACGGTATTACGCGCCACATGAAGCTGCTTGGACAAGTTACGACTTGATGGTAACGGCTGGTCTAAAGGAATTTGCTTGCGGTTAATGGCATTAACCACTTGCTCACGAATCTGCTTTTGCAAACTCAATTCGCTCTTAGGGTTTAGATGGAATAATTGATCAATTGACATAGGGGCTAACTATACATCAATTCTCTTATTTTCTTATAGAAAAATCCGTCCAATTTTATACATAATATGAAAGAAAACTGTTGACAAATACGACATCAAAACAGCCTTTTATTTCCAATTAAAACAACAGCTTATAAAAGTATCCCATCAACAATAAATGATTTTTTAAGCATCATTTTAAGGTGTTATAAGCATAAAATTAGTAAATAAATATAATCCAAGCCCTTTAGAAAATAATATTGATCATAGTAATTAGAACAATTAAGAAAAACACAGTCATAATGCCACCCGCTTTAATAAAGTCCGCTACACGGTATCCAGCAGGGCCCATAATTAAAGCATTAACTTGGTGTGTTGGAATTAAAAAGGAGTTAGAAGTCGCAAGCGCTACAATTAATGCAAATACGGCGGGGTCGGCACCAGCACCAATCGCAATATTAATCGCCAGCGGTACAAGCAATACCGTTGCACCTACGTTTGACATAACCAACGTAAAAAATGTCGCCAATATCGCCACGGCTAACTGTAGCCCCCAAATAGGCACGCCGTCTAATATACTGAGTGTCTGATCGGCAATCCAAGCTGCAGTACCTGTCGACTCTACTGCCATACCTAAGGGAATAAGGCTCGCGAGCAAAAAGACCGTTTTCCAACTAACTGCACCGTAAGCTTCATCAATACTCAATACGCCCGACAATACCATACCAACGGCACCGGTTAATAAGGCAATCGATAAGCGAATATCAGTAAATAACACCATCGTCAGTGCAACAACAAAAAAGCCCAAAGCCCAACCTACTTTATGCTGGCGTAACTCTTCGCTTTTTGGGTAACCTGTTGTCATAACAATAAAGTTACGGTCACGCTCTAGGTGCTCTAGCGCATCCCAACTAGTATGACCTACAAGCGTATCACCTGCCTGATAAGGTATATCACGCACACCCTGACCTTCACGGGAGGTCTCACCGGCACGATGAAGCGCGATCATGGCAAAGCCGTAAGTATTACGCAGACGTACATCCTGAGCCGATTTACCAATCAGTTGTGAGCCTGGCGGAATTACTACCTCGGCAATACCTGCTTTTGCAGCCGATAAACTATCGGAGAAGGTGTCTAAATCTGGGCGTTTATCAAGCTCATAATTTATTTCAAAAAGCGTAAGGGCATTAGGTGCACCCATAACGGCAAGAATAGTATTCGCCTCAATACCAACCGTGCGATCTAACCCGCCAGCACCAATCCTGCGAACACCATTCGGGAACTGTGCTGCCGTAACACGAATACTATTAGGGTGCTCGACTTCTTCTAGAGTCTTGCCAACTAAGGGGCTGCCTGTGGGTACCTGTACCTCGATCAATACATATTCAATACCATAGGTCTCTTGAAAGTATTCCATAGTACTAACGGCACTATCCGCTGCATCAGCTTTGCTAGTACTTGGTAGTACAAGTCGGCCCAAAATAACAAAATATATAATCCCTGCAGCCACCAAAAATAGCCCAATAGGTGTTACAGAAAATAATGACCAAGTCTCCATTTTCAAATCTTCTGGGAGTGTCTGATTAGACGTCAGAATAAGATCATTTAATAAAATGAGTGGGCTAGAGCCAATCATTGTCATGGTGCCACCGAGTATCGCGCAAAAACCCATTGGCATTAAAAGGCGCGAGAGTGGTAAACCTGTACGCGCGGAGATCCGGCTTACAACAGGCAAGAATAAAGCAGCAGCGCCTACGTTTTGCATAAAACAAGAAATAAATGCAACGGTACTAGAGATAATGGGGATAATTCTTCCTTCGGTCTTGCCCCCTACTTTTAAGATCCAGTTGGCCACCTTCCCCATTAAGCCTGTCTTGTCTAAACCAGCACCAATAATCATCACCGCAATAATAGAAACAACCGCGTTACTCGAAAAACCATTAAACAATGCAGTACTGGGAACTAATGCTTCTTTGAGCCCCATAATAGGCGCAAATAAGGCCGTTAGACCCAATATCACCATAATGGTAATTGCTGCCACGTCGACATCAACAACCTCAAAAGCAAACAAATAAATCGTTAGTACTAAAATTGCACTGACCCAAGCAATTTCAACAGTCGGGACAAGTTGACTAATAACGATAGCAATAATAAAAAAGACTACTGCGGCTATTATTTGTTTAAGTGGCATATTTGCTTCCTAAAATATTTATTAACGTATTATGCGGGTAACACTAAAGGTTGCTCTTCCGTTTCTTGTTGTGATGTTTTTTGTGCAGGACATTGCTGAAAAATACGCACATCACATTCATCACAAGTTTTCTCACTAAGTAACGGTACTAATTCCTTTAAGGCATCATCAGTTGTCAGATAAAAATTTTCTGGGCCTAACTTCTCTAGGTAATACATGCGCTCAAGTTCTTTTTTTACTGCATTATTCATTGCACAAAAACTTAAACGACCGCCTTTTTTTTGTAGCTTTAGAGCTTCTTGATAAAGCATTTCCGCACCAGAAATATCAATAAAGTTAATCCCACTACAGTGCAGCAATATATGCTTTGGATTATTATGACGAGAGCTAATTTTTAGAATTTGGACTTGAATATAGTCAACTGCACCAAAAAATGCCGAGCCATCAATACGAATAATTTTAAGTTGTGGGCACTCTTTTAAATCAAATAATGCAACACTACGCAAATAGGTCCCAGTGTTAAATGGTATCGGAGCAACCTCGGTAACTTTGGGCTTTGAGGTTCGGCGTAAATATAATGTTAGAGACAAAATTACACCAACATAAATAGCAAACTCTAATTCAATAAATAAAGTTGAAGAAAAAGTCACAAGTAGTACGGCGGCTTCTTCTTTATGACTTTTAATAATTTGCACAATATGCGGAACATCAATCAAGTTCCATGCAATTAACAAAATAGCCCCACCCATTGCAGGTAACGGTAAATAAGCCGTCACTTGCGGAATTAACAATAAAATTATGACTAAGATTATTGCCGCAAAAATTGCAGCAAGTGGTGTTTGCGCACCGGCATCGTAATTAGCGCCCGAGCGCGTAAATGAACCAGAGCCTGCATAACAAGAGAAAAAACTACCAACAACATTTGATAGTCCTTGACCTATAAACTCTTGGTTGCCATCAATACGCTGCCCCGAGCGTATACCGATCGCACGCGCAATAGACACTGCCTCAACTAAACCAAGTACGGCTATGGCAAACGCTCCCGACAACATGGTACTCAATTGCTCATGAGATACCGAAGGCACTGACAAACCAGGCAAACTCGATTGCAGAGCCCCCACTAGAGCAATACCGTTATTCTCACCATCCATTAACCAACAAAACACACTGGCAATGACCATACCCAAAAGCATACTGGGTAATTTTTTATTGTATTTTTTAATAACAAGTGTCGCAATAATGGTCACTGCCGCAATCGCAAACGCTAAAATATTTGTATCGGGGATATGGTGTATTAGTTGGTTCCACGTGCTCACAAAAGAGCTGCCGCGCTCAATGGGTACACTGAGAACATACTTTAATTGGCTCGTTCCAATTAAAATAGCTGCACCAGCAGTAAAGCCAATAACAACGGTATGCGAAATAAAGTTAACTAACAAACCAAAGCGTGCAATACCAAACCCAAACTGAATAAGACCTGCAAGCAATGTGATAATTAAAGCGGCAGAAATAAACTCGGGGCTGCCAGGTGTTGCTATACCACTGGTCACGCTCATAACAACAATTGATATTGCCGCGGTGGGACCTGATATAAGGTGGATGGACGAACCAAAAAGGCCTGCAATAATTGGGGTGATAATTGCAGTATATAAGCCATACTCAGGTGGTAGACCTGCAATTAGTGCATAGGCTATGCCTTGTGGCAAAACAATCACTGCACCTGTTAAGCCTGCCAGTAAATCCGCATAGAGGCTCTCGCCCGTGATGGTCCTGGCCCAAATTAAAAAAGGGAAAAAACGTAAGAAAGAAGAACTATTAATCTGTCTGAATTTAGATTTTCTGGGTGTCATGACCTTCCAATTGATGAAAAATACTACGGTTTAAACGAATAATGGCGATGAGAAAGGTGGGGCTGTTAGTACTCGTATACTAGCCACCCTATTCATCGCCATTTTTGATAATTGAGGAGAAACTTATGTGCGCTGGTCACCATGAAACAAGCGCACTACATGTCTTGCCTCTGCAAAAAACAACCAACGCTCAACTAACAAACCACCGACTGTTAGCAAAGCTGCAATAACAATTAACGTTGAAGAACCACTTAACAATAATAAAAATGGAATCAAGAATGCTACAACTAGCATAAGTACGCGTAGGCATACAATTTTGTTAGCCTCTACAGTATAGCCAAATTCATTATTTAAGAAACCATTGGACGAATGGCCTTGATCTAATAAACGAACACTCGCCTGAGTGAAACCCGTTGCAGTATTAATTGTACTACCCGCAGGCTTGCCAATCCAAAATAAGTAGATAACTTTAGCAATGGCACCTAGTACAAGCAGCGCCGTTGCTAACTGGTACAAAATACTCGATGCAGAACCCGAGAGTGAAGCCTGAATGGCCGCCAATACAACAGAACCAGACATCAACCCCAAAACGATATAGTTAAGCGGGGTTAATGATGAGTTCCACTGACGAATCGTTTTTAAGCTTGCATAGATCATGCTAGTACAAAATAGTGTCACAATGGCAATTAATGCAGCTAAAAGTCCTAAAATACTGAAAAAACCGTTTATCTCAGCACCTTGTGTCCAAATACCAATAAGGTAAATAAGAAAAAACGGATAGAACAAAACGGCAAAAACGCCTTCGCGTGATAACCACGATGTTTTAAAACGATTAAACGCTCGCCATGCATTTTTTGGATTAGCCAAATGTCCCATAGAGCAAAGTAAGCCCAAAGTAATTAATACCAAAGCCAAAATGCCCGATGTTAATAAAACACTTGAATCTTGTAGTGAATTAATGCCCAGTAAATGACCTAGGATCAAAAGTGCTGCCAAGCCATAACCTGCCCCTGACATCACTGTAAATGTTAAAACTGAAAAAGCCGGATGCATTGTGTGCCCTCTTTTATCTTGTTGGCCTTAAATAAGCCTGTAAATTTTTACCCAAAATAATGACGCGATTAGCGCGCAATTATTTTATTAACCCAACCTTTAACAGTGTCTTTAAGCGATGCTGTATCGATTTGATCCTGTACAGGTTTATTGCGTGGCGGTAAATAGGTATTAACCGGGTTGTAGCCAAGCTCCGGCATTAGTGCTTTACCTGCACGCTCACGCACCAGTTTACTCACCTCAGACTCTGGATCATCAAAATCACCAAATACACGAGACTTGGTTGGACAAGTTAATACGCAAGCTGGCTGGCGCTCTGCTTCGGGTAGTTTTTCGTCATAAATACGGTCAACACAAAGGGTGCATTTTTTCATTACACCTTGATCTGGATCGAGTTCACGCGCACCGTAAGGACATGCCCAAGAACAAAGGTTACAACCCATACATTTATCTTGGTCGACTAATACAATGCCGTCTTCTTCGCGCTTATAGGAGGCGCCTGTCGGGCATACTGTCACGCAATCTGCATCGTCACAATGCATGCAAGACATTGGCATATGTACCGTTTTACTATTGGGTGAATCGTCTACTTCGTAAGAGCGAATGCGGTTTAACCACGAGCCAACAGGCTCACGGCCATAAGGGTCTTTATCAGCTAGAGGCCCAATAGTACCTGATGTATTCCACTGCTTACAGGCGGTCGCACAACCGTGGCAACCGACGCAAGTATCCAGATCAATAACAAGACCTAGTTTCATAATATTTCTCCGTTTCGGTCACTCATTATTTATCGCCACGAGTCAGAATGTCTGACAAGGAGCGTAAAAGGTTAACGTTTTTGTGGCTGCTGTAGCTCAACATTTTTGGTGATTGCTTAGCATTAGGCTGTGCTTTTAGCGCATCAAATGTTGGCCAGCTACCTGTCTCGCCCGGTGCCGCTGGTGTAATTTTAACGCGCAGATCATACCAAGCTGCCTGGCCTGTCACTGGGTCTGAGTTGGTGACTCGATCCATATTATCGCCCTTTTGTGGCAGAAGCTCAGAGATTAGATGGTTCATCAAGAAGCCGTCTTTATTTTCTTTAACGTCTTCATCCAAGCCCCATGCACCACCACGCTTAGCAATAGCGTTCCAGGTCCATACTGTTTGCTCGTTAGTGCCTTCCATCAACTTGACTTGGCAACGAATTTTACCGTTGTGGGACTCAACCCAAACCCAAGAGAGATCCTCAATACCATCACGCTCTGCAGCAACACGGTTCATAAACAAATAGTTTTGCGACATAATCTGGCGCAACCAAGCGTTTTGGCTATCCCAACTGTGATACATAAACATTGGACGCTGGTTAACCGCATGATACGGGTACTCTTCACGATCAATACGCTGCTCTTCTAATGGCATGTAGTAGATCGGTAGCGGATCAAAATACTTCACCAAACGCTCTTTATGATGCTCTTCCGTTGGCATTGGGCCATCGTATAAGCCCTGCCCCGCCAAACGGAACGTTTGTAGTTTTTCCGAGTAAAGCTCAATAACGATTTGGTTAGTATTACCCACCCACGCCGCTTCTTTCGCAAGCTTTAAGTAATCGAGATTGGCATGGCGCATGTAGCGCTGATTCATGTCAAAGTGCATCTCAAAGAAGCCTTCATTCTCTTCATAGGCTTCCCACTGGCGAGGGTTAGGCTCACCACGCAGTGATTTTTCACCATCTTTACCACGATAACCCGCCAAGAAACCAATACCTGGCTCTTTCTCAAAGTTAACAATAAAGTCTTTATAGTCTTTATATTTACGTTCGCCGCCTTCTTTAGTGAATGCAGGAAAATCCAGGCGCCCTGCCATCTCGACCATCACTTCTTGCCAAGACATAACGTCGCGGTCAGGCTTAATAACAGGGATACGTACAGAGTCGCAGGCCGCATGAGGCTCAGAGATTGGACGATCAAGCATCGAGATAGTATCAAAGCGCTCTAAATAAGTGGTGTCTGGGAGTACAAGGTCAGAATACGCCACCATTTCAGAGTTAAAGGCATCGGAACAAACAATAAACGGAATTTTGTACTCGCCGTCATCTTCTTTGGCGGTCAGCATATCTATGGTTTGCGCGGTATTCATACTAGAATTCCAAGCCATATTTGCCATAAATATCATCAAAGTATCAATTTTGTACGGGTCGCCTTTAACCGCATTACTAATCACCATGTGCATCAAACCATGACACGAGATCGGTGCGTCCCAGCTATAGGCTTTATCGATACGGCGAGGACTACCGTCTTCATTAATGGCCAAATCTTCTGGACATGTTGGGAAACCTAGCGGTGGAGATTTAAGCGGCGTCATTGGCGCCATCTCTTTGGCAGGTTTAATGCCCGGTGGTACATGTTTAGGGAATGGTGGTTTTGCTAAATGGCCCCCTGGGCAGTCAATAGTACCCAATAAGGTTTGTAGCATATGAATAGCACGACAAGTTTGGAAACCATTAGAATGTGCCGCAATACCGCGCATGGCATGCATAGAAACAGGACGACCTATAAATTTATCTTGCTTACGGCCTGCCCAGTCAGTCCACTCCACATCAATAGTAATGGTTTCTTTAAAGGCAACGTGAGCCATCTCTAGCGCCATACGCTCGATATCTTCAGCAGGTACGCCACATTCTTTTGCAGCAACTTCTGGTGAGTATTGCTCATCCATGTATTTCTCAATTAAGAGCGACATGGCCGTTTTTAATTTGGTGCCATCGGGTGCAGTATATTCACCAAATAGGGCTGGTGTAATATCCGGTAAGTTAGAGTCTACAAAGGCTTCTTTTTGGAGATCCCATACTTGTGGCACTTCGCTATCACCGCGATAAAAGAGGCCATCGCCTACTTCACCTGGTTTCATCATCACTAGTTGTGGTGAGTTGGTATAGCGAACGAGAAATTCTTCATCAACGAGTTGGTGTTTTAATAAAACATGCGCCATCGATAGCGCAAGAATGCCGTCAGTACCTGGGCGAATAGCAACCCACTCATCGGCAATAGCTTGGTAACCAGTACGTACAGGGTTGACCGAGACAAATTTAGCACCACGCTCTTTAAGGCGTTTTAAGCCTAGTTTGATCGGGTTAGAGCTGTGATCTTCTGCCACGCCCCACATCATAAAGTATTTGGTGTTCTCCCAATCTGGATCGCCAAATTCCCAAAAGGCATGACCCATAGTGTAAAGGCCACCTGCAGCCATATTAACCGAGCAAAAACCACCATGGGCAGCCCAGTTAATCGTACCAAATTGGCTAGCCCACATACCTGTAAGCGCCTGCATTTGGTCACGGCCGGTAAAATATGCCAATTGTTTAGGATCTGTCTCACGAATACGTCTTAGGCGTTTTTCAAGCATATCAAGTGCTTGATCCCAAGAGATTTCTTCAAACTCACCTGCACCACGCTCTGTGCCCGGCTTACGTAGCAACGGCGCACTCAGCTTAGCTGGAGAGTATTGTTTCATGATGCCAGAGTTACCCTTGGCACATAGAACACCCTTATTAATAGGATGGTTCGGGTTACCCTGAATAAAGCGAACTTTATTGTCTTCTACTGTGACTTTAATACCACAGCGACAAGCACACATATAACAAGTCGTATACTTAATGTCTTGTTTTGCATGCTCTTCAAATTCTGGCAAGTCCTTTGCGATGATATCTGCTTGGGCTTGAGAGACTTCGTTAAGAGGGGCTTGCTGTTTAACTGTACTCATATTTATTTACACCTAAAAATAAAAGGCACTGCCGAATCAATATGATTGGACTGGCTACTCTTAATAACGAGACCTACTTGGTTGTATTACTGCGGCTTTGGGAGATTAAAGCTGTCAGAATATATTTTTACCTATTACTCATTCAATATACCGAATATCAATAGAGCATAAGGGTGAATCATCTAGCGTTTTATTATCTGTTATTACAATCGAATGATTTCAAAAAACAACATTTATGATAATTTTTGACTCATAAATGCACATAAGAGTGCAATTATAGCAAAAACAGCATGATTCTGTCGACCCTAAACGACTAAGCTTATAACTATTTTAAAATTTTTACACAAATCAGATTATAAAAATAAAAATGCCGATGAGCAAAACCAAGTCTTAAACACTTGATTCTACTTATCGGCAAACGACGTTCAGGGGGATACTATTGAGTAACTCGTGATAGCGCGCCATCAATTGCATCAACGATCTGATCAATATCGTCTTTAGTAGCAATTAGCGCTGGGCTTAATGCAATCGTGTTGTTGTATTTTTCAAAGCTACGGTTAGTGCGACCAATAATCACACCTTGCTGCATACAATCTGCACCAATTGCGATAGCAACACTTTCATCGACGGGCTCTTTAGTGACACGATCTTTAACCATCTCAAAACCAGCGAACAAGCCTTTACCACGCACATCACCAATAATTTCATATTTATCTTTTAGGCCGTGTAGGCGCTCTAATAAATACTCACCCACTACGGTTACATTATCGAGTAAGTTTTCTTCCTCAATAATTTTCATGTTTTCAATGGCTGCAACAGGTCCTGCAGTGCATCCACCAAAGGTCGAGATATCGCGGAAGTAGCTCATACGATCTGAGGGATCTTCTTTAAAGGCGTTAAAGACTTCCTCAGTTGTTACTGTACAAGAAATCGCCGCATAACCAGAGGCAACACCTTTAGCCATAGTCACCATATCTGGCTGAATACCATAATGCTGATACCCAAACCATTTACCGGTACGACCAAGGCCACAAACTACCTCATCGATATGAAGAAGAATTTCATATTTTTTACAGATCTCCTGGACCGTCTCCCAGTAACCTTCAGGTGGTGTAATCACACCGCCACCAGCAGTAATAGGCTCTAGCACAATTGCACCCACTGTATCTGGGCCCTCTTCTAGGATAACACGTTCGATTTCTTTAGCTGCTCGCACACCATAATCAGTCACATCACCAAACTGTGAACGGTATTCGCAGCAGTGTGGCACTTCAACAAAACCTGGCGTAAAAGGACCATACTGCGCTTTACGCTCGAACTGGCCAGTAGAGCTTAGTGCAGTAATGGTTGTACCGTGATAATCACGCTCGCGATAAAGAATCTTATGTTTTTTACCGCCATGCTTGTTGTGAGAAATCTGACGAACAATTTTGTAGGCTTTTTCGTTAGCTTCTGAACCCGAGTTTGAGTAGTACACACGACTAAGGCCCGGCATTTTTTCGATTAGCATTTGCGCGTATTTTGCGGCAGGTACATTACCTGCTGTTTGTGCAAAGTAATTCATTTTAACCAGTTGGTCATAAACTGCTTTAGCTATACGCTCACGGCCGTAGCCAACGTTTACTGTCCAAACAGCGCCGGATACTGCATCCAAGTGTTCCTTGCCATTGGTATCCCAAACACGCATACCTTCTCCTCTCACAATCACTTGAGGATCCTTTGTTTCTAATCCTTTATGTTGAGAAAGGTGATGCCAAACATTGGCACGGTCGGCTGTCATTACTTCTGCAATTTCTTCAGGGCTTAATTCGCGGCTCATAATCTACCTCTACAGGGTTGTAAAATAGTTGTTCAAAGCAACTGTGTAATCTTTTATCGATATTTTGCTAGAGTAATTGAATATTTCAATTTGAAATAGAACCAATTAAAGTATGGATATGCCTCCAGCCCTTATGAACTGGTCCTATCAGAGAGATGAGCTTTTTAACAATCCTGAATGTCTGGGCCTATAAAACAAAAAAGCACCGTATAAACGGTGCTTTTAGAAAGAAAGGCTAACCAAGCGCGATGAATTAGCTTTTTAGCTGATCATGTACTTTATCGAGCATTTGCTGGTTAGTCTTAACACGCGCCATAATTTGCTTGTAAGGTAATAAGTCCATCGCTTGTTGTTTGTGTTCCTTGGCTATTTTAGCTAAGTATTTACCATGCTCAAAAAAGATTTTATAGGCCTGAAACACGTTAAATTTGGGATCGAACATATGTGTCGGTAGTGACGCCACACCATTGACTTCAATGACTACAAACTTGCCTTGTTTTAACGCCTCTTCACTCTCGGCTTTAACGTCAACACGGCCAAAATTAAACCCTGGCTGATCGGCAAACACATCAAATACGGCTTGTTCAAGCTCTGGCGTTAACAAATATATATCATCAGTAAATTTGCAACCTAATGTGTGCGATCCAATAAAAGATAAGCGCACAGACTCGCCTTGCTCAGGAACACGATCAACATCAATGTATTGCAAGAAAGAGTGCCAGTGATGTGTATAGCGCTCATGGTTTTTAGCCAGCGTTAATAAATTGTCGGTACCGTTACCAATTACCGTTGGAAAATGCTTTTTATTAATCCCTGTAATTTTAGGGACGCCCTTTTCACGAATATAGAAGATACCGCACTCGTAGGGATAAGGCGTAAATTTTTGAAGGATATAATTGCCCAAAAGAAGAGGAATTTTTTCATCCAAATCGGCCTCTGAGGCAATTTTGACAATACCCTTACCCACACAACCCACATCAGATTTTAAAATAACCGGGTAACCATGCTCTTCGATAAAGGCTAGAATAAAATCACGTTTTTGATCATTACTTAATGACGACTCGACAAGAGATGTCGGTAGGAAATACTTCTGATTAAAGGCCATTTGGCTCTCGTATTTAGAACCGATGCCAATTTCACCATGGTCCATACAATAATTAGCCTTAGCTAAGCCCTTTATACCGACACCGTTTAATAGGCACTGTGCACCTAGATAGGCGTAAAAAGGGGCTTCAAAAACCCGAGGGCTCCAAAATTCGTAAGGTTTAATCAAGCTCATCTCCGATCAAAAAAATGGGCATATTAATGCCCTGTACAAAAAAATGCCAGATGCTTATATTAGCACCATAACTTATACGGGCAATAAATCTTATTCAAAGACAATAAAACAATCAAAAAGTTAACAAATACGCTAGAAGGAAAATATTTAAGCTCTATTTACTGTGATGGGAAAACAGCCCTAGCTCGCTCTAGAAATGCCTGCGACTCTTGCTCATCCTCTATAGCTGCTGAGAGCGTTAGTAGCAATGAGTCGTTGTCATTAGCCTTGGCCAAGCCCTGCTTAAGTAATACTGGCGCAATAGGGCCAAGGTAGGGTTTTAAGATGAGCACTAATTGCTCCTGAATTGACTCGTCACAACTGAGAGGTTGGTCACCAGTAAACTTGGCATCATTAGTAATGGATAACCTTTTAAGTACCTTTTGTACTTTAACCAATAGCTCTTCTTGCTCTACAGTATCATCAACAGCCTGCGATAAGCGTAGCGCTAAATCTTCGTATGTTTTAACTTTTGAGAGAGTCTGTTTAAGCAAGACTGGCGCAATGGGGCCAAGATAGGCCATTAAAATATTGACAAGCTTTTGCTGTGTTTCATCATCACAGGCAAGCCCTGTTGCATTTGATTTGGCTATTTTTTCAAGCTCATTGTAAAAGCTACAAGAAGTTCGAGGTCTCAGCTCAGGCTTCTCCGACATTGCCTTTACAACAAGAGACATTAATTTGGGTGATACTTGCTTTGCACGATCACCCGCTAACACCTCTGCCATAAACTCGTTGAGTTTTAGTGGATATAACTTATCGGCAGTTAAGCGCTTGCCCGTTAGCATTTGGAGCATGACGGCGCCCAAGCTATAGATATCAGTTAAGTGAGTCACTGTCTTGCCCTTAAGGCTTTCGGGGCTCATATAACTCGGCGTACCGACCGCATTACCTTGCATGGTTAAATCTAGGCGATCGAGTTTTGCTACACCAAAATCGGCAACTTTTACATTGCCATCATCCATCAATAAAATATTAGCAGGCTTAATATCGCGATGCACTATCCCATTAGCATGCGCAGTATCTAGTGCTTTTAGGATAGATATCGCAATAAAAATAACTTCTTCTTCACTAAATAGGTAACCACCATCTAAAGCCTCTTGCAGCTCCTCCCCTTGTACGTACTCCATAACGATAAAGTCCGTGTCGCCATGCTTACCCAACTCAAACACTGTAACAATATTGGTATGAAAACTACGTGCCGCTGCTTGAGCTTCACGACGAAAACGCCGCACAAAATCCTCACCGGCCTCGCCTTCGCATAGATGCGGGTGGAGTACTTTAATGGCAACTTTACGGTTGATATCTGGATCTAGACCCAGATAGACAATGCCCATCTTACCCTTGCCTAAAACGGTTTGTATCTGGTACTTGCCTAGTGTTTCTGGTTGTTCACTCATGAGCAAATAACCTACTTATCGTTTTTATCGGTAATAATGGCAACTGCGCTTTTTAAGCTGCGTTGCATTCGATTAAACGACATAGTTAGCGAGCTAATTTCGTCTTTACCTTTAACTGCCAGCTCTGGCGTATCGAGAGAGCCCATACTGATTTCTGTAGCATATTCAGAAATCTGTTTAACGGGCCTAACAACAAATAAATTAAGTAGTAGGTTCATGATTATCCCGATGGCCATATAGGTCGCTGCAACAATACCCATAAAAACAAGAATTTCTGTTTTTGCACGAGCAATTGTCAGGGAGAGTGGCACAGATACAATCTGAGCACCAATAATCTCGTTTAACTGCCACCCAAAGCCATGCTCTTTACCGTATAACTTAATCATACTCGGCGGGGCAGCCTCTGGGGTAGAATGGCAAACCAAGCAATTAGGGTTAGTGATTTTAATCGGACGGCTGAAATATAAAGATTTTCCACCAGGTGTATCGTACATACCAAACAATTCTTTTTTAGGTTCCTCTTTAAATTGCTGGATAATAGCTGCCTCCCAATCATTCGCTTTATTGGCTTGATTAGTTGGGTTTAAGACAGCTTCTTTATAGCTATAGTAGGGGTAAGTTTCCTGTAGCTTCTCGATATATTTTAGTGCTGAGTAGGCAGGTACAGTTTGTGAAATAAAGCGATCGGTATCTATTTCGTTTAATAGAGGGCGCACCTCGGAAACCGTATAACTGCGGACCGCCAGTGCACCTTCCATTAATACAGCAGCAGTTTCTAGGGCTTCTTGCCGAGTATGTTTTACCTGAATACTATATGAAATAATACCTGTAATAATTATCCCAATAACTGTAAAAAACAATAGGATCAAATTTAACTTAAAACGTAGACTCATGGTAACTCTCGGCATTCATATAATAATTATAATTAGTTGCCTATGATACTATAGAGAAAGCCAATCGTCGTCATAGTTGTGACATATATCACCGTATTTTTACGATTACCCTTTTCTGGCGCGTCTGCTACGCAACAATGTGTATATACCGCTGCTGACAATAATAACAATGCCCAGTAATGTTAAGGGATCGGGACGCTCACCAAAAATGATCACTCCCAAAATAAGCGCAAATACAATACGGGTATAACGGAAAGGCGCAACAACCGATACATCACCATTTCGCATAGCAATAGTTAACCAATAATAAGCCATTACACCAAATACCGTTGCCGCTACAATTTGTAATGCAGATGCCAAGCTCACCCACATTAAATCATGCACACCAAAAGCACTATTAACCGGGCCTATATCGAAATACAGTATAAACATGCCTGTGGGTATTAATATCAAAAAGCCATAAATACCCAACTGCAGATTCGATAGCACGGGCGGAGCTGCACGCGTTGCAAGATCTCTTCCGGCAAAACCCAGCATACCTAGTACAGCCAATAAGGAAGACACCTCAAAGCTTTCGAATCCTGGCCTTATGATCAGTAAAACACCGCTAAACCCAATAAGAATTGCCCCCCATCGACGCCAGCCGACTCGCTCACCTAAAAATATTGCAGCCCCCATAACAACAACTAGAGGTGTTGCTTGCAAGATTGCAGAAGCACTAGATAAAGGCGTAAAAACAATGGCTAAGGTAAAGAATAATCGCCCCATAACTTCGAAAACAGCTCTTAACAAAATGGGACGTGAAAGTATTTGAGGATGAAATATCGTTTGTCCGCCGCGTAGCGTCATAATAGTAAATGCAAGTGTTCCACCAACACCAAAGAGCATTAGTACTTCACCTACAGGTACAGCATTTGAGGCCGATTTTATAAACATATCCTCTAGTGAAAATGCAGCCATTGCCATCACCATAAACAAACTACTTCTTACATTACCCACAATAACTCCCTATAGAGAAGGTTTAAAATAATTCAATGTATTCGTCCAACCGATAGCCCTTTGTATGCAGATCATCCATACAAAAGAGCGAGACGTACTAGATACTAAATAACCCATAAGGCCGATTAAGCAATGGAACAGAAGAGCAAAGACGCAAAAGATACATTATATTATGATGGTACATGTCCTCTTTGCTCCAAGGAAATTTCATTACTGAAAAAACTAATAAAGCCGCATGTAAATTTTTCCGATATACATACGCTTACAGAAGACAACCACAACATACCTAAAAAACAAGCCTTATTAAGACGCCTACATTTACAACAAGCAAATGGAAGCTGGCTTGTAGGGCTAGATGCCAATGTAGTTGTATGGTCTTATACCAAGTATGGTATTTTGTTTAAGGGTCTACGGCTACCCATAATTAATCGAATGGCTGATGCAGCCTACAACTGGTGGGCAGATAAACGCTTCCAAAAGCGCTATCAGTGCTCAAAATCCTGCTTAAAAAATGACGAGCCATCCTAGATCAAAAACTATACTTCAGCCAGTATCCTAAAAATCCCCCAAGCTTCTTTATTTACAGCAATAACCCGCTATAATTCTTAGTAAATACCGGCAAATAGACCATTGCCAGACTGTATCAATGCTCTATTTAGGATAGGTTTTTGAGAAAGATTATTAGTATATTATGCTTTTTTTTAGTGGCCAGTTTTGGCCTATATTGGCAACATAAAAACGATTTACTGTTAGAAAAAGAATACCGGTACTACTTGAGTGAACTCGCCCAATCTCAAGCTATCGCTATTGAACAAAGACTCTATAGTGCCCTTTCTGCGACAAATATACTCTCCCTTGAAGTCAAACAGAACAATGGTGATTTTAGCGATTTTGACCGCTATGCAGCCGAAGTTATTGATTCTATTGGCGGCATTAGTAACCTGCAGTTAGCACCTAATGGCGTCATCTCAAAAATATACCCACTAAAAGGTAATGAAAAAGCCATTGGTCATAAAATTTTAATCGATGACAAAAGAAAAAAAGAAGCAAAGCTTGCCATAGAGAAAAAGCAATTAACGCTGGCCGGTCCCTTTGAATTAATTCAAGGTGGGGTTGCTGTCATTGGTAGAAACCCTGTTTTTATCAAAGAGAATAACCAAGACGTGTTTTGGGGCTTTGTCTCTGCAATGATTTTTATTGAAGATTTATTAGCATCATCCAAACTCTCTCGATTAAAAGACGATGGCTATGTTTACCAACTCAGCCGTATGCATCCTGACACTCAAAAAACAGAAGTTTTCTCAAGCTCTTCAGATCACAAACACGAACTATCCGAATCTATAAAAATAAATGTCCCCAATGCCGATTGGACTCTAACTGTTAGCACCTCAGCCTACAATTCATCTAACTATACTGCATACTTAGTTAATATAGCTTTAGGATTAATTTTTGCTCTAGGTATCGCTTATTTATTCCAAAGGCCAGAATATTTAAAAGGTGTCGTTTCTCGTAAAACTAAAGAACTAGAGAATTTAGTATTTCATGATCCGTTAACTTCTCTAGGTAATAGACGGTTACTCACTAAAAAATTGCAGCAACTATTAGCTGCTGGGAACACACAAAATTCTGCCCTGCTTTATTTGGATTTAGATGATTTTAAACGCATCAATGATTCTCTGGGACACAGCTCTGGAGATTATTTACTAAAAGAAATTGCCTTGCGTCTAGGCAACATCGTTAAACATAAAGATATCGTCACTAGGCTTGGCGGCGATGAATTTGCGCTTTTATTATTTAATATTCAATCATCAAAAACGGTAAAGCTTATTGCTGAAAGGATCATTAATGAGGTTAAAAAACCTGTTATATTTGGTGATCGTAGCTTAGCTGTTTCCGCATCTTTAGGTATTGCATTGATTCCAAAGGATGGTGATAGCGAAGAGGACCTACTAAGAAATGTTGACATTGCCATGTACGATGCTAAAAATTCTGGCAAAAACAGCTACCGTTTCTTTGACAAAGAACTGCAATTAGAGGCACTAGAAAAGCATCAGATAGAATTAGCACTAACCAATGTTACTGAGCGTGATGAGTTGTTTTTACTCTACCAACCATTAACTTGTTTACATGAAAAAAAAGTTATTGGCTACGAAGCACTACTGCGTTGGACTCACCCAGAAAGAGGCTTGTTACCACCAAATAAATTTGTATATGTTGCCGAACATACTGGCCAGATCATACCTATTGGCTACTGGGTTTTCAGGCAAGCTTGCCAAGCAGTAAAGAAATATACACAGAAAAATAGCGAGCCTTTTTTTATTTCTATTAACTTATCATCTAAACAGTTTTTAGATCCATTTTTGGTAGAAAATTTGACGAACATATTACAAGACGAAAAAGTAGGCCCAGAAAGGATATTAATTGAAGTAACTGAATCTTCTTTAACTGTTGATGTAAAAAGTGCCATCAATACATTAAATAGGTTAAGAGATATTGGTATAAGCATAGCAATTGATGATTTTGGAACAGGATACTCTTCACTTTCTCAGCTAAAAAACTTTCCCGTCGATTGCTTAAAAATTGATAGGAGCTTTATCAAAAGCTTATCCGATGATGAAAACGACCAAGAAATTGTCAAGGCCGTTATCGCAATGTCGCATACCTTAAAGATTAATGTTGTTGCCGAAGGAATAGAAAAACAAGAACAATTAGAATGGTTAATGGAACACAATTGTGATGTTGGGCAAGGTTACTTATTTGCTCGCCCATCGCCAATAAAAGAGTTGATATAACACTTTCAGTTTTAAAGCTGCTGGGCTTTGTTATTGTGCAGGGACCCTAACCCACCCTTCCATCAATATGCGGGCACTGCGACTCATACTCGCTTTGAGTACTTTCCACTGATTAGCCTCTTGAGACACACTTGCCCCCACAGTCAATATGCCCGAAGGATGACCAAAGGTGACCTCATGGCACTCATCCCCACCAGCGGCTAAATTAACTAGAGTACCCGGAATAGCTGCCGCTACACCAATAGCAACGGCTGCCGTACCCATCATTGCATGGTGTAGCTTACCCATTGAGAGTGCTCGCACCAATAGTTGTGTATCAGCCTCGCTAACCGACTTACCGCTTGATGCTGTATAGTTTTTAGGTGGTGACACAAAAGCTATTTTAGGTGTGTGCTGGCGCCCCTCAGCCTCGCTTATATCACTAATTAAGCCCATTTTTACTGCACCATAAGCTCGAAGAGCCTCAAACATGACAAGCGCTTTTTCATCACCATTAATGTCGCTCTGTAGCTCACTACCAATGTAGCCAATATCGACTGCATTAACAAAAATAGTCGGTATACCTGCGTTAATCATTGTTGTTGTTAATGTAAGCCCGGCTAATTTATCCAAGCGTTCATCATTGGGTAAGACAAGCTCATCGGTAACATTTCCTGTCGGGAATACCTCGGCAGCAGGATCCATAAAGTCGAGCTTTACCTCTGCTGCGGGAAAGGTCACTCCATCTAATTCAAAATCACCGGTCTCTTGTACTTCACCACTGCTGATAGGTACATGAGCAATAATGGTTTTACTAATATTCGCCTGCCAAATACGCACCTCACAAATACCATTTGCAGGGACTCGTTGTTTATCGACCAAACCACTTTCTACAGCAAAAGAACCGACAGCCGATGAGAGGTTACCGCAGTTACCGCTCCAATCGACAAAGGCTTTATCAATAGCGACCTGCCCAAATAAATAATTAACATCGTGATCGGCCTTATCACTTTTGGAGACGATAACCACTTTACTGGTACTTGAGGTTGCCCCACCCATACCATCGGTATGTTTACCGTAAGGGTCTGGGCTACCCACAACGCGCATTAATAAATTATCTCGCGCCTCACCGGGGACTTGTGCTTCCTTTGGTAAATCCTGCAATCTAAAAAAAGTGCCTTTACTGGTGCCACCACGCATATAGGTGGCGGGTATTTTTATCTGTGGTGCATGAGTCATACTAATTCCTAATGACCAAATTGTAAGTAAGCCTAAAAAGATAAAGGTTAATAAGGTATGAGGTTTTCCCTGAGACAAGGCGAAAGTGCACGGAGCCAGTGAGTTTGCAATTGCAAATAATCGAGTGAGTACACTTTCAACGCTGTATCAGGGTAAAGATCATACCTTATTGTCTAAAAAGTCCTGAGCAAAGCGCTGCAGCACCCCACCCGCCTCATAAATCGAGACTTCCTCTGCAGTGTCTAGTCTACAAGTAACCGGCACCTCGACTTTCTCGCTATTGGCTCGTGTAATGACCAGCGTTAATGTAGCACGAGGCTCACGCTCACCCGTAACGTCATACGTTTCTGTACCATCAAGATTTAAGGTATTGCGTGTTGTCCCTGCCATAAACTCTACTGGAAGCACCCCCATACCAATCAAGTTGGTGCGATGAATACGCTCAAAGCCTTCAGCAACAATCACTTCGACACCTGCAAGACGCACACCTTTGGCCGCCCAGTCTCGCGATGAACCTTGACCATAATCAGCACCGGCGACAATAATCAGTGGTTGCTTACGCTCCATATAGGTCTCGATGGCCTCCCACATGCGTGTAATATTGCCTTCTGGCTCTATTCGCGCAAGTGAGCCTTGTTTAACCTCGCCACTCTCATCCTTTACCATTTCGTTTAACAGTTTGGGGTTAGCAAAGGTCGCACGTTGTGCCGTTAGGTGATCGCCACGGTGTGTTGCATAGGAGTTAAAGTCTTCTTCGGGTACACCCATTTTGTCGAGGTACTCACCGGCTGCACTATCCAGCATAATTGCATTCGAGGGCGACAAATGATCCGTTGTAATGTTATCGCCCAATACTGCTAATGGACGCATACCGCTTAAGGTACGCGTACCCGCTAAGGCACCTTCCCAATAAGGAGGCCTGCGTATATAGGTTGTTTGAGGTCGCCAGTCATACAGTGGGCTCGTGGCTTTCTCACTGGCGTCTAAATCAAACATTGGGATATATACTTGTTTAAACTGCTCAGGTTTTACGCTGGCATTTACAATAGCATCGATCTCTTCGTCGCTCGGCCAGATATCCTTCAACGTAATTGGATTACCATCATCATCGGTACCGAGTACATCTTTCTCGATATCAAAACGGACGGTACCTGCAATGGCATAAGCCACCACTAATGGAGGAGATGCAAGAAAGGCTTGCTTAGCATAGGGATGAATACGGCCATCAAAGTTACGGTTACCCGATAACACTGCAGTTGCGTAAAGGTCACGATCGACAACTTCTTTTTGGATTTTAGGGTCTAATGCGCCACTCATACCGTTACAAGTGGTACAGGCATAAGCCACAATACCAAAGCCGAGATTTTCCATTTCGCTCAACAGGCCAGCGTCTTCTAGGTAAAGCTTGGCCACTTTAGAGCCCGGTGCAAAGGATGACTTGACCCACGGCTTACGTACCAAACCTAACTCATTAGCTTTACGTGCAATAAGACCTGCGGCAACGACATTACGTGGGTTAGAAGTATTCGTGCAACTGGTAATGGCCGCAATAATGACAGCGCCATCAGGTAGTTCGCCCTCTTTTTCCTGCTCTCTTAGCTCTTGGGGCTTAGCAATACCACGCGCTTGAAGATCGCTAGTGGCCAAACGCCTATGAGGGTTAGAAGGCCCCGCCATATTGCGACACACACTCGACAAATCAAACTCTAATACACGCTCATAGTGAGCATCCTTTAAAGTATCTGCCCATAGGCCAGTCTCGCGAGCGTACTGCTCAACTAAAGCAACTTGCTCGGGTTCACGCCCTGTAAGTTTTAAATAATCGATCGTTTGTTCATCGATATAAAACATGGCTGCAGTGGCACCAAACTCTGGTGTCATATTCGAGATAGTCGCACGATCACCAATAGTTAGTGCTCGGGCACCCTCTCCGAAAAATTCAAGGTAAGAGGAAACTACTCGCTCATTGCGTAAGAATTCGGTAATTGCCAGTACTATATCCGTTGCGGTGATACCTGGCTGGCGTTTACCCGTAAGCTTTACACCAATGATATCGGGCAGGCGCATCATCGAGGCACGCCCAAGCATCACGCTCTCGGCCTCCAGCCCACCGACACCAATTGCAATGACACCTAAGCAATCAATATGCGGTGTATGGCTATCTGTACCTACGCAAGTATCTGGGTAGGCGACGCCATCGCGCGCTTGAATCACTGGCGACATCTTCTCTAGGTTGATTTGATGCATGATGCCGTTACCGGCAGGAATCACATCAACATTTTCAAAAGCGGTTTTAGTCCACTCAATAAAATGAAAACGGTCATCGTTACGGCGGTCTTCGATAGCTCTGTTTTTTTCAAAGGCCTCCGGATCAAAGCCACCGTATTCCACTGCTAACGAGTGGTCAACAATCAATTGTGTAGGCACTACGGGGTTTACCTTAGCAGGATCGCCACCTTGTTCTGCAATCGCATCTCGCAGGCCTGCAAGGTCAACCAATGCTGTTTGCCCTAAGATATCGTGACACACTACACGCGCAGGATACCAAGGGAAGTCTAAATCTTGCTTACGCTCAATTAACTGTTTGAGTGAATCCGTTAACATCGTGGGCTCACAGCGGCGTACTAATTGCTCGGCAAGCACACGCGATGTATAGGGCAAGCTCGCATAACTGCCTGGCTTTATATCCTCAATAGCAGCACGCGTATCAAAGTAATCAAGATCGGTATTGGCTAGTGGTTTACGGTATTGGCTATTCATAAATTCTTCTTCGTTTATTAAATTTGAAAAACGCCGTCTTGGCTTATATTCAAAGTCGTCGAAAAATTTTTAAACTGAGAAGCGTCGTTCTCATTAAATTTTTCTTCTCGCATTGGCCATTTGGCCAATGGGCAAGCCTTCCTGGCTTGCTTGTGTAGGTTTAACGCTTGAACTTTTAAAAGTTATCGAGGCGGTAAACGCTGCGATGGCAACGTAGGTAGTTTCTCTACTAATCACGCTGATCAATAGGCACATAGGTTTGATCATCAGGCCCAGTATAATTAGCACTTGGACGAATGATCTTGCCGTCTATACGCTGCTCGATAATATGAGATGCCCAGCCAGATACACGTGAGATAACAAATAACGGTGTAAACATCGCTGTAGGTACGCCCATCATGTTGTAGCTAACGGCACTAAACCAATCGAGGTTGGGAAACATTTTTTTAGCATCCCACATTACACTCTCTAAGCGCTCAGCAACGGAGTACAAACGCATATTGCCAGCCTCACGAGATAAGTCCTCGGCGATCTTTTTAATCACCTTATTACGTGGGTCAGAGATGGTATATACCGGGTGACCAAAGCCAATCACGATTTCTTTATTGGCAACGCGCTCGCGAATATCAGCCTCGGCTTCATCGGCATTGTTATAACGGCTTTGAATATCGAAGGCGACTTCGTTAGCACCACCGTGTTTTGAGCCACGTAATGCGCCAATAGCACCAGTAATAGCTGAGTAAATATCACTGTTTGTACCGGCAATCACACGCGAGGTGAAGGTCGATGCGTTAAATTCGTGCTCGGCATATAGCACTAATGATGTATGCATGGCTTTTACCCAAGATTCTTGTGGTGTTTGTCCATGCAGTAGATGCAAGAAGTGCCCACCGATAGAGTCGTCATCAGTCTCCACATTGATGCGCTTACCATTAACGGCAAAGTGATACCAATAGAGCAACATAGAACCCAAGCTCGCCATTAAGCGGTCAGCTATATCACGAGCTTCATTAATAGGGTGCTCTTCTTTCTCTGGAAGACAAGTACCCAATATAGAAACGCCACTACGCATAACATCCATTGGATGAGCCGATGAAGGTATGGCTTCAAGCGCTTGTTTGACAGCAGCTGGCAAGCCTCGCATTGACTTTAATTTTTGCTTGTAAGCTTTTAATTCTGAAGAGTTTGGTAGTTTTTCATGTACCAATAAATAGGCAATTTCTTCAAATTCACAATCTTTGGCTAAATCAAGGATATCGTAACCACGGTAGTTAAGGTCATTACCCGTACGACCTACGGTACAAACGGCGGTATTGCCTGCAACGGTGCCAGATAGCGCTACGGATTTTTTTGGCTTTTTCGATAGATCAGCGGGGGCAGAATCGGTCACAGTGTGTGCTCCTTTTTCATAAATATAAGTAGATAAAAATAATGTTCATTTAGCCACAAAAGTAACTAATAACTTAAGATTTTGAGCCTTGTTCAAATAGGCTATCGAGCTTTTGTTCGTATTCGTGATAGCCTAAATAATCGTATAACTCCATGCGCGGCTGCATGATGTCGATAACCTCTTGCTGAGTACCCTTCTCTCGTAGTGATTGATACACGTTTAGTGCTGCACGGCTTTGTGCACGGAAAGCAGAGAGTGGATACAAGGCCATGCTAACACCAGCGCTAGCCAGCTCATCGGTAGTGAATAATGGGGTCGAGCCAAATTCGGTAATATTGGCAAGCACAGGTACTTTAACGGCTTCAACAAACTCTCTATATTGACTAAGCTCTGTCATGGCCTCTGGGAAGATCATATCGGCTCCTGCCTCAACACAAGCGCAAGCGCGGTCAATAGCCGACTGCATACCCTCCACAGCCAAAGCATCGGTACGCGCCATAACGACAAAATCAGAGTTAGTTTTAGCATCAACTGCCGCTTTAATACGATCAACCATCTCGCTCTCGGGGACAATGCTTTTATTGGGGCGATGTCCACAGCGCTTTTGAGCCACTTGATCCTCAATATGCACTGCCGCTGCACCTGCTTTTTCCATAGATCTAACGGTACGGGAAATATTAAAAGCACCACCCCAACCTGTGTCGATGTCTACTAGTACCGGTAATTCTGTTACATCGGTAATACGTCGAAGATCAATGAGGACATCCTCAAGTGAAGTAATACCAAGGTCTGGAATACCGCAAGAAGATGCTGCGACCCCACCACCAGAAATATAAAGTGCTTTATAATCAGAGGCTTCTGCAAGTTTTGCAGAATATGCATTAATAGCACCCACCACTTGTAATGGATGCTCATCTTGGATCGCTTGCCTAAAACGCTGTCCGGGAGATTGTGATTTCATATGTATTCTCTACTTTTGTATCGACTTTTTACTATTTACTAAATTTTGATCATGTCATCTTGCTTAGCGCTTTAAGTGCTTCTTTCTTTTAGCATCTGCTCTATGTTCTTGCGTGACGAGCGGATATGCGAGCGCATCAACAGCTCTGCCATCTCCCCATCTCGATTAGCAATCGCATCGACGATATATTCGTGCTCGTTATAAGCTCTAGGCACTCGTCGACTGCGCATACCAAACTGATAGCGATAAAGTCGCATTTGGTAATAAAGGTCATTGCATAACAGGTTAATTAAGCGTTCATTCTTACTACCTGTGATAATTCTGTAATGAAAATCCAGATCACCTTCTTTTTGGAAGTAAGCCTGCCCATGCTCTTGCTCTATTTCGCTACCATGCATACTCAACAACTCGCGTAATTTGTCGATCTCTGCATCACTCATTTGTGTTGCTGCAAGACGTGCAGCCATACCTTCTAAAGCCTCACGCACATAATAAATATCAATAAGTTGTTCGCTACTCATTGTCATCACACGTGCGCCAACATTGGGCTTACGCACGACAAGGCTACATGCCTCTAAACGCCCGATTGCCTCACGTAGTGGTCCACGGCTAACACCATAGGTTTTAGCAAGCTCGGGCTCACTGATCTTACTCCCCGTAGGAATAGAGCCTTCAACAATGGCTTGGCGAATTTGCCTAAAAACACTCTCAGCTATAGTGATTGCATCATCAGTATCGGGGGGGTTCTGGTGCCCTCGCCTGATGCCATTCGAAAAAGCATTTGATGATTCCATCTTACGCACCTCTTTTAGCACTTCTAAGACTTAGCCCGCTTGCGCATAGCCCAGTGTTTTTAAAGCTTCCGTAATCTCATCTAAAATGGCTGGATCATCGATGGTTGCAGGCATATTCCAGTCTTTACCATCGGCAATTTGGCGCATGGTATTGCGCAAAATTTTACCCGAGCGCGTTTTGGGTAAGCGCTTCACTTGCGTCACTAATTTAAACGCGGCAACAGCACCAATACGCTCACGTACCATCGCAATAAGCTCTGTCTGTAAATCTTCTAGGCTAATAGTTTCGTTAGCCTTAAGTACCACAAGCCCAACAGGTAACTCACCTTTAAAGCTATCGGCAACACCAAATACTGCACATTCAGCAACGGAGTGATGTGCAGCTAGCACCTCTTCTATTGCACCCGTTGAGAAACGATGACCTGCAATATTAATTACGTCATCAATACGGCTCATAATCCAGAGGTAGTTGTCTTCGTCCTTCATACCGGCATCACCGGTTAGGTAATATCCAGGGTAGCGGTCAAGATAGGCACTTTTGTAGCGATCTTCGGCATTCCATAGTGTTGCCAGTGAGCTAGGAGGTAATGGCAGCTTGATAGCAATAGCACCGATATCACCATTAGTAACTTGCTTACCTTCTTCATCAAGAACTTGCACATCGTAACCGGGTGCAGCTTTAGTGGGTGAACCTGGCTTGATAGGGAAAGCCTCTATCCCTAAGCAATTAGAAGCAATGGCCCAACCCGTCTCGGTTTGCCACCAGTGATCAATAACAGGCACACCTAGTTGCTCGCCAGCCCAATCCAATGTATTTGAGTCACAGCGCTCACCGGCAAAAAAGAGCGATTTAAGCGAAGAAAGGTCATGTTTCTTAATGTATTCGCCATTAGGGTCCTCTTTACGAATGGCTCTAAAGGCTGTCGGTGCAGTAAATAGAATCTCGACATTATATTCTTCAATAACACGCCAAAAACTGCCTGGATCTGGTGTACCTACAGGCTTACCCTCGTAAATCACCGTCGTATTACCATTGAGTAATGGTCCATAACAAATGTAGCTATGCCCAACGACCCAACCCACATCTGATGCGGCCCAATAGACCTTGCCAGGCTCTATGTTATAGATGTTTTTCATTGTCCATTTCATAGCAACTGCATGACCACCATTATCACGTACTATGCCCTTTGGCTGTCCAGTGGTACCCGAGGTATACAAAATATAAAGAGGGTCGGTTGCCGCGACAGTAACGCAATCAGCAGGCTCTGCACTGTTCACAGCTTCTAGCCAATCAACGTCTCTACCCTCAATCATCGAGGCTGTTAGTTGCTCGCGTTGTAATATTAGTGTGGCCTTTGGTTTTTCGTGAGAGAGCTCTATCGCTTCATCTAACAAAGGTTTATAGGCAATTGTTCGAGTGGGCTCTATACCACAAGAGGCAGAGAGAACAACTTTGGGGGCTGCATCATCGATGCGGCTTGCTAACTCTTTGGCCGCAAAGCCACCAAATACAACAGAGTGTACGGCGCCAATACGCGCGCAGGCAAGCATACCCAACACAGCCTCTGCTACCATTGGCATATAAATAATAACGCGATCACCTTTATCAACACCTTGGGCCTTTAAGGCACCTGCTAGACGTGAGACGGATTCTTTTAGCTCGTTATAGGTGAATGTCTTTTGGGTATTGGTAACGGGGCTGTCATAGATGATAGCCAGCTGTTCGCCTCGGCCAGTTTCACAATGATAATCAACAGCGTTATAGCAGGTATTAAGTTCACCACCACGAAACCATCGATAAAATGGCGGCCTAGAGTCATCGAGTACTTTCTCATAGGGTTTGACCCATTGAATTTGCTTTGCCGCATCGCCCCAAAAGGCCTCGGGGTCGGAGATAGATTTAGCGTATGATTTATTATAGTTGCCTGACATAACCCACCTATTTAGTTTTACTTATTTAGTTGTTGTTAGTTAGCTGTATCTTTTGTAATGCTTTTTCCTGTCGTGATCATTCGCTATAGTAAGCGCGGTATCCGTGGCGAACTCTTTGCATCAATCACTCATACTAGGATGTAAAGTATTAAAACATAAATTGTTGACAATGTTTACAATTAAATTGATTTTACTGATTAAAAACGCCACTTAAAACTCGACATTGGTATATATTGTCGACAATATAAAGAAATCAAATAAGCAGCATTAAGTAATAGATAGATTAAATATGACAAAAACAAATAACCAAGTACCGAGAAATAACTCATTGAATATGATCCGTATAACTGCCATTGCTGGAATTTTTTTGCTCTTATTAAATGCTTGCAGTAACACTCCAAAATCTAGTCATACTCATCAAGCAGAGCAACAGGCAATTAAACAGATCGCCTTCAGCGATAGTGGTTGGCAGGAGCGTGTTTTTGCGGGCTCGACTACTTATGAAATCATTAACGACGATAAAGACGGTGAAATACTAAAGGCCAGCACCAATGCCACGGCCTCTATGCTGTACAAAATTGCTGATATTGATCTTACTCAAACTCCGTTTATTCAGTGGGATTGGAGAATAACTAATGCCTATAAACACAAGAATGAACATAGTCGTAACGGAGACGACTTCCCTGCCCGTGTTTATATTGCTATAGCGAGCAAGGCTGGGAGTATTTTTCCAAGAGCACTAACCTACGTATGGTCGAGTAATTCTGTACCCTTGAGCAACTGGAAAAATCCTTACACAAACGATGTTGTGATGCTGTCACTACAAAACGGAGAAGACCAAAAAGGACAGTGGACATCCGAAAAAAGGAACCTTAGAGAAGATTTAGCAACACTGTTTGGAGAAGAGATTGAAAGTATTAAAGGTATTGCCGTTATGACTGATGCCGACAATACAGGTGCAAATGCTATATCCTTTTATCGCAATTTACGATTTACGCAGCAATAAAAATAATATTTCGAGGTCTCATTTAGCTTAGGCAATAATAAGTTGGATGTGGGTCGCGGGCTTGCTGTATAATCCGCCTGCCTAGGGAATAGCTTGAGAGTATCAATCCCAGATCATGCCAATAAGGTCGCTAACAAATCGTCGCGATTGCCCTCGGCCCAAAATTGTAAAACCTGCTTCTTAACCAATTAATAAATAAAGAATATTTATGAACCAACCTAAAGACTTACCTTCATGGCTATGGCTGTGGCTACCTATTACAGTCGTATTAATCCCCTATGTCACTCGCTTTATTGACCCAGCGACAGATCCTTATGTTTTTGGTGAATTAGGTGTGATGGAGAACATTACAGTAGTAGCATTACTATTTGCGATAGCTCTAGCAATTAAGTGCTACGCGCATCTAGGTAAACTTCAATTTCCAATATTCAAAAAATGGATTGGTTTGTTGTTACTCGGTTGCATATATTATGCAGGGGAAGAGCTCAGTTGGGGACAGCACTGGCTTGGCTGGGCGACACCGGAGCTTTGGCAAAATGTTAACGACCAAGGCGAAACTAATTTACACAATACTATTGGGCTGCTCGACCAGTTCCCACGAGCTGTTTTAAGCCTGGCTGCGCTAGTCGCCATTGTTGTGCCCTTATATCTTCGCATTAGCGGTAAATCGCTCGGTACAGATACATTTAAATATTGGTGGCTACCAACCTATGTAAATATTCCCACTTGCTTCATGGCACTAGCCGTTAGCATACATGAGAAGTCTTATAAGCTATTTGATACTACCGTACCCTATATATTAGATATACGTTCAGGCGAGACCAAAGAATGCATGCTGGCACTATTTTTGTTGATGTATTTAGCCTCTTTTTATAACCGTATTAAGCAACTGCCAGCGTCTTAGCTTTATCTAACTCTCTATAATTATTAGCATCAGCACTACTGATGCTAATAATTATTTCATTTAGCCCAACCGTAATTCCTATAGTAACCCATTTCAATTGAGACATTCATCACGCCAATAATGTGACCCTTGTACGGTTACGTCTTTTTCGATAGTATGAAGCTAAGCAATTTGTACAAATTGCAGACAATTATAAAAATGAAAATTTAGCCCAATCAATACTTATACGTATTACAAAGCAATGTCTATTTTGGCTTAAACAGCTAAGAGCCATGACATCAAATTTACTTATGGTGACTTATGGACAATCCCATCGAACTTGGCGAGCTATCTGAATTACTTTCTTTAATGTATTTAAAGAATGCTACTGACTTGTTCGTGACAGTTGGTGTTGAGCCTACGGTTATTGTCGACGGTAATTATTATCGAGCATCAGATGAATTAATTACTTCAGAACGCATACAAGTTATTGTGGCGTCTATTTTATCAGAGCAACAGCAATCCATTTTTAACGATGCCTTGGCACTGGACTTTGGGGTTGAGTTTCCAGAAATTGGGCGCGTGCGTTTAAACTTTTATTTCCAAAAGGGTCACCCTGCTATCGTTGCCCGGTTCATTGGCAATGAAATTCCAGATTTGAAGGATCTTGGTATACCTAATGTTGTCAAAGAAATGGCAACCGAACAAAATGGTTTGATTTTGATTGTAGGCGCAGCAGGCTCTGGTAAGTCAACCACTATGGCAAGCATGCTCGATTATAGAAACCGCAATTGCGAAGGCCATATTTTAACCATAGAAGATCCTATCGAATATACGCACAATCATAAAATGTGTTTAATTAGCCAGCGCGAAATTGGCATTGATACAAAAAGCTACAAAGACGCTCTAAAGTATGCACTTAGAGAAAAACCCGATACGATTATGATTGGCGAAATTAGAGATACTGAGACCGCTAAATATGCGCTGCGCTTTGCTGAGACCGGGCATTTATGCCTATCTACTTTACACGCAAACAACACGCCACAGGCTATCGATCGTTTTTTAAATTTATTCCCCTTAAATGAACACCATAGAATCAGGCATGACCTCTCCCAATATCTTGTAGCAATTATTGCTCAGCGGTTTGCTTTTTCTGAAGCAGGCGGTCGTGTTTTAGTCTCAGAGATTATGCTCAACAATCACTTTATATCGACCCTAATAGCAAAAGGTGAAACAGAAAAAATACGAGCCGTTATGGGTGAGATGGATAACGAGAGTCAAACTTTTGATAAAGTACTTTGTGAGCTGGTTAATAAAAAAATTATCCGCCGCGAGGAAGCTCTTAGAGTTGCCGATTCTCGCATCAACTTATCATTAATGATGCAGTCGGGGGACGATACACTTTATGATAGCGACTATGACCCAGAGGAAGCCACACCAGAAGATGCGGCCCGCAAACAGCGACTCATTGATATGGCTAAAAAGAGAAAAGAAAAAAAAGCTCAGCGAGGCAAGTAACTACCAACCCTGATATAAAGATATTTGTTTTGCATCTCTATTACTACTCTTCTCGAAGCACCTTGATGATATCTAATTATTTATTGGCTAAACCATAAAATTAATCTCATTTTATTTGGGTCACCTAATTCCTTCAATCGCAAAGCAAGGTGACAAGCCTCTTTCGAAGTAGAGCGATATTTTTTGACGTTAGCTAAAAAATCTATACATGTAAGCCAATGCTCATCAAAAGCTTCATTACCAAATGATTTATAAAAGTTTTTAATCTCTTCACAACAATCATCTGGCAATGGTCTAGTATTTTTTGAATACTTTCCAGCAACCCCGAATAACTCCCAAATTTCAGGACTGTACTCACTATAAAAAAGTTCTGGGTAGTACTCATCAATATACATCGAATCGCTTAGCCAATTTTCTTTAGGCCTTTTATGATTAAAAAAATTATTCTTTAACATCGGTAGAACTAGTTTCCACAGCCCGTCTACTCTATGCTCGATAATTACATTAATATCTCTTGGCATAATCTGTTATTTTATCTACAACGTTTATATATTGTCCCGCTACTATAATACACAATGCCTATTGAAGAATCACAGCTATTGTTTGCATGCCACAACAAAGTCAATATGATAATGCTCATCATGTCGCACCCATGACCGCTTTTTAGAAAATGTTATATGCTTTTCAAGATAGTCTGCGTATTTAGTTTTAAACAAATTTACTTGCAATTTGGGATCGAAAATCACACGCCATAAATCATTACCTGACCTCTTTGCTTGCTTATGCAAAACCACAATATGTGCAGCCAAAGCTTCATAATCGATTGTAAGACCCTTATAGTTGCCCTTTGAGTCAAATTCGATATTGTAGCCAAATTTGTTGAATACATGAGTAGGCAAATGGACTGACTCATCATTTGCATTAATAACAGGTGTCATAAAATCAACTGACAAGCCATTGCGATGAGTTTTATGAGGCCTGAATTGTCCTCCACCTGAAAATCCTGTCTCAGCGTATTTATAGACCTTTTTGGGCTGCTCTGTTTCTAAATCTTTATAAGCAGCAATAATAATATTCTTAACAGCGGAATGAACATAGGTTCTACCAGCCATAGCCGCCACTCTACTGTAGCCTATAAAGTTGCGACCTTTAGAAGGCAATTGCACACCACCCTCTAGTTTTCCATTCGATGTAGTTCCATAGCATATACTTTCTTTGGCAGAAGTATTAGAAGAAATTACTAGTAAGAGAATTAATAAATATCTTATATGTATAGGGAATATTAACATCCAAAATGTCCATTTGATGAAGTGGTTAGTTTTTGCCTGTACAAATCCAAAACACTATAAAGTATTGTAGGAATTTGAGTCCATCGGTAAATACTTTATGTATCAATAAAAAAACTTTGCAGCTCCCTAGCAACTTCATTGCCAGCCTCTTCTGGTAAAAAATGGCCACAATCTAAATTTTTACCTTCTACTTCTTTGGCATATCTCTTCCAAACATCTAATACATCATATGTCTTATGAACAAACCCTTTTTTACCCCACAAGACCAACAGTGGACATTCAATCTTGATATTTTCGTCCTCCATGTCATGCTCTAAATCAATACTTGCAGCGGCGCGATAGTCTTCACAAGACGAATGTATTGCTTCGGGTTGACTAAAACATCGTATATATTCAGCCACGGCTTCTTCCGAGAAAGTAGCATTAGGGGCAGCCCATCGTCTTAGCTTTTCTTTTAAATAATATTCAGGGTCAAGGCCTATCATACGCTCTGGCAAGCCGTCGGGTTGTATCAAAAAAAACCAATGGTAATAACCTGTAGCAAAATTTTTGTCGGTATTATTAAACATATGATATGTAGGTATGATGTCCATTACACAGGCTTTTTTCACATTATCTGGGTAATCACGCGCCATTCGATGAACAACCCTGCCCCCCCTGTCATGGCCAGCCACATAGAAGTGCTTATGTCCAAGAGCCTCCATTATCTCAAACATATCCTGAGCCATTGCGCGCTTAGAGTAAGGATAATGCTCTGTCGAGCTAGTGGGTTTTGAGCTATCGCCATACCCTCTTAGATCTGGACAAATGACGTGAAAATGATTCGCCAAAAGTGGGGCGACTTTATGCCAAATCGCGTGAGTTTGCGGATAGCCATGTAGTAAGAGCAAAGGATAGCCTTTACCACCGTGTACAAGGTTAATATTTATCCCACTTGTTTCTATTTGTATTTTTTTAAATTGATTCCCAAAGAGCATCAATACTCTCCATTTGTACTTTTATTTCCAGCATATAAAGCATATCGAGAAGCATTACAACATTCATGAACTACGACGTGACTATGCCGCTCGCTATCGTTTTTGACGTAAATTTATCAAGAACTAAATATAGATGCTATCGCTTCAAAAATTGAAGCGATACCTTCAACTAGCATTTCAAGAAAGACAGTAACACATTCAAAAAAAGATTCGCCTGTAAAAATCGCTTGCCCCGCAAGGCTGCTAAAAGCAGTAACAAGCACTAACGTTGAGACCAAATCAAAACCAGCAATAATTACATATATTATTGTGAACATTAGAGCGAGAGTAGCTACTGAACTTATAAATCTTAAAAATAAAGACCTTTCAAACTTATTACCCATAGTTTATTCCTCTATAAAGGATGTACATATTCCTACTTATTTAAGCATTTCTGCTCTTTCGAATTCTAATTTCTCTAAAAGTCAGTATAAAAAGAATCAAAGATAATAACCCAAAAATTCCACTGCCTATTTTTGCGATTTTCTGATCAGATTGAAAACTAGATTGTGAAGCTTCTGTTATAAATAGCAGCCCTTGCCCAGGCTTCAATGTAGCCTTAATTTTTTCTATAACGCCTTTATCGATATGTTTTAAAAATGCTCTGTAAGCATCAAATCTCTCATAATTTACCAGGTTTTTATTTGGAAGGTCATTATAAAATATCATTCCATCGGAAACAAAAATCCTTACTCTATGAGGAGAGTTATTATTAACCGGAACAATCTCATAGTAGAATTTATTGTTAACCGTGCGAGTTCCGCCTATGGTGAAATATGTTTCCACTACATATTGATCTACATGCAATTTAAGAAACTCTCCTTTTATAGAAATATAATCTCCCTCTTCCAATGTGAAATTTTCAGTATATAACTCAGAAAACTCAATATTTTCAGCAAGCTTAGAAGATAAAAAGTTTTGAATAGTCAAACAGATCAATAAAATAATTAAATAGATGTATACTCTCGTATTTTTCGCTTTAAAAAAAATGAACCCTAAGTAAATGGGGAAAAGTATGGGAAAAAGTCCCGACAAAGCGGCTGTACTATAAAGTAGTACAGGTCGATTTAATTGTTTATTGGCAGAAAAAGGAACAGCACATGAGAGTACAATAATCAAAATTAAAAGTATAATGTAATCCAAATTACCAATGATATTGTCCAATATTCTACCCTTGTAATAAATACGTTCGATCAACCAATGCTATAAAATTTCGAAGTTCATGCTATAGCCTATACTTTTTGTACAGTCAGGATACTTTTATACTCCCAGTTAGAGTGGAGTCATAATAGGTATGTTAACATCCTTATTTAGGCTATAAATTTCTATTTGTTATAGTTTCGAAGTAATTCCAGCAAGCGACCTGTACACTAATCATACAACTATGATTACTTTACTCTATCTATCAACAAGAGCTTTAGTATAGTTTTACGCTCTTTTGTAGATTTGCTCTTTTTTCGCTAAACTCATCAACGATATAAATCAATCAAAACAATTTATTAAAACCCTCTGTTGCGTTGCTATGCCATATTTTTTTGATATACCAATAGGTGTTTACTTAATAGCAGTGACAACCTGCCTACTCTTTTTGACAAACAGACTCTATTTCTTCTCCGCTTTAATGATAAGTTTAGTGACAGTATCACTCGCTGAGCACCTAACATTTATTGCTTTTGTCTGGCTCGCTCTTTTAGCTCTATCGCTTTATTATTATCAACATTACTCTCAATTAGGTGCTAAGTTCTCTTGGTTTTGGTGGGGCTTATGTATTGTGCTTGCAGTTGCCCTTGGCATGCATATTTTACCTGGCTTCAATAATGTCTTGTACATTGAAAATATTCAATTACATGCGAATAGTAAAAGCTTTGATATTTGGTTTAATTTCGATAAAGCCTTACTTGGCCTTTTGATTTTAGCTCTTGTATTACAACCAAGCCTTAATCACTCCATCGATGATTGGCGTAGTATGTTGAGCACGATAATGCCTACACTAGCTGTGGGTTTAGTTGTTACATTTACAGCTGGGTTACTGCTTGATGTGCTACAACCTCAACTGAATATAAGCCCTTTATTTTGGCCTTGGTTACTTAAAAATTTATTCTTTACCGTTATTGCCGAAGAGGCACTTTTTCGTGGAATCATTCAACGCCAGTTAGTCAATTATTTGCCCGGACTTACCAGCGTTGCCATTAGCGCAGTATTATTTGGTTTAGCACATATAGCCGGAGGCTGGCAATATGTACTGTTAGCATCAGCTGCTGGTTTTATCTACGGGTATGTTTACTTAAAGACAGGTCGAATTGAGGCTGCTATTTTTGCTCATCTGGTTTTAAATGTTATACATTTTAATTTTTTCACTTACCCAGCGCTTTTATAATTATTCTAGATCAATAATGATTAATGTAGCTGGCTAATTCTTTTGAATCGATTATCTTCATCAAACTCTATTTTAAAAGAGCCGCGAACGCCACCATGGCTTACAAAGGGTTGCAATATATTGGCCGGAAACCGAATACTCTTCCCACTATGAGTTTTAGTAAATACCGATTGAGCAGCACCTTGATACAGTTTAAGGTATTCGTCCGCCGAAATATTTAATGTGACTATAATCTCTGCCATATAAGTAATAAGTGATATAAACATAACGCTATCGTCGTCTAACGATAGCGTTATGCAGCATTAAGAATTAGCCCCAACTTAGCTTTTTACAGCTCTGACAGGCATTCATTAGGTCCATTAATTCACCCATAGCAACTGAGAATATAGCAAAATCGTGCTCAACATTACACTCTAACTCTGTTGCAATAGTTCGCCAGCGCGATACTACCGAGGAGTACTCCTGCATCCATAGCTGTAGCGCTTCTTCTAACTGGTACTCTTTGCCAGCAAGGCGTAATAGGCTCACACCCATTACACGCAGTACTTTATCAATATCATCAATAAATGATTCGCGCGCTTTTGCTTGCCAATGATTTTCAACTTTGACATTGGTCACGGCAATAGCAAACCAATACAGGCCTAGCTTGTCACCCAATAAGTGCTGCATCTCAACGGCACTGGCCACATCGGCTTTTGTATCTGTTGCCGCTTCGGCTATACCAAGCCCCGAGAATAAATAACCTGGCATAGCCATAACATTTGCCCAGTTATTGTTAAGCCCCAAGTTTTCAAAGTGCTCACATTTATCATTCCACACTTGTTTTTCTTGATCACTTAATACTTTTGGCGTGGCTTTAATAACACTAGTCACGTGTGTTGTAAATGAAGCAACATCTTTTGTGAGATCTAGGCGCTCGCGACGATTGCGCAAGAACCAACGTGTACCGCGTCGAACTCGGCGCATCATATTAATCAATAATAGTAACTGATCTTCTGCGGGCACTTTATAATCCATCGCTTCAACCGAGGCTTGAAACTCATCAAAGCGAAATACATCGCGCGCAGCGACATAAGCAATGGCAATATTAGCAGCCGTTTCACCAGTGCCTTCCATTAAGCGCTGGAAGAAAGTAATGCCCATATTATCAACCATATCGTTGGCTAATTGAGTAGCTATAATTTCTTTACGCAGAATATGCTGGTGGATTTTTGCTTTGTACTTTTTAAGTAGTTGCTTTGGAAATGCCTTTTCTACCCAAGAAGATAAATAAGCGTTATTGGCAATCTCATCAACGGCAAGTTCTTCTTTTAACTGACTCTTAACATAACAATTAAGTACTGCAAGTTCCGGGCGTGTTAATGACTGTCCACTAGCTGCGCGTTCCACCAGCTCTTCGTCACTTGGAATAAATTCCAACTCTCGATTAAGTCGCCCACTGCTTTCTAATGTGTTGATTAAGCGTCTGTACTCATTATTGCGAGCAAGGCCTTCTTTCTCAGCTAAGCTAATAGATTGAGTCTGATAGTAGTTATTGGTTAGTACCATCTCGGCAACAGTATCGGTCATCGATACTAATAACCGATTACGTTGCTTCTCGGTTAGCCCACCTTTACTCACAACATCATTGAGAAGGATTTTAATATTTACCTCGTGGTCAGAGCAGTCTACACCCGCGGCATTATCGATAAAGTCGGTATTACAGAAACCTCCATTAAGTGCAAACTCGATACGACCCAGTTGGCTTAAACCAAGATTACCACCCTCACCAAATACCTTACAGCGAAGGTCACTACCATTTACACGTAAGCCATCATTAGCTTTGTCACCAACATCAGCATGAGTTTCAGTACCCGCTTTAACGTAGGTACCAATACCACCATTCCAAATAAGGTCGACTGGTGCTTTTAGTAAAGCATGTATCAAATCAACGGGGGTAAGCTTATCTTCACTAATAGCAAAGCATTTTTTCATCTCTGAGCTAATCGCAATAGATTTAGCACTGCGGGAGAAAATGCCACCGCCTTTTGAAATAAGTTTTTTGTTGTAGTCTTCCCACGTGGCACCAGGCGTATTGAAAAGGCGCTCACGCTCGACAAAGCTTTTAGCAGAATTTGGGGTGGGATCGATAAAAATATGTAGGTGGTTAAAGGCTGCCGTTAAACAAATATGTTTTGACATCAACATACCATTACCAAATACATCTCCGGCCATGTCGCCAATACCAATGACACTGAAGTCTTCTTCCTGTACGTTAACACCCTGCTCTTTAAAGTGTCGCTGCACCGATACCCAAGCACCACGTGCGGTAATACCCATACCTTTGTGGTCGTAACCTTGGCTACCGCCCGATGCAAAGGCATCGCCCAACCAGTGGTTATACTCAAAAGAAATTTCGTTAGCAATATCAGAGAAGGTCGCAGTGCCTTTGTCGGCTGCAACAACTAGATAAGGGTCGTCGCCATCGCCGCGCACGACATTAACCGGTGGGATAACTTTACCTTTAATAAAGTTGTCGGTTATATCAAGCAAGCCACGAATAAAGGTTTGGTAACTGGCGATACCTTCTTTGATAAAGGCATCACGTCCATCTTGCATGCTGGCTTGTTTTGCAATAAAGCCACCTTTAGCACCATTGGGTACAATAACCGCATTTTTAACCTGTTGGGCCTTAACCAAACCGAGTACTTCTGTACGAAAATCTTCGTTGCGATCAGACCAACGCAGGCCACCGCGAGCAACTTTACCACCACGTAAATGTACGCCTTCTACACGAGGGGAATACACAAATATCTCATACTGAGGTCGAGGCTCGGGGATGCCTGCAATCTCACGCGGGTTAAATTTAAAACTGACATAGGCCTTTGGTGCGCCATCGATATGTTGATAAAAGTTGGTACGCAAGGTGCCATTAATGAAGTCTAAAAAGCGACGTAATATTCTGTCATCATTGAGGTTACTCACCTCATCAAGACAGGCAACAATCTCATTAGTTAACTTGTGCCCATTGCGAGTGCCATCGTGCTCTGGGTCAAAATGTACGTGAAATAATGCAATAAGCTGCTTTGTAATACTTGGGTACGACAATAATGTATTGATAATCGCATCTTGACTAAAAGGAAATAGGGTTTGCTTCATATACGAGGCGTAAGCACGTAAAATTATTACCTCTCGCCAATTAATATTGGCTGACAACACCAAACCATTAAAGCCATCGTTATCAGCATCGTTTGCCCATATATGCTCAAATGCAGTTTCAAAACGCTCTTTCAATACAGAAAAATTAGCGCAAGCAAATAATTGGCTATCTAATTCAAAATCATGTAGCCAAGCCTCTTGACCATCAATGCATAGCTTGTAAGGATGCTCTCCCATCACTTTAACGTTCATTTTTTCGAGCACAGGAATTACATCAGATAACACTAAAGGTGAACCTAAGTTCACCATCTTAAAATGAATACGGTGACTCGTTTCATCACTCGAAGGACACAAATTTAATGCAAGAGATTTTTGCTCGTTTAGGCATTCAAGCACTTGGATATCTTTTAGTGCTTGCTCGGCGTCAAAGCTATCTCGATAGGATGCAGGAAAACATGGTGCAAAACGTCTTGCGTACTGGGTACCCTTCTCTTCACCCATCTGTAATTGTAGAGTCTCTTCCAAAGAAGACTCCCAAGTGTGCGCCAATTGCTTAATGTCTAATTCTAATTGCTCAGCATTCCATTTAGGTGTTTCGTCATCACTAATACGGAAAGTTGCATAGAGCCGGCAAAGTAAAGATTCAGAGAAATGCATATTAAATTCATGGGACTGCGCCGCCACAGCATCTGATAGCATCGTCAGTATCTTTTTACGTAGGCGCGTCGAAAATACATCACGAGGGATATAAAGTACCGCAGTGACAAAGGTATTGGTAGTATCCGCACGCATAAACAAACGCACCTTATGGCGCTCGTTAATTTGTGAAATACGCAAAATAGACTCGGTTAAGCTTTTGACATCACTTTGGAATAGCTCGTTTCTTGGGTAGGTTTCTAGTACCTGCCTAATAACACGACCATTATAACTGGTGAGCTCGGTATTAATATTTTTATAAAGGCGCATTATTTTTGCACGCACAACAGGAATATCAAAGGCACTGGCTCGGTAAGCACTTGAAGTATAAAGCCCTACAAAGTGATGTTTACCAATCAGATTGCCCTTTTCATCGTAGTCTTTGACTTTGATTTGGTCGGGGTAAGCTTGACGATGTACTGTAGAGCGAACAGGTAGATTACTAAAAGCGACTAATTTCTTTTGGCTACTCTTGGTAAAGTCCTGTCGATTCTGAACACTATCGATTAATTCTTTTCTCTTTAATATGCCACAAACACTTTTCTTATCAACCGAGGCCTCATAATCATTAGGCCCAGTTTTTTTCAAGGGAGTATAGGCGTAGCCTAAAAAGGCAAAATTATTGGTTGTGAGCCACGATAGGAACTCCTCTGCCTCTTGGATCTCACTCTTTGAGTGCACATGACTAACATTCGCTATCGATGTTTTAACCTTTTCTACTGCTGCCAATACTTTTGAATAGCCGCTGGTGACTAGTTGAATGTCACTAAGTATGCCTCGAATAATACTAGCAATGGTTTTTAACTCTTTTTCTTGAGATTGCCTATTTATTTCAAAATACAAGAAGGCTTCATTAACATCCGAAGCGCTCGCTTCTCTGGATGGCTGAATATCCATCAATAAACCAGACTTATCGCGAACCGATGCAAATGGCGTACTTTTAATCGCTCGTACGTCCAGACCATGATTCGTTAACGCCATACGTATCGAATCCATTAGGAATGGCGTATTTTTACAGTGCACCATAATAATGGAGCGGGAGCATTGCCAGTGATCCACTTTAGGCTCAGGATTAAATACCTTAATCGAAGCCTTCTGTTTAAATTCTTTTATAAAGGTATAGGCCTCATTAAGCATGCCAAAGACATCATCCTCAGTCCTACTTTCGAGATCAGATAACGGATATTGATCAAAGAATTCGTTGGCAAATAACTGGATTGAATCAGCAGAAGAGTTCGTTGCTTTAGCACTGATAAGTTGTTGTAATTGTTTAGTAAAAGCTGACGAAGGCGTTGTTGTTATTAGGCTCATATCTGAGTTTATCTCCGTATATAGGATTTTTGTTATTTAGAGCATAGTCTAGTCTCGGCAAGTCGGCAATTTTGGTGCATTATCTTCGCAAGAATTGCTCATTTCCGGTATGATGCCGCCCTTTATTTTAATTCTTTAAATTTTAAGGCACACAACATTATGAGCGAGCTATCTTCTTTGACCGCGGTTTCCCCCATCGATGGACGTTATGGCAGCAAAACGTCAAGTTATCGCTCTATATTTAGTGAGTACGGTCTCATCCGTTATCGTGTCGAGGTAGAAGTTCGTTGGCTGCAATGCTTGGCTAACCACTCACAGGTTGAAGAAGTACCTGCTTTAAGCTTTGATGCAAACCAACAGTTACAGACAATACTCGATAATTTTGACGAAAGCCATGCCCAACAAGTAAAAACGATAGAAGCGACAACAAACCACGATGTAAAAGCGGTTGAGTACTTCCTTAAAGAACAATTTGTAGTCAATGCTGAGCTTAATAGCATCAAAGAGTTTGTTCATTTTGCTTGTACAAGCGAAGATATTAACAACCTCTCACATGCACTGATGCTAAAAGCCGGTCGCAACGTATTAGTTACTCAATTAGAAGAGACTATTACAATAATGACGGCTCTTGCCAAAGATTATGCTGCTATTCCTATGCTTTCTCGTACACATGGGCAAACAGCCTCACCAACTACAGTGGGTAAAGAAATTGCCAACGTTGTTGCACGCCTACGTCGCCAATTAGAGACGATCAATTCGGTAGAGCTATTAGGAAAGATCAATGGTGCTGTGGGTAACTATAATGCACATTTATCGGCTTACCCAGATATCGATTGGCAAGCCAACGCACAAAGCTTTGTAGAAAGCTTGGGCTTATCTTGGAACCCATACACTACGCAAATCGAACCACATGATTATATTGCCGAACTATTTGATGCGATTGCGCGCTTTAATACCATCATGATTGATTTTAATCGTGATATTTGGGGTTATATCTCCGTGGGTTACTTTAAGCAAAAAACCATTGCTGGAGAAGTTGGCTCATCCACTATGCCACACAAAGTCAACCCTATTGATTTTGAAAACTCCGAAGGTAACCTCGGCTTAGCCAATGCGGTATTTCAACATTTAGCAAGTAAGTTACCTATCTCTCGTTGGCAACGTGATTTAACTGACTCGACAGTATTAAGAAATATGGGGGTGGGTTTTGGCTACTGCGCCATTGCCTATTCTTCTGTTATAAAAGGTATGGGTAAACTTGAGATTAATGAAGAAAAACTCGCCGCAGATTTAAACACAAGCTGGGAAGTATTAGCCGAGCCAATCCAAACGATTATGCGTCGTTATGGTGTCGATGAGCCATACGAAAAATTAAAAGCACTCACTCGTGGGCAAACTATTACACCAGAAATATTAAGTGATTTTGTAGAGACACTTGAAATTCCAGAGAGCGCAAAAGAAAGCATCAGAGCTATGACACCTAGTAATTATATTGGCAATGCCATTGCACAAGCTAATACAATTTCATAAAAATAAGTGAAACTATATTAAAAAATATAATTGAATAGTCAATATAAATCGTTGTGTGACTTAAAAATCAACCCCTATAATCGCGCCTTCGTAAGAAGGCGTTAAAAAACGCAACCGTTCTGAGCAACCATCCTTTGTCTCGCCGGTGAGCAAGCTAAACCGCATTCCATGGGTTGGACACTGAATAAAACCATCACGAATGGTACCTTGAGCAAGGGGCATTCGCTGATGTGGGCATTGATTTAACAACAAATAGCGCTGGCCGTTTTCTTGAATTAATAATAAAGACTGCCCTGCAACGCTAAAGCTGCGACAATAGCCATCGTATAAATTAATCAAACGCTCAAGTGCATAAAATGCCAAAAGTAGCTCCTATTACAGCATAACTAATACTGCATATTATCATGATAAAAATAACCGCCATCCCCTACCAAACTAACTGCGAAGGGTTATTTAATTTAGTTCGAGACTTACCTTTTGCTTGTTGGTTAGATAGCGGTAAACCGCGTTCTGAATATGGTCGTTACGATATCATCAGTGCCTTACCTGAGTCTCGCCTTGTCACTAGCAATCACCAAACAACTATTTATGACTGCCAAGGTGCTGATTACACTTACGGCGAACGCATGCTATCGAGTGAAGATCCCCTAGACCTTTTACAAGGTGAGTTAAACAAACTCACAAGAACTAAAGGGACTCCCCAAACAGATACCGATATTGACATCCCTTTTAGCGGTGGTGCCATTGGTTATTTTGCCTATGATCTACACAAGTCATTTAAGACTAAGCAAAATATAGTAAACCAAAGTAACGTTGACGATAGCCAAACTAGCCATTTTGACGATATGCAGGTGGGCATTTATCATTGGGCTATCATCCAAGACCACCTTGAGCAAAAAGCCTATATTGCTAGCCTACCAGAATGCAACCCACTCACCCTACAAATAATCACAGGTAAACTTAACAATTTTGCTAACCAAGCCCTCACTCAGGAAGAGCCCACGTTAATGCAGGTTGAGCCCTTAAAGCCAACAATATCAAAGCAAGAATACACTGATAGTTTAGAAACCATTAACGAGTACATACTGGCTGGTGACACTTATCAGGTTAATTTTGCACAGCGCTTTCAGGGTAAGTACCAGGGAGATCCGTACATAGCATACCAGCAACTCCGCGAAGCAATGGCATCTCCCTTCTCAGCCTATTTGCAATTAGGTGAGCAAGCTATCATGTCGCTGTCGCCCGAGCGTTTTTTAAAGGTAGAAGATAATCACGTTTTAACTCAACCTATTAAAGGTACCTTGAGGCGCGATGCAGACCCAAAGATCGATAAACAGCGTGCCACTACCTTACAAAATGATGAAAAGAATCGTGCAGAAAATTTGATGATTGTCGATTTACTACGCAACGATATTGGCCAACACTGCATACCCGGTAGCATTACTGTTGAGACATTATTTGGGCTACAAAGCTTCCCCAATGTACACCACCTAGTAAGCGATGTTGTCGGTACTTTACGCGAACAATCAAGCAGCCTCGATTTATTTAGGGACTGTTTTCCTGGGGGCTCGATTACTGGGGCACCCAAAAAGCGTGCCATGGAAATTATCGAAGAACTAGAGAGTGGATCGCGTGGCGTTTACTGCGGCAGCATTGGCTATATTACTAATAATGGGGATATGGACTCGAATATTGCTATTCGCACTGTCAGCTGCGATGGCGAACAGCTCACTTGTTGGGGCGGTGGCGGTATTGTCGCCGACTCTGACGTGGATGATGAGTATCAAGAGAGCCTAGATAAAATTAATCGCATTTTGAATATTCTTTCGCCATCCGAATAACATCAACAGGTAACTATTTAATCTTAGACGCCCAAATAGCCAGTTTATGCTTCATAGTAAGCTGCGATATTTGATCTTCTGGAATGGGCTGAATAACGTTATCATGGACCAACAAGCGGTAAATATATTCTATTTTTTCGGCAGCAGAATCTGTAGCCTCAAACTCAACAACGCCTCGACTCTCGCCATACTTGACACCTTCTAAAATGGCTTTTTTGACAAGCTCTTTTTCATTTTTAAGTTTTTTCATCTATCAATATACCTTCCATTCTCTTGATATTTACAGGTATTTACGTCAAACCACAATCTATACCCAGATCATTTGAATGTCAGTGCAGGTGCTCAGTGTTGCTAATTTGAAGAAATGAGCTTAAAGACCAAGCTATAGTGGCCTATCATCTCTTCATTCGCTTTAACGCACTAGCTGCACGACTTTTGATTGATTTAGGTAATGCACTTTGCTTAACTTTATTCAATAATTCTTCACTTTGGCTAGTATTCACCTCACCAAGAATTATCATACAATATGCAAAAGCATCTATCTGTAGATTATCTGCAACAATATTAGGGCTTTGTATTGCTTGTTCTACACGATCAACAATCGCATTCAAAACACCACTATCCCTATATAATTTATTTTTATGCGCTATTCGTGCTACACGCCGAAAGTCTTTAGAAATGGGGGATTTTAATTCAGCGACAGTATCAGGATAAGCAGAGCCAGATACTGCAATAGCCACCTCTTTTTTATTTAGAAAGACTGGATCAGGTTGTGGCTCAGCATTTTTTCTATCAAACTGACTGCGATCATATTTAGGTAAGAGTCTAATAGATAACTCTTCATTAGCTAATGATGGGTATGCTTTACGCACCCATACCTTTGCATATTCTGCGTCATCGGAGATTTCAACATCAAAGGTGCTAGAAGAAAAGCCCGCTATAGACTGCGGTATTACTGGAGCAATTGGACCTGCAGTAAACTCACCTTTGCGCTTTTTTCGTGTCCGTGCTCTTAGTTTTCCTAAATATACCACTTCGTTTTGCCCCAAAGTAAAAGGGCTTTGCATTGGAAGATAATATTTTCCAAGAGCCGGGAATATAGCTGCCTCACCAGAAACACTTTTTAATACATAATTACCCGGTGGTAACGCCCCTCTAAAATAGCCAGAAACTGCCCCGTTCGGTTCACGCTCAAATTCCTTGGGCTTCAATAACAATTGAATGTAGTCTGCTTGATTCTTAGGGCCAACTTTTTCAATATATAATGTAATTTGCCTATTTGGATTAAATCTTGGGTTAAATGCATGATCAATCTCGACACCCAATACAAAGTAAGAGTTTTGGCTAAAATCCAATTTTTTAGTCTGCCCATCAAATGCGGACTTTTGTACAGTCGTGCAACCCACCAAAAATAATATAGTGAGAAAAAGTAGTGCGTATTTTATATTTTTCATATTGTTTAAATATCGTATTAAAACTGAATGTTATTGTTAATATTAAAAATGGTTAGCTCTCGATACAAAATCATACCGAGTTATATAAAAAGTTAAATAGTGAATACACTGGGCCGGTATATAAGCAATACTCCCAAAAACCATATTTTCACGTGAAACATATAAGAAATTGAAATTAAAAGACATAAAAGTAACTTATTGAGTTATTTAAAAAACCTCTATAAGCCACTGATAAAAAAGAACTTAATAACTACAAATTGTGTTTAAGATAAATAACAGGCACCACATATAGTATTAAAAACAACCAAACAGCTGTTATATCGACCAAATGTTTCACGACAACCAAAAGAGCTATAAATAAAACTAAAATAAAAAATTATAGGGATAACTTTTATTGTGCCGCTATCTTCCACACCTCTACTACCCGCTTTTCACCTGAAACAACACAATTTGCTTTAAAGGCTTCGCTAGGTTTATTGGGGAGTGCAACGGTTTCATAGTAAATATAGATCTTATAGAGCTCTGACTTTTGGAGGTAACGACTCTCAATCATATTCACTTCGGAACTGAATGGAACCGTAACAGCCTGCCGTAGTCTCTCTTCACATAGCGATGCAGCTTCGCCAATAGAGCGAATATAATTCGCCTTTGACTTAAATTCTTCGACTGGGGGTAATTGATCGTAAATACGTTGTTTGGCAGCCAACTGCTCTGCTTTTTTAAGTGCAGCTATCTCATCAGGGGTAGGACCTGCCATCAAATCGACGATATACAAGGTGCCAAAAATAGAGACATTGATAGCAGTGAGTGCACCAACAGCAACAAATAAGAATTTTTTGATAGGCATAGAAACAAATACCCAAGCCAAGAAGGCTCATCTACTGTGTGTAAACAAGCCTACAAACGATTAATAGACAGGTAAGGTAATATTTTCAAAAAGCTCATCAAGTTCAAGCTTTGACGTACAACTATAGGCCTCTTCCACCATATTACGGCTAAGGTGCGGTGCAAAGCTCTCGATAAACTCATACATAAAGCCACGTATAAAGGTACCGCGCCTAAAACCGATCTTAGTAATACTTGGCTGGAATAATTTACTGGCATCCAGTGCAACAAGGTCTTTGTCTAGCTCTTCGTCGTAGGCCATTTTTGCAATGATACCCACACCTAAACCTAGTCTTACGTAGGTTTTAATCACATCCGCATCTGCTGCTGTAAACACAATACGCGGCACAAGGCCACGAACCATAAAGGCTTCATCGAGTTTGGAGCGTCCAGTAAAACCAAATACGTAGGTAACAATGGGGTGTTTAGCAACTTCTTCTAACGTCAGTTCCGAAAGCTGGCATAAAGGGTGGTCTTTAGGCACTACAATCGCCCTGTTCCACTCATAGCAAGGCATCATAATAAGGTCGCTAAATAACTCCATTGCCTCGGTTGCGATAGCAAAATCAACGGTACCATCGGCTGCCATTTCGGAGATTTGCATCGGTGTGCCTTGGTGCATATGCAATGCAACTTCTGGATAGCTCTCAATAAAGTTAGCAATGACTTTAGGCAATAGATAACGAGCCTGTGTATGCGTTGTGGCTAATGATAGGCTTCCCTTTTTATCATTACTAAATTCCTGAGCAACCTGCTTAATACTTTCAACTTTGCGCAATATCTCGCCAGTTGTCTGCAATATCGCATCACCTGCTGGTGTAATACGAGTTAAGTGCTTACCACTGCGAGAAAAGATTTCTACACCGAGTTCATCTTCTAACAATCGAATTTGTTTACTAATACCAGGCTGCGATGTATATAGGCTTTGAGCAGTTGCAGACACATTTAAATCATGATGCGCAACTTCCCATATATAACGCAATTGCTGAAGCTTCATACTTCCCTCCGAAATCGATGATTAAAATACAACAGTCGAATACAAGTTATAAAAATGCGAGTAAATATTCTTTTAGAGAATAGTTCGACTTGAGACTTTTTGCCAATGTTTTTGCCATAAATCTTATGATAAATCATATTATTTATAACTTTAGACTATATCTCTATAGATTGGCTAGCGACTTGGGAGGTTTATATGCGATCTTACCAAAATAATCCAAAAGAAAACTACCAAAGCCCAAGCTGATTTTGATTGTCGCTTTGCTGCCATGACATTGGCAGATTAGGGATAATATAGACAGGAACCTTAGAACGGCTTAGCACTTTTTGAGAGACCCGCCCTAGACTAACAGGGGATTCGGTATCGGGAGAATTACTACCTAGCATGACGAGATCTGCTTCTATATTAGCCGCAGCTTCTAAAATTACATCCTCAGGAATTCCAGATTTAACAATTACCTCTCCTAACTTAAGAAGATCTACCCCACCGTCGACAAATTCATCAGTCAAAGCATCAACCACCTGAGCTTTAACCTCTCTCACCATCGAATCTAAGCCCTTGGTTGTAATTTCACGGCTAGAGTCTGGGTCAACATAAGCATTGATCAATGCATGACCTAGCATTCCTAGCGGCTCAACGGCGTGTACAACAACGAGTTTTGCATCATGCTTTTTGGCAAGCTCTGCGCCGTGCTGCAATAAACAAGAAGTAAAAACCGTAAGATCTATGGCTAACAATATAGTTTTAATCACAAAAATAACCCTGAATACTGGCGCATATTTTGCGCCCTAGGTGTTAATAAAAGAAACTCTTAAATCGAGTGTTCTTTATTGAGAATAGCAGGATTTTTAAAGGTGTGAAGTTTATCAATAGATAGTTTGGGAATAGAAAGCAATGTATCTAAACATTTAGTGACTTAGCATATAATCCTGCAAAATGAATTATCGGCCAGCTACTATCTACTCATTGGCAACGCCATGGGGAACATGGCCCGTAGCAACATGGTCTTTAGCTGAATCACAATGCAGTGGCTGGTCATCAAAGAACACATCGGCGCCATAAGCTTTGAGAAATTTGCCCTTTGGCAAGCCGCCCAAAAATAGTGACTCATCGATCCTTACATTCCATGCTCTAAGTGTACGAATAACACGCTCGTGAGCAGGTGCTGAGCGAGCTGTCACCAATGCGGTACGTATTGGGCATTCATCGCTATCAAATTGTGCTTGTAAACTATGCAAAGCAGATAAAAATGCCTTAAAAGGCCCACCTGACAAGGGCTTTTTAGCAGCAGCTCTTTCGTTTTCAGTAAATGCGCCTAAGCCTTTTTCTTTATAAATACGCTCAGATTCATCGGAGAACAATACAGCATCACCATCAAATGCAAAGCGTAGTTGCTCGTGCTCGTTACCATTACGTGAGGGCAATAAAGTCGCTGCGGCAATCCCCTGTGCTAGTGCACCTTGTACATCTTCTGCATCGAGGGACAAGAATAAATCACAATCAAATGCTTCGATATAGCGATAGGGACTCACCCCACTACTAAAAGCTGCACGAGTAATATTAAGCCCATAAGCTTCAATCGAATTAAAAATGCGCAAGCCTGTATCTGCACTGTTACGTGACATTAAAACAATCTCGACACGATCTTCACCTAAGCGCTCATTAAGATGTAATAGCTTCTTCACCAATGTGAAAGCATCACCAGGTTTGAGACGCTCACTCTCACGCTCAATTTGATACTTCGAATAAGCCGCAAGACCGTTTTCCACATACACTTTATGGCTGTCGGTTAAATCGAATAAAGCCCTAGATGATATAGCGATGACGAGTTTTCTTTCGTGATTTATAGACATAGGGTTTATCAGTAATTAGTAGCGTAGCAAAGAAACATTTAACTTTAAAAAGCAAGTATAAGCATATGTTTTTAAAAACAAAAGCCTAAAATCAGCTCATCAATTTTTGTAAGCGGTCCTTATAGGGGAAGAGACCAAAACCTCCCCCTGTATGCAAAAACACAATGTTCTCGAGGTGATTAAAACGACCCTTTTTAATTTCTTGTATTAAGCCATGAAACGCTTTACCTGTATAGACAGGGTCGAGAACAATACCTTCAAGGCGAGAAAGCATAATAATACTCCTCAACACTTCGTCAGAGGCAATGGCATAACCATCACCAATATACTGCTCATTAGTGTATATGCCAGCCATCGCCTCAGAAAAAACATCCCTATTCGCCCCAGTAAAGCTCGCATCAAAACGCTGTGCATAGCGTACTTTGAATTCAGTAATATCTGCGGTTACTTTGCGCTTAAAATAAGCAGTATCATCACACACAGCAAAGCCAAGCACATTACAGCCAAAGTCAAAGAGTTTAGCTCCTAAGGTAAGCCCTGCCTGCGTACCGCCAGAACCCGTTGCCGTCACAATAAGGTCGGGAGAGAACCGGTTTACCCTAAAATCCTCAGCCAACTCCTTACAAGCAGACACATACCCCCATAAGCCAATGCCATCACTCGCCCCCGTTGGAATAACATGCGCTTTTTGTACATTGAGACGATAGTCTTCTTTAACACTAGCCAATATATTTTTAAGGTTTTTTTGGTAGTCTTCGCGTGGATAGTAATCTACTTTAGCCCCCACTAAATGATCTAATAGTAAGTTACCATCTAGCTCGGCATTTTTAGCCTCTTCTAGTGTACCTCTCAATACTAGATGAACAGGCATACCTAACTGTGCACCAACAACCGCTGTCGCACGACAGTGATTAGATTGTAGACCACCGCAGGTTATCAACACCTCACTGCCTTCTGCTTTTGCATGAGCGACCGTAAACTCCAGTTTACGTACTTTGTTACCACTTAACAGGCTACCACTAAGATCGTCCCGCTTTATCCAAATCGTTGGCCCACCCAGCTTCGCAGATAAACGCTCCAGCTTTTGCAAAGGCGTTGGCAATAGGGCCAAATCCAATTTTTTAGGCCAATCGATTAAATCCGTGTTTATGGTCATGCAAATACTCTTTTAGGTAAGCTCAAGGAATTATAAGGTAAATAGCTTAATAATATTGAGTAGCCAATAACAAAAAAGCCATGGAGAGAACCACCATGGCTTTATGTAGTAATCGGCAGTGACTAAAGCAGCTTAGATCGCTTTAATAGTACCCTTAGGTAAGACTGCATGTAGTGCAATTTTTTGTAGCTTTAATTCAACGTTGTTGGCAACTTCGATCACCATATAGTTTTCGTCGACTTTAACAACCTTGCCAAGGACACCACCATTAGTAACGACTTCGTCGCCTTTACCCACATTTTCAATCAGTGCTTGGTGATCTTTTTGGCGTTTGCGCTGTGGACGTATAATCATAAAATACATCAAAACAAACATACCGCCGATCAACAATAAGCTTGTTAAACCATCGCCACCAGGTGCTCCGGCTTGCGCGTGTGCATTAGGTATAAAGAAAGACATAAGACCTCTTTTGTAGAAATAAATGTTAAATAAATAATTCGATAAAGAGGCGCCACTCTAACGTTTTTAGCGCCACCGATCAATCATTTAAGCACCCATCATATTGAGTAAATAGTTATTTACTTGGCTTTTTGCACAATATAAATCATTAATAAACAAACACTTGCCAAACTGCCCAATACTTAACTTTAACTATGCTCTACTAGCCTTTGTTTTTAAAGAATATTTTTAATATAGTTAAAACTAATACTATAGACTAGTTAATCAAAAGTCTTATAAGTGCTCATCTAAAAAGGCTAATAGATCTTCGTGATGTGTTTTGGTTTTAAATTTATCCATAACTCCCACTAGGCGAGACTCTTTATCGATAACAAAGGTCGTACGCACAATGCCCATAAATTCCTTACCCATAAACTTTTTTAGCGCCCAAATACCGTATTTATCGGCAAGTGCGTGGTCTTCATCCGAGAGTAAATCAAAGTTTAAATCTTGTTTATCGATAAACTTCTGTAAACGCTCAACGGGGTCTGGGCTAATACCAAAAACCACAGTATCACGTTCGGCAAGTTCTTTTTGGGTATCGCGAATACCACAAGCTTGTACCGTACAACCCGGTGTCATTGCTTTGGGGTAAAAATAGATAACAACGTTTTTCTTACCGGCATAATCTTTGAGGCTTACCTTTTCGCCTTGTTGATTCTTTAGTGTAAATGCAGGAGCTTTATTACCGATTTTGGGTGGATTTATAGAAGATGCCATAAATTACATACCTTTGTTAATTTTTGTGTGGTTAGCGAATTTAATAATGGAGCAGATACAAAAAACGCGAGCAGTGCCCGCGTTTTATACGACTAATACGTTAAAGGGTATTAGCTCTGTTAAGCAAATTAACCTTAAGGAAGAAGGTGAGCAACGGCGTCACGCTCTTCGGCTAATTCTTGCTCTGTCTCTGACATTTTTTGACGAGAAAAATCATTGATCTCAACGCCTTGAACAATTTCCCAGTCGCCATTTTTACAAACACATGGGAAAGAGTAAATTAAACCTTCTTGAATGCCGTAGCTACCATCGCTGTAAACACCCATACTTGTCCAATCGCCTTCTTCTGTACCCATTACCCAAGTACGAACATGGTCAATGGCGGCATTTGCAGCAGACGCTGCAGAAGATGCACCACGTGCATCAATAATAGCTGCACCACGTTTTTGTACGGTTGGGATAAAGTCTTCTTCATACCATGCTTGATCAATAAGCTCCATTGCAGGCTTGCCAGCTACTGATGCATGATGAATGTCTGGATACTGAGTTGCTGAGTGGTTACCCCAGATCAATACTTTGTTGATCTCATTAATGCTAGTACCGGTTTTTTGACCTAACTGCGTTAATGCACGGTTGTGGTCAAGGCGGGTCATCGCTGTAAAGTTACGCGGATCGATGTCTGGCGCGTTACGCTGAGTAATAACAGCGTTAGTATTTGCTGGGTTACCAACAACCAATACTTTAATGTCGCGTGAAGCAACGTCATTAATTGCTTTACCTTGTGCAGAGAAGATCGCAGCATTAGCTTCTAGTAAGTCTTTACGCTCCATACCTGGTCCACGAGGACGAGCACCAACAAGTAATGCGTAGTCTGCGTCTTTAAAGGCAACATTGGCGTCGTCGGTTTGTACAATACCGGCTAGTAATGGAAACGCACAGTCGTCTAACTCCATTGCAACACCTTTAAGTGCATTCAGCGCAGGTGTAATTTCCAATAATTGAAGAATAACGGGCTGATCTTCGCCTAACATTTGGCCCGCAGCTATGCGGAACAATAAAGAATAACTAATTTGGCCAGCGGCGCCAGTTATGGCAACTCGTACAGGTGCTTTCACGTTGTCTCTCCAGTTGATGTAATTTAAAAAGACCCACTTAAAATAATAAAAATATAGAAAGTAGCGACTTAAATAAAGCTAGCAATGGTTATGCTAAAAATTATAAAGGTGCGCATTATAGAGTTTTTTTCAATAATTTCATCCCTTTAAGCGTATTTGCTTAAGATAAGCATGCCTCATAACGTGTTTTAAGGGATTGATACAGCTTGGCGCTAAACTGTGCATCGCTAACATCCAACTCAGCTACCACTTCAACCAAGTGTTCGTTATCCTCGCGACCATCCCATAATTTTTGATAAGTCCCGTCTTTATAGCCGTGATCTTGCCTAAAGAAGTTAAGGACATTTTTACCCACATACCCCGAATAAAGGTCATCGAAGCTCATATCCATACCTTTAAGAAGCGCTACAAACAGGCTAACGGAGAAGTCCTTCTCAGCCAGCGTATAAGCTGTAAAAGCCTCAAGGCTAATTTTAAAATCATCGGCTTTGGGTGTATTTTGTGCAGCAGTTACCTGCTCTGCAATTGACTCGATAGAGGCTTTATTAATGAGTAAGATGCTTAAACCAAAATGCCAAATATCAATCAGCTCAAGCTTTACTTGTTCAACATCAGGCTTTTGGTGCTTCCACCATTTCCAGCCGTAATGATCCATTAATTCAGCTGATTCAATCCATATCGCTCGATACCACTCAAACCCCTGCTCACGCCACTCGCTATGTACACGGGTATTCATAGCATCTTGTAACTCAAGCATTACTTTTAATTGATTTTGCACCTAACTTATCCTCTTCATTGTCAGTATTTTTATGCCGCGATCATATCATCTCATTAAGCTGCAAACACTAGCTCTAAAGGTAAATACAATAAATTTTATTCTCTTCCTCTAGTGTCACAAAGGTGACATAAATACACAGTACTGTGATAAACAACAAACAAAGCAGGAGTGAATGCGATGAGAATTTTGCAAATCATTCATGGAGTTGATCTACAGGCCTTTCGCTGGTGTAGGCATTGGTGTCTTGGAAAATATAAACAGCCTATTCTTAGCACTTATCGTTGGGTCTCTGGCAGTGCCGACGGCCATCTATACTTACTGGCTAATTCTATTTTTGTTGTTTTGGGGCAATGGCTGCTATTAAAGGCTTTTGCACTCGGCCTAGTTATAGAGCGCTCCCTTTATTTTATTTTAAAAAATAGGCTAAGGCGCAATCGCCCACAGCAAGCAATACCGGGTTTTAGCAGTGTTATACAGCCCTCGGATCAGTTTAGCTTTCCATCGGGGCATACCTCCGCTGCTTTTTTGGCAACAGGGCTTATTAGCTTTGCCTACCCGTATCTACTCATACCCTTATTAATTTGGGCCATTAACGTGGCAATATCTCGGGTTATACTCGGCGTACACTTCCCGACTGATACACTCGCTGGCGCCTTGCTAGGGTTTAGTATTAGCCAATACAGCCTCTACGTACTGGCCTAATAAAAAATTAACCTCATATTAATTGGGAATACCAAGTGAAAATACTATACGGCGTACAGGCAACAGGAAATGGACACATCACACGTGCTCGCGCGATGAACAAAGCTTTAAAGCAAAAAGGTATTGACGTTGATTATTTGTTCAGTGGCAGAGAAAAGCAGCTTTTATTTGATATGGAAGAGTTTGGTCACTTTCGCTGCTGCCAAGGTTTAACCTTTGCCACCAAAGCGGGTTCTGTTCAGATATTTGAAACCATGAAAAAGAATAACCTAATGCAACTCTATAGGGATATCCAATCACTCGATCTTGATCAATACGACCTTATCCTCACAGACTTTGAGCCCATCAGTGCATGGGCCGCAAAAAAGCAATATAAAAAATCCATCGCGCTAGGCCATCAATACGCCTTTGAACACAATATACCAAAAGCAGGCGAAAATTTTCTTACTCGATTTTTTATGAAACACTTTGCACCTGCCACTATAAAACTTGGACTACACTGGCATCACTTTGATCAACCTATATTGCCACCTATTGCAGAGACGCACCCAGAGCCTGCCTCAATTGTTAGCAATAAAATTGTCGTCTACCTTGGTTTTGAAAATCCCGAGGACACTATTAGCTTTATCGAGCCCTTTAGTCATTACCAATTTTATGTTTATGGTAACTTCTCTCAACAACTTGTTACTGACTCCAGCCACTTAACACATATCACTTTATGCCCACTAAGTCGTGAAGGCTTCAAAGCAGACTTAGCCAACTGCAATGGTGTTATCACTAACGCTGGATTTGAGTTAGGTAGTGAGGCTATTCACCTTGGTAAAAAATTACTGGTTAAGCCACTCAAAGGACAAATGGAACAACTCTCTAACGCCGTTGCCTTAGAAAAATTAGGTTTGGGTACGAGCATGACAACGTTAGATTTCGCTGTACTTAAAAATTGGTTAGCTAATTTCGAAGGCAAACGTATTACTTACCCCGATGTTCCTGCTGCTATTGCGGACTGGATTGTTAATGGACTCGAAGAGGACGATTGGGTTAGCAATCAAACACTAGCAACAAACCTTTGGAATAGAGTTGAATTGCCAGATATTATTTAGCGCCTGAAAAGCTATTAATCCAATCATATAACATGTCATTCGTCATGGGCTTAGCCAGTAGATAACCTTGAATATATCGAATCCCCAATGCTTTTAAGCTCATTAACTCTGATTCGGTCTCAATACCTTCGGCCACTGTTTTGGCATCAAATTCATCGGCTATTAATTTAGTGGCAGCTATAATCGTGAGGTCTTTTTGACTCAAGCCTTGTAAAAAACTCCGATCAATTTTAATGATATCAAACGACATTGTTTGCAATTGATTAAGCGAAGAGAAACCTGTACCAAAATCATCAATAGAAATATTTATTCCCTTATCGCTGATTGCTTTAAGTTGCGAGCTGGCTAGCTCACCATTTTCTAGCATGACGCTTTCAGTTATTTCCAGATACAATCTGTTAGGGGCCAACCCACTATCAGATAATGCTCGATTAATCACTTCAATAAAATTTGCATCCAGCAGCTGCAAGGAAGACACATTAACGGATACCGCAGGAGCAAGCTTGTATGGCCACTGTACGGCATCTTGGCAAGCTTGATGAAGTACCCAGGCACCAATCTCAATAATACGACCTGATTTTTCAGCCATCGGGATAAAATCGCAAGCCGGCACCGACTGATCATTATGCTGCCATCTGGCCAGTGCTTCTATGGCCCAGGGCTTGTTTGTATTGATATCGATAATCGGTTGATAAAATAACGAAATTTCATTTTTAGCAAGTGCATATTTGAGGCCATCTCGAATAACTTGGTCGTGTTGGAACTCTATGAATAAGCTCGGTGAAAAATGCGTCGCCTTACCTTCGCCATGTTTTTTATGGTGATACATAGAGATATCTGCATATTGAATCAGCTCATGCGCATCGACACTATCCAGTGGGAATTTTGCAATACCAATACTAGCGCTAAGAATTATATTATTAGAAGCGATGCTAATTGGCTCTAACACACTTTGCTGAATACTTTCTATAAGCGTATCAAGGGTATTATCGCCTTCAAATAACCTCAACAATAAAAACTCATCACCTCCCCAACGGCACAACATAATATCTTTGCGGCCATCCATATCGATAACTATCTCATACTGTTTAAGCCGATAGGCAATCTCACTGAGTACCGCATCACCTATCTTATGGCCAAAACCATCATTAACATCCTTGAAACCATCCAGGTCAATAAACAGCAATGCATAGTGCTTATCAAGCCCGCTATTAATGGCTTGATGTAGTAGTTTTTTAAGGTTTTTTAAAAAGGCACTACGATTAGCGAGGCCTGTTAGAGAATCTATATTAGACAGTCGATAGATCTCTTCGGTGCGCTTTTCAACTTCCGACTCAAGTGTGTGGTTATATCGATCGAGTTGTTCATTAACGGTTATTAACTGATTGTTAACACGTTCGACTTCTTTTTTTTCTATATCCATTAAATCGAGCAATGAAGCATTTTGATTTTTCAGTGAAAGTGTTTCTGATATAAATCTACCCGCCTGCCCTGCTGATACCATCATCACTAACCAAAAACTGAAGCCCAAAAATGAAATGTAGTGAAAATATTCAAACTCACTGTAAAACCCCATAATAGAGAAAGGCAGTATCAAGCTCGACATGTAAATAATTGAAAGGCGATTTGAAGCGGCTAAAACCGTAATGGCACCACCGGCTAGTGCAGACATAATAATAGCAGTGACAGTAATTTCTATATCTTGCATTGTCGGTACAAAGAGCACACTGTAAGTGGCCCAAATACTACTATTCAAAACAATACCAGTACTAAAACGCCAAGCTGCAGTGACTAGATTAACATCGGGGCCTTTGAACTGACGTAAGCTCCATATATTATCGATTAACCTAAGGGTATGGATGGCTAGAAATACAAAGAAAACTGTTGTTTTAGAGGATTGTTGCTCAGGAGTATCAAAGGCAAAACACAGTACAGACATGCACAAAAAAGTAACAAATAAACCACCAATAGCATTACCGTAGAGCAGACGTAAACGAGCTCTTGTATCTATTTTTGTAGAGTTAAAAATATCCGTATGTCTATTCATACTTCATACTCTAAAGTTATCTTAACCAAGAGTGCAGGCATATTAAATAAACTTCCTGCTACATGATACTAGCAATTATAAGGAGTAATTAATAGTCTATTTTTTAAACAGCTTATTAAATATATTATGTATTTGAATCAAAAAGAAGAGGAAAATAAAGACAATTAAATGGACGAAAGTACGTTTGATAATTTACGGAAACAGAACGATTCAACCAAAGAAAGTTATTATAAGACTAGCCAATTAATCCTATTAGGCCTGCCATCATCACACTACAACCACATACAAGGCCAAAGGCAGCTATAAAAATCTCACTATACGGTTTGTCCCTGCGGGTACCTGTAATCAGCACAGATTCATCTAGTTTACTTGGGTTGTAATAAATCGTTATTTCACTTCCCAAAGGGTATTGTTGCGCAAGCTCATAGCTTGCTGGGTACATTAAGGTATAAAAGGCAATTTGATGGCCAATATATGATTCACCCTCAACACTGTATTCGTAATCGATTTGTAATCTATCAGCGTCCTGCATTTTACCGTCGATTAAGCGCTTGCCTATCAGCACTACCTTTTTCACTTTCCCTGTCGTTTGCGTCCACTCGATACTTTTTTGCGCTTTTTTATAGTTTTTAAGCGCGGTTCTAAGCAGCGATGCACCGAACAGCGCAAAAAATAATCCAAGAACAACAGGAATACTCATAAAAGTGACCGATTAAGAGACTTGTTTTTTAATATTAAAGACGTCAGCTTTAGGGAATAGTCGATAAAAATTATAGGTGGTAATACGCGCTAGCTCTTCAAAGCTAATACCTTTTAATTCAGCCACATATTCAGCGACTTCACGCACATACTGAGGCTCATTAGGTTTACCTCTAAAAGGCACAGGAGCAAGATATGGAGAATCTGTTTCGACAAGTAAGCGGTCAAGGGGAATTTGTTTAGCCACTTCTTTTAGTTCTAAGGCATTTTTAAAAGTCACAATCCCTGAAAGCGAAATCATGTAATTCATGTCTATAGCGCGTTTGGCCATCTCCCAGTTTTCAGTAAAGCAATGTAAGACGCCTGCATGCTCTTGGCTACCATACTCTTTAATGAGATTAATTGTATCTTCACGGGCATCACGCGTATGCACAATAACGGGTAATTTTGCCCGCGCAGCTGCACGTAAGTGGATAGAAAAGCTCTCGTGCTGCAGGACTTTATCATCCTCGCTGTAGTAGTAATCTAGCCCTGTCTCACCCAGTGCAACCACTTTGGGGTGGCGCGACCAATCAACGAGATCATCCTCAGAGGCTAGTCCCTCTTTTACATCACAGGGGTGCACACCCACAGAACATACAACAGGATCGAATTTTTCAGCGATGTTAACAACCTCTTCACGGTTATTAATGCTAATGCCCACGCATAATAATTGCTGAATATCGCGAGCTAGAGCCGCTTCTATAGCTCCGGCTAAGCCATTTTCGTATTTTTCGAGTTTTAATCTATCTAGGTGGCAATGAGAATCGACTAGCATAATCTTTTATTATCAGGTTTTGGAAACGTTTGAATATCAATATACGAAATAACTACATACGAAACGATTACATCGTATGGGTTGGCCGCTCAGATTCGACCATACCTGCTAGGTAGGTCTCTATTTTGTTAACAGCAACAGAACCTTCCTCAGTAAACTGAATACCAATACCTGCAGAACGGTTACCTTGTGCACCTTTAGGGGTTATCCAAACAACCTTGCCCGCAACGGGGATCTTCTCAGGTTCCTCCATCAAATTTAGCAAAACAAAGACCTCATCACCCACGCTATAGCTTTTATTTGTCGGGATAAATAACCCTCCGTTGGTTACATAGGGCATATATGCAGCATAAAGCACCGCTTTATCTTTGATTGTTAATGATAATATACCTGCACCACCAGCTGAAAAATTGGCCATCTAACTCTCTGCTCCGGTATTTTGAGTTTTTATTATAGCGCACCAATCCATGACTAACTCTTCGAGTAGCAACTGTTTGTTAGGATTGGCACCGTGGAGTAATTGTTTTTTTAAGGTTAATAGCTTATCCATAAATTTAAACAACCACTGCTTGTTGAGCTTATCACAGCCCCTTTGCAGTTGAATAATACTATCGATAAAGCCATAAGAGGAAGCAACTTGATTCGTTGAATACTTATAAGGCTCTCTTAGGAATTTTTGCAGCAGTTGAATCCACCATTCAATAGTATCGCTAAGCTCTATATCAAGCCAAGCCTTAGCAACATCAATATCGACATATTGGCGACCTGATTGCTGGGTTTGCTGCAACGACAAAAGCCCATCGTAAAAGCTTTGTAGACTCTCGGTTGTATCATTATTGTCGAGTAAAGATTTTGCAATTAAAGGCGCATGCCCTGCTAAGTTTAGCACCTCGTATAGCTCATTATTGTGCTCTTTATTGTTTTTAGCCCCGGCTTTTTTATCACGCCCTAAGCCTAAATCCTTTAGCCACTGAACAACCAAATCACGATTAGGTGTAGGCAGCGATAAGAGCTGACAGCGGCTTCTAATTGTTGCAATCACACCACTCATCACATGGGAGTAGAGTATAAAAAAGGTATCGTCCGATGGCTCCTCTAAGTTTTTAAGCAATGCATTAGCCGCATTGATGTTGAGCTGCTCAACGGGTCCTAAAATAACGACTTTACGACCGCCCTGTTGGGCTGTATTTGAGATTCGCGTTGCTAATTGGCGAATTTGATCGACTTTAATCAGCTTACCAGGCTCCTCCGGGATAACTAGCATTTTATCTGGGTGAGTTTCTGACTGAATAAGCTGGCAACTCTTACATTGCCCGCAGGCAAGGCCAGACTTTGGAGAAGAGCACAGCAAGAAATCGGCAATGACATTCGCATAGTGCCATTTACCGATACCTTTTTGGCCTGCCAATAAAAGCGCATGAGGTAGGCGTTCTTGTTCAAATTGAGCAATAAAACCTTGCCATAGGGGCTGCTGCCAAGGGTAAGGAATGGGTAAGTACGAGGTCGCTTTAGTGATTGATTCCATAGATACTTAGCAGTCTACCTTGGCTGACTTTAATGTAGGCTTATCGTGCCCGCAGGCCCAACAACTAGCAAATGCAGTACCATTTTTCTCACCACAAAGGCACAACCAATCAGAGCCTCTATTGGGGGATTGGTAATCGCTGATAATTTTCTTTGCCAAAGCAACATCGGGATAATCAACCCATAGCTCAGGCCATGCATCAATAGATGCAATCTCACCCACACCACCTGCCGCGAATTGATTACGAATTTTCGCGTCTATGTGTGAGGCTGCCAATAAATTTTGCACATTGGTAACCCCTAGTAGTGTTTGTTCTGTGTAGACTTTTTGCATGATATCAACAAGACATTCAGCCTTGTATATAGCGTCCTTCAGGTATATCTAATCTAGCGGCAACGGCAGCAGTTGCAATGACACTTACAACCTCTGGCTCATGTGTAATATTAAGCCCGCCTTTTACAGTATTAACTTTAACACTACCAAAGGGGATCTGCTTAGCAACTTCGTCTTTGTCGACTTTATCGGGGTATTGCACACCAATGGTGACTTCAACCATCATCGACTCTCTATCTATATTCATCGAGCGGAATAAAGTAATAGAGCTGTGATGGAGAGCATCTTGAACGGCACGAACAGCCGCTTTTGTGTAATCCTCACCGTAAAGATCATTACCTGTACCCATCTCTAAAATAATACGTTGTATAGCCATAGTATTAAGCCCCTTCTCCTTGATCGCCTGCTTGCGTATCAACCAAATTGAGGTAAACAACGGCTGCTGCATTAGCGACTACGGTAACTTTAGTACCGCAATCGGCAACGATATCGAGGCCACCTTCAACAATCTCAGCACTCACGTTGCCATAGGGGAATACCGCCTCTACAGCGTCTTTATCAACGGCTTCTGGTTTAGCAACACCAATAGACACTTCTATTTTCATGTCTTCTTTAGCAATACCAAACGCAGGGGCAACCGTGAGCGAATTATGCCTAAGTGCATCCATTACAGCTCTTACTGCTGCTTTTGTGTAATCGGCCCCCTGGAGATCAACTCCCATGCCAACTTCCATCACCATTCGTTTATAAGCCATAAATGCCTCTTAATATAAGTGCGTACTATTAATTTTGGATAATAATGCTTGCTGAATAATAATTAATACCCGAAAGGTAAACAGCCATCAGCTTAGCTTGAGAAATGTTAATACGAGATTATCTCACAACACATCCGTGTGTTTACGTTATTTTTGTTGATTATACAAAACTACTATCAAACTAGGTAATTATTTAATCTCTGATAGTAAATCAGGGTTTGTAACGAGATTTCTGACGCCATGAGCATGGTCCTCATTAAATATATTCGCATCACACCACTGGGCAACACTGTTAATATCAACCTTCGCTACTTTTGGACGAACACTCCATGACACCTGAAACGGAGACCCTTTCTCATTGTAGCTTGGGCCCGTAGTAGAACCAGCATACTCGATAGGAATACCCGTATTAGTTGGGATATTTAACGCTTGGTGAAAACCATTTTTTTTACCATGTTCCGTAAGTTTTGCAAAATCTAGTGCTTTTTTATCGTTTACCAGTACAAAAACCTGTGTCTCTACGCGTAGCTGAGGGTTTTTAACCGAATCGCTTAAGCAAGCACCTAAGGTAGGCGCTGGGCTAACCTGCGCACTTGAGTGTACATAATGCAATTCGATGGTATCGCCAGAGAAAAGCTGACTATGTTTGCTTGGGCAGACTTTTCGGTTTGCAGGTTGTAATTCACTAGCACTTAAGTTGCCAGAGTAGCGATAACCTGTTTGATAACCGTGGCCATCGCCATTACCTGCATACGTCGCAAAATTAAGCCCCTTATGCTCAGCATTTTTATGAAAATGAATATTGCACAGATTCATTTGAGTGTGATCAGGAGCCTCACCAAAAGCGCGAGTATTACTACCATTAACTGAAGAAAGATCTCTCGGTGATTGTGGACCAAAACCCTTACCCTTGGTGCTATCTGCTAATGTTTGGCGCTGTTTCGCAATTACCGAATCAGTCACTGCTGCATGTCCACCAGAGGAGTCTTTAGCCACTGCAGTACCAGAGAGCATCATTGCACTAAGAGTCAGGATACATATTTTTGATTTCATAGAATTCTCTTTTTATTAAAAATATTAATTTGCGTAAAACTACACACTACAGTGACAATAATATTGATGTTTTACTCAATATTATGGCGCAATAATAATAAATATTTTTAAAGAGAATGTTTGTGAAAGAAGCCTAGAGAATGCTAAGTAAGATAAAAGATTAATGGCGGACCGGACGGGACTCGAACCCGCGACCTCCGGCGTGACAGGCCGGCATTCTAACCAGCTGAACTACCGGTCCGAATAATCTTTTTTATTGGTGGGTGGTACAGGGGTCGAACCTGTGACCTACGCCTTGTAAGGGCGCCGCTCTACCAACTGAGCTAACCACCCAACAGAAGAGGTGCGCATTCTACTGGATAATTGCACCTTGTCAACACTATTTATTAAAGAAAATTAATATTAATTATTGATGCTGTTTTTTTAATCTGAATAAATAAATTTTAACCAAAAAGGAGATTTGAGTAGCATACAGCTTGCTTAAAAGTAGACCTCCTCAGCCATAATCGAGCAATTAACGAATACTCTGATACCCACCATTTGCGTAAATTAACGGGGCAGATTCTACCTCGGGGACAATAACATTGGTTAAGCGGCCAATAATAATATGATGCGTACCGTACTGATAATTATCGTTATCCACATCACAAAAGAATGTTGCCTGTGATTTCTCTAAAAATGGTGCATTTGATTGAGAAGATTCACTCCAGCAACCAACACTAAAGCGCTCTTCTCCGCTGCTTTCTCCAGCACAGTTATTAGATATATCTATTTGATCATCGCCCAATATATTCACTGCGAAGGACTGCCCTCGAACAAGAAAGGGTTGAATAGCCGCAGTGTTATTGACGCAAACAAGTAATGACGCTGGCGAATCCGACAGTGAGGTTACCGATGAAGCTGTCATAGCGTACCTTTGCCCTTCCGCTTTACAGGTAATAATGCATACACCCGATGCCAAACGACGCATACCCAAACGCAAACTTTCTGCTAACTCCATAAAAAACCTTTATATTATTTTTTGCTCTCGCACCATTATCACAGATAAGAATTATGCGATAGACGCACTTATCGAGCAAATTTATTCGTAATAGGGAGTAAAAGAGATTAATAAGGCGAGCATATAATGGGGTGACTGACGGGGTTCGAACCCGCGACCACCGGAATCACAATCCGGGGCTCTACCAGCTGAGCTACAGTCACCATTGTTGGGATCCTGAATTTAACTCTCGTAGCCAAACCTACTCTATTTCGTATGATAGAAATAAAAGATGTCTATAAAGCAATGGCGCGCCCGAGAGGATTCGAACCTCTGACCCACGGCTTAGAAGGCCGTTGCTCTATCCAGCTGAGCTACGGGCGCATCTGAATAAATCTACGCGGGCTTAAAGGTGTTAAGTTGGTCGGAGTAGAGGGATTCGAACCCCCGACCCTCTGGTCCCAAACCAGATGCGCTACCAGGCTGCGCTATACTCCGATGCTTAACCCTGTAATCATTAATTACAGCCCTTGTTTCAGGAGGTGCGCATCATACCACGGAGTTTTAAGCAGTCAATAATAATTTTATATCTTCTTTAAATTACTTATATAAAGTTCATATTTTGCTCTTTTCAGTCATTATAGTAACAAGCCCTATTCACTCATTTATAGTAGAAACAAAAGCCCTATCGATTGTAGAGCAGCCAAAACATAATCCCGGCTCAATAAAAATTATGACTAAAAGATTAGCCGACATTACCGTTAATCGCTAAAATAGGCTATGTATAGTTTATTATCCTCTTTAAAGGCCATCATGTGCGCATAGATAAGTTTATTTGCGCCACAACCGATTACTCGCGCTCCGATATAAAACGCCTAGCCAAAGAGGGCGCTATACGTATTGGGGAGCTTACTATTAGCGATGTATCGACTAAAATTGACACTGAAATAAATACTATTTATATATTTAATAACCCCATCAACAACATTAAGCCGCGATTTTTTATGCTTAATAAGCCACTAGGGGTGGTTTGCGCAAACAGTGATGGGCATCATAAAACAGTAATCGACTTAATCAACGAGCCTAAAAAGATAAAACTACAAATCGCAGGTAGATTAGACAAAGACACTACAGGCCTTGTACTTATTACTGATGATGGTCAATGGAATCACCGCGTTACATCACCTAATAGGCATTCATTTAAACATTATAAAGTCACTCTAGCTGAGCCACTTGATAATAATTTAGTCGAACAATTTAAAAACGGCTTGTTACTCAACGGCGAGGCAAAAAAAACACGAGAGGCTAAACTAAGCATCATCGACAATCACCATGCAGACTTATTGATATCCGAAGGAAAATACCATCAAGTTAAACGTATGTTTGCCGCTTGTGGCAACCATGTCACTGCGCTTCACCGCCATGCTATTGGTAATATTCAATTAGACTCAACGCTCAATGAGGGGGACTATCGCCCACTCACACAAGACGAAGTGAATTTTTTTAATGATTGACAGCACACTACAACTTCTCCTACCCCACTTGACGCATACACAAACATCGACACTCTGGCTTGCAGATGAGAACGCGCACTCATTAATTGAACAGGTAGAGGCAAACGAAAACTTAACCTTAGTGACTAATCGGTATGACATTTACCAGCAAGCCAAAAAGAAAAGCATACAAAGTGTTTTTAGTGATTTTAGTATTGCCGACTACCCTCAACAAAGCTTTGAAAAAATTGTTTATCGCATATCAAAAGAAAAAGCCGTAGCAAATCACATCATTAATCAGGCGGCCAAGTTATTACAAAAAGATGCAAGGCTTATTATTAGTGGATACAAAAAAGAAGGGATTAAGTCTTTTTCGGACAATATTAAAAAAGTGCTAAATGCCCAAGGAAAGCTTAAAAAAAATGGCAACAGTTACATTGGAGAGTTTTCACACCTGTCATCAACAACAACTCTAGACGACAAAAACTATCACACTTTAAGAGAAATTGACAAACGATTTTATAGCAAACCTGGAATCTTTGGCTGGGATAAAGTCGACAAAGGAACAGAGTTACTATTACATTGCCTTAGCGATTTAATGAGTAGCCAAAAAATAAAACCCAAAAGCGTGCTTGATTTAGGGTGTGGGTACGGATGGATATTTTGTAACATTGACAACTATGGTTTTGAACATATTATTGCGACAGACAATAATGCAGCAGCACTGATTGCAGCGCAAAAAAACACACAAGCCATGCAAACATTAACAGAAATTATTGCTAGCGACTGCGCCGACACAGTAGACAATACCTTCGATTTAGTCTTGTGTAACCCACCTTTCCATCAAGGCTTTCAACACGATCAAGCATTGACTAAAAAATTTATTCGCGGCTGTGCTAAAAAAACTAAAAAGAACGGGCACACTCTACTAGTCACTAATGAATTCATCTCCTTTGACAACATATCAGAGGATTTATTCAGCCACAAAAAAACCTTGCACAAAGAGCAAGGTTTTAAAGTTGTTTTATTATCTAAATCTGATAATTAACTAGCGCTAGAGTTTATATTAGATGATTTGATCTCTTCAATAGCTTCTGTATCCATCCTTAGCTCTTCACGAGGATTAGAGCTCCAAGCACCATCACTTAACGTAAAGTGGTCGACCATGCCATGCAACTTGCTACTCATTTTACTCATATCAATACCAATTTGTACGGCAAGGTCACTGGCTTCTTGCGATTTATTAAAGCACTCGTCAAGGGAGTTAAAATCATTTGCGACTTGATCAAAATTTCCCTTTTGATTATTTACCGAAGAAGAAATACCACCTACACGTTCGTTAATATGCGTCATCGCACTATTAATGAGTGCTAGCTTTTCCTTGGCCTCTTGTACTTGTGTACTACATTCATCTGTCGATGACTTACCTAGCTCCATGGTACTAACAACATTACTGGTACGCGACTGTATCGCATTTACCATAGAAGATACCTCTAAGGTAGACTCCCTTGTACGCGAGGCTAAGGCTCGCACTTCATCAGCAACGACGGCAAAGCCTCTACCTGCCTCACCTGCACGCGCCGCTTCAATTGCCGCATTTAAAGCGAGTAAATTTGTTTGCTCTGCAATACTATTAATCACATCGATAACATTAACAATATTGTCGCTTTCTACCTTGAGCGAATCAATTGATTGAGAGGCATCGTCAATAATATTACCCAGCTCGTTAATTTGCTTATAGGTCAAATCAAAAACACGTACACCTTCTTTAACGGCATTTTCACCTTTATGACTTTCCTCATAAATTAGGTCAGATTCTTCCTGCACATGATCCGTTGATTGGCGAGCATCTTGTAGGCGCTCTCTGACTGTCGTAATTTGCGTGTTTTGCTCGCTTGCTGCTAAAGCCATTTGCTTATTACCTGTTGACAGGTCTTCAGACATAGGGACTAAGCGCATCGCAGACTTAATGAGATTAGAAAACGTTTCATCTAAATCGTTTAAGAATATATTTAAACTCTTTGCGAGTTCGCTAATTTCGTCATTACCCGTTGCATCCATTCGTTGTGTTAAATCACCCTCACCTTCTGCAAGATCTTTAATTGATTCAATAATTTTTTTAATGGGACTTAAAATCGTTAGTGATAATAACCACGCTGCAATTGGGCCAAAAATAAGGGCCGCAACAATAATAACAATGGTTAAGCCTGTTACGGTCTCCTCCAACTCAATGGCGGGCAACAAGGCTTCTTTTTGATCAACCTCGTTTATAATAGCCAAGCGCAAGCCAGCAACTTCTATCGGCTTATAGGCAGAGAATACCGTAACACCACGATAGTCCGGAAAAACACCAAAACCTGACTCGCCTCGTAATGCGGCCTCTGCCGCTTTAGTTTTCACTGGCTGTATACCAATAGTACTTTCTTTTGCATCTATTTCCGCAATGACTTTTTCTGGTAAGCCAGCAGTTTTCATTACCTCTAAATACGCTGCTTTATCTTCTATCAAAAACCGGCTTTTACTACGCATAGTAAAGTCGCCACCGACCAAATACGTCTCTCCCGAGTCACCAAAACCCGACTCTTTCCATTTACCATCATGAGTCATTAGCGCATTAATTTTATCGACGGGCATCTGTAAAATTAATACCCCTATTGTAGCGCCTTGATCATTATGGATGGGTGTGGCAATAAATGAGGCCGCTACATTATATGAAGGTACGTAAGGCGCAAAATCGACTAAGCCAGTAAACTCCTTCTCTGTTGTTTTGTCTGCCAGTGCAAAAGCCTGCCCAATACCGCTCTTCGCATAGGGGCCGTCAATAAGAGAGGTTGTATAATCTAGCTCTTTAAAAACTGAGTAAACAATATCACCTGTTTCGTGATCAACCAAAAACAAATCGTAATAACCAAAGCGCTCAATAAAATTACGGAAAATCCCGTGATATTTTTCATGAGCCTCATTATAAGAGTTTGCCTCTTTTGCCTTATTGAGTAGATGCTTACTCCCTAATGGGTCAGGGTTGTTACTAATAAAATCGTATTGAAGTGCAATTGATTGCTTATCTAAAGAGCTCACCAGTTCAGCTGTCGATACAGATTGACCACTGTTAAGGCTTTTAAACTTTTCATTAAACTGCTTATCGTAAAATTTTTGAACACTTTCACGCTGGGCACTAAGGTCACCCTCACTACGATTAGATGCATAACTATTAAAACCAGCTGTGAATGCCTCCATTGCCTCAACCGTCATTAAGCTCTCTGAAAGCGTTATGGCTTGGTCTTGAATACCTTCAATATAATGAGTAATTTCTATCGCGGTAATGTCACGAACGGCAACTAAGGCATGCTCAGCATCGTTCTGCAAAGAGGAGTTTGCTGCCTTTAGCGCCAATTGAGCTAGAAAGAAGCAACCTATAAGTACTGGCAATGCCGCTAAACAACCACCGCCGAGCAGCATTTTTGTCTTGATTTTCATAAGATTTGTTGTCCCTTCAGATATTTACTTTTGTAAGCTTATTTTTGAGTATAGAAAAGCATTACAAAAAATCCATTAATCGATACGAGTATTTAAGTCTCTGGCTCTTTTAATAACATTACAATTTAAAGGGTTACTACAATAGAAAAGCAGTCAGACAAGGCTCGTATAAAGGTAATCTAGAATAATAAATCAGGAGAAATAGGCATCAGTTATATAGACGACCTAAGAAAAAGAAAAGAGCTACTATTTATTCAAGAAATGTAACAAGTAAGTAAGGCGCTCTATAGGCGATGTCATTTCAAGTATTTTTTGCTGAATACTGGCATCTAGCTGTAAAACACCAAAAATCTCAAAACTAAAGGCAACAGAGTCTTTATCTGTCCATGTTGATGAACCCAGAATACTCTGTACCTCAGCGGAATCTGAAGTAATTGCTAAAAGGCGCTTTAAGACCTTTTGCTGCAGTAAGGAAAGCGCAACCTTGTCTGACTCTATTAACGGCTTATCCTCTATTAACTGACATTCAAACACACTATAAGGTAGTGTTTGAATTTCGTTAACTGCCGTAAAACGAGATTCAATATGTATCTGCAAATACATGCGCCCATCATCTAGAGTATCGAGTAGTTCACAACGGCCCGCAGAGAATATTGAGCATGGCTTATAAGTTGTTTGATTCGATTGCAATGCCTCTTGTAAAGAGCCACTAGACTTACTTTCACTGAGTACTTTTTCCGTGTGCGCGATAGCCAGTAATTGGCCAGAATTTAGACAATCCTTAACCATAGTGCGATACCGCGGCTCAAATACATGCAAGGGAAAGCTTGTGCCCGGGAAGCAAACAGAATTAGGAATTGGGAAAATAGCAATAGGTGTTAAGTCAGCAGTATTATCCATATTTTGCATACTCATCATGTTACTTTAATTATATAAGTTTGTAGATTTTAATCCGCTGATAAAAAAATAGGCACCTAAAGATGCCTATTGCTTAAACTGGCTCCTAGCCTACATCATACTATTAATATGCCACACTATTAGCATTTAAAGCACTAGCAAGAGAGCGGTATGCCCAGCTTGATCGGCTATCACGGATAGCAATTTCGTTTAACTGATCTCGAGCTAGCTCTTCTTTACCCATAGCAACATAGCCTTGCCCCATATAAGAACGTGCTAATACATAGTCAGGGTTTTGCACTAAAGCGCGTGAGTAGTATTCCATAGCTAAGTCAACATTACCCGCTTTACGGTTTGAGAAGCCTAAGTAGTTCAATATTCTTGGATCATCGGCATTAGCTGCCATATTCAATAAGCTAATAGCATCGTCAAAGCGATCAGCATAGGCAAGTTCACGTGCAGTTTGAAAGATTTGGTCGTCACTAAATTGACTATTCTTAATTTTAATGCACTTGTTTCTGTCCTCATCCCATACCTTACCTTTTTTACAGACCTTTGTATTTTGAGTAGGCTCCGGTTCTGGCTCATCATCAGCAGCAAAAGCGATATGGCTAGATAGTAATAGGCTCATCAATAGAATAAGTGGATATTTAATAGTCTTCATAGTAAAAGGCTCATGTTATTAATTAATAATTAAGTACTGCTTATTTGTAAATGCATCATATAGAGGTTAGCACATATAACCCGTACCAATTTATTTACAATCTACATACCTAAACACGTTAATATGAATATTTATTCAATATATTTTAATAAAAAAATAAAAGGAACTAGCATCAATATGTTCTGTCATATCAGCATATCTCTGAGCTTAACCATTTTTTAGGAAGATTTTATGAAGCGCATTAGCATTTTATCCTTTGCATTGACAGCCCTATTATCAAGTGGCGCATTCGCATCTGGCGGCTACAACCACAGCTATGAAGCCCCTAAACCAAAACCTGTTGATACTCGATATGAATATGGTAAGACTATTTATCACGGCAGAGCTAAAAATATAGGAAAGGTTAACTTCTGTGTTAATGATGGTGAAACCATGTCACCCGTTAAAGCCAGTACTTTACGCCCATTTAAGAGAGGCAGTGTACGTAATTTAACGTCTAGCCTTTATAATTGTGATACTAGCCAAAAGGCAGGCGAGACGATAAACTCTAAAGATCTATCGTATGTTGTTTATTATCTTAATAAGCGTTTTCGCTTACGCTTAAATAATGGCTAGCTATTAACACAACCTGACTCCCCCCTTAAGCTTCTTTAAATATATTTAAAGAAGCTTTTTTTTATCTCTAAAAATATCCAATACCATTGACAATACTATTAGCAAGTATTGTAGAACAAAGAATAGTGGTAACTGCTCATATAAATCGATATTAGCTACCGCCAAATTAATACCGCTGGCGTAACTTAGAAAAATACTAAACGATGCAACCCAAGCCCAACGTGTTGGCCATATAACAGCAAAAGGTAAAAGCCAAACTAAATACCAAGCATTAAATGCGGGTAGGCATAAAAAAAAGAATAAAAATAAATAGTCGCCACGAATAGTTAACGAATTTTCATTGAGACTTTTAATAAAGAAGAAATAAAACCAAATACACGAAAAAATTGATAGTAATAAAACCTTGATTTCATTAAAGGATAAAAGTGGCATAAATATATCAAGAGTCAACAAACTATAAAGCGGCGCATTAAAAAACCAATGTGTTGCCATGACGACAAGCCCGTCGGGTACCCATGCGGCTTTTACCCCAAGAGGGATCGATACCAAGACACATACAGCGATAAAAACAAGCCATCGCTTAACAGCAAAACCCAATAATAAAGGAACAACGATAAAGGCAAATATTTTAGCTGATACTGCCAATGCTAAAACCACTGCAGACCAATAAGCCAAGCCCCTAAAACTCAGAATTATGCCTAATAACAACAACAAAACACCAATAACATCGGGGTGTACACTCACAATAAATTCTTTGATAATTAGTGGAGACCATGCATAAAGTATAATGTGATAAAAAGGCGCATTCCTTAGCTTTAATATAAACAGCAATAAAGCGATAACGCCAATATCAGCAAATAGTATTATCACTTTTAAAGGCCATAGCTCACCAGGAGCAACTAAATAAGCAACAGCAAACAGCCATTGCAAAACAGGCCCATAAATCGTTGAAACATCAGGGTGATTAATACTACCGAGTATGTCACTAAATTTATCGCTGAGATTAGCATCTGCAAAAAAACTACTCGGGGGAATACCATAAGGACTGCCCTCCTCTACTAGAAGGCGCCCATCCCAAAGAAAACGATAGAAGTCATCTTCTAAAATAGGAAAGACAAAAAAGCCAATTAAGCGAAATAAAAGCGCAAATAAAAGCACACAGAATAAATGCTCTTTATTAAATAAATCTACATTAGTATTTTTGTAGCTTTGGTGGAAGTAATACCAACAACCAAAACTAATTAAAGCACCAGCAAACCCAACCAACCACAAATCAAATAACGTCGCTTGTGCATATTCGGTAGATTGATTAAGCCAATAACAATAAAGCCCCGCTGATAAAAAGCCACAAATAGCTAACACCAATTTTGATCGATTATTGTTCGATATTGTACTCACGGTAGCCAATAGACTCTCTCTTTAAAATTAATCGAAGCTATTCTAATATGATACTCATTGACCAATAAAGTAGTCACCGTATGTTCACAGGCAATATTTTATATCGCTTATATAAAACATATCGAACTTACTCTAAAAGGCTGGGTCAATAGCACTATGTATAAATCAAAGCTCGTAAATGTCATCATACCTGCTCACAACGAAGAGCAGTCGATTCAAAAAGTAATTTTTGATCTATTGGCATTGCAACAGATCAATGGTTATCCACTGATCGATGAAGTTATTGTTGCTGATAACGCCTCGACAGATAATACCTACCAAATTGCTAAAGCGACAGGTGCCACCGTCGTTAAAGAACCACAACTTGGTTATGGCAGCGCTTGTCTACGTGCAATACAAGCGATAAAACAATGCGATATTGTTGTCTTTGTTGACGGAGATGCATCGGTTAATGCGCCAGATATATTTAAACTATTGAGTAGCCTAATCCCAAGTGAATACTCCAAAAAACCGGCTTCAGACATGGTGATTGGTACACGCGTACGATCGAGGCAAGAAAATGGTTCCTTGTTACCTCAACAAAAGCTTGGCAATGCGCTAGCCACAGGCTTAATTTCTTGGTTATGGTCAACGCCAGTGACAGACCTTGGTCCATTTCGTGCGATTAATCACAGTGCACTAACACAGTTAAATATGACAGATACGCGTTATGGCTGGACAACCGAAATGCAAGTCAAAGCGATTCAACATGGTTTGATCACTTCTGAACAAGCAGTGTCTACCAATAGGCGTATTGGCAAGTCAAAAATTAGCGGCACATTTAAAGGCACAGTTTTAGCTGCCTATGATATTTTTGGCACTATTTTTAAATTATGGCTAAAAGAAAATACAGCCAAATTATATTCTATAGAAACGCGTTAACTCTATTCTTCTAACTTATCTCAACAACATACTTTTATCCTATGAATAAAACAGTAACCAAAATAAGCGTCTTATTACTTGCCTGTTTATTATCTGCAGCTGGCGTCTACTATGCTATCAAACAAAAGAATGACAAAGGGGTTACCCAATTTTGGGATGTATATGCCGCACAAAGCACACAAACAATTGATCATGGCAAATGGCAATTAATATTAGAAGACTATCTAATAGCAGACCATGAATCAGGTGTTAATCGAGTAGATTACGAAGCACTCATCGATGACAAAGCGCTACTTGAAGAATATATTAGTGCAATGGCTAAAATTGACCCTAGAGAATATAAAAAAGATGAGCAAATGGCCTACTGGATAAACCTATACAACGCCTTAACGGTTTTGCTCATTGTTAATGAATATCCAACGCAATCGATTACTAAACTTGGCGAAACAACTATTGCATTTGGCCCATGGGACGACTTTGCCATTACAATTGCTGGTAAAGATTTATCACTCAATGATATTGAACATCGCATTTTACGCCCTATTTGGCAAGACGATCGTATTCACTTTGCCGTTAACTGTGCAAGTATTGGCTGCCCTAACCTGCAACCCGAAGTATTCACCTCAGAAAATTTAAACACACTATTGGATATAGGTGCCGAGGAATATTTAGCCCACCCTAGAGCACTACGTTTTGAAGAAGATACACTAGTGCTCTCTAGCCTGTTTGAATGGTATGCCAGTGATTTTGGTAGCGACTTACCCGCAACACTTGCCAAGCTAAGCGAATACGCACCCGATGAGTTAAGAGAAGATTTAAAAGGGCATCAAGGCGAAATAAAGTATGAGTACGATTGGGGTTTAAATGGGGCGACTTTTTAAACCCATGTAACTAAATAGAATGTAGAACCTCTAAAGTATTAATACTTTAGAGGTTTAGTATCTAATTTTTAGATGACCAAATTCTAGCCACTGCACGATCAGACCCAAGGCAGCCAATAATAATACTGGTTGAGCCTACCCCACCAAAAATAATCGCTGGAAATAAAAAACCCCAGCTCTCAGAATTAATACCTATGGCTAAAATACCTGCGGTTAAAAAAGAAAATAAACTCCCTACTATTACAAGAATGAGTCGGTGTGAGCGCTGATAATTATACTCGCCTTCGCCAGAATCAAGCTTTGAAAGTAATGGCGAAAATATTTTTTGTAGGAGTGTTTTCATTATAAACCTATTTATCTCACGTATTTTTAGCTATTTTACAAAACATTAATAACCTAAGGCAGGTCGTAGCCAGCGCTCTGTTTTATCCATATTCCAATCTTTACGCTCAGCATAATTCTCTACCTGATCTTTAGCAATTTGGCCAAGAGCAAAGTAACGCGCATCGGGGTGCGCAAAATACCAACCACTAACTGAGGATGCAGGATACATTGCATAGCTATCTGTTAAAATAGATCCTATGGCATTATCGACATCAAGCAATTGCCAAAGAGTCGATTTCTCGCTGTGCTCAGGGCAAGCAGGATAACCAGGTGCAGGACGTATACCTTGGTAAGTTTCTTTAATTAACTCAGAGTTTGAAAGATTTTCGTCACTCGCATAACCCCAAAACTCTTTACGCACACGCTCATGTAATAGCTCAGCAAAGGCCTCTGCAAAACGGTCTGCGATAGCTTTAACCATAATCGAATTATAGTCATCGTGATCTTCTTCGTATTTTTTAGCGAGCTCCTCTGCACCAAAACAAGAGACAGCAAAGGCACCCATATAATCTTGCTTACTAGTCGTTTTAGGCGCTACAAAATCTGCTAAAGAGCGATACGGTCTACCTGCTGGGCGATCTACCTGTTGGCGAAGGTGATGTAGCCTTGCTTTAACTGTGTCTCGTTCCTCAGAGGTATAGATTTCTGTATTGTCGTTGTCGATACCATTAGCGGGGTATAAACCTAAAACCCCATGACAGCTTAATAAGTTATTATCGATAATTTCTTGTAGTTTTTGTTTGGCATCTTCAAATAATTTTGTTGCCTCAACACCAACGACATCGTCACTCAATATTGCTGGGAATTTACCGTGCAACTCCCAAGTTTTAAAGAAAGGTTCCCAATCAAAGCGCTCGGCTATCTGGGCTAGCGGGTAATCCTTTAAAATTTTATTACCAATAAATTGTGGCCTAGTCGGTTTATAAGCATCCCAATCAATGGGGCTTGGAGTGGCACGCGCTTTATCTAAGCTCGCAAAATTTTTCTTAGCACGACGTTTAGCATTTTGTTCGCGCACCGCTTCGTTATCAGCTTTTATCTGTGCGATCACACCCTCTTTCGTATCGCTTAACAAACCCGATGCAACAGGAACCGACTTAGATGCATCAAGCACATGAACTGTTACACCTGAATATTCTGGCTCAATTTTTACTGCTGTATGTACCTTAGAGGTGGTCGCACCACCAATAAGTAACGGCAAGTTCATGCCATCCGCTTCCATCATTTTAGCAACGGTCACCATCTCATCAAGTGATGGTGTAATCAAACCCGAGAGGCCAATAATGTCTGCATTGTGCTCTTTTGCTGCCGCTAAAATTTTCTCGGGTGGAACCATTACACCAAGATCAATCACCTCGTAGTTATTACACGAAAGAACCACACCAACAATATTTTTACCAATATCGTGCACATCACCTTTTACCGTTGCCATAATAATGACACCGTTATTTTGGCTTGTATTACCACTTAGGCGCTTTTCTTCTTCAATAAAAGGTAATAGATGTGCAACGGCTTTTTTCATAACGCGTGCACTTTTTACCACTTGTGGTAAAAACATTTTACCTGCGCCAAATAAATCACCGACAACATTCATACCTACCATCAGCGGCCCTTCGATCACCTGAATGGGCTTATCGGCAAGTAGTCGCGCTTGCTCGACGTCTTCTTCAATAAATTCTGCAATACCTTTTACTAGTGAATGAGTAATACGCTCCTGTAATTCGCCTTCACGCCACTTTAGCTTATCGCTTTCTTTAACTTCAGTAGCTTGCCCCCGCACTTGCTCGGCAAAATCAACTAAGCGCTCGCCAGCATCTTCGCGGCGATTAAGCACAACATCTTCGACATGCTCTAGTAAGTCTTTGTCAATATCGTCGTAAATGGTAAGCATGCCGGCATTAACAATTGCCATGTCCATACCCGCTTTAATCGCGTGATATAAAAATACCGAATGCATTGCTTCACGCACAACATCGTTACCACGAAAAGAAAATGATACGTTTGATAAACCACCAGAAATTTTTGCGCCAGGTAAATTTTCTTTTATCCATTTTGTCGCTGTAAAAAAATCAACGGCGTAGTTATCGTGATCAGAAATACCTGTAGCGATGGGAAAAATATTGGGATCAAAAACAATATCTTGCGCAGGAAAGCCGACTTTATCAACAAGAATGTCATAAGAGCGTTTACAAATTTCTATACGGCGCTCGTAGGTATCTGCTTGGCCTTCGGTATCAAAAGCCATTACTACAACAGCGGCACCATAGCGTTTTACAATTTTGGCATAGCGGATAAACTCTTCTTCGCCCTCTTTGAGCGAGATGGAATTAACAATGGCTTTACCCTGGACACACTGCAAACCTGCCTCGATGATCTCAAATTTTGATGAGTCGATCATAAAAGGGACACGGGCAATGTCAGGCTCTGCTGCTAATAAATTTAAATAGCGACGCATCGCGGCAATACCATCGAGCATGGCATCGTCCATATTAACATCGATAATTTGCGCACCGTCTTCTACTTGTACACGGGCAATTTCAACAGCTTCGTCGTAGTTTTCTTCTTGAATAAGTCTCGCAAATTTTCTCGAACCGGTAACATTTGCACGCTCACCAACATTCACAAAACCAGTAACGTCATTAACAACTAAAGGCTCTAAACCACTTAGCACCATATCTGGAATATTTTTTGTCATAGTTTTTACTACTAATTATTCTTAACTGATTTATCGATAATTTTTACAACACATCAAACAATTTATGCCGCTCGTGGCTGATGTTTATCTGCCAATGCTTTAATTGCTTCAATATGCTCTGGTGTTGTACCACAACAGCCACCTAATATATTAAGGTGCTTGCCTTCAACAAAGGGCTCTAACTGTTCAACCATGGACTCCGGCGTTTGATCATATTCACCGAATTCATTAGGCAAGCCCGCATTAGGATGGGCTGAAACAAACACATCTGCTTTTGCATCGATACGCTTGATGTACGGCAGTAAATCATCAGCACCGAGTGCGCAGTTAAGACCAATACTTAATAAATCACCATGAGCCATAGAAACCCAAAACGCCTCGGGCGTTTGTCCCGATAAAGTGCGCCCACTCGCATCGGTAATCGTACCCGAAACCATAACAGGTATGTCACCACGCTCTTCGCGTACTTCATCCACTGCAAATAAAGCAGCTTTGGCATTGAGTGTGTCGAATACGGTTTCTATCATAAGAATATCAGCACCACCATCTATTAACGCATTGGCGGCATCTTTATAAGCTATGCGTAGTTCATCGAAAGTGACTAAACGCATGCCCGGATCGTTTACATCGGGCGATAGTGAACAAGTACGGTTGGTTGGCCCAAGCGCCCCAATCACAAAACGCGGTTGATTGGGTGTTTTAGCCGTCCATTTGTCAGCGGCTTTACGAGCACACTGTGCCGCATGGAAGTTAATATCATAAACAGCGGCTTCTAAACTATAGTCAGCTTGTGCAATTGTGGTGCCATTGAAGGAGTTAGATGTAGCAAAATCGGCGCCTACAGCAAAGTAAGCGCTGTGAATGTCTTCGATTATTTCGGGGCGCGTAATTGAAAGGAGATCATTGTCGCCTTTTAGTGGGCTCGGATGATCCTTAAAAACATCACCACGAAAATCTTCTTCTTCTAGGGTATGTCGCTGAATCATTGTGCCCATGGCACCATCGAGTATCATGATGCGCTCGGCCAAAATCGCTTTTAGCCTATCTACAACTGTATTTGCCATAAAATGGGAACTCCGATTCTTTAAAATCGGTGCATTCTACAGCAAAGTGTTGGGGTATTCAGCGAAAATAGGCATCTATATCAAAATATTTTGATATAGATGGGGTGGGATTGTGTTTTTAAGGATAATTAGAGACTCTTTGTTAAACATTTAATAAAACTAAGCTTGTCCAAAAGTCGACGTCTTTACGAAGATTATCGCTCGCGACCCCTGATCTTGCTCGAAATAAAACCCCTTGGCGCAAATCGAACATCAGCTTAGCTCGCTCTTCGCAAGGAAAATCCTCCGGTAATTGACCCTCGAGAACGGCCATTTTAAAGCGACTCGCTAAGCGTATTTCACTCTCGGTGATTGCTTTTTGCAGTAGCGGTTTAACATCAGGGACTGTCTCAACCGAAGCCACAACACAGCTTCCCAAAAAACAACCGTTAACATCGAGCTCATATTCAGATGAATAACTAATAACTGCATCAAAAAAGCCTTTTACAGCTAATGTGAGATCTTCTTCCTGCTCAAAAACCTCTAGTGGTGTACAGCTACCATTTTGCAAATAGTGTTCAATAGTTTTAACAAACAAAGCCTGCTTATCACCATAAGAGGCATAGAGGCTTGGGCTATTAATCCCCATGGCAGAGGTTAAATCCTTCATCGAAGCACCGTCGTAGCCCTTTTTCCAAAACATATTCAATGCGGCTTGCAAAGCAACCTCATCGTCAAATTTTTTTGGCCTACCTATTTTTTTTTCTGCTTTTTTTGTATCAGTCATTACAAAACCCTTGAAATACGACCCACCATACCATATATTAATATTGTATCGAACGTTACAAAATATTAAAGAGACTCTACTATGCCACTTTTGAACGAACCAGTAAAACTAGGTACCTTAACACTGAGCAATCGCATATTTATGCCACCACTTACTCGCAGTCGCGCTGATAGCGAAGGCGTTCAAACACCACTAGCCGAGGAATACTATGCACAGCGAGCATCAGCTGGGTTAATTATTGCCGAGGCTGCACAAATCTCCGCACGAGGAAAAGGCTATATTGGTACTCCTGGTATATATAGTCAGGAACAAATTGCAGCATGGAGGCGAGTTACCGATGCAGTTCATGCAGAGGGAGGTCATATATTTTGTCAGCTCTGGCATGTTGGCCGCATCTCACATGTATCGATACTACCAAGCGGACACCAGCCCGTTGCCCCTTCGGCTATTCGTGGTAATACCCAAACATTTACCGCAGAGGGTATGGCAGATGTATCTGAACCAAGAGCATTAAGCCTCGATGAAATCAAATCGACTATAGGAGATTTTAAAGCAGCTGCAACTGCTGCAAAACAAGCAGGCTTTGACGGTGTTGAAATACACGCTGCTAATGGGTATTTAATTGATCAATTTATCCGTGATAAAACTAATCAGCGTACTGATGAATACGGCGGCCCTATAGAAAATCGTGCACGCTTTTTATTCGAAGTATTTGATGCCGTTAATCAGATATGGGACGCCCAAGAAATCGGTGTACGTCTTGCGCCAACACTCACATTTAACGATATAGCCGATAGCCAACCTTTAGAGACTTTTAGTTATATTTATCAAAACCTTTCTAAATTAAATCTTGCTTACCTACATGTATGTGAAGGTGTGACAGGGATGATGGAGACTATTGATGACAGCAAAAACATATTGGCTACATTGCGTGAAAAATGGGATGGTTTTTATATAGCCAATGGTGAATATGATTTAGCAAGAGGAGAAAAAGCCATCGAGTCCGGCTATGCCGATGCAGTCTCATATGGCAGACCCTTTATCGCAAACCCAGACCTCCCCGAGCGTTTCGCCAGCAATGCACTATTAAATGAGCCTGACATGAATACTTTCTATGGTGGAACAGAACAAGGCTATACCGACTACCCATTTTTAAGCGACAAGCAAGCTTAATCATTTAAGCAAACTATTAACGATAAATTAAGGAAACAACAATGAAATTACAGCAACAATTAGACAATCTAACTGCAGAATTTGCCGATAAAATCCCTGAAGCTGCAAAAGCGGCTATGAAACAAGCGAACCAAGCATTAATCAATTCAGGCATATTAGAAAAAGCAATCAAGGTTGGTGATAAGCTACCTGAATTTTTACTAAAAAATCAAAACGGGGATGATATAAGCTCAGCAGAGTTACTCAATCAAGGTCCATTAGTGATTAGTTTTTTTCGGGGCATATGGTGCCCGTACTGTAACTTGGAAATTAAAGCATTAGAAAACTATGCAAAACAATTTCTTGCTGAAGGTGCAAAAATCGTTGTGATATCACCACAAGCACAAGAATCAAACCAACGCACAGTAGAGCAAAACAATCTCTCTTTTGATGTGTTAATGGATGCGGGAAATAACTATGCTGATAAACTTAATATAAGCTTCACGCTAGCAAAAGAAATTAAAGCAATCTATTCTGGTTTTGGTATTGACCTAGCAGCACATAACGGTGACAACAGCTGGACACTACCTATGCCCACGCGTTTAGTTGTCTCTAGTGACGGTAGTATTGTAGCAGCAGATGTTAACCCAGATTACACACAGCGACCTGACCCCAGCGAAACATTAGTGGCAGTAAAAGCTGCTAAATAATACCGACTAAAATTATTGATATAAGCGTTGCAGTACACCAAACGCTCGGTTAATTGCTTGAAACTTATTTGCATCACCGCCTCTATCGGGGTGGTGCAACATTGCCAAGCGACGATAAGTCTTTTTAATTTCTTGATAATTTGTTGCCACAGGTAGCGATAAAACCTCTAAGGCTTCTGCCCTTTCATCAATTGCTAGATATTTTCCCCAAAATTGATTCAACAAATTATTGATCGACTCTTCAGTTGCTAGCTCTAACTGTGATAAATCTAGATAATAATCTCGTAATGATTGATCAGTACTATACAAGAGTGATGTTGGGCTATCAGTTTTATCAGTGTCACTAATATCATTAGTTGTATGTAATTGTATCTTTAGTGCTGATATTTCCAAATATTGATTACCAACCCAGTATTCATCTTGCAGCCTATAAAGCGCGTTGAACAATAGAAAGTGAGTAGTAAATAAAGCGACGGAATCATCAGCATTTGTTGGCAATTCCCAGCCCTGCTCCTTTAATAATTGTAATAGCTGGTATTCCGATAACGACTCGTTGCTGATTTCTAACAGACATCTAACAGCGTCAATTAAATGTTGATACTTATTATTTGAATCATCGATGATAGTCATAATAATTTGAAGAAGAGCGATTTCTCATTCATCAGCTTTTTGCTAAAGAAACTTATTGGGTAGCTTCGGCCACTCCAATAACCAAGGAGAGCCAATAGCCTCACTGATATAATTTGTAACTTCGGAGGTGAACTCGCCACCCTCTGGTAGCGTAGCATAGAAATACTGGGTATTTTTATAAGTAAAGCGCAACACATAAGCATGTAAATGCATTCTTACATTTAAACTATGAGAGTTTTTATCTGTAGCTTTTTGGTAACGTTTATCTCCCAAAATTGGCGCAGCAATTGTTTTTAGTGCAACACGTAATTGATGCGTTTTACCTGTGTATGGTTTTAAAATAAACAAGCGGCCTTTACTCGCTGCTATATTTGTCAAGCTGTGACTAAAAAACTGAGTTATTGCTGGCGCATTTGTGGTTTTAGATAACTTCCAATTACCATTGCGTGTGCGCTGCATATCACCACACACTAAGCCTTGCTTTTTTAATGGTCTATCTATACTTATAGCAAGGTAGTATTTTTCGACGTCTCGATTCTGAAACACTTGAGAGAGAACACTCCCTGCCTGTGGATTTTTGGAGCAAAGTAAAAGACCTGAAGTCGGCTTGTCGAGGCGGTGTATAGGTGCTATCTGTTTATTATTAAAGTCAATTCTAAGCTGTTTAATGAGACCTTTATTTGGCGCAGCACTTTTAGCAGCTAAGCCATCTTCATGATGCTCATCATGAATAGAGACTTCTGGCTGCTTATCAACAACCAGAAAGTCTTCATTCTCATCGATTAAACGATACACCGTTAAATATAGTAAGTACGTAAGCTCGCTATAAGGTTTATGATTAAAACAGGCCTTTTAATTTTTCAAGGTCTCCTGATTTAACCTTATCACCCAGTTTTTCTTGTAGTTTATCCTTAGCTTTTTGTTTTGCTTCTTCGATTTTTTCTTTTGCTTTAGCTTCTAGCTCACCCTTTAAGAGGTTTTCCAGCTCACTCTTAACTGCTTTTTTAGCTCGCGCAAGCAAGCCATCCATAATAGTTTGGCTTATTTGCTCAGGTGTTAGACCATTCTTTTTATCACCAATATTTTTTTGTGTATAGCCTGGCAGCTTGACTGTACGGCCACCAAACTTTTCAGTCTCTAGGGCAATACTGCTATCACCTATACGGAAGCTTTCTATCATCAAACGCACATCTGGTGACTCTGAACTTGAGCTAGAACCACTAGAACTATTAGAACCCGAAGAACTTGACTCAAGATTATTAATAAGCGCTTGAATATTCGTATCTGTAATATTTTTTTGTTCCGCTCTTAAAGCAATCGCATCGATATAAACTTCTTTGATAACTTTTACATCATTAGGAATAGACTCAATATCAATTTGCAAACCAACATCGCCAACAGAAACAATACTGTTGTTGCTAAAGCCTTTTGGATTGGCAATAGAAAAGCCTTGTAAACTACCCTTACCTTCTAACAACTCGATATCGACGGTATTAACCTTAACCGACGTTTTAAGGGTATCAGTACCTACGATTTCAATCGCCTCTTTAACAATAGTATTAATTTGGCTTAAACCAAAACCTAAAAAAATACCAACTGCTATCACTAAAACCGCAATTAAGCCTAAAACTATTTTTATTGCTTTCATAATTGATTCCTGTTTTATCGTCTTTATTATTACTGCATTGATAAATTTTTAGGTACGCTCACCCTCTATTACTTTAGGCGATTGCTCTACGTTCTCTTCTTTGGGAATAGTTAAACTATCACTTGGAGTCGACTCTTCTTCTGGCCGTAAATCTTCAATAGTAGAGCCTATAGATTTTTTGGCCTTTTCTAACTCACCCTCTACAGCATCGAGCAATGTCTCCCACCCTTCTACAACAGCTTTGTTAGTTTCTTTAAGGACACTGTCGATGCTATTTTTTTCTAATATTTCAATTTTTTTATTAGCAGCCACCAGTGATTCATTAGCTGTTAGCAATTGCTGCTCTAAATTAACATTATCGGCAAGCAGTGTTTGATTCTTGTTAAAAAAATCATAAAGGAACCACGCTTGAATAAGCGCAACAACAAATAAAACTTTTGCTAGCACCGACCAAAATGTTTTCATCATTACCCCCTTTACCAAAAACCATTCGCACACCCAACAAACAACATTGCTTATTATTTGTACTAAGCATTCTTCAATACCAAGTAGGTTATACTAAAGTATTTCATCGGGGTAATAATACCTCAGCTAACTCAATACATCGAGTATAAGATAAACGTTACAACTCAAATTATAATAACAACATGAACTACTTATAAAATAAGTGTCAATTAACTCACAACTACTTGTTTTTAATGACCCAAAAAATAAAAAGTACTAGTCAAGTTATTTAAACCACTGCGATTTGCAATATCTACTATAAAAAGAGGTACTTATGTTCGACATGATATCAATTACCGCCATTAACGTTATGGTTCAATTATTTATGCTACTTATTGGCCTTGGCGTATTGGCCGTTATAATAATGTATATTATCGATGTCACTCAAACCTCACAAACAATTCGCCGAAATTACCCTGTTATCGGCCGGTTTCGTTACTTTTTTGAACATTTAGGTGAGTTTTTTCGCCAGTACTTTTTTGCGATGGATAGGGAAGAACTCCCCTTTAACCGTGCTGAACGTAGCTGGGTATATCGCGCGGCTAAAAATGTAGATCGAACCATTGCCTTTGGCTCTACCCGCAACTTAACTCCTAGCGGCAGCATTTACTTTTTAAACTCAGCTTTTCCAACACTCGACGAAGATGCCGTAGAGCCTGAACTCGTCACAATAGGTCCAAACTGTCAAACTCCCTACTCTACCTCATCCATCATTAATATATCGGCAATGAGTTATGGTGCACTCTCAGCACCTGCGGTAAAAGCATTATCACTAGGTGCCAAAAAAGCAGGCTGTTGGATGAATACAGGGGAAGGAGGACTATCGCCCTTCCATTTAGAAGGTGGGGCTGACCTTATTTTTCAAATTGGTACCGCGAAATATGGTGTACGTGATTGTGATGGCAATTTATCCGACGAAAAACTCAAAAAGGCGGCCTCGCATGAGCAAGTAAAAATGTTTGAAATTAAGCTTAGCCAAGGAGCCAAACCTGGTAAGGGAGGTATTTTACCCGCTGATAAAGTATCAAAAGAGATTGCTGAAATCCGCGGTATTAAAGAAGGCCATGCCTCAATCAGCCCAAACGGACACGTAGATATTAAAAAGCCAGATGACCTACTCAATATGGTTAACCGCATCCGTAAGGTAACAGGTAAACCAGTGGGCTTTAAATTTGTACTGGGCGAGCAAGGCTGGTTTGAAGAGCTATTACAACTTATGCATAAAAAGGGACAAGATTATTATCCAGACTTCATTACTCTCGATAGCGCCGATGGCGGTACGGGCGCTGCACCACAGCCACTTATGGACTTTGTGGGCCTCCCATTAAAAGAAAGCTTACCTTGGCTGATTGATCAATTGACCAAATCTGGTCTTAAAAAGCATATTAAAGTCATTGCATCGGGCAAATTAATTACTCCCTCTTCAGTTGCATGGGCATTAGCCATGGGGGCAGACTTTGTAAACTCTGCTCGTGGCTTTATGTTTGCCCTAGGTTGTATACAAGCTTTACAGTGCAATAAAAACACCTGCCCTACGGGTATAACAACACATAATAAAAAGCTACAACATGGCCTAGTGCCCGCTAACAAAGCAGACCGTATCGCCCATTACCACCACGGTATTAACTATGGTGTAGGTATTATTGCTCACTCCTGCGGTGTGTCTAACCCAAGAAAGCTACGCCGAAAACATGTGCGTATAGTAACCGACAATGGCATGTCGATACCGATGAACGAAATGCACCCAGAGCCTATTAAGATTATTGAAAATATCTCGTAAATACATTACAACGCTAAAAACTGTTTTAAAAACAAGCATTTGCCGACAATTATAGTTAATTAATGGCTTATATTTGATCAGCTTTTAGCAATAGCCGTATATTGGCCAATTATTTAAAGTTAATCGTTCAAAAGCGCTAGGCATTTAATAACAGTTAGGCTAGAATGCGGCCCTGTTTTTGGCGCGGTGGCAGAGTGGTGATGCAGCGGATTGCAAATCCGTCTACGCCGGTTCGATTCCGACCCGCGCCTCCATATTTTATTAGCCTGACTATTGAGCCAAATAGACAAGGCAAATAAAATATACAGTAGGTACCAATACCTACTATAAAAAACTGTCCCTTAGCCCGGGTGGTGGAATTGGTAGACACACAAGACTTAAAATCTTGCGACTTAACGGTCGTGCCGGTTCGATTCCGGCTCCGGGCACCATCTTAATTTATACTTGGCTATAGCATTAGCCCACTACTTTATTAGCCAGTTAGATGTGTTGATTCACTATCAAACCACCGCTCAGTTATAGCTACCTTACTGCTCTCCTCACTTATACCTTTAGACATTAATAAATGGGTTAGCCCGCAGGCGCTCAACCGCTAAATCGATAAACGAACGTATTTTTGCATTGGCACGACGCCCCTCTAAATAAAGGATACTCACTGGTAGTGACTCTTCTTCGTAATCGGTTAATATACTTTCCAAGTTACCTTTTTCAATTTCTTCACCAACCTGATAAGACATTAAGCGGGTAATGCCGTGACCAAGAAGGGCCGCATTTAGTGCAGCTGCATTTTGATTACAGCGTAAGCACGGGTTGAGTTTAACGGATTCTTTTTTACCATTGTTATTAAACGGCCACTGGTTAATGCTCTCAAAGGTCGTGGGGAAAATAATGCTATGGTTGACAAGGTCGGCAGGTTTATCGGGCTTGCCGTATTTTTCAAAATACTGCGGCGACCCACAAACAATGCGACGAACTTGGCCAACAGTTGTTGCATAAAGGCTGGAGTCCTTTAAATGGCCGATGCGAATAGCAATCTCCAACTCTTCTTCCACAAGGCTTGTGACTCGATCATAAAGCATCGCTTTTACCGATACATCTGGGTTAAGTTGTAGGTACTCTGTAATAATAGGCATGATATGCTTTTCACCGAATAGTACCGGTGCAGTAACACTTAAGGTACCGCTTGGCTTGGTATAAACACCCCTTACTGCGGCTTCAGCCTCCTCTAAATCTTCAATAATACGTTTAGTATCTTCTAAAAAACGGGCACCAGATTCGGTAACACGCACATGCCTTGTTGTGCGATTAAATAGTTTGGCACTTAAACGCGTCTCTAGTGCTGCAACGGAGCGTGTAACGGCGGGGGCAGATAAACCTAATTTCTCAGCAGCGGCAGCAAAGCTTTGTTGCTTGGCCACTTCAATAAATACCCGAATGGTATGAAGCTTATCCATATATCAACCCTCACTAGTATCGTTAATACCAACATTATTGCACAAAAAGGAATAATGAATTTCAAAATAAGCCAATTATTTCTCTAAAAAGGTTATTTATAGTAGTCGCATTAGTTGCAATCTTCGCAGCTATAATTTCTAGCCCCCAAGAAATAGATATGAAATAGCACGATAAGAGACATTTTTATCGAGTTATTTTTCAATATTTGTTTATTAACGTTCACATCGATGATGTGTAGCAATAATGGAGAAACAATATGGTACTTTCAAAACATACCGTCATTTTATTTAGCTTATTTGCTTTAATCCTTGGTATTGCCTCAAACGGCTATGCTAATGATAATTTACAAGGTGTGCGATATGGCACTGAAAAGGTGGACGGCTTAGATATCTTCTTTCGTGAAGCAGGCAACCCACAATCTAACAAACCTACCCTAGTTTTATTACACGGGTTTCCCTCTTCATCGCATCAATATCGCGAAGTATTAGCCGCACTAGGTGATGAGTTTTACCTTATAGCACCCGATTACCCAGGTTATGGTGATAGTAGTTTTCCAAGTAAGAAAGAGTACACCTATACCTTCGATAATGTCGCAAACACCATAGACAGGTTTTTAATACAACGCGGCCTTAATCGTTACGTTTTAATGATTCAAGATTTTGGTGCACCAGTAGGTTTGCGTATTGCAGCTAAACATCCTAAGAAAGTTGCTGGTTTAGTTGTCATGAATGGTAACGCCTATGAAGAAGGTATCAGTAAACAAGGCTGGGGAAAGGTTTTAGATTATTGGAAAAACCGTACACCCGAACTAGAGGAACACATTATTGATAACGTGTTCTCCTTAGAGGGCTTTCGCTGGCAATACACTCACGGCACACGTAACCCCGATGCAATTTTGCCCGACAACTGGAATTTGGATTATATGAAAATGTCCCGTCCTGGCCAGCACGAAGTGCAATTGGATATGTTTTTTGACTATCAAAACAACCTCAAGAAGTATCCCAATTGGCAGCAATACTTGCGCGACAACCAACCGCCAACCTTATTGGTATGGGGCAAAAACGATGCTTTCTTCCCAGTTGCTGGCGCAGAGGGTTACAAGCGAGACTTAAATGATATTGACTATAATATTCTTGATACAGGTCACTTCGCTTTAGAAGAAGAAGCCCCTTTCATCATAAAGAAAATGCGTGAGTTTATGCACAATAAATTCAAATAGTAATGTCACTGTTAGGGTGAGAGTTAAGAACTATCTAAGCTATAGCACTCTAGAGTGCTATAGCTTATCTATCCACTACCACCAAATAGATATGCGCATTTTATCAATCAAAGCATCCTATACCTATAGTTATAGTTATATGTGGGCCTATTATTTCATTTTTCACAATAATTAATTCTAATATTAAGCAATTATTATTGATAAGGAGTTCGTTATAGTAAGTCTATTAAAAACAGCTGAGAGAAGTATTAATAAAGAAAACTCGAAATGCGTCGCCGTATTGCCAGTATCAATGAGCATACTATTGATGAGAAAGACCGAAAATTTCGCTGGGCTTTAGGTCTCCGCCCAGATGATCACTCAAGCCTTACAAACTTAGGCTTGTAATATACTAATTTATTTTTACTAATTATTAACCATGAGTGAAAAACTATGAACGCTAAATTCCCTGCTTCCAATGTACCCGTAAAACTGTATCGCAATCCTATTTCCGGTCACTGCCATCGCGTTGAGCTGATGCTATCTCTATTAGATATTCCCTATGAGACTATCGATTTGGATATGGTAAACGGTGCTCACAAAGAACCCAATTATTTAAAGATTAGCCCCCTTGGCCAAGTGCCAGCTATTGATGATAATGGAGTCACATTATCAGACTCTAATGCAATTATTATTTATTTAGAAAAAAAATATAACGACGGCTATGAGTGGCTACCACAAGAGCCTGTTCAAGCAGCTGAGGTACAACGTTGGTTATCTGTCGCCGCAGGAGAAATTGCCTACGGCCCCTGTGCAGTACGCCTGGTTAAAGTATTTGGGGCTGGCCTCGATTACGATGTAGCAAAACAAAAAACCGAGTCACTATTCTCTGTATTAGAACCTCTATTAAAAAGCCGCGACTACTTGGCTGGCGAAAAAATCACACTAGCCGATGTTGCCGGTTATAGCTATATATCACATGTTCCAGAAGGCGGTATAAGCTTAGAGCCCTACCCAGCAATACGCGCTTGGTTAGCACGTATTGAAGCACACCCACGCTTTGTTGGTATGGCTCGCTCACCATTACCTAACGCATAAATCTAATTAGCTACTTAAAGAGAATAACCATGACTCAATCATCACAGTTCCATACCGAAGAAATCGCTATTCAGGAGCGCGTGGGCGTTGCAGACATGGTTGCCCACTATAGCCAGGGATTTATTCGCGATGCCATGCCACGGCAGCATCGCGATTTTTTTATGCAGCTACCTTTTGTTATTTTAGGGCTTGTTGATCAAGAGGGTTACCCCTGGGCAATGCCTATTTTTGGTGAGCAAGGTTTTATTTCGTCACACTCTGCTACACAGTTAACCATAAATAGTTTGCCACCACTCACTCAATTTTTGGAGCTAGATTTTAAGCAGGGACAAAAAGTTGGTTTACTGGGCATTGAGCTACCTACTCGGCGTCGCAACCGTATGAATGGGAACATCAGCAATATTAATGAAGATAGTTTTTCTATTCAGGTTGAACAAAGCTTTGGCAACTGCCCGCAATACATTCAAACTCGTGAGTTAGTATGGCAAGCTAATCATCTATCCCCACAAGATTTAAGCATGATAGATATAACCCAACATATCGACCCGCTCTCAAAGGATTTCATTGAGCAAGCAGATACTTTTTTTATCAGCTCTCGCACAAAAAGCTTCGACCAAGATCCTCGCAGCGGTATCGATGTATCTCATCGAGGCGGCAAACCAGATTTTGTTAAAGTAGAGGGAGACTCGCTATATTTTCCCGACTTTAGCGGTAATAAATTTTTTAATACCTTAGGCAATATTCAGTCAGATAATCGGGTAGGCCTTTTTTTCCCAGATTACTCAACAGGCAATGCTATTTTTATTTCTGGCCATGCCAGTGTTTTATGGGAAGATCCTGCGATTGAACAATTTGATGGTGCCGAACGCCTTATTAAAATAGACATTAGCAAGATAGTAAGCATTCCACACTTTATGCCAATGACAGGGGAATTAATTGAGCTATCACCTGTACTTAGCTACACCGGAAAATGGGCTGATTTAACCCCCAAGGAGACCAGTGGCTATCAATCTTTTACACTGACTAACAAACAAAAAGAGAGTGATACTATTACCTCTTTTTATTTTTCCCCTACTGAAAAAACATTAACTCAGGATTATTTGCCAGGGCAATTTTTACCTGTTCAATTAAACATCTCTGGCAAAAAACAAACAGTGTTGAGATCTTATACTTTATCTCGTGCGCCGCAGGATGACAGCTACCGTATTTCCGTCAAACGCGAAGCACAAGGCCTAGCCTCTAAGTATTTACATGATCAGTTAAAGATTGGCGATGTGATCAAGGCGGGGAATCCTAGTGGACAATTTACCCTGCAAAATAACAATCACGCTGTTGTATTAATTTCCGGTGGCGTTGGCATTACCCCCATGGTTGCTATGCTCAGTGGGCTTATTAATGATATTAAACAAGGGGCAAGCCCAAGACCAGTTTGGTTTATACATGGAACCCAAAATAGTGAGTCGCAAGCCTTTGTTAAACAACTGAATAACTTAGCTGCTCAATACGATTGGCTAAAGATTCATACCACCTTTTCTCAACCACTTACCAGCGATAAACTTGACCATACACATAATTCCGAAGGTCGTATATCTATTGATTTATTAAAAACAGTTTTACCTTTTGATCAATACGATTTTTATCTTTGTGGCCCTGAAGGATTTATGCAAACAGTCTACACAGGCTTAGTGGACACAGGCGTGGCCAAAAAAAATATTTTTTATGAGTTTTTTGGCCAAGGTTCTATTGAGGAAAGCGCTAAACCAGTCATACCGATTGCTGATTCAGCAACAATAGTATTTTCTGAGTCAAATATATCCGGCGAATGGGCACCAGAGGAAGGTAGCCTACTCGAATTTGCAGAGAAAAAAGGGCTAACCCCAGCTTATGGCTGCCGCTCTGGTAACTGTGGTGCCTGTGCTTGTAAATTAATATCTGGTGAAATAAGTTACAACCAAGAAACTAATTTTGAAACCCAAGACAGAGAAATACTTATCTGCTGTGCGAAGCCTGCTAAGGGTAGTTCAGAGGTTGTTATTGATATTTAACGATATATTTTGTTGATAAATACACTTAACTAGTTAGGGGAACTGGGTCAGCTTAAAAGTTCGAATCCACCTCAACACTTTTGTCACATAAATATACCCAAATTCAAGAAGCGGCTTAAATGTATTTCTATCGACTAAATTTAAAACCTATTTATAATACTCCATAAAAGTAAACGTCCCCTATTAGGTTTAAATTTATACTACTCATATAGGCCATACCTTAACTATCAATTATCGTAATTTGATAACATAGAGACATTAATCACGCACGGGCTTGGGTACTTTAATAAGGCAATCAATAAAGTATACCCAACCACCATGATCTAACTGCTTAGCCACTTCAGTAGAGACTCCACCACCCAGCAATTCACCGTTGGAATCTTCAATTCTCCAATCGCCTTGTAATATAGCAGTATCGCCGTTGATCATTTCCCCTGACACTGCACCCTTTAAATTGACCCGATTATCCACAAAATCGGTAAATATTATACGCACTGCATCATGCCCCTCCATTGGGGCTTGGATTGGGTCCATGGCAATTTTGCAGTTTGGGTGAAACATTGAAACAACGCCTTCCAAGTCCCCTTCTTTTATAAATTCTGCTACGCGCTCTACTATTTGATGTGGGCGCTCGGCTATTTTTCGTATTTTTGGCATGATTTATCCTAATAGAAAGATGGTAGTTATGCTAAGTCAAATAGGCTCGGCGTTACATCGGGTGGTGTGTTGTCCATATCGAATAGTAACTTCCACTGACCTGCATTGTTACGGCGATATATGAGTGAGACGCGACCGGTTAAATGCGTATCTTCAGGTGGTGTTACTCCTTTTGGCGGTGCGAAGTAATAAACTCCCAGTAATACAGCCATACCGCCTTCGATAAAGGCCGCTTCTTCTTTATAATGAAGCATTCCTGCAATGACTTTAAAGGTCTCCTCATACCACGGTTTTATCTGATCAATGCCGCGCATCAACGGTGCGGCAGCATTAGCGTAAATACTTTCAGAATCATAAAGTGTAAATAGTGTTTCGATATCCCTTGTATTAAAGGCTTTCAGCCAAGTCTCAAGGTTATTGCGTACTTTTGCTAACTCTGTGGAATTCTGCATTTATAATTGGCCCTTAGTTGATTTTTTAACCTATATCTCATAAAACAATCGATATTGTTATATTCGGATTATTGTAATCGGGCTACAATAGCGATACATGAAATAACATTCCACATGCAGACATGTACGCTACTTACATGAATGTAAGTAGGTGTAGAGGATTATGACAAAAAAATCAGAAACCAATTTCAAATCAAATATTGAACAATGCCCAGTTGAAATGGCTGTAGGACTTATTGGTGGCAAGTGGAAACCGATACTACTGTTTCATCTAGAGACTGGGGCCAAGCGATATTCAGAGCTACAACGGCTTATTCCACAGGCCTCGGATAGAATGCTGACCCGCTCCCTTAGAGAGCTAGAGAATGATCAATTAGTGCATCGCGAAGTATTCGCAGAAGTCCCTGCACGGGTAGAATATACCCTTACCGACGACGCAAAAGCACTCTACCCAATACTGGCAAAAATGAGTAAATGGGGAAGCGAGCGTCAAAATAAATAATTACTAACTATTTTTATCCCTCACTGATAGCGGCTGTACACTCCTTCCATAAAGCCTTCTTTACGCATCGACTCCAAAATAGTATTTAAGTCTTGGATAATACTATCAGGTGTTTCTTTATTAAACGCAATATACATCTGAGTTTTACGAACGGTAAAGACTTCTTTTAATTGGCTAACACCATTTTGCTTGGCTAAATATGGGCCGTATAAACTACCCGATATCCATAAATCAATACGCTCTCGCTCTAATTTTAAAATGTTTAAATAGTCCTTAGGGACTAACTCTGTAGTGATTCCAACATCTGCCATAATGCTTACCGCAACAGAGCCGCCATAAGCCCCTACCTTATAATTCTTTGCCTCTTCTATGCTGGAGATAGAAATATCTCTATCTTTAGAGGTAAATAAAATATAGTTATTATCAGCTATTGGACCAACCCATTTAAAAAGTTCTTCTCTCGCAGGGGTGCGAGTGGTAGAGAACACGCCTGTGTATACTTCGTTCTGAGCAGATTGGTAAGCACGCTTCCAAGGCAATAGTTTCAAACTGTAGGAATACTTAGAACGCTGCATCAATTCCTTAACTATCTCCGTAGAAGCACCACCAATTTCTTGAGTTCTGTTTTCTCTATTTAAACTTAAGTCGATATTATAAGGTGGGTAATGCTCCGTGGTTAAGTAAATAACTTGCGATTCAACACGAATGGACAGAGTCAAAATCAACGAAGCTACAATAATTAAAAAAGGTTGATTTTTGCTAATAAAAGAAAAGAAATTAAACATGATATTTTTCCGTTTATATTTACTGATTTATATTTATTATTCTTCATATTATCCATAGGAAAATGTACAACAATGCCGTGAATAAATCTTGCTCTTTAGAAATACAATTTTGTATGAAAGGTATTAGATTGCATATAAAATATTCTAGACAGTTAGAAGCCCATAAAAAATACTGAGAATGTATGGGCTTCTAAGATTAAAAAGCAATCAGAGGTTTATCGATCGTATTGATACTCCCCTAAATCTGTATCGCTAAGTTTTATGCCATCAACACTGGCACCGCTATTATTTACATTACCAGCATAGACACTGGTATCTAGCTCACCTTCGGTTTTACTAATAATTACGGATACCATTAAGTCACCACAGACATTAACACTGGTACGTGCCATATCGAGAATACGGTCGATACCGGCTACAATAGCCAAACCTTCGAGCGGTAAACCAACAGTCGTTAAGACTAGCGATAGCATAATTAAACCTGCACCCGGCACGCCCGCTGTACCAATAGATGCGAGAGTTGATGTCATAATAATTAATAGGTAGTCAGCCATACTTAAATCGATACCAAAGGCCTGTGCAACAAATAATGCGCACACACCTTGGTATAGCGCAGTGCCATCCATATTAATCGTAGCGCCCAATGGCAACACAAAACTCGAGATACTTTTAGAAACGCCTAACTCTTCGCGAGAGGCTTTGATGGTTGCGGGTAAGGTGCCCGAGCTACTCGTTGTGGTAAAAGCAATAGCTGCGGGATTAACAAGCCCACGTAAATAACGTACTGGATTTAAGCGACCAACAAAACTAATAATGCCAGAGTACACTACTAACACATGGAGAATACAACCCACATAAACGAGTAGAATAAGTGTTAGTAGCGGCAGCAAGATATCTAAACCATACTTACCTGCAACCCAAGCGATTAAAGCAAAAACACCATAGGGGGCAAACTTCATCACTAATACAGTTAGTTGGTACATAGCCTCTGCTAGGCTTTCAAATACAGCAACAGCGGGCTTAGCTTTTTCGCCAATTAGCGCTAGCGAGATGCCTAGGCCTAAAGCGAAGAAAATAATCTGTAAAATATTGCCAGAGGCAAGCGCGTTTATAGGGTTTTTAGGAATAATATTTAAAAGTGTTTGTACAATAGGTGGCGCTTCTTTCCCTAAGCCAACTGTTCCCTCAACACTCATATTTAAACCAGCGCCCGGTGTAAATATCGTTGCAAGAAGCAACCCAATAGTAATTGCTGCCGCAGTTGTTAATAAGTAAATAACAACAGACTTTAGGCCAATACGCCCCATTTTTCGCGTATCTTGAATAGATGTTACCCCTACGACTAGCGAGCAAAATACTAGAGGTACAATTAACATTTTAATAGCATTAATAAATAATGTACCTATCGGTTTAATATACTCGGCGTTAGGGCCTAAAATGGCACCAGTAATAATCCCTAACACCATCCCTATCAATATTTTTTGCCATAAGGGCATTCCTTTTTTCTCTGTAGTTGCACTATATGTATGACTCATAATAAAACCTCTTTTTATCGTTAGAATAGATTTCTTCTGTAACAGAAAATATTTTTATAATTTTTAATTGATATAGCCGAGTAGTAATCGCTGCTTTTTATTTATTTTTATTAAGATATTTATCGAGAATTGGGACGCACCATATTTTTAGGCTGCAAGTGATAGGTAAGCTCTTTTTCATCCATTAAATTTTCCTCTAGCACTAGGTCTAATATGCTAGAGCCTGTCACTAATGCTTTTTTTGCTATACGCGTAGCATCCTCATAACCCAAATAAGGTGAAATAGCCGTAATAATGCCTATACTATTGTTCACTTGCTCTCGACAATGCTCTTCGTTAGCAGTAATACCTTCAATACAACGAGTGTTTAGCATATTCATGGATTTGGTGAGCAGACGAATAGATTCTAATAATTTATAAGCAATAAGCGGCTCCATCGCATTAAGTTGCAACTGCCCGGCCTCTGCTGCAAAGGAAATAGCTAGATCATTACCCATTACTTGATAAGCAACCTGATTCATTGCCTCAGGGATTACCGGGTTAATCTTCCCTGGCATAATAGAGCTGCCAGGCTGCTGAGCAGGCAGGTTAATTTCTGCCAAGCCACAACGTGGCCCCATACTCAACAAACGTAAGTCATTAGAAATTTTTGATAGCTTAATCGCCAAACGCTTGAGCATGCTGGAGAACAATACAAAAGCACCCATATCTGAGCTAGCTTCAATTAGATCTGTTGCCAAGGTAAATTCAATATCGCTAAGCCTAGACAAATGCTGTACGACTAGTGGTGCGTAATCTTCGTGCGTATTAATACCTGTACCTATAGCGGTACCGCCCAAATTAATTTCTTTTAGTAATTCCGATAAGTCAGCAATACGTTGTATGTCTTCACTTAATGTGGAGGCATAGGACTGGAACTCCTGCCCTAGTGTCATTGGCACAGCATCTTGCAGTTGCGTGCGCCCCATTTTAATGACTTCGCTAAACTCATCTGCCTTACGGCATAAAGTATCTCGCAGAGAACACAAGCTAGAAACCAGATCACTGTGTTGCAATAAAATAGATAAACGCACGGCTGTAGGGTAGACATCGTTAGTAGATTGAGAGCAGTTAATATCGTTATTAGGGTGTAACAAGACATAATTGCCTTTTTGCTCGCCCATTAATTCTAAGCCTACATTGGCAATGACTTCGTTGGCGTTCATATTAGTTGATGTACCCGCCCCTCCTTGGATCATATCGACAACAAAATCCTTATCGTGATGACCAGCAATAACCTTGTTGACTGCCACTTCAATGACTTGCATTTTCCTATCATTAAGCAGGCCCAATTCATTATTCGCTTTCGCACATGCCAGCTTAACCAAACACAATGCACGGATCAGTTCTGGAAAGTGATTAATTTGAACGCCAGACAAGTCAAAGTTATTGCAGGCCCTTTGTGTTTGAATACCATAAAAAACGTCGCTAGGGACATTTAACTCGCCCAACAAATCTTTTTCTTTACGAAAGTTATCAATGCGTACTTTCTCTTCACACAACATGCTTTTCCCTCTTATAAGGCTTTAGCTCAACAAATTATTTTTTAAGTAAAGTTTGGCACGCATAAGGATTCGACCGTCGGTACCGTTATTTTTTCTGTGCTTGATATAGGGGTGGTGATTTTTGTTGTCGCAGTACTCGCTATAGTAGAGCTGCCGTTATAACTTGCGTTAAACCACTGTACACACCGTTTTGCCAAAGCTAAATTACTATCAATAAACATAGCATCGGGGTCCAACACCGAAGGAATTTCAGTGCAGCCTAATATTACAGCGCGTACTCCGCGCTGCTTTAAGTGTTCTATTTCTTGCAAAAAAATAGATCGGGCAGACATCACCTTACCTGCTTTAACAAAAGCAATCGCTTGCATGATCTTTTCTTGAGCTTGAGCTTCCGGCGTGGCTACTGTCCACCCATGAGCACTTAATTGCGCTTGATAAATATTGGATTTAATTGTGCCGCTAGTTGCTAAAAGGCCTACGAGTTTTTCTGTTCTACTAGCAGGAAACATAGGCAACTGTTGTAATTCTTGATGCACCGCATCTACGATGTGTAATATTTTTATATCGCTACATTCACTTAATTGTTCATACCAGTAGTGTGCGGTGTTGCAAGGAATGGCAATGACATCTGCACCCATCAACGCTAGCTGCTGTATGCCACGACGTAATTGGGGGAAAGGATTTTCGGCGCCATCGATTATATACCTAGAGCGATCGGGGATCTGAGGAACAGACCAAGTTACTGTAGGAATATGCCGCTGATCATTTTCGCCATTGGTCTGCTCTACCAACTTTCTCAAAAAATCAACGGTCGCTAATGGTCCCATTCCACCTAAAATACCTAACACTTTTACCCCACGAGTTAATTAATGCGAGCAGTTTAACTATTTCAATTTGTAGCAACTAATGCTATTTTTAAATTAACTATGCAAAATATGCATAACACCAAAGATATGTAGTAATTGATAAAAAGGTGAGCAATATCAACGAACGAGGTATACCCTATGGACATTGAATGGATGTATGATTTTCTTGAATTAGCATCGACTAAAAATTTTACAACTGCGGCTAAAAACCGCAACCGCAGTCAACCAGCATTTAGTCGACGTATTTTAGGTTTAGAGCAATGGGTAGGCGCCACACTGATCGATCGTTCAGTACATCCTTTTGTACTTACCAAAGAAGGCGAACACTTTAGGCAATCAACGCAGGAGATCGTCAAACAGCTACAACATACATTAAAAGAATGCCGTAAATCTCAACGTACGGGTGAGGACTTTATTAGGTTCACCGCACTACATACTCTAGCGATTAATTATTTTGCTGAATGGATGGCTGACATCCACCGTAATTTTTCATCTATACATACAACAATGGATGCCAATAATTTATTGGATTGTGTGGAATCATTACAATCGCGTCAAAGTGAATTTATGCTGTCCTACTCTAGTAGGACTATCCCCTCATTACTTGACCCTTCGGATTTCCTGTCGTGCAAATTAAAAAGTGACCAATTAATACTGGTAAGTGCTACAGATAACAAGGGCAAGCCTCTCTTCAAATTGAATAAGAAAAAGCCTATTGATTATCTTGCTTACGAACCCAATTGCTTTATGGGTAAAATGACAGGGAAAATTATCAGCAACGAATGCAGTGACTATGAGCTTAATTGTATTTATGAAAACGCAGTGGTTGAATCAATTAAAGCAATGGCGGCTCAAGGAATGGGTATCGCCTGGCTACCACGTATTTGTATACAAAGTGAACTCGATAGGGGCGATTTAATCAACATAGGTAATCGATCTTTATCAATGGACCTGGATATTATGCTGTACCGCTCAGCACATCGTTTATCGAATCAAGGTGAGAGTTTGTGGACATATCTCAATAAGTAATGTGAGGCTTATATGGCTGGTGCTGTAGCGGATGACAGGCAGCGTCGCTAATGCGCGACCGATGTAGAAAAAACATTAATCACAACAACGCCTATAACAATCAAGCTCATACCAATAACCGCCGCAAGATCTAATTTTTGTTGATGAAAAAAATACGCAACAACAGAAATTAACACGATGCCCAAGCCAGACCAAATAGCATAAGCAATGCCAACAGGTATAGTTTTTAAAACAACTGAGAGGCAATAAAAGGCAATACCATAGCCAACGACAACAATACTACTGGCAAGCGGCTTGGTAAAACCTTCGGCAGATTTTAAAGCACTGGTTGCAATGACCTCAGCTATTATTGCCACACTTAAGTATAAATAACTCATTTTAATAGGCACCTTGTTAATAGAGGCTTTGTTTTTTATGCCTTACTCATAAACTTGCGTTCTTCTATATTGACTTTAACCTTATCACCGGTAGAGATATGTTCAGGCACTTGTACGGTCACGCCAGTTGATAATAAAGCCGGTTTTGTTCTGGAGGTTGCAGAGCCACCCTTAATCGATGGATCTGTTTCTGTTACCTCTAACTCCACTGCTGTTGGCATATCAAGTGCTACAGGCACATCATTTACAATAACAACTTGTACACCTTCGGTAGCTTCATTCAAGAATAGTATTTCATCGGCGATGACTTCTTTATTGAGGTTATAAGGTGTGTAATCCTCTGTATTCATAAATACATATTCATCACCATCGACATAAGAAAACATGACAGGCTGGCGAATAAGATCTGCAAAATTTAGCATGTCAGAATCTTTGAATGTCTCATCAATCTTGCCACCTGTCACTACATCGTACATACGCATACGATATAGGCTTCCGCCTGCTCGCCCTTGAGGCACTGAACGCTCGATATCCCTCACAATATAAGTATTACCATTATAATCTATAGCGGCATTCTTTTTGATTTCACTGGCTTTTGGCATTATTAAACTCGACTTATTTTTGGTTAGATTATCTGGCCATTATATTAATAAAACCGCTGCAATGGCAGTGTATTTTTCTTTTTCTTGAACCACTGATAAGTACTATAAAACTCCCAGATAATTAAGCCAAAATAGTATATCAGTGAAGCAGCAAAGGCAGTTTTTGGTATTTCAGGAAAAACCCCAGTGATGTTAAGGGAATCCAAATAACCAGATTCTGTTAAATACTGTTGGGTTAACCCAAAATCCGGCACCATTGTCTGATCAATCAAGACAGCAGCTATGGACAGAATATAAAGAGGAACACCGACAATTGATGATTTTCTTGCTTGCCATACTTGCTCTTCACTTTGATCGAACAACAACACACCCATGCGAGTAAAAACGACTGCTGCATAAACATAAAGTACGATATTATTTGGCATTGCAGCATTAAATATCCAGGCGAATAAACCATAAAATGCAGCAAAAAATAACCAGGCCCGCCTCTGTGTAAAAAAGGACATGAAAATACCTGAGTGCACAAGGATAAACTCAAAGGCCATTAATACTGCAATACTAAGAATAACACTATGGGTCACTAATTCTGGCTGATGCCAAACAAACCATATCTCATGGATTAAAATACTATAACCGGTAACAATTATCAGAGCTGATATGAGTCGTGACATAATTTATAGTAGCTTATGTTTCTTTTAAATATTTTACTAATTAGCAATCGCTTCTTTAGTATCATCACTAATAAGCTGTAAACTTTCTTCGGCAAAACCAACACCCACTTCGGTATAAAAATTAAATACCTTGTCAACACCTGCTTCAAGTAGGCGTTGCCTATCATCTTCATAACGTGCAATCGCAGCTAATTGGCCATCAAAACCAAAGCGGTCAAGTTGGTCATGTATTTCTAATATGTCTTCTATAGAGGGTAATGCAATCAAGATTAGATCGACGCTGGATAAATCAAGATTTTCCCACAAATCAGCATCTTCACCATCGCCAAGCATCACTTGCATATCTTTCGCTTGCAACTTGGCAACACGCTGAGGGTCAGCATCCATCCCCCATACTTTCTCTTTTAATTGGCCACTCAGTGCTAGGTAGGCACCTGTACCCACACGCCCCATACCAAGAACGATAATTTTAGCGTTGCTAGGCATGTGATAGATATCTTCTTTCAAACGTTTAGGGTGCTCAAAGTACCTTAACTTATAACCATTATTTGCATACTGATTATGGGAATGCCGATAAACACTACTGGTAAAGATAAATGATAACGCTGCAGCTACTGCAATAATGACTAACCAATCATTTGCCAACCATCCTGCATCAACGCAAACAACGACTACAATCAAGCCGAACTCGCTGTAATTATTAAGTACCATGCCTGATAAAAAAGCGGTCCGCGCCCGTAACTTAAGCCTCGTAAAGATTGAAAAGAATAATGTAATTTTAAGAATTAAAAACGCACAGAGGATCATCCCTGCAAGCAGTATTTCTAGATTTGGCAGTTTGGTAAAACCGATAGATAAAAAGAAACCTATAAGAAATAAATCTTTGAAGCTCAATAATGCTTTTGCAAGCTCCGCTGATTTAATGTGTGCACTCAGCATCATTCCAGCAATAAGCGCACCTAAATCACCTTTAACACCCACATATTCAAATAACTCATAGGCACCAAACGCCAAAAAGAAACCAGTTAGAGGCAGTAACTCAGCATGACCTGATTGCTCGAGTAATTTTTTCATCAATGGTCGCACTAAAATTAATGCAAATAAACCTAACGCAAATACTGATGGAATCTTTCCACTGGTAACAACAAGAAAAATAACAGCGAAGATATCTTGTAAAACCAGTACTGCAAGGGCAATTTTTCCATGGCGTGTACGTATCTCGCCATTTTCTTCTAATACTTTGACAACACACACAGTACTACTAAAACTTAAACCAAAGGCTAGTAGCAACATCCCACTTGTGGAGAGTTCTACAAAAAACGGAAGCGCAGCTAGTTTTAGTAAAAACAATATTGCTGTAATACTCACTATCCAAATAGTCGTAACAGAAAAAGTAGTAACATATACCTCAGGTTTGATCAATGAGCCAACATTGAGTTTTAAACCAATGGTAAACAGCATTAATGTAATACCAATATCTGCAAAGGTATCTAGGTTAGCACTGGGCTCGACTCCAAAAGCGTTTAATAAAAATCCCGCAATCAAATAACCTACCAGAGGAGGCAAGTTAAAAACTTTAACGCCTAAGCCACATAAAAACGCAAAAAAGATCCAGATAAATTCCATATAAGCCTTACAAGTACTATAGCCTTACATTTAGGCCATTTAATAATTAGTTATGTACACCATTGTACTATCGTTGACATTACCTATCTTTTAACACGTTCTTATTAAGCCTCCAATAATTCGTGCCGATTTTTAACAATGTCATTAAAACCATAAAAACCAGGCATTTTTTTGTGGCAAATATAAATAGGCCTGTTGTTACTATCGTAAATATGTAATAAGCCTGCAAATTCATAGTGCTTTACATCAGCTATATCAGACCACAGATAATCAGTCTTTTTGTGATTATTCTCCACTGTAAATTTTTTTTCATTGTATATCACTTTAGTTGAAATAAAGCGTAGCAGAGATAAATACTTATAATTTAGATAAGCACTCAATACCCCCCAAACAATAAAAATGAGGGAATAATAAAATCCATCGCTTAACCATACTTTAATCGCTGCAAATAATAAAAATAATGTTAACGCAGGTAACATAACAAGAATTAAAAAATACAGTAAATACTGAAACCATGCTCTATTGTCGATCATTATCAATAACCTTTTTTATTATTAAATACTTTCGATGCTTATCAACAAGTTCTAGCTTAAGACTGTCGCTAAAAACACCTATCTCTATAGTTTAGTAGTTGTGCATATTGGCAATATCAATAGCTCACCTCATCACCCATTTGCTGGTATCGGTAATTTTGGTCTCAAAGGTGCTACTTTTTATAAAAATATACTCAGACTAGACCATTAATTTGCCTAAGCTTTTTCTAATACTATCTGATATTGATACGTATCAATACCCCCTTCTCCTGATACCTTTTTGGCAATCATCAATCTTTGCTCACTTTCTGTTTTACGATTAATCAGAAGATCTTTTTGATTAAGGGGATGTCCTTGAAAATACATCTGGGTAGTCAGCTCAACATAGCCTCGCTTGGAGATTTTGTAGTGAATATGTGGTGGGCGCGACCAACTACTCGATACCGCGTAAGCACCTGGCATAATAGTTTTAAAACGAAACTCTCCTTGTTGGCCACTACGAGCAATTGCCCACCCTTGAAAATTGGGGTCTAAAGGTGCTGGATTCGTATCATGAGGATGCGCATATCGCCCCGCTGCGTTGGCCTGCCATAACTCTACCGTGACATCTTCTATTGGCTCACCGGCAGTATTGACTACCGAGCCTTCTACAAATATAGCCTCTCCAGTAGCTAGGACAGTCTTCCCTTCTATGCGGGTTAAATCAAAGTCCTTATCTTTTTGTGGTGTAATCGGGTAAAAAGGGCCAGCAGTCTCTTTTGGCGTGACCAGCTGCTCTCTATTTTCGGCATAAACATATTTAGCACCACTAGATAGTGGTACTAATGCGCTCGATAATAAACCCATTTTTATAAAGTTGCGCCTCTCTGGCTGTTTCATTCACTACACCTTACTATCCCATGAGCTTGATCTAGGTTTCTAATACTAACTTTAAATCTACACTACCTCTTATTAACGAGACAATAAATAATTTAATTGGCAATTTAAGCAAATATTTGGCTTTTTATTTGTATTTTCGCGCACGATAGCTAGGCTAAAAAGAGAGGTAATAAGGTAATTAGTAACATGAAGGACGCTATTGCAGTACCCAAAGAGAAACAGCTATCAGTACTCTATCGAGTAGAACCAGGATGTCTAGGCCCTGATGGCATTAACTACGTTAAAGATTTTTGCCAATATGCTCATAATGGGTTTATTAATCACTATAAGGCATACGTCTCTTACCAGTTTATACCCCGGTTCGATAAGTCACTGGCAGAAATGGAGTACTCCATTAATCAAAGACCTTTAAGCTCAGAAAAAGCCGATCAATATATGGGGCTGTTTGCACAAACATTGTCAAATTTTGAAGATGATTTAGAAGAGCAATTAACAGTTTTAATTGATAAGTTTTTTAAACGTTAACGAGTGGTGAATTAACTGAATGCTTACATATCTGACTTTAAATCTGGCCAAGCCGCTTTTAAGTAAATAATCATCGACCACAATGTAAGAATAGCGGCTATATAAAGCGCTACATAACCAATTGATTGTAAAATGGATGGGTCTGCCGGATTATCCAGCAACAAGACCAAAATTGATGACATCTGCAATGTGGTTTTTACCTTACCGAGCATGGACACAGCCACACTGGCCCTTTTACCCAGTTCCGCCATCCATTCACGTAAAGCAGAGATAACAATCTCTCGACCAATAATAATAACCGCAGGTACAGCAAATAGTGGTGTATTGTGGACCTCGACAAGTAGCACTAAAGCAACCGATACCATGAGCTTATCGGCAACAGGATCTAAAAAGGCACCAAAGGCGGTACTTTGGTTGTATTTACGGGCCACCCAGCCATCTAACCAATCGGTAATAGCGGCGAGTGAAAAAATGCTACCACAAGCTAAAAAACGCCAATCATAGGGCAAGTAAAAAACCACAACCAGTAGCGGAATAAGAATAATACGTAGAAAAGTCAACTGGTTAGCAAGATTCATTAATAAACTACCTTAAATTATTAGGGCCTGCTCACTCTACTTGATAACTCACTGCCAGAGGCACTGTTTGCCGATGACAAGGCAGAAGAAGTGATGTATTAGCCATTCTAAATGAGCGACTGATAACGCAGTCAGAGGCAAAAAGTGCTTCTGGCCCAAAGGGTTGGACCCCAAAACGCGCCACTCTACGTTATTCGCCGCTCATTTGGAATAACCAAACTACACACCCCATGCCTTAACCGACACCTTTTGGGGTACAACAGCGGGTAATTAAGTAGAGTGAGCAGACCCTCGTTTACACGTTACTCATTACGCAAGGCGCTGTAAATATCTTCGGCAATTTTTTTACTAATACCGGGCACTTTTAACAAATCTGCTACAGTTGCCTGCTCTATTACCCGCAAACCACCAAAATGCCTCAGCAACTCCTTGCGGCGTTTAGCCCCTACTCCGGGAATACCCTCAAGGCTGGAGGTTTTGCGCTTTTTATCCCGTCTCTGCTTATGACCAGTAATAGCAAATCGATGGGCTTCATCACGTATTTCTTGCAATAAGTGCAAGGCTGGGGAATCGCCATTTAAGGTCAGCTCTCGGCCGTCGGTAAACACAAGAGTCTCAAATCCCGCCTTGCGCGTGGTACCTTTAGCAATGCCCAATAACATCACTTGATGAACACCCAATTCATCCAAAACGGCCTTTGCCGTACTCAACTGACCTTTACCACCATCAATAATAAGGATATCAGGATGAGCACCCTCACCTTTTTGCAGGCGTACATAACGGCGAGTTAGAGCTTGTTCCATCGCTGCATAATCGTCACCTCCGGTTATACCATCGATATTGAAACGTCGATAGTCTGACTTTAGTGCACCTTGCTGATTAAAAACCACACAGGAGGCAACAGTTAATTCACCGCTACTATGACTAATATCAAAGCACTCTAAACGCTTAGGCATTTCATCTAAACTCAGTATGTCTTGTAGAGTTTGAAAACGCTTTAATAGGCTTGCTTTAGTACCAAGATGCTGTAGCAGATTTTGCTCTGATGCACTAATGGCTATTTGCAGCCATTTTTGCCGCTGGGAAATCACCTTAGATAACAATTTAATTTTACGCCCAACTTTATCGCTTAGTGCCTCAGCCAGTACTTGCCTTTCTTCGTCAGATATTTGCTGATTAACAATAATTTCATTGGGTATTTCACGCACACCACTGGCTAAATAAAATTGTGCCATAAAAGCCAATAAAAACTCTTGCTCAGAGCCATCTAGTTTATCTTCTTGTAAATAACTTTTACTACCTAGGATGCGTCCGTCACGAATAAACATGACATGGATACACACTTGCGTTGATTGCTTTGAAAGCGCAAAAATATCAATACTACCAGAGCCCGATTCCATATCATGATCCGACTGAATACGGCGTAAGGCACTTATTTGATCGCGTAGTATGGCAGCTTTCTCGAACTCTAAATCCTCAGAAGCACTTTCCATTTTATCGGCAAGCTGCTTCATCAAATTATTAGACTGGCCCTTCAAAAACATTTTCACATGATCAATATCTGTTTGATATTCTTCAGGCGATATATAATCAACACAAGGAGCAGTACATCGATTAATTTGATACTGTAAACAAGGACGGCTTCTATTTCTAAAAATACTATCTTCACATTGACGCACACGAAATGTTTTTTGTAAAAAATTTAGCGCTTGAAAGACCGCACCTGCATTAGGGTAAGGGCCAAAGTAATCGCCCTTTTTTTTACGTGAGCCACGATGAAAAGCGATTCTAGGATAAGCATTGTCAGAAATTATAATATAAGGGTAAGATTTATCGTCCCTCAATAAGATGTTATAGGGAGGCTTTAACGCCTTAATTAAGTTCTGCTCTAGTACTAATGCTGTTGATTCCGACTCTGTTATTGTTACTTCAATAGAAGCTATTTTTTTAACTAGCGATTGGGTTTTAACACTTAAGCCTGCTTGGCCAATAGAAGGCTCATCGGACAACAAACCTCTAAAATAACTTGAAAGTCTATTCTTTAAATTTTTAGCTTTACCTACGTATAAAATTTTCTCACTAGCATCAAACATCTGATAAACACCCGGGCGGGTGCTTATCGTACTGAGAAATTGTTTATGATCAAAAGAAGGATCCGGCATGAGTAAAGTGGGATAAGTATTTTATTCCAGTGTATCGATATCAAATGCTTTATGTTTTATTGCAAAGTGAACCAGTTCAACATCGTTAGTGATACTAAACTTTTCAAAAATTCTATACCGATAGCTATTAATCGTTTTCGCGCTAATATTTAATTTTTCTGCAATTTCTGGTGCCTTTTCACCGCGAACAATCATCATCGCTATTTGCAGCTCGCGCTCCGATAGTTGTTCAAAAGGAGAGTCAGATTGATTAGCTGGATTAATGTTCTTCAGTGCGAGTTGCTGTGCTATCTCTTGGCTAAAATAAGGCTTGCCCGAGACAACTATTTTAATCGCTTTAATGACCTCCGCAGGGTCAGCTTTCTTGGTTAAATAAGCAAAAGCACCAGCTTGTAGTAGACGACTTGGATAAATGTCATCCTCGCAAGAAGTCACTGCTATAATTTTTACGTGTTCATCTTGCGCCAAAATTCTCTTGGTCGATTCAACACCCCCAATGCCTGGCATTTTAACGTCCATTAATACGACATCTGGCTTTAACTCGCGAGACAAACGAATAGCTTGCTCACCGCTTTCTGCCTCGCCCAGTACAGAAAATTCATCAATGTCATTGAGAATTCTGACCAAGCCTGTACGCATTAAATCATGGTCATCAACTACTAATATTTTAATCACTTGCATAACTACTACTTATTATTAATGGAGCAAATATTGCCCTATTTTTGTACCATCGTACAGATATTTATAGATAATACCGCTTATAAAACACCATTAAATCGTTTGTAAGCCACTTATGGTTCATGTATGTACCGATACGTGAGGTTTATTCTCTCACCAATTTTTGTTGCAACCTTAGGCAGTTGATGCTGCCAATAATGCTGAAGCTCCCCTGACATTATCAACAAGGAGCCATGAGCTAAAGCTATTTTAGTTACCTTACTTTGTTTTTGGTAACGATGGCGTAGTTGAAAGATTCTTTCAGCACCTAAACTTAGCGAGGCTATGACAGGGTTTTTCTTCAATTCAGGCTCATCATCACTATGCCATGCAACACTGTCATTTCCGTCCCTATAACAATTGACCAGTACGCTATTAAATTCAAAGCCAGTTTCGGCTTCTATCTGGTACTTTAATGTGGTCAGTAATGGCAGCCAAGGTAATGCTTGGAATCGATGGCCCGAGTAGCCATAATCTCGACCGGCATCGCCATACCACGCATTAAGTCTAGGTATTGCAATAGACTTACCGTACATATTCAGCATCGACTGTTGCCATCGCACTGTTTTTTTTAGCTCACTGAAAGACTCATCAGCGGTCTTTGGGTCTAGCCACGTAGGATAGTAATCTAGCTTACCATCGGCTATTGGTAGGGATTCTTGAGAGGACTCAAACAGTGAAGACTGGCTTTGCATAAATATTCGCACTCATCATATGTCCATTAAAAACTTACAAACAATATGGAATTACGACCTTTTTTTTCATTACTTAGAAAGCACTCTATATGAATTGATTACAGTTGAATAGGTTCAATTTCAAGGTTTACATGAAATTTATCCCAGATAGATTCCTGAACTTTATCCACAAAAGCCAAAAGCTGTTGTGTTGTACAATGATTAGGGTTTGTCAGTACTAATGCCTGCTTATGGTGCATACAAATATTATCGAGTAACTTCCCTCGCCAACCAGCTTGGTCGATTAACCAACCGGCCGCTAATTTATACGTATCATCAGCCATCCGATATGCCACAACGGCTGGGTACTCGTTGTAAATTTTTTTGTAAATGGCCTTACTAACTACTGGGTTTTTAAAAAAGCTACCGGCATTAGGTATTTGCTCTGGGTTCGGTAGTTTCTGTTGGCGAATAGCAATAACAGCAGAGGCAACATCGAGTGCTGACAATGAATCTTCGTCGGCTTTATTGCTAATTAGCTGTTCTTGTAGCGCTGGATACTCTACATGCAGTTTTGGCACTTTACTCAAGGTCAGCGTAACATGAGTAATCACAGCTTTGCCTCTCATGCTTTGCTTAAAAATACTATCGCGATAAGCAAACAAACACGCTTCGTTTTCCAATATAAATAATTCATTGGTCGAAAGATAAAACCCCTCTACCCGCTCTAGGCAACTCATCAATTCAACACCATAGGCACCAATATTTTGAATCGGCGCAGCACCAATAGTCCCAGGAATTAATGCTAAATTTTCTATGCCATATAAGTTTTTTTTCACACACCACAAAACGGTGTCATGCCAATTTTCACCTGCAGCAAATCGAACAGTAAGGCTATTATCGTCTTCAAGTAAAACCTCTCGACCTTGTGTCGAAATTTTGATCACCAGACCCATAATTTTGTCTGGTAATAGTACATTACTACCACCACCCAAAATCGTTAAAGGGATCTCAGCTTTTTGCGAAAACTGCAGTGCTTGCAATAGTAATCTGTCGGTACTTATATCCAAAAAGTACTCAGCAATAGAGGGTACAGCTAAAGTATTTAATTTTTGCAAATTATAATTTTTATGGCACTGCTCTAAAAAATTAGATGTCATGTTCTTCTCTAATTTTTGCTAATAAGTTTTTGGCACCCGATTCAATTAATTGAATCGCTTTTTCAAAGTGCTCAGCGTCGCCGTAAAATGGATCCGGCACTTCTAAAATACCATTAAGTATAGACTCTTTATTTGCAAGCTCTAAAAACAAGCCTAACGTACACTTACTCTGCGCAGGCTTAATATTACTTAAGTCATGTAGGTTTTGGGTATCCATTGCGAGAATATAATCAAACTTGAAAAAGTCGTCTGGCTCGACCTGTCGGCCCAACAAATGGCTAATATCATAACCTTTATTTAATGCGATTGATTGCGCGCGTTTATCTGGTGACTCACCGACATGCCAAGCACCTGTACCTGCGGAGTCGACAAAAATTTCATCAGACAAGCAAGCCTTATTAACATAGGCTTGAAACAAGCCATGGGCTGTCGGCGACCGACAAATATTACCCAAACAAACAAATAATACACTTACCTTCACAGTATTAACTCATTCATATTATCTAATCTACCCCTTAAACAAAAACTCATTAATTCGCATTAGATCTTCTGGGGTATCAATACCACCAGGAACCGCTTCACAAGACGGCTCTACGTGAATCTTTTGACCATTTTCTAAAAAACGTAATTGCTCTAACATCTCTATTGATTCAAGAGTACCAACAGGCCAAGTAACAAACTCTTGTAACGCCGCTACTCGATAACCGTAGATACCAATATGGCGCTGTATTAGTACTTCTCCATTAGCATCATCACATTCAAACGGCTTTCTCTCACGATGATACGGAATACTCGCCCGAGAAAAATATAATGCGCATTGGGCTTTATCTTTAACAACTTTAACAATATTTGGATTATTAAATTCTCCATTAGATTTAATGGGTTCACTTAAGGTAGCAACAACTGCTTGTGGATTCTGTTGTAAATTACGCGCGACCTGATCAATAACAGCGGGAGGAATTAAGGGCTCGTCACCTTGTACATTAACAACGATGTCGTCCTTATGTAAATTGTACTGACCACACACTTCTTGTAATCGATCGGTACCAGAAACATGCTCACTTGCTGTCATGCAAACTTCACCACCAAAGCTGCTCACCGCATCGACAATACGTGAATCATCGGTAGCAACAATAACTCGTGAGGCACTCGACTGGCTCGCTTGCTCATAAACACGCTGGATCATGCTCTTCCCCGCTATCATTGCCAAGGGCTTACCGGGTAATCTTGATGAGCTAAATCGAGAAGGAATAATAACTGTAAACATAGTATTGTTTTTATCGTAATAAATATTGCTTAAACGTTGTTGCCTTGAATGTTAGTCAAGTTCAAGACATCGCCGATAAGTTGCTTTGGTAATTGTAAAGACACTTTTAATGCCCAACAATGTTCATTTGAGAAGCCTGCACACTTAACAGCATCTTTTGTTGTCATCACAACGATCTCTTCGGTACTCGCAGCGAAATCATCAGGCGAAAACGAATGATGGTCATCAAAGGCCATTTTCTGTGGAGTTATCTCCAAGGTATTGAGCGTATCAAAAAAGCGTTCAGGGTTACCAATTGCCGCTATTGCCATGACCGTAGGTTGTCCTTTTTCAATATGCGCTTGATACCAGCTAGGCTCTTGTAAGTCATAGTGCTTTTGCAAGCTTATATTTAGCCATTGGCTTGGCTGTAGGTTCACCGATGCTAGCTGAAACTTGCTATCGGGAAGGGTTTCCCTAATCATCGCTTGTAAAGGCTTGCGCTTATAAGCCTCTTGTTCATGCGACGGCTGAGTATTCAGCAGTACCCAGTCAACACTATTTAAGCGAGAAACGGGTTCTCGTAGCGGGCCTGCTGGTAGGCAATATAGGTTACCTAAACCACGCTTGTTATCAATAACGACGACTTCTAAACTACGGTAAAGCTTATAATGCTGTAAGCCATCATCACTGATAACAATATCGGTATTAGGGAATTCTTTTAGTAAATACTCAGCTGCCCTACTACGGTTTCGATCAATAACCACGGGGCACCCGGTCTCTTGAGCAATCAGTAGTGATTCATCGCCACTCACAAGCACCGATGTGTCGGCGTTTACTAAAAGCGAGCTTGTGCTATCGCTTTTGTCGTGTGTACCGCCATAACCACGGCTAATAATACCCACTTTTTTGTCATGCGCTTGCAATGCCTTTGCTAGAGCAATGACAACGGGGGTTTTACCGGTACCCCCTACCGTTATATTGCCAATAACTACAACGGGTACAGCTAGCTCTCTAGCCACCTGTCTATCTCTTGATTTTTTCCTGCTCGCCAGTAATTTAAATAGCAAAGAGAGAGGTGATAAGCAATAACTAAGTAAGCGGCTTGTTAGACTTGGCTCATACCAAAGTTTGAGGAAAAACTGATGCAGTATAGATTGCTTAGATTTACTCAAGATATTGCCTTAATAATAATTAACAAACCTTAGAAAAATAGGCATTAAGCTGGGTTATTGTGGACTTACAACAGGTTCTTGGGTGGTAATACGTAGCTGCTCAAAACCGAGCTTACCGGCAACATCCATAGCACGGACAACTGCCTGATGCGGTGCATTTGCATCCGCTGTAATCACTAATGGTTGCTTATTATCCCCATTAGAAATTTTTTCTAATGCACGATATAGCGTATCTGCCTGCTGATTGATGACATTCTGACCATTGATTGCATAATCGCCATTTTTACGAACGACAATATCAATACTTTGCTTAGCCACAGTCGATGCCTCAGCAGAGGCCTCAGGTAAGTCTACCGCCAAATGTGTTTCTTTAGTAAAGGTGGTAGACACCATAAAGAAAATGAGCAGTAAAAACACAACATCAATCAATGGTGTTAAATTAATACTCTCTTCTTCTCTAACCTGACGACGAAATTCCATAACTTAAGACTTCACATCAACACGTCGATCACTATGTAGGGCATCCACTAACTTGACAGCTTCTTGCTCCATAGTCACCGCTAGAGAATCTATACGACGAATATAAAAACGATGCGCAATCATTGCAGGAATAGCCACTAAGAGCCCAGCGGCTGTGGTAATTAGTGCCTCAGAGATACCACCGGCTAAAGCACCCGCATTACCTGTACCTTGCAGCTCGATAGCGACAAAGACTTTAATCATACCTAATACCGTACCCAATAAGCCCAACAAAGGGGCAACGGCAGCGATAGTACCCAATGCACCTATATAGCGCTCCATCGAGTGTATCACCTGATTTGCAGCCTCTTGAATACTATCCTTCATAGTCTCACGGCCATTGCGTGAGTTACTAAGGCCCGCAGCTAAAATAACACCTAGCTCCGATGACTGTTTCAAAGATCGTAAGCGCTCAGCATTCACTTCGTTATTTTTAATCCACGACCAAACTTGAGCAAGTTGGTGTTTTGGGGCAACTTTTTTGGGGTTTAGCGTCCAAAAACGCTCTACTGTTATCGCAATCATTGCTATAGAACACAAAATCAGTGGCAACATGAGCCAACCACCAGCAACTATAATACTTTGCACACAAACCTCTATTTGTCGTTATTTTTTAATTTTTAATAGTCAAACCTAGTAATGGTGTGCAATGTACCATATTGTCATATACAAAAAACAGCCGCATATCTCTTTTTAGACGATCAACTCTATAGGGTGTAATAGTGATTATTTTCGGGCCTTTTTGATAACATCATAAGCCGCTTGCACCTCTTGGGAACGCTCAGTGGCAGCCTTTAACATATCATCAGGCACACCTTGGCCCATGAGCTTATCGGGGTGATATTCGCTCATAAGTTTACGATACGCCTTTTTAATTTCAGAATCACTCGCGCTGGATTCGACACCCAAGGCGTCGTAGGCAGCATTTAACTCATCGGCAGAGGAACGTGGTGCTTGGTCACCGCCCGATGAATAATAAGAACCGCCACGACTAGAAAAAGTACCCTGCGCTTTGATCATGCGCAGTAATTGGGCAAATGCAAACTCAGAATAATTTAGACCTTGAGCGACGAGTTTTAGTGCCGCCTCTTCACCTTCATCAAACTTGCCATCTGCCAGAGCCGTATTAACTAAATACATCATCAACATTTGCACAAGGCGTGGGCGAGTTCCACAGTGTTCACGAAAACGTGCTAATGTCTCGGTTGGGTCGAAATCAACGGCCGAGCCTACCTTGAAAAGCTTAATAGCCTCGCGCTTATGATCAGCGGTTAAACCCATTTGCGCCATTAAGGCTTCTGTTTCTTTTATTTCCTCTGGTGTTACGCGACCATCGGACTTAGCCAAATAGCCAATTAGTGTAAAGGTCGTTTCAAAGAAATTTTGCTGAATAATGGCAAGCGCTTCTGGAGACTCACTCTTCATAAAGCTTTTCAGTGATCTATCGAATAAATGCCCAATAAAAACACCCAACAAACCCGTAAAAACACCACCAGAATAAAAACCAATAGCGCCGCCAATTATCTTTCCAAAAATCATCATCCACCTTTAGTGAGGTATAAATAAAGATCGCTATTATAGACGGGTAAATCTAGGGATGGTTAGCTTTTTATCGCGCATGCAACCTAGCAGGAACTAAGATATTAGTGGAAATTACACTTTGATACTAATTGGAGGCTTGTCGGGATTTGCTCTTCTATCACGCGTTACACGTAAATCAAGTAATGGTTTAATCGAGCGCTGGCGACGATCACGCTTACTACGTTTTTCCTTCCACCAGCCGGCTTCAATAAATTCACCTTCGGAAATAACTTCCGAGCCTGTATTCACTTGTTCACTGGACAGGTATTTTTTTAACTTCTGCGAATGGGCTCGCGTATATGGAGTATTAATATAGATCATTTGACGCCTTATTTTTTTGTGCAAATAATACCCGTAAAAATAGGATTAGCCAATAGAATCTTTGGATTTATCTCGAACAATATTTTTAATTTCGCTAAAAAACTCAATCACCTTTTGATTCTTTTCCGTCTGTTTTTTGGCGTCAAAAAATTGTTCACTCTTAATCTTATCAAATACAGATACAAGGTTCGACTCTGTACCATCAAAATAATTCACTGCCCACTCAAGAAACTCTCTATTCTCTTTTTTATTATCAGACAAGATCTCTTCTAATTTTTTAACATCTCCTACAATATTTTCATTCGAAACACCTTCTTTACTAAGAACAGCACCAATAGCCTTAGATACATGTTGAAGTTCAGCAACTATATTTTCTATATCAGTTGTAGAACTCTGTGTTTTTTGTGCCAAAGCACGAACCTCATCTGCAACCACAGCAAATCCTCTACCTTGATCACCTGCACGAGCAGCTTCTATTGCTGCATTTAGTGCTAACAAATTGGTTTGCTCAGCGACTGATTTGATAACATTAACAATACCAGCAATTGAATCTGTATTGCTCGCCAGCTTATTAACTAACTGAACCGTATCGTTTTCCTCATTATCACTATCCAGTGGTTTATATTGTTGTTTAAAAGTGTTGATATCGACTTTTTCTAAACACTCTAAGCGCTCATAAATTTTCTCTTTAAAATTTGATATTTTTTCTGGCAATTCCTCTTCGACATCTGTTAAGTGTAATTTATGGCTATCAGGCATAATAAAATCGAAAATTTCACAATCAGGCTCACCATACCGAGAGAATTTATTTAACGAGGCACCCACATCATCAAAAAGTTTTTCAAACTGAGTATCATACTTTTTATTTTTACCAACACTTTCAGATAAGCCAACCAATATTTCTTTTATTGGACTTGAAAAAAAAGAAAATTCGGATTCACTAATCGCCATGCTTCCATCGATCCCCGTAGCGTGTTGGCTAGCAAATCTTTTTAATTTATCATCCATATTTTTTTGTATAAAAATACCAACAACCCCAATAAGAACTATTAATAAAAATGCCAATTCTAGCAATAAAAACCCTGTATAGTTTTCTGTGTTTTTTGAGCTGGCAGTTATACCAGAATTTAAATCACTGAGATTCTTTAAAGCATCAGCTCTTACTTTTTCTATCGTCTCTTTTTCCTGTTCCAAAAGAGTTTCTACTCGCTCAAGAAAAATGTTTCTTTCTCTTACCTGCTTATTAAGCTTTGAAACATCAACTGTTCCATCTATTAAACGGCCAACTACAGCTTGGCTCGCATTAAAATAGTCCTTAAGAGCTTTACTATCTATACTCGCTTTTTCAAAGCCAATGATTAGCTCTCTTCCTTGCTTATTGGCTTTGATCAAATAACTCGAGTCGATAGTATTGACTGCAATAGCATATAGTTGATGAATATCATTAAAACTAGATTTGAGTTCCTGCAACATTAACTGTTGCGATAGAGTTGTTTTAAGGGCAAGCGTATGATTTTGGAGGCTTTGCTTACTATAGACAGCAGTAGATTCGTCATTAGTCTGCTGGTGGCTCGCCGTCATGTAAAAACCATATACAATCCCAATACCCACCAGGGCAACGGCTATCGTAGCTAAGAACAAGAATCGTGCTGAATAAATTTTAAGCATAAAGTACATAACCTACCTACTTAAGGTATCGGCAGATATGGCTATATACTTAAGAAGAAATAGATATAAGGGGAAAACCAGCCTCAAAGATAGCTGCTATTCACATGTTTTAACTGCCTGGCAGCTAAAACACTACTTTGAGCGCTTTTGACGGATATAGACGGTTTTAACAACGGATGCAACGATTTCGCCTTCAAGATCTTTAACATGTACAGTAAATTCCTTGAAGTATTTATCACCATTTGCTGTCTTCTGCTTTATATCCGCTATATCATCATCGGTTATCGTGCACTCTAAAACAACCTTCCCCTTACCTGGGCGAACGAATTCAATTTGAGCAGACTTATCGAGCACATTATAAGCAGGCCCAAGATTACGGAAAAGCATGATTCCGTGACAAGCATCAGTCATACTAAATAGGTTACCGCCATACTGTAGACCATGAATGTTTTTATTATAAAAACGTAGCGCCATACCTACTCGAATTTCACGAAAATCGTCACTGACATACTCATAACGAATACCGGTAAACCAAAATGGTGGCCAAAGTGCCATAAGCCACTTGAAGGTATTGCCCGAGATACTAAAAAAACTCATTATTTAATCCCTGTATAAGTGTGACTAAAATACTTATCTTATAATTTGCTTGTAACAAACAAGTATAATTCTCCATTATAGAATAGATTTAGGCAAGAGCTTATCGATTAATATTTGTATTTGGCCTTATTGCGAGTAATTGTTAAAAATCATGATTGCCCTACCCCCGCTACTGCACGTACTATATAAGTGTTAATAAATTAGGTCCTATGGATGAAAAAAAGCAATAATAAGACAGTCGTTACTGTAGGCTGGAGAGAGTGGCTAGCATTGCCTGATCTCGGTATTAGCAATATCAAAGTTAAGGTCGACACGGGCGCAAGAACCTCAGCAATACATACAGACTTTATAGAGCCCTTTGAAAGAGACGGCATATCCTATGTAAGGTTTGGACTTAGTGATTATTTTTGTAGTGACAATATCGATAACACTAAGGCTACCGGCGAAAAACAACAGATCATTTGTGAAGCCGCTACTTTAGGACAACGTGAAATCACAAGTTCTAGCGGTGAAAAAGAAATCCGCTACGTTATTAATACCCAAATGAGCCTAGGCGAGATCACTACAGATATTGAATTAACATTAACCAATCGCTCAACCATGAAATTTAAAATGCTACTTGGACGGACCGCTCTCGCTAAACATTTTAATGTAGCCCCAGGTAAATCTTATTTAATGGGGCGACCAATAGATAACAAAATTAATACGAAAGCCGCTCAGTAAATACACTCTTCTACGAAATACTAAAGCAAAGATGGAGGCTTATTATGGAACGTAAAAAAATCAGTGATACTTTATCAGTGTCAAGTCAAATCAGTTTAGAGGATGTCACTTTTTTAAAAAGTGAGGGCATTAAAACTATTATTTGCAATCGGCCCGATGGTGAAGACCCTGGTCAATTGGAGCAAGATACTATTCGCCAAGAGGCCCTTAAAAACGACATAGAGTTTCATTTTATGCCTGTCATTTCTGGCAAGGTCGGCGTAAACGATGGCGATGATTTTTATGATATCGTCAACAATGCACCTACACCAATACACGCCTATTGCCGCTCAGGTACACGTTGTAGCATCCTCTGGGCATTGAGTGAATTAAAGTCAGGCGCTACACGTGATTCTATTTTAGAACGGGCCGCTAAAGCTGGTTACGATTTATCTAAAAGTATTTAGAGTGTCGATAAATAACATCAAATAAGGTTTATTACTCAATCCTCTAATTTCTAAACAATAAAAATAACGAGAGCCAATTATGAAAATAGCTATACTGTCGCGCAATCCAAAACTCTATTCTACCCGTCGCTTGGTTGAAGCTGCTACCGAACGCGGCCATGAGCCACGAGTTATTGATCATTTACGTTGTTTTATGGATATCGGTACTGATAACCCATCGATGCATTACAAAGATGAGGAGTTCCAACCTGACCACTTTGATGCCGCTATTCCACGTATCGGCGCCTCTGTTACCTTTTATGGTACAGCGGTTGTGCGCCAATTTGAGGTTATGGGTACTTATTGTGTCAATGAATCTGTTGCTATTACACGTTCACGTGACAAATTACGCTCAACACAATTATTATCCCGCAAAGGCGTGGGTATTCCCGTGACTGCGTTTGCACACTCGCCCGATGATGTTAATGGGTTAATTCGTGAGGTTGGTGGTGCCCCATTAGTTATTAAACTACTCGAGGGCACTCAGGGTATTGGCGTTGTATTGGCCGAAACCAAAAAGGCAGCCGAGAGTGTAATACAAGCATTTATGGGCGTTGGTAGTAATATTTTGATTCAGGAATTTATCAAAGAGGCTGGTGGTAGTGATATTCGCTGCCTTGTTGTTGGTGGTAAAGTTATTGCGGCCATGCAACGTACTGCTCCTGCGGGTGAATTTAGGTCCAACCTGCATCGAGGTGGCTCCGCTAAATTGGTTAAACTAACGCCGACTGAGCGTGCGTGTGCTATTAAAGCAGCTAAGGTCATGGGTTTAAATATTTGTGGTGTTGATCTACTTCGATCTGAGCGTGGTCCTTTGGTTATGGAGGTAAACTCATCGCCAGGCCTTCGTGGTATTGAAGAAGCCACGGGTAAAGATGTCGCGGGTATGATTATTGAATTTATCGAAAAAAATGCTAAACCTAATAAAACTAAAACACGTGGCAAAGGTTAGTATTTGATACGCCGTCACTAGGGAACAAGTCATCAATGACAACAACTGACAGTATTGATAGCAAAGCTAACAATCAGAAGATGAGTACGGCAAAAAACAAGCCGTTTATAATTAACGATATCACCGTCAACCCTGGCGAGAACAAAATTATTGGTTTACCTGTTGCTAAACTTTACACTCATGGCGACCAGAGTATCCCGGTGCATATTCTCTGTGGGAAGCTTGCAGGCCCTACTCTATTTATTAGCTCTGCAATACATGGCGATGAATTAAATGGTGTCGAGATCGTACGACGTTTTTTAAAAACACGTGCACTGGAGCGTCTGCACGGTACGCTAATTGTTATCCCGGTCGTTAATATCTTTGGCATTATTCAACACTCGCGCTATTTGCCCGACCGGCGCGACTTAAACCGTTGTTTCCCGGGCTCAAAACGTGGCTCTCTTGCGGCTCGTCTTGCACATATCGTTGTTAAGGAGGTTGTCAGTAAATCCGACTACGGTATCGATCTACATACCGGAGCTATCCATCGCTCTAACCTGCCACAGATTCGCGCTAATCTAGACGACACCGAAACCCTCGAACTAGCAGAATCATTTCGAGTACCCGTGCTACTTAATGCCAATTTACGCGATGGCTCGCTTAGGCAAGTCGCCGACGAATATGGCGTAAAAGTATTACTCTATGAGGCAGGAGAAGCATTGCGCTTTGATGAGCTTTCTATACGTGCAGGCGTCCGTGGTATTTTATCCGTGATGCGCAAGTTAAAGATGCTTAGCCAAAGCTCGAGTAAAAGCAAAAAAACAAGCAACAAAAATTTGTTTATTGCCGATGAAAGCAGTTGGGCACGTGCACCAGAGAGCGGAATCTTACGCTCAATTGCAGGCCTAGGATCTCGAGTTAAAAAAGGAGAATTGCTGGGCGTAATTTCAGATCCATCTAATTTATTTGACCAAACAGAGTATGAGATACGATCTGACTACAATGGTTTAATTATCGGCAAAAGTAATATACCCCTTGTTAATGAAGGCGACGCACTATTTCATATCGCACGCTTTAAAGATAACCGACAAGCAGCAGAAACCGTCGAAGCATTTCAGGCAACTGGAGAAGAATCACCCAATCCAGTATTTGATGACCATGAATTGGGATAAAGGCTCAGAAGGTTAGCAACCAAAAACAACCATCATAGACAAGCTCATGAGTAAACTTTCATACTTATTACTATTCACTTTATTGCTAAGTGCTTGTAAACCAAGCCTTGACCAACAAATAAAAGATCGCGAAGCAGCCCGAGATGCTTTCTTGATTAAAATTGAAAAAATTAAAAATAAAGAAGTGCGGCAAACACTTTCACAATTAGGATGGAGCTATTTCCTAAGCGAAAAATATAGAATCGAGCATCAAATACTGCCTACTAAAACACAATACTCTGAAAACCCATTTGCTTGGATCAATGATTACAAAACGCCACAAGCACTTTTCGATAATTATGTCGATAGCATTTTCGTCTTACACCACTCCAAATACATTCGAGACTCGATTGATATCTCAACTCCATTAGCACTACCATTTAGCCATCAATTAAAATGGCAATCAGTTACTCTAGAAAACGGCCAAACAATTAAAGTAACAGAGGAATTTAGACCAAGCCCACCAGCCATTGCAACTTATAATGGTGGATCGCGGCTAAAAGTATTATTAGAAGCGAAAAATGACATACCACTACCAACTAAAATTCAAGGCGAATTACGTGCGCAAGTCCCACAAAAAATAACACAGTTTTCATTCACTAAAAAAGACATCGGCAAGAAAATAGTCGTTGGAAAATACAATGTAATATTAAAAACCATAAAGAACCATATCGTTGAATTTGAGCTACGCCAAAACAATGGAGAAAACATAGACTCAGATAAAAACTTATTTATGGTAGCAGCAAAAGATAAAACCAAAAACTACCTTTCTAGCAGTGGCTGGGCACAAAGCCCAGAAGGAAACCTTAACGATTACTTCAAGGTCCTTAAAAAAACAGTTGATGAAGCCATAAAAGGAGAATTTGATGCTGAAAATAGTGAAGAGGAAATACAACAAAGATTTTCAGATCTAGACGCAAACAAACCACCTAAAAAACTAATACTCAGTTATTACTTTCATGGTTTTGTTGAGCATGTTGATATCATTATAAATAGTACTGAAACAAAAGAAATAGTTCGCAATCTTGATATTAGCATGAGGGAATTTGGCAACTCATACACGACTGATAGTAATATAGAAAAATTTTCAAGCAATGCGACGATCTATGATCATAAACTTGATTACCTACTGGAAGAATATACCTTTGGCAAAAAAAATGGTGCTCCAGATAGAACTGATTTTAGTTCCGAACAGATTGCATCTGAAATTAGAATATCTGACCCTAGACTTTACCATGGAGATAACCATATTGATTTCACTTACCCTAAGAGCAAAAGTGATTTATTTTTTAATCAGTTCGATCGTTTTTCTAATCAAGAAAACGAACATGAAATCAATTTTTATGATACCAATGGAAATAAAATTAACCTTAGTGAAAAACCTTATACTTTTAACGGAAATCGCTATGAAATAAGACAAGCATCATTTCCCACTAGCACTATTAAGGCTACTGGATTCTTAACCATTAACACTGCACCAGATATGATTTATGAGAAATTTCCCGTGACCACCAATCAGCTTCCAGAAGGGATTATTGTTAAAGACAATATGATCATCAAAAGCAGAAATTACTTTGACAATAGTAATGTACGTGTTCTTGCAATGTCTGATGACAATAAATTTCTACATCTATTTAATTCTGCCAAATACAACTTCAATGGAAAACCAAGCCAACATGTCAGCTATTACTATGGAAAACCAACTAAAATTTTAATTATAAAACGCGGTAAAACTAAAAAAATTAGATATGAATTCGACTTTAATTTTACACTACTACATAAAAAATCTAGCAATTAACCATATTACTTTTTATTAGTAATCTAACTGCTTAGCATTCTTCTCAAAGTATACATAAGCAGCCTTTTACCATTAACTATAACAGGAGAAGCATTACACTTTGATAAGCTTTCTATATATGCAGGCGTCCGTAGTATTTAATCGGTAATGCGCAAATTAAAGATGCTTAGTCAAAGCTCGATCACAAGTAATATACCTCTCGTCAACGAGGGCAACGCCATTTTTCATGTTGCACGATTTAAAGATAATCAACAAGCAGCAGAAACGCTAGAAGCATTTCAAGCAACAAGGGAAGAATCATCTAACCCTGTACTTGATGATCACATGCTTGATTAACGAAATCCATTAAAGTAATCAGCGTATAGCACTACTTATTTCTAAGTTGAAAAAGCTTGTCTTCATCACGAAATAAAAATAAAACAACACAGGCAGCAAGCATTGGCCAAGCTGCAAAAAATAATAAATTAGGCGACTGAAATGGGTTTAGATATTGCTGATAGGTTGAAAATGTAGAACCCGCATGCATGAGTAGCACAAGTCCATAACTGTACTTTTTAAGAACCCCTGCAAAAAAGAATACTAATATAAATAATTGCAAAATGGCTACAGAAAAAATCAATACCGATTCTAATCCCGGAATTGAATAGAACTTAGTAAAAATTCTTGCAGCACCCTCAGGATTTAAGAATTTATTAATTGTCCACATGAGCATTACAAAAAATACTGATACTCGCAGTATGAATAAAGAATATTTCAATTTGTTAGCTGTAGACACGTAATTTAAACTCCAATAATAATTACTATGAATAGCTCCTTTAGAATTTATCTAAAGGAGCTACGGTACTATTGTTTAAAATCTGTTACTTAAAATATATCACTCGATAATATAAGCAGGCTCGCGCATCGTGACAAATTCTTCTGCAGCTGTTGGGTGTATACCAATAGTTGTATCAAAATCGCCTTTTGTTGCACCAGCTTTAATAGCAATAGCAATACCTTGGATGATCTCTCCCGCATCGCTGCCGACCATATGACAACCAATAACTTTATCGGTATCGACATCGACCAGTAATTTCATAAAAGTACGTTCATCTAAGCCACTCAAGGTGTGCTTCATATGCTTAAAGTCAGACTTGTAGACGGCAACCTTGGCGAACTTTTCTTTTGCTTCTTCTTCACTGTATCCTACTGTACCAATATTGGGTTGCGAGAAAACAGCAGTCGCAATAAAGTCATAATCGACTTTTTGGTTTTGGCCACCATAAAGGTTGCGTACTAACGCCATACCCTCTGCTAGCGCGACGGGCGTTAATTGCACACGATCAATCGCATCACCCAATGCATAAATAGATGGCTCATCAGTTTGATAATCTTCATTAACGACAATTGCACCATTAGGCTTTGTTGCTACCCGAGTATTTTCTAAACCAATATTATCAGTTTTAGGTTTACGGCCAGTGGCATACATCACACAGTCCACCTCTAAGCGACTGCCATCGGTCAGTTCAACCAATAAAGAGCCATCATCTTGCTTGGTAATGCTGTCTACATTGGTATTAAATTTAAGATCTACACCTTTTTTACTCATCTCTCCTGCGACGAATTCACGGATATCGTTATCAAAACCTCGTAAGAACAATTCTCCACGATACAAGAGATGTGTCTCAGCACCTAAGCCCTCAAAAATACCCGCAAATTCAACAGCTATATAACCCCCGCCAACAACGATTACACGCTTAGGGAATTCCTCTAGAAAGAAGACCTCATTAGAGCTAATAATATGTTCGCTACCATTAATTTGTGGAATAACTGGCCAGCCACCTACAGCGACTAAAATACGCTCAGCTGTGTAGCGCTTGCCACCTACTTCAACCGTGTGCGGATCAACAATACTGCCGCGCCCATCGATAACCTGCACACCTGCATTCCCAAGCATGGTGTCATAGATACCGTTTAAGCGTTTAATCTCTTTTGTTTTGTTATCGCGCAACGTTGGCCAATCAAAGCTCGTCTCGCCAACATTCCAACCAAAGCCCTTAGCTGCTTTAAAATCTTCCGAGAAATGCGACCCATAAACAAAGAGTTTTTTCGGAACACAACCAACATTAACGCAGGTTCCACCCATAAACATATCTTCACAAACAGCCACTTTAGCGCCAAGGTTAGCAGCCATTCGGCTCGCGCGCACACCGCCTGAACCTGCACCAATAACAAATAAATCATAATCGTAAGACATGTGGATTCCTAAATTTGGTTGAATATTTTTTACATCGCTTATTAATATAGCCTAGTACTCAATAGCGAATTTTCTAACAATAATAACATGCTATGCAAATGCTTTGATGCATGGCAATGGTGATTTGTTACCAACAAATGAGGGTTATATTTACTATTTACTAAGCAATGGCCTTTCACTGACAGTGGCTACACGGTAAAATTCGCCCATACGAGCAAAATTTGAAGAAGAATAGGACAACACTATGGGCAGAGCCTTCCAAAACCGCAAAGAATCAATGGCAAAAACATCCGATGCCAAAGCAAAAGTCTACAGTAAATACGGCCGAGAAATTTATGTGGTTGCAAAGGCTGGCGGTGTTGATCCCGATGGTAATCTTGCGCTACGCAGTATGATTGATCGTGCGAAAAAAGATCAAGTACCTAGCCATGTTATCGAAAAAGCCATTGAAAAGGCAAAAGGCGGTGGTGGTGAAGACTTTGCAACAGCAAGATACGAAGGCTATGGCCCGGGTAGCTGCATGGTAATTGTTGATTGTTTGACCGATAATCCTAATCGCACTTTTGGTGACGTACGTATTTGTTTTACTAAAACAAAATCCAAAATTGGTACACAGGGCAGCGTGAGTCATATGTTTGACCACAGCGCTATACTTGTTTTTAGTGGTGATGACGAGGACAGTGTCCTAGAAGCATTAATGGAAGCCGATGTAGATGTAAGTGATATAGAGTCCGAGGATGGAAAAATCACTGTATTTACACCTCACACTGAGTACTTTAAAGCGAAACAAGCATTAGCTGATGCCTTTGAGGGTATCGACTTTGATGTCGACGAAATTCAATTTGTACCTCAAACTACAGCCCCTATCCCTGAAGCAGATAAAGAAATGTTCGATAAATTTTTAGAGATGCTTAACGACTTGGATGATGTACAAAACGTGTATCATAATGCTGAATTATAATAGGTTATGATTATCAACCTCCTGAAAAATGCCAGTAATACTGGCATTTTTCAATTATGGCATATACTCATCATAAAATAGATAAAAAGGATTTATTCAACAATGAAAAAAGTCCCACACGCTTTTATTCGACCAACCAGTAGTTTAAATTTTTTATCCCATCGAGAGATCGAAGGAGTAATGAACTCTGAAAACTACACCTATGACCTTTTTCGCGAGTGCGCTCTAGCTGTTCTCAATACGGGTAGCGAAGAAGATGACGCAGAAATTGTTGCCAATACTTATAAAGACTTCGATATTCAAATTATCTCTCAATCTCGTGGCATTAAGTTAGAAGTGATTAATGCGCCTGCATCTGCTTTTGTCGATGGCAAGATGATTCGTGGTATTCAGGACCATCTTTTCGCGGTATTACGAGATATTGTCTTTACACACCACAAAATGTCCATGAATGGGCGCTTTGACTTTGAGAGTAGCGACGGCATTACCGATGCTGTTTTTCGCGTCTTGCGCAATGCAGGCATTATTCAAGCAGACATTAAGCCCCATATTGTTGTTTGCTGGGGCGGGCATTCAATCCCACGCCATGAATACGATTACACCAAACAAGTAGGGTATGAATTAGGCTTGCGCAGTTTAGCCATTGCTACTGGCTGTGGCATTGGCGCGATGAAAGGCCCAATGAAAGGCGCTGTTGTTGGTCATGGTAAGCAGCAAGTACGCAATGGACGTTATATTGGCATTACCGAGCCAGGCATTATTGCCTCTGAATCACCCAACCCTACAGTTAACGAGTTGGTTATTCTGCCCGATATAGAAAAACGCTTAGAAGCTTTTGTCCGACTAGCACATGGTATTATTGTGTTTCCTGGCGGTGCAGGTACGGCAGAAGAAGTCCTTTATTTAATAGGCCTTTTGATGCACCCAGATAATACCAATATAAAACTGCCTATTGTTTTCTCGGCAAGTAAAAAGAGCGAGGAGTATTTCAAAAGCTTAGACAGTTTTATTCGCTTTAGCTTAGGCGATAAGGCAGCACAATATTACGAGATAATTATTGACGAGCCCGAGCGCGTTGCACAAACCTTACAGAGAGGAGTAGATAAAGTACACCGCTATCGTCGTAAACACAGCGAGTCCTACGCTTATAATTGGCGCTTAACAATACCTAGCGCCTTCCAGTACCCCTTTGAACCCAGTCATCAAAACATGCTTGATTTGAATCTTTTTCGTGAGCAGGAGCCTCATGAACTTGCAGCAGAATTACGCCGCGCATTTTCGGGTATTGTTGCAGGTAATGTTAAAGCCGATGGCATAAAAAGAATCAAACAACATGGCCCCTATCAACTAAAAGGCGATGCAGAATTAATCAAGGCTTTAGAGAATTTATTACTGTCTTTTGTTAAGCAAAAACGTATGAAACTAAAAGGTGAATACACGCCTTGCTATGAGTTGCTAACATAAATCAGCAATTATTGTACTGACTATCCACTCACAGCTTTTGGCTAACAAATATTGTTTAGCTAAAAGCTGCAGACCCACCAAGAAACTTAACGGATTAAAAGACTTCGACAGTTTTAATATCAATATCACCGTGTAATGTTTTATGCACTGGGCATTTGTCGGCTATTATCAATAGCTTTTCTCTTTCTTCATTGCTTAGGTTGCCGACTAACTTTACTTCACGATTAAGCACTTCAATAACATGCTGAGAATCTTCACAACCCTCGCAATCATTAACATGCTCACGGGTATGAGATAGCTCTACCGAGACAGAATCTAGTGCAATATTTTTACGACTTGCATACATCCGTATCGTCATAGATGTACATGCCCCTAATGCTGCGAGTAAATGCTCATAGGGATCTGGGCCTAAGTCTGCCCCACCAAAATTAACAGGCTCATCAGCAAACCATTGATGGGTGTCCGAGAAAATTTCACGAGTAAAGTTTTTATTTTTTTCTTCAATTAATACATGACCTTTATTGACTAATGGACGTTTTTCGACGGCTGACTTAGCAACCACAATATAACGGCTTGCCCATGCAGTAATGGTGTTGGCAACATATTGTGCATCTTCTGCGCGGCTTAATAAATGATCTGCATTATCGAGGCTCACAAAACTTTTGGGATGCTTTGCATGCGAATAAATTTTTTCTGCTTCTCTTATAGAAACTGTTTGATCCAATGGAGAATGGAAGATTAATAATGCTCTTTTAAGTGATGCTATCTCATTATCTAGCTGGTAAGTTTTGATATCATCCAAAAACTGTTTTTTAATGGTAAAGGTACGGCCAGCGAGTTGAACCTCTGCTTTACCCTGATCCTCTATCGTACCAATATCACAGGAAAATTGTTTGGCGACGTGTTCAGGGTCTGAGGGAGCGCCAATAGTCACAACTCCTTTTACCTCAGGTATGTGTCCTGCACTCGCGAGCACTGCAGCACCACCCAGGCTGTGCCCAATTAAAATAGAAGGCGCCATGTAATTCTCGCGCAAATAATTGGCCGCTGAGACGAGATCTGCAATATTGCTCGAAAAGTTAGAATTTGAAAACTCACCTTCGCTATTACCAAGCCCTGTAAAATCAAATCGAAGAACCCCAAAGCCATTAGCAACTAAGGCACGAGCAATGCGTGAGGCTGCAACCACGTCCTTACCACAGGTAAAACAGTGGGCAAATAAAACAAAAGCACTAGGCGATTCTTTGGGCGTTTCTAGTAATGCTGATATTGTTAAGTCATCGGAACCTGAAAATTCTAATTTTGTACGTGCCATATTTTTATCCTACAAAGAATCAATAATATAATTAAGCTCTACTAGCTGATGATACAAGTTTATTAGCTCTTGGGAGCAAACATAATGATTGCCATTCCTGTTAGGGCGACTAATGAGCCAATAATATCCCAACGCGAAGGCGCAACACCCTCTATCAACCACAACCATAAAATAGCAACGCCAATATAAACGCCACCATAAGCGGCATACACTCTACCACTGGCACCTGGGTGCAGTGATAACAACCAAGCAAAAAGTGCTAAGCTAATCGCCGACGGAATTAATAACCAAACACTTTTGTCATGCTTTAGCCACAGATAAGGTAAGTAACAGCCCAATATTTCAGCCAGTGCTGTTATTAAAAATAAAAGTATTGTCTTAATTTCAAACATTGGCTTGTTATTTACCTTTAAGGCTGTTTTTTATAGCGCTATTGATGAATACCGTATTCTCTAAGCGCACGATCACATTGCTCGTCTTCTATATATTCAACAGACTTTATCTTTTCGATATAAGCCTCGGGTAAATTATTTTGTTCTGCACCTATCAGCACATGATTTACATACCAGCTGTAAGGCTTTACTGCCGCATCAATGGGTATAGCACAATAGATGAGTGCTTGAAGCTGCTCTCCTTGCTGATTAGTAACATTTATCCACTTATCCTTATAACCAACGTCTAATGATTCTGCTTGATCAAGTGCCCCCCGCTCCGATATAGACATAGTAAACACTACACCCCATACACAATCACTTTCATGACCGGTATAAAAAGCATCGCATTTAGCCGAGTTATCATGGGATACCATATGAAAACGTAAATCATAACCCGTGACAAAATAAATACCTGAGACCTTTGCACTAGGTACCCGTTGCTGTAACCGGGCTAACGGCATATTAGAGCCGTAAGCAAAATAATTAATCGATTTTTTTGTGTCCATATTTTGCATTCTTCTATACAAAGTAATGTATTGATTATCTATCTTTTTAGCGGTCTGATTTTATTTCTTCACCAACGTATAACCATATACCTTTGATTCGCTTAAAAATAGAATACTCATGATGTACCTTATCTGCACCTGATTCATCAATAAATGTTGCCTTAAACTCCACAAGAGCATCATCGCCTTGCTGTGATTTATTAACTATTTCAAGCTGTTGCCAATCTCGTGTTTTTTTAGATAAATCAGGAACAGTCAAACCTTTGGTCATTAAAGGGAACCAAGTCTTTAACAAGTATTCACCATAGCCACCCAATTTATAAGCGGTAAAACGAGAGCGCATAAGTTGCACTGGTGTTTTTGCTTGTGCAACCGCCGTAATTAATGGCTCGCAACAACGGTTGAATGGTTTTTCACTATTACAATAACAATTCATAGTAATTCTTCTAAAAATAGGCGTTATAGTAGATTATTAAACAGTATAAATAAAAAAGGCAGATACATGCTGTATCTGCCTTCTAAATAGTTATAGAAACTATTTTGTATTACTTTTTGAATCTAACGTCTGGTGCTGGGTAACCCATCGCGTCTTGGAATAAGTAGTTTTTGTGGCAGCTATGACAAAAAGACTGACTTACATTCCATTTAGCACCGCTTGTTTTAGTACCGCCATACCACCAACCATCAGTTTTGGGCGCTTTTTCTATACCCACTTTTTCCATAAAGAATAATGGTCCTGGTTTTAACTTACCACCTTTTCTAATTTTAAAACTTTCCTTAGCGACATAAGTACCAATAGGAAAGTTAACATCAGCCGACTCATATTTTACGTATTGATCATAGCCAATATCATTAACAAAAGTCATTAGATAACGACCGCTGTGAAAACCAGGTGCTGCTGGGCCAGTTTGTACAGCTTTCCAGTTAGTATAAGCAATGGCGTTCTCTTCACCTTTACTTTGATATTTTTCAATCAACGTTGGCCTAATGCACTTGTAGTACTCATTAACCTGCTCTAGGCTTTGTTCTTTGTGAGAACCTGTAATTGTACATTCTGCGGCATGCGCAGTGTTTGTAAACATCATCATTGATAATGATAATAAACCGGCTGAAACGATTAGAGATTTCACTCTTTCTCTCCTGTTAATAATTATAATTCGTAGCTATGAACTTTAATATTAGCCAAAGTTCCATTTTATTCAAAAAAATAATTTATTGACCCAATAAATTATTCCAAACTATATATTAATTCACACTTTAACCAATAATAGGCAAACCTAAATTGAGCTGGATAATAGTAACGCCGTACAAAAGAGCACTGGTAGCTAACCCTAAAAACCAAAGAGTCAACAATGGCGATATTAAAGCGGCTATTTTTTTGACTATAAGGTTTGTAGAAAACTGACTATTACTGTCAGCGAGTATTACAAAGGCTGTCACCACCATAAACATACCCGATACTACTGAGGCTAGGCCCCAAAACATAGTTAGGTGCCTAAGACCAAACCAAACGGCATTCCATAAGCCCATTAGCAATAAACCAATGCCAATAAAGCTAACTACCGCAGGCTTTTGGCCAAACCCGCCCAAATTCAACCACTTAATGGGTGACTGGTGCAACAAGCCCAAAACCATAAAAATTAGTACAACAATACCCATTACTTATCTATCCTATTTTTACAAGATGACATTGATACGAACCGTCTTCGCAGGATAGCAGCTTTAACCACTATTAAGATGCACTAAACAGCACAAAGGTTACAAGAAAGGCTTATTGAACAATAAGCCCTGTTAATTGGCATGAGTTAGAAGGTCAGCAATCTCAAAATAGGCTTTGTTATCCAGCTCTTTATCAAGAATCATCAAACTCTTGCGATAATAGGCACTCAAATCTAGACCTACACCTAAGGCGCACAGGTGCACATTAGAGCTATCTTCTATATTGGTAGCCACTTGCTTTAAATGCTTATCTAGATAGTTTTCTTCGTTAGCTAAGTGAGTCATTGTATCCATAGGAGAACCATCAGATATCACCATGATGATACGCCGTTTTTCACTGCGCTGAGATAATCGACCATAGGCCCATTCTAACGCCTCGCCATCGATACTTTCACGGTATAAATCAGCTTTTAGCAAGCCCGCGATAGTCTGGCGGCTACGACGCCATGAGGTATCTGCTCTCTTATAAATATTGTGACATACGCTATTTAAGCGACCTGGGTTTTCGGCGCTACCCTCACGAGTCCACTGCTTATAGACTTTACCACCATTCCACTCAACAGTTGTAAAGCCAAGTACCTCTGTCTTTACACGCGCCATCTCTAGGGCCTTAACAATGGTGTCGACAAGAATGGCAACATCTGCACTATGCTGCTGCATAGAGCCAGAATTATCAATGAGCACACTAACAACACAGTCAAGTAATGGCTTTTCAGCTTCTTGTTTAAATAATTTACGCTCATCAGGAGATGTCACAAGGCGAGTCAAACTACCCGCATCGAGCACTCCCTCTTCTTTACCAAAATCCCAACCGGCTAAACGAGGTACGGCAAATAACTTGGCAAAATAGCGGGATAAACGCGGAATATTAACGCTTTGCTCTCGTATGCGCTTATCGAGACTATCCCTCATCTCTTTGAGTTTTGCTGGGCGAATCTTTTTAGCCATATCAACTACTTGATCATAAGCCGTTGAGTAAACATGGTAGTTAAGCTCAAAATCCATCTCGGCAATGGCATTAACGCCAGATACACCGTTGGCCTGGTCGGCATCGGCACCATCTGCATAAAGTAAGCGTAAACTGGTATTGCTCTTGTTGATCAATGATTTAATATCTTCGTCGCTTTTATCGTCATCATCATCGACAAGCGATAAACCTTGGATCTCTTCTTGAATAATTCTTGCGACATCTAGCGCAGGTACGCTAAAGGCCTTTTGGTCGTCTTTAAGACTTTTCATCTCGCGTAACTGCTTACCAATCAAACGGCCAAAGCTCATACGCGTGGCTTCGATATGATCTTCTATATCATGAGGGGGTTGTGAACTAAATAAGCGTGACCAAGCAGTAATCGCTAAGGCAAATATCATCATCCCTGCATGGCTTTCCGTTAAACCTGAGGCATTGGCTTGATCTGCCCAGTGTAAAAATCGTTTGCGAATGTTGGCTCTGATACCTGGCAAACGATCAGGAGATAGCGCCTCAACACGCAACTGTTCTAGCAATTCAAATATCCAAGACTGTAGGCTATTTTCTGGGCGTAGCGACTGATGTAGTGCATCGTCGCTAAATAGTAGACGTAGGGCAATGCCATCTGCAACACCACGCAGATGCCGATAATCATTAGTATCGGCATCGAGTTGTAAATGGGCTACACGCACAGGAAAAGGCCGACCGTTACGATTTAAATAGTGGCCGCGATAATGGATTGTTGGCTCACCGGCAATTGCTCGTATAGATGCTGCACACCAGTGCTCAAGCTTTTGTTGTAGGACTTCCATCTGAGCCATAGAGACTAAACCTTTAGGTTATTCTTGATAAATACGAGATTTAGTTTATTCAAACCAACCTTCAACAATATTAGACTCTTTCAGTTCCTCATCAAAACAACGCTGGTAATATTCAGCAATAGTGCTGTGTTCCGCTTCATCACATTTGTTTAAAAATGATAATCTAAAAGCGGTCGATACATTACGGAAAATTTCTAAATTCTCAGCCCAAAATATAACCGTACGGGGAGACATAAGTGTCGATAAGTCCCCTGCTGTAAACCCTTTACGAGTAAGGTCAGCGACCGCAACCATGGAAGCAATAGTCTTTCTACCCTCTTCATTATCAAAACTTGGGACTCGACTAACAATAATATTCACTTCATCTTCAACGGACAAATAGTTAAGACGCGCAACGATATTCCAGCGATCCATCTGCGCTTGGTTGATCATTTGCGTACCATGGTAGAGACCGTTTAAATTACCTAAACCGATTGTATTAGCCGTTGCAAACAAACGAAAAAAAGGATTGGGGCTAATCACTTTATTTTGATCAAGTAGAGTAAATTTACCCTCACGCTCAAGAATACGCTGGATAACAAACATAACTTCTGGACGCGCTGCATCGAGTTCGTCAAAAATAAGCGCTACAGGTCGCTGTAAAGACCACGGCACAATCCCTTCTTGGAATTCAGTAACCTGTTTATTATCGCGAATAACCACAGCATCCTTACCTACCATATCGAGGCGACTAATATGCCCATCAAGATTGATGCGGATACAAGGCCAATTTAGACGAGCCGCGACCTGCTCGATATGCGTTGATTTACCAGTACCATGTAAACCTTGCACCATAACGCGTCGATTATAAATAAAGCCCGATAAAATAGCCGTAGTTACATCTGGGTTAAATTTGTAGGCTTCATCAATTTCTGGAACATGCTCATCTCTTTCACTAAAAGCGGGCACTTTAATATTGGCTTCAATACCAAAAATTTCTCGCGCATTTACAAACGTATCAGGCTTACTCAGTGTTAGATCAGTCATAGTCATTCAGTCTTATTCTGGTTAAATTCAAAGTCAGTTATGTATAAAAGCAAACACTCTATTGAGATTTTACACTTCTTGCTTGCTCTTATATAAATTAAAAAAGTTTTACGCAGCGCCTGCAACAATAGATGCTAATGCAGCAGAAGCTAGCCGAGCAGCAACAGGGTCTGCACGTGATGTCAAAACAATGGGGACCTTAGCACCCATCACAAGCCCTGCAGCACAACCACTCATAAAGTAAACCATTTGTTTAAATAGTACATTACCTGCTTCGATATTGGGTACAAGCAATACATCAGCACAACCCGCAACAGGGCTATTTACGCCTTTAATACGTGCCGCCTCTTTAGAGACTGCATTATCAAAAGCAAAGGGGCCATCAATAATAGCGCCTGGCACAGCACCGTTTTGCGCCTCTTTAACGATTTCATCAGCTTCCACACTTGATGGTACAGATTCTGTAGGGACTTCGGTCGCTGAGAGCAATGCGATTTTGGGCTCTTTATTACCAAGTGCATGCATCAGCTTTGTTACATTACGAGCAATATCTAATTTAACATTGACCGGAGGCAGTACATTGATAGCTGCATCAGTAATACAAATTGCCTCATCAGAGCCTGGTAGCGTCATATGAAATACGTGACTTAAACGTGTTCCTGTACGCAAGCCAGTATCACGATTAATGACTGCTCGCAGTAAATTATCCGTATGTAAGTTGCCTTTCATTAGTGAAGTCACTTCGCCACCTCGGGCTAAAGCAACAGATGTTTCTGCTGCGCTAACTTCGCCATCGGCTGCAACCACTCGCAAACCAGAGATATCCCACGCCAGCTCTTTAGCAATAGCATTAATAGCCTCAACATCACCAACCAATACAGGCTCAATCAGCCCTTTCTCAGAAGCTTCTTTAGCACTTTCCATTGGCAGCCGAGCACCGGCATTAACAATAGCTGTTGGTGCAGCATTTACAGCAGTGGCTTTATCTAAAAGATATTGTGGGCATTCGATGGGCGTAGAACTTAGCATACTCGTCATAACAGTATCCATTTTGAATATATAAGAGAAATAATATAAACGAACTTACAAAAAACCGGACGGAGGAGACCCTCAGTCCGGTTTTATAAGTTAAGTTAACCAATCAACATTAGTTAACAACTTCTTTGCTACTAAGATACGAATTAAACGTAATCTTTGTACTTGTCTAGGAAACGAGTTGGTTTCGCTAATGCATCACGACGGAACGGGTCGCCTAGTTCACGAGTACACATAATCTCGATCACAGTCGTTTTACCTTCGTTCATTTGCATGTCGATTGCTTTCTTAAGCGCTGGACCTACGTCTTCTAGCTTGTCGATAGTCATACCTTCTGAACCCATCGCACGACCGATTTCAGCAAAGCTTTCGCTTTCAAGTTCACCAGCAACAAAACGACGGTTATAGAATTCAACCTGGTTTTTCTTCTCAGCACCCCATTGACGGTTATGGAATACAACAGCAGTAACAGGAATGTCATGACGTACAGCAGTCATAATTTCCATTAAGCTCATACCCCAAGCACCATCACCGGCGTATGCAATAGCAGGACGCTCAGGAGCAGCACATTTTGCACCCATCATTACAGGTAGTGCGTAACCACAGTTACCGAAGCTCATAGGAGCAAAGAAAGAACGTGGACGCTCAAAGCGTAAGTAGCTGTGTGCAACTGCGTTGATATTACCGATATCGGTAGAAACCATTACGTCAGCAGGCATTGCTTTTTCAAGCTCACGTAGTACTTGACGTGGGTGCAACCAGTTACCTTCTTCTGCTTCTTGCTCAGCAATCATGTCAAGACTATAGTCATCTTTCTCATGAGTCCAACCATCAAGCTCTGCTTCCCACTCAGCTTTTTCTTTAGCGATTTCAGCTAAACGCTCGTCTTTAGTTGCATCACAAGTTAGTGTCTTATCGTTAATAAGGTCAAGAATAGCAACAGCAGCTGCTTTAGCATCGCCACAAATACCAACAGAGATCTTTTTAACAAGACCTAGCATCTTGTGATCCGCATCGATTTGAATAATTTTTGCGCCTTTTGGCCAGTAGTCCATACCGTGCTGTGGCAAAGTACCGAAAGGCCCTAAGCGTGAACCTAGTGCAACAACAACGTCTGCGCGAGAGATAAGCTTCATGCCCGCTTTAGAACCTTGATAGCCTAAAGGACCACACCATTGTGGATGGCTTGCTGGGAATGAATCGTTATGCTGGTAGCTGTTTACAACAGGTGCACCTAAACGCTCAGCCAATGCTTTACACTCTTCAACACCGTCACCCATGATGACACCGCCACCAGAAACGATAACAGGGTTTTTAGCAGTTGCTAGAAGGTCTGCTGCTTCTTGTAAGCTCTTAACACCACCTGGACCACGATCTAGTACTTGTGGCTCAGGGATTTCAACATCGCTATCGCCGTAGAAGTAGTCACGTGGAATATTTAACTGGGTTGGACCCATTTCAGACATTGCACGGTCAAAACAACGCGCAGTGTATTCAGCCATACGATTAGGATGAGTTACATGGCCTTGATATTTAACAAATTCTTGGAACATTGGTAGCTGGTTAGCTTCTTGGAAACCACCTAAACCTTGAGTCATTGTTCCAGTCTCTGGTGTGATCATAACAACAGGACTGTGAGCCCAGAATGCTGCTGCGATGCCAGTGACACAGTTAGAGATACCTGGTCCATTTTGACCAATCACAACACCGTGACGACCAGTTGCACGAGCATAGCCATCAGCCATGTGCGCAGCACCTTGTTCGTGAACAACAGGAATTAAACGGATGCCAGCTGGAGCAAAAATGTCCATAGCATCCATGAATGCAGAGCCCATGATACCGAAAATATCGGTTACACCATTGGCTACCATAGTTTCAACAAATGCTTCACTAGGAGTCATGCGAGCCATAATTACAGTCCTTAACTATTATTAAAATAAATAAAAATAAACCGAAGTTGCTTTGCAGCAATTCCGTTTACATGAAATCGTATTGTTAACTCAGACGATGATAATATCGGCGTTTAAGTTATCGAGATAGAATAACGCTTGTAACCACTATAGAGTAGGTCCAAATAAATTATTTAAACCAGTCCAGATCTTCAAATACACTCTTAATTGATTCTTATGCTCTCAAAAATGTACTAAAGTGAACGGCATTATATATAAATTGACGAAATTTACAAGATTATCGCATAAAGCAATCTGGCCCCACCACAGTCACTATTACACTCATGACTAATAAAGCCCTATTTGCTCATGGGACTTTACAATAGTTAGTGACCTTGTCTTTATACTCCTATCAATGAGAATTTCAATACCATGCAGAACGATCAATATTTAAACAGGATAAAGATAAATATCACTTTAGTAGCTAACAGGGCTCTAGATATAAAATGAACCCGCACAAAGAGTTAACACCTTAGCTAACAATGTTCGTCTATTACAGGCTTCATCAACTAATAGAATTACATATAACTACCAATAAAACTTGCATAGCAAGAAATGTATTCACCTTAGTCGTTTTTAAGCTAATGCCGGTTTGAATACCAACCTAATGATTACACACTTATCTAGCCCAACTACTGGAGTCAATACTAGTAAGCCAGGCATGATTGGGCTGCCTAAGGTCTATTGTTCTATATAATGTGCTCGATCCGCTTATAAGTATTTTTAATATTTAGTTAAACACAGCAAATAGGATAAATATTTCATAAGGTTTTTTTCATTTTTATGAAATTTAAGACAATAAATGGTACTACACGAAGACTGAATCTGGCACACTACCCCCAATGATTATTAGCATACTATAGCCCCATATGTAGAGACATATACGCTACAGATGCGCACAAAAATAATGCAGAAAATATATCCAACTACTCACATTAAATTATTGATAATTAGGAGTTAAAATGCCTGGCTTACTTCCCGATACAGATCCAAATGGATTGTTAGAATACTCTGTTGTTTATACAGACCGCTCTTTAAATCACATGTCGCAGTCATTTCAAGACACAATGAAGTCTATCTCTGCCACATTAAAAAGTACTTATAATGCAAAAGCAGCTGTCATAGTTCCAGGTAGTGGTACTTTTGGTATGGAAGCTGTTGCAAGGCAATTTGCTACTGATAAAAAAACCTTAGTTGTACGTAACGGTTGGTTTAGTTTTCGTTGGACCGAGATTTTTGAGATGGGCAACATCCCTTCAAGCTCTACGGTATTAAAAGCACGACGCGCTAGTGATGAACATCAATCACCCTTCTCTCCAGCACCCATTGACGAAGTAGTAGCAACAATCAAATCTGAAAAACCAGATGTTGTGTTTGCACCCCATGTAGAAACGTCAGCAGGTATGATTTTACCAGACTCTTACATTAAAGCTGTCGCTGATGCCGTGCACAGTGTTGGAGGCATAATGGTTTTAGACTGTATTGCCTCAGGTACTATTTGGGTGGATATGGAAGCAACAGGTGTTGATGTTTTAGTCAGCGCACCACAAAAAGGCTGGAGCGGCTCACCTTGTGCAGGCCTTGTCATGTTGAGTGATAAAGGGTTGGAACAATTAGGTAAAACTAAGAGCACAAGCTATGCCTGTGACCTTGGCAAGTGGCACCAAATCATGCAAGCCTACGAAAATGGTGGCCACGCTTATCACGCAACCATGCCAACCGATGGTTTAACTACTTTTAACAAAGTCATGCAAGAAACTGCTGCTTATGGATTTGATAAAGTCAAAGCAAACCAGCAAGAGCTTGGCGATAAAGTACGAGCATTGTTTGCAAGTAAGGGTTACAAAAGTGTTGCAGCTGATGGCTTTGGCGCACCAGGTGTTGTTGTTTTATACACCGATGACAACGACTTGCACAATGGCTCTAAATTTAAAGCTATCGGCATGCAAATTGCGGCAGGTGTTCCTCTACGCTGTGACGAACCAGAAGACTACAAAACCTTCAGAATCGGTTTGTTTGGTTTAGATAAATTACAAAATGTAGATCGAACCGTTGCAAGTTTAGAAGAAGCGCTAAACAAGGTTTCTTAAATTACTTTTAATAAATAACTAGTAATCCTATATGGGATTGCTAGTTATTACCTTACCCTTCTCTTTTTATCATTTCCGCTAACATTATATTCACTTTACTCCAAAGTAGTTAAAGATCGATCCCTGATTAATGACTAAGATGTTCTGGTCCCACTAAATTGCTGACTATATAAGTAAAGAATAAAACTACTGTCACTAATATAGCTTCAACTTTTATAGACACTGCTAATTGAGCACTAGCATTTCTTTTATCGAATAAAGCCGGCGACAAATAAATTTTATGTCGCAACGCTAGCAGTAAAACCAAAAAGACACCTACCAATTTGCCAATAAACCACTGCCCATAAATCGTTGTTATAAATTCCTCCAAGCTATGTAGCAGAGAATATAAGATGATTAGGCCTGCAACTAATAATGTGCACACCAACCACATTGCATAATTGCCAAAGTTATGCATCAGTGAGTATAAAACGTTATTCGATAATTGAGAGCATGCTTTATAAAGCGGATAAAGAGAACCAATCCAAACCATAGCCAAAAAAACATGTAAACTCAAAACATACTGTAGAGCCAAGGGCAACTCTACGCTATGGCCGCTACGACTAAATGAACGAGCCAATAAATAAAGCGCGACAACAACAAGAATTAAAGCAATATATTTTGTATAGTTTATAGTTGTAAGATCCTCATAAAATTTGGCAATAAATAAAAAGCATAAAAATAAAATAAGAAAAGCAAATAACCTATAGCTGGCAACACTACCCAGGGGAGATTCCCATATAATCGAGAATATTGTCGAATCAAACATGCCTGTAAAGCCAGATTCCGCAAAGGCACCAACGGACAACAAGAAATATAAACTGACAGCCAATAAGCCAATTAATGACATCCACTGGCCGTAACTTATCAAAAAAGTGTGATAGCGAGCCGCTATAATTTCTCCACCAGAAGCTGAGGGTAATAATTTGATTAAGCAAAGTAAAAAGCAGCTTGCAATGGCCGAAGCACAACTGACATAAAAAAGCAGTTGTGCCAGTAACAATAACCATGCCCAGCTTGTTAATTCACCCATAAAAAATTAATTACGATTATTGTTCAGCAGACTTTAAAGTAAAGCTAAAGTCACCTTTAACCTTATGGCCATCAGCGCCAATAATTGTCCAAGTTACATAATAAGCACCCTTTGACAATTTACTCGAAAGAAGAACATTAAAACTGGGCGCTTTATTTTTGTTAGGTGTAAACTCAAGATTTACTTTATTTTTATGACCATCTTTTAAGGTTAGCTTTATAAGATTAACGGCTTTGTTAAAGTTTAAATTAATAGAAGTTGGACTCTCTACCAGAACCGATTGGTCACTAGGTATAGACGATTGCAGCTTCGTGTGTGCAAAAGAAAAAGCAGAAAGCAGTAAACAAGCAACAAGCAACAAATGTTTAAGTACGATCAAAAATATTCCCCTTCATCTAATAGAATATGTTTTTCTTAATTGCGGCTCAGTGGTATACATCTGAATAACGCCAAGTAGACAATAGTTTATAAGTATACAGGTATTAAAATTATATAGGTAAGAAGACAAATTAATGGTGATTCACTTTAATAATAAGAACCATTCTAATACAAGGAGTAATTGCCAAAGAGATCAATTTACAACCAGTCAAATCATGAGCTAACCTAAATGGTATTAAAACAGCTAATGGTTATAGTGGTAATCAATTGATAGAAATATAGGTTAGTTACCGCTTTTGTATCGTTGGCAGTTTTGCTTTAACTGTACTAGTTTAGCTTTAGCTGCTGAATGCCCTTGTTGAGAGGCTTGACACCACCAATAGCTGGCTTCTTTTGTGCTAAAAAATCCACTATGCCCACAACACCAAGCATTGCCCATTTGAAATTGCGCCTCAGCATCTCCTGCTTTCGCTTTTTCATGCCATTTTAGTCGTTCAGCCTGAGTATAAGACGTTTTATTATTGTGAACGGTAGAGCAAGATGCTAAAAGTAGGCAAAATACTAAAAAAACTAAGAACTTCATTCGTTATTCAACGTTGACCAGTTATAACTGCTTATATTATGAAAGTACTGATTATAGAAGACGACCACAATATTGCCAGACAATTATCAACTCACTTACAAGAGAACGGCTTTGTAACACATATAGCCCATGAAGGTGATGAAGGGTATTATCAAGGTGATGTTGAAAGCTATGATGCTGTCCTATTGGATATAGGATTGCCAGGTATGGATGGCTTTAATGTTTTAGAGCGTTGGCGAGCATCAGGAAAAACAATGCCCGTTATTATGCTAACAGCGCGAACCAGTAAAATGGAAATGATTCGCGGCTTAGAAGCAGGAGCAGATGACTATATTTATAAGCCATTTGACATTGAAGAAGTCACAGTAAGAGTTAGAGCGAATATAAGGCGTCACAAAGGCCAATTAAAGCAAGAAGCGATATGTAAAAGCTTGAATTTTAATATGCGTTCAGGACGATTTATACAGAATGGAAACTATGTAAAGTTAACACGCATAGAGTTTTTAATTCTGCAATATCTGTTTATGAAGCAAGGCATATTGATTAGTGTCACAGAGCTTGCCGAGCATGTATATGATGACTTCGATCACGATTCAAGTATTATTGCTCGTCATATTGCCAATATTCGTAAAAAAGTCGGTAGTGATATTATTAAAACAGAAAGTAATCGAGGCTACTATGTTCCGAAAGATACGGCATAGTTTGATCGCTCGCGTTGTCTGCTTAAGCTTCGCAGGAGTATTACTAACAACCTTTGCTGTTATCTGGGCTGTTACTTGGATTTTTGAACGATCTCTTGATACCCAGCTTGATAACCATTTGACGGCTCATACCGATATAGTCATCAGTGCTACGTATATTGAAAATGGAAAAGTTGTTGTTGATAAAGACAATACAATCTTAAAATCAATACCCCGCCATTGGCAAATTGACACCAATGAAAAACATATTGCCCGCTCACACCTTCTAAAAAACTGGTTACCATTAAACCCAATAGTCAATTTTGAACCGGAAAGAGTTTTATTTAAAAACAATAGGCCTAGTCCATTGGTTGCTGTAAGGCAAGCATTTCAATTTGCTAATAATGAAATTGTTGTTATTACTTTTGGCCTAGAGGAGCATATTACTGAAACTTATAAAAAACAGTTGAGAAGCCAATTCAATAAAAATTCCTATAAAACTCTATTCGTCGTAGCTATAGTTATTGTCATTACTGGAGTAATACAAGTATTGGTGATTGCAAGCCCTCTCAAGAAAATTAGAGTTGCTTTACAACAAGTTCGCATGGGCCAAAAAGATCGAATTAAAGGTCAACTGCCATTAGAGGTTCAGCTATTGTCTGATGAAATAAATCACTTATTGGATTATATTGAAGGCGTTATAAAGCGTCACCGTACTTTTTCAAGCAATCTCTCACATGCACTTAAAACGCCTCTAACTGTTATTCGAGGGGAAACCAACTCGCAGCTGATTCATGAACAAATTGATACTATGTTGCAAGTGATTGATCGTAATTTGTCTAAATCTCAATCCGCATGTCCCCATAATATTTTGTCTGCAAAAACGCCTATAAAGCCTGTTATAGAACGCATCTGTAATGGTTTCAACAAAATCTATCTTAAAGATATCAAGATAAACTGCCCTGAGAATGTAATATTTTATGGAAATGAATCTGATTTATTTGAAGCACTTGGTAACTTAATCGAGAATGCCTGCAAATATGGTGAATCAAAGGTAAGCATAACCGCTAACAAGCAAGCGATAATTATTGAGGATAATGGCTCTGGTATCCCTAAACTTGCATATAACAATGTTCTAGAGCGAGGGGTCAGAATAGATACCTCAAAGAATGGAGCAGGCCTAGGGTTATCCATTACTAAGGATATTATTGAGTTGTATGGAGGAGAATTAATCCTTGATCAATCTACCATGGGAGGGCTTAAAGTCATTTTTCGATTATCAACTACATGATGAATTTTCATTGAATTTCTTCTTCAACTGATCTTCACAGATGCTTTGTTATGCTCTTTTTATCTTAAGTCACTCATGAAAGAGAATAACTATGAAAGTCATCTTATGCCTGCTTTTACCCTTATACCTAGTGGCATGTGCCACGCATACTCAAACCACCTCAGGACAATCTTATTTGGAAAAATATAAAGATGTCCCAACAGTTACAACTAGCCATAAAGATGGCATCAACATTGAAGAACAAATTCGCCAAGTTGCTAAAATTGAGCCAACTCTTACATTTCCTGCCCGTATTGGCCTAGCGCGTATTGATAGGGGACAATTAAGCAATATACCTGGTGAGGAAGTCGAAGCGTGGGTGAAGACGCGTGATAGGCTGGGTAGTAACTTTGGGGAATTTGTACCTGTTAGCCCTTTAATTGCGAATATGGTGAGCAGTAGTATTTCTTCACAAAAGAACACCCGCATCAATGATGTGATGAATAAAATTCGGCTGGGAGCTGCTCGCCAACATCTTGATGCTGTTTTGATCTATGAAACTTACAGTAAATCTGACCACCAAAGTAATATTTTATCAATTGCTGATCTGACAATTATCGGTGGATTTATATTGCCTTCCAAAGCAATCGAAGCTGAGGGTTTTGCCAATGCCATATTGATTGATGTAGTACAGGGTTACCCTTACGGAACCGCTGAGGTTATTTTAGGAAAAGAAGAAATATATACCAGCAGTTGGGGCGGCTATGATCGCCAACGTAAATTTTCTGAAAAGGTGAAAAGCAAAGCTGCGATTAAAATAGCAGAAGAAGTAGAAATCATGTTTATACGATTGCGGACAGAGTTAGCAGAGAAACGTATAAAATGATGTTTATTCTCTCTGTAAACTAAAAAGTCTAACAAACTCACATCTGATCAACTGTAATGCCAACTCAGAGGTATCGAGTAATGCAAAGCCTGATTGAAATTGAGACAGTTAAATAAACTTCAATCTGGTCAGATTGAACTCGTGCCATCCATGGCATTCAGCTTAAGCTTAAGCATCATTGATAACCAGGAACCCTCAATCTTAAACACTTTCCTAAGACGAGGGGTACATAAAGCGTACAGAGGCAACTTATTGGCATTCGCTCAAACTTTTAACCATTTTCATAATTAATGCCTGATAGTGCCCACTACCCGTCGATATGTCTGCACCCAAAGGATCCATAACGCCAATAGTTGAAACACTTGTACCTTCGAAGACATTTTTAACCAAGCCAGAATTATACTGAGGCTCAGTAAATACACAGGTAACTCCCAATTTTTTAACCGTTTGTTGAATTTCTCTAATACGTGCTGGGCTAGGGGCTTCTGCATCGCCTAATGAAATAGAGCCTGCTGCCGAGATACCAAAGCGCTTTTCAAAGTACTGATAGGCATCGTGAAAGACGATAAACTGAGGTTCACCAAGCGCCTTAATTTGGGTACGCGTAGACTGCATTAATGTATCCAACGAAGCTGTTGCCTTTGCGGCATTACGCTTATAAATGGATGCATTTTCAGGGTCACGTTTTGATAAGGTATCGCTAATATAGTTAATCCAAATTTTGGCATTTGCTGGGTCTAGCCAAGCATGGGGATCACTGCCTTCATGGTCGTGATGATCTGCATGACCTTTTTCACCTTCATGATGAGCGTTTTTTTCCTCTTCATGGTGCTCATCTTTATGATGTTTCTCATCATCATGACCTTCTTCGTCACCATGGTCATGGGATTCAAAGGATGCACCTTCTCGAAATTCATAGGTAGTCGTTCCCTCTATTTCCAGTACTTCGACTTTTTGCGCCGAACTCGCTAAATTATCCAACGCTTTTTCCAACCATGGAGTAAGACCTTCACCCACCCAAAAAACAAGCTCAGCATCCGCTAATGCCTTTGCTTCGGAGGGGCGTAATATATAATTATGAGGCGAAGCCTCTGCAGGGATTAGCAAACTTGGCTGATTCACCCCCTCCATAACCTGACTCACCAAAGAATGCATGGGGGCAATATCAACAGCAACTTTAGGTGCTGCTTGAGTGTTGACTGATAAACTAAAACTTAAAACCGCGCATGCTAATAACTTATAGCGCATTAGGTTCTCCTATATATGGCAAAGTAGTACTTAAAAAGAAATTTTGAATAGATAATAAAAATGTTATGTTATAACATAACTATACATGCGGTAAATAGATATTCTATATATCAAACAATACTATTCTCTTTAAAACTCTAATCAGGTATTTGTATGCTAATTGAATGCGAGAATCTGTCGGTTCATTTCGGTAAGCGGATTGTGCTAGGCGATATCAGCTTCTCAATCAACCCAAAGGAAATTTTAACCATTCTTGGTCCTAACGGCTCGGGTAAAACTACATTATTCAAGACTATCATTGGCGCACTACAGCCCAGCTCCGGCATGCTGAGAAAAAAACCGGGTTTACGTATTGGCTACGTCCCTCAACGCTTGCATATTGATGAAACATTGCCAATGACAGTCAGGCGCTTTATGAATTTGCCAGGCGGCCATTCACCCAGCGCTGTCGCCGATGCACTTACTAATGCAGGTGTACCAGAGTTGGACAAACAGCAAATTATGGATTTGTCCGGCGGACAATTTCAGCGTGTTCTACTGGCTAGAGCCCTACTCGGCCATCCTGATTTACTATTACTGGATGAAGCAACGCAAGGGCTGGACCACCGTGGCTCTGCAGATTTTTATCGACAAATTGCTACTGTTCGGGAAAAACTTGGCTGCGCTATTGTCATGATCAGCCATGAATTACATGTAGTCATGCGCCAAACCGATCGGGTGATTTGCATTAATGGTCGTATTTGTTGCCAGGGTGAACCCGAGATCGTCAGTAACTCACCGGAATACCAAGCCCTATTTGGCCTCGATGAAGAGAACGAAGCGCTTTACCTACATAGTAATAATCGCCACACCAATGTAAAGCAGGCTTCCTATGCTTGATGATTTTTTAGTACGAGCGATGCTCGCTAGTGTTGGCGTTGCCGTGGCAGCAGCCCCCTTGGGTTGCTTCGTAATTTGGCGGCGCATGGCTTACTTTGGTGACGCCACAGCTCATGCTGCCGTATTAGGCGTCGCGCTGTCCTTAGCACTATCAATGCCTATCTTTGCCGGTGTTTTGGTCGTCTGTTTATTAATGGCAATCACAGTCTCAAGCTTAAGTGGTAGAGGTTTTGCTATGGATACATTGCTTGGGGTAGCCTCTCATTCATCATTAGCAATCGGACTAGTAGCGGTTTCTTTCCTCTCTGGTGTACGCATAGATCTTATGTCGTACTTATTCGGTGATATTTTAGCGGTAGGAAAAATGGACTTATTGGTGATATGGGGAGGCGCTTTAATTGTGCTGGGACTAATTGTATGGCGATGGTCGGGGTTATTGTTATCAACATTGAATCCAGACTTGGCTCTTGCCAGTGGCTTTAAGCCGAAGCAGGAACAATTTATTTTGACTATTGCGCTAGCCATTGTTGTAGCCGTTGCAATTAAAGTCGTTGGGGTTTTACTGATTGCGGCTATGTTAATTGTGCCTGCTGCTACAGCACGCGCCTTTAGCCACACCCCAGAAGTGATGGCCATTATCGCCGCTTGCCTGGGTGCATTTTGTGGCCTTTCGGGACTACAAGCATCTTACTCATTCGATACGCCAACAGGGCCAACGATTGTTTGTGTAAGCGCACTGTTGTTTATCATTACCAATCTCGTGCTTAAAATATTTCGATCCAGTCGTTTTACTGCAAGTAGTACTTAGCCAATAACCAATGATTAATAACTTATTGCTTAGCCCAGTTACTCACTCTCAGAACACCTCTAGTTTTGGGATGGCCTGAACCTATGCCAACTCAAAAACACCGACTATTTATACCCTATAGGCACGTGACAGCAGTCACTGTTTTAGTTTTTATTCTTATCCTTCATGGAGTTTATACGCCAAAGGCGGTTAGCTTATCTCAACCTAAAAATACTGTTATTAACTTAGATATTCCACTGAGCATAGCAAATACTAATCAAACCAATAGCGTTTCAGTGGTTAGTTATCAGGAGAAAACGCCAAAAATTAAATCATTACCGCAGAAAAACGAAGATAAAATCGTTATTCGTCAAGGCGATACTCTCAGCACACTATTTGATCAGTATGACTTAGGGCAAACAACTCTACGTAATATTTTGAGTGCAGATGAATCATTGCTTGCACTAGAAACGCTCCGCCCAGGGCAAATACTCTACTTTCGCTATCAAAAACACACACCAAATCTTAAAGAAATGGAGCTTTATAAGCATGCGGGGCACCGTATTATCTATGAACGACTTGAAGATAATGCCTTTAATTATAGAACTATTATTCGAGAGGGAGAGTGGCACAATAAGCGAATAAATGGAAAGATCGAAAACACCTTTTACCTATCGGCGCAACGTGCAGGTTTAACTGAGCACGAAGCAGCAACTGTAACGCAAATTTTCCAAGAGCAGCTCAATTTTTCTCGTGCTATTCACAAGGGCGATCAATTCCAAATAATACGTGGCGTACAAATCATTGATAACAAACCAACCGGACAAACCCGTATTGAAAGCGTACGGATACAACGACGTGCCTATGAGCATACCGCCTTCTTATTCAGCGACGGTCGTTATTATGACAAAGAAGGAAAAAGTCTGGCCCGTGCATTTACACGCACACCTTTAAGTAAATCTTACCGTGTGAGTTCCTCATTTAATCCTAGACGAGTTCACCCAGTGACAGGCCGTGTAGCACCCCATAACGGGACTGATTTTGCGACACCAACGGGAACAAAGGTACGCTCTACGGGCGATGGTATTGTTACTCGTGTTGGTAATCACCCTTTTGCAGGGCGTTATGTTGATATTCAACACGGCGGGCAATACAAGACTCGCTACCTGCATTTGCATAGAGTATTGGTGCGTCGTGGTGAATCTATTAGCAGAGGACAAACCATTGCCCTATCCGGTAATAGCGGCCGCTCTACTGGACCACACCTGCACTTTGAATTACATATTCATAGTCGCCCCGTTGACCCCATGAAAGCAAAAATACCTCTTACTCGATCAGTACCACAGAAGCATAAAATTATTTTTGCACAAAGAGTGGCACAGCAGACTAACCTTCTCGATAAAGCCCAAGATACAACAGAAATTGCAGCTAACGGAAATGAATGAATAAGTTTAGGAACTCAATTAAAAAGTGCACTTTAGGCCATAGGTATAGTAACGCTAAATAGATAACTTTTTATTAATCAGCTGATTGGAATCGCACTTACTGCTTAACTCTTGGCATTCAAAAGCGCTTGAAAACAACGCTGCTTCCGGTATGATTGCGCCTCCTTGATGAATAGCGATCCAGCTAGGATTTATTCGGAGTGTAGCGCAGCCTGGTAGCGCACCACACTGGGGGTGTGGTGGTCGTCGGTTCAAATCCGGCCACTCCGACCAAATATAAAAAAGGCCACTATGAAGTGGCCTTTTTTATGAGAGATAACTACAAGAATATTACTTAGTTTTTAATAGCACCAATATATCTTCAAGTTCTGTAATAATTGAGCTGATCATATTGTTAAACTCTGCATCACTTGAGGCTTTGCTCTCTGTTGCCGTTGCATCCACCTGCATATTTTGCCTAGCACCACCAATAGTAAAACCTTGATCGTAGAGCAATGAGCGAATTTGGCGAATGGTTAGTACGTCTTGGCGTTGGTAATAACGACGATTACCACGGCGCTTTACTGGCTTTAATTGTTCAAACTCTTGCTCCCAATAGCGCAGCACATGCGGTTTAACAGCGCACAGCTCACTGACTTCACCTATAGTAAAGTATCTCTTCCCTGGGATAACAGGCAATTCGTCGTTATTTGTCGGTTCCAGCATAGGCTTCTACACGAGTTTTTAGTTTTTGACCTGGCCTAAATGTCACTACTCTGCGTGCCGAGATGGGTATCTCTTCACCAGTTTTAGGGTTACGTCCAGGTCGTTGCTTTTTATCTCTCAAGTCAAAATTACCAAAGCCTGATAACTTAACTTGCTCATTTTGCTCTAATGAGCCGCGAATATTTTCAAAAAAGAGCTCTACCAGCTCTTTTGCTTCGCGCTTATTTAAACCTAAATCATTGTATAGCTTTTCTGCAATTTCTGCCTTTGTTAACGCATCAGACATCTAGTCGCCTCTCAACGCATGTTATTAAAGCATTGGTATATATAAGAACAAACGACTGAAGACGTACTGTTATAGGCACTATTATCTACAATAATGCCAGTGTAAACATTGATCCAATTCGTATTATCTTAATTCGGCGTTATATTCTTGCTCTAACGCCTTAACCACATTATTTACTGATGATGTTATTTCATCGTCGGTAAGAGTGCGGGAAAGATGCTGAAAGGTCAAGCCCAAAGCGACACTTTTTCTTTCAGAATCAATACCTTTGCCCACATATACGTCAAATACCTTTAAGTTTGTTAATAACTCTCTCGCTGCCCCACGAACCGTAGACTCTAACTTTGAGACGGCCAAATCCTGATTAACAATCACTGCAAGGTCACGCCTAACCTCAGGAAAACGCGATAGAGGCGCGAATTTAGGAAAGCTTGCACTTGCCAATGCCACCTGTGTAATTTCGAATACATAAGCCCTTTGTGGTAAATCTAACGCTTGCTGGATACTTGGGTGTAGTGCACCCACATAACCGACAATGCTATCCCCCAACTTAATAGCAGCTGTTTGCCCAGGGTGTAATGCTGGATGCTCGGCTGCTTCGAAGCTAAAACGCTTGGAATCTTTAGTAATCGCCAATAATGACTCAACATCCCCTTTGATATCGTAAAAGTCGACGCTGGTGGTTTTTTCCAACCAGTTCTCACTATGGCGAGAGCCGTATATCAAACCCGCTACCATAGGCTCTTGTCGTAGCTCTGAGGCATCATTTGTAACAAAACGAAGGCCTGTTTCGAAAAAGCGTACTCGAGTTTGCTGGCGCTTTACATTATTCGCTAACGCCGTTACCAAACCTTGCCATAAAGAGGTTCTCATCACTGACATATCAGCACTGATTGGGTTTTGTAGAGCAACAGGTTTAGAAGCGGGGTCAAGTAACTGCTGTACTTTAGGGTCTACAAAGCTGTAAGAAATAGACTCTTGGTAGTCTCTAGCCACTAAACTGGCACATACAGCATCTAAACCTAGTGCTGTTTCTTGATGCATAGGTAATTCCATACCCATACGCACACTAGTTGTTGGTAAATTATTGTAGCCATAAATACGGGCTAGCTCTTCCAGTAAATCGGCCTCTATCTCTATATCAAAGCGATAGCTCGGTACAGTAAATATCCAACCGCTATCGTTTGTTTCTGATATAACTAAGCCTAAGCGCTGAAGAATATCCACTACCTCAGTATCAGGCAACTCAAAGCCCAAACCCTTTAAAATACGCTCTCGACGTAGAGTAACAGTTTTAGTCGATAGCACGGAATGCTCCGCCTCAGCCACTACAACGGGAGCCACCTGCCCACCAGCAATATCAGTAATTAGCTGGGTTGCGCGCTCGATCGCCTGCTCTTGCAGTTGGTAGTCGACACCACGCTCAAAGCGATGGGAAGAATCCGTATGTAGCCCGTACTCACGTGCACGCCCTGCGATAGCCGTAGGTACAAAAAAGGCACTCTCTAGAAGAATATCTTTAGTCTCACTAGAAACAGCCGTTTGGCTACCACCCATAATGCCCGCCATTGCTACCGCTTTTTTATCATCGGCAATAACTAGTACGTTTGAAGCCAATTCAACAGCTTGCCCATTAAGTAGCTCTAACGGCTCTTTATCTTGTGCATAGCGAACTTGTATATCACCCTCGAGTGTCGTTAAGTCGAAAGCGTGCATGGGTTGTCCCAACTCAAGTAATACATAATTGGTAACGTCGACAACAATATCTTTAGAACCAATATCTGCTCGTCGTAGACGCTCTTTAATCCATAAAGGAGTTGGCTTAGAGAAATCAATATCGCGAATAATTCGCCCCACATAACGTGGGCAGGCATCGCTTGCCACTAGGTTAATATTAATCTTATCCTTAAGAGTCGCACTAACAGGCTCTATAACTGGCTCAGCGACACTTAGGCGGTTAAGCACACCTACTTCGCGGGCAATACCTTTAAGTGATAAACAATCACTGCGATTGGGGGTTAAATCAACATCAATAGCTGTATCATTTAATTGTAAGTATTCTCTAAGGTCAGTACCTACAGGTGCATCTTCGGATAACTCCCAAAGACCATCGTTGTCATCGCCAAGTTTAAGCTCACTTTGGGCACATAACATACCAAAGGACTCGACACCGCGAAGTTTAGCTTTTTTAATTTTAAAATCACCAGGCAGTACGGCCCCCACCGTAGCAAAGGGCACTTTAATACCAACACGTGCATTAGGCGCACCACAAACGACTTGGGTGATATCGTCATTAAGGCCAGATACCTGACAAACACGCAATTTGTCTGCATCTTGATGCTGTTCGACAAATAATATTTCACCAACAATAACACCACTAAACGCTTCTGCAACAGGCTCTACTGCATCGACCTCTAAGCCAGCCATTGTTATTTGTGCCGCTAGCTCGTCGGTTGTTAATTTGGGGTTAACCCACTCTCTTAACCAAGATTCACTTATTTTCATATTTTTTCTGTCAGAAATTAACTAAAAAGCTGCTGGTGTTTCACTATCTACGACACCATTAGCAGCAGTACTTTATGAATTTAAAATTGCTCCAAGAATTTAACATCATTCTCAAAAAATAAGCGCAAGTCATTAACGCCATAACGTAGCATTGCCAAGCGCTCAACACCCATACCAAAGGCAAAGCCGCTGTAAGTATCGGTATCGACATTACTCGCCTCAAATACGTTAGGATGCACCATTCCACATCCCATCACTTCTAACCAACCTGTATGGCTACAGATACGACAACCATCACCACCGCAATTAGTGCACTGAATGTCTACTTCGGCAGAAGGCTCTGTGAACGGGAAATAAGAAGGCCGAAAACGTACCGGCACATCTGCTTCAAAAAAGCTCTTTAAGAATTGATCTACCGTACCTTTTAAATCAGCAAAGCTAACATCTTCATCAATAACTAATCCTTCGACCTGATGGAACATCGGTGTATGGGTAAGATCTGAATCACAGCGGTAGACTCGCCCTGGACAAATAACTCGAATGGGTGGCTTATTTGCCTCCATTGTGCGCACTTGCACTGGGGATGTATGTGTACGTAATACATAATCGACTTTATCTTTTAAGTTTCTCTTATCAGTAAAGCCTGATTTATCGATATAAAAAGTGTCATGCATGGCTCGCGCTGGATGATGCGCAGGGATATTAAGCGCCTCAAAGTTATGATAATCATCTTCTACCTCGGGGCCTTCTTCAACACTGTACCCTACCGAGGCAAAGATCGCTTTTATACGGCCTATGGTTTGAGTCACCGGGTGTAAGCTACCACGCCCATTTGCACGGCCACCCAATGTAACGTCAATCGTCTCAGCTGCCAACTTTTGATTAATCGCAGCAGTTTCAAGGACTTCTTTTTTAGCCACAATGGCGGCTTGCACCTGTTGCTTGCCTTCATTAATTTTCGCACCCGCTGCGGGGCGCTCCTCGTTAGATAATTTACCGAGGGTTTTTAGCAAGCTTGTTAATTGACCTTTTCTACCAAGATAATCAACACGAATTTGGTCTAGTGCCGCAAGATCATGTGCACCACTGACAAGGTTTAGAGCTTCTTCTATAAGCTCTTGGAGGTTTTCCATTGGGCTATTCCTCTACGGAATTGTATGTTTATTTTTTGTTAGCCATTTTAAACAAGTTAACTCACTATTTTTAAAATGGTTATCTATAACTTTATTCTTTGTAGTGCTTCTCTCACATAAAGCTCATTGATAACTGTATCAAATCTTCTGTATGACAGTTACACAATAAAAAAGGGGAGGCTTTTTACAGCCTCCCCTTTTAATCATTACAGAAATTGTAATGATATTTTATAGATTAGATTATCAAGCTTATTAAAAAGCTTTGTAATCCGCTATAAATTAAGCAAGCGCTGCTTTTGCTTTCTCGACAACAGCAGCAAAAGCCGCTTTATCGTGAACAGCAAGATCAGCTAATACGCGTCTGTCTAGAGCGATTTCTGCTTTTTTAAGGCCAGCAATTAATTGGCTATAAGTCATACCTAATGCACGAGATTGTGCATTGATACGCGTGATCCAAAGCGCACGAAAATTACGCTTTTTAACACGACGGTCACGATATGCATATTGACCTGCTTTAATTACTGCTTGTTTTGCAACTCGGAAGATACGCGAACGCGCACCGTAGTAACCTTTTGCTGCTTTTAGAACTTTTTTGTGACTTCTGCGAGCCACAACACCGCGTTTTACACGAGCCATTTTAGTCTCCTCAGAATGATTTAGTTAGCGCGAAGCATGCGATCGATTGCTGGTTTATCAGCAGCGGTAATAAGACTAGTACCGCGCAATTGACGCTTACGCTTAGTGGTCATTTTAGTGAGGATGTGACTCTTATAAGCGCTTTTACGCTTATAGCCAGCAGCCGTTTTTTTGAAGCGCTTGGAGGCGCCACTGTGTACTTTAGCTTTTGTTGCCATGAGAAAAACTCCGCATTTGCATTCAGTTTTACGGGAAAAACCGCAATAAACTGATTTGGTTAATAAATAAAATAAAAAGGCAGCTAAAAGCCTAATTACTTCTTCTTTTTCGGCGACAATACCATTAACAGTTGGCGGCCTTCCATTTTTGGATATTGCTCAACTGTGGCTATCTCTTCAAGATCGATTTCGATGCGTTTCATCATCTCCATACCTAACTCTTGATGAGCCATCTCCCGACCACGGTATCTTAGTGATACTTTGGCCTTGTCTCCGTTCTCTAGGAAACGTATAAGGTTGCGTAGTTTTACCTTATAATCCCCTTCTTCCGTCCCTGGTCGAAACTTCATTTCTTTAATTTGCTGCTGCTTTTGCTTCTTTTTAGCAGCCGCTTTTGTCTTCTTAATATCAAATAGGTGCTTACCGTAGTCCATCACCTTACACACAATTGGGTCAGAGTCTGGAGCTATCTCGACTAAATCTAAGGTGGCTTTTTGAGCATTTGCTAAAGCATCGGCTAGTGATACTACCCCAACCTGCTGGCCATCCGCTCCAATAAGGCGAACATTCTCTGCCTCTATCTGCTCATTAATGCGTGCTTTTTTACTACGGCTATCTCTACTATTAATTGTATTTCTCCAAATTTGACCTCTAATGGCCCTTAATTTTGCGCATTTCGCAAAATACTTATACTACAGTTAATTATTAACTATAGTTGGTCTTCTCTATATTGTTAAAACTTTAATAATTCCAACGACTATAGACATTTTTTCTCAGCAATATCATTTGCTAGCAATGTTACAACTTCATCAATTGCCATAACACCTAAGTCTTCACCACTACGAGTTCTTACAGCAACAGTGTTATTTTCGACTTCTTTATCACCAACGACTAGCAAGTAAGGTATACGTTGTAATGTATGCTCGCGGATTTTAAAGCCGATCTTCTCATTTCTCAAGTCACAAGTGGCCCGGAAACCATTGTTTTTTAGGGTTTCTTCTACTTTTTGCGAATATTGGGCCTGATTATCGGTAATATTCAGAATAACGGCTTGCTCTGGCGCTAACCATGTAGGAAAAGCACCTTCGTAATGCTCGATCAAAATACCGATAAAACGCTCAAAAGAACCTAAAATAGCACGGTGCAACATGACAGGCACTTGGCGTGAACCATCCTCTGCAACAAATTGCGCATCAAGCCTACCAGGCATAGAAAAGTCCACTTGAATCGTACCGCATTGCCAAACACGATTAAGACAATCTTTTAATGAGAATTCAATTTTAGGCCCATAAAAAGCACCTTCACCGGGCAATAACTCCCAAGCTAAGCCTTTAGCATCCAATGCATCAGCCAAGGCTTTTTCAGCTTTATCCCAAACGGCATCATCACCTACACGTTGCTCAGGCCGGGTCGAAAGGCGAATGATCACATCAGTAAAGCCAAAATCAGCATAAACTTTGTAGAGAAGATCGGTAAATATAGATACCTCTTCTTGAATACTCGCCTCAGAACAGAAAATATGTGCATCATCTTGTACAAAACCACGCACACGCATAAGCCCCTGAAGCGTGCCAGAAGCTTCATTACGGTGACAAGAGCCAAATTCTGCCAAGCGTAACGGTAAGTCTTTATAGGACTTTAAGCCCTGATTAAATACTTGTATATGACAAGGACAGTTCATAGGTTTAACAGCGTAGTCTCGTGACTCTGACTCAACTGTAAACATATTTTCGCGGAATTTGTCCCAGTGCCCTGAGCGCTCCCAAAGGCTGCGATCAACAACTTGTGGTGTTTTGATTTCTTGATAGCCATTATCACGCTGCACTTTACGCATATACTCTTCTACAGCGGTATACACACCCCAACCTTTAGGATGCCAAAACACCATACCAGGCGCTTCTTCTTGGATATGAAATAGATCAAACTTTTTAGCGAGTTTACGGTGGTCGCGCTTTACTGCCTCTTCCAAGAACTTTAAGTGCGCTTTAAGTTGCTTTTTATCTGGCCATGCAGTGCCATAAATGCGCTGCAGCATTTTATTATCGGAGTCACCACGCCAATAGGCACCCGACACACGCATTAATTTAAAATGCTCGCAAAACTTCATATTAGGCACATGAGGTCCGCGGCACATATCGATATATTCTTCATGGTGATAAAGCGCAGGCTCTGCATCTTTTGGAATATCGCGCTCTAAAATTTCTAATTTATAATTCTCACCACGTGCCTTAAAGGTATCGAAAGCCTCTTGCCAACTAACTTTCTTTTTCACCACACCATAATGTGTTTTGGCTAGTTCGCGCATACGTTTTTCTAAAGCCTCAATATCGTCATCAACCAACATATGGTCAAGATCAATATCGTAGTAAAACCCGTTTTCTATCGTTGGTCCAATTGCCATTTTGGCATCTGGCCAAAGTTGCTTGACTGCATGTCCCAACAAATGTGCACAAGAGTGACGAAGAATTTCAAGACCATCTTCATCTTTAGAGGTAAAAATGGTGAGTTCAGAGTCACTTGTAATAAGATCATGAGCGTCTATACGCTCGCCATTCACACGCCCAGCAATCGTTGCCTTGGCAAGGCCAGGGCCTATATCAGCAGCAACATCATAGGGCGATACAGCTTTATCAAAAGAACGCTGGGAACCATCAGGGAGAGTAATAACAGGCATGTGCTTTTCCTAGTCAGTGGCGGCCCTTACTAAAGGTCGCATGAGAAATAAATTGTAGAATTGGTACGACCGAGTGGACTCGAACCACCGACCCCCACCATGTCAAGGTGGTGCTCTAACCAACTGAGCTACGGTCGTACATCAGGGCGCGCAGTGTAGCGAGAATCGAGACATTTGGCAACGCTATAATCACTTTAAAAATGAGGCATAAATAGCGTCCATTGAAACTATTTAATATTGATAATGTTTTTGTGTTTTAAGCTTTCACTACTTTCAGCACCATAATAATCAACTACCGAATTATGTGGCTGGTAGCCGGAAATAGACTCAATCAATATTTGTCTTAATAAATTGCAATCATTCACCTTAATGGCAGCTTTCAATTCACTTAAACGTTTGGTTAACAATTCCTCATCAAGATAATCTTCGTTCGCACGCATAATCATACTATGTTCGGTACCTACAACATTATCTCCAACTAGCAGTTCCTCATACAGCTTTTCTGCTGGACGCAAACCTGTATATTGAATTTGAATATCTCCATCTGGGTTTTCGTCGGTCTGTAGTTCCAATCCAGATAATTGAACCATACGAATAGCTAAGTCAACTATCTTAACTGGCTCCCCCATATCCAACACAAATACATCGCCACCCTGCGCCATTGATCCGGCCTGAATGACTAGCGAGGCAGCTTCAGGAATCGTCATAAAAAAACGAGTAATTTCTTTATGAGTTACCGTTACTGGACCACCTTCTTGAATTTGCTTTCTAAACAAAGGAACAACTGAGCCCGAAGAACCCAACACATTACCAAAACGCACCATAGAAAATACTGTCGTTGCATCTGTTGTTGCTAATTGTTGCAAAATCATCTCGGCAAAACGCTTAGTTGCCCCCATCACATTTGTAGGGCGAACAGCTTTATCCGTTGATATTAAAATGAAGTGGCTGACACCAGCTTTTGCTGCTTCTTCAGCAACAATTTGTGTACCAATAATATTATTGGTAATACCTTCTACAATATTATGCTCTACCATTGGCACGTGCTTATAAGCTGCAGCATGATAAATAGTTTGAATCGAAAAATGACCGATTAATTTAGCGACACGATCTCGATTGGTCACCGAGCCTAACAAAGTATAAATTTGAATAGATAACGACTCTCTTCCCAAAAATTCTCTTAATTCTTGTTCAATTTTATATAAACAATATTCGTTTGACTCTAATAAAACCAAACCTTTAGGTTGCTGCTGCACTATCTGGCGACACAATTCAGAACCTATTGATCCCCCAGCACCCGTCACTAAAACCATCTTTCCGAAGATACATTTAGTCATCAATGATGATTTAGGCGGTACTGCATCACGACCAAGCAACTCCTCTATATGCACTTCACGAACCTGCTCTATAGAAGCTTGTCCGGACAGCAATTCCGGCATAGAAGGAATCGTTTGAACATGAATATTGCACTTGTCGAATTTTTCTAACATTTTTTTACGCTGAAAATTACTTGCATCAGGAACGGCTAACAAGACATGCTTAATAGAAGATTTTTCAATGAGATTAATAACACCATTAGGATTATGAACAGGAAGCCCCTTAATCGTCGAACCCCACAATGCCTTATCATCATCAATAAAGCCTACTGGATAAAATTCTTTACCATCAGATAAAGCAGTAGCTAATTGAATTCCCGCACCACCTGCACCGTAAATAAGAACGGCATCCTTATTTTCATAGTGTTTTATAGCCCAATGATAATAGTGCCTGACCAATAAACGACTACCACCTACATAAACCAAAGCCGCTAATGCAAAACCAATAGGTATAGATCGAGGGAATGGGTCTATCTGCAAAACAAAAGCCGCAGACCATAAGACAAGAGCCAAGAGGAAAACCCCTGTAGCTATAGCCAATATTGCCTGAGCTCCCATAAATCTCACTATAGCGCGATATAAGCCAAGGCGCATAAAGATTAAAGTACCGACTACAGGTAATAATAAAAACAATTCCCAGGAGGCCAACAAATATTCTTCTGGCCACCATTCGGACAGTCGTAGTGCGTAACCAGACCACAATGCTAATGGTAGCGCGATAAAATCTGCAAGCACCATAATCAAACGCTTGTAGGCTCGCTCCATTGTAACTGCTTTATAACTAATTTTTTTAGAGTCTAATTTATACATAACTAAAATAAGGACTAGCTTTAACCATTTTCATGCTGTTATAAAACCGTATGAAAATATAGTGACTAGATTGATGCATCTTCCAAAACACGAGTAATAGCAGAACAGGCTTTTTTCATATCTGTAGATGTTAGAGTTGGATGCACCAAAAACATTAAACTAGTTTCTCCAAGTAATTTCGCGTTAACCAAGCGCTGAGCTGGCCTCCACTGAGTATCTTCAAAAGCTTTTTCTAAATAAACTTCAGAACAACTTCCCTGATAGCAGGGGATGCCCAACTCAACAATTTCTTTGACTATGCGATCTCGATCCCAACCAACTTTTAATGAATCAGCTTGAATAAAAGCATAATGTTTATAGCCAGCGTGATCTATATATACTGGAGTATCTGTAATACGTATGCAATCAAATTTATCAAGAGTATCATTTAACTGAATAGCATTTTTACGTCGAGCCTCAGACCATTCAGGCATCTTCTTTAATTGCATTCTACCCAAGATAGATTGCATTTCGGTCATTCGCCAATTTGTACCAAAACTTTCATGCAACCATCTAAAACCAGGAGGATGATCCCTTTCATAAACAGCCTCATAAGATTTTCCATGATCTTTATAGCTCCACATCTTCGACCAAAGCTCTTTAGAGTTTGTAGTAACCATTCCCCCTTCACCACCAGTAGTCATAATCTTATCTTGACAAAAAGACCATGCACCAACATCTCCAATAGAACCTACTGAACGCCCTTTATATTTTGCACCATGCGCCTGAGCACAGTCTTCAATGACATAAAAATCATATTTCTTAGATAACTCCATAATCTCATCCATCTCAGCAGGCATTCCCGCTAAATGGACTACAACTACCGCCTTTGTATTTTTTGTTAAAGCAGACTGAATAGATTCTGGTGTAATATTTTGAGAGTTTAGGTCAACATCGGCAAAAATAGGATTAGCTCCTGCTGTGACAACAGAAGAAACTGAAGCTAAAAATGTACGCGGAGTAACAATTACATCATCACCTTTTCCAATACCTAAAGCTTTTAGGGCCAAATCTAGAGCTAAAGTACCATTAGCCAAAGCGATGGAGTGATCAACACCAACCCATTCGGAGAATTCTTTTTCAAATAGACGCCCTTCCTGGCCCGTCCAATAATTAACCTTATTGGACAGCAAAACATTGGAAACTGCATCAGCTTCTTCCTGAGTAAATGAAGGCCACCCCGAAAATAAGACATTGGACATTAGGTATTTCCTCTATCTTTTAGCTTTGCAGGACAGCCTATTGCCAAACTAGCTGCTGGGATATTTGAAATTACAACCGCTCCTGCACCTATAGTAGTATTAGCACCAACTTGAACATTTTGTTTTATCACAGCACCAATGCCAATCCAAGAGCACTCAGCAACTATTACATTCCCAGCAAGATGAGCACCAGGAGAAATATGAACACAATCTTCTAAAAAACAATCATGATCAACAGTAGAGCCAGTATTTATAATGCAACCATGACCAATTTTTGCAAAAGCATTGATTACAGCACCAGCCATAACAACACTACCAGAACATATAGTTGCATAGCGACTTACAACTGAAGCTGGATGAATAAGGTTAATTAAATGAAAGCTTTTTCTCTCTAGGAGCATTTGCTTTTGATGACGTATATCATTATCACCAATACTAACAAAGCAAGCATCAAATTCTTGTTTTCGTTCGATAAGTGCTTGCGTATCGCCCTCTATAGACCATACTCCAAGTTTAGATTTATCTGGCCAGGCATCATCAAAAAAAACAATGTGCTGATAGCCAAGTAATTCTGCTATTTCAGCAATTACTTGGCCGTGCCCACTAGCCCCCAATAGTGCTAATTTCATTTTCGGTTACCGGAATTTCCACGAAAAGGCTTAATCGTGGTATGCCCTACTGCATTAACGCCTTCTCTAATAAAAACTTTTTTAAATGTTAACAATAAAATTTTCAGATCCAACCATAGAGTCTGATGATCGACATACCAAATGTCCAGCTTAAATTTTTCCTCCCAACTGATAGCATTTCGACCATTCACTTGTGCCCAACCAGTAATACCAGGCCTTACTTGATGTCGTCTTGACTGCTCATCGGTATATAACGACAAATATTCAATCAAAAGTGGCCTCGGCCCAACAAGGCTCATTTCTCCTTTTATCACATTCCAAAACTCAGGTAATTCATCTAGACTAGTTGAGCGCAACCAAATACCAAATGGCGTTATACGCTCAGAATCTGGAAGAATGCATCCATTCTCATCATAAGCATCACACATACTACGAAACTTAATCATTTCAAATAGTTTTTCGTCTTTTCCCGGCCTGATTTGCTTGAAAATAATTGGAGACCCTAGTTTTTTACGGATAATACAAGCAACAATCACTATAACTGGTGACAAGGCAATTAATGCCGTGATAGAGAAAAATATATCAAATAGTCGTTTAATCACTAAAAATAGCCTTGAATAGTTTTTCAGCCAGAGCTTTATAATTATATTCTTGTAGTGCCGCATTATGGCCATTCTCACCCAACTCTTGACGCTCACTATCAGTAAGATTATAAATTTTTAAAATAGCCTCTGATAAACCTTTAGGGTCTTGTGCTCCGCTTACAATCCCTGCGCTGAATTGTTTAACGGGATCACATGCTCCCGAATAACTATGTAGTATCGGTTTACCAGAATATAAATATTCTGGTATTTTGTTTGCTGCAATACCAAATCGGTACAGATCATTCTTTAACCAACCGATATAACAAACATCGAAATAGCTCAGCATAGACTGAATTTCTATTTTAGGGATAGTCTCAATAAAAACAACATTGTTCAATCTCTTAGCATCCACCTCTTTCTGTAAAGCAGCCTTTTCTTTGCCTCCGCCAACAAGTACAAAAACAATATCTTTCTCATCTTTAACCCGTTCTGCCGCATCAATCAATGTATAAAGTGCATTAGCAACACCTAAACTGCCAGTATAACCAATTAGGAATTTATTTCTGGGCAGCTGATTTCTCGACTGACAATTTAAAGGCACACAACTGTTAACCTCTTCTAATGAGAAGCCATTGGCAATCCAATTGAACTTTCGTCTCTCTAGGCCATGCGCAACCATATGCTCTACTGAATTTTTCAAGTTAGAAATCACACAATCTGATTCATGATATGCTTTATCCTCAATCCATTGCATTAAACGAACAAATGGATGACGGGAAGAATAACCACCAATTTCAGTCAATGTTAAAGGCCAAATATCTCGAACTTCAAAGACTAACTTTGCAGCAAAGTATTTAGCCAAATACTGCGCACCCAAAAAAGCAACCGGTGATGGCGATGAATATAATACAGCATCAGGCTTATCTTTAATCAACCTAATTAAAGCCCTAATTTTCCAAGAGAATAAAAACCAATTGAACGCTCTTTGCTTACTATGCGCTTCAGTATATTGAGGCATTTTAACCCAAACAAAAGTAAACCCTTCTGTTTTTTCAAAAGTATAAGGACCGGTTATAACAGGTTGAGTATGCAGCAAATGATTAGATGAAGCTGCTATCACATAAACTTTATGCCCTTGTTTAGCCAACTCCCTCGACAAATAGAAATGCCTTCCTCCCATTCCTGTTTCTGGCGTTGAAGCATATTGATGCACTACCCAAATAGTTTTCTTTATATTCGTCATAAAACAATTTTAAAAGATTAACTCAATAATTTTCGATATAGAGACAAAAGCTTTTGTTTCTCTATACCCCAGTTATAATATTTCTGAACAGCCTGATAACCATTTTCACCCATTTCTTGTGCTCTTACGGGATCTGCTAAAAGAAAATTAATTGATTTTGCTATATCTTTCGGATTTAATGGATCAACACATAAGCCACAATCATTACCTTCCACAATTTTTTTCCAGAGCGGGAAATTAGAAGCAATAACAGGAATGCCTGCACTCATGTATTCGAACATTTTCACAGGCAAAGCATCTAAGTAGTTAATAATAGGATGCAATGTCACTAAACCTGCACATGATTCCTGAAATACTTTAGAGACTTTTTCACGATCAAGCCACCCTAATTCTTCCACCTTAGCCCAACCATCTTCTGATCTAACACGCACCTCAAAATCATGCTCTGAAAACTTGCCTCCAATAACAAGCCTTGTCTCTTCCGAAACTAGCGGCATAGATCTTACTAACTCAACAATTCCTCGCACTGCGGTTAAACCACCAACATAACAAACTGTATTTTTTTTACTATTCCAATTTATTTTTTCGGAAGCGAACTCACCTAATATAGGGAAATTATTAATATCAACTACTTGAGGATTCACATTTAAAAATTTATCTCGTATATATGGTGTAGCAGCAACGATTGCATCAAACTTTTTACACACTAAGCATTCATAAGCTCCCGCAATTTTAGACAAAGAAATTCGAAGAAACCAATTGAGATAAGGCTTCGATAACAATTGTTTAGGCAGATCCTCATGCGAATCAAATATAACTATTTTGCCCATTTTCTTCAACTTCATACCAATTGGAATTAATTCAGGGTCATGAAGATGGTATATATCAGCATCTAACTCAATTGCTTTCTTAAGAACACGGTTAGTCGTTTTTAGCAGCCTATTTATTCGACCTCTTGAGAAACCCACATCGATAATATCAATATCATTTTTGACTTCGTCTCCTTTATCATCTGCGACGACTAAAAGCACTGAATATCCAGCATCCTTTAACGAACAACACATTTTCAAAAAAATACGTGTATCATAGCGCGGATGCACCGATGTCAAATGAGCAACTTTAATGTCCGCTAATATCATCATATACCTTCAGCAATTTCTTTTCTTGCACTTCCCAACAATATACATTCTTTACTGATGGAATATTATTAATCATTTCGGTATAGTTTTCTCTTAAGCAAAGACTTAAGGCAAAAGAAAGACCATCTACTGTATTATTTTTTGCAACAACACCAACACCATTTTCATCAATCACTTTTTTCATTTCAAATAAATTCGATGTCAGCACAGGAATTCCCGCCATTAGATACTCGAATAGTTTATTAGGCAGGCAATATCTATAACTCAAGCATGAATCCTCTATAAAAGAAATACCAAAATCTGCTGACGATGTATATGTCAAAAGAAGATTAGGAGAAACTGCAGGTACAAAAAATATAAATTCAGATAACAGCGCTTTTTCTTTTACAATGCCCTCTAAGACTCCGTAGCCCATTATAACCAACACACTCTCATTATTTTTTTGCTTCTCAAACACATCTAAAATAATATCCAAACCTCGCCCGTGGCTAAGCGCGCCCTGATATAGGAATATTTTTTGATCACTTCTAATATTAAATTTCTCTCGAAAAATATTTTTTTTCTCTTGTGCAGCATATAAAGGACAATTAAGAACAACTGAAGGTTTCGGCACTCCATAAAGCTTTACATATTCATTAGCAATTGAGTCACTTACCGTAATAACTGAAGAGACAAATTTCAGCAACACTTTTTCAAGGCAGTATCTCAACTTTATAGATAAAAAAGATTGGCCTGGTCTATCATTGATTTCCAACTCATGAGCATCATAAATCAAAACCAGCCTAGGGTTCAGCAGCTTTGCAAAAACACCAACTAACAATGCATTCAAATCATTACAATGCCATATGTCATATTTTTTATACAAACCAACACATCTGTAAATAAATTCAAAAAATTTAATCACCTGTATAATTTTTAATTTTGGCCATTTACGACTGCACAAAAAAATTCTATGCACATTAAAGCCACTCACCTCTTCGAATTCATTAAGACCAGAATTATACATAGCCACGACTTTTACATCATACCCTGCACTTAACAATGATTTACTGATCTTTAAGACACGACTATCATTAGTAAAATCATTTAACACCAAATTCACTAATTTATTTTTCATTTTTAGATAACCAAGCAATCAAATTGATCCATCGCCAACACCTAAAATCAAAAACAACCTCTCCTTTTAATACTCTACTCCATTCAGACTTTAAATTTTTCAAATCAAACATTGAAAAATTCACCGCATTATCCAGCTCTGATTTGACCCATAAATCCATTTTAGTCAACCAAGATTTTTCAGGAGTTGAAAAACCAATTTTATCTTTACGATCCAGAATTTCATCTGGAACTATGCCACGCATAGCTTCTCTAAACACATATTTACTTAAACCTTCATTATTTATTATGTATTCTTCTGGCAATGAATATATATACTCAACCAGATCAACATCTAGAAACGGCACTCTACTCTCAACAGACCAACGCATGGAATTTCTATCTTCGTATCGCAACAAATGAGGAATCCCAAGCTCCAGCAAATTGCTTTTCAGGTGCCCCTTTAGAGGCGCCTTACGATTAACCTTTCGCCTGAATATATTTTTATTAGAAACTGCATTCTCGAACAACCAATTTGTAGACAACCACTTCAATTTTTTTGATGAAATTAAATTTTTCTTTAAAAATTGAGCTATAGAGCTTGGCAGCAACTCCTGAACAGTAATTTTAAATAGATAAAAAGAAGTAGAACTGGTATTCTTAACACAACTATTAAAGAATTTATATGCCTTTAAAAAATTTAACTTTCTAATACTTGCAGCCAAAACCGATGCCTGAAAAAAGATATAGCCCGCCAGCATTTCATCTGCCCCCTGCCCATCTAGCATAACCTTAATAGACTTTTCCTTCGCTTCCTTAAAAACTCTGTATTGCGCATAAATGCTAGTACTACCGAACGGCTCACCTTGAGCTACCATCAAATCATCTAAATCTTCGACAAGCTCTTCTCTATTCACCTGTATTTTGTGCACCTTTGCATTCACATGCTGGTTTACAATATCTATCCATTTTTCTTCACTCAAGGATTCATCCTCAGCAATAAAACTAAAGGTGTGCAATTGCTTTTCAGGATATAAATGTTTAACACAGCAAACTATTGCAGACGAATCAATACCTCCAGATAAAGCAGCGCCGACCACAACATCACTGCGCATATGAATTTTAACGCTATCTAGGAACAGCCTCCTTACCTCTCTTACCGCTTCGTCGAATGAAGGAGTGATTTTATTATTAAGATCTATATCCCAATATCTTATTACATTAACTATAGGTTTTTTACCGTCAATTTTTATTTTCGAATAACTAGCCGAAGGGAATTGATTAATATCTTGATACATCGAAGAAGTAGTATGATCTGAAGCTCCTGTCAGCAAATATTCATAGATCATTTGAGGATTATATTTTTTACTTACATCATCATTTAATAATATTGATGAAACCTCAGAAGAAAATATAATATTATCCCCTACACAAGAATAATATAATGGTTTAATTCCAAAGAAGTCTCTTGCTACCAATAATTCTTTCTTAGCAGCATCGAAAAATGTAAATGCAAACATCCCTCTAAGCTTCGGAAGTGATAATTCACCCCATTGAATTAAAGAATATAGCAAGACTTCAGTATCAGTATTGGATCTAAATACAAAACCTAAAGATTCTAGCTCTACTTTCAACTCAAGGTAATTATAAATTTCCCCATTATAAACTAAAGAGAAATTTCCACACTCGGAAGCCATTGGCTGCCAACCCAGATCCGATAAGTCTAAAATTGATAAACGTGTATGGCCTTGTATAAGGTTCCCATTAAGTCTTTGACTGCTTTTCCCATACTCAGGGGTACCTTGATTCCAATTTACCCACCCATGATCATCAGGTCCACGATGATTAATGCAGTCCAAGTACTCCATTATATTGAACTTACTATTATTATTATTTACGATTGTAAAAATTCCGCACATTTACCTTATCACCTAAAAATTCAATCTGGCCTAAATTTATCAAAATTTAAATTAACAAGTACTATTACTACCTACCTATTTTTGACTTTATTATTCTGGCACTATACTTAAGTCGCCTTCATAATAAATAAATCACTTTCTATTCTTTAGTTGATCCATCATATCTCTTTTAATTCTCTCAGCAATTTTAATCGGGTCATGCCACTTCTCGACATAAGTTCTACTTTTTTTTGCTGTACTTAACAAATCTTGCCTTGTCATATTCAAAATATTAGCAAGGCAAGTATAAATATTTTCAGGTTCACTCCTAAAAATAGGGAGGTCATCGCGCATTTCAAGAGGGATAAACTGAAGGTCTTGCTCACGAATATATGCTATCACTGGCTTACCTAACGCCATACTTTCTACAGCTAAACCTCCATACCAACCTGCAAAAAGTTGATCCACTAGGACATCAATCCCCTTATAGATTTCTTTAGCCTCAGCATTACTATAACCCTCGATAAGGACAAATTCGAATTTATATCCATCTTTTTCCAATTGATCCAATGCATTAATAATTAAATCTGTACCCTTAACTGAGCGATTAGTTGGTGCATGCCCTATTCGTAAAGGTCTCTCCTCCAATTGAGTATAACAAGGTTCCCAATCTGTAAGATTGACATGACTATATGGTAAAAACTCGGCACAATCAGGTAGTACATGAAGTAAATCAGGATTAAGTGCATATATTTTTGCCGCTGACTTAGAAAACGTAACGATTTGTTTTCGCTTAATATCATCAGTAAAACTAGGATAATAATTTTCTTCTACTCTGTTGGCAAAAGTTATATCAAAATTAAGTCGTGAAAAATCACCTTGTCTCGCATCATCTCCTTGATATTGAATAAATATAGGAACATTCATTTTTTTCAGTAAAAATAGCTCTAGCCTCCCCATAAATGACACATAGGATGAATACATTTTAGACAGAGTTTTTTTAAAAAATGAAAGATTTTCCAAATCTTTTTCAAAATCAATTTGATATAAACTCGTACCAAAGTTAAAAAAGACAATATCGCATAAAAAAACATATCGAAGGGCAAGAAATTTCTTAAACTCAGAGATCAATCGACTATTATTATCTAAAAATATAACTTTATCTGCTGGGTAACCAAAATAGTTTTGTCTTAACGTCCACGTCTCACTTTTAACACCTAACTCATTGAGGTGACGGCTAATACCTTGAGGGTTACCACCCACAGTTGTAGGTAAATGGATAACTTTCATACCTATTTTTAGCCTATATATCTTCTAAACAATCAAATAAATAGTATTGGGGCGAAACAAGTAATTTCTTCATTACTGAAATATCTGCAATTAAATCGTTGGCCTTACCGGCTTGTTTTGTGAAAATTGGATCTACTCCAAGAAATGCACCCATACCTTCGCAAATTTCACGAATAGATAATACTTGAGGGCCTGCTATATTGAATGTCGCACTTTCCTTTAATTTAAGCGTTGCAATAATTGCTTTGCTGGCATCTTTTACATGAATAGGGTTGATTTTAATGCCCTGCTTCCCTTGCAAACTCACAGGAATCCCTGATGCAATATTATCCATAAGACGAGGGATTAGCATACTACGATTTTGGCCCGCTCCATATATAAAAAATGGTCGCAAAACAACAACTTGGAATACAGATGCATAGCTTTGCACCAATATTTCACCACATGTCTTACTGCCTAAATAAAAACCCAATTGACCTGGTGCCACTATTGGTGAATTTTCATTAAAAGCCTGCGCACCATTACCATATACACCGCCAGAAGACGCATATATAAATTGCTTAACATTCACTTTTTTAGCGTAGTTTAAAAGATGCATTGTAGATTCAATATTGACCTTAAACACATCTATTGCACTATGAGGAAAGTCTCTAAAATGTTCCGATTGAGCTAAATGTATAATAACATCCACACTTTCAGGTAAAAGCTCTTCATTCCATTCATCTGTAAAGTCAACCTCTATATATTCTACGCCAGGGACTCTCAGACCTTGTATACTATGGGTCATAGCATATACTTTACTGCCTTCAAGAATGAGATTTTGACATAAATCTTTACCAAGCAATCCATTTGCTCCAGTTATTAACACAGTTCTCACATCAAACACCTTTAAATGAGCCAAGAGGGAGTAGTCGCCAACCACTAAACAAACACAGAATAGCAAACGCAAGTTTTACTAAAAAAAGCCCTAGATCAAACCTACTACTAACAAATACTACTGAAAATATAGCAACTAAAACACCCAAACAACACAATATGGCTATATTTCGCCATTGCAAAATTAATGGATGAATTTTTTGCGTGCAATAAAGATAACTCGCCGTGAGTACGATATAAGAAATTACCGTTGCCCAAGCAGCACCAACGGCCCCATATGATGGGATTAATAACCAATTCCCTATAAAGTTTACGCCAGCAACAACCCAAGAAAGTCGCGCAAATAGATATGTCTTTTTTTCAATTGAAATACCTATTGCAGTAACTTGCAGAGTTGATTGTAAAATTACTCCGAAACAAAGGATAGCTAATGGTAAAGCGCTTGATAAATATTCATCGGGCATGACTAAACTAATTATTTCACCAGAGAAAAGAGCAATCCCTCCACCAACAATGAGCATTATAAAAAGTAAAATTAATAGCACATCCCCATAAATAGAACGATAATTTTCAGGGTTATCTATACGAACTTTCATTGCTACAGGGCTCCATGCCTGCCCAAAAGCAATAGATACGAACATAACAACAGAAGCAAAGCGAAATGCTACTGAATAAATGCCCACCTCTTCTACTGTGGCTATTGAAGCAAGCATCCAACGATCCATCGAGCTTAAAAGCCAATATGCTATCCCCGCAAAGATAAAAGGATAACCAAATCGAATTAGCTTTATACACCACTCCCAACTAAAGTAGGTAGGTTGAAAGTCGCATCGAATCATCCAGAGTGCTAACGGCAATATTAACAGTAATACACTCGCTTGAGCGGCTAGTAATCCATCTATACCTAGATCAAAACCAAGTACAGCTATTACACCTGCAATCACGACAAGAACACGAGAAATTAATGCCAACGTTAAAAAGCGCCAAGGCTTTAGATGTAAACGAATAACATCAAGTATATATTGTGACCACTGAGATAAAACCATAACCAATATAGCAGCAACCAAAGCTATCCAACTTATAGGCCATACTCTACTGTCAATTAAAGGAACCAACAACGAAATAACGAAAAAACCAGCAACGATAGTAATTCCACTAAAAAAAATCTGAGCCATTAAACCTGATGTCACAATAATCGGCTTGGAATTAGGCTTTACACTAGAATTATCATCCCAATAAAAACGCTGTACAGCGCTATTTAAACCACAGTTAATAACAAGCCCTAACAGAGCTGTCGCTGTAAATATTAATTCCAGCACACCAAACTCTTTCGGTGACAATACAGCTGCAATGATAGGAAATGAAAAAAATGATAAGACTTTAGTAACTAAATCAGCCCCACCATAGATAACAGAATCTTGTGCAAGCTTACGAAATATCATTAATCAATAATCTGACTATTAATCAAAGGATGTTGAACTTTCGGCATACGGTTTGGGTATTCCCCTAACAGAGGGTGGTAAAGATTAATAAGCGAATCTTTTTTTCCATACACATAATCGATAACATTTGAGAACAAGTAATGACTTGAATCTAAGCCATGATATTTTTCAGCGTAAGCCCTGCCAGCAGTGCCTAGCTTATTTCGTAATTCAGGACGAGTTACCAGCTTACGAAGAACCTCAACCAATGTTTCAGGTGATGCAGAAACAAGAGGACATTCATCAAAATATGACCAACGCCTAACTGGCATAGTATAGGATTCATCTTCCAAATTAGATATTGTTGGTATTCCAGATGCCATACCTTCCAAGCCATTTAAACCGTGGCCAGTAAATATTAACTGTTCAACCAAGATATCTGTTTCCTCATATAGGACCCTCTGTACATCAGAGTTTTTTAAATGCTCTAGAAGCTTTAATTCAATATTCAAACCTTCCGATTTTAAAATTCCAACTGCATCTATTAAGAATTCCGAGCCCTTAAAGCCTCTATGATTTGGAGCATGTGAAATAGTTACAACTCCATTAAATCCATTAGCACAATTTTTCCTTACTGATGGCTTCCATATATCAAGATCAACGGAAAGAGCACTGGGTAGCAAAACATCCCATCGCCCCAAACCATCAGCTCCCATCATCCCAGGGATAACCACGTCAGCCTTTTCGCACCAATAATCAACGTCTTTAGCAATTTTTTTTTGATTTCTTGCAGAAATAGGGTATGACATCAAAAGGCCATGCAATAAATTCACAGAACGAATTCTATTATAAATATATGAGTCAGAACCATACGGTAATACAATTACTTTTTTCCTTGCTAATTTAAAAATGTTAGACTGCAAATAGCAAATTGGAGTATTACCAAGAAAAAAACCATTAAAAGAAATAACAAAAATATCGTAGCGGAATAAACTTTCTAGAAAAGCTATGTAAGGTTTTATAATATTAGGCGCCCACAGAAACTCCTCGGATAAAACTTTATCCCAATCTGCTCTTTGGTTAATACCCGAATAGAAGTCCAGCGTGAATGTTTCGGATAAAAAACCTTCTGCACGCAATGACCTTGACCAATAAGAATTATTTATTAATGGTGTACTACCCCAAACCACACGAGGAATTTTATTTTTTTTTCTTACAAAAAAATTCAAATATCCAGCGCATAAAAAAACACAAATACAATATACTGATAAGAATAGACAGAAAAAAAGTTTACGAAAAAAACCTAAAACTAAAATAAGTACGCTACGCATATTTTCAATAAACCCTATCTCGAATCGAAGTAAAAATATAACTCGGACAAGCCAAACTTCCTTCATACTCAACAGAATACAAGCGAACTAAATTCTCGTCTCCACAGGCAATATCTACATAATCATCTTCAATTTTAATTACTTGCCCTGGCATCGCACAGACATTTTCACTTTTCTCACGAAGAGCTCCGTCCCATACGATTAGTTTTTGCTCTTGGAATTTACAAAAAGCACCGGAGTATGGTTTGCCAGAAGCGTTAATTAGTCTCAATATTTCGATTGCAGGCTTAGACCAATCAATAGATCCATCTTCTGGTTTTCGGGGATAACATCTTAGTGAGCTTTCAGGATTTTTTGATTGTTCCTCAAGCACATAATTAGGGTCTTTACTTAATATACCGACAGCGCTTAACATTAGATTAGGGGTTTTTTCTTCCATCCAGCTATACACATCAGTTATTTTAGTTTCATTATTAATATTTAAATATTCACGACTAATAATATCACCACTATCCAGCTCATCGGCGATCATTTTGTGGACACATAAACCTATACGCGTCTCCCCATTAATTATAGCCCAAGCTTGACATGCATTACCTCTGTATCTGGGCAAATCACCTCCATGCGCATTCAGTATGCCATGAGGAAATAAGTTGATTATCTCTTGAGGGATTATGCCTGTATAATTAATACTTACGGCAATATCTGCATTCGCATCATGAAGGAAATCTATATGCTTTAAAATATTCCCCCCTTGAGAAAATGGAATACACCACATACTTGCTAACTCTCGAAAATCTTGTGATGTACGTGTATATTCTGGGGCCTCCTTAGCCGTTAAAATACATACAACCTCATGATTCATTTTTTTTAATAGAAGAGCTGTATTATACAGAATAGAAGTGCGACCTATAATTGCTATTCTCATGTCATATCACTTAAAGCAAGTAATTCTATCAATCTACTACGAGTGCCATATCCCTCATATCTATGTTTAATTAACTCTTCCGGGTTATTATGGATAGGGCGCGTTTTTTCATATCTTTCTATACTTTCTGTATTTAAAAAAACGTGTATTGGATGGAAATCAAAAACATTTAAGGAACATCTATTAGCAAGCTCACTAACACTTACATTATGATTATATAAACAATGGACATCATCTTCCCAATCATAAGGCACACGAATCAACCCATCCCAAAGCTTCCAAGGCTTAAGTGCAATATTTGCTTGAGAAGGAATAAAACAATTAACATCATGTGTCAAACCTTTCTTCCTGAACATATCAAGAAGAACTGAATTCTGTGTTGTAGAATGACTACGTATAGATGTTGCTTCAGGAATTATGGTGAGTAAATCACTTACGATACTTGTTGCGTTAAGGTTATTACACGCCCCCCCTGATAATAATAAATTAAAATTAGGGTGAATACCTAACTCTAATACATTAGAAGTTTTCATTTTCGAAATCAAAGGGAACTTATGTGTAACAAACCATGTCGAAGCTATACCTGCTTCAGAAATTAATTCTAATGTATCATTAATAACTTCATCAGCAGCCCAATCAATATCAAATGTTAAGAAAATTTTACCTTTCCACGTAGAGATATCATCAGGGTTTATATCTGATATATTTTTGAATTTCATAAATTTATCATTCTAGTAAAAGTCATAATTCATCAACAGTATATACATTTGCTAGGCAACCATCATTTTTCAAACTATGTTTGGCCTGCTCTCCAAATGTTTAGACATAACTACCAAACCCTCTATAGGAGTTCCTAAAAAAAATTTCTACTTTCAATAGATTCACCAAAAGACGGAAAAAACTCACCATACTCTAAAGGGTCGACATCTAAAAAAGGCATTGGAGTAAATGTATTCATTATTGCTAAGCATCTCACGGAACAATATACTCTTAATTATCCTAAATTAGTAAAATGCCTTAGTTTAGCATTAATATAATTAATATATTTTTTGCATAATTCAGGATAGCTAGATACTAAATCTTCAGGCAAATTAGTATTGTCTACAAAAGGGTGACTATAGAGTCAAATAAAATCTGCTTTCACACCGTTTTCACCAAACCCTTTCTTTAAGTGCAAATAATAGTCAGACACTTCAATCAAACCCAGCCCCCCTCAAACGGTTACCTTTATTTCACTGCATTCTGTAAGTAGCTGTACCATTCATAAATTCCTCGACTAAGATCAATCTTTGGAGCCCACAAGAGCAGTTTTTGTGCTTTATAAATATCAAACATAGCCCTAAAATTTTCTTGGTTATCATCAGTCCCCGATGGATAAACTTTGCTTTTAGTTCCACCTGGAGATAACTTTACTACTAATGTAGCAAGATCCTTCATTGATATAGGTTGTCCACTAGCAATATTAAATACCCCTTGTGCATCAGGACGCTCAACCGCCTGACACACGGCATTGGCAATATCTATACAGGAAGTAAAATCCTGTGTCCTATTGCCCGTGCCATAATAATAAAGATCCTTGCCCGACAATGCATTCTCAATAAATGTTTTCAATACTGTCTGACTTCGCTGCCTAGGGCCGTATGGCGCATTTACTCGTAGAATAACAGAAGGGATGCACATACTTTGAATTTGTTCTTCAGCCCATAGTTTCTCTTCAATGTAATATCCGGTGGATACGACAGGACTTTCCTCACTGACCAGATCTTTTCCGCTTTCAAACCCATACACTGAAGCGCTTGATAGATATATCAGCCGACACCTATTTTTCAGGCACAATGAAATGATCTCGCTATCAATTTGCCGATTAATTTCAGCGATTCTCTTCTCTCTACTCTCACCAAAAGAATATGGAATGGCTGCGGCACAATGAACCACTACATCAAAACCTTTTCCTTCAAAATAATTAGAAAGATTTCCATCGAGTAAATCAATAGCAATTACTTCAATATCTTTATGCTTATCTTTACTATTTAGTGACTTATAAAAACCGGTTACTTCGTGACCTTGTGATAATGATTGGGTAACAACTTCATAACCTATTAATCCAGCCGCCCCCGTAACCGCAACTTTCATTATTATCCCCTTCTTCCCAGATCGGAAATCAAGGTAATTCGTGTTGATGCTGGGAGTTTTTCCAATAATGAGCTCTTGATTTTTTCACCAAAGGTATGTGACATGATTAACACTTCATCCGTTGGACAATTAATTAGCTCATCTCGCCCCTCAACTGCTTGAGGAAACCCAGGAAGAAAACTACCTCTCAAGACGGAATTATCGTCAATAAAACGAAGATGGCTTGAATCTACTCTACAAGCCTGCAAAGTATTTATAATGCGTATCGGAACATAAATAGCAACTATTTTACCTTTACCCCTAGCTTCCTCAATAAAATTGACAAGTCTAGAGTTCCACATATTCATCCTTTGGACAAAAGCTTCTGCCTCATCACAAAGAATACTCGACGGCTTCTCGGCTAAAGAGATCTCATTAGTTTCTTGACAATGTGCAACACCATACAAACTTCCACCAAAACCTGCTGGTTCAACATACGCCTCAAGATTCCCAACTGCACTCAACAATCCACCCAAAGAATGTTGTGTAAAATAGCTCCAATGCTCATGCAGTAGCATTGATACATCACCCAATACCTGACAAGGCTCTGTATCAGGCACTGCTAGAAAAATCTTACCTTCAGGAACAAGCGCAGATTTAACCTTCTTCATAAAGTCGATTGGCTGCTCTATATGCTCAAGCACAGCATAGGAAATAATAAAATCAAAGTGACCTAGAATTTTCTGTGAAGGAAAATAATCATGGATAATTGGAACATCGTACTTGCCAGCACCAATTTGACCATGACCACCTGGTTCCACACCAATAACATCTGCACCGAAACTCTTCAACCTAGACAGTAGATAACCTGTACCGCAGCCAATTTCAAGAATCCTTTTTCCATTGAGATTATTACTCCCAATTTGGCGAATGATAAAATTCAAGAAATCTTCAGCATATTCCTTGCCAATACCACTATCATCCATCATCCCGCTGATTGATGAACCTTTAGCATAGGCATTTTCAAGTGCACACGACACTTTAGTGTCCGGCGCTTGCATCAATACGCCCGTTTCAGGATCTACACACAAGGCAAAAGGCAAGCTATCGGGCAAGCCCGAGCCATTAGTTGGGTTTTGTAACTGCCCCCAATAAAACGGCATGCTTTCAGTTTTCCAGATAACCTCAGGGTTCTTCATAGCAATGACCTCGCTTCGCAGAAACTCACATCATTAATCAAAGTTTCCTCTAGCCCTCTCATAATATAACCCGATGAATATTGGAAATTTGGCTTAATCGATTCGCCCATGAGATGATGCCTAATCAACAAATCTGGTTCATTATAACCTACCATTGCTCGTAGCGAAGTAGTACCTGAAAAACGAGGGTTTATTTCAAACACATAAACTTTATTATCAACTAATCGGCATTGAATATTAACAGCCCCACACACACCTAATGCTGCCGCAATTTTTTCACAAGGGCCTGTTACCATCGGAAACCGTCCTATTTTTCCTTGAGAAATGCCGCTACTTATAGCCAATACAGGGCCGAGTTCTTTACGATTTGTCTTATTGGTAACTTTTATACGGTTCCCAAGGCTTGATATGATTGATCGGTTTACCGCAATCGAATTAATCAACTTTCCGTCTAGGCTATGCAAAACTCCCACTGTATATTCTTGATCAGGTGTTCCAACATATTCCTGAACGATATATTCTGGATAAATATCTAATAAATATTTACCAAACATTTCCATTTCCTTTGGACTCTGTGCAAGCATAGTATTAGCTGAGGCACCACCACCAATAGATGGTTTGAGGACTGCTGGAAAGAAATCAACTTTCTTTAAGTCATTTTCTGTTCTAACTGTTACAGATTTCGGCGTATAAAATCCAAGGTCATGAAGAAACGCTGTCGTCTTCACCTTGTCCATACATGTCTCAATCACTTTTTTTGAGTTTATAGGAAGAAAAACCCCAGCTTTTCTAATTTTCTCTCTATGTGAACTCATGGCATTTAATTCAGGCTCTGAGCCATGGAACAACACCTTAACATTCTCTTTTTTGCAAACAGCTAATACGGCATCTATATATTTTTCATCTGTAGCTGGAGGTAATAGATAAGGACTATCCACCTCCATTAGGCCCTTACTTATAGGGGACATATCTCCACCCACTATGCGATATTTTGTTTCAGCTAATCTAAGAGCCTTCAATATTTGCTCGCCATGTCCACCGCCGCCTATACCGGTGACCATCACTGTCATCTGTTCATTTAAATTATGCATATATTATCCTTCCAAAAACATGATCACATTTTCGTTTAAGACACATAACAACTGCATCATGTATTTTGTCCTCATACTGAAAAAGTATTTCATTTACATTAAACTGGGGGCGATAGATTTCGCAAGAATGAGTATTAGTATCGTAAATAGCACATGAAGCTAGCCCTCCATGGTCTCTCGGCAATCCACAAGAACCTACATTAATTGCTAATTTTTCACCTTGAATTTTTTTAATAAAAGGGCGATGTGTATGTCCCATGAATATTGCATCATAATTCCAATTTTTAAAATGATTGATGTCAGAATCAGGATAAATATAACCATTCAGAGGGTTTGAAGGAGATCCGTGGACAAATAATAATTTCTTGTCTCCTACCTTCATCTCATACCATGGTAACCAGGTGGATATATAATTTTTTAATTCACCAGATACAGATTCTTTAGCCACCTCTATTTGATAGACTCGATCTTTTTTTTTATCCAGAGACATTGTCCCAAGCAACATAGCATCATGATTCCCAAGGAGACAGTGCACTCCATGCTCCCTCAAACGAAGAATCGCGTTAGAGGGGTCAGGAAAATAACCAACAACATCACCTAACGACACAATAGTGTCTACATTCATTTGATGTAAATACTCTAAACAAACATCTAAACCTGTTAAGTTTCCATGTATGTCAGAAACAATTCCTATTTTCATCTTTTAATTACAGCCTTTTTTAGAAAAATGTAATATAGAAATAATCTTTATTTATAAATTATACCTGCTACTCAAACATTACTTTCACAGCTTGACACTTAAAGGCACATCGCTAATACCGATAAGGAGCCTTTATAACTGTTATACATTCCATTCTTCATTATCTGCTGCTTTTATCTAGTACTCGGGAATTATTACAATCAATTAAAAACTCGCAGCCATTCCTCAACATTCAACAACGACCATATGAGAAGCCTTCTGTTAACTTTTCCTTGAAGGTGCTCATTCACAAGTCCTTGAACCGATTTTTTATCAAGATACCCATATATCCGCGCATTATTGCTCATAAGAACATCTTTAACATATTCAAGACTATCACCTTTAAACCAACTAGCATCAGGAGCAGAAAAGCCCTGCTTTTCTGCCTGAGTTACACTATCAGGGATATAACGGGACATCACTTCTCTTAAAAGTGCTTTACCATCCTTCGTCTTCTGAAAATGCTGCTGCCTTTTTGCAAGATCATTTTGGTCAATTTGGATAACATTTTTCAAGTTACTCAACTTTTTATGAACAGAAACCTTCATTGCAAAATCTACTAAATCATTATCTAGGAAGGGGACTCGACTCTCTAAGCTATGAGCCATACTCAGCTTATCTTCCACGACCAATAAACCATGGAGAAAAGTTTTTGCTTCGAAATATAACGAATGGTTAACGTAATCTTCTGGAGTGGTAAGGTATTCAGAATGAACTTTAAAAACATCACGCATAATATTGCGGGTCCATACACTTTTAACGTCATCCCAAATTGGAGAAAAAACTTTATGCAATGTGTTGTTTGGTATTAAACGATTCCAAAATGAATAATATTGATCTACATAGTGCTCAAAATCGTTGCTATGTACTCCCCTATAATAACGCCACGGATAGCCACCAAAAAGCTCATCACCTCCAACACCTGATAAAACAACCTTTCCAAAACGAGAAGCCAGTTTCGCTGCATAATAATTAGGGTAACTCTGACCTACACGAGGCTCTTCAAGGTGCCACACTAAGTCAGAAATACACCTTTCCATATCACCTGATTTGAGCACCATCTCATAATGCTCAGTCTTAAATAGATAAGACATCTGTTCTGCTTTTACTCGCTCATCATAGGCTAGCTCTAGCCCAGATGCAGATGAGAGATCAAAACCAACGGTGAATGTATGCATGAAGGGGAGTTTTTTTGCCGCTAGAGCTGTGATAGTGCCTGAATCCATCCCTCCACTAAGATAACTTCCAATTTCCACATCTGCTACTAACTGGCGATTCACCGCTTGAACAATAAGGCGATCCAACTCTTCTACATACTCTTCATGAGTAATGTATGTATCGGGTTCGCTAAAGTGATAGTCCCAGTATTGAGTAGGGTTAATTTGTGATAATGAGGTTATTTGTGAATTACTGGAAAACTGAAAATAGGTTCCTGCTGGGAGAATTTGTACATCCTTATGAAGTGTTCGATCCGTAAAAAAATTCTGGAAAGTAAAATATTCAAGCATAGACTCTTTATCAATCTCTGCTTTAAACTCTGAATGCGCTTGAATTGCTTTTATTTCTGAGCCAAAAAGAAAATTGCCATTATTAATAGTGTAATAAAGAGGCTTAATACCATAACGATCTCGCGCAAGAGTCAAGACCTTATTTTCTCTATCCCAAATTGCAAAGGCAAACATGCCATTGAATTTCTTTATACAGTCTGTTCCCCACTCAATAAAAGCCTTGAGAACTACTTCTGTATCACTTCTGGATTGAAAACTATGGCCTTTATATTCCAGTTCAATCCTTAACTCTTTAAAGTTATACACTTCACCGTTATAGCTTATTACAAAACGATTATCTCCAGAAAGCATTGGCTGATGTGCAGCATTGCTAAGATCTATAATTGACAGACGTCTGTGCCCTAAAGCAACATTTTCCTCAACCCAATGGCCCTCACCATCAGGTCCTCTATGAGCAATTGCATTAGCCATAGCTTTTATTTCAAATGGTGATACGGACATACCCCTCAGATTTAAAACACCTGTAATCCCACACATCGAAACTATAAACTCCTAATAGCATTAACGACATACTCATAATCATCTGCTGTCATCTTATTATGTAATGGAATTGCCATCGTATTTGCATCACAATCTCTGGCACCAGGAAAGTCCTCCGGTTTAAACCCAAACTGTTCTTGATATAAACCTAGTATGTGCACTGCATGAGTTCCTGGGCGTGTCGAGACACCAAGCTTTTGGAGTTGATCCATAATTTCATTTCTTGCCATTGGTGCTTTATCTGGATGTACATACGTTACAAATGACTGCCATCCATGTCGTCCATTATCTGGCTCTTTTGGTAAATGCAGCCATTCAATAGAACTTAGTTCATCCAAATACCATTTAGCCCATTTAGCTCGTTCATTAATGAGTTCCTCTAGCTTTTTTAACTGCACAAGGCCGATTGCACCTTGCACATCCGTCATACGGTAATTAAAACCAAGAAGGTTAAAATCTGGAAGAATATAAGGTCTTGGTCCATGATGACGTTGCTCTTCTGAAAGAGTTGCACCATGATTCCGCATTTGATTCATGCGATCAGCAAGTAAAGAATCATTTGTAGTGACCATACCACCCTCACCCGTGGTGATAGATTTGCGTGGGTGAAACGAAAATGATGCAGCAGTACCTAATGACCCAGCAGATTGCTTATTGTACAAAGCGCCCGCTCCACAAGCTGCATCTTCGATAATAGCGACACCTTCAGGTATAACAGTTTTAATTTCATCAATTTCGGCACATAGGCCAAACAAATGTACAGCTATGATTGCTTTTGTACGTGCAGTCACCTTATCGGCAATTTGAGTTACATCTATATTGAATGTTTCACGAGATACGTCTACAAACACAGGGGTTGCACCACAGTATAAAACAACATTTGCTGTGGCCACCCAAGTAAATGCCGGGACAATAACCTCATCACCGGGACCAACACCCAAAGCAGCTAAAATAAGGTGAAGTCCAGTTGTGCACGAAGTGACTGCCAAAGCATTATGCACCCCGTGCTTTTCAGCGAATAATTTCTCAAACTCGGCAACTTTAGGGCCTTGTGTAACCCAACCTGACATTAGAGGTTCCCGAACAGCTTGCCACTCATCTTCACCTATAACAGGTAGTGCAATTTGTATAACTCTCTTTTCCAATTAAAATTGCCCCTTTGTATGCTCACGCCAAGCTATTAAATTTAGCAGGCCAGTTTTAAGGTCATCTTTATATTCAAACCCTAATTCTTCTTTAGCTTTCTTCGGACAACCAATTCGATTTTGCACCATACGCCTAGCATCTTCAGCCGAATATGGCTTGTACTTGACTTCTAAAGATGAACCTTTAAGCTCTAAAATCAGGTCACACAATTCTTTAATACTTGTCTGAACACCTGTACCAACATTGTAATATTGATCTGTCGCGTCAGATTGAAGTGCTAACACATTACAACGAGCCACATCTTGAACGGATACAAAGTCGTAAGCCTGTGAGCCATCACCATTAATAATGGGAGCTTCTCCTGCGTCAATCTTATTTAACATAATGGGCACAACACCAGTATATGCCGCTGTCTGATCCTGATGAGGGCCATAAACATTCATATACCTAAGACCAACATAGTTTAAACCATAACGATCGAATATTGCTCGACACATGGCCTCTCCAGCAATTTTGGTCGCTCCATAAAAATTTTTATTGTTAAAATCATGACTTTCGGTCATTGGAACTTCTACTGCATCACCATAAACAGATGCCGATGATGAATAGACAAGCCTCTCGATATTATTTTTTACACAGGCCTCCAATACATTGAAAGTGCCTTGGATATTTACATCGAATGCAGTTCTTGGAAAATCTTTACAATGTAGCAACCACATAGCAGACAAATGAATAACTGCATCCATACCCTTCATGGCATGATCAAGTATGTCAATTTCACGAATATCCCCACCATTGGGATAAAATGTACAGCGTGAGTCCTTCAGAGATTCTTCAACATATGCTTTTTTTCCACGTGCAAGATTGTCATAAATGACGACCTCAGCAACATCAGTTTTGAGCAACTCTGATACCACATTACTACCGATAAATCCGGCACCACCAATTACTAATATTTTCTTACCTGATAAAATCATATCACCTCCAATTTTTTATATATCAATTTTATTGACTAAATATTCTGCCACTGCGAATGAACTTGTAAATGCAGGCGAAATAGAATTTAAAACATGCATAGTGTTACCGCTAAATTCAACCAAAAAGTCCATCTCAAGCCTATTTTTTTGAGTATTTATTAGTTGAGGCCGAATACCCACTTTAGAATTTTTTTCCAACCATGAGGCATCAATCCCGCTCATTAATGATGCTGAAGATTTATAAAAACCAGAAGAAATCAAATGAGGTAATTCTTTTTTCACTAAACTTCTAAAATTTTGTATATCTTTAAAATACAATCGAGATAGACTCATCAATATAGACAAGCTTTCTGACACATCAATACCTTTCAACGAATTATAATTTTCACGCCCTAATGCAGGAATAGCAGTAGGTCCAATATACACATCATCATTGATTACACGCGTAAAATGAATCCCCAAAAATGGTAAAGATGGATCTGGAACGGGATAAATACTACCATTAACTTTATGCGCATGTTCTTTTTTAAATTTATAGTACATTCCTTTAAATGGAACCAATTTATACTCTTGAGCTATATTAAACAACTTTGCTACCTTGTCAGAAAAAGCTCCAGTTGCGTTAATAAAATAACCATAATTAATACACCCCTGCGATGTTACAATCTTATCCTTAGTAACTTCTGCATCTAAAACTGAAACATTATATTGAAATTTAGCACCTAACTTAATTAACTCTTCTTCCAAGCAACTCAATACTTTTTTATTATCTATCACTGCCGTATCTTTACAATAAATACCACCATGCTCAGCATATGCAAATGGTTCTATAGCCTTTATTCCAGCTTCATCAAGCAATTCTGCTGAAATGTTACTTTCTTTAGCATTTTGGATTAGCGCAGCCAACCCTTTAGCGTTCTCTTCCGATCGAGCAACAATAACCTTGCCATTTTTTTTAACCGGTATTTTATTTGTTATCGCATAATCAAATAATTTATCAGCACCTTGTTTGCAAAATTTAGCCTTCAAGGTATGTGATGGATAATAAATTCCAGTATGCAATACTCCACTATTCCGCCCACTAGCGTGAGCGCCAATATATGGCTCTTTTTCCAGTATAAGTAATTTAATTTTAGGAGAGCGCAACAAGATTTCTCTCGCTAAAGTCAGCCCAATGATGCCAGCCCCAGCTATAACGACATCATATCTATACATTCGCTAAATCATCAATATTTATGTATGGGTGCATTGGTAGGCTAAAAACTTGTTTAGACAACTTAGAAGCAACTGGATATTCACTATCACTATAGTTTAAATATTTAAAAGCTGTTTGTTGATGCATACACGTGTTGTAATAGATAGCTGTTGGAATATTTTTATTTTTATAATTTTCCATAGTCGACTTTCTATCTGAGGTTAGCACTGTATATTGAGCCCAAGAACTAGTATAACCATTCGGCACCTTAGGTGTTTGGTAATGTGTAGATAAAGCTCTTTGGTAGTATTGAGCAATAAAATTACGTTTCTCAAGCTCTTTAGGAAACTCGATAAGTTTTTCTATAAGAATGGCCGCCTGTATTGTATCAAGGCGACTATTCATTCCAATACGGACATTATCGTATTTGTCTTCGCCTTTACCATGAACACGATACGAGCGAATTAATTCAGCATAACTATCATTGTCAGTAAACAGTGCACCACCATCTCCATAACAACCAAGAGGTTTAGCAGGAAAAAAACTCGTTGTAGAAATATCACCAAAACTACATGCCTTTCTCCCGTTGATCTCGCCACCAAACCCTTGAGCAGCATCTTCAATTACGAGGAGGTTATATTTATCAGCAATTTTCTGTATCTCAGGATAATTTGCAGGCAAGCCAAATAGATCTACTGTAATAATTGCCTTAGGTTTTAATTTACCTTCTTTAATTACTGCTTCAATACGTTTTTCTAAATCATATGGACATATATTGAAGGTACTTTCATCTGAATCTACAAATACTGGAGTTGCATTTTTATATGCAATCGTTTCAGCAGTTGCAAAAAAAGTAAATGTTGGACAAAATACAGCATCACCTTCTTTTATACCAACAGTCATTAACGCCAAACTTAGAGCATCAGTTCCATTTGCGCATGTAATCGCATGTTTGACTCCAACATACTCAGCCAATTGTTTTTCAAATTCGAAAACTTCAGGGCCCATAATATATTGGCCATGATCTAAAACCGTCTGAATCCGTTTATCTATACGTTTTTTAAGATGTTGATACTGTGCAGCTAAATCAATAAACGCAATCATTATCACGAATCCATTTTCGTTAAGTTATCACCTGTTAATACATAACACGCTTGAGTATAAGGGCAAATAAATTCTGCATTTCCTGATAAAGGTAAATTAATTTGCTCACCATACTCACTCATCCAACCTATTTGCCTAGCTGGTACGCCAACCATTAATGCATAAGCTTTAACATCTTTATTGACCACTGCACCAGCACCGACAAAAGCATACTCACCTATAGTAGTACCACAAACGACTGTACAATTTGCGCCTAAGGTAGCTCCTTTTTTAACAAGTGTATCCAGATATTGATCTTTTCTTTCAACAAAAGAGCGAGGATTATATACATTAGTAAATACCATGCTTGGACCACAAAATACACCATCTTCTAAGCAAACATTATCGTACACTGAAACATTATTTTGTATTTTACAATTATCCCCAATGACTACCTTATTACCAACAAATACATTTTGGCCAAGTGATACTTCAGCACCAATGATGGCTTGAGAACAAACATGTGAGAAATGCCAAACTCGGGATCCCTGACCAATTTGGGCACCATCATCTATAATTGCACTATCATGCTGGTAATAATTAGCCACTTATTACATTACCTAGTAATGGGTGTGGGCACATAGGCTTTGGAGTAACTGAAGATTTCCGCATAATATCAACTGTTTCGATTGCCACACGATTGTCTTCAGTCCCATAACCATTTCCGAGTAAAATTCGCTGGTAGCTTTGAGTATGTAAATCAGTAAAACCACCCGAAAACTCAAGTTCATCACCCTCAATATTAATACTACGATAAGTTAACTTTTCACCCTGAACAGCATTTTTTGGCAGATGACCAGCATCTATTGATAAAAACCAACGTACATTTGCACGTTCGTACTGGAGATACCCCGATGAAGTTTTAGCATCTCTATAATGTACTTCATTATGAATAATTTTACCGAAAATAAAATGCAGCATGTCATAAAAGTGCACTCCAATATTCGTTGCAACACCACCTGACTTTTCATCAAAGCCTTTCCAAGATTTTAAATACCATTTACCACGAGACGTTAAATACGTTAAATCGACATCGAATACTTTATCATCGGGAGCATTTCGAACTTTATCTCTTAATTCAATAATCGATGGGTGTAGGCGTAGCTGTAAAATTGAGTTTACCTTAGCATTATATTTTTTTTCATAACGACTTAACGTATCCAAATCACATGTATTTAAAACCAAAGGTTTTTCACAAATTACATCAATGCCATTTTGTAAAGCAAATTTCATATGTGGCAAGTGGAGATAATTTGGAGAACAAATGGCAATATAATCTAGATTTTCTCCCTTCTGCTTAAAGTCTTCTATATATGCCGAAAACTCCTCAAACTCTGTAAAGAATTCAGCTTCTGGGAAATAGCTGTCCATAATACCTACAGAATCATTAACATCCATAGCAACAACGAGATTATTACCTGTCTCTTTAATAGCCTTTAGGTGACGTGGAGCGATATAACCCGCGGCGCCAATTATTGCAAAATTTTTCACTTACTACTCTCTATATTGTTCAAAACTAGAGCCGGATATCAGACTGATCTACCGGCAGTACATGTTTAATATCATATAACACATGATTTTTCTTACCTAGGGATCGTATTTTTTCAACTCCCCAGGTTTTAAAATCTGTATGATCCACAGCTAATACAAGTGCATCATACACACCATCATTTAGCTCCTGCTGTAGAACTAAATCATATTCACGCTGAACTTCTACAGGGTCAGCCCAATGGTCGTAAACATCAACATTCATATTAAAACTTTCTAACTCTAAAACCATATCAATAATCTTAGTATTACGCACATCTGGGCAATCACCTTTAAAAGTGAAACCAAGAACTAGCACACGCGCTTCATCTATATGAATTTTTTTACGACTAACCGCTTTCACTAATTGAGTGGCTGTGTACTGCCCCATCCCATCATTAATACGACGCCCGGATAAAATAACCTCTGGCTGATAACCAACCTCTTTAGCTTTATAGGTAAGGTAATATGGGTCTACACTGATACAATGGCCACCAACTAAACCAGGCTTAAATCTTAAGAAATTCCATTTTGTGCCTGCTGCATTCAATACTTCTTCAGTATCAATCTCAAGTATATTGAAGATTTTTGCAAATTCATTAATTATTGCAATATTCAAATCACGCTGAGTATTCTCAATAACTTTTGCAGCCTCAGCCACTTTAATAGAGGATGCCCTATGTGTGCCAGCCGTAATGATTTCGGCATACAGCTCATCAATTTCTTTAGAGATCTCATCTGTAGAGCCTGATGTAATCTTTTTAATCGTTGTTAGACGATTAATCTTGTCTCCTGGATTAATCCGTTCTGGCGAATATCCCACAAAAAAATCTTTATTGAATACAAGCCCAGATTTTTTTTCAATGACAGGAATACATACTTCTTCTGTGGCACCTGGATACACAGTAGATTCATAAATAACAATATCCCCTTTACAAATCACCGTAGCTAAAGCTTCAGATGCCCTACAAAGTGGGCCAAGATCAGGGGAGTTATTTTCGTCAATAGGTGTAGGTACGGTGACAATATAAATATGGCAGCCTTTTAAATCCTCAAGACTGGAAGAATAGCTTAAATACTTTGCTTCTTGTAATTCTTCGCTATTAACCTCTAACGTTTGATCTTTGCCGGATAAAAGCTCTTTGACTCTCTGACTATTTATATCAAATCCAATAATCTTTCGCTTTTTACCGAACTCAACAGCAAGAGGAAGACCAACATAACCTAGGCCAATTACAGCAATTTTTTTCATAGAAAGCCTAAACAGTAATATATTTATATCTAGATATTTGAAATAATACTACAGGGTAATATTAATAAAAAAGAGGTTCTTTACAAAATAATGGCTCCGCCTGCTGGGCTCGAACCAGCGACCCAATGATTAACAGTCATTTGCTCTACCAACTGAGCTAAGGCGGAATGGGAAGTGTTGGCCATGTCGGCCAAGTGATGCGCATATTATAGAGCCTTCACTTATCTGTCAACCTTTGAAAACCATTTTCTTTTCTATATATTTCTCTTTTTAATTCAATAGCTTATTCTTTTTTTACTATACTCGAATATTATCCTATATAGGCTAATCGCTCTATAGTATTAGCCTGTATTTTTTGTTTTTATTAGTATTAATTATGACTCAGTACTCAGATAAAAGGAAACACATAAAAAAGCCCGATAAACAAAAGCTTATCGGGCTAATCGGCGACATCCTGTCATCCTTAAGTGCTATCTCCTTATAACGCTTGAAATAGTCGCTTCCTTTGGCCTTACCTGGCCTCTATTTTAAAGTCTCCCTTTAAATAGTTACTTCCTGTGTCACTTCCTTGTGATAGTTATTATCGTTAAAGAAGTAATAAAAAAATATAGGAGAAGGCTGAAAGTAACGTGAGAGATATCGCACACTGGGCCTGTACGTGGGGCCAAATACCAAAAGCCCTATTCGCCTAGGCGCTTAATAGGTTTAATAGTGCCCCATTGTTTACAACTAGGGCAAAGCCAATGTAGCTTTTGTCCTTTAAATCCACACTGACGACATTGGTAGTGATGGGCCTTTGCAATAGTACGTTTAATAAACTGCTGCAATGCATTTAAATGCTCTTGGTCATTAGCGTTACTCAATACGGAGGAGTAATCGAGCAATTTATCAAAGGCAATACTCGATGGATGATGACTTGATTCTTGAGCAATAAATTGTGCTGCGGCTGCTTCGCCTTTTTGGTGCTCAATAACATCTACCAGTTCAGCAACAACTATAGGTTCGGGGCTGGCCTTATAGCTTCTCTCCAAAAACTGAAAATACCTGGGTAAATTCTGCAATTGCCTGTAGCCATCAGCTAGATAAGGCAAAGCCTCTGAAAGATATTCAGGTGTCTGCTCTGCAATTTTTTGTAGCTGCTGAATCCCACGATTAACGTTTCCTGCAGCAATTTCTAAGCGACCTAGGAGTAAATTCGCACGCGGGCTATTTTTATCATAACTCAATGCAAGCTTGAGCCAATGCCTAGCTTGATCATAGCGCTCTTTAATAATAGCTTGCTCTGCAAGCTCACAACAAAAATGCGCTCTAACAGGCGCCCACTGATCATAAGTTTTACTAAAACGTGATCCACAGAGCTTCTGTAAAACTTCTAATCCTTCCTCCCATTCTTGCTCGTCTCGATAGACCCCCAAAAGACAGACCAACCCTTCTACTTGAAAGGCACCCTCCTCTTGAATTAAGGTTTTTAAGAGGCCCTCTGCTCTATCTAGAAGACCGGCTTTTGTAAAGTCGATAGCAAGCTCATACTGTGCCTGCTGAGATTGTTCCTTGGTTAAGCCAGGACGAGCCAATAGGTTTTGATGGATACGAATAGCACGATCAACTTCACCACGCTTTCGCAGCAACTTTGCTAACGCTAAATGCGTTTCAAGCGTCTCACTATTAACCTCTAATGCTTTAATGAATGTTTCTATTGCAGCATCAGGCTCTTCGTTAAGCAAAAAGTTGAGACCCTGAAAGTAGTCGTGATTCAGCGAATGGGTAATTTCTTTTTGGCGTTTACGCGTAAAGCGTACACCCTGCCAAAAACCAATAGCGAGCGCTGCAATTAAACCTATATATAAAGTAAAAGAATACACGCTCAGTTTTTGATACTCGCTGTACGTAACTGTTGTAGCTCTTGCTCTAATCGCTTAATTTTGCGACTTTTTGAATTGACAGATTGACCTCTAACAAACAGGGAAAGCATACTTAATAACAAACCCATTACACTACCCAATAACAGTGAAAGCACAATCCATAGACCTAGTTTTAGCTCTGGCAATGGATACCCTAAAAAGATAAGCGATAATTGCTGATTATTTTCTGATGTAAAAACAATGCCTACAATAATTGCAATAATTAATAACATGAGAAAGATTAGGCGCTTTATCCACTTGATCATAATGACAGCTTAAGGTTGCAGGTATGTAAAGATACTATATCGAAATGTATCTATTGATTGTGAAGAATAGATTTAAGGGTAATCTTTAAGGCTTTCGTTAACACGATCACGCAATTCTTTACCCGGTTTAAAATGAGGCACATATTTACCACTCAGGTAAACTGTTTCACCTGTTTTAGGGTTACGGCCTGTTCGTGGCTCACGAAAGTGCAGCGAGAAACTCCCAAAGCCTCGAATCTCTATACGCTCACCCGACGATAATACCTGAGACATATACTCTAAAATCATTTTAACTGATAATTCGATATCTTTTACCGATAGCTGCTCTTGATGCTCCGCTATTCGCTCAATTAATTCCGACTTTGTCATCCTAGCTCAACTCATTTATTATCCGAATAATTCAATAATATCAACACTTTAGAAATATGCAATGATTATTATCTAAGCTTGTACGCCAGCACCCACCTATATTTCAGCAAAAACAGACATAGCTAGAATTATCAGGACAGCTTATTTACCCAGAAGCTAACAGCCAATAAAGGCTGCCCTAATGTATATTTTATGCACAAAATGAATACAGCCTGGCAGAAGCACATAAGGTTAGCTGTGAGAAGCAGCAATCAACCTGCATTTTCGATACCCATTTCATCCAGAGAGAGCATGCTCCACTTCACATAATCACGGGATATACCCCTACGGACAACGGAAACGCAGAAAACCTAGAGGTTAATTGTCAGCCCGTACACCCCCACACGAAAACTACTCTTGTATTTTTAATCTACCCTTCGTCCATGGAGGGCATGCCCTACTCATGCGTATCCATGCACTCGCGGGATACATACATCTGCGACCACCAAAGATGGCGGAAGCGTAATAAATTGCCTAGAACAATTCATTACTACACAAAAAAGGCCGCATAAATGCGGCCTTTCGAGTTAGCTAGAGCAAACAATAATTACTGTTTATCTTGCCCTTCCATTTGCGCCTTGATCAAGTCACCCAATGTTGCAGGTGAACTATCTTCTGGCTTTTTAGAGCTGTGCTCTTTAACCGCTGCTTTTTCTTCTGCAGCATCTTTGGCTTTGATAGATACACTAATAGTACGATTCTTACGATCAACATTAGTAATAACTGCTTCGATCTCTTCGCCAACTTTAACGGCAGTTGATGCATCTTCTACTTTTTCGCGGCTGATATCAGCTGCTTTTAAGGTTGCTTCAACTTCGTCTGCTAGAGTGATGATCGCTGCTTTTGCATCAACTTCTTTAACGGTACCTTTAACAATGGTGCCTTTATCGTTAGCTGCTGTATAAGACGAGAAGTTATCTTCAACAAGTTGCTTAACACCTAAAGAGATACGCTCACGCTCAGGGTCAATCGCTAAAATAACAGTTTCTAGCTCGTCACCTTTCTTGTAGTTACGTACAGCGTCTTCACCGCTTTCATTCCAAGAGATATCAGACAAGTGAACAAGACCGTCGATACCGCCATCTAAGCCGATAAAGATACCAAAATCAGTGATTGATTTGATGTTACCAGAGATTTTATGGCCAACTTCGAACTGACGACCAAATGCATCCCATGGGTTTTCTTGACACTGCTTGATACCAAGAGAAATACGACGACGCTCTTCATCAATTTCAAGAACCATTACTTCAACTTCGTCACCTAACTGAACAACCTTAGATGGGTGAATGTTTTTGTTAGTCCAATCCATTTCAGAAACGTGAACCAAACCTTCAACACCATCTTCAATTTCAGCAAAGCAACCATAATCAGTAAGATTAGTAACAACAGCTTTCGCTTTTGCGCCTTCTGGGTAACGGTTTTTGATTTCTACCCATGGATCTTCGCCAGTCTGCTTAAGACCTAGAGAAACACGGTTACGCTCACGATCAAACTTAAGTACTTTAACGTCGATCTCGTCGCCAATATTCACGATCTCACTTGGGTGCTTAATACGTTTCCAAGCCATATCAGTAATATGAAGAAGACCATCTACGCCGCCCAAGTCAACAAAGGCACCGTAATCGGTAAGGTTTTTAACAACACCTTTCGCCATTGCACCTTCTTCAAGGTTAGCAAGCAATTCATCACGCTCTGCAGAGTTAACAGATTCCATAACCGCACGGCGAGAAACAACAACATTGTTGCGTTTTTGGTCAAGTTTAATAACTTTAAATTCAAGCTCTTTGTTTTCTAGGTGAGTTGTGTCACGAACAGGGCGAACATCAACCAAAGAACCTGGTAGGAATGCACGAATGCTGGCGATATCAACAGTGAAACCACCTTTAACCTTACCAGTAATAACACCAGTAATAACTTCTTCAGAAGCATGAGCTGCTTCAAGAACAGTCCAAGATTCAGCACGTTTTGCTTTTTCACGAGACAGCTTGGTTTCACCAAAGCCATCTTCAACAGATTCTAACGCGACTTGTACTTCATCGCCGATAGTAAGAGACATCTCACCGCTATCATCTAAAAATTGTTCCGCTGGGATAACACCTTCAGATTTAAGGCCTGCGTGAACAGTTACCCAATCTTTATCGATATCAATAACAACACCGGTTACGATTGAACCAGGAACCATATCGACGGTTTTTAAACTTTCTTCAAAAAGATCTGCGAAATTTTCGCTCATAAGGAGGGACCTACATTTTCAGCATAAATCCAACGATACGTTATATACGTTAACGTTAGACTTACTCTACCGCACCATCAGGTGTACGGGCCGGTTAATTTTGCACTCTTACTACGCCTGACCGTCTATTCCTATTAGTAGTGACTTAACCAATAAAATAGTTAGCAATAGTGCGTTTAATAAATAAAAGACTTAATTAAGCAGTTATTCGCTGCTTAACGAGCAACATGATCTCATCGAGTACCGCCTGAATAGGCATTGTTGTACTGTCGATAACAATAGCATCCTCTGCAGCCTTTAAAGGCGAAGACGCTCGGCTACTATCAGCCTCATCACGCGCAAGTATGTCTTTTAATTGGGCGCGCAGATTAGCAGATTCGCCGCGTTCTATCAACTGCTTGTAGCGTCTATTAGCACGCTCTTCGGCACTTGCGGTCAAAAACACCTTGAGCACTGCATTAGGGAACACTGTTGTTCCCATGTCACGGCCATCAGCCACTAGGCCCGGTAACTGTTGAAAGGCTCGCTGACGCTCAAGCAAAGCTTCTCGTACTGGCTCATAGGCAGCAACTACCGAGGCATTCATACCCGTTTCTTCCAAGCGAATATCACGGGATACATCCTTGCCGGCAAGCAGTGCTTGCACACCCTGCTCACTCGTCTCAAACTGAATATCTAACGCTAGAGCAATCTTAGCTACTGCTTCTTGGTTTGCTATGTCTATACCTTGTTGTACAACTGCCAAAGCAGTTAAGCGATATAAGGCACCACTGTCGAGTAAGCCGAACCCAAGCTTGTTTGCAAGGTTTTGGCAAATAGTGCCCTTACCTGCCCCACTTGGGCCATCAATGGTAATAACAGGGGCATATACATTTGGCTTTGCTGGCATATTCATAAACTGACAATATCTCGATAAATAGCTTCACACATTGCAGCTGGGTCATCAGCTTGTGTAATTGGGCGGCCAATCACCAAATAGTCACTGCCATCTTTTATAGCATCGACAGGCGTTACAATTCTGCGCTGGTCATCCAGTGCTGCACCCGCAGGTCGAATACCCGGTGTTACCAGACAAAAGTCTTTACCTAAGGTCGATTTTAACAGCGCTGCCTCCTGTGCTGAGCACACTACACCGTCTAGGCCTGTTTTTTGCGACAAGCTTGCTAATCGCATCACCTGTTCTTGCGGTGTTATTTTCAAACCAATACTTTGTAAATCAGCGGCAGTCATACTGGTTAATACAGTAACGGCTATCAATAGTGGCCTACTCGAGCCACTATATTGCTCCAAAGATTCACGAGCAGCCTCTAGCATTACCTCACCACCGCTCGCATGCACATTCACCATCCATACACCTAAGTTCGCAGCCGCTTTAACGGCTTTAGCAACGGTTGTGGGGATATCGTGAAATTTCAAATCGAGGAATACATCAAAACCCAAACTCATTAGCTGTTCCACTAACTGCGGGCCTGCTGCCGTAAATAATTCTTTACCCACTTTTAAACGGCAGTATTTTGGGTTTAGTGTAGTGGCCAAAATAATGCAGGGGGCTGCGGATTCGAAGTCCATTGCAACAACGATGCGAGGGTCAGTATCACGAGTACGTGTATCTTGAGAGGCAGAGGATGCGGTCATTATGCTTTCTATTTTCGGATAAAAATTTGACGCGCATCATACCATAAAGCACAAAAAAAGAGCCTAACAATCATTAAGCTCTTTGATCAGTAGATATATGGTTTGCATGTATTACAAAGTCATCCTGTCTCGGTTAGCTAATAGTGTTTTTTCGCCAATACCTTTTACCTCTAGTAATTGCTCAAGGCTTACAAAACCACCATTTGCATTACGCCACTCTACAATCGCCTGCGCCTTTTTAAGACCAATACCTTTTAGACTCTTAGATAAATGATTAGCATCGGCTTGATTAAGGTTAACGATACTGCCAAATCCAACTTGCGAGCCTGCGCCATCATCAACATTCTTGCTAACCTCAATCAGTTCTTTGGGAGTCAAATCATTAGCAGAAACATCAGCCGCGGAGACATTACCCCAAAACATTAAAGCAGGTAATAGCGATGAAAAAATAATGGTTTTAACAAGAGAAGAATAAGTGAATAAAACAATTGAACGATTTTGTGTTTTCATAGGAAAACCTCCATGTAATTATAGTAAGTAAGATGCAAATCAATAGGCCGCTTATACACAACTGATTTCATACTAAAAACTTGCATCCTTGCAAAACTTCTTAAAACATATCCTTTTTGCTCTAAGAAGTGTTGTTATTCTACATTTACAGATTCACAATGATAGTGGCAAATTTCTCAAATACTTGTGAGACTTATCCTACAAAATACAAACAACCAAACGCAATGTTAACCTTCGCTCTCTTCTATACGAATACCTGCCTTTTGTGAAAGCTCTACAAAACCCGGAAAAGACGTCGCTACATGCGCACAATTTTTAATGGTAATTGGGCCTGTTGAGCGCAGCGCAGCCATAGTAAAGGACATGGCTATGCGGTGGTCGTCATGGGTTTCGACTTCGCCGCTAGTTAGTTGGCCGCCTTTTATTACCATACCATCGGGCGTGGGCTGTGCATCAATACCTAAGGTTTGCAATCCATCGGCCATGACCTGTATGCGGTCGCTTTCTTTAACGCGTAATTCTTCTGCACCAGTTAAAACAGTTGTGCCCTCTGCACAGGCAGCTGCTACAAATAGCACGGGGAATTCATCGATGGCAAGCGGCACATATTCTTCGGGAATATTTATGCCTTTAAGGTTGGCACTACGAATACGGATATCAACAACGGGTTCACCGCCGACTTCTTGCTCATTGAGCAACGTAATATCCGCACCCATTAATTTTAAAATACTAATAATTCCGTCGCGCGTTGGATTTATACCTACGTGCTGTAGAGTAATATCAGAGTTGGGGGCAATGGATGCTGCGACCATAAAAAAAGCAGCCGATGATATATCTGCGGGCACATCGATATTAATAGCGTTTAGCTCACCCCCACCATTTAAGGAGATATGGTTTTTACCACCCACTTTTTTAGTAGCCACTTCATAACCAAAGCCGCGCAACATACGCTCGGTGTGGTCGCGTGTTGGTGCAGGTTCTGTGACAGAGGTTATACCATCGGCATATAGGCCTGCTAATAATAAGCAAGACTTTACCTGAGCACTTGCCATTGGCATATCGTAATGAGTTGGGTTGGGTTTACCTCCATGAATTGTCATGGGTGGTCGACCCTCAGGGGCGGTATCTATTTTCACTCCCATGTCACGCAATGGATTAGCGACACGATTCATTGGGCGTTTTGTTAAGGAGCGATCTCCCGTTAATGTCACTGAAAATCCCTGCCCCGCCATTAAGCCTGCCAGTAGGCGCATCGCTGTACCGGCATTACCCACATAAAGCTCGCCCTCTGGTGCTTGTAAGCCATTGAGCCCGACACCCTTTATTTTTACATAACCATTGTCAGGGCCTTCTATCTCAACACCCATCGAGCGAAAAGCTTCTAAGGTTGCCAGTGCATCGTCACCCTCTAAAAAGCCCTGCACTTCTGTTACGCCATTAGCAATCGAGCCAAGCATAATAGAACGGTGCGAAATAGATTTATCGCCAGGCACTCTAAAGGAGCCTGTAAGCTCACCACCTGGCTGAACAATGTAATTTAAAGTTTGATTAGATTCGTTGGTAGACATAATAAGGGGACTTTTATCTTATATTGGGAATTAAAGAATTACTTATCTTCTTCGAGTAATGTTAAGAATTCATCTCTGGCAGTTTTTGCACGATTAAAAACGGTTAATAATGTTTTGCTGTCTTTTTCTTCTATGGCTTTACGTAAATTGTTTAAATTATTCTGAAATAAATCAATCGCACTTAACACCTCGTCACTGTTAGCACACATAATATCGTGCCACATGGTTGGGTCACTACTAGCGATACGAGTAAAATCTTTAAAACCACCTGCGGCATAGCGAAATATATTTTCGTTATCAGAATCGTTGGCAAGCGTATCGACTAAAGAGTAAGCAATCGCATGCGGAAGATGACTGGTGGCCGCAAGCACAGCATCGTGCTCTTCAACAGACATGGTCAACACCTCCGCCCCAACAAACTCCCAAAGACTTTTAACGGCTTGATGATGCTCGCAGCTAGTCTCTTTAACGGGCGTTAAAATAACACGATGCTTAACATACAAATCAGCATTCGATGCCGTTACGCCACTTTTCTCTGAGCCGGCAATAGGATGGCCAGGTACAAACTGTTTTGGATGCTCGTGATAAATCTCTTTCACAGCATTTATAACATTACCTTTAACGCTAGCACCATCGGTAATAGTTACATTTGGATTAACTAATTTTTTAATCTCTTTTAATGTATCAATCACACTGAGCGTTGGCACTGCAATAAAAATTATATCGCCTTTACCAAGCTCTGCAGCAATATCATCTAGCGATAGTACAGCACGATCGACAATGTGGTTATCGATCGCATATTGGGCAGACTCTTTACGACGCACAACGCCAATAACTTCTAAGGGTTTATCAAGAGAATTGCATCGTGCCTTATAAGCAGCCGCTAAACTACCGCCAATAAGCCCTAAACCAATAACGATTAGTTTATTAGAAGACTGACTTGATTGTTGTGAACCAGATATGGCCATAATTTTTTACGGTACGTAAATGACAATGAATAATCGATTTGTTGTTTTTGCGGTTAATGGCTCAATAATATTTTAATAGTTTGCCTAAAAGCATTTCTAAATTGCCTTTAAGCAATGACTTTATAAAACACCTATAGGATAAGATCCTAACACCTTCAGCTCTGCAGAAGCCTCACTTATTTCGGCAAGCGCTGCTGCAACATTCTCGTCATCTTGATGCCCCTGGATATCGATAAAAAAGATATAGTTCCATACACTACTGCGCGAAGGTCTAGATTGCAGGCGCGTTAAATCGACACCCAAGCGATGAAAAGGCTCTAATATATAATGTAAGGCACCAGGTTTATTACGCACAGCGACAACTAGCGAAGTTTTATCTTGACCACAGGCAGGCACTACCTGCCGGCCAATCACTAAAAAGCGCGTGGAATTATCAGGTGAGTCTTCAATATTTTTTTCAATCGCACGTAAATCATAAAGGTCAGCGGCAGTTATGCCAGCAATGGCAGCTGAGTTCCATTCGCCTTTTATACGACGTGCAGCCTCTGCATTACTGCTAACAGGTACACGCTCAGCATTAGGATAATTAGAATCCAACCACTTGCGACATTGAGCAAGACTTTGTGGGTGAGAATAAATACGCGAAATTTTATCGGTATTGGTCACATCAGAAACTAATAAATTGTGGTGGATACGTAGTACTACTTCACCACAAATATTAATATTAGAATCAATAAAGCTATCAAGTGTATGGGTTACAACACCTTCCGTTGAGTTCTCAACAGGAACCACTCCATAGTGAACAGCGCCCGCCTCTACTTCGCGAAACACTTCATCGATAGCGCTCATCGGCATAGGTACTGCCGAGTGACCAAAATGTTTACTCACCGCTTGTTGGGTGAAGGTGCCTTCGGGGCCTAAGAAAGCCACTTTAATGGGTTGCTCAAGTGCTAAACAAGCCGACATAACCTCACGAAATAATCGAGCCATCTCTTCATTTGTGAGCGGGCCTCCATTCTCTTCGTTATAGGCCATAACCTTACGCAAGACTTGCGCTTCACGTTCAGGCCGATAATAAACGATATCTGTTTCAGACTCTGAGGCATTTTCTGCTTTTTTAACTTCTGCAACGGTTTGTGCACAACGCGCCCGGCTGCTAATTAATTCTACTAGTTCGCGATCAATTCTATCAATCTCATCGCGTAAATCATCAAGGCTTTTTGCACTTTGATTGTTATCGCTCATACACTACCTTAAATTATCGATATCACTCATTACATGAAGTCCTTTTATCTATAAAAAAGGACTCTACAATTTATTCGTCAGCGGAGCCTTCATCGCCTATTGAGTCGTCATCTTCTGGCTCTTCAATACGCTCGACACCAATAACATGCTCGTCAGTTTTAACGCGGATCACACGCACGCCCTGTGTATTTCTGCCCGACAGTGACACTTCATCAACACGGGTACGCACTAATGTACCTTGATCAGAAATTAGCATAATTTCGTCACCATCAAACACTTGCACAGCACCAACAACAGCACCATTACGCTCACTGCATTGCATGGCAATCATACCCTTACCGCCACGCCCTTTAGTTGCGTATTCGGTAATTAATGTACGCTTACCAAAGCCATGCTCACTCACGGTTAATACTTTTCCATCCTCGGCGGGTATCACCATCGAGATAACCGCCTGCTCATCTTCGAGGCGAATACCACGAACACCGCGAGAGGTTCTACCCATTGCACGTACAGCGTCTTCATTGAAGCGTACCGCTTTACCGGCAGATGAAAACAGCATTACGTCACATTCACCATCTGTCACTGCTGTACCCACAAGATGGTCACCCTCAACTAAGTCAAGCGCAATCAAACCCGAGCTACGTGGGCGTGCAAACTGACTGAGTGGTGTTTTTTTAACAGTACCATTAGAAGTTGCCATAAAGATAAAGTGGTTATCGTCGTATTCTCGCACTGGCAAAATAGAGGTAATACGCTCGCCTTCATCAAGTGGCAATAAATTGATCATCGGACGACCACGAGATTGACGGCCTGCTAGTGGAATTTGGAAAACTTTTAACCAATACACTTTACCCGCATTGGTGAAACACAAAATCGTATCGTGAGTACTAGCAATTAATAAATGCTCGACAAAATCTTCATCTTTAACCGCAGTCGCAGCTTTACCCATGCCTCCACGACGTTGTGCCTGGTAATCACTGAGTGGCTGGGTCTTCGCATAGCCTCCATGAGAGATAGTGACAACACGATCCTCTTCGGTAATCAGATCTTCAATAGTTAAGTCTCGCTTTGAGCTCTGAATATCGGTACGACGCTCATCACCATAGTTTTGTAAAACTTCTTCCAACTCTTCTCGAATAACTTCCATTAATCGCACGGCATTATTCAAAATTTCCAAAAGCTCTGCAATTCTCTCGAGCTTCTCTTGATACTCAGCCAGTAGTTTGTCGTACTCCATACCGGTTAAGCGATGCAGTTGCAAATCAAGAATTGCTTGAGCTTGAGCTGGGGATAAATAGTAATCACCGTCTCTTAGGCCAAATTCGGCAGGCAGCTCTTCAGGTCTACAGGCATCGGCACCTGAGCGCTCTAAAAACTGCAATACAGAGCTTGCAGCCCAGCCACGCGCAAGTAAACTTTTCTTCGCTTCTGCTGGGCTTGATGAGCCACGAATTAACTCAATCACTTCATCGATATTAGAGATAGCAACAGCAAGGCCCTCTAAAATATGGCCACGCTCACGCGCTTTACGCAATAGGTAAACAGTACGCCGTGTGACGACTTCGCGACGATGGCGCACAAAGCACTCGAGCAACTCTTTTAGGTTAAGTGTTTTGGGCTGTCCATCAACTAGAGCAACAACATTGATACCAAACACGCTCTCAAGCTGCGTCTGCGCATAGAGATTATTTAAAACTACATCGCCAATCTCGCCACGTTTCAGCTCAATAACAACGCGAATGTCTTTTGTTGATTCATCTCGTAGCTCTGAAATACCTTCTATTTTTTTATCTTTAACTAGCTCGGCTATTTTTTCGATTAACTTACTTTTATTCAGCTGATACGGTATCTCAGTAATAATAATGGTTTCTTTATTAGCCTTATCATTGCGCTCGATGTCAGCCTTTGCGCGCAGATAAATGCGGCCCCGTCCAGTGCGATAAGCCTGTACGATACCAGCACGACCATTAATAGTTGCACCCGTTGGAAAATCTGGACCTGGGATGATCTCCATGAGTTCATCGATAGTGATTTCATCATTATCAATCAGCGCAAGACAGCCTTTAACAACTTCGCTTAGATTATGCGGAGGGATATTGGTTGCCATACCAACGGCAATACCCGATGAGCCATTAACTAATAAGTTAGGCACACGTGTTGGCATAACCTCAGGGATTAACTCAGTACCGTCATAGTTTGGCACAAAATCAACAGTTTCTTTATCAAGATCAGCCAACAAATCATGGGCAATCTTCTTCATGCGTATTTCGGTATAACGCATAGCTGCAGCGCTATCGCCGTCTATCGAGCCAAAATTACCCTGCCCATCAACTAAGGTGTAGCGTAGCGAGAAGTCTTGAGCCATGCGCACAATCGTGTCGTATACGGCAGAGTCACCGTGAGGATGGTATTTACCGATAACATCACCAACAACACGCGCTGATTTTTTATAGGGCTTATTCCAATAGTTGCTCAGCTCGTTCATGGCGAACAAAACACGGCGGTGTACAGGTTTTAGACCATCGCGCACATCAGGCAATGCACGGCCGACGATAACGCTCATTGCATAGTCTAAATAGGACTGTTTTAACTCATCTTCAATACTAACTGGGGAAACATTTTGTGCCAAATCGCCCATAAATTTACTGCCTGCTATCGCTATAGTTATGATTATGTCAATGCGTTGTGCTAATTGTGTTTATTCTTGAGCCATTAAGGCACCTTCAGCGGGTTTTACGAAGACAAACTAGCCAATACATAAAGGGCGCAATTCTAGCATAATTTAAGGCTATTTAGGGAATATAACAGCTCCGATTAAATTGCTTCAAAGTTAAGCAAAACGCTCATTTATTAAACGACTCACATCACTATTTATCAAATTAAACCTATAAAATTGAAAATCAGATCTATACTTATAAATTATGGCTATAAAATACCAAGATAAAGCGGCCAATGAATTAATTTATCCTCTACACGGACATATAAATTGAAACTAAAGCTAAGCTTACAAACGATTTTATTCCTCGCTTTTGGAGTAGTCGCTGTGGTGCCCGTATTATCACTTAGCTTATGGATACAGAGTACTGCCTATATAAGGGTTGTTGAGCAAGTTGAGGACAAACACTTACTACTTGCTAAACATCTATCGAGCACAATTGATCGCCATATCCTAGGCCTCCAATATTTCCTCAAGTCTTCTCTTTTTTACAATCATGCCAGCCAAGAGGCAAATCATAGCCACTTAGTAGCTTTTGATGGGTCATTTAAACGCTTAGGAATAAAGAATATTTCTGAGATAGAAGCTGTCAAAGGCCATATCACCATTTTTGGTGACGAAAAGCTCAACCCCGCGATAGGGGTAGAAAAAGCAGCAGATCTCATGGTTAACAATAAACCCGCTCATGCCCCTGTAGCCAGTCAGGTATTGATGAGCCAAGGTGGCCAACCACTACTCTATTTTTTGTTCAACGATAAAAATGCTAGGTATATTGTCGCACTATCCACTGACTTCATAACAGAATTACAACAATCTATACAGTTTGGTCGCGCAGGTCATGCAGCAATTGTCGATGCTTTAGGTAATGTTATCGCCCATCCAAATACTCAATGGCAGCAATCGATAAAAAATATATCCTCAGTCGCCCCAGTTGCTGAAATGATGAAAGGCAACTCTGGCGTATCCCAGTTTTACTCGCCAGCATTACACGACGATATGATTAGTGGCTATACCATAGTTAAAGAAACCGGTTGGGGAGTAATGGTGCCGCAACCTATATCTGAGTTAAAAGCAGAGGCTGAAAACAGCAGAAGAAATAGCCTAGTTATAGCCGCACTGGGTTTATTTATAGCATTTATAATTGCCTATTTACTCACAAAGTATCTTAGTAAACCAATAAAAACTGTACTTGATTCTCTTCGCGACTTATCTCAAGGGGATAAAGTCTCACCACCTGTAAAAAATACAAGCATAATTCAGGTGAAGGAGCGCAATGAATTAATTAAACGATTTTATATGAGCGCTAACAATCTCGAAAAATTTCAGGAGAATTTAGCCGCTCTCGTTGAAGAAAGAACCAGTGAGTTACGAGAAGAAATCAACGAGAGAAAAAAAATAGAAGAAGAAATGCGCCACCTAGCAACACATGATTTTTTAACAGGCTTACCTAATCGAGCATTGTTTATCGATAGATTTAGCGATACTTATCATGCATTGAAACAAAAAGATAAAGATGACAGCTCTTGCAAGCACTGTGGTTTACTATTTTTGGATCTTGACAACTTTAAACAAGTTAATGACAAATACTCTCACTTGTTAGGTGATAAACTATTAAAGCTAGTTACTGAACGCATTGTTGGCTGTGTCACACAGACCGATACTGTAGCGCGCCAATCGGGAGATGAATTCATCATTTTGCTCACCCAAGTAATAAGCAATGATGCTCTTCAACAACTGGCACAAAAAATAATTGGAACGATAGAAGTCCCTTACATCATAGATGATAAGGTGATAGCTATCGGTGTTAGTATTGGCGGAATTATTATTGATAAAAAAATAGCGCTAACACCTGAAGAAATCATACAAAAAGCGGACATACTAATGTATGAATCTAAGAGAAAAGGCGGTAATTCCTTTACTATTTACAACGATAAAAAATCGAATCTTGTAATGTCATAAAAGACTAACCAAGCAAAGCCAATTCAGCAAGCTTTACCCAGTTAGTCTTTTTAGAACTATTCGAGGGGCTTTTGTATTAACTCATAGTCTTTTGCACGAGCATTTGTACTACGACGATTAATAGCTGACAGCCTTCTTTTTGATAGTGCAGGTTTTAAGTCTTCCGCTCTCAATTTATGCTGTTCCTCAGCAACTCTAATTTCATTGGCCGCTCTCACATCTTTAAGCGATAAGATTTTGCCATCAACTCGGCACAAACCAACATCCTCTAGCAAATGTGCATCTAATTTCTCTAGCGCACGTAACGAGCGATCTTTATTTTCTATCGCTCGAACATTCGCGTGCAATGTATTAATAGAAACATAAGTAACACTCAATAATTTATAGAGCGGCTTTACAACAATAATTTTTAAATAACTAACAATAGACATAACAATCTCCTAACTACAACGTTAAAAAGACCGGTTAAATATCGAGGAAACTGAGAGAGATAAAACAAGGTACAGTAGCCGCGATAATTATCGCGGCCAGTGGATGTAATCTAAATATTTACTTTACCAACAAGACGCGATGCTAATTTATGCCATTTACCCATTAACTTTGAATTAATAGCCATAGGTTTAATCGGCATCGGCATTACATTAATAATAATATTAATAATATATACAGATGGTCGATAAGCGTTAGCCCGAGACTCTGATTCAAATAGCACACATTTATTACAGGCACGATCGAGTGATAACAAACCAACCAAATTTTGGCAGAAGCTTGCTATAGGTAGAACGACACTCTTGTTAATTGACTTGCTCATAGTTAATAAATAGTTATCTGAAACAGTAGCATTATAAATACATAGACCTGCTTTAAAAAAGCAAGTGTGAGTATACCTTTGTTTCAATAAAAAAATAGGCTTTTGTTGGCAATTAATCGAATTAAATACCACTTATTGCTGTAAATAGGGTAATAGGTATTCAATATAGTAAAAACCAGCACACAAATAGGCCGTTATCACAAATTTTAGCTTATAATGCGCAGAAATTATTACTCACTTGCTTGTGCTTTACATGCCGACTAGCAAGCTGGCATCAATATAACTTTATGGAAACTTTATGGAAAACTGTGATTTATTGATACACGCACAATGGATTATTCCAGTCGTACCCCATAACAAAGTTTTTAATCAATGTTCCTTAGTCATTAATGATGGAAAAATTACCTCCATTACCCCAACAACCCAAGCAAAAAACCGCTATACATCTGACAATATCGTTGAACTTAGTGAGCACATTGTGATGCCAGGGCTTATTAATGCCCATGGTCATGCCGCTATGAGCTTACTACGTGGTTTTGCCGACGACCTACCTTTAAGTACCTGGCTGAACGAGCATATTTGGCCAGCAGAAGGAGCTCACGTATCGGCTAAATTTGTAAAAGATGGTGCACAACTAGCCATAGCCGAAATGATACGCAGCGGTACTACCTGCTTCTCTGATATGTATTTCTTTCCTGAAGAGACCTGCGCAGTTGCCCATAGCGCAGGTATCCGCTGTGACATTAGCTTCCCTATCATTGACTTTCCGAGTAGCTGGGCCAAAAATGCCGACGAATACATTAGCAAAGGCTTGGCTTTACGCGATAGTTACAGCGCTCACGAATTAATTAATGTTAATTTTGGCCCCCATGCTCCGTATACTGTAAGCAACGATGTATTTGAGCGCATTGCCGTATTAGCGCCAGAGTTACAAGCAACAATTCAAATACATTTGCACGAAACAAAACATGAAATAACAGAGTCTCTCGACAAAACTGGCAAGCGCCCAATACAACGTTTATCAGAGTTAAACATACTGGGCCCAACTACTCAGTGTGTACATATGACATCGCTTAACAAGGGTGATTTTGAATTATTAAAAGAGTCTGGTGCACATGTTATTCACTGTCCTGAATCAAACTTAAAGCTGGCCAGCGGTTTTTGCCCTACCAACGAGTTACTCAAAGAAGGTATTAACGTCGCACTAGGTACAGATGGTTGCGCCAGCAACAACAATCTTGATATGTTTGGCGAAATGCATACTGCTGCGCTACTGGGTAAAGCCGTTGCCGATGATGCTGCTGCACTAAATGCAGCACAAGTGATCGAGATGGCAACCATTAATGGCGCTAAAGCTTTGGGAATTGATGATATAACTGGTAGCTTAGAGGCTGGAAAGTCAGCCGATATAATTGCCATTAAACTTGATCCTATTGACCAAAAACCTATGTACGATCCAATTTCGCAGGTAGTCTATACCCATAATGGGCATCGTATCAGTCATAGTTGGGTTAATGGTAAAGCACTGATGAATGACCGTGAGTTATGCACCCTCAACGAAAAAGAAATTATTAGTAATACACAAACATGGCAGGAAACCATCCAATCATGAAAGATTCACTGAACGTTGATAATGCAGAAATCGCTAAATTTGAGGCACTAGCTAAGCGCTGGTGGGATAAGAATAGTGAATTTAAACCACTGCATGAAATTAACCCACTACGCACTAACTTTATTGATGAACGTACACCTGTGGCAGAATTAAATATTCTTGATGTCGGTTGTGGTGGCGGTATTTTATGCGAAGCGCTCGCTAAGCGCGGCGCAAATGTCACCGGTATCGATATGGGCGAAGCACCACTGAGTGTAGCTAAACTACATCAGTTAGAAAGCAATGTATCGATCAATTACAAAAAGATCACCGCAGAAGAATTGGCCGAGCAACAACCAGAATCTTTTGATATTGTCACTTGCCTTGAGATGTTAGAACATGTCCCCGATCCAAGCCAAGTGATTAAAGCCTGCGCAGACCTTGTTAAACCCAATGGCGATGTGTATTTCTCAACGATCAATCGCAACCCTAAGTCTTATGCGTTTGCAATTATTGGCGCCGAGTACGTCTTACAACTATTGCCCAAAGGTACACATGAATACAATAAATTTATCAAGCCTTCGGAGCTTGCTAGCTGGGCGCGTAGTGCTGGCCTTGACTGGTTAGAAATTACCGGCATGACCTATAACCCACTCACTAAAAAATACAAGCTTAATCAAAATGATGTCGATGTAAACTATCTTGTGCATACCAAAAAGATTTAAAGCACCTACAACTCTCATCGATAAAATAATTAATTAATATGACTATAAAAGCAGTCTTTTTTGACTTAGACGGGACCTTACTCGATACAGCACCTGATTTTGTACTAACACTTAATCAGTTAGCTGATGAATACAATATTGCGAGAGTCAGTGAAGAAAAGATTCGAGAGACGGTCTCCAATGGAGCACGCGCATTAACGACCCTTCTCTTTGGCCTGCAAGATACTGATAAAGGTTTTGAAGAGCGCAGGCTACGCCTACTCGATATTTATTTCGAGCACATGGGTAAACACTGCTTTTTGTACGAAGGCATGACACTGCTTTTAGAACAATTGCGTAAACACGAACTCTACTGGGGAATTATCACAAATAAGCCCTATCGGTTTACCCAACCTATTGTCGAGCAATTAACATTCCCTACCCGCCCCAATGTCGTACTCTGCCCAGATCATGTCGCCCACGCCAAGCCAGATCCAGAAGCACTGCTACTTGCTTGTACACAAACACACTGCAAGCCCTCCGAGGTAATCTATATCGGTGATCATAAACGGGATATCGATTGCGGCTTGAGTGCGGGCAGTAAAACCATCGCGGCAGGTTTTGGCTATATCGAACAAGAGGATAATATCAACCATTGGAATGCCAACCATATTGTTCAGCATGCCAGTGAGATATGGCCGATTATTGATAGCTATTTAGCTATAAAGTAGGCTACATTTTTGAATAAAGAGAAAAAGTAAACGATGAACCCAATGGAAGAATTATTAGCAAGCTACCATCCAGAAGCAAACTGTTTAAACGATAGTGTTATCGCCGTCACTGGTGCTGGTGATGGTATTGGAAAAGCTATTGCCAAAGCCTATGCAAGCTTTGGCGCCACGGTTATCTTATTAGGTAGAACTGTGGAGAAGCTAGAATCGGTTTATGATGAAATAGAAGCAGCAGGCAATAAACAAGCTGCTATTTTTGTTATCGATTTTGAAAGCGCCACTGAGCAAGATTACCAAGAACTTAGCCAAGCCATTGATGAAACCTTTGGCCGCCTTGATGGCTTATTACACAATGCAGCGCTGCTAGGCGAACGCACCTCTATTGCTAATTATTCTTGCTCCATTTGGCAGCAATTAATGACAGTGAATGTTAATGCACCATTTATATTAACTAAAAAATGCTTACCGCTTTTGCAAAAAAGTCAGCAAGCTTCCGTTATTTTTACTGGCTCTTCCGTTGGTTTAAAAGGTAGAGCCTACTGGGGGGCATATGCCGCAAGTAAAGCAGCGATTGAGAACCTAATGACCACCCTCGCCGATGAGCTAGCCGAGACCAGTAAAATATGTGTTAACAGTATTAACCCAGGTGGCACAAGAACTCAAATGCGAGCTAATGCATTCCCAGCGGAAGACCCACTAAAAGTGAAATCACCAGAGTCGCTCATACCTTTATATGTTTATTTAATGGACAAGAGCAACACAAGTGGGAATAATATAACTGGACAGCAATTTAATGCGTAGATGATTAATATAATAAGCTAATGAAAAAGTATCGAGCACCAGCATATAATATTTGCCGAAAATTTATTAGCTATATAAGCATCGGTATATTGGTGCTCAATATCGGTTTGGCCAATGCAGCTATATCCAGTGATGAAAAAATACTACTATGCACTTCTCAAGGTTATATCTGGGTAAGCCTTAATGAAATAACAGCCAATACAGATTCAGACCCATTAACCACAAATGCTATTAATATTCACAAATGTCCCTTTTGCACATTTGGCCCAGATGATAACGACGATATCATACAGTCTTTTTACGGGCCCAAACCCTATGCAATAAATGACAGGCATCTAGTCACACAAGTTACTCGACTACCACACACTGCCCTTCTTCATTCCTCTCTACAGTCGCGCGCACCACCTATTTAATAGAAGTCATTAATCGGTAATTTATAGTTTGCAAAAACAACTATCACCAACAATATTCGTATTTTTGGAGTAAATATTTTGCAATAAGCTATCGACGACTTTTTTAACAAAGCTAGTATCAGCGTTACAAACAAAACCCAAATTGTGCGGGCCATAATAAGTAAGCTCATTGTTTTGATCCCAGATCGCAACAGAGGGAGCATGCGAAACAAAGGGCCTGAATAGATTGCTTATATCGCCATCTAAAACATGACTAAAAGGCCGCTCATAACTTGGCTGATTATTGTTTTGTAATTTTATCGGAGAAAGATCTGCTAAATAAAAATCGACGTTATTATTGCCATGCTCTTTATAGAGCTCTTTAAAATGAGGGATAACTGTTGCATCACAGGGGCAATAAGCTTGCCAAAAATAAATAATACGGATGTTATTTTTTTGATGCTCTGGCCACTCTATCGTTTTATAAACCTGCTCGATACCAGCAGACTGATCAAAAAAAGCGATTTGTTCTGTCGATAATATATAGCGATGACTAACAAAAAGATAAATGACAAGAGACACTAAAATCAAAACAGCGAGTAACACCAAGCTTATATTTTTTTTAAGCAAACCCATTTAACTATTAACCCAAAATAAAGAACCAAAAAAAGAAAACTAAAAACTAAGGAAATACTATGAAATATATATTTTTAATCGCCGCACTGATTGTAAGCAATGCAAGCCTTAGCCACCAGCATGGCAGCCATGATTCACATAAAGAAAAAAGTAGTCATGAAAACCACGTTGAAGCAAAAGAACATAAAACGCACGATACTCACAAGAAACACCAGAGTAATACCATTGCCGTACACCACCCAACTATTAAGACAACACCACCAGGCATCACCAACAGCGCCGCTTATTTTACTATTGTTAACAATGGAGAAAAAGATATTACGTTGGTTGGCGTTGCTAGTGATGGGGCTAAATTAGTCGAGATGCATGAACACGTTAAGCATAATGGCACGTTTAAAATGCAAAAAATGAAACCCTTAACAATCCCAGCAAACAGTAAGGCTAATTTTGAGCCCGGTGGTAATCACATTATGTTTATTGGAGTTACAAAGCCCATTGAAAATGGTGACAAAATAGATATTACCCTAAGCTTTGACGACGGCACTCAAAAAACCATTACCAGCGTCGCTAAAAAGCAACATAGCTCTGCGAAAAAAGCCCACCACAAACATCATTAACATTTAGAACTCGCTAATTAATGACTAACTCTAAGGCCTTTAAGACATTATCTTTGTCGTAAGGGCCTTTAAATAGCCCAACATATTCCCCTTTAGGGTTTAGCACAGCAATGCTATCACTATGGGTAATAAAATAATTACCGTATTCGTCGGGTTTTTCATGAATAAAAACTGTACTGAGTTGCTGCGCTACTTTACGTATGTTTTCTAACTCACCTGTAAAGCCTGTATATTCTGGGTCAATATACTCTAAATATTTTGATAAGCGCTCGGGTGTATCTCTGACTGGATCAAAGGTGATATGTGTGATCTCAAATGTCTCTTTATGTGATTCATCCCACACTGTTTTAATTTCGCTCATCAGCTGTAAGTTAACTGGGCAAATATCTGGGCAAAACATATATCCAAAATTAACTAACTGCCATTGCTCATGACGATTTGCCAATGTTGTCTGCTTACCCTCCAAATCTTCAAGTACAACTGGTGCTAATGCACGTCCCTGATTAAATTTAAAAAAACCTAATTCGACTAGCTGTTGCTTAGTATCACCCCCATCTGACGCGGAGAAATTCTTGATTGTATATACAATGGCAACTAACAGCGAAAAAATAATCACTAAACCAATCGTAAATTTTTGATTTTTTATCATAAGGAATCTACTTTTATTGTCAGGTTAATAAGCGGTTTAATAGTTATATTAAACATTCAAAACAAACTAGGTATACATTAAGCAGCCGCAACCGGCCCACTGTGAAAACGGAACTCATCATCTAATGATTCTATTAACTCTTTTTCTACTTTAAGCAATTCGGTAATTCGCTCGTCTATACTTATTTTTTTAATGGCAGGTTCACCAGCAGCTAGGGCTTTTTTATAGGCTTTTCGTGCCAGTAATAAATAGTCTTCATAGTGTCGCGCCTCTGACTTTAATAGTGACAAATAGAATACCTTTAACTCTTCATCCAAATACGGCGCCAATTTTGCAAAGCGCTCACAAGAACGCGCCTCGATAATAGCGCCAATAATCAGCGTATCAATTAACTTCCAAGGCTCTTCTTTACTGGCCGATCTACGCATAGCACCTGCATAACGCGCAGCCTCTATTTGTGGATAATCGATATCCCGTTTTTTCATCAAGGCGATCACCTGCTCAAAATGCCTTAGCTCTTCTCGCGCTAGTTTAGACATTTTGTTTAGCAACTCAAAATTATCAACATAGCGATAAATTAAATTAATGGCTGTGCTAGCCGCCTTTTTTTCGCAATTAGCATGATCAATCAGTAACATACTAACATCTGCTAATGCATTTTCTACCCACAAATCGGGGGTTTCACACAATAAAAATTGCTTAATGTGAGTAATATCTGTCATCGTTCTCATTCATTCAAGTATTCGTGTAAGCTATGGTGGCCATTGCATTTCGCTGGATATCGGTAGTCCCCAGCAGCAACTGGTCCGACCATTTTGTGTAATATAAATTGTGCCTAGCTTATCAGGACAAATCACTTACTGTAATATTAATTAAACAGCGGACCCCAACAGCGAGCGCTACTAGTGAGACTGAATCCTACAGGGATAGCCAGCTCTTTTAAAGATTAACTTTTGTAATGAGAGAAAAATAAAAACGAGAATAAAATGCGCCTAAAACACTGCCATAATTTTCACGATTTTCGTCTACTTGCCAAAAAAAGACTACCGAGCCCCATCTTTAATTATATTGATGGTGGTGCCGATGATGAGACTACTTACCGGCGTAATACAGCCGCATTTGAGAAATGTGACCTTATACCTAATGTGCTAACAGGCGTTAAAGATATTGATTTATCAGTAACAGTCATGGGCCAAAAGCTCGATTTACCCGTTTATTGCTCGCCTACGGCACTACAGCGCTTATTTCATCATACCGGTGAGCGTGCAACTGCGGCTGCGGCTGAAAAGTACGGCACTATGTTTGGTGTCTCCTCTCTGGGGACAGTGAGTATGGAAGAAATTGCTAAGCAAGTTGATACACCTCAGGTTTATCAGTTCTATTACCATAAAGATCGCGGCCTCAACAGTGCCATGATGCAACGTGCTAAACAGTCGGGGATCGAGGTCATGATGCTCACAGTTGACTCCATTACTGGTGGTAATCGTGAGCGCGACCTACGCACAGGCTTTTCTATCCCCTTTCGGTTAACACTCGAAGGCCTACTACAATTTGCTATCAAGCCTATGTGGGGCATCAATTACGTCACCCATGAGCGTTTTCGGCTACCTCAACTGGAAGAACACGTAGATATGGACGGCAGTTCAACCTCTATTGGCGACTATTTTACTAATATGCTCGACCCTTCGATGCACTGGGATGATGTTGAACAAATGGTCAAGGAGTGGGATGGGCAATTTTGTCTAAAGGGCATAATGAGTGTAGAAGATGCTAAACGTGCAGTCGATATCGGCTGTACTGGGATTATTATTTCTAACCATGGTGGTAGGCAGTTGGATGGCTCACGCAGCTCCTTTGATCAATTGGCAGAAATTGTTGACGCCGTTGGTGATAAAATCGATGTGGTTTTTGATGGAGGTATTCAACGAGGCACTCATGTACTTAAAGCCCTGTCACTTGGCGCTAAAGCAGTAGGTATAGGCCGTATGTACTTATATGCACTTGCCGCAGCGGGCCAACCAGGGGTTGAACGCGCGCTGGGTTTAATGAAAGATGAACTCACACGCGATATGAGATTAATGGGTTGTCATTGCATTAAGGACTTATCTGCCAATAATTTACGCTTTAGATAAGTCGATTATACCCATACTAAACAGTACAACTTGCCTCTCTTTGGCTGCGCACACTGTTAATTTGGCTTTTTATTTCCACTCTACCAAGAGACTCATTTAACATGAGATTGACAACCTCATCATATGATATCTCATTAGAGATTTCACAAGCCATTGGAAAGTAACTTGTGCCGCGATTCATTCCAGGAATTAAATTTGCCTCCATAAAATAACAAATACCAAGAACATCCATCTTAATATCTATTCTACCAAACCCTCTAGCGCCTAACCTCTGAAAAGATGCTAAAGCGATTTCTTTAACCGAATTAATATCGTGGAGTCCAACTTCTTTAAGTGTCTCGGTATCTTCTGTTTTCACAGTTGCACCAAGTATTTTGAGCCCATAAGAAGACTCCGGTGGAAGCACTTCAATTGCGGATACAATCGTTTCACCACTACCACTTTGTATAATTGCAACCGTAAATTCTTTCCCACCTAAATACTCTTCTACCAAAACTGGTTGTTTATAAATAGTATATAAAGATGATACTTTAGTTTCGAAATCGGAAAAATTTTCTACAAAGGATTTATCATCAACACCGTTACCATTAGCCGCATCAATTGGTTTAAGAAATAGTGGGAATGAAAATGGCAGTGCTGATTCAAACCTATATTCATCGGGTACGGCGGTAAAATACTTCGCTGTTTTAATGCCGAGGCCTGACAAATACTCTTTAGCAGAGACTTTATCTGAATCGTACTTAAGTGTCTCACGATTTGAACCAGAGAAAACAATGTGATGTCTTTCAAAGTACTCAGAAAACCACACATCGTCCTCACCAACAACTGGCATATACTTCGCGGCTAAAACCACCAGATCTGGACTACGCCTCACAATATTTTCGAGGTCCTCCAATATCTCACACTCAGTTACTAGAACCGAATGCCCCATATTTTTTATAGACGCTAGCACATCATCACAAGCAAATAAGGAACCAAAGCCAGTTTCTTTTAATTTTTTATTTTTAGGCGTGACGATTTCAATTTTCATTTCAAATTTCCGGTAGATTAACTCTAATCGAGTTATAGTCGGTGTTATGAAATGAATTCAAAGAAGATGGATTAACATCACAAAAGCGACTTGCGCAAATGTCTGCTTATCAGGACGGCAAGCATAAAAACATCGGTGTTTACACTAACACAATTACTATTTGATAGATATTAATATAGTAAACATAATAGAATTTACATACAGGTAGACTTCTATACTACTCAAAATCATGCAAGCGACTTTTGACGATTTTATTGCGCACGCTCTCTTGGTGATTCTCTCGTAATAATTTGTCAACAGATAAAATATGCGTTTGCATTTTTTCACGGGCTAATTTGGCATCACCGGCTAAAATAGCATTCATTATATCTCGATGTTGATCGGGTAAATAAGAACGTACTGTGGGTTTTGTATAAAAAGTCGCAAAAGAAAACACCACACTTTTATGCAACACGGAAAAAAGACTGCGCATCATATGAACCAACATAGCGTTTTTAGAAGCTTCTGCAATAGCTAAATGGAATTCAATATCTGCCGTTGCCTCTTCTTCTGCTTTTTTCTCGTCGTAGTTTTGCTGGAGTATTTCAAAACGATTTTTAATATTTTGTTTGTCGGCCTCAGTACAGTAAAGCGCTGCATTATAGGCAGCTAGACCCTCCAGACAATAACGAATTTCTAGCAACTCAAAAGGTGCATTTTGATTACTAATGAGTAACGTCATTAAAGGATCCGTAAAGGACTCTCCCATATTCTCCGATACATAGGCGCTGCCACCGGGGTCTTTTCTGAGTATATTTCTAGCTTCGAGTTTGTGTAAAGCCTCGCGAATAGAAGGCCTAGAGACATTCAATATTTTTGATAGCTCACGCTCAGAGGGAAGTTTTTCGCCAGGTTTTAGCTCACCTTGCAATAGCTGTTCTTCAATCTGTTTTGCAATCTCGTCGGCGACTCTTACTTGTCTAACTTGCTCAAAAGCCATAATTTGCTCGTTATTATATTTTGTTCAAGAATCCAGTATGATTAACTTTCATCTATCCTATTTACTGAAATACCTATGTTAAAATATATAAGCCAGTTAAGTTAACTTACCACTTTAATTAAGCATGGTATTACCAACCTGCCAGAAAAATCCACTAAAATGTACAGTAAAAGCAAATATAATCAGTATTTTAGGGATATTTGGCTAAAAATATTTTAGCCTTTTTATTTTTATCTCAGCCATAATAACACAGTAATGGATCATTGGTATGACCAATGCTATTATAATTTAACTCATCCACTACTTTTTTAGATAACCCAAGTGTCTAAATACTGAATCTACAAGTTAATCCCTTACTTCGAGTATATGTTATAGTTCCACCAAATTGTGCCCTGCACAATAGACAATATAATCAACAATACGATTCTTTATAGGTAATGATCACTTAGCCTGATCACTAGAATATATGGCAGACACAGAAGACAACATTCGCATTATTAAAAAATATCCCAATCGCCGGATATATGATACCCACCTAAGCCAGTACATTAAAATTGATGATATTCGCGACATGATTCTCGAGGGAACTGATTTTAAAGTAATAGATAGCAACAATAAAAAGGACCTTACCCGTAGCGTATTATTACAAATTATTTTAGAACAAGAGTCTGACAATAACCCTCTGTTTAGCTCCGAAAATTTAAAGCACTTTATACGCTATTATGGGCGCAATCAAAGTAATATATTTTCTGCTTTTCTAGATCAAAGCTTACAGCTTTTTAGCCAACAACAAGAACAATTAAGTGAATTATTTAAGCAAAACCCTCTAGATAATTTTAATCAATTTAACCAGAAGAATATTGACATGTGGCAGGGATTTCAAAATAAATTCTTTGATTCATTTAAAACAGATGAAAAAAATACTAAACACAAAAAATAAAAGGCTACCAGTGTTTAGCTGGTAGCAAGCGTGGTGGTTAAGTGGAGGTCTATCTATACAATTACTTGGCAGCAGTTGCTTTAGTTGCCTCTTTCGCCGCTGTCATTGTATTTTTAACCGTGTCTTCCATTAAGCTTCGCGTACTATCAAAAAACTCAGCGCCGATATCTGCATAGGCTTTTGCATCAGCAATTAACATATCATTGGTTTTTTTGAGAATGTCTTTTTGCTTTTCAGCATAACTCGTCATTTGATCAAAATTAGTCACTTTAAACCCTTCTGCAAGATTATCTGTACCCACTTTTGCATAAGCTTTTGTGCTATCCATCTGCATCTTAAAGACTTTTTCACCGGCTTCTGTTGCTAACTTACCGTAAGCCAAAAAAGGTTCAAAGGTTTGCTCAAAGGTAGGGATTTGTGGTTTAGCCATGTTGCTCTCCGTCTTCTATTAAGTAGTGAATAAAACAGCTTTTGTGCGATGCAGCATAACTTATTTTTTTGTGCGCCGCAACATTTATTTTGCAGCGCACAAATTAATGTTTATCTAACCACTCCATAATAGGGTCAATCTGCTCTTTTGAATTGAGGCTCGGTGTATGCCCTACTCCTTTAAACTCAATAAACTCTGCATGGGGTAGCGTACGCTGCATACGCTCCATCAAAGGCTCTGTTAAAAAGTCCGATTCTGTTCCTCTACACACAAGTACAGGGCAAGTAATACTTTCCCAATAATTCCAAACATTAAAATACATCAACAACCAATAACGCTGATAATTCTCGGAAATTGCAGGGTCATAGGCTAGACGATAACCTTTATTAGTTTTGAACGAACTATATTCTGCCATTGCCGCCCAATTAGCATTAGTCATAGGTTTAAAAGGAGAGTATTTATCGCGAATATAGCTTTCTACCTGAGATAAATCTTCAAACAGTGGGTTCTCTCCCAAGTAGTGGCTCAAGCGCTGTAGTGCCACCATTGGGACTTCTGGGGCGATGTCGTTGATCACGAGACGCCTTATAGGGCTTCTATCCATACTGGCAAGGATCATCCCCATTAAACCACCCAAAGAGGTACCAATAATATCGTACTGGGCACATTCCGCCTGTGCAGCAATGACGGCTGCATCTAGATTATACTGGGGAAGATTATAATCCTCAGGTGTTCGTAACCAGTCACTATGACCTCTCCCAACAATATCTGGGCATATCACTCGCCTGCTAGACGCAAAGCGCTGGGCAAGTTCATCAAAATCACGAGAATTACGAGTGAGGCCATGTATACACATAATAGGACAAGTAGCTTCGTCGACTGCGGAGGTCTTTGGCTCACCCCACTCTCGATAAATTAATTTATGAAAGCCTTTACTACTTATACTATTAGCCACACCAATTCGTGGCTCTAAAGAACCGGTAGAAGCTTTAGCTTTTTTTGCTCGCGTTGGCTTTCTAGTGACGGAACGCTTCTTCAAATCATTACACCCCTAACAGGTGTGGTTTCAGGGATCAGTTGTTGGTCTTTTTCTGAAGGTTCACTCTTAGTATCTAATAAAGTATTACAACACACTGAGTCTTTATGTATCTGTGTCTCGATACCTCTTCGTTGTAACTCTGCGGCTAATTTCAAACGCAAAAATGGATCGCGCGTGTAGCGTATAGATGTCTTGTAATAATTATCTTCTAAGGAGGCCATGACATCGTTATATGTGCTCTGTAAACTCTTATCTAAGGAAAAGCCATCGTACCAAGCAACCATATCAACTTTTTTCTGCAGCGGTTCACATAACTCCAATATGCGTAAACGTATCAACTGTAAATCTTTTGGCTCTTTAATATTGTAGCCTCGCATATTAATATTTAGCGTAGTATTGCTCTCATCGAGTTGAATGCGGTGGCTAATAGGCGCATCAACTAAAGAAGCTTTTAGGTTCATAGTTTGAGAAGAAAAAATCCTCATATCCATCAACCGCACATTCTTCATAATGGGTGTAAAATCCATATGTGCCAAAATATCACTCTCTACATCGATACCAGGAGCAACCTCTATAAGCTCAACACCATTTTCAGCAATAGAAAATACGCAACGTTCTGTCACATAAAGAATGTGCTGTTTTGTCTCAGCAGCTAACTGCCCTGAAAAAGTAATATGCTCAACAGTTTGAACAAATTTACGGTTTTTACCTTCTTGTAATATTTTTAAACGGCCTTCTTCAATCGCAACATCTAAACCACCTGCGGTAAAACTCCCGGCAAAAACAACACGCGCTGCATTTTGGCTAATATTAATAAAGCCACCAGCACCGGCAAAACGTGAACCAAACTTAGAGACATTAACATTACCTTGCGAGTCAACTTGTGCCATCCCTAAACACGCCATATCAATACCACCGCCATCATAAAAGTCGAACTGGGTATTAGTGGCAATAATGGCATCGGGGTTAAGTGCTGCGCCAAAGTCCAAGCCACTTTGTGGTACACCACCAATCGTACCGGCTTCGGCCGTGAGCGAGACGTAATCTAGCATTTGTTCTTCTGCAGCAATTGCAGCAACACCTTCGGGAACACCAATACCAAGATTAACTACGCCACCAATAGGCAACTCTAATGCAACACGGCGGGCAATCACTTTGCGTACAGTTAAAGGCATCGTTTCGCACTGGTCTAGCGGTACACGCAATTCACCACTAAAGGCGTGTTTGTAAGGCGTCGCGTAGGTTTGGCAATGGTTTTCAGGCTCCGAGAGCACGACACAACCTACTAAATTCCCAGGTATCATCACACGCTTAGGCGATAGCGACCCGCGTTCTGCTACACGCTCGACCTGAACAAAAACGATACCGCCTGAGTTATGCACCGCCATCGCAGAGGAACACACATCGAGCTTCAATACTTCCCGCTCCATCGTCGTGTTACCAAATTCATCGGCAGTGGTGCCACGTAAAAAAGCAACATCAATTTTAAATGATTTATAAAACAGCCACTCTTCTCCATTGATCTCGTCTAGGCTCACCAACTCTTCGGTGGTTAAGTCATTCATGCGGCCACCATCGACACGCGGGTCGACAAAAGTACGCAGGCCTACCTTGGTTCTAAGCCCTGGCTTGCCACCAGCAATAACACGATACATTTGTGAAATACAGCCCAGTGGCAAATTGTAAGCTTCTATTTGATTTTCTACAGCCATATTGGCAAGCTTTGGCACTAACGACCAATGACCGCCAATGGCGCGTTTAATCAAGCCCGGGTGCGCCAAGCGATTGAGCCCGCGGTCACCTGCATCACCAGGGGCCGCTGCAAAAACTAGTGTTAAATCTCGCGGGTGTCCTGTTTCTAAAAAGCGTTTTTCTAGTGCGATGATTAACTCATCAGGCGTACCAATACCGACAAAGCCAGAGACTAAAACTGTATCGCCATCTCTGATCACGTCTACTGCATCTTGTGGTGTCGCTACTTTATTTTGCATCGTCATTACCTTTAAATAAAAGTTGTCCCAACATTTTTATCCGTATAAATCCTTGCTAATTTTTAGGCCTTTTAAACGTTAGATTAGCGCGTTGATAACCAATCAAAAATATTATCACCCACGACATCTTGCAATTTGCTGCTCACATAAATACCCACATGACCACTGGGCAACTCAAGCTCTGTATAATCTTTACTGCCAATGTGGTTTTTAAGTGCCTTTGAGCATGGCGGCGGTATAATATGATCGCGCTCGGCATAGACATTAAGTACTGGCATGGTGATATTTTTTAAGTCAACTTTCTCACCTGCCAGGACAAATTCACCTTTAATTAACTGATTCTCTTTATACAAGTCGATCAACCATTGCTTAGCCGCTGTACCTGGATGGTGTGGTCTATCGGCAAGCCACTTTTCCATACGTAAAAAATTAAGTAATTTTTTGTCATCTGCTGCAATGTCTAATAAATCTAAATTATATTTAGTCATCGATCTAATAGGCGTTATCGCCTGAAAAACAGAACCCATGACTTCACCAGGCAAATTACCATAGGCATCTATCATCGATTCAATATCATCATCGGCTAAGTTACGCGTCCATAAATTAATAAATCCATGAGAAGGGTCATCGTCTTCTTGATCTGCAGCAAAATCGATAGGCGTAATAGAAACGATCAAATTGCTCACCCTGCTTGGGTTTTTAGCCGCATATAGCGTTGTAAAAACGCCACCTTCGCAGACACCAAATAAGTTAATACAAGTTAGTGAGTGTTTATCACAAATACGGCTAACACATTCATCTAAATAGTAAGCCACATAATCATCAAATGATAAAAACTGATCTGCACGGCTCGGGTAACCCCAATCGACGACATAAACATCGACACCTCGCATCAATAGGTTTCTAACCAATGATCTATCTTCCTGTAAGTCAATCATGGTATAGCGGCCAATTAGGCCATAAACGATCAATACAGGCTCAGTTTTTGGCTTGCCTTTTTTCAAAGGTTTATAGCGATAAAGTTTTACCTTATCAAACTGTGCAATCAGTTCTTTTTCGGTCGTGCCTACTTCGACGTCGGAGATATTAATTTGACCCATCTGCTCGACACCCTTAGCAAAGCGTTCACTAAAATCGAGCGCATCTGATATAGGACCAAACCATTGTTCAACTGATTGATTCATAATTTAACTGTTTCCTTTTTGTCCTCTGAATCGCTAGTCACTTTAGTTGATGTAACAGTTGGTGCAGCACGCTTACTACTAGCGACTTTTTTCTTTACAGGTTTTTTAACCTTTTGTGCTTTAAGGTCCAACAGCTCCTTATCGACTTTCTTGTATTGTGTTTGTAATTGGCGTACTTCCCGACGTAATTCATACACCATACGATGCAAGTCATCTACTTCTGTCCGAGTGGGTATCGAGTAGCTTTCACACCAAGCCTCTACGATTTCTCGCTGTTTACGCTTATATTCGGTACTCGCTTTAAATACTTTTCTCTGAGCATCTAAAAACTCATCACTACGTTGAGTCTGGATGAGACTTCCGTTAGCAATGTTCAGCCATTGCTTCATCATCTCTTCGTAGTTATCAGGCTTTTTACTATTATCCTCAGAATCATCTTTAGGGTATAACTTGATATATGCATCGAAGGCTTTACTCCATGCTTTTGTAATAACAGTTTGATACTGTGCATTAGCTTCTTGCAGATTCATCCAGTCGTTACTAGCACGCATGAATTTTTTTTCAAAAACACCAATATCTGCAAAATCCGGTGCCTCTGCCAAGCGTTGAAAAACCTGATTGAGTTCGTCAACTCCCGAGTTCAAAAAAGTCTCGGGATTTAACATCGTTTTTAGTTTTTCAAATAACTTAGCTGAAGCGCCTCCATCACTAAACCCACTGCCCTGTACGTTGTTCATTTGTTTAGGAAACCACTGTTCTGCTGCCGTACTCCAACTGTCAAACTGCTGCTGGCATTGTTGCCAATGTTTTTTAGCATTGGCGAGTACATCAGTCATATCTGCTGGTTCACTGCTATCGCTAAAGCGACTAAACCAATCAGACTGTGCCTGTATCATTTGCTCTGTCCCTGAGACCCATGCATCAAAATATGGATTTGAAGTCTGCTCACTCATTCGCGACACCTATCATTAACAGCCGACTGTTGCATTATTAAAGTGCTCGCTGATAGATAGATAATGCTGCTTCGTAAGTCATCTCTCTTGGGTTATTAATCAACAAGCGGGATTGTTTCATCGCATCTCCTGCTAATAACTCAAGGTCGCTAGAACTCACACCTACTTCGCTCAAGGTCGATTCAAGACCTAGATCTGAACTGATAGTTGATGTCTTATCCAATAAGCTATCTAACTTCTTGTCGCTACTCACGCCTTTTAATTCAGGGAAACACAAATCAGCTAACTCTAAATACTGAGTCGATGCATCTGACATGTTGTAGTCCATCACATGAGGTAATACCAAGGCGTTCGATAAACCATGGGGAACATGAAAATGTCCACCAAGGGGATAAGCCAGTGCATGTACAGCCGCAACGGGAGAATTAGCAAAGGCCATGCCCGCAAGCATAGAGCCTAGTAACATATTCGCACGCGCATCTCGATCTTCCGGGGCATCACATACTCTGCGAATATTTGCACCTAATAACTCAAGGGCCTGTTTGGCTAGACAATCGGATACCACATTTTTTTTAATTTTAGAGGTATAGGCTTCGATAGCATGTACCATGGCATCGATACCCGTTGCTGCAGTGACAGATACCGGCAAGCCTACGGTTAACTCAGCATCAAGCACTGCAAAATCTGGCAATAGCTGTGGGGAAACCACCCCTTTTTTCTCAGTATCTCCCGTGGTTACTATAGAGATAGGCGTTACCTCTGAACCTGTTCCCGCTGTTGTTGGCGCAAGTACTAAAGGTAGGCGCTCACCCTTAACTAAATTAACACCGTACATTTCCTCTATCGGCTGTTCGGTATTTAATAGTATGGCAATTAACTTTGCAGTATCCATTGAGCTGCCACCACCGACTGAGACAACACCGTCAACTTTTTCTGCTTTGGCTTGTTCTACAGCGCTTAAAATAAGTTCTTGTGGTGGATCAGCAACAACGTCTGAGAATAACCAAACAGCAACACCGGCTTTTTTTAATCCTGCTAAGGCTGCATCGGCAAGCCCTAGCTTTAAAATCATGGGATCAGTAATAAAGGCTATTTTTTTACAGCCCCGATCCTTCATAATTGAACCAATTTTTTCCGTCGCGCCAACTTCGGATAAAACAGAGCGCGTTGTTTGAAAACTAAATGCTTGCATGTGTTACTCCATAAATTAGTTAAAATTAATAAATACCGAGCTCACCTAATTAAATCGGCGACGCAAGGTTGGCAAGTTTTTGGGTTAACTTCATGTTTTCCGAATAATCAACGGGGCAATCAATGATTGATACCGTGCCATCATTCAACGCAGTATCCAAAATAGGTAGCAGCTGCTCGGTACTTTCAACCCGATACCCTTTTGCACCAAAGCTTTCTGCAAATTTCACAAAATCTGGGTTAACAAAATCTATCGAGGTAGAGCGATCAAAATGTCGCATTTGATGCCACTCAATGAGGCCGTACTTACTGTCATTAAAAACTAAAACAACAATATCTAAATTCAAACGTAAAGCAGTATCTATCTCTTGGTTATTCATCATAAAACCTGCATCACCACACACTGCAATGGCTTTTCTGTCGGGATAAGCCAACTTAGCAGCAATAGCACCTGGTAAAGCGATACCCATCGAGGCAAAACCATTAGAGATTATGCAGGTATTTGGAGACTGGGCTTGATATAAACGTGCTATCCACATTTTGTGGGCACCGACATCCGAGATAAGAATATCTTCGTCATCAAGCGCTTGGCGAATATCAGAAATAATTTTTTGTGGCTTAACAGGAAATCCGACATCATCTTTAAATTCGTTATATTGCGCATCAACGATTTGATGTAACTGATGTAGTTTAGAGTCACTACAAATCCCAGCGTAATTGACGACTCGCTTTAAGGAGCTTGCAATATCACCTACGACACCCGCTTCTAAAATATAGTGTTGGTCAACCTCAGCAGCACATACGTCGATATGTACAATACGGTGATCACATTTTGGGTTCCATAAGCGTGGATGATACTCCACCATATCGACACCGATGCAAATTACTAAATCTGCCTCATCAAAGCCGAATGAAACATAATCGTGAGCTTGCAACCCAATAGCACCAATACTCAAAGGGTGTCGTGCAGGAATCACGCCCTTTGCCATAAAAGTTGTTGCAACAGGTATATTTAACGCTTCTGCAAACTCTATTAAAGCTTCGCTCGCCTTGCCGCGAATAACGCCATTGCCTGCCATAATAATTGGTGATTTAGCCGATGCAATAATCGCTGCGGCTTGCTCACACTTATGTTGGGGGGCAGCCGGTGGAGTTGCACTTTGTTTTTTAAGTGGCACAGTGCTTATTGGCAAAAAGGATCCTGCCACATTCTCTGGAAAATCAATAAAACTACAGCCGGGTTTTTCAGCCTCTGCAATTTTGAACGCTTTACGCAATACTTCGGGAATAATTTCAGGGACACGTAGCTGTGTTGAGTATTTTGAAATAGGTTTAAACAAATTGACTAAATCTAAAATCTGGTGGCTTTCTTTATGCATTCGATCAGTAGAACCTTGACCTGCAATAGCAATCAAAGGCGCGCGATCCATATTCGCATCGGCAACACCTGTCATTAGATTTGTCGCTCCAGGCCCTAGTGTTGATAAACAAACACCCGCTCTTCCCGTTAACCGCCCAAAAACATCGGCAATAAATGCAGCACCTTGTTCATGTCGAGTGGTAATAAATTCTATGGGGCTATCAATCAAGGCGTCTAACAGGTCAATATTTTCTTCACCTGGAATACCAAAAATATATTCAACACCTTCATTTTCTAAACATTTTACAAATACATCGCTTGCTTTAGTGTAGCTATTATCCAATACAATTTTAGAAACTTCCTGTGCTGCTAACATATTCATTATTTGCCTCATTTTTTAAAAGTATTGCCTTATGTACTTATGTAAATACTTTCACTCTAATGTTTCATACTGATGACATTTACAATATTTACTTTTACTAAGCCCACTAACTGTGCATACAATTATCTTAAGAGCAATAAGTTTGCCAACATTTTATTAAAAACAATTTAATATGGAGAAAATAATAATTACCAATGTTATCAACCATTTATAAAATAAAATTTTTAAACATTTTCTGTAAATATATTTATTAACGAGAGAGAGAAAGAATTAACAACACTAAAGACCCGAAAAAGTGCACGTATAATTTTTCCTTGCACACTATCAGCTCATAACAAAATGAAATATAAACAACCAAAAAAGGCTCTAAAAAATTAGAGCCTTTTTATTAAAAAGAAATTATTTGATGAAAGTACTATTTAAAAATTATGAACAGAGGCCACCCATACATAAATACTTAACCTCTAAATAATCTTCGAGACCATATTTTGATCCCTCTCGTCCCATTCCTGATTGTTTGACGCCACCAAAGGGAGCCATCTCATTTGAAATAATTCCTTCATTGATACCTACCATGCCATATTCTAGTAACTCAGAAACACGCCAAACTCTGCCTATATCACGCGTATAAATATAAGAAGCCAGCCCAAACTCGGTATTATTTGCTATGTCTATTGCCTGTTCTTCTGTTTCAAATTCAATCAGTGGGGCAACAGGGCCAAAGATTTCATTAACTGCTACTGACATATTTGGACTTACATTAGAAAGTACCGTAGGTTGATAAAAATTTTCGCCAAGTGAGGCTTTTTTACCACCCGTTAATAATTTTGCGCCATCGGATACAGCCTTATCAACGAGTGTTTCAACACTACTTACCGCACCACTATGTATCAAAGGACCTATATCAATCCCTTCTTTGGTGCCTTCTCCTATTTTTAATTCCTCGACTGCACGGACAAGTCGCTTAGAAAACTCCTCATATATACCGCTCTGTACTAGAATACGATTTGAGCACACACAGGTTTGCCCCGCATTACGAAATTTAGATAACATCACTCCCTTAACGGCCTCATCTAAATCTGCATCTTCAAAAATAATAAAGGGCGCATTGCCCCCTAATTCCATTGTTGTTTTCTTAACCGTGTGCGCGCACTGCTCTAATAGAATCTTTCCAACAGGAGTTGAGCCCGTAAATGAGAATTTTGCAATTCGTGGGTCCCCCGTCAATACGTAACCGACTTCTTTAGCTCGATTGGATACAATGACATTAAAAACACCTTTTGGAATACCTGCCTGGTGTGCAAGCTCGGCAAGCGCTATAGCTGATAATGGTGTCTCTGCCGCTGCCTTAACAATAAAAGTACAACCCGCCGCCATTGCCGGCGCTGCCTTACGCGTAATCATTGAGCTTGGGAAATTCCACGGTGTAATTGCTGAGACAATACCCACGCCTTGCTTGATAACAACAATCCGCTTATCGACACTTGGGCCTGGAATCGTATCCCCGTATACGCGCTTTGCCTCTTCAGCGAACCATTCGATGTAATTTGCACCATAAATGACCTCTCCCTGCGCTTCAGCTAACGGTTTGCCCTGCTCTGCCGTAAGAATCTCTGCGAGTTTTTCTTTGTTCTCCATAACTAAATCAAACCAACGGCGTAATAGTCGGGATCGTTCTTTTGCTGGTACGCAACGCCACTTGGGTAAGGCTTCGGATGCAGCATCAACAGCCTTGACCGTATCCTCTGTAGAGGCATTGGCGAGCGTCGCTATCTCCTGATTATTCGCAGGATTAAGCACGCTAAAAGTATTAGCTGTATTATTGAGCCAACAACCATTGATATAACTGCCACTGTTAAGCAAAGACGTATCGAAATTCACCATTTCCTATATTCCTCATTAGAGTCATCAAATTTACTAAGTAGATTAAATACAAAAAATAACAAACCTAACTAGTAACCTGGCTCAAATTTCTATGAGCCAAACTCTTTCACAGCAACAATCAAGCCACTCATTAATGACCACTAAAAAATAGCCTAAAACTATTGCAAGTAATTGCTTAATAATTAAAGCCTTTTAAAAACTCACCAAAACTCCTTATTTTTGTATTTTTTGCACCAGATGTACAAAAAATGGTTGATTGGTAATACCAATTGTCATATGGTATTACCAATTGGCCAGCAAACACTTTTGCCCCAACTAATAACTATAAATATTTAGCAACACAACAATTAAATAACAATAAACTCTGGTGGAGAAAACTATGAAGAAAATCAGTGCACTTCTATGCGCGGCGCTTTCTGTTGCATCAATTTCTGCAACACAAGCAGCTGACAAACCCATTCTGTTAAAAATGCCTATTTACTACGGATCGCATTTACCGGGCCTTGGCTCAGTTGCAAAATACGTTGCCGACAATGCGGGTGTATTAAGTGGCGGTACAGTTAAGGTAAAAATGTATGAGCCTAAAAAATTAGTAGCGCCTGGCGAGATTTTAGACGCTGTATCTTCAGGTAAAGTACAAGCTGGCTACGGTACTCCAGCAAACTGGGGCGGTAAAATTCCTGCTGCACGTTTGTTCTCTGCTGTTCCATTTGGCCCCGAAGCACCTGAATATTTAGCATGGATCATGTACGGTAATGGTGCAAAATTGCATCAAGACCTTTATGACAAAAAAGGCTACAACGTAAAAACACAAACCTGCGGCATCATCGCACCAGAAACTTCTGGCTGGTTCACCAAAGAAATTAAATCCCCTGCCGACCTTAAAGGGTTAAAAATGCGCTTCTTTGGCCTGGGTGCTGAAGTCATGGAAAAGCTAGGTGTAAGCACTGTTGGTCTTCCAGGTGGAGAGATTTTTCCAGCACTTGAAAAAGGTGCAATCGACGCCACTGAATTTTCAATGCCCGCCATTGATAAGCGTATCGGTGTAAGCAAGATCGCTAAATTTAACTACTACCCAGGTTGGCACCAACAAGCCACTGTTTTTGAATTACTCATCAACAAGGACACGTGGAAGAAAATGAGCGATACACAGCAAGCCGTTATCACTCAACTTTGTCGCGCAGCTACGTTAGATTCATTAGCACTAGGTGAAGCAATTCAAGCACCGGTTATGGCTGAAAATGAAAAGAATGGTGTTAAAAACCTGTACTGGTCTGATGAAATGCTAGCCACCTTTAAGTCTAAGTGGGACGAAGTGGTCGAAGAACAAAAAGCAAAAGATGCAGATTTTGCTGCAATTTGGGCTGACCTTTCAAAGTTCCGCGCAGATTATGCCATCTGGGAGAAAAACGCTTTCTTACCACGCGGTAGCAAATAACTAAATAAAACTACGGTTTATTATTTTATAGCTACATAAAGATCTATAACGCAGCTGTAACTGCGTTATAGATCATCCCCACCCTTTATTACAATTATTAGGAGCTTATTGAAATGCCTATAAGCCAACCTTCCTGCGACTCCAATTTACCCAATAACAATTCTCCATTGAGTAAATTTGCCAAGCAGCTAGAAAATTTCATCCATTACTCTGCTTTAATTTTTTGTTGGAGTTATGCCATTCTTATTTTTGCTATTTTAGGCAATGTCGTTTTACGTTACGGTTTTGGTAATGGCCAAATTGTTTTTGAAGAAATACAGTGGCACTTATACGCTATTGGTATGATGTTTGGACTCTCCTATGCGGAAATCACTAACAGCCAAGTACGCGTTGATGTTGTTGCCGATAAGTTGAGACGCCGTACTATTAGAAAGTGGGAAATTTTTGGATCTCTCTTTTTCGTTTTACCTTTTATCTTTGTTGTTATCGTTAATGGCTGGGAATACGTTGGCGACTCTTTCCGTGTTAATGAATCCTCTAACTCACCTCTTGGCCTCCCTTATCGTTGGGCAATTAAAGCCGTTATTCCAATCAGCTTTAGTTTACTAGCTATTGCCATATTTTCGCGTCTCATCACAAATATAGATGCACTTATTTATCATAAAGATGGTGAGAAATAATCATGGAAATCAATGAAATTTTAGTAATCGCAATGTTTTGTACATTCATTGCATTTTTATTTACGGGTATTCCCGTGGGTTATGTACTTGCAGGTACTGGCGTTATTTTTGGGTTTATCGGCTATTTTTCTGATATTTATTTGGGCACAATTACTGGCCTCGACTTTAATACCCTTGGCTTGGTTGTCTCTAGGCTTTACTCCTTAATGGAAAACTGGGTACTCGTTGCATTGCCCATGTTTATCTTTATGGGGCTAATGCTCGACCGCTCTGGTGTTGCCGAGCGCTTGATGCTATCGATGCAAGACTTGTTTGGTAAAGTACGTGGCGGCTTGGCATTAACAGTAACACTCATCGGTATTATTTTGGCTGCCTCTACAGGCATTATTGGCGCATCGGTTGTATTACTTGGCTTGCTATCACTACCAGCAATGCTTAAGCAGGGTTACAACAAATCACTTGCCGCAGGTACTATTTGTAGCGCAGGCACATTGGGTATATTGCTACCTCCAAGCATTATGCTCGTGATTATGGCAGACCAGCTTGCGCTTTCAGTGGGCGACTTATTTATGGGCGCAGTATTCCCTGGCCTAATTCTTGGTTTTTTGTATCTAACTTATATTATTGTCGCCTCTTATTTAAAACCTGATATCGCACCATTACCAGAAGATGCTAAAAACCTTGAGTGGAAAATAATTTTTGGCGTGCTAAAAAATATTTTACCTCCACTCTTTTTAATTCTTGCGGTACTGGGTTCTATTTTTGCCGGGATTTGTACACCAACAGAAGCAAGTGGTGTAGGTGCATTAGGCGCAACAATGCTCGCGGCTTATTACAAAAAATTAAATTTTTCTGTCTTTAAACAAGTTAGCCTCGATGCTTATCGTACCACCGCCTATATTTTTATGATTTTTATTGGCGCAACGATGTTCGCACTAGTATTGCGTGAATTAGGTGGTGATGAACTGATCGAGCGCGGTTTAACAAGCCTACCCTTTGGCCCTTACGGTGTACTGATTGCCATACTGTTTATTGTGTTTTTATTAGGATTTTTACTCGACTGGATAGAGATCACACTAATCGCCTTGCCACTATTGGCACCGGTGATTATGGGGATGGATTTTGCTGTGAACGGCTATGGAGTATTAGATGAACCTAAACTTATTTGGTTTGTTATGCTAATTGCTATCACACTGCAAACGTCGTTTTTAACGCCACCGGTAGGTTTTGCACTCTTCTACTTAAAAGGTGTGTGCCCACCAGAAGTTAGCTTATCGGATATTTATAGAGGTGTTATTCCGTTTATTATTTTGCAACTGATTGGCTTAGTGATTGTAATACTACTACCATCTCTAGTGACTTGGTTACCGGCAACAATTTACGGCTAACATTGTTTATCTTATTACTTGTTAACTTTTTATTAACCGCCACTGCTTGGGTTGATCTATAAAATAGATCAACCCTTTTTTATTTTTTTTCGCCTATTCGAAAATCATGCTACTTATCGTGGCGCGATATACCTTTCATAATGTGCGCTCGATAGCGTAAAAAAATCCTGCTCTAAAAATTGTTTAATCTGCTCAAGGCTGTAACGCTGCCATTTATCGTCAATAACAAAACCAAAATCTTCTGTATGTTTTATATGGCTGCTACTGCGCCGTAATAATTCATAAACCCAGCGGCTACTCGATAAACTTTGATCAACATTAATCTGCTGATATTTTAATTGCGATAATAATTTTTCTTCGTCAACAACCGTAATCATATTACCGACGACTTGCTGCAAAAAAGTATCTAGGCGATTAACAACTAATCGTCTTTGGTCTTCGCTGTAACCATTCCAGTCAATCACTTCGTGTGCAAAGCGCTTACAACCGCGGCAAACAACATCCCCAATGCCCGTAGAACATACACCGATGCATGGGGTTTTAACTTTAGACATAATTATTTAAGCCTTATTTCTCAGCTATTGTTTTGATCAAAAATTAGATCGCGTGCTAAAAGCCCTACTCATACTCACTCAGCGAGGCTAATGCGAGATGGTTAGCTAACTCTATCAGTGTACTGCGTATCCATTTATGGGCGCTATTATGATGCAAAAGCGGGCTCCAAATCATATTAATTTCAATTTCGGGTATTTGAAAGGGAGGCTCTGCAATCACTAGGTCAGAATTATCATTATAAAGTAACGCTGCCCGTGTCGGCATCGTCGCGACTAAATCTGTTTGGCGCACAAGTTGTGGGATGATCTGATAGTGTCTAGTAAACACACTGATATGTCGCTCATGACCTAGCTCCTCTAGCGTATTATCAACCCAACCACGGCTACTCGATTGCGACATACCTGTACCCACACCAATGCCTGTCTTACTCACCCAAATATGCGAGGCCGATAGATAATTAGCCAGCGTATTATCCTTTAACAAAGCATGGCCCTGAGCCATTAAACAAGAGAAACTATCCTTCCAAATAGAACGCTTATAAAAGGATTGAGGGATAAAATCGAAGCTATTAATAGCAAGATCAATACTCCCCTTTTCTAAATCCTGAAAGCTACCATCACTCAGCGTGAGAATATCGAGAGATAATCGCGGCGCATGGGTTTGGATATAGGCGACCAGTGCCGAGATTAAAATACCTTCGACATAGTCACTTACCAATATGCGAAACGTACGCTGGCTGTTTGAAGGATCAAAGACTTCGTTGGGCGCCAGCACTTCTTCTGCCATGGTTAGCGATTGCCTCACCAGTGGCTCTAGGGCCAGCGCCTTCTCCGTAGGCTCCATACCTCTTGCTGTTCGCACCAATAGTGGATCATTAAAATAGTCGCGCAAGCGTTTAAGGCTACTACTCATGGCCGGCTGGCTGATATTGAGCTTTTCGGCGGCGCGCGAGACATTACGTTCACGCATCAATACGTCAAAGCAGACTAAAAGATTTAAATCAAAATTCTCTATATTCATGGCTTTTATTATCAAGTATGGACTTATTAATAAGAATGATTCTCACTATAACTCATATAACTACCAAATTCATAGACTATAAATAGAATGAATAATGGTTATTATCAATAGTGATTAGATGTTGCCCCTGATTAATGTAAAATACCCGCTCATTTTTTACGTGATACTAATGCAGCAATATCACCGCAGCAATGCCGCAATTATAGTGTCGCCCCCCATATTTTTATTAGCACAAGAGGTGTGTATGAGTCTTTATACCGACTACATGGCAGAAATTGAAAGCCGTAAAAACGATGGCTTAAATCCAAAACCGATTGATAGTGCTGACCTTTTGTCAGAAATCATCGCGCAAATTAAAGACACCGGTAATGAGCACCGCGAAGACTCGCTCAACTTCTTCATCTACAATACCCTACCCGGTACCACTAGCGCGGCTGGCGTTAAAGCGGCTTTCCTAAAAGATATCGCTTTAGGTAACGAGACCGTTGCAGAGATCTCGCCTGAATTCGCGCTTGAGCAACTGTCTCATATGAAAGGCGGCCCTTCTGTTGAAGCCTTATTAGATATAGCCCTTTCTGACGACGCTCAAGCTGCAGCGGCTGGCGAAGTACTTAAGTCTCAAGTATTCCTTTACGAAGCGGATACTGCTCGTTTGGCAGACGCTTTCAACGCTGGTAATGCCATCGCAAAAGGCATTCTAGAAAGCTACGCTAACGCTGAGTTCTTCACTAAGCTTGAAGATATTCCAGAAAAAATTGACGTGGTTACCTATATTGCTGCTGAAGGTGATATCTCTACTGACCTGCTTTCTCCAGGTAACCAATCTCACTCTCGTGCCGACCGCGAACTACACGGCCAGTGCATGATCACACCTGAAGCCCAACAAGAAATCGTTGAGTTAGGTAAAAAGCACCCTAACGCGAAAGTGATGCTAATCGCTGAAAAAGGCACTATGGGTGTGGGTTCTTCACGTATGTCGGGTGTTAACAACGTGGCACTATGGGCGGGCGAAAAAACCTCTCCATACATCCCATTTATTAATAACAAGCCAGTGGTTGCGGGTACTAACGGTATAGCACCGATCTTTCTAACTACCGTTGGTGTAACCGGCGGTATCGGTCTTGACCTTAAAAACTGGGTGAAGAAAACCGACGCTAACGGCGAAGTCGTTCGCGATGAAAACGGCGACCCAGTATTAGAAGAAGCTTACTCAGTTGCCACAGGTACGGTGTTAACTATCGATACTAAATCGAAGAAGCTTTACAACGGTAGCGAAGAGCTAGTAGACGTTGCTGACGCTTTCACGCCACAAAAAGTAGAATTCATGAAGGCTGGCGGTTCTTACGCGGTAACCTTCGGTAAGAAACTACAAACATTTGCTGCTGAGACCTTAGGCGTCACTGCTCCTGCGGTTTACGCGGCCTCTAAAGAAATCTCTATTGAGAACCAAGGCTTAACTGCTGTTGAAAAAATCTTTAACCGTAACGCAGTGGGTGTGGCCTCTCCAACGCCACTACACACGGGTTCTGACGTTCGCGTTAAAGTGAACATCGTAGGCTCTCAGGACACCACTGGCCCGATGACTTGCCAAGAATTAGAAGCCATGGCGGCTTCGACCATTGCACCAAGCGTTGACGGTGCTTTCCAATCGGGTTGTCACACCGCATCTGTATGGGATAGCAAAGCGAAGGCTAACACGCCTAAGCTAATGGCATTTATGAACGCATTCGGCGTTATCACTGCACGTGATCCGAAAGGCGTTTACCACTCAATGACTGACGTCATCCACAAAGTATTGAACGACATCACAATTGATGATCGCGCCATCATCATCGGTGGTGATTCGCATACTCGTATGTCCAAGGGTGTGGCCTTCGGTGCCGACTCGGGTACGGTTGCTATCGCGCTTGCGACAGGTGAATCTGCAATGCCGATTCCTGAGTCTGTAAAAGTCACCTTTAAAGGTTCTATGAAGTCACACATGGACTTCCGTGACATCGTACACGCCACTCAAGCGCAAATGCTGAAGAAGTTTGGTGGCGAAAACGTTTTCCAAGGTCGTGTTATCGAAGTACAAATCGGTACTCTGTTGGCTGACCAAGCGTTCACCTTCACTGACTGGACAGCAGAAATGAAGGCGAAAGCGTCTATCTGTATCTCTACAGATGAAACGCTGATCGGCTCTCTAGAGCTGGCTAAGTCTCGTATCCAGATCATGATCGACAAAGGCATGGATAACGAAGCGAACATGCTACAAGGCTTGATCGACCTAGCGGACAAGCGTATTGCCGGCATTAAATCTGGCGAGACCCCTGCCCTAGCGCCAGACGAAAACGCAAAATACTACGCCGAACTTGTGGTTGACCTAGACGCGATCGACGAACCAATGATTGCTGACCCCGATGTAAATAACGACGACGTCTCTAAGCGTTATACTCACGATGTGATCCGCCCTGTTTCATACTACACAGATAGACCAGTTGATCTAGGTTTTGTGGGCTCTTGTATGGTGCATAAAGGCGATATGCAAATCATCGCGCAAATGCTACGTAACATCGAAGCACAACAAGGTTCTGTAGAATTTAAAGCGCCGCTAGTCGTTGCGCCACCCACCTACAACATTGTTGATGAGCTAAAAGCCGAAGGCGATTGGGATATTCTAAGCAAATACGCTGGCTTCCAATTCGACGATGCGAACCCTAAAGGTGAAGCACGTACCAGCTACGACAACATTCTTTATCTTGAGCGCCCTGGATGTAACCTATGTATGGGTAACCAAGAAAAAGCAGCACCTGGTGATACCGTCATTGCGACCTCAACTCGCCTATTCCAAGGCCGTGTTGTTGCTGACTCTGACGAGAAGAAAGGTGAGTCACTACTAGGCTCTACCCCACTGGTTGTACTTTCAACGGTTCTTGGCCGCTTCCCAACATTGGAAGAGTACACCGCAGCGGTTGATGGCATTGACCTAACCAGCTTTGCGCCACCGACAGAAGAGCTAAGCACGCCAGCTGAGCCGGTTAGGATTGTTGGCTAAGTCTATTTAGTTTTGACTGAATCTAAAAACCCGCTTTATGGCGGGTTTTTTTATGTTTATTGCTATTAGGTAAGTTATAGGTAGTTATAAATAACTATTGCACATGACCTTACATGAGTTCTCCGTTAGGATAAGCCCATGTCTAATCCTATTCCCTCCTCACTAACACGCTTATTTTGAGATATACTTGTTTTGGCATATAAAGGATAGATAATATTGATCAAGGGAAAACAATCGTGCTAACTATCTTTTCTAATCTCTTGATTAACAAAAAGTTAATAAAAAATTATCGTTTGACTAGCTGTTTTTATTAAAAAAATACGTAGATCCAGTTAAATGTCACTTTTGATCAAGAGAGTGATGATAAGTGGAAAGGGTCTATTGAATAAACTGTTAGGGCTCAAGCGAGCCATGAAAAAGTTCGAGGTTAATATGGATGACAGCAAGAAAAAAGATCAAGAGGGACTTTCAGTAGTGGGAGATAACATTGTTATTCACCAAACCTCTTCAGATGAAAAGCCTAAAAAACGATGGATCGTACCGTTGTTTACCACATTGATTGGAATAGTGGCAACGATAATTGTAGCTTGGTATCAACTCAAAGTTGGTGAAGAGCAGGCTTTCGAGGCTGCGATAGAGCGGGAAAAAGCAGTTATACAAAATATTGTTAAAATTGTTGAAGAGCATGTTATCAATAATAATTCTCTCGATATCCCACGCTTGGCAAGGCTAATTGATCTTCGCTCAAGAGAAGAAAAGCTCAAAAACAAAATAAGTACTCTTCAAATAATTCAAAAAGCCGAATTTAATATTATAAATAGCGCATATCTAGAATTTGATAAGAAAAATGAATATAAAAAAGTCTTTGATCAAATATATTCACAAATGAGCTTCGATGGTCTTGATGGTTATGAGGGGCTTCACTTAAATGTTGCAAATGAACTAGCTAAATCTATTAGGAGTGGTGATACTCAAACAGCTATAACTACACTAAATAGTTTGCTCGACCTACTAAATAAAGATGTAATTGAGGCTAAAGAAAGCAAATCATCAGTATCACTATCGTTTCTAAAAATATTTGACACTAAATTTATTTTAATTCTCATTGTTATTCAGCTTGTTCTTATTGTAACTATGACATTTTTGCGTCAGCAGATAAGGAGAAAGCGAGAAATGGAAATGCTAAAGCGCCATGAAATGATGAAGTTTTATAAAAGCCGTATGACAGATGATGATATCTAGCCCTAACAAACGCATGTTGTCGGACTGGTTTTCCGCTGCGCTCCAAACCAGCCGCAAATGCGGGCGTTATGTACAGAACCAAAATTAGAGGTTGGTATGAATTCAAGGTTGATCCCTGTAACAACAGCTATCGTGTCATTAGCAATTGCAGTATTTTTTATTGCTTATTTCGACAGTCTTTGGCGCTGGATAATTGCTAGCCCACTGTTAGTTTTTGTTACTTGGCCTTCCATTAAAATAGGTTTGTTCTCATCGCAAAAAGACGTTGATAAAATGACGGGAGCCGATAAAATCCATGATAATTCAACGGTGTCTGAGCATAAAGAGTCAGATTGTGTTTGGGGAGCAATTAGCACCGACAAAATTAATAAAATTCAGGAAGGCTTTATTAGGGTTTGCTTGAAAGAGAAGTTAGAACAGTATTTATCTTCAAATGACCTGCCAAGTTCGGTGCTGGAAACCGTATCAGAGGTTACAAACGAAATTTCCGCTAAAGCTGGAATAAGTCCAGCTTTTATCCCGTTAGTTGTGCATCAGTATGTTGATTCAGACCATATGTTAAGGGTCATGCATCGAGATAATTGGGCAGAATTTATGATTTCACGGCCTAGCATAGCTCCTCAGCCCGAGTCATATCTTGAATATTTAAATGAAACATATTTCAATGGCCAGTTGGCTAATAAAGCATAAGCACATAACAAGGCCAATTAACGCGGACATTTTGCTACGCCTCGCTTCGCAAAGTTTCGGTTATTGGCGACGTTATAAGCCATTAGGAAGTCTATCCCAGACATGAAGGTTCAAAACGAAACAAAAAATCAACACTATGTATCTCAAGTTGAGCAGAGACTAAATACGAGCACACCAAAATCACCCAAAGAATCTCAAAAAATATACTCGTTTAAAATTCTCGACAGGGAGAGTTATTCGATAGAAATGGAAGGGGGCAAAGCGAAAAGTATCGAAAAAAACCTTTCATTGCACGACCTATTTACTTTCGATGTTGAAACAAAGAAAGTAAGGAATAACTTTGAATCTATATTTGGTGAATACGAATCAAAAATTGAAACTCATACAATAAGCCTCCTTAAAAAGCTTAATGAAAACAACAATGACATTAAGGAGGAGTTGTTGAGTTTGTTTGTGCTGAAGCTACTAAATACTTTCCGAAATCCATATTGTATAAAAAAAACATTAAATACCGTTGGCAAAGCTGGGATGCATAAACCTCTTGGTGGAGATTTAGCTCAGATTTTCCAGAAAGTTGAGCAAGGCAATAAGCCTCATCAAAAATGGATCTGTACTCAATTAGGTATTACACAGACAGAATACGTAGATTGGCTCAGAACACTTTTCATTCTTTTGATGCGCACAGATGAAAATCAGACTAATTTGCTAGAGCAAGTGGTAAAGTCTTTATATGAAGAAAATTCTCATCTAATCAATGTGTTTGTTTTCTATTATGAAGACGAACTCAAAGAAGGAGGTGTTTTACTCTCTGACAGGGGGTTCTCCATCCCAGTACCAAGTGATGAGGTGCTGGCATATAACTTCAATCTAAGTTCAAAAGCATTTATCACCTACGTCTTTACTGATTTAGACAATAGCGCTCCTGACGGAACACCTCAAAGCGTAATAGATGCATACAAGTGCACACAGAAAAGTGTTTCAGTGAAGATTATCAAAAATAATCTTGAAGCATTGTCTACTTATAATAGGCATACAGTTTATCAATCATTTGAGCGCGTCTATTGTTCGAGTAAAGTCGCATATGGCTTATAACAAGGCGCTGCTGCCCGACAAATTTCCCGCTGCGCTCCAAATTTGCCGCAGAGCGCGGCGTTAGGCAGTAATAGTAGATAATCATGGAACACGGATATTAGGGTCAGATCTTGCCTTTTGCTTTGTTGCATCCCTCAATAGTAGAGGGCAAGACCTGATCCTGAAATTCCTGATACTAAATGTTAATATACTACTGATACAGTGAGTGGTAACCTGATAAATTCGTGTTCTATAACTGAGCAAACCCTACTGAGGGCCTGTTAACACTACTTGAAATAGCGCTGTTGCTACCTAAAAAACCTGCAGGCAAGGCGCGAGGAGAGCGGTTCACCCCTCAAGGGGGTACCGAGGTGGTTACTCCAAATAAATGACGAGCAACGCCGAATGCGGCTTTTTTAGGTGCAACCCGAAGGGCCGAGGTTATTTTTACGTCTCACTTCGTTAGCATTCGCTGATGTAGATCAACTACACTGCGCTCATTCTGCCTTGTGAGACCTAAAAATAATCACGGCATCGCTGTTTCAAGTAGTGTTAACAGGCCCAGCCAATACATCTATAAACAAGAGGATTATCCTGTGCTAGAAGCCTATCGCCAACATGTTGAAGAACGTGCAGCTCAATCGATTCCCCCAAAACCGTTGGATCCAGAGCAAGTCACGGGCTTAGTTGAGTTACTCAAAAACCCACCAGCCGGCGAAGAAGAGACTTTACTCGATCTTATTGCTAACCGCGTACCACCGGGTGTGGATGAGGCCGCCTACGTTAAAGCCGGCTTTTTATCGGCAATTGTTAAAGGCGAAGATTCAAGCCCTATTATCTCTAAAGAGGATGCCGTTAAATTATTAGGCAATATGCACGGTGGTTATAACATCGTTACCTTAGTCGACCTTTTAGACGATGCTGAACTTGGCGCACAAGCAGCCGAAGAACTAAAACATACTCTACTGATGTTTGATGCCTTCCACGATGTGGAAGACAAAGCCAAAGCAGGCAATGCGCTTGCGAAAGCCGTGATGCAATCTTGGGCAGACGCCGAGTGGTTTACTACACAAGATAAAGTCGCTGAAAGCACTAAAATGACCGTATTTAAAGTGACTGGCGAGACTAACACTGACGATCTCTCTCCTGCACCCGATGCTTGGTCTCGCCCAGATATCCCTCTACACGCCCTGGCCACCTACAAAATGACTCGCGACGGTTTAACACCCGAAGAGCACGGTGTTACTGGCCCTATGAAGCAAATCGAAGACATTAAAGCCAAAGGCCTACCCGTCGCCTTTGTGGGTGATGTTGTGGGTACTGGTTCTTCGCGTAAGTCTGCAACTAACTCGGTACTTTGGTTCTTTGGTGATGATATGCCAGGCGTACCTAACAAACGCGGTGGTGGTGTTTGTATCGGTAACAAAGTAGCACCTATTTTTTATAACACCATGGAAGATGCTGGTGCACTAGTATTTGAAGCACCCGTAGAAAAACTCCATATGGGTGATGTGATTGATATTCGCCCATACGAAGGCAAAATCTTAAACGAAGCTGGCGAGACACTCTCTGAATTTGAATTAAAGTCAGACGTGCTATTAGACGAAGTACAAGCCGGTGGTCGTATTAACCTGATTATTGGTCGTGGCCTAACCGCTAAGGCGCGTGAATCACTAGGTCTACCCGTTAGCGATCTATTCCGTATACCTGAGTCGCCAGAATCTAGCGACAAAGGCTTTACGCTTGCACAAAAAATGGTCGGTAAAGCCTGTGGCCTTGCCGAAGGTAAAGGTATTCGCCCAGGCACATATTGTGAGCCTAAAATGACTACCGTTGGTTCGCAAGATACCACCGGCCCAATGACACGCGATGAGCTTAAAGACCTCGCTTGCCTTGGCTTCTCTGCCGATTTAACGATGCAGTCTTTCTGCCATACAGCGGCTTATCCTAAACCCGTTGATATCGACACACAACATAACCTACCCGACTTTATTATGAACCGTGGTGGTGTTTCGCTACGCCCAGGTGACGGTATTATCCACTCGTGGTTAAACCGTATGTTACTACCTGATACCGTTGGTACCGGTGGTGACTCGCATACTCGCTTCCCTATGGGTATTTCCTTCCCAGCGGGTTCTGGCTTGGTAGCCTTTGCAGCGGCAACGGGTGTTATGCCTCTGGATATGCCAGAGTCTGTATTAGTTCGCTTTAAAGGTAAAATGAAGCCGGGTATCACCCTACGTGATCTGGTACACGCCATTCCTTACTATGCGATTAAACAAGGCTTATTAACCGTTGAGAAAAAAGGTAAAAAGAATATCTTCTCTGGTAATATCCTAGAGATCGAAGGCCTAGAAGACTTAACTGTTGAGCAAGCCTTTGAGTTATCTGATGCCTCTGCCGAGCGCTCTGCGGCGGGTTGTACCATTAAGCTACCAGAAGATTCTATCGCCGAATACCTACGCTCTAACATCACCCTACTTCGCTGGATGATTAGCGAGGGCTATGGCGATGTACGTACTATTGAGCGTCGTGTACGCAATATGGAAGAATGGCTAGCTAACCCAAGCCTTATGTCTGCCGATGCCGATGCCGAGTACTTAGAGACTATCGAAATTGATCTTGATGAAATCAACGAGCCAATTGTTTGCTGCCCGAACGACCCTGATGATGCCAAACTATTATCAGATGTTGCTGGTGATAGTGTACAGGAAGTGTTTATTGGCTCTTGTATGACGAATATTGGTCACTTCCGTGCAACGGGTAAATTACTTGAGCAAAACACTAAGCCATTGAATACACGCTTCTGGTTATGCCCACCCACTAAAATGGATGAGCACACGCTAATGGAAGAAGGCTATTACAATATTTATGGCCGTAACGGTGTACGTACCGAAATGCCAGGGTGCTCTTTATGTATGGGTAACCAAGCGCGTGTTGAACCAGGTGTTACTGTACTTTCTACCTCTACACGTAACTTCCCTAACCGCTTAGGTGATGGCGCTAATGTTTACCTAACCTCTGCCGAGCTTGCAGCAGTAGGTGGTATTTTGGGTAAACTACCAACACCGGAAGAGTATATGGAGTATGCATCGAAGATCGATTCTATGTCTGATGAGATCTTTAAGTACATGAACTTCGATCAGATTGCCTCTTTTCAAAAAGGTGCTGACGAAGGTAAGCGTATTGCAGCGACTCAAATCGAAGAAGTAAAAATGTAAGCACTTTTAATCGCTTATATGTAATAAAAAACCCGCCAATTGGCGGGTTTTTTATTGCTCTAAATATTTGCAGACAACGCCTACACACCTATTTATTTAAACACATTATAAGATTCAGCCCTTATTGCCCAACAAATAAGCCGCACAGGCTGGCAAGCCATCAACGGTAATCGTAGGTTCTATTTTATCGTCACCCAAACACCAAGTGTCAAATTTTGCTGCTGTTGTACGTTGTATCCAAGCAGCCTTAAAACCAACAGATAAAGCACCTAACACATCGAAAGGGTTGCTCGACACTAGCCATGTTTGGTCAATATCTGCCTTGGCTTGCTTTATAAAATAGTGATAAACATCGGGGTTGGGTTTAAAGGTTTGGAGATCATCAACACTGACAATACCATCAAAATAATCGCGGATACCCGCATTGCTAAGCAAGCCTTCCACTGCCGCAGCCGTACCATTAGAGAAAGCAAAGCAACGTATACCAGCCTCATTGAGTTGTTTTAATGCATCACTGACATCATCAAACGCGGGTAATACTGCGTAACAGGCCAATAATTCAGATTCCTGCTGCTCAGTTAAGCTTACATCGAATACAGACGCCGTATACCGTAGAGCATCCCTAGTACAAATAGAGAAAGGCAAATAGCTTTTCATAAGCCCACGACGAAATGAGTACTCCAACTGCTTATCCCGCCACAATGTAGAAAATTTAACCACATCAACAGCTGAATCAGGACCATTACTAAAAGTCTTTTGTAATTGCTCGATAACACCATGGGTATTTATTAGTGTCCCGTATACATCACATGCAAGTGTTATTGCCATAAATAGCCCTAGCTTTATCATCCAAAAGTAAGATTTTCCTATCATAGCCTCTGGTTATTTAATAACAAGTATAAATAAGCAAAACATATAACTAACGACTATACTCAAAGGATTCAGGCGAATGGGGCGCCAATTCACAGATACAACCACTGAGCATAAGCAAGCAGGACTAGCAACATATGGATTTTTTAAAGAATATCTATATAAGGTATTTGTTATTAGCACTCACAAGTATACTAAGTTCTGTCGGCTTCGCCGCCGAGCCCATAGTGTTCCAGCAAAATGTTCTTGATACAAAGAATCTTAAGGAGCTTGATAGTGGCTACCTTCCCAATGTTCATATCATTGAAGTCGACGCGACAGATCTATCACTAGACACTGTAATACCTTTATTAAATAGCACTCTGCCTCAAAAAAAAACCTCCTTTAATTATGGGTTTTCAAATCACAACTACTGGTTAGCATTTACACTTAAAAATACGACACCTGATGCTATTCAATTGTTTACTGAAATTGACTATAGCCTTCTCGACAACATTCACTACTATCTGGTAGATACGCACAACAACAATATTCTTGATGAGTCGATTACAGGAGATCAACAGATATTTGAACAACGGCCTCTAAAGCACCCTACTTTTATCTTTCCGGTCAAGATAGAAGGCTATCAAGAAATATCGGTTATTTTTAATATATCAACATCATCTTCAAACCAATTTCCTATTCGGATCTGGTCACAAGCCGGCTTAAATACTAACACTCAAAAAAGTACAATCTTCATAGGTTCAATATTGGGCATTGCTATTATTTTTGGGTTGTATAATTTACTACTATTTCTTAGCTTACGTGACATTAGCTACCTTTTCTTATCCCTGAGTTCACTAAGTTATGCATCGCTTATAGGTACTCTTAGTGGTTTTTCCTTTTTTTACTTATGGCCGAATATTCCAGCGATAAACGACATAAGTTTTACTGTCAGTTCAAATGTTGCTTTAGTATCATTTTGCTTATTTACCAAGGATTTTTTAGATCTAAAAAGGCATAGCAACCTATTAAATAATATTTTATTAATGTTATGCCTATTTGGTATCGTGTTAATTATTATGAGCTTTTTCAAGCCCTACGAGACCATGATAAAACTAACATCGATCAATGTCATTTTATCATATCTTCTAAGTTGTATCGCCGGGGTACGCTTGTGTATAAAAAAACATAAAAAAGCCAAGCTTTTTCTCATCTCGTATATCCAATTAATTATCGGCTGTAGCATTTTTGTATTCGATAAAATAGGTCTTATAGAGAACACGCTTTTCTCAGAAAACGCCATACATATTGGAGCTATAGTAAGTATTGTATTATTTAGTTTTATATTAGCTGATAGAATTATTGAGGAACGGAAAGGAAAAGAAGACTCTCAAGAAAAATACATAAAAAGCCTAAAAAAGTATCACTCTATATACGAAAATTCGATCGAGGGAATTTTTAGGTTTTCGCTGAACGGTGATTTAATCGATAGCAACCCCGCATTCATAAAAATGTTAGGCATAGAGGAGCAAAAAGAATTTGATGAATTACCTAATAATTTAGGAGGGCTGGTACCTAAATATTTAAAAGATAAAGAAAGGCTACTCAATATACTATCTCAACATGAACAAGTTATTGGCTTTGAAGCACTCTGTAAAAAATTAAATGGTGAAACTTTTTGGGGTTCAATTCATGCAAAATTTGATTTTAATGAAAGTACTGATAGCTATATTAATGCATCTATCATAGACATAACAGAAAAAGTGAAAGGCGCAGAAAAGCTTAACTTTATTGCTAGCCACGACATTCTTACAGGCCTTAGCAATAGATTAGATTTTGAAAAAAGGCTAGCCTTAGCTATTAATTCCTCTAAAACTATTGATACTCAACATGCTTTGCTCTTCATGGATTTAGATCAATTCAAAATTGTCAATGACACGGCAGGACATTCTGCCGGCGATGAATTGCTCAAGCAAATGTCGGTGCTCTTTAAAAAATATATAAGAATCAATGACTCCGTAGCACGCCTTGGGGGAGATGAATTTGTTATTTTACTTAACAACATTAACCTAGATAGCGCGGAAGACATAGCCAATAGGTTGCGAGAAGAAGTATCAGATTATCGGTTTTATTGGAAAGAAAATGTATTTTCCATCGGAATTAGTATTGGCATTGTACCTATTTGTAAGAAGTGCGCTCCCGCTGAAGATCTAATGAGCTTAGCTGATACCGCATGCTATGTCGCAAAAGACTCTGGCCGGAATAACGTTTATGTTTATAAAAGTGAAGACGATAACAACTTACCCGAACGCCAAACTGACATGGCATTATCAAACCAACTGAGCGAAGCTATTAATAACGACTCATTGCTTCTATACAAACAAAAAATATTATCTTTTGATAAAACGGTTAATGTGGATTATTACGAAGTACTTGTTCGCATGAAATCGAAGGGTAAGATTTTATTACCCGGTAGTTTTTTAGCTGCTGCCGAGAGATTCGATTACATAGAAAAACTAGACCTCTGGGTCATTGATGCTGTACTTCAACATCTAGAAGATCGCCCTAATTGCTTAAAAAAACTGTATCAAGCCAATATTAATATTAGTGGTCGCACAATTAGTAATAATAGATTTGAAAAGCAATTACTGGGATTGTTTGACAAATACCAAGTCCCTAAAGAAAAGATTTGTTTCGAAATTACAGAGAGCACAGCTATTTCGAATCTCACACAAACCTCAGAATTCTTAATGCGTATGAGACAAAAAGGTTTTAAATTCGCTCTAGATGATTTTGGCTCTGGATTCTCGTCTTTTTCCCACTTAAAAGTATTACCTATTTCTTCACTAAAAATAGATGGAAATTTCGTCAAAAATATTGCAACGGACCCCATCGACAGAGCAATGGTTAAATCGATTACCGATATCGCTCATATGATGGGTATAACAGTCACTGCTGAATTTGTCGAAAACGAAGCAATATTATCGATTTTGCAGAGTATAGGCGTAGACTCAGGCCAAGGCTTTCATATACATAAGCCAGAGCCGTTAGTATAAAAAAGCGTAAACCTTACTCGTTGAACCTCCATAGCCTTATCAAAAAATAAGAGGAGCAGTTATTTTCGTCGAGACTTACCTGCACGTAGTTTTTTCTGATGGCGTTCTCTAGCTGCTTTTTGCGCTTGTGTTAGCGGTTGGGATTTACCCGTCATTTCAACACCCGCGGTTAGGCATAAATCTTTAATTTCACGAGCACTCAACTCCGTCCACTGTCCAACGCGCACATGGGACGGAATAAAGATATTACCAAAACGCACACGTTTAAGGCGGCTTACTTTAACACCTTGGGACTCCCATAAGCGACGAACCTCGCGATTACGGCCCTCCATAACCACACAGTAAAACCAGTGGTTTTGGCCAGAACCTGCACCATCAACAATGTCAGTAAAACGTGCTACTCCATCTTCTAGAGCAATACCATCAGTTAGCCTTGTTTTCATATCATCATCAACTTTACCTTGAATACGTACTAAGTATTCGCGGTCGATATTCGATGAGGGATGCATCAAGCTATTGGCTAGCTCACCGTCAGTGGTAAATAATAAAAGTCCACTGGTATTAAAATCGAGTCGTCCAACCGCTATCCAACGCTCACCAATCAGTGCTGGTAAGTTTTCAAAAACTGTTGGTCGGCCTTCTGGGTCTGAGCGTGTACAAATTTCACCCTCAGGCTTATTGTATAAAAGTACTTTGACGTTTTTTTCTTCGGCACTCGCCAGCTGAACTCGTTTTTTATCTACTTCTATTCGGTCACCTAGCTCTACTCTATCGCCTAGAGTAGCGCGTTCACCATTGACGGTAACTCGGCCTTGCTCAATGACTCTTTCCATTTCACGTCTAGAGCCAACACCCGCACGGGCCAAAACTTTTTGAAGCTTTTCATTTTTAGGCGAGGTGTTCTCAAGCACTTCTTCATCGTTACTTGGACGTTTAGGTGATTTATTTTTTCCGTGCTTGTTTTGTCCGTGATTAGTTTTTTTCATGACTTTCTAAGAGCCTCCCGGCTAGTTCTCAATGAATGTTGTCGTACTAATTACGCGATCAAGATTAATCGCGAGTTTGTTCTGCGCTCGTTACGGCGACGTCAACGATATCACTGTCTTTAGTATCTATATCGTTATCGTCACTGCCATCTCTCTCATCGCCAATATCTGTATCACCCCTGGCATCTACAGTCTCTGCCTCTTCGGCATCGCCTGTTAAATCGTCGCTTGTTTTCTCTTGCGACTCATTTCCAGTAATCTCAGCGTCAGCATTACTCGGTTCTAAATCTAGCTCAGGAGTCAGCGAATCAATATCTGCTAACTCTCTCAACGAAGGTAAGTCCTCAAGGCTCTCTAAATTAAAATAATCTAAAAACTGCTTAGTTGTTGCAAATAAAGATGGACGCCCAGGCACATCACGATGGCCAACGACTTTAACCCACTCACGCTCACTCAAGGTTTTAATAATGTGTGAGCTAACGGCAACGCCTCTGATCTCTTCAATATCACCACGTGTAATGGGCTGGCGATAGGCAATAATAGATAAGGTCTCGAGCAGTGCTCGCGAATATTTTTGGGGTTTTTCTTCCCATAGCTTATTAATCCATGGCGCCATTTCAGCACGCACCTGAAAACGCCAGCCACTGCTGACTTTTTTAAGCTCAAAACCACGATCACCGCAGCTTTCGGATATTGCCTCTAATGCAGCTAGTATTTCATTTTTATTGGGTATAGCAGTTCCGACCTCTGAATCTAGTAGGTGATCATTGCTAAAAAGCGTTTGTAGCTTTTCGATAGTTAATGGCTGGCTGTAGGCCATCAACGCACTTTCAATAATTTTTTTAAGCTGTTCTTTTTCTATAACACGCATTTCAGTAGCAACTTGTTCCTCAACAGGCTGCTCAGCGACAGTTTGTTCATCGGGCTCTTGCATAAAAATTCCGTCAACTATTTTTGTTAATATAATAAAAAATAACAAAAAATTTAATAATAATTAATTCAATATAGTTTAGCGCTATTCGCTTTTCGCCTTAACATGAATCGCACCAAAAGATTCATTTTGTACGATATCAATCAATGACTCTTTAATTAATTCCATCACCGCCATAAAGGTAACAATAACTCCCATGCGCCCTTCCTCGACCGTAAATAAACTCACAAAGGGAACAAAGGTTTGTTTAACACTTAATTTTTCTAAAACTTCTGTCATGCGCTGCCGAGTAGACATCACTTCGCGCTCAATGTGATGGCTCTCAAACATATCTGCACGTGTTAACACCTCAGATAAAGCCAGTAATAATTCTTTAAGATCAACATCAGGGTCTGGCCGCGTTAAATTACGGTCAGGTTCCTCGGCCGATGCAATAAATATATCTCGATTAAGGCGCGGTAGCTCATCAACATCCGAAGCAGCTTGTTTAAAACGCTCATACTCTTGCAAGCGCCGAATTAATGTTGCACGTGGATCATCATCTTCTTCGTCTTCTTCTTGATTGCGAGGTAGCAACATACGCGATTTAATTTCGGCCAGCATCGCTGCCATTACCAAGTACTCAGCGGCCAATTCAAACTGCATTGCATCCATTAACTCAACGTAAGCAACGTACTGGTGTGTAATAGCAGAGACGTTGATTTCGAGAATATCGATATTTTGCCGGCGAATCAGGTAGAGCAATAGGTCGAGTGGCCCCTCGAAGGCCTCTAAAATGATCTCTAAGGCATCGGGTGGTATATAAAGATCTTTGGGTAAGTTGGTATAAGCCTGCCCATGCACAAACGCAAAGGGCATTTCCCCTTGTTGTAGACCTGCATTTTGCTCTGGATTCACACTGGCAACTTGACTATCGCTAGTAGTATTAGCATCTACAGTACCTGTAGCACTGGTGGTATCTACGCTCTCCAGTGTTTCTGTTGCGCTATCTATGGTCGAATCGGTTGTTGAGGTCATAGAGGTAAATTTGTCGCCTAGGCGCTCACTGCAAAAGCAGGTGATTATAGCGATATTACCGACCCAGATATAGCACTGCGTTAGCACAAAGAAGTATTCTTAATCAAAAAATAATCAGTAGCATATATTCTGCAACCTTAGCGAACAAATATCGACGCACTATTTAGATCTGCTAGACCTTTTTATTTTGCAAACACAAGGCTCAAACACTACACTCGCAACAAAATCACTTCTATTAACATTTACCCATGTAGTCAGACCTACTAGGTCAATCTGAACAAGGCACTGTTTACAAGTACTATGAAACTAGATATCGATAAGCAACATATATGGCACCCTTACAGCTCAGCAACACAACCCGCTCCTGTATTTGGTGTTTCATCGGCTAAGGGCGTGCATTTGGCCCTCGATAATGGTCAGCAATTGATAGATGGTATGTCTTCGTGGTGGTGTATGTTACATGGCTATAATCATCCCGTGCTCAATCAAGCGATTATTGATCAAACACAAAAGGTATCCCACGTTATGTTTGGTGGGCTTACCCATGAGCCAGCTATTAATCTCACTGAAAAACTCATTGGATTAACACCGGCCCCGCTACAGCACGTATTTTATGCAGATTCTGGCTCAGTATCTGTCGAAATTGCCCTTAAAATGGCCATACAATACTGGCAGGCTAAAGGGTTACCCCAAAAGCGACGTATTCTTAGCCACTCGAAGGGTTATCACGGCGATACTTTTGGCGCGATGTCTGTTTGTGACCCTGTAACGGGTATGCACCACTTATTTAGCGACTTACTCATGCCACAACACTTTGCCGACGCCCCACAATGTGGCTTCGATGAAACTTGGAATGAGAGTTACTGCGACAATGTCAGACAGCACTTAAGCGAACATCACAACACCCTAGCAGCTATTATTATCGAGCCCATTGTGCAAGCAGCAGGTGGCATGCGCTTTTATTCACCTAGTTATCTAAAGGCACTGCGACAGTTATGCGATGAATTTGACGTGCTCTTAATTGTTGATGAAATTGCCACAAATTTTGGCCGTACCGGCAAGCTATTTGGCTCAAACCATGCCAATATTAGCCCAGATATCATGTGCCTAGGCAAAGCGCTTACAGGTGGATACATGACACTAGCGGCAACTCTATGCACCCAAGAGGTAGCCCAAAACATATGCGCTGGCGAAGCAAAAGCTTTAATGCATGGCCCCACCTTTATGGCTAACCCCCTCGCCTGCGCGGTGGCTAATGCCAGTATTGATTTATTACTGAGTTCACCTTGGCAGCAGTGGATAGACACGATAGAGACACAACTAAAAGACGAGCTAGCCGAGTGTGCATTATGGGAGCATGTCGAAGATGTTAGAGTATTAGGTGCTATAGGTGTGGTAGAGCTTAAAAAGCCCGTGAATTTGGCCGATATTCAACCCAAATTTGTAGAACAAGGCGTATGGATTCGTCCCTTTGGTAAGCTAGTATATATTATGCCACCATTTATTATCTCTCACGATGAACTCAGCCAGTTAACACATGGTATGAAGGCTGTGCTTAAAGGGCTTGTAGGCTAATATCACTAACACCCGCGCTTTATAAAAAAACAGATACAAAAAAAGCGCTTATGGGTAACCTAAGCGCTTTTTATATTTTAGAAATATTAACCTGCTAGTAACAGCTAGTTGTAATAAGCATTACTGGTATCACTATGATCCGTCACATCGCGCACACCCTTAACCTCGGGGATTTTCTCCATTAAGGTTTTTTCAACGCCCTGCTTCAATGTCATATCGACTGCACTACAACCTTGGCAACCCCCACCAAACCTCAATACTAAAAAGCCGTCGTCTGCAATTTGCATTAGCTCAACCATACCGCCATGAGCAGCAAGGCCTGGGTTAATGTCGTTGTAGAGCACATAATTTACTTTATCTTCAAGCGGGCTATCGTCGTTTACCTGAGGCATTTTCGAATTAGGTGCGCGTATAGTTAATTGGCCACCCATTTTATCGGCGGCATAATCAACTTTAGCGTCTTCTAAAAAGGCCAAACTACGCCCCTCAAAATAGGCTTTAAACTCACCGTACTCGACGATCTCATCGCCTTCTTGCTCTTCACCTGTTCGGCAGTAAGCAATACAGGTCTCAGCCTGCGGTGTACCTGGGTTGGAGACAAACATCCTAATACCAATACCATCAGGCGCATCTTGCTTTTCAAGCAACTCTTTTAAATAACCTTGGGCAGATTCTGTAATCGTGACACTCATTGCAACTTGATCTCTTAAATAATCGATTAATATAGAATATTCTACTTATTCAGCAGTAATAACTAGCAAAAATAAAAACAAATAGTGCCATGATTCATCTATTTGCTCTACCCCATAAAAAATAGGGTAATATATATTGCCACTATTCATTGGCTCATTTGTTTATTTAAAAGGAAAAGAGCATGTCTTCACCTTCAAAAAAGCCCGGTTTTTGGCAAATTGTATTAAGCACAATGGCAGCTGCCTTTGGTGTTCAGACACAAAAGAACCTTGAAACGGATTTTAAGCATGGCAGTATTTATGCTTATATTGCGGCGGGAATTATTTTTACAATGCTATTTATCGCAATTGTTTTTTTAATTGTACAAGCAGTGCTAAAAAGCAATGGGCTTTAAATATAAGTAAAATAACAGAAAAACCGTTTATCTAATCGATACGCTGCCAAAGCATAGTGGTATCTACACCACTAATTTTTAACATTTTTTGAAGTTCTTTTTTGAAACCACGCCTTTCAGAAAGGTGTAACTCAGACAAAAACTGTTGCTGATGCTGATGGGCTTTATCGTTTATCTCCGCCATCACTTTTTTACCTTCGGGCGTCATTTTTAACTTTATTGAGCGCCTATCTAGTCGGTCGTGCTCTCTTACCACAAACTCTTTAAGCTCTAGGCGATCCAGCAAACGCGTTATACCTGAGCGATCGGCACCCAAGTGGTCGGCAATAACGGCTGGCGTATCAGCAATACCTTCGTCTAAAACATTGAGTACCATCCATTGTGGCCACGTAATATCATGCTCCTTTAACTGCTCATTAAATGCATCTTGTAATACATGATTGAGCCGATATATCCAAAATGCAAAACTATTGTGTAACTTAAAGTCTGGCTTCATGTGCGTTATCTTTTAGCAGGCAAAATAAGTAAACAACCACCAAAGTTTAGTGGTTAGTTTTTATCATGTTTGTAATTTAATATGAGGTAAGGTGATACAGTATTCAGAAACTAATCAATACAATCACTACTGGATACTTACCCAAAAAATACAGGCAGCAACAAAAACACCAATTAGCACAACAGCTGCAACAGCATCGGCAAAACTATCATCTTGTTCTTTGGTTTGATCATTCATAGTAAAAACCTCAATTATTACTTTCTTATTGTTTAGTGGTTTATGTCTTAAGTGATACGTAATTTATTATTATTTAGACTATTTGAACAAATCCACACCCATAACTCAAGCCGTTTCAGCGCCTTATTCAATTAAGCAATATGCTTGAAGCAAAATAATCTTAGTAAACATAAGGAATAAGCCTAATTTTTAGTATACTCCGCATTATTATTACAATTTTAAAATACAGATATTATTTATGTATAAATACGATCAATATGACCATCAAATTCTGCAAGAGCGTATTGCTCAATTTCGCGGACAAACTGAGCGATTTTTAGCCGGTGATTTAAAAGAAGAAGAGTTTTTGCCTCTTCGTCTGCAAAATGGGTTGTACGTACAACGTTTAGCTCCCATGCTACGTATCAATGTCCCTTACGGTATGGTCAATAGCACACAATTACGTCGTTTAGCGCATGTTGCGAGAAAATACGACAAGGGCTATTGCCATGTAAGTACTCGACAAAACATCCAATTTAACTGGCCAGATCTTGCCGATGTACCTGATATTTTAGCAGAGCTTGCCGAAGTAGAAATGCACGCTACCCAATCTAGTGGTAATTGTATTCGTAACACCACATCGGACCAATATGCAGGTATCAATGCTGAGGAAGTTGTCGACCCTCGTCCTTATTGCGAGATTATTAGACAATGGTCTAGCTTTCACCCCGAGTTTGCCTTTTTACCTCGCAAATTTAAAATTGCCGTTACTGGCTCTGATACTGATCGTGCAGCTATTCAATTACACGATATTGGCCTACAAGTTGTTAAAAATGAAAACAACGAAGTTGGCTTTCGTGTTCTCGTAGGAGGTGGCCTTGGTCGTACTCCAGTTGTTGGCTCCCTCATCAACGAATTTTTACCCGAAAAACACCTACTTACCTATCTTGATGCCATATTACGTACCTACAACTTACTGGGCAGACGCGATAACAAATATAAAGCTCGTATCAAGATATTGGTTAAAGCAATGGGCATAGATGCATTTAAAGAAAAGGCCGAGGCCGAATGGGCACATATCAAAGATGGTCCCGCGACCTTAACTGATGAAGAAATAGCACGTACACGTGCATTCTTTACCGCCCCCAGTTATGAGCAAATTGACGACAGCGCTGTACAAGCTGAAGTTAATGCACTCACCACTGATAATATCGCCTTTGGTAAATGGCTAACACGCAATACTTTTGAGCATAAAGTAGCGGGTTATGCTGCCGTTATTTTATCGCTTAAGCCAACAGGTGTAGCACCAGGTGATATTACCGATACACAGCTCGATGTGATTGCAGAGCTAGCAGACCAATACAGTTTTGGCGAAGCACGTACCACACACGAGCAAAATATTGTCCTAGCGGATGTTAAAAAGTCTGACTTGTTTACACTTTGGCAGCTAGCTAAAAAAGCCGGTTTTGCTACACCAAATATTGGCACCTTAACTGATATGATCTGCTGCCCTGGTGGAGACTTCTGCTCCTTAGCAAACGCTAAATCTATCCCTGTCGCAGAGGCTATTCAGCGCCGTTTTGATGATATTGATTATGTCTATGATATAGGCGATCTCGATATTAATATCTCCGGCTGTATGAATGCCTGTGGACATCACCACATAGGTCACATTGGTATATTAGGAGTGGATAAAAAAGGCGAGGAATATTATCAGGTACAGCTAGGTGGTCGTGCTAACGAAGATGCCGCCCTAGGCAAGGTACTTGGCCCAGCCTTTGGTCGCGAGCAAATGACCGATGTTATTGATAAGCTACTCAATGTGTATATTAACAACCGTCACGAAGATGAGATTTTTGTGGATACTTACAGCCGTATTGGCTTAAAGCCTTTTAAGGAGAGCGTTTATGCCAGCTAATGCACAGATTATCAAAGATGGCGCGGTTGTTAACGATAACTGGACCTTGCTTGCTGACGATCAAGTTGATACCACGGCTATTACAAGCCAGTCGATTATTCCATTAGCTTTGTGGCAAGCTGAACCTTCACTACAACGCGAAGATATAGGCATTGCTCTCAAAAATGACATTGATTTAACCGCAATCAATGACGATTTGAGCAATGTCCCTGTTATTGCGATTGACTTCCCTACCTTTATGGATGGCAGAGGCTTTTCGCTTGCACGTTTATTGCGTGAAAGATATGGCTATACCGGCGAGATTCGTGCAGTGGGGCATATTATTCGCGACCAATTGTGCTCATTAAAGCGTTGTGGTTTTAATTCATTCAGCTTTAACCCTGAGAACATTCAAGGCGAATTTGACTTAAAAACGATGGCAACATCGCTAGCTGATTTTAGCGATGCCTATCAAACATCCGCCGATACACCTACCCCATTATTTAGACGTCGATCTTAAAACTTTGCTCTCATAATTTGGCTTAATTAGTTAAAATCAATAGAATTGATTAAGCCATTATCCCTTTTTTTATAGTATTTTTCCCTTATAGTAGTCTCAAAAATTGTGCATTACGATGTATTTTAGTGCCTTTATATCATTTATGGTTATATGAAAAATAGCTTCTTATTCAATGACTTGAAATACATTAAATTTTTTACCATTTCCTAAAATACCGTCTAGACTTAAATCAATAACCAAGATTAAGGCTAGAGTTGTCTAAATATAACGAGCCCTAATTACTTTATAAACACCTGTTAATAATGGGCTAGATTATGATTTTATCGTTTTTATCCAACAAAAATAAAAACTCACAACTACAAGCATTAGACCAAGCCATTGACGCTGTAGTCACAATCAACGAAAAAAATATTGTGACTTACTACAATAAAGCAGCGGAGAAGCTCTGGGGCTATAACATCGATGAGGTCATTGGTAAGAATGTAAAAATGCTCGTACCTCAAGCCATACAATCTAACCATGATGAATTAGTGAATGCGAATCGCACGACAGGTGAAGACAAAATCGTTGGCACATCGCGTGATGTACTCATTGAAACAAAAGAGGGATCACATACATGGTGCAATCTGTCTTTATCTAAAGTAAAAATTGGCGATAAGATTACTTACACCGCATTTGTTAAAGACATTTCTAAAGAGAAAGAAAATGCCGACATTATTGACCAAACACTAGAGCAGTGTATTGACGGTGTAATAACTATTGATGAGAACAACAATATTTTATTCTTTAACAAAGCCGCCGAAAAATTATGGGGCTGTAAGCGAGAAGACGTTGTCGGTAAAAACGTGAAAATGCTCGTACCACAAGCTATACAGTCAAACCATGATAATTTGGTCAATAGTAATCGTACAACAGGTGTTGATAAAATCGTTGGCACATCCCGTGATGTAGAAGTAGAAACACTCGATGGTAGAAAAATTTGGGCAAACCTTTCTCTATCTAAAGTAAAATTAGAAGGAAAAATTCTCTATACTGCTTTTGTAAAAGATATTACTGCTGAAAAATTACAGCGCGAAGAATTCTCTCTACTCTCTCTAGTTGCAAATAAAACAGATAACTCAGTCGTTATCACCGATGCAAATGGATTTATCGAGTATGTAAACCCAGGCTTTAATAAATTAACAGGTTATGTACTAGAAGATGTCATCGGCAAAAAGCCTGGCGCCGTTTTACAAGGTGACCATACTGATCCAGAAACACGTGAGCGCATTACTAAAAACCTAAAAGAGCGCAAACCCTTTTATGATGAAATATTAAACTACGATAAAGACGGTAACCCTTACTGGATTAGCCTAGCCATTAACCCTGTGTTCAACGATAAAGGCGAGTTAGATAAATTTATTTCTATCCAAGCAAATATTGATGACACTAAAAAAGAAGCTCTAGAAAATGATGTTCGACTCAAAGCTATTAGCCAAAGTAATATCGTTATTGAGTGGTCACCTCAAGGAGAGATAACCTTAGCTAACCCACTCAGCTTAGAGGTCTTTAATGCTGAAAATTTTGATGGCTTGAAAAGCTCCATCCCTGATTTAAAATCAATACTCAATAATGAGCAATGGAATACCCTAAATAAAGGGCAATTTGTTAACACTGACATTGCTATTTCTAAAAGAAATTCCGATCAGAGCATTAAGTTATCGGTTGCTATTACGCCTGTACTCGACGTGGAAGGCCACCTTAATAAGATACTTATGTATGGCTCTGATATTTCTGAACGTAATGCAGTAATAGAACAAACACACGATGCTATGTCGCAAGTACTGGAGCGTATTGGTAGTATTATTCAAACAATTAATGGGATTTCTGATCAGACCAACTTACTAGCACTGAATGCAGCTATTGAATCTGCCCGAGCCGGAGAAGCAGGTAGAGGTTTTGCCGTTGTAGCCGATGAGGTAAGAAACTTAGCACAGTCAACAACGGAATCTGCACTAGAGATTAGCTCACTTATCGACGAGACCAAAAACCATGTCGATAAACTCTCTGATTACATGACTCAGTCGTAAGCTATAGCTCGTTAGTTTTTATACTTATATTAAGCCTATTGTAAGGCTTAATATAAGTTCTGTTCATACCCTTAATAATACGATAAATTAAAAATACATAAAAAGATTTTTAACTTACAACTCTTTAAGCATCCAAACATCACAACCATTGTGAATACTTTCCTCTAGAGGTTTAGCAAGGTGCTTAAAACCTAATTTCTCATAGAGAGAAATAGCTGCCTCCATATTGCCCAACGTATCAAGATAGCACTTCTTGTAGCCCTTATTACTAGCGTATTTTAAACAACTTTCTGCTAGCTCTTTACCGATGCCCCTTCCTCGGACTTCGGGAAGAAGAAATAATTTTCGTAACTCGCAAACCTCTTTACTACCATTGAGTGCTGCAACACCACTACCGCCCACCACATTACCACCTACAATAGCCACTAGATATAAACTAGAGGAATCATCACTATAGTGCTGGCTCATGGCTAGCACCTCAGAGTCAGACGGGCCAAAACCCTCACCTATTGCGCCAAATTCACCCCCTACAGTCTTAATAATCTCACAAACTTTACTATCATGCTTAGGCGTAATTTTTTTTATTTGATAGTTCACTCAATACTCATTTGGTTTCATTAATTTATTACATCAACTATTTTTTGAGATAACTATTTAAAAATAACCAATATTTCTCTCTACTACGTAATCAATGTGTGCCCGTATCAAAACGTGTCAGACGACCGATAGAGGGCAAATTTAATGTGTTTATCAGGCATATTTTTGAACAATAGCTGCCCATCGCTTTAAGTATCTTCTGCTTTCACGCATGCTGAGCGTATTTGCCAACCATGCCAGTAATTTAAACATAATCCCTGCGGATGGCTTTACATATGTTACTACCTTTACTTTAGTTGCACCCGACAGCTCAGTAAAAAGAAACCCTAGCTCCACTTGTTCCCAGATAAAAGCCAGAGGTAGCGCCTTTACATCTTCGTATTCATCTTCCTCGTTTTGGTATACACCAACTCGATTAATTTTAAAAATCAGATATTGATCTGGATTCACCTTTAAAACCCTTAAATCGATCACGAAGTCTTTATCACCCTCATACTTAGCGAAAGCATAAATAGAGAACTCATCGGTCTCTTCAAGTAGTCCTTCAATATCATCATCGGTCTCAAGATCATAGTCTTCTAATTCATATATCTTGGACTCCTCTGAAAAGTGGGCCATGCTTCTCGAGAAATTAAAAACATTAGAGACAGGCTTTTGTATTACGATTGATCCAGAGTTTAATTTCATGCTAGATATTTCCTAAAACGCCCACATAAAAGGCGAGTGATAGCGAGTCCAGCAAACGTCTTTTGTGGGCAATTTTTGATGTGCTTGTTAATTGTTTTTTGCAAAAATAAACTCATGATTTATATAAGGTATCCTGACATTTAATGGAAAAAGTTCTTCGGCATTATTTAACTCTAAATCGACTTTCAATTCTTCCATTTCTACCTGGATGAGATCAAATAAGTTAATATTAATACGCCACTCTTTTTTAGCTCCAAATAAACGAATAGCATGGCCACGATTTACAACATAACCACTAAAAACTTTCCCGCTTTCTGTTGTGAATACTGCCTTTCTATATTCATACATAAAGGAGCCAATTTTTGTATTCTCAGCAATAGGAAAACAATAGCTATCCGACCAATTTACCTTTTCAAGTTCGCGTGTAACTTCTTCTCGGCTAAATCCCATTTCGACAATATCATCGATATCGTCTGGCTCATAATAGCTTCCCCATACTTGAGACTCTTCGAAATTAGAGCGACTAAATTCTTCATGCATATGTACTAATTTAAACTTCATATACGGTTAAACCAATGCATGGGGCGACTGGAGCAACGTAGAAGCCACCACAGCACACGTGTTTTCGTGCAAACATAACACTTTTTAAGCTTAACTATTTTTCACTTGTAATAAAGCAACACCAAACCCTATAAAAATACCTCCTGTTACTTTGTGAAAAATGTTTACTATTTTTTTATTTTTAAACCAATGTCTTGCTGATTTTGCAATTAGCCCATATGTCACCAAACTTAAAAATGAGATGCTCATAAATGTTAGAGTCATGATCACGAACTGAGATAACACAGGTGAATTAGTGTCCATAAATATTGGAAAAAAAGCTATAAAAAATAAAATGGCCTTTGGGTTTGTAATTGCAACAATAAATGCTTCTTTGAGTTTTTTAAAAAATTCTATTTTTTCAGAAGACTTTAAATTATCGTCAGTAAAAAAGATATCTGTGCTTCTAAACTTCTTTATACCTAAGTATATTAAATAACCAGCACCAATAAACTTTAGTACTGTAAATAAAACAGCCGATGTTTGAAGTATTAAACCTAAACCAAACATTGATACAGTAGAAAGGATAAACAACCCTGCTACGTTTCCTACTGAAGATGCTATGACTGCTTTAGAGCCAGATGCGATACCATTAGATATTGCAAGTAAAATAGCAGGACCTGGGCTGATAATATTTAAAAATGCCGCAGCAGAAAACATTATCCATACTTCAAAAATCATAATTATTCCTTTTTTAAAGCTAACGCTTCAATAACTGGTGTAGCTTTGCTGCGTCTAGCATTGAAGGCGCATAGTTGATTGATTTGTTAGATTTTAGATTTCACTCATTTAGTAATTTTAAAGCTTTTACTGTGTTAGCTAGATTTGAGTTATTAGATATCCTTATTATCACTTTCTGCCTATCTGGGTATATCTGAGATGCTATCCGAAATGATTTCATTGCTTCATCAGACTTTTCAGGGTTATCTTTATAATCACTCCATTTTTTATAATGGGAGGCAGCCAATAAAAATCTGGCATGCTCATAGTTCATTATGCTCAATGCTTTTTCAGAGTACTTTATAGCACTTTCATGATCTCCGAATCCATATAGCTTCAAATTTGCATAATCTCCCCAATTCCAAGCTTTTTCTGGATATATTTCTATTCTTTTATTGTGCCAGTAATCCAATTCTGCCAACTTGCCCGGCATTTTTTTTAGAGCAAATATTATTTCATTGATCATACTTGAGGCTATCTTTGGATTATCTTTATTTTCTTCATAAGCTACAGTTGCAATTTTAATAGCAGCCTCGTAATTTCCAAACCTGGTTTGTAATTGAGCCAACTGTGATCGCAAATATGGGTAGCCTGAATCTACCTTACTGGCATGATCATAATAGTCGGCCGCACTATTCAAATTATTTTTAAACATTTGAGTGTAACCCATCAGTGCTAATGCATAGTCATAATCAGGTTCAATATCTAACGCTATCTTTAAGTACTCCTCTTGAGATTTTAAGCTTACAGAACTAAATTCATTATTAATTTTGTAACCTATATTTGAAATTGCCCTTGCAATTTGAACATAAGCTGGAGCAAATTTATCATCTTCTTCAATTACTAAAAGCAATATATTAACTGCTTGAATATTCATTTTTCTACTAGCTTGATTATTATCAATAATATCTTTGGAATTTTGCACTTTATCGTATAGATCTGGTTGTCTCGAACGATATTCTTTATCAATTGTGGAGACCCAATCGGAATAAGCAAGTTGGCTAACGGAAAAGATTAGTATAAATAAAGTGTTTCTAATGTTAAGCATGTATTCTCCATCTGACTAATCGTCTCGTAAATCTAACGCTTATGTATGGGGTTGGTATGAAGCACCCGTGCAATGAGAGCTCTAGCTTCAATAACAGCGCACATAAAGACTTGTTATGTATTTACGGGCTAAAAATAAGAGCAAAAATCATAGTATAATTTGCTAAAGCGATATAATTAGCGCGAAATAATGTAGTTCTAAATTTTTTACAATTTCGCTGAATGTACCCAACCATACAACCCAATATTACAGAAACGAAAATAATAACTGATAAATAACGCTCATTTCCCCTATTTATCAAGTGCTCTCCTAAACTCTCGTTTCTGTCTATTGGGCATTCTTTCCTATAACTTTCCCACTGAAACATGTATATCTCATACACCCAGACAAAACTACTTAATAAAAAGATGAAAGTAATTAGAATTAACATTTATACTTATTCATATTTGCGCCCAGAAATTATAAGCTTCTTCATTTTTTCTGTTTCTAAATCTTCTATTTTTACCGCATTACTCATAATTCTTAATGAATTTAGCATCTAGCGCGCTGGTAGTACGTACGAGCGCCTAAACTTGTTAGCAGTGCGATGTACCACCCTTGATATTACTAATATATAGTGCGACATCTTCTTTGGTGTAACCAAGTATTTCTCCAACTCGATACTCTTTAGATTCAAAATCATCGTCATGTAGAGTTAAGCCTGAGACAACTATATCCCTAAGTTCCGTTGCTTCCGCTTCGTGGTCACTACGATAGAAAATATAAGATGATTTCCAACTTCCTGATTCCGAAAACTTCAGCTTTTTTGCTCCAACTAACTCAGCCGCTGCGAACTGCTCCTCTGGCCATGAATCCCAATTGAAGTAAATTACGTGTTTTTCACCTCTATCAAAAAGAATGAATTCTATTCCTGTATGTGGACCAATTCTTCCTGTCATACTAGTACTGATAGCACCAACATAAAAGGCGAGCGGCTTTTTGCGTGCAATTTTTAATGTGCTTGTTAGGCATTTTTATATTCCTGGTGGATTTCTACAGTGTTGCTAAATGGATCATCGATAAAAAACCTATATACCCCATCAGCAAACTCTTTAGATTCACATGATACTTTACCTAATTCACTGACTTGCTTTGCATAGTTATGATATTGGTCATATTCAACAGATACTGCAAAATGACCAAAGCCAGACTTATGATATTTTTCTTGGAGATTTACATGAAGTTGTTGATTTCCAATTTTATACCAAATTCTCTTTCCATCTTGTAACGGGCAAACTATTTCTTTAAAACCAAGGATTCCTTCATAGAACCCCTTAGCTATCACAAGATCACCAACAGTAACCATCACGTGATCGATTCGGTTAAATTTAATATTCACCTTAAACTCTCTATCTATGCCTAACGCCTTGCTCAGTCGAATTTTGACTAAAGTATAGTTTTGGAGTTGAGTGGCGCAGCCACCTCAAAATGGAAGGAAGGCTAAAATTTCGGATAAAGCAGTTTGTTAGAAATTCACCTAGCCAACCTTGCAATAATAATGAAGTAAGTAACTAATAAAGCTGGGGGCACTGCAAAAAGCCAATAAAAATTCGAGCCGAAACCCGAGGAATAGGCAAATATTACAACAATCGCGCAGACTATGCAGCTGATGGGTATAAGGCAGAGAAAATAGTTAAGAACCTTAACCACAACTTTACTCGCTCCACCGTTCGCTAAGGCTCCCCCAGAAAAAGCTACTACCATGAAGCAGAATACGCAAAATATTAATTCAAAAATACTTCCAATTATGACGCCCATCAATGACAAGGTTGACTCCTTACTTAATATTATTTCTAACGCCTTGCCCAAAGGTGGCCAGGCCCTTCAGTATAATTCATTCACACACCACAATTTTCACAAACTTTCTCACTTTCTAGCGCTCTAACGCCAAACTAAGAGGCGCACGTTAGTGTGTCCTAGCTTAAACGCCTTGTTAACTGTTTCTAAGCAAAACAGCGTTATTGATTTTTTTAACTTCCGCATACCCGACAACTCTGCCACCTTCTTGAAATTGAATATTTTTACCAACCCATAAAGATTTAGGATAAGCCCCGGGGGCTATGAACCAAATATTAGCAAAGCAACTTTCACCTGGCCTTAAAGTATCTTGCCCAATATAATGTTGCACACCTGTAGTTAGATAATCTTCTTTAATGAGGTGTGCCGGCCTATAACCTGTGCCAGATGGAGTTTTTCTGCCTCCGTCTTTGTAGATAACAGCGTTACTTTTGCTTCTATATCTGGATCTCTTTCTTTATACATATCAGTTAACGCCTCAGTAACCGGCAGCCGGAGCAACGCGTAAGCTATCCAGCACCGATAGGAGCGAAGTTAACTGATTTGTTATGTGTTTGCTGGCCATTGATAACTTATCCATTCTTCATCAAAATCTACTTCATGGAGTATCTCTGTAATTCTGTGAGGTAACGATGCTGCTTTCAAGAACTGAGAAAACTGCGAAACTAAAGTTTTTGCTGGCATAGGAGATTTGTACAATACACACATAGAAAATACATATACATCTCCTTTGCGGGATTCATATGCAACCCCAGCTATTTGAGATACTTCATTTTGCTTTAATACAACATCTCCAGAGTCTACCTCTACCATAGCTAAGGAGATAGGAGACATGCGAAGGTATTTACCCAAGCTAGACAACCCAGATATAGCCAATATCTCTATTTCAAAATCTTGATCCATGATTCTCTACTTATACATAACGCCCACATAAAATGCGAGCGATAGTGAGTCCAGTGGAGGCCATTTTTTGGTCAGAACGATTTTTGATGGCTTTGTTAGTAGCCTTTTAGGCATGATTCCAATCTTTCTTTCCAGTGTGGACGACACCTACCCTTTATTTTTGCACCTGACCAAGATAGCTTTCTCACAATATCACCCGAGGCATGATGCAATGCCAATTCTAAAGGCACGATACCGTTGGAATTCTCTAAATTCACATTGGCACCATTATCAATCAGATATTGAATAATTTCATCATCACCGCCATTTATAGCTTCAGATAGTGCGGAACCGTATTTATCATCTAGATAATTAATATTCCCACCAGCAGATAACCTCTGCTTAAGAAGTTCAAGATTTTTGCCCCTGGCTGCGAATATAACCTCTTGGTGAATTGTAAGTAACATACTTTCCTGTACTACTAACGCTGCCATAAGCTGCGCCTTTGTAGTTGCGGGTATTGTGCTAACAAAGCACAAAAACGAATAACGGAAAAGGCGTCAGATTAATGGCTTTGTTAGGGCAAATTTCTGCTTGCAATTAATTTAATGCCCATTACTGCCATAAAGCTACTGGCTGTTTTACAAATAGCTCCTTTAAATCTTGCGTATAAGCTCTGAGCTTTGTCCGTTGACAATAGAGTTGACACGATAACATACCAAAGTGTATCAATTAAAAATGAAAGCGAAACAATAATTGCGTAGCTATAAATAGGTAGCTCTTTAGGTAAGAAAGCTGCAAATGCACTAGCGAATATGATAGCTGTTTTGGGATTACTCAATTGAGTAAAAAGGCCAACTGAAAACATTTTTAGAAGGCCATTTTGTGATTGATTATTTCTTTTAGAAATCGCCATTACATCCCCTGATGATCTCCACATTTTATAGGCCAAAAAACATAAATAAGAGCCACCAATTAACTTTAGTGTAGTATAAACCCAAGGAACGCTTTCGAGTAGAACAAAAAGGCCTATAGACGCAATAATAGCAAAGACTGTTGACCCCACCCCCATACCAATGGAAACAGCTATTGCTTCTTTTCTTGATTTAGAAAGCGCCGTTTGAGCTACCAATATAAAGCTTGGTCCCGGACTCATTACACCAAGCAATAGAAATAGCGATACAGGAATGAGAAAGAGATATTCAGTCATAAGCAAAAGCTCCTTTGAGATGCCCTAACGCCTGTGTATGGGGCGGGCTGAAACAGCGCGTAAGCCGTCCAGCACGCGTGTTTTTGCGTGCGAACATAACGCACTTGTTAAGAGCAGCCGCCTGCATTAAAAAAAGCAAAAAAACCATTGGTTATTAAAAAGATGGACCCTAATATGCCTAGAAATAGTTCAATATTAAAGACTACAGGATTTTCTTCTTTAGTTTTGTAGCCACCACTATCACCGTATGTCATACCAGACTCGTTGGTTTTATGGGCATAAAAAGCTACTAGAAAACCAAAAATAATTGACCATACACCACATGTAAAAACGCTAACATCGCTTTTGCTAAAAAGTAAAAAAAGGACTACAACAGGCAGAATATACCAAGTTCCGGATTTATGTATTTTGACTCTACGCCGCCAATTGACCATATCTTTGTGATATTTACTATCAGACTCTTTTTGCCTTTGCTTAATTTTTTCGATTTTATCGTATGCAATTCCACAGGATGGACATTGCCAGTCAGGTGCATGTTCTACTTCTTTTCTTTCATATTGACATTTAGGGCAGATATTCATTTTTTAAGGCACACTCTAAACTCGGGCTATTAACGCCTCAAACAGGGGCGCGCTTAGCGCGTCCCGGCCGAAGGCCCTTGCTGATTTGACTTGTTAGAGCTTTTTGACTGCATTATATAAACTATTTTTAAAAGCCAGATTCCAACCATCATTCCTATCCCCATAGTTATTGGAACAAACGAAATTGGCCCTAATTCTCCTAATCTGAAGTAAGTCGCTAGCATTCCACATACTCCGCTAGTTAACATAATTACACCAGCCAAATGAAAAAAGTGTTCTGGGTGAGAGAAATTTAGAGGGTTAGATAACCAATTTGGTTGTTCAAAGTCTAATCTTCGCCTGAAAATAACTACTAATACAAATAATCCAATAATTACTATAATTGGAAAAAGTAAAAGGCCGATAATAACTGGCTCCCAACCGATTATACTTTCAGATTCAACATATGAAGTGTCAAAAATAGACACAACAGAAGCAAAAATAAGTAATACAACTTTAATTATTGACCAAAATTTCATTTTAAGCTCCAACGCCTCAAACAGCGGCTTGGTGAAGTTGGCGACTTTTTTGGAGCAAAAAAGGGGACAGTTTTGCCAAGTCCGCGTGCTTTGACTTGTTAAATGCTGGTCTAGTTTGATAATTCATTTAGCAATTTCTGAGCTCGATAGATTATAGGTTCAACTTTTGTACCAAGCAATTTAGCTGGAACGGTGTTCTCTATGAGAATATCAGCAATGTCTATTGCACGGATAGTGTTATCTTTGTGAAGCTCTCTATTAATTTCACTGAACAACATGCCGATTTTACTAGCAATTGGCTGCTCTTCCTTTAAGCACACAAGTCCGTCGTTGCTGACAAATTCAGCATTCCATTCCAGGACCTTTTGGTCATGACTGGAAATACCCCAGATCATTTTAATGAATTCTTCTTTAGTAATAAGCATATTCCTAGATCACTCAGGGCACTTAACGCCTGTGTATGGGGCAGCTGGAGCAACGCGGAAGCCGTCCAGCACGCGTGTTTTTGCGTGCGAATATGACACACTTATCATACGGAATTGTTTTTTCTGTGATTATAAAACAATACGCATAAACCTATAACACTACAAATTAAAATAAGAGTCTCAAAAAAACCAATTATAAAAATTACCGAATTCCATTTACTGAATGCATACAAGCTAATTAATAAAGACGCATGAAATATGATGGAAAAACACCATGAAATAGCTCTTCTCTTAACTGGTTTTCCCGGAAGAGAAACTAATAGATATATAGAAAAAAAATATAATATTGCGACTGCTAATATGACAAGCATAAAAGGATTAGTTATAGGGTTGATGTCTCCGGCTAGAAGTGTAGGTAAGCCAAGGATAAGTAAGAATGCAAGCACAGGCACAATCATTGAGCCACCAATTAATGATGTTGACCACTTAGCTAACTTTTCTTCCATAGCTCTATTCCGTATAACGCCTGTGTATGGGGCTGGCATTAAGCGCCAGCGTAATGCCAGTCCTAGCTGCGATAGCAGCGACCATGACACATTTGTTATACGAAAACCTTGAAGGATGAGTAAGCACACCAAATACCCCATACAAACATGAAATAAGATGATATACCTAGAATTATACTTACCAAATTAAAACGAAAACCCCACTTTTGAGATTTTTCAGTCTCTTCATCATATAACCATTGACTCAGATAAGTGCAGCCAGATGTAATCGTGATAACTAACACACCTAATGTAAATGGAATTAACGCATCCACAAATGTAATAACTTTATCAGGTGATATCCTAGCTAAATGACCAATAAAAGCCAGCAAAGCTATGGATGCTCCACCGTTGAGCAAGAAAGAAGACCTAATTGCATTTTGACCAGCCAAAATTATCGCTCGAAACATTTCAAGCTGTGATGCATGATCACTTTTGCTTTGTTCTATATGTAGTTGCAAGTCGGCTTTATAACGTTCTAGGTCAGCATCTGAAAGTGGCTGAGATGGCGATTTTGATATATCGTCTAAATAGGAAATAAGATTGTCACAATAAATTGCAGCCGTTCCATTATCTTTAATGTCTTGTATAGTCTGTTTTAATTGAGCTGCAAATTCCTGAGCACTCATGTATTACTCCTTTTTGTATAACGCTTTAAACAGCGGCGAACGTTAGTGAGTCCGGCAGCCTTAGCTGCGAACTGATTTAACTTGTTATATTTCGTTTGCCACCACTTTACTGTGGTAAGGCTCTAATTCTTTGTGTATTTCTTTAAGCTTACTATCTAGGTCAGCGTACTTTTCTCGAACAGCTTGCATACCGCTTTCACTAGTTTTTAACACCTCAGCCATTTTAGTTTGGTGCTCCATTAATTCTAAGTAATGTTTTCTGAAAGATAAAAGAGCATTCATTCTAGATAATTCATTGGCTTTTTTAGCTTCATTAATGGTGTGTCTTGCATAATATGCCGATAGAAATGCAACGATAGCGCAAACTATTGCAATAGCATCTGACAATCCTAATTCAAAACTCTGAGCTTCCATGTTTCACCTAGAAATATAACGCCGCAATTAGCGGCAAATTTGGAGTTGACTGTTTGTGCTAGCGTAGCGTTAATGCACAATAAAGCCAACGGAAAATTTGTCCAGCCCCAGCTTGCTGGGGCGAGCTAGATTGCCTTGTTAGGTGCTGCGGCTTACGGCACCAAATAAATTACAATATTGTTTCTCTTGCGCCCTGTTTAAAACTTTAACTTTATGCATTTTCCAAACTAGATGGGCACCCAACCAGCATAATTTATCTAGAACATCTGTAGCTTGTGAACAATTGTAACAATACATTATTGCACTGTCTGGATCATTTTGCGCTTCAGATGAACAGACACCAAAACATGCACATATATCTAGTTGGATGTTAGCAGCTTCAGCAACATGAACTAATATGAGCCTTGATAATGAGTCAGAAACTTTAAAGTTAATCTTGAAGCCGTTTTCATCTGCTGAGGAGTCATATATTACAACGCCACTATTCATTTGAAGAATTTCATCAACAGAATTTAATATTTCTTTTATATCTATAAGCTTGACTCGTCTAAGCTAGTATTGCCACCTAACGCCTCAGTAACGGGCAGCCGAAGCAACGCGTAAGCTGTCCAGCGACGTTAGGAGCGAAGTTAACTGATTTGTTATGCATTTATTGAAGCCAGTATTCAGCAATTTTATTTAGCTGTCCAAGCCTTATCTTATAACTATCTGTCTCACAGTCTTGTTCTTCGGGGTTTTTACTGCCCGCATTTCTAGGCGAACGGGCGTACAAGCCGCAATCAATTGATATTACTTGCTCCCAAAGTTCATGGGACTTCTTGATATTGTTGATTGCAAATTCGGATGACACTCCCCATCCAATTATGTCAATTTCATTTTTCCTTGCTGTAATCTGTTCTACTAATTCGTTGTATCTTTGTAGATACTTTTGCTTTAAATCAGCATTCGTTTCACGTTCGCAATGGAATACCTCCCATCGTTTCATTTCTTCTTTATCGCAGTCAACTTGTATATCACCATGAGAATTAATCGATACCAGCATTGTGATGATTAGAACAATTTTCTTCATATTCTGTCCTTAGTGCTTACTTTGCATAACGCCTGTGTATGAGGCGGCTGAAGCAGCGCGTAAGCCGTCCAGCACGCATATTTTTGCGTGCGAACATAACACACTTGTTAACTTTTTTAGACGAAATAAACATATGTAATTAAGCCTGATAAAAAAGGCATAAGGTAAAGTAATACCAACCCTAAAAATTGTATTGCTCCGTCTATACCTCTAGTACTAATTAGATGATAAGGCAAAAGAATAGGCCATAGTATATAAATTAAATAACCATATTCAAATGGGTATTGTTTTTTTGAATCTAACGCATCTCTTTGTGCCCACATAGATATCAGCACCAAAAATATAAGCGCCCAAAGAAAATTAGCTTGGTCAGAAACAACCTCTTCTTTTAGGTTCACTATTATTTCAACCAAAGAATTTAACGTAGCTAAAACAATAAGTGTAATAATAATGTAATTTTTAATTAGATGCATAATTAAGAAGTTAACGCCCACATAAAAGGCGGAGCGTCAGCGACGTCCAGCGCAACGTAGTGAAGCGATTTTTGATGTGCTTGTTAAGTATCTTTTTCATTATCAGCTTTCTTCTCTTTAACTATACTTTTCCAAAGACCTCTTTGACTGATCCAACTATGTGTGTAATGACCTCTTCCACCTCTGTTTTGTAATGCTTTATTTTGAGATGATGGCATATCAAATATAAAAAGAATAAATAGCGGACCAACAAAGGGGATAAATATCAAGAACGTACCTATAACTTTAAATACTAAGTACTCTTTAGATTTCCAAACCTTATAGATTAAGAATACTGATACCATTTCAGAAACCAATATTAAAACTAAAAGATACTCATTCATATAAGATACTTAACGCCACTGTAAACGGATAGCGGAACAGCGCGTAGCTAGTCCGGTGGAGGCCGTCTTTTTGGCCGGAACGTATTTAACAGCCTTGTTATATTTTTGGAATTTCAATTTCATGATAGTGCTTATTAGTATTACTTTTAGGCTTTACAGACTTACTAAATGTAATTGGCGAGTCTTCATAGACTATAAAGGATACACGTTTTTTTATTTTAATATTATAGCGACCCTTTGAATCAGTCTCGATTTCAGCTATGCGCTCAGGTAAATAAAACGGAATCCATTGATTTTGCCAAAGCTGAACATTTACTCCCTGTAATGGCTTGCCCCTAGTATCCCTAACAGTACCAGAAAAAGTGTTTGTTGTACTACATCCACTGACAAGTATTAGAGCTAAAAAAATATAACGCCTCAATAACCGGTGCACGTTAGCGCATCCGGCGCCATAGGCGCGTAGTTAATTGACTTGTTATACGTCATTTTCTGACAACCAGCACCATTCATCATATACAAAACTGCTTGTGTTTTTCATTATATTCAAAGTTTTTTCACCCCATTGAGAAACACCAGAAATTTTTGACTCCAATGCTTTATTAGCAAGAGTAATAATTTCTTTTTTTCTTGGCTCAGAAAGCTCGCAATGTAAAAAATCACCAACCATCATATACAGGCAAACCAGCATAAATTTGTTACTAGGGCAGCTTTCATCTTGAGCAAGATCAAGCACCAAAGAGTCATAACCAGAATTAGCTACTGACAACTCCCAGTCTTGATCTGGAATAGTTTTCTCCTCGGAGAATGCCCAAGATTTAAGTTCGTTTGCGGTAAAGTTCCAAGGATCTTCAATCATTACGTATAACGCCAACATAAAGGGCGGCTCTGGGATATTTGGGTATCCCTCAAAGTGCTTGGCCAATAATTTTAACTTTTGAATCCAATCCATAACTATCTCGTATGCTTAACGCTTTGCTTTGGGGCAGCCGAAACGTAGTGTAGGTTGTCCTAGCCTCGTAGCAGCGAACAACAGCAACTTGTTATGTATTTTCTGTATATTTATAAAAAGTAATGACATCTTCATGATGAAACTCACACGCCCAGTTCCCAGTTAAATCGGTTGCGACCATAGCCATACCGACATTCCATGCTAAAGCATCCCAATACGTTACAAGAAACTTCCAATCAACTTTCGCTACTTGATTGTCATAGAGCAAATATACCATTGTCGAAAACGGAACACCTTTACTATAAAGCCACTGTCTAACGTCCTGTATTTTTCCTTTGTTGCTCCAGACATCGCCAAGTAAAATGTAGTCTTCATCCCGCTTACCTGAAACAACGCCAGTTTTGTATTCTGGTATTTGAAACAAGGCTTGCTCGATCAATTGCCTGGCATCTGGGCCATATAATACTGAAACTCGCTCTTCGTGATTATTATAGAAAGGTAAATATTCATCTCCACAAAAGAAGTCTTTTTCCGTTTCAGTTAATTCGCTCCAATTTTTGAAGCCGTTCGAAAATTTCTCGATATTCATGATTTATACATAACGCCCAAAGCAGCGGCGCGCGTTAGCGCATCCAGCCCGTAGGGCGAGACTACCTTTGCTTGTTAAGTGTTTCATTAAATTCTTTCTCTAGCTTAATCATTCTTTCTTCTTCCCCCATTCCACTATGACTACCCAGAATTTCAAAAAAATTACAATTTAAAGCTATTTTCAAAGTATCTTCCATGAGGTCTATATCAGCTTGATTAGAAAGAAAATCAAGCTGATATTTATTCAATTCTGACTTTTCTACTCTAGCAAGCTCTATAAAACCATAGACTAGCGATGTAAATGAAGTTAGCGTCCATATATCAAAGTCTTCTGGCTGACTAATATTTTTTGCATATCCCAAGGCTTCTTTTATTTCATTCGCGTGAATAAGTCTCATATGTACACTTAACGCTGCAATAAACGGCGAGCCATATGACGAGTCCAGCACGCTATGCGTGCGTGTTTGATTGCCTTGTTAGCATTTATAATATCTCGCATTCATCTCGATCTTCAGTATAGAACCCTGCGACTAATGAATAACTCATAAATTGAGAATTATTCACTAGATAATCCTTGATCCAAGACTTCACTTTTCTCGCGTATTGGTCAGTTTCATTCTCCCATTTGTCTTCTGGCTGAATAGAACTCATTACTTCATCTAGAGACCTGAAGCTACATTTCACAACGTTTGGTGAATCATTCTCTCTTACTTCATCACAAACGACGATCGTTATCACCGAATAAACAACATCCCAGTGACATAAGAAAAACCTAGATTCATCTTCAATATTGTAAGGGATAAGTGAAATAGCTTTCTCAAGTGACTCCTCAATCGATCTCCTAATGTCCGGATCCGATTTGCTATCAACGAAGGCAATGTAAACTAAGTATTGCCTCTTATCACCGACGGCTGCTTCAAAAGGGTTAATACCCCTACTTTCTTCCCAAATAAGGCTCATGCTCTCCTCGGGTATGCTAACACCTCAATAACTGGCAGCTGGAGCAACGCGTAAGCTGTCCAGCGCCGTTAGGCGCGTAGTTGATTGACTTTTTATGCGTATTTAATGTAATTCTCAATTTCACCTAATAATTCATGCTCTTCCAATTCAAGCTTTGGAGCCTGATATCGCTCATATATTTGATCAAGTTCCTCATCTGAACTTTCAAACCCACCGTACTCTTGACATAGAAAGTAACTCTCCAAGATATATTTTAACTGCTGTGAGGTTAACGAGTATTTCTTAAATGCTAGTTTTAGGCAATTCAATACAGCCTTTGGCTCTGATGTGAATACCCCCTCATCTATATTCTCTATAGCATCGCCCCACATAAGCTCCAACAACCAATCACTAGGTTTATCTATACGACCTACTAATTCTTGAACTTCGTTTGCAAATTGTATCTT